>NZ_LBMK01000014.1 GCF_001005295.1 Streptomyces yangpuensis | reverse complement strand
ACCCTGTGGGAGAGTAGGACGCCGCCGAACAATCATTGTGGGAAAGCCCCGCACCGTCATGGTGCGGGGCTTTTCTGCGTTCACCACCAGGTTCTGGGACCCGGCTGGGTATCCTGGCCGCGTTCCCCTGGAGGAAACGATGACAGCACAGCAGTTGGAAGACGGCGGGCCTCTCATCCCCCAGCCGGCGATGACACGGGAAGCCCTGCGGGACGCCGTACGCCGGATCGACATGGCCAACCTGGCCGTGCTCGACAAGGAATGCAACGAGGCCTTCGACCGTGCGGCGGAGACGGGCGCCATCAACCCGCTGCGGTTCTTCCTGATCAAGTGGGCCACGCACGTGGCGATCCACCGCTGGCCGGCCCGCTCGGCGGCGCTGCACGAAGCCGAGCGGATCGCGGGCGATCCCGGCGCCACAGAGGAACAGTTCCGCGCCGCCATGGAGACCAGCAGCCGCATCCTGGCCGAGGCCCAGCGCGAGATCGGTCAGTGACTCGGCGCGGCGAGGGCGTGGAGAACGACAGCGGCTGGGCCTGGGAGTGCGACCTCAGCCGGCTGTGGGTGCTCGGCGACATGCCCGCGGCCCAGCAGGAGCTGGTCGGCGCCGTCATGGACGGCCTGGTCGACCTCGCCGCGATGGCCATCGACCCCAAGGACGGCAGCCTCTACGAGGATCCCCACCCGATGCGGCTCCGTACGTACGAGGACGAACACCTCATGGTCTGGTACCAGACCATCCTGCACCGCAGCCGGGTCTACCTCAAACGCGTCAACCTCTGACCTCCGGCGGCCGGAGGCTCCGTCTCAGTCCAGCCAGATCACCAGGGCGTGGCCGCCCGAGGCCGCGGCTCGGAAGAACTCCGTCAGAGGAGTGAAGACGTCGCGGGCCCAGTCCGGCGACGTGGGCGAGTCCCCGAGCTGTGGGTAGATCTGACGGCAATGAGGACAGCCCTGTCCATGTGTCGTCCGCGGTGGAGCGGGAGGCACTTCCGTCGAGGATCGACAGCGCTCAGGACGACGAGTACCCGAATGAGGACACCGTCCCCATCATTGAGGCGTTCGGGCGCGTGGCGCACATCGTCGGCACGGGCTCCTGGCCTGCGAACGCGCAGGGTGGCAGTTCGCTGACGTCGGGGGAGGTGACTTCGGATCGCGCGAGATGAGTACGCGCGGTCCGCCCGGACGGCATCGGGGGTCGACTCCTCGGTCGGTCTTCCCTGGCCGCTTCGCGGAAGACGGGGGCTGGCCATGACGCTCTCCAAGGCCGGGGCGTCGCCCGCCTGGCCTGCGGGGGCGCGCGGTGCCAGGGAGCGTGCATGGCCGTCGCTGGCGAGGTGTGCCTTCGTTCACCGGCCTCCTCGGGAGCGTCCGAGCGCGTGGTCGGGTCCGGCCTGGCCTGGAGCCCCTCTGCAACGGCTCCGGCGGCGTGCCGGTCAGCCCGGCAGGTGCCCTCGGCTGCTGCCAGGACCGGGGTGCCCGTCACAGAGGCACTTCGTGACGGGGTCGGCGTGGCGATCCGCAGTGTTGCCGGTGCCGTCAGAACGGTCACGCGGCCTTCAGCTGGCGCCCGCCTCAGCGATTTCCTTCTCGCTGAGGCGGGCGCGGGCACGTTCGCGTGGTTGGGCTGCGAGGACAATCGCGGCGGCGGGCGTTCTGGTTGCGCCAGCCCAGGTAGGCGTGCAGGGCCCTGGTCTGGACGGTGTGGTTGGGATGGTGCGGGTTGGCCAGGGTGAACTGCCGTAGCGGTCCGAACTGTGCCTCGATGGGGTTGGCCCAGGACGCGCAGGTCGGGGTGAAGCACGGTTCGACCTCGCTCCCGCCCGCCCACCTGTCGAGGATCACGTAGAGGGGAGCGCCGTCCGAGCGAGCCGCCCGGATCGTTCATGTGGCCGGTCACGTAATTCCCCAGGGCTACGATCGCGCAATTCCCCAGGCTGTCCTCCCGACGTTCCGGAGGGGTGGCCGGAGGCCGGCGTGCCTGAAGCAGCCTGAACTACCGACCCGGGCAGGGCCACGCGAACTCACGTGACAGCTGTGGCTGGCTCCACGACCATTGGCCGATGACCATGCAACCGGACCTTCTCAGCCTGAGCATCGTGTGCCCACCGCCCGACGAGGGCGGCGTGGAGGTCCGCCCCATCGTCAATGGCGGGGAC
The DNA here is from genome assembly GCF_001005295.1 of Streptomyces yangpuensis. GTDB lineage: Bacteria > Actinomycetota > Actinomycetes > Streptomycetales > Streptomycetaceae > Streptomyces > Streptomyces yangpuensis. The sequence goes on along the minus strand of NZ_LBMK01000014.1, from coordinate 2,269 downwards.
CTTCTGGCCGGTGTGCTCCCTGGCGGCGTGGGAGGCTCCCGGTACCTGGGAGTAGGCCCCCGGTATCTGTTGGACCGGGACGGGCCGTTGTATGCCACCGCGACGCCCCACAAGGTCCGTCTCGCTTGGTCCGGGTGCGGCGCGGAGGAGTGCTGCGGTGCCCTGTACATGACCGTCACGCGTGACGGGGATCATGTTGTCTGGGCGGGTTGGCGCGACATGGCCAACCCGGACGTCGCCCTGCCGGAGCTTCGGTTCAGCGCAGCTCAGTACGAGGCTGAAGTCTTGCGAGCCGGAGTGGACCGCAGCTGGGAGTGGCCGGCAGGAGCAGTTGCGCGGCTGCTTGAGGCGGGGCTGAGGGGACGCGGGGACTGGCTCCTCCGGTGGGAGTGCGAGTTGCAAGACGTCTGGGCCTCCCGCAAGCAACCCGACCAAATCCACGTCATCCTGATGCACCCCCCTAACGGGCCCGATACGGATCTGCCCTGGATCCAGTTCGGGATGACTCTGCCGATCTCCGCAGACGACCCATCGGACCAGGCCGAGCGCCTTGCAGCGCAGCTGACCGCAGGCGATCCCCGTGCCACCGCCGAGGTCTGGGGAGGCTCGCATGATGCCGAGCGACTGGGCTACCCATGGCCGCCGGTCGACCTGCCGTTCATGTGAACAGCAGGTCGAGACGGGCTCGGGTCCTGCCATTGGGCATCCACTGGCAGCCGCCATCCCCCTGGGGAAGCGTGACCGTGCGGGTGGGGAATCACGTGACGCCGATCATGTAGATCGTGGGGAAATGCGTGACCGTCGACATCTCAGGGCGGCCCAGGTGTCAGGTGTGGTCGATGCCTTTGCGGCGTCGGTTGGTTCCCCGCATCTGGTCGGCGCGCCCTGCGGCGGGCCAGTAGGTACCGCACCGCAGTGCCTCCCGGCCGATCCGGACGGGCCGGGCAGTGTTCATGCGTAAGTGATCGGCGAGCTTGCGGATCGACCAGCGGGTGAAGGGCTTGCCCAGCACGGTCGGGCGGGTGGTGGCCGTAGGGACAACGAAGCCTCGCCGTCACGGTTGATAAGGCGGGGACGGCCTTCCGCCCAGCGAGGCCGATCTCGTTGAACTTGTGGATCACGTTGCGGACGGTGTTCTTGTCCGCCTGCACCAGGCGGACAATGACCGGGACCGTGCTGCCACCGGCCGACGCCAGCAGCGCTCGCCGAAACCGCACCGAACTCGTGCTGCCCCGCCGAACGATGTGCTGGAGTTTCTGGCCCTCTTGCCCTGTCAGCCCGCGAACCCGGACCGGGTCCGCCATCCCGCCACCCCACGCTGCTCGGAGAACTCTGCTCCAACCAGCACAAGGCCGCTGCCGGTGAGATGCGGCTGCTGATTGGGCGGCCGCCGTGCCCCCTCATCGGGTGGAGCGCTGGCAGATCATGCGGTTGCAGAGGTTGCGCTGTGCAGCCGGCGTGCCAGTGCTTCCTCGACTGCCTCGGGGCAGACGGCCACCAGCTGGACCAGGAGGGGCGAGCACGGTTTGTCGCTGCGTACGCGTGAGAGGCCGTTCTTCCAGGGTTCGAAAGCCGCGAGGGCGACCGGGTAGTACTCGTGCAGCAGGGATCGGACCTGGTCGGTGATCTGCTGAGCTCGGGCGAGGACGGCGAAGGTCTGGCCGAGCTCGGAGTGCGACGGCGTGGTGATCTTCGGCCCAGGCGAAGGCCAACCCCCGTCGGCCTTCGCCTCCGGTAGGTACATCCGTCACCTGCGGACGAGGCGGGTGTCTCGTAGACCCGTTCCTCGATCGTCGCGGACGTGCCACCCCAGCGGTGGGGTAGACGCGGATCTGCAGGACTGTTGGAAGGTCCACCAGGTGGTGGGCGGGGAGCAGGCACCGGTCCGGCCCTGCTTGAACTGGGCCGCAGCTGGGCGGGGAGGGTCGTTTTGACTCCTCCCAGGCACGGTTGTAGAGTTGAACAGTTGCCTGGAGCTGAAGCGCTCGGCAGCAGCCCCCACAAGGATTCACATTCAAGTGGGGACAGTCGACTCTTCATTCGGGAATCGAAGCCGGAGAAATCCGGTGGAGAACTTCTGATAGAGTCGGAACCGCCGGAAAGGGAAACGCGAAAGCGAAAGCCTGGAAAGCGCCGAGGAAATCGGACACGAAAGAGTCTGATAGAGTCGGAAACGCAAGACAGTAGAACGAAAGCCCGGAGGAAAGCCCCAGCAGATGTTGCTGAGGGTGAGTACAAAGGAAGCGTCCGTTCCTTGAGAACTCAACAG
>NZ_LBMK01000013.1 GCF_001005295.1 Streptomyces yangpuensis | reverse complement strand
GTGTCTGGACGGAGGAGTCCACCCCAGCATCCAGCTGGGCACTACCTCCAAGCCCGGTCCTTCAGGGCCGGGTCAAGTTGACGATGTGCAGGCAGGCCAGGTCGACCAGGCGGTCGTGGAAGAGGCCGGCGTCCCGGGAGAGCCCGGTCGCCGGTGCGGCGGCCCGGAGCCGGCGGGCGAAGGCCGCGGGGCCGAGGCGGACGGCCTCCACGTCGGAGAGGGTGAGGTCGCCCAGCGCGTGCAGGGTCACCGCGAGGGCCGCCGCCACCCCGGCCTCCTCGCCGGGCGGGAGCGGCCGCTCGCCGGGGGCCCGCAGGGCTTCGCGCACCAGGCGGTCGGCCAGTGTGCGCAGATCCGCCGCGTCGAGGCCGCGTTTCTCGCGCCAGGAGACGTAGGAGGAGATGCGCTGCGGGCGGTCGATCAGGCCCGCGCCCGCGCCCTCGGCCCGTAAGAGCTTCTTGATCAGGGGCGTCACGACAGCCGAAGCCAGCCGGATCCCCACCACTGATGCGTCCACGAGCCGGGAGCGTAGCGCCGGTCACATTCACGGGGGCCCGAAGCGGTCGGTTCTGGGACAGGCCGGTGACAAGCCGCACAGAACAAAACGGACATACGAGGGGGTTTCGTAGATCGACAGAGCCTTGCGGGGGCCGTTGAGGGTGGTTTGTTCGCGGAGAATCCTGTCAACGGACCACGTCACCCCGGCGCTCCTACGAGCCCGGGTAGTAAAGGGGGACGTTTGGGGATGTCCGGACATACGGGTTACCAAAGATGAGCCAACCCGGCACATGGCTGAACGTGCCGGGTCACTTCATGCCCGAGACGGGTGTGATCGCCCATGTCCCCGGCCCCGGAGGTCTGCTCTATGTCCGCGAAGCGCGTCATCACCCGTTCTACCCGTATCACCGTCGGCGCAACCCTCGGTGCGGTGCTGGCTCTCGGGGCCGGGACGACCGCCGCCTTCGCCGACGCCCCGCAGACGGCTCCCGCCGCCGCCACCGCCGCCACCGACGCCGCCGCCGCGGCGAAGAAGAAGGCCGGTCTCTGGGACAAGCCGCTGGAGAAGTACACGCTGTCCGCGACCTTCGGCAAGGGCGGCAGCATGTGGGCCCGCAAGCACTCCGGCCAGGACTTCGCCGTCCCGGTCGGCACCCCGGTCAACGCCGCCGCCGGCGGCGTCGTCGTCAAGGCCGGCCCGAACGGCGGCGGCGACGGCCCCGCGTACGGCAACGCCATCGTGATCAAGCACGCGAACAACACGTACTCGCAGTACGCGCACCTGTCGAAGATCCAGGTCAAGATCGGCCAGAAGGTCTCCGTCAAGCAGCGCATCGGCCTGTCGGGCAACACCGGCAACTCCAGCGGCCCGCACCTGCACTTCGAGATCCGCACCACCCCGAACTACGGCTCCGCCCTCAACCCGATGGCCTTCCTGCGCACCAACGGCGTCAGCATCTGACCTGAGAGCCGGCGCGCGACCGACCCGCGCGAGACCTTTTCACGACGACGCCGACCGGCCCCCGGGGCCGGTCGGCGTCGTCGTACCCGTTCGCGGCCGGTCAGGTCCGGGTCGGGTCAGGGCCAGGTGAGCAGCCAGGCATGCGCCGGCTTCGGCGCCGGCGAGAGCTTGCCCTCCTTGTACCCGGCGGCCTGCTCCTGCGTGAAGGCCGCGTCGTACACCTTGATGTTGTGCAGGCCGCCCTGCCACGGTCCCGTCCAGATGTTGTGGTGCCGGGAGCGGCCGAGCTGCATCGGGCCGGGGCCCTGCCAGATCTCCGGGACCGGCGTCTCGCCGGCCTTCTTGCCGTCCACGTAGAGGGCGATGGCCTTTTTCTCCGCGTCGTACGTGGCCATCAGCAGCGTCGGCGTCTTGAGGACGGTGAGCCCCTCGGCGGCGACGGTCCGCGTGGTCGCCTCGGCGCCCTTGTCGCCCGTCTGCACCCGGAAGATCCAGGCCTGCTTGCCGTTGATCTCGTTCACGCCGAGCTCGAAGGAGTAGGACTCCCCGTCGCCCTGGCTGATCGCGATCCGTGAGCCCTTGGCGGCGGAGCTGTAGACGCGCGCGGTGACCGTGAAGCTCTTGGTGACGTCGACGACGGCCTCGGCGGACTGCCCCCACGAGTTCCCGTTGCCCTTGCCGAGGACCTGGAACCGCTGGCCCACGGGGGCGACCTTGAGGTCGGGGCCCAGCCGGATGCCGGTCTGCCCGTAGCTGTCGCGCAGCAGCGTGTCGTCACCCGCGACCGTCGCCGTGTAGGCCTGGGACGACTGCGACGCCTCCGGTTCGGGCGTGGCCGACGTCGACGTCGAGGGCTGGGCGTTCGCCCCGTCCTCGGTGTCGCCCAGGCCGCTCATCAGGAAAAACGTTCCACCGCCGGCCAGCAGCACCAGTGCGGTCGCCCCGCCGACCAGCATCCGCCGCTTCTTCGTGCGCCGTGCCGCCTCGGACCGGGCGGCCATGGCCTCCCAGTCGGGCTGCTCCGCCGCGCCGGGCATGTCCGGACCGGCCAGCCTCGTGAAGCCCGGCTGGGCCGGGGCCGGGTCGCCGGCCGGCGGCCACTGACCGCCGCCCGCGTCCTGCTGGTACGGGTTCGGCTGCTGCCCGGGCTGCGGATAGCCGTAGCCCTCGGTTGCCGCCGGGTAGCCGTAGCCGTAGCCGCTCTGGGCGGGCGGTCCCGGCGGGAACCCGTATCCGCCGCTGCCGGGTGCGGGCTCGGGCTGCGGGCCGCTCGGGGGATTCGTGCCGTCGGTCATGGCAGGGAGCCTAGGACACGCACCCGTGGACGGGCACGGCCCGGTACCCGTCGGCCCCGTACCGGGCCCACGGCAGCGTGCTCCTCCGTCAGCCCGGCGGCAGCTTCAGGGCCGGGAAGCTGCCTGTCGCCGTCGGCGCGTGCTCCGGCAGCCACAGCACCGCGACCGCTCCGGCCGCAGCTCCGACGGGCGTGCCCGCCGCCGTCACCGAGCGGTCCAGCACACCGGGGGCCGCGACGTTGCGGAAGGTCAACCGGGCGCCCAGCACCCGCGCCTGGCCCTCCGCGATGGTCAGCCCCAGCCCGTGTCCCACACCGGCCCGGTCCGTCGACCCGGTACGGAACCGGCTCGGCCCCTCGCGCAACAGTGCCTCGGGGAAGCCCGGCCCGTGGTCGCGGACCCGCACCACCCGTCCCTCGACGTCGACCTGGATCGGCGGCCGCCCGTACCGGGCGGCGTTGGCGAGCAGGTTGCCCAGGATCCGCTCCAGCCGGCGCGGGTCGGTGCTGACGATCTCGTCCGCGACGATCCGTACGGAGGCCTCCGGCATCAGCACCTTCACGCGCCGGCTCACGAACTCGCCCAGCGCCACCTCCTGGAGCTCCGCCCGCTCCGAGGCACTGTCCAGCCGGGCCACCTCCAGCACGTCCTCGACCAGGGCGCGCAGCGCCTGCGCGCGGTCCCGGACCAGCTCCGTGGGCCGCCCCGGAGGCAGCAGTTCCGCGGCGGTGAGCAGACCCGTCACCGGGGTCCGCAGTTCGTGGGCGATGTCCGCGGTCACCCGCTGCTCGGCCTCCAGCCGCTGCTGCAGGGCGTCGGCCATGGCGTCCACGGCCCGTGCCAGGTCGTCCGTCTCGTCGCGGACGACACCGCCGACCGCGTCCCGCACCCGTACGTCGGGATCACCGTGCGCCACCCGCTGCGCGGCGGCGGCCGCCTTGCGCAGCCGGCGCGAGATCTGGCCGCCGATGAGGACGCCGAGCGCCGATCCGCCGATGACGGCGGCGAGTCCGCCGATGACCAGGGCCCGGTCCAGGTCGGGGAGCAGGTCGGCGCTCTCCCGGAACGGCGTGTGCAGCGACAGCACCTGGCCGTTGCCGAGCGGTACGGCGGCCCACACCTCGGGCACCCCGTGCGGGCGCTCCTGGATGTACGTCCCGCGCCGCCCCGACTGCGCCTTCTGCCGCAGCTCGGCGGGCAGTTCGGGATCGTTGAGCTTGGCCCCCATGGGGGGTTTGCGCCCGGCCTCGGCGTTGCGGGAGATGAACTGCACCCGTTCCAGCTGGACTTCGCGGGCGCTCCCCAGCATCGACACGCGGGCGGCGCTGTGCACCACCAGACTCAGCGCGATCGTCACGAGGGCGCCCACGGCCGCGATGGCGAGCGTGATCTTCCAGCGGATGCCCGTGCGGAGGGTGAACCGTCTCATGCTTTCAGCTTGTATCCGAAGCCCCGGACCGTTTCGATCCGGTCCTGCCCGATCTTGGTGCGCAGCCGCTGGACGTGGACGTCCACGACGCGGGTGTCGCCGCCCCAGTCGTAGTCCCACACCCGCTCCAGGAGCCGGTCGCGCGACAGGACGGTGCCGGGTGCGGAGGAGAACTCCAGCAGCAGCCGCATCTCCGTCGGCGTCAGCGCGACGTTGGCACCCGACCTGCGGACCTCCATGCCCTCGGTGTCCACTTCCAGGTCACCGAAGGAGAGCACGCCGCGCTCGCCGTCCGGGCCGTGGTCGGGGCCGCCCGCGCCGCCGTTCTGCGCGCCGCCCGAGTGGTCGAAGCGGCGCAGCACGGCGCGGATCCGGGCGACGAGCACGGATCCGTCGAAGGGCTTGGTGACGTAGTCGTCGGCGCCCGCCTCCAGGCCCAGCACCACGTCGATGGAGTCGGCGCGCGCCGACAGCATGATGACGGGGACGGTGGACTCGTCGCGGATGCGGCGGCACAGGCTCACGCCGTCCATGCCCGGCACCATCACGTCCAGCAGGGCGATGTCGGGCCGGCGCGCGCGGAAGGACTCCAGGCCGGACAGGCCGTCGGGCATGGCCGTGACCACGAACCCGTCGCGCTCCAGGGCCAGGGTCGTGGCCTCACGGATGACGTCGTCGTCCTCCACGAACAGGACATGGGTCTCGGCCATGCGCAAGCCTCGCCTCGTTCTTCTTGCTCAGTGCTCAGTTCTTCTGACTCGTCGCCGGGGCGGGCTGGACCCCGCCGTCGACCACGTTGCTGTACTCCGAGTGCACCCGGTCCTGCTCGGTGAACTTCTCCCCGTTCCAGCGGTACGTGATCACGTCCTCGCCCGACGGATAGGCGAGCGCGTCGCTCTTTCCGTAGACCTGCTTCGTGACCACCAGGTCGCCCCGGTCGATCTCCGCGTAGACGGGTGGCTGTTCGTCCGAGAAGACATTCTCGTACGAGCCGCCGTCCGACCGGTACACGTAGGAGCCGCGGCCCAGGGCATCGGCACAGGACAGGACGTTCACGACGATGTCCGCCACCGGGCCGCCGGTGACCCTGCCGTAACTCACGTCCACCGGGTACTCCTTGCCCGTGCAGGGCTTGAGGTCCCGCTTGACCTCGGAGCTGACCTTCGGGTCCGCCATGACCAGCGCGACCGGGTCCACCTTCTTCAGGGCCGTGCCGGACGCGGACGACGAGGCCGAGGAGGACTCGGAGGACGAGCCCGACGGCGTGGTCCTGGCGACGGTGTCGGTACGGGCGGGGCCGCCGTCGCGCAGGCCGGTGCCGCCGGTGGCGCAACCGACCGCGAACACGGCTGTGCCGACGAGGACGATCGTCCCCGCCGACACCAGCACCAGACTGCCTCTTCCCCCGAACGAGGGGGGAGAGCTCCTGCCGTTCAGATCTTGGCCGTTCAGGCCGCGCACCGCTCACGCCCCTCGTACCGCATGGTGTGGTCACCGCGCTCCAGCGCACGCATGTCCAGGTCCCGGCTCTCCAGCTCCTGCCGGAGGCGGGCCAGGGCGCGGTGCAGAGTGCTCTTCACGGTTCCCGCCGACATTCCGAGCGCCGCGGCCGTCTCCTCGGTGCTCATCTGCTCCCAGTGTCGCAGGACGACCACACTGCGCTGTTTGGGCGCGAGCACCTTGAGGATGTCCATCAGCAGGGCGCGGTCGGCGCGCTGGTCGGAGCCGTCCTCGACGGACGCGTCGGGGAGCTGCTCGGTGGGGACCTCTTCGAGCTTGCGGGCGCGCCACCACTCGGTACGAGTGTTGATCATGACGCGCCGGAGGTAGGCGTCGGCCAGCGACTTGTCCGCGATCCCGTCCCAGCGGCCGTAGGTGCGCACGAGGGCCGTCTGGAGGAGGTCCTGGGCGTCCGTGGGGTCCGGGACCAGGCGCCGCGCACTGCGCAGCAGGGCGTCCTGCCGGGTGCGTACGTACTCTTCGAACCCGAGCACCTCGCCATGCGCCTGCGCCATTTCAGACCGCCTCCGTTCCCGTCCGACCGCTCCACCGCTGTCTTACGGGGACGACGCTACGGAGGGGTTGTCACGGGCCTGTGCGAGCCAGCCTTCGGTGGGAGCACGGACACCCATAGGTTGTGTAACAGTGCCCGTGAGCTGCGGTTTCACGGCAGCAAGCGGAATTGCTGACTCAGCTTCAGTGGCGGCTACGGGCAGTGGCGGACCGGTGCACGGTCCGTTCCCGAACCGTCCCCGGCCCGCCGCCGGTCACCCTTGCGGCCGGGTCCGGGGGAGCCGGTAGAGGCCGCCGTCGAGGGGTTCGACCAGCCCGTCGGAGACCAGCCCGTCGAGAGCGCGGGCCCGCTGCACCGGCTCGTTCCACACCGTGTCGAGCACGGCCTGCGGAACGGGGCCCACCGCCTCGCGCAGCACGGCCAGGAGCTTGCCGCGCACCTGCCGGTCGGTCCCGGCGTACGTCTGGCCGCGCCGCGGCGGCCCGTCGTGCGCCGGCTTCCCGGCCAGGCGCCACGCGCACAGCCCGGCCACCGGGCAGCGCGCGCAGTCCGGGTTCTTCGCGGTGCACACGAGCGCGCCGAGTTCCATCGACGCCGCCGCCCAGCGGGCCGCGGTGCTCTCGTCCCCGGGCAGCAGCTCGCGGGCCAGGCGCCGCTCGGCGGCCGTGGTCGCGTTCGGCGGGTACTCGACACCCGTGGCCGCGCGCGCGAAGACCCGCCGGACGTTGGTGTCGAGGACGGCGTGCCGCTGCCCGTACGCGAAGGAGGCCACCGCGGCGGCCGTGTACTCGCCCACCCCGGGCAGCGCGAGGAGCTGCGCGTGCTCCTGCGGTACGTCGCCCCCGTGCCGCTCCGTTATCGCGGCGGCCGCGCCGTGCAGCCGCAGGGCCCGGCGCGGGTAGCCGAGCCGCCCCCAGGCCCGTACGGCCTCACCGGGGGCCTCGGCGGCCAGGTCGGCGGGGCGGGGCCAGCGGGCGAGCCACTGCTCGTAGACCGGCAGGACCCGGCTGACCGGGGTCTGCTGGAGCATGAACTCACTGACCATGACGCCCCAGGGGCCGGCCTCGGGGCGGCGCCAGGGCAGGTCGCGGGCGTGCTCCTCGAACCACGCGATGACGGGCGAGTGCAGTGCGTGGGAGGAGCCGGCGGAAGCGTCGCGGGACGCGTCGTCGGTCACGGCGTCGGTCATGTCGGGGGAGGGAGAGGGGGATGCAGTCATGGCATACGGCATCCTGGCACGTTTCGGACCTCGGGGGAGGCCGTGTCGGCCGGTGACGGCGCGGTCGAGGCCGGAGGTGTCCATGGTCACCGAACGTACTGAAACAGGATTAATCTCCATGTCAGCCCTTTGGCCGGTTCTCACCGCCTCCGCCTGGGCCCGCAGGATGATCATCGGCAAATCGAGTCCGTTGCGCGGCATGTGGGGCACTGATCGCGTCGCGAACTCTCGTAAAGTTCCCTCCGTGGGATCTCTGCGCAATCCGGTCGGGCCGCTCCCCTCCTCCATCTACTGGCGACGGAGGGCTGTGCTGGCGTCCGTCGTCGCGCTCCTCGCGCTCCTCGCCGTATGGACCGTCAGTTCCGGTGGGGGGAGGACGAGTACGAACGGCAAGGGCGAAGGCGGCCCCGATCCCGTCACCTCGATCACCCCGGGCCCGGCCGGTACGGGCCCCGCCATCAGCGCCGCCCCCGGCGGGCGCCCCGAATCCGGCGGCAGCGGGTCCGCGGGCTCAGGGGGCGGCTCCGGCGGCGGGGCGGGCAAGAACGGCGAACCGGGCAACGGTGGCGGCGCGGGCGGCGGTTCGGGCTCCGCGAGCGGCGGCGGGGCGGGCGGCCCGGCGGCGGTCCCGGCGGACTCCCCGCTCCCCACGTGCGCGACGAGCGCGCTCCAGTGGGAGGTCAAGAGCGCGAAGAACGAGTACGAGGCGAACGAGAAGCCCCGCCTCGAACTGGTCGCCCGCAACATCTCCGGAACCACCTGCAAGGTCGATCTCGGCCCGAAGCAGGCCGTCATGACCATCCTTCAGGCGAGCAGCAACAAGGCGGTGTGGTCCTCGGCGGACTGTCCGACGGGCGCGGGCAACGCCTTCTTCCGCCTCCCGGCCCAGGGCGAGACCAAGCACGCGCTGGACTGGGACCGCAGGTTCAGCGCGGCCGACCAGTGCCAGACGCCGCCCGCGGGGACCGCCGCCCCGGACACCTACGTCGTCGAGGTCAAGTCCCCCGGCATGCCGGTGGCCCGCACGTCCTTCGTCCTCAAGCAGAACTGAACCCCCCGGCCCGCCGGCGGGACATTCAGGCCCCGCCCGCGTGGGTCGGCCGAGCAAAGCCGCAGGCTAGACGTACCGCTCCAGGATCGACGACTCCGCCAGCCGCGACAGCCCCTCGCGCACGCTCCGCGCCCGGGCCTCGCCCACGCCGTCCACCGTCTGCAGGTCGTCGACGCTCGCGGCGAGCAGCTTCTGCAGACCGCCGAAGTGCTCCACCAGCCGCTCGATGATCGCGCCCGGCAGCCTCGGCACCTTCGCCAGCAGCCGGTAGCCGCGCGGCGACACCGCCGAGTCCAGCGTCTCGGGCGAGCCCGTGTACCCCAGCGCCCGCGCCACGATGGGCAGTTCCAGCAGCTCCGGGTGGGTCAGCGCGTCCAGCTCCGCCAGCGCCTCGTCCACCGTGCGGGAACGCTTCGCCGTCGGCTCGGGCACGTAGTCCCGGATGACCAGCTCCCGCTCCTGCTCGATCCCCACGGTCAGCTCGTCCAGCTGGAGGGACAGCAGTCGCCCGTCCGTGCCCAGTTCGACCACGTACTCGGCGATCTCGGTCGCGATCCGGCGGACCATTTCCAGCCGCTGCGCGACCGCCGTCACGTCGCGCACCGTGACCAGGTCCTCGATCTCCAGCGCGGACAGCGTGCCCGCGACCTCGTCGAGGCGCAGCTTGTACCGCTCCAGCGTGGCCAGTGCCTGGTTCGCCCGCGACAGGATCGCCCCGGACTCCTCCAGGACCCGCCGCTCCCCGTCCACGTACAGCGCGATCAGCCGCATCGACTGCGACACCGACACCACCGGGAAGCCGCACTGCTTCGACACGCGGTCGGCCGTGCGGTGGCGGGTGCCCGTCTCCTCCGTGGGGATCGATGCGTCCGGCACGAGCTGTACGCCGGCCCGCAGGATCTTGGTGAGGTCCTTGTCGAGGATGAGCGCGCCGTCGAGCTTGCACAGCTCGCGCAGCCGGGTCGCGGTGAACTCCACGTCCAGGACGAAGCCGCCCGTGCACATCGCCTCGACGGCCTTGTCCATGCCGAGGACGATCAGGCCGCCGGTGTTGCCGCGGACGATCCGCTCAAGGCCGTCGCGCAGTGGCTGACCAGGTGCGACCGCGCTCAGCGAGGCGCGCATGAGCGCGTCGTGCTTGGAGCTCGCGCCGGACTTCCCGGGTGCTGATGCCCCGTCCTTGGCTGCCACTGCACTCCTCCGGTCGCGGGTTGCGCCGCCCAGCACGGGGGCACGAGGACGTGCGTACGGCCGGGCGGACCAGCACAAAGTCTACCGGCGCGCGCTGCGGACCCGCCGTGGCTTGGCGAGCTACGGCCCGGTGAGGGGCCTTGAGGACCCCCTGACCAGGGCGGCGACCGGTCGGTCGGCCGGTTCGATCATGACGGGCCGCTCGGTTCGATCATGGTGGTCGGTGCGCGGCACGGGGCGGGGCCGACGGCCCCGGCCGGGCCCGGCCGGGACGGGTGCCGGACCTACTCCGCCGCCGCGGCCCGCTCCTTGGCCTCCCGGGCCTCCCTGGCCGGCGTACGGGAACGGCCGCGCGGCAGCACTCGCAGGGCGTCGCCCATGTCGGCGACCTCCGTGACCTTCATGCCGGGCGGCACCTTGCCCGGATCCGCCGGTACCAGCGCGTGCGTGAAGCCCAGCCGGTGCGCCTCCGCCAGCCGCCGCTGTACGCCCGTCACCCGCCGCACCTCTCCGGCGAGGCCTACCTCCCCGATGGCCACCAGGTTCTTCGGGAGCGGGACGTCACTGGCGGCGGACGCCAGCGCGAGCGCGATCGCCAGGTCCGCGGCCGGCTCGGTGAGCTTCACCCCGCCCACGGTGGCGCTGTAGATGTCGCGCTTGCCGAGCGCCGTGATCCGGCCGCGCTGCTCCAGCACCGCCAGCATCATCGAGACGCGCGAGGTCTCCAGGCCCGAGGTGGTCCGCCGGGGGGAGGGGATCTGTGAGTCCACGGTCAGCGCCTGCACCTCGGCGACCAGCGGCCGCTTCCCCTCCAGGGTCACGGTCAGGCAGGTCCCCGGAACGGCTTCGGCGCGCCGGGTCAGGAACAGCCCGCTCGGGTCGGCGAGCCCGGTGATCCCCTCGTCGTGCAGCTCGAAGCAGCCGACCTCGTCGGTGGCGCCGTACCGGTTCTTCACACCGCGCACGAGCCGCAGCCGGGCGTGCCGGTCGCCCTCGAAGCTCAGCACCACGTCGACGAGGTGCTCCAGCAGGCGGGGACCGGCGATGGCCCCGTCCTTGGTGACGTGGCCGACGAGGAGGGTGGCCATGCCCCGCTCCTTGGACGCCCGGATCAGCGCGCCCGCCACCTCGCGCACCTGGGCCATGCCGCCGGGCGCGCCGTCGATCTCGGGGGAGGCGATGGTCTGTACGGAGTCGAGGATGAGGAGGGAGGGCTTCACGGCGTCGAGATGCCCGAGCACCGCCGACAGGTCGGTCTCGGCGGCGAGGTACAGGTGGTCGCTCAGCGCCTTGATGCGGTCGGCCCGCAGCCGCACCTGGCTCGCCGACTCCTCACCCGTGACGTACAAGGTGCGGTGGGTGTCGCTGGACGCCTTCGCCGCGACGTCCAGCAGCAGCGTCGACTTGCCCACGCCGGGCTCACCGGCCAGCAGCACGACGGCGCCGGGCACCAGCCCGCCGCCCAGGACGCGGTCCAGCTCGTCCACCCCGGTGCTGCGCGCGGTCGCCGTCCGCCCGTCGACCTGGGCGATCGGCAGCGCGGCGGTCGACACCCGGCCGGCCGCGGTGGTCCGTACGGCGGGCGCACCCATCTCCTCGACGGTCCCCCAGGCCTGGCACTCGGGACACCGGCCGAGCCACTTGGCCGTGGACCAGCCGCATTCGGTGCAGCGGTAGGACGGTCGGTCCTTGGCGGATGAACGAGCAGTGCGGGCAGCCATGCCGTTCACGGTAGCCGCCGGCACCGACAGCGCGGGCCGCGGTGCCCCCCGGGGCGGCGGCGCAGGGGTGGCGGCGCCGGGTGCGGGTGGCTCCCGCCCCCGCCCGCTTTCGGGCCGTCGTCAGGGCCGTCGTCAGTGCACCACCGATCTGTTCACCCATAAGGGCTAAAACCGGGGAAGGCTTCCAGGGCGCCCCCGACGCGCCGCCTACGGTCGCCAGGTGAACAGCAGCCACCAGGCCCAACCCTCGCCGCGCACCGGCGCACACCGGGCGCACGGGCGCACGCCTCGCGAAGAGGAGCCGCCGCGCCCCTTCCGGCACGAGCCGTACCTCGACGGCCTGTTCACGTACTGCCTGTCGGTCCTGTGCGACCACGACATCGCGACCGACGTGCTCGGAGACGTCCTCGCCGTGGCCGAGCGGCATCCCGGCCGCTGCCCCGACGAGGGCGACCGACGCGCCTGGCTCTACGCGCTCGCCCGCTGGGGCTGCCTGCGCCGGCTGGCGGAGCAGCGGCGCGTTCGGCAGGGAGCGCATTCCACCCGGCGCGCGCCGGAGCATGCGGGGCGCGACCGTGCGCCGGGGGGTGCGACGGACGACGGCCCGGCCCAGGACGCCCATCGACAGCTTGACGTCAGCGCCTACCGCCGTACCGAACTGGCCCGGCTCGCCTGGCCGGAGGCCGCGGGCACCACACCCGCGCAGCGCGAGGCGCTCGAACTCGCCGTCCGCCACCGCCTCGCCCTCCCCGAACTCGCCGCGGTCCTCGGCACGCCGCCCGCCGCCGCCCGGGAGCTGCTGACCGGCGCCGCCTGCGAGGTGGAGCGCACCCGCGCCGCCCTCGCCGTGGTCGAGACCGGCGGCTGCCCCAGCGTCTCCCAGCTCACCGGCGGGGACGCGGACGGCAACGGCGGCAGCGGCGACGTGCTGCTGTCCAGCACCCTGCGCACCGAACTCGTGCGGCACGTCGACGACTGCCCCCGGTGCCGGCGCGTCGCCGAACGTGTCGGCGCCGCCGCCCCCTGGCCCGGCTCCGCCGGCGTCGACAACGCCGCACTGCCGCTCGTACCGGCCCCCCGCACCGCGGTCCACGCCGCGATGCTCCGCTCCGGCCGGGGCCGCGGCCGCAGCCCCGGCCCGCGCTTCGACCGCACCGGCTTCCCGATGGACCCCAAGGACCGCGCGGCCCGCCGCGACCGGCTGCGGGCCCGGGCGGTCACCACCACCGTCGTGGCCACCGTCGTCGCGGCCCCGGTCCTGGCACTGTGGGCCTCGTACCGCGCCGAGCAGGGCACCGGCGAGCCCGCCGGGAACGGCTCCACCCGTATCTCCGCGAGCGAGTCCGAACTCCCGACCGCCCGGATCGACGGCCGCCCGCTGACCGCGTACGAGAACACGGGGAACGCCGCCGCCACCACCGACGGCCCCGGCTTCGCCGAGAGCGACGAGTCCTCCGATGTCTCCGTCGAGGTGATCAGCAGCGGCCCGCCCGCACCTCCCGACCAGGCCGGTGCGCCCGGCCGGCTCTCCGTGGCCGCCTCCTCGAGGGGCGCCCTCACCCTGCTCACCCTCACTGCCTCGGGCGGCGCCCCGGTGGACTGGCGGCTCTGGTCGGACGCGCCCTGGCTGCGCGCGAGCCGCACCGCGGGCACGCTCGCCCCCGGGGAATCGGTCACGCTGCACATCGCCGTCGACCCCGACTCGCAGCCCGTCGGCGCCTGGACCGCCCGGGTCGGGGTCGACCCGACCGGCGCGGTGGTCTCCATCCGGGGCCGCGGCCGGCCCGCGTCGACGCCGACCCCGCAGCCGGAACCGACCCAGCCCGCGAGCCCGCCGGCGTCACCGGACCAGAGCCAGGGGCCCACGCCGACACCTGCCCCGACGCAGCCGACGACCCCGCCGCCGTCCCCGACGCCCGCGCCGACCCCGACGGACGGCGCAGGCGGAACGGTTTCTCCCGCGCCGGACCCGGCCCCGTCGGGTCCGGCGGGAGGCTGACGGGCTTCGCTCGCGGGCTGGGCCTGCGGGCCGTGGCCTGCGGTTTTGGCGCGCGGCCTTCGCCTACGGGGCCGGGTCCGCGGGGTGCGGAGCCATCGGCAGCAGCGAGGCCAGCCGGGCCTCGCACAGCTGGACGAGCGCCTCGTACCCCTCCTTGCCCATCAGCTCCGTCAGCTCGGCCCGGTACGACACGTACACCGGGTCCCCGGCACCGTGCGCGGACGTCGCCGACGTGCACCACCAGTGGAGGTCGTGGCCACCGGGGCCCCAGCCCCGGCGGTCGTACTCGCCGATCGACACCTGGAGCACCCGGGTGTCGTCGGGCCGGTCGATCCAGTCGTACGTCCGGCGGATCGGCAGCTGCCAGCAGACGTCCGGCTTGGTCTCCAGCGGCTCCCGGCCCTCCTTCAGCGCGAGGATGTGCAGCGAGCAGCCGGCCCCGGCGGGGAACCCGGGCCGGTTCAGGAAGATGCACGCGCCGTCCCAGCGGCGGGTCTGCTTCTCCCCGTCGTCGTCGTTCTGCGTCCACCCGCTCTCGCTGCCGACGTCGTGGAACTGCCACAGTTCGGGCGATAGCCGGGCCACGTGCTCCGCGACGCGCTTCTCGTCGTCCTCGTCGGAGAAGTGCGCGCCGAGCGTGCAGCAGCCGTCCGAGGCCCGGCCCACCTGGATGCCCTGGCAGCCGCTGCCGAAGATGCAGGTCCAGCGCGAGGTCAGCCACGTCAGGTCGCAGCGGAAGACCTGCTCGTCGTCGGCGGGGTCGGGGAACTCCACCCAGGCGCGGGGGAAGTCGAGCCCCTTCTCGTCGGCCACGGCGGTCCTGCCCTTCGCGGGCTTGCCCGGCTTGCCCGGCTTGCCCGGCTTGCCCGCCTTGTCGGACCTGTCGGGGCGGCCGGGCTTGCTGTTCTTGGCGCGCTGGGTGCTCGCGCCCTGGTCGTCCTTGCCCGTGTCCTTCTCCGACCGGGTCTTGTTGGCCTTCTTCGTATTTGGCACAAACCCAAGCCTAAGCGCCCCTTACACAACCCCTGAGCGTTCCTCGCAGTAGCGTTTCCCCCTATGAGACTCGGTGTCCTTGATGTGGGTTCGAATACCGTCCATCTGCTGGTGGTGGACGCGCACCCCGGTGCGCGCCCGCAGCCGGCGCACTCGCACAAGGTGGAAATAAGGCTGGCGGAGCTCCTCGACGACGCCGGCGCCGTCACCCCCGCGGGCGTCGAGCGTCTCCTCTCGGTCGTCGACGAGGCGGTACAGGCGGCGGAGGACAAGGGCTGCGAGGACGTCCTCCCCTTCGCGACCAGCGCGGTGCGCGAGGCCACCAACGCGGACGAGGTACTGGCCCGCGTCAAGGCCGAGACGGGCGTCGACCTGCCGGTGCTGAGCGGGGAGGACGAGGCGCGGCTCACCTTCCTCGCCGCGCGCCGCTGGTTCGGCTGGTCGGCCGGGAAGCTGCTGGTCCTGGACATCGGCGGCGGCTCCCTGGAGATCGCGTACGGCATCGACGAGGACCCGGACGCCGCCGTCTCCCTCCCGCTGGGTGCGGGCCGCCTCACCTCGGGCTGGCTCCCGGGCGACCCGCCGGACGCCCTGGACGTGCGGGCACTGCGGCGGCACGTGCGGACGGAGATCGCGCGGACGGTCCGCGAGTTCAGCCGGTTCGGCGCCCCGGACCACGTGGTGGCGACGTCCAAGACCTTCAAGCAGCTGGCCCGTATCGCGGGCGCCGCCCGCTCGGCGGACGGCCTGTACGTGCAGCGGGACCTCAGCCGCAAGGCCCTGGAGGAATGGGTCCCGCGCCTGGCCGCGATGACGACGGCCCAGCGCTCCACCCTCCCGGGCGTCTCGGAGGGCCGGGCCGGCCAGCTGCTGGCGGGTGCGCTCGTCGCCGAGGCCACGATGGACCTCTTCGGCGTCGAGGAGCTGGAGATCTGCCCGTGGGCCCTGCGCGAGGGCGTGATCCTGCGCAGGCTGGACCACCTCCCCACCCCGGGCGCCGCGCCGGCGTAGCGGGTACGCGGGCGCCGAGTCGGGGGCGGGCGCCCGCGCAGCGGCACGGGCTGTCAGTGCCGAGGGGGAGGATGGTGACCATGAGTCACAACATCTCGTACTCGACCGCGGACAAGGCCGACGTGCTGGCCTTCCTCGGCAGCAAGGGCGATCTCACGGCGGATCAGCTGCGCCGGCTGGAGAGCATGCGCAGGTACGCCCGGGCCTACCAGGACAACCTGGACCGCCAGGGCGTGGAGTGGGGGCTGTCCGTCCCCGATGCCCTGGAGCACCTGGTCGAGGGCCGCACCGACTCGGACGCGGACTGCGCGGGCAACGCCTACACCACCGCCCTGCAGTTCGTCATCGACTTCAACGCCTCCGACTCGATGCACCTGGGCACGTACTCCAGGCCCAGCACCTTCTTCGGCCTCGTGGACGACGAGATGCGCCGCCTCGGCGTGCCGGCCGACCTGCTGCCGCACGGGTTCCTCTACGGCGGGACACCCGTCGAGTTCCCGGACATCCCCTGGTCGACGGACGGGTACCCGGCCATCGGCCACCTGCCCCTCGCGAGGGCCAAGGACGCCGCCGAGGCGTACCGGGCCGTCCTGGAGCGGATGGACCCCGACTTCCGCTACGACGTGCAGGAACTCATCGACAAGCTTGAGGAGGAGCACCGGGAGTGGGAGCGCGCGACGGAGAAACTCGACTGGTACACCCAGGACACGCTCTTCTTCAGGCTCGTCTGACGGGCGGGACGGGGCTCGCGTGGCGGCCGTCACGTACCGGGCGGGCGCGAGCCCCGTACCCTGTCCCCGTGGCAGAACCCGTCCGCATCCCGACCGCGAAAGTCGCCCTGTCCACCGCCTCCGTCTATCCGGAGTCCACGGCGACCGCCTTCGAGATCGCCGCACGCCTCGGATACGACGGCGTCGAGGTCATGGTGTGGACGGATCCGGTCAGCCAGGACATCGACGCGCTGCGCCGCCTCTCGGACCACCACCAGGTGCCGATCCTCGCCGTCCACGCGCCCTGTCTGCTGATCACCCAGCGCGTGTGGTCCACCGATCCGTGGGTCAAGCTGCAGCGTGCCCGGTCGGCGGCCGAGCGGCTCGGCGCGTCCACCGTCGTCGTGCACCCGCCCTTCCGGTGGCAGCGCCAGTACGCGCGGGAGTTCGTCTCCGGCATCTGGCGGATGGCGGAGGAGACCGACGTCCGGTTCGCCGTGGAGAACATGTACCCGTGGCGGTACCGGGACCGCGAGATGCTCGCCTACGCCCCCGAGTGGGACGTGACGAAGGACGACTACCGGCACTTCACCGTCGACCTGTCGCACACCGCGACCGCCCGTACGGACGCGACCGCGATGATCGACCGGATGGGGGACCGGCTGGCCCACGTGCACCTCGCCGACGGCAACGGATCGGCGAAGGACGAGCACCTGGTCCCCGGCCGGGGTACGCAGCCCTGCGCCGAGCTGCTGGAACGCCTGGCCCGCAGCTCCTTCGACGGCCATGTGGTGATCGAGGTCAACACGCGGCGCGCGATGTCCTCCGCCGAGCGCGAGGCCGATCTCGCCGAGGCGCTGGCCTTCACGCGCCTGCACCTGGCCACCGCCGGGCGCGACGGGGCCCGCCGGCCGTGACCGGGGAGAGCAGCCCGCGCCGCCGGGGGCCGGGCCGGCCCCGCCAGGACGAGGCCGAGGAGGGTCCGGGCACCCAGGAACGCATCCGGCTCGCCGCCCGTGAGGTGTTCGCCGAGCGCGGCTACGACAAGACGTCCGTGCGCGGCATCGCGAAGGTCGCCGGCGTGGACCCGGCCCTGGTGCACCACTACTTCGGCAGCAAGGACGACCTGTTCGCCGCGGCCATCGAGATGAGCATGGAGCCCGCGCTGGTGGTCCCGGCCGTCATCGGCGAGGGACCCGACGGCATCGGCGAGCGCCTCGCCCGCTATTTTCTCGGCGTCTGGGAGAACCCGGTCACCCGGGCCCCGCTGCTCGCCGTGATCCGGTCCGCGCTCACCCACGAGGCCGCCGCGAAGGTGCTGCGCGGGCTGGTGCTGCGCCGGGTCCTGGAGCGGGTCGCCGCCGACCTGGACGTGCCCGATCCGACCTTCCGGGCCGAGCTGGCGGCCTCCCACATGGTCGGGATCGCGATCCTGCGCTACGTGCTCCGGGTCGAGCCCCTCGCCTCCGCCGAACCGGAGGACATCGTGGCGCTCGTGGCCCCTACGCTCCAGCGGTACCTGACCGAGGACTGAGCCGCCCGTCCCGTCATGCGGACACGCTGTCCGGATCCCGGGCGGTGGGCGTAGCCTCGTACCTGAGCCATATCCACAGTCGCGGCCGACCGTAGGGCCAGCCGCACTCATGGGGAGTGAACCGCATGCCCGAGCTGAGGTCCCGCACCGTCACCCACGGCCGCAACATGGCGGGCGCCCGCGCCCTGATGCGCGCGTCGGGCGTAGCGAGCGAGGACATCGGCAAGCCGATCATCGCGGTCGCCAACTCCTTCACCGAGTTCGTGCCCGGTCACACGCACCTGGCGCCCGTCGGCCGGATCGTCTCCGACGCCATCCGCGCGGCCGGTGCGATCCCCCGCGAGTTCAACACGATCGCCGTCGACGACGGCATCGCCATGGGCCACGGCGGCATGCTGTACTCCCTGCCGTCCCGCGACCTGATCGCGGACAGCGTGGAGTACATGGTCGAGGCGCACTGCGCCGACGCCCTGATCTGCATCTCCAACTGCGACAAGATCACCCCCGGCATGCTGATGGCCGCCATGCGCCTCAACATCCCGGCCGTGTTCGTCTCGGGCGGCCCGATGGAAGCCGGCCAGGCCATCCTCGTCGACGGCACCGTCCGCAAGCTGGACCTGATCGACGCCATGGTGGACGCCTCCAACGAGAACGTCTCCGACGAGGACGTGCTCCGCATCGAGGAGAACGCCTGTCCCACCTGCGGTTCGTGTTCCGGCATGTTCACCGCCAACTCGATGAACTGCCTCGCCGAGGCCATCGGCCTGGCCCTCCCGGGCAACGGCTCGGTCCTCGCCACGCACACCGCCCGCCGCGCCCTGTACGAGGACGCCGGCCGCACGGTCGTGGAGATCACCAAGCGGTACTACGAGGGCGGTGACGAGTCCGTCCTGCCCCGCAACATCGCCACCCGCGAGGCCTTCGAGAACGCCATGGCCCTCGACATCGCCATGGGCGGCTCCACCAACACGATCCTGCACCTGCTGGCCGCCGCGCAGGAGGCGGGCCTGGACTACGACCTCAAGGACATCGACGCCGTCTCGCGCCGCGTCCCGTGCCTGGCCAAGGTCGCGCCGAACGTGGCGCCCGGCGGCACGTACTACATGGAGGACGTGCACCGCGCCGGCGGCATCCCCGCCATCCTCGGCGAGCTGCACCGCGGCGGGCTCCTCAACAAGGACGTGACGACCGTCCACTCCGACGGCCTGGACGACTGGCTCGGCACGTGGGACGCCCGTTCCGGCACGGCCAGCGAAACGGCCATGGAGCTGTGGCACGCGGCCCCCGGCTGCAAGCGCTCCGCCACCGCCTTCTCCCAGTCCGAGCGCTGGGACAGCCTCGACCTCGACGCCGAGGGCGGCTGCATCCGCTCCGTGCAGCACGCGTACTCCAAGGACGGCGGCCTCGCCGTCCTGCGCGGCAACATCGCCGTCGACGGCTGCGTCGTGAAGACGGCCGGCGTCGACGAGTCGATCTGGACCTTCGAGGGCCCGGCGGTCGTCTGCGAGTCGCAGGACGAGGCCGTCGACAAGATCCTGCGCAAGGAGGTCAAGGCGGGCGACGTCGTCGTCATCCGCTACGAGGGCCCGCGCGGCGGCCCCGGCATGCAGGAGATGCTCTACCCGACGTCGTTCCTCAAGGGCCGCGGCCTCGGCAAGGTCTGTGCGCTGGTGACCGACGGCCGCTTCTCCGGCGGCACCTCCGGCCTGTCCATCGGCCACGCCTCCCCGGAGGCGGCGTCCGGCGGCGACATCGCCGTCGTCGAGAACGGCGACCGGATCCGCATCGACATCCCGAACCGGTCCATCGAGATCCTCGTCGACGAGGCCACGCTCGCGGCCCGCCACGAGGCCCTCGGCGGCGTGTACGCGCCGAAGAACCGCGAGCGCAAGGTCTCCGCGGCCCTGCGCGCCTACGCCGCGATGGCCACCAGCGCCGACAAGGGCGCGGTCCGCGACGTCACCCGGCTGGGCTGACCGGCCCGCCGACCCGGCAGCGACGGGCCCGGGAAGGCGCTTCGCTCACCGGTCCCAGCCCGGGGAAGGCGCTCACCGGTCCGGGGCCGGGCCCGCGTTCACCAGTGGGCGGGATCGGCCGCGGCCACCGCGAACACCGATCCGTCCGGCGCGCCCGCGAACAGCCGCCCACCACCGGCCACCGGAGCCGGCAGCGTCGACGCGTAGGTGTCCTTGCCGTCGGCCATCCGCGGCCTGGTCTGGCCCGCCGGCCGGCCCTCGGCGGCGTCGACGGCGAGCAGCCGGCCGTCCGGCGCCGTCAGGTGGACCCGCCCGTCGGCGACCACCGGACGGGACGCCACCGTCACGCCCGTCTCCAGCCGCCACCGCTCCTTGTCCGGTCCGACCGCGACCAGCGCGCCGGAGGTCCCGAACAGGTACGTCACCCCGGCCCGGTCCACCGTCGCTTCCGCGTCGAACAGCGGCGCCGTGAGCTTCACCCGCTGTGCGGTGCGCGCCCCCAGATCGGCGTGCACGACGGCGGTGGCCCTGGAGGACGCGTCGAAGTCCATCAGGTACAGTCCGCCGCCCGTCGCCCCGACCGGCCGCAGCCGTCCCGCCGTGCGGAACTGCCGCACGACGCTCCCGTTCGCCGGATCGACCGCGGCGAGCTGGGTGGAACCGCTGCCGTCGGGCGTCGCCACGTACAGTTCGGGCGCCGTCCCGCCCTCCGGCCCGCCGCCGCTCCACCACACGGAGCCGATTCCGCCGATCTGCTGGGTCCAGCGCGTGGTGCCGGCCGCCGCGTCCAGCGCGGTGACGGCGCCGTTCGTACCGACCAGCAGTACCTGCCCGCCCGCGGGCACCACCTGCGAGCCGGCGGGGAGCCGGTGCTTCCAGCGCTCGGCCCCCGTCGCCGGGTCCAGGGCCCGGAGGGTCTCGCTGCCCGGCGCCACGACGAGGACCCGCCCGCCGGCGTGCAGGGGCGCGCCGACGGGCGTCGCCCCCTTCGCCGGCGCGGACGCGGGCGCCTCCACGGTCCACACCGTCGAGCCGTCCGCGGGATCGAGCCGGGCCGCGGCGAGGCCCGGTCCGGCGCAGTACAGGGCCTCCGCCTGCCAGGAGCAGGCCCCGATCCGGTTGCCCGTCCCGGGCTTGCCCAGGGGGACCGACCAGGGGGCGAAGGCCTTCGCAGGGGCCGGGTCCGCCTGCGCGGCGATCTGGGCGGACGACGACCCGGCCGCCGTCCCATAGCGCAGGTACCCGCCGACGGCGCCGCCCACGATCAGCAGCCCGATCCCGGCCCCGACCGCGATCCGGGCCCGCCGCCGGTTCGGTGCCCGCGGCTCCGGCGCGGCGGGGAGCCGCTCCCTGCGGTGGGTGAGCAGCTCGGCCCCGTCGGGCTGCCGCGGCCGGGGGATGAAGGCCTGGGTGTCCTCGGCGGTCGGGTAGGCGACCGCCCGCATCTCGGCGATCAGTTCCTCGGCGGTGGGCCGCTCCTGAGGGTCCTTGGCCAGGCACCGTTCGACGAGCGGTACGAGCTGCCGCGGGAGCCCGGTCAGGTCGGGTTCGCTGTGCACCACCTGGTACGCCACCAGGTAGTGGCTGTCGGAGTCGAAGGGCCCGCGGCCCGTCGCCGCGTGCACGAGGACCGCGCCGAGGGCGAAGACGTCCGCGGCCGTTCCGACTTCGCGGGGGCGCTGGAACTGCTCGGGCGCCATGAACGGCGGGGTGCCGATCAGTTTCCCGGTCTCGGTGCGCAGGTCGCTGTCGGCCGGACGCGAGATCCCGAAGTCGATGACCCGCACGCCGTCGGGCGCCATCAGTACGTTGCTGGGCTTGAGGTCCCGGTGGACCACGCCCGCCCGGTGGATGTCGCGCAGCGCCTCCGCCAGGCCGGCGGCGAGCCGGGCGAGCTCGGTGCGGTCCAGCACCTTTTCCCGTACGCGTTCGGCGAGCGTCGGGGCGTCGATGAACAGGGTGGCCATCCAGGGCCGTTCGGCATCGGGGTCGGCGTCCACGACGGGCGCGGTGAACGCCCCGCTCACCCGGCGGGCGGCGGTGACCTCCTGCCGGAAGCGGGCCCGGAACTCCGGGTCGACCGCGTGCTCGGCATGCACGATCTTTACGGCGAGTTTCAGCCCCGAGCCGGACGTGGCGAGGTGGACGACGCCCATCCCTCCGGAGCCGAGCACCGATTCGAGCCGGTACTGCCCGGCGTATTCCGGAAAGCCCGCGTAGTCCGCGCGCAGCGAATGCACCGCTCACCACCCCCGCCGGAGCCTAGTCGATGACCGGTACGCATCTCCAAGGTCCTGCTACCCTGCGCGAGTTGCGCACGGCAACGCCCATGGGGGGAGATTTCGCATGTCGGTCGAGAACGATTCGAGCCAAGTCCAGAGCCTGACTTCGGGGTCCGGTTACCCGTCCTATCCGGTCGCTCCCGGCTACCGCCTGAACGTCCGCAGCGGTCCCGGCACCAACTACTCGGTGATCGACGTCCTGCCGCTCGGCGCGACCGTCACACTGCGCTGCCAGACCCAGGGCACCACGGTCTCGGGCCCGTACGGCACGACCGACATCTGGGACTGCATCGGCAACGGCCGCTTCGTCTCCGACGCCTACGTGAAGACGGGCAGCGACGGCTTCGTAGTCACCCGCTGCGGCTGACCGGACGCAAGTGCCCGCCCGGCAGACGGGCCGCCGGCGGACAGGCCGTCCGGCCGCCGGGCCGTCCGGCCTGTGGCCGGACCGCCGGGCCGACTGGCCGGCCGAGCCGGCATACCGGGTCCCGCCCGTTGTTCCGTCGTCCTCGTCCGACACGTCTGACACGTGAGACACACCCGAGCCGAACGGCCCGGCGGGGGATAATCGCTGCTGTGAGCGACGACCAGCGAGACCAGATCCCCGCCGAGCCGGCCGGCGCGGCCGCCCCCGCCTCGGCCGCGTCCGCCGCCGCGGTTCCCGCCGGCCCGCAGCCCGAGCCGATCCGGTACTTCGGTACCACCTGGGTGAACCACGAGAGCGGCTACGGCCTGCGCCGCGCCGCCGTCGCCGTCGGCTCCCTCGTCACGGCCACCGCCGCCGCCCTGCTGCTCCGCCTCTCCTACGAGGGCCTGGAGATCGGCAACGTCGGCCCCTTCCTCAGTATCTCCGTCGTCGTCCTCTTCGCGATCTCCAGCGCCATCGCCTTCGTCAAGACCTGGGACTCCTACAAGCGGCGCCCCGCCCCGTCCTCCGACGAGGCCGCCCTCAAGGGACTCAAGACGATCGGTTTCATCGGCTCCCTCATCGCGTACTCCCTGCGCTGCCTGACCGAGGCTCCCGGCGAGCAGCTCCGCCGCGCCGAGTACGAGCGCGCCCTCGCCGACTACGAGCGCCGCCGCAGCACCCGTACCGGCAACCCGGCCGCCCGCCGCCCCAAGCGCAAGAAGTGAAGTAGCGGGGCCGCCCCCATCGGCCTGCCCCGGCCCCATCGGCCTGCCCCGGCCCCATCGGCCTGCCCCGGCCCCACGGCCTCCCCCCGGTCATTGACGCCCGGGCACCGCCAGGAGCATATTCATCGCATGATGAATAAGCAGGCCGAGGGAGACCAGGCCGCCGTGCACGCCCACGGCCTGACCGTCCGCCGCGGCACCGGCCGCACCCCCCGCACCGTCATCGCCGACATCGCCTTCGACGTCCCCCGCGGCCGCATCACCGGCCTCCTCGGCCCCTCCGGCTGCGGCAAATCCACCCTCCTGCGCGCCATCGTCGCAACCCAGGCCCACGTCACCGGCACCCTCGACGTCCTCGGCCGCCCTGCCGGCCACCCCGACCTCCGCTCCCGCATCGGCTACGTCACCCAGGCGCCCTCCGTCTACGACGACCTCACCGTCCGCCAGAACCTCGACTACTTCGCCGCGATCCTCGACCCCGGCCGGGCCGCCGCAGCCCGCCGCGCCGACGCAGTGCACCGCGCCATCACCGACGTCGACCTGACCACCCGCGCCGACGCGCTCGCCGGCAACCTCTCCGGCGGCCAGCGCAGCCGCGTCTCCCTCGCCGTCGCCCTGCTCGGCACCCCCGAGCTCCTCGTCCTCGACGAACCCACCGTCGGACTCGACCCCGTCCTGCGCCGCGACCTGTGGAACCTCTTCCACGACATCGCCGCCACCCGCGGCGCCACGATCCTCGTCTCCTCCCACGTCATGGACGAGGCCGAGCGCTGCCACGACCTGCTCCTCATGCGCGAGGGCCGCATCCTCGCCCAGGACACCCCCGACGCCCTGCGCACCCGCACCCACTCCGCCACCGTCGAAGAGGCCTTCCTCCGCCTCGTCGACGAGGCGAACGCCCTCCTCGCCCAGGAGCAGCCCCGATGAACGCCGCCCGCACCGCCGCCACCGCCGCCCGCGTCCTGCGCCAGCTCCGCCACGACCCGCGGTCCATCGCCCTGATGATCCTGGTGCCCGTCCTGATGCTCACCCTGCTGCGCTTCGTCTTCGACGGCAGCCCCCGCACCTTCGACAGCATCGGCGCGTCACTCCTCGGGATCTTCCCCCTCATCACGATGTTCCTGGTGACCTCCATCGCCACCCTGCGCGAACGCACCTCCGGAACCCTCGAACGCCTCCTGGCCATGCCCCTGGGCAAGGGCGACCTCATCGCCGGCTACGCCCTCGCCTTCGGCGCCGTCGCCGTCGTCCAGTCCCTCCTCGCCACCGGCCTCGCCCTCTGGGCCCTCGGTCTCGACGTCGTCGGGTCCCCCTGGCTCCTCCTGCTCGTCGCCCTCCTCGACGCCCTCCTCGGTACCGCCCTAGGCCTCTTCGTCTCCGCCTTCGCGGCCTCCGAGTTCCAGGCCGTCCAGTTCATGCCGGCGGTGATCTTTCCCCAGCTGCTCCTCTGCGGCCTCTTCGCGGCCCGCAGCACCATGCACCCCGTACTCGAAGGCATCTCCGACGCCCTGCCCATGTCCTACGCCGTCGACGGCATGACCCAGGTCCTCACCCACACCGACATGACGGCCGACTTCGTCCGCGACGTCGTGATCGTCGCCGCCTGCGCCGTCCTCGTCCTCGCCCTCGGCGCGGCCACCCTCCGCCGCCGCACCCCCTGACCCGGCCCGACCTGACCGCACTCCGGACGGCTCCCCCCGCCCCGCCGCCCGAGTGCAAGGATGAGCAGGCGTGGGCGTACGCGTACGCCCACGCCTACGCAGCCCAGGTGGAAGAACGTTCGGCGAGGTGAATCGGGCATGACCCAGACAGTCGCAGTCCTCGGTACCGGCAAGATCGGCGAGGCCCTGCTCAGCGGAATGATCCGCGGCGGCTGGCCCGCCTCCAAGCTCCTCGTCACCGCGCGCCGCAGCGACCGCGCCGAGGAACTCCGCACCCGCTACGGCGTCGAGGCCGTCTCCAACGCCGAGGCCGCCAAGCGCGCCGACACCCTGATCCTCACCGTCAAACCTCAGGACATGGCCAAGCTCCTCGAAGAGCTCGCCCCGCACGTCCCCGCCGACCGCCTCGTCATCAGCGGCGCCGCCGGCATCCCCACCTCCTTCTTCGAGGAGCGGCTCGCCCCCGGCACCCCTGTCGTGCGCGTCATGACGAACACCCCCGCCCTCGTCGACGAGGCCATGTCCGTCATCTCCGCCGGCAGCCACGCCACCGCCGGTCACCTCGCCCACACCGAGGAGATCTTCGGAGGCGTCGGCAAGACCCTGCGCGTCCCCGAGTCCCAGCAGGACGCGGCCACCGCCCTGTCCGGCTCCGGACCCGCCTACTTCTACTTCCTCGTCGAAGCCATGACCGACGCCGGCATCCTCCTCGGACTGCCCCGCGCCCAGGCCCACGACCTCATCGTCCAGGCCGCCATCGGCGCCGCCGTGATGCTCCGCGACAGCGGCGAACACCCGGTCAAGCTCCGTGAGGCCGTCACCTCCCCGGCCGGCACGACGATCAACGCCATCGTCGAACTGGAGAGGCACGGCGTACGCGCCGCCCTGATCGCCGCCCTCGAAGCGGCCCGCGACCGCAGCCGCGAGCTCGCCTCCGGCAACAGCTGAACCACGCGTACGCGTACACGTACGAGCACGAGTACGGGTACGGGTACGAGTACGGGCCCCCGCCCCGCCGGGGCCCGTACTCCCGGCTACGGCCTGAGCAGCCCGATCGCCTCGTACGCCCGGTCCACCACGGGCCGCGCCAGCTCCCTGGCCCGCTCCGCCCCCTCCCGCAGCACCTTGTCCACCTGCACTGGGTCGGCCGCCAGCTCCGCATGCCGCTCCCGCAACGGCCGCAACAGCTCCACCACCGCGTCGGCGACGTCCCGCTTCAGCGCCCCGTACCCGCCGTACCCCTCGGCGAGCGCGGCCGGATCACCGCCGGTGCAGGCCGCCAGGATGTCCAGCAGGTTCGCCACCCCGGGCCGCGCCTCCCGGTCGTGGACCACCGCACCGTCGCCGCTGTCGGTCACGGCCCGCATCACCTTCCTGCGCACCACCTCGGGCTCGTCGAGCAGGTAGACGATCCCCGCCCCGTTCTCGTGGGACTTCCCCATCTTCGATGTCGGATCCTGAAGGTCCATGACCCGGGCGGCCACCGCCGGATGGGTGGCCTTCGGAACGGTGAAGGTGTGGCCGTAGCGCCGGTTGAACCGCACCGCCAGATCCCGGGTCAGCTCGACGTGCTGGCGCTGGTCCTCCCCGACCGGCACCTCCCCGGCCCCGTACGCCAGGATGTCGGCGGCCATCAGCACCGGATAGGTGAGCAGTGACAGCCGTACGCCGTCGCCGGCGGCCTGCGCCTTCGCCGCCTTCTCCCTGTACTGGATCATCCGGCGCAGCTCGCCGTCGGTCGCCGTGCATTCCAGCAGGTACGCCAGCCGCGTGTGCTCGTCGACATGGCTCTGGACGAAGAGAGTGCAGCGCCGGGGATCGAGCCCGGCGGAGATGAGCAGTGTCGCGGCCTGCCGGCTCAGCCTCCGCACGCGCGCAGGCTCGTGCTCGACGGTCAGCGCGTGCAGGTCGACGACGCAGAACAGCGCGTCGTCGGGCTCCTGGTCGGCCGCGACCCACTGCCGTACGGCACCCAGGTAGTTGCCCAGGGTCATGTGACCGGTCGGCTTGATCCCGCTGAAGATCCTCGTCATGTCCTGCTCTCCCTGTGAGTGCGTGAGTGGTGTCGGGCCACCGCGTCGGGCGACGGCGGCCGGGCCACTCCCGGAAGAGGGGAGAAAACAGAACGGCCGCCGAGGCGGCGGCCGTGAGCGCATGCGTGCTCGCGTGGAAGGTCGGCCGCCGTCAGGCGGCCCACCAGCGAAGGCTGAGCGTGAGCGCATGCGTAGTCATGGGAGCCAGCGTAGACGGGCGGAGAGGAGGGCGCGGTGAGTTTCGCTCGGACGGTGCGGCGGCGGTCAGCCGGGGGTTGACACGGGTGTGCCCGGTCCGTAAGGTTCTTCGAGTTGTCCGACGTGAGCGCCGACCCCGGTCGGTCCCCGGACAGCCATTCCGCACAACACATTCGAACGAACGACGCACTCTGTCGTCTCGTTTTCATGCGTATTTGCGAATGAGGAATCCGCGTCCGAGGGCGCCACCGCCGATTAGGTTCGGAGGTGAGGAATCCGCTACTGTCTCACTCGCCGCAAGGGCCCAACAGCCTGAGCAGCACAACCCGCTGACTGGGAGTCAGGCCCGAAAGGTTCTGATAGAGTCGGAACCGCCGGAAAGGGAAACGCGAAAGCGAAAACCTGGAAAGCGCCGAGGAAATCGGACACGAAAGAGTCTGATAGAGTCGGAAACGCAAGACA
>NZ_LBMK01000012.1 GCF_001005295.1 Streptomyces yangpuensis | reverse complement strand
AGGTGGCGTCCGGTCCGGCCGAGCTGGCGCGGCTGGTGGCGACGGTCGCGGAGGCCGCCGAGGTCACGGTGCTCCCCGGTGGCGGTGTAGATGCCGGCGCAGGTGGCCGCCCAGATCACTGGGACGACGCCGCGGCGAACGAAGTGAGGGGCTCCCGGACGCCATCACGTCCAGGATCCCTCTGCCGCTACGGGGCGTCTACGCGACCAGCTCCCTCGGCTCGCTGATGCCCATTCGCCTGCGCACTTCGCGCTCCACCATGTCGTCGATGATGAGGTGCATCTTGCTCTCCAGCACCCGTACGGATCGGATGTTGTCGACCTGCCGCCAGGCCGTGGTCCAGTCGTTCCACTTCGACTCGGGAAGCCCGCATGCTCGGAGGAACCCGTGCAGCTGGTCGATGCGGCGGGGGAGGGTCTGCCCCTTGATGATTCGGTGCGCGGTGCTGTGGGGCAGCACGCCGAAGTCGCCGGCGCGCTCCTCCATCACGTGCGCCGAGGGGGACCAAGCCCATGCGTGCAGCTCGCGCAGTCGTGCGCTCAGGTCGGCTTCGTCGTACACGTACCTGCACGTAGGCATCGGGCGGGGACGGCGATTCTGTACTTTCTGCATACCCTTCTGGGCGAGGTTCCAGTAGACCATCGCCTGGTCGAGGGTGTCTTGGAAGCCGGGCGCGTAGAGGTCCGTGAAGAAGAGCTGCTCGGCGAGCCTGACGAATACGAGATGGGGCACCTGGACGTGGCAGGCACGCAGGTACTGACGAACCGTGTGCCACGTCGGGAGAGACGTACCGGCCGCCGCGCGCTTGAGGGTCGCGGCGGACACCTCGGCAACGTCGGCAAGTACGGCGTAGCTCCTGTTCGTCTTCGCCCGCTCGTCCCGGAGGAAGGTCGCGAGGCGGGCGAGTTCCGGCACGGTCTGGTCGACCGGCTTCTCGGGGCGTCCCATGGCCAACCCCCTACTTGCCGGGGGTGATGGCCGCGCTGAAAACCCGGCGGAGCATCGCGCCCGGGCGGGGCTTGCTCGTGGCCAGGACGGCGATCCCGGCGACACCAACGAGCAGGAGGAGGATGTCCTGCACCGGCGTGCCGAGCACGACGAGGACGGACGCCGAGGCGATGAACGCGGTGAAGACGATCGCGTGCGCGACGGTGAAGCGGGCGGGCTCGGTCACCGCGGGCTCGACCGGGGACGTAGGGACGGATGCGGGCTTGGCCGGCATGGGCTCTCCTGAATGCTATTGAGCCCGTCCGGCGACCCAAGGACCGCCGGACGGTGCTACTGGCTCCATTTGCCTTGGACCGCGGGGTAGTTGGCGCCACCCGTGCATGCAGTCCACTTCTGAGCATTCCAGGTGATCCAGAGGTTCGCGTGCACCCGTTCGTGTTGGCTCGCAAGTTGTCCCAGGCGGACTCCTTCTTCGGAGGAGCCGTCTTATCCGACTGGCCTGGGCCATCAGTTCGGTGTGGTGACCACGAAAGGAGATTGGCTCGCGCTTGCATCCCACCGGATGAGTCGGCGCCCGACCTTCAATGGTTGTGACTAGGCATCAATATCGGTAACACTCCATCCCGTAGAGCAATCGGTGCGAGGCGAACTCGGCCGGTTGTGGCGCCCTGATTGCTACTGGCTCCAACCGCAGCTGACCAGGGGATTAGCAGGTTCCGTGTTGGCGCACGGCCTGTGCGAAGCCGATGTCCACGGACGTCGGCTTTCGCCATATGCAGAGCCGCTTCGAACGCGAGAGGCGCCGCCCAGGCGCCGATCTGCTCCAGAGTCCTGGGGCCGCCGCCGCTGACCCCCACCCACGGATCCCCGCACCGGGGATCCGTGGGTGAGATGACCAACCCGTAGCCAGACCGTACGGCCACCGCCGCTGAGACTGACCGGCACGCGGGCACGGGCAGTTGCCCCACCGGGCGACGGCCCGCACTGCTGCAGAGCCACCGGGACCGGGTGTGCAGTGGCGTTTCGCCGGTGAACCGCTGCCTGCGGGAGGGTGAACCGGGTCCGCCCCGCCTGTCGCTCAGGCGGCTGGGGCCGGTAGAACCGGCTCATGATGATCATGAAGCGGTCCGCTGTCGCGGCCGCCGCCGCCCTCGCCGTGACCCTTTCCCTGCCCGTAGCCGCCCAGGCGAGCGGACACCCCGCCGCTCCGGCCGCGGCTGTGCCGCAGGTCCTGCCGATCGGGGTCGCGGTCTCCGCGCTCCCGATCGCAGTGGAGGACCGGACCGGCTACCAGCGAACCTCCTTCCGGCACTGGAACGCCGGCGACGTCCCGGCCGACGGTTGCAACACCCGAGCCGAGGTCCTGCTGGCCGAGGCGATCGTGTACCCGGAGATCGGCCCGGGCTGCACCCTGACCGGCGGGGTGTGGTGGTCGTACTACGACGAGCGGGAGGTCACACCGGCCGGCGCGCTGGACATCGACCACATGGTGCCGCTCGCCGAGGCCTGGGACTCCGGGGCGTCGGCGTGGACCCCCGCGAGACGGGAGGCCTACGCAAACGACCAGGGCCAGCAAGCATCGCTGGTCGCGGTGACGGCCCGCTCGAACCGGAGCAAGGCGGACCAGGACCCGGCGGAGTGGCTGCCGCCGGCGCCGGACGCGCTGTGCCGGTACGGCGTCGAGTGGACCGCGACGAAACTCCGCTGGGGTCTCGCGGTCGATGAGATGGAGCGGGACCGGCTGCAGGACATCGCGGCCGGCTGCGGCGGCACCGACGTGGAATTCACCCCCGCCCCGTAGAACTGCAGCACACGAGCGGAGCCACAACCAGCGGGTGATGGCCCTGCTCGCGCGCTCGCCCAGGCAAGGCGGCTCCGCCGACGCAAGGGACGTTGTCGGTGGTGGTGGTGACCATGGAGAGATGAGCGCCGGTATCGCGCCCGACGGCCCGCACGCGGGGATCGACGGGCTGTGCGAGCAGATCCGGGGCGCCCTCGCAGGGTGGGCGCCCGGGCTGCTCGGCGTTCACATGCACCGGACCGTATCCGGGCCGGCGGAGCTGGCGCGGCTGGTGGCGACGGTCGCGGACGCGGCCGAGCTCACGGTGCTGCCCGGTGACGGTGCGACCGCACGGGCCGAACTCCACGCGGCGGCCGACAGGGCCGCCGCGGCCGCCGACGAGCGGCGGGGGACGGACGTGCGGGCGGAGCTGGCCGCGGTCCGGGCGGGGTGCCGGCGTGCGGCGGTCGCGGTCGGCCAGCGCGTTGTCGTCACCTTCTGACCCACGGCCTGCGCCGGGGCTGTCCGCCGGGTTCATCTGCGTGCGCGCCAGGTGCCGTAGAGGGCGGCGACGGCGCTGATGACGCCGGCGAAGCCGGCTTCACCGACGGCGAGGTAGATGCCGGCGCAGGAGGCGAGGAGCGTGACCAGGACGACGGCGTCGGGAACACGGCGCGCACCGGGGTCCGGCTCGCGGGTGGCCGGGGGCTGGGCAGGATCGGGGTCGGGTGTCTGGGGGGTGGTGCGGGTGTTGGTCATGACTCCAGGAGAGCGGCCTGCGGACCCTAGTTCCCAGTGATCCGTACGGGCCCGCTCGGACCCGGATGACCTTCCGCTTCGGCCGCCGGGGAGCGGGCCGGTTCCGGACGGGGCGAAGCGTCCGGAAGCGTTCGTCCGAATCCGCATACGTACGGCCTCACCGCCCTCTAGCGTGGCTTTTCCGCACAAGCAGGGGGGTTTGATGGCAGTAGAGGAATCCGGGGTCGAGCCGCAGGACTGTGAGGCGATCGACGCCTACGAGGCCGCGCTGGACGTCTTCGCCGAGAAGCTGAACCTGCTCCACATCTCCGGCGGCTCACCCTCGTACAGCACGGTCGCCGGCGCCTCGGTGCGGCCGCGCCTTACCACGACCGGCCTGAACGAGATGCTCTCCGGCAAGCGCCTGCCCTCCCTCGAGACGCTCCTGGAATATCTGCGGGTCGTCACCACCCCCAGCGGCCTGGACAGGCCGGCCGCCGCGAAGTTCCGGGCCGATGCCGCGCTCGTGGCGGAGTGGCGCGGGCACTGGCAGGACGCCAAGCTGCTCCAGCGCCGGGCCCAGGCCGCCAACAAACGGGTCCGGGCCACCATCCGCCAGGTCCACGACGACGCCGTCCGTGAGGCCGAAGCCCTGCGCACGGCCGCGCACGCGGAAGCCGAACGAATCCGTACGAGCGCGCACACCGACGCCGAGGACATCCGCGCGCGGGCCCGCCGCGACGCCGACGAGCTCCTCAACCGGTCCCGCGAGACGACGACCGCCACGACGCCGGACAGCGCCGAACCCCAACCTTCCGGAAGCGGGGCCGGACGCGCCGGCTTGCCCCCGCGCCTGGGCACAGTGACCCGGTTACGCCCAGCGGCCGCGGTGCTGGCGGTCGCCGTCGTGGCGGTGGCCACGATCCTGGTGAGCGACTCCTTCACCGGCACACCCGGCGACTGCCCGGACGGACGTACCCAGGCCGCCGCCGGCTCGTCCAACGGCCACGGAAACATCCGGCCCGTGGCGTTCGCCGCCCAACCAGCCGCCTTCATCACCCTTTCCCCCGGGCACTCACTGCTCCGCGGATTCCCGACACCGTCCACCAGCCCAACGCCGGACGCGACGCCGATGCCGGACACCTCCCCGGCACCGGCGGAGTCGGCGACGCCGAGCCCGTCCGCCACGCCGACGCCGACCCCCGCACCGAGCCGATCGGCTCGCTGCACCGAACGCAGCGGCTGACGCAGCTCACCGCCGAAACGCCGGACGGGCGCGGGGCCGGCCGCAGCCGGCCCGCCGTCGCCCGAGCGTCCTTGCGCGGGGGCGACGCCTCTGCGTGTAACGGCACCCCGCTGCCGGCCGGGTGACTCCGGCGCGGGGGCGGACGTTGTTGCCTGCATGGACGAGACGTTGGACGTGCTCCTCGATGGGACGACCGAGCCCCGCCTGAAGCTGATCAGCGGGGACGAGGCCCGGGCCTTGATGGTGCTCCTTGGTGTGCTCGAAGACGACACCCAGTCCGAGGAGATCCGCTACGCGGCCGGCGAGATGCGTTTCCGCCTCGGCTCCCGGCTGGCCCTGCCCGCATGAGGGAGGGGCGCCTTCGTGGAGTCAGGGGTGGAGGTAGCTGTTGAGGTAGGTACGAGCCGCGGCCTCGCTGGTGCCGAGCCCGGTCGCGATCTCCTTGAGCGGTACCTCCTGGGCGGCGGCCTCGCAGGCCGCGTCCTGACCGACCTCGGCGATGACGTACCGCAGGTCCGCCAGCGCCTTCAACGCCACCAGCGGCTCCTCAGCGGCAAGGCCCTCAAGCCGGCGGACGAGCTCGGCGAGGAGCCCGACGAGCTCGGCGGGAAGTTGCACGGCGGAGTCCCGGATCACCGACAGGTGCGCGTCGTAGTCCGCAACCGGCCCGGAGAGGTCGACGTCCGCCTCGTACAGCGGCCGGTCCACAGGCAGGACGGTCCAGTCGAGCGGGTACTCGGCCATCCCCCGCCATCCGCAGGAACAGCTGCCCCGCAGGGCCGCGGCCCGGGGGCGGCCGGACCGGCCGTCGTAGGCGTGCCACTCGCGCGACGACGGCATGTGCGCGCCGCTGCCCACGTCGTAGTAGACCGGGCCGGGCTCGCTGCCGTCGGCGAGCAACACCCCCACCGATCCCGTGTGCGCGGCACTCAGCGTGTTGAGGACCCTGTCCACCAACGGTCACCCGCTCCCGGCAGTCCGGCCGGCCGCCAGTCGGCCGGCCCCCGGCGTCCAGCCTCCCCCGCCCGGGCCGGTCACGTACCGGGAACCACCGAAGGGATGACCGCAGCGAGCCGGTACTGCTGCAGGCCGGGAGCGCGAGGGAGACGGCGGCCTCGGGCTCCGTCGGATCGGCCGGTGCGGGCAGCACGGCGGCGCAGTCACCGTCATCGGGCCGGGGTGCCGTTCGCGGCGACCGCCCTGAGCCCGGCCGAGGTCCGGGCCGCTGCTGTCTGCTCGCGCCGCAGGACTCCGCCGCTGCCAGTTCGGCTACGTGCCCCGCCGTTCCAGCAAGGGCAGGGGCTCAGGGATGGTTGTATGGCGATGCCCGTTCCGAAAGTGTGCCGCTGAAGGGCCAGGGGAGCTGGAACGAGCAGGGCGAGATGGAGGCGAACCAGTGGGTGACCGGAGTTCCATTGAGTGGACTGAGGCGACCTGGAATCCAACGACTGGGTGTGACCGTGTCTCGTTGGGGTGCGACAACTGCTACGCCTTGACCCTGGCGAAGAGGCTAAAGGCCATGGGCGCGCCCAAGTACCAGAATGACGGTGACCCGAGAACGTCCGGCCCGGGCTTTGACCTCACGGTCCATCCCGACGCACTGGACGTCCCCTACGGGTGGAAGAGCCCGCGGACCGTGTTCGTGAACTCCATGTCGGACCTCTTCCACGCCCGGGTCCCGCTCGACTTCGTCCGCCGCGTTTTCGAGGTCATGGCCGACACCCCCCAGCACACCTACCAGGTGCTGACCAAGCGTGCTCGCCGCCTGCGGCAGGTCGCCGACCGGCTCGACTGGCCGGCCAACGTGTGGATGGGGGTGTCCGTGGAGACTGCGAAAGAGCTACCGCGCGTGGATGATCTGCGGCAGGTGCCAGCCGCTGTTCGGTTCCTCTCCTGCGAGCCCCTGCTCGGGCCGCTCGACGGCCTGCGCCTAGAGGGCATCGACTGGGTTATCGCAGGCGGCGAGTCAGGCCCCAAACACCGTCCCATGGACCCAGCCTGGGTGACGCAGATCCGGGACCAGTGCGTGGAGGAGAACGTGGCGTTCTTCTTCAAACAATGGGGTGGCCACACCCCGAAGGCCGGTGGCCGCTCCCTTGAAGGGCGGACCTGGGACCAG
Organism: Streptomyces yangpuensis; assembly: GCF_001005295.1. Lineage (GTDB taxonomy): Bacteria > Actinomycetota > Actinomycetes > Streptomycetales > Streptomycetaceae > Streptomyces > Streptomyces yangpuensis. The sequence goes on along the minus strand of NZ_LBMK01000012.1, from coordinate 54,971 downwards.
ATGCCACTGGCGGTCCCGGCCTGACCGGGACCGCCTCAGAGTACTGCCGGTGGCACGTTCGGTTCAGGCCGCGCGCTGCTTCGGGTAGAGGATGATCTCCCGGGTCCGGGGCACTCCCACACCGTCGCTGGGCGTCTTGCCCTGCTCGTGCAGAAGCTGCACGGCTTTGCGCACCGCTGGCTCGGTGACCTGCCCGTAGAAGGAGCCGAAAATCTCCAGCGGGTGGTCGACGAGCTTGACCGGCCGACCCGTCTCCATCAGGAGCTTCTCCAGGTTGGCCGCGATCTGCGGCACCGCCCTGGCCTGGACCTCCTTCGGGTCCGGGCGCGTGAGCGAAGCGATCGAGAACAGTCCGTCGTCCTCCTGCATCACCAGCGTCTCCCACCACTTGTTCCGGGCCCGGGCGACGGTGTCACCGAAAACCCACAGCCCGTAGGGGCTGCGCGTGGCGAACACCAGCTGGTAGACCGCGCGTTTGCGCGGTGAGTGCGACACCGGGACCGCCTGCACGAGCATGTCGGTTCGCCGGGCCAGGCGCTGCCGGTACTCGGCCGCGACCGCCTCGATCGCGTCCTGCGCCGCCTCCTCCTTCTCGCGAGACGCCATCGCGTCGGCGAAGTAATCACGCCACCAAGTGCCGCCACACACATCGTCGAAGCGCTGCAGCGACTTCTCGTTGCCCTGGGGGGAGCGGACGTGTCCGCCCAAGCGCCAGACGGCCATCATGCTGAAGTTCATCAGCAACTCGGTCGGCGGCCACTTCTTATGCGGCCGCTTGCGAGCCAGCACGTCCACCAGCCGGTCCTGGGGCAAGAGGAGCCCGCACGGATCCAGAAAGAGGAACAGCGGCTCTTGCTCCGCCCGCTCGACAACCTGGTCGAGGACGCCATCGACCTCACCGGGGTGCGCATGCGCCAGTACACCGCTCGCACGGTACTGCTGGACAACCTCATGCAGGAGGTCGAACGACTTCGGCTGGGACTCCGAGAAGAAGCACTCCAGCGTCAGACCGGGCCGAGAGCGCAGGTCCGACGCGATGCGTAGTGCGAGCTCCGCCGATGCAGGCTCTCCGTTCTCGTAGCGGCCCTCTCCCGCGTACCCGTCCAGGTAGACCACGCGCTTGTCGTGTGTTCGTGAGCCCGTCATCGCGCCGAACTGAGGCAGGTAGCGCTTGAGTAGTTCGTGTTTGAAGACGCTGGGCAGCGCCTTGTCCGCCCAGTAGCTTCCGCCCGTGCCAGACGACATGCCCACCCCCGGCTCCGTGGTACTCCCTGATTACAGATGGTGAAACACGGCGAGGAACTCCGGCAAGACCATCACGGTGCGGGCCGCGGGCGATCTCCTGGCCACGGTGACGTTTCTCGTCCATGCCTCGCCGTCGGCGCACTTCAGCGGGCTCACCTACGACGGACTGCGCGCCGCCGAGGCCAAACACCGCCAAGGAGGACGCCGCCCCACCGTGGCAGCCGACACGACCGGTCGTACGCACCGCCCCCTCTGGAGGGCCTTCGATCGCCGCCGCCCTCGCCCGCGACTCGTCAGGCGCAAGGCGATCCGTACGGCCGATGCAGAGCCCTCCTGCTCAGACATCGAGCAGGAGGGTTGGAGGCGCTCCAGGTCGGCGACTAGGTGGAGAAGACGAGGAGGGCATTGGCATGTGGATCAAGTCCTGTCCGTCCTGGGTACAGGGGCGCTGAGCTGTCGGTGGTGTAGGTGTGGGGCAGCGCGAGCTGGGCGCCGCCGTCCAGGGCGAGAGCGGGTGCTGGGGCGGTGGCGAAGAGGTAGAGGGCGTCACTGCCGGCCTCGGTCACCAGGTGGGGCCCGGCCGCAGGGGAGTACGCGACGGCATGGATCGCGCTGTCTGCCGCGAGGGGGGTGCGGAACAGGCGACGCAGCTGCTCGAACTTCGTCGTGCTGATGACACTGGAGTGGACGTCCGAGTCGGCTGATTCACCGGGGTCGGGGCCGGCGTCCGGAAGTTTGGCACCGGCCAGCAGCAGGGTTAGGAGAACGGGCACCGCTTTGCGGGTCAGTGCCCGTGTTGCGGCAGGAAGGCGGCTGGCGCTGCTGTAGGGAAGGGACAGGGCGAGGCTGCCTGCCTCCGTTCCGATGGTGATGGGGACAGCCGAACAGACCGTGTGGGAGGAGTATTCGCGCAGGTCGTAGACGGGATCGTCCGGGGTGATCCGGTCGAGACGGTCGAACAGGGCTCGGGGGTTGGTGATGGTCCGGCGGGTGAGCCGGGCGGCCTTGTGCCGGGTGAAGTGGTCGGTGCGTGAGTCATGGTCGAGCTGGGTCAGCAGGCACTTGCCGACGGCGCTCGCGTGCGCGGCCGACCTGAAGTCCACCCACTCGTTGACTGCCGGGGTGATGGGACCGTCTGCCATTTGCGTGATGTGGACCTCGCCGTCGACGTAGCGGCTGAGGTAGACCGCGGCTCCGACGCTGTCGCGGGCGAGCGCGAGGGTGTGCTGCAGCTGCAAGCCGGTCCCGCCGGGCGAGGCCAGGCGGTCCAGAGCTGCGCCGGGCACGTAGATGTCGTCGGCGATGGTGGTGGCGAACTCCTCCGCGACCAGCATGGCCAGCAGCATGTGCAGCTGCTCCTCGGGCAGGCCGGACTGCTGCCGCAGCAGCTTCAGCGGCGCGCCCAGCGGGTGCTGTTCCAGGACCCGTACGACTGCCTCCGCGGCGCGGGCCTGCTGCAGAGTGCTGCTCTCCGGCGTGGCTGGCCGGCGAGGTGGGGGCGGAGCGGACAGGTGCGGGAACCGGGCGGCGTACGGCTGCGGCGCCTCCCGCGCGGGAGCCTCGGGTGCGGGGAGCAGACGGCTGCGTTCTCGGAGGTAGGCCGGCGCGGGCGGCGGTTCGACCAGCTCGCAGAGCACGTCGGCCAGTGGAGCCGTCGGCCTGGGCACCGAGCCCAGGAGGGGGTGCTCGTAGTTGCTGACGTAGGTCAGGAGCGTGGGGGGAAGTGGGTGTTCGGTGTGGGCCCGGATGAACGGTCCCCACCGCCGCAGCGGGGTGAAGGTGTTGAGGTCGAGCCGGTCCGCCCAGACGGCGGCGTCGTCGTACTCGGCGTGACGGCTGTGTTCGAGGAAGAGGCAGTAGACGGCCGTGTCGCTGCCGGCGCCCGCAGCGAGCTGCCACCAGAACTGAGCACCTTCATGGCCGAGGAGGTGGAGCAGGCAGGCGAAGACCAGGACGTCCTGGGCCTCGACTGGACCAGCGGCCAGGAGGCGGCGCAGGAGCAGACCGGAGTCGGGGGAGATGACCGTGAGCACGCAGACTGCGGTCAGAGCCCGGCGCGCGTCTTCGATGTCTGCGGGGTGATCCTGACGCGGGTCCAGCCAGTGCAGCGGTCGCGGCCGGGGGGTGGCGCTTTCGGGACCCGGTTCGGGAAGGTCGGTGACCATTCCTCCGCCGGAGCTCCGAGAGGGGGAAGGGATCCTGTTACCACGGCGCGCCAGCAGCCGGGCCCGCGCCTCGGCCATGTCGTAGTCGGCGTACCGCTCCGGCAGCGGCGGCCGGGAGAAGAAGGCTTCCAGGTACTGGTTGAACGCAGGCTCGCTCATGACCTGACCTTCCCGTCGTCGCTGGGGATGTCGAGTACCTGGAGAAGACGAGCGCGGGCCTGGCTCAGCAGAGAACGCACCGTCGCCTCGGCGACGCCCATGAGCTGGGCGGCGGTGGCTGTGTCGAGCTCCAGCCCGTGCCGCAGGGTCACCGCGTCGCGCTGCCGCTCGCTGAGGTGCCCAACCGCGCGGGCAAACTGGAGGCGGCCGAGTACGACGGCAAAGTCGTCGCGGTGGTCGACCATCGCGGCGAACGCCGCGAGATCGGTCGGCAGAGCCTGCTTGTCGCGTTTGCGGCGCTGGTCACTGATACGGCTCTTGAGGATGCTCCACGCGTACCCGCGCAGGTTCTCCATACCGAGCATCCGCTGCCAGTTGTTCATGATCTCGTCGAAGGTTTTGTCGGCGGCGTCTTCTGCATCGGCGTCAGATCCCAGCTTTCTGTAGGCGAAGCCCAGGAACGGCGTGTACCGGTCGTCGTGGAATGCCCAGTACGACCGCTCATCGGTGATGCTCCAGCCGGCCAGGGCGGGGTGCTGAGCTGAGAAAGTGGACGGCTGCTCCGCCTCGGCGGAGTTCTCCGGGTCTTCATAGGTCACTGATCCACCTCGAGGTGGAAGTCGTCTGGAGCCGGGGCGGGGTGCCGTGCGGCACCCGCCATGCCGGCAATGCCCACCCGCACGCCTGCGGCGAGCAGACGTCGGCAGCAGCGGACCGTGTCGGGCCCGAACACCCGTACCACCAGTGCGATCTGGAGGACCGTCGCTACAGCAGTAAGCCGCACGCTGCCCCACCCCTTCGTTGTCGATGAAGGACGCCGTCCCCCTCCCCCCACGGCGCCAGAGGCGTCCGCGCCTCCACTCATATAGCGAGCGGCGAGGCCCCGTTCGTGCACGACAAGAACGATCAATTCCGAAACCACATACGGGCGAATTGGGGAGCCAAACAGACAGTCGGCAGCCCGAACCCGGCCTCCGAGTTGAAGGGAGCGCATGTCGCAGCTGCGCCCGGCGCCCCGAGGGCGTTCGCAACGTGAACAGCCATGTGTACCCGGGAGACCTCAGGGTTTCCCCCGGGTACAGTCGCGCGCAGGGGGCTGGAGCCACTGGCATTGGCTCCAGCCCCCTGCCGTCCGGCGTGCCGGTCAGTCGCCCTTGGCCGGCGGCGTCAGGAGGGCGAAGAAGGCCTCCCGGTCCTCCTTGCTCAGCTTGCCGTCCATGGAGACGGCCTGGCGCAGGGTGTAGAGGGTGTCCTCCGCCGGGATCTCCCACCGCTTGTGGGCCTCGCGGGTGATCTCACCGATGTGGTGGTGGGCGGATTCGGGGTGGTGGCGGATGAACCAGTCGAGCATCCCCGCGACCGGGCGCGACACCCACAGGTGCGACCACTCCTTCCTCTTCGGCCGGCTCTTCGTCCGGGCTCCGACCTCACGGTCCAGGTCGATGGCGTCGGCGAAGTCGTGGATCACCGCGCTTTCGACGGTGTGCCCCAGGAACTGGGTGGGCACGATGCGGTCCAGGCTGACGGCGACGGTCCAGGCCAGAGCGTCCGAGACCTCCTTCACCGAATCCTGGTTGCGGGCCCGCAGGACCCACCGCTTGCGCACGTCCGGCCGATCCCACAGGGTGCTCTGGAAGTCGGCCGCGAAGTGGTCGCGGACCTCGGCGGCCCCGCGGGAGAGCTCGTCACGGTCGCCGGCGGACATCGTGGCCTTCACACCCTCGTAGGAGCGCTGGCGCTTCTCCACCCAGTCGTCGGCCACCGCCCGCGCCCACTGGTCGCGGCCGCCGACCACCGCCTGCGGCTGGGGCACCTCGCTGTTGCCGCGGGAGATGTAGGCCCGCAGCGTCGAGGCGGTGATGCCGCCCAGCTCCGCCATCTCCGGGACGCCCAGCAGCTGCGCGCCGGTCAGCTCCGGGGTGGCGACGTCGACCACGCACCGGTTCAGCGGCAGCGCGCCCTCCCGCTCCTGGTGGAGTTGCGCCCACAGGGCCAGGTGGTCGCCCCAGTTCTCCGGCGCCGGCTCCTTCGGGTCGAAGGTGAGGATCCTGCCGATGTGGGCCCGGGCGGGGTCGGCCTGGCCGTCGAGCATGTCGGCGGCGCTGACCGTGACGGCGGCGCGGGCCCTGCGCCGCTCGTAGTCCTGCTCGACCGGGTCCCAGACCTGCCCGGGCCGGTACCAGGCGATGCCGTCCCACCAGTAGCCGCCGGCGCGGAACAGCAGCTGGTCCCCGTCCCAGGTGCTGTGCAGCGAGGACGTGTCGCCGTCGCTCATCAGGAGCACGGTCCGGCCGTGCTCGGGGTGGTAGCGCACCGACCAGCCCAGGGAGTGGTCGAGCGGGTCGGTGGTGAAGGCGTGCCAGCCGCCGCTCTGGCGATTGGGGTCGTAGCGGCCCCACATGCCCTCGCCCTGGTTGCGGCCGACGGCCTCGATGGCCTCGGGCCCCTCGTCGAGGGGGATGTGCGAGTCGTCGACGAACGGCAGTCCGGGCACCGGGTGGTCGGTGCGCACGCCGTTTGCGAGCGGGTAGAGGTGCATCAAGGTGATTCCTCATTCCATGTCGAGCGCTGCACGACTTGTGCAGCGCTTACCTCTCCTCTCTTATACATCGTCAGGAGCGATTGAAGGGCAGCATTTTCGGGACAACATTTCGCAGCGGCGGCGGCCGATTCACGTTGCAGGGCGCCCGCGTTGGGGGTCGCGTCGGATAAGCTCTCCTTATCCGACGCGACAGAACGGGACATGACGACCCGTCGTCATCGCGTCCCACCGGAGGGGAAGCCACCGTGATGTTCGACCGCTCCGCTGTCCCGGCCATCCCGGAAGACCGCGCGTACACCGTCGACCAGCTCACCCCGCAGGACTACGCTGCCGTCTCCGCGTTCCTGACCGACCGCCTGGGTGAGCTGGTCGACAGCGGCCAGACCGCCGCCGGGCGGGCGATCGAAGAAGCCCTGTCCATCTACACCGACACCCTCGACCCGAACTTCGAGTGGGAGGCCGACTACCGCGACGAGCCGGTGCCGGACAACTGGCTGAGCGAGCGGATGAACGCCTGGAACCAGCTCGTCTGTGTGCTGTGGGTGGGATGGCACGACGCCGAGGGCTACGACCGCACCCGCTGGGCGCTGGTCCGCTCGCCCCGCCCGTCAACAGCTTCGGCGGAGGCACCGTGAGCACGGCCGCCGATATGGAGCTGGTGCCCGCCGACGTCCTCGGCGGGCACGAGCCCGTTGCGCCGCTGGACCCGGCGGCCGCCGAGCGCCAGGCGCTCATCGAGCGGTGGGCCGAACGCCACGGCGTCGACGCCGCTCGCCGGCTCGCCGAGGCCGAGGACCTGGCCGACGCGGTCGCTGCCGAGATCACCCCGGACAACACCGTCGACACGTACAAGAAGTCGTGGCGGGTGTGGACCCGGTTCTGCGCCGCCGCCGGTCTGCCCGAACTGGAGGGCTCCCGCGGTGCCCTGGTCGCCTTCGTCGCTTGGATGCTGCGCGAGGGCCAGCAGAGCGGGAAGGGGTACGCGCCCAGCTCCGCCGACACCCACCTCGCCGCCGTCGTCATCGGCCTGCGCGAGCGCGGGGTTGCCGTCAGCGGTGACGACCAGGCCGCGGCCCGCAAGGCGCTGGCCGGCCTGGAGGTCAAGCTCCTGCAGGCCGGGGAGCGGCGCGGCCGCGGCCAGGCCGTCGGCGCCGACGTCGACGGGCTGCACGCCATCGCCCGCTCCTGCCCCGACACCCTCGCTGGCGACCGCGACAAGGCGCTCGTCCTCACAGGCTTCCACTACGCCTCACGCGCCCAGGACCCCGCCGGCCTCCAGAACGGCGACGTCACCCTGCACCCGCGCGGCCTGGTCGTCGCCGTGCTCACCGGCAAGACCAAGCACTCCGTCCGCAACGCGAAGATCGGCTACGCCCAGGACCCGGGAATCTGCCCGGTCCGCGCCTACACCGCCTACCGCGAGCGCCTGGTCGGTGAGCACGGCCATCGGTGGGCCGACCCCTCCACCCCCGCCTTCGTCGGCATCGACCAGCACGGCCACATCACCGGCGGCCTGGTTCCCGACTCCGTCACCCGCGCCATCAAACGCATCTCCGCCCGGGCCGGGGTGCCGATCTCCTGGACCGGGCACTCCCTGCGCATCGGCCTCGCCTCCACCGGCCGCAAGAAGGGCAAGGACGCCATCGCCATCGCAGACCAGGGCGGCTGGGCCCGCCACTCCCGCTCGATGCTCGGCTACATGCAGCGCGAGGACGGCTGGGACGACAACGCCTCCGCCGGTCTGACCTGACCAGCGTCCGCGGTGAATTGCCCTGGTCGGACCCGTTAGCCCCAACGGGTCCGACCCGGCGACGTGAGCTGGGCAACGCCATCGGCGCCCCGGCCGGGCAGATCGGGGCGCCGATGGCGTGACTGATGGTGTGCACGGCCGTATGACGACGGTGAACACCGTGATCACGAGCGTTCGGATGACGGGTGACTATCCAGAGCGAGCTCACTGCACGGGGTGGTCCCTGCCGTGCAGTGCCGGTGAGCTGCGCGAGATGCGCGACCCCGCCGGAATGACCAGAGGATGACCGCGATGACTACGGAGGCCGCGAGGCTGCCGAGAAACTCAGGCAGTGCGGCATACAAGAGCTCACTCATTGGGGCACCCCACCGCTGCGGCGCGTTCGGCTTGGCGGGCGCCAAGCCGACGGAGCTTCCGGCGGACGCGCTCGCCGTATGAGGTAGCCATTCCGGCATCGACGGCGGCGTCGGACCACGCCTCTCCGCTCTCGGCCCATCTACGCGCGACGGCCCCCTCCTCTGAAGACAACGCCCTGAGCACAGCCGTCACTCGATGGTCGGACAACTCCGCCCACAGCGCCTCGGACTCCGGCGTGCGGTACTCGGTGAGTAGGTCGGCGACAGTCGTTGTTTGACTCAACGGTTGGCTGAGTAAGGCGGTTCGCCGACCCCTGGTTCTGCGCTCCCATAGGGGCTGTAGCTGTTTGTGTTCTCTCTTACTGTGACCCTGCAGCAGCCTGGTGATCACGGGGTCATGAGCCGTCCCGGCCCCCAGCTGGTCAACCCAGTCCCCGAGGAGAGCTATCTCCACAGCGTCGCGCCACCTCTCCGGGTGCGAGAAGCCGAGCCAGTCACGGCTGAACGCGTCTACTCCATCCGTGTCGCCCTCAATGGCGGCGTTGCGCGCGACGAGGGCAGCGATGAGCGCATCTCGGGTTACAAGAGGGACCGGAATGCAGACGGACGAGGCCACCTCAAGTAGGGCCGACGCGATGAACGAGTTGATCATCGACAAGGCGTCCCGCTTGGGGCAGCGGCACCTGTGGCGGCCAGCGGAGGGCTGACAGACGTGGCTCTCCAACATCGCACGCCACCGCGCGATGTTGGCGATCACGCGAAGCGCGAGGTCGGATACATCAGCAGGCTGGGACGAGCTGTCCTGTTCCGCGTCGGAATCATATTTTGCGTCCACCCATGGGTGAAGAGGCCGCCCCACCTCCCAGGACTTTGCCTGGGCCTCTGTGTAGAGCGCCAGCCCCTCCAACGACGGTGCGGGGAGTGGGACGCTGATTGTGACGATCAGGACGATGCGTCGTACCCCGTCTTCGCCGACGGTGATGTCGCCATCTTTAGGCCGAGGCGGGCTCGCGGCGCGCAGGGCACTAGTGAAGTCACCGGTGAGTAGACGGGGGTACATGCGGTCCTCCCTGACGGGGCTTGTATGAACCAGGCTTCTACCTCTAGGCGCGTCGACACCCTGGTCCGACAAACTTTCTCCGTGTCTTGCCTGTGACCCCGGTCACCTTGAGTAGCGTGGATGGGCGCTCCCAGCCGGGCCAAACGGTGTTGGGATGTTAGGTCCAACAGGTCTAAAGCGGTGTGAGGTGCACGGCCCCGGCCAGGGCCCTGACAGGCCGAACCGGTGACGCCGATGACGTGCACCTTTCTAGTTCAGACGATCAGGCCCGTCTTCGCCGCCCACGGGTCGGGGAGGGACTCCCATCGGGGCGGCCGCGGCGGAGCGCAGGCCGCGGAGCAGAACTGCGGCGGAACGGCCCAGACGTCAAGACCACGGGTGAGCGGGGATCCGCATGCGATGCACGAGGCGTCGACCGACTGCCGGATGCGGGAGCCCTCCTTGTTCGCCACCGTGGTCAAACGCAGCCGCTCGCGTTCGATGCCGTGGCGCACTGTCATGGCCTCCTCGCCCCAGCCGTGCACCTCGTCGATCAGGTCCGAGTCCGTGAAGCAGTGGCTGACGAGCGCGACTGCGACTTTCGTGAAGGCCCCTTGGGTGACTGCGGCCCGGACAAGATGGTCACCCTCCGGCCCCGCCTGTGCATCTCCGGGGCGCTCTTCGAATGCATCGCGGCGGTCGATGCCCCAGTTACTGGCCATGTCGATCAGCTTCTCCGCCGGGCACTCTGGAAGGTGTCCGGCGCAGTACGGGATGAAGAAATCGTCGATCGGCTGGCGGGGGCAGCCTGAGCCCTGGCAAAGCTCGTAGAGCAGGTCCTGGTTCAGGACCAGTCGGAAGCGACGGCCAGCGCAGGACACGATCGCTTCCCCAAGGGGATCGTTGGACTCCACGTGCACGTCCCCGCGCAGTTCCAGGCCGGACAGGGCGCCGGCGAGCGCCAGAACCGTGCCGCAGGGGACGGGCCCACCGAGCAGGGCTGACTCGAACATCACGGGGCCGGGAAAGGAGTCGTCGTCCTCGGGGTCGTTGTACCCCCAGTCGACGTGGACCTCCGGCAGCGTGGAGCACTCGGCCAAGAGGCTCCGGAACGGGAAGGCCTTCGGCGGTCCATCGGTGGCGGCTTCGCGGAGCAGTGCGGTGTACTTCCCGCCCGCCTTGCGCTGAGCCTCGCGTGCGCGCTGCGCCGCGGTGTTCTGATTGCGGGGCATGAGTGTTCTCCGGATCCGGCGGGCCTGCCCACGTCGCCCGCCGACGGAAGACACCGTTACGGACTTCGCGGGCCCCGGAGGTCCTCGGCCGATCGCTGACCCTGACGACGTGGGCGTCGGAGTCTGCGGCGGTTGGCGTGCGCGTCCAGCCGTCCGCACCGTAGCGCAGCCCAGCGCGGGAGAAGCAGCCTGCAGCCCAGATCTCACCCGACAGGGTGGTTGCCCCTATTGGGTCCAACAGGGGCAACCAACTCCCCGTCGCTCAGCCGATGAGCGGAAGGTCCCGGGTCCTGCGGAGGGCGGCTTCCAAGGCGTCATGCGTTCGCATCTGGAGTTTGTGCAGGGCGGCGACGCCGAGCAAGAACTGCGGCCCGGGCTCCGGCTGGCTGTGCTCGACGAGAGCATGGGTGATGTGGCAGATGAACTTCACTGCGAGGTATGCCGGATCGGCTAGGCCCACCACGCTCGGGCCGGTCTGCAGGACGGGGCCGCGACGGGTGTCCGCTCTGTTCAACCGCATCCCCTGCGCGCCGGCGTGGGTCTCGGCGGAGGCCCACTCGAAGTAGGGATGGAGATGGGCGAGGTCGGCCAGCGAGGCCAAACCCCTGGTACTGACTCGGGCGCCGACGCTGGCGAGTGGTGCGGCAGCCCATCCGACCTGGCTCCTGATGCCAGGCCCGAACCGGTCGACGGCCGCCTGTGAAGCCTGGCGGGCCTCTTCGACCTCCTCGTCCGAGTAGGGCTCCATCCCCAGGTCTTGGGCGTACTCCTGGTAGATCTCCATGGCCTTGAAGCCCGCGCAGTCCTCGTGCGCGTAGTACCGCTCGACGAGATCCTCGTGGCCCGGCCTCCGACCGTACGTGCCGATGACGCTCGTGACGGCTGCCAGCTCGTACAACAGGCGGGCCGGCTTCATCGCTCCCTGGCCGTGGCCAGCGGAGAGGAGGCAGTACACCTCGTCGGCGGCCCGGCACGCGCGGGCGTGCAGCTGTATGAGAGCCGCGGTGACCATGTCGCACGGTGTGGGCGTGAGATGGCTCAGCTCGGATCCCAGCTCCTCGGCCTGGGCAAAAGTGAGCAGACAGAGATCGAGACTGCGGCCCCAGTGTCGGCGGAGTCGCCGCTCGAACAGCTGGCGGCGGCGCCCGATCCGGTGGAGCGTCCGCGGGGCGCGCCGGATTGCGGTCGCGGCCATATCGTCGATGATGCGCAACCACTGCTCTTGATCCACTGCTACACCTCGTCGTGCGTGCGGGCCGGACTGGCTTCGGCCGACGGTAGGCCCGGATGCCGCCCAGCGCACTGGGCTTTCTCCGGGCTTCACCTCCCAAGGCAGCTCAGGCAGTTCAGTGGACCTCCGCCTGGTCGTCGCGCTGCCCGACTTGGGCGGCGAGGGTGACGGCGAGGCGTTCAGTGAGTTCGGCGAGGTGCGGGTCGTCGGGGCCGGCGGTCTGCTCCATGGCGGCCTGCTCGGCGTCGTACGCATCGAGGACCTGCTCCCAGCTCTGGGCGTTCGGCCCGTAGTGCTCGGGGAACACATGGGCCAGCCACCACGCCGCCGCCCGCCAGTCCGGCCGCAGGTACCGGGTCTGCCGTTCCTCGACGTCCTGGCCGGTGACGGGGTCGTTGTAGGTGCGTACGCGTTCCTCCAGGACCAGGCTCCCGGCGCCCGCCTGCAGAACTCGTGCGAGCGCCCGGGCGGCCATCTGCGCCCGAGCGGAGTTCACCCGCCGGTACAACTCGACGTACACGTCGTCGGAGGCGTTCGCGGGTTCTCCGTCCTCGCGGGCCTGGGCTGCGTCGCGGCCGCGGGCCATCCACCGGGCGAGGGTGGCCCGGGAAACGCCGGCGCCCTCGGCGGCGAGCGAAGTGGCGACGCCCACGGCGGTCGCCTTGACGATGCTCTCGATCCGCTCCGGCGTCAGCAGGGAGGGGCGGCCCGGGCGGCGGGTGCTTGATCTCATGCGGGCGGACCGTACGTACACCTGGTCGCTTGCGTCTCCGGCGTCACGCATTTTGCGATTTACGCGACGGTCCTACGCGCGCGGGCGCGGGGGTCTCACCGACGTACCGGGCGGTCCGCCCTGGTCAACGCACCAGGCGCCCGGACCTGTTGGACCCAATGGGGTCAACCCTGTTAGGGGCACCACGCTGGCCTGGGGTTTCCTCGATCGGGCGGAGCGCGGCCGGGTCCACGTCCGGGCCGGGAGGAGGCGGTACGGTCTGGCGGTGACGAGTGGACGGGGAGAGGTCCGAATGAGGAGAGAGCCATGGTCCAGGTAACGCTGGAGCCGTTGAAGATCCCGGACCGGCTGCGCATGCCGGCCGTCTTCGAACGGGAGTGGACGGAGCCGGCCAACAAGCTGCGCCCGCGCATCCTGCTCCCGGCCGCGTTCACCGGGCCGTCCCCGATCGCGGAAGGCGAGCACCGCGTCTTCATCGTCTTCAACCGCAAGGGCGGCGCCGGGAAGACCACTACCACCCTGGAGCTCGCGTGCGCCTGGGCGGCGATGGGCTACACCGTGCGCATCATCGACGCCGACCCGCAGGACGCCGGTCTGACGGGGTGGCTGGCGCCGGTCTATCCCGAAGGCCTGGACCCCAAGCACCGGCTGACGCTCAAAAACGTCATGTACGGCGAGGCCGGCCTGGACGAGGCGACCTACTACACCCGGTACAAGAACCTCTACATCGTGCCCAGCTACGAGGACTGCGCGGTCGTCGAGTACGACCCGGCGGTCAACGGCGAGCGCACCCTGCGCCGGGCGATCAAGCGGAGCGAGGCGCCGGTGGACATCACCATCGTCGACTGCCCGCCGAAGGTCGGGAAGCTCTCGACGTTCACCCTGGCGATCGGCGGCGAGGTCCTGGTGCCCAGCCAGCTCAGCGGCCTGGACAAGAAGTCGAACGAGCCGCTGCGCAGGACGATCGCCGACGCCCAGGAGGAGTACGACGTGAGGGTGCGGGCCGCCGTGCTCACGGCCTGGGGCAAGACGATCATCTCCCGCTCGGTCGGCAACGAGATGGCCGCGCACTACCCGGACGCGCTCGTGTGCCCCATTCGCAGGTCGGTGGACGCCACCACCGCGCCCGACGAGAACCAGTCCATCCGCGAGTACAACAAGCGGTCCACCACCACGCGTGACTTCGACCAGCTCGGTCACATGCTGGTGGCGCCGCGGGGAGCTGCAGCATGAGCAACGGAATGCCCTTCGGGCAGGGGACCCTCCTCGGCAAGGAGCTGGGCGCCCAGAAGACGTCCACCCCGGGCACGAAGGAGAAGATCCCGGCGTACGTGAGCCCGGAGACCATGAACCGGCTGCGCAACGCCGTGGTCGCGCTCCAGCGGATCGACGACGAGGACGCCGACGTCCCGGTGTCGCTGTCCGCGTACGTGGAGGCCGCCGTCCTCGCGCAGCTGCGCCGCGACGAGCGCGAGTACAACAACGGGGCGCAGTTCCCCCAGCGCCGCAACAAGAACCTCAAGAGCGGGCCGCCGGTCACGAAGTAGCCGGCGCAACCACGGGGGCCCCACCGCTTCCGGTGGGGCCCTCGCTGCGTCAGGGCACGGTCAGGGCGGCGACTCCGCCCAGGTCTCCGGCCCGCCACCGCGCCACTCCACGAACTCGCCCGGCGTGAGGTCGAAGTCCTCCGCGTTCTCCATCCCGGCCTGCCTCAGCAGCTCCGGGATGTCTGAGGCCCGGTAGGCCGTCCCGAGGATCTGTCCGTCGAAGCGGACCTTCCGCCAGCCGCGCTCATCGGGCTCATAGACCACCAGCTTGGGAGTCGACATCTCCCCACCCTCGTCCGCGCCGGGCTGTCGCGCACCACGGGAGCCGCCGTACCGGTACCCCGTGGCAGGCGGCCACCATCCTCTGCCGCACCACGTCAGCGGCGGTTGGGCCTATTGGTTCTAATGGGTCTAATTCTCGGTTCGGTCAGTACGTCCGGCCGGACGTGGCTACCGTGCAGGGCGTGACGAAGAAGGTTGACCTCCTGGAAGAGATGCCCGAGCTCCAGGAGGCCGTGGACGCCGTGTGCGAGGAGGCCCCCTCCGACGCCCGCCGTCGGCAGATCCGGGCTCACGCCCGCGAGCTGGTCCGTGCCCTCCAGCACCCTGGGCACCCGCACGGCGTCGGCGACGACCTGGCCGACATCTTCGACCCGGAGTCGCTCAAGGCGTACGAGAAGCTCGCCCTGGAAGGCGAGCTCCGCGACCGCGGTGAGAAGCGCCCGACCTCCGAGGCGACGGCGATGGTGCGCTCCGGGGTGATGGCCCTGCTCCAGCGGGAGCTCGGCCTGGAGGTCCACTACCTGCGCCAGCTCAAGGAGCTCCCCCGCAAGGAGCCTGTCGACGTGGCCCGGCGCGAGCAGCTGCGCGAGAGCCTGGTGACCCTGTCCGACTACGTCGGCCGCCGTACCCGCTGGAGCGTCGAGGGCGGCCTGATGGAGCACGGCTACCCCCGATGGGTGCGGATGCTCGCCATGGCCTCGGTCGTCCTGGACACCGGCGCCCGGGTCGGTGAGCTGTGCGCGCTGCGTCTGGAGGACCTCTCCCCGCCCTTGGGGGAGGTCCGCATCCGGCGCCGCCCGCAGAACGCCCGTCCCGACAGCCCGGTGTCCGTCGAGGTCTACCCGCTGCGCCGGTCCACCCGGGCCGCCCTGCAGCGCTACCTCCTGGTGCGCCGCATGCTGATGGGCGACGTCACCGGCGGCGCCGACTGGCTGTGGGTGTCCGTGCGCGGGAACCACGGGGGCGTAGTCGGCGAGAACCTCGAGCCCGAGTACCGGCCCGCCGGCACCGCCCTGCAGGCACGCGGCACCGGCCGCGCCTACAGCGCGACGGTGGAGAAGGTGAACGTGGACCTCGCCGGGACACCGGGCTGGTCGCCGCTGCCGGTGCGGATGGAGCAGCTGCGCCGCGGAGTCGCCCTCCCTGAGCTCTACCTGGTGCCGCCCGCGCCGGACGCCGAGCGGGCCGCCGAGCTGATGGACCGGCTCCAGCGCGCTGCCCGCAGCCTCGCCGCCCTGCCCGACGCCAAGGACGCCGCGACAACCGGCCGCAAGGCCCGCGACGAGGCCCGCCACGTCCTACGCGAGGCCTGGCGCCTGGGCGTCGAGCACCAGGTCCAACTTGCCGTGCTCAGCGCTGGTGGCCTGCTCGCCGTGGACGTCCCGCGTGCCGGATGGGAGCCCGAGCTGCTGCGCTCCCTTGACCGGGCACTGCACCTCACACCCCTTTAGACCCATTAGACCCAACGCCCTGGGTGCCGGAGGGGTCGCCGACGGGTACAAGTGTGAGCTGCAGCGCCGAGGGCGGGGCGCGCCCCGCCCTCGGCGCTGGCCTACGCGATGAGCTGGTGCAGCCCCACGGTTCCCGCCGCGGCCCCGAGGGCTGGGCGGCGCGTCGCGCTGCTGGCCGCCGCCGGCGCGGGAAAGCTCGCGCGCATGGACAACGCCAGCTATCCCACGGCCCTCACCCGCGCCGCTGCCACCTTCGGCGCGGTCGTCACCCTCGCCGCCGTCGTAGCCAGCACCCTCGTCGCCCTTCTCACCTGACGACCAGCCCTACCCAGTCTCAAAGTGGTCCGTCTGCGGCTGGTGACAGAGTTCTTACCGGCACCCCCAGTCCTGGTCCGGTGCGGGTGTGCTCCTGCACAACAAGTCAGGCCCGGCGAAGAAGTCCATGGAGAGCATCGACTCCTCGAACGGGTCGATGCGAACCCATCCGCTGTCGATCTCGGCCCGGATCGGGGACTCGGTTCCGGAAGGCCCCCCGCAACGACGTCCCTCATGGATAACGCCTGGTCAGAGCATTTTGACTGCCGTATTCCAACGGGTCCCTCAACACCGCATAGACTGGCGGCTGTTCGCAGCACACCGCGGGCGCATCGCAGAAGGCGGGTTCTTCAACCAGACCCCGCCTTTGACGGGCGCGCACGGCGTCAGCGGATGAGAGGACAACTGAACATGGCGCACATCGAGCAGAACGGTGAGCAGTCCGACCCCCTCGGGAAGGGCGAGCAGCCGGGATGCCGAGGTGCACACCGCAACGAGCGTTCTCCCCTCGACCTCATCTTGGTCGTCTTCGCCGATGACATCTCCGGATGGATCATCGACGGGGGGAAGTGGCTGTTCGAGTACCTGAACAGCCTGTAGAACGCACTGCGCCCCCTGGTGGTGAGACACCAAGGGGCACTGGTTGTGGGTGTACCCACTCCGTGCAGCGGCTCCTCAGCGTTAACAGGCGAAGGGGAGCCGTTGTCGTTTCTACAGCCTGAGCTATAGCACCCCCACCTTAGTACACACTCTTATGTGTCAAGGATTCGTGGACCCGTACGGCGACCTGCTACCGCTGATCAGCAGTGTTCGCCGGTTTGTGAGACTTCGGCGGTGACAATTATGCGCCGCCCGCTCGGGCACGGACCGGTCTCCGCCGTCACCGACCAGGAGCCGACGGTGGCCCCCCGGCGGACCGCCGCAGAGCGGGCCGCCCAGGACGAGCTCCGGCCGTCAGCCCGGGCGTCGGCAACCCCCGCCTCGTCCCCGCGCCGGCCGCTGGGGGAGGGGCCCCGCAGCTGACGGACCACCCTGGGCAAGCCTGAGAGGAGGGCAACTCCTTGACCGGCGAGGGTTCCACGGCGGGCAAGGGGGCCCTCCACTTCGCCGCCCGCGGCGAAGGGCTGTCCCGAGCCCTCCTCCCCACGGGAGGATCGGGCGTGATCGAGTTCCTGAAAGACCACTCCACGATCCTCCTCGCCCTCCTTACCGTCGCGGCCGCGTTCGGCGGCACCTGGCTCGGATCGCACATCCAGGCCAAGGGCGGACTCGCCCAGGCCAAGGCCGCCAAGGAAGCCGCCGAAACGGCGGCCGCCGCCACCCTCCAGGCGGTCCGCGAGCAGAGCGACCGTGCGGCCGCCGCCGCCCACGCCGCCGCCGTGCGTGACCATCGCACCACCGCGATAGCCGACCTGCTCCGCGCCACCCGCGAGCTCGTGCGCGCCCTCGACCGCCAGTACCGCGAGCCGGGAGACGCCGCCACCACGAACGCTCTCCACGAGGCGTTCATCCAGGCCCGTGGAACCGTCGAACTGTGCGCCCCCACCAGCCTGCTCCCTGCCGTCAAGGAACTCGCCACGACGACGCGGAACCTGAGCGACTTCGCCCACGAACGCGCCGAGTCCAACCGCGCCATGACCCACCTGCAGAGGCTGGAACCCCACGAGGGCGACGCCACGCCCCTCTACCGCGCTGTCGCGGCGCTGGAGACCTTCCGCACCGCCGCCGTCGCGGACGCCCCCAACGCCCTGGAGCTACACGCCCTGGCGGAGGAGGCGCTGCGCCAGGTCCCCCAGCTGCCCGAGCATGAGCAGGTCGTTCTCCTGGTCGACTGCTACTACGAACCCCTCCGCCCCGCGCTGGCCCGCCACAGGGACGGGCACTACCAGGCGATGAACGACCTCATCGAACAGGCCCGCGCCATCCTCGGCGTCAACGACTGAAACCGTCGAGCAGGTGACGCCGAGCACGGCGGCTGGCGAGGTGACCTCCAGCACGGGCTCAACCGGGCCAGCGCCGGATCAGCGAGCCGTAACCCGAACCTCTGCGCGGAAGGTTCCTCCCGGTGATATCGGCCCCGCCAGTCCGAGGGTGGCGGGGCCGCCTGGCGCTCACACCCTGTCGACGCCCGTCATGATCGGGGTCTGAGGAACATCGGTGTCAGATCGTGCGCTAAGGGTTCTCCGGGCTGGTTGGGGCTTTGACCTGGTGTGATTGAGCGTCGGAGCCTTCGAGGGTCGTTGTTGTCGATCTTCGGAGAGCTGTTGTGGCGGTCGAGTTCCTGACGGACGAGCAGGCGGCCCGGTATGGGTCGTTTCACGAGGTGCCCTCGCGGGCGGAGCTGGAGAGGTACTTCTTCCTGGACGACGCGGACCGGGAGGCGGTGCAGGCCAAGCGCCGGGCCCACAACCGGCTCGGGTTCGCGGTCCAGCTCACGAGCGTGCGGTTCCTGGGCCGGTTCATGCCGGACCCGCGGCAGGTGCCGGCGGAGGTGGCCGAGTACCTGGCCGAGCAGTTGGAGATCGCGGACGCCTCGTGCCTGAAGCTTTACGGCGAGCGAGACGGTACGGCCCGTACACATGCCGGGGAGATTCAGGAGTCCGGAGGCTGGCGGGACTTCGCCGAGGTCCGCGACGAGCTGGTGGTCTGGCTGGACGCGCGGGCGTGGACGACCGGGGACGGGCCGAAGGCGTTGTTCGACGCGGCGGCGGGCTGGCTGCGCGAGGGGCGGGTGCTGCTGCCGGGAGCGAGCCGTCTGGCCCGGCTGGTGGGCACGGTGCGGGAGGCTGCGAACCAGCGGTTGTGGGACACGCTGTACGGGCTGCTGAGCGTCGGTCAGCGGGCGGTGCTGGATTCGCTGCTGACCGTGCCGCCCGGCGAGCGGGTCTCGGAGCTGGACCGGCTGCGTCGCGGGCCGGTGCGGGTGTCCGGCCCTCAGATGAAGGCGGCGCTGAAGCGCGCGGAGGAGATCGCCGCCCTCGGCATGGGGGACCTGGACACGTCGGCGATCCCGCCCCGGCGGCTGGCAGAGCTGTCCCGGTACGGCGTGGACGGCAAGGCGTCGCTGCTGCGCCGGCACGGCAATTCCCGCCGGCTGGCGACGCTGCTGGCCACGACGGTCTACCTGACGACCCGGGCCGTCGACGACGCGCTCGACCTCTTGGAGGTGCTGATCGCGACGAAGCTGCTGGCCAAGGCCGAGCGCGAGACCGTCAAGGAGAAGATGAAGACGCTGCCGCGGGTGGAACGGGCGTCGGCGAAGCTGGCGACCGCGTTTCAGGTCGTGTTCGATACCACGAGCGAGCTGGTCGACACCGACACCGGGGAGGTCACCGGCCCGGCGGTGGAGTCGTTCGAGGCGATGTGGGAGCGGATCGAGGCGGTGGTGCCCCGGCACGAGCTGGCCGCCGCGATTGCCGCGCTGTTCGAGCTGACTCCGCCGCTGGACTCCGATGCGGACGAGGCGTGGCGGTCCATGCTGGTCAGCCGGTTCGGCACCGTCCGGCCGTTCCTCAAGCTCCTGGTCGCGGTCGTCGACTTCGGTGCTACTCCCGAGGGCGAGGCCGTGCTGGACGCGCTCAAGTCGCTGCCGGACCTCATGGGTCGCAAGAAGGTCGGCCCGGCCGAGATCGACACCGGCCTGCTGGTCGGCTCGTGGCGGCGCCTGGTGCTCTCGGCACCCCACCTGGAGCCGGGCACGGTGGACTGGAAGGCGTACACCTTCTGCGTCCTGGAGCAGCTGCACCGGATGCTGCGAAGCAAGCAGGTGTTCGCGAAGAACTCCTCCAAGTGGGGCGACCCGCGGGCGAAGCTGCTGGCCGGTGAGGCGTGGGAGCAGGCCAGGCCGACCGTGCTGGCCTCGCTCGGACTGCCCGGGGAAGCGGGTGAGCACCTGGCCGCGCGGGCGGCGCTGCTGGACGGCACGTACCGGGAGGTCGCCGGGCGGCTGCCGGACAACGCGCAGATCGTCTTCGACGACGACGGCCGGCTGCACTTCGCCGCGCTGGAGCCGGAGCCCGAACCGGCCTCCCTGCTCGATCTGCGGGCCGCGGTGAACGCGATGCTGCCCCGCGTGGACCTGCCGGAGGTGCTGCTGGAGGTCTTCTCCTGGACCGGCGCCGACCAGGCGTTCACGTCGGTCACGGGCGGCGAGGCCCGCCTGAGGGACCTGCACGTCACGATCGCCGCGCTGCTTGTCGCCCACGGCTGCAACGTCGGCTACACCCCCGTGATCGGCGGGGCGGACGCGCTGAAGTACGGGCGGCTCTCCCACGTCGACCAGACCTATCTGCGGCTCGCAACGTACCGGGCCGCGAACGCGACCCTGATCGAGCACCAGGCGTCCATCGGCCTCGCGCAGGCGTGGGGCGGCGGGCTCGTGGCCTCGGTGGACGGGATGCGGTTCGTCGTCCCGGTGCCGAGCGTGTACGCGCGGCCGAACCCGAAGTACTTCGGCCGCCGGGGCGGCGCCACCTGGCTCAACATGATCAACGACCAAGCCGCCGGGCTCGGCGGGAAGGTCGTGGCCGGCACTCCACGCGACTCCTTGTACGTGCTGGACGTTCTCTACGACCGCGACGGCGGCCGCCGTCCGGAGATGATCGTCACTGACACCGCCTCGTACTCCGACATCGTCTTCGGCCTGCTCACCCTCGCCGGGTTCGCGTACGCGCCGCAGCTGGCGGACCTGCCGGACCAGAAGATGTGGCGCATCGACCGCACGGCCGACTACGGCGCCTTCCAGGACGCGGCCCGCGGCCGGGTCGACCTGGCCCGGATCGAGCGGCACTGGGAGGACATCCTGCGGATCATCGGCTCCATTCACACCGGCGCCGTCCGCGCCTACGACGTGATCCGGATGCTGTCGCGCGACGGGCGTCCGACCCCGCTCGGCGACGCGATCGCGCACTATGGGCGGATCGCGAAGACCCTGCACATCCTGCGCCTGGCCGACGAGCCCGGCTACCGCCGCCAGATCAAGGTGCAGGCCAACCTCCAAGAAGGCCGGCACGCGCTCGCCCGGAAGATCTTCCACGGCCGCGCGGGGCAGCTCTACCAGCGCTACCAGGACGGCATGGAGGACCAGATTGGCGCCCTCGGCCTCGTCCTCAACGCCCTGGTCCTCTTCAACACCCGGTACATGGACGCCGCCGTCACCGAGCTCCGCGCCGACGGCTTCGAGGTCCGGGACGAGGACGTCGCGCGCCTCTCCCCGTTCGTCCGGCACCACGTCAACATGCTCGGCCGGTACTCCTTCCAGCTCCCCGACCTCCCCGGCGGCCTGCGGCCCCTGCGCGACAAGCACGCCGCAGACGACGAGTAGGACGGGCAGCCGTCGGTCGCTCGCAAGCAGCTCTGCAGTCGGTCGTTCCGCCCCCGTGTGCTGCGTGCGGAGCGGTAGGTACCCTCGTGGCGGTGCAGCACAGGGTGTACTGCACCGCAGGTGGGGGTCATGAAGCGTTCCGTCATAATCGTCCTGGCCCTGGGTGGCCTGCTGGTTGCCTGCGGGCAGCCCGGAGTCGGCGAGGCCCGCGAGCACGCCGTGAACGCCTGCCGTGACTTCGGATATGACGGTGACACGGGGGACACGGAATCCTCAGACTCGGCCACGCCGCAGACCTCCGAAGAGCTGGCCGGGTACGCCCGTGACATCGGTCCTGTCGCCGACGAAGCCGCCCTCGCCGCCCGGCTGGACCCTCGATGGGACCGACTGTCCAACGCCTTGAGCGATGTGCAGGAGATGTTCAAGCACGCCTCCACCAGCGAAGATTCCACCCTGTCCCAGGAGCAACGTGATGACGCCCGTGCCCAGGCTGGTCAGCTGGATCCGGCCGGCCTTCTCCGTACGATCCAGCAGGAGTGCCGAAAGGCCACGGTGTAGTTGAGAGCCCCCTCACCCGGTAGCCCTTAATCGAAAGCCTTGCATCCAAGGGGTTGAAGGTATCCGGCTTTTCCTGGCAGTATGCCAATAGACACCAGGACAAGAGTCCTTGGGTATCCATCTATTGGGGGCGGATCATGATCCACATTACTCTCGGCGCCATGCGCCCTGTTGAGCCGCAGGAGGACCAGCTGGGGCGTGGCTACGTCGGCTGGCACGAGAGCATGAGCGACGAAGCGCTCTTCCAGGCCAACCGGGGCTGCTGGGTCCTGGGGGAGCGGGCGGAGAAGGAGCAGTACGCGCTGCTGTCGCACGGCGGGAAGGTGCGCATGGCCATCGAGATCGACAAGCTGGTCCCGGTGTCCGGGGGCCGCAAGGCGATCGAGGGCCGGTTCCTCAAGGCGGGTCACGCGGTCTACGACGCCTACGTGGGCGAGGACACCCCTGTGGAGTCGGCCCGGAACCCGATCACCTACTTCGACTCGCCGCATGACACCCGCCTGTGCGGGTGCGGCTGTGGCGAACCGGTCGCTGGCGGCTGGTTCCTGGCCGGGCACGACCAGAAGGCGCTGCACGCCCGGGTTGCCAAGATCGGCACCGTCCGCGAGTTCCTCGACTGGTTCGACAGCACCTACGTCGAGCCGACGGCTGAGTAGCAGCTGAGCTCGCACGCCGCCACACCTCGGAATCCGCTGAGGCCCGCCGCACGACGCGACGGGCCTCGGTCCGTTCCTCCGCCCCAGCTGTCTGCAACAGCAGAGCACGCACAAGGGCCCGCCATTAGGCAGGCTTAGCGCGCAACGCCTCCCGGTGCGAGCAGGCTGGTGAGCTCGGCAATCGCCTCCGGGGACGGTTTGAAGTAGCGCCGGACGTTCTCCGGCTTCTTGTGCCTCGACTTCGCCATCAGCATCAGCAGGGAGGCGCCCTGCTCTCCGAGGTGGGTCAGGGAGGAATGGCGGTACTCGTGCAGATCCCAGCCCGTTCCGGGGCCGCGTACGGCCGTGTGCTCATCCAGAAGGGCCCGGGCCTGCCCGTACGACAGCCGGGCGAACCCGGTGTCCGGACAGACGTCGCGCGGGCTGACGACCTTCCCGGGCCCCGGGCGGCGGTGGGTGACGAACACCGGCCCGCGCATGCGGCCCTTCAGCAGGCGGGGCAGGAGCCGGGCGGTGCCGGCGTCCCAGTACACCGTCTCCAGCACGTAGTCCTCGCGGACCTGCCCGCGGCGGCGGGCCTTGGTCCGGGCGCCCTTCGCCTTCACCGGGCAGCGGCGCCCGGCGAAGTCCAGGTCCTCGATGTTCACGCCGAGGATCTCCTCCGCCCGCCCGGACGTCTCGTAGAGCATCCGCCACAGCGTCTTCTCCCGCAGGTGCACCTCGCGCCGGGCGATCAGCCGGTCGACGGCCATCTTCGAGCGGGCCGGGGTCTCAGAGTCCGGCACCGCCAGCCGCTTCGCCCAGGCCGGGACCGTCGGGCCCTCGTAACCGCGCTCGGAGCACCAGCCCGTCCAGGACAGCACGGCGCCGCGGCGGGCATTCCACGTGTTCACCGCCGAGCGGCCCCACAGCAGCTCCAGCGCCTCACCGATCTCGGCATCCTCCACCGAGGCGAGCGGCCGGCCCTCGCCGAGGCGCTCGGCGGTTTTCCCGACGGCGATGCCGTAGTTCCGGACGGTGTTCGGATTGCCGAGCGAGTCGAGGAACAGGTCGGCCGCCGTCCGGACGGTCAACGCCTTCCCGGTCGGCAGCTGAACGAGCATGGGCACCGTTTTCCCCTTGCCGCAGATAACAGGGCCGCTTCGTGCAGCCGCCGGAGAACATCACCGCAGGTGACGGATCAAGCTACCGCAGATATTGGGGTGTTATCTGGGGGACGACTTCAGACCGGCCCCGTTGCCGACGGCCCGCCAGCCGCCCACCAGGGCCGACGAGGGCTTAGCGCACGATCTGGCACCGATGTTCCTCAGACCCCTGATCCGGACCATGTCCCGAACGTTGATGTGGCCCGGGCCCCGGCCTACCGGCGTCACGGTGACCCCGCCGCTGGCGCGCTGCTCGGGGACCTCGGACGCCTCGGCCTCCAGGACGACGACTCGTTGCCCCGGCGCGGCCTGCCCCGAGATACGGGCTGCCTCCCGCTCCGTCGCGGCGAAGAACACCAGCCCCTCCAGCTCTCGCCGCAGTGCAGGCAGACGGCTGGCCACCGGGCAGATCACCCCGTACAGCTCGCCGTGCACCGTCACCGGCAACCCCATGGCGAACGCGGGTTCCGGGTCCTTCCCCGTACGGACGGCGGCGGCAGGATCCCCGGTCTCCTGGCACACCCACGCTCGGACCGGGCGGCGAAGGCTGGCCTGGCGGGCCTCCAGCTCCCGGATACGCGCCATGTGATCGGCCTGGTCCTGCCCCCGCCGCCGCTCGACGGCCGCGGCCCGCTCGGCCGCCCGCCGGTGCGCCTCGGACGCCGCCAGCTGCTCGGCCTCCCACTCGAAGTACCGCCGGGCGATCCACCGGAGCACCGGTTCCCCGACCCGAAGCCGGTACGGGCGCACCGTGTTCGCGACCAGGGCCGCCACGAACTGCTCCAGCGCCAGCTCGGCGACGTCCATCCACCGACCGTGTCCACCGCACGGAAGCGCTCCTGGGACGCGTTCGCACAACGGCCGCTGGACGCACCACTCCGGTACGAATCGGGCCGCCCCGGCGACGACCAGGAGCGGGCCGTCCTCCTCGGCCCGGGCCACTCGGACCGCCAGCACGGCGCCGAGCCACGGCACGGTCTTCCGGTCCGTGAACCAACAGACCTCCACCCCGGCCGCCGAGTACCGGGCGGTGCGCTGCTCGACGTCCTCCACCGCGATGGCGGACACCTGCGCCTCCAGCGCCACTAAGCGGCCGTCCGGCATCGTCGCCAGGACGTCCGCCCGCCAGGACCCGTCCGGCGCGAACGCCTCCAGCTCGGCCTCCCCGCCGGCGTCACGGACGGCCAGGGCCAGGTTCAGCTTCAACAGGTGATGCGCCATCGACTCCCCGGCCGTCGGGCAGTGCGGGGCGCCGTCCGCGTGCCGCAGGTACCAGAGATCCCGGCCGCCGTGGGTGACGTGCACCAGGTGCAGCGCCCACCCGCATGCCGGGTCACGGCAGACCAGCGGGGCCGGCCCGTCCTTCGGCCGGTGAATCGCGGTCCGGTCCTGGCCGCATCCGAGGTCCGGCAACGTGACGTCGACACGCCCCCACTCGGCGTGGGTCCCGACGAACACCATGGGCTACCCCTTCCCCTGGGCGGCCGTCCCCACGACCGCGTGATAGGGCCATGGTTGCGCCGGAATCCGCCCCTCGCATCGGTGCCCACCCCGTGTCGGAACCATGGCTACGGCGAAGGGGCTTAGGCGCGGCTTAGGCGGGCGCGTTCAGAGACTGAACATCACATATACGGATGTTCTATCCCAAAGCAAGGCCTGACCTGCACCGACACCAGCACTGGGCGGGCCGCAGGATCATGCGGAACGGGCCCGATACGGGGCGTGGTGGAGGCCGGGAGCGCCAATCTCCGCCTCGGCGCCGGGGAGTGCCGATCAGCGCCGGAGAGCCGCACAGGCCCGCTCAGGGACGCGCCGCCTTGCTCCTGTAGTCGCCGCCCGAAGGGCGTCTGTGTTCATCGGCGAAGCCGATGGGGCCTTGAGGGTCGTGCCCGGAAGGGCTCCTCTCTATGTTCTGACCTGCACGGACTTCCTCAGGGACGCCCCACTGCGCGGCCGCGTCACCCGAATGGGTGACGCGGCCGCGCCCCCCTCCTCTGGACTATTAACAGGCCCTTGCGCTTGCGGCTCGCCGGTTCTGTCCGGAGTATGACCGTCCGGTTCTCCGACCGTCCGCCATCCCCGGCTCGGGTCACAACCCTGGCCTGCTACGCGAGGGGGTCAAGATCGTTTCGGGTCGAATGGCGGGCTGAGGTACCCCGAGCGGGGGTGGTGGGTACGGCGCGGGCCGTACCCACCACCGGTAGCCGGGAGGAGCAGCGGCCTGTTAATAGGCGGCGGGCCGGTGGGGGTATCGGCGGCCCATCACCCTCATGGTGACCACCGCAAGCCGGTCCACGTCGGGGGCGGCGCCCGCCGGCCTTCGACCGCAGCCCGTACGGGGCTGGCCACCAGGAGAGAAAGCGTGGCTAGGGCGGGTGGGACTGCGGCGAGGCCCCTGCAGACTGGGACCGCGTGCACGCCAAGTGGGGCGCACCTTCTGTGGCTGAGGACCGTGCCGGAAACGACAGCGCCCCCGGCACGGATGTGCCGGGGGCGAAGCCGGTGTGTGACTACGAAGGTCACCGTGGCAGGCGGAGCGGACAGTGTCGCGGGCTCAGGTCGGGAAGTCGGCCGCCCGGGCCAACCGCGCGGCCTTGGCGTCCTCCCGGCGCTGCTCGATGATCTTCAGCTCGGCCTTGAGGGCCGTTTCCACTTCGTCGAGCGCTTCCTCTGGCACGGTGTCCCCGATCGCGCGGCCGATGCCGTGCATGAGCTCCTTGTGGATCTCAGCCTGGTCAGCGTCGTACGCAGCGCGCGCTTCCTCGACTCCGGCATGGGTGTTCCCCACGGTGCCCACGGTCCACGTGGTACTGGCCAGGTCGCCGAGGAGGCGCGCCAGGTTCAGGGTGTCCAGGATGGACTTGCCGAAGGCCACGTCGTCCAGGGTTCGGCCGGCATCGATCGCCGCGCTAGACGTCAGCTGCTCGTCGATGTCCTTGGCCAGCGGCCGCTCCGGTGAAGTCCCCTCGGAGCTGAGCAGGCCGAGCCAGGCCGCGCTGCGCAGACCGTGCTGGATGGCGGACGCTGCCGTCGATAGGTCTTCGAGGTACTTCATGAGATCGGCGCGGGAGCGCACCTCGCTGCCTGCCTTGAGGATCTGCTCGCTTGCCGTCCGCACCGGGCGGCCGGTCGTCTCGGCGATGGTCATCTGAGCCTCTCCGTCGATGGTTGAAGACCATCCTGAGGCGCCCCGAAAGGCGACGTCAGGATGATCCGAATCCGCTCGTGTGAGCTATTTGAGGTGTGTCTCAGGTCTGGGCCATGTCCACGAAACGGCTGTAGTGGCCCTGGAAGGCGGTCGTGATGACGGCTGTCGGCCCGTTGCGGTGCTTGCCGACGATCAGGTCGGCCTCACCCGCGCGGGGCGATTCCTTCTCGTACTGGTCCTCGCGGTGCAGGAGGATCACCACGTCGGCGTCCTGCTCCAGTGATCCGGACTCGCGCAGGTCGGAGACCTGCGGCTTCTTGTCGGTGCGCTGCTCGGGCCCGCGGTTGAGCTGCGAGAGCGCGATGACCGGGACCTCCAGCTCCTTGGCCATCAGCTTGAGCTGGCGGGAGATGTCGGAGACCTCTTGCTGGCGGGACTCCGGTCGGCGGCCGCCGCCGTACTGGAGCAGCTGGAGGTAGTCGATGACGACCAAGTCGAGCTTGCCGCGCTGCTTGAGCCGGCGGGCCTTGGTGCGGATCGACATGGCGGTCAGCTCGGGGGAGTCGTCCAGGAGCAGGTTCCCGGCGTCGACCCGTGCTTTGGCCTTGGCCATCCGGTTCCAGGCGGCGTCGTCGAGCTGGCCGGAGCGGATGTGGTGCAGCCCGACGGACCCCTCGGCGGACAGCAGCCGCATGTGGAGTTCCTTGCGGCTCATCTCCAGAGAGAAGAACGCGCTGGTCAAGTGGTGCTTGAGGCTGGCCGCCCGGGCGATGTCCAGGCCGAGGGTGGACTTGCCCATGGCCGGGCGCCCGGCGATCAGGATGAGCTGGCCGGCCTGCAGGCCGAGGGTGAGGCTGTCGAGGTCGGTGAAGCCGGTCGGCACGCCGGTGAGTTCGCCCTTCTTGCGCTTCCCGGCGGCCTCGATGTCGTCGAAGGTGTCGTCCATGCCCTCCGAGGCGTCCATCAGCGACTCGTCGCCGCGGTGGCGGACCACGCCGTACAGCCGCTCCTGTGCCCGCTCGACCAGCTCGTCGGTGTCGCCGTCGCGTGCGTACCCGCTGGCGGCGATGGCCGTGCCCGCCACGACCAGGTTCCTGGCGACGGCGGCGTCGTAGACGATCTCGGCGTAGTACTCGGCGTTCGCCGCCGTGGGCACCTGCTGGACCAGGGTGTGCAGGTAGGACGCCCCGCCGATCTTGGCCAGGTCCCCGGTGGTGGTCAGGTACGCCGCGACCGTGATCGGGTCGGCGGGCTCGCCCTTACCGTGGACCTCGAGGATCGCCCGGTACACGGTCTCGTGCGCCGGCCGGTAGAAGTCCGAGCCCTGCAGGATCTCGGCGACATCGCCGATGGCGTCCTTCGACAGCAGCATGCCGCCGAGGACGGACTGCTCCGCCTCCAGGTCCTGGGGCGGGATGCGCTCGAAGTCGCGCGGGTCGAGGTCCTCGCGGGAGTGGGCGGGGGAAGTGGCTACGCTCATTGTGGATCTCCGTTCACGAGATCGGGCGGCGGCCGGGCCGGGCAAGGTTTCCGGCCGCTGCTGTCGTTCGGGGAAGGCCAGGCAGTCAGGACGCGGCGGCGAGCGCCGGGGCCTTGCGGCACTCGCACGGGCCGATCGGCAGGAAGGTCTCCGGATCCTCGGCCAGGCCGGACCCGTTGCACTTCGAGCACGCCGGCGCGGCCGCCGCCGGGTGAGCGCCCGCACCGGCCGGGGCCGACGGGAGCTTCTTGAGCTGCATCCGGTAGATCGCCGCCACGTTGAAGACGCGATCCGGGTCGCACCGACGCGACAGGTGGTCACGCAGCCGGGGCACCGTCCAGCCCGCCGCCAAGGCCTCAGCGGCCAGTGGCAGCAGGTCTGCCGCGTCGTCGCGGTGCATCCGGCCGGGCAGGCCGCGCAGCATCTCCAGCAGCTCCGCAGGCTGCTCCTCCGCGGCCTGGCCGCTGCGGGGCGCGGGCACCTCGGCAGTAGCCGGAGCAGGGTTGTCTTCCGGCGCAGCCGTCTCTCTCGTCTGCGTCCCGACCGGGGTGGACTCCTGGGGTCCCGGTGACGATGGCAAGCCAGAGAGAGAGATGTTCTTCTGGGGATTGTTCTTCTTACGTCGGTGATCCTCCGCATGCGGTTCATCCGCGTGCGGAAAATCGCATGACGGGTCTGAGCTGCGGTTTTCCTTCGGCCCCTCCGTCGTGCGGTTTTCGCATGACGGGTCTGAGCTGGGGTTTTCCTCCGGGGCCGGGGCCGGGGCCGGGATGCTGATCACCAGCCCGTCCGGCATGTCGGTGATGAAGTACTCGACCGCGCCGAAGGAGCCCTTCTTGGCGTTCGGGTTGTCGGCTGTCGGGCCGTCGAGGCGCTGCTGGTCCCGCTGGAGGTAGCCGAACTTCTCCAGCTCGTTCAGGCCCGTGCGCACCGCGCTGACGCCGTCCGTGCTGAACGAGGTCAGGGACTCGATGGACAGACCGAAGCCGTCCCGGTGGGTGCTGATGAGGCCGAAGATGCCCTTGGCCTTGTAGGACATCCGGCGGTCGCGGAAGACGGCGTTGTGGATGCGGGTGAACTGCTGCTCAAAGACATCGGCGGCCATCGGGCCGCGACGGATGAAGCCGTTGGCGGTCATCGGGCCACCGCCGGCGCGGCCGCGGAGGAGCTGGTGAAGGTGCTGGGGAGTACGCGGATCGTAGTCCCGGGGCCGTTGTATGCGCCAAAGCGGACACCCCGCCTAGAGCAGGTCAGCGGGCGACTCAGGGTGTAGTTCGTAGTCATCACGGCGCCTTCGTACGCGGCGGCGACGGTTACCGTCGCGGGCTCCGCGGAGGCGGGCCGGAGGGGGCGGTGCATCAGGTGTTCGGCTCCCGTTCGGGGTAGGAGCCGTACGTCGGTGGGATCACCCAGACAGCGAGGTCAGACCTCAGGTGGTGCTGCGCATTCCTGAGATTGCTCGCTATCCTGGGCGGTGGTAACCGGGCCTCGTGCTTGGGTGCCCGGCGTTACCGCCGACGTACGACTCGGGGTTCTGTGGCTTGCTAGGGCCGGGGTTTCGAGTCGTGGGGTATGAGATGGCCGCTTCCTGTTGACGCAGGGGCGGCCATCGCCCGTTTACGGGTCCATCGTCGAGTCCGATCTCCGGTTGGGCTGACCGGGAAGTCCGTTGTAGAAGCAGGCCCGACCGCGATCATGCGTGGTCGTCAACCCGTTGCAACTTGCCGAAAGGCGCTTTGGCGCCTCTGTCCCGTCTGCCGGGCGAGAACTTGCGTGGGCGTCCCGCAGGGCGGGCTGGCGGCGTGTCGCCGGGCCCAACGTGCGCGTGACCGCATACGGGTACGCGTAGCCTGCTGCCATCGCAGGCACCTCCTCGACAGGTGCTTGGACGCGGGCGCCGACCTTCCACAACCGGCTCCGCGACCGGCAGGCCCCCCGCATCGCGGCGGGCCTGTTCGCGTTTTGCGGGCCCATCATCCTCCTCAGCCGACCTGATCGTGGTCAGTGGGCGAACCCTGGGTGTGTCGGGCGTCGTCGAACGTGACGTACGCCGCCGTCGCGTCGTCGCTCACCTTGAACCTGGCCCAGCGGGTGCCATCCGCGTCGGACGCCTCGGCGGACCGGGTCTTGGAGATGAGCGCGGCCGGCCCCGCCCCCTCCAGCACGTCGAGCAGCTCCTCCCAGGACAACTGATGGAAGGTGTCGGCGAGGCGGCTGGCGCCATCCGACAACAGCGCGGCCCGGCGGAGCCCGACGGCCGGGACACTGCCGGTGATGGCGTGGTCCGCAGCTGCGGGATTGGTAGAAGCGACCCAGTACCCGTCGGGGCTGTTCCGCAGGCTGCGCTGGACGGCAACGAGTTCGGAAACTCGGGCAGCCCGTTCGGGAGTGCCCGCGGGGCCGGCCAACGCTGCGGCCATTTCCTTCCCCGCGACGTCCTCGACGCTGGTGTCCGCCACGGCTTGGACTGTCCCTGCCGTGTCCAGCACCAGCACGGAGTCCGACAGGACGAGGTAGTCGATGACGTCCTGGCGCTGGCGCAGCATGACCACGGTGGCAGCCGGGACTGCCTCCTGGTCGAGCGCGCACGTGTCGCAGTGCATCGAGTTGACGTCCTTGATTGCCGTCCGGAGTACCTCGGCGAGCGGCTGCTCGTCATCCCCCATCAGCGCGAGCAGCCGCGTACCGAGCTGTCGGACGAGCCATGGCGTGCCGTGGAGGCACGCCATCGGCAAGTCCTTCGGCGCGGACAGCCCATCAAGCACCACGACACCGCTGGGGCCAGTGAAGACGCCGTCCTCGTTCTCGTCCCCCACACCCTTGGCTGACGCCGTGGTGATCTGCATGTCAGGCCCCTTCTGGGCGGTAGAAGGGCGTGATGCGCTCGCTCTCGAGGATCTCCCCCGTCTTCGGGTCGAAGCGGCTCGAGATCAGCGTAGAGAACCGCTTCGCCCTCAGTTCGCTGTGCACGTTGGCCAGTTCCTGGGTCAGCCAGTGGACGACACCGCCGGAGCCGATGGCGTGGATCCCTGCCACGTAGAGGAACGTCCCCTGGCCGTCGGGGCGCGGCAGCCGGCCGAAGTAGGCGATGTCGCGGTTCTCCCCGCTGTCCATCGGCGAGCGATAGGTCTTCCCGCCGGTCCGGTCGATCAGGTGCCAGCCCTCGGCGTCCTTGGCGAACCGCAGATGGGGGTCGCCTTCGAGGATCTGCTCCAGGAGCGGAGACAGCCGAGGGCCGCAGATGACGACGAGATTGTTTCGGTTGAGGCGGACGTTGCCCCCCACCGGGATCGGCTCAAGCGTGCAGGCGAGGCCGACTTCCTCGGCCAGCTCGCTCAGCTTCCCGTAGGTCTGGACGTCCGGCGTCGCGATCACCGGGCCCTGGACGGCTTTCTCCTTGCCATCCTCCAGCTTCTCGGCCAAGGCCACGATGACCGTGCCGGAACCGAGGAAGAGGCGTTCGGGGGGAGAGCCCTTGGCCAGCTGGCTTACACGCGCCTTGCTGATGCCGAGTTCCGCCGCCAACTCGGTGCTGTTCAGGTTGCCCGTACGCAGGGCTGCGTTCATGGCTTCGTTGCGGACGGCCTGGAGCTCGTTGCCGTAGTCCTGCACCCGGCCAGTAAGGCTGTGGGCGGACTTGGCCCGCTCAAGAGGGTCGGTCAGTTCCTTGAGCTGGGACAACGCGGCATCGAGAGCCGCATCAAGCTGTTCCTGATCCATTCGTGCCTCCCTTCGTAGGGTCTTGTTTAGCGCACTTAACCGTAACTGTTCAAGGTGCTTGACGCGTCGGCGGGGTCGTCCTATGGTTTCGATGTCGCCAGGTTAAGCGGGCTTAACCCAATCGGTTGAGCGGGCTATACCTGCACGTCAAAGCACTTCTCGCCTAGTGCAGCCGCTCAGAACCATGCGGTTGCGCATGGCACCTCCATGCCGAAAACGGCGACACCGGACCGCCTCGGAGCTGTACCGAGCTGGTGTACCGAGAAGAACTCCACAGAGTGACAAGGCGAAGAAACACAAGCTCAGGCCCTATGTCTTCAGTCCGGCGCTCGCCCTTACGGGGGTGCCGCGGCTGTGGCCATCAGGCCACCAGCTACGCCCTTCCCCGCCAACGGGGAGCGGCCCCGTGAACCCCCTGGTGCTCGAACACCTGGGGCGGGGCCGCTGCACGGACAACCCCTCAACCCAGGAGTTGAACCGATGGACAGCATCTCCTACATCCACCCCGCCGCGCAGCAGCCGGCGGCCGAGTCCCGCCTCTTCGCGATCGACCGGATCGGGCTGTCGGCGGTCCTCGGGATCGACGTCGACCTGGTCCGCGGCCCCGCCGGCGCCGAAGACGAGCTCGAGTACACCCGCCTGTGCGCCCTGGTCGACATGACCGACGCCGGTCTCATCAGCGTCGTCACCTTGGACCTGATCGGCGGTCTGATCGAGGACATGGAGCGCGAGGACGACGACCTCGGCCCCGAGCCGGAGGGCCGCTCCGGCATCCTCCCCGTCTCCGACGCCGACATCTACGGCGAGGCCGACGACTACTTCGCGACGGGGTGGGCGGCATGAACGCCGACACCCTGCGCCGGGCCCTGGACGGCGGCCGCGACCTCGCCCGCCGCCTGATCGAGCGGGCCGACCGGCTCCACCCCGCCGCTCTCGTCGTCCTGGTCGCCGTGCTCTTGGCCGTCGGCTACGGCGCCGGGGTCGTCCTCGTCGCCGCCGCCATGGCCGTGGTCACCGCCGTGGCCGCGCTCCTCAAGGCGGCCGCCGTGGTGATCGCCGGATGGCTGCTGCTCCGCCTCGTCTACCGGGGCGCCGTCCGCTGGTCCGCAGGACGAGCCGGGCCGGTGACCACATGACCCGGCCGTGCGTGATCGAGACGCTCCTCGACCCCGAGACCCTCACCGTCGCCCGCACCACCCGCAACCGCGCCCACGACGAGGGCCGGTGCGCGCAGCTCCTCGCCGCCCAGAACCGCCGCCGCGCCCACCGGGCCCGGCTCGACGCCCAGGCCGACCCGACCCCCGAGGGAGCACCCGCATGACCGCCACCGCCGACTTCCGGTTCGCCCACCCCGGCCCGGTCGCCGACTGGACCCCCGAACTGTTCGACGGCTACCTCGCCGCCCAGGACGCCGACCGGCAGGCCGCCGAACGCACCCTCGCCCGCCGGGCCCTTCGTACCGGGCTCGCCGCCGTCGAGGTAGTCCTCGCCGCGTACGCCTGCCTCGCCGTGCTCGTCCTGGCCGGCCTCAACCGGATCGGTGACGCCGTGGACTGGGCGGCCGACCGGCTGTGCACCGGCACCGACCGCACCACCGCCCGGCTCGCCCGCCTCGGCCGGACCCGCCCGAACCGGCTGCTCGTCACGTTCTACGACCCCGAGCAGCCCGGCCGCCTCCTCCCCCACGAGGACCCCGGCGAGGACGACGCCGCCCGCTGGTTCGCCCATTGGGAGACCGAAGTCGTCTACTCCGAAGCCGCCGAGGCCCGCGCCGAGCGCGCCGAGGAGCGGCTCGCGGGCGCCGAGGCCGCCCTCGCCCTGCTCTACGTCGCCGCGAACCTGGGCGCCGTCCGCGCCGAGCAGCGCGCCCAGTTCATGACCGGCACCGTCCGGTCCGGCAAGTCCCTCCCCTTCACCCCGCCCGCCAGCACCCCGGCCGCGGGCAGCACGACCCGTAAGGAGATCACCCCGTGACCGCCGTCTCGCTGGAGAAGCCCTTCGACGATCTCGCCGACGAGCAGCTCGCCGACCCGGCGGGCACCGAGCCCGACACCGACCCCGGCCTCTCCTCGTACGTGACCGCCCAGGCCAACGCCAAGGCCGCCGAGATCAGGGCCCGTTCCGAGGCCAAGGTGCGGGAGATCAAGGCCCAGGCCGAGGGCGACGCGCTGCGCGCCGCCGCCGAAGCCGACGCCGAGAAGCAGCGCATCGCCAACCGGCGCGCGGCGATGAAGCTGGAGCAGGACGAGGCCGCGCACGAGCGGAGGATCGCCGAGCAGCAGGCCGCCAAGGCCAAGGCCGACGCCGAAAAGGCCCGCACCGACAAGGCCGCCGCCGACCAAGAGCAGGCCGAGGCCGACCGCGTCGCCGAGGAGCAGCGCAGCGAAACCACATGGAAGTGGGCGGCGCGCGGGATCTACGCCGCCGGCATGGCGCTCGCCGCCCCGATCCAGTTCCTCGCGTTCTGGGACCCCGAGCGGAAGTTCATGGTGTCCGCGCCGATCCTGCTGGAGGGGCTCGCCCTGGCCCTCGCCGCCGGGGCCGCGTGGGCCGTCGCGACCCGCCGCGACGTCCTGCCGTTCCGGATCGGCATCGTCATCGCCGCGATGATCGCCGCCGGTATCAACCTGTGGCACGGGCTGACCGACGAGACGATCGGCTTGAACGCCGGGATCATCGGCGGCATCGCCTCCCTCGCCGGGCCGTGCGTCCTCATGGCGTACGAGCACGGCCTCGCCCAGAAGCGCGACGGCATCCCCTCGTTCCGGGAGCGCCGCGACGCCGAGAAGCGCGCCAAGGCCGAGCAGGCCGAGGCCGCCCGCAAGGCCGAAGAGAAGCGGCTCGGCGAGGAACAGCGGGCCGCCGAGCGGAAGGCCGCCGACGAGGCCAAGGTCGCCGAGCAGACCCGGCAGGACACCGACCGCCAGCAGCACCACCCCGACGTGTGGGCGGTCGCCGAGATGATGCGCTCCGCACAGGGCGCGGCGGTCGTCGACACCCGGATCTGGGCGGCCGCGTGGAAGGTCGTGCACGGCACCGACAAGCCGGGCGAGACCGCCGACACCGAGGCCCTCGCCCGCGCCGCTGCGGCCCGCGTCAAGGCCGCCCGCGAGGGCCTGCTCGGCGAAGACCCCGAAGAGCTCCTTGCCCAGGCGGGTAAAGGGCTCTACGGCCTCGACGGAGGCGCCGACGACACCTTCACCGAGGAGCAACTCGACCTCGTGCGCGAGCTCGCCGCAGAGCTCGGCGACGCCGCTCTCCTGTCGACGGGGAACATCCGCAAGCGGGTCACCTGCCGCACCGCGACGGCCGGTCTGCTGCGCGACACCGTGCAGGCTGAATGGGCCGCGTCGGTCGGCTCCCTGACCTGACCGCACCACCCCGGCGGGGTGCCCGGCCGATGCGCCGGCACCCCGCCCCGAACCATCGGCCCCCGCCTCTTGAGGAGATCCCTCATGGCCATGACCCCGATCCGGTTCCGCACCCTCGTCGACCGTGCCGGACAGCACTGCCAGTGCGACGCCGACGAGCCGTACGGCTGCGGCAAGACACACCCCACCACCGGGGACCGCTGCTACGAGTCCGGCGACTGGCGAGCCCCCCTCGTCGTCGTCCCCCGCGACCCTCACCTCCCGCTGCACGAGGCCGTCGGGCTGCGCGACTCGCAGCTCGTCGTGATGTGCCGCCCCTGCTCCACCCGCCGCGCGAACAAGGCCAAGGCCGCCCGCGCCGCCCAGGCCGCCGAGCAGCTCGCCGACGCGCAGCTCGGCATGTTCGACGCCACCCCCTACGTCGTCCCCAAGCCCGCCAAGACCCGCACACCCAAGGAGTCCGCCGCATGATCCCGCTCGCCCACATCGGCGCCGACAGCTCGCCCGCCTCGCAGGAGGGATGGAACCGGCTCGGTGACCGACTCCACGCCCAGGCCCTCGCCCTCATCGAGAACCCCGACCGCACCGAGGCCGACCTCGCCGCCGCCACCGTCCGGATCGCCGCCGCCACGGCCGCATGGCAGCGCGCCACCACCGCCCGCCCCTGACCCCCGAGGAGAACCCCGCAGTGAGCGAGACCGCCAACACCGCCACCCGCATCCCCCGCACCGTCATCCTCGCCGCGCCCGTCGGCACCTACCTCGGCATCACCGGCCCGTACGGGAACGACTGGTCGGCCGTCGAGACCACCCTCGTTGCCGGGGGCGGGTTCCTCGTCGTCCTGTTCGCCGGCCCCATCGCCAAGGGCCTCGGCAAGGCGAACAAGGCCGCCAAGGCCCGCGCCAAGGCCAAGGCCGCCGAGCTCAAGGCCAAGGCCGACGAGGCCGCCGCCAAGGCCAAGGACATGTAGGAGCGCCACCCATGCACACCGCCTCGACCCCCGGCGCCGGCACCCCGGCCGCCGGGACCGGCGAGAACTTCCTCGCCACCGCGCACCGGCTCGCCGCCCTCGCCGACGCCAACGCCGCCGAGCACTGGCCCTCCCTCGCCAAGTGCGCCGCCGACCTCGGCCTCGTCTACCTCGACCTCGCCGCCGTCCTCCCCGACGGCGGACCCCCGCGCCGCCCGCACCTGGAGCGCGCCCTCGAAGCGGCCGAGCAGGCCCGCGAATCCCTCGACGACGGCACCGCGGTCGGCTGCTCCGCCCACACCGCCCGCGCCCGCCTGCACCTCGCCCTCGACGAACTCGAGCGCCACACGTAGCCGTGCCCGGACATGCGAAGGGCCCGGCTGGGACGACACCCCGACCGGGCCCCTGGCCCCAACCCTGCTGAGAAAGGACCGCCCCCATCATGACCGAGCACACCTCCGGTCACGCCCACCAGGGCGACGACGAGCAGCCCCTGGACCTGACGGCGTTCATGGACGCCGACGAGCTCGACCGCCTCGCCGCCGACGCCCGCGCCGCCGTACGCGGCACCCCCGCCGGATACGCCGACATGACCACCGGGACCGTCAGCTACCCGCAGCACACGCACCCCGCGGGCACCCTCGGAGACGAGGGCCTGGTGATCGAGCAGCTCGACCAGGACCCGGGCGCCGGCGCCCCAGCCCCGGTCAAGGTCCCCCGCCCCCGCACCGCGTGGCAGGACTGGGTGCCCGAGCTGCTCATCTCCGCCGAGGCCCGCCTCGCCCGCCGCCGGGCGATCGAGCACGCCGCCGCCCACCACACCCGGCGCTCGCACCTCTACCTCGGGCGCCTGTTCAAGGCCGGGTGGTACGGCATCCGCTACGGCACCGGCAACCTCGTCGGGCACTTCACGGCCGCCGACTCCTACGCCGACGACATCGCCAAGGCCAAGGCCGCCAAGGCCCGGAAGATCGGCGAGGCGTCCGGCAACGACTGGGTAAGGGCGTTGAAGGCCGAGAAGCGCGCCGAGGGCAAGGCCCGCCGTCACGAGACCCTGCCCGTCCTGGGCGCCGCCGGAGCCACCTCGTACGTCGCCGCGCTCCTGGCCGTCGCCCAGGTGTGGGGCCTGATCATGGCGGGCGTGATCCTGCTGCCCGCCATGGCGGCCCTCATGGCGTACGGGCAGCGCGAGCACGCGCGCCGGCACCCCGACCTCACCCCGGTGGTGCACTTCGAACCGGCGACCCTGGCCGCCGATGCCCCGCTCGGCAAGGACTCGTTCGAGTCGGCTCTCAAGCGCATGGGGCTGATCAAGGAGACCAGCGAGATTCACCTCGTCGGCCTGCCGCGCGCCGTCGCCATCAGCGCCGTCGAGATGACCGTCGAACTCCCCGACGAGTGCAGCCTCGCCGCCCTGGTCGCCAAGAAGGACAAGCTCGCCCAGGCGTTCCGCATCCGGCCCGAGTGGCTCGACATCCGCGACGGCGAGCACTCCGCGCAGGTCGTCGTATGGATGGCCTCGGCCAACCCGTTCGGCACCCCGTTCGTCTCCCCGCTGGTTGACGAGCCGGTGCGCCAGGACGCATGGGGCAAGGGCATCTTGATCGGCTTCAACCGGCGCGGCGAGCCGGTCTACCTCAAGCTGGCGCACGTCATGGTGCTGCTCGGGGGCGCCTCCCGCACCGGCAAGGGCATGCTGCTGCGGAACCTGATCTGCGGTCTCGGCCTCGATCCCCGCGTCAACATTCGTCTTGCTGCGGGCGCCAAGCCCGGCGAGCACATGGGATACAGCTCCGTGTGCGCCACGTTCTTCGGCCGCAACCCCCGCCGCCTGGTTGCCCTGCTCGACGCCCTGCTCGCCGAGGCGTACCGGCGAGAGGACGTCCTCGCCCGGCAGCGGCGGGCCAAATTCAGCGAGAAGGACCTCGCCGAATTCCCCCTCGAACTCGCCATCATCGACGAATTCGCGCAGTACATCACCGCCACCGAACTCGTCCCCCGCCCCGGCGACCCGGAGAAGGCGATGAAGGCGGGCGACCGGATCGCCGAGCAGGTCGAGGAGCTCGCCGGTTTCGCCGCCGCGCTGAACATCACCGTCATGCTCACCACCCAGGACCCGGACGCCGGGACCATCCCCCGCAAGTTCAAGAACAACAGCAACGCCCGGGTGGCGACGAGGACCCGTTCGGCAGTCCAGACGAATGCGATCCTCGCCGACGGCGCGACCGGCGCCGGACTGCGCGCCCACGACATTCCCCAGGAACTCCGGGGCGCGGCCATCGTCGATATCGACGGCGCGGACGGTGAACTCATCCGCTCGTGCTTCATCGAGGACGAGCACTACGACGGCGCCGAGCCGATCATCGCCGCCGGATACGCGCTGCGCGCCGCCGAGGGCCGGGCCCCCGGCCAGTTCGCCGACCAGGTCGAGGAATGGCTCATCAGGGCCACCGGGGAGACCTCGGCGGCCGGCGGCCCCAACGGGTCGGGACGGCCCGGCAGGCCCGCGGCCGCCGTCATCGCCGCACCCATCCTCGACCTGCTGCTCGGCGCGTTCCCCGAAGGCGCCGACAGGGTCGCCATGGCGGACGTGCGCAAGCACCTCGCCGACTACGACGCCGACCGCTGGGGGCAGGGCGACGGCGAGGAGCGCCCCGCCTACGAGGCCCGCGTCGGCAAGCAGCTCGCCGCCGAGATCGAGGAGGCACTCGCCGGCACCCCGGCCGCGCTGGAGTCCAAGCAGGTGCGCATGCCGGACGGGAAGCGGCCCACCGGCTACCTGCGGGCCGACGTCGAGGCCGCCCGCAACGCCGCCCGGAATAACCCGAATTGACCGGCTGACAGACCCCCTGACATGCGGCAACCGCGCAGGTCAGGGGCCTGCCGCCCCCGACTACGCACCCCCCGGACCCCCTGACCCGGCATGAGGTCACCACTGCCCGTCAGGGGGTCCGGCAAGCCCCTGACCTGCGCGAATGCCGCCAGTCAGGGGGCCTGTCACCCCACCCAAACCACCGCAAAGCGATCACGCCCGAAAGGGGCCCGTCATGACCAGCACCCCCGAGCAGACCACCGCCGCCACCGTCCTCGGCGCCGCCGAGCGCGGCCTCGCCGACGCCCTGCTCGCCGAGGCGTTCACCGCCGGCCCGACCGTCCGCCCCGCCCCGGCCGCGCCCGCCATCCCGCCCGGCTTCCGCCTCGTCGAGACCGTCCGCCCCGACGGCACCACCGTCCGCGAGTTCATCCCCCAGGCCGCCACCGCCACCCCCGCCGAACCGGCCCCGGCCGCCCTGCCCGACGCCACCTTCCCCAAGCCCGGCCGGATCCCCGCATGGGCCTACTCGACCCGCGCCCTCAAGACCTACTGCGTCCTCGTCGCCACCGCGTCGACCACCGCCCTCGCCGTGATCTACGGGCACGCCATCGGCGCCGGCCTCACCGCGGCCGCCGCCGGGGTGTGGGCCGCCATCGTCACCGCCGCCAAGGTGCTCGGCTCGATCGCCCTGGTCCTCGGCCTTGCCTACCTGTTCCTCCCCAAGAGCAAGAACCGCGCCCC
Source organism: Streptomyces yangpuensis (assembly GCF_001005295.1). GTDB lineage: Bacteria > Actinomycetota > Actinomycetes > Streptomycetales > Streptomycetaceae > Streptomyces > Streptomyces yangpuensis. The sequence continues at coordinate 14,997 of NZ_LBMK01000012.1, read as the reverse complement.
GCGCACCGGCACGTTCGAGGGCATCGTGCGCGGCACGTGGAAGGAGGACTAGCCCCCGCTCTGACCCGACGGCCTTCCCCGGCGCCCGCCCCCGACCCCGGGGCGCGGGCGCCGGCACCCCGACCCTAGAAAGGACCCCCGGCACCGTGACCGCATCCATGAACATCAAGGCCCTGCGGGTGAAAGGTGACTACGTCCAGTGCCCCGAGCACGGCACCGTGACCGGCGTCATGCGGGTGCTCGCCACCGACCCCACGACCGCCATGGCCTCATGCGTGCGCACCGCCTCGCTCATCCCCGGACGGGGCAGCACCGGACAGTGCTTCTTCCCCGTGCCCAACCTGACCGGGCAGCAGGTCGCCGCCATCGCCGCGCAGATCAAGCCCGGCCGGTTCCGCGTCACCCTCCCCGGGGGCACCCTCCTGGAGGGCGAGGTCGCCGCCGCCCAGGCCACCCCCGCCGCCAAGCCCACCGCGTCTGGGAAGTTCGCCCAGGCGCAGGGCGGACAGGGCGCCGACCAGCGCGGCCGTGCCCCCTCCGGAGGCGGCACCGCCAAGGCCGCGTTCGGGGCGCTGGCCGCCACCGCCAACATGGTCGGCGCCGTCGCCGGAGCGGCCGGACAGGTGGCCGGCGCAGCCGCGCAGACCGTCACCGCGACGGCCGGGGTGGCGGGCAAGGTCGTCGACGCCGGTAAGGCCGGGCTAAACACCGCCACCGCCGGGATCAAGGCAGTCGACAACGCGGCCGCCCGCTCCTTCGCCAAGAACAACCAGAGCAACGACAGCGAATGACCACGCCAGCCCGGGTTAGGCCTGTTGCCCCCAACACCTCTAACCCGGGCTGTCCGACACCCGCCCCGCATCACCGTCGACCACCGAATGGAGAGCGAGATGCCGAGCAAGAAGGCCCTGAACCCGCCCCGCGGCGAGTGCACGCAGTGCTGGCGCCACGCCTACGACTCCCGCGAGATGCACAAGCAGCTCGGCCCCCGCGAGGACTGCCCGGACTGTGTGGACCACATGCTCCACGGCCACCCCGACCACATGATCGTGAGCTGAGTTGACCCCATTGGGTCCAACGGGTCCGACCCGGCCCGGCGAGCACATCCGCAACCAGGTCAAGCGCTACACCGCCGACCAGTAGGCCGGCGCAGATCCCGGGCGGCCGCAGCATCGGCCAGAGGCACGGCCACCCAGGACTCCCCGTCCAGAGCAGAACCGAGGAGACAGACAGCATGACGTACACCCGAGCCGCCGCCTTCGCCGCCGTCTTAGGCCTCACCCGAGCCGCCTCCGCAGTCGGCGACCACTGGATCCAGGACGACTACTGCGCCCAGGTCAAGCGGGCGACCGACGCCGCCCCGGTCCGGTACGAGGACGAGACGACCAAGGTGACGACGGAGCACGGCACCGCCCACGGCCGCCGGGCGTGCGCCTGGCACTGCATCACCTACTCGGCGACCCAGGTCCTGGCCGTCACCGCCGGCGCCCGTGCCCTCGGCATCCGGCTCCACCCGGCCGCCGCCCTCGCGGGTCTCGCGATCAGCGGCCTGACCCACTACGCCGCCGACCGGCGCGTTCCGGACGGACTGCTGCAGACCATCGCCGAGCGCACCGGCAAGTCGCGGTTCTACGCCCTCGCCGCCCACGGCCTGAACGGCGCCTACCTCCTCGACGCGAGCTTCCACCACGCGTGCGAGACGGTCGGCGCGCTCGTCGCCACCATCGGGGCGGACGAGCGATGACCACACCCCCCGACACGACCAGCCGCCGCCTCACCCACAGGAGCGAGTACACACCCATGGACATCACACCCCCCGAGCTGCTGCCCGCGGCCCTCGCCCACCACGTGCCCGACTGGGCGGAGGCGGCGCCCACACCGGCCGACGTGACCGACTGGGACCAGCGACAGGCAAACGCCCTCGTGCCGTTCCAGCTCGACGCGCAGGGCTGGCCGATGCACCCCCACGGCCCCACCGGCCGCACCGGCCGCAACCTCGGCAAATGGGGAGAGAACCAGGCGGCGGACCCGATCGTCGTCGCGGGCAGCGGCCAGGACCGCCGGGTCCTGCTGATCACCCGGGACGACATCCACGTGGAGGCCATCCCCGGCGGCATGGTCGACCCGGGCGAGACCGCCCCGGCCGCCCTCGTCCGCGAGCTGCGAGAGGAGACCGGCGTCGACCTCTCCGACCACCGCCCGATCATCCTCGGCCAGGACCTCGTGGACGACTGGCGCAACAGCGACAACGCCTGGGTCGCCTCCACCAGCGCGCTCTACTTGCTGCCCGCCACGGTGACCGCCGTCGCGGCCGACGACGCCCTCGACGCCACCTGGTACCCCTTCGGATCCGTCGACCAGCTCGACGCCGCGATCACCGCCACCGGACGCACCCTCTACGCCGCGCACCGCCCCCTGCTGCAGCGCGCCCTGGACCACCTCGACACGGCCGTGCAGCCCGATCAGACCTGTTAGACCCAACGCCCCCAACGGGGTTCATCCCGGCATTCCAGCCCGCCGGGGCACCACGGGGCGACAGCATGAAGCCCGGGGCCGCCGTAATCGGCCCCGGGCTTCGCCATGAAGGGAACCACAATGAGCACCTCCACCACCGACTCGCAGACCAGGGTCCGCCGGATCTACGACGGACACGCCGGGCTGTACGCGCCCAGCGTGGTCACCGAGGCCGCGGCACTCCTGGACGCCTACCTCGCCACCGCCGACCAGCACGGCCTCGACCAGAAGGCCGCGGACTTCGACGGCTGGCTCGCCCTGGCCGCCGCCGAGGCGGTCTCCCGGAAGTACAGCCGCCCGACCGAACGCAACTCGGGCGAGCTGTACGAGCTGCTGAACCACCTGCGCACCGCGCTGGCCGCCGAGGGCCTGGAGGTGGTGACCACCCCCGTCCGCATGGGCGTCGGTATCGCCCCTGTGCCCGGCGGCCCCACCTGGGGCACGGCCGGGGGCCTGGCCGTCGCGCTCTACACGGACAGCAGCTGGGAGCTGATGCTCAACTCCGCACACACGACGTCCCACACGATCCACGCCCCGGCCACGGAGGCCGGCGCCGCCGAGGTCGCCCAGCTCGTCCACGGCGTGCTGCGCGGCGACGTCGCCGACCCGTTCAGGAAGAACCGGTGAGCCTCCACCGCGAGCCGTCCCACGTAGGACACTCGAACCACCGACCGAAGGAGGGGCCGTGACCGCACAGCCTGAGCACCACGACGCCGTCCCGCCGATGCGCACGCTCGCCGAGCTGCGGGCCGCCCTGCGCGTCTGGGGCTTCCCGGCGGACTCCGCCACGTTCGAGCGGGAGCTGTCGGAGGCGGACCTGGACGACCTCACCCGGGTCCGCGAGATCACCCAGGCATACCGGCACCGGGTGCTCCTGCGCTTCGACCCGCAGGCGATGGCCGCGCTCGGCCGGAGCACCGAGGACGTCACCGACGAGCTGCGGCGCAAGATGAACGAGGCGGGCGCCAGGTGACCCACGCGTTCCTCAGCGACGCCGCCGAGAAGATCCTGGCCGACCTCAGCCGGAGCGAGCAGGCCGCCGTCGAAACCGTCCGCCGCGCGCTGGAGGACGACCCCGACCCCGACCACGCCCGCGGACTCCCGGACGCCGACCCCCGATCCGAGACGTACGTTATCGAGCTGCTGCCCGAGCAGACCGCCGGCCGCGGCATCAGCGTCGTCTACCGCTACAGCCAGGACATGGACGCCGCGCTGATCCTCTGGCTCATCGCCGGACCCTGACCACGACCACCGACGCGGCCCCCGGCAGAGAATCCGCCGGGGCCGCGTCGTGTCCAGCGCGTAGCCGCTGGAGTTGGTGGGGAGCCGGGGTGGCCGCGACTTCCCACCCGTAGATCACCTGTTAAAGGTGATCGTGATGTGCGAGCTGGGTGCGGCGACGATGAGGGGGATGCCGACGGCGGGGAGGCCGGCGATGCTCAGCGCGACCCCGCCGACGGCGCAACCGACGCTGAAGACGAACTGGCACCAGGCCAGCGCACCCGTGGAGCGGCGCCTGCGGATGGAGACCGCCGGCACGGTGTTCTGGGCGGCGATGCTTGAGTTACGGTCAACTGTGGACAAGGGTGTACGACTCTTCTCTGTGATCCTCGGCTCCAGGACAGTTCTGCTTCCCGGCTTCCCGTCCTGGAGCGGAGGGGATTCCGCGGCTGGTAACCCCAGCTCGCGACCGGCCGATGGGTTCCCCCGGTGGCCCGCTCCTTAAAGTCTGATGCGCCCTTGACGCCGCCTCAGGTAAGCTGTTCGACGGATTGATCCTCATGTATCGAGACCTAGTTCAGAGCAGACTCAGCTAGCGAACGGACCAGGTACGGTTACATGAGGATCAATCCGTAGCGCTTAATCCGCGAAAATTCGTGGGACCGATTTGTGAGGGATTGTGCGGCGCGACGACAAGGTCGAGGTTCGGATCGGCAACCTGGTGAAGCTCATGGAGGCGGAGCTCCCCGACGCGGTCGCCAAGGCGCAAGAGATATGGGAGCGAGGGCAGCGTCCCAACGTCGTTCGCGTACGGCGCTCCTATCTCCGGCTGGAGCAGTTCGGAGGCGTCGTCATCGATGAACGGAAACCGCTCCCCCGTGAGAAGCGGCCGATCTCGGCCCAGATGATCGCGCCGAAGGGCCTCTCCCTCAAGCTCCACCTGCTGATGCTGTTCGCCGCCCAGTGCGAGGTCGCCCCCGGGAAGAAGTGGCCCGTGCCGTACCCCGCTGAACCGACCCCGCAGCAGCCCGACTCCTGGATGGGGCTGGCCGCGAGCGTCGCCCAGTACGCGGGACCCGGCGTCCAGGCGTCCTCGGTGCGGACGAACAAGCTGCGCCAGGTGGCCGAGGCCATGAAGGCCCTGGAGAAGAAGAACCTGGTGGAGTCGGTGACCGGGGTGGCCGGCCAGGTTAAGAGGGGGATCCTTCTGGGGTGCGAGAACGGCAGGAGCACCCGAGCCGCGAGCATCCCGTACACGGTGCCCACGGACGACGAGGCGTACATCGAGATCCCCACAGGGTTCTTCACCCGCGGCTGGGTCCACGTTCTCACCATGAGCGAGATCGCGGCCATCCTGATGTGGCTCGACATCCTGAAGTTCGACAGCAGGCAGATCACTCTGCCCGGTGCCACCCAGCCCGTGACCATGGGGTTCGTTAATAGCCGCGATCGGCACGGCTGGTACGGGCTCGGTCGTGAGACCTACGAGACCCACCAGCCGCTGCGTGCGTTCCAGCTCCTGGAGGTCTACCTCCCGCCGCAACGCCACCTCGACGGCAAGTGGGAGGGGTACCACGACGACCACCTGGAGATGGCCCATCACAAGATCGTCATGACCCCCGAGGGATTCGACAGAGAAGCTGGCAAGGCGGTCCTGGAGATCCTCCGCAGGCGCCATACGACCGGAGAGTGGGGCAGAGCCCTCGGGTGGTAGCACCCACAGCACCTGACAGGCCAGCAGGCCAACAGATCCGATGGCCCCGGCCCTCCGGCCGGGGCCATCGCCATGCTCTCCAGAGGATGAGCCGGGGCCGCCCGCTCGTTCAGTGTTCGGGCCCCGCCGGGCCGTCATGGGTGCCTTCGGTGTCGCTGCGCGATGCACGCTGCGCACCCTTGACCGCCCGCTGCGTCCCTGGTGCTGGCTGGCTACGGGCGGCCCCTCCGCTGTGGCGGCCGGACCGCGGGGACCGTGGGCGCAGGACCGCAGGCCTACCCCGGCAATCGGTGGGACCGTGGCGAGGGGATCGGCGAAGCAGCGGGACCGTACCCGGCGTCCCGACGAAAGCCAGGGACCACCCCCGAACCAACAAGCGGTTGTCCCCCTACCTTCCCGCACAACCAGCAGAAGGCCTACCAGGGTCTGATGCGGTGAAGGAGTCGGATCTTGCGTCGGTCGCGTCGTGTGGCGGTCTGGGGGTGGAGGAGGAGTTGGCAGTCTTCGGTGAAGGTGTCGAGGTACTTGTTGACGGTCAGCTGTGCGGTGGTGGCGTCGGTCCGGTACTTCTCAGTGAGTGGTTGCCCGGTGGTTCGGGTGTTGATCATTGTCTGGAGGAGAAGACTCTGGAGGCGTACGACGGTGCTGGCGGCGCGGGCCTGAGTGGAGAGGGCGGGCGGTCCTTCGATGGCGACGGCTGCGGCGGCGGTGACGACGGCGTCCCGGCTGGCAACCAGTTCAGGGCCGGTCGTGGATAGGGCGTCAGGGTCGGGTGGCTGGGCGTCGAGGAGTTCCTGTAGGGCGGCGGTTCGGGCTGTGTGGGCCATCACGGTGGCGCAGAACGCGGCGTAGACCTGGCGCTGGGCGGCCCGGCTGGCGAGGTCGGCCTGCGAGCGGGTGTTGATCCGGGCCACCCGCAGGGCGCCAGTTGCGCCGACGACGGATCCGAGCAGGGTTCCGCCGATCCCTGCGAGGCCCAGCAGGGTTTCTGAGTCCATGGATGCCATCGTGCGAGATCGACAAGGTTCCTGCCCGGCCGTTTGCCGGCCTGTCCCGGCTGCCGGGGTAGAGGAGGGCGGCCCCGGTTCGTGCCCACGCAGCGTAATCATCTGGAGGTGTCGGGCGACATGAGAGTGTCAGTGGTCGGTGTCAGGGTGTGCGGCAGCAAGCGGTGTCCGCCGTTACGGTCTTGCATGGTGGCCCCACCTTCGGCTTACGGCTATGTCTCTTCGCTCGCAGCGGCACGCTCAGCGGCCTCTTCGAGTTCGATCTTGTGGTTCCACTGGTGAGCCAGCTCGTTGAACGAGTTCGCCGCCGTACGCAGGTTCCGGCAAAGCAACGCGATGGGGATCAGCCACGGAACCCAGGCTGGCCAGCCCGATCCTTCGACCAGGAACATGTGGACGATGGCCATGGGGATGATGGCGATGCCTATAGCCGCGGGCGCGGTGCTCGTGTCGGCGTAGGAGACTTTCTCTCTCGGTGAGTACGGAAGCTTGGGCTTGAACATGGTCCCCCCCAGGGCGTAGCGAACGCGGTGGTTCGCGCACACTACGCCCGGTGATGAACCGTGGGTAAGCGCCTCCCACTGACACTTCATGTCGCCAGCCGCTGACATCCGTCTGTCGTCCGACAGCACTGGCCGTGTCCTACCTGCGATACGTGTTCTTGGTCGGGGCTTGCCCAATCCAGATTCAGCAGGGCCGGAGCGTCATACGGTTCGCGCATGAAGTGGACCAACGAGATCAACCTTGGCGACACCCTGGCGTCTGCCTTCGCCCTGATAGCCCTGGGGCTGGCCGTGTGGCAGCTTGTCAGCTCCAGGAAGGACCTGATCGCCGAACGACGGGCGGACTTCTATCTGGGGGAGCTGATGACATTGTCTGTGGCGCTCGGTTCCAATCCCGGAACGGCTCTGCAGACCCCGGAGATAGCCATTCGCTTGAAGGTGCTACCTCCCGACCTCGTCCCGCTCCTCCGGCAGCTCGCGAACAGCCCCGCTGAAACCGTTGCCAGGATCCGGCAAGAGCAGGAAGAAGATCCTAGGTTCGGCAACATCGCGGCAAGCGGCTACTTGAGGAGACGCTGCCAGGAGGACATCGCTGGCGCCGTCGGGAAAATCCTGGAGACGGTTCCGCGTCGACACTGGTGGCAGCGGCAGGGAACCGGCGGAGCAAGGTAGTGGTTACTGAGCCCAGTAACCGGCTGCCGCAGCGGAGCAAGATGTGAGCCTCGGACGCCGTTGCCGGCCGTCCGGACGTACTACCAGCAAAGGCTGGAGTACCGGACGGCCCGGCCGGTCACGACAGTTTCGTGACCGTCGATCCGGACGGACCTCGGCCCATGCTGTCGCCGGACTCATCGACACTTGACTACTCATCGTCACCCCCGACGATGACACTGTCCTCGCCGAGGACGTTCAGTACAGCCTCCGCGTCATCGGCACCGACGACGTCGACCCCAACTGACACCCGCCGTGTCGCCGAGCGCTGACACTTCCTGTCGTCGGCCACTGACATCTGGCTGGCGTCCGACACCGGATCCCATCGGTGCCGTGGACAGTTCGGCTGGCCGCTCAAGATCAAAAACAGAGGATGTACAAAGGGGGTTACCCTCGCGGGTAACCCCGGCCAAGGCCGGAGAACAGTAACAGCACAAGCGCACAAGGCGCGTGGGGGAAGCGGGGTGCGCCGGTGGCGTGGGTGACGGAGATCGGGGCGGACGAGCAGGTCGACTACCGGCTGCGCAGGCACGCCGGGTGCGGCGTGGTGGAGAGCGCCGGCGCCCTCGTGGAGGCGGACCAGGCCGTCGAGGCCGACTCTCTGGACCCGGCCGTCAGTTACCGTCTGCGATCGGATGGGGTGCTCGTGTGGATGGGCGCCGGCCTGGGCGCGGTCGGTCTCGCCGAGGGCCAGGTCCTCGACCACGAGGGCGAGGAGGCCGCCCGCCGACTGATGAAGGGCTGCCACCCAAAGACCGGCGCCCGCCTCGCGGGGTCGGCCACGTCGGTCCGCGCGCACGAGTCGGCGACCCTCACGGTGGCCCCGCTGGTGAAGGAGATCGCGCTCACGGCGGCCGAGGCCGGGGTGGAGCCGGAAGCCCTGCTGGACGGCAAGCCGTACCAGCAGAAGAAGCTCGCCCAGCAGCAGCGGATGGTGAACCTCAAGGGCGAGGCCCACCGCCTCCACGTCGGTACGCTCCACAAGCTGGCCCGCGCCGCCGGCCTTGACCTCGCCGACATCTACACCGAGGCCGAGCTGACCCGGGCGTGGGAGAACAAGGACGCCCGGACCGACTCCCGGGTCCGCGGGTGGGACCTCGTCCTCGACCTCCCCAAGAGCGACAGCGTCCTCGCCGGGCTGATGGGCGAGCTGGACGACGCCGAGTACCGCCGCCTGGTCCACCAGGCGAAGACGGATACGTTCCGGCAACTGGAGCGGTGGATCGGCTACGGGGTCGGCAGCCAGGACGGCAAGCCGGTCCGGCTGGCGACCGGCGGACTGGTCGGCTGGTCCGTCGAGCACCGCTCCGCCCGCCCGATGGGCGACGGCGCTCCCGGGGACCCGCATCTGCACCTGCACGTCGTCATCGCGAACATGGCGCGCTGCACGGACGGGAAGTGGCGCTCGATCGCGAACTCCGGCGCCGACCTCTACCGCCACGCCAGCGCGGCCGACGGCTACTTCAAGGCGCGGGTGCGGTCGCTGGCGTACGAGAGGTTCGGCGTGCGCCGCACCCGGTCCGCCACCACCAGGGCGTGGGAGGTCGACGGTATCCCCGAGCCGGTCCGTGACTTCTTCTCCCGCCGCTCGGCGAAGGTGGTCGAGGAGCTCGGCGAGGACGCTACCCGCGAGGACCAGCAGCGGCTCGGCGCGCTGACCCGCCGGGCCAAGCACGCCGCCGACCCGGCCGCGATGCGGACCTCCTGGCGCCAGCGGGCCGAGGCCGCCGGCGTCGAGGTGGTTGCGATGGTCGCGGCCGCGGCCCCCGGCGGCCCGGGCCTGCACGGCGGTGGCGCAGGCCTCGCCGGACCGGGCGGTGGTCCGCGGATCCCGCCGCCCGCTGACATCGCTGCCGTGGTCTTCGATCCGGAGACCGGGGTGACCGCCAGCCAGAAGATGTTCAGCCGCGCCGAGCTCTTGGCCGCCGTCGCCAACGCACTCCCCCTGGGCATCGGGGCGGAGCCGGCCGCGCTGGAGCGGCTGGCCGACGACGTCCTGCGCGTCGAGGGGTACGCGGTGGCCCTGCCGCACATCGGCTCTACCGTCATGAGCAGCACCGACCGGTACACCACCGCCGACGTCCTGGTGGCCGAGGAGACCGTCATCGCGCATGCCCTGGACCGCGTGGGCGACGGGTCCGCGCGCCTCACGGTGGCCCAGGCCGAGGCCGCTATGAGCGTGTTCGCGGTGGCGGCCGGGTTCGAGCTGTCCGCGCAGCAGCGCCAGGTCGTCACCCGGATCCTCACTGACGGGCACGGCGTCGAGGCCGTCGTCGGCGTGGCCGGCGCGGGCAAGTCGACGTTGATGGACGCGTGCCGGATCGCGTGGGACGCCACCGGCACCACGTACGCGGGCGCATGCCTGTCGGCGGTCGGCGCCAAGGGCCTCCAGGACGCCTCCGCGATCCCCTCGCGCACCGTGGCGTCCTGGCTCCAGCAGATCGAGGGCGGCCGGGGCCTGACCGGCATCGACGTCCTGGTCGTGGACGAGGCGGTGATGACGGACGACCGGTCCGCCGCCAGGCTCCTCACCGAGGCCGCCCGCACCGGCACGAAGGTGGTGGCGATCGGCGACCCCAAGCAGCTCCAGGCCGTGGGCGTGGGCGGCTGGTTCCGCGAGGTTCACCGCCTGGTCGACGGCGAGGTCCTCACAGAGAACCGCCGCCAGGAGAACGAGGCCGAGCGCGCCGCGCTGGAGGTGTGGCGGACCGGCGACCACCAGCACGCTCTCGAACTCCTCGCCGCCGGCGGGCGCGTGCACGCTGTCGCCACCGCCGACGAGGCCCGCTCCGAGATGCTCATGACGTGGGACGAGCTTCGCACGGCGTGGCCGGACGAGCAGGACCTCCTGCAGAACCTCGTGGTGCTCGCCGCCCGGAACCTGGACGTGGACGCGCTCAATCTCGGCGCGCAGCAGATCCGGCGGGCCGCTGGCGAACTCGGCGCCGAGCAGACGTACGCGCTGCCGGGCGGGGGCGAGCTCTCCCTCGCCGAGGGCGACGTCGTCCGCGTCCGCGTCAACGACTACCGCTCGCGCCGCGGCGAGGGGCCCGATGTCCTCAACGGCTACCGCGCCGTCGTCACCCAGGTCGCCGAGGACCGCCGGGTGCAGATCACCTGGCGCACCAAGGACGTGAACCCCGACGGCAGCGTGCGGACCGAGTCGGCCTGGATGAAGCCGGACGACATCGGCGTCGGCGCCCTCTCCCTCGGCTACGCCATGACCGTCGCCGCCTCCCAGGGCCTGACCTGCCACACGAGCCTGCTCTACGGGCACGGGGCGAACGCCCACGCGGTCTACCCGGGCATCACCCGGGCGAGGACGGCGAACCACCTCTGGCTCCCGCTGGACGTGGTCGAGGACGCGCGCACCCAGAAGCTGCTGGGCAAGGCTCGGACGGAGACCGAGCAGCTGCACCGGGCGATCGGCGCGTTCGCCCGCTACCTCGGCCAGTCCGCCGAGGACGGCATGATCTCCGACGCGCTCCGCCCGGCCCCTGACCCGGCGGCGGTGCCGCGGCAGGTCGAGGTCGAGCACGCCGAGGCCCAGAAGAAAGCCGAGGCCCCAGTCCAAGAGGCCCGGCGGGTCGTGTCGGCGAGGGCGGCCCGGATGAAGTCGCCGTCGACCGAGCACGCGCTGCGCCGCCAGGCCGAGGACGAGGCCAGCCGCACCCGCACCTGCGCCCAGGCCCCGGAGCCGGTCACCGGGCAGCAGGAGGACACCGGCAAGGAGCCGGAGGTGCCGGACTGGAAGGACCGCCCGTACGGCAAGCGCCCCGACGGCGAACTCGCCCGGAGTATCTCCTCCTTCCTCACCATGGCCGAGCAGTACGAGCAGAAGGCGGCAGAGGCCCGCGAGGCCCACCGGGCGCTCGCCGAGCGGCTGGAGCGGGACCGGGCCGAGGGCACCAGCCGCGGGGCCCGCTGGGCGGCCGAGGCCGGCGCCGTGCTCGATACCGCCGTCGGCCATCTGACCCGGGCCCTGGAGGAGACGGCCGCCATCCAGCGGGCCACCGCCCGTGCCACCAACGCCCGCTCGATCCTGCGGCACCTGGAGAAGCAGAGGGAGGCGTCCTGGCTCGCGCTACGGCTCGCGGGCAGCAGCAAGAAAGAGCTGCGACAGATGGAGGAGCGATACCTCGGCGAGGCCATCGGCGGCGACAACGAGGCACTGCGGGCCCGCCGGGCAGCCGACGACGCCCGCCTCGCGGCATGGGAGACCCTCAAGGCCAGCCCGCACGCCGAGGCCCTCGGCTCCACCGGGCACGCCCCGCAGCTGGACGACATGGCCCAGAAGCTCGCCTCGATGCGGCAGGCACTGCCGGAGCGGGCCCAGGCCCGCGATGCCCGCGACGCCCGCCAACTCGGACAGCTCCACGGCGCCGCCCAGGCCTCCACCACCGAAGCAGCCGACTGGCGCCGCCACGCCGAACTGGCCAGAGCCGAGCAGCAGCTGCGGCGCACCCTCGCCGAGCAGCACCCCGACTTCCACAAGGCCGAGACCGCCGCCCGCACCTTCCGCGCCCGCCAGGTCCAGGTCCAGCAACGTCAGCAGGCGCCCGCACCGCAAGCCGCCGCGACCGTCGCCCAGCCACAGCAAAGGCGCGAGCCAAGCATGGGGCTGTAGCCGGGGATCAGGGACGGCCTGCACCTTCTTAGGGGAGGCGGTACTGAACACGTGCCCTTCGGCACAACGGGCGACAGTGTGATGCGCTGAGTCCCTTTCCCGAAGACAGGGCCTCGCCGAGTGGGCGCCGGCAACGTCCTGCACCGACGGCAGCGCCTCCCCTCCACCGTTCCGCTGGAGGGGAGGCGCTGCTTCGCTTTACGCAGTCGCTTCTTGGCTTGTGTTCGCCTTGATGTCGTCCCCGCTCCTGGCCCCGGGTACCACGGCCGGGGCGTCGTCCTCGATCAGAACTGTCAGCCCAGTGGACTCCGACAGGGACAGGATCAGGTTTCGTGCGGCCTCACGGGTCCCCGAGGGATCGTGCTCCAGCGCAGCCCGGACCATTGCCGGCGCGAAGGCCGTCGACGCCTTCCGCAGGGCCCGCACGGCCTTGGCCGGGTCCAGCTCAGCCGTCTTCTCCGGCGGAGAGTAGTTCAGCACAAACTGCTCCACCCACGACTCCAGCTTGCGTGGGTGGCCCACCAGGTCGACGGGCATCGCGGCTGCGGCGGCGGCGACCAGTGTCGAGGTGACCTTGCCGTCCTTCTTCAGCAGCGTCAGATACAGGGCCGCTGCCGCCTCCACGCCGTGCTCCTCGGCGAGCGGGACCAGTGCCCAAGCGTGCGTGAAGCCGAGCCTTTTGGAAACTGCAGTTTCCAAAACGTTCGATTCCTTGGCTGCCTTTTCGAACGCGACTTCCGCCACCCGCCAGGATCGGATCAGCTTCCCCGCGTACTGCGGGGTGATGTCCCAACGCTCCAGCGTGTACGCCTCAAACGTCGTGAAGCCCTTTCGGTACAGCTTCCCGTCCCGGATCACCTGGAGGGCCTTGCCCGCCGCGAAGAACGCGATCCGCAGGTTCTCCAGGGCCGCCTCGCACGCGGTGAGCCTTCGCTCCTCGTCGGACGTCGGCACCGGGGAGTCGGTGAGCGGACGGGCCGGCGGGCTGCCGATCGCCCGGGCCAGCTGGAGAGCGGTGTGCGGCTTGCCCGGCCCCTGGGGGCCGCCAGGCAGGTTGATCTGCTGTCCCATCAGAGCATCTGTTCCATCGTCAGGGCCACACGCATGAAGTCCTCACGGGCGTTCAGCGCAGTGCCGCTCATCTTGTACTCGGTGACCAAGGTGCCGTTCTCGTGGGCGTGCTCGTGGATCGTGTACCGGCGGATCGGGTCCGCAACGCGCGGGTATTCCCTCTCGTCGATCCACGCCTTGAGCTTGTCGAGCTGCTTCTCGGCTTTGTCCTTGCTCGGGTCGTGCATGTTGACCACGACGAGGAAGGGGATCTTCCTCGGCTTGAGGATCCGCTCGATCGTGAACTCCGCCTCGTCCCAGGTGATCCGAGAGGGGGTGATGGGCACGATGGCGAGGTCTGCGACGTCCAGGAGTTCACGCAGAGCGTCGGCCGTGCGGCTGTCTCCGAGCGGGTCAGCGTCCCATTCGGCATCGGGGTCGACGTCCATGAAGCCGGGAGTGTCCACGATGACGCGGCGCCTGGTGGGGTCTTCCAGTATGAGAGGCAGGATGCCTGTCTTGCCCTTGGTGACGAGGTAATCGAACGGGAGCTTCGCCTCGCGGACACGGGCGCACCACTTCTCGATGCTGCCCTGAACGTCGATACCGGCTGCGACAACCGGGGCTGGCGCGTCCTCGTTGGCGGCCTGCGGGTATACCGCAGACCGCCCGGAGCAGGCGGCCACGTTGATCGCGATGGTGGTTTTGCCGGTGCCGCCCTTCTGCTGGACGACAACGACCACCTTCGCGCGGTCCTCTGCCCGCTCGCCGGGTCTGGTCAGAGTGGTGCTCATGCTGTGCCTTCCGTTGGTTTCACCGCTTGTTCGCGGCTACTCGGACGGGGACAGCTTGTCAGATGGCGAGGGAGCGCTTCGGTAGCCCGACGTGTTGCGGGAGCGGCACCTGCGTTCTCCTCGGAGACGAGCCCGGTAGGAGGGGATGCAGTTGACCCACGCCCGGCGTTATCCCGATCGGGCTCAGGCCTGAGTAGTCGGACAGCGCGTGGAGTTGGACGGAGCGCCGAGCGCACCGCCCGTCATCACGGTGTCCGGGACAGGGGTGCGGCTATCTGGCCGGACGGAGGTGGCAACACGGTCCCGGCGTGAGCGGGGGTTTGATCATCGGCTCGAAGTGTTCCTCGTCGGGAAGGAAGCCGACACGTTCGTAGAAGGTGACCTCCTCGGGTCCGACCCCCGCGACGAGGCAGCGGTCGGGGTATCGCCGGGCCAGCTCGGCCACCAGTGCCGTTGCGACTCCCCTGCCCCGAGCGTGCGGAGCAGTGATCAACCGCTCGATGATGATCCTTCCGCTGCTGCCGAGGTCGGCGTACAGCCAGCCGAGGATCGGGGTATTCAGACGGCACACGAGGACGCACTCGGCCCGGTCGAGCGGGAGGATCCCGCCAAAATGGCTGACCGCCCAGCCGGTGTCGCTGTACGTCGCGCCGATCGCGTTGATGTCGGGGAGGTCTGCCGGACCGGCATCGTGAATCTTGTAGGACATCCTGCTCAGATTAGACGGACCGGTCGCGGTAGGTGAGAAGCCCGTACAGGAGCCGGTACGACCAGGTGGCGTCCGGTCCGGCCGAGCTGGCGCGGCTGGTGGCGACGGTCGCGGAGGCCGCCGAGGTCACGGTGCTCCCCGGTGGCG
>NZ_LBMK01000011.1:76910-202502 GCF_001005295.1 Streptomyces yangpuensis | reverse complement strand
GGACCCTGTGGGAGAGTAGGACGCCGCCGAACAATCATTGTGGGAAAGCCCCGCACCGTCATGGTGCGGGGCTTTTCTGCGTTCCGGACACCTGTGTGGTCTCCTGTAGGGTCAGGGGGCATCGAACGACCATTTCTACCGTCACAGTGGAGGCCCCCGGGTGGAGGTCCAGGAGACTCGGGTTCAGACTGACCGAATTTTCACCATTCCGAACATCCTGAGCATGGCTCGCCTGGCCGGCGTGCCCCTGTTCCTGTGGCTGATCCTCGCGGAGTACGACGGGTGGGCCCTGGCCGTCCTCATGCTCAGCGGAGTCAGTGACTACCTCGACGGGAAGCTCGCCCGGCGCTGGAATCAGATCAGCAGGCTCGGCCGCCTGCTGGATCCCGCCGCGGACCGTCTCTACATCCTGTCGACGCTGTTCGGCCTGACGTATCGCGAGATCCTTCCGCTGTGGCTCACCGGAGCTCTCCTCGCACGAGAGCTGATGTTGCTGGTCATGGTGTGGATCCTGCGCCGCCACGGATATCCGCCGCCGCAGGTCAACTTCCTCGGCAAGGCCGCGACCTTCAACCTCATGTACGCCTTCCCGTTGCTCCTGCTCAGTGACGGAAGCGGCTGGTTGGCCTGGTTGGCGTCAGTTTTCGGATGGGCGTTCGCGGGATGGGGTACAACCCTCTATTGGTGGGCAGGAATCCTTTACGTGGTTCAAGTCCGCCGCCTGGTGAAGGCTGACGCCACGGCCGATTGAGCCCGCCCGACGCCGGATGACGCGGAGGAGTCGCGAAGTCACCGAACGAGGCGGGTGAGAGTCGGCACGACTGTCATCTCTCAAGGAGGACTCTTCCGACATGAAGGCCGTCGTGATGGCCGGCGGCGAGGGCACACGCCTTCGCCCCATGACCTCGAGCATGCCCAAGCCGCTCCTGCCGGTGGCGAACCGCCCGATCATGGAGCACGTGCTCAGGCTGCTCAAGCGGCACGGTCTCAGCGAGACCGTGGTAACCGTCCAGTTCCTGGCCTCGCTCGTCAAGAACTACTTCGGGGACGGCGAAGAGCTCGGTATGGAGCTCACCTATGCCAACGAGGAAAAGCCACTCGGGACCGCCGGCAGCGTGAAGAACGCCGAGGAGGCCTTGAAGGATGACGCCTTCGTCGTCATTTCCGGCGATGCGCTGACCGACTTCGACCTCACCGACCTGATC
Organism: Streptomyces yangpuensis; assembly: GCF_001005295.1. Classification (GTDB taxonomy): domain Bacteria; phylum Actinomycetota; class Actinomycetes; order Streptomycetales; family Streptomycetaceae; genus Streptomyces; species Streptomyces yangpuensis. Next base: position 201,297 of record NZ_LBMK01000011.1, on the reverse strand, counting down.
CGCTTCCACAAGGAGAAGGGCGCACTCGTCACGGTGTGCCTGACCCGGGTGCCGAACCCACTGGAATTCGGCATCACCATCGTGGACGAGGAAGGCAAGGTGGAGCGCTTCCTGGAGAAGCCCACCTGGGGCCAGGTGTTCTCGGACACCGTCAACACCGGCATCTACGTCATGGAACCCGAGGTCTTCGACTACGTCGAAGCCGACGTCTCGGTCGACTGGTCCAGCGATGTCTTCCCCCAGCTGATGAAGGAAGGCCGGCCGATCTACGGCTACGTGGCCGAGGGCTACTGGGAGGACGTGGGCACCCACGAGAGCTATGTCAAGGCGCAGGCCGACGTGCTCGAGGGCAAGGTCGAGGTCGAGATGGACGGCTTCGAGATCTCCCCGGGAGTCTGGGTCGCCGAAGGCGCCGAGGTCAGCCCGGACGCCGTGCTCCGCGGACCGCTCTACATCGGTGACTACGCCAAGATCGAAGCCGGCGTGGAGATCCGCGAGCACACCGTCATCGGGTCGAACGTCGTCGTCAAGAGCGGCGCCTTCCTGCACCGGGCCGTCGTCCACGACAACGTGTACATCGGCCCGCACAGCAACCTCCGCGGCTGCGTCATCGGCAAGAACACCGACATCATGCGCGCCGCCCGCATCGAGGACGGGGCCGTCATCGGCGACGAATGCCTCGTCGGTGAGGAATCGATCGTCCAGGGCAACGTACGCGTCTACCCCTTCAAGACGATCGAGGCCGGTGCCTTCGTCAACACGTCCGTCATCTGGGAGTCCCGTGGACAGGCCCACCTCTTCGGTGCGCGCGGAGTCTCCGGGATCCTCAACGTCGAGATCACTCCGGAACTCGTGGTCCGGCTCGCCGGCGCGTACGCCACGACCCTGAAGAAGGGCGCGATCGTCACGACGGCCCGCGACCACTCCCGCGGGGCCCGGGCGCTCAAGCGGGCCGTGATCTCGGCACTGCAGGCCAGCGCGATCAACGTACGGGACCTGGAGAACGTACCGCTGCCGGTGGCCAGGCAGCAGACCGCGAGAGGGAGCGCCGGCGGGATCGTCCTGCGGACCTCGCCCGGAGTGCCGGACTCCGTCGACATCATGTTCCTCGACGAACGGGGCGCGGACCTCTCGCTGCAGCAGCAGCGCAAGCTGGACCGCGTGTACGCGCGCCAGGAGTACCGGCGGGCCTTCCCCGGCGAGATCGGCGACCTGCAGTTCCCGGGCAGCGTCTACGACGCGTACACCGGCTCGCTGCTGCGGCGCGTGGACACCACGGGTATCGGTGACGCCGGGCTCAAGGTGGTCGTCGACGCCACCAACGGCAGCGCTGGACTGGTCATGCCGAGCCTCCTGGGACGGCTCGGCGTGGACGCCCTGACGATCAACCCCGGGCTCGACGAGTCCAGGCCGACCGAGAGCGCCGAGTCCCGGCGGGCCGGCCTGGTGCGGCTGGGCGAGATCGTGGCCTCGGCGCGGGCGGCCTTCGGCGTACGGTTCGACCCGGTGGGCGAGCGCATCTCGCTGGTGGACGAGCGCGGGCGGATCATCGAGGACGACCGGGCGCTGCTCGTCATGCTCGACCTGGTGGCCGCGGAGAAGCGCAGCGGCAAGGTCGCGCTGCCGGTCACCACGACGCGCGTCGCCGAGCAGGTGGCGGCCTACCACGGCACCCAGGTGGAGTGGACGACGACCTCGCCCGACGACCTGACCCGGGTCGGGCGGGCCGAGAACACGATCTTCGGCGGGGACGGCCGGGGCGGCTTCATCGTTCCGGAGTTCAGCAGCGTCTTCGACGGGTCGGCGGCGTTCGTACAGCTGCTGGGCCTGGTGGCGCGTACCCAGCTCACCCTGAGCCAGATCGACGCCCGGATCCCGCGGGCCCACGTGCTCAAGCGTGACGTGCCGACGCCGTGGGCGGTGAAGGGGCTCGTCATGCGGCGGGTCGTGGAAGCGGCCGGAGACCGGCAGGTGGACACCACGGACGGGGTGCGGGTGGTGGAGGCCGACGGACGGTGGGCGCTGGTCCTCCCGGACCCGGCGGAGGCCGTGACGCACCTGTGGGCCGAAGGCCCCGACGACGCCTCCGCGCAGGCACTGCTCGAGGAGTGGGCGGGCGTGGTGGACGGCGCCGGGCACTGAATGCCGGGCGGCCGATGACGTAGGGCGGAAGTCCGGTGGGCCGGGGCGGGGTGACCGGCCCGGCCCACCGGATGGACGCATTGGGTGTGTGCGGCGCCGACATGCGACGATGTGCGGCATGTCGCAGCCGCCCCACAACCGGACTCCGGCGTCTTCTGTGCCAGCGCGCCCCGACGCCTCCATGTCGCTGCTGACGCACGTGATGGACCACAGCCTCGACGAGGGCTACGCGGAAGCGACGGCTCGGCGCGAGGCGGACGGCACGGCCGGGCTGCCCCGCACGCTCAAGGCGAAACTGGGACTCGCCGCCGGACTCGTGGCCGCCGCGATGGTCGTCACGCTCGGCGCCGCCGAGGCACGCCTGGACGCGCCGGTGCTGGCCAAGGAGCGCCAGGAACTGATCGACCGGGTGCAGCGCGCCGACGAGCGCGCGGACGCCCTGGAGCAGAACATCGACCGGCTGAGGATCGATGTCGCCGCACGTCAGCGCGCGGCCCTCAAGCAGCCCGGGAACAGCCAGGGCGAGCTCGTCTCCCAGCTGGCCGGTGCCACCGAGGTCCGCGGACCGGGGATCAGGCTGGTGGTGGACGACGCGAAGGGCTCCACCACCGGCGACGGCGGGAAGCCGCGCGAGAGCAGCGGCTTCTCGGACACCGGACGGCTCCGCGACCGCGACATGCAGAAGATCGTCAACGGACTGTGGCAGTCCGGCGCCGAGGCGATCTCGATCAACGGACAGCGGCTGACGGAGCTGTCGGCGATCAGGGCCGCGGGTGACGCGATACTGGTCGACAACCGGCCGCTGGTGCCGCCGTACGAGGTGCTTGCGGTGGGGGACAAGAAGCGGCTCGGCCCGGCCTTCCAGGATTCGGCGGACGGCCAGTACCTGCACGTGCTGCAGGAGAGCTACGGGATCCGCTCCACCCTGTCCGCGGCCGACGAGCTCCGGCTGCCGGCCGCTTCCAGCCTGATCGTACGTACAGCCACAGCAGCAGAGCAGCAGAAGGGTGCATCGTGATCGCGGTACTGGGCCTCTTGGCCGGAGTGGTGGTCGGACTTCTGGTCCGGCCCGAGGTACCGGCCGTGGTGGAGCCTTATCTGCCGATCGCCGTGGTGGCGGCGCTGGACGCGGTGTTCGGGGGCTTGCGCGCCATGCTGGACGGCATCTTCGTCGACAAGGTCTTCGTGGTGTCGTTTCTGTCGAACGTCGTCGTGGCCGCGCTGATCGTCTTCCTCGGCGACAAGCTGGGCGTCGGCTCTCAGCTGTCCACCGGCGTGGTGGTCGTCCTCGGCATCCGCATCTTCTCCAACGCCGCGGCCATCCGCCGGCACGTTTTCCGGGCGTGATGGCGATGAGCGGCGCGAACGACACCCCGGCGGAGGAACCGAACGTCCCGGAACGGCCTCTTGAAGAGGGACAGGCAGAGGGAAAGACAGCGGGAAAGGCAGAGGGAAACGCACAGGCGGAGCCGGTCGCCGAGGAGACCGGCCGGCAGCGGCTCGCCGCCGGTCTGTGGCCGCCGAGGGTCAGCCGGGCCCAACTGATCGTGGCGCTGCTGCTGTTCGTCCTGGGCCTGGGCCTGGCGATCCAGGTGCGCTCGAACAGCGACTCCAGTGCCCTGCGCGGGGCACGGCAGGAGGACCTCGTACGGATCCTCGACGAGCTCGACGGGCGGACCAAACGGCTGGAGGACGAGAAGCAGCGCTTGGAGGACCAGCGCCGGGAGCTGGAGAGCAGCTCCAACCAGGCCGAGGAGGCCCGCAGGCAGACCGTGGAGAAGGAGCGTCAACTGGGCATCCTGGCCGGTACGGTGGCAGCACAGGGACCGGGCATCACGCTCAAGATCACTGATCCCACCGGCCAGGTTCAGTCCGATCAGCTGCTGGACACGCTCCAGGAGCTGCGGGCCGCCGGGGCCGAGGCGATCCAGATCAACGGGGTGCGCATCGTGGCAGGCTCGTACTTCTCCGACGAGAACGGCGGGGTGGGGATCGACGGCAAGAAGATCACACAACCCTACGAGTTCAAGGTGATCGGCAAGCCGCAGGATCTGGAGCCCGCGCTGAACATCCCCGGCGGTGTCGTCCAGACGCTGGAGAAGGAGCAGGCCACGGTGGCTGTCACACGGTCGGCGAAGATCGTTGTGGATGCCTTGCGGGCTGCGAAGCAGCCTGACTACGCTCGGTCGTCATCGGGATGAAGCGGAGTGGAGGGTGGAGCGGCTCACGCGGGCTGATGCCTGCGGGGGGTCGCCGCACCGAAGTTGCGGTGCGTGGTGGAAACTGTCTGGTGGTTACGGACGTTGTGAGAATGTCCGGGTCGGCAGGTGTCTGCATTCGGAGTTCGTCCTGCCCCACGGGCGGGTCTGTTTCAGTCAAGGGGAATCGCCCGTGAAGTTGTTTGAGAAGTTGTTCGGCAAGAAGAACCGCGAGGAGAGCGGTGCGGCGCGGCACCGTGCCGGCGGCGCGGAAGGGCAGGGTGACCGCCCGCTGTTCCGTGACGAGGTCCCTGGCGCGGGTGAGCCGGGCGCGCACGGCGCGTCGTCTGTTGACCCTGCCGGTACCGGCCGCATAGGTTTCGGTGATCCATCAACCTCAAGTGCGGGTGGAGGGTTTGCCCCCGACCCGTATGCCACCAATGCCTCCGCGGGGCAGCCGCGGCGCGAGGAGCCGTCCATGTCGGCCGAGCAGGTTTGCAGCAGGTGCGGACACCGTAGCGATGCGGCCAGCCGGTTCTGCTCCAACTGCGGAGCGCCGCTGCGGGCGGGTCTGACGCCGGAGCGTGCCTCGGAGACCACGTCCACCATCTCGATCTCGGGCCTGGAGGCCTACGAGGCCGAGGTGACGGGCCAGACGCACGTGTCGTCCTCGCTGTCCCCCGAGGCCCAGGCCGCGGTGGAGGCACTGCCGCCCGGTTCCGCCCTGCTCATCGTGCGGCGCGGACCCAACTCCGGCAGCCGCTTCCTCCTGGACGGCGAACTGACCACGGCCGGCCGGCACCCGCAGAGCGACATCTTCCTGGACGACGTCACCGTCTCCCGGCGCCATGTCGAGTTCCGCAGGAGCCAGGACGGCGGCTTCACCGTCGCCGATGTCGGCAGCCTCAACGGCACGTACGTCAACCGTGAACCGATCGACTCCGTCCCCCTGCACAACGGCGACGAGGTGCAGATCGGCAAGTACCGGATGGTCTTCTACGCGAGCCTGCGGGGCGTCTGACCCTCCCCCGGACCCGGTCCGGGGGGACCCGAGGGAAGGTCCCATGCTGCGCAATCCGACGGGTGGTGCCGGGAACGGCACAGCCGGCTCGGCCGGGCGGCTGGTGAGCATCGGCACGGTGCTCACCACGCTGCGTGACGAGTTCCCCGAAGTCACGATCTCGAAGATCCGTTTCCTGGAGGCGGAGGGGCTGGTCGAGCCCCGGCGCACACCTTCCGGATACCGCAAGTTCAGCACGGAGGACGTGGAGCGCCTCGCCCGCATCCTGCGCCTGCAGCGTGATCACTACCTGCCGCTGAAGGTCATCCGTGAGCAGCTCGACGCGCTCGCACGCGGGGAGCAGATCCGCATCCCGGCGCCCACGGCGCACGGCGATGCGGCGGATCCGTCCGATCCGGGCGGCGCTGCCGCCGTCCACGGCGATCCGGTGCAGGAGCGGCCCCCCGCGGCCCGGGTGGGTCGCGCCGAGCTCCTCGCGGCCGTCGGCGTGGACGAGGAACAGCTGGTCGAGTGGGAGTCGTACGGGCTCCTCGCCGAGGTGCCGGGCGGCGGGTTCGACGCCGACGCGGTCACCGTGGCCCGGCTCGTGGCCGACCTGGGGCGGTTCGGTCTGGAGCCGCGGCACCTGCGCGCCATGAAGGCTGCCGCCGACCGGGAGGCGGGCCTGGTGGAGCAGGTCGTGGCACCGCTGCGCAGGCACCGCAACCCGCAGACGAGGGCCCACGCCGAAGCCACCATGAAGGAACTCGCCGGGCTCTCCGTCCGGCTGCACGAGGCCTTGGTGCAGACGGCTCTCGGCGTCCGGTTGCGCTGACCGCGCCGGTCGAGGTGGAGCCCCGACTACCCAAACCTGCCGAGCAGGTCCTAGGGTTGCTGTGTGAACGAGCTCGACGTTGTGGGTGTCCGGGTGGAAATGCCCTCCAACCAACCGATCGTGCTCCTGCGTGAAGTGGGAGGCGACCGGTACCTCCCCATCTGGATCGGTCCGGGGGAGGCGACGGCCATTGCCTTCGCCCAGCAGGGGATGGCCCCTGCCCGGCCGCTGACGCACGACCTGTTCAAGGACGTGCTGGAGGCGGTCGGTGAGGAGCTCACCGAGGTCCGGATCACGGATCTGCGGGAGGGCGTCTTCTACGCGGAGCTCGTCTTCGCCAGCGGGGTCGAGGTGAGCGCGCGCCCTTCCGACGCCATAGCCCTCGCCCTGCGGACGGGGACGCCGATCTACGGCAGTGACGGGGTCCTGGACGATGCCGGAATCGCCATTCCGGACGAGCAGGAGGACGAGGTGGAGAAGTTCCGCGAGTTCCTCGACCAGATCTCGCCCGAGGACTTCGGCGCCGGCCCGCAGTGAGGCGCCGACCCGTCGTCCACGGTGGTGCTCAGGCCCATTCGAGTAGCCTTTCCCCGGATACGGACACGGGAAACCACTCTCAGGGTGATTATCACTCGGCGTGCCGAGTGTGGCGATCGTTGACGCACCCCTGGTGACTGCCTACCTTCGAGGTGGGCAGGTCAAGGACGGAGGGTCGGCGTGAGGATCACGGGCGACGGTACGACCGGGGGCACCCCCGTACGGAGTGACGCTGGGCCGTACCCGCTGCACGGTGGTGCGGTCGGATCCGCGCGCCGTCAGCCGGAGTCCACCCCGGTCGGACCGGTGGGCGACGACCCGGCGCCCGAGCAGATCGGCTACCGCGGACCGACGGCCTGTGCCGCGGCCGGCATCACCTACCGACAGCTCGACTACTGGGCGCGCACCGGGCTGGTGGAGCCCAGCGTGCGGGCCGCGTACGGGTCGGGGACCCAGCGCCTCTACAGCTTCCGCGACGTCGTCGTCCTCAAGATCGTCAAGCGGTTCCTGGACACCGGTGTGGCTCTGCAGAACATCCGCACGGCCGTGCAGCACCTGCACGACCGCGAGCTCTCGGACCTCGAGCGGATGACGCTGATGAGCGACGGCGCCACCGTGTACGAATGCACCTCTACCGATCAGGTCGTCAGTCTGCTCCAGGGCGGGCAGGGCGTCTTCGGCATCGCCGTGGGCGTGGTGTGGCGCGACGTGCAGAGCGCGCTGTCGCAGCTGCACGGCGAGCGGGTGGACACCGGCGAGACTCTGGTCGGGCACAACCCGACGGACGAGCTGGCCGCCCGTCGCAACCGCGCCGTCTGAGCGGGCGGACCGAGCCGCGGGATTGTCAGTGGCGTAGGGCAGCATCGGTGCTGTGAGAGCCGCTCCGACCATCCTGCATCTGGACATGGACGCCTTCTACGCCTCCGTGGAGCAGGCGTCCAAGCCGAGCCTGCGCGGCAAGGCCGTCATCGTCGGCGGGCTCGGGCCGCGCGGGGTCGTCGCCACAGCCTCGTACGAGGCCAGGCGCTTCGGGGTGCACTCGGCGATGCCGACGGCGCAGGCCAGGAGGCTCTGCCCGAACGGGGCCTATCTGATCCCGCGTTTCACCCTCTACCGGCAGGTCAGCGATGTGGTGATGGCCATGCTGCGGGAGCTGTCGCCGCTGGTGGAGCCGCTCAGCCTGGACGAGGCCTTCGTGGACCTGGAGGCGGGCGGGGTGGCCTTCGACTCGGACTCCGCGCGGGCGACGGGCGAGCGGCTGCGGGCCGACATCAGGGCCGCCACGGGCCTCAGCGGGTCCGTGGGGCTGGCCGGGTCGAAGATGCTGGCCAAGGTGGCCTCCGAGGAGGCCAAGCCCGCAGGGCTGCTGCTGATCGAGCCGGGGACGGAGCGCGAGCTGCTCGCGCCGATGCCGGTACGGACCCTGCCCGGAGTGGGGCCGGCCACGGGGGAGCACCTGCGCCGCGCCGGGATCACCACGGTGGGGGAGCTGGTGGAGGCCGGGGAGGACGAGCTGGTCCGGATGCTCGGGCGCGCCCACGGCGCGGGGCTGTACCGGATGGCGCTGGGGCTGGACGACCGGGCGGTGGTCGCGGAGCGGGACGCGAAGTCGGTGTCGGTCGAGGACACCTTCGATGTGGACCTGCACGACCGGGTGCGGATCCGGGGCGAGGTGCAGCGGCTCGCCGACCGGTGCGTGGCGCGGCTGCGGGGCTCCGGGCACTCGGGGCGCACGATCGTGCTCAAGGTGCGGCGCTACGACTTCTCCACGCTGACGCGGTCCGAGACATTGCGGGGGCCCACGGACGATCCGGCGGTGGTGCGGGAGGCGGCGGCGCGGCTGCTGGAGGCGGTGGACACCACGGGCGGGGTGCGACTGCTGGGGGTGGGGGTGACGGGGCTCGCTGACTACACCCAGGAGGACCTCTTCGCACAGTCCCTCGCCGCCGGACCGGAGGCGCCGGACGCCGCGGACGGTACGGGAGGGGCTGGCGGTACGGGAGGGGCCGGCGGCGCCGACCCTACGGGAGCTGCGGCCGGGGGAGCCGGGCCGGAGGCGGCCGCTGGGGCCACAGGGGCTCCTGAGGCGCCGGAGCCGCCCGGGGAGTCCCAGGAGGCTCCGGAGCGCCGCTGGGCGGCCGGGAGTGACGTACGGCACGTCCTGTACGGGCCGGGATGGGTGCAGGGCAGCGGGGTCGGGCGGGTGACCGTGCGGTTCGAGCAGCCCGGATCGGAGCCCGGCCGGGTGCGGACCTTCCGGGTGGACGACCCGGACCTGGAACCGTCCGACCCGCTGCCGCTGGTGGGGGACCCGACCGGGTGAGGGGCGCCGGGCCGGCTCAGCCCTCGTCGCCCGCCAGGCGGCCGAAGTCGCGGTGGAAGTCGGACGGGAGGGTCGTGTCCAGGCCGTAGTGGTGGTAGAGCTGGAGTTCCTGCTCGGGAGAGAGGTGGCGGCCGACGCCGAAGTCGGGTGCGTCCTTGATGAGGGAGCGTTCGAAGGGCACCCGCAGGGTCTCGCCGACCATCTCGCTCGGCTCCAGCGGGACGAAGGCGTCCCGGCTGAACAGGCCGGTCCGGACGGCGGCCCATTCCGGGACACCCGTGGCATCGTCGAGGTAGACCTCGTCGATGGTGCCGATCTTGGCACCGTTGCGGTCGAACGCCTTGCGGCCGATCAGGCTGCGCGGATCGATGTCGGTCTGCACGGTCCCTCCAAATGGTCGCAACTGCTACCCAATGACTACAGAAGTGCATTTCTGCAGCGGAGGCCACTCGGGGGAGCCTCTTGAACCCCGCTGGTAGTCTGGGTGACGGCTGTCGACCCTGTGCGGGAGAGTCCTCCGAGTGAGCAAGACGGAGGCGCCGAAGGAGCAAATCCTCCCCGGAATCTCTCAGGCATACGTACCGCACGGACGAGGCCACTCTGGAAAGCAGGGCGGGTACCGGGCGCAGTGCCGGTCCCCCTCCTCACCGACGGTGAAAGCCGGATCCCGCGGGAGACCCCCGTGACTCCGGTGAAACTCTCAGGTGCAGATGACAGAGGGGGAGGCCGTCCGGGTGCCCGCGCCGTGGTGCCCCTCGCAGGTCATATGACCAGGAGGCCTCCGTACATGACCGCCAACCGCATTCCGCTCTCCCAGCTGGAGCGAGGCATCCCCTTCGAACAGCGCCACATCGGCCCGGATGCCGAGGCGCAGGCGAAGATGCTCGCCCAGGTGGGCTACGGCTCCCTGGACGAACTGACCGCCGCCGCGGTACCGGATGTGATCAAGACCGCCGACGCCCTCGCCCTGCCCGAGGCACGGACCGAGGCCGAGGTGCTCGCCGAGCTGCGTTCGCTCGCCGACCGCAACCAGGTCCTCTCCTCCATGATCGGTCTCGGCTACTACGGGACCTTCACCCCGCCGGTGATCCTCCGCAACGTCATGGAGAACCCGGCCTGGTACACGGCGTACACGCCCTACCAGCCGGAGATCTCGCAGGGCCGCCTCGAGGCCCTCCTGAACTTCCAGACCGTCGTCGCCGACCTCACCGGCCTGCCGACCTCCGGCGCCTCGCTGCTCGACGAGGGCACCGCTGCCGCCGAGGCCATGACCCTGGCCCGCCGCGTGGGCAAGGTCAAGGGCAACGTCTTCCTCGTCGACGCCGACGCCCTGCCGCAGACCGTCGCCGTCATCGAGACCCGCGCCGAGCCGATCGGCATCGAGGTCGTCGTCGCCGACCTCTCCGACGGCATCCCCGCCGAGATCGCCGAGCGCGGCGTGTACGGCGTCCTGCTCCAGTACCCCGGTGCCTCCGGCGCCGTCCGGGACATCAAGCCGGTCATCGACCAGGCGCACGAGCTCGGTGCCATCGTCACCGTCTCGGCCGACCTGCTCGCCCTGACCCTGCTGAAGTCCCCGGGCGCCCTCGGTGCGGACATCGCGGTCGGCACCACCCAGCGCTTCGGCGTCCCGATGGGCTTCGGCGGACCGCACGCCGGCTACATGGCCGTCCAGGACAAGCACGCCCGCTCGCTGCCCGGCCGCCTCGTCGGCGTCTCGGTGGACGCGGACGGCAACAAGGCGTACCGCCTGGCCCTTCAGACCCGCGAGCAGCACATCCGCCGCGAGAAGGCCACCAGCAACATCTGTACCGCGCAGGTTCTGCTCGCCGTCATGGCCGGCATGTACGCCGTCTACCACGGCCCGGACGGTCTGCGGACGATCGCCCGCCGGACCCACCGCTACGCGACGCTGCTCGCCGCGGGCCTGCAGGCCGGCGGGGTGGAGACCGTGCACGGTGCCTACTTCGACACGGTCACCGCCCGGGTTCCCGGCCGTGCGGCCGAGGTCGTCGCCGCCGCCCGCGAGGGCGGGGTCAACCTGCACCGGGTCGACGCCGACCTCGTCTCGATCAGCTGCGACGAGACCACCCTGCGCGCCGACATCGAGGCCGTCTGGGCCGCCTTCGGCGTCACCGCCGACATCGAGGCGCTCGACGAGTCCGCGGACGACACCCTGCCCGAGGGCCTGCTGCGCTCGGACGCCTACCTGACGCACCCGGTCTTCCACCAGCACCGTTCCGAGACCGCGATGCTGCGCTACCTGCGCAAGCTCTCGGACAAGGACTACGCGCTGGACCGCGGCATGATCCCGCTGGGCTCCTGCACGATGAAGCTCAACGCGACCACCGAGATGGAGCCGGTGACCTGGCCCGAGTTCGGCCAGCTGCACCCCTTCGCCCCGGTGGAGCAGGCCGAGGGTTACCTCACGCTCATCACCGAGCTGGAGGAACGTCTCTGCGAGGTCACCGGCTACGACAAGGTCTCCATCCAGCCGAACGCCGGCTCCCAGGGTGAGCTCGCCGGCCTGCTGGCCGTGCGCGCCTACCACCGCGCCAACGGCGACGAGCAGCGCACCATCTGCCTCATCCCGTCCTCCGCGCACGGCACCAACGCCGCCAGCGCCGTGATGGCCGGCATGAAGGTCGTCGTCGTCAAGACCGCCGACGACGGCGAGGTGGACGCGGACGACCTGCGCGCCAAGATCGAGCAGCACCGCGACGAGCTCGCCGTGCTGATGATCACCTACCCGTCCACGCACGGTGTGTTCGAGGAGCACGTCGCCGACATCTGCGCCCAGGTGCACGAGGCCGGCGGCCAGGTCTACGTCGACGGCGCCAACCTCAACGCCCTGGTGGGCCTGGCCAAGCCGGGTCACTTCGGCGGCGACGTCTCGCACCTGAACCTGCACAAGACCTTCTGCATCCCGCACGGCGGCGGCGGCCCGGGCGTCGGCCCGGTCGGCGTCCGGGCGCACCTCGCCCCGTACCTGCCGAACCACCCGCTCCAGCCGACCGCCGGCCCGGAGACGGGCGTCGGCCCGATCTCGGCCGCTCCGTGGGGATCGGCCGGCATCCTGCCGATCTCCTGGTCGTACGTGCGCCTCATGGGCGGCGAGGGCCTCAAGCGCGCCACCCAGGTCGCGGTGCTCGGCGCCAACTACATCGCCAAGCGCCTGGAGCCGCACTACCCGGTGCTCTACACCGGCCCGGGCAACCTGGTCGCGCACGAGTGCATCATCGACCTGCGCCCGCTGTCGAAGTCCACGGGCGTCAGCGTGGACGACATCGCCAAGCGTCTGATCGACTACGGCTTCCACGCGCCGACGATGTCCTTCCCGGTCGCCGGCACGCTGATGATCGAGCCGACGGAGTCCGAGGACCTCACCGAGATCGACCGGTTCTGCGACGCGATGATCGCCATCCGCGGCGAGATCGAGCGGGTCGCGGGCGGCGAGTGGCCGGCGGACGACAACCCGCTGGCCAACGCCCCGCACACGGCCGCCGCGCTGGGCGGCGAGTGGAACCACCCGTACACCCGGGACGAGGCCGTCTTCCCCGGCGGCGTCGTGGCCGCCGAGAAGTACTGGCCGCCGGTGCGCCGCATCGACGGTGCGTTCGGCGACCGCAACCTCGTGTGCTCCTGCCCGCCGCTGGACGAGTACGACAACTGAGGCACCCCCGGCCTCTGACGGCCGTCGTGTGACATGACGAAGGGGCCGGTCCGGAAGATTCTTCCGGGCCGGCCCCTTCGTCGTCCGACTCGTCCTCTACGCCGCAGCGAGCGGGCGGTGCGGGGCGATGATCTGCCCGTCCGGGAGCAGCTCACCGGTGTCCTCGAACAGCAGGACGCCGTTGCACAGCAGGCTCCAGCCCTGTTCCGGGTGGTTGGCCACGGGGCGCGCGGCCTCCCGGTCGGCGGATTCGGCAGACGGGCAGGCTGGCTGGTGCTGGCACATGGATGCGTTCTTTCGCTGCGGTGTGGTCTGTGTGCTACGGCTCGATACCTGATTCATGGCCGTCCCCCTGGGTCATCCCCGCAGCCGCGGGGCGCTTGTCATCAGTGTTCCCCCACGACAGCCGCTTCGCAGGGATTTCCCTGCAGCTGTCCTCATGGATTGATGACGCATCACTCGTGCGGGCGGTTCAGGCCAACTCCCCTGTCATTTCGGATGGTTCACAGGTGGCCCGGGGGGACTAGGCCGGATGGGTGAATCGGGTCAGGCTGCGGGCGCGGCCAGCGACGGCGGGACCGGTGCGGTCGCGGGCGTGAGCCGGTGGGTCAGCACGGGCAGCAGTTCGGAGACCGGATGCGGCCGGTACGCGGCGATGCCGGGCGGGGCCGGCGCCAGCGGCACCAGCAGGTCCTCGCCGGCGGGCAGTCCGGCGGCGGCGTCCGCGCCCACCGCCCCGTGCAGCCACAGGGTCAGCATGTAGAGCTCCGGTACGGAGAGCAGCCGGGGCTGGTAGCCGGTGGCGAGCAGCTCGGCCTGGCGCAGGGCGCGCTCGGTGGCGGCCACGTAGGGGCCCTCGAAGAAGTGGGAGAAGGTCCAGCCGTCGGGCGTCAGCCGGGTGTCCGCGGCCGCGACGTGGCGGTCCCCGCTGCGGATCAGGAACCGCCAGCCCACGAGCCGGGTCCGGGGCGGCCGGCCGGCGGACGCGAGGTCCGAGAGGTTCAGCCGGTCGAGGACGTGGACCGGAAGGGGCAGTTCGGCGGTCAGCGGCCCCTGGATCGCGCGCAGGGCCGGGGTGTGCGCCTCATGGACGGCGGTGGGGGAACCGAGTGCCGCGAGGACGCTGCGCAGGGCGGGTGCGGGAGCCGGGGGGACATGCAGCGGCATGGTGGGTCGCCTCTCACTTGGGAGACCTGTGGAACGGGGGCAGGTGCGGGACGGCGCTGTCGCATTCTGGGGCCAGAGGGGGGCCGAGGGGCAATGGCCGCGCGCCAACTCTCTGCCTCGTTTGCGGAGTTTATACGACATGTGTTCACGCAGTGTTTCGGCTAGCTGTCCCGCCTATTGCTGACAAGGTGCTTACCGGTCCCGCTGACATGGCATTCATGCCGGATGAGCGCGAGCGTGCCGCGCTGACCTCGGAGGTTACCGGAAGGGGGCTCGGCTGGAAAGAAGCTGTTTTCGGAGGCGGGCAAATGCCAAGATGAATTTGCGTGAAGCGACTTGCCAGGTGAATGTGCCGAAGCGCCCTTCGGCCAACCCGGCGCGCGCTCCTCGCCACGCACGCCCCCTCCGCGTTATGGATCACGATGCCGGGGCATCATCGACCGTAACGCGCGCCTGGGTGCCCCGGACCAGGCCCACTCGAGGAGGGACGCTTCGATGGGGGAGAAGGTCGTGGCGGGAGGATTCGACCTGTCCGATCGGCAGCGGTATCGAAGGAAACTCCACGAGTGTCTGGAGGGACTGGAGCGACTTCTGGCGGAGAAGAGGTTCGATCGCCCGAAGAACATGATGGGGCTGGAGATCGAGCTGAATCTCGCGGGGACCGACGGGTTGCCGCGCATGGTGAATGCCCAGGTGCTGGAGCGGATTGCCAGCCCTGATTTCCAGACCGAGCTGGGAATGTTCAATCTGGAGGTGAACGTTCTGCCGCACCGGCTCGGCGGGCGGGTATTCGACCGGCTCGCCGAAGAACTCAGCGCGGGGCTCGGATACGCCCACCGGCAGGCCGCGGAGATCGACGCCGGGGTGGTGATGATCGGCATCCTGCCGACGATCTCCCGCGCGGACCTGGTCACCGCGAACCTCTCCGCGGTGGACCGCTACTCCCTGCTGAACGAGCAGATCCTGATGATGCGCGGCGAGGACTTCACGCTCGACATCGACGGCGTCGAGCGGCTGATATGGACGTCCGGGTCGATCGTGCCCGAGGCCGCCTGCACCTCCGTACAGCTGCACCTCCAGGTGACGCCGGCCCGCTTCGCGGCCGTGTGGAACGCGGCGCAGGCGGTGACCGCCGCGCAGATAGCCGTCGGCGCCAACTCGCCCTTCCTGTTCGGGCGTGAGCTGTGGCGGGAGTCGCGGCCGCCGCTGTTCACCCAGGCCACCGACACCCGGCCGCCGGAGCTGCAGGCCCAGGGCGTGCGGCCGCGCACCTGGTTCGGGGAGCGCTGGGTGGACTCTGCGTACGAGCTCTTCGCCGAGAACGTCCGCTACTTCCCCTCTCTGCTGCCCATCTGCGACGAGGAGGAGCCGCTGCGGGTGCTGGCCGAGGGCGGGGTACCGCGCCTGCAGGAGCTGGTCCTGCACAACGGCACCGTCTACCGCTGGAACCGGCCCGTGTACGGGGTGGCGGACGGGGTGCCGCACCTGCGCGTGGAGAACAGGGTGCTGCCGGCCGGGCCGACGGTCACCGACGTCGTCGCGAACGCCGCCTTCTACTACGGGCTCGTCCGCACCCTCGCGGACGAGCCGCGCCCGGTGTGGACCCGGCTGCCCTTCGCCGAGGCGGAGGCGAACTTCGACGCGGCCTGCCGGTACGGGATCGACGCCCGGCTGCGGTGGCCCCGCCGGGGCCGGGCCGGCGGTCTGGTCAGCGTGCCGGCGGTACGGCTGGTCCTGGACGAACTGCTGCCGATGGCCGCGGCGGGCCTGGACGCCTGGGGAATCGAACCCGCGGACCGCGACCACTACCTCGGCATCATCGAGGAGCGCTGCCGGCGGCGGGTGAACGGTGCGACGTGGCAGGTCGACACCTACCACCGGGCGCTCGCGGCGGGCCTGGACCGGGCCGCGGCGCTGGCCGCCACCACCCGGCGCTACAGCGAACTCATGCACCGGGGCGATCCCGTGCACACCTGGCCCGTGGGGCTCACAGAGGAGGTGAGCGCGGCGGTGCCGGCCCGGCGCTGAGCCGCCCCGCCGCCACCGTGCAGCGCCCAGCGCCCTCCTGCCGGTTCCCGTGATCCTCCCTCGGTGATCCACCCGCCCGGCCGACGAGGCAGTATGGGGTGGTCGCAACGGGATGGCAGGACGGGAGTCGGTCGTGCGGGCTGAGCCGGAGCCGGTGTTCGTGGAGCTGGGCGAGGAGGGGCGGCGGACCCTCCTGCGTACCGAGACCCTGCTCGTCCTGGCGCTGTCGCTGGGCGCGAGCGGGGTCTCCGCGCTGATCAGCTTCCTGGGCTCGCTGACCAAGCCGGGTGGCCTGAAGGACCAGGCCGCCACGCTCAACGGCTCCTACGCCCCAGGCCGGCCCTGGCTCGACCTGGCCTGGCAGCTGTTCGGGATCGCCAGCGCGCTGGTCCCCGTACTGCTGGTGGCGCACCTGCTGACCCGCGAGGGCGCCCCCGGGCTGCGGGTGCTCGGCTTCGACCGGACCCGGCCGCTGTGGGACCTGGGCCGCGGCGCCCTCGTCGCGGCGGGGATCGGGAGCGCGGGGCTGGCCTTCTACCTGGGGACGCGGGCCGCCGGCTTCAACCTCACGGTGGTGCCGGAGGCCCTGCCCGACGTGTGGTGGAAGTTCCCCGTGCTGCTCCTCTCGGCGATCCAGAACGCGGTCGTGGAGGAGATCATCGTGCTGGCCTACCTGCTGCGCCGGCTGGGCCAGCTGGGCTGGTCGCCGATGGCGGCACTGGCGGCCAGTTCGCTGCTGCGCGGCTCCTACCACCTCTACCAGGGCATCGGCGGCTTCATCGGCAACGTGGTGATGGGCGTCGTTTTCGTGCTGGCCTACCGCCGCTGGGGACGGGTGGGGCCGCTCGTCGTCGCGCACGCGCTGCTCGACATCGTGGCCTTCGGCGGGTACGCCCTGCTCGCGGGCAAGGTGGGCTGGCTGCCGACGCCGTGACGGGGCGGCACACCCGATCGGCCCCGCAGGGCGTGGCCGCGGGCCGCGCCGGTGCGACGCTGGGGGGAGTGAGGAGGCGCGCGGTGGCTGTCATGGACTCCCTGGTGCCGTTCGCCCCGTTCCTGGTGCCCGTGGTCAGCGGCCTGGTGGGCGGGGCCAGCCTGCTTATCCGGGACCGCCGCGAGGCGCGCAGCGCGGACCACCACTACCGCCGGCGGCTGGAGAAGGCCCAGCTGGAGATCCAGTTCATCTCCGGCTGGATCCAGGCCAAAAAGCTGGCCCCGACCGACGGCCCGGACCCCGATCCGGAGCCGGGCCGCTGGCTGGACGACCTCTACGCGTCGGTGCGCCGCGCCAAGGCGGACACCGGCAGCCGGCACCGGACAGGGCCCGTCTCGTTGCGGCGCCTGCTGCTGCTGGGCGAGGTGACCGGCGCGGCGAGGAGCATGCGGGTCGCCTACTGGATCTCCCTGGCGCTGTTCAACCTGGCGCTCGCGTGGTGGGTGAACGCGCTCGTGTCCGGCGTGCCCGGCTTCATGCACGACGAGGGCGTACCGGAGTCCGAGGAGGTCGCCTCGTATCTGCTGACGGCGTTCTGCCTCTTCGTGGTGTCGGCCGTCCTGTGGTGGTGGACGGTGCACCTGGGCGCCGCCGAGCCGGGGCAGGTCTACCGCAAGCGCATCGACTCGGAGGCCTGGGAGGACAACGAGCGGGAGTGGCGGGCCGCCGCGCGCGCGAAGGCGGAGGCGAAGGAGCGGCCGAAGGCGGCCCGTGGGCGGCGGGGCGGGCCGACGGGCTGACCCGCCCCGCCGGTGCCCCGCCGATGCCCGGCCGCCCTCTTCCGGCCGGTCACGGGGCGGTGAGCAGCTCCCCGTCGAGAACGGTCACGGCGTGTCCGGTCAGCAGGGTGCGGTCGCCCGCCAGGGTGACCTGTACCAGTCCCTGCCGGGCGCCGCCCTGGAGGCCGGTCAGTTCGGTGCGGCCCAGGCGCTGTGCCCAGAACGGGGCGAGCGCGGTGTGGGCACTGCCGGTGACCGGGTCCTCGTCGATCCCGAAGGCCGGGAAGAACCCGCGGGAGACGAAGTCGTACCCGCGGGAGGGGTCCTCGGCGGCGGCGGTGACGATCACGCCCCGCTTGGCGAAGGCACGCAGGGCGCCGTGGTCCGGCTCCAGCTCGCGGACGGTCTCCTCGTCGGCGAGTTCGACGAGGAGGTCGCCGATGTGCGCGGCGGTGTCGTGGACGGAGAGGATCGGCGCGCCGCCGAGCGCGTGGTCGAGGGAGGGCGGCGCCGGGACCGGGTTCAGGGAGGACGTGGGGAAGTCCATCGTGATCGTGCCGTCCTCGGCGGTCTCCGCGGTGAGGACACCGCAGCGGGCAGAGAAGCGGATCAGCCCCTGGGCGAGTCCGCCGGTGGCCAGTACATGGGCCGTGGCGAGCGTGGCGTGGCCGCACATGTCGACCTCGGCGGCCGGGGTGAACCAGCGCAGCGCCCAGTCGGCGTCCCCGCCGGGCGGGAGGGGGTGGGCGAAGGCGGTCTCGGAGAGGTTCACCTCGGACGCCACCTGCTGGAGCCAGGCGTCCGGGGGGAAACCGCCGTCGAGGAGCAGGACCCCGGCGGGGTTGCCCTGGAAGGGGCGGTCGGTGAAGGCGTCGACGATTCGGATGCGCATGGACCGACGGTAGGGCGGTTCCTTGATCATCGACAAAGGCCAATCCGGGCTGACTGGCCTCCTTCCGTGCTGTTCGGTGAATAGTTTCCGATATATCGTTGACGCATCGCGACCGCTCATCGATAGTGGATACATCGGAGAACCGATGACACGGACACGACGTGACGAAAGGAGCGCAGTCATGCGTTCACACGGACAGCACGGACAGCACGGCCACGAGCACGGACGGGGCCACGGCCACTGCGGGCCGGACCGTCGGGAGGGATTCCAGGGATTCCGCGCGGCCTTCGGCCCGTTCGGACCGCCCTTCGGCGCGGGGCCCTTCGGTGGGCGCGGCGGCCGCGGGGGACCGCGCGGGCGAGCCCGGCGCGGCGACGTACGGGCCTCGATCCTGGCGCTGCTCACCGACCGGCCGATGCACGGCTACGAGATGATCCAGGAGATCGGCGAGCGCAGCGGCGGGGCGTGGAAGCCCAGCCCGGGCTCGGTCTACCCGACCCTGAACCTGCTGGAGGACGAAGGCCTCATCAGCAGCGAGAGCGAGGGCGGCAAGAAGCTGTTCACGCTCACCGAGGCCGGCCGCGCCGAGGCCGGGGCGGGACCGGACGCCCCCTGGGCGGACGCCGGGCGGGGCTTCGACTTCGAGGCGATGCACGAGGCCCGGCAGGCCGGGGCCGGTCTGATGGAGGCGTTCGGGCAGGTCTTCAGGACCGGCTCGCCGGAGCAGCGGGAGAAGGCGCTCGCGGTCCTCGTCGACGCCCGCAAGAAGCTCTACCTGATCCTGGCCGACGAGCACTGAGTGCCGAGCTCGGACGGGCGGCGGCGCGCCCCGCGACCTCTCGTCCCGGGGCGCGCCGACCTCGTACGCGGGTGGGCGCGGCCGGGGTCAGACGACCAGGCCGGCGAGCTTGCGCAGCGACTCGTTCAGGGCGGCGGTGGCCGAGTCCTTCAGCTTGCCCGCCATCAGTGAGACGGCGGCCCCGGTGAACTCGCCGTCGATACGGACGGTGGTGGCCCCGCCGTCCGGCGTCAGGGTGTACCGGGTGAGGACGGCGACGCCCATCGGGCCCTTGCCGGTGATGGCGAAGAGGCGTTCGTCCTCCAGCTCGGAGACGGTCCAGACGACCTCGGCCGGGAACCCCATCATCTTCATGTTCTCGGCGAAGGTCGATCCGACGGCCAGGGTCTGCGGACCGCCCTGCGGGAAGTTCGTGTGGGTCATGCTCCACTGCCCGTACGCGTCCCAGTCCGTCAGCTGGGACCAGAGCTGCGCGGCGGACGCCTCGATGCGTGATTCCGCGGTGACTTCGGCCATGCGACCACCCCTTCTCGTCGGGTACGTGCGGCGGAAGGTAGCCCCGGCGGCCGGAACATTCAATACTGACGCCCTGTCAGATCCGCGGGGGTCCGGCGGGTCGCGATCTCAGGTCTGTCTCAACAGGTGTCACGGCAGTGACGCTCCTGAATCGCCCTGTCATGATGGCTCGGATGCAAGCGTCAGGGAAAAACGCCGGACTGGGCCTCGCCCTCGTCTCCGCGTTCGCGTTCGGTGGTTCCGGAGTGGCTGCGAAGCCGCTGATCGAGGCGGGTCTGGACCCCCTCCACATGGTCTGGCTCAGGGTGGCCGGCGCAGCGCTCGTGCTGTCCCCGCTCGCCTGGCGCCACCGCGATCTCCTGCTGCGCAGGCCCGCCCTGCTCGCCGGCTTCGGTCTCGTGGCCGTCGCGGGCGTGCAGGCCTTCTACTTCGCCTCGCTGTCCCGGATCCCGGTCGGCGTGGCCCTCCTGCTGGAGTACCTGGGCCCGGCACTGCTGCTCGGCTACATCCGCTTCGTGCAGCGCAAGCCGGTGACGCGCGGGGCCGCCGCCGGCGCGGCCGTGGCCGTCGTCGGCCTGGCCTGCGTCGTCGAGATCTGGGCCGGGCTGAGCCTGGACCTGCTCGGCGTGCTCTTCGGCCTCGCCGCCGCCTGCTGCCAGGCCTTCTACTTCGTCCTCGCCGACCAGGGCGCCGACGGGGAGGACGCCCCCGACCCGCTAGGGGTGATCGCGTACGGGATGCTCATCGGCGCCCTGGTCATGACGGTCATCGCCCGGCCGTGGGAGATCGACTGGGCGGTGCTGGGCGGGGACGCGTCCGTGGGCGGCACCCTGGTGCCCGCGCCCGCGCTGCTCGGCTGGGTCGTTCTCGTGGCGACCGTCTTCGCCTACGTGACCGGTGTGGTCTCGGTGCGCAGGCTCTCGCCCCAGGTCGCGGGTGTGGTGGCCTTCCTGGAGGCCGTCGTCGCCACCGTGCTGGCCTGGATCCTGCTCGGTGAGTACCTCTCCACCTGGCAGATCGCCGGCGGCGCCCTGGTGCTGGGCGGTGCCTTCATCGCGCAGTCCTCCCGGCCGGCCCCGCAGGCGGCCGAACCGGTTCCGGCGGACCGCGAACCCGCAAGAGCCCCCCTGTAAGGTGACCGACATGCATTCGACCGTGCTTCCGCCTCCCGCGTCCTAGCGGGCGGCGCCCCACGACGACGATCCGGCCCGGGCAGTGCCCGGGCGGTTCGGTGCTGCCCGCGAAGCGATGACCTCGATCCATTCATCCTTCACGCGCGGAGAACTCACGTGTCGAACCACTCGCCCGCTGCCGGGCGCAGTCTGCTGTACCTCGTCGTCGCCGGAGCCGCCTGGGGCACCGCCGGGGCGGCCGCCTCCCTCCTCTTCCTGGCCAGTGACCTCGGCCCGCTCGCCCTGTCGTTCTGGCGGTGCGCGGGCGGACTCGTCGTGCTGCTCGGGGTGCTCGCCGTCCGGCGGGCCCGTCCCGGGCGGGGCCGGGCGCGGCCGTCCGCGGCATCGCCCTCGGCGGGCTCCCTGATCGTCACCGGGCTGCTCTTCACCGTCTTCCAGGCCGCCTACTTCGCCGCCGTGCGCGAGACCGGGCTGGCCGTGGGCACCGTGGTCACCCTCGGCGCGGGACCCGTGCTCATCGCGCTCGGAGCGCGCTCCTGGATGGGCGAACGGCTCGGCCGCGGCGGCGCGGTCGCCGTCGTGGGTGCGCTCGCGGGGCTGGCCGTTCTCGTCCTGGGCAGCGGCGGGGCGGAGGTGCGCCCCCTCGGCGTCGGCTGGGCGCTGCTGTCGGCCGCCGGGTACGCCGGTATGACCCTGCGGGCCCGCCGGCTCGGCCGGCGCGGCGCCGCCGGGGACCCGCTGGTGACGACCGCCTGGTCCGTCGCGGTGGGCGCGGTGTGCCTGCTGCCGCTCGCCGTGGCCGAGGGGCTGCTGCCGCACACCGCGGACCTGGGGCGGGTGCTCTGGCTGCTGCTGTACGTGGCGACCGTGCCGACGGCGTTGGCGTACGCGCTCTACTTCACCGGCGCCGCCGCCGTGCGCGCCGCGACCGTCTCGGTGATCATGCTGATCGAGCCGGTGAGCGCGGCGGCGATCGCCGTACTCGTCCTCGGGGAGCGGCTCACCGGCGCCGTGGTGCTGGGCACCGTACTGCTGCTGGCGGCGGTCGGCGCGCTGATCGTGGCGGAGTCCCGCCGGCCGGCGGGCCCGGCCGCGGGGCCCGCCGAAGCCGCCGGTCCCGCAGCGTCCGCCGCGGTGCGGCCGGCCCGTCAGAGCGAGGTGAGGTAGTCCGGGACGGCGACGCCGGGGGCCAGGTCCGCGGCGGGCACGGGGGTCCCGTACGTCGTGCCGACCGGGACCACGCCCGCCCAGTACGGCAGGCCCAGGTCCTCGGCCTCGTCGTTCACCGGGCCGGTACGGAGCTTCGCGGACACCTCGTCCAGGTCCACCCGGATCACCGCGGTGGCGGCGAGCTCCCTGGCGTTGGCCGGCCGGACGTCGCCGGAACGGCCCGGCGCCACGGCGTCGACCATGGCGTCCAGGGCCGTGCGGCATTCCGCCTCGTCGGTCACCTGGCGGGCGGTGCCGTGCACGACCACCGAGCGGTAGTTGAGCGAGTGGTGGAAGGCCGAGCGCGCCAGTACCAGGCCGTCGACGTGGGTGACGGTGACGCAGACGGGCAGGCCCGGGTCGGTGCGGCCGGCCGCGAGCAGCGGTCGGGATCCGGTGGAACCGTGCACGTAGAGCGATTCCCCGACCCGGGCGAACAGCGTCGGCAGGACCACCGGCGCGCCGTCGCGGACGAAGCCCAGGTGGCAGATGTAGGCCCCGTCGAGTATCGAGTGCACCGTCTCGCGGTCGTAGCGCGCCCGGTCGCGGGAGCGGGTGGGGACCGTGCGGCCGGTGGGCTGGTACGCACCGGTCGTCCCGGTGCTCTCCGTCGTCTCCGTGGCAGGCGTGGCGGTCATGGTGCGGACTCCATTGCACTAGTGCATAATATTCTTTGTGCTAGGAGAGTATCGGATCACAGGTCGTCGCACATCTGATATCGCGGCCAGCGTCGAGGCGGGCGTCGCGTCGGGCGAGCTGCCGCCCGGATCGCTGCTGCCGCCGATGCGGGAGCTGGCGGGTGTGCTCGGCGTCAACCCCAACACCGTGGCGGCCGCCTACCGGACGCTGCGCGAGCGCGGCGTCATCGAAACGGACGGGCGGCGCGGCAGCCGGGTGCGTGCCCGCCCGTCGAGCACCCCGCGGGACGCGCTGCGGATGGTGGTGCCGGCCGGCGTACGGGACATCGCGGAGGGCAACCCCGACGTGTCGTTGCTGCCCTCGCTGGACGGGGCCCTGGCGGCCGCCGCCCGCCGTCACGCGCAGGCGCCCACCCTCTACGGGGCGGACCCGGTCGCGCCCGATCTGGCGCGGATCGCCCGCGCCGAACTCGACGCGGACGCGGTGCCCGCCGGGCCGGTCGCGGTGACCTCGGGAGCGCTGGACGCGATCGAACGGGTTCTTGCCGCGCACCTGCGGCCCGGGGACGCCGTGGCGGTCGAGGACCCGGGGTGGGGCGGCGCGCTCGACCTGGTGCCCGCACTCGGGCTGAGGCTGCTGCCGGTCGCGTTGGACGACGACGGGCCCCGTACCGAGGCGGTGGCCCGGGCCCTCGCGGCAGGGGCGCGGGCGCTGGTGGTGACCGCCCGGGCGCAGAACCCGACCGGCGCGGCGGTGGGCGCGCAGCGAGCGGCGGAGCTGCGGGAACTGCTCGCGCAGTACCCCGGGGTGCTGCTGATCGAGGACGACCACGGGCACGGGATCGTCGACCTGCCGCTCCACCCGCTGGGCGGGGTGACCCGGCACTGGGTACTGATCCGTTCCACGGCCAAGGCGTACGGGCCGGACCTGCGGCTCGCCGTCCTGACGGGCGACGAGGTGACCCTGGACCGGGTGCGGGGGCGCCAGCGGCTGGGCCCGGGGTGGGTGAGCCGGCTGCTCCAGCACGCGGTGGTGGAGCTGTGGACCTCGCGAGCGGTGGACCGGGCTGCCGTCGCGCGGGCCTACGGGGAGCGGCGGGACGCGCTCGTCGAGGCCCTGCGGGAGCGGGGCGTGCCGGCGCACGGGCGGACCGGGCTGAACGTGTGGGTGCCGGTGGCCGACGAGACGGTGGTGGTCACGAGGCTGCTCGCGGCGGGGTGGGGAGTCGCCGCCGGTGCCGTGTTCCGGGTCGAGTCGGGGCCGGGCGTGCGGCTGACGGTGTCCCGGCTGGAGGTGGCGGAGGTGCCGGTGCTGGCCGACGCCGTGGCCGCGGCGGTCCGGCCGGGCATGGCGGGCGGCCGGAACGACTGACCGCGGCGCCCGTCGCCGGGCGGGGCCCGTGAGCCCTGAGCCCGACGCGCCCGACGCGATCGACGCGCCCGCCCCGGTGGTCCCGGCCGATGGGACCACCGGGGCGGGCGCCGTCAGGCCGGCTTGCCGGGGGCCGGCCGGGTCTGGGTGAGGGCGGCGCCCGCCAGGACGATCGCGGCGCCGACCGGGGTGTTCCAGCTCAGCTGCTCGCCGAGGACGAGGACGCCCGCCGTGGTGGCGATGACGGGAATGAAGTAGGTGACCATCTGGGCGGTGGTCGGCCCGACCTCTGTCACCAGGCCGTACTGCATCTGCAGGGCCATGCCGGTGCCGAGGGCGCCCAGGGCGATCACCGACAGGGTCGGCCAGAGCGGGAACGAGGCCGGGGCCGACGTGAACAGGGCGCTGACCAGCGCGAGTTGCAGGGTGGAGACGATGAGCTGGCCGCCGGTCAGGGCCACCGGCGAGCCGGGGGTGCCGGCCAGCGTGCGGCGGACGTAGATCCAGCCGATGGGGTAGCAGAGCGAGGCCAGCAGGGCGAAGGCGGTGCCCTTGGCGTCGACGCCGGAGAAGCCGTGCCAGGCGCCGAGCACGGTCAGCACGCCGAGGAAGCCGAGGCCCAGGCCGGCGAAGCGGCGGCGCGTCGGGCGGTCCTCGGAGAGGGCGACCAGCGACAGCGCCATGCCCCAGAGCGGGGACGTGGCGTTGCAGATGCCGGCCAGGCTGGAGGGGATGCTCAGCTCGGCGTAGGCGAAGAGCGAGAACGGGGCGGTGTTGAGCAGCAGTGCCGCCACGGTGAGGTGCCCCCAGGTGCGCAGGCCGCGGGGGAGCGGCTCCCGGCGGACCATGAGTACGGCGAGGAGCGCGAGCGCGCCGAACAGGACCCGGCCCAGGGCCACCTGGAATGGCGCGTACGCCTCGGTGCCGACCTTGATCAGCAGGAAGCTGAAGCCCCAGATCACCGAGAGGATCGCGAACCGCACCCGCCAGTCGAGCAGGCCGCGCCGAGGGGTGGCCGTCGTCGGGGCCGCCGGTGTGACCGCCTCCGGTGTCGGCGCGGTCGCGGTCGCGGTGGTGGCGGCGGTGGCGGCGACGGTCGGGGAGGGAGTCGGAAGGCTCGGCCGAGGGGCTGCGGGTGTGCTCATGCCCCTTACTGTGCTCGTATCAACTTCGTAGGACAAGCGAATGTTTCTCTTGGTGACGGCGTAGCATTGCTTACATGTTGAACCTGGAGCGCCTGCGCACCCTCGATGCCCTCGCCCGCCACGGCTCGGTCAGCGGCGCCGCCGACGGCCTCCACGTCACCACATCCGCCGTGTCCCAGCAGATGGCCAAGCTGGAGCGCGAGGTCGGCCAGCCGCTGCTGGCGAAGAACGGCCGCGGGGTCCGCCTCACCGACGCCGGCCGGCTGCTCGCCGACCACGCGGCCCGGATCATCTCCCAGGTCGAGCAGGCCCAGGCCGACGTCGAGGCGCAGCGCGGGTGCGCCGTCGGCGAGCTGCGCATCGGCGCCTTCCCCACCGCCATGCGAGGGCTGCTGCCCCGGGCCCTGTCCGCGCTGCGCACCGGCCACCCGGACCTGCGGGTCCGGGTACGCGAGCAGGAGCCCGAGGAGAGCATGGCCGCCGTCGTGCGGGGCGACCTCGACATGGCCCTCGCCGTCGACTGGCACAATAAGCGGATGCCGGTGCCCGCCGAGCTCACCCGGACGCACCTGCTGGACGACTCCGTCGACATCGCCGTCCCGGCCGGCCACCGGCTGGCGGACCGGCCCTCGATCTCCCTCGCCGAGTTCGCGGACGACGAATGGATCTCCTGGAACGAGGGCCAGTTCTGCCACGAATGGCTGGTGTTCACCCTGCGCGGTACCGGAATGGAGCCGCGCGTCGCGCACATCGCCGAGGAGCACCACACCCAGCTGGCCTTCGTCGAGGCCGGGCTCGGAGTGTGCGTCGCGCCGAAGCTGGGCCGCGGCCCGGTGCCGGCGGGCGTCCGGATGCTGCCCGTCTGCGACGTCGTGCGCCGTCACGTGTACGCCGTCTGGCGCGCGGACGCCGACCGCCGGCCCTCCATCCGCGCCGCGGTCGACGCCCTGAGGACCACCGCCGCCGAAGTCCAGCACGCGTAGGCGCCGTCAGATCTTGCGGAAGTCCCAGGAGACGATCCTGTCCGGGGTCAGGCGGATCCACGCGTGCCGTCCGTCGTGCGGCATCTCCTCGATCCCGAAGTTCTTGACCGGGAAGATCCGCTCGGCCTGCGCCAGTTCGGGGCAGGGCTCGCCCGTGCGCGGGGCCTCGCCCACGAAGACCGCGCTGCCGGACAGTTCCACGCCGCGCAGCTCGTCGTACGACTCGCCCGCGTCCACGACCACCGAGATCCGCGGGTCCTTGCGCAGGTCCGCCCAGCGGCGGCTGCGCGTGATCGAATACAGCCACAGCGAGCTGCCGTCCCACGCGAACCACAGGGCGCCCACGTGCGGGCGTCCGTCGGGGGAGACCGTCGCCACCCGGCAGGTTCTCCGCTCCCGCAGGAACGCGTCCACTTCCGCCGCGCTCATCATGATGCGGCGGCCCCGCCGCTGAGTCTCGTCCATCGGTACCGCGCCCCTTCACATCTGACTGTGTGTCAGGAAGCATGAGGGCTCTTCCGACGCCACGCCAGGGGGAGTCATGCCGGACCTCGATCCCGCCACGACCGCGCTGCTGACCGTCGAGTGCCAGAACGGCGTCGTGGGCGAGGAGAGCGCACTGCCCGAACTCGCCAAAGAGGCACGGGACTCCGGGATGCTGGGACGGATCGCCGCGCTGGCCGAGGCCGCGCGCGGAGCCGGTGTACAGGTGCTGCACGCGGTCGCCGAGCGGCGGCCGGACGGCCTCGGGGCGAACACCAACGCGCGGCTCTTCCGGGCCGCCGGCCGGCTCCCCGTGCGGCAGCTCACCGGGAGCCGCGCGGTGGAGGTCGCAGCCCCCCTCACCGTCGCCGAGCGGGACCTCGTCGTGCGCCGCCTGCACGGCCTCTCACCCATGGCCGGCACCGACCTGGACGCGCTCCTGCGCAACCTCGGGATCCGCACCCTCGTGGTCACCGGGGTCTCCTCCAACATCGCCATCCCGAACACCGTCTTCGACGCCGTGAACCTCGGCTACCGGGTCGTGGTCCCCGCCGACGCCATCGCCGGAGTGCCCGCCACCTGCACCGCCGAGGTCATCCGCAACTCGCTCGCGCTGGTGGCGGCCATCACCACGACCGGGGAACTGCTCGGTCAGTGGGCCCCGGAGGGCGGCCCCGGAGCGCACACATCCGGACAAGCTGGGTAGCCGTCGGGTGAACCCGGGGCGCCCCGGAGCGGTGCGGGGTCCGCAACGCCGCACGTCATCGCCGGGGCCGTCCGGCGGTGGCGCAGGGTGACGGCGTGGTAGCACGGCGTCTGAGCTGCCCGAACTGTCATTCGATCACCGTTATGCGGACGAGGTGTCCGTAAATCGGCGATCGATGTGCGCTGCGCCTTCGATTCAGCGAGGCTTTGAAGCAGCAGAGCGCGATAGCGAAAGGAAGTGTCGCGCTCAACCAAAGAATCGAAAGCGAGTCTTCCCGTGCGTTACCGTCGCTCCGCCGCCGTCTCCGCTGCCGCGCTCCTCTGTCTGGCCGGTGCCGCCGGCATCGCGCAGGCCCAGCCCGAGAGCCTGTACGCCCCGTCGGCCATGGTTTTCAGCGTCGCCCAGGGGGACGACGTGACCGCACCCACCGTCCTCCGCGCCACCACAGTCAGCTGCGCGCCGGGTGCCCAGGGGACACACCCCGACCCCAAGGCCGCGTGCGCGGCCCTGAAGACCACCGGCGGCACGTTCGACCGGCTGCTCTCCACGCCGAACCCGGACCGGGCTTGCCCGATGCACTACGCCCCCGTCACCGTGTCCGCGGTCGGCGTGTGGGAGGGCCGCCGCGTTGCCTGGGACCACACCTTCGCCAACTCCTGCACCATGGCCGCGACCCTGAACGGCAACGCCGTCTTCGCGTTCTGATCCGGCGCTCCCGCCGGGCGGCGCCGCAGGAGGGGATGGCGTCGTCCGGCCCCGCGGGTCGGCGGCCCCGCCGTCAGTCCGCCGTCAGCCAGCCGTCAGTCCGCCGTCAGTCCGCCGTCAGTCCGCCGTCAGTCCGCCGGGAGTTCCCGCGCGGGCAGACGGCCGGCCCGTACCGCGTCCACCAGGGCCTGGTGGTCGCGTTCGTTCTGGTCGGCGTACGCCTCGGCGAATCCGGCGAGCGCCCGGTCGAAGACATCGCTCCGGCCGAGGTAGGAGGCGATGGCCACCCGGTCGCCGGAGCGGGCGTGCGCCCGGGCCAGGGTCATCCCGCAGGCGTTGCCGAAGGTCTCCAGCTGCGCGGGTGACATCGTCTCCGGCATCGCGATGCCCTTCCAGTCGCGCAGTTGGCGGATGTAGAAGTCCCGCTTCCGGCCGTCGATGCCGTCCACCCGCTCCCAGCCGAGGAAGATGTCGCTCGCCGCCTGCATCAACCGCTGACCCGACACCACGCGTTCGCCCTGGTTCGCGTACTGGCTGGTGCCGACGTGGTCGGCGAGCACGGAGGTGTCGGCCTCCTTGGCCTGGAGGAACAACGGGTCGCGGCCATCCTTGCCGAGCAGGAGCAGGATCCAGCAACGGGTGCCGACGCTGCCGACGCCGACCACCTTGCGGGCGACGTCCACCAGGCGGTAGTCCTCCAGCAGTGCCCGGCGGTTGCTCTCCAGCGTGTGGCCGTAGTGGCGGACCAGGCCGCTCAGCCGGTCGACGAGCTCGTCGCGCTCGTGGTCCGACAGCAGGTCGGCGAGCGGCACCAGCAGCGGGGGGTCCGCCGCGATCCTGGGGCGGCCGTCGACCATCTCGGTGAGCTTGTCGAAGACCTGCAGGCTGTCCCGCGACCGGGCCTTCGCCATTGCCGTGGCCAGCTTCTTGCGGCCGCGCTTGTCGAGCTGTTCGGTGACGAGGGCCTGCAGACCCTCCGCGTCGGTCTTCGCGTACCAGACGTCGAGGTTCCCCATCCCGGCGAAACCGGTCATCGCCTCACGGTACGAGCGCACCGCGGAGTTCACGATGCGGGCGCGTTCGGCCTCGTCGAAGCCGTTCGCCCGGGCGGCGATGACGAGACTCGTGGACAGCCGCTTGACGTCCCACTCCCAGGGGCCGGGCAGCGTCTCGTCGAAGTCGTTGATGTCGAACATCAGCCGCCGCTCCGGCGAGGCCAGCAGGCGGAAGTTCAGCAGGTGCGCGTCACCGCAGAGCTGCGCCGCGATGCCCGAGGCCGGAGTTCCGGCCAGGTCGGACGCCATGATCGCGGCGGCTCCCCGGTAGAAGCGGAACGGGGACTCCGCCATCCGGGCGTAGCGGATCGGGACCAGCTCGGGCACCCGTGTCGCGGACTGCGCCTCCAGGATCGTCAGGGGATCCGGCCGGTTGGGGGACGGCTGGTACACGGCGTGCCCCGACCGGGGGCACCGGCGGCGGGCGTCCTTGCCCATGGCCGCGCGCTCCTCGGGCGTGGCACCGGGCACCGCGCGCATCGCGGTGATCGCACTCCGGGACATGGAGGCCCTCCTGATCCTGCCTGGCCTGACTGATCTGCCTGCCTGCCTGCCTGCCTGCCTGCGTGCCTGCGTGCGGTGCTGCCTGTGTGTCTGTCGGCGTGACCGCCCCGCCCGACGGACGGCGGTGCCGGCTCACCGACCGCCCGACCGCAGCCGGACCGCGCCGCAGCCGGACCCGTCGGTCACCCGACCGGTCCGGCTGTCGTTCCGGGTCAGCCCATGGCGTCCATCTCGGCCTGGGCCTCCGCCTCGGCGACGGCGATCGCCACGCCGAGCGCCCTGGTGATGTTGCCCGCCGCCGTCATGACACGGGCGGTGCCGACGATGGGCGCGATGGCGACCAGGACGTCCTGCAGCTGCTCCGCCGTCAGGCCGGCCTTGAGCGCGGGGTCGATGTGGGCGAGGTAGGAGATCGGGGGAGCGTCCGAGGCGGCGAGCGCCGCGATCCGGGTCATGAGCAGCATGGACGGGTCCAGCCCGCACCGCTCGAGGGAATCGACCGTCATGGCGGCGAGGGTGTCCAGAACCGGGGTTTCAGATGCAGTGGACATGTCGCATGCCCTCCTGGGGTTGTCGCGCCCTGGCGCGGGGACTGGGCCAAGGGAGCGGCCGCCCCGAGTCCCGGCACGCCACCTCGCCCTCAACTGTAGGTCTGGCGCCCGCCGGGCGCGCGAGGGCGCCCGGCGGGCGCCGTGCGGGGCGGAAACGGGCGCCGTGCGGGGGCGGAGACGGACGCCGTACGCGGTGCCGCCGGCAAGCCCGCGTACGGCCCCGGATGCGGGGACGGCCGGCGGTGCGCAGCATGGAAGCACCCTCGCCGGAACCGAGCC
The DNA here is from genome assembly GCF_001005295.1 of Streptomyces yangpuensis. Taxonomy (GTDB): domain Bacteria; phylum Actinomycetota; class Actinomycetes; order Streptomycetales; family Streptomycetaceae; genus Streptomyces; species Streptomyces yangpuensis. The sequence continues at coordinate 170,711 of NZ_LBMK01000011.1, read as the reverse complement.
GGGAGCCTGCCGTGAAGAGACCGAGCCCCGCACCGCCGGCCCCCGCCGCCGCGGTCCTCCCGGCGGCCGCTCTCACCGCGCTCGCCACTCTCGCCGCCCTCGTCGTCCTGCCGAGCGGTCCGGCCCATGCCTTCACGGGCGACAACCACGAGGACATCACCCGGCGCGCCCTGCCGTGGCAGCCCGCCACGCTCACCGAGATGGCCGCCGCCCGCGACGGGGCGATCAACGCCAACGACCGGGCCCCGTACTTCGATCTCGGCCCGCTGCACTGCGACAACGCCGACTACCTTTCGCCGCGCCACGCCCCCGCCTACCCCCGTACCCGGGACGAGGCCACCACCGAGCTCGTCGCCTGCGTCGGCACCTCCGTCGCGCGGTTCCGCAAGGCCGTACGGGCGGCCGACGGCCTCGTCGACGCCGACGGCAGGGTGCGAGCGGACCAGACCGACCTGTCCGCGCACTGCACCTGGGACGAGCGGCCCGCACCGGCCAAGTGCGCCGTACTGGAACAGCTCGGCCGTGGCTGGCACCAGCTCGAGGACTTCTACTCGCACTCCAACTGGGCCGACGAGGCCGCGCCCGGCCCGACGGGGATGGCCAACCCGCCGGGTCTGGGACGTACCGGGGTCGTCCCGTTCTTCGACATCCGCCGCTACAGCGGGATGAAGGACGCCGACTGGAGCCGGGAGGTCCGGGCCGTCGTCCCCGAGGACCTCGCGAGCGGCTGCTATCCGGACTTCGACTCCACCGGGGTCAAGCCCGCCGACTGCGCCGGCCGCGTGGCCCACAACCGAGACCTGAACAAGGACACGCCCGCATCCGCCCGGGCGCAGACGGGCGACAACTTCCGCCGCGCCACCGCGGGGGCCACCGCCGAGATCACCCGGCAGTGGAAGGCCTTCGAGGAGGAGCTCCGCGCCGCCTACCCCGAGAACCGGCGCGGCGACCGGATGGTCTGCGCCCTGGTCCACGACGATCCGGTCGCCGACTGTCCGTCCGGCTGACTCCCGGGCGGGTCGTAAGGCCGCTCCAGCGGACGGCTGGAAGCATGCAGCCATGGCATCCAGGGCAGGGACGGCGACCGGCAACCCCGCGAAGGCGCGACTCGTCCTGACGACGCTCGCGGCGGGCCAGTTCCTGATGGCGCTCGACAGCTCCGTCATGAACGTCTCCATCGCCACCGTCGCCGGGGACCTCGGCACGACCGTGACCGGCATCCAGGGCGCCATCACCGCCTACACCCTCGTGATGGCCATGCTCATGATCCCCGGTGGCAAGGTCGGGGTGCTGATCGGCCGCAAACGCGCCTTTCTGATCGGCTGCGTGATCTACGGCTGCGGCTCTCTCGTCACCTCGATCGCACCGAACCTCACCGTGCTGCTGATCGGCTGGTCGTTCCTGGAAGGGGTCGGGGCGGCGCTCATCCTGCCCGCGATCGTGGCTCTCGTCGCCGGGAACTTCCCCGCCGAACGCCGTCCCGCCGCCTACGGTCTCGTGGCGGCGGCCGGTGCCATCGCCATCGCGCTGGGGCCCCTCATCGGCGGGATCGCCACGACCTACTTCTCCTGGCGGTGGGTCTTCGCCGGCGAGGTGCTGATGGTGGCCGGCATCCTCGTGCTCGCCCGCCCCATCGCGGACGCCGTGAGCGAGGAACGTCCGCGGATCGACTTCGTCGGCGTCGTCCTGTCGGCGCTCGGGCTCGGGACCTTCGTCTACGGAGTGCTCCGGTCGGACGAGTGGGGCTGGTTCAGGCCGAAGGAGGGCGGGCCGGCCTGGTTCGGGGTGTCGCTGACGGTGTGGCTGATGCTGCTGGGGCTGTTTTTGGTCTGGCTCTTCCTTCGCTGGGAGGGCCGGCTGGTGAAGCGGCGCCAGGAGCCGCTCGTCGACCCGGCCATGCTGCAGAACAAGCAGCTCAGCGGCGGGCTGACCATGTTCTTCTTCCAGTACCTCGTGATGATGGGCGTCTTCTTCGTCGTCCCGCTCTACCTGTCGGTCGCGCTGGGCCTGTCCGCCCTGGCGACCGGTGCCCGGCTGCTGCCGCTGTCGATCACGCTGCTGGCGGCCGCGACCCTGATTCCGCGCTTCCTCCCGGACGTCTCTCCGCGCCGCGTGGTCCGGCTCGGGACCTTCGCCCTGCTCGCCGGAGCGGTGGTCCTCCTGGGCGCGCTCGACGTGGACGCGGGAGCGGAGGTGGTCACCGTCCCGCTGCTGCTGATCGGGCTCGGCATGGGCGCCCTCGCCTCCCAGCTGGGCGCGGTCACCGTGTCCGCGGTGCCGCAGGCGCAGTCCGCGGAGGTCGGAGGCGTCCAGAACGCCGTCACCAATCTCGGCTCGTCCATCGGTACGGCCCTCGCCGGATCCATCATGATCGCGACGCTCACCTCCTCCTTCCTGACCAGCGTCACGGAGAACCCGGCCGTCCCGAGCTCGGTCAAGAGCCAGGCGACCGTCCAGCTCGCGAGCGGCGCGCCCTTCCTCTCGGACGCCCAGCTGGAGACCGCGCTCGACGAAGCGGGCGTCAGCCCCGAGGTGGCCGACGCCGCGCTCGCGGCAAACGAGGAGGCCAGGGTCGACGGCCTGCGCGCGGCGCTCTCCGTGCTGGCCTTCGCCGCGCTCATCGCACTGTTCTTCACCCAGCGCATCCCGACGGTCCAGCCCTCCAGCAAGGCCGCGGACGCCCCTCCGGCGTGAGCCGGGGAGGGATGGTTCGCCCCTGTCTCGCCCCGAGCGGGAAAATCCTTTGATCGTGCACCTTGTTCGCCCGATAGCCTGGGAAAATGCTCACAGAAGTGATCGCGACCCGCTATGTGACGCCCCTTCGCGAGGGCGGCTCGCTGCCCGGAATCGTCGAGGCCGACGATCTCGGCACGTACGTCATGAAGTTCACCGGAGCCGGCCAGGGCCGCAAGACCCTGGTCGCCGAGGTCATCTGCGGCCGCCTGGCCCAGCGGCTGGGCCTGAGGGTCCCCACGCTGGTGCAGATGCAGCTCGACCCCGTGATCGGGCTCGCCGAGCCCGACCAGGAAGTCCAGGAGCTGCTCAAGGCCAGCGGCGGCCTCAACCTCGGCATGGACTACCTGCCGGGCTCCATCGGCTTCGACCCGCTCGCGTACCGGGTGGACTCGGTCGAGGCCGGGCGCGTGGTGTGGTTCGACGCCCTGATCAACAACGTCGACCGGTCCTGGCGCAACCCGAACATGCTGGTGTGGCACGGGGACCTGTGGCTCATCGACCACGGCGCCACGATGATCTGGCACCACAACTGGCCCACGGCCCAGGCGGCCGCCGCCAAGCCGTACAACGCCTCCGACCACGTACTGGCCCCCGTGGGCCCGGACATCGAGGCGGCGGCCGCCGCGCTCGCGCCCCTGGTCACCGAGGAACTGCTCACCGAGGTCACCGCCGAGGTCCCGGACGAGTGGCTGGTCGACGAGCCGGGATTCGACTCCACCGACGCGCTGCGCCGCGCCTACATGGAGGCGCTGTTGCCGCGCGCGGCCACGATCCACGAGAGGATCTCGCTGGAGGCCGAGGTGAAGGCGTCGGCCGGACCTCCCGGCTGGCTCACCGACCACCTGCCGGAATGGCCCCACAAGACCGACAAGAAGAAGAGCGGCGACGAGTGACCAAGCGGGACGTGTTCGAGTACGCACTGGTGCGCGTGGTGCCCCGGATGGAACGCGGCGAGTGTTTCAACGCCGGTGTGATCGTCTACTGCCGGGCGCACTCCTACGTGGCCGCCCGCACCCACCTCGACGAGGCGAAGCTCCTCGCGCTGGACCCGGGGGCCGACGTGGCCGGCGTACGGGCCGCCCTGCGCGGGGTCGAGGGCGTGTGCGGCGGCGGTGAGGCGGCGGGGCAGGCCGCGGGCGACGACGCGGGCCGGCGCTTCCGCTGGCTGATCGCCCCGCGCAGCACCGTGGTGCAGCCGGGGCCGGTGCACACCGGCCTGACGGCCGACCCCGCGGCGGAGGTGGAACGGCTGTTGGACCTCCTCGTCCGCTAGCGGATCTCCGCGGCCGGTGTCGGACCGGCGGCCGTTGACACGGGGTGCCAAGGCTCCTAGCGTCTCCTCAGCTGAAGCTACTAAGCGGTTGCTCACCTCTGGGCGGCCGTCTCTCAAGGGCGAGGAGAACAGCATGTCCACCACCGAACAGCGCGTCGCGATCGTGACCGGGGCGGCCCGGGGCATCGGCGCGGCCACCGCCGTACGCCTGGCCGCCGAGGGCCGCGCCGTCGCCGTACTCGACCTCGACGAGGCCGCCTGCAAGGACACCGTCGAGGCCATCACGGCGGCCGGCGGCCGGGCGCTGGCGGTCGGCTGCGACGTCTCGGACGGCGCCCAGGTGGAGGCGGCCGTCGAGCGCGTCGCCGCCGAACTCGGCGCTCCCACCATCCTGGTCAACAACGCGGGTGTGCTGCGCGACAATCTGCTCTTCAAGATGAGCGAGACCGACTGGGACACCGTCATGAACGTGCACCTGCGCGGTGCCTTCCTGATGTCGAAGGCGTGTCAGAAGTACATGGTGGAGGCGAAGTTCGGCCGCATCGTGAACCTCTCCAGCAGCTCGGCCCTGGGCAACCGCGGCCAGGCCAACTACTCGGCCGCCAAGGCCGGTCTGCAGGGCTTCACCAAGACCCTCGCCATCGAGCTCGGCAAGTTCGGTGTCACCGCCAACGCCGTCGCCCCCGGTTTCATCGTCACCGAGATGACCGCCCAGACGGCCGCCCGCGTCGGCATGGGCTTCGAGGACTTCCAGGCGGCCGCGGCCACCCAGATCCCGGTCCAGCGCGTCGGCCGCCCGGACGACATCGCCAACGCCATCGCCTTCTTCACCGGTGAGGCCGCCGGCTTCGTCTCCGGCCAGGTCATGTACGTGGCCGGCGGCCCCCTCAACTGACGCGACCGACGAGAGGCAGGGCGCACGTCATGACCTACAGCGGTACCGACAGCGGCAAGGTCGCGCTGATCACCGGGGCGAGCCGGGGCATCGGCTACGGCATCGCCGAGGCGCTGGTCGCCCGGGGCGACCGGCTCTGCATCACCGGACGCAACGAGGAGGCCCTCAAGGAGGCCGTGGAGCGCCTCGGCGCGGACCGGGTGATCGGGGTGGCCGGGAAGGCGCACGACGAGGCCCACCAGGCCCACGCCGTCGAGCGCACGATGGAGGCCTTCGGCCGGGTCGACTTCCTGGTGAACAACGCGGGCACCAATCCGGTCTTCGGCCCGATCGCGGACCTCGACCTCGGGGTCGCCCGGAAGGTCTTCGAGACCAATGTGATCTCCGCGCTCGGCTTCGCCCAGCGGACCTGGCATGCCTGGCAGAAGGAGAACGGCGGGGCGATCGTGAACATCGCGTCGATCGCCGGCGTCTCCGCCTCGCCCTTCATCGGCGCCTACGGGATGAGCAAGGCTGCCATGGTCAACCTCACCCTCCAGCTCGCCCACGAGATGGCACCGGGGGTCCGCGTGAACGCCATCGCCCCCGCGGTGGTCAAGACCAAGTTCGCCCAGGCGCTCTACGAGGGCCGGGAGCAGGAGGCCGCGGCGGCCTATCCGCTCGGCCGGCTCGGTCTCCCGGAGGACATCGGCGGGGCCGCGGCGTTTCTTACATCTGCACAAGCGGAATGGATCACGGGCCAAACTCTCGTCGTCGACGGTGGGATGTTCCTCAATGCCGGGGTCCACTGACCGATAATCGGACGTATTTGCCTCCGAAAGGGAGGTAAATAGGTATCGAATATGCACGGAACCGGTCAAGTGCCTCACGAAACCAACCCATTGGATTCGTGGGGCACTGCGGTAGGGTCTGCCGCACCCCTGGCTGATCGAGGAGCGTGCACGTGTTCAACCGGACCAGATGCCTGCAGATCACTGCAGCCCTTGCGTCCATATCCCTGCTCGCCGGTTGCGGCCTGCTGTCGGATGACGACGGCGACGAGGCGAAGCGGATCGTCGTAGGGACCACGAGCGCGCCCAGCACCCTCGATCCCGCCGCGGCGTGGGACGGCTCCTGGGAGCTGTACCGGAACGTCTACCAGACCCTTCTGGCGTTCCCCACGGGCTCCACCAAGCCCCAGCCGGACGCCGCCCAGAACTGCGAGTTCACCGACGGCGCGAGCCAGGCCTACCGGTGCACCCTGCGCAAGGGCCTGAAGTTCTCCAACGGCGAGCCCCTCGACTCCAAGGCCGTCAAGCACTCCCTCGACCGGATCCGGACGATCGGTTCCAAGGTCGGCCCGAAGGACCTCTTCGGCAGCCTCGACAAGATCGAGACCCCCGACGCGCTGACGGTCGTCTTCCACCTGAAGACCTCGGACGCCACCTTCCCGTACGTCCTCGGCTCGCCCGCCGCCTCGCTGGTCGCGCCCAAGGACTACCCCGCCGACAAGGTGCGGGAGGACGGCAAGATCACCGGCTCGGGCCCCTACCTGCTGGACTCCTACAAGGACGGCGGTGAGGCCGTCCTGTCCGAGAACAAGGGCTACGCCGGTTTCGCGAACCGCCAGAACAAGGCCGTGACCATCCGCTACTACGCGGACTCCCAGAAGATGGTCGCGGACCTCAAGGCCAAGGAGCTGGACGCCACCTACCGAGGCCTGTCGGCCCCGCAGATCACCGATCTCCAGAGCCCCGACGCGCACGCGGTGGGCGTCCAGGTCGTCGAGAACGTCGGCGCCGAGATCCGCTACCTGGTCTTCAACCCCAAGGACGCGGCGGTCAACAAGCTCGCCGTCCGCCAGGCGATCGCCCAGATCGTCGACCGCGGCACCCTCGTCTCCAAGGTCTACCAGGGCACCGCGGAGCCGCTGTACTCGATGGTTCCCAAGGGTGTCGTCGGCCACAAGACGCCGTTCTACGACAAGTACGGCGCCGCGGACGTCGGCAAGGCCAAGAAGATCCTCAAGGAGGCCGGGATCAACCAGCCGGTCGACCTGACCTTCTGGTACACCACCGACCGCTACGGCTCCTCCACCGCCGAGGAATTCACCGAGCTCAAGCGGCAGCTGGACGAGAGCGGCCTGTTCCGGATCACCCTGCGCAGCCAGCCCTGGAAGGCCTTCCAGGAGGGCTACAAGGGCCAGGAGTACCCGGTCTTCGGCCGAGGCTGGTTCCCCGACTTCCCGGACCCGGACAACTTCATCGCGCCGTTCGTCGGCAAGGAGAACGCGGTCGGCACCCCGTACGAGCAGAACGAGATCCTCACCGAACTGCTGCCCAAGTCCCGTCGCGACAGCGACCGCTCCACCGGGGTCCAGCAGTTCGAGAAGGCCCAGCAGATCTTCGCCGAGGACGTCCGCCTGCTGCCCCTGTGGCAGGGCAAGCTGTACGTCGCCGCACGCGAGGACATCGCGGGCGCCGAGCGCGCCCTCGACCCGCAGACCGCCATGCAGATGTGGGAGCTGTACCGCAAGACCAGCTGGTAGCCGCCGTGCCGCCCGGGTGATCTCCCGGGCGGCCGACGCGTTGTCAGTGGCCCCCGGTAGGTTCTGGAGCAGTTGCACGAACTTGTACCGGAGGTTGTCGCCGTGACCCAGATGCTGCCCGAGTCCTGGCTCCCCGTCCTCGGCGGGGAGCTGGACCAGCCCTACTTCAAAGAGCTCACCGAGTTCGTCGAGAAGGAGCGGGCGAACGGGCCGGTCTACCCGCCCCGCGAGCAGGTGTTCGCGGCCCTGGACGCCACGCCCTTCGAGCAGGTGAAGGTCCTCGTCCTCGGCCAGGACCCCTACCACGGCGCCGGCCAGGGCCACGGCCTGTGCTTCTCCGTGCAGCCCGGGGTCAAGACCCCGCCCTCGCTGCGCAACATCTACAAGGAGATGAAGGAGGAGCTCGGCCTGGAGGTCCCGGACAACGGATATCTGATGCCGTGGGCCCAGCAGGGCGTCCTGCTGCTCAACGCGGTGCTCACCGTCCGCGAGGCCGAGCCGAACTCGCACAAGGGCAAGGGCTGGGAGAAGTTCACCGACGCCGTGATCCGTGCGGTCTCCGAGCGCCCCGACCCGGCCGTGTTCGTCCTGTGGGGTGCCTACGCCCAGAAGAAGATCCCGCTCATCGACGAGGAGCGGCACGTGATCGTCAAGGGCGCCCACCCCTCGCCGCTGTCGGCCAAGAAGTTCTTCGGATCCCGGCCCTTCACCCAGATCAACGAGGCCATCGCCGCCCAGGGGCATGAGCCGATCGACTGGCGGATCCCGGACCTCGGCTGACGTCCCACCGCGCCTCGGCGCCATCGCCGGTACCTCGGGCTAGCTTCTTGATGATCAGACCGGTGCAGGTCTGGCAGGGAGCGAGCCGGAGGCCGCGGTGACCGAGCAGCAGGAGGCGTCGGAGGACGCCGTCATGACGAGGATCGGCCAGGCGGTCATCCTGCTGCACGCAGGGGACCGCGAGGAGGCCCGCAACCGGCTCGGCGAGATCTGGCAGGAGATCGGCGAGGAGGGCGACTGCCTGCACCGGTGCACCCTCGCCCACTACATGGCCGACGCCCAGGACGATCCCGCCGACGAGCTGGCCTGGGACCTGCGGGCCCTGACCGCCGCCGACGCCCCGCGCGACGGGCCCGGCACCGGCTGCGGGGACGGGCGCCCGGTGCAGCGGGATCCGCACCCCGCGATGCGCGTTTTCTACCCGTCCCTGCACCTCAGCCTGGCCGCCGACTACCTGAAGCTGCAGCGGCCGGATGCCGCCCGGGTCCACCTGGCGCGGGCCCGCGCGGCCTCCGGGGCGCTGGCGGACGACGGCTACGGCAACGGCGTACGGGCGGGCATCGCACGGCTGGAGCGCCGCCTCGCCGGGGAAACGGGGCCGGGCCCCGGCCCCCGGCCCTTCCCCGGACAGGCCTAGGTGTATTGCCTCCCGCCGCCTCCGGCCGCCTTCGGTCAGCCGCCGTGGACGCCTGCGCAGATCCGGGCCTCCGGGCTGTCGGGATGCCAGCGGCCGTGGCGGCGGCCCAGCGCGCAGACGTCGGCCGGCCGCACCGGCAGCTTCCGTACGAGCTCACGCTCCGCCCCGGTGTCGGGCCGGGCGCGGCGCCCGGGGCCGTCAGGGCGCCCCTGAGCGGCTTCGGCGGCCTGCCGGGGCTCCGGGATGTCGGGGACCGGCGGAGCGCCCTGCACGGGCCCGCCGGAGGCGCCCTGTGCGGGGCGCCCGGCGGCCCGCACGGCGGGGGCCGCGGCCGCCGGGCTCGCGGGCTGCTCCGGGGCCGCCTCGACCGCCTCCAGCGCCTCCAGGGCGGGCGCCCGGACGGGCACCGGGGCGGCCCCCGGCCCGCTGCGCGACTCGTGCCGGGGCGGTACCCCGGCGGCGGGGGCCGCCGCGGGCTGCATGGGGCCGGGGCTCACTTGAACACAGCCCGACACCGCCGAAACGGCGCAGGCGACTCCGAGGAGCAGCTTTGTCGTGGTTCGCGTTGGATGCACCCGCGCAACTCTGCTGTGCGAGGACCCCGTTGTGAAATCCGGGAGCCCATATTCACCCCGCACGGGTGACGCGCGGCGGGGTGACCGGCGGACACCCGCCATCCCGGCCGCGCCGCGGCTCACTCGCCGGTGGCGCCGTCTATCTGCTCGCGCAGCAGGTCCGCGTGCCCGTTGTGGCGCGCGTACTCCTCGATCATGTGGGTGTAGACCCAGCGCAGGCTGAACACCTCGCCGCGGTGGTGGTTCTCGGCCTGCGAGCGCAGGTCGAGGGAGCGGCCCGAGGCGGCCCGGCGCGCGAGTTCGACCTCGGCCCGCCACTTCCGCTCGGTCTCGGCCCAGGTGGCCGACTCGGTGAAGTGGAAGTCGCCGTCCCGGTCCTCGTCCGTGACGTACAGCTCGGGGAGGTCCTCGCCCAGCATGATCTCCCGGAACCAGTACCGCTCAACCTCCGCCATGTGCCGTACGAGGCCCAGGAGGCTCAACTCGGATGGCGCGAGCGGGGTCCTGCGCAGTTCCTCGTCCCGCAGCCCCTCGCACTTCCACAGAAGGGTCTGACGGTGGTAGTCGAGCCATCCGTCGAGCATCTCCCGCTCGTCGGCGGTGGTGGCGGGTTCGGTGCGGTGTGATCCTGAACTGGGGGTCATGAGGATCATCCTCGGCGAATCGAGCCCCCGGTCACCAGGGATTAAGCTGCCGAGATCCCACAAGGACCGAATTTGGAGGCCCCGGTGAAGGTCGGCTGCATCGGACTCGGCGACATCGCGCAGAAGGCGTACCTGCCCGTCCTCACCACCCGCCCGGACATCGAACTGCACCTGCAGACGCGCAGCCCCGAGACCCTGGAACGGGTCGGCGCGATCCACCGGGTCCCGGCGGCGCACCAGCACACCGACCTCGACGCCCTGCTCGCCGAGGGGCTGGACGCGGCCTTCGTGCACGCGCCGACCGCCTCACACCCCGAGATCGTCACCCGACTTCTGGAGGCCGGCGTTCCGACGTACGTGGACAAGCCGCTCGCCTACGAGCTGACGGCGTCACGGCACCTGGTCGAACTGGCCGAGGCGCGCGGGGTGTCGCTCGCCGTCGGCTTCAACCGCCGCTACGCGCCCGGCTACGCGCAGTGCGCCGACCACCCGCGCGAGCTGATCGTCATGCAGAAGAACCGGATCGGGCTGCCCGAGGACCCGCGCACCCTCGTGCTCGACGACTTCATCCACGTCGTCGACACCCTGCGCTTCCTGCTGCCGGGCGAGGCCGAGCACACCGACGTCCGCGCCGTGGTCCGCGACGGCCGGATGCACCAGGTGGTGCTCCATCTCTCCGGCGCCGGCTTCAGCGCGCTCGGCATCATGAACCGCCTGTCCGGATCCAACGAGGAGGTCCTGGAGGTGTCGGGCCGGGACACCAAGCGGCAGGTCGTCAACCTCGCCGAGGTCATCGACCACAAGGGCCAGCCGACCGTGCGGCGGCGCGGGGACTGGGTGTCCGTCGCCCGCCAGCGCGGCATCGAGCAGGTCGTGGACCACTTCCTGGAGGCGGTCGCGGCGGGCCGGACGCTCAGTGCGCGCGATGCCCTGCTCACCCACGAACTGTGCGAGCTGGTGGTGAACTCGGCTCTGGCGCAGGCGCAGAAGGCCTTGTGATCCAACGGGCGCCCGCCGCACCGCAGTAGAGAGCCAGGGCGGCGAGGGCCGCGGTCACCGGCCAGTCCCCGAAGCGGACGTACAGGGTCGAGCCCCGGGCGAGCGGCACCTCGTACACCTCCGCGGTCCGCGCCGACGTCGGCAGGGCGGCGCCGATCCGCTCGCCGGAAGGGCCGTTCACGACGCTGACCCCCGTCAGGGTGGCGTGCACCATCGGCCGGCCGTTCTCGGCCGCCCGCAGGGCCGCCAGCGAGGCGTGCTGGGCCGGCGCCCAGCTCTCCTGGAAGGTGGAGGTCGCCGACTGGGCGATGAGCAGGGAGGCCCCGTCGCGGGTCAGGCGCCGGCTCATGTCGGGGAACGCGGACTCGAAGCAGACCAGCGGGCCGAGCCGGACGACCGCGTCCTCGTCCCGCTGTCCCGGCAGGTCCATGACGACCGGTGCGTTCCCGCGCATGCGGTCCTCGCCGGCCGCCCTGCCGACCGAGGTCGCCCAGCCCAGCAGCGACCGGGCCGGCACGTACTCCCCGAAGGGGACCAGCCGCATCTTGTCGTACCGGTCACCCGTCGGTCCGCCGGGGCCGACCAGCACCGCGCTCTTGTAGATCCCGGGCCGGTCCGCCCGCCGCGCGTCCACGTTCACCAGCAGCGGAGCCCCGACCTCCGCCGACAGCGCGGCGAGCCGGCGGGCCAGGTCCGGGCGGGCCGACAGGTCCTCGCCCACGCTGCTCTCGCCCCACACCACCAGGTCCACCCGCTGCCCGGCCAGCGGCCGGGTCAGCCGCTCACCGGCCGTGAACCGCCGCTCCACGCTGTCCGGGCCGTCGGGCACCGGACCCGGCTGTACGACGGCCACGCGCAGCCCGCCCGACTCCGCCGGCCGGACCGCCCACACCCACACCGCACCCGTGAGCAGCGCACAGCCCGTGAGCCCGGCCACCGCCGGGACCCGCGCCCCCGGCACCACGACCAGCAGCACCACGGCGCAGTTCACCGCCACCACCAGCAGACTGATCAGCCACACCCCGCCCACCGACGCCAGCCGCAGCGCGGGCGCCACCTGCCACTGACTGGCCCCCAGCAGCCCCCACGGCCCGCCCAGCCCCTGCCAGGACCGGACCAGCTCCGACAGCAGCCACCCCGCCGGTACGAGGACCAGCGCCCGGGCCGCCCGGCCCGCCGAGGGACGGCCGCCGAGCAGCTCCCGCACCAGCAGCGCCCAGGGGATCCACAGCACCCCCAGCAGAGCGGCCACCGGGACCAGGAACACGTGCAGGCTCGGCAGCAGCCAGTGGTGCACGGCCAGGATGAACCCGGCACCGCCGAGCCAGCCCTCCAGGGCCGCCCGCCGCCCGCCGGGGGCCGACCTCAGCAGCAGCATCCAGGGCACCAGGGCCACATAGGCGAACCACCAGAGCGCGGGAGCGGGGAACGCGAGGGCGGGCAGCGCGCCGGCGGCCACCGCGGCGGGCGCGCGCCAGCGGCGGGACCACCCGTTGTGCGTGACGATCATGGCGCGCCTCCGCTTCCAGTGTGGCAGTGCAGGGCGGAACCGCCCTCCGGGCCGCGCGGTCGGGCCCGGGCCGGGCCGGCTCACCCGGTCATGTGCCGCCACTTCTCGTGCACGGTGACCCGGGTGAGCCGCCAGCCGTCCCGGGTGCGCGCCAGGGCGAAGGTGTAGCGCCCGGCGGCCACGAAATCGGGGGAGGTGACCGTGCCGTCGTCCTCCGGCCCCGCCAGCCGCATCGGGTTCAGGAAATCGGCCCGGACCTCGGCGCCGTCCCCGGGCGCCCCGGCGACGTCCTCCAGCCGGATCAGCCGGTTGACGATCAGGTGCTGACGCACGGGGAAGAGCTTCATGGTCTCCGCGAGCCAGTCCGCGACCCGCGCCACCGGACCCTCGATCCCGCCCGCCGAGCTGTAGTCGGCCCGCCCGCCCGCGGTGAACAGGGCCCGGTAGGCGGCCCAGTCGCCGTCGTCGACGGCCACCGCGTAGCTCGTGACCACGTCATCGATCGCCAGCCGGTCCATCACCGTCGCGAGATCCACACGCTGAGTCATCGGGTCAGTGTGCGGCTGCGCGGGCGCGGGGCCAAGGGGCGTGCGCCGACAGGATCTCCGCGCGGCCCGTCAGTGACCGGAACGCGCCTCCCGCTGCCGGACCACGACGAGGAACGCGTCGCTGGCGAGATCCATGACCACCTCGGCCGGCACGCCCTCGCGCATCCGCTGCGCCGCGTACTCCTCGGCGGGCCAGCTTCCCCGCGGACTTCCGGCCGGAAAACGCTCCAGTACCACGCGCCCCATGGGACACCCCCTGCTGCTTGCCGTGCGCTCTCTTCGTCAACAACGACGCGGAGGCCGCCCGGGAACGTTCCCGGGCGGCCTCCGATTCACGCGAAGCGGTGGTGCGGGCCCGCTACGAGCCGGACTCGCCGGCGTGCGGGCTCAGTACGCCCATGCCGATCAGCACGAACAGCAGGATGCCGAGCAGGATCCGGTAGATCACGAACGGCATGAAGCTCTTGGTGGTGATGAACTTCATGAACCACGCGATCACGGCGTAGCCCACGAAGAAGGCGATGACCGTCGCGAAGATCGTGGGACCCCAGGAGATGTGGCCCGGATCCTCCATCACGTCCTTGATCTCGAAGGCGCCCGAGGCCAGCACGGCCGGGATGGCGAGGAGGAAGGAGTAACGGGCCGCCGCCTCGCGGGTGAAGCCCAGCAGCAGACCGCCGGAGATCGTCGCGCCGGACCGGGAGACACCCGGGATCAGCGCCATCGCCTGGCAGAAGCCGAAGATCAGGCCGTCCTTGACGCCCAGCTGCTGGAGCGTCTTGCGCTCACGGATCGCCCGGTGCCGGCCGCCCTCCTCGTCACGCGCGGCCAGCCGGTCGGCGACACCCAGCACGATGCCCATCACGATCAGGGTCGTGGCCGTCAGCCGCAGGTCGCGGGCCGGACCGACGATCGCGTCCTTGAAGACGAGGCCGAGGACGCCGATCGGGAGCGATCCGACGATCACCAGCCAGCCCATCTTGGCGTCCTGTTCGGAGCGCAGGGCCTTCGTGTACAGGGACCGGAACCAGGTGGAGACGATCCGTGCGATGTCCTTGCGGAAGTAGATCAGCACGGCGGCCTCGGTGCCGATCTGGGTGATGGCCGTGAAGGCCGCTCCTGGGTCGTGCCAGCCGGCGAATGCCGCGGTCAGCCGCAGGTGGGCGCTGGAGGAGATCGGGAGGAACTCCGTAAGCCCCTGGACGAGACCGAGGATTAGGGATTCGAACCAGCTCATGTCGGGGTGCGCTCGTCCTTGTGATCGTCGGGCAGTTCGCCCCCGATGCTAGGGCCCGTGCGAAGCGCCGGTGACCACAGGGGGGTGCTGCGGCGTCAGTTCGTACTCCGGACTGTCGTTGCGAGGGGCTGCCAGACGGTGCCTTTTGCGCCAGCCGACGACGCCCGCGGCCACCACGGAGACCATGATGAAGCCGAACGAGACGAGGAAGGCGGGGGACCCGGGGGAGGATGCGCTGGCCCCCGCGATCACGTACGCCGTGGTGTTCGGGACCACGCCGAGCGCCGTCGCGAGCAGGAACGGCGCCCAGCCGCAGCGGGACACCGCGGCGCCGTAGTTGGCGACCACGAAGGGCACCCCGGGGAACAGCCGCACCGCCAGCATCGAGCGGAATCCGTGCCGGCTGAGCTGCCCGTCGGCCGCCTCCAGCAGACGTCCGCGCAGGAACGGACGCAAAGCCTCCTGACCCATGACCCGGCCCAGCCCGAAGGCGATGCCCGCACCCAGCACGGTGCCCCCGACCGCCGCGACGAGGCCGAACTGCGTGCCGAAGACGGCTCCCGCGGCCAGGTTGAGCAGCGGGCGCGGCACGAACGCGGCCGAGCACACGCCGTACACGGCTGCGAACAACAGAACGGCCGTGCCCACCGGGAGACCGGGGGGCCAGCCCTCCGAGAGGATCCGCTGGGGTTCGTAGACCAGCACGCACGCGCCTGCCGCCGCGAGCAGCACGACGAGCAGCGCCAGCCGGATCCACGGCGTGAGGAGGAGGGACATCCCGGGAGACTAGCCGAGGTATGCGGCATCGCGCCGTAATCTGGGCCTCATGCTGTCGAACGGCGGACGGCCCCCCAGGGTTCCCCGCAGTGACCTCGCGGACACCCTGCTGGAGCGGCTCACCGGGACGTACCCGGCCGCGGCCGACCCGGTGCGGGCCGACGCCATGGGCGCGTACATGAAACACGTCGCACCCTTCCTCGGCATCCCCGCGCCACTGCGCCGGGACCTGTCGAGGACCGTGACGAAGAACACTCCCCGGCCGTCGGAGACGGACTGCCTGGCGCTCGCGCTGCGCTGCTGGCGGCTTCCGGAGCGCGAGTACCACTACTTCGCCGTGGACTACCTGCGCCGCCACGTCGCCCGGTGCTCCTCCGGCTCCCTCCCGGTCGTCCGGCACCTGATCACCACCGTCCCCTGGTGGGACACCGTCGACCTGCTCGCCGCGCACACGGTCGGCCCGCTGGTGGCCGCCGACCCGGACCGGCTGGCCCCCGTGATGGACGAGTGGATCGAGAGCGAGGACCTGTGGCTCGCCCGCACCGCCCTCCTCCACCAGCTCGGCCGCAAGGACTCCACCGACACCGGACGGCTCTTCGCCCACTGCCGCCGCCGGGCCGGCGACCCGGACTTCTTCCTTCGCAAAGCCATCGGCTGGGCCCTGCGCGATTACGCCAGGACGGACCCCGACGCGGTGCGCGCCTTCGTCGACGCCGAACGCGGCGCCCTGTCCCCGCTGTCCATGCGCGAAGCGCTCAAGAACCTCTGAACGCACGCCGGTTCGCCCGTTAAATCGTTCGACGAGCGCGGGATGGTCCGGCAGGATCAGTGGCATGTCCCGGTACGCCTTCCCCGCAGCGCCGTCCGCAGTCGCGGACGCGCCGAAGGCTGCCGAATTCGCGGACGCACCCGTCGCCGCACCCGTCTTCGCCGCATTCGACGGCGCACGAAGCTGACCCTTCCCGGATCGTCCGGCGGACCCCGCAGGGGGAGGGTCGGCTCGGTTCAGGGGTCCCGTCCACGCTTCGGGCAAACGGGAAGAGATCATGGCCAAGACGGCCTTCGTGCGGACCAAGCCGCACCTCAACATCGGCACCATGGGTCACGTCGACCACGGCAAGACCACCCTCACCGCCGCCATCACCAAGGTCCTCGCCGGGCGCGGGGGTGCCTCCTTCGTGCCCTTCGACCGCATCGACCGGGCCCCCGAGGAGGCCCGCCGCGGCATCACCATCAACCTCACCCACGTCGAGTACGAGACCGACACCCGCCACTACGCCCATGTCGACATGCCCGGTCACGCGGACTACATCAAGAACATGGTCACGGGAGCCGCGCAGCTCGACGGCGCCATCCTCGTCGTCTCCGCGCTCGACGGGGTCATGCCACAGACCGCCGAGCACGTGCTCCTCGCCCGCCAGGTCGGCGTCGACCCCATCGTGGTCGCGCTCAACAAGGCCGACGCCGGGGACCCCGAGCTGACCGACCTGGTCGAGCTGGAGGTCCGCGAGCTGCTCACCGCGCACGGCTACGGCGGTGACACCGCACCCGTCGTACGGGTCTCCGGGCTCGGGGCGCTGGAGGGCGACCCGCGGTGGACCGGGGCGATCGAGGCACTGCTGGACGCCGTGGACACCTACGTGCCGACGCCCGTGCGGTACACGCAGGCGCCGTTCCTGCTGCCCGTCGAGAACGTCCTGACGATCACCGGCCGCGGAACGGTCGTGACCGGCGCCGTCGAGCGCGGCGGCGTACGCCTCGGCGACCGCGTCGCCGTCCTGGGCGGCGACGGCGAGCCGCTCGAGACGGTCGTCACCAGCCTGGAGACCTTCGGGAGGCCGATGGAGTCCGCCGAGGCCGGGGACAACGTCGCGCTGCTGCTGCGCGGCGTCCCGCGCGACGGCGTGCGCCGCGGGCACGTGGTGGCCGCCCCCGGCAGCGTGACGCCCAGGCGGCGCTTCACCGCGCAGGTGTACGTGCTCTCCGGACGCGAGGGCGGCCGTACGACCCCGGTGGCCAGCGGCTACCGGCCGCAGTTCTACATCCGCACCGCCGACGTGGTGGGGGACGTGGACCTGGGGGTCGCGGGCGTCGCCCGGCCCGGCGAGACGGTCACGATGACCGTCGAGCTCGGCCGGGACGTCCCGCTGGAGGCAGGGCTCGGCTTCGCCGTCCGCGAGGGCGGCCGGACCGTCGGCGCCGGGACGGTGACGGCCGTCCTGGGCTGACCCGCCCGATCGGGACCCCGCTGTGGTGACGGCAGGAAGGCTGCGCCAGACTGCCGTCACCACAGGCACGCGCGGACACCGCGGACACGAGGGAGGGGCGGGCGGCGATGGGCGGCGACACGGCACTGGTGCTCGGCGGCGGCGGACTGACCGGCGTCGGCTGGGAGTGCGGGATCCTCTACGGGCTCGCCCGCGCGGGCGTGGACCTCACCACCGCGGACCTGGTCGTCGGCACCTCGGCCGGCTCGGTGGTCGGCGCCCAGCTCACCTCCGGCCGGCTCAGCCCCCAGGAGCTGTACGAACGCCAGCTCGGCGACGCCTCGGGGGAGGCCGTCGCGAAGCTGGGAGCGGGCGTCATCGCCCGGTACGCGCTGGCGATGGCGCGCTCGGGCCGCGACGCGGCCGCCTACCGCCGGCGGGTGGGCGCGATGGCCCTGGCCGCGGACACCGGCCCCGAGGCGGAGCGCCGCAAGGTGCTGGCGGCCCGGCTGGTCTCGCACGAATGGCCCGAGCGGCGGCTCGTGGTCACCGCGGTGGACGCGCTCAGCGGTGAGCTCGAGGCCTTCGACCGGGAGAGCGGCAGCGGGCTGGTCGACGCCGTGGCGGCGAGCTGCGCCGTGCCCGGCGTATGGCCCCCGGTCACGGTCGGCGCACGCCGTTTCATCGACGGGGGCGTCCGTTCCGCCACCAACGCCGACCTGGCCGCCGGCTACGCGCGCGTGGTGATCATCGCCCCGATCGCACTCGGCTCGGGGCTCGTCCCCGCACCGGCCGCGCAGGCCGCCCGGCTGCGCGAGGCGGGGGCGAAGGTGCTGCTCATCACCCCGTCGGCCACGGCCCGCAAGGCCTTCGGGCGCAATGTCCTGGACCCGGGCCGGCGGGACCCGGCGGCCCGCGCCGGCCTGGCGCAGGCCGCGGAGCACGCCGCCGACGCGGCGGCCGTCTGGTCGGACGGGAAGGCCTGAGGCCCCCGCTCCGGTGTCCCGGGGCCTGCCGGACAATGGAGCGGTGAGCGACGAACGGATCCCGGTGACACGGGACGTGGGCCAGGGCACCGCCAAGCTGATGCCGGACGTCGACGGGGAACGGGCCTGGCTGCTGACCGTCGACGGGGCACCCCAGTCCTACGTGGACCTGGACGATCCGCAGCACCTGGAGTTCGAGTACGTACGCCGCCTCGCGCACGTCCTGGACTGCGCGGCGGAGCCGGGGCTCCCGATGGACCTCCTGCACCTGGGCGGCGGCGCGCTCACCCTGCCCCGCTACGCCGCGGCCACCCGGCCCGGATCCCGGCAGTCGGTGGTGGAGTTCGACGCGGGCCTGGTCGAGCTGGTCACCGAGCACCTGCCGCTGCCGGACGGGTCCGGGATCACCCTGCACACCGCCGATGCCCGGGCCTGGCTGGAGGCTGCGCCGACGGCAAGCGCCGACGTGGTGGTGGCCGACGTGTTCGGCGGTTCGCGGGTCCCCGCCCAGCTGACCTCGCTGGAGTACGCGCGGGAGGCGGCACGGGTGCTGCGGCCCGGCGGGCTCTACGCGGCGAACCTGGCGGACGGGGCGCCCTTCGGCTTCCTGCGGACGCAGCTGGCCAACTTCGCCACCGCCTTCGCGGAGCTCGCGCTCGTCGCCGAACCGGCGGTGCTGCGCGGGCGGCGCTTCGGCAACGCCGTGCTGCTCGCCTCCGACGCGCCCCTGGAGGTGGGCGCCCTGGCCCGGCGGTGCGCCTCCGACGCCTTTCCCGCCCGGGTGGAGTCCGGCGACGGCCTGGCCCGTTTCGTCAGGGGTGCGGCGCCCGTCACCGACGCGGACGCGGCCCCCTCGCCGGCCCCGCCGGAGGGTGCGTTCAGCCTGGGGTGAGGCCGGACGGGGAGGCGGGGGCGGCGGCGGGGGCGCCGGCGTCCGTGTCCGCGGCCTTGTCGGCTGTGGGGCCTCCGGTCCTGTGGACGGACGGCCTGCGCGTCATGCGCCGCACGTCCGGGACCAGCAGGACCAGGGCGGTGACCAGGACGACCAGGCTCGCGCAGCCCCACAGGGCCTCGGTGCGGCCGAAGGCCGATTCGACCGGGCCGGCCAGGGCGGTGGCCAGCGGAAGCATCGAGACCGAGCCGAACCAGTCGTAGGCGGAGACCCGGGAGAACTTCTCCTCGGGGATCTCCTGGTGCATCGTCGTCATCCAGTTCACGCCGAAGACCTCGATCGCGGCCCCGCTGACGAACATCACCGCGCACAGCCCCCACACCGGCAGCGGCACGGCCAGCCCGGCCGACGGCAGTGCCAGCGGGAACACGCACAGAGTGCCGACCAGCAGCAGCCGCCGGGGCTTCCACACCATCATCAGGACGGCCCCGGCGATGGTCCCGACCCCGAACAGGGCGAGGGCCAGGCCCCAGGGCGCCGGCCCGCCCAGTCGGTCCCGGGCGACCAGCGGACCGTAGACCGCCTCCGCGGCGCCGACGACGGCGACCACGACGGAGAACTGCAGCACGATGCTCCACAGCCAGGGCCGGGTGTGGAACTCCACCCAGCCCTCCCGCAGGTCGGCCAGCAGGCCGCCGCCGGGAGCCCGGTCGGGCGTGTCGCCGACATCGAGGAAGGCGCGCAGCGCCCCGGCGATCGCGAACGCGGCGGCGTCGACGGCCAGCACCCAGCCCGGTCCCATCGCGGCGATCATCGCCCCGCCGAGGGCCGCTCCGCCGATGCCGGCGCCGTTCATGGCCATGCGGAAGAGGGCGAAGGCGCGGTTGGCGTGTTCACCGGAGACCGTGGAGAGCAGCATGCCCTCGGCCGCCGGGTTGAAGAAGGCCGTACCGGTGCCGCACAGGGCCGTCAGCAGCATCATCTGCCACAGCTGCGGGTCGCCGGTGAGGACGAGCAGCGCGAAGGCGGCCTGCGAGACGCAGTTCAGGGCGTTCGCCGCGACCATCACGCGGTGGCGGGGCAGCCGGTCGGCCACCGCGCCGCCGACGAGCAGGAAGAGGACGAGCGGCAGGGTGCGGGCGGCCGCGACCAGGCCCACGTCGCCGCCCGAACCGCCGGCCTCCATGACGGCGAAGGCGGAGGCGATGAGCGCCCCGTGACTGCCGAGGTTGGTGACCACCGCCGCACCCGTGAGCAGGGTGTAGTTGCGGCCGGCCCACTCCGGCCGGCTGCGGCGGGGGCGGGGCGCGGGTGTGCGGTGCGGTGCGTCATGGGGAGAGCTCACCCCGGGACTATCCCCGCCCCGGGCCCGGAATCCAAACGGAATACCGGTCCGGGGCGGGGCGGATTCAGCCGGAGATCATCCGGTGGCCAACCGGATCGAGCCGAGGATCTTGTCGGAGATCTCCGTCGAGACCTCTTCCTTCACACCGGCCGCAGAGACCAGGGCGAAGCTGGCGAAGTCACCGGCGGCGTTCCTGAAGGCGAAGCCGACCGCCTTGCCGTCGGTGGAGCACTTGTGCTCCTTCTTCACGTTCGGCGCGGTGGCGACCACCATGTGGCCCTTGATCCCGGAGGAGGTCGTGAACTCCTTCGGCTCGGTCACCTTGACCGTTCCCTTGGGCTCCTTCTGCGCGAAGCCGGCCCACACCCACGTGCCGGTGTTGTCGGTCGCGGCCTGCGCGGTGTCCTTGGCGCCCTGGGCCCCCTTGACGCCGGCGTCCGCGACCGAGAACTTCTCGAGGTTGCCGTCGGCGTCCTTGTCGACCGTGCACCACTCCTGCTTGAGGGTGGCGGTGCCGGACATCGTGATGACCGGCTTGCCGTCGTTCTTGACCTCGTCGTCGTAGAAGAGGGAGACGCCGGGGTCGTTGACGTTCCACTCCGGGGGGACGTCGTAGGCCACGTTGTACTTCGTGTTGACGACGACCTTCCAGCCCGGGACGACCGGCTGCATGGCGCCGCCGGCCCGCGGGTTCGCGCTGCTGCCCGCCGGGGCGGGCGCCTCGACCGGGGCGGAGGGGCTCGCGGCCGGCGGCTTGCCGCCGGCCTCGGTGTTCTTGTCGTCCCGGGTCAGGACGTACGCGCCGGTCGCGGCGGCCGCCACGACGACCGCGGCGGCCGCGACGATGGCCACGGTCCTGGTCGAGTAGGGGCTCCCGCCGGAGGGCTGCGGCTGCTGGGGCGCCTGGGGCGCCTGGGGCTGGCTCCACGGCTGGCCCGGGGCGCCCGGCTGCTGGTAGCCCGGCTGCTGGGGGTAGCCGGGCTGCTGCGGGTATCCGTAACCCGGCTGCTGCTGGTACGGGTTCGGCTGAGCCGGCTGTCCCGGCGGCTGCGCGTACGGGTTCTGATGCGCGTCCTGGGGGTTCTGCTCGCCCCCGGGCGGCTGCTGCTGTCCTGGCCACATGGCCGGTAACGATAGTGGGAGCGGTCCGGAGGAACCACGGCCGCCCCCTGAAGAGCTCTGGCCAATCCTGTCTACTCGCGGGTAACATCGCGGTCCATGAGCGCAGATCAGATGAACGTGGGCGAACTGCTCGCCGCGACCGTGCCCATGGCCCGGACCCTGAACCTCCAGTTCCTGGAGACCACTTCCGAGCGCGCGGTCGTCCGGCTCCCGGACCAGCCCGACTACCACAACCACGTCGGCGGCCCGCACGCCGGCGCCATGTTCACCCTCGCAGAGTCCGCGAGCGGCGCGATCGTCCTGGCCGCCTTCGGCGACCAGCTCTCCCGGGCCGTGCCCCTCGCCGTGAAGGCCGAGATCGGCTACAAGAAGCTCGCCAAGGGCGTCGTCACCGCCACCGCCACCCTCGGCCGCCCGGCCGCCGAGGTCGTGGCCGAACTCGACGCGGGCGGCCGCCCCGAGTTCCCGGTCACCATCACCATCCAGCGCGAGGACGAGGCCGTGACCGGCGAGATGACGGTCGTCTGGACGCTGCGCCCCAACGCCTGACGCCCGGCCCGGAGCGTGCCCGCCGCCCCATGGGGCGACGGGCACGTCCTGTCTCCGGGTGCGCGGGCCGCGCCGTCGGACCGCGCGAGCCCGCCCGGACGGTTTAGTGCTGTGACCGGAAAGGTTCACCGGGTCACGGCGCCCGGCACGGCACCTCGCCGCGTTGTCGGACCACGCACGTACGTTCAGTACGAGATGTGGCCCTCCGCCTTGCGATGCACCGCACCGGACACCGCGACCCGGCAAACCTTTCCGGTCACAGCAGTAGAGTCCTCGCACGACGATGGAGGGGGTACCCGTGGCCAAGGTCAACATCAGCCTCGACGCCGAACTCGTGGTGGAGGTGATGGTGCTCGCCGGGGTCGGCTCCCCGCAGGACGCGGTGGAGGCCGTCGTACGGGACTACATCGCGCGCGGACACCGCACCGAGGCGCGCGTCCAGAGCCAGGACGAGCCACGCCGCACCACCGACAGCCTGCCGCCCCTGCCGGAGGGCTGAACCTGGGCGCCCCCGGTGGCGCGTCTCGGCCGGGCCCGCGCCCCCGCGGCGCACAGTGGCCCGGGGAGCGGTCCGGCGCGGGCCGCTCCCGCCGACCGTGTCGCAGGGAGCAGCCATGAGCCAGGACGTGTCCAGACGTTCGGCGATGCGGCTGATCGCCGCCGCGGGCACGGCGGCCGGGGCCGCCCTCGGAGCCGCCGGCTGCGTCCCCGCCGTGCCGCCGCCCGGCGCCGTCCCGCGCGGGCCCGCGCCCGGCGCACCGGGCGCACCCGCCGCCGGGAGCGGGACCGGCACCGGTACGGGCGGAGCCGCCCGCATCGACGCGCTCGTACAGCGGCTCACCCTCGAAGAGAAGACCGCCCTCCTGCACGGGGCCCCCGACCCCGCCTCCCGGGGCCAGACCGGCTACGTACCCGGCGTACCGCGCCTGGGCATCCCGGCCCTGCGCCTCGCCCACGGGCCCGCCGGGGTACGGGTGGACCGGCCCGCCACCGCCCTCCCCGCGCCGGTGCTCCTCGCCTCCGCCTTCGACCCGGCGCTGGCGCGCGAGTACGGACGCGTCATCGGCCGCGAGGGCCGCGCCCTCGGCCAGGACGTCGTGCTGGCCCCCATGGCCAACCTCATCCGCACCCCCTACGCCGGCCGGAACTTCGAGACCTTCGCCGAGGACCCGCGCCTGACCGCGGACCTGGTCGGCGAACTGGTCCGCGGCATCCAGGACGAGGGACTCATCGCCACCGTCAAGCACTTCGCCCTCCACAACCAGGAAGCGGGCCGCGACACCGTCGACGTGACCGTCGCCGAACAGACCCTGCGCGAGACCGAGCTACGGGGCTTCGAGGCCGCCGTGACCGCCGGCGCGGGAGCCGTGATGGGCGCCTCCCGCAAGATCAACGGCGTCCACGCCTGCGAGAGCGGACCGCTGCTCGACGAACTGCTGCGCGGAAGCTGGGGGTTCGACGGCTGGGTGGTATCCGACCGGGGTGCCGCCCACAGCACCGTCGCCGCCGTCCGGGCCGGCCTCGACCTGGAGATGCCCGACGGCACCCACTTCGGCGGGCCGCTGCGCGAGGCCGTGCGCGGCGGCTCCGTACCGGAGGCCGCCGTGGACCAGGCCGTGCACCGGATCCTGACCACCATGGACCGCTTCGGGCTGCTGGCCGCGCGGCAGCCCGCACGGCCCCCGCGCGACGCCGCGGCCGGCGCCAGGGTCGCCCGCAAGGTGGCCACCGCCGGGGCGGTGCTGCTGCGCAACGAGCGCGGCACGCTGCCGCTGACCGGGGCGGCGGCCCGCTCGATCGCGGTGATCGGGCCCACCGCCCAGGTGCCGTTCACCGGCGGCGGGGGCAGCTCGCACGTGGTCCCCGACGGTGCGACCGCCCCGCTCACCGCCATCCGGCGGCGGGCCGGGAAGAGCGCGGCCGTGCGCCACGCCCAAGGCGAGGACCTGTACGGGCGGCCGCTCCCGGCGAAGCTGCTGACCCCGGTAGTGGACCTGGAGGACCGGGAGGTCGGACCGGGACGAACCTGGACGTACGAGGGGGAGTTCCGCCTCGCGGCGGACGACGAGTGGACCCTGCTGGTCCACTACACCGGGAAGCGGCCCGGCGTACGTCTCGACGGAGAGGAACTCTTCCCCGTCCGGCCGGGCGCGGCCGAGCACCACGAGGGCGGACTGCTCGGCTCCGCCCCCGACGGCATGGCCGTCCGCCGCCGCACCCTCGCCCTGACGGCGGGGACCCACCGGCTCGCCGTGACCGCCGACGGCGGGGACCAAGGACAGCGCCTGCGGCTGCGCCACATCACCGGGGCGATCCGGGCCGCGGACCTCGCCGAGGCGGTGCGGACCGCGAAGGCGGCCCGCAGCGTGGTCCTGTTCGCCTACGAGGACTCCACCGAGGGCCGGGACCGTACCTCCCTGGCCCTCCCCGGCGGGCAGGAGCGGCTGATCGAGGCCGTGGCCGCCGCGAACCCCCGTACGACGGTCGTGCTGAACACCCCCTCCGGTACGACGATGCCGTGGCTTCCCCGTACCGGAGCGGTCCTCCAGATGTACTACCCGGGGCAGGAGGGCGCCGGGGCCACCGCCGACGTCCTCTTCGGCGACGTGGACCCCGGGGGCCGCCTCACCCAGACCTTCCCGGCCGACGAGCGCAGGACCCCGGTCGGCGCGGACCGCTCGCGCTACCCGGGGGTGGGCGGCCGGCAGGAATACTCCGAGGGCGTCCACGTGGGCCACCGCTGGTACGACGCCCAGCGGGAGGCCCCGCTCTTCCCCTTCGGCCACGGCCTGTCGTACACGACCTGGCAGTACGAGAAGCTCACGGTCCGGCCGCAGCGCGGCGGACTGCGCGTGGAGTTCACCGTCCGCAACACCGGCCGGCGCAAGGGCACCGAGGTGGCCCAGGTGTACGTGGGCCCCTCCGCGGAACTCCGGCTCGACCAGCCGGTGCGCGCGCTCGCCGGCTACCGGCGGATCACCCTGGCGCCGGGCACGGCGCAGCGCGTCACCGTCGACATCGACACCCGGACGTTGTCGTCCTGGGACCCGGAGGAACACGCCTGGGTGCTGGGACACGGCCGCCGCGAGGTGTTCGCGGGCCGTTCCTCGCGCGAGCTGCCACTGAGGTCAAAGGTCGTGCTGGAGAGCCGATAGGCTGCCCGTTCGGCGTGCCACAGGGGGCGCGCCGGGGACTGATCGGGAGGACGCACCGGTGCACATCCAGGAATGGCTGGAGACGATTCCGGCGGTCAGCATCTACCTCCTGGTGGGTCTGGTCATCGGCCTGGAGAGCCTCGGCATCCCGCTGCCCGGCGAGATCATCCTGGTCAGCTCCGCACTGCTGGCCTCGCAGCACGGGGAGGTCGACCCCGTCGTCCTGGGCCTGTGCGCCATCACCGGTGCGATCGTCGGCGACTCCATCGGCTACGCCATCGGGCGCAGGGGCGGCAAGCCGCTGCTGGAGCGGCTGGGCCGGCGCTTCCCGAAGCACTTCGGGCCCCAGCAGGTTGCGCTGGCGGAACGCTCCTTCGAGAAGTGGGGCATGTGGGCCGTGTTCTTCGGCCGGTTCGTGGCACTGCTGCGGATCTTCGCCGGGCCGCTGGCCGGCGTGCTGCACATGCCGTACTGGCGCTTCCTCGTCGCCAACGTCCTCGGTGGGATCCTCTGGGCGGGCGGGACCACCGCCGTCATCTACTCGGTCGGCATCGTCGCGGAGCCCTGGCTGAAGCGGTTCTCCTGGCTGGCCCTGGGCCTCGCGGTGGCGTTCGGCCTCGTCGTGACCCTGGTGGTGCGCAGCCGGATGAAGAAGGCGGCCGAAGCCGCCGGCGCGGCGGCCGCGGCCGAAGCGGACATCCCCGCGCAGCCGGCCGCCCACGCCACCGTCGCCGAGTGACGGTGGCGCGCCCGGGCCCCGGCGGGAGGTCTTCCCGGGCGGCCCGGGATTTCTAGTGCTGTGACCGGAAAGGTTCACCGGGGCACGGCGCCCGGCACGGCACCTCGCCGCGTTGTCGGACCACGCAAGTACGTCCNCTAGTGCTGTGACCGGAAAGGTTCACCGGGGCACGGCGCCCGGCACGGCACCTCGCCGCGTTGTCGGACCACGCAAGTACGTCCGGTACGAGACGTGGCCCTCCGCCTTGCGATGCACCGCACCGGACACCGCGACCCGGCAAACCTTTCCGGTCACAGCACTAGCCCTCCGGGGTGACCGAGGCGCGGTGCTGCTTGGCCAGCTCCACGTACATCAGGGCGTTGACCCTGATGCCCTCGCGCTCCTCGTCGGTCAGCTCGCGGCGCACCTTCGCGGGGACGCCGGCCACGAGCGAGCCGGGCGGGACGACCATGCCCTGGGGGACCAGCGCCTGCGCGGCGACCAGGGAACCGGCGCCGATCACGGCGCCGTTCAGGACGGTGGCGCCCATGCCGATCAGGCAGTCGTCCTCGACGGTGCAGCCGTGCACGACGGCGTTGTGGCCGATGGAGACGCGCTCGCCGATGGACACGGGGAAGCCCGGGTCCGTGTGGAGCGTGCAGTTGTCCTGCACGTTGCTGTCGGCGCCGAGGGTGATCGGGCCGCAGTCGGCGCGCAGCACCGCCGAGTACCAGACGCCGGCGCCGGCGGCGAGGGTGACCTCCCCGACCACCACCGAGGTGGGAGCCGTGAAGGCCGTGGGGTCGATGTCCGGGTGCTTTCCGCCGACACCCGCCACGAGTGCCGTGGCCTGGGCCGCCTGGTGCGTCATGTCTGTTCCTCTGCCGTCAGTGGTCTGTCTGCCATCGGTCGCCGCGCCAACAGCACCGTAGGGCACGCGGGCCTCCGTGCCCGCGATGGGGTGAAGATCACAGGATCGCCGTCCGGACGACCGGGGCCCGGCGCATTACCGTGGCCGGGTGCCGAAGAAACAGAACACGTTCTCATCTGTGACGGCCCTGCGCCGCAGGCTGGCGAGCCGCGTGGTCCACACCGGCTGGCGCTGGATGCAGCAGGCCGGCGCGGTGACCGCGCAGACCCCGGGCCGGCTGCGGTTCGGCGCGATCGGGGACGGCACCCGGCTCGCCTTCCCGCAGGGCACCGTCTTCGGCGAGCGGTGGATCCGGCTCGGCGGGCACTGCATCATCGGCGAGCAGGTCACCCTCACCGCCGGCATGATGCCCGGCCTCGACCTGGGCGCGGAGCCGATGCTGCTGCTCGGCGACGGGGTCGTCATCGGGCGGGACAGTCACGTCATCGCCGACGCCCGCATCGAGATCGGTTCGAACACCTTCTGCGGTCCCGGTGTCTACATCACGTCCACTAACCACAGCTACGACGATCCGCACGAGCCCATCGGCCGGCAGTGGCCGCGCAGCGCGCCGGTGGAGATCGGCCCCGGATGCTGGCTCGGCACGGGCGCGGTGATCCTGCCGGGCGCACGGCTGGGCCGCAACGTGGTGGTGGCCGCGGGTTCCGTCGTACGGGGCGAGGTGCCCGACCACGCCGTGGTGGCGGGGGCGCCGGCGCGCATCGTACGGCGCTGGACACCGGAGGCGGGGTGGCAGCCGCCGCTGCGGACCCCGGCGCCCGTGCCGATCCCGGACGGCATGACGTCGGAGCAGCTGCGGGGGCTGGCCGAGCTCACCGAGGCCGAACTGGCCGAGGTCGAGCTGGCGGAGGCCGGGCCGGCCGACGCCAGGCTCGCGGAGGCCAGGCTCGCGGAGGCCGACAAGTAGCGCCCGCCGCGCCGTTCAGCCGGCGGCCAGCAGGACCGTTCCGGCGAGGGCCAGGCCGGCGCCCGCCGCCTGGACGGTGCGCAGCCGTTCCTTGAGGACGGCGAAGGCGGCGAGCGCGGTGATCACCGGGTAGAGCGAGGACACCACGGCCGCCATGGTGACGGGGCCGTTCTGTGCGGCGACGGAGTACGTGCCGTTCGCCGCGACGTCCGCCAGGCCGACGAAGGCCAGGGCGGGCAGCAGCCCCCACAGGATCCGCGGGCCGGTGCCCTCGGGGAGGGCGGGGACCCCGCGCCGGGTCTGCGCCCACAGCGCGGCCCCGCCGACGGTGACGTTGGTGACCCGCTGGACGAACAGGGCGAGGAAGAGCCCGGTGACGGTGGTCGACGCCTCGGCGATCAGGGCCATCACCGCGCCGAAGCCGAAGGCCGCGACCAGGGTGAGGACCACGGCCTGCCGCTGGACGGGGGCGCCGCGCTCCTCGACTACGACCGCGGCCCGCAGGTCCGGGTGGTCCCGGCGGACCAGGTGGTACGGATCTGGTCGAGCGAGGCGGGCAGCTCGACGACCATGCTGATCGGCACCGACGAGCGCGGGCCGATGGAGCTGTGGACCTGGCACCTGGTGCCCGGGGAGGGCACGGACTCCGTCCCGCACCCCTCCGGCACGATCGAGATGCTGCACGTCACGGCGGGGGAGCTGACGCTGGTGGTCGGCGAGGACGATTTTTGCGTCCCCGCCGGGGCTGCGGCCGCCTTCGAGGCCAACCTCCCGCACTCCTACCGCAACGAGGGCTCCGAACCGATGGAGATGACCCTCGCGGTGTCCGTCCCCCCGGTGTCCGCGCCGCTCCCCGCGACCGCCACCGCGCACGCACACGGCGGCGCGGCGGCGGCCACGGACACCCCCTAGAGGGCGGGGATCTCGATAGCCGGGCAGCGGTCCATGACCATCGTCAGCCCGGCCTCCCGGGTCCGGTCGTAGGCGGCCTCGTCGATCACGCCCAGCTGGAACCACACGGCCTCGGCGCCGACCGCGGCCGCCTGGTCGGCGACCGCGCCGGCCAGCTCGCTGTTCACGAAGACGTCCACCACGTCCACCTTGAACGGGATCTCCTCCAGCGAGGCGAAACCGGGCTCGCCGTGCACGGTCTCGGCCTTCGGGTGCACGGGGACCACGCGCTTGCCGTACTGCTGGAGCACGCGGGCCACCCCGTAGGCCGCCCGGTCCCGGTTGTTCGAGAGGCCCACCACGGCCCAGGTGTCGCCGAGCTCGGTGAGGATCTTGCGAATGGTTGCCGGATCGCCGTACACGCGTGCCGCCTCCTGCTGCTGTCTGCCGTCGTCATGTGCTGCTCAGCCGCATCAACCGCACAGCCGCACCCCCGATTCCCGCAGCGTCCCGGGGCGCCGGGGGGTTTGGCGGTACGGCTTAGGGTGGAGCGGTGAAGGCAGACCAGTACGTGACGGTGGCCCGTGAGGGCGTGCACGAGTCGGAGATCAACCGCTCGCGCTTCCTGTGCTCGCTCGCGCCCGCCGCGACCGAGCAGGAGGCGCAGGAGTTCATCGCGCGCATCCGCAAGGAGCACCCCACCGCCACGCACAACTGCTACGCCTACGTCATCGGCGCCGACGCCGCCGTCCAGAAGGCCAGCGACGACGGGGAGCCCGGCGGCACCGCCGGGGTGCCCATGCTGCAGATGCTCATGCGCCGGGACGTCCGCTACGCGGTCGCCGTGGTCACCCGCTACTACGGCGGCGTGAAGCTCGGCGCCGGCGGGCTGATCCGGGCCTACGGCGGCGTCGTCGGCGAGGCCCTCGACGAGCTCGGCACCGTCACCCGGCGGCGCTACCGGCTCGCCACCGTCACCGTCGACCACCAGCGGGCCGGCAAGACGCAGAACGACCTGCGCTCCACAGGGCGGACCGTGGTGGACCTGCGCTACGGGGCCGCCGTGGAGATCGAGGTCGCCCTTCCCGAGGCGGACCTGCCCGCCTTCGAGGCCTGGCTCGCCGACAGCACGGCCGGCAGTGCCGGTCTCACCCTGGGCGGGGAGACGTACGCGCCCTGAGCGCCCCCGGGGACGGGTTAGCGTAGAGGGGACCAGCGAGCGGGAACACGACCAGGGGGAGACGGCATGTGGGGCGGGGCCGGCGAGTGAAGTTCCTGCACACCTCCGACTGGCACCTCGGCCGCGCCTTCCACCGTGTGAACCTGCTCGGTGCCCAGGCCGCCTTCGTCGACCACCTCGTCGAGACGGTCCGCGCGCACGAGGTCGACGCCGTCCTCGTCGCCGGGGACGTCTACGACCGTGCCGTGCCCCCGCTGCCCGCCGTCGAGCTGTACGACCGGGCCCTGCACCGGCTCGCCGAGCTCGGTGTGCCCACCGTCATGATCTCCGGCAACCACGACTCCGCCCGCCGGCTCGGCTTCGGGGCAGGGCTGATCGGCCGCGCCGGCATCCACCTGCGGACCGACCCGGCCGGCTGCGCCGACCCCGTCGTACTGGCCGACGTACACGGTGACGTGGCGCTCTACGGGCTGCCGTACCTGGAGCCCGCCCTGGTCAAGGACCAGTTCAGGACGCAGAGGGTCAGCCACGAAGCGGTCCTGGGCGCGGCCATGGACCGGATCCGGGCCGACCTCGCCACCCGCCCGCCCGGCACCCGCTCCGTCGTCCTGGCCCATGCCTTCGTCACCGGCGGGCAGGCCAGCGACAGCGAACGCGACATCAGCGTCGGCGGTGTGGAGGCCGTCCCCGCCTCCGTCTTCGACGGAGTGGACTACGCCGCCCTCGGCCACCTCCACGGCTGCCAGACGATCAACGAACGGGTCCGCTACTCCGGTTCCCCGCTCGCCTACTCCTTCTCCGAAGCCGACCACCGCAAGACCATGTGGCTGATCGAACTCGGCGCGCAGGGAGAGATCGTCACCGCCGAGCGCATCGACACCCCCGTACCCCGCGCCCTCGCCAGGCTGCGCGGGCGCCTCGACGACCTCCTCGCGGATCCCGCCCACGCCGTGCACGAGGACGCGTGGGTGGAGGCCACCCTCACCGACCCGGTCCGCCCCGACGACCCCATGGCCCGCCTCGCCACCCGCTTCCCGCACACCCTCACCCTGGCCTTCGACCCCGAGGGCCGCCGGGAGGAGACCGGCGCCTCCTACGCCCAGCGGCTGCGCGGCCGCACCGACCAGCAGATCGCCGAGGACTTCGTCGCCCACGTGCGTGGCGGCGGCCTCCCGGACGAGGCCGAACGGGCCGTCCTCCAGGGCGCCTTCGACGACGTACGCGCCGACGACAGCGTCCGGGAGAACCACCGATGAGGCTCCACCGGCTGGCCGTGACCGCCTTCGGCCCCTTCGCCGAACCCCAGACGATCGACTTCGACGCCCTCTCCGGCGCCGGCATCTTCCTGCTGCACGGCCCCACCGGCGCGGGCAAGACCTCCGTCCTCGACGCCGTCTGCTACGCCCTCTACGGCTCCGTGCCCGGCGCCCGCCAGGCCCCCGGCACCACCCTGCGCAGCGACCACGCCGCCGCCGGCACCCCGACCGAGGTCACCCTCGAACTCACCGCGGGCGGCCGCCGCCTGGAGATCACCCGGCGCCCCGAACAGGAACGGCCGAAGAAGCGGGGCACGGGCACCACCAAGGACAAGGCGCAGAGCCGGCTGCGTGAGCACACCGGCGAGGGCTGGGAGCCGCTCAGCCGCTCCCACCAGGAGATCGGCGAGGAGATCGAGCAGCTGCTCGGCATGAGCCGCGAGCAGTTCTGCCAGGTCGTGCTCCTGCCGCAGGGGGAGTTCGCGCGTTTCCTGCGCGCCGACGAGGCGGCCCGCGGCCGGCTCCTCGGCCGGCTCTTCGACACCCGCCGCTTCGCCGCCGTCGAGACCCTCCTCGGGGAACGGCGCCGGGCCGCCGAGGCCAGGGTCCGGGCCGGCGACGAGAAGGTGCTCCACACCGCGCAGCGGCTCGCCCAGGCCGCCGGCGACAGCGCGGACCTGCGGGCCTGGCCGCTGCCCGGGCACCAGCCGGGAGACCCCGGGCTCGCCGGGGCGGTCCGCGCCTGGGCGGCCGTCGCCCGGTGCTCGGCGCGGGAACGGCTGGACGTCGCCGCATACGCGCTGGCCGCGGTCGAGAGCCGGTACGCCGCCGCCCGGCGGGCCGCCGAGGACGCGCGGGAGCTCGACCGGCTCCAGCGCCGGCACGCGGAGACCACCCGCCGGGCCGCCCTGCTCGCCGAGGCGGAGCCCGAGCGCGAGCGGGTCCGCGGCCTGCTGGACGGGGCCCGGCGGGGAGCTCTGGTGGCGCCCGCCCTGGAACTGCGCGGCGCGGCCGGCTCGGCCCACCTCGCCGCGGCCCACGCCGAGACGACGGCGCGCGCGGAACTGCCGCCCCCGCTGCGGGAGGCCGGCGCCGAACAGCTCGCTGCCGTCGAACAGCGGCTGCGCGAGGAACTGGGCGCGCTCGGCGCCGCCCACCGCACCGAGCAGCGCAGCGCCGAGATCGGCCGCGAACGGGCCGACCTGGAACGGGAGTCCCGCGCCGCCGAGGAGCAGCGCCAGGAGTCCGCCGAGTGGCTGGAGCGCTGGGAGGAGACCCGCACCGCCCTGCAGGAGCGGGCGGACGCCGCCCAGCAGGCCGCCACCCTGGCCGAGCAGCTCGCGGGCCGGCTGGAACCGGCCCGGATGAACCTCAGCGCCGCCCGGCGGCGCGACGAGTTCGCCGCCGACGCCGAGCGCGCCGAGCGCGAACTGCTCGAACTGCGCGAGGAGTCGGCCGCCGCGCGCGAACGCTGGCTGGAGCTCAAGGAGGCCCGGCTGCGCGGCATCGCCGCCGAACTCGCCGAGGCGCTGGTGGCCGGGGAAGCCTGCACCGTGTGCGGATCGGCGGACCACCCGGCTCCGGCCCGCCCGGCCCCCGGCCACGTGGACCGTGCCGCGGAGGACGCCGCCCACGCCGCCTTCGAACGGGCCGAGCAGGCCCGGGCGGCCGTCGAGCGCAGCCTCGCCGCCGCCCGCAAGGCCCGTGCCGAGGCCGCGTCCGCCGCCGGGGACGCCACGACCGACGAACTCCTCGCCCTGACCGCCGACCTGAGTGCCCGGCACGCCGCCGCTCATGCCGCGGCCGCCGGCCTGCACGCCGCCCGGGAGCAGCTGGCCCGGGCCGAGCGCGAGCACTCCGTGCGCAGCGCCGACCGGCTCGACGCCGAGACCCGGGCCGCCGCCCGGGCCTCCCGCCGTGAGGCCCTGGACCGGGAACAGGCCGCCCTGGAGGCCGAACTCGCCCTCGTGCGGCGGGACGCGCCCACCGTCGCGGCCCGCGCCCGGACCCTGGAGGACCGGGTCCGGATCGTCGCCGGGGCCGCCACTGCCCTGCGCCGGGCGGAGACGGCCGCCGCCCGGCTGAAGGAGGCCGACGACCAGCTCGCCGACGCCGCCTTCAAGGCCGGCTTCGACACGATCGAGGCCGCTGCCGACGCCGTCCTCCCGGAATACGAACGCACCGCGCTCCAGCACCGGCTGGACGCCTGGCAGGCGGAGGAGGCCCTCCTCGCGGACCGCCTCGGCGAGACCGGCACCGCCGAGGCGGCGGCGCTGCCCCCGGCCGCACCGGACGCCGCCGAGGCGTACGCGGCCGAGGCCGCGGCGAAGCTCCGTACGGCGGGCTCCGCCTTCGACGCGGCCCGGGTCCGCTGCGTGGAGCTGGACCGGCTCTCCCGGCAGATGGAGCAGGAGCTGCGCGCGCTCGGCCCGCTGCGGGAGGCCTACGACCGGGTGGCCCGGCTGGCCGGCCTGACCGCGGGCACCTCCGCGGACAACGAGCGCAGGATGCGGCTGGAGGCGTACGTGCTGGCCGCCCGCCTGGAGCAGGTGGCCGCCGCCGCGACGGTACGGCTGCTGCGCATGTCCGGCGGCCGCTACACCCTGGTGCACTCCGACGCACGGGCGAGCGGACGCGGGCGTTCCGGCCTCGGGCTGCACGTGGTCGACGCGTGGACCGGCAGCGAGCGGGACACCGCCACCCTCTCCGGCGGCGAGACCTTCTTCGCCTCGCTCGCCCTCGCGCTGGGCCTCGCCGACGTGGTCACCGACGAGGCGGGCGGTACCCGCCTGGACACCCTCTTCATCGACGAGGGCTTCGGCAGCCTCGACGACCAGGCACTGGACGAGGTGCTCGACGTGCTGGACTCCCTGCGCGAGCGGGACCGCAGCGTTGGCATCGTCAGCCACGTCGCCGACCTGCGGACCCGGGTCCAGGCCCAGCTGGAGATCGTCAAGCAGCGCGGCGGTTCCGTCGTGCGGCACCGCACGGCGGCGCTCACGGACTGAGCGGGCGGCGGGCGGGCGCGGTCACGGACTGAGCGGGCGGCGCGGCAGCGGCGAGGAGTAGACGACGCTCGTCGTCACCGAGCCGAGCCCCGCGATCCGGCCGGTGACCTCCTCCAGGTGCCGCATCGAGCGGGCCGCGACCTTGAGGACGAAGCAGTCGTCGCCCGTGACGTGATGGGCCTCCAGGATCTCGGGAGTGGCTTCCAGGAAGTCATGGAACGGCTTGTAGTTGCCGTGCGGGTAGCGCAGCCGCACCAGGGCGAGGATCGACTTGCCGAGCTTCTCCGGGTCCACCACGGCCGTGTAGCCGGTGATCACACCGGCTTCCTCCAGCCGGCGGACCCGCTCGGTGACGGCGCTCGCGGACATGGACACGGAGCGGGCGAGCTCGGTGAAGCTGGCGCGGCCGTCCCGCTGGAGCGCTTCGAGGATCCGCCAGTCCGTGGCGTCAGGGGAATAGTCGGTCATGAGGCAGGTCTAGCAGGGGATTCCCCGGCGGGACAAGGAAAGCGCCGGGGAAAGTGACTTCCTGGGAAGATCGACGGATCGTAGATTTCTGGCCATGACGACACCGCAGAACACCTCCTCCGCCCCGGCCGCCGGCAACCCCGTGCTCCGTGTGCCCCCGGCCTCCCCGGCCGCGGCCGCCGCCTACTTCGCCGCGAGCCTCGCCTTCCACGCGGACGTCTCGGACGTCGCGAGCGCCTTCAGGGCCCACCGCGAGTCGGGCGCCGGGCTGGGCTTCCAGCTCGTCGACTCCCGTTCCACGCCCTCCTGGGACCAGGCGCACGTGCCCGGCGCGATCCACCTGCCCACCGCCCTCGTGCCCGAGCAGGCCGAGCGGCTCCTGGACAAGAACGTCCCCGTGGTGACGTATTGCTGGGGCCCCGGCTGCAACGGCGGCGCCCGCTCCGCCCTCGCCCTGGCCGAACTCGGCTTCCAGGTCAAGGAGATGCTCGGCGGCATCGAGTACTGGATCCGTGAAGGCTTCGAGGTCGAGACCTGGCAGGGCCCCCGGCAGCGCGACGGGGCCGACCCGCTGACCGCGCCGACCGGCTCGGACGACTGCGGCTGCTGACGTGCCCGCCGCACGCGTACGGGCCGCGCTCGCCCCCGGGGGAGACGAAGCGGCCCGTACGTACGGCATACGGCATACGGCATACGACATGCAGCCCGCAGTACCGCGGTACCGCAGTGCCGTCAGAGCTTCGAGAGCTCGTCCAGCAGGTCGTCCAGCCCCAGCGAACCCTGCGACAGCGCCGCCATGTGCCAGGCCTTCAGGTCGAAGGAGTCGCCGTGCGCCGCACGCGCGTTGTCCCGGCCCATCAGCCAGGTGCGTTCGCCCAGCTTGTATCCGATCGCCTGCCCCGGCATCGACAGGTAGCGGGTCAGCTCGCTCTCCACGAACTCCGCCGGCCGGCCGCTGTGCAGGCCGAAGAACTCCTGCGCCAGGTCCACGGTCCACTTCTCGCCCGGGTGGAACGGCGAGTCCGCCGGGATCTCCAGGCCCAGGTGCATGCCGATGTCGACGATGACCCGCGCGGCGCGCATCATCTGGCAGTCCAGGTAGCCCAGGCGCTGCTCGGCGTCCTTGAGATAGCCCAGTTCGTCCATCAGCCGCTCCGCGTAGAGCGCCCAGCCCTCGCAGTTGGCGCTGACCCAGCCGACGGTGGCCTGGTAGCGGGAGAGCTGGTCGGCCACGTGCGTCCACTGCGCGAGCTGGAGGTGGTGGCCCGGAACGCCCTCGTGGTACCAGGTGGACACCAGGTCGTAGACCGGGAAGCGGGTCTGCCCCATCGTGGGCAGCCAGGTGCGGCCCGGGCGGGAGAAGTCCTCCGACGGGGAGGTGTAGTACGGGGCCGCGGGGCCGCCGGGAGGGGCGATCCGGGACTCCACCTTGCGGACGCGCTCGGCGAGTTCGAAGTGGGTGCCGTCGAGGTTCTCGATGGCCTCGTCCATCAGGCCCTGCAGCCAGGCCTGGACCTCGTCCACCCCCTCGATGTGGGTGCCGTGCTCGTCCAGGTGCGCCAGGGCCTCCCAGGGGCCGGCGCCCGGGAGGATCCTGGCCGCCTCGGTCTTCATCTCGGCGAGCAGCCGGTGGTACTCCGACCAGCCGTAGGCGTACGCCTCGTCCAGGTCGAGGTCGGTGCCGTTGAAGTACCGCGACCAGCGGGCGTACCGCTCGCGGCCCACGGTGTCGGGCCGGCCCTCGACCGCGGGGGCGTACACCGCGGTCATCCAGTCGCGCAGTTCGACGACGGCGGAGGTCGCGCCGGCGGCCGCCGCGTCCAGCTCGGTGCGCAGGGCCTCGGGGCCGCCGGAGGCGAAGTCCTCGAAGAAGGCCGGGGCGGTGCCGTCCTGGCCGGCCCAGGTGGTGAGCTGGCCGATCATGGTCTCGGTGGCGCGCGGGCCGCCGTACAGGCCGCGCTCCAGCCCGAGTTCGAGGCTCTCGCGGTAGCCGGCGAAGGCGGCCGGGACGGCGCGCAGCCGCTCGGCGATCGCCGCCCAGTCCTCGTCGGTGTCGGCCGGAGTCAGGGAGAAGACCTCGCGGACCGAGTGCACGGGGCTGTGGATGTTGCTGACCGCGCGCAGGTCCTCGTCGGCGTCGTGGACCGCGAGTTCGGCGGTGAGCCGCTCGCGGAGCAGACGGCCGCAGCGCCGTTCGGCGTCGGTGTCGGCACCGGGGAGCGCCTCGGCGGCGTCGAGACGGGCGAGGGTCTCGCGGGCGAGGCCGGCGACGGCCGCGCGGCCCGCCGGGGAGAAGTCGGGGAGCTTGGCGGAGCTCTCGGCTACACCCAGGTAGGTGCCGGTGATGGGGTCGAGGGCGATGAGGCCGTCGACGTAGGCGTCGGCCACCTGGCGGGGCAGCCGGGGGGCGCTGCCGGTGTGGAGGGTCTCTGACATGCGGCCATCTTCGTATGCGACCCGTCCTCCCGTCATCACCGATTGGCGTCAGCCTCCTGACACGGGCTGGAGCACGGCTGTCGGACTCGGCCGGTCTCGGTCAACCACCCTCGTGCGCAAGCGACTTCACGGATGGGAGGTGGATCTGTGGCCAGCGGCGCGGATCCGAGTTTGGCCGGATCCGAACGGAGGCGCCCGCTCCGGGGGAGCGGGCGCCCGTGCGTGCCGCGGCCGGCCGGGGCTCAGTGCGGGCGTCGCGGAGCCCCGTGCTCGTGCGGGAGCGCGACGGGGACCTCGTACGGGAGCCGCGAGCCGACGGGCGTGGCGTCCAGCCGGGCCGTGATCACCAGGGTGCCCTCCTCGATCTGGTAGTCGAGGGGGAGGCCGAGGCCGCGCATGGCGGCGACCATGCCGGTGTTGGCGGCCTGGGTGACGGCGTACACGCTGTCGCACCCGGCCTCGGCGGCCATGGCGAGGAGCCGGCGCAGCAGTTCGGAGCCGATGCCGCGGCGCTGCCAGTCGTCCTCGATGAGGAGGGCGACCTCGGTCTCGTCGCCGTCCCACAGCAGGTGGCCGAGGGCGACGAGTTTCCCGGACGCGGTGGTGGCGGCGAGGGTGCGGCCGAAGCGGGGGCTGAGCAGATGGCCCAGGTAGCGGTCGGCGTCGGCGACGGGGCCGTGGTAGCGCAGCCCGAGGGTCCGTTCGGAGCAGCGGTCGTGCATGGCGCGGGCCGCGGGCAGGTCGGAGCCGTCGGCGCGGCGCACGGTGATCTCGTTGCCCTCGGGCAGGGTCAGTACGTCCTGGCTGCGCGGGACGCGCGGGCCGAGCCGGGCGTCGAGCTCGACCAGGGCGCGGGCCCGGGCGAATTCGGTGGGGGTGAAGGGCAGGTAGGGCCGTTCCACGGTGATCGCGCCGCCCGAGGGGTCGCGCAGCCGCATGACGGTGGCCTCCAGGACCCCCTCGACCGGGGCGTCCGCGCCGGCGTTCGGGCGGCCGGAAAGCGTGGTCGCCGGGATCGAGTGGATCGTGCAGCGGCCCAGGAGCTGGCGCAGGGCGAGGGGGAGCTCGGCGGCGTCCAGCGCGGTGCGGGTGGCCAGG
This sequence comes from Streptomyces yangpuensis, assembly GCF_001005295.1. Lineage (GTDB taxonomy): Bacteria > Actinomycetota > Actinomycetes > Streptomycetales > Streptomycetaceae > Streptomyces > Streptomyces yangpuensis. The sequence continues at coordinate 132,424 of NZ_LBMK01000011.1, read as the reverse complement.
CCCAGCAGCCGGGTCGGGGTGTCGACGAGGTCGTGGGCGTCGGCGCGCTCGATCCAGGTGCTGTGGCCGCCGGCCCGGGAGACCGCCCGGGTGAGGTCGGCGGAGGGGAGCCGCTGCGGGGCGCGCAGCAGGAACTCGTCCACCGTGCCGCCCTCGGGCAGCGGGTGCGTCTGCAGCGTCAGGATGTCCACGCCGTTGCGGGCGAGGGCGGTGCAGAGGACGGCCAGGGAGCCGGGCTGGTCGCGTACGGTCGTGCGCATCCGCCACAGGGCGGTGGCTCCGGCCTCGCCGGGGGCGGCGGGCTCCGAGGCCGCCGGATCGCCGGGCGGCGGTGTGCTGGGCGGCGGCGCATGGCTGTGACGCCGCGCCCACCAGGTGTGGAAGGCGGCGGTCACCAGCAGTGCGACGGCCGAGGCGATCAGCAGGACCGGGCCCCTGGGGCCGTGTACGACGAGATTGGCGATGGCGTCGGCGACCGCGACGGCGCAGAACAGTGCAGCGAGTTCGACGACGTCGCGGCGCCAGTGGTGGCGGTGGGGACGCTGGGCGGAGGCGTGGATACGGTCAGTCATGCACACCACTGTTGCTGAAGGGTGTTGCGTGATCACGAACGGTCTGTGACCGACTGGTTAAGTGTCCGTCTGGCCGATTTCACCCAGTTTTCGGGGTGTTTTTCGGACGCTCTACTGGCCCACCCGGCCGGGCTGCAGGGTCCTGGTGAAGAGGACGCCCCCTCCCTGGCGCCGCAACCGGACGGTGAGGTCCCCGCTGCCGCCGTCGATGTCGACCTCCCCGTAGTACGGCGGGTTCTCCGACGGCGACATGTTGGCGAAGGGAGCCGACTGGACGAAGGCCGTCTCGGGGCCGAAGGTGGCGTCGAGCCGCCCGGCCGGGAAGCCCCCCGCCCCGATGGGGCCGGACACGAACTCCCAGAACGGAGCGAAGTCGGTGAAGGCGGCTCGCTCGGGCGCGTAGTGGTTCGCGGCGGTGTAGTGCACGTCGGCGGTGAGCCAGAGGGTGCCGGTGATGCGCCGGTGCTTGATGTGCCGCAGCAGCTCGGCGATCTGCAGTTCCCGGCCCAGCGGGGCGCCCGGGTCGCCCTGGGCGACGGCCTCGAAGTTCGCCGCCCCGTCGGGGACGACGATGCCCAGGGGCATGTCGGCGGCGATGACCTTCCAGGTGGCCCGGGAGCGGGCGAGTTCGCGCTTGATCCAGGCCAGTTGTTCGGTGCCGAGGATGCCGATGGGGTCCTCGGTCTGACCGCCGGGGGAGTTGGCGTTGCGGTAGGTGCGCATGTCGAGGACGAAGACGTCGAGGAGCGGGCCGTACCGCATCACGCGGTACATCCGGCCCTCGGCGTGGCCGCCGCGCAGGTCGGTGACCGGGAAGTACTCGCCGAAGGCCCGGCGGGCGCGGGCGGCGAGGACGTCGGCCTCCTTGACGGTGTAGCGGGGGTCGTCGATCAGCTGGCCCGGGTACCAGTTGTTGCGCACCTCATGGTCGTCCCACTGGGCGAGGACGGGGACCTGGGCGTTGAAGCCGAGCAGGTTGCGGTCGAGCAGGTTGTAGCGGAAGTTCCCGCGGAACTCGTCGAGCGTCTCGGCGACCTTCGACTTCTCCGAGGTGGTGATGTTGCGCCAGACGGTGCCGTCGCGCAGCGGCACGGCCGCCTTGATCGGGCCGTCGGCGTAGATCGTGTCCCCGCTGAAGAGGAAGAAGTCGGGATCGCGCTGCCGCATCTCGTCGAAGACGCGGTAGCCGCCGACGTCGGGGTTGATGCCCCAGCCCTGGCCCGCCAGGTCCCCGGACCACAGGAAACGCACGTCGCGGCGGCGGGAGACCGGGGTGGTGCGGAAGGTGCCGTGGACGGGCTCGGCGGTGCGCCGGGGGTCGTCGGGGTCGGCCAGGACGACCCGGTAGTGGATCTGCTGCCCGGGCGGGAGGTCGCGCAGGACGGTGGTCCCGGTGAAGTCGCTCGACGGGCCGAGCAGCGGGCCGCGGTGGCGGCGTACGGCGTAGCGGAACGCCTCGCTCGGCGAGGTCTCGACGTACATCCGCGCGAGGCGGTCGGAACGGGCCCACACGGTGGCCGAGTGCGCGGTGATCTCACCGGACTGGACGCCCCAGTGCGCGTTCGGTCGGCCGGAGCGGGCGAAGGCGGGGGCGGCGAGTGCCGGCGCGGCGAGTAGCGCGGAGGACAGGGCGAGGGAACCGCCGATGAGGGACCGTCGGGTGTGCGGGGTCGAAGCCATCGGTGCGTCTCCAGGGGGCGGCGAGGACGGGTCGGACCAGCGTGCCGTCGCGCACCGGCCCGGCCGCGTCGCCCACGCGAACCGCGGATGAACAGCGGCCAGCCGCTCATCCGTTCAGACGTTCAACCTCTTGACCCGGACCGGCTCCGCACACTCACGGTCCGGCGTGCTCACCGGTCCTGTGTACCGGCCGGTCCGGGTGGCGCAGCGGTTCGGTTGCGCTCACGCGACGACCGGGACGGCGGCGCTGCGGGCCGTGTCGAGCACCACGCGGGCGACGAGCGCCGGATCGTCGCTCATCGGGACGTGGCCGCAGCCGGGCAGGCGGACCAGCCGGGCACCGGGGACGGTGTGCTTGGCGCGGACGCCCTGGCGGCGCAGCAGCAGGCGGTCGCGGGTGCCCCACGCGATGGTGACCGGCAGCCCCGGCACGTCGTCGGTGAAACGTACGGAGCCACCCGCGGCCAGGGTGTCCTCGAACCCGGTGGCGTGGCGCAGGGCGAGCGTCTCGGCGACCACGGCCTCGGGCGAACGGCGCCCCGGGCGGGCGTAGATGATGCCGGTGAGCGCGGTCCGGCCGGCGGCACTGCGCGAGAGCCGGTGGACGGCGGGCAGGGGCAGCGCCCTGGCGCCGGCCCGCAAGGCGAGCAGTGCGGCGAAGGCGTAGCGGCGTTCGCCCTCGGTCCAGAACCCGGCGGGGGAGAGGGCCGTGACGGAGCGGACGAGATTGCTCCGGCCCATGGCGAGGGCGAGCAGCCCGCCGAGGGAGTTGCCCGCGACGTGCGGGCGCTCGACACCGAGGGCCGTGCAGAGCGCTCCGAGCGCCGGGGCGACGGTGTCCAGGGAGTACGGCAACCCCTGCGGCAGCGGCTCCGAGGCGCCGAAGCCGGGCAGGTCGACGGCGATCACGTCGTGCTCGGCGGCCAGGATGTCGGTCACCGGGTGCCAGGCCTGGAGGTGATGGCCTATGCCGTGCAGCAGGAGGAGCGGTTCGCCCGATCCCTTGCGTTCATAGGCGACGGTGGCGGTGCGGGGGCCGAGCGGCGAATCGATCGTGAAGGAGACCGTGGCGGTCATGCTGCTCCTCGTCGGTTGGACTGCTGCGAGACAGGCTGTCAGGAGTGCCCGCCGCCATGATTACCGTCGGGTAGCCCTTGACTACAAGCCTTTGTGGGTCACAAAGCCACGAGAACATCCCGTGAACGGCTTGATACATATGCCCGATCTGCCCGGCAAAGGTACGAGCATTGGTCTTGACCAAGGGGGTGCACCGTCCTATCGTCGCAGGGATAGTGCAGGAACCTTTAATAAACAAAGGCGCAGAACTGCCGCTGGAACACACGGCGAGTGCAGCGATGGCAGGAGGAGTCAGGGTGGGGACCACGCAGCTCGAAACGGTGCCGGAGCCGAAGTACTGGCACCTCAAGACCGTCCTCAGCGAGGCGCTCGACCAGGACTTCGCAGTCGGCGAGGTGCTGCCCAACGAGCGTGAACTCGCGGCCCGCTTCGGAGTCGCCCGCGCGACCCTGCGTCAGGCGCTGGAGCAGCTGGAGCTCGAAGGCCGGCTGCAGCGCCGCCGCGGTGTCGGCACTACCGTCGCCCCGCCGCGGGTGGGCGTCGCCGTCGGCAGCGCGCAGCACAGCTGGCCCGGGGAGGCCGTCGACGGCTGGGAGCCGCAGGACGCCTCGGAGTCCCTGCCGCCCGCCGCGGTGGTGAAGCTCCTTGGCGCCGGTGGGGCGTTCGCTGCCGACCAGCCGGTCCACACCGTGCGCCGGATCCGGATGACGAACGGTCAGGCCGTCGCCGCGGAGCTGCTCTACGTCCCGGCCGCCTCGGTGCCCGGGCTGCCCGCCATCGAGGCCCCGTCGGGACCGGCCCGCGCCCGTGCCGTCCTGCGCGAGCTGCAGCGGCTGGTCCTCGACGGTCAGGATCGCTCGGTGGAGCTCGGCTCCGCCCGGGCCGACGACGCCAAGGAACTGGACCGGCTGCCCGGCGCACCGGTGCTCCTGGTCACCACCCGGTACTTCACCGCGGCGGGCACGGCGGCGGTCTCGGTGGCCACCTACCGCGCCGACACCTGCCGCCTCACCTTCGGCGACTCGGGCGGCGTGGAGATCACGCACGAGCCCGTCGCCTCCTGACCGGTCCCGCCCGGCCGACTCCTCCCGAACCGTCCGAGCCGGTACGGCCGTGGTCTGCCACGGCCGTACCGGCTCTCGGGCTTTGCGGGGGCCGGGCTTTGCGGGTGCCGGAGGGACAGGAGGAGACGGAGAGCGTCAGCGGCGGGCCGTGACGGTCTTCTCCACGGCGAAAAGCTCCTCCTCGACGTGGTCGAGCGCGAGCCGGAGGGCACCGGTCGCCACCGCCGCCTCGCCGAGCAGCGACAGGGCCACTCGCGGAGGGCGCAGGCAGTAGCGCTCCAGCTCCTCGCGCAGGGGATCCAGGACCCCGTCCAGGCCTGCCGCCCAGCCACCGACGACCACCAGCTCCGGATCCATCGCCAGGACCAGCGCCGCCACGTCGTGGACCAGACGCTGCAGAAAGCGGTCCACGGCGGCGATCGCCTGCTCGTCGCCCCGCTTGGCCATCGCGAAGACCTCGGCGACGGCCGGCTCGTCCAGCGGGTGGAGCGGCTCACCCGTCGTCGACAGCAGCCGCTCGGGAGTCGCCTCACGGCCCAGCAGGTGCAGGGCGCCGATCTCCCCGGCGGCGCCGCCGAAGCCCCGGTGCAGCCGGCCGCCGATGAGCGAGCCCGCGCCGGGACTGAGGCCCGCCATCACGAAGACCATGTCCCCGGTGTCCCGGGCGGCCCCCTTCCAATGCTCGGCGACCGCCGCCGCGTTGGCGTCGTTCTCCACCTGCACCGGGCAGCGGAACGAGCGCCGCAGCCGGTCGCCGAGCGGCAGCCCGGTCCAGCCGGGCAGGGCGGTGCCGAGGCGCACCGTGCCGTCCGCCTCCACGATTCCGGGGCTGCCGACCCCGACCGCCCGCAAGGAGTCCCGCGGCACACCGGCCCGGCGCAGCAGATCGGCGACGGCCGCGCGCACCCGCTCCAGCCGCTCGTCGGCCGAGGCCGTCTCTGCGACCTCCTTGGTTCCGGCGCCGATGATCCGGCCGTCCAGCCCGGACAGCAGCACCGCGACGCGGTGCGATCCGATCTCGATGCCGAGCAGGTGGCCCGCCTCGGCCCGGAACCGGAACCGCCTGGCCGGCCGCCCCTGGCGACGGGCGCCCTCCTCGGCCTCGGCCTCGACGACGAGCCCGGTCCCGATCAGCCCTTCCACGACCCCTTCGACGGTCGGCCGGGAGAGCCCGGTCAGCCGGGTGAGGTCGGTGAGGGTCGGCGACCCGGCCATGCGCAGTGCCCGCAGCACCACCGCGGAATTGATCCGCCGGAGCAGAGAGGGGTCCCCGCCGGTCAGCTGCCCCAACGTGTGTCCTCCCAGCTAGCGAGCTTGTCAGCCGGATCGTACTGCGCGCCGGGTACGGCGGCGAGAAGCAGCCCCCCATCGGCCGGAGCGGGCCCCTTCCTTTCAGGCGGGGGAGACGAAGCCCGACTCGTACGCCGTGATCACCGCCTGGGTACGGTCCCGCGCCCCCAGCTTCGCCAGGACCGCACTGACGTGGGACTTGACCGTCTCCGTGCCGATGATCAGCTCGGACGCGATCTCCACGTTGGTGAGCCCCCGCGCCATCAGCCGCAGGACCGCCTCCTCCCGCTCGGTCAGGGCGGCCCGTTCCAGCACCGCCCGCGCCTGCCGGTTGCCGTACTCGGCGGCCAGGGCCCGTACCGCCGCCGGGAAGAGCAGCGTCTCGCCCTCCGCGACCAGCCGTACCGCGTGCACGATCTCCGAGGGCCGGGCCCGCTTCAGGAGGAACCCGTCGGCTCCGGCCCGCAGCGCCTGGTAGACGTACTCGTCGTTCTCGAAGGTGGTCACCACGAGGATCTTCGGCGGGGAGTCCACCGTCCGCAGCACCGCGCGGGTCGCCTCGATCCCGTCGAGCAGCGGCATCCGTACGTCCATGGCCACCACATCCGGCCGCAGCTGCCGTACGAGCGGGATCACCGAGGCGCCGTCGGCCGCCTCACCCACCACCTCGATGTCGGGCTGGGAGTCCAGGACGGCGCGCAGACCCGCGCGGACCAGGGGTTCGTCGTCGACGAGCAGTACGGTAACCGGCATCCGGTCAGCGTATTCGCTCCAGCGGAAGCCGTGCGCGCACCCTCCAGCCACCCTCGTACGGTCCGGTCTCGGCCTCCCCGCCCAGCAGGGCGGCCCTTTCCCTCATCCCGCGCAGTCCGCTGCCGCTGCCCGGTGTCACACCGGGCCGTTCCGGCAGCGTGTTCGTCACCTCCAGTTCCAATCGGTCGGCGGCCATCTCCACCCGCACCCGGACCGGTACGGGCCCGCAGTGGCGCAGCACATTGGTGAGCGACTCCTGCAGGATCCGGTACCCCTCCCGGGTGACCGGCCCGGGCAACTTCTCCAGCGGTCCGGTCAGTTGCGCGTCCACTTCCGAGCCGGAGGCCCGGGCCGACTCCAGCAGCCGGTCGGCCTCCGCCAGCGTCGGCCGCTGCGACGGCGGCTGACCGGTCTCCCGCAGCACTCCCAGCACTCGCTCCAGGTCTTCCAGCGCGGCCCTGCCCGTCTCCTCGATGGCGCACAGCGCCCGGTCGGTGAAGGCGGCATCGCCCGCGGCGCGCGCCGCCCCCGCCTGCACGACGGCCACGGTCAGCGCGTGCCCGATCGAGTCGTGCAGTTCCCGCGCGATCCGGGTCCGCTCCAGCAACTGCTCCGTACGCGCTTCCAGTGCGCTCAGCCGCTCGGCGGCCGAGGGGCCGAGCAGCCGGGTTGCGGCAGCGGTGATCAGCTCGCCGAGCAGGACCACGACGACCATCAGGACCAGCAGGGGAACGGGTGCCAGCAGCGCGGCGGCCCAGCGACGCTCGGGTATCAACGGCGCCATCGGGCCCGGATCCAGGGAATAGCCGAGCGCTCTCGCGATGAGATCGACCGTCAGAGCGGGCATCCAGACGGTGGCGGCCACCGCGCCGAACGCGATGACCATCCGCGTCTCCAGCCACAACACCGTCCGCCAGCGGTCTCCCCAATGCGCCGAAGGAGCCAGGCTTATGGCGCCGTCCGCCGAGCCGCGGTCATACGGCGTGAGCAGGAACTGCGCCTGCAGGCCCTCCGCGAGCCGCACCCAGGGCACCAGGCCGAACGGCAGGACGAGGAGCATCGGCCCCCACGGCCACTCCGGAACAACGAACATCCATATGGCCAGCAGCAGCAGGGGCACGCAGAGGTGCAACCAGCGTGAGTAGGTCACTGGCCGGAACGGAGCCCGCAGCAGTCGGTACATGCCCCCATCGTGTCAGCGCACCGCTCGGGTCCGTCTCCCCCATGTGGGGGAGACGGCACCCCCGCACGGGGGAGGGAACGGGGTGGGGCCGGCGGCGAATCTTGAGCCATGAACAGCATCGAGATCCGAGAACTGACCAAGGCCTACGGCGCCCACCGTGCGGTGGACGGCCTCACCTTCGATGTCCTGCCCGGGCGGGTCACCGGATTCCTCGGCCCCAACGGCGCCGGGAAGTCCACCACCATGCGCCTGCTGCTGGGCCTGGACCGGCCCACCTCCGGTACGGCCACCCTCGGCGGGCGGAGCTACCTGGACCTGCCGGACCCGCTGCACCGGGTCGGCGCCCTGCTGGACGCGCAGTCGGCCCACGGCGGGCGAACCGCCCGCGACCACCTGCGCTTCCTCGCCGCCGCCGGCAGCATCCCGGTGCGACGGGTGGACGAGGTCCTGGAGCAGGCCGGAATAGCGTCCGTGGCCAAGCGGCGAATCAAGTCCTTCTCACTCGGCATGCGCCAGCGCCTCGGCATAGCCGCCGCGCTGCTGGGCGACCCCGGGGTGCTGCTCCTGGACGAGCCGACCAACGGCCTCGACCCCGAGGGCATCATCTGGATCCGCGAGCTGATGCGCCGCCTCGCCGCCGAAGGGCGCACCGTGCTGGTCTCCAGCCACCTGATGTCCGAGACATCCGCCCTCGCCGACCACCTGATCGTGCTCGGCAACGGCCGGCTTCTGGCCGACACGTCGATGGCGGACTTCATCGACGCCCGCAGCACCCGGCGGGTGCGCCTGCGCACCTCCGATCCGGGCCGGCTGCGGTCCGCCCTGGCCCGGGACGGCTTCGAACTGGCCGCCGCGGAGGAGGGGCGATGGACGGTCGAGGGCATACAGGCCGAGCAGCTCGGCAAGCTGGCCGCCCGTGAGGGCATCCCCGTGCTGGAACTGGCCGACGAGCGCGCCTCGCTCGAACAGGCCTACCTCGATCTCACCGCCGATCACGCACAGTTCACCGCTACCCGCTGACTTCCCCGAACCTTCAGGAGGCCCCGCCATGCGCTCCGCTCTGCCCACCGTCCCCACCCTGCACTCGGAATGGATCAAGATACGGTCCCTGCGCGGCACCCTCGGGGGCCTGATAGCCGTCCTCGTCGCCACCGCGGGCATCCAGGCGCTGACGGCAGCCGCCATCGGCCGGTCCGAGGACGGCAGCATGGGCGACGATCCGCTCTTCGCGGCCTACTACGGCATCTCCTTCGGGCAGATCGCAGCCATGGTTTTCGGCGCCGGCGCCGTGGCCGGCGAGTTCCACAACGGGGCGCTGCGCACCTCGCTGGCGGCGGTTCCCAACCGCACCCGCTTCTACCTTTCGAAGATCGCCACAGTGGGTGTGCTCGCCTTGCTGACGGGTCAGGTCACCGGGCTGGTCACCTTCGTCGCGGGTCAGGCGTTCATGGGCCGGTACGCCCTCGACCTCGGCGACCCGGGTACCTACCGTGCTGTCGTCGGCAGCGGGCTCTACCTCGCCCTGATGGCGCTGCTCGCGGCCGGGCTGACCGCCGTACTGCGCAGCGGGACGGTCGTGCTGAGCCTGCTCATACCCTTCGTGCTGCTCGTTTCCTTCGTCGTCGGCGAGGCCGCGGGGGGTGCCGCCCAGTACCTGCCGGACCGCGCGGGGCAGTTGGTGCTGCACGCCCGGACGCAGGGCGATCTCGGCCCCTGGACCGGGCTGGGTGTGATGGCCCTGTGGGCCGCGGCCGCGGTGCTCGGCGGCTGGCTGGCGGTGCGCCGCAGGGACGCGTGACAACAGGCCAGTTGTCAGTGCCGCTCGGGATACTGACGGCATGACCACGGCAGAGCACCTCGACACGATCGACCGGCTCCTGGCGCAGGAGTTCCCGAAGGAGCCGGTCCGGACCGTCGACAGCAGCAGCGGTCCGGGCTTCCACCTGGTGCATCTCTCCCGGACACGGCACTTCTGGGACGACGACGGCTCGGGCCGGATCGAGGCAGCCGACCAGATCAGTGCCGAGTACGGGGCGATCACCCAGGCCGTGACCGACCGGTGGGGGGAGCCACAGGTCTTCAGTCTGGGGACGGTGCTGGAACGGGGATTCGAGGGGGAGGCGATAGAGGAGCCGTGGAACGAGCTGAGCAGCTGCACCGACCACGTCCATCTGTGGCGGGCCGGAGAGCGCTGGCTGGTGGTGTGTGTGGCGCAGTGGGATTGTGAGGCGCCCTACCTGCTGACCGCAGGGGTCACCGTCGTGGACCCGCCGTAGCAGGCGGGCATCGCGGCACCGGCCCGGAGGGGCGTGTCGGTGGCCCGCACTAGAGTTCCGAGGGTGAGTGACATGTACGAGCTGATGATTGCCGTCGACCTGCGGGACGAGATCTCCGAGGCGGAACTCGCCGAGCTGAGCTGGCATCTGGGGGCCGGGCAGCAACCGGAGCGCCTGTCCGTCGTCACGCGGTTCCCGGTCGTGGTGACGGACGACTCGGGGATCCCGCACGTGGAGGACGATCCACGTCCACTGCTCGCCGGACGCGGCGCGGCAAGGCGGGTGGGTGGCGTGCTCTGCTCGGCCCTGGCGAGTCGTGTGGACCTGCCGGTGAAGGGCTGGGGGCTGATGTCCCGGCAGGAAATCCACCCCGATGAATTCGACCAGATCGGTGAGCTGCTCCGCTGGCTGGCGGCAAGGGCCCACCCGACGCACCTCCGCGAGGACGGTGCGGTCGGTATCGGATTCCTCAGGTTCCATGAGGACGAGGTCCCCGAAGTGCTCCGGGTCGAGAGCGGGCAGGTCGGCTGGCCGGCCTGAGCACCCGCCGGGGTGCTGTCACCCTGCTCACCGCCGGATCCGGGGCCGGTGCGAGCGCTCAGTGGCGCTCGTCGTCGGGGGAGTGCGCGGCCTCGCGGAGGCGGGCGTACTCCTGGGCCATGGACTCGGCGGTCCAGTGGGCGTTCAGGCCACTGGGGTTGGGGAGGGCCCAGATGCGGGTGGAGCCGATCGTGCGCTCCTGGGGGCCGATCTGCGTGGTCCGCTCGCCGAAAGCGGTGCGGTAGGCCGTGACGCCGACCACCGCCAGCCACTGGGGGCGCAGACGTTCCACCTTGGCCGTCAGGATGCGGCCGCCCTCGCGGAACTCCTCGGCGCTCAGCTCGTCCGCGCGGGCCGTGGCGCGGGCCACGACGTTGGTGATGCCGAGGCGGTAGTTCAGGAGTTCCTCCTGCTCCGCGGGAGCCAGGCGGCGCGGGGTGAAGCCCGAGAGGTGCAGGACCGGCCAGAAGCGGTTGCCGGGGCGGGCGAAGTGGTGGCCCGTCGCGGCGGAGAGGAGACCGGGATTGATCCCGCAGAACAGCACACGCAGACCGCCCGCGACCACGTCGGGGAGGACGCGGTCGCGGGCGGCGGCCAGCTCTTCGGGGGTCAGAGGATCGACCCCGGCGCGTACCCGGCGGCCTCCGGGTGCTGCTTGGCGATCACCTCGATACGGGAGACCACGGTCGAGACCTGGTCGCCCGCGGCGCCGGTGAAGGAGAGCTTGTCCGCCATCAGCGCGTCGAGCTGGGCGCGGTCCAGCGGCATCCGCTCGTCGGCGGCCAGCTTGTCGAGCAGCTCGTTGCGCTCGGCTCCCTGCTCGCGCATGGCGAGCGCGGAGGCCACCGCGTGCTCCTTGATGACCTCGTGGGCGGCCTCGCGGCCCACGCCCGCACGCACCGCGCCCATCAGGACCTTGGTGGTCGCGAGGAAGGGCAGGTAGCGATCCAGCTCGCGGGCTACGACCGCGGGGAAGGCGCCGAACTCGTCGAGGACCGTCAGGAAGGTCTCCAGCAGTCCGTCGAAGGCGAAGAAGGCGTCCGGCAGGGCCACGCGGCGAACCACGGAGCAGGAGACGTCGCCCTCGTTCCACTGGTCGCCGGCCAGCTCGCCCGTCATCGAGGCGTAGCCGCGCAGGATGACCATCAGGCCGTTCACGCGCTCGCAGGAGCGGGTGTTCATCTTGTGCGGCATCGCGGAGGAGCCGACCTGGCCGGGCTTGAAGCCCTCGGTGACCAGCTCGTGGCCGGCCATCAGGCGGATCGTCTTGGCGATCGACGACGGGGCGGCGGCCAGCTGGACCAGCGCGGTGACCACGTCGTAGTCGAGGGAGCGCGGGTAGACCTGGCCGACCGAGGTGAAGGCGTGCGCGAAGCCGAGGTGGGCGGCGATGCGCTGCTCCAGGTCGGCGAGCTTGGCGGCGTCGCCGCCGAGCAGGTCGAGCATGTCCTGGGCGGTGCCGACGGGGCCCTTGATGCCGCGCAGCGGGTAGCGCTCGAGGAGGTTCTCCAGGCGGTCGTAGGCCACCAGCAGCTCGTCGGCCGCCGTCGCGAACCGCTTGCCCAGGGTCGTCGCCTGCGCGGCCACGTTGTGGGAGCGGCCCGCCATGACCAGCTCGGCGTGCTCGCCGGCCAGCTTGCCGAGGCGGGCGAGCACGGCGACCGTACGGTCGCGGGCCAGCTCCAGCGAGAGGCGGATCTGGAGCTGCTCGACGTTCTCGGTCAGGTCGCGGGAGGTCATGCCCTTGTGGACGTGCTCGTGGCCGGCGAGGTCGTTGAACTCCTCGATCCGGGCCTTCACGTCGTGCCGGGTGACCTTCTCGCGCTCGGCGATGGAGGCGAGGTCCACGTCTTCCAGGACGCGCTCGTAATCGGCGAGGGCCGCGTCCGGGACCTCGATACCGAGGTCCTTCTGGGCGCGCAGCACGGCGAGCCACAGCCGCCGCTCCAGCGTCACCTTGTACTCGGGGGACCACAGGACGGCGAGCTCCGCGGAGGCGTAGCGGCCGGCCAGGACATTGGGGATGCGGGGCTTGGCAGTCACGTGTAGGGATTCTACTTGGGCCGCAGCTGTGTGTTTACGCAGGTCGGGCCACCGCTCGGGATTGTGCCTTGCTACGAGAGCGGTGCGTCCCCATAGGGCTGCAGTTCGGGGCGCTTGGCCGGGCGGCCGTCCCCCGAGGAGCGACCCGTCAGGCGGCGGCCGATCCAGGGCAGCAGGTGCTGCCGGGCGAAGCTCAGGTCCTGGGAACGGCGCGCCGTCCAGCCCGGCGGCTCGGCGACGGGCAGCTCGGTGCGCCAGTCCAGCTCGGCGGGCAGTCCCAGCGTCTGCCAGACGGCCTCCGCCACCCGGCGGTGGCCCTCGGGCGTCAGGTGCAGCCGGTCGACGTCCCACATCCGCGGGTCCGCGAGGACAGGAGCGCCGTAGAGGTCCACCACCCGGGCGCCGTGCCGGGCGGCGAGCTCGTCGATGGTGGCGAAGAGCTGCTCCATCCGGGGACGGAAGCGTTCCATCACCGGCCCGTTGCGCCCCGGGGAGCGCATCAGGACGAGCTGCTTGCACGAGGGCGCGAGCAGCTCCACGGCCGACTCCAGGTGGGCGCGCACCCGGCCCATGTCGACCCTGGGGCGCAGGGCGTCGTTCAGCCCGCCCACCAGGGTCACCACATCCGCGCCCATCGCGGCGGCCACCGGGGCCTGGTCCTCGGCGATCTGGCCGATCAGCTTCCCGCGGACCGCGAGGTTCGCGTAACGGAAGCCCGGCTCGCGCGCCGCGAGCCGGGCCGCCAGCAGATCGGTCCAGCCGCGGTAGGAGCCGTCCGGCAGGAGGTCGGACATGCCCTCGGTGAAGGAATCACCGACCGCGACGAAACTGGTGTAAGACGCATTCATCTCCATGGCGGAGTGATGTTACCGCGCGGTACCCCGGCCCCGCAGGGCCGGGGACCCACGCCCCTCGGCTACGCCGAGGCCGGCCTCCCGAACAGCTCCCGCAGGACGTCCTCCATCGTCACCAGACCCGTCATGGCGTCCTCCGCGCCCAGGACCGCCGCCAGGTGCGTACGGCTGCGGCGCATGGCGGTCAGCACGTCGTCCAGCGGTGTCTCTGCCCGGACCTGCGCGATCGGGCGCAGCGCCGACGCCGGGAACGGCTCGTCGCGCGATTCGACGTCCGCGTCCAGGGCGTCCTTCACATGCAGGTAGCCCAGGATGCCGCGCTGGGCGTCGACCACCGGGAAGCGGGAGTACCCGCTCTGCGCCGACAGCCGCTCCAGCCCGGCCGGAGTGATGCCCTCGCGGGCCGAGATCACCCGCTCGGCCGGCAGCACCACGTCGTTCACGGGCCGTCGGCCCAGTTCCAGGGCGTCGTGCAGGCGCTCGCTCGCCCGGCCGTCGAGGAGCCCGGCGTCGCTGGAGTCCTTCACCATCCGGGCCAGCTCGTCGTCCGAGAACGTCGCCGCGACCTCGTCCTTGGCATCCACCCGCAGCAGCCGCAGCAGGGCGTTGGCGAAGGCGTTGATCGCGAAGATCACCGGCCGCAGCGCCCGGGTGAGGGTCACCAGCGGGGGCCCCAGCAGCAGCGCCGTGCGCACCGGCTCGGACAGCGCGACGTTCTTCGGCAGCATCTCGCCGAAGAGCATGTGCAGGTACGTCGCCAGCGCCAGCGCCACCACGAAGGAGATGGCGTGCGTCAGCCCGGACGGCACCCCGACCAGGTCGAAGAGCGGGGTCAGCAGATGGGCGATGGCCGGTTCGGCCACCACACCCAGCACCAGGGTGCACAGGGTGATGCCGAGCTGCGCCGCCGCCATGAGCGCCGACACGTGCTCCAGGCCCCACAGGACGGCGCGGCCGCGCCGGTCGCCCTGCTCGGCGTACGGCTCGATCTGGCTGCGCCGGACTGAGATCAGCGCGAACTCCGCGCCGACGAAGAAGGCGTTCACGACCAGGGTCGCCAGGCCGATCAACAACTGGATCACGGTCATCGCGCGTCCTCCGCCCCGTCGGCCGAACCTGCGGACCCGGCGGCCCCGACGGGCGCGTGCAGCAGCACCCGCGCCGCCCGGCGCCCGATGTCGTCCACCACGTCCAGCCGCCAGCCGTCCAGCTCCAGGCTGTCGCCGACGGCCGGGATCCGGCCCAGCTCGGTCGCTATCAGGCCGGCCAGGGTCTCGTACGGGCCGTCCGGCACGCGCAGCCCGATCCGCCGGAGCTGGTCGGTGCGCGCGGCGCCGTCGGCGGAGTAGAGCTGACGCCCGGAGGCGTCCGTGCCGGCCGGGGCGAGGTCGGGGGTCTCGTGCGGGTCGTGCTCGTCGCGCACCTCGCCGACGACCTCCTCGACGATGTCCTCCAGCGTGGCCACGCCCGCCGTGCCGCCGTACTCGTCGATGACCACGGCCATGGTCTGCTTTCCGGACAGCCGGTCCAGCAGCCGGTCCACGGTCAGCGACTCCGGTACGAGGAGAGGCTCGCGCAGCAGCTGCGACACCGGACGGCGGCGCCGCTCCTCGGCGGGCAGCGCCAGCACGTCCTTGATGTGGACGGTGCCGACGACGGTGTCGAGGCTTCCGCAGTAGACGGGGAAGCGGGACAGGCCGGTGGCCATCGTGGCGTTCGCGACGTCCTCGGCGGTGGTCTGCACGTCGAGGGCGGTGACCTGGACGCGCGGGGTCATCACGTTCTCCGCGGTCAGATCGGCCAGGTTCAGGGTCCGGACGAACAGCTCGGCCGTGTCCTTCTCCAGGGCGCCCTCCTTGGCGGAGTGCCGGGCCAGGGCGACCAGCTCCTGCGGGGTGCGCGCGGAGGCCAGCTCCTCGGTCGGCTCCATGCCGAAGCGGCGCACCATGTGGTTCGCGGTGGTGTTGAGGTGGCTGATCAGCGGCCGGAACGCCCGGCTGAAGACCCGTTGGAAGGTCGCCACCCGCTTGGCGATCGCCAGCGGCGAGGAGATGGCCCAGTTTTTCGGCACCAGCTCGCCGACGACCATCAGGACGACGGTGGACAGGACCGTCCCGAGAACCAGGGCGGTGGAGGACGCGGCGCCGGCCGACAGCCCCATGGCCTCGAAGGGCCCCTGGAGCAGGGCGGCGATCGAGGGCTTGGAGATCATGCCGATGACCAGGCCGGTCACGGTGATGCCGAGCTGGGCGCCGGAAAGCTGGAACGTGAGGGTACGGACGGCCGACAGAGCGCTGTCGGCGCCGCGCTCACCGCGCTCGGCGGCCCGCTCGAGCTCGCTGCGCTCGACGGTCGTGAGGGAGAACTCGGCCGCGACGAAGACTCCGCAGGCAAGGCAGAGCAGCAGTGCCACGACGAGCAGGAGCACCTCGGTCATCGGTCGATCACCTCCGTCCCATGATCGGCCAGGAGGAGGGGGATCGCGCGGCGTCGCGAACGCAGACGTCGCGAGGGTGGCGGAGTGCTGTGTCGTGGACTGGGAGGCTCGCCCATGGGCGGACGCTCACACCTTTCACTCAAGAGGGATCTGTTCCCACATGGTAAAGGACAAGCAAAGCGGGCGGATCATCCATTCGGCGGGGCGCGGCCGGATGATGGGATCGCGGCATGAGTGATCTTCATATCGGCCCCGCGGCGGCCGGCGACCTCGGTGACGTACTGGACTTCTGGAAGACCGCCGCCGAGGGGACGAGCATCAGCGACGATCTCGCGGGCGTCGAGCGACTCCACGAGCGGGACCCGCAGGCGCTGCTGCTCGCGCGCCGCGACGGTGAGCTCGTCGGGACCGTGATCGCCGGGTTCGACGGCTGGCGCTGCCACCTCTACCGGCTGGCCGTGCACCCCGGGTACCGGCGGCAGGGGATAGGCGCGGCGCTGCTGGCCGTTGCCGAGGAGCGGTTCGCCGGACTCGGCGGGCGGCGGGCCGACGCGATGGTGCTCGACCGCAACGAGCGGGCGCACGCGGCGTGGGGGGCGGCCGGGTATGGGGCGCAGGAGGAGTGGAGGCGCTGGGTGAAGCCGCTCGCCTCGCCGGCGGGGCCGCAGATTTCCGGGGGTGGGCGTCCCGGCCCCGCGTGAACGTGGGGCCGGGACGGCGGGGCTGAAAGATCGGGGCTCCGCCCCGGACCCCGCGCCTCAAACGCCGGCGGGGCTGGAGGGGCGGTGGGGCTGGAAGGGCGGCGGGGCTGGGTGTGGAGGGGTTCCGCCCGGGCCCTGCGCCTCCAACGCTGGAAGGGCGGCTGGGCTGGGTGGTGCCGGGGCTCCGCCCGGGCCACGCGCCTCAGGCGCCGGCGGGGGCGTAGGGCGGGGGGGACCAGGTGGTGAGGAAGGTTTCCGGGGACCAGGTGCCCGACAGGGGTGGGGCCAGCCAGGAGGGGGCCGCCGCGCGGAAGCGCTCCGGGGGCAGCGTGCCCGAGTTCTCCGGTACCGCGCCCAGCAGCGGTACCTGCGAGGACTTGGGGAGGTCCGCCAGGTTGCAGCGGGCCGCCAGGTCCGCGGAGTGCGGCCAGCTCCCGACCACCACGCCCAGCGGGGTCAGGCCCCGGGCCCGCAGGCCCTCCGCCGTGAGGGTCGTGGAGTTGAGGGTCCCCAGGCCCGCCTGGGCGACGATCAGCGTCGGGGCGTCCAGCAGCCGCGCCGCGTCGGCCAGGGTGTTGCCCGCCTCGTCGAACCGCACGAGCAGCCCGCCCGCGCCCTCCACCAGGACCAGGTCGTGGTCCTCGGACAGCCGCCGGGCGGCCTCCGCGATCTGCGCCGGGGACAGCGTCGGCAGGCCCGCGCGCCGGGCGGCCGTGTCCGGGGCCAAGGGCTCCGGATAGCGGGCCAGTTCCATCGCCGTGACGACGGAACCGGCCAGCCGTACCACCTCCGCCGCGTCCCCCGGCTCGTGCGGGCCGACGCCGGTCTGCGCCGGCTTGAGCACCGCCACCGAGCGGCCCGCCGCGACGGCCGCCGCCGCGACGGCCGCCGTGACCACGGTCTTGCCGATCTCCGTGCCCGTCCCGGACACGATCAGTACGGTCATCCCAGCCCCTCAGCCTTCCTGGGCCGCCGCGCACACCGCGCGGCAGATACGGGCCACGTCGGCGTCGCCCGAGACGAACGGCGGCATCACGTAGAGCAGGTCCCGGAACGGCCGCAGCCACACGCCTTCGCGCACCGCGGCCCGGGTGGCCGCCGCCATGTCGACCTCGTGGTCCAGCTGGACCACGCCG
Source organism: Streptomyces yangpuensis (assembly GCF_001005295.1). Taxonomy (GTDB): domain Bacteria; phylum Actinomycetota; class Actinomycetes; order Streptomycetales; family Streptomycetaceae; genus Streptomyces; species Streptomyces yangpuensis. The sequence continues at coordinate 114,818 of NZ_LBMK01000011.1, read as the reverse complement.
ATGGCGCCCAGCACGCGTACGTCCCGCACACCGGGGATGCCGTCCGCGGCGGACAGGCCCGCGCGCAGCCCCGCCTCGATCCGCTTGACCTCCAGCGCCCAGTCCTGGCCGAGCAGCAGCTCCACGGAGGCCAGCGCCACCGCCGTGGCCAGCGGGTTCCCCATGAAGGTCGGTCCGTGCGCGAGCACCGGGACCTCGCCCTGGGAGATCCCGTCGGCCACCCGTGCGGTGCACAGGGTCGCCGCGAGCGTGAGGTAACCACCGGTCAGGGACTTGCCCAAACAGATCACGTCCGGGGTGATCCCCGCGTGGTCGGCCGCGAAGAGCGCGCCCGTGCGGCCGAAGCCCGTGGCGATCTCGTCCAGGATCAGCAGGACCCCGTACTCGTCGCACAGTTCGCGCAGCACCCGCAGGTAGCCGGGGTTGTGGAAGCGCATGCCGCCCGCACCCTGCACCACCGGCTCCACGATCACGGCGGCCAGCTCGTCCGCGTGCGCGGCGATCACGTCGCGCAGGTGGTCGGCGTACCCGGGATCCACGGGCGTGTCGAAGCCGCCGGGCGGCGCGTCCGCGAAGACCTGCCGCGGCAGGTGACCCTGCCACAGCTCGTGCATGCCACCCTCGGGGTCGCAGACGGCCATGGGCTGCCAGGTGTCACCGTGGTAGCCGCCGCGCCAGGTCATCAGCCTGGTCTTGCCCGTGTGGCCCAGCGAACGCCAGTACTGGAGGCACATCTTGACGGCGACCTCGACGGAGACCGAACCGGAGTCTGCGAGGAAGACGTGCTCCAGACCCGGCGGGGTGATCTCGACGAGCTTCGCGGCGAGACGGACGGCGGGCTCATGGGTGAGACCGCCGAACATCACGTGCGACATCCGGCCGAGCTGCGCGGTCACGGCCTCGTTGAGCACCGGGTGGTTGTAGCCGTGGATGGCCGACCACCAGGAGGACATGCCGTCGACCAGCTCGTCATGGCCCTCCCCCTGGGACGGCTCGGCGAGCCTCAGCCGCACCCCCGACGCGGACGCGATGACCAGCGGCTCCTGCCGCCCGGGCATCGGGCCGTACGGGTGCCAGACGTGCTGCCGGTCCAGCGCGAGCAGGTCCGCGCCGGCCGACGGCGGGAGCGGCTGCTCAGGCATTGGGGGCGATGTCCGTCCCCGCGCCACGGCGGCGTACCGCCACCAGGTCCGACCGGAGCGCTCCGGGCTCGGCCTGGGCCGGCTGCGCCGCCACCGGGGCGGCCTCCGCGTGCGCGTGCCCGGAGCAGCCGCCGCACGCCGAACCGCAGCCCGCGGCGTCCGTGTCCGTGTCCGACGCCGCACCCGCGCCCGAACCGCACAGCGAGGCGCCGACGCCGGAGCCGCAGCCGCTACCGGCGGGGGCCGCCGCGTCGGAGCGGTGCGCGGGAAGGGTCGTCGTACCGGCGCCCTCCACCTCGAAACCGGCGTCCGCGATCATGTCGAGGTCGGCCTGGCCGGCCTGGCCCTCGCTGGTGAGGTAGTCACCCAGGAAGATCGAGTTGACGATGTTCAGGGCCAGCGGCTGCAGCGAGCGCAGGTGCACCTCGCGTCCGCCCGCCAGCCGGACCTCGACGTCGGGGCAGACGAACCGCGCCATCGCCAGGATCCGCAGGCAGCGCTGCGGGGTGAGGTTCCACTCCTTGGCCAGCGGAGTTCCCTCGAAGGGGATCAGGAAGTTGACCGGGACGGAGTCGGCGTCCAGCTCACGCAGCGAGAAGACCACGTCGACGAGGTCCTCGTCGGTCTCGCCCATGCCCGCGATCAGGCCGGAGCAGGCCGACAGGCCCGCCGCGTGCGCCTTCTCCACGGTGTCCACGCGGTCGGCGTAGGTGTGGGTCTTGGTGATCTGGCCGTAGGTGGCCTCGGAGGTGTTCAGGTTGTGGTTGTAGGCGTCCGCGCCCGCCTCGCGCAGTTTCTCCGCCTGGCCGTCCGAGAGCAGACCGAGGCAGGCGCACACCTCGATGCCCTCGTTCTGCTCCTTGATCGCCTCGATCGTCCTGCCGACGCGCTCGACGTCACGGTCCGTCGGACCGCGGCCGCTCGCCACCAGGCAGACCCGCTTCGCCCCGCCCGCGACGCCCGCGGCGGCGGCCTGGGAGGCCTCCTCCGGCCTCAGCCACGTGTACTTGAGGATCTCGGCCTTCGAGCCCAGGCGCTGGGAACAGTAGGAGCAGTCCTCCGGGCACAGGCCCGACTTCAGATTGACCAGGTAGTTCAGCTTGACCCGACGCCCGAACCACTGGCGGCGCACCTTGCCGGCCGCGGCCACCACGTCGAGCAGTTCGTCGTCAGAAGTCGCCAGTACGGCGAGTGCTTCTTCGCGGGTCGGCAGCTCGCGCCGCAGCCCCTTGTCCACCAGGGTGTTCAGCAGGTCCATGGACCAGATCCTGTCCCACACCACCGCCCCCGGCCAAGGAGAGATCGCACAACATGGCCGGATGGGTGTGTGTGTATCACCACACCTGACGGACCGGCCGCGGCGGCTAGGGTCGGGCAGGTCTGTGGACTGCCGACAAAACACGAGGACTCGCCGATGCCCCAGCACCCTGCCGACCCCGCGGACGTCTTCGCCTGGATCGACGACGCGGAGAGCGTACGGGAGCGGGCCGGACTGGTCCGCACCCTGCGCCCCCGGCCGCCGGTGTCGCCGCTGCTGGACCTCGCGAGCAACGACTACCTCGGCCTGTCCCGGCACCCCGAGACCGTCCGGGGGGCCCGCGAGGCGGCCGAGTGCTGGGGAGCCGGAGCCACCGGCTCCCGCCTCGTCACCGGCACCACCGAACTGCACGCGGAACTGGAGCGGGAGCTCGCCGCCTTCTGCGGTTTCGAGGCCGCGCTCGTCCTGTCCTCCGGATACGCGGCCAACCTCGCCGCCGTCACGGCGCTCAGCGACCGGGGAACGCTCGTCGTCTCCGACGCCGGCAACCACGCCTCCATCGTCGACGGCTGCCGCCTCTCGCGCGCCGGGACCGCGGTGGTCCCGCACTCCGACCCGGACGCCGCACGCAAGGCGCTCGCCGCGCACGAGGGCCGGACCCTGCTGGTCAGCGACTCGGTGTTCTCCGTCGACGGGGACGCCGCACCGCTCGCCGGGTACGACGCGGTGTGCCGCGAGGAGGGCGCGGCCCTGCTCGTGGACGACGCCCACGGACTGGGCGTGCTGGGGGAGGGCGGCCGGGGCGCCCTGCGCGCCGCCGGACTGGCCGGCGCGCCCCACGTGGTCGCCACCCTGACCCTCTCGAAGTCACTGGGCAGCCAGGGCGGCGCCGTGCTCGGCCCGGCCAAGGTGATCCGGCACCTCGTCAACACCGCGCGCACCTTCATCTTCGACACCGGACTGGCCCCGGCCGCCACGGGCGCGGCCCTGGCGAGCCTGCGCCTGCTCCGGCGGGAACCGGAACGCGCCGACCGCGCCCGCGAGGTGGCCGGCCGGCTGTACGGGCGGCTCACCGCGTCCGGCCTGACCGCGGCCCGGCCGGACGCGGCCGTGGTGTCGGTACGGGCCCCGTCGGCCTCGGCGGCACTGCGCTGGGCCGCCGACTGCCGCGAGGCAGGTCTGTCCGTGGGATGCTTCCGCCCGCCGTCGGTGCCGGACGGCATCTCCCGGCTGCGGCTGACCGCCCGGGCCGATCTCACGGGGGACGAGATCGATCGGGCGGTCACGACGATCGTCCGGGCCGCGCCCGCCGGAGCCATGGACTGCGACAGGGCCTAGACGGGCCCGCGGTCGTCCGCACGTACGGAGGCGAGGAAGCCGCTCCAGGCCGGCCCGGTGAAGAGCACGGCCGGGCCGTCCGTCCGCTTGGAGTCGCGGACGGCCAGCAGACCGTCGCCGAGGACGGCCGCTTCCACACAGTTGTTCATTCCGGTGCTGCGGCTGCTCCGCCGCCACCGCGCAGCTCTGATCAGAAGTCCGCCGGGGCTTAAGGGGGTTGCGGACACGAGGGTGCCTCCTCTACGCGTCGTCAGCGAGTGAGCTGATGAGTTCAGACGAGTCCTGGGGCGGGAGGGCGTGCGCCTGGATGGTGCGGAACGCGGCGCCGTACGCCTCGAGGTCTTCCTTCCGCTCCAGATAGAGGCTACTCGTCAAATGGTCGAGTACCACCACATCCAGATCAGCGATGTTCGTAAATGAGAAAATAACGAACGGTCCTGTCAGGCCGAGATGACCACCCACACTGAACGGCAGTACCTGTAGGCTCACTTGGGGGAGTCGTGCCACCCGCACCAGGTGCCGCAGTTGCTCGCCCATCACCCCGGGCCCGCCGATCTGCCGGCGCAGCACCGCCTCGTCCAGCACCGCGCTCAGCTCCAGCGGCGGATCGGCCCGCAGCACCGCCTGCCGGGCGAGCCGTACGTCGACCAGCGCGTCCACCTTCGGTTCCGGAAGCCCGCCGAGGGCGGCCCGGGTCACGGCGCGTGCGTAGTCGGGGGTCTGCAGCAGTCCCGGCACCACGGACAGTTCCACCGTACGGGCGGACCGGGCCCCCGCCTCCAGGCTGATGAAGTCCCGGTACTCCTGGGGCAGCAGCCCCCGGTAGTCGTGCCACCACTGGCGCCCCCGCCCGGTGCCGGCGCCCGGCCCGGGTCCGGCGGCCGAGACGGAGAGGGCCTCCAGCAGCGCCCGCTGTTCCGGGCTCACAAGCTCTCCGTAGGCATCGAGAAGCAGCCGGATGTCCTCCGGTTTCACGCCGCTGCGGCCAGTCTCGATGCGGCTGATTTTCGACTGGTGCCATCCCATGATCCGGGCGGCCTCACCACTGGTGAGTCCGGACCGGTCACGCAGGGCACGCAGTTCCTCGCCGAGCTTGCGCCGGCGCACCGCGGGACCGTGCTGCACACCCGCCTCCTTCCACCGGCACAGGTCGCACCAGTCTGCCGTCCAAATACGCTCTTCCGTAGCAGAGTTCACCGCAACGGGCGACAGATATATGCACATCTTCGGGGAAAGGCAGGTGCTACGCCACGATGGGTGGCACTCTGGCGTCCAGCACAGATCCGGGGAGTTTCCGACCCGGTGGGAAAGGGACGTCGCCATGGCAGACCACCAGGAAGCATCCGTCACTCTGCCGAGCGATCCCGCCTCGGTGGCCGCTGCCCGGCGCTACGTCGCGGAGGTGCTGTGCGAATGGGGACTGCCCGATGACGCCGAGACCGCGGACAGCGTCCGGCTGATCGTCTCGGAGCTGGCCACCAACGCCGTGCAGCACACGTTCGGCCAGTCGCCCACCTTCACCGTCGACATCCTTCTGGAGCGCGAGGAATGGCTCCGGGTCGGGGTGACCGACAGCCATCCGCGCTGGCCCAGGCGGCTGCCCGCCGCCGTCCAGCAGGACAACGGCCGGGGGTTGGTCATCATCCGCTGGCTCGCCGCGGAGGCGGGCGGCCGGCTCTCGGTCACCCCCACCGAGGAGGGCGGCAAGACGGTCTGGATCGCCCTGCCCTGGACCGCGGGCACACCCGCCGCGGCGGCCGGCGGCTGCTGACCGCACTGCCGCACCGCCGCACCGCCGAACTACCGAACCGCCGTGAACGCCGGGCGGCCCCGCTCAAGGGGCCCCCGGCTGTTTCCGTATACGGCAGACGGCTCCCGGGGGCCGCGGGCCCGAACCGGGCGTCTTCCCGAAACGTGGGTTAACCCAGCGGAAAAGAGCGGACCTTAGCGTGGCGGTCACGTGCGACCACCAATGATCACCCATGAGCCGGTAAAGCTGCGGTGGGCGGAACGGAAAGCCTTCCCCTGCGTTGGGCAAGAGACGCTTGGGTCGGAAATGCGCAGGTCAACACAGTGTTGAACGCCGCTAAGGTCACCTCGGCGCGAAGTCGATCTTGTCCCGGAAGCTTGGTGATACGAGTGCAACTGACACCGCACGAACAGGAGCGACTGCTCATCCACGTGGCCGCGGACGTGGCCGAGAAGCGGAAGGCGCGCGGAGTGCTCCTCAACCACCCCGAGGCGGTGGCGCTGATCACGTCGCACATCCTCGAAGGGGCCCGCGACGGCCGCACGGTGGCCGAGCTGATGGCCTCCGGCCGCACCGTGCTCAGCCGCGCGGACGTCATGGAGGGGATCCCCGAGATGATCCACGACGTGCAGGTCGAGGCGACCTTCCCGGACGGCACCAAACTCGTCACGGTCCACGACCCCATCGTCTGACAAGGAGCACCACCGCATGATCCCCGGCGAAATCGCCTTCGGGGAGGGCCCGGTGCTCCTCAACGAGGGCCGCCCCGTCACCCGTCTCACCGTGCTCAACGCCGCCGACCGGCCCGTCCAGGTCGGCTCCCACTACCACTTCGCCGAGGCCAACCCCGGCCTCGACTTCGACCGGGCCGCCGCCCACGGGCTCCGGCTCAACATCGCCGCCGGTACGGCCGTCCGCTTCGAGCCGGGCATCCCCGCAGCGGTGGAACTCGTCCCGCTGGCGGGCTCGCGGACCGTCCCCGGACTGCGCGGCGAGACCGGAGGGCCGCTCGATGGCTGAGATCTCCCGCCGGGTGTACGCCGACCTCTTCGGCCCGACGGCCGGCGACCGGATCCGGCTCGCGGACACCGACCTCTTCGTCGAGATCGAGCAGGACCTCGCCGGCGGCCCCGGCCGGTCCGGCGACGAAGCCGTCTTCGGCGGCGGCAAGGTGATCCGCGAATCCATGGGCCAGGCGCGCACCACCCGGGCCGAGGGCGCGGCCGACACCGTGATCACCGGAGTCGTGATCCTCGACCACTGGGGCATCGTCAAGGCCGACCTCGGCATCCGCGACGGCCGCATCTGCGGCATCGGCAAGGCCGGCAACCCCGACACCATGGACGGCGTCGACCCCGCCCTGGTCATCGGCCCCGAGACCGAGATCATCGCGGGCAACGGGAAGATCGTCACCGCCGGTGCCATCGACGCCCACGTGCACTTCATCTCCCCGACGGTCGTCGACGAGGCCCTCGCCTCCGGGATCACCACCCTGGTCGGTGGCGGCACCGGACCGGCCGAGGGCACCAAGGCCACCACCGTCACCCCCGGGCCCTGGCACCTGGCCCGGATGTTCGCGGCGCTGGAGGCCTACCCGGTCAACATCGGCCTCCTCGGCAAGGGGAACACCACCTCCCGCGAGGCCATGCACTCCCAACTGCGCGGCGGAGCCCTCGGGTTCAAGATCCACGAGGACTGGGGGGCCACACCCGCCGCCATCGACGCCTGCCTGAGCGTCTGCGACGAGACCGGCGCCCAGGTCGCCATCCACACCGACACGCTCAACGAGGCCGGATTCGTCGCCGACACCCTCGCGGCCATCGCCGGCCGGACCATCCACTCGTACCACACCGAGGGCGCGGGCGGCGGGCACGCACCCGACATCATCACCGTGGTGTCCGAGCCGAACATCCTGCCCAGCTCCACCAACCCCACCCGGCCGCACACCGTCAACACCGTCGAGGAACACCTCGACATGCTGATGGTCTGTCACCACCTCAACCCGGCCGTCCCCGAGGACCTCGCCTTCGCCGAGTCCCGCATCCGGCCCTCGACGATCGCCGCCGAGGACGTCCTGCACGACCTCGGAGCCATTTCCATCATCTCCTCCGACTCCCAGGCCATGGGCCGCGTCGGTGAGGTCGTGCTGCGCACCTGGCAGACCGCCCACGTGATGAAGCGCCGCCGCGGCTTCCTCCCCGGCGACGGACCCGCCGACAACCACCGGGCCCGCCGCTACGTCGCCAAGTACACGATCAACCCCGCCGTGGCCCAGGGGATCGCCCGCGACGTCGGTTCGGTCGAGACCGGAAAGCTCGCCGACCTGGTGCTGTGGAACCCGGCCTTCTTCGGGGTCAAGCCGGAGGTCGTCATCAAGGGCGGCCAGATCGCCTACGCGCAGATGGGCGACGCCAACGCCTCCATCCCCACCCCCCAGCCCGTCCTGCCCCGGCCGATGTTCGGCAGCCACGGCCGCGCGCCCGGCCTGAACTCGCTGAACTTCACCGCCCAGGCGGCGCTCGACGACGGCCTGCCCGAACGGCTCGGACTCGGCAAGCGGTTCACCGCCATAGAGACCACCCGCAAGGTGACCAAGGCGGACATGCGCAACAACGACGCCATGCCCCGGGTCGAGGTCGACGCCGACACCTTCACCGTCACCATCGACGGCGAGCCGGTGGAGCCCGCACCCGCGGCGGAACTGCCCATGGCCCAGCGCTACTTCCTCTTCTGATGGGCCTCCTCGCATGAGCCTCGCCGCCCTGCTCGTCCTCGCGGACGGCCGGTTCCCCGCCGGGGGTCACGCCCACTCCGGCGGGGCCGAAGCCGCCTGCAAGGCGGGCCGGATCCACGACGCCGCCACCCTGGAGGACTTCTGCCGGGGCAGGCTGCACACCGCCGGGCTCACCGCGGCGGCACTCGCCGCCGCGGCGGCCCTCGGGCTCGACCCGGCCGTGCTCGACGCCGCGGCCGACGCCCGCACCCCGTCGCCCGCGCTGCGCACCGCGGCGCGACGGCTGGGCCGCCAGCTGCTGCGGGCCGCGTGGGCGACCTGGCGCGACCCCGGGCTGGAGCGGCTCGCCGCCGCGTTCCCGCGCGGCGCCCACCAGCCCGTCGTGCTCGGCGTCACCGCCCGGGCGGCCGGGCTCGGGCCGCTCGACGCCGCGCACGTGGCGGCGTACGAGAGCGTCGGCGGACCGGCGACCGCCACCGTGCGGCTGCTGGGCCTGGACCCCTTCGAGGCGAGCGGGGTCCTGGCCCGGCTCGCCCCCGAGCTCGACGCCGTCGCGGCCCGGGCCGCCGAGGCCGGACGCCGGGCGCTGCTGGACGGCCCCGAGGCCCTGCCCGCGGCCTCCTCGCCCCTGCTGGAGATCGCGGCCGAGGTCCATGCCGGCTGGCCGGTACGCCTGTTCGCCTCCTGACCGCCCGCCGCCCGCCGCCCGCCGCACGACGACTGCCGACCGGCGCACGACGACTGCCGCCCGCCGCACGACGACTGCCGACCGGCGCACGACGACTGCCGCCCGCCGCACGACGACTGCCGACCGGCGCCTTCCGCCCTCCGACCGGCGCCCGACCGCGCCGGGCGCACCCCTTCGACCCCGGGAGCATCCCCATGCACCTCGACCACGCCGTCGCCCACACCCACCGCTACACCCACAGCGCCGAACCGCTGCGCGCCGACGGCACCCGGCGCGCCCTGCGCATCGGCCTCGGCGGACCCGTCGGCTCCGGCAAGACCGCCACCGTCGCCGCCCTCTGCCGCGCCCTGCGCACCGACCTGTCCATGGCGGTGGTCACCAACGACATCTACACCCGCGAGGACGCCGAGTTCCTGCTCCGCGAAGCGGTCCTGCCGCCGGAGCGGATCACCGCCGTCGAGACCGGAGCCTGTCCGCACACCGCCATCCGCGACGACATCTCCGCCAACCTGGAAGCCGTCGAAGAACTGGAGGAGGCCTTCCGCGAGCACGCCCCGCTCGATCTGATCCTCGTCGAGTCCGGCGGGGACAACCTCACCGCCACCTTCTCCCGGGGGCTCGTCGACGCCCAGATCTTCGTCATCGACGTCGCCGGCGGGGACGACATCCCGCGCAAGGGCGGTCCCGGTGTCACCACCGCCGACCTGCTCATCGTCAACAAGACCGACCTCGCCCCGCACGTCGGTTCCGACCTCGGCCGGATGGCCCGTGACGCCGCCGAGCAGCGCGGCGAACTGCCCGTGGCCTTCCAGTCGCTGCGCGGCCCCGAGGGCGTGGCCCCGGTGGCCGACTGGGTCCGCGCGCGGATCGCCGCCTGGACCGTACGGTGACCACCGCGCCCCCCGCCGCCCCGCCCGCCACGGGGGTGCGGGCCACCGCCCGCATCCACGCCGTGGCCGACGGGCGGGGCGGGACCGCACTGCCCCTGCTGGCCGGCGAGGGTCCGCTCGCCCTGCGCCGCACCCGTGGCGGGGAGGCCGAGGCCGGCGTCGTGCTCGTCGGCGCGATGAGCGCCCCGCTCGGCGGCGACCACCTCACCGTCCGTGCCACGGCCGGGCCCGGGGCCCGGCTGGCCCTGGCCTCGGCGGCGGCCACCCTGGCCCTGCCCGGCCGGGCGGGCGAGCCCGCGCGCTACGACGTGGAGCTGGACCTGGAGGACGGCGCCTCGGTGCGGTGGCTGCCGGAGCCCCTCGTCTCGGTCCGCGGCAGCGACCTGCGGGTGCACACCCGCGTCCGGCTGGCGCCGACCGCACGCCTGCTGCTGCGCGAGGAACAGGTCCTCGGACGGCACGGGGAGCTGTCCGGTCTGCTGCGCAGCCGCCTCACCGTCACCCGCGGCGGCCGGCCGCTGCTGGACCAGGAGCTCGCCTGCGGCCCCGGCGGCCCGGGCGGCTGGGACGGCCCGGCCGGCCTCGCCGGACACCGGGCCGTCGGTCAACTCCTTCTCGTGAATCCTGAGTTTGAGACCGACCCGCCGCCGCCCGCGGTGCTGGGGGAGTGCGCCGCGGCCACTCCGCTGGCCGGTCCGGCCGTCCTCGTGACGGCCCTGGCCGCGGACGCCCTCCGGCTGCGCGAGGTCCTCGACGAGGCCTGCCGGACCTACCACCGCTGACCGCGGGACGAATCGGGCACCGCTCAGCGGTACACGGCTCTCCGGTTATCGGGTTGGCAAAGAAGCCGGCATCACCCTGTCGCCGGGACGTGCCCGGACGACAGGATCCCCCTGCACGCCGACGACCGAAGGCAGCCAACCAGGCCGCCCACGGCGGCATCTGACGCAGGGGGAACAACCACGTGATACGCAACGCGGCGCTGGGGAGCGCCGCCACACTCGTCACCGGCGCACTGGCCGCGGGCCTGTTGCTCGCACCGCCGGCGGCCGCGGCCCCGGCCGACCGTGACATCCGCCTCCCGGAGACGCTGGGCGTGCAGATCGCCGCCGCCCGCGCCGCCCGCAGCGGGATCGACTGGAAGGACTGTCCCGCGGACTGGGGCCTCGCCGCCCCCATCCAGTGCGGCTGGGTGAAGGTCCCGCTGGACTACGCCAAGCCGTACGGCAAGGCGATCGACATCGCCGTCGACCGCGCCGTCAGCACGGGTACGAAGGAGGAGCGCCAGGGCGCCCTCGTCTACAACCCCGGCGGCCCCGGCGGCTCCGGCATGCGCTTCCCGCGCCGCTCCACCTCCCGGAGCCCGCTGTGGGTCAACACCGCGAAGGCGTACGACTTCGTGGGCTTCGACCCGCGCGGGGTCGGCCACTCGGCGCCGATCTCCTGCGTCGACCCGCAGGAGTTCGTGAAGGCCCCCAAGGCCGACCCGGTCCCGGACACCGAGGCGGACAAGCGCGCCCAGCGCAAACTCGCCGCCGAGTACGCGGACGGCTGCAAGGAGCGCAGCGGCGAGATGCTGCCGCACATGACCACGCCGAACACCGCGCGCGACCTCGACGTCATCCGGGCCGCCCTCGGCGAGAAGAAGCTGAACTACCTCGGCATCTCCTACGGCACCTACCTGGGCGGGGTCTACGCGACCCTCTTCCCGACCCATGTGCGCCGCATGATCGTCGACAGTGTGGTGGACCCGTCGCGGGACAACATCTGGTACGAGGCCAACCTCGGCCAGGACGTCGCCTTCCAGATGCGCTGGAACGACTGGCAGGACTGGGTCGCCAAGAACGACGCCGTCTTCCACCTCGGCGACACCCGCGCGAAGGTCGAAGCCAAGTGGCAGGAGCTGCGCGGCAAGGCCAAGACCAACCCGCTCGGCGGGATCGTCGGCCCGGCCGAGCTCATCGGCTTCTTCCAGAGCGCCCCGTACTACGACTCCTCCTGGGTGCCCGTCGCCCAGACCTTCGCGGCATGGGCGGCCGGTGACGAGCAGGCGCTCATCGACGCCATCGCCCCGGACATGTCGGACACCAAGGGCAACGCGGCGGCGGAGAACAGCAACGCCGTCTACACCGCCGTCGAGTGCGCCGACGCGAAGTGGCCCACCAGCTGGACGAAGTGGGACCGGGACAACACCCGGCTGCACGAGAAGTACCCGTTCCTGACCTGGTCGAACGCGTGGATGAACCTGCCCTGCGCCACCTGGAGGTCCAAGCAGCACACCCCGGTCGAGGTGGGTGCCGGGCGCGGTCTGCCACCCGTCCTGATCGTCCAGTCCGAGCGGGACGCGGCCACCCCGTACAAGGGCGCGGTCGAACTGCACCGCCGCCTCGTCGGCTCGCGTCTGATCACCGAGCAGAACGCCGGTTCGCACGGTGTCACCAGCCTGACGAACCCGTGCATCAACACCCGGGTGGACGCCTACCTGCTGACCGGCAAGGTCGACGCCAAGGACGTGACGTGCGCCCCGCACGCCGCTCCGGTCGCCCCGGCCCCGGCCGCGGCCGCCACCGCGCTCTCGCTCGACCACGGCACCGGTGCCGGCTGGCCGCAGCGCGAGGAGCTCCCCGCAGTCCGTTGATGAACGCAAGGACGGGAGGACGGGCAGCCGCCGGGTGAGCGGTGAAGCGGGAGAAGGCTCAGCGCGTCGTGCGCCGGGCCTTCTTCCGTGCCTGCTCCTCCTCGGCCTTCACCTCGGCCGCGTACCGGTCGACGTACTCCTGCCCGGACAGGCCGAGGATCGCGTACATGATCTCGTCGGTGACCGCTCGCAGGACGGCGCGCTCGCCCTCCAGGCCGGCGTACCGGGAGAAATCGAGCGGCTCGCCGAAGCGGATCGTGACCCGCCGGATCTTCGGGATCTTCTGCCCGGGCGGCTGGATCTCGAAGGTCCCCACCATCGCGCAGGGGATGACCGGCACCCCGGCGCCCAGGGCCATCGCGGCCACGCCCACCTTGCCCTTGTAGAGCCGGCCGTCGTGCGAGCGCGTGCCCTCCGGGTAGATGCCCAGCAGCTCGCCCTTGGCCAGCACCCCCAGCCCTTCGCGCAGGGCGGCCTGGCCCGCGTCCTTGCCGGACCGGTCCACCGGGATCTGGCCGGCGCTGCGGAAGAACGCCGCGGTGAGCCTGCCCTTGAGCCCGGGACCGGTGAAGTATTCGGCCTTCGCCAGGAAGGTGATCCGCCGCGCCAGGATCGCGGGCATCAGGAAGTGGTCGGAGAACGACAGGTGATTGCCCGCGACGATCGCGGCGCCCTCCGCCGGGATGTTCTCCAGGCCCTCGATCCGCGGCCGGAACAGCAGCCGCAGCAGTGGGCCGAGGAACACGTGCTTGAGCAAGTGGTAGAACACCAGGCCGCTCCTGTCGGTATCCCGTCGTCACGGCCATTTTACGGACGGTGAGTCCCGGGATGGAGGGGGCGGCGGTGACCTTCCTCAGGCATTGCGCGAGGCGGCCATCCCCGCGGTCAGCAGCCCCAGCACCACCCAGCCGAACCACAGCCAGCCGTTGCTGCCGAGGACCACCGAGTACGTGGCGACGGCCACCAGTGCGGCGAAGGTCATGACTGCCATCGCCTTAACGGATCCGGTCATGCCCCATGGTGGCGCGCCGGAACGGGATCGCGCTACCGGCCACGCGCTCGGAGCGAGGCAAGATACGCGTTGTACGCCTCCAGCTCCTGGTCGCCGTTGCGGTCCGCGGCCCGGTCGGAGCGCTTCGCGGCCCGCTGCTCGGAGTGGTACCACTGGTAGATCAGGGCGATCAGCACCAGCACCGAGGGGATCTCGCTGAACGCCCAGGCGATGCCGCCGCCCCACTGCTGGTCGAGCAGCGGATCGATGCCGAGGGAGGCCGGCGGGTTCGCGTACGTCTTGATCATCGGCTGGCTCGCCATCATCAGGGCGATGCCGAAGAACGCGTGGAAGGGCATGCCCGCGAAGAGCTCCAGCATCCGCATGACGTAGCCCGGACGGTGCGGACCGGGGTCGATGCCCATGATCGGCCAGAAGAAGATCATGCCGACCGCGAAGAAGTGGACCATCATCGAGATGTGCCCGGTGCGGCTCTCCATCAGGAAGTCGAAGAGCGGGGTGAAGTACAGCGCGTAGAGGCTCGCGATGAACATCGGGATCGTGAAGGCCGGATGGGTGATCACCCGCATGTACCGGCTGTGCAGGAGCGCCAGCAGGAGCTCGCGCGGCCCCTTGCGCCCGCGGCCCGCGGGCGGCAGCGCGCGCAGCGCCAGCGTCACCGGGGCGCCCAGCAGGACCAGGATCGGGGTGATCATGCTGATCACCATGTGCTGGACCATGTGCACGCTGAACATGACCATGCCGTAGTCGTTCAGCTTGGTGCACATCACCAGGATCACGGTGAGCACACCGAGGGTGAACGCGATCGTCCGGCCCAGCGGCCAGGAGTCCCCGCGACGGCGCAGCCGCAGCACGCCCCACCCGTACAGGGCGAGCCCCAGCAGGGAGCCGAACAGGAAGAACGCGTCGAAGGAGAACTCCAGCCCGCGCCCGAGAGTGAACGGCGGCAAGTCCATGTGCATGTCCATGCCGTGCCCGCTGTGGTCCATCTGTTCACTCCCTCGACTGTGCTGCCCCACCACAGTAGTGCCGCCCCCGTACGCTCGTGCGCGCGGGGGCGGTCTGCCACAAATGGGACGCCGGGGGAGCGGTCAGAGAACCGTCTGGGCCTCTTCGTAGCGCTCGGCCGGGACGGTTTTCAGGGTCGAGGTCGCCTCGGCGAGCGGGACCATCTCGATCTCCGTGCCGCGCAGCGCGGTCAGCATGCCGAACTCGCCCCGGTGCGCCGCCTCCACCGCGTGCCAGCCGAACCGGGTCGCGAGGACCCGGTCGTACGCGGTGGGCGTGCCGCCGCGCTGGACGTGACCCAGGATCACCGGCCGGGCCTCCTTGCCCAGACGGTTCTCCAGCTCAACGGCCAGCAGGTTGCCGATACCGGCGAACCGCTCGTGGCCGTAGATGTCCTTGCCGCGCTCCTCGAAGGCCATCGAGCCGGGCTTGGGCTTGGCGCCCTCGGCGACCACGACGATCGCGAACCGCTTGCCCGCGGAGAAGCGCTCTCCGACGATCGCCGTCAGCTCGTCTATGTCGAAGGGGCGCTCCGGTACGACGATCGCGTGCGCGCCGGCCGCCATGCCCGAGTGCAGGGCGATCCAGCCGGTGTGGCGGCCCATGACCTCGACGACCATCACTCGCTGGTGGGACTCGGCGGTGGTCTTCAGACGGTCGAGCGCCTCCGTGGCGACCCCGACGGCGGTGTCGAAGCCGAAGGTGACGTCGGTGGAGGCGATGTCGTTGTCGATGGTCTTCGGGACACCGACGATCGGCAGACCGGCCTGCGAGAGCAGGTTCGCGGCCTTCAGGGTGCCTTCGCCGCCGATCGGGATGATCGCGTCGAGACCGAGGTCGGCGACGTGCCCGCGGGCACGCTCGACACCGTCGCGCAGGTGCGCGGGCTGGACCCGGGAGGAGCCGAGGATGGTGCCGCCGCGGGCGAGGATGCCGGCGACGGCATCGAGGTCGAGCTTGCGGTAGTCCGCCTCCAGCAGGCCCTTCCAGCCGTCGTGGAAGCCGATCACCTCGTCGCCGTGGTCGACGACGGCACGGTGCACGACGGAGCGGATGACGGCGTTGAGGCCGGGGCAGTCGCCACCGGAAGTGAGCACACCTATGCGCATGGCAGAAGAGACCTTTGCAACGTGGGCCGGCGACCGGACCACGTCGTCCGGTTGGAACTACGGCCACCCTACAAGCGGTTTGGAGGTGTGCTGAACCATCCTCCACATGCTGGTCGTGATCGTCGTGCGAAACGACGTCGGCCCGGTTCCCCCTAGGGAAAACCGGGCCGAACACATGATGCGGGGGCCGCCCTGATGAGCGCTCCGCGAGGGTGCTAGGCGGGCTGCGTCGCAGCCGCGATCCGCTCCGCGCGCAGCGCCTCGTACCACCGGTCGTCTATGGCCGGCAGGGCGTTCACGTCGAGCGCCAGCTTCAGCAGCAGGTCCGCGATCTGCGGGTTGCGCGCCATCACGGGCCCGTGCATGTAGGTGCCGAACACCGTGTCGTTGTACGCGCCTTCGGTGCCGTCGCCGGTGCCGTTGCCGCGGCCCATGGTCACCCGGGCGAACGGCTTCGCCGTCGGGCCGAGGTGGGTGACGCCCTGGTGGTTCTCGAAGCCCGTCAGCTGCGGCAGGCCCAGCCGCGGGTCGATGTCGGCGAGGACGTCGCCGACGCACCGCTCGCCCTCACCGCGCAGGGTGACGACGTCCAGCAGGCCGAGGCCCTCCTGGCGCTGGCCCTGGTCGTTGACGAACTCTTTGCCCAGGATCTGGTAGCCGGCGCAGACGGAGAAGACGATCGCCCCGTTCGAGACGGCCCGCTCCAGACCGCCGTCGCGCAGCAGCCGCTCCGCGGCCAGGCGCTGCGGACGGTCCTCGCCGCCGCCGATCAGGTAGATGTCGCCCGAGGTGGGGATGGGCTGGTCGCTGCGCACGTCCACGCGCTGCACGTCCAGGCCGCGCTGGCGGGCCCGGCGCTCCACGACGAGGGCGTTGCCCTGGTCTCCGTACGTGCTGAGCAGGTCGGGGTAGACCCACACCAGACGCAGGCTGTTGTCGCTCATGCTCTTGTGTCCTCTGGGGGTATGAGTACTAGTTGCCGACGCGGCGGCGCACGTCCTGGAAGGCGGTGTAGTTGGCGATCAGCTCGATCTGTCCGGGCGGCGCGAGCTGCACGGCCTCGTCGAGGGTCTCGCACACCCGGAAGTCCAGGCCCGCGACCTCCAGGCGGACCGCGAGGTCCAGCTTGCGGTCGCCGATCACGAAGATCGGGTGGCCGGCCAGGCGCGGGTAGTCGACGTCCCACAGCCAGGAGGTGTCGGTCCCGTCGGCGCCGCGCGCGTTCACGGAGAGGATCACCGGGGTCGGCGGCGGGTCGATCAGCGAAAACGTTTCGAGCCAGCCCGCCGGGTTCTTCGCGAGCAGCAGTCGCAGCTCCCGGCCCTGGAAGTTGACCACGTCGTAGCGTCCGGCGACGGCCTGCACCTGGTACATCCGCTCCAGCGCGACCTGCGGCGGGACGCCGAAGACGGCGGCCACGGCGGCCGAGGTGGCGGCGTTGGCCTTGTTGGCGCGGCCGGGCAGCTGGAGGTGGATCGGCCAGGCCGAGCCGTGCGGGTCCAGCACGTGGTCGCCGGAGAGCACCCAGGTCGGGCTCGGGCGGCGGAAGCCGCACTCGCCGCAGAACCAGTCGTCGCCCGGGCGCTGCATGACACCGCCGCAGGAGGGGCACGACCAGGCGTCGTCCTTCCACTCCTGGCCGGCCGCCACCCACACCACGTTCTGCGAGGAGGAGGCGGACCAGACGATCAGAGGGTCGTCGCAGTTGGCGACGATGACGGCCTTGGAGCCCTGGAGGCCCTCACGCCACTTCTCCGCGAGCATGCGGGTCTCGGCGGCGCGGTCCAGCTGGTCGCGGGAGAGGTTGAGCAGGGCGATCACCTTGGGGGTGACGTCCCGGGCCACTCCGGCCAGGTACTTCTCGTCGACCTCGATGACGCCGTACTTGGCGTCCGAGCCGCCGGCGAGCGCCGAGGTGATGCCCGCCGGCATGTTGGCACCGAGGGCGTTGGAGACGACCGGACCACTGGCTCGCAGGGCCTCGGCGATCAGCCGGGTCGTCGTGGTCTTGCCGTTCGTCGCTGATACGAGGACGACGTCGAGGTGTTGCGCCAGCGCGCCGAGAAGATCGGGGTCGAGCCTGAGTGCGACCTTGCCGCCGATCACCGATCCGCTTCCGCGTCCCGCGGCCCGCGACACCGCCGCCGCGGCCTTGCCCGCCGTCACGGCCAGCTTGGCCCGCGGCGAAAGCGGCTCCGTGTTGCCTGCCATCGTCCCTTGTCCTCCTAGCGTCGGTCGGCCCCAGCCTATCCAGTACCGGCCGGAGCCTTGACCGCGGCGCCCCCGCCCCGCCGCGGATCTCCTCATATAGTCGCCCGTCGTACGCTTACGGCCATGCGACAGCGCCTCATCCCCGGTACCACCGGACTCGTCCGCACCATGAGCCTGCTGGGTGATCCGGTGCTCCACTCGCCCTGCCCGGAGGTCACCGAGTTCGGCCCGGCCCTCGACCGCCTCATCGAGGACATGTTCGCGACGATGTACGCCGCCGAGGGCGTCGGCCTCGCCGCGAACCAGGTCGGTGTCGCCCAGCGGGTGTTCGTCTACGACTGTCCCGATGACGAAGACGTACGGCACGTCGGGCACATCGTCAACCCGCGACTGGTGACGGCCGACGGGGACGAGTTCCTCGGGCCCGAGGGCTGCCTGTCCCTGCCGGGGCTGGAGGCGGGCACCGTCCGCTTCGACCACGCGGTCGTGGAGGGGGTCACCTCGGACGGCGCGGCGGTACGGATCTCCGGGACGGGCTTCTTCGCGCGCTGCCTCCAGCACGAGTGCGACCACCTCGACGGGACCGTGTACGCGGACCGCGTGACGGGGATGCGGGCCCGTCGGCTGCGGCGGGCCATCCGCAAGGCCCCGTGGAGCCCCGGCGCGGCGCGCGGCTAGGGCGTGGCGCGGGCCCGGACGGAGTCCGGTGCCCGACGGAGCCGGGTTTCCCGGGGCGCGGCCCCGGACCCCGCGCCTCAAACGCCGGCGAGGCTGGATCGGGGCGGCGCAGTCCGGCAAACGCCGCGGCGGGTCAGAAGCCGGGGCCGTCCTCACGGTTGCCGGCGGTGGCCAGGCGGCCCCAGAGGAGATCGGTGAGGGCCGCGACCAGGTCCGCGCGCTCGCAGGGGCGTTCGCCCAGCCACCAGTCGCCGGCCGCGTGCATCATGCCGACGATGCCGTGGCCCCAGACTCGGGCCAGCCGCTCCCCGCCCGGGCCGAGGTCGACCCGCTCGCTGATCACCTGGGCCAGCTCCTCGCCGAGCCGGCGCAGCAGCGGCGCCGAGTGCAGGCCGACGTCGAAGCCGCGCTCGGCGGTGTGCGAGTCCTCCGCGGGGTGCATCAGGAAGCGGTAGACCTGCGGGCGGGCCTCGATGGCGGCCAGGTAGGTGTCGAGGGTCGACTCCACCCGTCGGCGGCGCTCGGCGGGGGCGTCGAGCGCCGCCCGCAGCGAGTCGAGGAGCGCGTCGGTGTGCCGGACGGCGAGTGCCTGGTAGAGGCCCGCCTTGTCCCCGAAGTGCCGGTAGAGGATGGGCTTGGTGATTCCGGCCTCGGCCGCGATGGCGTTCATGGAGGCCTTGGGGCCGTCCCTGAGCACGACCCGGTCGGCGGCTTCGAGCAGCTCGCGCCGGCGGCGTTCGGCCGCTCCCGGTTCGCCGGTCTGCTGCGTGGTCTCCATGACGTGTTCTCTCCCCGCCCTTGCGATGTGCGTGACGCCCACGCAACGTAACACCCAAGGCACCCCGGCGATCGAATCGGCGGACCCGACCTGGCGGCCGCCGACGGCATCGGTCGTGCTTGACAGTGCTTACTCGCCGGTAACAGACTGTGCCTCCCAGGTGGGTTACCGCTGGTAACTTCCGGAGCGAACGCGTGCGACAGGTGGAGGGGATATGGCGGAGTTCACCATGGAGCTGAACGACGACCAGAAGCAGGTGCGGGACTGGATCCACGGCTTCGCGGCCGATGTGATGCGACCCGCCGCCGCGGAATGGGACGAGCGCGAAGAGACTCCGTGGCCCGTCATCCAGGAGGCCGCCAAGGTCGGCATCTACTCGCTGGACTTCTACGCCCAGCAGTTCTTCGACCCGACCGGGCTGGGCATCCCGATGGCCATGGAGGAGCTCTTCTGGGGCGACGCAGGCATCGCGCTGTCCATCGTCGGTACCGGGCTCGCGGCGATCGGCGTCGTGGCCAACGGCACCGAGGAGCAGATCGGCACCTGGATCCCCCAGATGTACGGCACCCCCGACGACGTGAAGGTCGCCGCCTTCTGCTCCTCGGAGCCGGATGCCGGCTCGGACGTCGGCTCGATGCGCACCCGGGCCGTCTACGACCAGGCCAAGGACGAGTGGGTGCTCAACGGCACCAAGACCTGGGCCACCAACGGCGGTATCGCCAACGTCCACATCGTCGTGGCCGTCGTCGACCAGGAGCTGGGCACCAAGGGGCACGCCTCCTTCATCGTGCCGCCGGGCACGCCCGGGCTGTCGCAGGGGCAGAAGTTCAAGAAGCACGGCATCCGCGCCTCCCACACCGCCGAGGTGGTCCTGGAGGACGTACGGATCCCCGGCAACTGCCTGCTCGGCGGCAAGGAGAAGCTGGACGAGCGGCTCGCCCGGGCCCGGGAGCGGGCCCGCAGCGGCGGGGGCGAGCGGGTCAAGAACGCGGCCATGGCGACCTTCGAGGCCTCGCGGCCGGCCGTCGGGGCGATGGCGGTGGGCACCGCGCGTGCCGCGTACGAGGTGGCCCTCGACTACGCGAAGACCCGTACGCAGTTCGGCCGCCCGATCATCGACAACCAGGGCGTGGCCTTCCAGCTCGCCGACATGCGCACGCAGATCGACGCCGCCCGGCTGCTGGTCTGGCGGGCGTCGTGGATGGCGGTCGCGGGGCGGCCCTTCGAATCGGCCGAGGGGTCCATGTCCAAGCTCTTCGCGAGCGAGGTCGCCAAGAAGGTCACCGCCCAGGCCGTCCAGATCCTCGGCGGCAACGGCTTCACCCGCGAGTACCCGGTCGAGCGGATGCACCGGGACAGCGCGATCTACACGATCTTCGAGGGCACCAGCGAGATCCAGCGGCTGGTGATCGCGCGGACGATCTCCGGCATGCCGATCCGCTAGCGCGGAGCCGAGCCACCCCGCGGGGCCTGGCGGCCCCGCGAACCCCAGCCCCACGGTGCCTGGCGGCCCCGCAGCCCCGCGCCGGCGGGCGCCTGCGGCCCCGCGAACCCCAGCCTCGCGGGGCTTGGCGGTCCTGCGGCCCCGGGCCGGCGGGCGCCTGCGGTCCTGCGGCCCCGCGAACCCCAGCCCCACGGTGCCTGGCGGCCCTGCGGCCCCGGGCTGGCGGGTGTCTGCGGTCCTGCGGCCTCGCGCCGGTCTGCGGCCCCGCGAACCCCAGCTCCGCGGGGTCTGGCGGTCCTGCGGCTCGCACTGGCGGGTGTCTGCGGCCCCGCAAAGCCGCACCCGCGAGACTTCGCGGGGCCCTGAGGCTCGCGCCCGGCTCCGGCCCCGCGCCACCACACCCGCGTCGGCGTCCCGGCCGGGGGCGGGCTTCAGGCTCGGAGCAGGCGGGTGAGGGCGCGGGTGAAGACGAGGTGGGCGGCCTTCGCCACCAGGGGGTCCAGGGCGCGGGGGAGGGCGCGCAGGCGGAGGTCCTCGCGCCAGTGGATCTCCGCGCCGCCCGTCGTGAGGGGGCGGATCTCGATCTCCGCCCAGCCCGTCACGGGACGGCCGCGCTTCTCCAGCCGGACCAGCCCCGGCGAGTCCGCCGCGGGGGGCCGCCAGACGACGACCTCCATGCGGTCGTCGAATGTGATCCTGCCCACACCCGTGCGGGCCGTGAAGATCGTCCCCACTCGCGTCGGCGGCGCCGTCTCGATGATCGTCCGCGTGAGAGGGACCTGCGCCCCGTGGCGCTCCCAGTCGGTG
This sequence comes from Streptomyces yangpuensis, assembly GCF_001005295.1. Lineage (GTDB taxonomy): Bacteria > Actinomycetota > Actinomycetes > Streptomycetales > Streptomycetaceae > Streptomyces > Streptomyces yangpuensis. Next base: position 93,333 of record NZ_LBMK01000011.1, on the reverse strand, counting down.
AGCCTCGACCATGCCTCGGCGGCGGGCGCGGACGTACGGTGAACGATCCGGATAACGGGCATGAGCGCATGGTAATCGGGCATACACACCGTGAACTGGACGGCGAATATGGGTTCCGTCCGGGGGTGGCGATCAGTAATACTCGCCGCCACCGTGGATCGCGGATTCGACCGGGTGACCACCGGCCCTCCCGCCCCACATCGCGAGGAGGTGCGCCATGTGCTCCCACCAGCCCCCCTGCCCAGCCGCCGACAGCGCCGACCACGACGCCGCCCGCAGTGTGGCCTCCCATCACGAACAGGGATGGAGCCTGCTCTGCAACGGAGTCGTGATCTTCGACGACACCGGTGAACTGCTCCCCGACAGCCGTGCGGTGGAACCCCGCCGCCCGGCCCTGGTCTGAGCGAGGAGGCAGCATGCGCCAGCAGCTGATCCGCAAGCCCGTCCCCAAGCCCGCCCCCCGAGACCTGGATCTGCGCACACCGTCGGGCAGACCCCTCCCGTACTGACGGGAGCCCCGGCGAAGTTACGCAGCGCGCCGTCCACGGGCCGGACTCAGCCCGTGGGCGCCGCCGCCCCGCCCCGGAACGCCGCCTCGAAGGCCGCGTCCCCGATCGCCGCCCTGGCCTGCCGTTCGCCCTGGTCGCGTACGGCCCTCAGGGAGGGTGAGCCCATCTGCGGCCGGCCGACGGTCCGCCACCACGCGTGCCCGGTGCCCAGCAGGCGCGCCGCCAGTTCGCCGTCGCCCAGCCCGGCCACCGCCGCGGCCAGCAGGTCCAGGCCCAGTGCGATGCCCAGCCGGTCGCCGAGGAGCCGCTTCCCGGACAGCATCGCGCGTACGTGGCGGGCGGCCTCCCCGTGGTCGCCCAGGCTCAGCGCGGCCACCGCCAGGATGTAGTCCGCGTAGCCCCGCATCCAGCGTTCGCCCAGCTCCGCGCAGGCCTCGCGCAGCGACCGCGCTTCCTCGGTCGCCTCCCCGAAGCGCCCCAGGGCGCACAGCGAGTAGCTGGTGGACAGCTTGCACAGGAGCCAGCCCGGTCCGGTGGTCCGTCCGCCGTGCGCGGCCCGGGCCTGCGGTCCGGCCAGCTCCAGGGCGCGTACCGGGTCGCCCGGCATGAGGACGGACGCCGCGTGCAGGTAGGCGGCGCGCAGTTCCCGTTCGGGGTCGGCGAGGTGGGCGGCGTCCCGCGCGCACTGCTCGCCGACGCGCCGGGCCTCTTCCATGTCGCCCTGGAGCACCATCGTGAGCCCGAGGGACCACAGGGCCTGGTTGTACGCGACCTCCGTGCGCGGGGCGACCGCCAGGGCCCGTTCCAGGAAGGCCCGGCCCTCGTGCACGTGCCCGCACGCGAACCAGTAGAACCACAGGGCGCCGGCCATCTCCAGTGCCGCCGCCGGGTCGGCGGTGAGCAGGTGCTCCAGGGCGGTGCGCAACTGTGCGTGCTCGGCGGTGATCCTGCGGTACCAGTCCACCTGTCCCGGCCCCATCCAGCCCCGGTCGGCGGCGTGCGAGAGCGCCGCGTACCAGTGGGCGTGCCGGTCGGTGACCAGTTGCGTCTCGCCCAGCTCGGCCAGCCAGTCGTGCCCGTACTCGCGGATCGTGTCCAGCAGCCGGTAGCGGGCGCCGGCGCCCCGCTCCTCAGTGCGCAGGACCACGGACTTGGCGGCCAGACCGGCCAGTACGCGTTCCACCCGGGCGGCGGGCAGCGGTCCGCCCGCGCAGACGGCGCGTGCCGCGGCGATGTCGAAGTCGCCGGTGAACACCGAGAGCCGGGCCCACAGCAGCCGTTCCAGCGGCTCGCACAGTTCGTGGCTCCAGCCGATCGTGGTCCGCATCGTCTGGTGCCGGGGCGGCCGGGGGACGCGGACGTCCGAGAGCATCTCGAAGCGCTCGCCGATCCGCTCGGCCATCTGCTCCACGGTCCACAACCGCAGGCGGGCTCCCGCGAGTTCCAGGGCGAGGGGGATCCCGTCCAGGCGTCGGCACACCTCGGCGGCGACCGCGGTCCGCTCCGGGTCGGCGAAGACGGCGGCGGCGCGCGGGGTCGCGGTGAGGGCACGGGCCCGGAAGAGGGCCAGGGCGTCGCTGTCGGGACCCTCGCAGGGCAGCGGGCGGACCTCGACGACCTCCTCGGTCGCGCAGCGCAGGGGCTCCCGGGAGGTGATCAGGATGGTCAACCCGGGTGCGGACTGGAGCAGTTCGCCCGCCAGGTGGCGGCAGCCGGAGACCAGGTGCTCGCAGGTGTCCAGGACGAGCAGTAGCTCCCGGTCGGCCATCCACGCGCACAGCTCCTCGTCGAGCCGGCGCGGGGTGTGGTCGCCGAGCCCGACGGCGTGCGCGACCGTCGCGGTCAGCAGGGCGGGATCGCGCAGTGGGGACAGGTCGACCCACCAGACACCGTCCGGCCGGGCCTGGCCGGTTTCGGCGACCGCGCGCAGGGCGAGCCGGGATTTGCCGACGCCTCCCACCCCGGTCAGCGTGATCAGTCGTCGCTCGCGCAACAGCTGCCGGAGCAGGTCCAGTTCGGGCTGCCTGCCGATGAAACTCGCCGGTTCCGGCGGCAGGTTTCCCAGGGGTGTCCCGGCACCCGGGGCGGGCACGCCGGCCGTGGAATCTGGCTGATTGTCATTGACCGAGTACTCACCGAACACGGGAGTATTGTGCGTGATCTCCTGTCCCACCGTGCCGTCGGAGCGGGATCGGTGCCGCGGGGTCACCCGGCGAGGGAGATCCGCCGTTCCGCCGAGAAGGCCCCCCAGGTGCCGTCGGGGAGCCTGGCCCGCAGTTTCACGGTCCATTCGGTGCCGGCGGGCTCCGCCACCGTGAGACGGTGTTCCACCCGTCCGGTGGGTACGGCGCCCGCACCGAACTGGATGACCGTGGTGGGCCGTCCGTTGACGTGCAGCTCGTACTCGGCGGTCGGGCGCCCGGTGTCCGGGGCGGTCCAGGTGAGCGTGACAGCGCCCGGCGAGGCGGTCGCCGTGAGGTCGGCGGGCGCGGTGCCCGGGCCTTCGCCGGAGGCGGGCGGCGTGCTCACGTCCACGGCCGGGCCGTCGGGGGAGGAGTTGTCCGCGCCGTCCCGGGCCCGGACCGTGAAGGTGTAGACGGTGTCGGGCCGGAGACCGGTCAGCGTGGTCCCGCTCTCGCCGGGCCCGGCGGTGTGGATGCGTACGCCACCCTGGTAGACGTCGTACGCCGTGACGCCCGTGTCGTCCGCCGAGGGGGCCCACGAGATCCGGGCGGAGCGGGGGCCGGTCGCGCCGGCCTCGGTGGCGGCGGGGGCGGTGGGTGCCGTCCGGTCCTCGGCCTTGGCCGCCGGGGTGGTCACGGCCGCGGCCGGTCCGGCCTCGGAGAGGTTGCCGGCGGAGTCCAGGGCCCGCACCGTGAAGGAATAGCCGGTCTGCGGGGCGAGGCCGGTGATGTCGGCCATGGTCTTCTCGGCGGGGAGTTCCCGCACCAGCCTTCCGGCCTCGAAGATCTGATAGCGCGTCACTGCGTCCCGGTCGGCCGCCGCGTTCCACATGACGTGCACGGAGGTGGCGCTGCCGGCCTGGGCGGTCAGTCCGGTGGGGGCGGACGGCGGCTCGGTGTCGGGGGCGGTGCACGCGGTGAGGCCCGTGAGGCCGGTCAGGCCCGCGATGCCGGTGAGGGTCAGGAAGAGGGCGAGCGTGGGGGCGCTGCGTCGCACGGGGTGCCTTCCTCGGCTTCCGTAAAGGTCTAGACATATATGGCACGGAAGGCCGGAGGGCGACAAGACCTGCGCGTCGATGACCGGTGATGTGACCCGATTCGTCGACTTCTGATCGCCTCTGGCATTATTGCCAGCTCTTTGCAATAACGGATGAACGCGAACAGGGATGTGCAGAGCATGACGGCCCGGACAGTACGGGGAGCGGCCAGGGCGACGGTGGCCGCCGCACTCATCACGGGCGTGGCAGCCTGCTCCGCCCCCGGAGCCGGCGGCGCGGCCGCCGCCGACTCGGTCGTGGTCGGCATCGCCACCGAGCCGGAGAGCCTCAGCCCGCTGCTGGGCTACGGCAAGGACGGCAACTCCAAGATCTTCGACGGTCTGCTCACGCACGACGCGGACATGAAGCTGAAGCCCGCCCTGGCCGAGCACCTCCCCGAGGTGTCCGCGGACGGACGCACCTACACCTTCACGCTGCGCCGCGGCGTCACCTTCAGCGACGGCGCCCCCTTCTCCGCCAAGGACGTCGTCTTCACCTACCGGACCATCCTCGCCGCGGGGACGAACAACGCCTCCAAGACCGAGCTGGACGCGATCGCGGGCGTCGAGGCGAAGAGCGAGGACACCGTCGTCTTCACCCTGAAGTACCCCTACGCGCCCTTCGCCGAGCGGACCGTGCTGCCCATCGCCCCCGAGCACATCGCAGGCGCGCAGGACGTCAACAGCGGCGACTTCACCACCCGGCCCGTCGGCACCGGCCCCTACGTCCTCGTCGGCTGGTCCAAGGGCGAGAAGCTCAGCTTCAAGGCCAACCCCCGTTACTGGGGCGGCGAACCCGCCGTCAAGAGGTTCACCATGGCGGTGATCAAGGACGACGACATCCGCGCCACCCGGCTGCGCTCCGGCGAACTGGACGGCGCCATCCTGCCGCCGAACCTGGCCAAGGGCTTCGCCGAGGACCGGTCGCGCCGCACCTACGCCGCCAGGACCTTCGACTACCGCAACGTCACCCTCCCCACGCACCACAAGGTCACCGGCGACCTCGCCGTCCGGCAGGCACTCGACATCGCCGTGGACCGCACGGCCATGGTCGACAAGCTGCTCGAAGGCGCGGGCAAGCCCGCCTTCGGCCCGGTGCCGACCGACAGCCCGTGGTTCACGGCCGGCACCGAGCGCCGCCACGACCTCGACCGGGCCCGCAGGATCCTCGACGACGCAGGCTGGAAGGCGGGCGAGGACGGGATCCGCGTCAAGGACGGGGTCCGCGCCGCCTTCCCGCTCTGGTACACCTCCGGCGACAAGATCCGCCAGGACCACGCCCTCGCCTTCGCCTCCGATGCCAAGAAGGCCGGTATCGAGGTCACGGCAGAGGCCGGGACCTGGGAGGTCATCGAACCGCGGATGAAGACCGAGGCCGTCCTCGCGGGCGGCGGCTCACCGGCCGACCCGGACTTCGACCAGTACCTGCTGCTCACCTCGTCGCTGGGCGGCGACGGCTTCAACAACATGGCCTGGTACGACGATCCAGCCGTGGACGCGGCCCTCGCCGAAGGCCGCCGCAGCGCCGACCCGGCCGTCCGCAAGGCCGCCTACGACACGGTGCAGCGCCGGCTCGCCGACAACCCGGGCTATGTCTTCCTCACCCACATCGACCACCTCTACGTCGTGAACGACCGGTGGGACGGGCTCGGCACCCAGGTGGAGCCGCACGACCACGGTCTCGGCGCCGGCCCCTGGTGGAACATCGAGAGCTGGAAGCCCGAGCCGAAGCAGAAGTGAGCCGCACCCAGTGACCACCCGCTCCGCCCGCCTCCCCTGGAGGCCGATGGCGCGCATGACGGCGCGGCGGACCCTGTCCGCCGCCCCCGTCCTGCTCGCCGTCACCTTCGGCGTCTTCGCCCTCGCCGCACTGTCCCCCTTCGACCCCGTCAAGGCCTACGCCGGCACCGCCGGACTCACCGCCTCGCAGGCCGAACTCGACCAGCTGCGGATCAACCTCGGCGTCGACCGGCCCCTGGCCGTCCGCTGGTGGGACTGGCTGACCTCGGCGCTCACCGGCGACCTCGGGACCTCCGCCGTCATGCGCCAGCCCGTCGCCGACGTCATCGCGGAGCGGGTGGGCTGGTCGGCGCTGCTCGCGGCCTGCGCCTTCACCCTGGCCGTTCTCGTGGGCACCGCGCTCGGGGTGCTCGCCGCACGCCGGGCGGGCGGCCCGCTGGACCGCGCCGGGTCCGCACTCGCCTACACCCTGGAGGCGGCCCCGGCCTTCTGGCTGGCCCTGCTCGCCATCTGGTTCTTCTCGGTCCGGCTCGGCGCGCTGCCCTCGGGCGGCCTCACCGACGCGGGCAGCGACACCGTCACCCCCGGGCAGGTCGCCTCCCACGTGGTGCTCCCCGCACTGGTCCTGGGCGTCTCCCAACTGCCCTGGTTCTTCCTCTACGTCCGCCAGGGCGTGGCCGACGCACTGACGGAGGACCCCGTACGCGGGGCCCGCGCACGCGGTCTGGCCGAGCGCAGGGTCCTGCTCGGGCACGCCCTGCGCTCCGGCATGCTGCCGATGCTGACGCTGATCGGCTCCCGGGTACCCGAACTGATCACCGGCGCCCTCCTGGTGGAGACGGTCTTCAGCTGGCCCGGCGTCGCTGCGGCGACCGTACAGGCGGCCACCTCCGTCGACTTCCCGCTCCTGGCCGCCCTGACGGTGCTGGCCACCGCCGCCGTACTCGCCGGGAACCTCGTCTCCGACCTGCTGTACGGGCTGGCCGACCCGAGGGTGGGCTTCGATGGCTGAGCAGGTCTGGCGCCCGCAGGGCCGTACCCGGCGCTCCACCCGCACGGTGAGGGTCCGCGCCTGCGTAGCCGTCATGGCCGTGATCGTGCCGGCCGTCCTGCTCGTGCCCCCGCTGGCGCAGCTGGACCAGCAGGCGGTCGACCTGGCGGCCAAGCTGCAACCCCCTTCGTGGGAGCACCCCTTCGGCACCGACGACGTCGGACGCGACCTGCTGCTGCGCTGCGTCTACGGACTGCGCGTCTCCCTCTTCGTCGGACTGGTGGCCGCACTCGTCGCCACCGTGATCGGCACCGCGGTGGGCGCGGCGGCCGGCGCGCTCGGCGGCTGGACCGACCGGGTGGCGATGCGCGCCGTGGACACCCTCTCCTCCGTGCCGCACCTGCTCCTGGGCATCTTCGTCGTGGCGGTGTTCCGGCCGGGCGTCTGGCCCGTCGTGGCCTCCGTCGCGGTCACCCACTGGCTCTCGACGGCCCGGATCGTCCGCGCGGAGGTCATGTCCCTGCGCGGCCGGGCCTATGTGGACGCCGCCGTCTCCGGCGGTGCCTCGCGGTGGCGGGTCGCCGTGCGGCACCTGGTGCCCGGCGTCCTCCCGCAGGCGGGCCTCGCCGCCGTGCTGATGATCCCGCACGCGATGTGGCACGAGTCCGCCCTCTCCTTCCTCGGCCTCGGACTGCCGGCCCACCAGGCGAGCCTGGGCAACCTCGTGCAGACCGCGCGCGGTTCGCTGCTCGCCGGCGACTGGTGGCCCACCTTCTTCCCCGGCCTCCTCCTGATCCTCCCGACCCTGGCCATCGCCGGTCTCGCGGGCGCCTGGCGCGACCGCCTCAACCCGCGCCGCCGCTCGGAGCTGACCCTGTGACCCCCTCGCCCCCCGCCACCGGCGCCGGAGCCGACGCCCCCCGCCCCGGCGGGACCGGGCCCGTCCTGCACGTCGAGGACCTCTCCGTCCGCTTCCGCATGCCCGCGGGCCGGTACGTGGAGGCCGTCACCGGCGCCACCTTCACCCTCGCCCCCGGCGAGAGCCTCGCCCTCGTCGGGGAGAGCGGCTGCGGGAAGTCCGTCCTGGCCTCCGCCCTCCTCGGCCTGCTCCCCGGCAACGCCGAGACCGCCGGATCGGCCCGGCTCGCCGACGGCCTCGACCTGCTGGCCGCCGACGAGCGCACCCTCGCCCGGACCGTACGCGGCCGACGCGTCGGCCTGGTTCCGCAGAGTCCGGCCGCGCACCTCACCCCGGTCCGCACCGTCCGCGCCCAGCTGGAGGAGACCGTGCGCGAACTGGCCGGCCCCGGATACGCCGGCCACGCCACGGAGGCCCCGGAGGCTCCGGAGGCGGGCACCGGACCGGCCGCCGGGGGACGGGGCACGTCCTCCGGCGCGTCCGACCGGCCTGCCCGCCGCGGACGCCGGCACCGGCTCGCCGCCCTGCGCGCGGCCGCCCGGGCGGCGGCCGGGCGTGCCGCCTTCCCCGCGTCCCACCTCGACCGGCACCCCCACGAGCTCTCCGGTGGCCTCGCCCAGCGCGCGGCCACCGCCCTCGCCCTCGTGGGCGACGCCCCGCTGCTTCTGGCCGACGAACCCACCACCGGCCTCGACCGCGACCTCGTCGAGCGCACCGTCGACGAACTCCGCGCTCATACCCGGGCCGACGGCCGGGCGCTGCTGATGATCACGCACGACCTTGCCGCGGCCGAGCGGATCGCCGACACCGTCGCCGTCATGTACGCGGGGCGGATCGTCGAAATCGCCCCGGCCGGAGCCTTCTTCGGCAGCCCCGGACCCCGCCACCCCTACGCCCGGGGCCTCCTCGACGCTCTCCCCGAACGCGCCTTCACCCCCGTTCCCGGGGCCCCGCCGGAGCTCGGCGCGCTCCCGCCGGGCTGCGCCTTCGCCGCCCGCTGCGCCGCCGCCGACCCGCTCTGCCGCACCCGGCTGCCCGCGCTCACCGAAGGGGTGGCCTGCCACCATGCTTGAGCTCGACGACATCACCGCGGGCTACGACCGCCGCGCCCCCGCGGTCCGCGGCGCCCACCTGAGCCTGTACCCGGGGGAGTCCCTCGGCCTGCTCGGGCCGAGCGGCTGCGGCAAGTCCACCCTGGCCCGGGTCGCCGCGCTGCTGCACCGGCCCGACCGGGGCACCGTCACCCTCGACGGCCGCACCGTCACCGGGTTCTTCCACCGGGCCCCCCGCTCCCTGCGCACCGCGGTCGGCGTCGTCTTCCAGCAGCCGCGTCTGGCCGCCGACCCCCGCCTCAGGCTGCGCGACCTCGTCGCGGAACCCCTCCGGGCGACCGGACGGCGCACGGAAGCGGGCCCGCGCGTCGCCGAGTTGGCGGAGCGGGTGGGACTCGGCGCGGACCTGCTGTCCCGCCGCCCCCACGAGGTCAGCGACGGCCAGCTGCAACGTGCCTGTCTGGCCAGAGCCTTGGTGCTGCGGCCGCGCTGGCTGGTCTGCGACGAGATGACCGCGATGCTGGACGCCTCCACCACGGCCGCGCTGGTCGCGGTCGTCGAGGACTACCGCGCCGAGACGGGGGCGGGACTGCTCGCGGTGGGCCACGACCCGGTGCTCCTCGACCGCTGGTGCGGGCGCACGGTCCACTGGAACGAGATCGTCAAGCACTGACCGCCCGTCACGGACGGTCAACACCCGTACGGCGGACACGTCGTTCGCCCGGAAGCACCCCGCTCTACGCCACCATGACGGTGACTCAGGAGGTCTCGATGGTGCTTTCCCTCTCCGTGGTCGTCCTGCTCCTCATCCTCGCCTGGATCTTCCTGCGCAGCGGCGGGCTGAAGTTCTCGCACGCCCTCGTCTGCGTCCTGCTCGGCTTCTACCTCGCGAGCAGCAGCATGGCCGCGACCATCCACAACGGCCTGACGGCCACCGCGAACGCGGTCTCCAGCCTCAACCCCTGACCAACTGTTGCGCCCCGACGGCCGGATGAACGTCCTCGTCCACCGGCGGGGCACGGACGTCGCCGAGGGCCGACGGCTGGTCTGCAAGGTACCCGTCTTCGGCCCCGGCGCCTCGACCACCGGCAACTCGCTCACCTGGGGCAACAGCATCGTCGCCGCCCCTCATCGGGCCGTCCCGGCGGTCCGGGACGACGGACCGGCCTGGCCCGCCCGCAGCCGGTCGATCGCCTCCAGCCGCGCCCCCACGTCCAGGTTCCAGAGCCGCACCGTGCCGTCCGTACTGCTGCTCGCCACCGTCCCCCCGTCCGGGGCGAAGGCGACGCCCCACACGGCGTTCGTGTGTCCGGACAGCGCCGCCACCGTGCGCCGGCCGGCCACGTCCCACAGCCGCACCGTGCGGTCGTTGCCGCTGCTGGCGAGCGTGCGGCCGTCGGGGGAGAAGGCGATGCCCCGCGCCGACCCGGTGTGACCGGACAGGGCCGACTCGAAGCGGTGGCGCCGCGCGTCCCACAGCCGTACTGTCCCGTCGTTGCCGCTGCTGGCGAGCGTACGGCCGTCGGGGGAGAAGGCCACGCCCCGCACCGCTCCCGTATGACCGGTGAGCGTGGCCAGCGGGCGGCGGCCGGGCACGTCCCAGAGGCGGACCGTCAGATCGTCACCGGCGCTCGCCAGGGTGTGCCCGTCGGGGCTGAACGCCACGTCGTTGGCGAAATCCGTGTGCCCGCGGAGCGTGGCGACCGGGCGGCGCGAGGGGACGTCCCACAGCCGGACCGTGCCGTCCGATCCGGCCGAGGCCAGCGTCCGCCCGTCCGGCGAGAAGTCCACCGAGAACACGGTCCCGTCCTGGCCGGCCAGCGTGGCCGACGGGCCGCCCGCCGGGACGTCCCACAGCCGGATCGTGCCGTCGGAGCCGGCCGAGGCCAGCGTCCGCCCGTCCGGCGAGAAGTCCACCGCGAACACCGTCTCGGTGTGCCCCTCGAAGGTGGCCACGACCCTGCGCCCCGCCACGTCCCACAGCCGCACCGCGTGATCGGCCTCAGCCGTGGCCAGCAGCTTCCCGTCCGGGCTGTACGCGGCGTGCCAGACCTCCGTGAACGGCCGTGAGGCCAGCACCGCGCCCCGCAGGTCCCAGAGCACCACCGACTGGTCGAAGCCGGCGGTGGCCAGCATCGCGCCCCGGCTGTCCACGGCCACCCCGAGCACGTAGTCGGTGTGCCCGGCGAGCGTCGCCGTCAGCCGCCCGCCGGCCACGTCCCACAGCCGGGTCGTACCGTCGCCGCCCGCGCTGACCACCGTCGTCCCGTCCGGCGTGAAGGCGACGCCGTTGACGTCGTCGCTGTGTCCGGTGAGGGTGGCCGTCGTCCGGCGACCCGCCACGTCCCACAGCCGTACGGTCCGGTCGACGCCCCCCGTGGCGACCGTGCGGCCGTCCGGGGCGAACGCCGCGCCGAGCACCTCGTCCGTGTGCCCGGACAGTACGGCGAGTTCGGCGGCCCCCGCCACGTCCCACAGCCGTACGGTCCGGTCGACGCCGGCCGAGACCAGCGTCCGGCCGTCCGCGGCGAAGGACAGGGCGTTGACCTGCCCGGTGTGCCCGGCCAGCGACGCGACGGCGCGGCGCCCCCCGGTGGTCTCCCACAACCGGATCGTCCCGTCCGGGCAGCCGGTGGCCACGGTCCGCCCGTCCGGCGCGAAGGCGACGGCACGCGAGCCCGTCGTACTCGCCGGGAGCGCCGCGCCCGGACGGCCGCCGGTGGTGTCCCAGAGCCGTGCGGGCCCGTCCGTGGAGGCCGCGGCAAGTGCGCGGCCGTCGGGGCTCACGGCGACCGAGCGGACCCGTCCGGCCAGGGTGAAGGTCGCGGTCGTGCGCCGGTCGGACACCCGCCGCAGGGTGACCGTGCCATCGGAACTGCCCGTCGCGAGCATCCCGTTGTCCGGGCCGAAGGCCACCGTGTTGACCGGTCCGCCGTGTCCGCCCAGCCGGGCGACGAACGGCTGGGACTGGGTGCTGAGCAGGGCCCCGCGCGCCTCGCTGGTCTCCGCCGTCCGGTACGCGTCGCCGGCGAGCAGCATCGACGCCTCCGGCTGCCCTGCGGCCAGGGCCGCCGACTGCAGGGCGAGCGCCCGGGAACGGGCGATCCGTTCCTGGCCGAGCGCGCCCGAGCGCTGCTGGTACGCCAGCCCGCCGGCGCCCACGGCGAGGACCAGCAGGACCACCAGCGTGGCCAGCATCCGCTGGCGCAGCCGTGCCTGGCGGGCGGCCTGCCGCTCGCGGCCGGCCTGGGCCGCCCGGCTCTCGCGGAGGAAGGCCGCCTCCCCGGGGGCGAGCCGGCTGCTGCCGTCGAGTTCGTCCGCCCAGGCGCGGGCGGTGTCCAGCCGGGTGCCGCGGTAGAGCGCCGACGGATCACGGCCCTCGCGCTCCCACTCGGCCGCGGCGTGGGCCAGTTGCTGGTGGATCAGGAGCCCCGCCCGGTCGGCGCCGATCCAGCCGCGCAGCCGGGGCCAGGCGTGCAGCAGAGCCTCGTGGGTGATCTCCACGGTGTCGCTGTCCATGGTGATCAGGCGGGCCCGTACGAAGGTGTCGAGCGCGGCCGACGCCGGGCCCGCGTCGGCCAGTTGCTCCATGAGGGCCGTCCGGGCCATCCGGCGCCGGGTGGCGCCCGTACCGTCGGCGACGTGCACCAGCCGTACCAGGATGCGCCGGAGCGTGTTCTGCTCGGCGGGGTAGAGGCGGGCGAAGACCTCCTCGGCGGTCCGGGCGACGGCCCCCTGGATGCCGCCGGTGCGCTCGTATCCGGTGACGGTCAGAGTGGCGCCCTCGCGCTGGCGCCAGGTGGCCATCAGCGCGTGGGAGACCAGGGGCAGCGCGCCGGAGGGCGTCGCCCCGCCGGGCGGATCGTCGCGCAGGCCGACGTCACGCAGCAGCAGCGGTACCAGTCCCGGTTCGAGGTCGAGACCCGCGAGCCGGGCCGGGCGGGTGATGGACTCCCGCAGTTCCTCGGGCGACATCGGCGGCAGGACGAACAAGCCGCCGGTGAAGACGGGGGCGAGCTCGGGGAGGTCCAGGCAGTTCCCGGAGAAGTCGGCCCGCACGCCGAGCACCACGACGGCCGGGTCGTGCGGGACGTGCGCCGGTCCCGGGACGGCCAGGGCGCAGAGCACCCGTACGAAGGCACGCCGCTCGTCCTCGTCGGCGCACAGGGTGAACAGCTCCTCGAACTGGTCGACGAGCAGTACGGGACGCAGGGGCGGTGGCGGCAGGTCCGGCGCGGCCGCCGGGCGGGGGACCGACAGCCGGTGGACCGCTTCGAGCAGGACGTGCGGGTGCTCCCGCAGCCCGGCCGGTGTGATGCCGAGATCGCCGCCCAGCACCTTCGCGGCGCGGCCGAGCAGTTCCTCCAGCGGGTGCGCGGTGGGGGTGAGCCTGACCACCGGCCAGCTGTCGGCGCCCGGCATCGGGAGGCCGCCGCTCCGCAGGGCCGGTACGAGGCCGGCGTTGAGCAGGGAGGACTTGCCGGCGCCCGACGGGGCGACGAGCATCAGGGGCCCGCTGCCGATCCGCTCGAAGACCCGTTCGGCCAGCTCGGCGGTGGCCCTCTCCCGGCCGAAGAACCACCGGGCGTCCCGCTCGGTGAAGGCGGGCAGGCCGCGATAGGGGCACTCGGCCTCCGTCCGCGGCCCGGCCACGGTGACCGGATCGCCGGCGGCCCCGCCCTCGGACGACTCCGCCTCCCTGGCCATCCGCAGCAGTTCACCCCCTGCCCGCAGCACGTCGTCGCAGCGGCGCGCCACATCGACGGTGACGCGCTTCGAGCCGGTCTCGATCTTGCTCAGATAGCCCTTGCTGTAGTGCGTCTCGCGGGCGAGGTCCGCGAGGGACAGGCCGCGTTGCAACCGCAGACGTCTCAGCTGGGCAGGGAAGGGTGGTGCGGCGTCGTCGGACTCCCGCAGGTGGTCGGTCTTCCGCTGGCGGTCCGGATCCCCCACGACATCCCCCATGGCAGTGCGCCCAGGCAGTGAGACGGCACTGCCCAGGCTACCGCGAGGGGGAACCGGAAGCGGAGATCTTCCGGCCGGTATGACGAGAACAAGAGCTTCCGGAGCCGAAGTGCGACGGTTCCGGAAGCCCTCCTCGTGGGGGTTCTACCGGTTGAGGCGGATGGAGTTGACCGGTGTGAGGTCGGCGTACACACCGGTCTTGGCGGCGATGGGGCTGCCGCAGCCCGCGCCGTTGGAGCCGGTGCACAGGTTTGCGGTAGCACCGCCGTACTGGTTGTTCAGCACCCAGTGCTTGCCGAACTGGTTGCTGAGGTTGTGGGCCCCGTACCGGTAGAAGACGTGCGTCGGCCTGACGGCCGGGTTCTCGTTCTGGGGGTAGATGCAGACGGCCCCGTCCGGGCAGCCGGCCCAGGTGTCGACGGGCTTGGCCTCCACCGAGCCGCTGAGCGCGACCACGGCGACGACGGAGGTGGCGAGGGCGGCGGCGCCGCGGAACAGCTTGCGCATGGTTTCCCCTTGCGGTTCGTGCCTCGTGCTGACGGCTCCAGGCTGGCGCCGCCGGCACGGCGGGGTCGACGGGTTGCCCGTTGCCCGTCCCCGGGGGCGACCGGGAAACCCGCGCGGGCCTGTGCCGTTGCCGACCGGTGGGCAACAACGGGTGGCGTGGTGGCGGCGCTGTGGCTCCGGTATGACGATCCACTCTCCAGACGTCGAAATGCGGCCGTTTGCCCACGGCATGCATCGATACCCTGACCCAATGTGGCGATATGTCCCAATCGCCCATAACTTCTCCAGGGTGACGAACCGACAACTGAAGTCCCTCACGTGCATCGCCGTCGTCATGGCCGCCGGTTTCGGCGTGTTCGCGCCACCCGCGTCCGCGGCCGGACACCGAGTGCACCCGGGCGACTCGATCCAGGACGCGGTGGACTCCGCGCGGCCGGGCGACATCATCACCGTGATGCCCGGCACCTACTACGAGAACGTGCTGATCACGAAGAGGCTGACGCTTCGCGGCTGGGGAGAGCGGACGGTCATCAGGCCGCCGGCCGCGAAGACCCTGCCGGCCGGACCGAAGACGTCCGGACGGGCCGCCCTCGCCTGCTCACAGGCCGACACCGGCATCTGCGTCATGGGTACCGAGGCGCAGCCCGTCGACGGGGTCGAGATCCGCGCGCTGACCGTCTCGGGCTTCAAGCGGAACGGAATCTGGGCCTCGTACACCGACCGGCTGAGCGTCGAGCGCGTGATCTCCGAGAACAACAGCACCTGGGGCATCGCCCAGGAGCGGTCCACCCGCGGGTTCTTCCGCGACAACATCGCCCGCGACAACGCCGAGTCGGGCATCTTCATCGCCAACACCGTCGCGCGCGAGGGCGGCGCCACCGACACCCAGGGCGCCGTGATCCGCGGCAACCGGCTGACCGGCAACCGGATCGGCGTCACGGTCAGGCGGGTGCGGAACCTCACCGTCAGCGGCAACAACGTCACCGGCAACTGCGGCGGCGTGTTCGTCGTGGGAGACGAGGGCGAGCCTGGCGCCGGCGACCTGACCATCCGCGGCAACCGCATCAACGAGAACAACAAGTTCTGCAAGGGCAACAGCCGCCTCCCCGACATCCAGGGCGTCGGCATCGTCCTCACCGGCGCCGAAGAGACGATCGTCCGTTCGAACTCCATCCGCGGCAACGTCGGATCCTCCCCCCTGTCGGGCGGCATCCTGCTGTTCAAGAGCTTCGTGGGCGCGACGAACACCGACAACGTCATCGAGGGCAACGTGGTGAGGGACAACCAGCCGGCCGACCTGGCCAACCAGGGCGCCGGGTCGGGCAACCGCTTCCTCAACAACCGGTGCGACACCTCCGTGCCCGCCGGCATGTGCTGACCGGTGTTCCCCCTCATCAGGAGAATCGAGGCCGTATGACCACGGTGAGTTCCACCCCCGCCGCCACACCAGCCCCCGTTCCCGTCCCGGCACCGAACGCGGGCCCCCCGCACACGCCCCCGCCGGCCATGCGCCTGCGGGAGCTCGCCTTCGGCGCGGCCGTCGCCGCCGCCGTACGGGCCGCCGCCCGCCTGGGGGTCGCCGACGCCCTCGGGGAGTCGCCCGCCACCCCCGCCGAGCTCGCGGCCGCCGTGCACGCGGAGCCGAAGCCCCTGCAACGCCTGCTCCGGGCCCTGTCCTGCTACGGGATCTTCGCCGAGACCGAGGACGGGAGCTTCGTCCACACGGAGATGTCGCGACTGCTGCGGAAGGACGACCCGCACAGCCTGCGTGACATCTCCCTGTGGTGCACGGAACCCTGGACCTGGCAGGCGTGGCCGCGGCTCGACGACGCCGTGCGCACCGGCGACGGCGCGAACATCTTCCACGAGCTGTTCGGCAAGGGGTTCTTCACGTACCTGCACGAGGACGCCCACGAGTCGGCGCAGGTCTTCAACCGCGCCATGACCACCTCCAGTGTCCAGTCGGCGCTGGACGTCGCGGACCTCCTCGACCTCACCGGGGTCTCGGTGGTCGCGGACATCGGCGGTGGCCAGGGGCACGTGCTGGCAAGCCTGCTGGAGAAGTACCCGACCGTGCGCGGGCACCTGCTCGACCTGCCCGGCGTGGTCGCCAAGGCCGATCCCCGGCTGCGCGACGGCGGTCCCCTCGCCGACCGGACCGGCATCGTCCCCGGCGACTGCCGCGAGGCCGTCCCGGTCCAGGCCGACCTCTACATCATCAAGAACATCCTCGAATGGGACGACGAGAGCACCCGCCGGTGCCTGCGCAACGTCCTCGCCGCCGCCCGCCCCGGAGCCAGGGTCGTCGTCATCGAGAACCTCGTCGACGACACCCCGTCGATGCGGTTCACCACGGCCATGGACCTGATGCTCCTGCTCAACGTCGGCGGTGCGAAGCACACCAAGGAAAGCCTGTGCACCCGGCTGACGGACGCCGGACTGGTGCTCGGCGACATCCGTCCCGTCAACGCGTACCTGCACGCCTTCGAGTGCACCGTGCCCGGGTGATCCTCCCGCCCGG
>NZ_LBMK01000011.1:64269-76843 GCF_001005295.1 Streptomyces yangpuensis | reverse complement strand
CCGCCCGGACGCCTCAGGTTCCGGCCGTCAGGGCATTGTTGACGAGGTCGAGGAACTCGCGCGGCGACTTGCACTGGTCCGCCCCGGCGGGGAGGGGCCGGCCGTGCCGGTTCTCCAGTTCGCCGACGATGCCGAGCAGTCCCAGGGAGTCGAGCCCCCATTCGTCGAACTGCGCGTCGGGCCGGCTCGCCATCACGGCGGGGTCGACGGCGATGCCCGCACCCTTCTTCATCAGCGCGGCCAGTTCTTCCACGGTCAGTCGGTCGGTCATGGCGGGCTTCTCCTAGGCTCGGGCCGGCGAACGCCGGTCGGTGATCAGGCGCATCTCGGAACGCTCCAGGAAGCGCGAGATCTCCTGGTGGGTGGTGGGGACGCCGTCCTTGGCGCTGTCGAGCAGCCGCGCGAGCACCGCCGCCTTGTGGCCGCCCTCGACGCCGAGCGTCAGAGCCGGCCGGGCGTCGTGCGGACCGCGCAGGTCGAGGAGACGCACGACGACGTCGTCGCGCTGGAAGACGGTGCTCGCCTCGATCGGGCTCGACGCGTCGTCCACGGCCGCCTCGTCCTGTGCGGCGAGCAGCCGGGCGAGCTCCGTGCCGCAGCCCTTCTTGGCGGGATAGAACAGCGCGTGCCGTTCGAGTTCCGTGCCCTCACCGCTGCCGGCCGCCACATGGTGCACCGCGGGCAGCGCGGCACGGGTGAAGAAGGTCCGGGCCGAACCGGGGTCGCTGAGATCGCGGTCCTGCTCCAGATACGGGTTGATGGCCTCCTCCAGCGCTCTGACCTCAGGCTGCAGGGCCACGTGGCGCAGCGCCGCGAGGAGGTCGCCCTCGACCTCCACGGCCCGTACGACGCGGTTGCCGTGCATGAACAGCGAGGTGCGCCGCAGCCGGGTGTGCTCGTCGACCTGCGCCTGCGGGGACGCGTACCCGCTCAGCAGCTCCGCCACGACGGCCTCGCTGCCCGGCTTGACCGTGAAGGTCAGCGCGTGGCGGACCACACCGTCCCCGCGCCGCGGGGCGACCTGGAGGCGGCCCCTGGACCGGTCCGGGCCGTCCGCGGAAGCGGGGGCGAAGGCGGAGCCGGCGGGCGGGCCGGAGGGGAAGGCCGCGGCGGCGGCACCGGGACCGTGGTCCCGGCCGGTCTCCCGCAGCACGCTGAACCGCAGCGAGCGGGTGTCCCGTACGCAGCCGTGCAGGGGCTGGACCGACGCGACGTGCTCCTCGCTGTTGACCCAGGCCAGGAACCGCGGCGCGCTCTCCCACTCGCTGGTGATCAGCCACTGGGACGGATTCTCGATCGACTGGCACAGCTCGTCCCGGATGTGCCCGGGCACGGAGGAGACCTGCTTGTGGAGGTCCTCGTAGACCTCCAGGAACTGGTTCTGCGCACCGTCGTACAGATCCAGCAGCAGCACGACCCGAAGTCTCGAGTCGTCGAAGGCGGACTGGGATATCCGTTCCGACAAGGTTGTCATCGTTCACACTCCTTCGAGACCACACGGTCGCCACGGGCGGCGCCACCCGAACCGATCGTGGTCCGATAGCGCCGTCGGCGCGAGAGGAGAGAACCAAGCGGGTGAACGGGCGAGGGAACCCCTCTCGCACAGGGCATGGAAGATCCATGAAGGAAAACGTCGACCACCGCGTCCCGGTCCTCATCGTGGGCGGCTCGCTGGTGGGCCTGTGCACCTCGCTGTTCCTCGGCCGTCATGGCATCACGCACATGCTGGTCGAGAAGCACGCGGGAACCTCGCTGCACCCGCGCGGACGCGGTATCAACGTACGGACGATGGAGCTGTTCCGGGTCGCCCGGGTCGAGGACCGGATCCGTGCGGCCGCCTCGGTCCTGGCGGACAACCACGGCATCCTGCAGGGCGGCTCGCTGACCGGCGACGACCAGGAGTGGCTGTTCGAACAGATCGACCCGGGTGGCGCCCTGGCGCGGTTCAGCCCGTCGACCTGGTGCCTGTGCAGCCAGAACGACATCGAGCCGGTCCTGATGTCCGTGACCCCGACGCTCGGGGCCGACCTGCGGTTCTCCACCGAACTGCTCTCCTTCGAACAGGACGAGAGCGGGGTGACCGCGCTCGTGAAGAACCGGGAGACCGGGGAGCACACCACGGTGCGCGCCGACTACCTGGTCGCCGCCGACGGGCCGCGCAGCCCCGTGCGCGAACAGCTCCGGATCGGCCAGAGCGGCCCCGGCGACCTGTTCCACAACGTGAGCATCACCTTCCGGTCCCGCGCGCTCGCGGACGTGATCGGCGACAAGCGCTTCATCGTCTGCTACCTGACCAAGCCCGACGCCGACGGCGCCCTGCTGCCCGTCGACAACCGCGAGCGGTGGGTCTTCCACGCGCCGTGGCACCCCGACCGGGGCGAGACGCTGGAGGACTTCACCGACGAACGCTGCGTCGAGCACATCCGACGGGCCGTCGGCGCGCCCGATCTGGACGTCGAGATCACCGGGAAGGCGCCGTGGCACGCCGCCGAGCGCGTCGCCCAGCGGTACGTGGCCGGCCGGGTCTTCCTCGCCGGGGACTCCGCCCACGAGATGTCACCCACCGGGGCGTTCGGCTCCAACACCGGTATCCAGGACGCGCACAACCTCGCCTGGAAGATCGCCGCCGTGCTGGGCGGCGCGGCGGGCCCGGGGCTGCTGGAGACCTACGAGGCCGAGCGGCTCCCGGTGGCGCGGGCGACGAGCGAGCGGGCCTCGGCCCGTTCCGCCGAGCACAGCCACCCGGGGTACGAGCCGGACCCCGACTCCGCCACCGGGACACCGGCGCGCGGCCCGCAGAGCGGCGTCCTCTCCGTGGCCATGGGGTACGGGTACGGCCAGGGCGCGGTCGTGGGAGCCGACCCGGAACTGCCGGTCGTGCCCGAACGGATGCGGCTGTGCGGCGACCCGGGCACGCGCGCCCCGCACCTGTGGCTCCGCGACCCGGCGGCAGGGAAGCGGAAGTCGACCGTCGACCTCTACGAACGGTCCTTCGTCCTGCTCAGCTCCGAGGGCACCCCGTGGAGCGGAGCGGCCGGCCCGGTCGCCAAGCGGCTGAACGTACGCCTGGACGCCTACGCGATCGGCACCGGCCCGGAGGCCGACCTGATCCCGGAGGACGGCGGCGACTGGGCCGAGGCGCACGGCACCACCGAGGCCGGAGCGGTCCTCGTCCGCCCGGACGGCTTCGTGGCCTGGCGCTCGGCGGGGGCGGTGGCGGACCCGGAGTCGGTCCTCTACAAGGTCCTCACGACCGTGCTGCACCGCCACTGACACCCGGCCCGAAGGCGCCCCTCCGGCACCTTCGGGCCGGATCGGCCGGACCAGCCGGATCGGTTCACGGGATCACCGTCGAACCGAGCTCACCGGGCTTCTTCGGTATCCAGGGCGCCACGGCGGTGGCCTCGGCGGGGTCCGGCTCCCTCATGTCCACTCCCCAGCCGTCCCTGGCCCCCGGCGATGCGGGCAGGACGTAGATCTGTTTGACCTGACCGGTGTCGTGCAGATAGAGCACGACGGTCTGGCGGTACGAGCCCTCGTCGTAGAACTCGGCGGTGACCTTCCCGCCCGCGCCCTTCCGGAAGGCGGCGATCCAGTTCTCGGCGGTCTTCTGCGCGGCGGCCCTGCCCTCCTCGTCGGCGGTCAGGGCCGCCAGCGCGTCGGTCTTCCCGTCGGCGATCCGCCACACCACCTGCTGGGTGATCTCCAACGTGCCGGTGGACGGGTACCCGACCACGGCGAGCGGCGGGTGGCTGCCGTAGTCCCCGGCGTACTCCGCCTCGGCGGCGCCGTACTCCGGCGAGCAGCCGGTCAGCACACCGAGGACCACAGCGGCGGCGAGAACGCCCCGGGTTCCTCTCCCACGACGTCGTGCCGCGGGGAAACGCGCAGTCATACTTCCTCGGTCCTTCTGCGAGCGCCCGGTGTTCGGGGCAGGAGGGGAGCAACCTAGGCCCTGTCGTCACCCCATGGCACCGGACACCGCGGGCCTGGCCGACGCTACTTCGACGACAGAACCTAGCGCCCCGACCGGGCAGGACCCTCGCGCGTCTCATGACGGCTTCCGGATGCTGGACAACCGCACCCGTCGGCGGGGAGGGGCATCTCCTCCGGCCGGCAGCCGGTTCGCCCCGTGCGCCGGGCGGGATGCGCCTGACGGGTGGCGGCTCCTCAGACGGACAGCGGCGGACCGGCGTACTCCTGTGCGGGGGGCCGGTCCCCGTCCCGCTCGGCGGTGTCGGCTGCGGTGTCGGTGAGCCCCGCGACATGGTCGGTGATCATGTCGAGGATGGCCGCCGAGACCGCGGCGTCGCCGAGCACGAGGTGGTTGAGGGTGAGCCCGTCCGTCATGGCGGCCAGGTAGCGGGCCAGTACGTGCACCGGTACGCGCAGTTCGAAGGGCATGAGCAGGCGGAGCTGCTCGATGAGCTCGGTGTAGGTGTCGGAGTACAGCTCGTACTGGCGTCGCGCGAGGTGCTCGAACCCGGGCCGGCGCAGGGCGTACTGCGTGAGCTCGTAGGTGAGCATGTGCTCGCCCGGGTTGGCGGCCACGTGGTCCCAGTACGCCTGGAAACCGGCCCGGATGGTCTCCCGGAGGGTGGCCCTGGGCCGGATGGCCTCCCTCGCCACGGTGATGCCGTGCTCGGTGATCGCCACGATGACGGACTCCAGCAGAGCCTGCTTGGAGTCGAAGCAGTAGTGGAAGACGCTCAGGGACACGCCCGCCTCGGCGCAGATCGAGCGCGTCGTCGCGCTGCCGACGCCGTCGCGGGCCATGACGCGGATCGCCGCCTCGGTCAGCTGCCGACGTCGCTCGGCCGACGGCATCCGTGCCATGGGCGTTCGTTCCCTTCGTTCCGTGCGGTTCGTTCCGTGCGGTGTGGTGCGTTGGTGCTGCCGGGCAAAGGCGGCTAAGACGGCCGGGGCCGGCCGGATCGGCGGATCCGGCCGGCCCCGGCCGCGGTCACGCGAGCGGCGTCAGCTGCTGTAGACGCCGACCTCGTGGAGCGAGTAGCCCCACTTGGTGCCGCGCTGCACCCCGTGGACGCGTACGTAGCGGGCGGTGGTGCCGGTGAACAGGGCCGTGTCCAGACCGCCGTCACCGGTGGTGGTGGACCATGCGGACTGCCAGTTCGTGCCGTCGCCCGACAGCTCGATGCGGTAGGCCTGCCCGTGCGCCCGCTCCCAGTCGAGGGTGACGCGCTTGACCAGGTTCGCGGCGCCGAGGTCGACCTGGATCCACTGGTCGTCGCTCCAGTCGCTCGCCCAGCGCGTGCCCGTGTTCCCGTCGACGGCCCGGGACGGGGCGTAGCTGGTGAACGGGTTCCACTCCGACGAGCTGGCCGTGGCCGGTGCGCCCGCGGCGAGGTTCACCCCGGCCTTGTGCTTCTCGGACGACCCCCAGGTGGTGAGGTAGGACTCGGCCCCGCGGAAGAGGTCGTCGACCACGTCCTGGCCGCCGACGATCCGGAGGTCCTCGATCCAGTCCGGGACCAAGCCGTAGTGCGAGGCGCCGTCGGTGTTGAGGTCCCAGGTGCGCTGTCCGGTGGTCTGCCTGTCGATGACGGAGCCGCCGTCGACGCTGGTGAACGGGTAGCGCACCGGGTTCGGGGTGTCGGCGCCGCGCGGGGCGGGCCAGCCGCCGACGCCGTTCATGTCGGTGCCGTAGCCGTAGCCGACGTTGTACTTGTCGCGCAGCGCGTTCTTGGCCTTGGCCTCGGCGCTGAAGCCCTCGGCTCCGCCCATGTACTGGGCGACGAACCCGCCGAGCTTGTAGAGCCGCTCGGTCCAGTTGTCGTCCATCCAGCTGTGCGAGGAGATGATGCCCGGGTAGGACTCGGACTCCAGGATGTCGAAGGCCCGCCCGGCGGCCTTGACGCTCATGTGGTCGATCTCCAGCATCATCTTGCGTTTCATCATGCCGCGCACGGCGTACTCACCCAGGTCGGTCAGACCGCGGGTGTTGCACTGCGCGTCCGCCGCGTACGAGGGCACGGACACGCCCGCCGGGAGCTCCTTCTGCGCCGCGGGAGCGGCCGCGAGCCCGATGGGATTGTCGTGCTGGGGGCCGGTGCACTTCTCCGTCTTCCAGAAGGTGCCGGTCGACAGGAACTGGCCGACGTTGATCGCGGTGCCGAGCGCGCCCTGGTCGAAGCGGACACCGCACAGGGCGTTGTCGAACTTGTGGCAGAGGAACATGCTGCGCACGCCCAGCCGGTGCAGTTCGTCGAGGCCCCGGTCGATGTCCTCCTTGCTGCACTGCGCGAAGTCCAGGATCTGCTTGCAGCCGAACGGCTCGGAGGTCTCGACGCCGAGGACGACCGCCATCTTGCCCTGCTTGACGACCTCACGGGCCTGGGCGGAGTCGGTGACGATCCGGAACCAGCCCTTTCCGGGGCCGCCGTACATCTTGTCGATGTAGGCCTGCATGTCGTACGTCTTCTGCGCTTCGAGCCGGATGGCCGTCATCTCGTCGCAGCTGCGGTCCTTGAAGAAGTAGACCGAGCAGATCACGCCGTTGGTGACGAGGTCGTTGACGAGGACGCGCTGGCCGCCGCGCCAGGCCCGTTCGACCCAGGCGTAGTAGTTCTGCTGGTGGGTGAGCGAGTCATGGGCGGGCCAGTCCTTGAAGGTGGGCCAGCCGTTCGGGTCGTGCTTGCCGTCGCCGCCCTTGGTGATGAAGTCGAAGATCGCCAGGGTGCCGTCGGGGTAGTGCTCGGGGCAGTCCTTGAGCGCGTCGGCCACGCCCATGTCGGAGAAGGGCTTGCCGCAGATGAGACGCCCGCCGAAGCCCTCGTTGGACATCAGGTGGTCGTGGGCGTCGACGAAACCGCGGACCTTGCCCTGGGAGTCGGTGCCCTTGAAAGGCTCACCGGTGATGTTGATGTCGGAGTCGGGTGCGGGCCGCGCCACCGGATTCCACCAGCCGGGGTCGTCGGCGGCGGAGCTCGGCACGGGGCCGAGCACCATCGCCACCACGGCGAGGAGCAATGACAGGACCGCGAGGGGGCTGCGCCTGGGGTTCTTGTGTCGGGAAATGGTCATCACTCACGTCTTCGGTCAGCGGATGGCGCGGTGGAGGAGCCGGATCCGTTCCGGGCGCGACGGCCACAGGGGTGCTGACTTGTCATGAACCCGCAAACGGTGCACCGAGAATCGCCACTGGCGCCGACGGAGTCAAGAGTCCGGGACAGATGACCTGATGATTCGTCAGACGGCTTTCCGGAGGGAGCGGGTATGCGGCGGACGGCCCGGCGTGGCCGGACGGCGGGAGGCGCCGGGACGGCCTACCGTCGGGTCATGAGCGCGATGGCCGTGGTGTACGAGGTGGAGGACCCGATGACGGCGCACGCCGGCGGGACCGCGGGAGGCGGCGCCGAGGTGACCGTCGTACGGGTGCACGCGGCGCCCGTGGCACCCGGCAGGCCCGGTGTCCCCGGCCCGCGGACGTTCTGCGGCAGGGACACCTTCGCGATGCGAGCCGCCCCGCGGCAGCCCGCGGGCCAGCCCGGCCCGGCGTGGTACGACGCCGGGTACGCGGACCGGGTCTGCCCCGCCTGCGACGACGTGGTGGGCACCGGCTGAGGGACCGGAGCGGCACCGGCTGAGCAACCGGAGCGGCACCGGCTGAGGGGCCGGGGTGCACCGGATGAAGGGCCGGGGCGGGACCCGGCCGCGCGGGCGTCAGCGCGCGTTGTGCTCGGGCAGGTCCCTCTCGGCCGGGGTGAAGCCGAAGCCGCGGGCGCCCTTCTTCTCGGTCTGCTTGCCGCAGAACGCCGCTTCGAGGGTGCCGCCGAGCGCCGTGTTGGCCGCACCCCGGTTCGAGGTGTTCGCCATCGCGGAGAGGCTGCGCCGGCCGTCACGCGTGGAGAAGGCGTAGGTGTAGAAGCCCTGCACGGTGCCCGTGTGCCCGTAGACCGACGTGCCGCAGGAGAGGTCGTAGCGGCGCAGGCCCAGGCCGTAGAACCGGGTGTTCGTGGTGTCCGTCGGGGTGGCGGTCACCATGGCGTCCAGCAGCTTCGGGGACAGCAGCCGGCCCCCGAGCAGCGCCGAGGTGAAGGTGTTCAGATCAGCCGGGCTGGAGATCACCGCTCCGGCGGACTGGGCCCACGACACCGTCTGCTCGGTGGAGTCGACCAGTGGTGCGCCGGCCTCGTCGGGGTGGAGGTAGCCGCGGGTGTGCAGCCCCTTGATCCTGGTGTCGGGGTGCACGTACGTGGTGTCGCGCAGGCCCAGCGGCTTGAAGATACGCCGCTCGTACTCCTTGCCCACCCGGTTGCCGGTGACCTTCTCGATCAGCATGCCGACGACGACGAAGTTGGTGTTCGAGTACTTGTACGCCACGCCCGGCTCGGTCGTCCTGGGCTCGCGCAGCGAGAGGTCGAGCAGCTCCTGGTAGCTGAACACCCGGTTGCGCACGGCCTCGAAGCCGGGAACGGTCTGCTCGAACATGGCGTCGGTGTAGTCCGCGAGACCGCTGCGGTGGGTCAGCAGGTGGCGCACGGTGATCCGGTCGTCGGGCAGCAGGCCGGGCAGGTGGCGGTTGACCGGGCTGTCCAGGTCGATCTTCTTCTCACCGACCAGCTGGAGCAGGACCACGGAGGAGAAGGTCTTGCTGACACTGCCGACCCGGAAGCGGGCCTTCGGGTCCATGGCCGCGCCCGTGGTCCTGTCGCGCACGCCGACGGCCCGGGTGCTGACGCCGTCGGGGCCGCTGAAGCGGGCCATGGCACCGGGCGCTCCGGCGGCCGTGGTGTTGCGCAGCGCCTGGGACAGCGCTTCGAGGTCGGGGGTGGTCGCGGCGGCCCGGGCGGTGGTCGCCGGGGCGACCGCGGCGGTCACGGCGAGCAGGGCGGCGGTCAGGGCGAGGCGTCGGTTCAGGGGCAGCGGCACGGTGCTGGTTCCTCTGGTCGGTGATCGGTCGGCAGGGAGCGGCGGGACGTCGCGGCCGGCCGGTCGGCCGACCGGCGCGGCCGTGACGCACCCACAAAGATCATCGGGCAGGAGGCGCGGGGGCGTGAGCGGCAACGCGCCGTTCTGCGAGGGCAGTTCCAGCAGGCGCAGGGCTTCCTGGCGCATTTCCGCCTTGCGTACCGTCCCGGTGACTTCGCCGCTGTGTCCCAGGACTGCGAGCGGCGGGCACGAGACCCACGCTTCGACTACACCCACCGTGTGGAGTGCGCGGCCGTGGGGTGGGCGAACCAGATCGGGCACGCCGAGTTCCCGCCGGGATCGGGCGTGCGGGTGACCTGGGGCGATGGCGACTGAAATATACTGGTGGGGTGACTGAGAACTCCCTGCCGGCCTGCCCCGAGTGCGCGGGTGCCTACGCCTACGAGATGGGCTCGCTGCTGATCTGCCCCGAGTGCGGGCACGAGTGGCCGCTCGCCGCCGCCGGACCGGACGAGGCCCCCGCGGAGCGGGTGATCAAGGACGCCGTCGGCAACATCCTGGCCGACGGTGACACTGTGACAGTGGTCAAGGGCCTGAAGGTCAAGGGCAGCCCGACCGGGATCAAGGCGGGCACCAAGGTGCGCAACATCCGCCTCGTCGACGGTGTGGACGGCCACGACATCGACTGCAGGATCGAGGGCTTCGGGCAGATGCAGCTCAAGTCCAGCGTGGTCCGCAAGGTCTGACGGGACAACGGAAGGCGCCTGCCGGGCACAGCCGGGCAGGCGCCTTCGTCGTACGCGTGGGAACGGTGTCGGCCTCCCCGGGGGAAGGTCAGGGCGTGGAGTACGCGCGCAGGGGCGCGGCCGCCGTGGTGGTGATCGTCGCCGTGGCGGTGAAGACGTCCTCGCCGTTCTGCCGGGCCACGACCCGCACCCGGTGCCGGCGGCCGTCCGGCGACGCCGTGCGGTCGGGGAGCGCGGTCGTCTCGATCCAGCAGGGCGAGTTCAGTTCCGCCTAGCGGAAGAATTGCATCTCCATGCCGGTCAGGACCCCGCGGCGGGGGAACGCGGAGGCGTACGCGGCCTGGCGTACGGCCTCCAGCAGCAGCATGCCCGGGGCGTGGTCGACGGGGTGGTCGAAGAGGACCGGATGGTTGATGTCGGCCCGCAGCTGGGCGCGGTGCAGGGAACTCGTGGGGGAGAGCAGCACGTCGTGGAAGCGGTCGCGGCACACCCGCCGGGGCGTCATCGGCGGCGGGAGCGGGATGACGCCGGCGGTGACCTGGTCGAGGTCGGCGTTTCCGCCGCTCAGGCGCCGGTACACGGCGTCGGGCTGGTTGGTGAATCCGGCCTCGGCGGTGCCGAGGAACTCCCCGTCGCGGGTGGCGGTGACGTGCATGGTCAGGCGTGCGAGCCTGCGGCCCCGGCGGGCGATGCCCGAGCAGCGGATGTGGAGCATGATGTCGGCCGGTCTCGAACCGACCACCAGCGCGGCCGGGTTGGTCGAGTAGCTGAACGTGTCCCAGATCTGGCGGTGACCGAAGGGCACGTCGTACGCCACGTGGCTGAGCAGCGGGATGGCCTGGCGGACGGATTCGGCCAGGAGCAGCGGGTCGTGGTGGCCCGCGTCGGGCGAGCAGAAGCTGTGGGCACGGGGCCACTGGGCGGTGACGACGTACTCGTCGGGAGCGACGGAACGCCATCCGGTGAGCAGGACTTCGGAGTGCGCGCTCTTGTGCACGTCCCTAAAATAAAGGATGTTCGTTTTTTTTGTCGAGAAGGATTAGGTGCTTATGTCAGAGCGGAAGCAGCAACGGGCCCCGCAACTCAGGGCAATTCAGACCAAGGCGGCCATCCTGCGCGCCGCAGCGGAGGTCTTCGACGAGTTCGGCTTCAGCGGAGCCAGCATCAGCAAGATCATGAAGCGGGCGGACGTCACGCAGGGCGGGATGTACTTCCACTTCGGCTCGAAGGAGGAACTCGCCTACGCCGTGATGGTCGGTCAGGGCGAGGGCCTGGAGTTCCCCGCCGGCGAGGACGGCCTCCAGCGGCTGGTGGACATCACGCTCTACCTCGCCGAGCAGCTCCGGCACAATCCCGTGCTCCGCGCCGGCGTACGACTGGCCGTGGAGCAGGGCGAGTTCGGCCTGCGCGACGACGTCGCCTACCAGGCCTGGGTGCTGGAGTTCCGCCAGCAGCTGCGCTTCGCCCGCGCCAAGGGCGAACTCCAGCCCGACGTCGACGACCACGAGCTGGCCTGGGTGCTGGTCAGCTCCTTCACCGGCGCCCAGCTCTTCTCCCAGGTCTCCACCGGCCGCGTCGACCTGCCGCAGCGCATCGCCTCGCTCTGGCGCTACCTGCTGCCCGCCGTCGCCACCGAGGACACGCGCAAGGGGCTGCGCCTGACACTGCCGGAGACCGGGCCGGAGCAGCCTGCGCAGCCCGACGCGGACCGGAAGCCGGAGCGGCAGGGTTGACCGGCCGTCAGGTCGTCGTGAACGGGGCGACGGGCTTCATCGGATCCGCGGTGCTGCGCCGCCTGGCCGGGCAGGATCCGGGGGCCGTGGCGCGGGCGGTGTCCCGTACGCAGGCCCGCGATACCGACGCCGATACCGACGCCGATACCGACGCCGTTGGCGGCGGGCGGCGGGTGGGCGCGGACCTGGCCGACCCGGCCTCGCTGCACGGGGTGTGCGAAGGCGCCGACGTCCTCCTGTCGCCGGCCTCCTACATCGGGCCGGACGCCGGCCGCTGCGAGGCGGTCAACGCCGTGGGGACCGCGGCGCTGATGGCCGAGGCACGGCGCGCGGGCGTGCGGCGCATCGTCCATCTGTCGACCTGCGCCGTCTACGGGACGGGACCGCATCGCGGCGCGGACGAGGCTGAGCTGCGCCCGCCCCGGTGTCGCCGGCCAGCAGCAGGCTGGCCGGGGAGGCGTCCGTACTCGACGCCGGGGGCCTGGTCCTGCGTGCGGGGCTGGTGTTGGGCCGGGGCGACCGATGGGTCGTACCGGCCCTCGCCGACGCGTTCCGGCGCGTACCGGCGCAGTGGGACGGGGGAGCGGGGTCAGGCTCCTTCGTCGATGTCGACGACCTGGCACGGCTCGTCGTGGCGTTCGCCCTCGGGGACGGCTCCGCCGCCGCGGCGAAGGGCGTCCTGCACGCCCATCACCCGGAGCCGGTCCGCAACCGGCACCTCATGGACGCGCTCGCCGGACACGGGGTGCTGCCGGAGCGGCCGGCCGCGGACTGGCCCTGGGACCGCTGCCTGGAGGCCCTGGACCGGGCCCCGGGCTGGGTGAGCGAACGGCAGTTCACGCTGCTGGCGCGCGACCACTGGTACCGCGCGGACGCGGCGTGGCGGCTCGCCGGCATCGAGCCGGGGCCGGGCCCGCTGGACCGGCTCGGCCCGGCGGCGCCCTGGTACCGGGAGAGGGGTGTGTTCCCTCCGGGGTGACGGCGATCTGCCAAAGCCTCAACGGGATGGGGGCGGACGGGCCGTGGCGGGGAAGGGGACGGGTAGCGTCCCGGACACAGCCGGTCCTGGCCATCCCGTTGACCCCGATGGAGGAGTGAAATGCCCGCAGATCTTTCGAGCATCGTCAAGGCGTATGACGTGCGTGGCGTTGTGCCGGACGAGTGGGACGAGTCGCTGGCGGAGCTGTTCGGTGCTGCTTTCGT
>NZ_LBMK01000011.1:0-63629 GCF_001005295.1 Streptomyces yangpuensis | reverse complement strand
CTGCTCCGGCTGAACGTCGAGGCCCGTGACCCGGACACCCTGGCCCGCATCCGCGACGAAGCCCTGTCCCTCATCCGCGCCTGACCGTCCGGTCCGAGGGGGCCGGCCTTCCAGCCCCCTCGTCCCGCACCTCCAGCCACGGGCCCGCAATGTCAGCCTCGCCAGGGGGCACCTCCCGGCGGTAGCCGGGGGAGTTTGAGGCGCGGGGTGTGGGGCGGAGCCCCACGAAGCCCCGGCGGAGCCGGGTTTGCCTAGCCCGCCCAGCGGTCCCAGCGCTCCCGCAGGGCGGGCAGCCGGGCAGCCCCTTGTAGGCGTACGCGGCGGACATCAAGGTCATGTGGTGGTGCCAGCCGGGGAAGGAACGCCCCTCGAAGTCCAGGAGGCCGAAGTCGTCCGCCAGGACACCGAGCGTGGCGGTGGCCCGGCCCGACTGCCGGACCAGCCGCAGCAGGTCGTCCATCCGGTGGCGGCTCATGTTGGTGAGCCAGACCGCCCCGCCCGCCCGTGCGCCGGCCCCCGGCCCCCCTTCGCCGAACAGGCGGTACGTCTGCTGCGCGCCCGGCACCGCCAGGTCCCCGCCCGGCACCCGGACCAGCGCCGAGTGGATCCGCAGGCCCTGCGGGCGGGCGGCCGGGCGTACGGCCGGGCCCGTGAGCGGAGCCGCGTACGGATGGCTGGTGTTGCCGCGACGGGCGAGCTCGGCCGCGGTGGTGGCGCGCACGGCCGGCCGCACCGGCTCACCCGCGCGCGACGGCCCGGCCGCGCACACGGTGAGGGCCGGCGGGACGGACACCAGGAAGTCGTGGCCGCGCCGGCCGAGCATGCCGATCAGCGCGCCGGCGTCACCGAGACGGCTGAGGTCGGCGACCACGGGGGCCCGCGCCGACGAGGTGCGGGCTGCCGTCGAGTCGATGAGCCCCAGAACCAGGGACTCCGGGCTCTGGTGCGCGACGTCGGCGGAGATCCGGGCCCGGCGTCGCAGGTCCGGGTCGACCGACCAGGACTCGGGAAGCACCAGCCGCCAGTCCACGGGCACGCTCATGCCGTCCAGGGACAGGAAGAGGCCGAAGCCGAGCTGGCAGTTGACGATGCGTCCCGCGGCCGGGTCGAAGCGGCGGTGGACGCCGACCGAGTGCTCACCGCGCTTGGGGAAGCAGACCTGACCGATCGTCCAGGCGCGCACCGGGTGGCGTTCCTCGACCCAGCGGAGCAGTTCGGCCCGGGCCGGACCCCACTCCCACGGGCTCGCGTTGATGAACTGCTGCAGGGACTGGGACGCGGTGGGTGATGTGGTCACGGACGCGGCGAGCCTGCGGACGGTCTTCTTGCCCGGGGTGGTCAGCAGGCCCTGTAAGTAGACCCGGGCCCATCTGCGCTGGTCGGCCCTCGGTAAGTGGCCGAAGAGGCGTTCCGTGAACTCGTCCAGGACGGTACCGCCGGTGGCCGGGGCCCGGGTCCTCGTCTGCGCCGTCATCTGTCGTCTCCCCTCCGGGGCGGACACCGGTCCGCACCAAGACACTCCAGAGAATACAGAACGTTCGTTTTGCTTTCTAGGTGAAGTGTGGCGCCCCCGCCGCGACTTGGGCACGTTGGGGGTACGGCGTCGCCGCCCTCCGACCTGGGCGGCGCGGGACGGCGGGGCATGGTCGCTTCTTCGTCAAGTAGCCGTTGTGCGCGGTCGGCGCCGGGGTGACGCTGGAGGTCGCCCCCGTGCCGGGCGCAGGGGGCGGTCGCGGCGGGGATGTCGGACATCCTCATGGTCACCGGACGCAACAAGCGTCCGCTCGAGGACCACTTCGACCGCAACTACGAGCTGGAGGAAGCCCTCCAGCGCCGTGGTGATCAGGACGAACTCAACAGCGTCTGTGCCTCCACCGAGCTCGCCGACATCCACTACGTGCGCCAGCGGGACCCCAAGGGGCTCGGGCACGCCGTCCTGTGCGCGGCACCACACGTCGGCCGGGAGCCCTTCGCGGTCCTCCTGGCCGACGACCTGATCGACCCCCGCGATCCCCTGCTGGCCCGGATGGCTGAGGTGCGCGCCCGGCTCGGCGGCAGCGTCGTGGCCCTCATGGAGGTGGACCCGGACGCCATCCACCTGTACGGATGCGCCGCGGTCGAGGGGGCGGCGGCCGGCGGCGACGGCGTGCGCATCACCGAGCTGGTGGAGAAGCCGGAACCCGGCACAGCCCCCAGCAACCTGGCGATCATCGGCCGCTACCTCCTCGACCCCGAGATCTTCGACGTGCTGCGCGGCACCGGCCCCGGACGCGGCGGCGAGATCCAGCTCACGGATGAACTGCGCACCCTGGTCCGCGCCGGGCGCCCGGTGCACGGCGTGGTCTTCTCCGGCCGGCGCTACGACACGGGTGACCGCGCCGAGTACCTGCGCGCTACGGTCCGGCTCGCGTGCGAACGGGAGGATCTGGGCCCCGAATTCCTGTCCTGGCTGTGGGAGTTCGTGCGCGTGGAGGAGCTCGCCGCGGTGTGACGCGCAGCCTGCCGGGCGACCGGGGAAGTTCTGCGGTCGCCCACCTGACCGGCCCCTGTTCCACCAACTTGCCGAAATCTCCACGGGGTTCGGCTGCCAGATTGGATACCGAACGGTAGTTACGTAACTTCTCCTCCGGGCCCGGCGAACAGTGCGGCGGCCCAGGCATCGAGTGCACGAAGGGAGGTGAACCCCATGGACGATCCGACCGCACGACACCCGGTGCAGCAGACCCCCCACTTCGCCGAGGTTCCGGTCGGCGAACTGCTCGACGCGGATTCCCCCCGTACCGTCCCCGTGGACGAGAGCCACGCACAAGCCCTCGCGAACTCCGGCCGGACGCTCCCGCCGCTGCTCGTGCACCGCCCCACGATGCGCGTCATCGACGGAACGCACCGCCTGCGGGCGGCCGTGCTGAGGGGCCGGGACACCGTCGCAGTGACGTACTTCGACGGCAGCCCCGAGGACGCGTTCGTCCTCTCGGTCGAGGCCAACATCAGCCACGGACTCCCGCTGACCCTGGCGGAACGGACCGCCGCGGCATCACGCATCCTGCGGTCCCACCCGGACTGGTCCGACCGCGGGATCGCCGGGCGGACCGGGCTGGCTGCCAAGACCGTCGGGGCGTTGCGCCGCCGGGAGGCTCCCGGGCACGACCCGCCGAGCCGTGTCGGCCGGGACGGACGCGTCCGGCCGGCCGATCCGGCGCGCGGCAGGGAGGCCGCGGCGCGGCTCCTCGCGGGCCGCCCCACGGCTTCCCTGAGGCAGATCGCACGGGAGGCGGGCATCGCGCCCTCGACCGTGCGGGACGTGCGGCGGCGGATCGGGGAGGGCGAGGATCCCGTGCCGGCGGGACAGCGGCGCTCGGGCAACACCCCAGCCCCGGCCCCGGTGACTGCCCGAGGCCGCGGGCAGCCACTGGCCGCACTGGTCACCGGCCTGTGCAAGGACCCCCTGCTCAGACTCAGCGAGGCGGGCCGGCTGCTGCTGCGCATGCTCGACCTCCAGGCGGGCGGGCTGCGCCTCCGGGATCGGATCGTCGCCGCGGTGCCCCCGTACCGCGCCGAGACCGCTGCCGCGCAGTGCGCCCGCGACTGGCAGGAACTGTCGGAGGAGCTGGGCCGCCGAGCCTCGGCGGACGCCCGCGACTGAGCGGCCCTCCCCCCCCATGCCGGCCTTCCCTGCTGGAAGGCCTCCGTTCATGTGTGTTCGAAAGGAAGTCTGGCGATGTCGGTTGTCGAGGGTGCGCGGGTTGATTCGGGTGCGGGGGAGGTGCTGCCGGTCCGGTTGGACGGGCGTTTGAAGTTGGTTCTTGTGGTGCTGCTGGTGGCGCAGTTCATGCTGGCGGTGGATTTCTCGATCCTGAATGTGGCGTTGCCGGTGATCGGTGACGGGCTCGGGTTCTCGTTGTCGAATCTGCAGTGGATCGCGACGTCGTTCGCGTTGTGTGCTGCTGGTTTCACGTTGTTGTTCGGTCGGGTCGCGGATCTGTTCGGGCGCCGGCGGCTGTTCCTGGTGGGTCTGGCGGTGCTGGGTCTGTCGTCGCTGGTGGGTGGTCTGGCGACGTCGCCGGAGATGCTGATCGTGGCGCGTGTCTTCCAGGGTCTGGCGACGGCTGCGGTGACGCCGGCGGGTCTGTCGCTGCTGACGACGTCGTTCCCGGAGGGTCCGTTGCGTGAGAAGGCGCTGGGTCTGAATGGTGCGCTGATGTCGGCGGGGTTCACGACGGGCGCGATCCTGGGTGGTGTGCTGACGGATCTGCTGTCGTGGCGGTGGGCGTTCTTCATCAACGTGCCGGTGGCGTTGGCGGTGTTGTTCATCGCTCCGGCGGTGATCAAGGAGTCTCGTCCGGATGTGCGGCCGAGGCTGGATGTTCCGGGTGCGACGGCGGTGACGCTGGGTCTGCTGGCTCTGATCTACGGGCTGACGCAGGCGGGTGAGCATGGTTGGGGTGCGCCGTCGGCTCTGGGCTGGCTGGCTGTCGGTGTGGTGCTGCTGGTGGTCTTCTACGGGATCGAGTCGAGGAGTTCGGCTCCGCTGGTGCCGGTTTCGGTGTTGAAGAAGAAGACGGTGGCGTGGGGGAACATCGCGGGTCTGATCGCGTTTTTGACGGAGACCAGTCTGGTGTTCCTGATGACGCTGTATCTGCAGGAGGTGCTGGATTTCTCGCCGCTGACGGCCGGTCTGTCGTTCGGTGTGCTGGGTGTGGGCACGGTGATCGGTGGTTCGGTCGCTCCGCGGGTGATCGGTGCGGTGGGGACGCGGTCGACGCTGGTGGTCGGTGGTGTGCTGCAGGCGGTGGCGACGGTGAGTCTGGTGGCTCTGGGTGAGACGTCGGCGTCGATGTGGCTGCTGCTGGTCGCGACGTTCGCCGGTGGTGTCGGGAACATGCTGGTGATCGTCGGGTTCATGGTGACCGCGACGACGGGGCTGCCGGATCACGAGCAGGGTATGGCGACGGGTCTGGCGACGATGACGCAGCAGATCGGTATCACGATGGGTACGCCGATCATGTCGGCGGTGGCCGCGGCGAACACCGACATCCATGCGGGTATCACCACGGCGGTCATCGTGAACACCGCGATCGTGGTCCTCGGGATCGTCACCACCGTCCTCTTCCTCCGCACCAGGAAGCAGCCCGGCAACTAAGGCAACTCCGCCTCGGGACACACCTGCCGCGGCGGCGAACGTAGGCCCCAGCCACGGAGGGAAGGAACCCCGATGGCAACACCCACCCACTCGGCCGCCGGAAGGAGCCGTGCCCAGATCCGCTGGGAGCACGCGAGCATCCCCTCCCCGTCCGGCGCCCTCCCCGCGAGGGTGTACCGGTCGGCGGCAACCGCACCGCAGGGCTGGCTGGTCTGGGCGCACGGCGGCTCCTGGCGCGCCGGATCCGCCCAGGACTGGCACGGCGCCACCGCCGACCTCGCCCGGTCCTCCGGCTTCGCCGTCGTCGGCGTCGACTACCGGCTGGTGCCCGAAGTACGCCACCCGGCGATGGTCGAGGACGTACTGGCAGCGCTGGCCTGGGCCCGGGAACAGGCCGGGGAATCCGCTCCCGTCGCCGTCGGCGGCGACAGCGCGGGAGCCACCCTGGCCGCCTGCGCCGCCCTCGCCTGCCGGGACCGCGGCCTCCCACTGGCCGCCCAGCTGCTCGCCTACCCGCCGCTGGACCCCGGCTGCACGGCCGCCTCGTACCACCGCTTCCCCGACATGTTCCCCACGGCCGCCTACCTGAGGGCGGCATGGCAGGACTACCGGGACCCGGGCCGGCCGGCCGCCGCCGACGGCACCCCGCTCCACAGCACCCCCTTCGAGGCGGCCGACCTGCGCGGCGTGGCGCGGGCCGTCCTGGCCACCGGCGACCTCGACCCCGTCAGTGACGACGTGCACCGCTACGCCTGCCTGCTGCACGCGGCCGGAGTGGAGGTCACCCTGCGGGAGTTCGGGCAGACCGGCCACGGGGTGTTCCTCCAGCCGGGCCCCGCCACCGGCGGCGGATCCGACACGGCGTCCCTGCGCGGCTGGCTGGGCGCGCGCCGGCCGTGCCGAGGAACTGGCCCAGAGCCTGCTGCTGTGGCGCGCCCGCAAGGACCTCGGCCAGGACGCTCCGTTGCCGTCGTACGAGACCACGCGCCGCCACCGCTGGACGGGCGCGGAGCTGGAGCGGGCCAAGGTGCACCGCACGGCCCTCGTCTCCGGGGCGCCCGAGCAGGTGCACGCCGTACTGACCGGGCTCGCCGCCACCCACGGGGTCGACGAGCTGATCGTCAACACCCTGACGGCCGACCCCGCCGACCGGCAGCGCTCCTACGAGCTGCTGGCCGAGGCCTTCGCCCTCCCGGCGGCCCGGCGGGAGGCGGCCGTGCCGGCCGTCGGCTGAGGCCGTGACCCCCGGATCCTGTGTGCCCGCGACGCCCGCACCGGGCGCCGCGGGCACGGGCCGGATGATCTACGGTGAGCGGCGGGGGCGCCGTCGGCCGGCGGCGCCCGAAGGCGAGGGGGAGCAGCGATGGACCGGCACGTCGCATTCGAGCGGCTGCACAACTTCCGCGACCTGGGCGGCTACGGGAGCCGTGACGGCGGGACCGTCCGGTGGCGGACCCTGTACCGCGCCGATTCCCTGGGCAAGCTCAGCGGCGCCGACTGGGACAGGTTCCTGGAGCTGGGCATCGGCACCGTGATCGACCTGCGCTACCCGTGGGAGATCGAGGCCAAGGGCCGGGTGCCGGAGGCGGAGCGGTTCCACTACGTCAACCTGAGCATCGAGCACCGGCCCTACGACCAGGCCGAGATCGACCCCGGCATCGACCCCTGGCGCTATCTCGCCGACCGGTTCGCGGAGGTCACCGAGGACGGCGCCGAGGAGATCCGGCAGGTCCTGGAGACCATCGCCGACGCGGACGGGCCCGTGGTCTTCCACTGCACCTCGGGCAAGGACCGGACCGGGCTGATCGCCGCGTTCGTCCTCACCCTGCTCGGCGTCCCCGAGGAGCAGGTCCTCGCCGACTTCGCGCTCACCGAGCTGGCCACCGAACGCCTCGCCGCCGACTGGCGGGCCGCCAACCCCGACCGGGTCATGAAGTGGCCGGGCTACGGCCGCGCCCCCGCGGTGGTCATGGAGCTGGTGCTGGCGGACCTGGAGGCCCGCCACGGCTCGGTGCACGGCTACCTCCGGGACCGGGTGGGACTGCCGGAGCGGACCGCGGAGCGGCTGCGCGCCCGGCTGCTGACCGCTGCCGCTTGACGACAGAGCCTCGGCGTGAACCGGCGTGCGCGCGGGCGCTGCCCGGCGACGCGAAGTCGCTCTGGTGGCGCTGCCGGAGGATCCCTACCATCGGAACAGGGGCGGGGGAGGGGGTGCGTTGATGGCAGCGCAGGTCGGGCGGCTGGAGCGCTTCGTGGCCTGGGTGCTGCGCAACGCCGATGTCGTCGTCGCCCTCTGTGTGGCGATGGGCATCGGCTTCCTGGAGATCTTCGGAGACGTCGTCAGCGACGATGTCTCCTCCGGTGCCACCCTCGTCGTCCTCGGCCTTCTCGCGACCGGCTCGATCGTCGAGCGCGTCCGCCGGCCCGCCGTCATCCACGAGGCACTGAGCGGGACCCGCCAGGCCCTGGAGGACCTCGCCATGGTCCGCTCACTCTCCGGCAACGAGGTCGGCGAGGCACTGCGCAAGGCCAGGCAGCACACCAACCTCTGGTACTTCAAAGGCGGTACGGGCACCTACCTCAGGGCGGTCACGCTGCCGCTGTGCGTGGCCGCCGCCAAGGAACAGCGCTCCCAGCTCAATGTGAAGATCGACATCGTCAACCCGGCCGACGAGCGCGCCTGCGCCGCCTACGCCCGGTTCCGGCAGATGTTCGGCGGGCAGCGCGGGGGCGACGAGGTGTGGACCACCGACCGGGTCCGCCGGGAGTCGTACGCGACCGTCCTCGCCGCCTGCTGGTACCAGCGGCAGCTGACCACCCTCGAGATCAGCGTGCACCTCTCGTCCGCGGTGCCCACCCTGCGCTTCGACCTCTCCGAAACCTGCCTCGTCATCACCCAGGACGACCGGTCCCGGGTGAACCTGCTGGTGGAGCGCGGACAACCGCTCTACGACTACTACGTCACCGAGTTGCACCAGAGCCGCGAGCAGGCCACCGTGCTCGATCTGCGCGTCGCGTCGCCCCTCGGCCAGGAACCCACCGTCGACGAAGTGCGGACGCTCTTCGACGACCTCGGGCTCCCGCTGCCGCGCGTCTTCACCGACAGCGACATCGGCAGGATCATCGAGAAGGCCCTGCACGCGGAGGACCCCTACAGGAGGTGAGGCGCTCCGGCGCGCGTGCCATGGACCACGAGCTCGAAAGGACCCTTGTCTCCCTGGAGGAGATCGCCTCCGGGGAACGCGAGTTACGGGCCGTCCGCCATCCCCTCGGGTTCCTGTGCCTGCCCCTGCTGAGAGAGGGCCTGCGCGGCACCTGCGTACACCTCTTCGAGGCCGGCAGCCGCGCCGAGCCCGACGCCTCCCCGATGCACGCCCACAGCTGGGAACTGCACAGCCGCGTGCTGTACGGCCGGGTCGCGAACCTGCCCGTGCGCACGCGGGCGGTGCCCGACGGCGAGGAGGGCGCCACCCACCGGGTGTTCGAGGTGCACAGCCACAGCGACGGCGTGGACGAGATCCGCCCCACGCCCCTGCTGGTGCGCAGCGAGCCCGGGCCCGCCCGCATCAGCACCGGCGGCGAGACCTACACCTTGCCCGCGGGCGAGTTCCACGCCACCGCGCTGGAGGGCCCGGAACCGGCGGCCACCCTCGTGCACGGCCTGTCGGTCCCCGGCCGGCGCGACCTCTCGCTCGGCCCGCTCGACGGCCGGCCGCGCCGCACGACCCGCCGGCTGTGCGACAAGGCGCAGACCGTGCACAGCGTCCACACCGTCCTCAGGAGGATCGATGCCCAACAACGGGCCTGATTTCGCCCGCGAGCGGCAGATCGCCGTCGCCGCGGCGGAGGAGGCGGGCGGTCTGCTGCGCAGGCGCTTCGGCGCGGTGCACTGTCTGCGGACGAAGGACGAGTACGGCGACGTACAGGTCGACCTCGACCTCGCCGCCGAGCAACTCGTCCTCGGCCGGATCCGGCGGCACTTCCCGGACGACCGGATCCTGTCCGAGGAGGCCGGGCTCCTGGACGCCGCCGGCGAACGCACCTGGCTGGTCGACCCGCTGGACGGCAGCAACAACGTCGTGATCGGACTGCCCGCCTACGCGGTCGGCATCGGGCTGTGCCTGGCCGGTGTCCCGGTGCTGGGCGTGGTGCACGAGCCGGTCACCGGAGAGACCTGGCACGCGGTCAGGGGCCACGGAGCCCACGGCTCCGCCGGGGCACTGGCCGGGCCCGCCCCCGGGTTGCCGGCCGCCGCACCCGTCGTCGCCTGGACCCAGGGGTACGCCGTACGGCGTGGGGACGCGACCGCGGTCGCACTGCGCGGCGTACTGGAGCTGCACTGCCGGCGGGTGCTGCAGCTGTGGGCGCCGCTGCTCGGCTGGAGCCTGCTGGCGCGCGGCACCATCGACGCCTTCGTCGGCTACCGGGCCGAGGGCGTGGACCTGCCGACGGGGGCGCTGCTCGCGGCCGAGGCCGGGGTGGAGCTGCGCACCCTGGCCGGGGCGCCGTTCACCCCCGGTTTCGCCGGGGACGACTCCGGGCGCAGCTTCGTCGCGGCGCGCGGCGAGACCCTGGCGTACCTGCTGCGGGAGGTCGGCGCCGTCATCTGAGGGGTGCCCTGCCGGCTCAGGTGGTGGCGGCCAGCGCCAGCGTCGCCGACAGGGTGCCGGCCACCGAGAGGACGAGTCCCGTACCGAGGAAACGGCGCAGGTCGATGCGGGTGCCGTGCCAGCGGCACCGCTCGAACCACAGCAGGGTGGCCAGGGACGCCCACGGTGTGATGACCGGGCCGACGTTGACGCCGATGAGCTGCGCCAGCAGCTGCTGGTGGTTGGCCTCCGGGATGGCCGCCTCGCCCGCCAGGTACGCCGGCAGGTTGTTGAGCACGTTGGAGAAGCCCGCGCCGACCGCCGCCGACCGCAGCATCCCGACGAGGCCGTTGTCCGACCCCATCGCCGCGGCCAGGAGGTCGTGCAGCCCGTGCGCGTTGACGGTCTCCACGACCAGGAACATGCCCGGCACCAGCACGAGCAGCCGCCACGGCACCAGGGACAGGCGCAGCGCCCCGCGGTTGCGGATCGCGAAGGCCGCGACCACGACCAGGGCCGCCGTCATCGACGCCGACCACAGCGGCACGTCGGCGAGGAGCAGCGCCACCAGGAACCCGCCGCACGCCACCGCGCACACCCGGAACAGGACACGGTCCTTCGGACTCGGCGGCGCCGGCGGCGCGTAGCTGACCGCGCCGCGCCGCCCCGGACGCCAGTAGAAGCCCCACAGGCAGGCCATCGTCACGGCTATGGCGGCCAGCTGCGGCGCCCACATGGTGGCGGCCATCTCCGACGGGGCCAGCGCGACCCGGTCGGCGGCCAGCAGGTTCGTCAGGTTCGACACGGGAAGCAGCAGGCTCGCCGTGTTGGCCAGCCACACCGTGGTCATCGCCAGCGGCACGGCCGCGATACCCACCCGCGTCGCCAGCGCCAGCATCACCGGGGTCAGCAGGACCGCCGTCGTGTCCAGGTTCAGGGTGATCGTCGTGACGGACGCGAACGCGACGCAGAGACAGAAGAGCAGGGCGTAGTTGCCGCGGCCCACCCGCGCCACCCAGGTGGCGACCACGTCGAAGACCTCGGCCTTGCCCGTGAGCTCGGCGAGGACGATGACGGTGGCCAGGAAGACCACCAGGGGCCCGATGCGTTCCAGGACGTCCCCGGCGGGTTCGCGCGGCAGCAGGCCGGTGGCGACGCAGAGCACCCCGAGGGCGAGCAGCCCGCCGGCCAGCCAGTCCAGTGGATGCAGACGCCTGAGGAGAGACACGGCGAACAGAGTCGCACACGCACGCGCCCCGGCGGCAGGCGGTCCCGGCCGGAACCGGACACCCCTGCCGGGCCGGGGTGAGCGGACCCGCACGCTCCGCGACGCCGCCCCGTCGGGACCGGGGCGCGGCCGGAGCCCCCGCCCTACCATGGTCCTCATGATGACGGACGGGCAATTCGGGGCGTCAGTACGGGAGTTCGACTTCTTCATCAGCTATTCGCCGGCGGACGAGCCATGGGCGGCGTGGATCGCCTGGACCCTGGAGGAAGCCGGCTACCGCACGGTCGTCCAGGCCTGGGACTTCGTACCGGGAACCAACTTCATCGACTTCATGGACCGCGGGGTCAGCGAGTCCGTCGCGGTGATCGCCGTCCTGTCGCGCCACTACGAACGCTCCACCTACGGGCGCATGGAGTGGCAGGCCGCGCTC
Source organism: Streptomyces yangpuensis (assembly GCF_001005295.1). GTDB lineage: Bacteria > Actinomycetota > Actinomycetes > Streptomycetales > Streptomycetaceae > Streptomyces > Streptomyces yangpuensis. The sequence continues at coordinate 52,242 of NZ_LBMK01000011.1, read as the reverse complement.
CGCGCCTCCCCCGAGTCACCCGAACGACGTCTGCTGACCGTCCGGGTGGACGAGATGCCCATCGAGGGGCTCCTCGCCACCATCACCTACGTCGACCTGGTGGGCGTCGCCGACACCGACACCGCCCGCTCCCTGCTGCTCACCCGGGTCGAACAGGCCGTCGACGGACACGCCCGCCCCGGCCGGCGGCCCGGCTACCCCGGCAGCGCACCGGTCGGTGCGCAGGGCGGCGGACCGGGCGTCCCCCGCCTCCCCGCGCAGGCCCACCCCGGCGGACTCCGGCCGAGCGCGCTCGCCGGCCCCGGCTGGGCGGGCCGCCGCCGGCCGGCCCGCGCGCCCCTCTACCCGCAGGCCTCCCCGGGAGGCCTCCCCGGCCGCGCCCAGGAGGCCGTGACCGTCCTGCACCTGGCCGGGCCCGACTTCGGGCGGGGCCGCGAGCCCGACGCGCTCAGCCGCCAGATCCGCGGCGACCTCATCATGCTCAGGGACGCTGGAGCGCCGTCCCCGGACCTGATGGTGGTCACCGGCGACCTCACCGCCTCCGGCAGCCCCCGCGAATGCGACCAGGCCCTCAGCTTTCTCACCACCCTGCGCTCCCAGCTCGACCTGTCGCCGCAGCGGGTGATGGTCGTACCCGGCGCGCAGGACGTGAACCAGGCCGCCTCCCAGGCCTACTTCCACACCTGCGAGGCCGACGAGGTGGCACCGCAGCCGCCGTACTGGCCCAAGTGGCGCCACTACACACGCCTGTTCCGCGGCCTCTACCAGGGACTGGACACCGTCTTCGACAGCGATCAGCCCTGGACCCTCTTCCCGGTGCCCGAACTGAGCACGGTCGTCGCCGGATTCAACTCCTCCATCGCCTACAGCCACCGCCAGGAGGAGCAGTACGGCTTCATCGGCCGTGACCAGGCCGCCTGGTTCGCCGAGGCCATGCGCCGCTACGAGGACGAGGGCTGGCTGCGCATCGGCGCCCTGCGCCACCCGCTCACCGACGGCCGCCGCCCCGGCGACGCAGTCGGCGGCCCCGGCGGACTGCGCGACGCCGACACCTTCGCCCGGCTGGCCGCCCCACGGCTGCACCTGCTCCTCCACGGCCCGACCGGCGGCCCCCGCACCCTCTCCGCCACCCCCGCCCACAGCCGGCTCACCGGACCCGCCGGCGGGCTGCCGCTCTTCGGCTCCGCGGCCCCCGCCCGCTTCCAGCTCCTCCGGGTCACCGCGGACGCCGTCACCCGCTGGGACGACCGGATCACGTCGGACGCCGAGCGGTTCCCCGGCGAATGGCGGCACACCCGCCGGGTGTTCCCCGTCCCCGAACTGCCCCCCGTGATCAACGTCGAGCACGCCCAGGGCCGGGCCCCCCTCGACGACCCCGCCGCCGCGCTCGCCGAACGGGTCAAGGAGATCTGCCGGGTGCGCAGGCCGGGCGTACGGCTGCGCGACGTCCCGCGCCGCGAGCCGGGCGACATGGTCCAGATCATGGCCACCTGGCAGGAGCAGGAGGACGACGTCGTCCAGCAGCAGCGCATCGCCGTCCACCCCGGGACGCCCACCGAGGAGGAACTCGACCGGTTCGTCGGCCAGGTGCACGCCACCGACTCCGGCTCCGAGGCCGTCCTCGTCCACGGAGGTGACGCACCGGCCGGCGTACTGCGGCACCGGGCGGCCGCCCACGGCGTACGGGTCCGGGTGCGCAGCTTCATCGAATTCCAGGGCCTGCTCGACCTGCGCGGCTACGTCGCCGCACAGACGGCCCGGCTCAGCAGCAGCGAACAGTACGCCCCCGGCCTGTACCTGCCCCAGCGCTACCGCGACGCCGACCGCCCCGACGGACAGGAGCACGACGGCCTCGTCGAGGAACTGCTGGAGCTCCTCGAATCCGACCACGGCCGCTTCGTCCTGCTCCTCGGCGACTTCGGACACGGCAAGACCTTCGCGCTGCGCGAGCTGGCCCGCCGCATCCCCGAACAGCTCCCGCACCTCACGCCGCTGCTGATCCCGCTCAACACCCTCGACCGGGCGCACAGCCTCGAAGGCCTCGTCGCCGCCCACCTCGCCGGCCACGGCGTCGACACCATCGACCTGCGGGCCCTGCGCTACATGCTCGCCCAGGGCCGCGTCGTCCTGCTCTTCGACGGCTTCGACGAACTGGTCCACCGGGTCAGCTACGACCGGGCCGCCGACCACCTCCAGGTCCTCCTCGACGCGGCCGTCGACAACGCCAAGATCGTGGTCAGCAGCCGCACCCAGCACTTCAAGTCGCACGCACAGGTCCTCACCGCGCTCGGCGAGCGCGTCGGACTGCTCCCGCAGCGCCGCGTCCTGTCCGTGGAGGGCTTCACCCCGGCGCAGATCCGCTCCTACCTCGTGCGCAGCTACGGCGACGAAGGCGCCGCCGACCGGCGCTACCAGCTCCTGCGCAACATCCCCGACCTGCTGATGCTCTGCCGCAATCCGCGGCTGCTGTCCTTCGTCGCGGATCTGAGCCAGGACCAGCTCCGCGCGGTCGCCGGAGCGGGCCGCGCGCTCAGCCCGGCCCGGCTGTACGAGGACGTCTTCACCTCCTGGCTCGGCCACGAGGAGGCACGCGGCCAAGGCGGGCCCGGCGCCCCGCCCGGACTCACCGTCGACGAGCTCTGGGCGGCCGTGACCGCGCTGGCCTGGCGGCTGTGGGAAAGCGGCCGCAGCGCCCTGCGCCTGGACGAGCTCACCGAGACCGTCGCCGCCACCCTCAGCGAACTCACCGAGTCCCCGCTGACCCCGTCCGAACGGGCCCAGGCGGTCGGCGCCGGCAGCCTGCTCGTCCGCAGCTCCGACGGCGTCTTCCAGTTCATCCACGGCTCCGTCGTCGAATGGCTCGTGGCGCGCGAGGCCGCCCACCAGCTGGGCCGCGGCAGCCACGCCCTCCTCGTCGCCCGCCCGCTCAGCCAGCTCGCCGTCGAGTTCTTCTGCGACCTCGCCGACCACGAGCTGTGCGCCCGGTGGGTGCGCGAGGTCCTCGACGCCCCCAGCCGCGGGGTCAGCGACGCCGCCCGCGCCAACGCCGTCCGCATCAGCGACCGCCTGCGCGTGCCGGCCAACGCCGACCTGCGCGGCGCCAGGCTGGCCGGTGAGGACCTCTCGCACCGCGACTTCTGCGGGGTCGACCTCTCCGACGCCGATCTGACGGACACCCGGCTCATCGGCGCCAACCTCTCCGGGGCCCTGCTGCGCGGCACCCGGCTGACCGGCGCCCGCCTCGACCGGGCCGACCTCGGCGGAGCCGACCTGACCGGCGCGAACCTCAGCCGGGCCCGCCTGACCCGGGCCGACCTGCGGGGCGCCGTGCTCACCGGCAGCCGCTGGCACCGGGCCGCGCTCATCGACGTCCGCCTGGACGACGCGGTACGGGCGGCCCCCGAACTCGCGACCGCCGCGATCGCCCCCGGCATGCCGGTGGACGCCGGATTCCGGCCGTCGGCGGTCGGCGTCCCGTACGGCTTCGGCATGCGCACCGGCCGGCTGCCCGAGCCCATCGCCTACAGCGCCGACGGCGAACTCCTCGCGGTCGGCAGCGAGGACGGCTCCGTCCTCGTCTGCGGCGCCGACGACGGCCGGGCGGTGCGCACCCTCCAGGGCCACGAAGGACGCGTCTACGCGGTGAAGTTCCGCCCCGACGTCATCGCCACCGGCGGATCCGACGGCACCGTACGCCTCTGGGACCCGGTCACCGGCGCGTGCCGCCACAGCCTGCCGGTCCACCCCGACGGGGTGTGGCCGGTCTCCTTCGACGAGGCGGGCACGATCCTCGCCACCGGCGACAGCGAAGGCCTGGTCACGGTCTGGGACGTGGCCGCCGGCCGCCCCGTCCACCGGCTGCCCGGCCACACCGCACCCGTCTACACCGCCGTCCACAGCCGCGACGGCCATCTGCTCACCGGCGACGCGGCCGCGAAGGCACGGCTCTGGGACCTGAGCACCGGAACGTGCGTCCAGGAGCTCGACGGTCACCAAGGGGCCGTCTACCGGGCCCGGTTCAGCCCCGACGGCACCCTCTTCGCCACGGCGGACCGGGGCGTGGGCGGACAGGGCGGCACAGTACGGATCTGGCGGACCTCGGACGCCCGCCTGCTGCACGAGTTCACCGGCCACACCGGCCGGGTCTACGTCCTCGACTTCCACCCCGACGGCAACCTCCTCGCCAGCGGCTGCACCGACGGCCAGGTCCGGCTCTGGGACCCGGTCGTCGGCACCCCCGCCGGCGTGCTCGAACGGGGAACGGGCGCCGTCTACCAGGTGCTGTTCGGCGACGACGGCAGGCTCCTGACCGCCTGCGACAGCAACGGCGCCGTCCGGCTGTGGACGGTCACCGGCCGCCCCCACGGCTACACGATCGCCCTCCACGCCCAGCAGCCCGACGACCACCGCGGCACCGCCTGGGCGTGCGCCTTCCGCCCCGGCGACACCCAGCTGCTCACCGTCGGCAACGACGGCGGCGCCCAGATCTGGGACACCGCCACCGGCCAGGGCAAACGCATCCTGCGCGGGCACGGCCGCAGGATCAGCACCGTCGCCTTCGGTGCGGACGGCTCCCACCTGGCGACCGCCGGCAACGACGGCGTCGTACGGCTCTGGGACACCCGCACCGGACGGTGCACCGAGGAGCTGTCCGGCCGCGGCGACCGGCTGGTCTCGGCGGCGTTCAGCCCCGTCGAACCCCTCCTGGTCACGGCCAGCAACGACGGCGACATGTACCTGTGGGACCCGGTGGGCGGCCACTACCTGCGCGAGCTGGACGCCGAGACCGAGCACGTGTGGGCGGAGGCCTTCAACGCCGACGGGACCCTGCTCGCCACCGCCAACGACGACGACTCCGTCCGCGTCTGGTTCCGCCCGACCGGCTCACCCGTGTCGAACCTGGCCGCGCACCGGGGCCGGGTCCGGTCCATCGCCTTCCGCTCCGACGGCGACGTCCTGGCCACCGGCTGCGACGACAGCGTCGTACGGGTCTGGGAGGCCAGGAGCGGCCGCCTGGTGGAGGAACTCGGCGGCGCCGCCGGCCACGCGGACCGGGTGTACGGCGTCGCGTACGGCCAGGGCGGCGCCTGGCTGGCGAGCGCGAGCTGGGACGGCAGCGCCGTCGTCTGGCGCGACGGGGAGGCCCGCCTGCGGCTGCGCGGCCGGGGCGGACGGCTGTGGGCCGTGACCGCCCACCCGGACCGGCCGCTGCTGGCCGCCGCGGGCGACGACCGGGCGGTCGCCCTGTGGCACGCCGAGACCGGCGAGCGGGTCACGAACCTCGTCGGCCACACCGGGCGGGTGCTCTCCCTCGCCTTCTCCCCGGACGGCGGCCTGCTGGCGAGCGGCGCCGAGGACGGCACCGTACGGCTCTGGAACATCCCGGCGGACGGGGGGACGCCCTCGCTGCGCGCCACGCTGATGGGCATGGCGGGCGGCTGGGCGGCGCTGACCCCGGCCGGCGGCTACAAGTACGAGGGCGACGTCGCCGGCGAGTTCTGGCACGTGGTGGGCATGTCCCGGTTCGCACCGGGGGAGCTCGACGAGTACCTGCCGGGCATCCACCGGCTGCCGCTCGGCGAGGAACTCTGACGCGCCGCATCCGGCCGCCGCGAGACACCCCCTGAACCGCAGCCGAGGTCCGAGGCGGTCGGTACGACCACCCCGTACCGGTCGGCGACGGTCGCGAGGGCGGCGTGGTGGATCTGTCCGGCGGACAGCTCGACGCCCACCGGCCGCAACGGCCGGGTCGCGCAGGCCGCGGCGGCCACGGTGGGCCGGTTGCCGCGCAGGAAGGCACCCTCGCTCGAATCCACCGGCGCCACCCTCGACCGGATCGCATCCGCCTGCGGTTCACTCCACCGACACCCTGATCCGGGCCTTCCGCCGCACACTCGCCACGACCCACACGGAGTACCGCAACCGCTTCCGTTCCACCATCCGGGTGACGGCTCCCCGCTGGTCGGCCCCCCCGTGCATCCGTCCCGCCCGCGACCGCGGAAGAGATGAGGGAAACCACCACGGTCGACGGCGGAACGGAGCACCTCCATGACCGACACCCCAGGGCACCCGGCCCGGCCCCCCGGACCGCTGTGCCTGGTCACCGGCGCCACCGGATACATCGGCGGCCGGCTCGTCCCCGAGCTGCTGCGGGCCGGACACCGCGTACGGTGCCTCGCACGCACCCCGGCGAAACTGCGCGACCACCCCTGGGCGGGGCAGGCCGAGACCGTCCGCGGCGACGTCACCGACGCCGCCTCCCTCGCCCCGGCCATGCGGGGCGTCGACGTCGCCTACTACCTCGTGCACGCCCTGGGCACCGGCCGCGACTTCGAGGAGACCGACCGCCGGGCCGCCCGCACCTTCGCGGACCAGGCCCGCGCCGCCGGCGTGCGCCGCATCGTCTACCTGGGCGGACTCACCCCCACCGGGGTCCCCGACCGCGACCTCTCGCCCCACCTGCGCTCCCGCGCCGAGGTCGGACGCATCCTCCTCGACTCCGGGGTCCCCACCACCGTGCTCCGCGCCGCCGTCATCATCGGCTCCGGCTCGGCGTCCTTCGAGATGCTCCGCTACCTCACCGAGCGGCTGCCCGTGATGGTCACCCCGAGCTGGGTGCGCACCCGGATCCAGCCCATCGCCGTCCGCGACGTGCTGCGCTACCTGGTCGGCAGCGCCCAGATGCCCGACCACGTCAGCCGCGCCTTCGACATCGGCGGCCCCGATGTCCTCACCTACCTCGACATGATGCGCCGCTACGCCGCCGTCGACGGCCTGCCCCAGCGCCTGATCTTCCCCGTGCCCGTCCTCACACCGCGCCTGTCCAGCCACTGGGTCGGCCTGGTCACCCCCGTACCCCGGTCCATCGCCCGCCCGCTCGCGGAGTCCCTCAAGTACGAGGTCGTCTGCGACGAGCACGACATCGCCGACTGGGTGCCCGACCCGCCCGGCTCGCCCATCACCTTCGACCGGGCGCTCGCGCTCGCCCTCCAGAAGGTCCGCGACGCCCAGGTCGTCACCCGCTGGTCCTCCGCCTCCGTGCCCGGCGCACCCAGCGACCCGCTGCCCACCGACCCCGACTGGGCCGGCGGCAGCCTCTACAGCGACGTCCGCGAGCGCACCGTCGACGCCCCGCCCCAGGCGCTGTGGCGGGTCGTGGAGGGCATCGGCGGCGAGAACGGCTGGTACTCCTTCCCGCTCGCCTGGGCCGTCCGCGGCTGGCTCGACCGCCTCGTCGGCGGGGTCGGCCTGCGCCGCGGCCGGCGCGACGCCAGGCTCCTGCGGATCGGCGACTCCCTGGACTTCTGGCGCGTCGAGGAGATCGAACGGGGGCGGCTGCTCAGACTCCGCGCCGAGATGCGGCTCCCGGGCCTCGCCTGGCTGGAGATGTACGCCGAACACGACGACGAGGGGCGCACACGGTACCGGCAGCGGGCCCTCTTCCACCCGCGCGGCCTGGCCGGCCACGCCTACTGGTGGAGCGTCTCGCCCTTCCACGCCCTCATCTTCGGCGGCATGGCGCGCAACATCGCCCGCACGGCGGAGGCGGCCGCCGACGGCACCACCCAGGGAGCACGGTCGTGAACGCCTCGGTCGTCCTGTTCACCTCGGACCTGCGGGTCCACGACCACCCGCCGCTGCGCGCCGCACAGGGTCCCCGTAACGAGACCGTGCCGCTCTTCGTGCGTGATCCGGCGGTGGACCACGCCGGTTTCGCGTCGCCCAACCGCCTCGCCTTCCTCGCCGACTGCCTCGCCGACCTCGACCGGGGCCTGCGCGATCGGGGAGGCCGGCTCGTCGTCCGTTCCGGCGACCCCGTCGCCGAAGTGTGCGCCGTGGTACGGGAGGCCGACGCCGACGAGGTGCACATGGCCGCCGGGTGCAGCGCCTTCGCCCTGCGGCGCGAGCAGCGGCTGCGCCGGGCCCTGGAGGCCGACGGACGGCGCCTCTACGTCCACGACGGGGTCGTCACCGCACTGCCGGCAGGTGCCGTGACACCGAGCGGATCCGATCACTTCGCCGTGTTCACCCCGTACTTCAGGCGCTGGTCGGGCGCGCGCCTGCGCGCGCCTCTCGCCGCCCCGCGCATCGTCAGGGTGCCCTCCCGCATCCGCTCCGAGGGCCTGCCCGCGCGGCCGGCCGCCGGGGAGGTCTCGGCGGGCCTGGCCACCGGCGGCGAGGAGGAGGGCCGCAAGCGGCTCGCGTACTGGCTCGACCGGTACGCCGACGCCTACGAGGAAGGGCACGACGACCTCGCCGCGGACACCACCTCCCGCCTCTCCCCGTACTTCCACTTCGGCGCGCTGTCGGCGGCCGAGGCCGTGCACCGTGCCCGCGCCCGGGGCGGAGCGGGCGCAGAGGCCTTCGTACGGCAGCTCTGCTGGCGCGACTTCCACCACCAGCTGCTCGCCGCGCGCCCCGCGGTTTCCGACGCCGACTACCGCACCCGGGGCGACCGCTGGCGCAGCGGCCGGCAGGCCGAGGCCGACCTGCGGGCGTGGCAGGAGGGCCGCACCGGCTATCCCGTCGTGGACGCGGCGATGCGCCAACTCGCCCACGAGGGCTGGATGCCCGGCCGCGGCCGGCTGCTGACCGCCTCGTTCCTGACCAAGACCCTCTACATCGACTGGCGCGCCGGAGCCCGCCACTTCCTCGACCTGCTGGTCGACGGGGACGTCGCCAACAACCAGCTCAACTGGCAGTGGATGGCCGGCACCGGCACCGACAGCCGCCCCAACCGGGTCCTCAACCCGGTGATCCAGGGCAAGCGTTACGACCCCGAGGGCGCGTACGTACGCCGGTGGGTGCCCGAACTCGCCGGTCTGCGGGGCTCCGCAGTTCACGAGCCGTGGAAGCTGGCCGGCCCCGAGCGGAACCGGTACGACGGCTATCCCGAGCCGCTGGTCTCCCTCCCCGACGGGCTGGCCCGCTTCCGCAGGGCCCGCGGTCAGGACTGACCCCGTACGCCGGGCCGCCCCGACCCCGACCCCGACCCCGATCCCGTGCCCGCTCCCGCCGCCGCGTCGCAGAGCCCGCGCAACAGGGTCAGCGCCTCCCGCAGCCCGCCGGGTCGCACCGTGCCCGGGGCGAGGGGCTGTCCGGCCCAGCCCGGGCCCGCCGGCACCACCGCCGGCCGGGCGCGGGCGCCCTTGACGCCCCACGCCGTGTCGGCGACGTGCCGGGCCAGCGCGGGACTCGCGGTGGACCGGCCCTGGGACCACAGCACGACCGCGGCGGGGCCGGTCCGGCGTACGGCCTGGTCGAGGGCCTCGGGCGGCACGGCCGCCCCGAACATCAGGGTGGACAGGCCGACTTCGGCCAGTCCCGCCGCCAGCGCCTCCAGCGCGAGGGTGTGCTGCTCGCCCGGTACGCAGGCCAGCAGCACCGGGGGCGCGGCCGAGCGGGACACGACGGGCGGGGGCCCGGCGGCACGGCGCAGCGCGCTCGACACGTGCCAGGACAGCAGGTGCTCGACCTCGACGTACCGGTCGCCGGAGGTCTCCCACTTGCGGCCCACGGCGTGCAGGGTCGGCGCCATCACCTCCTCCCAGGCGGTGACCAGGCCGTACTGGGCGATCACCGAGCCCAGCAGGTCGTCCACGGCCCAGGCGTCGAGGCGTACCGCGGCCCGCCCCAGCCCGCGGCACTCCTGCCGTACGGCGCCCAGGCGCAGGCCGTTGCCCGAACCGGGCCGGCGGCCCGGCCGGGGGAGGGGATCCGGGGCGGCGGGCGGAGCGGCCTCCGCGGACGCCGGACCGGCCAGGGCGGCCCGCGCGGCCTCCGCGGGCGGGATCCCCGACGAGGTCAGCCGGCACATCTCGTGCAGGACGGCGAGGTCCTCGGGGGTCCACCGGCGGTGCCGGCCGTCCTCGCGAGCGGCCGGTCCGATGCCGTAGCGCCGGTCCCAGGAGCGCAGGGTCGTGGGCGCGACGCCCAGCCGACGGGCCACCGCTCCGGTGGTCAGGCCGTGCGCGGACGATGCGGACTGTTCGGACGGTGCGGACCCGGACGGTACGGGCACGGGCGGTGCGGACCCGGACGGTACGGGCTCGGGCGGTGCGGACTCGGACTGCGTCATGCCTCCATGATGCGACGCACAACCGACGCGAGTGGTGCCGAAGGGTGCGCGGGCCGGAATCTGGAGGGGCCCGCCCCGGCCCCGGCCAGGGGCGCACCCGTCCGGCCGACCGGCCGGTTCCGGTCCCGGCCCGAGGAGCAGCCGCCATGACCGCCCGGAGCGCCACCGTCCAGCCGTCCCCCGCGACCGGGGGCCTCCTCACCGACCACGAGGTCGCCGAGGGCTTCGTGCGCGGCGACGAGCAGTGCCTGACCGCCGCGTACCGGCGCTGGGGCGGCCTCGTCCACGCGCTGGCGGCCCGTACCCTCGGGGACCCCCGGGAGGCCGAGGACGTCAGCCAGCAGGTGTTCCTGGCCGCCTGGCGGGGCCGGGCCGGCTACCGGCCGGAGCGCGGCGCCTTCCCCGGCTGGCTCATCGGCATCACCCGGCGGAAGATCGCCGACGCGCTTGCGGAGCGCACCCGGCGGCTCGCCCTGGTCACCGCGGCCGGCGCCGCCCTGCCCCCGCCGGACGAGCCCGGTGCGTGCCCCGAAGCGGTGCTGGACCGGCTGGTCGTCACCGGCGAGCTGGCGCGACTGCCGCGCCCGCAGCGGGAGGTGCTGGCCATGGCCTTCTACGGGGACCTCACCCAGATCCAGATCGCCGAGCGCACCGGCATGCCGCTCGGCACGGTGAAGAGCCACACCCGCCGGGGCCTGCACCGGATGCGCCACCGCTTCGCCGCCGCGACGGCGGCCGCGGACCCGGCCGTGGCGGGGTACGCATGAGCCGTGCCGGGGGTGCGAAAATGACGGCGAGGCGTGCGGCGGAGGGAGCAGCGGTGACGGAGGCGGACGACCGGGTGCCCGGCCCGGCGCCGGTACGGGTGGACGGGCGGACCGAGCGAGGCCGCCGGACCCGGGACAGGATCGTGGACGCCCTGCTCGACCTGCTCGACGAGGGTGTCGTGGAGTTCCCGGCCGAGCGCGTCGCCGAACGCGCGGGCGTCTCCCGCCGGCTGGTCTTCCACCACTTCGCCGACATGTCCGAGCTGGTGGACCTCGCCATCACCCGGCGGCTGGAGCAACTGGCCGAGCAGATCCGGCCGTTGCCCGTGACCGGGCCCCGCCGGGTCCGGGTGGCCGCCCTGGCCGAACAGCGGGCCCGGATCCTGGAGTGGATCACTCCGGCACGGCTGACGCTGATGCGGATCGACCACCCCTCGCCGCGCATCCAGCAGGTGACGGACGAGGCGTTCACGGACGCCCGGCGCCGGGTCGCGGAGATCTTCGCGGAGGAGCTGGGCCGCCTGGACGAGAGCCGGGCGGCCGAACTACTCGACGGTCTGGACGCCGTCACCACGTGGGGGGCGTGGCACCACTGGCGCTCCGGCGGGAAGAGCCCTCAGGAGGCGCGTGCGGCGATGGAGGCCACCGTGCTGAACCTGCTGGCGGCGGGCGACCTACCGCACGGGTGAGCGCCGGGGCGGGAGCCGTCGGCGTCCAGGAGGCCGACGTCCCCGCGCCCGGGCCGTGGCCCGGACCCGGGCTGCTGCTCAGGCCGTCCTGACGTCCTCGGCCCGCGCGGTCACCGTCACGCCGTCCGCGCCCACCGACACGCCCGCGGGCCGCAGGCCCAGCGGCAGTTCGGGCAGGGTCCGGGTCTGCCGGGCGAGCGCCTGCGCGATGAGCGGGCTGTCCGGGTCCAGGGGCCGGCCGGCCACCGAGGCGGCCGTCGGACGCAGTGAGACGACGCCGTCGTGGAGTTCGACACCCGCCGTCAGTACCACGGGCGCGCCCAGCACGCTGCGCCGGATGAGCAGTTGGCCGTTGCCGGCGTCGGAGATCCGGGTGTCGCCCTCCGGCCCGTCGCCCAGCGAGGAGTACGGGGCGGTGAAGCGGGCCGACGCCGTGTCCGCCCGGTAGCCGTCGCCCTCGCGGGAGACGTTGTCGAGGGTGACGTCGGCCTTGATCCGGCTGCCGCGGTCGGTCGTCGCGTCGGCCCGGACCCGTACCTCGGGGTAGGTCTCGCGGGCGGCCCGGAGGAGGAAGGGCAGCCCCTCGATGGAGACGTCCGGGCGTCCCACGAGGTTCGTCTGCCGCTTGCCGATCCGGTCGGCGAGCCGCCCTTCGGCCAGGCCGCGGGCCACCGAGTCGGCGACGGGCAGCGCGAGCAGCAGCACGCCGGCCAGGCCGGCCGCGATCAGGGTGCGGCGGCGCCGGGAGCGGGGCGGCCGGGCGGCGGGCCGGGCCGGGCGGCCGCCCGCGGTGGCGCCGGGGCCTGGGGTGGTGCGGGGGAGCATGCGGTACCTCATCGGGTGGGAAGGGGGTCGCTGGCGGTGGTCCCGCCGGTTCCGGGTGCGGGGAGGCCGGCGGGCCGTCCGGCCGGCAGGGTGAGGGAGCCGCCCTCGATGTCGAGTTCGGGCAGGATCCGGTCGAGACGGCGGGGCAGCCACCAGCCGCGGTCCCCGAGCAGCGCCATGGTGGTGGGGACCAGCAGCCCGCGTACGACGGTGACGTCGAGGGCGACGGCCGCGGCGAGCCCGGTGCCGAACATCTTCACGACGGGGTCGTCCGCGAGCAGGTACGCGAGGAAGACGCTCACCATGATCAGCGCGGCGGAGGTGATGATCCGGCCGGTCGAGGCGAGGCCCGCGACCACCGCGTGCCGGCTGTCCCCGCTCGCCAGCCACTTCTCACGCACCGAGGTCAGGAGGAAGACCTCGTAGTCCATGGAGAGGCCGAAGAGCACGGCGAACATCACCAGCGGTACGTAGCCTGGCACGGGCACCGGCCCTTCCAGCCCGATGAGCCGCGCGCCCCAGCCCCACTGGAACACCGCGGTGAGCACCCCGTACGCGGCGGCCACCGACAGCAGGTTGAGCACGGCGGCCTTGAGCGCGAGCAGCGGCGAGCGAAAAGCCGCCAGCAGCAGCAGTCCGGCCACGAGCACGACGGTCCCGATCACGGCGGGCAGCCGGTCCGCGAGGCGGTCGTTGAGGTCGGCGGCCGTGGCCGCGGCCCCGCCGACATGTGCGGTCCCCGCGCCGTCGGCGGTGGCCGCCGGCAGGGTGTACGTGCGCAGGGTGTCGACCAGGCGGGCGGTCGCCGGGTCGCCGGGGGCGGTGGCGGGAGTGACCTGCCAGCGGACGGTCCGGCCGTCGGCGGTGAGCTGCGCCGGACCGACCGAGGCCACGCCGGGGGTGCCGGCCAGGGCGGTGGAGACCCTGGTGACCCGGGCGTCCTGCGGGCCGGCGGCGGGTGTCGCCAGGGTGTCGGTCACCTGGAGCGGGCCGTTGACGCCGGGCCCGAACGCGTCCGAGAGCTGCTCGTGGGCGGTCCGGCTGGCCGAGCCGACGGGTTTGTCGCCGGCGTCGAGCTGGCCGAAGGCCAGCTGGGTGGCGGGCGCGGCGAGCAGCAGGAGCAGGGCGAGGCCGGCCAGGAGATGGCGCCACGGGCGGGCCGTGACGCGCTCGGCGATCCGCTGCCAGCCGCGGGCGGGGGCGGTCGCGTCCTGCCCGTTCCGCTCGGTGGCGCCTTCCCCCCGGGCGGCGCCGAGGAACCGGGCCAGCAGGCTCAGCAGGGCGGGCAGCAGGGTGAGGGTCGCGGCCACCGCGACGAGCACCGCGATCGCGGGCGCCAGCGCCAGGGCGCGCAGCAGCGGCAGCCCGCCCAGCGCGAGCCCGGCCAGCGCCGCGATCACCGCGCACCCGGCGAACGCGGAGGCCTTCCCGGCGGTGGCCGTGGCCAGGGCGGCGGCCTCGGGAGCCGCCACGCCCCGGCCGCGGAACTCCCGGAACCGGGTGAGGCAGAACAGGGTGTAGTCGATCCCCACGCCGAGGCCGATCATCGCGGCGATGGTGGTGGCGGAGGACGGCATGTCCATCAGGTGCCCGGCCAGGCCGACGACGGCCAGCGACACGACCAGCCCGGCGACGCCGACGACCAGCGGGAGGCCGGCCGCGGCCGCCTTCCGGAAGCCGATGAAGAGGATCACGGCGGCGGCCCCGAGCCCGATGAGTTCGCTGTGCCCGGTGTCCGGCCGGTCCACGGCGGCCGCGAGGTCGCCGCCCGGGGTGACCTGGATCCCGGCCTCCTCGGCCGGCCCGGCCGCGTCGGTGATCCGCTCCGACAGCTCGGGGGTGATGTCGCGGCCGGTCACGTCGAGGCCGACGGAGAGGTAGGCGGTGTGCCCGTCGCGGCTCATCGCGGCGCCGCCGGCCCGGTCGTAGGGCGAGGTGACGCTCACGACGTGCGGCAGCCCGGCGATGGCCCGGGCGCTGCGCTCGACGCCGTCCCGGGCGCTCCCGCCGGTCAGCGCCGGGCCGTCGGGTCCGGTGTGCAGGACGAGCGGCTGCCGGCCGGAGGCGGGTCCGGGAAAGGCCGTCGCCGCCGTGTCGAGGGCGGCCTGGCTGTCACTGCCCGGGATGGTCACCGCCTCGCTGGTCGCACGGCCGTACACCATGACGGCGCCGCCGAGCACGAGGAGCAGCACCAGCCAGGCCCCGATCACCCGTCTCGGCCGACGGGCGCACCAGCGCCCCATCGTCAGGAACATCCGGGCCCTCCAAGATCCGAAGACAATATATTGCACTCTGTGTGCAGCTTTACGCTTGCACTCGGAGTGCAATCATGTCAATCGGGGGCGGGGGCCGGACGGGAGCGCGGCCACCCCGCCGGCCGCGTGCGAAATCGGCCTCGGGCGGATACCGGCCGTCCGGGACGTGCCTTCCCGGTGTGCACCCGCTCGGGCAAAATGCCTGGTGTCACCGGCAATTGCGGGCTTCGTGGCGCATCCGTCCCCCTCGGTGCGCCCCCGGGACCCCGGCGCCCTCGGCTTGGGGAGGAGTGGTCCTGGCGTTGCAGTCCTTACAGTTGCGCCGCATACGAGCGCTGCGCGGAACGGCCTCGGTGCGGTCGGGGACGCACCGGGCACAGTCCTTCCTGATCGTGGCCACCCTGCTCTACCGGGGCAGCCACCTCACGGTCGCCGTCATGGCCGTCGTCCACCGCCCGCGGCACCTCCCCCTGCAGCACCTGGGATTCGCCGCCGCCCTGGGACTCAGCGTGCTGGCCTACGGAACGGCCCTGCGTCGCGGCTGGTTCGACCCCCGGCACATCTGGGCCGACATCCTCGTCACCGGATGCGTCCTGCCCCTGGCCCTGTGCGCCTGGGGAGGCGTACGCGAACCCCCCACCATCGCCTGGGCGATGCTCCTCGGCGGATCGGCGAGCGCCGCCGCGGCCATCACCCTCGACCGCCTCCACGCCGTCGCCGCGGTCGCACTGCTCGTCGTCACCCACTTCATCGGCTACCAGGCCGTGGGCGCGACCCCCGCCGTCGTCGTCGGCCACCTCAACTCGCTGGTGTCGTCCGCCGTGATGACCTGGGTCTTCCGCTGGTACCTGCTGCGCCAGGGCCGTCTCCTCGACGAGGCCAACGCCCGCGCGCTGGCCGCCGAGGCGCACAAGGCGCGCTACGCCGAACGCCTCGAACACCACCGGGCCCTCCACGACACCGTCCTCGCCACCCTGACCACCCTGGCGGCCGGCGCCGTCGACGCCAACGCCCCCGAGGTCCGGCAGCGGTGCGCCCACGAGGCCGCCTACCTGCGCCGCCTGATCCAGCAGACCGCCGATGAGGTCCCCCACCGGGAGATCGGCGCCGCCCTGGAGGAGGCCGTCCGATCCGTGGAGAGCCTCGGACTGCGGGTCACCGCCCAGTACCACGCCCTGCCGCAGGTCCCGCCCGAGGTCGCGGCCGCACTCGGCCACGCCGTGCGGGAGGCCCTCAACAACGTACGGCGGCACGCCGGCACCGGCCACGCCTACCTCACCGCCACCGGCGACCCGGACGGCAGCGGCGGAGCCGTCGTCACCGTCGTCGACCGCGGCCCGGGCTTCGACCCGGAACAGTGCGACGCCGGCCTCGGCCTGCGCGGCTCGGTCCACGGCCGGATGACCGAGGCCGGCGGCCGCGCGACCGTGGACACCGCCCCCGGCGAGGGAGTACGGGTGGAGCTGAGATGGCCCGGGTGATCACCGTCGCGGTGGTCGACGACGACCGGATGCTGCGCGACGGACTGCGCGCCTGGCTCGCAGACGTACCCGACCTGCGGCTCGTGGCGACCGCCGGCACCGTCGCGGAACTCCTCGCCGACCCCGTATGCGGCCCGGGCTCCCACGGCCCCGGCGGGACGGGCGGCCCCCCGGCCGATGTCATCCTCCTCGACCTCGTCCTGCGGGACGGCTCGGACCCCGCCGACAACATCCGCAGGCTCCTGCGCACCGGCGGCCGCATCCTCATGATCAGCACCGTGCCGGACCGCTCCCGGATCATCGAGGCGATCCGGGCCGGAGCCGACGGATACCTCACCAAGGACCACGACCTGCCCACCCTGGTCGCCGCCGTCAAGGACCTCGCGGAGGGCCGGGGCGCCCACTCCATGGAACTCGCCTTCGCCTGCGCCTACGACGACAGCCCCGCCCGCCCCCGGCTCTCCCCCCGGGAACGGCAGATCCTGCTCGACTACGCCTCCGGCATGACCCTCAAGTCCGCCGCCCGGCGCGCGGGCATCACCGTCCACACGGCCAAGGACTACCTCGACCGCGTCAAGGCCAAGTACCAGCAGGCCGGCCGCCCCACCTACACCAAACTCGACCTCGCCCTCCGCGTACGGGAGGACAGCCTCGACGGGGGGTGACCCCGCCGCAAGCCCCCCAAACGGACGGCTACAGGGGGCACCCGCGCCCCGCATATCGTCGACCCGGCGGCGCCCCGGACGGCCCGCCGGGAAGGGGACGAGCCGGTGACCGCACTCTGGCCGGCACGGCCTGCACGGCCTGCCGAACACCGCACCGCCACAGGGCACCTCTGCGGACCCCACCGGGGACGGGGACGCCTCATCGGACGCGGCGCCGAGATGGGACGGATCACGGCCGCACTCGCCGCCGCCCGGTCCGGGCAGGGCGGAGCCCTCTTCGTCACCGGCGAGCCCGGCATCGGCAAGACCCGGCTCGCCACCGCGGCCCTCGCCGCGGCCGCCTCGGCCGACATGGTCACCGTACGCGGGCGGGCCAGCACCGTCGGCCCGCCCGTCCCCTACCGGCCCCTCGTCGAGGCGCTGCTCCTGCTCGCCCGCGCCGGCCTGCTGCCCGCCCCGGAGGAACTGGACGGCTACGGCCCCGTCATGACCCGCCTGCTCGGCGGCACCCCCGGCAGCGCAGGCCGCGAGACCTCGCACATCTCCGTCGCCGAAACGATGCTGCGCCTGCTCACCGCCGTCGGCCGGCAGCGGGGCTGCCTGCTCGTCCTCGACGACCTGCACGACGCCGACGCCGGCACCCTGGCCGTCGTCGAGTACCTCCTCGACAACATCGGACAACAGCCCGCCGTGCTCCTGCTCGTCGCCGGCCGCGCCCCCCGCGCGGCGGCCGAGCTGGCCCGGCGCGCCCGCCAGCGGGAAGCGGCGCAGATCCTCGACCTGACCCCCCTCAGCCACCCCGACGTACGCCTCCTCGTCGCGGCCGAGCTGGACGCCGCACCGGCAGAGGTCTGCCCCGAACTCCTGCACCGGGCGGTCACCGGCGGCGCCGGCATCCCGTTCGTGGTCAAGGAACTCGTCCACGACCACGCCGACCACCCCGTCCACCACGGCGACCGGACCCCGCCCGTGCCCGCCACCGTCGCCGACGACATCAGGCGCCGCACCACCTCGCTCGGGCCGCTCGGCACGGAATTCCTGGGCACGGCCGCCCTGTTCGGCCGACGCTTCCCCCTGCCCGTACTCGAGCATGCCATCGCCGCCGACCCCACGGCCCTGTCCGAGGTCCTGCGCGCCGCCCTCGCCTCCAGCCTGATCACCCCGGACGGGCCCGGCACCCAGTGGTACGCCTTCCACTACCCGCTGGCCGCCCAGGCGCTCCTGGCCGACCTCGGCCCGGGCCAGCGCGCCCGGCACGCCCGACGCGCGGCACACGCACTCGCCCGGCTCCACCCGGGACTGCCCGGAGCCTGGCGCGCACACGCCGCCCGGCTGCACGAGCACGCCGGCGAACCCTGCGAAGCCGTCCGCCTGTACTGCGAGGCGGCGCAGCGGGCGATGGACGAGGGCGCCCTGGAACGGGCCCTGGAACTCCTCACCCGCGCCCATCCCCTCCTCGAACCCGGCACCGCACCCGAACTGCACGCCACGGTCCTGGAACTGCTGCTCGACGCCGCCGCCCGCTCGGGCCGCCTCGACCGCCTGCCCACCCCGCCCGCCGCCGGTCACGCCGTACCCGCCGCACGACGCGCCGGGATCCACGCCCGGCTCAGCGGCATCGCCACCCTGGCCGGGCGTCCCGCCGAAGCCCTGCACCACCTCGACACCGCCCGCGCCCTCCTCCCCGACCATCCCGCCGACGGCCGCACCGCCCTCGTGGACCTCGCCGCGGCCCACGCCGAGCTGAGCCGGCCCGCCCCCGACCGGCTGCACACCGCCGCCCGCCTCGCCCGCCGGGCCGTGGACGCCGCCCGCGGCGACGACCGGCCGGACACCGCCTGCGAAGCCCTGCTGCTGCTCGGCCGGCTCGCCCGGCAGCAGGACGAGCCCGCGGCGACGGCCCACTTCAAGCGGGCCCGCGCGATCGCCCTCGCCCACCGGCTCCCCGTACCGCGCACGGCCGCCGAGGTGCAGCTGGCCCTCACCGAAGCCGGACACGACGACCGGCCGGGCCGCCTGGAGCAGGCCCGGCAGGAGGCCCACCGCAATGGCCTGCTGCCGCTGGCGCACGAGGTCGGCTTCGCCCTCGCCATCGAGCGGATCCGGCGGGGCGCCTACGACGACGCCCGCGACGGGATCATCGACGGCACGGCCGAGGCGTCCCGGCTGGGACTGGGCCGGCCCCTCGCCCTTTTCCGGCTCGCCGACGCCGTACGGTACGCCCACCAGGGACGGCGCACCGAGATGCGCGCAGCGCTCGAACGGCTGGAGCCGCACCTCGACGCCGCACCCGGCCTGCGCCCCCTGTCGTACGGGCTCGCCCGGGCCTTCTGCTCCCTGCTGGAGGAACGCCGCGACGCCGCCGAACAGGAACTCGCCCAGGCACTCGCCCACGACACCGAGAACCCGGCCGCCGACGACTTCGGCCGGCACGGCCTCGCCCTGCTGCTCGGCGTACTGGCCGGACGACTGGGCCGCGGGCACTGCGCGGGCATCGCCGAGGCCGGCGCCGAAGGCACCCGCTGGAACCGCCAGTTCGCGGGCCTCGCCCACGCCGTGCTGCTCGGCCGGGAGGGGCACCGCGAGCGGGCGACGGCAGCCGCGGACCGGGCGCTGGCCGCGGCCGGCCCGTACCCCCTGGCCCGCCGCCTGTGCCTGCGACTGGTGGCCGGGCCCGCGTACGAGGACGGCTGGGGTACGCCGGTCGAGTGGCTGCGCGAGGCCGAGGAGTACTTCCACGGCGCCGGCCTCCACCCGGTCGCCGCCGCGAGCCGGGCCCTGCTGCGCGGCATGGGCGCCCCCGTCCGGCAACGGCGCACGGGCACCGAGCAGGTACCGCCGCACCTGCGCAGGTCCGGCATCACCGTCCGCGAATTCGAAGTGGCCCGGCTGGTCGCGGAACGGATCAGCAACAAGGACATCGCCGGGCGGCTGCACATCTCGCTGCGCACGGTCGAGAAGCACGTGGCGAACGTCCTGCACAAGACGGGCCACCCGAACCGCAGGGCCTTCGCCACCGCCGCCCGCGACCTCACGGCCCGCGACCTCACGGCCCGCGACCTCACGGCCCGCGACCTCACGGCCCGCGACCTCACGGCCCGCGACCTCACCGCCCCGGCCTGAGCGCCGGCCGGCAGTTCCAAAGGGATGCTGGGATCGAGGGAAACGCGCACGCACCGCGCGCGGGTCCCCGCGTCGAAAGGGTGGGAACGACAGGATCCGGGCGGGGGCACGGGGGAGCGCCCCCGACCGGATCCGTCGGGTCAGTTCAGGTATCCCGGGCCGCGCTGCGTCCTGCGGGCCGCCGTGTTCTGGGGCTTGAGTACGCTCACCCGGTGCACCTCCTAGAAGGTCGAACGCGCGGGACGCGCGGCTGGATCAGGACTGGTGCCTGCCGATCGGCACCTCCGACTCAACGCCATCCGCGCCGCCCGCACATGGGCGCCGACCACGGAGGTTTCCCGCCCGCACCACCCATCCCGGCGCCGGCCCGCCGCACCCTGAATGGTGGTGCTCCGCCCCCTCCCGCCACCGCCCCGGATGTGGTAGCGGGAGCGTGCGCAGGGGCCGATCGGTAGAATTCCTGCTGAGGAAGGGGGCGCCGGATGGGCGCGGACCTGAGTCAGTACACGGGCCGGCCCTCCGGGCTGGTCGGGAAGCAGATCGCCGGCTACAAGGTCGAGCGCATGATCGGCCGGGGCGGCATGGCCGTCGTCTACTGCGCCAAGGACCTGCGCCTGGACCGCACGGTCGCGATCAAGCTGATCGCCCCGGAGCGGGCCCGCGACGACACCTTCCGGCGCCGCTTCACCCACGAGTCCAGGGTGGCCGCCTCGATCGAGCACCCGCACATCGTGCCGATCTTCGAGGCGGGCGAGACGGACGGCGTCCTCTACATCGCCATGCGGTACGTGCCCGGGCTGGACCTGCGCGGACTGCTGGACCGGGAGGGCCCGCTGCCCGTGCCGACCGCCCTGCGGATCGCCGCGCAGGTGGCCTCCGCCCTGGACGCCGCCCACGACCACGAACTGGTGCACCGGGACGTCAAGCCCGGCAACATCCTCGTCGCGGCCGGCCCCGACCGGGACCACCCCGAGCACATCTACCTCACGGACTTCGGCCTGACGAAGAAGTCCCTGTCGCTGAGCGGCTTCACCACGGCGGGGGAGTTCGTCGGCACGCTCGACTACATGGCGCCCGAGCAGATCTCCGGCCGTCCGGTGGACGGCAGGTGCGACCTCTACAGCCTGGCCTGCGTCGTCTACGAGAGCCTCGCCGGCGGACCGCCGTTCGTGCGCGAGGAGGACGCGGCCCTGCTGTGGGCGCACCAGTACGACCCACCGCCTCCGCTGACCGAGCGGCGGCCCGACATCGCACCCGCCGCCGACAAGGTCTTCGCGAAGGCCCTGGCGAAGGTGCCCGAGGACCGGTACGGATCCTGCCTGGAGTTCGTGGCGGCCCTGCGGCGCGCCACCGAGAAGGGCCCCCCGACGGAGCAGCGGCCCCGGCGGGCCCAGGAGGAGACCGCGGCGCCACCGGAGCCACCGGAGTGGGCCCTGCCGGTCTTCCGCTCCCCGGCCGGCCGGACATAGTGCTGTGGCCGGAGCCCTCAGAACCCCAGGAGCGACTGCTCGGCCCAGATCGTCTTGCCGACGGGCGCGTGCCGGGTGCCCCACCGCTGGGCGAGCTGGGCCACCAGCAGCAGGCCCCGGCCGCCTTCGTCGAAGGTCCGGGCCCGCCGCATGTGCGGGGCGGTGCTGCTCGCGTCGGACACCTCGCAGATGAGGGTGTCCTTCTCGTGGATCAGCCGCAGCTGGATGGGCGGCTCGCCGTACCTGATGGCATTGGTGACCAGCTCGCTGACCAGCAGCTCGGTGACGAACGAGGCCTCCTCCAGCCCCCACTGCGCCAGCTGGTCGGTGGTCTGCCGACGGGCCTGGGAGACGTTCGAGGGATCGGACGTCAGGTCCCACACGACGACCTTGTCGGCGTGCAGGGCCCGCGTCCGCGCGACGAGCAGGGCCACGTCGTCGTCGGGGCGGTGGGTCAGCAGGGCCGTCAGCACCCGGTCGCAGACCGTGTCCAGCCTGGAAGCGGGCTGGGCGAGCGCGGCGAACATGGCGTCCAGCGCCTCGTCGATGTCCCGCTCGCGGGGCTGGAGCAGTCCGTCGGTGTAGAGGGTCAGCACGCTGCCCTCGGGAAGGTCGACGTCCAGCGTCTCGAAGGGCAGGCCCCCCAGCCCCAGCGGCGGCCCGGCCGGGACGTCGAGGAGGTACACGGAGCCCTCTGGGGAGACCACCGCCGGCGGCGGGTGCCCGGCCCGGGCGAGCGTGCAGTGCCGGGTCACCGGGTCGTAGACCACGTACAGGCAGGTCGTACCGATGCCCCCGGCGCTCTCGTCGACGGCCTCCCGGCCGCCCTCGTCCGCGGACAGGTGGATGATCAGGTCGTCGAGGTGCGTCAGCAGCTCGTCGGGCGGCAGGTCGACGTCGGCCAGCGTGCGCACCGCGGTGCGCAGCCGGCCCATCGTCGCGGAGGCCCGGATGCCGTGGCCGACGACATCGCCCACGACCAGAGCCACCCGCGCGCCGGACAGCGGGATCACATCGAACCAGTCGCCGCCCACACCCGCCTCGGTGCCGGCCGGAAGGTAGCGGGAGGCCGTCTCCAGCGCCGGGTGGTCGGGCAGCGTCTGCGGGAGCAGGCTGCGCTGGAGCGTCATGGTGCTGGTGTGCTCCCGGGCGGACCGGTGCCCGGCGTGGATGCTCGCGGCCGCCCGGCCCGTGAGATCCTCGGCCAGCGCCAGGTCCTCCGGCAGGAACGGCTCCCGGCTCCGGCGGCGGCCGAAGACGGCCACGCCGAGGCTGACGCCGTCGGCGTGCAGCGGCACCACCAGCATCGAATGGGTCCCGTGCGCACCGAGCCAGGCGGCCGCCGGGTCCTGGGCCATCCACTGGGCGACCGCCGGTGCGGTCGACGCGTACACGGCGCCACGCCCCGAAGCCAGGCACTCCGCGGGCGGCGACAGCGGGGGATAGACGGCCGTCTCGCCGACCGCGACCCGGCCTTCGGAACTCCCCTCGACGGCCGAGCGCACCGCCGTACGGCAGACGGTGACCGGCCCCGACGGCGGGCCGGAGGAGTGGCTGTTGCCGCGCGGAAGGGGTTCGAGCAGGTCGACGACGGCGAAATCGGCGAGCCTCGGGACGACCACGTCCGCGAGTTCCTGCGCGGTGCGGGTGCTGTCCTCGGTGGTGCCGATCCGCGCGGCGGCGGCGTCCGGCATGAACATCTGCTGCGTCTCGACCTCGGCTCCCGTCCGGTCGTGCGCGGCGAGGCACACGGCGCGCACCACGCCGTCCGGATCCCGCAGCGGGGCCACCGACGTCGCCCAGCCGTGCTCGGCGCTGACGCCCGTGGCGCGTACGAAGGCCTCCATGTGCTGCGGCTCGCCGGCCTCCAGCGCCAGCCGCATCCGGCGCTCGGTCTCCTCGCTCACCGGGTCGGGGGCGATCTCCGGCAGGCGCAGCCCGAACATCTCGGATTCCGTGAGGGACAGAGTGCGTTCCATGCCCGCGTTCGCCCGGACCAGCCGCAGGTCCGCGTCGAAGACCGCCAGAAAGCACGGGGACTGGGAGAACGCCCACTCATGCAGCGGATCGCCCCACGAGGAGCCGTCACCGCCCCGTACGCCCGCCACCGCGGACACCACGTACCACAGGGTGCCGCCGCCGGTGGAGGTCCAGCGGTGCGCGAGCAGCGACTGCTCGATGCGGCTGCCGTCCCGGTGCCGCAGCGCCACGGCGCCGCTCCACCGCTCCTGCTCCGGCGGGATCCGGCGCGCCTCGTCGCCGACGGGACCGGCCAGCAGGAACGCGGCGTTCCGCCCCACCACCTCGGCGGACGCGTAACCGAGCAGCCGAGCGGCGCCTTCGCCCCACTCGGTGACGATGCCCTGCTCGTCGACGGCGGCCGTCGCCGTGTACGCGGGGTGCTGGAAGGCATCGGTCTGCTCCGGCCGCTCTCCGGGAGAGGTGGGAAGTTGCTCCATCGCCGCTCATCTCGCCCTCGCTAGATCCGTCCCTGCTGTCCCACGGGACCTGCACGGCCAGGGGCCCCACTGACAAGCATCATCCGGCGGGGCAAGGAGCACCAACGCAGTGCTGCCACGGGTGTCAAGTCACGCGTTCACGGGCCGTGACGCCCACCCCGGCGCCGGGGTCCAGTGGGAGTACGCCTCCGTGCGGAGAGCCGGAGGGAGAGGAGGAGAAACGTCGTGTCCGAGTTCTCGTGGATCCGTGGTGTCGTGCTGGCAGCGGCCTCCGTGCTGCTGCTGGGCATCGGTATCGGCCTGCTGGCGACCTCGATGGGCGTCCCCGCCACCCCCGTGCCCCGGCCGGCGGTGCTGCTTCTGCCCCAGGACGGCGGCGCCGTCCACACGGGCCACTCGGCCGTGACCGTGAAGCAGCCCGGCTTCGAGGAGCGGCTGAAGGGGGACCTCGGGGCCCGGCCCGGACGGTGACGGCCGCTGCCCCGCCGGCTCAGGTCTCGCGGGGATCCACCGCGGTGACGTCTCCCGGGCGGCGTCGGTGCCGGCGGATTCCGGGCTGCCGGCCGCGAGGAGCTGCCCGCGCCGGGTGCCGCCCGAGACACGGTGGAGGCCGTACGGCCCAGGCCCGCGGCCTGGCAGCTCATCCGCAGGGGCAGGTCCGCGGGCCCCGAATAACCGTATGACCCGCACCACGTCCTTGGCGCCGTACTGCGTCTCAGCGCAGTACGGCCGCCAGCAGGTCGGCCCCGAGAGCCGTGAGGTCGGGCAGGTTGAGGGTGTAGCGGACGTACCGGCCGCGCCGCCGGGCCGTGAGCAGGCCGGCGCGGCGCAGGACGGCGAGGTGACGGGACACCTCCGGAGGTGAGAGCTCCCAGGCGTGGGCCAGTTCACGGGTGGTGTGCGGGCCGCGGGCCAGGGTGCGCAGCAGCCGCAGCCGTACCGGGTGCGCGAGCGCCTCCAGCCGGAGGGTGACCGTCTCCAGCGACACCGGCTCCGACGGAGCGGGCTCGGCCACCGGGTACTGCACCACCGGCTGCCAGCCGGGCGCGTGCACCACCGCGAGGTGCGGGCTGCCGAACACGCTGGGGATGAAGGTGACTCCGGTGCCGTGGGCGGTGGTCGCCTTGTCCGGCAGCTTGTCCACGACGATGCGGTCCCCGTCCGGTGCCAGGGAGACCGCGCCGGAGACCGCCGCGAGCGCCGCCCCCAAGCCGTGCCGCCTGTGCAGGTCGTTCTTCACGCGCAGGTCGGTGGCGAGCCGTACGGCGACGTCCGCCCAGGCGGCGTCGAAAAAGGCCTCGGCGCACTGCTCAAGGGTGCCGCGCACGCGTGCCCGGACGGCCGCCGGGTCCGCGAGCAGCCGTGCCGCGAAGGCCTCCTGCCGTATGCCGCGGGCCTGCGCCAGGTCCAGGGCGCGCTCCCGCGCGACCGCGTCCGTCAGCGGCGAAGGCGCCCCGAAGCGGACCCGGCTGCTGCCGCACGTGGTGACGAGCGCCGCCGTCACGTACACCTCGTCGTCGATCCGGTCCACGTCGTCCAGCTCCTCCGCGAGGGTCGGCCGGGGCCGGGCGGGGAGCAGGAAGTCGGCCTGCGAGGAACGCCAGAGGAAATCCGCCTCGTGCAGGCGCTCGGCCAGCTCCGGCGGCATCCCGGCCCAGACCTTCCGGGCCCGGCCGGCGAACTGCGGATGGTGCCCCGGCTCGGCCAGTACGTGCAGCATCGCGGTCAGTTCGGCCAGCGGGGAAGCGGCGAACCGCAGCTTTCCGGACGGCAGGCCGCCGATGTCGATCCTCAACGTCACCCGCCCAAGCATCCCCGACCAGGCCGCCCGCGACGTCACCGGGTTGACGATGTCCGTCAACCCACGTGCCCGGCCCGGCGGTCGACCGCACGGTGACGCCATGGAAACCGTCACCACGATCCGGCCCCGCGCCCTCGTCCGGGCCTCCGGTGGTCCCCGCTACGCCGTCGCCCTCGCCGTGGACGCGCTGGGCACCGGCCTGCTGCGGCCGTTCCTGCTGCTCTACGGGGTCATGGTGCTGCGGCTGTCCGCGCCCGCCACCGGCATCGCCATGACAGCCGGGATCGTCGTCGGGCTGGTGTGCATGCCCGCGGTGGGCCGATGGCTGGACCGGGGCGCACGCAGCACGGTCGTGGCGGCGTCGATGCTCGTGCGGGCGCTGGGCGTGGCGCTGCTGCTGGCCACCCCGGCCGGGCACGTGTGGCCGTTCGCGGCGGCGGCGCTCCTCCTCGGCGTCGGCAACCAGGCCTGGCCGGCTGCCCACGCGGCCCTCGTGGCAACGGTCGCCCACGGCCGGGAACGCGACACCGCCCTCGCGGCGGGCCGAGCCCTGCGCAACGCGGGCCTGGGCGTGGGCGCGCTCCTCGCCACCGCCTGCCTGGCCGGCGGGGCCACGGCCCTGCGGGCGATGGCCGTCGCCACCGGGATCGCCTACCTCACCGCTGCGGCCCTGGCATGGTCGGTGCGCCTGCGGGCGCGTCCGGCCGTCGCCCCGGAGGGGGACGCGGCCGCGGGGCCCGCGCCCCGGATGCGCGGACTGCTCGCGGCCAACGTGGTCTACGTCTTCTGCCTGAACGTCCCCGAAATCGCGCTCCCGCTGGTGCTGGTGACGCAGCTGCACGCCTCCCCGGTGTGGCCGGCGGCCGTCTTCGTCGCCAACACGGTGCTCGTCGTCACCCTCCAGGTGCCGGTCACCGTCCTGCTGTCGCGGTTCCCCCGGCGCAACGTGCTGGCCCTCGCCGGTGTGCTGCTCGCCGTGTCCTATCTCGGCTTCCTCGCGGCGACCTCACCGGGCGGCGGCTGGGGCGCCCCCGCCGTTGCCGCCGTGTCCGTCGTCTGCACCCTCGGGGAGATCGTCTACGCCGGCAGTGCCACGGCGCTGGTCACCGCCCTCGCCCCGGCCCACGCCCTCGGCCGCGTACTCGCCCGCTTCGAACTCTCCACGGGCTTCGGCCTCGCCGTCTCCCCGGCGGTCATCACCGCGCTCGCACCCCACGGCCCGACCGCCCTCTGGGGTGGCCTGGCCGGTGCGACGCTGCTCTCCGCCTCCGCCGTCGCCGCCGAGAAGGACGACGACGCCGGCCTCGGCCGACGCTGACGCCCCGCTCCGCCGGCCCGTGCGCGACGGCGCGGGGCAGGAACCGCCGGGCCGTGTGCTCGTACGCGTTCGGGTGCCGGCCGGCGCGAGCCGGAGCCGGGCGGAGGCCGCCCCCGGCCGGCAGGCCCGAGGGGGCGGGCCGCCGTGCCGTGCGGCGCGTTCCGCCCGGCCCGACGGATGGAACAGCAGCAGGCCGCAGCCCCCGTGCGCCGGTCAGCCGAGGCGGCGGGCCCCCGGCGACGGGACGGCCTCCAGTACGGCCGGTGCTGCGAAGCCCGCCGCCGCGAAGGCGTCCGTGACGGCCCGCGCCACGCTCCCGGCCGCCGCGGCCGGGACCAGTGCGATCACGGAGCCGCCGAAGCCGCCGCCGGTCATCCGGGCACCCAGGGCGCCGGCGGCCACCGCGGCCGCCACGGCCAGGTCCGTCTCCGGGCAGGAGACCCGGTAGTCGTCCCGGAGGGAGGCGTGGCCCGCCGTCAGCAGGGGCCCCAGGGCCTCCGGCTCGCCCGCCGCCAGAGCGGCGACCGCCCGGCCCACGCGGGCGTTCTCGGTGACCACGTGCCGGACCAGCGGCGCCAGCCCGTCGGGCAGTCCCGCGAGGGCGCCCGGCAGCTCCGCCTCCGCGAGGTCCCGCAGGGCGGCCAGGCCCAGCAGCGCCGCCGCCCGCTCGCACCCCCCGCGCAGTGCCGCGTACGCCCCGTCGGCGAGGTCGTGCGCGACACCGGTGTCGAGCACCAGCAGGCGCAGCCCGTGCCCGGTGAGGTCGAAGGGGACCTGCCGGACCTCCAGGGTGCGGCTGTCGAGGTGCAGGGCGGCGCCCTCGGCGCAGCAGACCGACGCCATCTGGTCCATGACCCCGCAGGGCACGCCGGCGAAGGCGTTCTCGGCGTACTGCGCCACGCGCGCCAGCTCCGGCCGCGACAGCCGCAGCCCGTACAGCTCGTCGTAGGCGACGGCCAGCGCGCACTCCAGGGCCGCGGAGGAGGACAGGCCGGCGCCCGTGGGCACCGTGCTGTCCAGGTGCACATCGGCGCCGCCGACGGGCAGGCCCCGGTCCCGCAGCGCCCAGACCACACCGGCGGGGTAGCGGGCCCAGCCGGCGACCGCGCCGGGGACGAGGTCCGCCACCGCGAGCTCGGTGATCGCGCCGTCGCCCTGGGCGCTGTGCAGGCGCAGCAGCCCGTCCGCGCGGCGCCGGGCCGCCAGCACGGTGGTCTGCGGCAACGCCATCGGCAGTGCGAAGCCGTCGTTGTAGTCGGTGTGCTCACCGATGAGGTTGACCCGGCCCGGAGCCGCCCAGACCCCGTCGGGGGAGCGGCCGTGGATCCGAGCGAACTCACGGCGTACGGTGGCGGCTTCGGCTGCTGCCCCGGTCACAGGGCCTCCCGCAGCCGCCGGGCCGCCGCCTCGGGCGCGACGTCGTTCATGAAGGCGTCCATGCCGGCTTCGGTCCCCGCCGTGTACTTGAGTTTGTCGGCGCTCCGCCGGACCGTGAACAGCTCCAGGTGCAGCGCCAGTTCCCCGCCCCCGACGAGCGGCGCCTGGTGCCAGGCCGCGACGTAGGGGGTGGGCGCCGCCAGCCCGAAGAGCCGGTCGAAGCGGCGCAGCAGGTCCAGGTACAGGCCGGGGAACTCGGCGCGCTCCGCCTCGCCGAGCCGGGTCAGGTCGGGGACCCTGCGGTGCGGGTACAGGTGGACCTCGTACGGCCAGCGCGCGGCGTACGGGACGAAGGCCGTCCAGTGCTCCCCGGCGAGCACCATGCGTTCGGTGGCCGCGCGGGCCTCTTCGAGGACGTCCTCGAAGAGGTTGCGCCCGGTGCGGGCGCGGTGCGCGGCCGCGGCGGCGATGTGCTTGGCGGTGCGCGGGGTGGTGGTGGAGAAGGCGTAGATCTGGCCGTGCGGATGGGCCAGCGTCACACCGATCTCCGCGCCCCGGTTCTCGAAGCAGTACACCTGCCGCACGCCGGGGCGGGCGGACAGTTCCGCGGTGCGGTCGGTCCAGGCGTCCAGGACCAGCCGGGCCCGCTGCGGGGTGAGGCCGGCGAATCCGGCGTCGTGCTCCGGGGTGAAGCACACCACCTCGCAGCGCCCGGCCTCGCCGGCCAGGGACGGGAAGCGGTTCTCGAAGACGGCCACCTCGTAGTCGGCGGCCGGGATCTCGCTCGGCCGGCCGTCCCGCGACGGGCAGAGCGGGCAGGCGTCCGCCGGCGGGTGGTGGGTACGGGACTGGCGGTGCGCGGCGATGGTGACCCAGTCGCCGGTGGTCGGGTCCCGGCGCAGCTCCGGGGCGCTCTCGACCCGGTCCGGTGGGCGCCGGTCCTCGGCCCCGCGGTCCCGGCCGGGGCCGCTGTCGTAGTAGATGAGCTCGCGGCCGTCCGCGAGTTCGGTGACGGTCCTGTGCACGGGCACGTCCTCGCCTGTCTCGTCGGGGTGACGGCCGGGGCCGACGCGTCCGGCGATCATACGGCCGTCCCGGGGAGTGGATCATCCGACGGCCGCGCGGCCCGGGCCGCGCAGCCGTTTGTCCGCCGCCCGAAGGGGCAGGCGCACAGCGCGGACGGGGCGGGCAGGAGGCGCACCAGCGTGGAAGGGACGTGACGGCGATGAAGGTGGCGTTTCTCGTGGCGCCGGAAGGAGTGGAGCAGGTCGAGCTGGAGAAGCCCTGGCAGGCCGTGCAGGACCAGGGCTGGCAGCCTCGCCTCGTCTCGACCGAGAGCGGCGAGGTCCAGGCGTTCCACCACCTCGACAAGGCGGACACCTTCCCCGTCGACGACGTGGTCGGCGTGGCCGGACCGGAGGAATACGACGCCCTGGTGCTGCCGGGCGGCGTCGCCAACCCCGACGCCCTGCGCATGGACGGGCGCGCGGTCGCCTTCGTCCAGGGCTTCTTCCGCACCGGCCGGCCGGTGGCGGCGATCTGCCACGCCCCGTGGACGCTCGTCGAGGCGGGCACGGTCCGGGGCCGGACCCTGACGTCCTGGCCCAGCCTCGCCACCGACCTGCGCAACGCCGGCGCCACCTGGGTCGACGAGGAGGTACGGGTCTGCCGCGCGGCGCCCGGCACGCTGATCACCAGCCGCAGGCCCGACGACCTGGACGCCTTCTGCGCCGCCTTCGTCGAGGAGTTCGGCGCCGGTCCGGTCGCCGCCGGCCCGGCCCGGCCCTGACGGCGCGGGTGTACGGAAACCCTGCGGTGGAGCCGAGACCGGAGGTGGGCAGTGAGCGGCGGCGGTGAGGGCGGCCTGGCGGATGCGGGCGCGCGCCCCGAGGGCCTTCGGCCGCGGGACGAGGCGGACGACGCGCTGCACGAGGTGCACGAGGCGCGGGCCGACGGGCACGAGGCGCCGGGCGGCGGGCACGACGCGCCGGACGATGCGCACGAGGCGCCGGACGGGCACGACGCGCCGGGCGATGCGCACGAAGCGCCGGACGACGCGTACGAGGCGTTCGGCGACGCGGACGACGCGTTGGACGAGGCGCTGACCGGGACGATCCGCCGGACCGGGGCGTCCGCCGGCGGGGTCCACCTCTGGGCCGGCCCGGAGCACACCCGGCTGGCGCTCGTGGTGCTGTGCGGCGTACCGACCGAGGTGGCGTGGCCGTGGCACCGGATCTCCCCGGCCGACTCCAACCCGGTGAGCGACGCCGTGCGCCAGGACCGGCTGGTCTGGATCGGCTCGCAGGAGGAGCTCGCCCACGACTACCCGCAGGCCGCCGTCAGCCTGCCCTACGAGTTCTGCCTGGCCGCGGCGCCACTGAGGGGCCGGCGCGGCTCCCACGGCGCCCTGCTCCTGGTCTGGCCCGCCGGCCGGGACCGCACTCCGACCCCGCGCGAACAGCACCACATCGTCGCGGCCGCCCGCCGTATCGCCCGGACACTGGACGAGGCCGCCGGCCTGCCCGCGATCCCCGAACGGCCCCGCGTCATCCCCGCCACGTCCTTCCCGGCGTACGCGGGCCGGCCGGCCCAGGCGGCCGCCGACTGGGCCGAGCGCCTGCCGGAGGGCGCCCTGGCCCTGGACCTGGAAGGCCGGATCACCTTCGTGGACGGGACCGCCGCCGCCCTGTTCGGCCGCGGCTCCGGCGAGCTGCTGGGCACCTGGCCCTGGCAGTCCCTGCCATGGCTGGACGCACCCCTGGTCGAGGACCGCTACCGCTCCGCCGTCCTCAGCCGCGAGCCGGTCGAGTTCACCGCCCTGCGTCCGCCGGACGTCCCGCTGCGCTTCCAGCTCTATCCGGACTCCAGCGGCATCAGCGTCCGCGTCACCCGCGCCGCCCGGCACGAGGAGACCCCGCCGTCCGGCGGGCCGACGGGTACCCCCGTCCCGCACACGGGCCGGATCCACCAGCTCCTGCACCTCGCCGCCGCCATGACGGAGACCGTCACGGTCCGCGACGTCGTCGAACTGGTCGCGCACCAGGTGCTGCCGGCGTTCGGAGCCGACGCCCTCGTCCTGTCCGCCGCCGACGCGGGCCGCCTCAGGATCACCGGGTACCACGGGTACGACGCGCGGACCATCGAGCGGCTCGACGGCCTGCCCCTGGACACCGGGCTGACCCCCGCCGGGCAGGTACTGGCCGACGGCGTTCCCGCCTTCTTCGGCGACCGGGCCGCGATGGCCCGCGCGCACCCCGGCGCCACGCGGGTCAGCGGCAAGGAGGCCTGGGCGTTCCTGCCGCTCACCATCTCCGGCCGCCCCGTCGGGTGCTGCATCCTCTCCTACGAGCGGCCGCACACCTTCACCGCCGACGAGCGCGCCGTCCTCACCTCCCTGGCCGGACTGATCGCGCAGGCCCTGGACCGGGCCCGGCTGCACGACGCCGCGCACGACCTCGCCCACGGCCTCCAGCAGGCCCTGCTCCCGCACACCCTGCCCGTGGTGCCGGGCCTGGAGGCCACCGCCCGGTACCTGCCCGCCGGCCACGGCATGGACATAGGCGGCGACTTCTACGACGTGATCCCGCTGGACGCCACCAACGTGGCGGCCGTCATCGGCGACGTCCAGGGGCACAACGTGGCCGCGGCCGCGCTCATGGGCCAGGTCCGCACCGCCATCCGGGCCGCCGCGGGCGGCCCGCCCGGCGCGGTCCTGGCCCGCACCGGCCGTCTCCTGTCGGGACTGGACACCGATCTGCTCGTGTCCTGCCTCTACGTCCACATCGACCTCGCGAGCCGGTGCGCGACCCTGTCCAGCGCCGGGCACCCACCACCGCTGGTGCACGCCCCCGGCTCCCGGCCGCAGCGGGTGGAGGTCGATCCCTGGCCGCTCCTGGGCATCGACACCGGCACGCGGTGCCCCGTCACCCGCCTGGAGCTGGCGCCGGGGACCCTCCTCACCCTCTACACCGACGGGCTGGTCGAGAAACCCACCGCGGCCGGCATCGACGCCGAGCGCGGTACCGACGACATCGCCGCCGTCCTTGCCGAGCACGACGGGGCGGACCTGGACGACATCGTCGAGGCCCTGCTGCGCGGTATCGGGGCGGCCTCCGGCCACACGGACGACATCGCCCTGCTCCTCCTGCGTCTGTGACCGCGCGAGGAGCCGCGCCTTACCCCGGGTCGACCGGTACGGGGCTACAGGTACGGGTCGAAGGGGATGCCCGCCGGCTTGGCCTTCGCCAGGTGGGAGGCGAAGGAGGCGTCCTTCAGGCCGAAGTGCGCGCTGCCGAAGTCGGCCTGGCTGAGCTTGTCCCGGAGCGTCGCCGGGTATCCCGACCAGCCGACCAGCGGGGGGTACTGCCAGGTGCCGCGGTGGTTCTCCGGCGGCTCGTCGTTGCTGTTCGCCGCGCGGAAGCAGTGCGTGCCGACGCCGTCCTTGTGATAGACGATCTTGGGGTGGGTGCCGTCCCAGCGGATCCGGTCGCGCGCGTGGACCACGAAGTCACCGTGCGCGGATGTGGCGACGTACTTCGCCTCGTCGCCCTGGATCCACACCACCACGTGCTCCCAGTCGTGGCGGTGGCCGCCGAGGCTGATGCCGGGGATCGCCTGGTCCTTCTCGAAGTAGAGCGCGTAGACCACGGCGCACCAGCCGTTGTTGCACTTCCAGCGGGAGTACCCGTTGGTGTTGGCGAGGTCCGAGGCGTCCCGGCAGTTGCCGTCGAGGGCCCCGGTGGGCTTGAGTCCGCCGTTGAGCACCCCGGTGGGGCCGATGGCGGGTGTCGGATAGCAGCCGTCGGTGTCGTAGTCGTAGGCGGGCTGGAAGGTCCGCTCGATCGCCTCGGCCTGGCCGGGCAGTGCCGCGGGCGGAGCTGCGAAGGCCACCTGCGGGACGCCGACGACGAGCGCCAGGGCGGCGCCGACGACGACGAGGGATCTCCGGACGTGACGGTCGGTCCGCACAACAGGCCTCCTGGCCGGTCGGGTTCGAGGGTCGCGGGCCGGCGACGGCCACCGTCGACCGGCACGCCCGGAGCATCATTCGCGAACCGGCTCGGCACGGCAAGGGTCCGCGCAGCTTCTTCTGCGCCCGCGCGGGCTCGAACCACCCGTCAGAACAGGAGAGTTGATGACATGTCAGAAATGGCGCCACGGGGGCCGGGGCGCGTGCCGGGGCCGGGAGCGGCCCCCGTACGCACGAAAGGTCCGCCCCCTGCGAGCAGGGGGCGGACCGGGGCCTCGGCCGGGCGCCGTCACACGGTCACAGGCCGGCCGTGTTCATCAGGATGATGGCCGCCAGGTTCAGGAGGATGACCGTGACGACGATGCCGATCCCGATCCAGGCCTTCCGCGATTCGTCCATGGGCGAGGGGCACCTCCCGACAGGGACGCGCCGCCGCGCGGCGCTCCGCCGGCCGGACGGTGCTCCGTCCGGCCTCCTCCCATGCTGACCCCCCGGCCCGCGAACCGCAGGTCGGCCGCGGCGCCGGGCGGCGGGGCCGGATCCGTCAGGCCACCCAGGTGCCCGTCATGCCGAGCACGGCCGCGCCGTCCTGGTCCGTCAGCTTGGTCCCGGTGAAGTCGCGGGCCCACTGCGAGGTCTGGATGCGGAAGGCGGGACGGTCGGCGGTCAGCGCCTCCATCACGGCCTCGGCCGCGCCGGCCGGGGTCTGGGCCGATCCCTCCGTGAACTGGCTCACCGTACGGTCGATGTAGGTGCGCAGCGCGCCGGCGTACGGTCCGGCCGCGGCGATCCGGGCGTCGAGGTCGAGCCCGATGTTGTTGACGAACTCGGTGGCCACCGCGCCCGGCTCGATGACGGACACGGCCACGCCGAGGGTGCTCGCGACGGGCGCCAGGCTCTCCATGTACCCCTCCACCGCGAACTTCGCCGCGCAGTAGGCCTCGTTGAAGGGCTGGCCGATCACGCCGCCGACGCTCGTGACGGTGATCAGGCGGCCGCCGGTGGCCCGGAGGTGGGGCAGTGCCGCCTTGGAGACGTTCAGCACGCCGAAGAAGTTGACCTCCATGACCTCGCGGACGTCGGCCACGGTTTCCAGTTCCAGGGTGCCGAGGTGTCCCGCGCCGGCGTTGTTCACGACCGCGTCCAGGCGGCCGTAGTCGGCGATCACGCCCTCCACCGCCGCGGTGACGGACTCCTCGTCGACGACGTCGAGGTGGCGGATGTCGATCTCGACACCCGCCTCGGCGGCGGCCTCGCGCAGGGCGTCGGCCCGTCCGGTGTCGCGCAGCGTGGCGACGGTGCGCCATCCGGCGCGGGCCGCGGCGACGGCCGCGGCCAGCCCGATGCCGGAGGAGGTGCCGGTGATCAGGACGGTACGGAGGGAGGCGTCGGCGGTGGCGGGGGCGGTGGGGGGCGTGGACATGGCGTTCCTCTGGAGACTCGGATTTATGTGCGTGCACACACACTTTAAAGTTATGTGCGTGTGCACGCAACCTCTAGACTGTGCGACATGCCGAAGAAGCTCACAGAAGCCGAGATGCCGACGGCCGACCACGCCTTCTACGGGCTGGTCTGGGCCGGCACGACGATGACGGACTGCGTGGACAAGGCCCTGGTCAAGGCCCACGACCTGCCCGTGTCCTGGTTCGAGGTCATGCTGTGGCTGGCGTCCAGCCCCGAGCCGGTGCCCGCCTCGGTCCTCGGGAACAGCACCCTGCTCAGCCGCAGCCAGGTCTCCCGGGTCGTGGACGCGTTGCAGAGCCGCGGCCTGGTGACGCGTACGCCGTCGGCGCGCGACGCGCGCTCGGTGGAGGTCGCCCTCACCCCGGCCGGACGCACCCTGTTCGCCGCCGCGGACACCACGCGGCGTGAGGCCCTGGCGCCCGTCTTCACCGACCTCCTCGACACCGAGGACCTGGAGGCCCTCGGCAGGGTGTGGCGCAAGCTCAAGGCGGCCAAGGCCGCCCAGGCCGGCTAAAGGGCGTACGGCCGGGCGGGCGGCGTCGGCGGCTACCTGTTGCGCGGCCAGACCGGGCGGCGGCGGGAGGACGCGCGCGGCCGGCGCAGCCTGCGGCCGGAGGGGGCCGAGGGGGCCAGCGCGAAGGTCACCGTGATGCGCGCACCCCCGAGCGGGCCCCGGGCGATGCGCATCGAGCCGCCCGTGGCGCTCGCCGCGCGCTGCGCGATGTCGAGGCCCAGCCCGGTGGATCCGGTGCTGCTCCCTCGGGAGAGGGCCCGGT
Source organism: Streptomyces yangpuensis (assembly GCF_001005295.1). Lineage (GTDB taxonomy): Bacteria > Actinomycetota > Actinomycetes > Streptomycetales > Streptomycetaceae > Streptomyces > Streptomyces yangpuensis. Next base: position 16,726 of record NZ_LBMK01000011.1, on the reverse strand, counting down.
CCGGATCGGGGATGCCGGGGCCGCCGTCCTCCACGACCAGCTCCACGGCCTGGGCCGTGCGGAGGACCTGGACGCCGAAGGGGGTCCCCGGCGCCGTGTGCCGGAAGATGTTGCCGATCAGCGCGTCCACCACGGCGGCGATGTCGTCGTCGGAGAGGCTGACGGTCGTCGGCTCCTGGGTCAGGTCCAGGGTGCAGGACCGGTTCTGCTGTTCCGCCAGGACCGTCCAGAAGGAGGTGCGGCGGCTTACGACGTCGGCCGCCTCGCAGCGCGCACCGGCGGCGGCCCCCGCACCGGCCGCGGGCCGGGCCGCCGCCGGTTCCGCACCGAGCAGGCCCTGGCCCATGGGGCCCACGGCGAGCGGGGTGCGCGCCGCGGCGATGATGGCCTGCAGCTCCGTCTCCAGCTCGCCGACCGCCGCCTCGACCCTGGCCGACTCCGGTGTGCCGGCCATCCGTTCCGACGCGAGGTGCAGGGCGGTGAGCGGGGTCCGCAGCCGGTGGGACAGGTCGGCGACGAGTTCGCGTTCGACGGCGAGCAGCTCGGTCATCCGGTGCGCCATCGCGTTGAAGGCGAGGCCCGCGTCCCGCAGCTCCTTGGGGCCCATGGGGTCCACGCGGGTGTCCAGATCGCCCCGGCCCAGCGCGTGCGACGCCTGCGCCAGCCTCTTCGAGGACCGGACGACCTTCGCGCCGAGGCGGTCGGCGACCAGGACGGAACCACCGACCAGCCCCACCGCGAGGAAGAGCATCACCGCCCACGATTCCTTGACCCCGCGGGTCAGTTCCGCCTCGGGGACGAAGTTCTCGATGACGGCGACCTGATCGCCGGGGAGCACCACCGGCTGGAGGCAGATCCAGCCGTCCGGGATTTCCTGGGAGATGGACTCGCGCCCCTCCTGGGCCCGTTCGAGCAGCGTTGCCGGGGCCCTGGAGGTGCCGAGGGGCCCGGAGCCCGGCAGGTGCACGACCAGGTAGTCGGACGCGTCCAGGCTCGCAGCGGACTCCCGCAGCGCGTTCGGGTCCGTGGTGAGGGTGAGGACGGGTGCCAGGGCGGCGGCGCGCTGTTCGGCCGCGTTGACGCCCTGCTCCTTGACCAGCGACAGCACCAGCGCGGCCAGCGGTATGAGGAAGGAGAGGGCGACCATCGAGGTCACGGCGAGGGCCACTCCGGCCAGGGAGCGCCTCAACGCGGGGCCACCAGTTTGATGCCGACGCCGCGGACGGTCAGCAGGTAGCGCGGGGCCGCGGCGCGTTCGCCGAGCTTGCGCCGCAGGGAGGACAGGTGCACGTCGACGGTCTGGTCGTCCACGTACGGCTCCCGCCAGACCTCGGTCAGCAGCCGGCGCTTGGAGACGACCTGCCCCGAATGGTGGGCGAGGAAGGCCAGCAGGTCGAACTCCCGGCGGGTGAGGCGCAGCTCCCGCCCGGCCAGATACGCGGTGCGCGCCCCCGGGTCCACCGCCAGCTCGCCCACGACGGTGGCCCGCAGCGGCTCGGCGGCCGCCGCGACCGGTGCGCCCGCGGCGCCGGCCCCGGCGGGCGGAACGTGGCTGGTGCGCCGCAGGACGGCGGACAGCCGGGCGACGAGCTGACCGCCGGAGAAGGGCTTGACCAGGTAGTCGTCCGCGCCCGCGTTGAGGATCTTGATGATTTCCGACTCGTCGTCCCGCGCGGTGGCCACCAGCACGGGCACGGAGGATATGCCCCGGATCATGCGCAGGGCGTCCCCTCCGTCCAGGTCGGGCAGCCCGAGGTCGAGGACCACGGCGTCGACCGGCGTCTGGGTGACCTCGCGCAGCGCGCCGAACCCGTCGGCGGCGCTGCGTACGGCATACCCGTGTTCCGTCAGGACCTCGATCAGCGACTGGCGGATGCTGGGGTCGTCTTCCACGACCAGGACGCTCGGCATGCGGACACCTTAGGGGCTCGGCCGGCCGGGGCTCACCACCAGTACTGCGGGTAGCGGGTGCCGGTGCGGTGGGCGCGGGAGAGGGCAAAGCCCGCGAGGACGACGAGCACGGCGGCTCCGGCCAGCAGCGGGACGAACGTGCGCGGGTCCGGCGTACGCAGGACGATGACGACGGCGGTGGCGCAGGCGGGGGAGTGCGGGGTCCGGGCCAGGGTCATCACGGCGAGCGCGAGGCCCGCCGCGACGGCCGCCACCCAGGGCGAGCTGCCGAAGGCGGCGAGTCCCGCGTATCCGACGGCGGCGCAGAGCAGGTGACCGCCGATCACGCTGCGCGGCTGGGCCAGCGGCAGGGCGGGCACGCTGTGCACGATCGCCGCGGACGCGGCCAGCGGGGGGATGAGGACGGGTTCGTGGATGGCCGCGCCGATGGCCACCAGGCCCAGCATGACGGCGGTGGCACCGCTGACGCTGTGCAGGACGGTGCCCGGCGCCGGAGCGGGGGCGCGTCCCGCGAGGCGCGGCAGGACGCGGGCGCGCGGGGCCGCGGACGGGCCGGGACGCGCCCGTTCGGGGGCGATCTGGTCGGTGCTCAAGGGGGATGACGTCTTCGGGGCAGGGCCGGCGGGCATACGTCCGTACGGCGGTGAACGGCGGGAGGGCGGGCCGATCCCCTCGGCGGCCCGTGCAACCGGCGGGTCGGCGGTCGGCGGGGCCGGGGGGCTGTGGCCCGGGGGTGCGGCGGCCCGGGGTGGGGGCGGCCGCGAACCTCCTGGATCATACGAACCCTCCCGAACCGGGCAGTCGCCGGGTCGGCGCGCCTGCCCGGTCCGCCGTCAGGAAGCTTCGAACGTCGGCCCGTCGCCGGTGATGCGCAGCCGCACCGGGCGGTCGGACACCGGGATGGTGCAGCCGTCCCGCGTGCTGCAGCTCGCGTAGCCGACCAGTACCGTCGCGTCCCCGTTCCCGTCGGCGCGGACGGGCAGCGTCGTGGTGACCGGGCCGTCGGGGTAGACGGGGACCTGGGCGTCGACACCGGGCACGCTGATCGACTTCACCTCCGCGGCCGCCTTCAGACCGCCCCGGGCCTTGAGCGCCCCGGTGACCGCCACGGTGGTCGGCCGGCCGACCCCCTCGATGCCGGTGGCGGGCAGCTCGGTGCTGTAGAGGTGGAAGCCCTTCGCCTCGGGGGTGAAGACCGCGGTGAGGGTGCCCCCCGAGGCCTTCCAGTCGGTCACCGTCAGGGTGACGGTGACGCCGTTCTCGGAGAAGCGCGTCGTGGGCGCGGAGCCGGCGGAGTCCGCGGCGGGCTGTCCGCCGCACGCCGACAGCGCGGCCAGGGAGAGGAGGGCGGCCGCGACGCGGACCTTGCGGGAGCGCCTCACCTGCGTGGAAACGTTCATCTGTGCCTCTGTGGTGCGTGTCGCGTGCGCGCACTTGCGCTCGTCACGCGATCGGGTCGGATCGGTCTTGGTTCTCGGGGCGAACGGAGCGAATGGGGTGAACGGCCCGGCTAGAAGACGGCGGTGAAGTTCGCGCTCCACAACTGCAGGCTGTAGACCATGTCGTTCCACACGCCGGTGGCCAGCAGCAGACCGACGAGTACGAGCATCCCCCCGCCGATCCGCAGGACCCACGGGTAGTGGCGCTTGACCAGCCCGAAGGCGCCCAGCGCCCGGCGGAAGGCCAGCGCGGCCAGGACGAAGGGCAGCCCCAGCCCCAGACAGTACGCGGCCATCAGCAGGGCGCCACGGCCCGCGCTCGCCTCGGTCCAGGCCAGCGCCTGCACGGCGGCCAGCGTCGGCCCGATGCACGGGGTCCAGCCGACCGCGAACACCGCCCCGAGGGCGGGGGCTCCGGCGAGGCCCAGGGCGGGACGCCGGTGGCTGCGCAGCTCCCGCTGGGTGAAGCCCGGCAGGAACCCCATGAAGGACAGCCCCATGAGCACGGTGAGGACACCGAGCACCTGGGTGATCACCTCCTGGTGGGCCAGCAGGCTCCGGCCGAAGTAGCCGAACAGGGCGCCGCCGGAGACGAGGACCGCGGTGAAGCCCAGGACGAACAGCAGCGCGCCGGTCGCCATCCGGCTGCGGCGCCCGCCGCTCGCCTCCGCCAGGTCGGCGACCGACAGGCTGGTCACGTAGCTCAGGTAGCCCGGTACGAGGGGCAGCACGCACGGCGAGAGGAAGGAGACGAGTCCCGCCACGAACGCCACGGGCGCCGCGATCGCGAGGGTTCCGTTCACGAGGGAGGAGGTGTCCGTGACGGCGAGCGTCCACTGCGCGGCGGCCGTCACGACTCCTCCTCCAGGACCCGTGCGAGCAGGGGCCGCAGCTGCTCGTCGGTGACGGCGCCCCCGATGGCGGCGGCGACGCGTCCGCGGCGGTCGATGACGAGGGTCGAGGGGATCGCCTGCGGGTTGACCAGGGCGGGAGGGAAGCGGAGCAGGAGCTCGCCGTCCGGGTCGTGGAGGCTGGGGAAGGTCATGTCGTGGGCCCGTACGAAGGACCGTGCCGCGGCCCGGTCCCGGTCCCGGGTGTTGATCCCGAGGAAGCGGACCCCGTCGGCCCGGGTCTGCCGGCTGAGCCGCTCCAGGCCGTCCGCCTCCGCACGGCAGGGGCCGCACCAGGAGCCCCACGCGTTCAGGACGACGACCTGGCCCCTGAAGTCGCCGAGCGCGACCTGCTTCCCGTCCAGGTCGGCGCCGGCCAGGGCCGGCGCCTCCCGCCGGGCGCCGGGGTCCATGACCTTCGCCCCGGCCGCCGCGGCGATCGCGTCCGGCCGCCCGGCCCTGGTCCCCGCGGCGGCGCCGTCGTCCGTCCACAGGCCGGCGGCGGCCAGGACGGCCGCCACCGCCAGGCCGGTGGCGGCCGGGACGAGGACGGACGCCCGTACCGGTCTTCTCATGACGCCCACTGGCGCAGGAAGGCGTTGATGCCGTCCGCGGTCAGCGACGGGTTGCCCGTGACGTGGGTGTCGGTGCGCACCGTGCCCGACGGCGAGACCACGACCAGGACGGGCATCTTGTAGGTGCCGCCCGAGGGGCTGTACTTGCGCAGGAGCGCGGAGTTGGCGGAGCTGTTCCCGCCGATGTCCACCTTGACCATGTGGTACGAGGCACCGAGGATACCGGCGGTCTGCGACTGCGCGAACACCTTGTCGGCGGCCTTGCAGTTGCCGCACCAGTTCGCGCCGAAGTCGAGCAGGACCATCCGCCCGTCCGCCTTGGCCGCGCGCAGTGCCGCGTCGATCTGCTTCTGCGCGTCGGCGGAGCTGTCGTAGCCGGGGCCGGGGACCTTGGCCGGCGCGGGGGCGGCGGACGTACGGGCCGGCTTGGCGGAGCCGCCGCCGGACGAGGCGGAACCGGACGGCGTACGCGAGGCGGTCGCCGAGGCGGAGGCGGAGGCCGAGGCGGACGCGGACGGCGAGGCCGACGCCGTCGGGGACGTCTCGGCGGTGGGCGTCGCGGACTGCGACCCGGAGAGGGCCTGCGCGGACTGGCCGGCGGTGGCCGCGGCGGCGGAGCCGGCGGGCTCCGAGGACGGTCCGCAGGCCGCGGTCAGGCCCGCCGCGACGACGGCCGCGGCGACCAGCGGCAGCCGCCTTCCCAGGGGCGCGGCGGGGCGGGGCGACGTCGTACGGCGGTCGGCGCGGACGGGTCGGAGCATGCGAGAACTCATGGCGGAGACACCCCAGGGCACGGTTCGGACTGCGGGACGGGCGGGTAGCCCCCCGGCTCGGTGAAGACGGCGGCCCGCCGCTGCTCCCGGGTGTCACACCCCGGAGCCGACGGCCGCTCGGCTGACGCGAGCATAGGACCGCGCGGGGCCCGTGGGACCCTGTCGGGGGCGATCTTGAGCTTGCCCTAAGGAAGAGCTCACCTTCCGCTTCGCCGGGCCCCGGCCCACGGGCGCACACAAGGTGGCGATCACCGCGAAAGGGGCTGGACACCCCTGGAAGGGCCGAGCGGGACAGAACGCCCGCGACGGCAGGCCGGGCCCTCAGAAGGAGGATTCGCGCACGCTGGCCTTCGCGCTCGGATCGATCGTCGCGGTGATGACGGACCGGTGGTCGGCGCTGGTGAACGTGACCGTGAGGGTGCTGTCCGAGGTCTGCGACGTGGTGGTCCTGAAGCCGCGGCTGGGGACCGCGGAGATCAGGCACACACCCCGGCTCCCGTAGCGCACCGTGACCTTTCCGCCCTGTGCGGGAACGGTGTACAGGCCCGCCCCGCCCTCCTCGCAGTCGACCTTCCTCGGGGCAGCGGTCCTGGGCGCGCTGGACGTGGCCTTGACGGGGGTGGGGGCGGCCGTCGTGGGGGAGGGGCTCTGCGAGGCCGTGGGCGAGGGGCTGGACGACGCGGTCGGGGACGGCGTGTCCGCGGGCGGGCTGCCCGCCTGCCAGGCGGGAGGCGTGTCGATGACCGTCGGGGCGGACCGTGCGACCGGCGGTGTATGCCGGGTCGTGCCGACCACGAACTGGACCGTCGCGAGCACGGCGGTCACGCTGGCGGCCGTGCAGGACAGCCATATGAGCAGGTAGCGCGGAGTTCGGGGCACGGCCCCATAGTGTCCGACGCGCCGGCCGGTCTGTCACCGGCTCCCCCCGAAATAGCCCGGACCGGTGTGTGGGGTCGCGGGCGAACGCCGACGTCCTCCCACCCGGGTGCGGGTGGGAGGACGTGGCTGTGGGGGGTGGTTCAGGGGGGAGCAGGGGCGTTCGCCCGGTAAGTCCCTTGTGCGGTAGGTGGTTACCTCGGGGCGCCGAAGTTCTGCGTCCACCACGGGCCGCCGTCGCCCTTGTGGACGCCGATGCCGATCTCCTTGAAGGCGCAGTTGAGGATGTTGGCCCGGTGGCCGGAGCTGTTCATCCACGCCTTCATGACGGCGTCCGCGTCGGCCTGCCCGCGGGCTATGTTCTCGCCCAGGTTGGACCACTTGTAGCCGGCGGCCTCCACCCGGCTGGTCATGGTGGACCCGTCCGGCCCGGTGTGCGACATGACACCGGCACGGGCCATGGTGTCGCTGTACCCGCGTGCGGCGGCGCTCAGCTTGGCGTTGGAGGTCAGAGCGCCGCACCCGGCGGCCGCCCGCTCCTTGTTGACCAGGGCGAGCACGGCGGACTCGGCGTTGGTGTTGACGGTGCCGCCGCCCCCGCCCGTGCTGCCGCCCCCGCCGGTGCTCCCGCCGCCCCCGCCCGTGCCGCCGGAGCCGCCGCCCGTGGTGGTGGCGGGCTTGCGCGTGGGCTTCGTGGCCGGGGAAGGCTCCGACTTGGTCTCGGCGTCCTGCGCCGTCGCGGGGTCCGTGGGGGTGGCGGACGCCGAGGCGGAGGCGGAGGCGTCGGGCGTCGGGGACGCACTGGCGCTCGCGGTGGCCGCGGCGTCGGTGGTGGGCGAGGCGGCGTCGGGGGTGGGAGTCGCCGTCCCGGAGGACGTTCCGGCGGCGTCGGTACGCCGGTCGGTACGCGTGTCATCGCCGGAGTCGGCCACCGCGACCCCCACCGCCACCACCGCGGCGGCCGTGGTGACGGACAGCACGACGCGCGTGCGCATCGTCTTCTTCCGTCGGGCCTCGACGCGGGTCTGCGTTTGGGGAGTTCGGCTGCGGCTCATGCCGGTAACACCTCGCAAGAGAAGGGGAGGAGGGGACTCCGCCCGAGCCTAGGCCGGTGACCAGCGAAAAGATCCCCCTGGAGGCGTTCTTCAAGTTCCCTTAAGGAAGCCCGCAGGGTCAACACAGGGACGAGTCGGGCAATCGTGCCAACTCGGCCTGGCGCCAGGGGTGGTGACCTGTCCCGGCCGAGGCCGGAGAGCTCCCCGCCCGCACAAGAACGTGCCCCGGGGCCGGTGTTGCCGTCCCGGGGCACGTAGGTGATTCCCTGCCCGTTCCGCTCTTCTGCCGGAAGAGAGGGCCTAACCCCCGAAGTCGGGCAGGACGAGGGAGCCGTCCTCGGTCAGGGTGAAGCCGGGGTTGTGGGCGATCTCCCAGGCGTGGCCGTCGGGGTCGGTGAAGACGCCCGAGTAGAAGCCGATCGCGTTGACGGCGGCCGGCCGGGTGACGGTTCCGCCGGCCGCCGCTGCCGCGTCGAGGACGGTGTCCACCTCGGCGTCGGCGCGTACGTTGTGGGCGAGGGCGATACCGCCGAAGCCGGCCGGCGGCGCGTCGGGAAGACCGCAGTCCGCGGCCAGTTTCCCGCGGTCCCAGAGGACCAGGGCCAGGCCGCCCGCCTGGTGGAAGACCGTCTCCTCGACCTCGGTGCCGCGCCAGCCGAGCGCCGTGTAGAAGCGCTTGGCGCGGGCGAGGTCCGCGACCCCCAGGGTGACCAGGCTGATCCGCTGTTCCATACCGCCACCGTAACGGCCGGGCGGGGGATCCGCTCAGGCGGCGGGCTTGCCCGGCTGGTCGTGGGTCGAGCAGTGGATGCCGCCGCCGCCCGAGGCGATCGTGTCGATGGCGACCGGCACGATGTCCCGCTCGGGGAAGTGCTCCTGGAGGATGCCGCGGGCCCGGTCGTCGGCCTTGCGGTCGCCGAACTTCGGCATGAAGACCGCATCGTTGGCGATGTAGAAGTTGGCGTAGGTCGACACGAAGTCGTCGCCCTCGCCCGTGATCCTGTTCAGGTCGGGCTGCGGCAGGTCGATGACCTCGAAACGCCGCCCGCGGGCGTCCGTCGCCTTCGACAGGACGGACTTCGCCTGGTCGGCGGAGCGGGACCACGAGTCGGCCGGGGTGCTGGGGTGGGCGCGGTCCAGCAGCACGACACCGGGGGCGGCGAACCGGACGAGGCTGTCCACATGGGCGTCGGTGATGTCCTCGCCGCGTACACCGGCCAGCCAGACGACCTTCTGGACGCCCAGGGTCTGCCCCAGCTCCGCCTCGATCACGTCCCGGTTCTTGCCCCGGTTGCGGTTGTCGTTGACGATCGAGCTCTCGGTGACCAGCAGGGTGCCCTCGCCGTCCGTCTCGAAGGAGCCGCCCTCGGAGACCAGCGGGGCCTGGATCCGGGGGATCCCGTACTTCTGGAGCAGGGTACGGGCGACCGCCCCGTCGTTCTTGTGCTCCTGCTTGTTGCCCCAGCCGTTGAAGTTGAAGTCGACGCCGAGGACCTTGCCGCCCTCCTCGACGAAGACGGGGACGGTGTCACGCGCCCACAGGTCGTCCACCGCGAGCGGGATGACCTCGACGTCGTTGCCGCAGGCCCGCTGGGCCGCCGCCACCTGGTCGGGCCGCGCCATCATGACGACGGCCTCGTACTGCCCGACCGCCCGGGCGATCCGTGCGATGTCCTCGCGCACGTGGCCCAGGTCCTCCTCCCACACTCCGGCGGCCAGGGCCGGCCAGGACATGAAGGTACGGGTGTGGCTCTCCCACTCGGCACCGAGGCGGCGCCCGTCGGCCGCGGGGGCAGACCCCTTCGTGGCCTCCGGCTGCACTCCGGCGGCGGACGGGCCGCAGGCCGAGGCGCCGGCGACGGCCGCGCCGATTCCGGCGAGGGTGCGCAGGACGGTCCGGCGGGTGGGGGGAAGGAAGGGCACGGGGAACTCCGATCGTGGGCTGGCGGGGGTACATCCGGCCAGGGCGGGCGCGAGGTATCACATAGGCCGACAGACCGGGCCCTACGGACAAGGGTGCGCGCTCCGCACCGCGAACGGCCGCTCTGCAGGGAGAAGTGATGCGGCCTCGTGTCGCCACTGTGGCACTGACTGGAAATTCAGTCAATTCGAGGAGCAGGGGAACCCAGTCGGCCCAATTCCACTCCGATGGCCTCGCGCACCAGGTCGCGAGCGTGTCGCAGGGGGAGGAGGCCGCTGAGCCAGCGGACGCTGAGCCCCTCCAGCAGAGCCGTCAGCCGCTCCGCGGCCGCGGTGACGGCGCCGGGCGGGGCGGCCGGGCAGAGCTCGGCGAGGTGGCCCGCGATCTCCGCCGCCCAGGCCGCACCCGCGGCGGCGAGTTCCTCGCGCAGCTCCGGGTCGAAGACCGAGTGGGCACGCAGCTCGCCCCAGGCCGTACTGTTCTCGCGAACTTCGGGCAGGTCCTGGAACTCCAGCAGCAGGGTCCGATCCAGCAACTGCCGCGGACCCGGCGGCGGGGCCCCCGGGCCGGTGTGCCGGGTCGTGGCGGTGTAGCGGCCGGCCCGGTCGCCGATGAACGCCAGCGCGTGCCGCAGGATGCCGGCCCGGTCCTCGAAGTGGTAGTAGATCAGGGCGGTGGACACGCCGGCCTCGGCCGCCAGGTCCGCCATCCGCAACCCCCGGACGCCCTGACGTGCGATGACCCGCGCGGCGCCGATGAGGATTTCTGTTCTTCGGTCGGTCACTGCGTGATCCCTCCTGGCCGGGTGCGTCTCGCATTGTCACACATTGACTGAAACTTTAGTTAGCAGCACGATGCGGCCAGATCATTGCCGCATCGTTGAAAGAGCTACCGCATGTCCGAGCGCCATCCCGGAGCGCAGCCTGCCGCCGCACCTGCACCCGCCCCCACCCCTGCGGCGCCGGCCGCCGACGACCCGTACGAGATCGGCGGATACCGCCTCCACGCCCGCCTCGGCGCCGGCGGCATGGGGGTGGTCTACCTGGCGTACACGCCGGGCGGCCGCCCCATCGCGCTGAAGGCCGTCCGCAGGGAGTTCGCCGCGGATCCCGAGTTCCGGGAGCGGTTCGCCCAGGAGGTGGCCAGCGCCCGCCGGATCCACGGCCTGTTCACGGCCCAGGTCGTCGACTCCGGTGTCGACGACCGCACCCCCTGGCTGGCCACCGCCTACGTGCCCGGCCCGTCCCTGCATGAGGTGGTACGACGGCACGGGCCGCTGCCCGCGCGCACCGTCCTGCTGCTCGTCGCGGGCATCGCCGAGGCGCTCCAGGCCATCCACCGGGCGGGCGTGGTCCACCGCGACCTCAAGCCGGCCAACGTGCTGGTGGCCGGGGACGGGCCGCGCGTGATCGACTTCGGCATCGCGAGGGCGGCCGACGCGGCCGCGCTCACCGGCACGGGGCTGCGGATCGGCACCGCCGCCTTCATGGCCCCAGAGCAGGCGCTGGGGCACCGGGTGACACCGGCCACCGACGTCTTCGCGCTCGGCGCGCTCGCCGGGTACGTGGCGGGCGGCGTGCCGCCCTTCGGGAACGGCCCCGAGTCCGGGGCGCTGTACCGGGTGGTCCACGAGTGCCCCGGCCTCACCCGCGTACCCCCCGACCTGCACGACCTGATCTCTTGGTGCCTGGCCAAGCGCCCGGAGGACCGCCCCGCGACCGTCGAGCTGATCGCGTCCGTGCACGCGCACCCTGAGGTGGGCCCCCGGCCGGAGTTCAACGACGGCTGGCTGCCCGTCCGGGTCCGGGACGAGGTCGGGGACCGGCCCGGCGCCGGGCCGTCCGCGCCGCTCCATGTCCATGCCGCGAGGGCGGCCCCCGTCCGGGCCGCCGCCGGGGTGCACGCGCCGACCCTCGCGGAGGCGGCCGGGCCCGGCCACGCGCAGGACGCCCCGGCATCGAGACACGGCCGGCCGCCACCCTGCCCTTCGGTGTTCTCGCCAAGGCGCGGCCGTTCTGCGTGCGCAGTCCGGACCGCGGCGAGATCGCGATCGTGCGCCTGGTGGAAGCGGGCGCCGACGGCTCCGTCACGATCGTGGCGGACCAGTACCGCCGCACCTGAACGACCCGCCCCTCCTCCCCTCCACCTCTTGACTGAATTTTCAGTCAACGCAAGGATGCCGAGCCATTCCGCCTCTTCCCCTCAGGAGGACCCATGGACACGTCCCGCACCACCCGCCGCCGACTGCTCCGGTTCGGGGCGGCGGCCCTGCCGCCGTGAACGGCGCGGTCGTCGCACCGGAGTTCGGCGACGGCCACGCCGACGGCCTGGCGTACGCGATCCTCCAGGCCGCCTACCCCGACCGGCAGGTGGTCCAGATCGCCATCGACAACGTCGCCGCCGGGGGCGGCGGCATCCACTGCGCCACCCAGTCCCACCCACCCGGCCGTGCCGCCCGCCCTCTGATGACCGCCGCGCCCGCACCGGCCCGCAGGCCCCGCGCCGGGCCGCGTATGCCCGCACCCGAACGCCCCGGTAAGGTGCGGTCCATGGCGTCTCGCAGCACTCAGATCCTGGAAGCGGCCGCCCGGGTGATCGCCCGGCGCGGGGTCCGCGGGCTGCGCGTGGAGGAACTCGCGGCCGAGGCGGGCGTGTCCACCGCCCTGATCTACTACCACTTCAAGGACCGCACGGGGGTCCTGCGCCAGACCCTGGAGTTCATCAACGACCGGGCCGAGCGCTACACCACGGACCGCGACCCGGACGCCCCGCCGCTCTCCCCCCGGGAGGAGCTGGAGGAGACCCTGCTCCTGGAGCTCCAGGACACCGTGGAGGTACGGGAGAACAGCTCGGCCTGGGGCGAACTGCGGGCGAGCGCCGTCTTCGACGAGGTGCTGCGCGAGGACCTGGCCAGGGCCACCCTGGTCTGGGTCCAGGAGGTCGCCGCGCTGCTCGGCCAGGTCCACCCGATGGCCCCCGCCTCGTCGCTGGCCGCCGCCGCGGAACGGCTCACCGCGCTGCTCGAAGGGCTCAGCATGCGCTGGCTCAGCGGCGGCATCAGGATCGGCCATGCGCGGGAGCTGATGAGCGGCGCCATCGACGCCGAACTGGCCGGCCTCCGCCAGGGCTGACCCACCCGTTCCGACGGCCCTGGGGCAGGAGCCGAACCCGCCCCGGGATGGCCTGCCCCTTTCGCTGCGCTTTCTATCGGCGGTGGTGGCCACCAGGTCAGCCGGGGTGCAGGAGAGGATGTCGCAGAGCGCGGCCATGACCTGCAACGACAGGCGTTCCGGGGTGCCGGAGACCAGGCGGTGGACCTGAGAGGCGGACAGGTCGATGCCGCGCTCGCGCAGCAGGCGACGCCAGTGGTGGGCCGGGCGATCCCGCACCGAGGAGACGCCCTCGGCAATCACTTTGTTGACCGTGCGGACCCAGGAGCTGGGGACCACCTTGGAGCGTCGCTGGTCGGTACGAAGCTGGATCGCCGCGGCGAACGCCGCGCTGATCGCCGCCCAGGCCGAGGTGCCCATCGTGAAGTTCTGGGGTGACGGCCTGCTCGCCTCGGTGGAGACGGGCTGCGGTTCGTCGTTCCCGTGCGGACCGTGAGCGCGGCGCCGTCGCCGAAGTACCTCGGGTTCAAGCGCGGCGTCACCTGGCTCAACGCAGTCAACGACCAGGTCGCGGGCATCGGGCAGATGGTCGTCCCCGGCACCCCGTGCGACTCCCTGCACATCCTGGAGGCGTTGCTGAACCTCGACGGCGGCGTGAAGCCGGAGATGGTGGTTCGACCGACAACGCCTCCTACTCCGACATGGTGTTCGGCCTGTTCAAGATCCTCGGCTACAACTTCAGCCCCAGGTTCCGTCGCACTGGCCGGGACATGCTGAAGGTAGCCGGGTCCTTGGTGACCAATCAGGTCCGCGCCTACGACCTGCTGCGCATGTTCGGCCGCGACGGCCGCCCGACCCCGCTGGGGGCGGCGTTCGCCGAGTACGGGCGCATCGCCAGGACCGAGCACCTGCTGCGCGTGGTCGACCCGGTCGATGACACCTACCGCCGTCAGACGAACCGGCAGCTCACCGTGCAGGAGTCCCGTCACAAGCTGGCCCGCGACGTATGCATCGACGCCGTCGTCGCCCAGCTCCAGGCCGAAGGTCCGCGAGGAGGACGTCACTCGGCTCTCCCCGCTCAAGCACCGCAACCTGAACCTGCTCGGCCGCTACAGCTTCACCGCCTCGACCCCGGCCGCCGACGCCCTGCGCCCACTGCGCGACCCGGACGCGCCCGAGCTGGACGAGGACGACGAAGGCGTGGACTGAACGCCCGCATCGGGGTGACGCGGGCATATCAGGTGGCCGAGGTGCTCGGACATCGCGAGCGCTGGTGGGGAGCTGATGTCAGGCTGCCTGGTATGCCGTACATGGGTAGCAACCCGAATACTCCGGAAGGGGCCGTGAAGCCGCGCAATTGCTGGTCGGGGCAATGTCGGGCAGCTGGTTCACGGTGGTTAGGCTGCTCAGGTCTTTGTCGCGTCGTGTTTCTTCGGGGTGTCAGTGACGTCGATCGACCGCACCGCGTACCCGCGGTTCGTACCTGAGGTGTTTCCCAAGGCTGGACCAGGTTCCCGGGTCCGCGCCGGCTCCTTCGCGTGGCGTGCTGGGGCTGGCCGAGGACGTGCCGTGCGTGGTGGACGCGGACCGGACTGGCAAGCGGCACGGCGGTGCAGTTGATGATCTTGCCGGGGCTCTCCGGCTCGCACTCCGAGTAGGGAGGAAGGCCGCATGGCCACCGGGATCGGTGCACGTCCGGCGCCCGCCTTGCGGCGGTACGTCGACTCGTATGTCGGCTTCGACCTCCGCGGGCTCGCGGCGGGAGTGCACTGCGGCACGCCGAGTCGCTTTCTCACTGCGGTGATCAGCCTGTCAGACCCTTTGGAGGTTGCGGCGGGCGTTGGCGACGGGTCACCAGTCACCCGATTCGGCAGTGTGGCCGGCGGTCTGATGGGCCGGTCCGTCGCGATCCACCACGACGGACGCCAGCAAGGTGTGAAGGTGGCGCTGACACCGCTCGGGGCTCGGGCCATCTACGGCATGCCCGCCGCCGTGCTCGCCCACCGACTGGTCCCACTGGACGAGCTTCTCGGAGCGCTTGGCGTCGAACTGGCCGACCGGCTCCGAGCGGCATCGACATGGGCGGCGCGGTTCACCGTACTGGACGAGTTGCTGCTGCGAGCTGTTGGCCAGGGCGCCGGCAGCGACCATGTGCGCCGGATGCGCCCCGAGGTGGCCGAGGCCTGGCGCCGACTCGTCGTCGCACGGGGCTGCGTCCAGGTCGGTGCAGTCGCCGAGGAACTGGGCTGGAGCCGCCGGCACCTCACCGAACGGTTCCGTGGCGAGCTGGGCCTGTCGCCCAAAGCCTTCGCCCGCGTTCTCCGCTTCGAGCACGCGCATCACCTGGCGACGGCGCGGGACCCGCTCCCATGGGCCGAGGTGGCGACCATCTCCGGCTACGCCGACCAGGCCCACCTCGTGCGGGACTGGAGCGAGTTCACGGGCCGAACGCCGACGGCCTGGCGTCACAGCGAGGTCCTCCTCGGGACCGGGTAGTCGCCGACCGCCCGTCGCGTCGGCTTGTGTTCCCATTCCTTCAAGACCACTCGGTCGCTGCGGTGTGACGATCGTCGGCATGAGACTCGTCAACGAACACAACACCATCGACCTGCGGACCACCCCCGTGCACCTCGGACTGGGATCGACAGCGAAACCCGTCGAGGGCTTCGCCTGGGCCCCGGAGGCGCTCCAGGCCTACAGCGCCGCGGTTGCGGCAGACGGCGCCGAGGGCCGGATGGTGATGATCTTCGACGGCGACGGCCCCGGCGACCATTGGGAGAGCCACCCCGCCGGCGACGAACTGGTCGTCTGCCTCAGGGGGTCGGTGACGGTCACCCGCGACCTCGACGGAGTGCCCGACCGCATTCTGCTCGGGCCCGGCGAGGCCACCATCAACCCGGCCGGGGTATGGCACGCGGTCGACATGACCGGGCCGACGTCCATCCTGACCATCACCGCCGGCCTCGGCACCGACCACCGTCCTCGCACCGGCACTCACCCGACCGAACGCGTCGGCGTGCCGGGACCGGAAGCATCATGACGACGCGCATCGCCTGCCTCGGCGACAGCCTCACCCGCGCGCTGATCAGCGTCGACTACCTGGACCTCCTCCGACGACGCCACCCACCCGGTGATCTGCAACTTGCTCGCTTCGGCGCCAACGGCGACTTCGCCTACAACCTCTTGCGGAGCCTCGACGCCGTCATCGCGAACCCGTCCGACGTCATCACCGTGTTGATCGGGACCAACGACGCCCGAGCGAGCCTTGCCGGCTACCGCGTCGATAAGGCCATGAAGCGCAAACAGCTCCCCGAACGCCCGTCAGCCGGCTGGTTCCAGCAGTGCCTGGGAGCCGTCGTCGAACGACTGCGAGCGGAGACCGACGCGACGATCGGTCTGCTGTCGCTCCCGGCTCTCGGCCAACAACTCGACGGAGCAGCGGCGCAGGCATCGCAGCGGTACAGCCGGATGATCGCCGAAGTCGCCACCACCAACAACGTGACTTACCTTCCCCTCCACGAACGCCAGATCGAGGAACTGCGCCAAGCGGACCCACCGCTGATTCCCTACCAGGAGGTGACCCTCGCAGCGAGCCTCGGCGTCCTCGTCCAACACGCCGTGCTTCGCTTCAACCTCGACACGATCTCGCGGCGCCGAAACCTCGTGCTCACGACCGACCACATCCACCAGAACAGCCGCGGCGCCACCCTGATCGCTGAGGTCATCGACGCCGGTCTCCTGACCGAGAACGCGTAGCCGGTTCCGGAGCCGCAGCCGGATGGATGCCAGCTACCGCGCGGAGGTGACGTGCGATCCAGACGCCGTGCCGGCGGCGAGCACGCCGGCACCGGCGTCTGGCGGCCGCGAGGGCGTAAGGCCGAACGGGGCGACGGGAAACGGGCAGGCTGGACACCCTCACCATGGTTCAACCCTGCGACCGGGGATCGAACCCCGCCCGAACCTTGTCCTGAACGAGGCCGGGATCGAGGACCCGGTCGCCTTCGAGGAGGACCCGGGCACCTCCAGCCGCCTCCACCCGCTCCAGCGCCCGAAGTTCAGCGTGATCTAGCGCGGAACCCCGGGCGTTCACGTCCGGGAGGAAGCGCTTCTTAACACTGCTCTGACCCGCGCGGGCGCACGGGTCTGCATTATTGACCTCAGCCGGGACGTTTCTGG
>NZ_LBMK01000010.1:183801-184848 GCF_001005295.1 Streptomyces yangpuensis | reverse complement strand
TTCCGAACCCGGAAGCTAAGCCTTTCAGCGCCGATGGTACTGCAGGGGGGACCCTGTGGGAGAGTAGGACGCCGCCGAACAATCTTTCAAAGGACCCTTGGTCCAGCGTTCAACGCTGGATCAAGGGTCCTTTTTGTTTTTCACTTCTTTACGCCGAAGCGCGGCCATGGGTTGGTTGCGCGAGAATGACTAGCGGTACCCCGAAGACAGGAGTCACACCCATGTCCAACTCTCCCGACGATCGTCCGGAGCGCGAGCCTCGGCGCAACGACGGCGGTGACAGGGGCGGCTACCGCGGGGGCCGTGACGACCGTGGGGGCGACCGTCCCCCGTTCCGTCGCGACGACCGCGGTGGCCGGCCGGCCGGTGGCGGTGGCGGTGGCTACCGTCGCGACGACCGTGGCGGGCGTCCCTCCGGCGGTGGCGGCGGCTTCCGCCGTGACGACCGTGGCGGGGACCGTCCGTCCTACCCGCGTCGCGACGACCGGGGCGGGGACCGTCCCTCCTTCCGTCGTGACGACCGGGGCGAGCGTCCCTCGTACCCGNTCGTGACGACCGTGGCGGCGACCGCCCCAGCTTCCCGCGTCGGGATGACCGGAGTGACCGCGGGGACCGTCCGTCGTACCCGCGTCGCGATGACGACCGTGGTGGGTACCGTGGCGGCCGTGACGACCGCGGTGGCGACCGCCCGTCCTACCCGCGTCGCGACGACCGTGGCGACCGGGGGGAGCGTCCCTCGTACCCGCGTCGTGACGACCGTGGCGGCGACCGCCCCAGCTTCCCGCGTCGGGATGACCGGGGTGACCGTCCGTCGTACCCGCGTCGCGATGACGACCGTGGTGGGTACCGTGGCGGCCGTGACGACCGCGGCGGGGACCGTCCGTCCTACCCGCGTCGCGACGACCGGGGCGACCGCGGGGACCGTCCCTCCTTCCGTCGCGACGACCGCGGTGAGCGTCCCTCGTACCCCCGCCGTGACGACCGTGGTGACCGGGGCGAGCGTCCGTCGTACCCGCGTCGCGACGACGACCGTGGCGGGGACCGCGG
>NZ_LBMK01000010.1:117474-183732 GCF_001005295.1 Streptomyces yangpuensis | reverse complement strand
CCCCCCGCCGTGACGACGACCGTGGCGGGTACCGTGGCGGCCGTGACGACCGCGGTGGCGACCGCCCGTCCTACCCGCGCCGTGACGACCGTGGCGGGGACCGTCCGTCCTACCCGCGTCGCGAGGACCGGGGCGGCGACCGTGGTGGGTACCGCGGCGGCCGTGACGACCGCGGCGGCTACCGCGGTCGCGATGACCGCGGCGGCGACCGTGGCTACCGCTCGGACCGCGACCGCGACCCGGTCAAGCGGCTGCCGATCGACGAGGACGTCACCGGCCTCGAGATCGACGCCGATGTGCGTCAGGAGCTGCTGAGCCTGCCCAAGGGGCTGGCCGAAGAAGTCTCGAAGAACCTGGTCATGGTCGCCCGGCTGATCGACGAGGACCCCGAGCAGGCGTACGCGTACTCGCGCATCGCCCTGCGCCTGGCCTCCCGCGTCGCCGCCGTCCGCGAGGCCGCCGGCTTCGCCGCGTACGCCACGCAGAAGTACAGCGAGGCCCTCGCGGAGTTCCGCGCCGCCAAGCGCATGACCGGCTCTGTCGAGCTGTGGCCCGTCATGGCCGACTGCGAGCGCGGCCTCGGCCGTCCCGAGCGTGCGCTGGCCATGGCCGGTGAGCCCGAGGTCCAGAAGCTCGACAAGGCCGGCCAGGTCGAGATGCGTCTGGTCGCGGCCGGTGCCCGGCGGGACCAGGGGCAGCTCGAAGCGGCCATCGTGACCCTGCAGAGCCCCGAGCTGGCGTCCAGCGCCGTCCAGCCGTGGACCGCGCGCCTGCGGTACGCCTACGCCGACGCCCTGCTGGCGGCCGGTCGTGAGGACGAGGCCCGCGAGTGGTTCGGCAAGGCCCTCGAAGCGGACAAGGACGGGGCCACCGACGCCTCCGACCGTCTCGCCGAGCTCGACGGCGTCGAGTTCGTCGACGCCGCGGACCTGTCCGACGACGAGGACCAGGACGGGACCGAGAACCTGGTCGACGACGAGGACGACGAGGACGACGAGGACGACGAGGACGACGAGGACGAGAGCGACGACGAGGACCCGGCGGAGGTCGCCGCGGCCGAGCGCGCCACCGACGTGACCGAGTACTACGACGAGGACGACGAGGAGTACGAGCCGCTGGAGCAGTCCGCGGCCGACACCGACGTCCGCGGCGACAAGGCCTGAGCCACGTCGACGTGACAACGAGAAGGGCGGTACCCCGACCGGGGTACCGCCCTTCTTCGTGTCCGGTCCGGGAGACCTCAGCCCACTCCGCGCAGGACCAGGCCGGTCGCAGGCTTCGGCCCGAAGGAGGTGGACTTCCGGGGCATCGTGACCCCCTGGCGGGCGAGGTCGCGTACGACCTCCTCGCGTACGGGATGCAGCAGCACGGCCGTACCGCCGTGGCGTTCGGCCATGGCCACCGTGGACGCGGCGTCGTGGATGTACGTGATCTGGTCGGGGGCGTCCGGCACGTGCCAGAGGGCGTCGAGCAGCGTCGCGTGCAGCACGGTGGCGTCCAGCCGGCGCCAGGCCTCGGGGCGGTCGTGGCGGACCGTGCGGTCGAGGAGGGCCAGATCGGGATCGGTGACCAGGTGGAAGGTGCCGGCGCCGGCGAGGAGGAAGGCGTTGCCGCGTTCCGCCGCGTCCGCGAGGGAGTCCAGGGCCAGCGGGAGCGGCCCGTCGACCGTACGGACCCGGAAGTGACCGGCGACGGCGGCCAGCGCGTCGGCGACCGGCAGCCGGCGCAACATGCGGTGGATGGCGCGGACCTGGAGCGGATAGCGGGCGGTGTCCACGAGCAGGACCAGCCCGAAGTCCCACGCGGTGGGGGAGCCGTGCTCCTCCTGGAGGCGCAGGTACGTCGCCCAGCGGTGGTGGCCGTCGGCGATGAGGGCCTGGCGGTGGCCGAGGTCCGCGGTGACGGCGGCCAGTTCGGCCGGGTCCGTGATCGCCCAGAGGCGGTGCTGGAAGCCGTCCTCGGTGGTGGTCGACAGCAGGGGCGCGCGCTGGGAGGTCCGCTCGACGACCGCCGCCGCACCCGCGCCGGGGTCGTCTCCCCGGTAGGTGAGGAGGAGCGGCTCGAGGTTGGCGGAGGTGGCGCGCATCAGGCCGGCCCGGTCGGTCACCACGTCCGGCATGACGTCCTCGTGCGGGAGGACGATGCCGGCGTCGGCGGTGGACAGGGCGAGGGCGCCGATGACGCCGCGCTGCAGCAGGCCGGCCCGGCGCTGCTCGTACACGTACAGCGCGGGCTCGGGGTCGGCGGAGAGGACGCCCTCGGCAAGCCAGTCCCGCAGGGTGCGCGCGGCCTGTTCGTTGCGCGCGGCCGGGGTGCCGGCCTGCGGGAGGATCAGACGGACGATGTTGTGCGGGTCGGCGGATTCGAGGTGGTCGACTCCGTCGGGGCGCACGACCACGTCGTACGGCGGCGAGGTGACGGCGGCGAGGCTGCCGACACGCTCGGGGACGTAGCGCAGGCCATGGAACGGGATGAGGCGCAGCCCGTGGTCCGCGGTGCCAGGAGTGGTCATTAGTGCATGGTAAGTCGCGTCTCGCCATGCGGGATGATCGGGGCAGCAGGGAATCGGACAAGATCGATCACAGAGGGAGCGGCCAGAATGACCCGGCAGATCAGGACCAGTCCCGCGGCGTGCGACCAGAGTCTGCACCAGGCGTACGACACCGCTCTCCTGGACCTGGACGGTGTGGTGTACGCGGGCGGGCGGGCCATCGGCCACGCCGTGGAATCGCTCGCGGCGGCCCGCGCCGACGGCATGCACCTCGCGTACGTCACGAACAACGCCCTGCGGACGCCGGAAGCCGTCGCGGAGCACCTGGGCGAGCTGGGCATTCCGACGGAGGCGGCCGAGGTGATCACCTCGGCGCAGGCGGTGGCCCGGCTGATCGCGGAGCAGGTGGAGCCGGGGTCCAAGGTGCTGGTGATCGGTGGCGAGGGGCTGCGGGTCGCACTGCGCGAACGCGGGCTGGAGCCGGTCGAGTCCGCCGACGAGGAGGGGCTCGCGGCGGTCGTGCAGGGCTACGGGGGCCCGGACCTGGCGTGGGGCCGGTTCGCGGAGGCCTCGTACGCGATCAACCGGGGCGTGCCGTGGTACGCGTCGAACACCGACCTGACGATCCCGGGGGCGCGGGGCATCGCGCCGGGCAACGGGGCAGCCGTGGAGGTCGTACGGATCGCCACGGGCGCGGAGCCGCAGGTGGCGGGCAAGCCGCTGCCCCCGATGCACCGCGAGACGGTGCTGCGGACCGGGGCGAAGCGGCCGCTGGTCGTCGGGGACCGGCTGGACACCGACATCGAGGGCGCCTTCAACGGGGAGGTGGACTCGCTGCTGGTGCTGACCGGGGTGACCGACGCGGAGCAGCTGCTGCGGGCCGAGCCCCGGCACCGGCCGACCTACGTGGACCGGGACCTGCGCGGGCTGCTGGCCGGGCAGCCTGAGGTGGTGCCGGCCGCGGAGGGGTTCCGCTGCGGCGGCTGGACGGCGGTGGCACTCAACAGCGGTGTGCTCGAACTGAGCGAGGCCGACGAGCAGGACGGGACGGGCGGGCAAGGCCCCGCAGGACCGGCCGGCCTCGACCCGCTGGACGGGCTGCGGGCGTTGTGCGCGGCGGCCTGGACGGCCGGCGCGGAGGGCGTGTGCACGCTGGACGCGGCGAAGGCGCTGGCCAGGCTGGGTTTTCAGTGACCTCCGGGGGTCCGATTGAGGCGGAGGCTAGGCTAACCTAACCTCCGTGTTGGTTGAGAGTCCTCCCGAATCCGGGCCGAGCGCGGCGCCCCCGCCGGACGCCGCCGCCCGCCCACGCCATGCCGCACGCGCCGCGGGTCTGGTCGGCGCCCTCGTGGTGCTCGCCCTCATCACGGTGGTGAGCATCTCCGTGGGCGCCAGGCAGATGCCCCTGGAAGAGGTCTGGCACGGCCTCTTCCACTACTCGGGAACCACTTCGGACGTGGTCGTGCGGGACCTGCGGGTCCCGCGCACCCTTCTCGGGCTGATGGTCGGTCTCGGGCTGGGCCTGTCCGGGGCGGTCATGCAGGCGCTGACCCGCAACCCGCTGGCCGAGCCCGGCATCCTCGGCGTCAACGCCGGCGCCGCGGCCGCCGTGGTCTCCGCGATCAGTTTCCTCGGCGCGAGTTCGCTGTCGGAGTTCGTGTGGTGGGCCTTCCTCGGCGCCGCCGTCGTCTCCGTCGTCGTGTACGTGCTCGGCGGCAGCCGCAGCGCCACACCGGTACGCCTCGCGCTCGCCGGTACGGCGGCCAGTGCGGCCCTCGTCGGCTACATCAACGCCGTGCAGCTGATGGACAGCAAGGCGCTGGACAAGCTGCGCTTCTGGACGGTGGGCTCGCTGGCCTCGGCCAACATGGACACCGTCCGGCAGGTCGCCCCGTTCCTGCTGGCCGGCGCGGTGATCGCGCTGGCGCTCGGCCGGCCGCTCAACGCGATGGCCATGGGCGACGACACGGCCAGGGCCCTCGGCGCGAACCTGACACGGACCCGGGTCGGCGCGATGCTCGCCATCACCCTGCTCTGCGGTGCGGCCACCGCCGCCTGCGGGCCCATCGTCTTCATCGGCCTGATGATCCCGCACCTCGTGCGTGTGTTCACCGGACCGGACATGCGCTGGGTGCTCGCGTACTCGGCCGTCCTGTCGCCCGTCCTGCTGCTCGGCGCGGACGTCGTCGGCAGGGTCGTCACCCGGCCCGCCGAGCTCCAGGTCGGCATCGTCACCGCGCTCATCGGCGGGCCCGTCTTCATCTACCTCGTCCGGCGCAAGAGGATGGCTCAGCTGTGACCGTGACCGCCAAAGCCCGTCCCGTGCGGCTCCCGGGCGGGATGTCGCTGCGGATCGAGCGGCGCGCCCTGGCCGTCGGCGGCCTGCTCGTCCTCGCCGCGTTCGTCATGGCCGTCCTGCTCATCGGCACCGGCGACTTCGACATCGCGCCGTGGGACGTCGTGCAGACCCTGCTCGGCAACGGCACCCCCGCCGACGACTTCATCGTCAACGACCTGCGGCTGCCCCGGGTACTGGTCGCCCTGCTGGTCGGCGCCGCCCTCGGGATGGCCGGAGCCGTCTTCCAGTCGGTGACCCGCAACCCGCTCGGCTCGCCCGACCTCCTTGGCTTCTCGTACGGGTCCGCGGTCGGCGCCCTCGTGGTGATCATCCTGCTGAACGGCTCGGCGACCGAGGTCGCCGCCGGTGCGCTGCTCGGCGGGCTGCTGGCCGGCGCCGCCGTGTACCTGCTGGCGTACAAGCAGGGCATCCACGGCTACCGGCTGGTCCTGGTGGGCATCGGCGCCTCCGCGATGCTGGTGGCCGTCATCCAGTACCTGATCACCAAGGCCCAGCTGGTGGAGGCCTCACGGGCGATGGTCTGGCTGACCGGTTCGCTGGCCGGCCGGGACTGGGCGCAGGTGTGGCCGCTGCTGCTGACCTGCGCGGTGCTGTTCCCGCTGGTGCTGGGGCAGAGCCGGGCCCTGAGGATGATCGAGATGGGCGACGACGCGGCGTACGCGGTGGGGGTGCGGGTGGAGCGCACCCGGATGCTGCTGATGCTGGCGGCCATCCTGCTGACCACGGCGGCGAGCGCCGCGGCCGGGCCGATCAGCTTCGTCGCGCTGGCCGCGCCGCAGCTGGCCCGGCGGCTGACCCGCTCGCCCGGTGCCAACCTGCTGACCGCCGCCCTGATGGGCTCGGTGGTGCTGCTGCTCTCGGACTGGGCCTCGCAGCGGGCCTTCGGCGCGGACCAGCTGCCGGTGGGCGTGGTGACCGGGCTGGTCGGCGGTGTCTATCTGCTCTGGCTGCTCGTCACCGAGCGCAAGGCAGGACGTATATGAACCTCAGGAGTGCGCAAGTGCAGCGGTTGACCGCGGAGAACGTGACCCTCGGCTACGACCAGCGGGTCATCGCCGAGAACCTGTCGGTGGAGATCCCCGACAACTCCTTCACGGTGATCGTCGGCCCGAACGCCTGCGGCAAGTCCACGCTGCTGCGGGCCCTGTCGCGGATGCTGAAGCCGTCCGAGGGGCGGGTGCTGCTGGACGGCCAGGCCATCGGGTCGATGCCCGCGAAGAAGGTCGCCAGGACCCTCGGCCTGCTCCCGCAGTCCTCGATCGCGCCCGACGGCATCACGGTGGCCGACCTGGTCTCGCGCGGCCGTTACCCGCACCAGGGGCTGCTGCGGCAGTGGTCGCCCGAGGACGAGCGGATCGTGAACGAGTCGATGGCCTCGACCGGGGTCGCCGAGCTCGCCGACCGTGCGGTGGACGAGCTGTCGGGCGGGCAGCGGCAGCGCGTGTGGATCGCCATGGCGCTGGCGCAGCAGACTCCGCTGCTGCTGCTCGACGAGCCGACGACGTACCTGGACATCCAGCACCAGATCGACGTGCTGGACCTGTGCGCCGAACTGCACGAGACGCAGGGGCGCACGCTCGTCGCGGTGCTGCACGACCTCAACCACGCCGCTCGCTACGCCACGCACCTGATCGCGATGCGGGGCGGGAAGGTCATCGCCGAGGGGCCGCCGCAGGAGGTGGTCACCGCGGAGCTCGTGGAGAAGGTGTTCGGGCTGCGCTGCCAGGTCATCGACGACCCGGAGACGGGAACGCCGCTGGTGATCCCGGCGGCGCGACGCCCCCGCGCACAGGCGCCCGCGGAGGCCGGTGCCCGCAAGGGCGGCAGTGCCTAGTGCTGTGACCGGCCAGGTTCACCGGGTCGCGACGCTCGGCACGGCACCTCGCCGCGTTGTCAGAACCGCGCACGTACGTCCAGTACGAGCCGCGGCCCGCCGCCTTGCGATGCACCGCACCGGACGCCGCGCCCCGGCAAACCTTTCCGGCCACAGCACTAGAGGAGGCTCTTCAGCCGCAGCAGGTCGCGCAAGCCGGCCTCCAGCCTGACCCGGCCGGAGGCCCAGGCCTTCGCGAACTTCAGCTCGCCCGCGACGAGCGAGACCAGGTCGTCGCCGGTCATCGCGAGGCGGATCTCGGCCTTGTGCGCGGGCGGGCCCGGCGCGACCGCGTCCACGCGGATCCGGCCTCCGTCGAGGCGGCCCGTGAACGTCCGGTCCAGGTCCGTGATGTGGCAGCTGAGGGAGCGGTCGAACGCGGCCGCGCCGCGCACGCCGGCCTCGGCCCGCTCGAGGTTGTCGGAGAGTCGGTCGAGTGCTTCACGGCACTCCTGGATCGTAGCCATCGTGATCACGACCGTACCGCAGAGCCGCGCGTGGCCGTGGGCGCGCTTCGGGGTAGCGTCGTGGCATGACCGACGAAGCAGCCGAGACCCGGGCCGAGGCCCCGAGCGCGGCCGGAGCCGGAGCCGGGGCCGGGGCGGAAGCCCCCGTAGAAGCCGCCGAGCCCGCCGAACCCGCTGAGCCCGCGGGACCGGCCGAGCCCGCCGGGCCCGTGGCGCTGGGCGTCGTACGCACCCCCACCGGCCACGCCGGGGTGGACGCGTACCTGGCGCGGCTGGCGGACGCGGACCACCTCGGGGCGGACGGACACGTCGAGGTGTACGAGGATGTCCACCGGGGGCTGCGTGAGGCGCTGACCGCGCTGGACGCACCATCCGTCCCCGGACCGTACGAAAACAGGAGCTGAACCGAACGTGGCAGGAGTGGCACGCCGCCGCCTGGACGCCGAACTGGTACGCCGCAGCATGGCCCGCTCCCGCGAGCACGCCGCGCAGCTGATCGCCGCGGGCCGGGTGACCGTGGGCGGCACCACCGCGACCAAGGCCGCCACCCAGGTCGAGACCAGCGCGGCCCTCGTCGTCCTCAAGGACGACGACGACCCCGACTACGTCTCGCGCGGCGGACACAAGCTCGCGGGCGCCCTCGCGGCCTTCCGGCCGCAGGGCCTGCGGGTCGAGGGCCGCCGGGCGCTGGACGCGGGCGCGTCCACCGGAGGCTTCACCGACGTGCTGCTGCGCGCCGGCGTGGCCCACGTGATGGCGGTCGACGTCGGCTACGGGCAGCTCGCCTGGTCGCTGCAGAGCGACGACCGGGTCACCGTGAAGGACCGTACGAACGTGCGCGAGCTGACGGTCGAGCAGATCGACGGCGTCCCGGTGGACCTCGTCGTCGGCGACCTGTCCTTCATCTCGATCGGCCTGGTGCTGCCCGCGCTGGTGCGGTGCACGGCGCCCGGCGCCGACCTGGTGCTGATGGTCAAGCCGCAGTTCGAGGTCGGCAAGGAGCGGCTGGGCAGCGGCGGCGTGGTGCGCAGCCCGGAGCTGCGGGCGGAGGCCGTGCGCGAGGTCGCGGCCCGGGCCGCGGAGCTGGGGCTGGGCGTTCTCGGGGTGACCGCCAGTCCGCTGCCGGGGCCGTCGGGGAACGTGGAGTACTTTCTGTGGCTGAGGGCGGGGGCACCGGCACTCGACCCGGCGGATGTTGACCGTGCAGTGGCGGAGGGGCCTCAGTGACAGATTTTCCGGGGGAACGGACCGTATTCCTGCTCGCGCACACCGGGCGGCCCGCGGCCATCCGCAGCGCCGAGCTGGTCGTCAAGGGACTGCTGCGCTGTGGGCTGGGCGTAAGGGTCTTCGAGCACGAGGCGGTGGACCTGCCGCTGCCGCCGGAGGTGGAGCTCGTCACCGAGTCCACGCCGGGGGTGCTCGACGGATGCGAGCTGCTGGTGGTGCTGGGCGGCGACGGGACCCTGCTGCGGGGCGCCGAGTTCGCGCGCGCCTCGGGCGTGCCGATGCTGGGCGTCAACCTGGGCCGGGTCGGCTTCCTCGCGGAGGCCGAGCGCGACGACCTCGACAAGGTCGTGGACCGGGTGGTGACGCGTTCGTACGAGGTCGAGGAGCGGATGACCCTCGACGTGATCGTGCGCACGAACGGCGATGTCGTCCACCGGGACTGGGCGCTGAACGAGGCCGCGGTCCAGAAGGTGTCCCCGGAGCGGATGCTGGAGGTCGTCCTGGAGATCGACGGGCGCCCGGTGACCGGCTTCGGCTGCGACGGGATCGTCTGCGCGACGCCGACGGGTTCGACGGCGTACGCCTTCTCCGCGGGCGGGCCGGTGGTCTGGCCGGAGGTGGAGGCGCTGCTGATGGTGCCGATCAGCGCGCACGCGCTGTTCGCGAAGCCGCTGGTGACCTCGCCGAACTCGGTGCTCGCGGTGGAGGTACAGAACGGCACCCCGCACGGGGTCCTGTGGTGCGACGGCCGGCGCACGGTGGAGCTGCCGGCCGGGGCCCGGGTGGAGGTCCGGCGGGGTGCGGTGCCCGTACGGCTCGCCCGGCTGCACCACGCGTCGTTCACGGACCGGCTCGTCGCGAAGTTCGCGCTGCCCGTGTCGGGCTGGCGGGGCGCACCCCACTGACGGCCTCTGCCAAAGGCCGGCGGGGGCCGTGGCCCCCAAGCCCGGCCGGGATTCCGGGTGTTGCCGTCCGGGGCCCGTCGCGAGAGCATTAATAGCACACGCGTTCGAGAAACTCGGAGCGGGTGACGTCACATGGCACCCGGGAAACCTCGGTATCGTCGTCCCGTGCTTGAGGAGATGCGGATACGGTCGCTCGGGGTCATCGACGACGCGGTGGTCGAGCTGTCGCCCGGTTTCACCGCGGTGACCGGCGAGACCGGCGCGGGTAAGACGATGGTCGTCACCAGCCTCGGGCTGCTGCTCGGCGGCCGCGCCGACCCGGCCCTGGTACGGATCGGGGCCAAGGCCGCGGTGGTCGAGGGCCGCATCGTCATGCGCCCGGACGCCCCCGCCGCGGTACGCGCCGAGGAGGCGGGCGCCGAGCTCGACGACGGCGCCCTGCTGATCAGCCGGACGGTGTCCGCCGAGGGCCGTTCGCGCGCCCACGTCGGCGGCCGCTCCGTGCCCGTCGGCCTGCTCGGCGAACTCGCCGACGACCTGGTCGCCGTACACGGGCAGACCGACCAGCAGGGCCTGCTCCGGCCGGCCCGGCAGCGGCAGGCGCTCGACCGGTACGCCGGGGACGCCGTCGCCGTCCCGCTGGAGAAGTACGGCTCGGCCTACCGCAGGCTGCGCGCGGTCGCCGTGGAACTCGACGAGATCACCACCCGGGCCCGGGAACGGGCCCAGGAGGCGGACCTGCTCCGCTTCGGGCTCGACGAGATCGCCGCGGTGGAGCCGGTGGCCGGCGAGGACGCCGAGCTGGCGGCCGAGGCGGAACGGCTCGGGCACGCCGAGGCGCTGGCCCAGGCGGCCCAGGCGGCCCACGGCGCGCTCGCGGGCAACCCCGAGGACCCCGAGGCCATCGACGCGAACATGCTCGTCGCCGGAGCCCACCGGGCGCTGGAAACCGTACGGTCGCACGACCCGGCGCTCGCCGCGCTCGCCGAGCGGATCGGCGAACTCGGCATCCTGCTGTCCGACGTGGCCGGGGAACTGGCGGGCTACGCCGACGACCTCGACGCCGATCCGCTGCGGCTGGCCGCGGTGGAGGAGCGCCGGGCGGCCCTGACGCAGCTGACGCGCAAGTACGGCACCGAAGGCACCGTGGAGGCCGTACTGGCGTGGGCCGAACAGGGCGCGGCGCGCCTGCTGGAACTGGACGGCGACGACGAGCGGATCACCGAGCTGACCGCGGAACGCGACGGGCTGCGCTCCGAACTGTCGCTGCTGGCCCAGGCCCTGACCGACGCCCGGGTGGAGGCGGCGACCCGCTTCGCCTCCGCGGTGACGGCGGAGCTGGCGTCGCTGGCGATGCCGCACGCCCGGGTGACGATCGACATCCGGCAGACCGAGGACCCCGAAGGAGTGGATGTGGACGGCCGCCCGGTCGCCTACGGCCCCTCCGGTACCGACGAGGTCGAACTGCTGCTGGCCCCGCACCCCGGCGCCCAGCCGCGGCCGATCGCCAAGGGCGCCTCGGGCGGTGAGCTGTCCCGCGTGATGCTCGCGGTGGAGGTCGTCTTCGCGGGCACCGACCCCGTGCCCACCTACCTCTTCGACGAGGTCGACGCCGGCGTCGGCGGCAAGGCGGCCGTCGAGATCGGCCGGCGGCTGGCGAAGCTGGCCAGGTCGGCACAGGTCGTCGTCGTCACCCACCTGCCGCAGGTGGCCGCCTTCGCCGACCGGCAGCTGCTGGTGGAGAAGACCAACGACGGCTCGGTCACCCGCAGCGGGGTCACCGTCCTGGAGGGCGAGGACCGCGTCCGGGAGCTGTCGCGCATGCTCGCGGGGCACGAGGACTCCGTCTCGGCGCGGGCGCACGCCGAGGAACTGCTGGCGGCGGCGCGCGCCGACGTGTGAGCCGGCACACCACCCCAGGGCCCGGAACGCAGGTCGTTCCGGGCCCTCCGCTTGTCCGCGACAGAACGGTCCGGAACCGAAAAAGATCGATCGGAGCGTCACTCTCCGGATTCCGCTTACGCCGTGTGAGTGAGGCCGGGGGGTGTCCTGCCGTATCTCGCACAGGATCCGCACCCGTATGGTCCCGGAACGCACGTGCGGACTGGCATTCTTGGCGACGTCTCTGACTCCCCTCACCCTGGAGCTTCGGCCAGTGAGCAGCTCCCCGGTCTCCCCCTCCGTCGCGGCACAGCCCTACGGGCGCCCGCCGCTGCGCACCGTCCAAGTGCTCGGCGACGGTGCGGGCGCCGGCAGCTGCGCGCACGTCCGATCACTCGCCACCGGGCTCGCCGCGCGCGGGGTACGGGTCACGGTGTGCGCCCCCGTCCAGGCGGAGGGGGAGTACGACTTCACCGGCGCCGGGGCGGAGTTCGCGCCCGACGCGGTGAGCGTGCTGCGGGCCGCGTGCGCCGGCGCGGACGTCGTCCACGCGCACGGAGTACGGGCCGGCCTGCGGGCCGCGCTGGCCATACGCGGGCGCCGGGTGCCGCTGGTGGTGAGCTGGCACGGCGAAGGCCCGACGGCGCACGGCGCGCTCGGACGGCTGAGCCGGATACTGGAACGGCGCGTGGCGCGGGCCGCCGCGGTGGTCCTCGGGGCCTCCTCGGACCTCGTGGACCTGGCCCGCCGGCGGGGCGCCAGGGACGCGCGGCTGGCGCCGGTGGCCTTCCCGGCGGGCCCGGAAACGCCGTCGGACCCGGGCAAGGTGCGTGCGGAACTCGGCGTCGTGGAGAGGCCGTTGCTGGTCGCGGTCGGCAGTCTCGTGGCGCACCGCGGGTACTCCGTCCTGCTCGACGCGGCGCGGGAGTGGCGGGCTCTGGAGCCCGCGCCCCTGCTGGTGATCGCGGGGGAGGGGCCGCTACGGGCCGAACTGGCCCGCCGGATCGCGGCGGAGCGGCTGCCGGTCCGGCTCCTCGGCCGCCGCCGGGACGCGGCGCACCTGCTGGCCGCGGCGGACCTGGCGGTGCTGCCGAGCCGGTGGGAGACGCGGGCCCTGCCGGCGCAGGAGGCGCTGCGGGCGGGCGTACCGCTGGTCGCGACGGCGGTGGGCGGTGTGCCGGAGCTGGTGGGGGAGGGCGCGGTGCTCGTACCGCCGGGGGAGGCGGGGGCGCTGGCGTCGGCCGTGGCCGGCCTGCTGGCCGATCCGGCCCGCCGGTCCGACCTCGTCGCCGCGGGGCGCATCCAGGCCGCCACGTGGCCCTCGGAGGACGACACCGTGGCCCAGGTCCTGTCCGTCTACGACGAGCTGACGGAACGCCGCCGTTAGCCTCGGCGGTGGCAGACAGGGCGCGCCGCCGCCGCGGGGCTCCGCGTATCCAGCCCCGCCGACGTTTTGAGCGCGGGTCCGGGCGGAGCCCGCGTACCCAGCCCCGCCGGCGTTTCAGGCGCGGGTCCGGGCAGCGCCCGCGTACCCAGCCCCGCCGGCGATTGAGGCGCGGGTCCGGGCAGCGCCCGGGGAACGGTGGAAGGGCGGGTAGGGGACAAGCCCGCAGGGCCACCCCGCCGCGTCCGGCCGCGCCGCCGCTGCGGGGGCTCCGCCCCCGAACCCCCGCGCCGCGCCTCAATCGCCGGCGAGGCTGCATGGCGTCAGGAGGAGGCGGTGTGGCGGCGGGCTCGCAGGGCCAGGCTGAGGGAGAGCACCGTCTCCGGGTCGTCCAGGTCCGTGCCCAGCAGCTCCGAGATGCGCGCCAGCCGGTTGTAGAGGGTCTGCCGGTTCAGGTGGAGCTCACGAGCCGTCTCCGCCTTGCGGCCCGCATGGGCCAGGTACGTCTCCAGCGTCGGCAGCAGCGCTGGCCGCGACGTCGCGTCGTGCGCCCGCAGCGGGCCGATCGCGCGGTCCACGAAGGCCGCCAGGTCCGGGTGTTCGCGCAGCCGCCACAGCAGCAGGTCGATGTCGAGGCGGCGGGCGTCGTACCAGGGCCTGGCCGGCAGGCCGTGGGCCGCCGTGGCGGTCTCCGCCGCGTGCCGCAGGCCCGAGGAGGCGGCCGCCCAGCCGCCCGCGACGCCGACGACCACCGCCGGCGGGGCGGTGGCCCGCTCCAGGCCCGCGCGTTCCACACCCGCCCGCAGCGCCGCCGCGACCCGGTCGGCGACCGCCGTGCGTTCCGATTCCGCCCGCAGCGACACCAGCAGCGGCACCCGGCCCTCGACCGGGCGGACACCCAGCAGGACCGGCACCCCGACGGACGACAGCTCCTCCAGCACCGCGCGGGCCAGCACGGCCCAGTTGCCGGACGGGCCGAGGTCCGAGAGCCGCATGACCACCGGCAGCAGCGGTCCGGCACCGGGCTTGAAACCCAGCACCCGGGCCTGCGCCGGCGCGTCCTCCGCCGAGATCCGGCCCTCCGCCAGGTCCGTGAGGAAGTCGCCGCGGCCACGCGCCGCCAGCTCCTCCTCCTGCCGCGCCTGCATCAGCACCACGGCCAGCACACCCGCCGTGCGCTCCGCCGCCATCCGGTGCACCGGGAGCAGCGGGGCCGAGACCCCGACCAGCACCACCCGGGCCCGCACCGAGCCGGTGCCGTGGCCGCCGCCCGGTACGTCGATCACCACCGTGTTCGCGGACGGTTCGGTCTCGCGCTGGCCGCGCAGCCCCTCCCACACCTGGAGCGGGTCCGCGCCGGGGTCCCCGGCCGAGCTGGCGGCCGCGTACAGCAACTGCCCGTCCGCGGTCTCCAGGAAGACCGGATTCCCCGTGAAGTCGGCCACGATGCGCAGCACCTGCGGGATGCCCCCGCCGCCCAACAGGGCCTCCGTACAACGCCGGTGGACCTCCTCGGCGCGCTGGAGCAGCGCGTAGTGGCCGTTGACGATCTCGGTGTGGACCTCTTCGGTGACCGTGACGAAGGGGACCTCCCGGTGGAGCTGGACCAGCGGAAGTCCCGCCGTGCGCGCCGTCTCCACGATCGTGGCGGGCAGCCGGGTGAAGCGCGGGCCCAGTTCGACCACCAGCGCGGCGATGCCCCGGTCCGCGAGGCGGCGTACGAAGGCCCGCTGTTCGGCGGGGCGGGTGCCCAGGCCGAGCCCCGTGGTCAGCAGCAGCTCGCCGCCCTTGAGCAGGGAGGCGATGTTCGGCACCTCGCCCGCGTGCACCCAGCGGACGGTGCGGCCCAGGCGGTCGGCGCAGGCCACCACCTCCGGCAGGCCGCTGCGCAGCCCCGGCAGCTCCAGTGCCCGCTGAACCGTGATCCCGCCCTGGTTGTCCATGTCGCGGGACGCTATCAGGGGGTCAGGCCGGCCGGATGTTGTGGTTGAAGCGGAAGACGTTGTCCGGGTCGTACTCGCGCTTCACCCGTTCCAGGCGGCGCATGTTGTCCGCGCCGAGCCCGGAGACCACCCGGTCCGATCCCTCGTCCCCGGTGAAGTTCAGGTACACCGCGCCGGTGCTCCACGGCTCCACGTCCGCGCGGACGTCCTTGACCCACTGCCGGCAGCGCTCGTCGTCGGCGGGGTCCTCCCAGATCGCGAACGGGTGCACCACCCATGGGGAGTCCCGGTACGGCACCGGGTAGTCGGCCGGGCCGGAGGCGATCGCGCCGCCCTGCGGGAACAGGATGTGCTGGGTCCCGGTCGGCACCGGCATCGACGCGGCCCGGGAGCAGAACACGTCGACGAACGCGTCCGGGGCGCCGGTCAAATACTCCGCGGACCAGTAGTTCCGCAGCCCCGGCGGATCGTCGATCATGCACTGGAGATCGGCGTACGGGATGGCGGTGACCATCGCCGCCTCGTGGGGCAGCGCCAGCAGCGGCTCGGCGAGCCCCCGCATCCGCTCCTCCGGGCCCGCGTACGTGAGCAGCGCCGCGCACACCAGCCGCCCGGCCAGGTGCGGGGGCACGAGCTCGTCGTCCGGCGGACCGGTCAGGAAGATCACGCCCCCGCTCGCCTCCGGCGGCCCGCCCTCCAGGATGTCCCGGTAGGTCCGCATCACCTCGGGACCGTTCTCCGGCAGGTACAGGACGAACGCGATGGCCATGGCGGGCAGTTCGTGCAGCCGCAGGGTGATCGCGGTGGCCACGCCGAAGTTGCCGCCGCCGCCGTGCAGGGCCCAGAACAGCTCCGGGCGCTCCTCGGAGGTGGTCTCCACGACCGAGCCGTCGGCCGTCACCAGCTCCACGCCCAGCAGGTTGTCCACGGCCAGCCCGCACTTGCGGTCCAGCCAGCCGCTGCCGCCGCCCAGGACGAAGCCGCCGACGCCGGTGGTGGAGGCCCGGCCGCCGGTGGTGGCCAGTCCGTACGGGGCGCAGGCCCGGTCCAGGTGGCTCATCGTCGCCCCGCCCTCGACCCGTACGGCGTGGGCCCCGGGGTGGACGGTGACCTCGTGCATCCGGCGCAGGTCGATCACGAGCGCGCCGTCGCCGAGGGCGGAACCGGAGACGCTGTGCCCGCCGCCCCGCACGGCGATCTTCAGGTCGAGGTCCCTCGCGAAGCGCACGGCGGTGGCCACGTCCTCCGGGCTCTCGCACTGGGCGATCACGGCGGGCCTGCGGTCGATCATCGCGTTGAAGACGGTCCGGGCCTCGTCGTAGCCCGGATCGTCCGGAGCGAACACCTCGCCGGACAGATCCTCGCGGAGCGCGGTCAGGGCCGCGCCCGCCTTCGAGAGGGGAGCCATGGCTGCCCCCTTCCAACGGACGGAGGGCATAAGACCTCTCCAGCCTAGGCCCGGCGGATCACCGGGGCGCGGCGAACCGCACCGCACCCCGGGCGGGTCGTGGCCGGCTCAGCCGCCGTAGGCCCCGCTCGCGGTCAGCCGCAGCGCCGTGTCGATCAGCGGAACGTGGCTGAAGGCCTGCGGGAAGTTCCCGACCTGCCGCTGGAGCCGCGGGTCCCATTCCTCCGCGAGCAGGCCCAGGTCGTTGCGGAGCGCCAGCAGCCGCTCGAACAGCCGTCGTGCCTCGTCCACCCGGCCGATCATCGCCAGGTCGTCGGCCATCCAGAACGAGCAGGCGAGGAAGGCCCCCTCGTCGCCCTCCAGGCCGTCGACACCGGCCTCCTCACCCGCCGTCGGGTAGCGCAGGATGAAGCCGTCGGGCGTGGACAGCTCGCGCTGGATCGCCTCGATGGTGCCGATGACCCGCTTGTCGTCCGGCGGCAGGAAGCCCATCTGCGGGATCAGCAGCAGCGAGGCGTCCAGCTCCTTCGACCCGTACGACTGGGTGAAGGTGTTGCGTTCCTTGTCGTAGCCCTTCTCGCACACGTCCTGGTGGATCTCGTCGCGCAGTTCCCGCCACCGCTCCAGCGGGCCGTCCGCGTCCCCGCTCTCGATCAGCTTGATCGTGCGGTCCACGGCCACCCACGCCATCACCTTGGAGTGCACGAAGTGCCGGCGCGGGCCGCGCACCTCCCAGATGCCCTCGTCCGGCTCGGACCAGTGCGTCTCCAGGTAGCGGATCAGCTTGAGCTGGAGCACGGAGGCGTAGTCGCTGCGGGCCAGGCCGGTCATGTGGCCCAGGTGCAGGGCCTCGGTGACCTCGCCGTAGACGTCGAGCTGGAGCTGGCCCGCGGCGCCGTTGCCGACGCGCACGGGGCGGGAGCCCTCGTAACCGGGCAGCCAGTCCAGTTCGGTCTCGCCGAGCTCGCGTTCGCCCGCGATCCCGTACATGATCTGCAGGTTCTCCGGGTCGCCGGCCACCGCGCGCAGCAGCCACTCGCGCCAGGCGCGGGCCTCCTCGCGGTAGCCGGTGCGCAGCAGCGAGGAGAGGGTGATGGCCGCGTCCCGCAGCCAGGTGTAGCGGTAGTCCCAGTTGCGGACCCCGCCGATCTCCTCCGGGAGGGAGGTGGTCGGTGCGGCGACGATCCCGCCCGTGGGGCCGTACGTGAGGGCCTTGAGCGTGATCAGGGAGCGGACCACGGCCTCCCGGTAGGGCCCGTGATACGTGCACTGCTCGACCCACTCGCGCCAGAACTCGGCGGTCGACTCCAGGGCCGCCTCGGCGTCCGGGGCCTCGGGCGCGCCGCGGTGCGAGGGCTGCCAGCTGATGCTGAACGCGACCCGGTCGCCGGGCCCGACGGTGAAGTCGGAGTACGTCGTCAGGTCCTTGCCGTAGGTCTCCGCGTCGGTGTCCAGCCAGACCGAGTCGGGGCCGGCGACGGCGACGGTGCGCCCGTCGACCTTGTGCACCCACGGCACCACCCGGCCGTAGCTGAAGCGCATCCGCAGGGTCGAGCGCATGGGGACGCGCCCGCTGACGCCCTCCACGATGCGGATCAGCTGCGGCGCGTGGTGCTCGCGCGGAGGCATGAAGTCGATCACGCGGACGCCGCCCCGGGGGGTGTCCCATTCGGACTCCAGCACCAGGGAGTCGCCGCGGTAGCGGCGGCGGGTGGCCCGCGGGGCCTCGGAGCCCGCCGGGAACGCCGGGCCGATCCGCCAGAACCCGTGATCCTCGGTGCCGAGAATGCTCGCGAACACGGCATGGGAGTCGAAGCGGGGCAGGCACAGCCAGTCCACCGCCCCGTCCCGGCAGACCAGCGCCGCGGTCTGCATGTCCCCGATCAGTGCGTAATCCTCGATGCGCCCGGACACGTGCATCTCCAGTCGAACGGCCACGTCCGCCCCGAAGGGCGCTTGCAATGCGCGTTTGCGCGGTCTCCTGTGTGCAGGTATCGCCGCGTGAGCCCATGATTCCGTATATCGGCCCGGTTAGGCCGTCCGACGGACTGCCCGGCGGTGATGTGTGCAATATCCGAGCAGGATATGACGGCACCCTAGTGATCTTCTCCAGGCCGCGGTGAATGCCGTTGCGCCGAACGGGTGAGCCTCAGGATCTCCGCCCCGGCGCACTTCGGCGCTCTGCTACGAGCCGTCGACGGGGCGTGGCCGGAGGCGGACCGGCCCGGGCGCTGATAGGCTGGTACCCCGTGGACCGGTGGTCTGCCTGTGCGAATCAGGAGCCCCGAAACCGCAGCTTCGGCGCCCCCTGAAACCCTTCCGGATCGACGGTGGCCGGCGCCGGACGCACCTCACTTCGCGACCACGGGAGCCCCCTCTTGGCGATGCCGCCCGCTGCTTTCCGAAACAGCACAGCCATGACGACCAAGCACATCTTCGTCACCGGGGGTGTCGCTTCTTCCCTCGGCAAGGGCCTGACGGCCTCCAGCCTGGGTGCGCTCCTGAAGGCGCGCGGCCTGCGGGTCACGATGCAGAAGCTCGACCCGTACCTGAACGTCGACCCGGGCACGATGAACCCGTTCCAGCACGGCGAGGTGTTCGTCACCAACGACGGCGCCGAGACCGACCTGGACATCGGCCACTACGAGCGCTTCCTCGACGTCGACCTCGACGGCTCGGCCAACGTCACCACCGGCCAGGTCTACAACACGGTCATCGCCAAGGAGCGCCGCGGCGAGTACCTCGGTGACACCGTGCAGGTCATCCCGCACATCACCAACGAGATCAAGCACCGCATCCGCCGCATGGCCACCGAGGACGTCGACGTCGTCATCACCGAGGTCGGCGGCACCGTCGGCGACATCGAGTCGCTGCCGTTCCTGGAGACCGTCCGCCAGGTCCGCCACGAGGTCGGCCGCGACAACGTCTTCGTCGTGCACATCTCGCTGCTGCCCTACATCGGCCCCTCCGGCGAGCTGAAGACCAAGCCGACCCAGCACTCCGTCGCGGCCCTGCGCAACATCGGCATCCAGCCCGACGCCATCGTGCTGCGCGCCGACCGCGACGTCCCGACCAGCATCAAGCGCAAGATCTCGCTGATGTGCGACGTGGACGAGGCGGCCGTGGTCGCCGCCATCGACGCCAAGTCGATCTACGACATCCCGAAGGTCCTGCACACCGAGGGCCTGGACGCGTACGTCGTGCGCAAGCTCGACCTGCCCTTCCGCGACGTCGACTGGACCGTCTGGGAGGACCTCCTCGACCGCGTCCACAACCCCGACCACGAGGTCAAGGTCGCGCTCGTCGGCAAGTACATCGACCTGCCCGACGCCTACCTGTCGGTGACCGAGGCGCTGCGCGCCGGCGGCTTCGCCAACAAGGCCCGCGTCCAGATCAAGTGGGTCACCTCCGACGACTGCAAGACCCCCGCGGGCGCGGCGGCCCAGCTGTCCGACGTGGACGCGGTCTGCGTGCCCGGCGGCTTCGGCGACCGCGGCGTGAACGGCAAGGTCGGCGCGATCACCTACGCCCGCGAGAACAGGATCCCGCTGCTCGGCCTCTGCCTGGGCCTGCAGTGCGTGGTCATCGAGGCCGCGCGCAACCTCGCGGGCATCGAGGACGCCAACTCCACCGAGTTCGACG
Source organism: Streptomyces yangpuensis (assembly GCF_001005295.1). Taxonomy (GTDB): domain Bacteria; phylum Actinomycetota; class Actinomycetes; order Streptomycetales; family Streptomycetaceae; genus Streptomyces; species Streptomyces yangpuensis. Next base: position 164,152 of record NZ_LBMK01000010.1, on the reverse strand, counting down.
CCTCCACCCCGCACCCGGTCATCTCGACCATGGAGGAGCAGCTGGCCTTCGTCGAGGGCGCTGGCGACCTGGGCGGCACCATGCGCCTGGGCATGTACCCGGCGAAGCTCGCCGAGGGCTCCATCGTGCGCGAGGTCTACGGCGACCAGGCGTACGTGGACGAGCGCCACCGCCACCGCTACGAGGTCAACAACGCCTACCGCGGTGAGCTCGAGAAGAAGGCCGGTCTGGTCTTCTCCGGCACCTCCCCGGACAACAAGCTCGTCGAGTACGTCGAGTACCCGCGCGAGGTCCACCCCTACCTGGTGGCCACGCAGGCCCACCCGGAGCTGCGCTCGCGCCCGACGCGCCCGCACCCGCTGTTCGCCGGTCTGGTCAAGGCGGCCGTGGAGCGGCAGCAGTCCGCGAAGTGAGCGCCTGACCGCATAACGTAGACGGCCGGGGTACGGAAGATCCGTACCCCGGCTGTCGCGCGTTGTGGAGGGCTTCGGGGCATGAACATCAAGGACACGTCGGAATCCTGGGAGACGCTGTCGAGCCGACGGCCGTTCCAGGGCGCGAAGACGGCGGTGGACTCCGACGAGGTCCGGATGCCGGACGGCTCGACCGCCCGCCGCGACTACCAGGTGCACCCCGGCTCGGTGTGCGTGCTCGCGCTGGACGAGGACGGGCGGGTACTGGTCCTCAGCCAGTACCGGCACCCGGTGCGGCGGCGGCTGTGGGAGCTGCCGGCCGGGCTGCTCGACGTCCCCGGTGAGAACCCGCTGCTCGGCGCGCAGCGCGAACTCTACGAGGAGGCGCACGTCAAGGCCGAGGACTGGCGGGTGCTGGTCGACTTCTACGCCTCACCCGGCGGGTCGGACGAGGCGATCCGGGTCTTCCTCGCCCGGGGTGTGTCGGAGGCGGACGGCGAGCGCTACTCCGACTCCGGCTCGGAGGAGGCGGACATGGAGGTGACCTGGGTGCCGCTGGCCGAGCTGGTACGGGGCGTCCTTGCGGGCGAGCTCGGCAACCCGGGCCTGGTGACGGGGGTGCTGGCGCTGTCCGCCGCGCTGGCCTGCGAGGGCGGTGTCGACGCCCTCCGCCCGGCCACCGCCCCCTGGCCGGCCCGCCCGTACGAGGCGTAGCCGAGGAATCCCGCCCGCGGCCCCGGCCCCGGAGATGTGCGAGCCCCGTCGGAGATCGGGGCGCCGGGCTGCCGGGCGGAGCCCCGGGGAACGGTGCGACGGCGGGTGGGGACGGCTCCGCGCAGCGGCGATCCCCGGCCGCGGGCCGCGGCTCGGCCCCGTCCGCGGCACCCCGCCCGCGCCGCGGGCCACCGCACGGGAAAAAGCGGACCATCCGCTGATCCGATTGGGGGATTTACCCGCCGCGCTCCACACGGGCCGTCGCTCTGCGTGAACTACGCTCGCAATCCGAAGGCAGGGAGAGGAGCGGATCCGTGACGGATTTCGTCGGGCGGCGGCGTGAGCTCAAGGAGCTGCGCGAGGACATCGCGCGGACCGGGCTCGACACCCTCTCCGGCCGCAAGGCCAAGGCCCCGCGGGCGCGGGTGCTGCTCGTCGCCGGCCGTCCCGGATCCGGCCGGACCGCCCTCGCGGAGACGTTCGTGCGCGAGGTCGCCGACCAGTACCCCGACGGGGTGCTGCGGACCAGGCTCACCGCCCCGGGCGGGGAGACCGTCGCGACCGAGCGCGCCCTGCGGGACCTGCTGGCCGGGCTGGGCCGGTGCACCCCGCCCGGCGCCGGCGAGGACGAGCTCAGCTCCGCCCTGCGCACCGCGCTCCAGGAGCGGCGGGCGATCATCCTGATCGACGACGCGGCCGATCCGCACCAGGTCGACGCCCTGCTCCCGGACACCCCCGAGTGCCTCGTCGTCGTCACCGCCGAGGGCCCGCTCACCGGCATCCCCGACGTGCGCCCCTGCACCCTCGGCGGCCTGGACACCGTCTCCGCCGTCGCCATGCTCGCCCGCCGCATCGGCGACACCCGCATCACCGCCGACCCGCGGGCCGCCGAGGCCCTCACCGAGGCCTGCGGGGGCCAGCCCGCCGCCCTCGAACTCGTCGGCGGCTGGCTCGCGGCCCGCCCCAAGGCCGCCGTCGCCGACGTGGCCAAGCAGCTCCACGACACTCCCGCCGGCGCCGGCGGGCCGCTCGGCCGCGCCTTCCGGCTCGTCTACGACTCCCTGCCGCAGCCCGCCCAGCGCACGCTGCGCCTGCTGCCGCTCGCCCCGGCCGGCCTCGTCGACTCGCACACCGCCTCCGCGCTGGCCGGCTGCTCCGTGGCCGCCGCGCAGTCCACGCTCGACGACTTCGCCGGGCTGGGGCTGGTCCGGCACGCACCCGACGGCCTGTTCCTGCTGCCCGGCTGCCTCGCGCCGACGCTCCAGGCTCTGCTGGAGACCAAGGAACGGCCCGCCGAGGTCCAGCTGGCCCGCGCCCGGATGCTGGAGCGGACCGTCCGGCTGCTCCACTCCTGCCGGGCCATGGCGGCCGTCGAGGGCGACGAACTCGACGCCGAACTCCAGGAGCTGCTGGACGGCCTCCCGCGCGCCCTGCGCTTCCCCGACCGGCGCGCCGCCGCCGTCTGGCTGGACACCCGGCTCCCGGCGCTCACCGCGGCCGCCTCCCTGGCGGTCGCCGACGGCGAGCTGGACACCCTGGCCCGCCGGCTGGTCGCCGCCCTCGTACGGGCCCTCGCGGACCACCGGGGGACCACGGAGGCGGCCCCCGAGCTCTACGGGCTGCACCGCCTGGTGCTGGACGTGGCCGAGCGCCGCGGCCTGCACCGAGAGCAGGCGGCGGCGCTGCTGAACCTGGCCGACCTGGACGCGGAGACCGGCCGCACGCAGGAGGCCCTGGAGCGCTACCGGGCCGCGCTGGACGCCGGACGGGCGGCGAACGACCCGTACGCGACGGGCCGCGCGATGGAATCCGTAGGCGGTGCCTACCAGGAGCTGGCGGACTGGCACCGGGCGTCCGACTGGTTCGGCCGGGCGCTCGCCCAGGCCCTGGCACGGGGGGAGCGGGCGGACGAGGCCCGGCTGTACGGGCGCCTCGGCAACGTCCACACGTACGCGGGCCGGTACGGGGACGCGCTGCGCAGCTGGCGGGCGGCCGCCGCGGGCTACCGCAAACTCGCCGATGTGCCGGGACAGGCCAAGGCGTTGAGCGAGATGGCGCGGGTGCAGGAGTACGCGGGCCGGCCCGAGGAATCCCTGCACACCTGCCGCGAGGCGGTGGAGCTGGCGCGCCGGGCGGGCGACCAGCGACTTCAGGCCGCGCTGCAGGTCCGGCTGGCCGACACGCTGGACCGGCTGGGGGACCCCGCGGCGGCGAGACTGCACCGCTCCGCCGCAGACAGATTGCTGGGAGACGACCCCGCTGCCTGCGAAATCCGCAGTGGATCCGACTGAGATTATTGGTTTGCAAGGCTAGACAGCGACTCATCCTTCATTAAACTGGCTTCACCACGTCATCTCGTGGTGCATCCCGTTGCGCACTCTTGTGGGCGGGTATGTATGGAAGTGCCCCGTTATTTCCCCCTGAGTCAAGGACCGTGATCGACGATGAAGGTCGGCATCCCCCGCGAGGTCAAGAACAACGAGTTCCGGGTCGCCATCACGCCCGCCGGCGTGCATGAGCTGGTCCGAGGCGGCCACCAGGTCTTCATCGAGCAGAACGCCGGCGTCGGCTCCTCGATCACGGACGCCGAGTACGTCGCGGCCGGTGCCGAGATCCTCGCCACCGCCGACGAGGTCTGGGCCATCGCCGACCTGCTGCTGAAGGTCAAGGAGCCGATCGCGGAGGAGTACCACCGTCTCCGCAAGGACCAGACGCTCTTCACCTACCTTCACCTGGCGGCCTCCCGCGAGTGCACGGACGCCCTGCTGGAGTCCGGCACCACCGCCATCGCCTACGAGACGGTCGAGCTCGCCAACCGCGCGCTTCCGCTGCTCGCCCCGATGTCCGAGGTCGCGGGCCGCCTGGCCCCGCAGGTCGGCGCCTACCACCTGATGCGCTCGGCCGGCGGCCGCGGCGTCCTCCCGGGCGGTGTCCCCGGCACCCACGCCGGCGAGTGCGTGGTCATCGGCGGCGGCGTCTCCGGCTGGAACGCCGCGCAGATCGCCATCGGCATGGGCTTCCACGTGACCCTGCTCGACCGCGACATCAACAAGCTCCGCGAGGCGGACAAGATCTTCGGCACGAAGATCAAGACGATCGTCTCCAACGCCTACGAGCTGGAGAAGGCCGTCGTCGAGGCCGACCTCGTCATCGGTGCCGTCCTGATCCCGGGTGCGAAGGCCCCGAAGCTGGTCACCAACGAGCTCGTCGCCAAGATGAAGCCCGGAAGTGTACTTGTCGACATTGCGATCGACCAGGGTGGCTGCTTCGAGGACTCCCGTCCGACCACCCACGCCGAGCCGACCTTCCAGGTCCACAACTCGGTCTTCTACTGCGTCGCCAACATGCCGGGCGCGGTGCCGAACACCTCCACCTACGCGCTGACCAACGCCACGCTGCCCTACATCGTGCAGCTCGCGAACCTCGGCTGGGTCGAGGCGCTGCGCCGTGACCCCGCGCTCGCCCTCGGCCTCAACACCCATGACGGGCAGGTCGTTTACGGTCCGGTCGCCGAGGCCCACGGCCTGGAGACCCTTGAGCTCGGCACCCTGCTGGGCTGACCCGTCAACGACTGACGTCAATCTCACGTATCCGGCCGGACCTTGCCCGCAAGGTCCGGCCGGACATGTTTGCGGACTGTCCCGGGATCCCGCTCAACTCGCCTCGAACGTAACCCTTTAACCCTTTCGCGCACCCGCGAAACTTCACGGCGACGGCGCGGACGCCCTTGACAGAGTGGTGTTCGGTTGCCGACACATCGTGCCGGGTCCGGCGGATTGTGTTGCCGCTGGGTGGTGACACGCCATAGAGTCGCCAACCGTCGGCATGGTGCCACGCTGACCTATCGATAAGTGTCCTGGTCACGTCCGAGGAGGTAAGACGACTTGTGAATGAGTCGACATTTACTCCTGGGGGTGGTGCAGCAGGCGTCCCTGAGCGGGGCCAGAGTCCTGCCGGGCTCGAAGCTGTCGGCTCCGTCGCAGTACGCACCTTCGCAAACCACCAGCACATGACGACGCCCCAAAAGAGCATGGACGGCCTAGACGTGAACTCCAGGGCCGGCGACCTGAGCGGCGATACGCCCACGGGATTCGCCGACTACGACAATGTGCCCGAGGGGCACTTCTACGACCCCGACGCGGAGTACGAACCGGACCCCGAGTACGCGGCCACCCTCGCCCCCGACGCTGCCCGCCAGCGCCGTGAGCGGATCGGCCCGACCGGACGCCCGCTCCCGTACTTCCCGATCCCGGGTCCGCTGACCGACCACGGTCCGGCGAAGATCATCGCGATGTGCAACCAGAAGGGCGGCGTGGGCAAGACCACGTCGACCATCAACCTGGGTGCCGCACTCGCCGAGTACGGGCGACGCGTGCTGCTCGTCGACTTCGACCCGCAGGGCGCGCTGTCCGTGGGCCTCGGCGTGAACCCGATGGAACTCGACCTGACGGTCTACAACCTGCTCATGGAGCGGGGCATGTCGGCCGACGAGGTGCTGCTCAAGACGGCGGTCCCCAACATGGACCTGCTGCCGAGCAACATCGACCTGTCCGCTGCGGAAGTGCAGCTGGTCAGTGAGGTCGCGCGCGAGTCCACCCTGCAGCGGGCCCTGAAGCCCCTGATGGCCGACTACGACTACATCGTGATCGACTGTCAGCCCTCGCTCGGTCTGCTGACCGTGAACGCCCTGACGGCGGCTCACAAGGTCATCGTCCCGCTGGAGTGCGAGTTCTTCGCGCTGCGCGGCGTGGCGCTGCTGACCGAGACGATCGAGAAGGTGCAGGAGCGGCTCAACCCCGAGCTGGAGCTCGACGGCATCCTCGCCACGATGTACGACTCCCGTACGGTGCACAGCCGCGAGGTGCTGGCGCGTGTCGTCGAGGCGTTCGACGACCACGTCTACCACACGGTCATCGGCCGCACGGTCCGCTTCCCGGAGACCACGGTCGCCGGTGAGCCGATCACGACGTACGCGTCCAACTCCGTCGGCGCCGCCGCCTATCGCCAGCTGGCCAGGGAGGTGCTCGCCCGTTGTCACGCCGAGTGAGTCTGCCCGGCGCCGACGAACTGTTCCGCACGACCGGGGGGATGGCGCTGCAGTCGTCCTCGCCGCGCCGCGGGGCCGAGGAGGCACCCGCCGCGGAACACTCGGCCGCTCCGGCCGGGGGTACGGCGGGAGAGGGCCGCAGCCGGGAGGCTGAGGCCGCTGCGGAGGCGGGCGGACCCGTCGTGGGGCAGCCGCGGCGAGCGCAGGAAGGTTCTGTCAGCCCGGCCGGTCAGACCGCCGGGGCGGCCGCCGCCCCGGCCGGGGCGACCCGGCGGGGCAAGGGCCAGGGCCGCGGCGCGAACCGGCGGCCCAGCGGCCGCGAACGGCACGACGAGAAGATCACGGTCTACGTCTCCGCCGAGGAGCTGATGGACCTGGAGCACGCGCGGCTGGTGCTGCGCGGGGAACACGGCCTGGCCGTCGACCGCGGCCGCATCGTCCGCGAGGCGGTGGCGGTCGTCCTCGCCGACCTGGAGTCCCGCGGCGACGCCAGCATCCTGGTCCGCCGCCTCCGCGGCCGCTGAGCCGCCTGCGGGCCGCCTGCGGCGCCGCTCAGCCGGGACCGTGCAGTGCCCGAAGTCCTGCCGAGAGGCCGCCGACCCGCCGTCGGCGGCCTCCCGCGCTTCGCGGCGGGCCCGCCATGCCACCTGCGGCGCGTTCCCCGGGCTTCCGGCTCCCGCAAGCACCTGCCGGAACGGCTCAGCCGGGACCTCGGCGGTACCACCCCGGCCTCCGCCGGCACCGGCCCCGGCGCGCCATCCGCGGTGCGTTGCGAGGGCCGCCCACCCCGAGACCTCGCGGCGATGCCGGTGCCGTCGTCCGCCGCGCCGCTCGCGCAGCGGGAGCGGCTCCCACGGTGCCCGCCCGCACCGGAGCGGCCCGCCGGGCCGACCACGCCCCTTGCGGTGGGCTCCGCGCCCCCCGCTCCCGTGCGCCCGTGCGGGCGCTGCGTGCCGATCGGCCGACGGGGCGCCGGTGGCGTTGCCTGCGGGCGTGTGCCGCACCGGGACACCCCGCCGGGCCCACCGCGGCGGCCCGGCCCGCCGGGCGGGGAATCGTTCGGGCAGGGCCTAGGCTTTTCGTGGCCGACCTGCCGTTTCTTCCGTACCCACCTGGACCGCCATGCCTCCCGATCACCACGCCGCCCGCCCGGCCCGCCGGAGCCTGGGGCGCGGGCCGGGCGCCGCCGAGGCCCCGGTGTCCGACCCGGCGGCGGCCGGGGCCCCCGTCACAGGCCCGGCCGGGCCCGCCGGGAGCTCGGATGCGGTGGAGTCCGCCGGGACCGTGGGCGGGCCCGGGGGCCCGGTCGCCGAGCCCGGCGATCCGGCCGACGGGACGACGGACGCGGCCGGGCCGGCCGGCGCCGGCGGGACCCTGGACGGGGGAGGGCCCGCTGAGCGGGCGGACCCGGGGCCGCAGGAGCCCGCCGCGGAACCCGCGGGCGGCGGCGCGGCGGGCCCCGCGGGAGGCGACGGGCGGTTCACGTTGCGGCTCGACAACTTCGAGGGGCCCTTCGACCTGCTGCTCCAGCTGATCTCGCGGCACAAGCTCGACGTCACCGAGGTCGCGCTGTCCAAGGTCACCGACGAGTTCATGACGTACATCCGGGCCATGGGGCCCGACTGGGACCTCGACCAGACCACCGAGTTCCTCGTCGTCGCCGCGACCCTGCTCGACCTCAAGGCCGCCCGGCTGCTGCCGGTGGCCGAGGTCGAGGACGAGGCCGACCTCGCCCTCCTGGAGGCCCGGGACCTGCTCTTCGCGCGCCTGCTGCAGTACCGCGCGTACAAGCAGATCGCCGAGATCTTCGGGCGCCGCGCGGAGACCGAGGGCCGCCGCTACCCCCGGACGGTCGGGCTGGAGCCGCACCACGCCGACCTGCTGCCCGACGTGGTCATCAGCATCGGCGCGGAAGGGTTCGCCCGGCTCGCCGTCAAGGCCATGCAGCCCAGGGCCAAGCCCCAGGTGTACGTGGACCACATCCACGCGCCCCTCGTCAGCGTGCGCGAGCAGGCCGGCGTCGTGGTGCGGATGCTGAAGACGCGCGGCGAGGCGACCTTCCAGGAGCTCACCGAGGACGCCGAGGACACCCTCACCGTCGTGGCGCGCTTCCTGGCCCTCCTGGAGCTCTACCGGGAGAAGGCGGTCGCCCTCGACCAGGAGGAGGCCCTGCGGACGCTCACGGTGCGCTGGAGCGGCGGGGACGGCGACGGCATGCCGACGGTGACCGACGAGTTCGACCAGATCGTGGAGGCGAAGGATTGAGCAGCGACGTCGGCGCGGTCGCCGCGCTGGAACTGAAGCCGGCCCTGGAGGCCGTCCTCATGGTCGTGGACGAGCCCGCGACCGAGGCGCACCTCGCCAAGGTGCTGGAGCGCACCCCGCGTGAGGTCGCGGACGCGCTGCGGGAGCTCGCCGACGAGTACACGGCCGCGCGCCGGGGCTTCGAGCTGCGGCTCGTCGCGGGCGGATGGCGTTTCTACACCCGGGCGCGGTACGCCCCGGCCGTGGAGGCTTTCGTCCTGGACGGCCAGCAGGCCCGGCTCACCCAGGCGGCGCTGGAGACCCTGGCGGTCGTCGCGTACCGCCAGCCGGTGAGCCGGTCGCGGGTCTCCGCCGTGCGCGGAGTCAACTGCGACGGGGTCATGCGGACCCTGCTCCAGCGCGGTCTGGTGGAGGAGGCGGGGACGGAACCCGAAACAGGTGCGATCCTATACAGGACGACGAACTACTTTCTGGAGCGGATGGGCCTGCGCGGCCTGGACGAGCTCCCGGAGCTCGCGCCCTTCCTCCCCGAGGCGGACGCGATCGAAGCCGAGACGCAAGAAGGTGTGCCGTCGTTCGATCCGGACGCACCGGACACCGATGAAGACGACAAGACGACGGAACTTTGATGCGAAGCAGCGGCAACGGCAACGGTGGCAACAGGAACAGCGGCGGCGGTGGCGGCGGCGGGCGCGGTAGCGCCCGTGGCGGCGGCTCCGGCGGCGGCGGTGGCTACCGCGGCGGCTCCGGCAGCGGCGGCTCCCGCGGCGGCAGCGGTTCCGGCGGTGGGGGCGGCTACCGGGGCGGCAGCGGCTCGGGCGGCGGCTCCGGCAGTGGCGGTGGCTACCGCGGCGGCCAGGGCGGCTCGCGTGACCGTGACCGTGATCGCGACCAGGCACCCCAGCGTCCCCGCAACCCCCGCCCGGAGGAGCGCCGCTACGACGTCGGCCCCGAGGGCGAGCGCACCCGCGGCGCCCGCGGTGACGCGGCGCGCGGCGGTGCCAAGGGCGGTCCCCGCACCTCCAAGACCCCCGGCATCGGCGGCGCCGGCGGCCCGCGCCGTGGTCCGGGCAGCCGCAGCGGCCAGTCCCGCCCGCGCGAGCTGGACGCGCGCATCGAGGAGCGCGTGCGCGACCGGTACGCCGACAAGCCCGTGATCAGGACCCCCAAGACGTTCCCGGGTGCCGAGCAGGAGGGCGAGCGGCTGCAGAAGGTCCTCGCCCGCGCCGGCATGGGCTCGCGCCGTGCCTGTGAGGAGCTCATCGAGCAGGCCCGCGTCGAGGTCAACGGCGAGATCGTCACCGAGCAGGGCAAGCGCGTCCAGCCGAAGGACGAGATCAAGGTGGACGGCCTGACCGTCGCCACCCAGTCCTACCTGTTCTTCGCGCTGAACAAGCCGGCCGGTGTCGTCTCCACCATGGAGGACCCGGACGGCCGCCAGTGCCTGGGCGACTACGTCAACAACCGCGAGACGCGCCTCTTCCACGTCGGCCGGCTCGACACCGAGACCGAGGGCATCATCCTGCTCACCAACCACGGAGAGCTGGCCCACCGCCTCACGCACCCGAAGTACGGCGTGAAGAAGACCTACGTCGCCGCGATCACCGGTTCACTGCCGCGCGACATCGGCAAGCGGCTCAAGGACGGCATCGAGCTGGAGGACGGCTGGGCCCGCGCCGACAACTTCCGCGTGCTGGACCAGGTCGGCAAGAACTACATGGTCGAGGTGACCCTCCACGAGGGCCGCAAGCACATCGTCCGCCGCATGCTGTCCGAGGCGGGCTTCCCCGTCGACAAGCTCGTCCGGACCTCCTTCGGTCCCATCGAGCTGGGCGACCAGAAGTCCGGCTGGCTGCGCCGCCTGACCAACACCGAGGTCGGCATGCTGATGCGCGAGGTCGGTCTGTAGGACTCCGCTCGGCCCCGCTCGACCCCGCTCGGCCCCGTTCCACGAAAAGCCCGCAGTGCCCACGGCACCGCGGGCTTTTCCCTTGCCCCGACCCCGCACCCCTGTTTATAGTCACAGTGACTATTAAAGGAAGTGGGGGCCCGGCATGAACTGGACCTTGAGCTGGACCGAGGTGCTCGGGTTCGCCACGGGCGCCCTGTGCGTCTGGCTGGTGGCCCGCCAGCACATCGCCAACTGGCCGATCGGCATCGCCAACAACGTTTTTTTCATCGTTCTCTTCACCCAGGCCGGCCTCTACGCCGACGCCGGGCTCCAGATCGTCTTCATCGCCCTCGCCGCGTACGGCTGGTGGTCCTGGACCCACGGGGGTGGACCAGGAACCGCCGAAGCCCTGCCGGTGCGCCGCACCACGCGCACCGAATGGGTCTGGCTGGCCGCGGCGGGGGCGGCGGGGACCCTCGGCCTCACCCTGCTCCTGTCCCGGGCCACCGACTCGACCGTCCCCTTCTGGGACGCCGTCACGACCGCGCTCTCCCTCACGGCGACGTACGGCCAGTGCCGCAAACTGGTCGAGTCCTGGTGGCTGTGGATCGCCGCCGACCTCGTCTACATCCCCCTGTACGTCCACAAGGGGCTCCACCTCACCGCCCTGCTCTACGTCGGCTTCCTCGCGCTCTGCGTCGTCGGCCTGCTCGGCTGGCGGCGCACGCTCGCGGAACGCGGCACCCGCACGGCCCTGGGGGCGACGGCATGAGGCGCTTCGGCCACGGGCTGGTGCTCGGCAAGTTCTACCCGCCGCACGCCGGCCACCACCACCTGGTGCGCACCGCCCAGGACCGCTGCGAGCGGCTGACCGTCCTGGTCTGCGCGGCCTCCGTGGAATCGGTGCCGCTCGCCGACCGGGTCGCCTGGATGCGCGAGGCCCACCCGGACACGGACGTCGTCGGAGCCGTCGACGACATCCCCGTCGACCTGCACGACCCGGAGATCTGGGAGGCCCACATGGCGATCTTCCGGGCCGCGGTCGGCCGCCCTGTCGACGCCGTCTTCACCTCGGAGGAGTACGGCACCGAACTCGCGCGCCGGTTCGGCGCCGAGGAGGTCTGCGTGGACCCCGCCCGGACCCTGTTCCCGGTGTCCGGGACGGCGGTCCGGGCCGACCCGGCCGCCTGCTGGGACTTCCTGGGACCGGCCGTGCGAGCCCGCCTCGCGCGCCGTGTCGTCGTCCTCGGCGCCGAGTCCACCGGGACGACCACCCTGTCCCGGGACCTGGCCGCGCACCTGCGGGCCCGCGGCGGGGTCTGGGCGGCCACGGGCTGGGTCGAGGAGTACGGACGCCGCTACAGCGAGGAGAAGCTCGCCGCGGCCCGGGCCGCGGACCCGGCCGCCACCTGGGCGGACGTCTCCTTCACCGCGGAGGAGTTCCCCGTCATCGCCCGCCGCCAGGACGAGGAGGAGGAGCGGGCGGCCCGCCAGGGCTCCCCGGTGCTGGTCTGCGACACCGACTCCTTCGCCACCGGCATCTGGCACGAGCGGTACATGGGCGGCCGCAACGCCGAGGTCGAGCGGATCGCCGCCCGCACACACCGGGACCTGTACCTGCTCACCGAGGACGCCGACGTGCCCTTCGAGGACGACGGACTGCGCGACGGGCCCCACCTCAGACCCTGGATGACCCGCCGCTTCCGCGAGGAGCTGGAAGCCACCGGAAAGCGCTACCTGTCCCTGCGCGGCGGCCGCCGGGAGCGGCTCGCCACGGCCGTGGCGGCCGTCGACGAACTGCTCGCCGAAGGCTGGCGGTTCGCCGACCCCCTCCCGGAGAACCGGTGAACGGGGCGGCGGGGCCGGGCTACGACCCGTACGCCTTCGAGCCGTTCGCGGTGACCGTCGACCTCGCCGTCTTCACCGTGCGCGGCGGCGCCCTGCACGTCCTGCTGATCCGGCGCGGCCAGGAGCCGTACGCGGGTTCCTGGGCGCTGCCCGGCGGGTTCGTCCTGCCCCGGGAGTCCGCCGAGGCGGCCGCCCGGCGTGAACTGGCCGAGGAGACCGGCCTGCCCGAGCACATCGTGGCGGCCCTGCACCTGGAGCAGCTGCGCACCTACAGCGAGCCCGACCGGGACCCCCGGATGCGGGTGGTCTCGGTGGCGTTCACGGCCCTCGTCCCGGACCTGCCCGAGCCGGCCGCCGAGGGCGGAGGGGACGCGGTGCAGGCCCGCTGGCTGCCGCTGGGCGAGGCCCCGGACCTGGCCTTCGACCACGCGGTGATCCTGGCGGACGCGCGTGAGCGGGTCCGCTCGAAGCTGGAGTACACCTGCCTGGCCACCGCCTTCTGCCCGCCCGAGTTCACCCTCGGGGAGCTCCTGGCCGTCTACGAGACCGTCTGGGACACCGTGCTCGACCGCCCCAACTTCCGCCGCAAGGTCCTGACGACGCCCGGGTTCGTCGAGGCCGTACCGGGCGCCGCCCGGCTCACCGGGGGCCGCGGCAAACCGGCCGCCCTCTACCGGGCCGGCCCGGCGACCGCCCTCCATCCACCTCTGCTCCGACCGGAAGGACCCCCACGATGACCAAACGAGCCGCGACAGGCGCGCTGACCGGCCTGGCCCTGGGCGACGCCCTGGGCTTCCCGACCGAGTTCAACGACGTTCCCGCGATCCTCGCCAAGACGGGCCCGTGGCGCGAGATGCACCTGCCCCGCCCGGCGATCGTCACGGACGACACCCAGATGACCCTCGCCCTGGCCCGCGGCATCCGGACCGCGACGGCCCGCGGCCACGTAGGACCGCTGTGGCTGACCCCGCCCGTCCGCCAGGAGTTCGTCGACTGGTACCACTCTCCGGAGAACAACCGGGCGCCCGGCAACACCTGCCTGCGGGCCTGCGACCTGCTGAACGACCCGCAGCGCGACTGGCGCGACGCCAGCCAGACCGGCTCCAAGGGCTGCGGGGCGAACATGCGGGTGGCCCCCGTCGGGCTGGTGCCCGGCTGGACCGAGGAGGAACGGGCCGGCGCCGCCCAGCTCCAGTCCGCCCTCACCCACGGCCACCCGACGGCGCTCGCCGCCTCCGACCTGACCGCGCGGGCCGTGCACCTGCTGGCCGCCGGCACCGAGGTCACCGGACTCGTCGGGCAACTGCGCTCCTACGCCCTGGAGAACCGCACCCGCTACCACGAGCGCTGGCTCGGCGACCTCTGGATACGCACCGCCTCCGACGCCACGCCCGAATCCTTCATCGCGCGCGGCTGGGACGAATGCCTGGAGGTGCTCGACCGGCTCGCGGCCGCCCTGAAGACCCCGTCCCCCGAGACCGACCCCTGCCTGACCACCGGCGACGGCTGGATCGCCGAGGAGGCCCTCGCCACCGCCCTGCAGTGCTTCCTCCTCTTCCCGGACGAGCCCCTGACCGCCCTGCGCCGAGCCGCCTGCACGAGAGGCGACTCCGACTCCCTCGCCTGCCTCGCCGGCGCCTTCGCCGGAGCCCACCTCGGGGCGGACGTCTGGCCGCACGAGTGGGAGGGCCGCATCGAGTACCGGGACGAACTCCTGGCCTTCGGCACCCTCTGGGACGCCTGATCCACGCTGGACACCGCGCAGGCGGGCACCGCGCTGCCCGCGCACGGGCCGGCGCACGACGCGCTGGACGCGTTCGTCGTCGCCCGCCGGGTCCTACGCGGCTGACGCCCGCCGGGTGCGGACGAGGAAGTCCTCCACCCGGGCCCGGTCCGGGTCCTCCGGCAGGGGAGTGCCGGCCAGGGCCCGCTCCGTCTCCTCCTGCAGGCGGGTCATCCAGGCGTCGACCTCGTCCCAGGTGAGCTCACCGCGGCGGACGGCGAGGAGGCGGTCGCGGTACGGGCCCGCGTCGATGCTCAGGAGCCCCGTGCGCAGCAGGTCGCGGCAGGACAGCAGCAGGCGCAGCAGGTGCATCGCGTGCTTCCAGCGCGGCGCCCCGTGGAGGCGGACGTCCGCGACGAGTTTGCCGTGCTGTGAGGCCGCGTACCGGCTGAAGCTGGTGTGCGCCCGCCGGGAGAGGAAGGCCCCGCGCAGCGACAGCAGCTCCCGGCCCACCGGGTCGGCATGCTCCACCAGGGGCGAGTGCAGGCACTCCAGGATGTTCGGGTTGGCCCGCAGGGCGAGTTCGCAGAAACGTTCCAGTTCCCAGGAGAACTCCTCCTCCCGGGGCCCCTCGACGTGCGCGGGCGGCTTCTCGAACCGCCAGAACAGCGGTGTCGGGGCGAGGTAGACGCCGCGCCGGTCGGTGTCGCTGGTCTCCGTGGCCAGCCCGAACGCCCGGGAGCCCATCACGCACCGGTAGACCGTGTGGTCCCGTACCAGCGTCAGATCGTCCATCCGGGGAGCCTATGCCAGGGCGCACCCGCCCTGCCGGGCCTTTTCCGCAGGCCGGCAGGGCTGCGAGCGCCCGCTACGCGAGCGTGATGCTGCCGTCCGCCGAGACCGTGATCTTCTTCTCGGCGAGCCCCTTGGTGGCCGGTCCCGAGACCTTCGAGCCGTCCGTGGCCTTGAACTCGCTGTTGTGGCAGGCGCAGTTGATGGTGTTGTCCGCCACCTTGCTCACCAGGCAGCCCTGGTGGGGGCAGACCGCCGTGAAGCAGCGGAAGGAGCCCGCCGTGGGCTGGGTGACCACGAGCTTCTCCTCCTTGAGGACCTTGCCGCCGCCCACCGGCACGTCCGCCGCCTTGGCGATGGACTTCGTACCGGCGGCCGCGCCGCCCGCCGAGGGCGCGTCGGCCGGGGCGGAGCCGGGCGGCGGGGTGGCGGCGCCGTTCTGTTCGCCGGTCGCGGCGTTCCCGCCGTCGCCGCCGCCCCCGCAGGCGGTGAGCGCACCGCCGGCCAGGGTGGCCGCTCCGATCACCAGTACCTTGCGCCGGGCGGTCTGCGTGGGGTCGCTCATCAGTCTCTCCTCGCTGTGTGGCGGATCGGCGTGCAGCATCCTGACGTGCGGCGGGCCTCAGGTGAAGCCTGCCGCGCCCGAATCACGAGCTCCGCTGCCACGGTGCCAGTGATGCGGATGTGCCAGGTGTGCGTACGACCTCCCACACGTGGACCACGGCGTCCCGGTTCAGCGGACCGAAAACATGTGGGAAACGGTCGCCGGAACCACCCTCCCGGCGGACCTCCGCGGTCAGCGCGTCCTCGTCGAGCTCGACCGCGAGCAGGGTGCCCGGCTGCTCCCGGTAGTGCGTGTCGGCGATCCCGAGCGCCGTCGTACGGTCCGCCGAACAGTGCACGAATCCCTCGGAGTCGAGCGAGGGCGGGGCGTACGGCAGCTCGGGTGCGGCGGTCCAGTCGGCGAGCGGGACGATGTGGAAGATCATGCCGATCGTTCTACCCCAGCGGCCCGGCGCCCGGGTGCCGGGTGGCGACACCACCCGGTGTGGGTGACATTGTCCGTGTCCCGAAGCCGGGTACGGAGCTGTCCGCGCGGCCCGGCCCTCCTGCGAAAGGCACGACGATGGCAGGTAACGACCTCGGCTCGCTCCTCGGCGGCCTCCTCGGCGCCGGCGGTGGCGCTGGGCACGCCGGGAGCGGCGGCGGGGGAGGCGGGGGCGGAGGAAACGTCCTCGGCGCCCTGCTCGGCGCGCTCATGGGCGGCGCCGGCGCCGGCGGCGGTGCCCAGGCGGGCGGCGGCGCGGACAACCCGCTCGGCGGCCTCATGGACATGCTGACCAGGTCCGGCCTGGCCGGCCAGGCGCAGTCCTGGATCGGCACGGGCGAGAACCAGCCGGTGAGCGGCGCGCAGATCAGCGAGGCCCTGCCGGACGAGACCCTTCGGACGGTCGCCGCCCAGGCCGGCGTCTCCCCGGAACAGGCCGCGGACCAGATCGCGCAGAGCCTGCCGCAGGCGGTCGACAGACTCACCCCGGGCGGAGAGATCCCCACCGGTTCGATCGAGGACATCATCCGGCAGCAGAAGTTCTGAAGACGTCGTCCCACCAGGGCCCGGCCGCCGTCCCACAGGGCGGGCAGCCGGGCCCTCGCGGCGTACCGTCTGGCTACCCTGAGTCAGAACCTGTCGTCACGCACCTGTGGAGCGCCCCGTGAGAACCGCCGTCGTCATCGGAACCGGACTGATCGGCACCTCCGCGGCGCTCGCCCTGACCGCCCGCGGGGTCACCGTGCACCTCGCCGACCACGACCCGGACCGGGCCCGTACCGCCGCCGCCCTCGGGGCCGGCACCGACGAACCCCCGCAGGAGCAGGTCGACCTCGCGATCGTCGCCGTACCGCCGGCCCACGTCGCCGCGACCCTGGCCGACCTGATAGGGCGCGGCGCGGCGCGGGCCTACGTCGACGTGGCCAGCGTCAAGGGCGGACCACGGCGGGAACTGGCCGCGCTCGGCGTGGACGCCACCGCCTACATCGGCACGCACCCGATGGCGGGCAAGGAGCAGTCGGGTCCGCTCGCCGCGACGGCGGACCTCTTCGAAGGCCGCCCCTGGGTGCTCACCCCGACCCGCGAGACCGACCACGAGGTGCTCAACCTCGCCCTGGAGCTCGTCGCCCTCTCCCGGGCCGTACCGGTGGTGATGGACGCCGACGCCCACGACCGGGCCGTCGCGCTCGTCTCGCACACCCCGCAGCTCGTCTCCAGCATGGTCGCGGCCCGGCTGGAGAAGGCCGACGAGACGGCCGTACGGCTGTGCGGGCAGGGCATCCGTGACGTGACCCGGATCGCCGCCTCCGACCCGCGCATGTGGGTGGAGATCCTGTCGGCCAACCCGGGACCGGTCGCCGACGTCCTCGCTGGGATCGCCGCCGACCTGGAGGAGACCGTCGACGCGCTGCGCAGCCTCCAGTCCGCCGACGTGGAGAAGCGCCGCGGCGGCGCCGCGGGCATCGAGGACGTACTGCGCCGCGGGAACGCCGGCCGGGTCCGGGTCCCGGGCAAGCACGGAGCGGCGCCCACGGTCTACGAGACCGTGGCCGTGCTCATCAGCGACCAGCCGGGCGAGCTGGCGAGGATCTTCGCCGACGCCGGCCGCGCGGGCGTCAACATCGAGGACGTGCGGATCGAGCACGCCACGGGCCAGCAGGCCGGTCTCGTCCAGCTCATGGTCGAGCCGCGGTCCGCCGCCGCCCTCACGGCCGAGCTGCGGGAACGGGGCTGGGCCCTGCGCAGCCAGTAGCCCGGACAGGGCAGGCGGGGCCGGGCGGGGCCGGGGGGTGTCGGCGCCCGGTAACCTTGGAGAGGGGCGCTTTGCCGCGCCCTGACACGCACGCGCAACCAGGAAGGTGCCCGCACCGTGGAAACCGCAGCTCCGTCCGCCGTGATCGTCGCCATCGACGGTCCCTCCGGCACGGGCAAGTCCAGCACCTCCAAGGCCGTGGCCGCCAAGCTCGGGCTGCGCTACCTGGACACCGGTGCCCAGTACCGGGCCATCACCTGGTGGATGATCTCCAACGGGGTCGACACCGACGACGCGCAGGCCGTGGCGGTCGCCGCCGGCAAGCCGTCCATCGTGTCCGGCACCGACCCGGCCGCGCCCACCATCACCGTGGACGGCCTCGACGCCGCCGGTCCCATCCGGACCCAGGAGGTCACCTCCAAGGTCAGCGCCGTCAGCGCGGTCCCCGAGGTGCGCACGCTCATCACCGAGCTGCAGCGTTCCATCGCCGCCGAGGCCGCCCGGGACGCGGACGGGATCGTCGTCGAGGGCCGGGACATCGGCACGACCGTCCTCCCCGACGCCGACCTCAAGATCTTCCTGACGGCCTCCGCCGAGGCGCGCGCCGCCCGGCGCAGCGGAGAGCTCCGCGGCAAGGAGGCCGCCGACCTCGCGGCCACCAAGGCGGCGCTGATCCAGCGCGACGCCGCGGACTCCGGCCGCAAGACCTCGCCGCTGGCCAAGGCCGGCGACGCGGTCGAGGTGGACACCACCGAGCTCACGCTCGACCAGGTGATCGAGTGCGTCGTGACGCTCGTGGAAGAGAAGCGGGCGGGCCGCAAGTGAGCGCAGCGCCCTCCCTCAAGGGTGCGGCGGTCGGCAGGCGCATCGGCATCGGCCTCATGTACGGGCTGTGGAAGCCGCGCGTACTGGGCGCCTGGAAGGTGCCCGCCTCGGGCCCCGTCATCCTCGCCGTGAACCACACCCACAACATAGACGGCCCCATGGTCATGGGTACCGCACCCCGCCCCCTGCACTTCCTGATCAAGAAGGAAGCGTACGTGGGCCCCCTCGGCCCCTTCCTGGACGGCATCGGCCAGGTTAAGGTCGACCGCTCCGGCGCCGACCGGGCGGCGATAGGCCGCGCCCTCGCCGTGCTCGACCAGGGCGGGGCCCTGGGGATATTCCCCGAGGGCAGCCGGGGCGAGGGCGATTTCGCCTCGCTGCGCGCGGGACTCGCGTACTTCGCGGTCCGCAGCGGCGCGCCCATCGTGCCCGTCGCCGTCCTCGGCAGCGCCGAGGGCCGCGGCAGGCTCATTCCGGGCCTGCCGCCCTTCAAGAGCCGGGTCGACGTCGTCTTCGGCTCGGCCTTCGACGCCGGGGACGGCAGCGGCCGCCGCACCCGTACCGCGCTGGACCTGGCGACCGTACGCATCCAGGACCGGCTGACCGCCCACCTGGCCGACGCCAAGCGCCTGACCGGGCGCTGAGCGAGACTTGAACCCAGTAGTGGAACCGCGCTGCGCGGGCACCACCGATCACCACGAACGACGAGGAACGGACTTCATGAACGACCAGCACGACCACGGAGCACTTGGCGACGCCGAGTACGCGGAGTTCATGGAGCTCGCCGCGGAAGAGGGCTTCGACCTCGAAGACGTCGAAGGTGCCATCGAGGAGGCGGGCCACGGCCCGCTGCCCGTCCTCGCCGTCGTGGGCCGCCCCAACGTCGGCAAGTCCACCCTGGTGAACCGCATCATCGGCCGCCGCGAGGCGGTCGTCGAGGACAAGCCCGGCGTCACCCGCGACCGCGTCACCTACGAGGCCGAGTGGGCGGGGCGCCGCTTCAAGGTCGTCGACACCGGCGGCTGGGAACAGGACGTCCTCGGTATCGACGCCGCCGTCGCCGCCCAGGCCGAATACGCCATCGAGACCGCCGACGCGGTCGTCTTCGTCGTGGACGCCAAGGTCGGCGCCACCGACAGCGACGAGGCCGTCGTCAAGCTGCTCCGCAAGGCCAAGAAGCCCGTCGTCCTGTGCGCCAACAAGGTCGACGGCCAGAGCGGCGAGTCCGACGCGGCCTCGCTGTGGTCGCTGGGCCTCGGCATGCCGCACCCGGTCTCCTCCCTGCACGGCCGCGGCACCGGCGACATGCTGGACGCCGTCCTCGACGTCCTGCCGGACGCCCCCGAGCAGACCTTCGGCGGCGTCGCCCCCGGCGGCCCCCGCCGCATCGCCCTGATCGGCCGCCCGAACGTCGGCAAGTCCTCGCTCCTGAACAAGGTCGCGAAGGAGAACCGGGTCGTCGTCAACGAGCTGGCCGGCACCACCCGCGACCCGGTCGACGAGCTGATCGAGCTCGGTGGCGTCACCTGGAAGTTCGTCGACACCGCCGGTATCCGCAAGAAGGTTCACCTCCAGCAGGGTGCCGACTACTACGCCTCGCTGCGCACGGCCGCGGCCGTCGAGAAGGCGGAGGTGGCGGTCATCCTGATCGACACCACCGAGACCATCAGCGTCCAGGACCAGCGCATCATCACCATGGCCGTCGAGGCCGGCCGCGCGATCGTGATCGCCTACAACAAGTGGGACGAGCTCGACGAGGAGCGCCGCTACTACCTCGAGCGCGAGATCGAGACCGAGATGCAGCAGGTCTCCTGGGCGCCCCGGGTGAACGTCTCGGCACTCACCGGCCGTCACATGGAGAAGCTGGTCCCGGCGATCGAGACCGCCCTCGCGGGCTGGGAGACGCGCGTTCCCACCGGCCGGCTGAACGCCTTCCTCGGTGAGGTCGTCGCCGCCCACCCGCACCCGATCCGCGGCGGCAAGCAGCCCCGCATCCTGTTCGGTACCCAGGCGGGGAGCAAGCCGCCGCGGTTCGTCCTCTTCGCCTCCGGCTTCCTGGAGCACGGTTACCGGCGCTTCATCGAGCGCCGCCTGCGCGAGGAGTTCGGCTTCGAGGGCACCCCGATCCACATCTCGGTGCGGGTGCGCGAGAAGCGCGGCGCCCAGTACAAGAAGAAGAAGTAGCGGCGGTCCGGGGTCAGTAGCCCCGGCGCGGAGCGGGCGGCAGGGCCGCCGGGATGTGCGTCATCCCGGTCTGGTGTTGCCGCCCGTCGGCGTATCCGGAGCCGCCCGCGTACGAGTAGGCGGGCTGGGTCTGGGGCTGCGACGGGGCCGGTACGGACGGCGCCGGTGACGGCGTCTGCGGGGTGTAGGAGGGCTGCCATTCGGTCCGCTGCCATGCCGAACCGTTCCAGCCGCTGCCGTACGTGCCCCCGCTGTAGCCGCCCCCGTACGAGAAGGCCGTGAAGCCGAGATCCTCCTCGCCCGTACGGTCGCCCGGCAGAGCCCGAAAGGCGCGCAGGTACTCCGAGTACAGCGTGTCGTAGATCGGGGTGTGCGAGACGGCGGCCGGCGAGCTGTCCCGGTCCCGTACGGGACGCATGGCGGGAACGGCGCTCGGATAGGACGGGGCGCGGGAGGAGTCGTATGGATGCACGTATCAGCCAACGAAACCGGCGCTCTGCGGATGCGGGGTGAGGGGGCGGGAAACGCAGATCGCCGGGGGTGTGCGGGACGGACCGCACACCCCCGGCGCACGCCGCCCGGCCCCCACTGCGGGGGGCCGGGCGGCCGCTTTCGGTACCGGCGCGGGATCAGGCGCCGGGCGTCCCCGCGAGGGGCATCGCGGCGGCCACGAGCTTGCCCGCGGCGGCGGCCTTGTCGAGCGCGTCGCGCAGCAGGTCCTCGCGCGGCTGCTGGCCGATGGAACCGACCGGCGCGGCGTAGATCAGCACGCGCTGGGTCTTCTGGACGGCGGTCCGCCAGCCGTCGGTGACCGACAGCGCCTGGTGGGCCTGCCACCAGGCGACCTGGCCGCCGCCGTCGGTGCCGGGCTGGAGCACGGCGTGCAGCTGTCCGGCCGCGAGCAGGACCGACCAGCCGCCGAGGAGGGTGGGCAGTTCGCTCGTGTCGGTCACCGGGATGAAGCCCTGCTCGATCAGGAGCGGCAGGAAGTCGTCGCCGGGGCCGTCGCTGCCCGGGCGGGCGATGGGCGCGGTCGGCTCGACGACCAGGGCGGGGTGCAGCTCGCCGCCGATCAGCACAAGGCCGCTGGTGATGCCGAGGACGGCCTGCCCGCCCGGCACGTTCTGCGGGGCGGGGGCGCCCGCCTCCGACGCGGAGGCCGGGCTGTCACCGGTGATGCTGCGGACCGCGCCCTGGAGCTGCTCCTCGGAGACGGAGACGACCTGCGAGGGGATGCAGGTGGCGTGGGCGAAGGCGAGGACGGCGGTCTCCTCGCCGACGAACAGCACCGTGCTGGTGCGGTCGTTCTCGGGGTCGCCCGGAGTACGGCAGGAGGTGCAGTCGTAACTGCGCGGCGCGTCGTCGCCGACGAGCAGCCTGTCGGCTTCTTCGTCGCCGATCTCGGCACGTACCTCATCACTGACGTCGAGCATGCGCGGCACGGGGTGGCTCCTCGGCATAGGTGCGGGTCCGGGAGGCTCCCGGCTCGCCGGGCACAACGCAGGAGCGGCGGCCGGGGTCACGCCATTTGAGGGAACGGATTCGAACCGGGCGCCCGGAAGGGTGAATGGTGCGCCCGAGGCTTCGGTTTTGTGCCAACTGGTTTCTGGTCGTGCACAGTTGATGGCCGGGTGTGGCCGTTTCGGCGGGATCGGCGGGTCGGCCGACCGGGTGGGGTGGCGTGACCGCCGCGTGGCGGGCCCCGCAACCCCGTGGAGTGCTCCGTAGCGTGACCCGATGCCCAACCTCCGGACCCCCCGGGCCCACCGGGCCGCCCGCGCCGCTGCCGTCGTCGCCTCCGTGCTGGCGCTCGTACCGCTCGGGGGGACGGCGGCCGCGGCACCGCCGCCGCCCGCGCCGGGTCCGGCCGGGGCGGCGCACCCGGGCTCGCCGGGCGTGATCGGGAGCGGGCCCGGGGACTGCGGACCGGGCGGGGAATGGCCATGGGACTGCGTGGCCGACTGCGAGAGCGGTGGCCGGTGGGCCGTGAACACCGGCAACGGCTTCTACGGCGGGCTGCAGTTCTGGCAGCCGACGTGGGAGGAGTACGGCGGCCTGGCGTTCGCGCCGCGGGCCGACCTGGCGGAGCGCGTGCAGCAGATCCGGGTGGCGCAGGACGTCCTCGCCGCGCAGGGCTGGAACGCGTGGCCGGTCTGCTCCAAGCGGTACGGGCTCGCCGGGCGGATGCACACCGTACGGAGCGGGGACACGCTGGCCACGATCGCCCGCGAGCGCCGGGTGCGGGGCGGCTGGCAGGCGCTGTACGAGGCCAACCGCGAAACGATCGGGCCGAAGCCGGAGGCGATCACGGTGGGTACCCTGCTGCTCCTCCCGGAGCCGAACCCCGTGCCGAACCCCGTGCCGACGGTGAAGCCGACGCCGACGCCGACGCCGACGCCGACGCCGAAGCCGGTGCCTGTGGCCGTGGCCGAGCCGACGCCTGCGCCGGTGCCTGAGGCGAAGCCGAACGCCGTGGCCGTGCCGGGGAACCGGCCGACGCGCACACCTGCCTGCTGCGCACCGGGCCGTGAACCCGGACGTTCCGGTGATTCACATCATGCTGCTCGGCCGTGAGTTCGAAGTGAAGGAAATGTAGCGGATCTGAGGGGGGTTCAGCCGGTCCGGTCCAGGCCGTCCGTGGAAATCCGGTGAGGCAATTCTGTGGTTCTCGGTGGAAATTCGAATACGTCTGCGCGCCGGGCGTGTCGTGCTTCGGAAAGCAATTGGCGACTGTAGATATTCTGTGACACAAGCGTGACCCGGGATGGACGAACGTCCGGGCGCGGCGCTGACGAACGCCGAAGGCGGGCCGGGTCGTCGACCCGGCCCGCCTTCGCGTCGCGGGGGTGGATGGTGCGTACCGCCCCCGCCGTGGAACGTCAGCCGCCGGCCACCGGACGGGCCGCGGTGCCGCGGGTCCCGGTCCGCTCGGTGTGAGCCGTGTGCGCCGTGTGCGCGGGGCGGCGGCTGCCGACCGGGGTGACCGGCGTCCGCTCGGAGCGGATCAGGTGCGGCCGGTTGGCGGGGTGCACGATCGAACGGTGCGCCGGGGCGTGCCCCGTGGCGGCGCCGGCCGGCGTGGCCGGGGCGGGCACCGCGGACGGTCCCTCGGCGGGCACCGCCACCGGCTTCAGCTGCCACTTGCCGCCCGCGGAAAGCAGCGGCGTGAGCGCGGAGACGACCGGGGCGGGCATCCGCCCGGTCTCGGCCCGACGGCGCAGCAGCTCGCGCAGGTCGAAGACATAGGCCTCGGTCCGTGCGATGAGCGGCTCGAACCAGGGGAGCGCCAGCATGATCAGCAGACCCGCGGACCAGCCCAGCAGGACGTCGCTGACCCAGTGCGTGCCGAGGTACACGGTGGTGGCGCCGACGCTCAGCGAGACGACCGCGGACACCACGGACAGCACCCGCCGGGTGACCACGGTGGAAGCCAGGTAGGCGAGGATTCCCCAGGTCACGACGGCGTTGGCGGTGTGGCCGGAAGGGAATATATCGCCGCCCGCGAAGAGTTCGGCCGAGCCGATCTCCGTCGCGTAGTGCGGGCCGAGCCGGCCGAGGCCGAGCTTCACGGACCCGACGGTGACGTTGAGCAGCAGCAGCGCGACGCCGAGGGTGATCAGCGGGCGGAGGGTGTGCTGCCGCCAGGAGCGCCAGCCGAGCCACGCGGCGACCATGACCGCGGTGGGCCCGCGCTGGCCGAGCACGACCAGGTAGTCGAGGAACGCGTGCAGCTGCGGCCACTGCTCGTAGGGCCGGAAGAACATGATCTGCCAGTCCAGGCGGACCAGCCACGACGTGGTCAGTACGGCCACCACGATGGCGAGATAGAACGCGAGGGTCGACCCCAGGAGCACGACGCGGTGCCGGCTCATCTGCGGGGTCTGCAGATGAGCCGGTCGCTCCGGTTCCCGGTCCAGCCGGGCGAAGACCCGCTCCAGACGGGTCAGGATTTGATCGGTACGCACTCAATCGACGTTACCGTGAGGGGATGCTCGGCCCGGGCGAATCGCGGGGTTTGTGATGACCATGTGATGTGGAGTTGGTCTCACGCGGGCCCTAATTCCCGGTATTCCGGCAGGGGTTGGATCCTTCCCGATCCGATGTCCGGAAATTGTTTCCGATGCTTATTCGGACTTTATTGCCGCAGGTCGATTCCCTCACCTGTGGACGGCCGGCGAAGATCCGCCCGGACACGCGGGGTTCCTACGGAGGACCCGAGCCGTTCAGCCAGAACGCTCCGTACACCGCCGAGACCAGCGCGGCCGCGCCCACCACCAGAACCGCCCGCCGGGTCCGCCACCGGGCGAGCGCCACCGCCGGCACCAGCATCAGCGGGAAGGCGGGCAGCAACAGCCGCGGCTTCGACCCGAAGTACCCGGACGCGCACAACGCCAGCGCCACGACGACCCCGCAGTACACGAGCAGCGGCGCCGGCTGCCGCTGCCGCACGCACGCCGCGTACAGCCACAGCACCAGGACGACCCCGGCGATCAGGCCCAGCCCGGCCGGGAAGGCGGACGAGGCCAGCTTCGTCCCGACGAAGCGGGCGAAGGCCCAGCCGCCGTCGAAGCCGTTGCCCCAGCCGGCCTGCACCTGCAGGTACCCGAGCAGCCCGCCCCCGGTGCGCGCGCCCACCCACAGCACGTACGCCGCCGCACCCGCCGGAGCCAGCAGCGACCCGGCGGCCATCCGCCACGACCGCTCCCCGCGCCGCAGGGCCAGGACGACGGCCACCCACACCGCCAAGACGACGGCCGCACCGACCGGGCGGGTCAGGCCGGCCCCGGCGGCGAGCAGGCCCGCCGTCAGCCACCGGCCGCGCAGGGCCCCGTACAGCGACCACGCGGCGAGCGCGGTGAACAACGACTCGCTGTACGCCATCGACTGCACGATCCCGACGGGCAGCGCCGCCCAGACGGCGACCGCGAACACCCCGGTCCGCCGGCCGTGCAGCAGGTCGGCCACCGCGAAGATCCCCCACGCCGCCGCGAGCCCCGCGCACACCGACACCACCAGACCCGCCGAGCCGTACGAGAGCCCGGTCGGCGCCGCCACCACCCGCTCCAGCCACGGCAGCAGCGGGAAGAACGCCAGGTTCGAGTGGACGTCGCCGTTGGGGAGGGCGATCTCGTAGCCGTACCCCTCGGCGGCGATGCGGGCGTACCAGAGCGAGTCCCATCGGGCCGACAGCAGCGTGTGCGGGCTGCTGCCCGCCACCGCCCCCCACACCGCGAGCACGGTCAGCCCCAGCAGCCGGACCGCGGCGAAGGCGGCCAGCGCGGGCGCGGCCCGGCGAAATCCAAGATCTTCCACGGGCATGATTATCGGTGGCGTCCGACCTGGGCCGGCGCCGAGAACCACGGACCGTGAGCGTGCGTGTACGTGGGGGGAGGCTTCGGGGTGGGGGAGTGGCGCACGCCACACGGGGGGCGTCACCGGGATGAGAGCTTGGCCACGTGCCGGGCACGCGAACTCGCGTACGCTGACCGTTCACTCGCGTGTCGATGCCGGACCCCGTTGGATGCCGCACAGCGCACCACCCCCCGTGGCTCCACAAGACGCTGGTCCACCGAGCGCGAGGGATCACCTGGGAGGTACATGCATGGCGGGGACGAACGCGGCCACGGCCGGGACCCCTTCGCCCTGGCAGCGGCTGGGAGCGGCCTCCGGCGGTGCCAACCGCTGGGTCGTCCTGGCGGTTCTCTGCGTCAGCCTGGTTCTCGTCGCGCTCGACGCGACGATTCTGCATGTGGCGGTCCCGTCCGTCACCGAGGACCTGCGGCCCGGCCCGATCGAGCTCCTCTGGGTCGTCGATGCCTACCCGCTGGTCTGCGCCTCGCTGCTGATCCTTTTCGGCACCCTCGGCGACCGGGTCGGCCGCCGCCGCATCCTCCTCCTCGGCTACGGACTCTTCGGCGTGGCCTCCGCGACAGCGGCCCTCGCCGACAACGCCCAGGTGCTCATCGCAGCGCGCGCCCTGCTGGGCATCGGCGGAGCGATGATCATGCCGGCCACCCTGTCGATCCTGCGCCAGGTCTTTCCCGACCGGCGCGAGCGGGCCCTGGCCATCGGCATCTGGACCGCCGTCGCCGCGGTCGGCGCGGCCAGCGGCCCGGTCCTCGGCGGCTTCCTCATCGAGCACTTCTGGTGGGGCTCCGTCTTCCTCATCAACATCCCCCTGATGGCGCTGATCCTGCCGCTCGGACGCTGGCTGCTGCCGGAGTCGCGCGGCTCCGCGGACGGGCCGTGGGACGTGCTCGGCGCGCTGATGGCCGCCGCCGGCGTGCTCGGCTCGGTGCTCGGGATCAAGCGACTCGGCGCCGAACGGCACCTCCTGGACGCCGAGGCGCTGGTCCCGCTGCTGCTCGGTGCGGTGCTGCTGGTGCTGTTCGTACGCCGCCAGAAGCGGCGCGAGCACCCGCTGATCGACATGCGGATGTTCTCCCGGGCCGCCTTCTCCACCTCGGTCGCCTGCATCGTCCTCGCCATGCTCGCGCTGGTGGGGCTGGAGCTGATCGCCGTCCAGTACCTCCAGCTGGTGCTGCACCTCAGCCCGCTGGAGACCGGCCTGCGACTGCTGCCGCTGACCTTCGCCGCCATGGCCGCGGGCGCCACCGGCTCCTACACGCTGGCCCGGGTCGGGCCGCGCACCATGGTGTCGCTGGGCTTCCTGCTGACGGGCTTCGCCGTGCTGCTGCTGACGCTGATGGGCCAGCAGGACCGGCCGGTCCTGCTGACCGTCGGCTTCATCCTGCTCGGCTTCGGACTGCAGACCACGCTGTTCGCCGCGTACGAGTCGATGCTCAGCGAGGCCCCGGCCGAGACCGCGGGCGGGGCGGCCTCGATCGGCGAGACCTCCTACCAGCTGGGCGCGGGCATCGGCATCGCCCTGCTGGGCAGCGTGATGAACGCGGCGTACCGGCCGGGCCTCGTGTCCGTCCCCGGCGTCTCGGCGGCGGACTCGGCGGGCGCGGCGAACTCCCTGGGCGAGGCCTACCAGATCGCGGCGGGCCTCGGCGGCCCGGCCGGGGCCGCGCTGTACGCGGCGGCGCGGCACTCCTTCGTGCACGGGCTGCACGTCACGCTGCTGGTGAGCGCGGCGCTGCTGTTCGCGGGGGCGGTGATGGCGCTGAAGCTGCCGCGGGTCATGGAGTGCGGGGTGTCCGACGACGCCGAGCCCGTGCGGCTGCCCGCGCAGGCGAAGGGCGACGCGGCACGGCCGACCCCGGTCGAGCAGGCCGGCTGACCGGAGCCGGCCGCACCTCGGACACCGGCGGGGCCGGAGCGGTGAGGGCCGGCCGACGCCGGAAAACAGGGCTGGATTTGCCCGTCGCAGGCCAATAGCTTCGGGTGGGCGCAAAAACCTTGCGCCGCAGGTTCCGCTCAGGCCGCCGGGAGGCCCCGTGTCCTTCGTTCCCACCGATCCGCTCGGGCTCGACGAGCTCCTCGGGCCCGAGGACCTCGCCGTCCGGGACACCGTCCGCGGCTGGGCCGCCGACCGGGTGCTGCCGAACATCGCCCAGTGGTACGAGAGCGGAGAGCTGCCCGCGATCCGGGAACTGGCCCGGGAACTCGGTGCCATCGGGGCGCTCGGCATGTCCTTGGAGGGCTACGGGTGCGCCGGTGCCAGCGCCGTGCAGTACGGCCTCGCCTGCCTGGAGCTGGAGGCCGCCGACTCCGGCATCCGCTCGCTGGTCTCGGTACAGGGATCGCTGGCCATGTACGCGATCTGGAAGTACGGCTCCGAGGAGCAGAAGCAGCGCTGGCTGCCCGGCATGGCCGCGGGCGAGCTGATCGGCTGCTTCGGGCTGACCGAGCCCGATGTCGGGTCGGACCCCGCCGCGATGCGGACGTACGCCAAGCGCGACGGCACCGACTGGGTGCTGAACGGCCGCAAGATGTGGATCACCAACGGCTCCGTCGCCTCGGTGGCCGTGGTGTGGGCGCAGACCGACGACGGCATCCGCGGCTTCGCGGTGCCCACCGACGCGCCCGGGTTCTCCGCTCCGGAGATCAAGCACAAGTGGTCGCTGCGGGCCAGCGTCACCAGCGAGCTGGTCATGGACGACGTACGGCTGCCCGCCGACGCGGTGCTGCCGCTCGTCACGGGTCTCAAGGGGCCGCTCGGCTGTCTCAGCCACGCGCGGTACGGGATCATCTGGGGATCCATGGGTGCGGCGCGCGCCAGTTTCGAGGCCGCGCTCGACTACGCGAGGACGCGGGAGCAGTTCGGCAGGCCCATCGGCGGCTTCCAGCTCACCCAGGCCAAGCTCGCGGACATGGCCCTCGAACTCCACAAGGGCATCCTGCTCGCCCACCACCTGGGCCGGCGGATGGACGCGGGCACCCTGCGGCCGGAGCAGATCAGTTTCGGCAAGCTCAACAACGTCCGCGAGGCCATCGAGATCTGCCGCACCGCGCGGACCATCCTCGGCGCCAACGGGATCTCCCTGGAATACCCCGTCATGCGGCACGCCACCAACCTCGAATCGGTCCTCACCTACGAGGGCACCGTCGAGATGCACCAGTTGGTGCTGGGCAAGGCGCTCACCGGGCTGGATGCCTTCCGGTGAGAGCCCTGCTCAGCTCTGGTTGAAGAAGTCGCGGGAGCGGCCGCCCGCCTCGCCGCTGACGATCTGGGTGTCGGCCGGGGTCAGCAGGAAGACCCTGGTCGCCACCCGCTCGATCGAACCGCGCAGCCCGAAGGTCAGACCGGCCGCGAAGTCGACGACGCGCTTCGCGTCGGTCGGGTCCATCGACGACAGGTTGACGATGACCGGGACGCCGTCGCGGAACAGCTCGCCGATACCGCGCGCGTCACGGAACCCGTCCGGGGTGACCGTCGCGATCCGGCGGCCGTGCTCCACGGCCGACTCGGAGGCCACCTTGACGCGGGGGTCGGTCACCCACTGGTCACCGGGGCCCGCCACGGAACCGTGGGAGCCCTCCGCGTAGTCATCGTCGTAGTAGCGCTCGTCGTCGCTGTCCTCCACGAGACCCAGCCAGGCACTCGCCTTGCGCACCGAACCCATGGACTGCCTCCTTTCACCGCGGTCAGTCTGTCTTTCTCTCCGCTGCCCCTATGCTCGTCCATGATGCTGACAACGCGCCAAGTGGATAGTCGCCGCGCAGGGGTTTCGTGACGGTACTGGTGCAGAACATCCGTTGCACGGTCAAGGATCCTGGTCGTCACCGCTGCTGACTGAGTGAAAATACGACGACCGCCGCCGTACGGGTGGGCGACGGGGACGTACGGGTGAAAGACGCGGGTCGATACGATGCCGGGCAAGCACGCGTACGACACACGGGGGAGCAGCTTGTTCGGCATAGTCAGACCCTGCACGCACCGGCTCGGGGAGCGGTTCAAGGCGGAGTGGATGGCCCATCTGTGCGGGCTGTGCCTGGCACTTAGGGGGGATCACGGGCAGTTCGCCCGGATCGTTACGAACTATGACGGGTTGCTCGTCTCTGTTCTGACGGACGCTCAGTCGGGTCCCGCACCCGGCTCCCGGCGCACCGCAGGCCCCTGCCCGCTGCGCGGGATGCGCACCGCCGCCGTCGCCAAGGGCGAGGGCGCCCGGCTCGCGGCCGCCGTCTCGCTCGTTCTCGCTTCCGCCAAGGTGCGCGACCACGTGGCGGACCGCGACGGGCTGTTGGCCCGGG
Source organism: Streptomyces yangpuensis (assembly GCF_001005295.1). Taxonomy (GTDB): domain Bacteria; phylum Actinomycetota; class Actinomycetes; order Streptomycetales; family Streptomycetaceae; genus Streptomyces; species Streptomyces yangpuensis. The sequence continues at coordinate 133,986 of NZ_LBMK01000010.1, read as the reverse complement.
CCCCGATCGCCTTGGCCGCGCGCAAGGTGGCCCGGGGCTGGGACCGCGCCGGTGCGCGCACCGGCGCCTCGCTCGGCTTCGACACAGCGGTGCTCGTGGACGCGGTGGACCGGCAGGCGGGCATCGAGACGCTGGCCGGCCTCGGCACGTCCGTGCTCGTGGTGACCGAACCGACGGAGACCGCGACGGCCGCCGCCTTTGCGCATACCGCACAGCTGGCCGGCCGGCCGGGCAACGCCGCCGCGCTCGCCGAGGCCGGGCGCTACTTCGGGCGCCTCGCGCACCTGCTGGACGCCGTCGAGGACCAGGGCGCCGACGCGGAGGCGGGCGCCTGGAACCCGCTCACCGCCACCGGGACCTCGCTCACCGAGGCCCGCAGGCTCTGCGACGACGCCCTGCACGGCATCAGGCTGGCGCTGGGCGAGGTCGAGTTCGTGGACGCGGGCCTCGCCCACAAACTGCTCGTGCACGAGCTGCGCACCTCCGTGGACCGGGCCTTCGGGACCATGAGCTGCGGCCACACTCCCACCGCCTCGGCCGGGCAGGGCCCGAACCCGTACGCCTCGAATCCGTACGACGGGAACGGCGGCGGCCCCTACGGCGGCAACCCCTACGGCGGTGCTCCGCACGGCGCGCAGCCCTACGGCGCCGGCCCGCACGGTGTGAATGCCCCGCAGGCCCCGGGCGGCGGCAGCGGCCCCGGCGGGTACGGCGGTGGCGGAGGCGGCGGCTTCGGCGGGGGCGACGGCTTCGGTGGCGGTGGCTTCGGTGGCGGCGGTCAGCACCCGCACCCGCAGCGGCCGCGTCGAGGACTGCTGGCCGGCTGCGCCGTCGCCATCGGCCTCTTCTGCACCTGCCAGATCTGCTGCACCGAGCACGAGGGCCCGTGGTCGCGCAAGAAGCGCGACCCGTGGTGCGACGCCTGCGAATGCTGCGACTGCTGCCCGTCGGGCTCCTCGTCGGCCGGCGGTTCCGGCGGCGGTTCCGGCGGCGGGGGCGGCGGCTGCTGCGACTGCAACTGCGGCTGCTGCTGCGACTGAGTCCACGTCAGTTCCACGCGCCCGGACGGCGTATGCGGGGATTCCCGCCCGGACGCGCGTGGAAGGGCTGAGCGGATGAGCGATCACGCAGACGATCCGCACGCGGCCCGGCGGACACGGCGCGCGCACACGGCCGCGCCCGGGTCCGCCGCGGGCGCCCCGCCCGGCCCCCTGGCCCCACCCGGCTCCCTCGCCCCACCCGGCTCCCTCGCCCCGCCCGGCCCCCGCGCGCCGGGCGGCTCCCTCGCCCCGCCCGGCCCCCGCGCGCCGGGCGGCGGCCTCCGCCCCGCCGGACACCCGGAAGGTCGAATTCCGGCCGTTCCGGGGCCGCGGACCCACTGCCGGGTGGTGCCCCCGGGCCCCGCGGCGCCGGGCACCGCACCTCGCCGCGTTCGCGGGCGCGCCCGCGTACGTCCGGTACGCGGGAGGCCCGCCGCGGTGCGGGCCCGGGGAGACCTCCAGGCCCCGCACGCCGTGCGGCCCGCGCCCCGGGCGGCCCGTGCCGCTCGGCGGTCGGTCCCCGGCCGCGCCCGCGGCGGCGGCAGGCTCCGGGCCGCCACCACCGGGGGCCGCGCACCGCGGCCCCGCGTGCCCGCCGCGGACGGGGCCGTCCCGGACGTCGCGGCGCGGCCGCCCGCACGGTGCGAACGTGCGGCCATGACCGCCCGGGCCGTCGCCGGCCGGCCCGGGCGGCACCGGGCCGCAAGCGCCTTCGGCCTTGTCACCGCGGGTGCCGACCCCCTCCGGAGCGCCCCCGCGACCCCGCCGCCGGGGAGCCCGCCGCCGAACGTCCGCGACCGTACCGGTCAAGTGGCGCAGACCCGGGGGCGCTCACACGGCCGCGGTGGCAGGCCGCCCGTTGCTTTTGGCGCCGTCGGGCCCATGGCGCGGACCGCCGTCCGCGACGTCCCGTACGGGCTCGGCCGACGCCGCCTCCGCCGCCCGCAGGCCGGCATATCCGGCGCGCGGGGCGCGATCACCGTAGAGCCCGACCGGGCTCCGCCGCGCCGCCCGACCGCGCCTTCGCCGACCCCTTCCCACGGCCTTTCCCTCCACCAGGGAACACGCCGCCCCCCACGGTGAAAGGCGGCGGGCGGAGGCCGAAAGCCGCTCTTGCGACCGGTATCCGACGACAGGACACTCCCGACAGCGCTTGTCAGGGGCACGGCCAAAATTCATGCGCCCGCCGTGCCCCCGGCTGCGCCTCACGGGCCCTGGCACCCCCACGACCGCCGGCCCCCGACCCTCTCCAGGAGGACGAGAAGTGAGGATCAAGCGCACCACCCGTAACAGGCTGCTCGCGGTGGCCACCGGCCTGGCCGCCGCCGCAGCGCTCGCCGCCCCCACCGCGGCGAGCGCGGACCCCCAGGACAGCGGCTTCAGCGCCGACAGGCTCGCCTCCGCCGGCGCCTCCGTCCTGCGGGCCGACGTCGCGGGCACCGCCTGGCACGCCGACCCCGCCACCGGAACCCTCGTGGTCTCCGCCGACTCCACCGTCTCCGCCGCCGCCATCGCCAGAATCAAGCGCGAAGCCGGAACCGACGCCGGGGCACTGCGCATCGAGCGCATCCCGGGCAGACTCACCAAGCTCGCCTCCGGCGGCGACGCCATCTACGCCAACAGCTGGCGCTGCTCGCTCGGCTTCAACGTCCGCAGCGGAAGCAACTACTACGCCCTGACCGCCGGACACTGCACCGACGGCGCCGGCACCTGGTGGACCAACTCCGCCCGCACGAACGTCCTCGGCTCCACGACCGGGTCCAGCTTCCCCAACAACGACTACGGCCTCATCAAGTACGCCAGCAACACGCCCACGCCCCCCGGGACCGTCGGCGGCCAGGACATCACCAGCGCCGTCAACGCCACGGTCAACATGTCCGTGACCCGACGCGGCTCCACCACCGGCACCCACAGCGGCCGGGTCACCGGCCTCAACGCCACCGTCAACTACGGCGGCGGCGACATCGTCTACGGCATGATCCGCACCAACGTGTGCGCCGAGCCCGGCGACAGCGGCGGCCCGCTCTACTCGGGCACCCGCGCCATCGGCCTCACCTCCGGCGGCAGCGGCAACTGCTCCTCCGGCGGCACAACCTTCTTCCAGCCCGTGGTCGAAGCGCTCAACGCCTACGGGGTCAGCGTCTACTGACCGTGCCCCGCGCGCCCCTGCCGGCACCCTGGACGTCCTCCCGCCTTCTGGGAGGATGTCCAGGGCGGCCGTGTCCACGGGGGAAGCAGGTTCCTGCATGAAACGCATCGGCGTGACCGGGCACCGGTCCCTCCCCGACTCGGTGCTCGGCCATGTGGAGAACGGCCTGCGGGCCGTACTGGACGGCCACGAAGGCCCGCTGGAGGCCCTCTCCAGCCTCGCCGACGGAGCGGACCAGCTGTTCGCGGCCATCGCACTCGAATGCGGCGCCGACCTCACCGTGGTGATCCCCAGCGAGGACTACGAAGAGGCCTTCGAGGGCGCCGAGGCGCTGGACCGCTACCGGCGCCTCAGGCTCCGCGCCACCCAGGAGATCCGCATGGACTTCGCCCGCTCCACGGACGAGGCCTACTACGCGGCGGGCACCTACATCGCCGACTCCTGCGACCGGCTCGTCGCCGTCTGGGACGGCCGGCCCGCCCGCGGCCACGGCGGCACCGCCGAGATCGTGGCCTACGCCCGGGCCCTGGGCAAGCCGGTCACCGTCCTGTGGCGCGAGGGCGTGACCCGGGACTGAGCCACGCCCTCCCACCCGCGACCAGCACGTCTCGACCGCTGTGCCGGATCGACCGCTGTGCCGTCTCACTGCTGTGCCGTCTCAACTGCTGTGCCGGACCAGCCAGTCCGTGTGCTGCGGCGAGACGTACCGCTCGGTCTCGTACACCGACGAAGGCCACTGCACCTCGGTGATGGTCGTCTGCATCACGACCATCATCGCCGCCAGGTCCTGCTCGATCAGCGTGTGCGCCTCGATCAGCGGATGGTGGCGGCGCACCTCGTTCCAGGCGATGCCGGCCGCCGCCGCCGTGCTCAGCAGTCCGGTCAGGCCCGCCCCCGGGCCCGAGCCGAACGTCCTCAGCAGCGCGAACAGCAGCGCCAGACAGGTCAGCAGGACGATCGTCCACGACCACAGGCGCGTCGCCCGCCGGGACACCTCCGTCCGCCGCCGGTACCAGTTGCGCTGCTCGATCAGCCGGTCCCGTACATACGTCTCGCGTCGCACGTGGTAGTCCCTGCCGCGCAGCCGATGCATCGCCCCGGTGATCTCCGCACCCTCCGGCACCGCGCCCGCCGTCCGCGGATCCTCCCAGCCCATCTTCCGCAGCTCGGCAAGACCCGCCTCCAGCCGCGTCCGGTAGGTCTCCCCGGGATCGGCCACGTCACTGCCGAACGGCGCCCCGTGCACCGCGTACCGCCAGGCCAGCGACTTGATGAACTCCGCCGCACTACGGTTGAGCTGCCACTGCGGCCGGGCCCGGCGCCTGGTCGCCCGCATCCCCACGCCCAGCACCGCCGCGTAAGAGACCACGCTCAGCAGCCCGAACAGGTGCAGCGGGCCGAGCTCCGGCCCCGGCGGCAGGGCGGCGGCCCCCGCGGCCGCGACGAGCAGCAGCAGCTGTGCCCGCGTGGCATGGGTGGACTCCCGCTGCCGGGAGACCGCCGCCTGGTCCGTGTGGTGGAAGAGGGCCGGCAGGTCCTCGTTTCGAAAGGTCGTACTGTCGGTCACAACGCCCCCCTCGTCTCGGGTGGCGGACGGCGGGGACCGAGGGCCCCCGCCGTCCTCCGTCGGATCACACGGCGAGCGGCTCCAGGTCCCGGTGGACCCGCCGCTCGTCACGGGCGTACCGGGTGAGGCTGTGCTCCTCGCCGAGCAGCCGGGTCAGCTCGACCACCGCCTCGTTCCGCACCCGGGCCGCCTCCTCCTTGCGGCCCATCGAGTCCAGGCTGACCGCCATGTTGGAGCTGCTCGCCAGGGTCTCGGGATGATGCGCCCCGAGCACCTCGCGCAGCCGCATCACCGCGAGCCGCTCCAGTTCCAGGGCCCCCTCCGGGTCACCCTGATCGGCCCGTGCGTTCGCCAGGTTGAGCGTGGCGAAGACCGTGTGCGGGTGGTTGTCGCCCAGGACGTCCCGCATCAGCCGGATCGTCTGCCGCAGCATCGCCTCCGCCGGCTCCGCCGCGCCCGTGCCCCAGTGGAAGACCGCCAGGTTGTTCACGGCCGCCAGCGTGTACGGGTGCCGCTCGCCCGGGACCTTCATGTATTCGTCGACCACCTCCTGCGCCAGGTCCCGCGCCCCGCCCGGGTCCCCGGTCGCGAACAGGTCCGAGGCCAGGTTCAGTTCGCAGGAGAGCAGGTCCGGGTTGACCGAGGTGTACTTGGCCCGGTAGCGGGCCCGGGTGGCCGTGGTCAGCCGCAGCGCGTCCTCCAGCTGCCCGGCCCGGCGCAGCGACACCGCCAGGTTCTTCGCGGCCGACAGGGTGCCCGGGAACGCCCTGCCCAGCGTCCGCTTGTAGATCTCGTACGTCCGGCTCAGCAGCTGCACCGAGTCCTCGTACCGGCCCACCTCGCGCAGGTCGCGCGCGAGGTTCTGCGCGGACGACAGGGTGTACGGGTGCTCCGGGCCGAGCACCTCCGTGCGCAGGTCGTACACCTCCGTGTCGATCTCCCGGGCCCTGGTGTACTGGCCGACCAGCCGCAGGTTCAGCGCCAGGTTGTTCGCGGCGGCCAGCGTCCGCGGGTGCGCCTCGTGGAAGATCTGGCTGAAGCCCTCGTGGGCGTCGGTCGCCAGCTCCATCGCCTGCCCGTACTGGCCCAGCGCGCCGAGGGTGTTGGCCAGACCGCTCGTGGTCATGTACGTGTGCGGGTGCGAGGGACCGAGCACCGCGCGCTGCCGCTCCAGCGTGACCTCGTCCAGCTCCTTCGCCTCCACGAACCGGCCCTGCGACCGCAGGATGTTCGACAGGTGGAACCGCAGGTACAGGTACTGCAGGTCGTCGTTGCCGAGCATCTCCTTCCAGGCGTCGCGCAGTTCCTCGCCGAGCTGGTAGGCGGCCTTGAAGTCGCCTCGCTTCCAGAGGTAGCGGACCCGGTCGATCAGCAGCCTGCGCGTCTCCGGCTCCTTGCAGTACCGGGCCTCGGACGGGGTGAGGTGCGACCAGATGGTGTTGAACCGCGGCCAGGTCTCCGGGTTGTCGATCGGCTCGTCGTCGTCCGGGCGGGCGCCGGCCAGGATCCGGTGGACGGCGTGCCGGGCCTCCCGCTGCTCCTCCTCCGGCATCTGCGACCGGATCACCGCCTGCACCAGCCGGTGCACCTGGATGCTGTTGCTGACCTGGTCCACCTTGGCCAGCGCGAACCGGCCGATCTCCCGGATCACCCGGCCCAGCACCAGCTTCTCCTGGAGCGAGGCGTCGTAGGGCTTGAGGGCGTCGATCATCTCCTTGCTGTAGAGCAGGTTCGCGGAGATCGGCTCCGGCGCCAGGAAGGCGCACAGCTGGAGCAGCCGGACCGCGGCCGGCGAACGGGACTGGAGCCGCTCTATGGAGATGTTCCACGTCGCGGCCACCGGCTCGGGATACCCGGGCGGCTGGTTCAGGCCCAGCACGCTCGCCGCCTGCTGGGCCAGCTGCTCGATGTACGCGGCCACCGGCGTCGCGGTCTCCGCGATCCAGGCGCCCGCCTGCTCGACGGCCAGCGGCAGGTCGCCCACCGCGATCGCCACCTGCTCGGCGTCCTCCTTGGTGAGCCCGGGGGCCCGCCGCTGGAGGTGCTCGATGGACTCCTCGCGCAGGAACACGTCCACCGGCAGCGCGTCGCCGTACTGCGACCAGGACTGGTTGCGGGAGGTCACCAGCACATGGCCCGGACCGCCCGGCGGGAAGAACCGCTTGAGGGTCTCGGGATCGTCCGCGTTGTCGAAGACCAGCAGCCATCGGGAGGACGGCACCCCGCGCCGCAGCAGGTCGATCGCCTCCTGGGAGGCGGCCGCCATGTCCTCGCCGGTCTGCGCCCCCAGCCGTACGGCCAGTTCCGCGAGCGCGGCGACCACGTCGTCGGTCTGCTCCGAGGAGATCCACCACACCAGGTCGTAGTCGGCCATGAACCGGTGCACGTACTCCAGCGCCACCTGGGTCTTGCCGACACCGCCGAGGCCGAACAGCGTCTGCGGCTGCGGGAGCACCACGGCCATGCCGCCGCCGAGCTGGTCGCGCATCCGCTCCAGCACGATGCTGCGGCCGGTGAACCCGGGATTGCGGGGCGGAGCGTTCCAGATCTTCGGAACGGTCCCGGGGAAACGGGGGCCGGGCTGCGAGGCGCTCGCCACGCTGTCGGGCAGCGCCATGGGCCGCTCCACCGCACGCAGCAGGGCGGCGGTGGCGTGCACCTCGTCGAGGCGGAACAGGTCCACCGGGTTGCGGTCGATGTACGGCGTGGACAGCCGTACGTCGCCCACCCTCAGCGGCACCAGCTGGCGCCGGCCCCCGGTCGGGTCCTCGGCTGCCGCCCGCTCCCACACGTCCACCGCCCGCGCGGACTTCAGATAGGCCGAGGAGAGCAGCACCACTGTCCGGGCGGCGGTGTCGATGCTGATGCCCGTGCCGCCGCCCAGCGTGTCCCCGCCGGACCCGGTGCCCGCGGCCGGCGCCGGCCGCTCGGCCGAGACGTCCTTCGGCACCACCCGGAAGCCGGCCCGGGTCAGCACCGACTCGATCCAGTCGGCCCACATCCGGTTCTCGGCGACGTACGACAGGAACAGGTCGGCCGGCAGCGCCGGGCGCCGCCGCGTGAAGGCGTCCCTGATGCGCAGACGGACCTCCTCGCCGATGGCGGGCATGGAGGTGATCTCGCCCTCGGTGACCACGGCGGTCAGCCGCTCGAAGGCCGAGAGCAGGGAGTTGGTCAGCCCCGCCTCGTCGCCGAAGGTGGCCAGCGTCTCCTCGTAGGCGTAGTACGGCCGGTAGGGGATCTCCACCGCACCCCAGTAGGAGGTCAGCTCGTCCCCGACCAGGCCGCCCGGGAACCGGTCGAACTTGATCCGGGCCAGCGCCCGGCCCGCGTCGGCCTTCTCCTTCTCGCCCTCGTCGATCCGCATCGGAACGGGATAGATCTTGATGCCGCGGTCGTTGAACCGCTCGTCGATCTGGCGGGCGACGGACGCTGCACCGTCGATGGACTGGTCGGACAGCGTGAAGCAGTCGACCAGGACGTCCGGCAGATGCACGGTGCAGATGTCCGCGATGTCGGACAGACCCGTGCGGCTGTCGATCAGGACGTAGTCGTAGTTGCTCTTCATGTCGGCGCGTAAGGCGTCGAAGAACAGGCCGCCGCCGAGCCGGTCGTAGAAGTTGTCCCAGTCGAAGGTGGACACCGTCGCCGAGTACTCGCGGTTCTGCCGGCCCGCCGAGACGAAGTCCAGGGTGCCGCCGTCCGGGAACTCCCAGCCCAGCGTCTCCGGAGTGAGGGAGACGGCGTGCGGCTGGATCCGCGCGTAGTCCTTGTGCCAGTCGTCCGCGCGCGTCACCGGGCTGGTGGCCGCCCACGCGTACTCGCTGATCAGGTCGATGACCCCGGTGGTGGCCCCGAGCGTCGACGGGTCCAGGAACGGGTGGAAGAACCGGTGCAGGCCCGGCGCCTCCAGGTCCCAGTCCACCGCCAGGACCCGCTTGCCGTTGGCCGCCAGGATCCAGGCGGTGTTGGCGAGCGCCATGGTGCGGCCGGTGCCGCCCTTGTACGAGTAGAAGGTGACGATGCGTCCGTCACGGCCGTCCCTGCTGTCACGACTCGCTGTCATCCGCGTCCCCCCGGTCGGTGTCGTTGCTGTCGTTGCCGTCGTTGTGGCCGCCGAACGTGTCGGGCGGGAAGGGCGCCCGCGGCGGGGCCGGAGGCCCGCTCATCCCCATCGGCCCCAGCAGTCGCGGGCGTTCGGTGTGGGTGTTGCCGGCCGGCAGGTAGACCTGGGCGTGCCTGAGGAACTGCTGCGCCGCGGCCTCGACCACCTGCGGCAGGATCTGCCCGAGGGTCTCCATGTTGGCCACCCCGTTAGCGGCGGCCCGGCAGGCGGCCCGGCCCTGGCCCATCTTGACGGGCAGCGTCTCCTCCAGCCGCCGCGCCAGCTCGATCTCCTTCGCGCGGCTCTGGTGGTCGTAGCGGTTCCACGGCACGACCACGTTGACCCACGGGCGGGACTCCTGGTCGAAGGCGGCCAGGCGCTGGCGGCGGTGCTCGTCCTCCACCACCCAGCGGTCGACGATCAGGATCTCCGGCCGGGTCGGAGGCTGCTTGCTGTCGTAGTGCCCGGCCTCGTCGTCGAAGGAGCCGATGCTGGTCTGGTAGTTGAGGTTCTTGACCAGGTCCTCGGCGACGTAGGCGATGGGCCGCTGCGCCACCGGGTGGTAAGGGTTCCACTCCAGCGCGTTGTCCCCGTAGTACTCGGGGCTGCGGCCGTCCGGCAGGTCGTGCCGGGAGGCGGCGGCGACGGTCACGTGCAGGGTGCGGGCGGGACTGCCGCCGCCCGTGGGGCCGAAGGCGCTCGGCACCCCCCGGTAGTCCAGCGGGCGGACCGGTTCGAGCCGGACGGTCTCGGCGACCCGGACGATGCGCTTGGCGAGCTCGTACACGGCCCGCTCGTACTGCTCGGCGTAACCGCGCAGTTTGATCAGCCCGTACAGCCCGTCGGTGACGTAGCGTTCGCCGAAGGTGTTGTGGTTGAACTGCAACCGCTCGGCGGGACCGGGGAGTTGCGAGGGGGGCACCGGCACCCATAACGCGGGCACGATGGCCTCGGCGGGCTGGTTGCTCAGGGCCCCCTGATGGATCGCCCGCTGCGCGAAGGCGTACCACTCCTTGCCGCACATCTCACTGGCGAAGTACCTCGGCGAGAACAGCGGGACGAAGACCCGGCAGGTGGCGAGCGCCGCCCCGAGCCGCTCCGACCAGCCCTCGCCGCTGCGTATCTCCCGGTCCATGAAACCGGCCTCGGCCCCCGCGGGCAGATCCGTCAGCGCCATGACATGGCTGCAGAGATCCCGGAACAGGCGCTCGACCCACATGTCGGGGTCGGGCCCCCCGGCCCCGAATCTCGGTGTATGCGCATAACTGAGAAAAAAGTACGGCTGCACTGATGCGGGCACACGCCCCCCGTCCCGAAGCTGCGAGCGAAGAAACATCATTCCGGAGCTGCTTCGCCACATCCCCTCATCGTTCAGTCAATCAGCGTCTGTTTTCGGTCATCCACTCAAGGGCGTGGTCAACGGCTTCCGGGACGGAGAAGAGCATGCTCGACGCCGCTGCGACCCGCCCCCTGCGCACCCGCGAATCCGGGAACGCCCTGCCGATCTCCGCGAAATCACCGTCGTCCAGTGCGACGTCCTCGTATGCGGTCCACTCCCCTTCCTGGCGGGACCCCTGATGACCCTCCGGAAGGTTCACCTTCACCACACACTCGTACATGCGCAAGGGGGGCTTCGGAATTCGGTACTCCGCGAGATGGAAAGCGGTGCAAACGGAAAACCCCACATTGATCATGAGTACCTGTCCGCCCTCCCAGCACAGCTTTCCCAGGGGTGTCTCCTCACCCAGGTGACTTTCCAGGCGGTGGCCCGCGCAGAGCCGCTCCGCGTCCGCGCCGAGCGCGGCGAAGGAGGTCTGCGGGTGAGCGCTGCGCGCGGCGCCGGGCGCGGTCCGGACGGCCTCCGCGAAGGAGCCCATGCCCTGGCTGGGGGTGCGCGCCGGGTCGAAGGGGGGCATCCGGTCGACGAAGGCCCGCACCTCGGCCTCGTCCATACCGGCGATCCGCTCCAGGTGGGCGCTGGACGTCCTGGAGTTCTGCGGGGTGAACGCCGGCACCACCAGGGTCCCGCGCGGGCCCAGGACGCCCCTGAGGGCGTCACGCAGCTGCTCCGCGCGCAGCCCCGTCCCGCGCAGCGAGGCGTGCACCAGGAGCCGCATCCCGGGCCGTACCCCCAGCAGCCGCAGCTGCACCGCGAGCTGCAGGGCGCCCGTGGTCCGGCGGCCCCGGCCCGGGCCCGCCGGGGAGGGCGCCGGGGCCGGGGAGTGGGCGGGTGAAGGGGCGGGTGAATGGGCGGGGGAGTGGGCGGGGGAGTGGGCGCTCACGCGTCCACTGCTTTCAGTTCGTAGCGCAGCTCCGCCACCAGATGCTTGCCGGTGACCGTCAGTTCGGCCGCGGCCGAGAGCCGGTCCAGCGCCTCGTGGATACGGTCCGCACCGCCCGGCTCGGGACCCGCCGTCGCCCGCCGGTACGCCTCCACCGCCACCCGCTCGTGGACGTCGGCCAGCAGCCGCGACACCGGCACCGGGCGCGACCGCCACGGCGACGGGTGCTGCCACTGCCCGTCCAGCGCGTACAGGTCGGCGACCTCGGTCAGGGCCCGCAGCCGGGTCCGCCGCCGCCCGGTCAGCAGCGCGAGCGCGGTCTCGCGTACGCCCGCCGCGTACGGCACCCCGAGCGCACCCGGCCCGTGCCGGCCCGCCTCGCCCCAGCCGCCGGCCCGCGGGCCGCCCGCGAGCGGGGTCAGGGTGGTCAGCCCGGCCGCCGCCGCCCGGGCGAACCCGGGCACCGCCTTGTGCAGCAGGGCCCAGGCCCGGTCGAGCCTGCCCCGCCACTCCTCGGTCTCGCCGGCGCCGAGCCGCAGCCTGGGCGGGCGGGGGAAGCAGTTGCGGTACGGGTCGAGGTCCTCCAGCGCCACCGGCGCCGTGTCCGGGCCGGGCGACCAGGTGCGTACGGGCTGCCAGCGGGCGTCGCCGGCCGCCGGCCCGAAGCGGTGCTCGGAGCGGCCGTCCCGGGCGGCGTAGCCGTCGTCGGTGACGCGCACCGAGGCCCGGCCCTCCGTGCCCGGCTCCCCGAGCCGCAGCAGTCCGAGCGTCGGCAGGTACACCTCGCCGTCCCGGTAGGCCACCTCGGCCGGCAGGTCCAGCCCCCCGCGCAGCACCGCCGCGGCGGCCAGCGCGGTGAGTCTGCGGGCCGCCTCCGGGCCGCCGGGGCGGCCGTCCCGCGCGGCGTCGAGGGCCGCCAGTACCCAGGTCCGGGTGAAGGGGTGGTCCAGTACGGCGTCCAGCGCGTCGGCGCCCGCCTCCCCGGCCCGCTCCACGGCGGCCACCAGCTCCCAGGCGTGCGCCCAGTCGGCGTCGCCGGCCAGGTCCGCGTTCAGCCGGGCCAGCAGGATCCGGGTCAGCTCCTCCTGGGAGCGGGCCAGTTCGGCCGGGTCGGACAGCTGGGGAGCGGTCTCCCGCAGCGCGGTGCGGCCCTCGACCCCGTCCACGAGTTCGCGCAGGTCGGTGCAGTACACGGAGGGGTTGTCGAAGCCGTTGCGGTCGCGGTACCGATGGGTGTAGAGCCCGCCCCCGCACGAACGTACGACGGGGCAGCGGCGGCATGTGTCGCTGACGCCCGCGAGGCCCAGTTGCCGGGCGCGGACCCCGGGATGGGCGGCGACCTGGTCGAACGAGTGGTCGAAGACATTGAACCCGGTGGCCGCGGCCCCCTCGAAGGCGCTCTTGAGGGAGTCCACCTGCTCCAGGGTGCCGTCGGTCTCGACGACGACGAGGTCGGTGGGCGCGAGGCCGAGCGACTCGGTGAGGCTGGGGCCGCCGCGCAGGGTGGACAGCAGGGACTCGAAGAGCCGTACGGGCACCGGGCGGCCCAGCCTCTCCCAGTGGTCGAAGATCCGCAGGAGCCAGCGGGCGTAGGCGTCCGGCTCCCCGTCCGGCCGGGCGGGGGGCGTCTCCCAGGTGGCGTGCGGCAGGAGGAAGTCCACCCGCGGGGGTTCGAGTTCGACGAGCGCGTCGAGCACGGCGACGGGGTCGTTGGCCACGTCCACGGTGCAGAGCAGGCCCTGGTAGAGGTGGCGGTAGGGCGCAGAGCGCAGCCGCTCGACGGCAGCGAGGACCAGCGGATGGCTCGTACGGCCGTCGGCGAAGCGGCGGTGGCGGTCGTTGGCGGCGCGGTCCCCGTCGAGGGAGATGCCGACCCGGACGCCGAACTCGGCGAAGAGGTCGAGACAACGGGTGCCGAGCTGGAGGCCGTTGGTGTGGATCCGCAGGTCGAGGGCGGCGATCCCGGAGAGCGCCCGGCTGAACTCCTCGCAGACGAGTCGGAGCCGGGCCGTGCCCGCCAACAGGGGTTCCCCTCCGTGGAGAATCACCGTGACGGAGGGGAGTGCATGGTCACGGGCATGTTCGGCGAGCCTGGACGCGGTACGTGAAATAACCTCGGGGGAGATCACTTTCGGCCGGGCTCGCCAGCTCTGATCTGCATGTTCGTAGACATAGCAGTGATCACAAGCAAGATCGCATCTGCTGTGAACTTTCAGGACGATCTCGCGAAATGCGATCAGGCCGGTCATTCCGCCAGTCTAGAGCTCTCGCTCCGCCTCAGAGCGCGGAGTTGAAGATCGGTGCCTGAACCGGACGGCCGGATGCTGCCGGGAGCACGCGACCGAGCGTCGTGGCCGCGGACGCGGTTTCGACGTCGATCTTGGCGAGCGGGACCCGGCGGGCCTTGACCGTGCTGGTCGGGGGGGTTGCGGAAGTGTTCACGACACCGTCCTCGGGGAAGTCATGTGGAATGGGCATGTGAATGACAACAGCGACGCGCTGCCGTCAAGCGTGGACTTTACTCGGCCACACCCCATTGGCAACCGAGACATGACGCCTGGTCAACCGTTCTATAGCGAGTGCGGCGTATTTCCCGAGGTGGCTTATTCGGCCGTTCGCCGGACGGCAAGATCCTTTTCTTCCGGCGGTGCACGGGAGGGCCGCCCCGGAGGCCTGGCCGGGGCTGGCCGTGGCACCGTTCGAGGTGCTCGCCGTACCGGCGGGGCGCACTTCGCCGGGGGCCGGGCGGAGCCCCTGGGGGCGCTGCGGGGAGGCCGAACGGCCTTTACGCGGGCTGCTGTTCGCTGAGCGGCGGGGCCGGGAGGTCGCGCAGCAGCCAGTTCAGTACGTCGGGCAGTGCGCGCAGGGCCGCGAAGTGGGCGGCGGCCGGCTCGATCGTGGTGGTGGCCCCGGGGATCCGGCGGGCCAGCCAGCGGGAGTGGCCCACGGGGGAGAACACGTCGAGCTCCCCGTGCCAGATCAGCACCGGGCAGCGGATGTCGGCCGGGTCGAAGCCCCAGGGGCGGCTGAAGGCGAGGACGTCGTCGATCCATCCGTACGCCGAATGGCGCAGCCCCTCGCGGTAGTTCCGCAGCAGCATCGACCGCAGCCCGGCGTCCGAGACGATCATGCGGTCGTTGTCGGTCAGCTCCCGGCGCAGCTCGTCCAGCAGCCGCCCCGGATCCTTGCGGATGCCGTCGGCGCGCGGGATCAGCCGGGCGGCCAGTTCCTCGGGGTCGGTGGAGGCGGTGGTGTACTCCCGGACGTTCGACGCGGCCATTCCGGCGAACCAGTCCAGGTCCTCCGCGTCCCGGGGGGCCAGCCCGACCATCGCCGCGGTGCGGGTGACCCGCTCCGGCAGCAGCGCGGCGCAGGCCAGGGCGCCGGCGGCGCCTCCTGAGCGGCCCGCCACCGCGAACCTGTCCAGACCGAGGGAGTCGGCCACGGCGGCAACGTCATGGGCCACGTCCGCGACGGTGCGGCCCGGGTGACGGTCGGAGCCGCCGTAGCCGGGTCTGTCGTAGGCGATGAGCTGCATCCGGCGCTGGTAGAGGACCATGCCCCGGGGGGCCGGGCCCAGGCGGCTTCCGGGCATGCCGTGGAGCAGGAAGACGGGCTTGCCCTCCGGATCGCCCCAGCGCTCCACGGTCAGAGCGCGCCCGTCCGCTGTGCGCACCTGATGGCGCACGCGCTCCCTCCCTCACGGTCGGTGTGGATCGGTGTGAGTCGTCACGGCGATTGTGCTCGCTGGGGGAGGAGTGCGGTAGGGCGCACTCAGGGGGCAATTCCGGTGCCGGCCCCCGCAGGCGCCCGCCGCCGAGCGTGCGGGGCGGGTGCTGGGGGTGCCGTGGGCTCCCGCCGGTGGTGCTGGGGCTCCGCCCCGGACCCCGCGCCTCAAACGCCGGCGAGGCTGAATTCTGCCGCTGCGCGGCTGGGCCACTGTTCCTGCTGGGCGGTGGTGTGCGGTAGGGGCGGTGCCCCGGCGGAATGTCTCCTCGGCTCGGCGCGTGCGGCTCTGGCTCGACCAGACGGCCCTGGTCGCGCGCTCGTCCTGCGGGGACACTCCGCCGCGTCCCCGCCCCACCGGCCCGGCCCCCCGCCCCACCCGCACCGTGCTCGTACCCCGCCCGACTGCGCGATCAGGTTCCCGCCGGGCAACCCCGCAGGGGCGCCGCCGAGCAGCCCCGCAGGGGTTACGCCGGGCGGCCTCGGCGGAGGGTGGCGCAGGCCAGGGTGATGGCTGAGCCGGCCACGGCCCAGGCGCTCAGTACCAGCATCGGTCCGCCGGCCCCGTTGCCGCTGAAGTAGGTGATGGAGCGCGCGGCGTACGTACCGGCGCCCGGCGGCAGGGCCGGGCCGATGGTGCTCCAGAACGGCGGCAGCAGTGGGTACGGATAGGCGCCGCCCGCGCTCGGGTTGCCGAGTACCACGATCACCAGGATCGCCAGGCCGATGCCGATCACGCCCGCCAGCCCCTGGAAGGCGAGGGTGACCGCGCCGACCGCCAAGACGACCAGGGTGCCCAGTCCCCACAGGCCCCAGATACTGCCGGGCAGCGCGTCCAGGACCGGGCCGGCGATGACCGCGCCGAGCAGTCCGGCCGCGAGCGCGTACACGAGCAGCGCGCCGAGCCGGATGACGGCGCGGTGTGTGTTGGCGGGCCGCGCGCCGGCGCTGATCGCGAGGATCGCGGCGCACAGGTAGCCGCCCACGCACCAGCCGATGACGAGGTAGAAGGAGCTCAGGCCGCGGCTGTCGCCCTTGGCGGCCGGGGCCACGTCGGTGACCCGTAGGGTCCGCCCCTGGGCCCGTTCGGCCGCGCCGACGACCTCCTCCAGGGCCTGGGACAGCGAGGCTCCGGCGCCCGAGGCGACCAGCAGCCGGTCGGTCCGGCCGGCCGGGTCGATGATCAGCGCGCCGTCCACGTCCCGGTTCTCGACCTGGGCGCGCGCCGCGGCCTCGCCCTCGACCACGCGGGGGTCGAGCGGGTCTCCCGGCAGGGCGCCGAGCTGTTGCGCGGACCGCTCGGCCACCGGTGCGGCGGGCGCGGTCACGGCGATGGGGATCTCGCTGGGCTTCGGATGGTGGAAGGCCCCGATGTACGAGGTGATGAAGGCGAGCTGGAGCGCCAGTACCCCCAGGACGAGCAGCGCCGCCCGGGTGGTCACGGCGTCCTTGATCTCGGCGAGGAAACCTTGGGACGGGGTCATGTCTCACACGCTCGGCGTGCGCGGGGCGGGCCGCAGCAGGGGCGGGCCGAACGGATGACCTCGCCGCACCCAGGTGATCGAACATGTGTTTCGCACGGGTATTCGAATTGCTCTATGGTGGAGAGCGGGGGTGGTGTTCTACGAGCGAAGCAGGAGGCC
>NZ_LBMK01000010.1:91943-117341 GCF_001005295.1 Streptomyces yangpuensis | reverse complement strand
GGCGGCCGAGGCGGGCATCAGGCCGCTGTTCGGCGTGGACATGGCGGTGCCGCCCGCCGGTTCCCCCGCCGCGGGCTCGGCCGGGCCGGGGGGCTCGACCGCGTCCTCCGCGGGCGGCGGTCCGGGCGAGGCCTCGTACCGGCGGCGCACCCCCGTCAAGGGTGGGGCCTTCCTGGACGAGTCCGCCGCCCGGGCCGTCTTCCTGGCCCGGGACGGGGCCGTCGGCTGGGCCGAGCTGTGCCGGATGGTCACCGCCGCCCACGCGGGCGCGCCCGAGGTCCCCCTCATCCCCTGGGACGCCCTGCGCGGGGAGGGCGTCTTCGTGCTCCTGGGGCCCGGCTCCGAGGTGGGGCGGGCGCTCGCGGCGGGCCGCCCCGACCGGGCCGCCCGGCTGCTCGCGCCCTGGCGCGAGGTCTACGGGGACTCCCTGCGCCTGGAGGCCGTCCACCACGGCCGTACCGGTACCGGCCCCGGCTCGCTGCGGCTGGCCGCCCGTACCGTCGGCTTCGCCGCCGAGCAGGGTGTCCCGGCCGTGCTCACCAACGCCGTCCGCTACGCCGACCCCGGCCAGGGGCCGGTCGCCGACATCCTCGACGCGGCCCGCCGCCTGGTCCCCGTCGACCGCCGCGGCCCCCTCGACACCGGCGAGCGCTGGCTCAAGGCCCCCGCCGCCATGGCCGAGGCCGCCGACCTGATCGCCCGGGCGGCCGGCCTCGGTCCCGCCGGCGCCCGCCGCCTGCTCGCGCAGACCCGGCACACCGCCGAGGCCTGCTCCGTGGACCCCGAGGACGACCTCGGCATCGGCTCCGTGCACTTCCCCGAGGCCCGGCTCGTCGGCGCCGCCCACCGCAGCGCCCAGCGGGTCCTCACCTCCCGGGCCTCCGCCGGCATGGTGCTGCGCGGCTACGCGGGCGACCCCGCCTACTGGGAGCGGATGCACCACGAGCTCGACATCATCGCCCACCACGGCTTCGCCTCCTACTTCCTGACGGTCGCTCAAGTGGTGGACGACGTGAGGGAAATGGGGATCCGGGTGGCCGCCCGGGGATCCGGAGCGGGTTCCCTCGTCAACCACCTGCTCGGGATCGCGCACGCCGACCCCGTCGAGCACGGCCTGCTGATGGAGCGCTTCCTGTCCAAGCGCCGGCGCGTCCTGCCCGACATCGACATCGACGTGGAGTCCGCCCGGCGGCTGGAGGTCTACCGGCGGATCATCGACCGGTTCGGCGCCGAGCGCGTCGCCACCGTCTCCATGCCCGAGACCTACCGGGTCCGGCACGCCGTCCGCGACGTCGGCGCCGCCCTGTCCATGGACCCGGCCGTCGTCGACCGGCTCGCCAAGGCCTTCCCGCACATCCGGGCCCGCGACGCCCGCGCCGCGCTGCAGGAACTCCCCGAACTGCGCGACGTACGCGGGGAGTCGTACGGGCGGCTGTGGGAGCTCGTCGAATCGCTGGACGCGCTGCCGCGCGGGATCGCCATGCACCCGTGCGGGGTGCTGCTCTCCGACGCCTCGCTGCTCGCCCGTACGCCCGTGGTCCCCACCAGCGGCGAGGGCTTCCCCATGTCCCAGTTCGACAAGGACGACGTGGAGGAGCTCGGGCTGCTCAAGCTGGACGTGCTGGGCGTGCGGATGCAGTCCGCGATGGCCCACGCGGTCGCGGAGATCCGGCGCGGCACGGGGGAGGAGCTCGACCTGGACGACCCGGCGCAGGTGCCGCCGGGCGACCGGGCCACGTACGAGCTGATCCGTTCGGCCGAGACGCTGGGCTGCTTCCAGATCGAATCGCCGGGCCAGCGGGACCTGGTGGGACGGCTCCAGCCGGCGACCTTCCACGACCTGGTCGTCGACATCTCCCTCTTCCGCCCGGGGCCGGTGGCCGCCGACATGGTGCGGCCCTTCATCGAGGCCCGGCACGGGCGGGCGCCGGTGCGCTTCCCGCACCCGGACCTCGCCGACGCGCTGC
Organism: Streptomyces yangpuensis; assembly: GCF_001005295.1. Lineage (GTDB taxonomy): Bacteria > Actinomycetota > Actinomycetes > Streptomycetales > Streptomycetaceae > Streptomyces > Streptomyces yangpuensis. Next base: position 115,374 of record NZ_LBMK01000010.1, on the reverse strand, counting down.
GCGAGACGTACGGGGTGGTGGTCTTCCACGAGCAGATCATCGAGATCGTGGACGTCATGACCGGCTGCGGGCGGGACGAGGCGGACCGCGTGCGGCGCGGGCTGTCCGACCCGCCGTCGCAGGCGCGGATCAAGGTCTGGTTCGCGGCGAAGGCCGCCGAGCGCGGCTATCCGGTGGAGGTGATCGCCCGTACCTGGGAGATCGTGGAGGCCTTCGGCAGCTACGGCTTCTGCAAGGCGCACGCGGTGGCCTTCGCGGTGCCCACCTACCAGTCGGCGTGGCTGAAGGCGCACCACCCGGCGGCCTTCTACGCCGGGCTGCTGACCCACGACCCGGGGATGTACCCGAAGCGGCTGCTGCTGGCGGACGCCCGGCGGCGGGGCGTTCCGGTGCTGCCGCTGGACGTGAACCGGTCGGCGGTCGCCCATCGCATCGAACTGGTGTCCGATGCGGGTGGTGTGTGGGGACTGCGGCTGGGGCTCGCCGACGTCCACGGCATCAGCGGGGCCGAGGCGGCCCGGATCGAGTCCGGGCAGCCGTACGCCTCCCTGCGCGACTTCTGGGACCGGGCCCGGCCCGGGCGCCCGGTCGCCGAACGACTCGCCCAGGTGGGCGCCCTGGACTCCTTCGGCGCCAACCGGCGCGACCTGCTCCTGCACGTGACCGAACTGCACGGCGCGCAGCGGGCGGCCGGTGTGCGCGGCCCCCAACTCCCGCTGGAGGGAGGCCGGTCTACGGCGTCCGTCGGACTGCCCGACCTGTCCGACGCGGAACGGCTCAGCGCCGAGCTGGGCGTCCTCGGCATGGACACCTCGCGCCACCTGATGGGCGACCACCACGCCTTCCTGGCCGAGCTGGGAGCGATCCCGGCGCGCCGGCTGCGGGAGGCCGAGCACGGACGGACCGTCCTGGTCGCGGGAGCCAAGGCGGCCACCCAGACCCCGCCGATCCGGTCCGGGAAGCGGGTCATCTTCACGACGCTGGACGACGGCACGGGCCTGGTCGACCTGGCCTTCTTCGACGACAGCCACGAGCGGTGCGCGCACACCGTCTTCCATTCCTTCCTGCTGCTGGTACGAGGTGTCGTGCAGCGCAGGGGCCCGCAGAGCCTGAGCGTGGTCGGGGCGGCCGCGTGGAACCTGGCGGAGCTGGTGGAACTGCGCGCGACGGGCGGCCTGGACGCGGTCGCGGCCCGCCTCGCCGAGCCGCCCGGCAACGGCACCGGCAGCGGCACCGGCGAACCGGCCGCCGCGGGCGGGGACGCGGCCGGCGACGCGGCCGGCGGGGAGCCGCCGGCGAAGGGGCCCGGGCGCACGATCCGCATGTCCACGGGGTACGAGATGAACCCCTGGGCGGACCTCCAGCCCCCGGGCACCGGCCCCGCGACCGGCCGCAAGCTGTGGCACTCCAGCCCGGGGAGCGCGGGATGAGCGCCACCGGGAACGCCGTGCTGTGCCTGCGGCTGCACCCCGCCTGCGGCGGACCGCTCGGGGTGCGGGAGTACGCCGGGGTGCTCGCGCTGCTCGGCGGGATCACCCCGGCCGTGCAGGCGCTGCCGCCGGACGCCGCCCTCGCCGATGTCCGCGGCGCGCTGCGCTACTTCGGCTGCGACGCCCGCCGGCTGGCCGCCCTGATCCGGGTCCGGGCCCTCGCCCTGTATGGCGTGGACGCCGCCGTCGGCGTGGCCGGCAATCCGATGCTGGCCCGGGCGGCGGCCCGCGAGGCACGCCCCGGGGGAACCGTGCTGCTCCCCGAAGACCCCGCCGCCGTAAGGGCCTTCCTGGCGGACAAGCCCGTCACCGCGCTCGACGGGGTCGGTCCCAAGGCCGCCCGCACTCTGTGCTCCTACGGCCTCGATTCCGTCGGCCGGGTCGCCGCCGCACCACCCGCCGCCCTGCGGCGGATCCTCGGCGCCCGGCTCGGCCGTGAGGTGCACGAGCGCGCCCTCGGGATCGACCGGACCCCCGTCCGGCCGGGCGCGGCCGCCCGCGCCCTCGCCGCCGAGCGGCTCTTCGACCGGGACGAGCTGGATCCCGTACGGCACCGGCGGGCCCTGCTCTCGCTGACGGAGGAGCTCGGCGCGAAGCTTCGTACACAGGAGGGCGGGCAGGTGTGCCGCGTCCTGTCGCTCACCGTGCGCTGCGCCGACCGCACCACGCTCACCCGGACCCGCACCCTGGCCGAACCCACCGCGCACTCGGCGGCGCTGACCGCCGCGGCCTACGCCCTGTACGAGGGCCTCGGACTGCAACGGGCCCGGGTGCGCGCGCTGTCCCTGCGGGCCGAGGAGCTGATCCCGGCCGAACGGGCTGCGCGGCAGCTGAGTTTCGACCCCGCAGACGAGAAGGCCCGCCGTCTGGAGGCCGTCACCGACCGGGTCCGTACGCGCTTCGGCCCGCACGCCATCGCCCGTGGCACGTTGGCCGCCTGACGGACGGACGGACGGACGGGCGGGCGGGCGGACGGGCGGACGGGCGGGCGGTCAGGGTCGGTCGTACTGTCCGGCGCACAGCGCTTCGGGCGACACGCGAGTTTTTACCGACGCGTAACTTCCCTGTCTTGCTACTCGCCCGTAATTTAGCGGCAGCAGCGCCCTCTTGTGATCCGGATCACGGGACGAATCCCCACGCTCATCCCCTTGAGTCGAACGCAAGGAGATCACACGATGCTGCCCTGGAGACGCCTGCTCCGCCCGCTGGCCGTCCTCGCCCTCACCGCAGCCGCACTCGTCGCCCCCACCGGCACGGCGCAGGCCGCATCCGCCCCCAGCAGCGGCTGGAACAACTGGTCCTGCAAGCCGTCCGCCGCCCACCCCCGCCCCGTCGTCCTCGTCCACGGAACCTTCGGCAACTCCTGGGACAACTGGCTCGGTCTCGCCCCGTACCTGGTGCACCGCGGGTACTGCGTCTACTCGCTCGACTACGGCCAGCTGCCCGGCGTGCCCTTCTTCAACGGGCTCGGTCCCATCGACAAGTCCGCCGAACAGCTCGACGTCTTCGTCGACCGGGTGCTCGCCGCCACCGGTGCAGCCAAGACCGACATCATCGGACACTCCCAGGGCGGCATGATGCCGCGCTACTACCTGAAGTTCCTCGGCGGCGCCGAGAAGGTCAACGCGCTGGTCGGGCTCGCTCCCGACAACCACGGCACCACCCTGCTCGGGTTCACCAAGCTCCTCCCGTACTTCCCCGGGGCCGCGGACCTGATCAGCAGCGCCACCCCCGGCCTCGCCGACCAGATCGCCGGCTCCGCCTTCCTCCAGAAGCTCAACGAGGGCGGGGACACCGTGCCCGGCGTGAAGTACACGGTCATCGCCACCAAGTACGACGAGGTGGTGACGCCGTACCGGAGCGGCTTCCTGGAGGGGCCGAACGTACGCAACGTCGTGCTCCAGGACCTGTGCTTCCTGGACCTCTCGGAGCACGTGGCCATCGGGCTGACCGACCGGATCGCCTGGCACGAGGCGGTCAACGCCCTCGACCCGGCCAACGCCGAACGGACCACCTGCGCCTCGGTCTTCGACTGACAGTGAGGCGCGGGCGGTCCGCCCGGGGAGACCCGCTCGACAGAACCTAGCGGCCGCGTCGGCCCGCCGTCGTCGCACGGCGGCGGGCTGCCGCGAACAGCACGGCCGCGCCGACGGCCAGGGCGCCCGCCCCGGCGATGGCGATGGACGGGGTGGCACTGTTGCCGCCGGTCTCCGCCAGGTTGCCGTGTGCCGACGCGCCCGGGTCCGCCGGGTTCGCGGGGGCGGGCGAGGACGGGGACGGGAGGGAGGCACCGGCCGCGCCGTTCGTCTTCGGGTCGTTGTCACCGTGGCCGTTGTGCTCCACCGAGGACTTGCCGGCGCCGTCGGCGATCTGCTGGTCCGTCGGGGCCGAGGGCTTCTCGGACGGCTTGGACCCGGTGCTGGTGCCGGTGCCCGTGCTGGGCTCGGTGCTCGGCGTGGCCCCCGTACCGCTGTTGCCCCCGTTGCCCCCGTTCTCGCCGTTCCCGCCGCCGTTGTCCTTGCCGAAGACCACGTCCGAGCAGGTGTAGAAGGCCTCCGGGCTATCGGAGCGCTGCCAGATGCTGTAGATCAGGTGGCGGCCGGACTTGTTCGGGACGGTCCCGGAGAACACGTAGTCGCCGTTCTGCATGCCCGGGTCGGTGGCCTTCGCGAACGGCGCGGGCTCCAGGTCGGACCACTTCAGCGGCTTCGTCGGGTCGTAGCCGTCCTTCGTCACGTACAGCTCGAAGGAGCCCTTGTGCGGCGCCGTGCCCTTGTAGCGGAAGGTGTGCGGGCCTGCGGACATCGGGCCGGCCGGCCAGTCCGCGCGGGCCAGGTCCAGGCCCCGGTACTTGTCGTTGCCGGCGGAGCACAGCTGACCGTTGGGGATCAGCGACCGGTGGTTCCCGGCCGCGTTGGCGATGTTCACGGCGTTCCAGTCGTAGAACGCCTGTGTCCCGCTCACGGCGACGGCCGCCTTGCACGCCGCGGACTTCGGCGACTCCGGTCCCTCCGCGTAGCACGCCGCGACCCTGCTGACCGGGTCCGTCATCGAGCCGTGTGCGGCCGCGGGCACGGCGGCGTACGCGACCAGCGCGAGCGGGGCGAGACCGGCGGCGGCGATACGGGTCGGCGTCACGGTGCGGCGGCGTGCGGACATGAGGGATCTCCTTCGGGCAAAGGCAGGGGCGCGCCGGCGGAATCGGGCTCGGCGGCGCCGCCCCCGGCGGCGCCACGACCGGCCCTTCCTGTCCTGGCACCGCCAAGCTAGCCCCCGGACCGCGCCTTTTCGCCGCCCGGACCGCCCCGGAGAGGATCCTTAGGCTCCGCTTAAGGCTGGCACAAGCACCGCCTCAGGAACCGGCCCCCGGCCCGTGCGGAACCGGTGCTTCAGGGCAGGAGCGCGGCCAGGCCGGGCCCGGAGCGGGCCTGGTCGTCCAGGGCGTCCAGGGCGCGGACCGCCTGGGCCGCCGCCTCCGGGTCGCTCGTCGCCAGCCCGCTCTGGGCGAACTCGTCCTCGTCCAGCCGCAGCACCGACGTCCCGTCCGCCGAGACCCACAGGTCGAGGTCCAGGTCCTCCACCAGGATCTCCCCGCTGCGTACCAGGGCCGGGCGCGTCACGTCGCAGTACCAGCCCTTCAGGACGCCGTCGCCCGTCCACACCTCCTTGACCGCGTACCACCGCGTCCGCCAGAAGTGCTCGACGAACACGTCGCCCGGCTCGAAGCGGACGAAGCCGAAGTCCCGTACGCCCTCCGCCGCCCAGGGGGCCCGTACGGAGATGCGGTCGCCGTCGTCGGCGACCTGCGTCGCCGGATAGCGGATCTTGGTCCGGCCCGCCTTGGTCAGGACGACGGTCAGTTGCTCGGCCACTGGGTCCCCAGCCTCCTCGTGAAGTGCGTCTCGGTCGCGCAGATCCCGTACCCGAACCACCTGTTGATGGCGAGCATCGGTTCGTTGCCGCTGTCGTTGCCGGTGAACGCCTCGGTGTAACCGGCCGCGCGGGCCCGGTGCAGGGAGGCGTTCTTGGCGAGCTTGGCCAGGCCACGCCCCCGGAAGGCGCGCAGCGTGCCGGTCATCGCCGAGCCGTAGCGGGTGGCGCCGTCGGTCCGGGCGGCGCTGAACGCCACCGCCCGCCCGTCGACGAGGGCGACGATCGTCAGCTCCTTGTCGAGAGAGGGGTGGTGCCAGGTGTGGTTCAGCCAGTCCGTGTAGTCGTCGAGGTCGGCGCCCACGTCACTCGGTTCGTCGGCCGTCGCCTCTGCGTCGATCGCGAAGAGGGGACGGGGATCCGCGGCGAAGGCCTCGGCGGGCAGCAGCTCCACCCCGGCCGGGAGGGCCTCGGGGAGTGCGGGCAGCTCGGCCGCCGTCAGGTCCAGGCGCAGGAAGTGGGCGGAGCGGCCGGGGCGGTAGCCGTGCCGCTCGGCGAAGACGCGGTGCGCGGGCTCGTCGAGGACCCAGGCGTACGAGTCCACCGCGCCCCGGGCGGCGAGGTGCTCCTCGGCCGTGCGGAGCAGCAGCCGGCCGGCGCCGAGGCCGCGGCGGGCGGGGTCGACGTACGCGTTGACGTAGCCCTGGCCGGGCCGCGGGCTGTCATGGGCGATGCCGGCCTGTGCGGTGCCGAGGACCTCTCCGTCCGGGGTCTCGGCCACGAGGACGCGGTGGTGCTTCGCGGGGTGGGCGCAGGCGAGTTCGAAGGTCACGTCCCCGGCGCAGGTGATCAGGAACGGCAGGGCCGCGCGGCGCACCCGGACCACCGACTCCACGTCCTGGAGGTCGTCGGGACGGAGATCTCGGATCAGAACGGTCATGCGCCAGACGCTACGTGCGCGCTCGCGCCCGGCGCCTCCCAATTAACCTCCGATGGTGGACAATCAGCCGCGTGAGCTCGACGAACCTGAAGATCACCATTGACGGCTCGGCCGGGTCGGCCGCCCCGTACGAACAGTTGCGCGCGCAGATCGCCGCCCGGGCCCGGTCCGGGAAGCTGCCGGCCGGCTTCAAGCTGCCGACGGTACGGGGGCTGGCGGAGGACCTGGGGCTGGCCGCCAACACCGTCGCGAAGGCCTACCGGGCGCTGGAGGCGGACGGGGTGGTCGAGACGCGGGGCCGCAACGGGACCTTCGTCGCGGCGGCGGGGGAGGGCGCGGCGCGCGAGGCCGCGTCGGCCGCGCAGGCGTACGCGGAGCGGGTGCGGCGGCTGGGGCTGACGGAGGCGGAGGCGGTGGCCACCGCCACCGAAGCCCTCCGGGCCCGGTACGCCGCCGAGTAGCCCTGCCGGGCCGCTGCCGCGCCTTTGCGCCCGCCGCCGAGGCGCAGCGGCGGGCCGGTTGCGGGCCGGTTGCGGGGGCTCCGCCCCGGACCCCGCGCCTCGAACGCCGGCGGGGCCGGGTTGGCCCGGTGAACCTTTCCGGCCACAGCACTAGAGGTAGAGGCCGGCCTCCGAGTGGGGCTGCGGGGGCAGGACCGCTGCCGGGCCCGTGCCGCGGCGGAGGGCGAAGAGTTCAGCCAGGGTGGCGCCCTCGCGGGAGACGCCCTCCTCGGTGCCCAGCCAGTCCGCCGCCTCACGGTGGGTCAGCCGGCCCACCTCGATACGGGCCAGGCAGCGCCCCGGACGGACCACCGCGGGGTGGAGCCGTTCCAGGTCCTCGTTGGTCGTCACGCCGACCAGGACGTTGCGGCCCTGCCCGAGCAGGCCGTCCGTCAGGTTCAGCAGCCGCGACAGTGCCTGGCCGGCCGTGTGCCGGGCCTCGCCGCGGATCAGTTCGTCGCAGTCCTCCAGCAGCAGGAGCCGCCAGCGGCCCTTCGCCGTGCCCTCGTCCTCGCCGATCGCGATGTCCATCAGGTAGCCGACGTCGTTGAACAGCCGCTCCGGGTCCAGGACGCAGTCCACCTGGCACCAGTCCCGCCACGACCGGGCCAGGGTGCGCAGGGCCGAGGTCTTGCCGGTGCCCGGCGGGCCGTGCAGCAGGAGCAGCCGGCCCGCGATGTCGTCCGGGGTCACCTTCATCAGCCGGTCCATCGCCCCGGCGACCGGCGCGGTGTAGTTGGGCCGCACCTCCGCCCAGGTCCCGGCCGCGATCTGGCGGGTCGTCCGGTACGGGCCGCGGCGCGGGGAGACGTACCAGAAGCCCATCGTGACGTTCTCCGGCTGCGGTTCCGGTTCGTCCTGCACCCCCTCGGTGGCCTCGCCGAGCACGCCGGCGGCGAGTTCGTCGCTGACCGCCGTCACGGTGACGTCCGCGCCCCGGCTCCACCGCGAGACGAGCATGGTCCAGCCCTCGCCCTCGGCGAGGGTGGCGCTGCGGTCGCTGTCGCGCGCCGAGCGCAACACCGTCGCCTCCGGCGGCAGAAGGGTCGCCTCCGCCTTGACCCGCTCGATCGACACGCTGTGCGAGTAGGGCTGCTCGCCCGAGGCGAACCGGCCGAGGAACAGCGCGTCGACGACGTCCGACGGCGAGTCGCTGTCGTCGACGTTGAGCCGGATCGGCAGCGCGTCATGCGGGTTGGCTGGCATGGCGCCCATGATCCGGCACGAGGTGGCCTCGTGCACCCGTGTTTCGCCGGATCGGGTACCAAGTTCCCCCTTCAAACGCAGGGCGGGTGAAGATTCGGGCCTCGACTCTGCTCCGAACATTCTTGGCATGGACACTTCCGGCAACCCTCGGCTGCTTGTACCACGGACTCAGGAGTAACCCCCACAAGGAGCCGCATACATGAGCATGAAGATGTCGCGCTTCGCTGCCCTGACCTCCTCCCTCCTCCTCGCTGCCGGCGCCGCGCTCTTCGGCGCCGGCCAGGCTGCCGCCGCCCAGGCGGGCTTCGGTTACGTCGCCCTCGGCGACTCGTACTCCTCCGGTCTCGGCGCCGGCAACTACGACGGCACGAGCGGCAACTGCAAGCGCACCACCCGCGCCTACCCCGCCCTCTGGGCCGCGGCCCACTCCCCGCAGACCTTCGCCTTCACCGCCTGCTCCGGTGCCCGTACGGGTGATGTGCTCTCCGGCCAGCTCGGCCCCCTCAACTCCGGGACCGACCTGGTCAGCATCACCATCGGCGGCAACGACGCCGGGTTCTCCGACGTCATGACGACCTGTGTGCTCCAGTCCGAGTCCACCTGCGTCAACCGCGTGAACCAGGCCAAGGCCTACGTGGACTCCACCCTCCCCGCCCAACTCGACCAGGTCTACAACGCCATCGACAGCCGGGCACCCGCCGCCCGCGTCGTCGTCCTCGGCTATCCCCGCTTCTACAAGCTGAACGGCACCTGCACCGCCGGCCTGACCGAGGGCGAGCGCGCCGCCATCAACGGCGCCGCCGACCACCTCAACGCCGCCATCGCCAAACGCGCCGCGAACCACGGCTTCGCCTTCGCCTCGGTCGCCGGCACCTTCACGGGCCACGAGATCTGCTCCGCCAGCCCGTGGCTGCACAGCGTCAACTGGCTGAACATCCCCGAGTCCTACCACCCGACCGCCGCCGGACAGTCCGGCGGCTACCTGCCCGTCTTCACCAACGCGGCCTGATCCGCACCGCCGGACTCCCCGGCATCCGGGGTCGCCGCGGCACTCGCCGTCGGCGACGCCGGGGACGCCGGGGGCGGGCTCGTACCGGGGGAGGTGGCCCCGCCCGTCGGGGTCGCCTCCTCGCACGTCACGGAGGTCGCCACCCACTCGGTGGCGACCTCTGCCGGTCCCCGCACCTCCAGCCGGACCGCGTCCTCGAAGCGCCCGCCCGGCACATGCGTCAGCTCGCTGTGCTCCAGCCGCCGGCTCCTGGGCCCCGCCGCCTCGTACGTGACGGACTGCCAGCCGGGCCCGGAGGTCCGCCCGCTCCGCGTGGCCCAGCGGTACTCCAGCACCACCGGTACCCGCTCCACCTCGACGGTCGCGCTGAAGGCGGGCGCGTGCCCGGCGGGCGGCGGACAGCTCCCGGTGTACGCGGTGCGTACCGCGTCGACGTACACCGAGACGTGCTGACCCGCGGAGGGCGAGGCCGAGGGCGACGCGGAGGCGGACGCCGGAGCGGTGCCCGCGGGGGCCGTGGTGGCGGCCGGAGCGGTGGCCGCCGGTTTCGTGGGCGCGCCCGGGTTCCCGGCGCGGCCGCCCTTGTCCCCGAGGTCCTTGAGCAGGACCCAGCCCAACGCGGCCAGGGCGAGCAGCAGCAGGGCGATCCCGACGGCGAGCACCGGGCCGGCCGCGCCCCGGCCCTCCCCGGTTCCGGCCGCGGCGGCCGTTCCGCCCGCCGTCCCGTACGCCGGGCCGTGCGCCATGCGGTTCGCCGGCCGGTTCTCCGTCGCGGGCACGGGCACCGGAGGCTGTCCGAGTGCGGGAGTGCGTGGCGCCGACGGCCCGTACGGTCCCGACACCGGCCCGCCGGAGGCCCGTACGGTCCCGCCCGCGCCCACCACCCGGAGCATCGGGGCCGCCTCCGCCGCGTCCAGCCGCTCGGCGGGGTCCTTGCGGAGCAGCCCCGCCAGTACGGGCTCCAGGGGACCGGCCCGGCGCGCCGGGGGAGGCTCCTCGTCCACCACGGCCCGCAGCGTGTCCAGCGCGGTGGCCCGGCGGAACGGCGAGACCCCCTCGACGCAGGCGTAGAGCATCACCCCGAGCGACCACAGGTCCGACCCGGGGCCGGGGTCGCACCCCAACGCCCGCTCCGGCGCGAGGAATTCGGGGGAGCCGACCACCTCGCCGGTCATGGTGATGGCGGAGGAGCCCTCCAGGCTCGCGATCCCGAAGTCGCTGAGCACCACGCGGCCGTCGTTGGCGATCAGTACGTTGGCCGGCTTCACGTCCCGGTGCAGCACCCCCGAGTCGTGCGCGGAGCGCAGCGCCGCCAGGACCTGTTCGCCGATGTGCGCCGCGCGCTGCGGGGTCATCGGCCCCTCCGCCTCCAGTACGTCGGCCAGCGAGAGCCCGCGCACCAGCTCCATCACGATCCAGGGCCGGCCGTCCTCGGAAGCCACGTCGTAGACCGTGACCACCCCGCGGTGCGAGACCCTGGCGGCGGCCCAGGCCTCGCGCTCCAGCCTCCGGTACATGCGCTCCAGTTCGGCGGTGTCCAGCCCGACGGGAGCGCACACCTCCTTGACGGCGACATCGCGGGCCAGCACCTCGTCGCGGGCCCGCCACACCACGCCCATCCCGCCGCGGCCGATCTGCTCCAGCAGCCGGTAGCGGCCCGACACGACACGATCGGAGTTGGATTCCTCACTCACGCGAGCCCCCCGAATGCTTCTGTGCGCCCATGTGTCATCAGCCGGTCACTCCAAGTTAGCGCAGTGTGTGCCGAGTGACCCCATTCGTGACGAGACTCGCGCAGAGGTCTTCCGGAGCGTGATGCCCGCACCATTTTCAGTGCGGAGAGTAACGGGCGACTCCGCTGAGTAATCGTCAACTCCCCGTCGCCGCAGGGGTAATTCACACCACCGGGATACCCGCGCGCAACGCGGGGGCGATAGGGTTAACCTGCCCGGGCCGGGTGCCCTCGTACGGGTGGGGAGAGATCATGGAACAGATAGCAATGCGCAGCAGGCCGCCTCGCGTGCCTGCCATCACCTGCGGCAGCAGTGCGACCAGCTCGCGCCTCGACCGCCATCTCGCCGTGCTGGGCGGGCCCGCCGTCCCGCACCGGGAGGCCGCGGAGGCGACGCTGCTCATGCGGGAACTCACCTCCCGCGACCATACGCACCGTCTGCGGAGCCGGAGCGCGCGCGTCTCGCTCTTCGCGCCGCTGCGCCGTCTGCGTCGCTCGCTCTTCGGCAGCCGCCGCTCGTAACAGACCCCGCACCCGCGGCCGTTCGCCCTTCCGGCGGCGTCCGGCCACCCGGCCCTACGCGATCACACCGTCCCGGCGCAGTTCCGAGATCTGTGCGCCCGCCATCCCCAGGGCGCGCAAGAGATCATCGGTGTGCTCACCCAGCGCGGGCACCGCACCCATGTGCGGTGCCGCGCCGCCCGGCAGCCCGATCGGCGGCAGCAGGGCCCGCAGCGGACCCACCGGCGAACCCACCTCCCGCCACCGGTCCCTGGCCGCGAGCTGCGGATGCCCGGCCAGTTGGGCCACCGAGTTCAGCCGCGCGCAGGCGATACCCGCCGCCTCCAGCCGCCCGATCGCCTCGTCCGCGCCCAGCCGGCCCAGGGCCTCCGCCACGACCGCGTCGGTCCTCTCCCGGTTCCCGGTACGCGCCGTGTTCGTCGCGTACGCCGGATCGTCAGCCAACTCCGGCCGCTTCAGCACCTGTTGGGCCAGGCGCCGCCACTCCCGGTCGTTCTGCACCGACAGCAGCACCCGGTCCCCGTCCGCCGTCGGAAAGGCGTCGTAGGGGGCGATCACCGCGTGCGCGAGCCCGGTGCGCACCGGCTGCTCCCCGCCGTGCATGGTGTGGTGCAGCGGGTGCCCCATCCATTCGGCGAGCGCGTCCAGCATGGACACCTCCACCCGGCCGCCGCGCCCGGTGACCCCACGGCGCAGCAGCGCGGCCAGCACCCCGGAGAAGGCGTACATGGCCGCCGCGATGTCGGCCGCCGGGATCCCCGCCTTGACAGGCTGCTCCGGGGTGCCGGTCACCGACACCAGGCCCGCCTCGCACTGCACGAGCATGTCGTAGGCGCGCTTGTGGGCGTACGGGCCCTCCGCGCCGTAGCCGGACACGTCCACGGCGACCAGCCGCGGGTAGCGGGCGCACAGCGCGGCCGAGTCGAGCCCGAGGCGCGCGGCGGCCCCCTGGGCGAGGTTCTGCACGAAGACGTCCGCGTCGGCCACCAGGCCGTGCAGCACCTCACGCCCGCGCGGGTCCTTCAGGTCGAGCGCGATCGACTCCTTGCCCCGGTTGGCCCATACGAAGTGCGAGGCGAGTCCGTGTGCGGCGGTGTCGTAGCCCCGGGCGAAGTCCCCGCCGTCGGGACGCTCCACCTTGATCACTCTGGCGCCGAGGTCGGCGAGCTGGCGGGTGGCGAAGGGGGCCGAGACGGCCTGTTCGACGGCGACGACGGTGACGCCGTCCAGGGGGAGCGGTTCGGGGGTCATGGGGCTGGTGATGGGGCTGGTCATGGGCCCCTGCCTACCTGTTCGGGAGGGTGTCTGTCACCACTCCCGAGTGATTCGGCCGGTGTCACCGGCCACGAATCGCCCGTCCAACCCCGACCGTCTACCCGCTGGCGAAGCGGCGGGTGGCCGGCGGTACGAACACCACGAGGAGCAGCAGCGACCACAGCAGCGCCCCGGCCACCGGGTGCGCGGCGGGCCAGGCGGCGTCCGCCCCGGCCTGTGCCCCCGCGTTCCCGCACAGCTCGCGCACGGCGGTCGCGACGGCGCTGATCGGGTTCCACTCGGCGACCGTGCGCAGCCACCCGGGCAGGCCGTCGGTCGGCAGGTACGCGCTGGACAGCATCGGCAGGACGAAGGTGGCGCTGCCCAGTTGGCCCGCCGCCTCCTCGCTCCGGCTGAGCAGGCCCAGGTACGTGCCCACCCAGGCGGTGGCGAAGCGGAACAGCAGCAGCACGCCCAGGGCCCCCAGCGCGCCGGGCAGGCCGTTCTCGATCCGCCAGCCCGCGGGCGCAGGCGCGCGTCGGTGACCGGGACGCCGGCGGTGTCGAGCTCGCGGATGATCCGGGGCAGGGTGATCCCGGCGTCGAGGACGGTCACGCGGACGGTCAGCCGTTCCTCGTCGAGCACGGGCCGGCCGCCGGTGAGCCGGTCGAGTACGGCGGCGGCGCCCGCGAGTTCCTCGCGCGCGGTGACGGCGACCTCGGCGCGGGACCCGATGCGGGCCTTGAGCCGGGCCGGGGTGCCTCCGGCGAGGGCGCGGCCTTCGGAGACGACGGTGATGTCGTCGGCCAGCCGGTCGGCCTCCTCCAGGTACTGGGTGGTGAGCAGCACCGTGGTGCCCTCCTCGGCGAGCGCGCGCACCGCCGTCCAGATGTGCTCGCGGGCGGCCGGGTCCAGTCCGGTCCCTCTACAACTACGTGCCGCGCAAGGAGGAGCTCTACGAGCTCATGGTCGACGCGGTCGGCGGGGGGTACGAGTTCACCGCGCCGACCGGCGACTGGCGGGCCGACCTGCTGGCCCTCGCCCGCCAGACGCGGGCGCTGATGCACCGCCATCCATGGCTGCCGCGCCTGCTGAGCCCCGTGTACGGCTTCAGCCCGAACGCCCTGCGCTACCTGGAGCACAGCCTGGAGTGCCTGGCGCCGCTGGACGTGCCGGAGGCCGAGAAGCTGGAACTCGCCGCCGCCGTCAACGGCACCGTCGCGACCTACGTGGCGGGGGAGCTGGCGCTGGCCGAACGGGCCCGCGCGCTGCCCTGGAGCGAGGACGAGGAGCAGGGCGTACGGACGGCCTGGCTCGGCTCCCGCCTCGCCACGGGACAGTACCCCCGCCTGGCTGCGGCCGTCTCCGGCACCGGCCCGGTCCCCGGAGCGGGCCTGGACATGGCCGCAGTCTTCGACCGCTCGGTCACCCGCCTCCTGGGAGCCTGGGACACGTAGCCCGGGCGCGCCGACACGACCCCGCGGCGGCCGGGCGCCGCCGCCCGCGGGACCCGTTCCGGGCGGCTAGAGCAGGGCGAACTGGCCGCCCGGACCCTCCTCCTGGTGGTCCAGGACGGAGGCCGGGCGGCGGCTCCAGGCGGGGGGTGGCAGCACCCCCGCCGCCCGCAGTTCCGCGGCCGGGAGGCTCGGGCCGGCGTCGAACACGGCTCGCTCCGGGGCCAGTTCGGCCAGCAGCGCCAGCGTCGTCACCAGCGCGAGCAGCTCCGAGGTCCAGCTCTGCGGCCACTCGGCCGGGCCCAGCGCCGCCAGGCCGTCGGCCTCCGGCCCGCGGTGCGCCGTGCGCGCGGCGAACCAGCTCTCCAGTACGCGCACGCCCTGCGCCTCGTACTCCCACGCCCCGGCCGGCACGGGCGAGACCGTCCCGCTGCCCAGAGCCAGCGTCTCGCCCTCCGCGTCGTACGCGAGCCCGTGCGGCCATCCCCCGACCGCGGAGCGGACGTACGGGCGGCGCCCGCCGGGCAGCCGCGGCGCCTCCCCGCCGCGCGCCCCGCGCAGCTGCACGGTGAGCAGCCGGCGGCCCAGTTCCAGCCCGGCCCGCCAGTGTTCCGGGTCGGCGGCGAGCGGCACCTCGTACCCGCGCGGACCGGGCCGGCCGGCCGCCAGGATCCAGCACAGGACGTCCTCGGGGGTCACCCGGCCGCCGTGGCGCTCGCGCAGCAGCGGCAGCAGGCCGGGGGCGAGGTTCGGCTCGGCGCCGTCCGGGCGCCGGTGCAGCGGGCGGATCCGGCCGAGCCGGCCCGCCGGCAGGTGCGCGGTGACCAGCGGCTCCGGGGTCTCGACGAGGAACAGCTGGTGCTCGTCGAGGACCCGCCAGAGCTCCGGGCGGGCGGTGTCGATGAGCCGCTGGTCGGGCAGGAGCCACTGCTCGTCGAAGGGCTCACGCAGCACCCGTACGGGGTCGGGGCACGGGCCGGGAGCGTCGGCGAACCGGGCCGTCGCCGCCGAGCGCTGCCCCGGCAGGGCGGCCGCCGAGGCCGTGGGCGTACGGCTGCGGCTCGGGCGGAACAGCCGGTCCCGCTCGGCCCCTTCGGCGCCCGCCAGGGCCGCCCAGCGGGTGCGCAGGGCCGCCGGATCGGGCGCGGCCACCCAGTCCCGGCCCAGGCGCAGGCCGCCCACGGCCCAGGGCATCAGATCGTCCAGCAGCGGGTCCGGCTCCAGGTCCGGCTGCGGGTCCGGCTGCGGTGTGTCAGCGCTCACGCCGCCGATGGTAGCGACGGGCTCCGATGGCCGGGCTGCGTCCAGGCCGAAGAGCTACGCTCCTTATGTACGCATACGTACGGTTTCGACCGAGGAGGCGGTCATGAGCCAGTACGACGAATACTCGACTCCGTCCCAGGCCGAGGGTGAACGCCTCGACGAGGACATGGACGAGGCCCAGCGCAAGGAGCGCCACCCCCAGACGATGCGGACCACGCCGTCCCAGGCGGAAGGCGAGCGCACCGCGGACGACGACAGGAAGTGACAGCGCCCGCGTCAGCCGTCAGCCATCAGCGGTCAGGGTGGGTCACTGTCAGTGGGCGTCGACCGTGACCGTGAAGGAGAACCGGTCGCCCCGGTAGCGGATCCGCGCGACGTCCACCACCCTGCCGTCCTCGTCGTAGGTCACGCCCGTGTAGTGCAGGATCGGGCTGAGCAGCGGGACCTGGAGCAGCTCGGCGGTCTCCGGGTCCGCGAGCCGGGCCTCCACGGTGTCCGTGATCCGGCTGATGCGCACCCCCACGACGTCCCGCAGCACCTTCGTCATCGGCCAGCGCTCCAGATCGGCGACGTCGACGGCCTCGGCGAACTCCGGCAGGACCGCGTTCTCCGCCCAGTTCGTCGGCTCGCCGCTCTCGCGGTCGCGCCGCAGACGCCGGTACGTGACCACCTCGGGCGTGTCCGGGAAGTGGTCCAGCAGTTCCCCGGCCACGGGCGTGCGCGCGTGACCGAGGACCGTGGTGCGCTCGCCCGACTGCTGGGCCACGATCGCGTCGACCGAACCCAGCAGCCGGACCGGGGTGCTGCGCAGCGCGCCCGGCTCGATGAAGGTGCCGCGCCGCCGGTGCCGGCTGATCAGCCCCTCGCCCTCCAGCTCCTTGAGCGCCTGCCGCATGGTCAGCACGCTCACCCCGTAGTGCTCGGCCAGCTGCTCCTCGGTGGGCAGGCGCAGCGACGCGTCCGGGGTGCGCCCCAGTATCGAGGCGCGGAGCGACTGCGAGACCTGGTACCAGAGCGGCAGCTTCCGGTTCAGGACCAGCGAGTCGGGGGCGAAGGCGGTCACGGGTGGATCTCCGAACGGCTGACGGACGACGGCTTGCGCCTTGCGGCGGCTTACGGTGCTGACCTGCATGCGCACGCGGGGCGGGCGCATGCAGGGTACGCAGTACGGGTCAGGCGCGGAAGTGGCGCTGCAGACCCTGCCACACGTCGTCGTAACCGCGCTGGAGGTGATCCGCGCCGGCCGCCTGGGCGGTGGCGGTGATCGGCCAGCGGGTCTCGAACATGAAGGCCAGGCCGTCGTCGATCTTCTGCGGCTTCAGGTCGGCGGCGCTGGCCTTGTCGAAGGTCTCGTGGTCGGGGCCGTGCGCGGACATCATGTTGTGGAGCGAGCCGCCGCCGGGGACGAAGCCCTCCGCCTTGGCGTCGTAGGCGCCCTCGATCAGGCCCATGTACTCGCTCATCACGTTGCGGTGGAAGTACGGCGGGCGGAAGGTGTCCTCGCCGACCAGCCAGCGGGGCGCGAACACCACGAAGTCCACGCCCGCCAGGCCCGGGGTGTCCGAGGGCGAGGTCAGGACGGTGAAGATCGAAGGGTCCGGGTGGTCGTAGCTGATCGTGCCCAGGACGTTGAACCGGCGCAGGTCGTAGACGTACGGGACGTGCGTGCCGTACCAGGCGACCACGTCGAGCGGGGAGTGGCCGTAGGTGGCCGACCAGAGGTTGCCGCAGAACTTGTTGATCACCTCGGTGGGGCGCTCGACGTCCTCGTACGCGGCCACCGGGGCCCGGAAGTCCCGCGCGGCCGCGAGGCCGTTGGCGCCGATCGGGCCGAGGTCCGGCAGGACGAAGGGCTGGCCGTAGTTCTCGCAGACGTAGCCGCGGGCGTCGGCGTCCAGCAGCTCGACGCGGAAGCGGACGCCGCGCGGGATGAGCGCCACGTCGCCGGGACGGGCGGCGAGCAGGCCCAGCTCGGTGCGCAGGAGCAGACCGCCGCGCTCGGGGACGATCAGCAGCTCGCCGTCGGAGTCGCTGAAGACGCGGTCCGTCATGGACGCGTTGGCGGCGTAGAGGTGGACGGCCATGCCGGTGCGCTGGGTCGCGTCGCCGTTGCCGCCGAGGGTCCACAGGCCGGCCAGGAAGTCGGTGCCGGGGGCCGGGTCGGGCAGCGGGTTCCAGCGCAGCCGGTTCGGGTCCGCGGGCGCCTCGGTGAAGGGGGCGGTGCGCAGGGCGCCGTTGTCGATGCGGGTGAAGGGCGGGTGCGCGGCCGAGGGGCGGATCCGGTAGAGCCAGGAGCGGCGGTTGTGGCTGCGGGGCTCGGTGAAGGCGCTGCCGCTGAGCTGCTCGGCGTAGAGCCCGAGGGGTGCGCGCTGGGGCGAGTTCCGGCCGAGCGGCAGTGCGCCGGGGACGGCCTCGGAGCTGTGTTCGTTGCCGAAGCCGGTGAGGTACTCCAGTGCCTCGGCCGTCTTCCTGGCCTGCTCGCTGCCGGCCTGCTCGCTCATGTGCTGCTCCCACTCCGTCGAAGGAATCCTATGGTCGACAGTAGGATTCCGCGGCCCGTGCGTCAACGGCGTCCCGGCGTCGTCCTGGCCTCGCCCTGGGGCGTCCTGGTGTCGTCCCGGCGTCGTCCTGGCGTCGTCCGTCGCGGGTCCGGGGGTGGCGGGGCGGGAGGAATCGGCGGGATCCGGGAGGAAGGTGTGCGGGGCGGCCGGGCGGGGCCGCGGATTCGCTCCAGGGGGGATCACAAAAGATGAACATTGCTCTACTCTCACGCGCATGTCGTGGACCCGCAGGTTCCCTGCCGTGCCGGCGGCGCTCCTCGCCGCCCTTCTCGCGCTTCTGTCCCTCTTCGCCGCCGCGCCCGCCGCCCGCGCGCACGAAGAGCGCCCGGTCACCTTCCCGGACGGCTCCGGCTCCGTCCCGGAGTACCGCAAGGCCGACCCCGACCTCATCGTCTGCAAGGCGGACCGGCCGGCCTTCGAACGCCGGATATCCGCCTTCCCCGAGGAGCTCAGACAGCGCAACCTCGCCCTGTACGAGCGGTGCGAGGCGAGCGGCTACCGGCACCTCCAGGAAGCCGTCGACGCCGTGGACCGGCCCGGGATGAACATCGCGATCCTCCCCGGCCTCTACGAGGAGGAGCCCTCGCTGCCCAAGCCGACGGGGGAGTGCGCCGCGCTCACGGCGCCCGACTCCGCACTCGGCTACCAGATCCTGTCCTACGAGCAGCAGGTGCGGTGCCGGCACAACCAGAACCTCGTCGCCATCCTCGGCAAGAAGAACCTCCAGATCGAGGGCACCGGCGCGTCACGGCTCGACGTGGTGATCGACGCCAAGTACCAGAAGCTGAACGCCATCCGCGCCGACAAGTCCGACGGTGTCTACTTCCGAAACTTCACCGCCCAGCGCACCACCTTCAACTCGCTGTACGTGCTCGCCGCCGACGGCTTCGTCATCGACGACGTGCTGACCCGCTGGAACGACGAGTACGGCTTCCTGACCTTCGCCAGCGACCACGGGCTCTACAAGAACTGCGAGTCCTACGGCAACGGCGACTCCGGCATCTACCCCGGCAGCGCCTCCAACATCAACGACGGCCGCGGCTACGAGGTCCCCCGCTACTCCATCGAGATCACCGGCTGCCGCAGCCACCACAACATGGTCGGCTACTCCGGCACCGCGGGCGACTCGGTGTGGGTGCACGACAACGAGTTCGACCACAACATGGGCGGCGCCTCGATGGACAGCGCCTTCCCCGGCCACCCCGGACTCCCGCAGAACCACGCCAAGTTCGAGCGGAACCTGATCCACGACAACAACCAGGACTACTACCGCCATGTCGCCGACGGAACCTGCGCCAAACCGCCGATCGAGCGCGGCTACGAGCGTGGCGTCGTCTGCCCCCAGATCTCCATGCCGCCGGGCACCGGCATCATCACCGCGGGCGGCAACTGGAACCTGTACGAGGGCAACTGGGTGTACGGACACCAGCGCGCCGGCTTCTTCCTCAGCGCCGTCCCCGCCTTCATCCGCGGCGAGGAGGCCTGGTCGAAGCAGACCGACACCTCCCACCACAACCGCTACGCCGGCAACGTCCTCGGCAAGGACAAGTCCGGCGCCTCCCGCCCCAACGGCATGGACGTCTGGTGGGACGGCCAGGGCAGCGGCAACTGCTGGCAGGACGGCCCCGACGGCTCCAGCCCCGGCACGGTCCCGCAGTGCGGCGAGCGACGGGGCGACGTCTCCGGCGCCTCGGCCCGCCTGGTCGGCGAGCCGGTCAAGCTGGTCCAGCTCCTCGTCTGCGCGGACTACAACGTCCAGGCGCGCAAACTCCCGGCGGGTTGCGACTGGTACGGCGCGCGCGGACTGGAGCGGGTGGAGACCCAGCTCGCCCTGGCCGTGGCCGCGGTGCTGCTGCTGGTCGGCGGGGTGCTGTGGTGGCGCCGCCTGCGCGGCTACCGCCTGGGCACGGCGGCCTCGCTGCTGGGCCTGGCCGGCCTGGCCCTCGACGTGGCCGGCTCCACCATGGCACTGAACGCCACTTTCGTCCCAGCCCTCGCCCTCCTCCTGCTCGGCCTGTGGTGGACGGGAGCCGGCCTGGTGCTGCGCCCCACCCGCCCCTGGCTGGCGCGCCTGACCCTGCTGCTGGCCGGGCTCACCCTGCTGGACGCCTTCGACAAGGCGGTCCTGATGATCCCGTGGACCCCACTGAGCCCGGCCTGGGTGCGGGCCCTGGTGGCTGTGGTCTGGGTCCTGTGGGCGGTCGTCGCCTCCGCCCGCCCGGCCACCGCCCCGGCCGCCGACGACCCCGAGGCCGCCCGGCCGGCACCGGCCCCGGCCCCCGGGCCCACGGGAGGCCAGCAGTGAGCGCCCGGCCCGATCCCCGGCCCGACGCCCGGCCTGGCGGCCGCTCCGGCGTCCGGCCCGAGGTCCGGCCCGACGCCCGGCCTGGCGGCCGCTCCGGCGCCCGGCCCGAAGCCTGGCCCGACGTTCGGATCCGGTGGGGCGCCTGCGGTACGCCGCCCATCGCGGCCCGCGGGCACCGCCGGGCCGCCCGCACCGCGGCCCTGCTCGCCCTCGCCCTGCTCCTTGCGGGCGGCGCGGCGACGGGCTGCGGTGGGCGGGCCACCACCCACCACAAGCCCGGCACCAGCCACGAGCAGGCCTCCGGCAACGTCGGCACCCTGCTCACCACGGGCGACTCGGCCGGCCACAAGCTCCGCGAGGTACCGTCCCAGGGCGCTCCGGAGGTCCAACTGGCCCTCCGCCCGGACTCCGAGGACGGCTGGAACCTCCAGCTGAGCGTGAAGAACTTCCGCTTCACACCCGACAGCACCGGCGGCGCCGCTCTCCCGGGCGCCGGCCACGCCCACCTGGAACTCGACGGACGCAAGATCGCCAGGCTGTACGGCCCCTGGTTCCACCTGCCGGCGGCGCTGGTTCCGGACGGCGCGCACACCCTGACCGTCCGCCTCTACGCGGACGACCACACCGCCTGGGCCGTCGCCGGCAAACCCGTGGAGGGAACGGCGCAGCTCACCGCCCCCGCCGCCCCGGGTTCGTCCGGCGGCCACAGCCACGGCGAAGCCCCGTCGCAGCCGCCGACACCGGGCCAGGTGCAGGCAGAGGCGGACCGCACGGTCACCATCACCGTCCGGGACGGCAAGGTCAGCCCCGCCCCGGCCCGCACCGAGCTGCGGCGCGGCGAACGCGTCGCCCTGCGTGTCACCAGCGACCGCGCGGACACCCTGCACGTCCACGGCTACGACAAGGAACTCGCCCTGCCGGCAGGCCAGGAGGCCACCCTGATCCTGACGGCCGACCGTACGGGCCTCTTCGAGGTCGAGACTCACGAGTCCAGCCTCGTCCTGACCCAACTCATCGTCCGATGACCGCCCACAACCCCACGCCCACTCACCAAGCCCCACCCAGCCCGCCGAGGCCGAGTGCCGGGGCCAGGCCCGGTCCCAGCCGCAGCGCCGGTGCCCGTGCCGTGGCCGAGGGCGGTGCCGGGTCCGGGCCCGTGACCGCGACCGGGCCCGAGGGCGGGTCCGGGGCACGGGGTCGCGCCGTCGGTGGTGCTCGGTGCTCGGAGGTGCGGTGGTGAGCCTGATCCCCCTCGGTCACGGCCAGGGCGTGGTCGTTCACCCGGCCGAACCGTTCACCTCCCTCGCGCACGGAATCGGCTCCCAGCACGATCTGCCGATCTCTCCCTTCTACGCATTCGCCGGTGCCTTCGCCGCACTGTTCGTCTCCTTCCTCGCACTCGGCCTGCTCTGGTCCACCTCCCGCTTCCGCGGCGAGGACTCGGGCCTCGCCCTGCCCGCCGCCCTCCAGCGGGTGGCCGACGCGCCGGCCACCCGAACCACCCTGCGCGGGCTGGGACTCACCGCCGCGCTCCTCGTCCTGCTCCACCTCCTCCTCGGTCCCGACGACCCCGCTCACAACCCCGCTCCCGGCGCCGTCTACGTCCTCCTCTGGGTCGGACTCGTCCCCGCCTCCCTCCTCCTCGGCCCCATATGGCGCCTGCTCAGCCCGCTGCGCACCCTGCACCGCCTGCTCGCCCGCTCCCTGCGCCGCCCCCGTACCGCCAACCACCCCCTTCCCGCCCGGCTGGGGCTGTGGCCCGCCGCCGCTGGACTGCTCGGCTTCACATGGCTCGAACTCGTATCCCCCGACCCCGCATCGACCACCACCCTCCTGATCGCACTCGCCGCCTACGCCACCGCCCAACTGCTGCTCGCCGCCCGCTACGGCGAGAGCTGGTTCGCGGACGGGGACGCCTTCGAGGCGTACTCCGCCCTCCTCTCCCGTCTCTCCCCCCTCGGCCGCCGCAGCGACGGCCGTCTCGTCCTGCGCAACCCCTTCCACGGACTCGACGCGACGCCCGAGCGGCCCGGACTCGTCGCCACCGTCTGCGTCCTGCTCGGCTCCACCGCCTACGACGGCTTCTCCGACAACCCCTCCTGGATCAACGTTCTTCAGACCTCCCCCCTCGGCCGTACCCCCACGGCCACGCTCGGACTGCTCGGCGCCGTCGCCCTCGTCGCCACCCTCTACTGCCTGTGCGCCGCGGCCACCCGCCTCGTCAGCGGCCCGCACCCCGGCCCGCTGACCGCCTTCGCGCACTCACTCGTCCCCATCGCCCTCGGCTATCTCATCGCCCACTACTTCTCCCTTCTGGTAGTCGAAGGACCACGCACAGTAAGCATGGCACTCGGCACTGACAACGCCCCCGAACCCGCTCCGCCACTGGGTCCCGGCGGCCTCGCGGCCCTCCAGGTCATCGCCGTCGTCACCGGCCACGTGCTCGGTGTCGTCGCCGCCCACGACCGCTCCGTACGCCTCTTCCCGCCCGCGAAAGCGGTGGCCGGCCAGCTGCCGCTGCTCACCCTGATGATCATTTACACGATCGGGGGCCTCAGCCTCCTGCTGAACTGAGAACCGAGGCCCCCCACGGACCCGGAAACGAGGAGCGGCATGATGGGCCCCGTGACTCCCGCCCACTCCCTGCGCCGTACGCCGATCCAGCAGCGCAGCGCCGACCGGCTCGCCCGGATCCTCGACGCCTGCGCCGAACTGCTCGACGAGACCGGGTACGAGAACCTCACCACCCGGGCCGTCGCCCTGCGCGCCGGCGTACCGATCGGATCCGTCTACCGCTTCTTCGGCAACAAGCGGGCCATGGCGATCGCCCTCGCGCACCGCAACCTGGACCGGTACGTCGACGGCATCGCAGACCGCCTCGCCGACCTTCCCGCCACCCACTGGCGGCCGGTGGTGGACGCCGTGCTGGACGAATACCTGGCGATGAAGCGGGGCGTGCCGGGCTTCGCGCTCGTCGACTTCGGCGTGCCCGCGCCGCCGGCCGACGACCCCGAGGGCGATCCCAACCACCAGGTCGCCGCCCGCCTGACCGAACTCCTCTCCGCCCACCTCGGCCTGACCCCCGACGCCACCCTGGAACGGGCGGTCCTCGTCGCCGTCGAGGCCACCGACGCGCTGATCCAGCTGGCCTTTCGGACCGACCCGGCCGGGGACCCCGGCATCGTCGCGGAGACCCGCGCGATGATGCACGCCTACCTGGCCCGCGTGCTGGACTGAGCCCGCCCTCCGGCGCCCCGCCGCCGCTGCCGCCTTCGCCCCGCCGGCTCCACCGACCAGGCCCCCCCCCCCCCCCCCCCCCCCCCCG
>NZ_LBMK01000010.1:60823-91922 GCF_001005295.1 Streptomyces yangpuensis | reverse complement strand
CCCCGTCCCCGCCCCAGGCCTCCGCCCGTACCCGTCCCGGGCCTCGCCCGCACCCGACCGGCTGTGCATTCCGTGGAGCGGCCTCGGTACGCTCCCTCGCCACCGTGCCTACCGGTCGGTATGCTCGGGCTCCCCGCGTCCGCGTCGCAGCCTGCCGCCCTGGAGGGCCCATGCCCCGCACCGCCCTGCGCATCTGCCCCCTGTGCGAAGCCACCTGCGGGCTCACCCTCACCATCGAAGGCGCCACGGTCACAGGCGCCCGCGGTGACCGGGACGACGTCTTCAGCCGCGGCTTCATCTGCCCCAAGGGCGCCGCCTTCGGGCAGATCGACGCCGACCCCGACCGCCTGCGCACCCCGCTCGTCCGCCGGGACGGCCGGCTTCGGGAGGCCACCTGGGAGGAGGCCTACGACGCCATCGCCGCCGCCGTGCCCGACCTCGTCCGGGAGCACGGAACGCAGTCCGTCGGCGTGGTCCTCGGCAACCCGAACGTGCACACCATGGCCGGCGCGCTCTACCCGCCGCTGCTGGTCAAGTCCCTCGGCACCCGCAACCTCTTCACCGCCAGCACGCTCGACCAGATGCCCAAGCACGTCTCCAGCGGACTCCTCTTCGGGGACCCCCTGGCCATCCCGGTCCCCGACCTCGACCGCACCGGTTTCCTGCTGCTCCTCGGCGCCAACCCGGTCGAGTCCAACGGCTCTCTCTGCACCGCCCCGGACTTCCCCGGCCGGCTCAAGGCCCTGCGTGCCCGCGGCGGCACCCTCGTCGTCGTCGACCCGCGCCGCACCCGGACCGCGGCCCTCGCGGACCGGCACCTCGCGCCGCGTCCCGGCAGCGACGTGTTCCTGCTCGCGGCCCTCGCGCACACCCTGATCGCCGAGAAGCTCGCCGCTCCCGGGGCACTGGAGGAACATGTCGAGGGACTCGGGGAACTCGGCGCCGCCCTCGGGAGTTTCACTCCTGAGGCCGTCGCCCCCGCCTGCGACCTCACGGCCGACGAGATACGTGGCCTCGCCCGCGAGCTCGCCGCCGCACCCACCGCCGCCGTCTACGGACGGATCGGCAGCTGCACCGTCGAGCACGGCACGCTCGCCAGCTGGCTCGTCGACGTACTGAACATCCTCACCGGCAACCTCGACCGGCCCGGCGGAGTCCTCTTCCCGCTCTCCGCCACCGACCGCGCCCCCCGGCCGGCCGGCCCCGGCAAGGGGTTCACGGTGGGCCGCTGGCGCAGCCGGGTCAGCGGCCACCCCGAAGCGAAGCGTGAACTGCCCATCGTGGCCCTGGCGGAGGAGATCGAGACGCCGGGGGAGGGGCGCATCCGTACCCTGATCGCCATCGCCGCCAACCCCGTCCTCTCCGCACCCGACGGCGACCGCCTCGACCGGGCGCTGGCCGGCCTCGACTTCATGGTCTCGGTCGACCCGTACCTGAACGAGACCTCCCGCCACGCCCACGTCGTGCTGCCCCCGCCGCCGCCCGCGCAGAGCGCGCACTTCGACTTCGCGTTCAACGCCTTCGCCGTACGCAACCAGGCCCGCTACTCGCCGCCCGCCGTCCCCCTGGAGGAGGGGCGGATGGACGAGTGCGAGATCCACGCGCGCCTGATCCTCGCCGTGTCGGGGCTGCACGGAGCCCCGCCGGGAGCCGTCGACGCACGCGTCATCGACGACACGCTCGCCCGGGCCGTCACCGACGTGCACTCGCCGCTGCACGGCGCCGATCCGGCCGCACAGGCCCGCCGGCTGACCGGTCGCACCGGCCCGGAGCGGCGACTGGACATGATGCTGCGCCTCGGACCGTACGAGCTGGGCCTGGAGGACCTGCTGAAGGCGCCGCACGGCATCGACCTGGGCCCGCTGCGGCCCCGCCTTCCGGACGTGCTGAGGACGCGCAGCGGCAGGATCGAGCTGCTCCCGGACCCGATCGCGGCCGAACTCCCCGGGCTGCGCGCGGCGCTCGCCGACCGCCCCGCAGCCCTGGTGCTCGTGGGCCGCCGCCACCTGCGGTCCAACAACAGCTGGTTGCACAACGTCCCGGCCCTCACCGGAGGTTCCAACCGCTGCACCCTGCACGTCCACCCGCAGGACGCAGCCCGCCTCGGGCTCACCGACGGCGGGCGGGCCAGGGTCGCCGCCGACGGCGGCAGCGTGGAGGTCCCCGTCGAGGTCACCGACGCCGTCCGCGCGGGAGTGGTGAGCCTCCCGCACGGCTGGGGCCACGACCGCGCAGGCACCCGCCTGGGCGTGGCGTCCGCCGCGCCCGGAGCCAACGTCAACCAGCTCCTCGACGGCACCCGGATCGACCGGCTCTCCGGCACGGCCGTGCTCAACGCCTTCCCCGTCGAGCTGACACCCCTGCCCTGAACTGGGGTTTTGCTCGTATTGCTCACGCTTCCACGTCTTGTTGGCCCCAGGAGGCGACGCCTACCTTCCCCCCATGCTGACCTTCCTCGGCTTCGCCATGATCGCGACCTTCCTGGTCCTGATCATGATGAAGAAAATGTCGCCCATCGCGGCGCTCGTCCTCATCCCCGCGCTGTTCTGCGTGTTCGCAGGCAAGGGCGCACACCTCGGCGACTACGTCATCGAAGGCGTCGGCAAGCTCGCACCGACCGCCGCCATGCTGATGTTCGCCATCGTCTACTTCGGCCTGATGATCGACGTCGGCCTCTTCGACCCGATCGTCCGGGGCATCCTGCGCTTCTGCAAGGCCGACCCGATGCGCGTCGTCGTCGGCACGGCCGTCCTTGCCGCGATCGTCTCGCTCGACGGCGACGGATCGACCACCTTCATGATCACGGTCTCGGCCATGTACCCGCTCTACAAGCGGCTCGGCCTCAGCCTGGTGGTCATGACGGGTGTCGCGGCCACGGCCAACGGCGTCATGAACACCCTGCCCTGGGGCGGTCCCACGGCCCGCGCCGCGACCGCCCTCAAGCTCGACGCCGCCGACATCTTCGTCCCGATGATCCCCGCCCTCGCGGTGGGCCTGCTCTTCGTGTTCGCCCTGGCGTACGTCCTCGGCCTGCGGGAGCGCCGGCGCGTCGGAGTGCTGGCGCTGCCCGGGCAGAAGGCACCCGGGGAGATGGAGGAAGTCGAGGAAGTCGAGGAAGTCGCGGAGGGCGAGCAGACCGAGGGTGTCGAGGCGGACCTGGTCGCAGCCGCCGCCGGGAGCACCGCCCAGAGCGGTTCCGCCGGTCCGGCCGCGCCGGGAGCGTCCACCGGGCCGACGCTCCCCGAGACCTCCGCCTCCACCCCCACCGCCGCCCCCGGCTCCGCGGCCGGGGCCGCCCCCGAGGACGGGTTCCAGGGCCTCGACCCCGCCCGCGCCACCCTGCGCCCCCGTCTCTACTGGTTCAACGCCGGTCTCACCGTCGCCCTCCTCGCTGCGATGATCATGGAGTTGCTGCCCATCCCGGTGCTGTTCCTGCTCGGCGCCGCCCTCGCGCTCACCGTCAACTTCCCGCACATGCCCGACCAGAAGGCCAGGCTCGCCGCCCACGCCGACAACGTCCTCAACGTCGCCGGCATGGTCTTCGCCGCCGCCGTCTTCACCGGAGTCCTCACCGGCACCGGCATGGTCAAGCACATGGCCGACTGGCTGGTCGGAGCCATCCCCGAGGGCATGGGCCCGCACATGGCACTCGTCACCGGCCTGCTCAGCCTGCCGCTCACCTACTTCATGTCCAACGACGGCTTCTACTTCGGCGTCCTGCCCGTCCTGGCGGAGGCCGGCGCCGCCCACGGCGTGTCCCCGCTCGAGATCGCCCGCGCCTCCCTCGTCGGCCAGGCGCTGCACATGTCGAGCCCGCTGGTTCCGGCCGTCTACGTCCTGGTCGGCATGGCCCGCGTCGAGTTCGGCGACCACACCCGATTCACCGTGAAGTGGGCGGCCCTCACCTCGCTCGTCGTCCTCGCGGCAGGGATGCTTTTCGGCATCATCTGACCCCGGCCGTACCCTGGCCGACAAAAACTACCGACGCTAGTTTGTAGGGTGACGGAGAGGTCGGACCACGCGCACCTGCGTACTCGGGAGGAATGCCATGAAGGCCCAGGACGGGATGTACATCGACGGCGCATGGCGGACCGCCGCCGGAACAGGCCGGATCGACGTCGTCAACCCGGCCGACGGCCAGGTCATCGCCCAGGTCCCGGCCGGCACCGAGGAGGACGTGGACGCGGCCGTACGCGCGGCCCGTGCGGCCCTGCCCGGCTGGGCGGCCACGCCCCCGGCCGAGCGGGCCGCCCTGATCGGCGCACTCCGCGACGCCCTGCAGGACCGCAAGGGGGAGCTGACCGAGACGGTCACCGCCGAACTCGGCGCCCCGCTCCCCTTCGCCAAGGCCGTCCACGTCGGAGCCTCGATCGCCGTGGTCTCCACCTACGTCGACCTCGCCGCCTCGTACGCTTTCGAGGAACGCATCGGGAACTCCACCGTCCTGCTCGAACCGGTCGGCGTGGTCGGGGCCATCACGCCCTGGAACTACCCGCTGTACCAAGTCGTTGCCAAAGTGGCACCCGCTCTCGCCGCCGGCTGCACCCTCGTCCTCAAGCCGGCGGAGGACACCCCGCTGACCGCGCAGCTCTTCGCCGAGGCCGTGCACGAGGCGGGGATTCCGGCCGGAGTCTTCAACCTGGTGACCGGTACGGGCCCGGTCGCGGGCCAGGCCCTGGCCGCCCACGAGGGAGTCGACTTTGTCTCCTTCACCGGCTCGACCGCCGTCGGCAAGCAGGTCGGCGCCACGGCCGGCGCCGCGGTCAAGCGCGTCGCCCTCGAACTGGGCGGCAAGTCGGCGAACGTCATCCTGCCCGGGGCCGACCTGCCCAGGGCCGTCGCGGCCGGCGTCGGCCACGTCATGAACAACACCGGTCAGAGCTGCAACGCGCTCAGCCGGATGCTCGTCCACCGGGACCGGTACGAGGAGGCCGTCTCGCTCGCGGTCGCCGCCGTCGCCGACCACCCCACCGGCGACCCCCGTGCGGAGGGCACCCGCGTCGGCCCCGTCGTCAACGCCAGGCAGCACGAACGCGTCCGCGGCTTCATCGCCAAGGGCGTGGAGGAGGGCGCGCGCCTGGTCGC
The DNA here is from genome assembly GCF_001005295.1 of Streptomyces yangpuensis. Lineage (GTDB taxonomy): Bacteria > Actinomycetota > Actinomycetes > Streptomycetales > Streptomycetaceae > Streptomyces > Streptomyces yangpuensis. The sequence continues at coordinate 86,837 of NZ_LBMK01000010.1, read as the reverse complement.
GGGCGGGCCGGACGCGCCGCACGAAAAGGGGTACTTCATCGCCCCGACCGTGTTCGCCGACGTGACCCCCGACATGACCATCGCCCAGGAGGAGATCTTCGGCCCGGTGCTGTCGATCCTCTCGTACGAGGACGAGGAGGAGGCCCTGCGCATCGCCAACGGCACCGTCTACGGCCTGGGCGGCGCCGTCTGGGCCGCGGACGAGGAGACGGCCACCGCCTTCGCGCGCCGCATGGACACCGGGCAGGTGGACATCAACGGCGGCCGCTACAACATCCTCGCGCCCTTCGGCGGCCACAAGCAGTCGGGCGTCGGCCGTGAGCTGGGCCCCCACGGTCTGGCGGAGTACCTCCAGACCAAGTCCCTGCAGTTCTGAAGCAGTTCTGAACCAGTAGCAGCCGCAGCACCCGATGCACCCGCAGTGGGATCACTCGCACCCGCTGCATCGGCTGCACCCGCCGCATCCGCACCCTCCCGCCCCCCTACCGGAAAGCCGAGACGACGACCATGGTCCGCGCCGCCATCCTGCCCGCCGTCGGAGCACCGCTGGAGATAGGGGAGATCGTGCTGCCCGATCCCGGGCCCGGGCAGGTCCGTGTCCGGCTGGCCGCGGCCGGCGTCTGCCACTCCGACCTCTCCCTCACCAACGGCACCATGCGGGTCCCCGTGCCCGCCGTCCTCGGCCACGAGGGCGCGGGCACGGTCCTCGCCGTCGGCGAGGGCGTCACGCACGTCGCCCCAGGCGACGGCGTGGTGCTCAACTGGGCCCCGTCCTGCGGGACCTGCCACCACTGCGCCATCGGCGAGGTCTGGCTGTGCGCGACCGCGCTCGCCGGGGTCGGGAACATCCACGCACACGACGTCCATGGCACCGCACTGCATCCCGGGCTGAACGTGGCCGCGTTCGCCGAGGAGACCGTGGTCGCGGCCAACTGCGTGCTGCCCGCACCCGCGGGGATCCCGCTCGCCGAGGCCGCGCTGCTCGGCTGCGCCGTCCTCACCGGCTACGGGGCCGTCCACCACAGCGCCCAGGTCCGCCCCGGCGAGTCGGTGGCCGTCTTCGGCGTCGGCGGGGTCGGCCTGGCCGCGCTCCAGGCGGCCCGGATCGCACAGGCGGGCCAGGTCATCGCCGTCGATGTGTCGCCGGCCAAGGAGGAACTGGCGCACGCGGCCGGTGCCACCGAGTTCGTGCTCGCCTCGGACGCCACCGCCCGGGAGATCCGTGCGCTCACCGGCGGGCGGGGCGCGGACGTCGCGGTCGAGTGCGTCGGCCGGGCCGAGACCATCCGCGGGGCGTGGGAGTCGACCCGCCGCGGCGGCCGCACCACGGTCGTCGGCATCGGCGGCAAGGAACAGCAGGTCACCTTCCACGCCCTGGAGATCTTCCATTTCGCCCGCACCCTCACCGGCTGCGTCTACGGCAACAGCGACCCCGCCCGCGACCTCCCCGTGATCGCCGAGCACGTTCGCGCCGGCCGCCTCGACCTGGGCGCCCTGGTGACCGACCGGATCACCCTCGACGACATCCCGGCCGCCTTCGACGCGATGCTGGCCGGCAAGGGCGGCCGCTCCCTCGTCGTCTTCGGCTAGTGCTGGGACCGGCGGCGTCCTCAACGCCGGCGGCGGGCCCGCCTGGCCTCGTGTATCCGGACCGGCCCCGCGTACCCGGCCCGCACGCACCCGGGCTCCCGCAGCCGCCGTGCGGTCGGCACCGTGCGGCGGCTCCGCCGTGTCAGGCGGGCCGTTCCCCGCGCCGCAGCGCCTCGTACTGGAGGGACAGGCCGTCCAGCAGCGCCTCCAGGCCCGTCTCGAACGCGCCCTCGTCCACCTCGCGCTGCCGCTCGGCCAGCAGGTGGGCCTGGCCCAGGTGCGGGTAGTCCGCCGGGTCGTACGCCGCGCGGTCGTCGACGAACCCCCGGGCGAAGGAACCGACCGCCGAGCCCAGGATGAAGTACCGCATCAGTGCGCCGATCCGCGTCGCATGCGCCGCCGGCCACCCTGCCGCGGTCATCGCACCGAACACCGCGTCGGCCACCCGCAGGGCCGCCGGGCGGCGCCCGGGCCCGCGCGCCAGCACCGGCACGATGTTGGGGTGGTCGGCCAGGGCGTCCCGGTACGAGTGTGCCCACGCCTGCAGGGCGCACCGCCAGTCCTGCCCGCCCCCGCCCCCGCTGCCGGCGCCGCCGCCGGCCCCCACGCCTTCGAACATGGACAGATCGACGCGCGAACTCACCGCGTCCGCCACCGCGTCGAGGATCTCGTCCTTGGTGCGGAAGTGGTTGTAGAGCGAGGGCCCGCTGACCCCGAGCGCGGCCGCCAGCCGCCGGGTCGATACCGCCTCCAGCCCCTCCGCGTCGACGAGTGCCCCGGCCGCCTCGACGATGCGGTCCCGGCTGAGAAGGGGCTTGCGCGGTCTGGCCATGCGCCACATAGTAAAGCCTGCCCGCCAAAAACTACCGGTGCTAGTTAAAACGGCGCCGGCCCTCACCCGTCACCCGCCTGGAGGAGGTCCCGGTGAATCTGGAGCTGAGCGAGGAGCAGGGCGCCGTACGCCGGCTCGCCCGCGAGTTCGCCGAGCGCGAGATCGTCCCGTACGCCGCCGAGTGGGACCGCGCCGAGAGCGTGAACCGGGCCGTCGTGAAGAAGCTGGCCGCGCTCGGCTTCCTCGGCCTGACCGTCCCGGAGGAGTACGGCGGCTCCGGCGGCGACCACCTCTCCTACGTCCTGGTCACCGAGGAGCTCGGCCGCGGTGACTCCGCCGTGCGCGGGATCGTCTCCGTCTCCCTCGGCCTGGTCGCCAAGACCGTCGCCGCCTGGGGGAACGAGGAGCAGAAGCGCACGTGGCTGCCCCGCCTGTGCTCCGGCGACGCGCTCGGCTGCTTCGGGCTGACCGAGCCCGGCACCGGCTCCGACGCCGCGAACCTCGCCACCCGCGCCGTGCGCGAGGGGGACTCCTACGTCCTCCACGGGACCAAGATGTTCATCAGCAACGGCACCTGGGCCGATGTCGCGCTGCTCTTCGCCCGCACCGGCGAGGAGCCGGACCACCGCGGCGTCTCCGCCTTCCTCGTCCCCACCGACACCCCCGGCCTGACGCGCCGCGAGATCCACGGCAAGCTCGGCCTGCGCGGGCAGCCCACCGCCGAACTCGTCCTCGACGGCGTCCGCGTGCCCGCCTCCGCGCTGCTCGGCCCGGCGGGCAAGGGCTTCTCGGTGGCCATGTCCGCCCTCGCCAAGGGCCGTATGTCGGTCGCCGCCGGCTGTGTCGGTATCGCGCAGGCCGCCCTGGACGCGGCCGTCTCGTACGCCGCCCACCGCGAGCAGTTCGGCAAGCCGATCGCCCAGCACCAGCTGGTCCAGGAGCTGATCGCGGACATCTCCGTCGACGTGGACGCGGCCCGGCTGCTGACCTGGCGCGTCGCGGACCTCATCGACCGCGGGCAGCCCTTCGCCACCGAGTCCTCCACCGCCAAGCTGTTCGCCTCCGAGGCCGCCGTGCGCGCCGCGAACAACGCCCTCCAGGTGCACGGCGGTTACGGATACATCGACGAGTACCCGCCGGGAAAGCTGCTGCGCGACGCCCGCGTGGCGACCCTGTACGAGGGCACCAGCCAGGTCCAGAAGCTGCTCATCGGCCGCGCCCGCACCGGGGTGTCCGCCTTCTAGCCGCCCGCCCCCGCCCCCGGCCCGCCGCCCGTCGCCCCCCGCTTCCGGCGCCGCCGCCCCCGCTCCCCGCCGCCCGCGCGAGTGAGTACCGGTGCCACCGCTATGAGTACGCGTGCGGATGTGCACCGCCGGGCGGCGCCCCGATGCTCGACGCATGAACGAGACACCGGTCAAGCAGCAGAGCACGGGGGCGTACTACGGACAGGCCGTCGCCTCCTTCGCCATCGCCCTCATCGCCGTGGCCGTGGGGATCTACCGGCTGGAGGCGGACGGCTGGGTCCGTGCCTTCCTCGGGATCGCGGTCCTCTACCTCACCACCTCGGCCTTCACCCTCGCCAAGGTGATCCGCGACCGGCAGGAGGTCACGCAGATCGTCAGCCGGGTGGATCAGGCCAGAATGGAGAAGATCATGGCCGAGTACGACCCCTTCGCGCCGAAGTAGTTTCCGCCGCCGGTCAGGCCCGGCCGAGAACGCTAAGCGCTTGCTCACCCTCCGTGTAGGGTGTTCACTCCCGAACGGTGAAGAGGTGAGTGAGCGATGGGCAGCGCGGAGGACACGGCCGACGGCTACCGACCGTGGTCCGAGGTCACCCCGGACGCCGCACGGCGGCTGCTCGTCGCCGCCGTCGACGCCTTCGCCGAGCGCGGCTACCACGCCACCACCACCCGCGACATCGCCGGCCGCGCCGGCATGAGCCCGGCCGCGCTCTACATCCACTACAAGACCAAGGAAGAGCTGCTCCACCGGATCAGCCGCATCGGGCACGACAAGGCGCTGGAGATCCTCACGATCGCCGCCGACGGCCCGGGCTGCGCCGCCGAGCGCCTCGACGCCGCCGTGCGGTCCTTCGTGCTGTGGCACGCAGCGCACCACACCACCGCGCGCGTGGTCCAGTACGAGCTCGACGCCCTCGCCCCGGAGCACCGCTCCGAGATCGTGGCCCTGCGCCGGCGGAGCGACGCCGCCGTGCGCCGCATCCTCGCCGACGGGGTCGCGGCGGGGGAGTTCGACGTCCCCGACGTGCCGGGCACCACCCTCGCCGTGCTGTCGCTGTGCATCGACGTGGCCCGGTGGTTCAGCACGGCCGGACAGCGCACACCCGACGAGGTCGGCGCGCTCTACGCCGACCTCGTGCTCCGCATGGTGGGCGCGCGGCCGCGCCCTCGGAAGTAGTTCTGCAGCAGTTCAGAAGTAGTAGCGGGACACCGACTCCGCCACGCACACCGGCTTCTCGCCGCCCTCGCGTTCCACCGTGACGGTCGCCGTGACCTGTACGCCGCCACCCGCCTCCGCCACCTCCGTGATCACGGCGGTGGCGCGCAGCCGTGAGCCGACCGGCACCGTCGCCGGGAAACGGACCTTGTTCGTACCGTAGTTGAGGCCCATCCGCATGCCCTCGACCCGCATGACCTGCGGCACCAGGCTGGGCAGCAGCGACAGCGTCAGGTAGCCGTGCGCGATGGTGGAGCCGAAGGGTCCGGTCGCGGCGCGCTCCGGGTCCACGTGGATCCACTGGTGGTCGCCGGTCGCGTCCGCGAAGAGGTCGATCCGCTTCTGGTCCACCTCCAGCCACCCGCTGGGGCCGAGCGGTTCGCCGATCCCGGCGTGCAGTTCCTCGGCGGACGTGAAGACCCTCGGCTCGGCCATGCCTGTTCCTGTCTCTCGCGGAGCACTGACGGACGAATAAGCGCTTGCTCAGCATGCTGGGACCGTATGTGTATGTCAACGGACCTCCGGCTACCCTCGGCCGGGTGCCGCAGATTCCCGAGAAAATCCACGAACTCACCGTCGGCCAGCTGTCAGCCCGCAGCGGCGCGGCCGTCTCAGCGCTCCACTTCTACGAGTCCAAGGGCCTGATCAGCAGCCGCCGCACGAGCGGCAACCAGCGCCGCTACACCCGTGACGCGCTGCGCCGGGTGGCCTTCGTACGCGCGGCCCAGCGGGTGGGCATCCCGCTCGCCAGCATCCGTGAGGCACTGGCCCAGCTCCCCGAGGAGCGCACCCCCAACCGCGAGGACTGGGCCCGCCTTTCCGAGGCCTGGCGCACCGAGCTCGACGAACGCATCGGCCGGCTCGCCCGTCTGCGCGACCACCTGACGGACTGCATCGGCTGCGGCTGCCTCTCGATGGAGACCTGCGCCCTGTCCAACCCGGACGACGTCTTCGGCGAACGGCTCACCGGCTCGCGGCTCTGAAGGCGTGGTAGCCGACCGGTTCACGCTTCCCGCGGCAGCAGTTCCCGGGCCGCCGCGACCAGTTCGGCGTTGGACCGGGCCGGCCGGCCGTCCGGCAGGTGCAGCACGTCCCCCACGCCGGTGCGCACGGCCGTGCCGCACCGGGCGGCCAGCCGCAGCGCCGGCCAGGAGGCCCCGTCCCGCCCGAAGAGCAGCACCCCTCCCGGCGGCTCGCACGACCCGACCGGCAGCCCCGCCCGGGCAACCGCCTCGGTCGGTCGCCCGGGCCCGGTGCAGGGGATGTCCGTCCGGGGCTCGGTGATCTCCGCCGCCACGCGGACCCCGTCGGCACCGGCGCTCGGGATCCGCGTCAGCCAGGACCGTAGCCGCTCCAGCGGCTCGGGGCCGGCCGGGCCGGCCAGCGGCACCACCGCGTCCACCGCGACCCCCCGCTCCAGCAGGGCCAGAGCCAGTGCGGCCGCCCCCGGCTCCGCGAAGTGCACCACCGAGCGGTCCGGCAGTACCGTCCACGCCCGGACCCGTGCCCGCCGCTCATCCGGATCCGGCTCGGCGCCGATGCTCGCAGGCACCGTCAGTGGTACGCCCACCCCCGCGCCCCGCAGCGCCTGCAGCAGCGGCCCGACCACCCGCGGCGAAAGGCTCTCCCGCCCGCACGGCGTCCGCGGGTGCACCAGCACCTCGGCCGCCCCGGCGGCGACCGCCCGCACCGCCGACTCCGCCAGGTCCTGCGGCGACATCGGCACGGCGGGCCCGTCGGCGGCACCGCGCGAGCCGTTGAGCGACACCACGGCCGGTCGGGCCGCCGTTCTCACGCCGCGCCCGCGGCGGGGAAGTCCGCCAGGGCCGGTCTCGGCACCACGATCCCGCAGCCCGCGCACACCGGTCCGTCCCAGGCCGGCGCCCCCTCCCAGGGGGCCACCGGAGCCACCTCCGGCCACCGCAGCTCGGTGTCCCCGCACACCGGGCACGCCGTCCCCGGCTCCGACTCCAGCGCCCGGACCAGCCGCCGCAGCACCTCGCCCAGCGCGCCTTCCGGCCGCACCCACGGGTCCGCGCAGCGCACCACCGCGTCCCCGCTCCCGCCCCAGGCCCACTCAGGCCGGCGCAGGCCGTGGTGCTTCTCCCGCCGACGCCGTTCCGCGAACTGGCGCTCGTACTCCAGCCAGACCCTCCGCGCGTCCTCCAGCTCCTCCAGCGCGGCGACCAGCCGCAGCGGGTCGGCACCCCGGTCCTCGGGGGCGATCCCGTGCCGGTCGCACAGGTGCCACCAGGTGGCCCGGTGCCCGTAGGGCGCGAACCGCTCCAGGCAGCGGCGCAGCGAGTGGCGCCGCAGGGCCCGGTCATTGCGCGCGTCGCGCACCTGGTAGGCCAGACTCCGGAATCCCGCCATCACGCCATCACCTCCGCCGATGTGCCCAACATGCCCGGTCGGGAGCGGGCGCATGCGGGGGCGGACGAGGCGTGCGGGTGGCACATGGCCGGAAGTCAGCGCCCCATACGTCCCGCGGACACCACCACCCGGGCCAGTTCCTCATGGCAGATGTCGCTGTGCGCCCCCGAGGGAGCGCCGCCGCGCCGCACCACGGAGCCCGCGTCCACACTGACGCAACCGGCGGCGGGCACCCCCTCGCGCAGGACGGTGTGGAGGCTCAGCCGCGGCGTCCCCGGCACCGCCCGGACCCCGTCGTGCCCGATCGCGCCCCACCGCTCGTCGAATCCGAGCAGACCGGCCGAATCACCCGCCATCCGGGACGCCAGCGGATAGAAGACCCTGAGGGCCGAGTCGTGCGGGGAATGGCAGGCCACCACCGGTCCGTCGACCTTCCGGTGCAGGCCGCGCAGGGCACCTCCGCGGCCCTTGTCGTGCGGCAGCCGGTCGGCGAAGGCGTAGTGGGAGAAAGCGCCCTGGAGCAGGGTTACGGACCTCACGTACCGGGCCCCGTCCGGCACCGCGCGCAGCGAGAAGGACACCACCCGCGCCCCGAAGCTGTGCCCGATCAGGTGGAAGCGCACGGCCGGACGGTCCGCCGCCAGCTCCGCCAGTACCGGGCCCAGCCCCCGCTCGCCGACCACACCCGCCCGTTTCTTCATCTTGTAGTACGCCGCCTGGCGCAGCAGTTCCTTGGCGCCGCCCCACAGGCCGCGCAGGCCGCCGCCGACCGTGAGGCCCGGACCCTCGGTGGCAGCGTCGGTGCCGGCTCCGGCCGCGGCTCCCGCGCCCGCCTCGGCGCCGGCCCTGACCAGGGCCAGCGTGAGGGCCCGGCAGACCTCCAGCACGTCGTCCGCGAAGATCGCGGGGACCGCCGGCGCGACCGCCCCGTGCACGGCGTCCACCCCGGCCAGCTCCCGCACGAGCGCGCCGAACTCGATGAAGGCGGCCGCCGACTCCGGCCGCTCCGCCAGCAGCTCCGCGAGCCGGTCCAGCTCCGCGCCCCGCCCCGGCCAGAACTCCCCGAGCGCCTGCCGGGTGAGGGGGTCCAGCGCGCAGCCGTGGCCCGCCTCCGCGAGGGCCCCGGCCGCCTCGAAGTCGGGTATCGGCTCGTCGGAGAACCGCATCGACGGCCACACGACACCCACGTACCCCAGCCGCACCCCCGGCCTCACCAACGCGGGGAAGGGTGCGAAGAACCGGTCGTAGAGCCGGGTCGCCGTGGACCGGTCGCTGTTCCAGCCGTGCGCGAAGACGAGCACGTCCGTCGCCTCCATCCGGGCCACCGCCCCCTGCGAGGCGCGGTCCACGTCCCCTTCGGAGTCGAAGGTCAGCTCCGCGTACGGCCCCACCCCGATCCCGGTTCCGGTCCCAGCCCCTGTCCCGAAGCCGAATCCGCCACCGACGTTCGCCATGACGTCCCCCCTTCACGCCGTCCACGCCGTGCCTCCGGTGCAGTCAGCATCCTGCTGCGGCGCCCGCCCGGCCAGCCCCCCGGCACGGTCGGCTCAGGGGTAGAGCAGATACCGCGCGCGCACCGCCTCGAAGCGGGCCAGCCCCGCCGCCCAGTCGCCCGCGACCTCCTCCACCCCGGCGCCCGCGTCGACCAGCTTCCGTACCCGGTCCGAGCCGGCCAGCCGGTCGATCCAGTGGTCCGGGCGCCAGCCGAAGCCGCTCCATACCCGGCGCGCGGTGACCAGCAGCCCGATGCCCGCCCGTACCGGGTCAAAGGCCTCCCGGTCGTGCACGATCAGCCGGACCCCGCCGCAGACCTTCCCCATGTGCTTGGAAAAGGTCGGAGTGAAGTAGGCCTCCCGGAACCACACCCCGGGCAGCCCCAGCGCGTTCGCCGCCTCCGCCCACCGCCGGTCGATCCCCTCCGCCCCGAGCACCTCGAAGGGCGTGGTCGTGCCGCGCCCCTCGGAGAGGTTCGTCCCCTCGAACAGGCAGGTGCCGGCGTACGCGAGGGCCGTGTCCGGTGTCGGCATGTTCGGGCTCGGCGGCACCCAGGGCAGTCCGGTCTCGCCGAAGAACGACCCGCGCCGCCACCCGGACATCGCCACCGTGGTCAGCCTGACCGGGGCGGCGCCCAGGAACTCGCCGTTGAACAGCCGCGCCAGCTCGGCCGCGGTCATCCCGTGCGCGAGCGCGATCGGCTCCCGGCCCACGAAGCCGGCGTACGGCCGTTCCAGCACCGGGCCCGCCGCCCGCCGGCCGCCCACCGGATTGGGCCGGTCCAGGACGACCAGCGCCTTGCCAGCGAGGGCGGCAGCGCGCATGCAGTCGTAGAGGGTCCAGATGTAGGTGTAGAAGCGCGCCCCGACGTCCTGGATGTCGAAGACGACGGTGTCGATCCCGGCCGCCGTGAAGACATCGGCGAGCCGCTGCCCGCTCTTGCCGTACGTGTCGTACACGGGCAGTCCGGTCGCCGGGTCCCGCGAGGCACCCTCGGAGTCCCCGGCCTGAGCCGTCCCGCGGAAGCCGTGCTCGGGCCCGAACACCGCGACGAGGTCGACGCGTTCGTCCGCGTGCAGCACATCGACGAGGTGCCGGGCGTCCGGGGTGATCCCGGTGGGGTTGGTGACCACCCCGACCCGCTGTCCGGCCAGGACGGCGTACCCGTCCGCGGCGAGCCGCTCGAAGCCGGTGCGCACCCGGCCCGCCGCCCGCGGAACGGAAGCGCCGGCGGCCCCTGCCGTCCCGGGGGTTCCGGCCGTCCCTCTGGCTCCTGCCGTCCCGACCGTCTGCGCAGTCCCGGCGGTCCCGACCGCCCTGGCCGGACCGGCTGCGCCCAGGGCGCCCATCGCGCCCCCCGATCCCACGGCCCCCGCCAGCCCCAGCACCCCGCGTCGCGACAGCGTCATCCCGCCACGCTACGGGCCGGGCCCCTTCCGCCCCGACATACCGACTGGTTAGTCTGCCCAGATCCGGAACCCGGCCGCCGCCGGCCGGCACCGGCCGCCCAGGCCCGTACGAGAGGTGTGATCCCGTGAGCGCGTACCAGGACCAGCGAGTCGTCGTCACCGGCGCGGGCGGCGGCATCGGCGCCGCGCTCGCCCACCGCTTCGCGGCGGAGGGCGCCACGGTCGTCGTCAACGACCTCGACCCGGCCCGGGCCGCCGAGGTCGCGGGCGCCATCGGCGACCGGGCGATCCCGCTGCCGGGCGACGCCTCGCAGATCGTGGCCGAGGCCCGCGAGGCCCTGGGCGGGGCCGTCGACGTCTACTGCGCCAACGCCGGACTCGCCTCGGGCGGCGGCGCCGACGCCGAGGAGGCCGTCTGGGAAGCGGCCTGGAACATCAACGTCATGGCCCACGTCCGGGCCGCCCGGCTGCTGCTGCCCGACTGGCTGGAGCGGGGGACCGGCCGCTTCGTCTCCACCGTCTCCGCCGCGGGACTGCTCAGCATGATCGGGGCCGCCCCGTACAGTGTCACCAAGCACGGTGCGCTCGCCTTCGCGGAATGGCTCTCGCTGACCTACCGGCACCGGGGTGTCCAGGTCCACGCCATCTGCCCGCAGGGAGTGCGCACCGACATGCTGACCGCCGCGGGCTCGGCGGGCGAACTCGTCCTCGCACCGACCGCGATCGAGCCGGAAGCGGTCGCGGACGCGCTGTTCGACGGCATGGAGAAGGGCCGCTTCTTGATCCTCCCGCATCCCGAGGTCGCCGACTACTACGCGGTCCGCGCCACCGACCCGGACCGCTGGCTGAGCGGTATGAACCACCTCCAGCAGACATGGGAGACCAGGTGACCTCCGCCGACGGCCAGGGCCAGGGCCAGGGCTCCGCTCCCGCTTCGGCCTCCGCCGACGGACCGGGCCCCACTGCGGCCTCCACCGACGGCTCCCGCTACGCCGCCCGGCCCTGGCGCGGACTGCTCTCCCCGGTCCAGCTGGCGCCCGTCGCGCCGCCGCCGACCGTCCTGCACGCCTTCCGCGCGGCCGTCGCCCGTGCCCCCGAACGCACCGCGCTCGCCTACTTCGACGGCCGGATCGGCTACGCCGAGGCCGACGCCTACTCCGACTCCGTCGCCGGACACCTCGCGGCGCACGGTGTCCGCCACGGCGACCGGGTCGCGGTCATGCTCCAGAACACCCCGCACTTCGTGCTCGCCGTCCTCGGCGCCTGGAAGGCCGGGGCCGTCGTCGTCCCCCTCAACCCCATGTACAAGTCCGGCGAGGTCGGCCATGCCCTGCACGACTCCGGGGCCGCCGCGCTCGTGTGCGACGGCCGCGCCTGGACGGCGTACCTGCGGGAAGCCGTGCGGGGCACTGCCGTACGGACCGTGCTGACCGCATCGGACCGGGACCTCCAGACCCGGGACGACCCGCGCGTCTTCGGCCCGGCGCCCGACCCGGCGGGCCCCTCCATACCGCACCAGCCGACCGGGCCCGCGGACACCGACGCCGCCGGGCCCGCCGACGCCGGGGCTGCGGGCCCCCACACCGCCGACCTCCTCACCGTGGCCCGTGCCCGGCGCCCCGCCCCGGACGGCCCCGGCCTCACCGCCGCCGACACCGCCCTCATCAGCTACACCTCCGGCACCAGCGGCACCCCCAAGGGCGCGATGAACCCGCACGGCGCGCTCACCTACAACGCCGTACGCCAGGTCACCGCCCACCCCATCGCCGAGGGCGCCGGCTACTTCGCCCTCGCGCCCCTCTTCCACATCACCGGCATGGTCTGCGAGCTCACGGCCTGCTTCGTCAACGCCGGCACCCTCGTCCTCGCCCACCGCTTCGACGCCGGCGCCGTCCTCGACGCCTTCCTGGAACACCGCCCCGCCTACGCCGTCGGCCCGGCCACCGCCTTCATGGCCCTGGCCGCCCACCCCGCCGTCACCCCGGACCACTTCGCCTCCTTCCAGGTGCTCTCCTCCGGCGGCGCCCCGCTCCCGCCCGCGCTCGTCGAGCGGCTGCGCACGGCCTTCGGCTTCTACCTCCGCAACGGCTACGGCCTCACCGAGTGCACCGCCCCGTGCGCCAGCGTGCCCGTGCACCTCGAAGCCCCCGTCGACCCCGCCTCCGGCACCCTCTCCGTGGGCCTGCCCGGCACCGACACGGTCGTCCGCATCCTCGACGAGCAGGGGGCCGAGCTCCCCTTCGGCCGGACCGGCGAGATCGCCGTCCGCGGCCCCCAGGTCGTACCCGGCTACTGGGGCCTGCCCGCCGAGACCGCCGAGGCCTTCCCGGACGGCGAACTGCGCACCGGGGACGTCGGCTTCATGGACGCGGACGGCTGGCTCTACGTGGTCGACCGCAAGAAGGACATGATCAGCGCTTCCGGCTTCAAGGTCTGGCCGCGCGAGGTCGAGGACGTGCTCTACACCCACCCCGCCGTCCGCGAGGCGGCGGTGGTCGGCGTCCCCGACCCGTACCGCGGGGAGAGCGTGAAGGCGTACGTGAGCCTGCGCCCCGGCGCCTCGGCCGAGCCGGAGGATCTCGCCGCCCACTGCGCCGATCGCATCGCCGCGTACAAATACCCGCGTCAGGTCGAGATCCTGCCTGTCCTTCCGAAGACGACCAGTGGCAAGATCCTGCGACGGGAACTGCGCGACCGCGGCTGAAAACAGTTGGACGGTCGTACAGCTGGTCGCTCCGACCAGGCAGGAACGAGAACGAGGAAGGGAAGGTCAGCACCATGGCGGCCAGGACCACGGAACCCGCAGGGACGCACGAAGCCCCGGTACCGCAGCGGCTGCTGGCCGTCGCCACCCGGCTGTTCGCCGAGCGCGGCTACGACCGCACGTCCGTCCAGGAGATCGTCGAGGCGGCAGGCGTCACCAAGGGCGCGCTCTACCACTACTTCGGCTCCAAGGACGACCTGCTGCACGAGGTGTACGCGCGGATGCTGCGCCTGCAGCAGCAGCGCCTGGACGCGGTGGCCGCGTCCGACGCCCCCGTCGAGGAGCGGCTGCGGGCCGCGGCCGCCGACGTGGTCGTCACCACCATCGAGAACCTCGACGACGCCATGATCTTCTTCCGGTCGATGCACCAGCTCAGCCCGGAGAAGTTCAAGCAGGTACGGGCGGAGCGCCGGCGCTACCACGAGCGCTTCCGGGCACTGATCGAGGAGGGGCAGCGGACCGGGGTGTTCTCCACCGCCACCCCCGCCGACCTGGTGGTGGACTACCACTTCGGGTCCGTGCACCACCTGTCCACCTGGTACCGGGCGGACGGCCCGCTCACGCCGCAGCAGGTCGCCGACCACCTCGCGGACCTGCTGCTGCGGGCGCTGCGGCCCTGACATCCGGGCGCCCGGCGAGGGGTGGCCGGTGCAGCCCTCCGGCCCCCGGACGTACGAGGACCGGGGACCGGCTACATGTACTGCCGCAGTTCGCGGCGGGCCAGGGAGCGCTGGTGGACCTCGTCCGGGCCGTCGGCCAGACGCAGGGTGCGCGCCGCCGCCCACAGTTCGGCGAGCGGGAAGTCCTGGCTCACCCCGCCCGCGCCGTGCAACTGCACCGCGTCGTCCAGGATCCGCACCACCGCCCGCGGGGTCGCGATCTTGATGGCCTGGATCTCGGTGTGCGCGCCCCGGTTCCCGACCGTGTCCATCAGCCAGGCCGTCTTGAGCACCAGCAGCCGCAGCTGCTCCACCGTCACCCGGGCGTCGGCGATCCAGTTCTGCACGACGCCCTGCGCGGCCAGCGGCTTGCCGAAGGCCGTACGCTCCACCGCCCGCCGGCACATCAGCTCGATGGCCCGCTCCGCCATGCCGATCAGCCGCATGCAGTGGTGGATGCGGCCCGGACCGAGCCGCGCCTGGGCGATGGCGAAGCCCCCGCCCTCCTCACCGATCAGGTTCGCCGCCGGGACACGCACCCCGTCGAACACCACCTCGGCGTGGCCGCCGTGGTCGTGGTCCTCGTACCCGTACACCGTCATGGCGCGGCGCACCTCGACGCCCGGGGTGTCCCGCGGGACCAGGATCATCGACTGCTGGCGGCGCGGATCGGCGCCCTCCGGGTCGGTCTTCCCCATCACGATGAAGACCTTGCAGTCCGGGTTCATGGCACCGGAGATGAACCACTTGCGGCCCGTGACCACGTACTCGTCACCCACCCGCTCGATCCGGGTCTCGACGTTCGTCGCGTCCGAGGAGGCCACCTCGGGCTCCGTCATCGCGAACGCGGACCGGATCTCGCCCTCCAGCAGCGGCTCCAGCCACTGCTTCTTCTGCTCCTCGCTCCCGAACTGGGCCAGCAGCTCCATGTTCCCGGTGTCCGGGGCCGCGCAGTTGGTCGCCGCCGGGGCCAGGTGCGGGCTGCGGCCGGTGATCTCCGCCAGCGGCGCGTACTGGAGGTTGGTCAGTCCCGCGCCGGGCCCCCCGCCGTTCCCGGCGCCCGGGAGGCCGTGCTGGTCCACGAAGAAGAGGTTCCACAGACCCTGGCGGCGCGCCTCGGCCTTCAGTTCACCGAAGACGGCCGGGGTGTCCCAGGGCGAGGCCAGCCGTGCGCGCTGCTCGGCGGCGACGGGCTCCGCCGGGTGGACGTACTCCTCCATGAACGCGAGCAGCCGCTCGCGGAGTTCCTCGGTCCGGGCGTCGAATGCGAAGTCCATGCTGTGTGCCTCAGCCTTCCTGGCCGTTTTCGAATGGATGGAGGCCCTGGAGGGTGGTCAGCCCGTGCTCGATGAAGACCGGGACCAGCTCGCCGATCCGGTCGAAGCCCGCGCCGACGGTCTGCCCGAGCGTGTAGCGGTAGTGGATGCCTTCGAGGATCACCGCGAGTTTGAACCAGGCGAAGGCCGTGTACCAGGCGATGGCCCCGGTGTCCCGCCCCGACCGGGCCGCGTACCGCTCGACCAGTTCGGCGGGCGTCGGATGCCCCGGAGCCCCGCTCGTCGTACTGACCGGGGACGCGGCCAGGCCCAGGTCGGAGCTGTACATCACCAGCAGCCCGAGGTCCGTCAGCGGATCCCCGAGCGTGGACATCTCCCAGTCCAGCACCGCCCGGATCTCGTCGGTGCCGGACGCGGACGTGCCGATCAGTACGTTGTCGAGCCGGTAGTCGCCGTGCACCACGGTCGGGGCGGGGGAGCGGGGCAGCCGGCGGCCCAGGGTGTTGTGCAGCTCGTCGATCCCGGCGAGCTCGCGCCCCCGGGAGGCCGCGAGCTGCTTGCCCCAGCGCCGCAGCTGCCGGTCGAGGAAGCCCTCCGGCCGGCCGAAGTCGCCCAGGCCCACCGCCTCCGGATCCACCGCGTGCAGTTCGACGAGGGTGTCCACCAGGCCGAGCACGGCCCGCCGGGTGCGATCCGGGCCGATCGCCGCCAGCTCGCCGGCCGTGCGGTACGGCACCCCGTCCACGTACTCCATGACGTAGAACGGCGCCCCGAGCACCTCCTCGTCGTCGCACAGCAGCACCGGCTCCGGCACCGGCACGGCCGTCCCGTGCAGCGCCGCGATGACCCGGTGCTCTCGGCGCATGTCATGGGCGGTGGCCAGTACGTGGCCCAGCGGAGGCCTGCGCACCACCCAGCGGGCGGCCCCGTCGGTGATCTCGTACGTGAGGTTCGACCGGCCGCCCTCGATGAGCCGGCCGCGCAGCGCACCGGCCACGAGTCCCGGCCGGACCCGGTCGAGATGACCGCGCAGCCGCTCCAGATCCAGGCCTCGGGGGTCTGCCGGGGCTGAGGTCATGCGCGCACCTCCGTGCGGGGGAGTGGACGAGGACGAGGACGTGGACGTGCGGGAAGGGGCGGAGGTACGTCGGCGCACCTCCGCACGCCATGATGCCGACCAGTCGGTATGTCGTCCAGGGGGCGGGCCGAAAAGAACACTTCCGGCCCGCCGGGCTCAGGCCTGTCCGCCGAGCTCAGGCCTGTCTGCCGGGCTCAGGCGTGGCAGAGGATCGGCGTACCGCCGTTCATCACCGTCATGTCCCGCAGGACCGCGGGTATGTCCAGCGGCGCGCCCTCCGGCTCCCCGGCCAGCTCCGCGTAGGCCCGGTGCACGTTCGCCACCAGCCGCTCGCTCTCCCGCCACGCGGCGAACTCGCCGAGGCCGGCCTGCCGGGCGACCTCCAGCGGGGTCAGCCCCTCGGCCCGCCCCTCCCGCGCCAGCTCGGCCACGTAGCGCAGGTAGCGCTCGGTGGAGTCGTAGGCCGACGGGTCGGTCAGCGGTCCGTGGCCCGGTACGACGGTTTCCGCGTCCAGCGACCGCAGCAGCTCCAGCGCCCGCAGGGAGCCGGCGAGCGAGCCCATGGCCAGGAACGGCGTGCCCCCGGCGAAGACCAGGTCGCCGGTGAAGACCACCCGCTGCCGGGGCAGCCACACGACCGAGTCCCCGGTGGTGTGCGCGACGCCCGGGTGGACGACGTGCACCTCGGTGCCGCCCACGTGCACGGTCGCCCGGTCGCTGTAGGTGAGGTCGGGTGCGGTGATCTCTATCGTCCCGAAGTCCGTCGCGGGCCAGATCATCTCCAGCTGGTGGCCGGCGGCGAGCTGCTCGGCCCGTGCGTTGTCGTGCCCGAGGACCAGCGCCTGCGGAGCGAAGACGGAGTTGCCGTAGGTGTGGTCACCGTGGTGGTGGGTGTTCACCACGGTCCGCGGGAGCGGCACCCCGGCCGCCACGACCGCGTCGCGCAGCGCCAGGGCCCGCCGCTCGGTGGCGGCCGTGTCGACGAGCAGCGTGCGGCCGCCGTCGCTCACGAAGCCGGCGTTGTTCAGGCACCAGCCGCCGTCGGGCTGCACATAGGCGTAGACCCCTGGCGCGGGCTGGACGAGGTACGGGTCGTCGACGGGCATCTGCGCTCTCCCCGGGTCGCTCTGACAGGCGGTCAGCATCCTGCCAGCCGTCGCCGCGCGGGGGAGGGGCGGGTGTCGTCCGCCGCCGTCCACCGAGGTCCGGGAGGAGGTCCGGGACGGAGGTCCGGGGGGAGGCGCTCAGGGGTGGCGGCCCCCGTCAGTGGTCGTCGTAGTGCCCGTCGTGCGCGGCGTGCCGGTGCCCGTCGTGCAGGTAGTCGACGTGGTCGCCGTGCCGGACCGTGTCGTGCCCGCAGCCCGCGCCGTGCGCGTGGGCGTGCCCCTCGTGGGCGGTGTGGCCGGCCGGCTCGCACTCGTCCCAGTGCCCCGAGTGCTCCCGGTGCAGGTGGCCGTCGTGCGCGTAGTCCACGTGGTCGCCGTGCGGGACCGCCTGGTGGCCGCAGTCCGTGCCGTGCGTGTGCTCGTGCGTCGGGTGTTCGTGGTGGAGGGTCGTCATGGCGCCGAGACTAGTGCGAATGGTCGGCTATCGCCCGTTGTGTCCCGGCCTCTGGGAGGAAGTGGGACAATCCGACAGGCGGCTCAGAAGATGACCGCCACCGCGAACACCGCCAGCGCCACCGTGCACCCGACCACCGCCAGGGCCGACCGGGGCGCCAGCACCCGCGGCCGGACGGCCGCCAGTGCCCGGATCCTGCGGTGCGCCACCCACAGGAACACCAGCCAGATCAGCCCGGTCACCGCCGCCCCGGCCAGCTCCGCCGACGAGCCGGACCCGCGCAGCGCCTGCCGCAGCGCCAGCACCGCCACCACCGAGGACGCGAGCGTCGTACGCCGCCACGCGAGCCGGGTCCGTTCGGGCTGCAGCCCGGCGTCGCGGTCCGTGCCCGGAACGCTCACCGCCCCGACGTCCAGCCCAGCAGCACGACCACCACCATCGCCACCGCGACCAGTCCCACGCCCAGGCTCAGCAGCACCGGGAACCGCGACAGCGGCAGGTCCTCGTGCCGCCGCATCGCCCGCTCGCAGCGCACCCAGTGGTTCACCGCCCGCAGCGCGCAGGCCGCACCGACCGCGAGCAGTGCGAAGGCCATGCCCACCCGCACCCCCCACCGCAGGTCGGGCAGGAACTGGTCGACGGCGAAACCGCCGCCGACCAGGGCCAGCGCGGTCCGGATCCAGGCGAGGAACGTACGCTCGTTGGCCAGCGAGAAGCGGTAGTCGGGGGTGTCGCCCTCGTCCTTCAGCCGCGACGGCGCGAACCACAGGCGTACGTCCTTGACGAAGTCGATCACCTGATCAATCTACTGGCGGGACCCGCGGTGCGCGCGCAGCCGCCGGTAGGCCTCCAGCCCGTCCGGCACCCAGGGCCACTCCCCGCCCCCGATCCGCCGGTCCAGTTCCTCCCGCGTGAGGAACGCGTACCAGGCGACCTCGGAGACCTGCGGGGCCACCGGCAGCTCGCACCGCACCTCGTGCACGGCGGACCACCAGGCCCCGCCCGGGCCCTCGTACAGGAACGTGAAGAGGGGCTCCGGCTGCGGCAGCCCCCGTACGCCCAGCTCTTCCTCGGCCTCCCGCAGCGCGGCCCGCCCGTAGCTCTCGCCGGCGCCCACCACCCCGCCCACGAACATGTCGTAGTGCGAGGGGAAGACGAGCTTCGAAGCGGTCCTCCGGTGTACGAAGATCCGGTCCTCCGCATCCCTGGCCAGCACGAACACACAGCGGTGGATCAGTCCGCGGGCGTACACCTCGCCCCGCGGGGCCTGCCCGGTGACCCGGTCGTCCCGGTCCACCACGTCCAGTACTTCATCAGCGGCACTCACAGGTCCATCCAAGCACCGCTGTTGACTGGTTACCGCTCCGTAGCAAAGGATCTGCCCCACCAGCGACGGAGGACGGGTATCCGCATGACGTACGACGCAGACGTGATCGTGATCGGAGCCGGGCTCGCGGGCCTCGTGGCCACCGCCGAGCTCGTCGACGCGGGCCGCAAGGTCATCCTGCTCGACCAGGAGCCGGAGCGGTCCGTCGGAGGCCAGGCGCACTGGTCCTTCGGCGGACTGTTCCTCGTGGACTCGCCCGAGCAGCGCCGGATGCGGATCAAGGACAGCCGGGACCTCGCCCTCCAGGACTGGCTGGGCACCGCCGGGTTCGACCGCGAGGAGGACGCCTGGCCGCGCCGCTGGGCCGAGGCCTACGTCGACTTCGCGGCCGGGGAGAAGCGCCCCTGGCTGCACGCCCGCGGCGTCCGCTTCTTCCCCGTCGTCGGCTGGGCCGAGCGCGGCGGCTACGACGCGAACGGCCACGGCAACTCCGTCCCCCGCTTCCACATCACCTGGGGCACCGGCCCCGGACTGGTCGAGCCGTTCGAACGGCGGGTCCGCGAAGGCGTCGCCCGCGGCCTGGTCCGCCTGGCGTTCCGGCACCGGGTGACCGGGCTGGCCGCCACCGCCGGCGCCGTGGACACCGTCACCGGCGAGATCCTGGAGCCGTCCGACGCCGTACGGGGCACCGCCAGCAGCCGCGAGGTCACCGGCTCCTTCTCGCTGCGCGCCCAGGCCGTGATCGTCACCAGCGGCGGTATCGGCGGCAACCACGACCTCGTACGCGCCCAGTGGCCCGCCCGGCTCGGCACCCCGCCCGAGCGGATGCTGTCCGGGGTCCCCGCGCACGTCGACGGCCTGATGCTGGGCATCGCGGAGGCGGCGGGCGCCAGCCACATCAACAAGGACCGGATGTGGCACTACACCGAGGGCATCCAGAACTGGGACCCGATCTGGGCCAAGCACGGGATCCGCATCCTCCCCGGCCCGTCCCCGCTCTGGCTGGACGCCACCGGCAAGCGGCTGCCCGTGCCGCTCTTCCCCGGCTTCGACACCCTCGGCACGCTCGACCACATCATGCGGACGGGCCACGACCACACCTGGTTCGTGCTCAACCAGCGCATCATCGGCAAGGAGTTCGCCCTCTCCGGCTCCGAGCAGAACCCGGACCTCACCGGCCGTTCGGTGCGCGACGTCATCAACCGGGCGCGCCAGGCCGTACCCGGCCCGGTCAAGGCCTTCATGGACAACGGCGCCGACTTCGTCGTCGAGCGCGACCTGTCCGCCCTCGTGCGCGGCATGAACGCGGTGACCAAGGAGGACCTCCTCGACGAGGCCACCGTCCGGCGCGAGATCGTGGCCCGCGACCGGGAGATCGCCAACCCCTTCACCAAGGACCTCCAGGTGACGGCCATCCACGGAGCCCGCCGCTACATCGGCGACAAGCTGATCCGCACCGCCGCCCCGCACCGGATCCTCGACCCCGGGGCCGGTCCGCTGATCGCGGTACGGCTCTCCATCCTGACCCGCAAGTCGCTGGGCGGCCTGGAGACCGACCTCTCCTCCCGGGTCCTGACGGGAACGGGCGAACCGCTCCCGGGTGTCTACGCCGCGGGCGAGGCGGCCGGTTTCGGCGGCGGCGGAGTCCACGGTTACCGCGCCCTGGAGGGCACCTTCCTCGGCGGCTGCATCTTCTCCGGCCGCGCAGCCGGCCGAGCAGCAGCCCGGTCGGTGACCTGACACCCTCGCCCGGCCCGGCCCGGGCCGTTGTGTCAGGTCAGGCGTTCGGTGACCCGGAAGCGTTCCGCGATGACGAGGGTGTCGTCGTCGACCGTGAAACCCGGGTCGCCGATCACCGTCCGCACCGGCTCGCTGTGCCAGAACTCCTCGTGTGCCGTACGCCATTCGGCCACCGACGTGTATCCCTCCCCCTCGTCGAGCGCGTGCTCCAGCGTCACCTCGGCGAGCCGCAGCACCTCCACGGCCGTCACCTCCACCACCGCCACGCCGCGCTCGTCGGAGTCGACCAGCAGGGATCGCGAGCCGGGCTCCGGCAGCGGTTCCCGCTCCGCCTCGTACTCGGCGAGCAGGCCGGTGGTGCTGCTCTTCGCCCCGCTCAGCACGGCCGCGACCAGCTGGTCGCGCAATGGGCCGGGGAACCCCAGAAGGTACGGGGGAAGATCGTCATATGCCGTCATACGGGCACCCTACGGCGCGGCCCGCGGCGGCCCTGAACGAATATCGCGTGCCAACCGGCACGGGCATCAGAGCAGTTGAAACTCGCCACGCAGTGGACTGGACCTTGACTCGGAGCTGCGCGTACCGCTTTGCTGTGCGTGATCACCGGAGTGCGTACCGGAGTTCCGGCCGGATTCCGCCCGTGTTCGGCGGCGACCTCTTGAGTTCCACCGCACTTCCTCCGGAGTTCCGCCGGGGCTTCCGCCGAGCTCCACCGGCACGATCCCCGGAGCCCAGCCCGACCGCCGGCCGTGCGCGTGCGCCCTGCGCGTGCGACGGCCGCCACCGAACCCGATCCCCGTCCGCCCGCGTCCTGGAGGGAAACCCGCGGATGTCCCCGCCTCCGCCGCCCCTCGGCCGCGCCCGCAAGCGGGACGCCCAGCTCTTCGACCCGGCCCTCTGCGACGCCGAACTCATCGACGTAAGAGCCCAGTTCACCCAGGGGCGCTGGGCCAGGGTCCGCTCCCTCCTCGTCGGTACCGGCGACGACTGGGACCGCCGGGGCCACCGAGTCGTCGTCCTCGCCCAGACCCCGGCCGCCACCGCCTGGGCCCGCGAGTGGCTGCTCGCCGAACCGGACAGCGCCGATGCCGCCACCCTCCTCGCCTGCGCCGCCGTCTTCGGCGCCCTGCGCCGCAAGGGCACCCCGGCCGCGGCCGAGGAGGCCTGCCGCCGGGCCGCCGCCCTGCTCCCCGACGACCCCACGCCCTGGCTCGGACTGCTCCTGCTGTCCCGCGCCTTCGGCACCGAGGAGGAGTTCAGCCGCCACTTCGACCAGGTCCGGGCCCGCCACCGCGAGCACCACCACGCCCACCACCTCATGGTGGCGAGGCTGGCCGAACGCACCCTCGGCCCCGGCCAGGGCCCGCTCCACGAGGTCTACGACTTCGCGGCCTGGGCCGCCGAGGAGTCCCCGGCCGACTCGCCGCTGGCCGTGCTCCCCGTCGTCGCGCACGCCGAGCGCTACCGGGTGCTCGCCGCCACGCAGGGCCACACCCCCGAGGCGGCCGCCGCGCACTGGGAGGGACGCCGCGCCCGCCAGGTCCTGCGCTCCGCCTTCGACTGGTGGCTGGAGTGGGAGCGCGACGACCACCCCCGCAACCGGGTCGACCTCAACTTCCTCGCCCACGCCAAACTCTGCGAGGGCCGCCCCGCCGAGGCCGCCGCGCTCTTCCACCGCATCGGCAGCCACGCCACCCCCGCCCCCTGGTCCTATCCCGACCGGGACCCGCAGAAGGCCTTCCTCGCAGCGCGCAACGTCGCGCTCGGCACCGCCTGACGCCCACGCCCCCACTCCACCCCGCCCCCACCCCCATCCGCCCCCGAAAGAACCGCGCCCCCGAAAGGACGCCGCCATGCCGACGGGCAGACCCACCACGCTCCAGGAGCCGTCCGAGATACGCACCTACAAGGGCCAGGACCGCGCACTGCGCGCCGACCGCCTCGGCACCGCCGGCCTGCTGCTCTCCGTACTCGCCGCGAGCGCCCCCCTCATGGTGGTCGCCGGTGTCATGCCCACGACATTCGGTTTGATGGGTGTCGTCGGACAGCCCCTGCTCTTCGTCATCCTGGGCCTCGTGCTCGCACTGTTCAGCGTCGGCTACGCCGAGATGAGCCGCCACGTCCACAACGCCGGCGCCTTCTACGCCTACATCGCCCGCGGCCTCGGCCCCACCGCCGGTGCCGCCGCCTCGCTCGTCGCCCTCGTCGCGTACAGCGCCATGCAGGTCGGCGTCTACGGCATCCTCGGCTTCGAGATCTCCGGCCTCTTCGCCACGTACCTGAACATCGAACTCGCCTGGTGGATCCCGGCCCTGCTCGCCGTCGCCGTCACCGGCGCACTCGGCTGGCTGAAGATCGACCTCAACGCCAAGGTCCTCGGCGTCCTCCTCCTGATCGAGTGCGCCCTGGTCGTCGTCTTCGACGCCGCGGCCCTCACCGAGCCCGGCCCCGAAGGCCTCTCGCTCCACGCCTTCAACCCCGAGACCCTCTCCGGAGCCGGCCTCGGCACCGCCCTGTGCTTCTGCATCGCCGCCTTCGTCGGCTTCGAGCAGTCCCCGGTGTACGCCGAGGAGACCAGCAGGCCGCACATCGTCGTCTCCCGCGTGATGTTCCTCGCGGTCGGCTTCGTCGCCCTCTTCTTCTCCTTCAGCGCGTGGGCCCTCACCGTCGCCACCGGCCCCGGCGAGGTCGTCAGGACGGCCGGCGAGGCCGGTCCCGGCCTGCTCTTCCAGCTGACCGAGGCCCGCCTCGGCACCACCTTCACCGACGTCCTGCACGTCCTGTTCGTGACCGGCATGTTCGCCGCCATGCTCAGCTTCCACAACGTCGTCGCCCGCTACGCCTTCGCCATGGGCCGCGAGGGCCTGCTCCCGGCCGCCTTCGGCCGCACCAACGCCGGCACCGGCGCCCCCGCCACCGGCTCGCTGCTCCAGACCGGCGTCGCGACCGTCGTCGTCCTCGCCTTCGCGGTCACCGACGACCTCCCGGCCGGCGACCCCACCGCCCCCGTCCTGCACCTGTTCACCTGGATGGGCAGCGTCGGCGCCCTCGGTGTGACACTCCTCATGGCCGCCGCCTCCTTCGCCGTGATCGCCTTCTTCGTCCGCCGCGGCACCGCCGGAGCCCAGGTCTGGCGGCTCGTCGCGGCCGGCGCCGCGGGCCTCGCCCTGCTCGCCATCGCCGTCTACACCGTCAAGGACTTCGGCGTCCTCGTCGGCGCCGAGAAGGGCTCCGCCCTCAGCTGGGTCCTGCCCGGCGTCATCGGCGCCGCCGTCGTCGTCGGGCTGCTGTACGGGGTCCTCCTGCGCCGCAGCCGCCCCGAGGTCCACGCCCGCATCGGACTCGGCAACGAAGCCTTCCGTCTCGATCAGGCGGCCGATGTCACACCCGCCGACTGACCTCGCTTTCGAGGCTTCACGAAGCCCCCGACGCCCGTTTCCAAGGTCGTCGGGGGCTTCGGCGTACAGGGGGCGATTTTGGCGGCTGGCAGAGCCTCGTGGTCTCCTATGGCGATCAAAACACCCGGAACGCGTCACAGGGGACACCACCCAGCTCCCCTGCGAGGCCGTCCGGGCTGCCTGTCCCACCCACGAAGGCGAAGCCGTAGATGAGTGACCGCACCTTGACCGAGGCACCCGCCCCGGCGTCCTCCCGCCATGTCGACGCCGGTGACGAGGGATACAGCAAGGACCTCAAGTCCCGCCACATCAACATGATCGCGATCGGCGGAGCGATAGGCACCGGCCTGTTCCTCGGCGCGGGCGGCCGCCTCGCAGGCGCCGGCCCCTCCCTCGCGATCGCCTACGCCGTGTGCGGTGTCTTCGCCTTCTTCGTGGTCCGGGCCCTCGGCGAGCTCGTCCTCTACCGGCCCTCCTCCGGCGCCTTCGTCTCCTACGCCCGCGAGTTCATGGGCGAGAAGGGCGCGTACACCGCCGGCTGGCTGTACTTCCTGAACTGGTCCACCACCACCGTGGCCGACATCACGGCCGCCGCCGTGTTCGCCCACTACTGGTCCGCGTTCACCGACGTACCCCAGTGGGTCCTCGCGTTCATCGCCCTCGCCATCGTCCTCACCGCCAACCTGATCTCGGTGAAGTACTTCGGCGAAATGGAGTTCTGGTTCTCCATCGTCAAGGTCAGCGCCCTGGTGATCTTCATGCTGGTCGCCATCTACCTGGTCGCCACCAGCCACCCGATCGACGGCCACACCCCCGGCCTCGCGACCATCACCGACAACGGCGGTCTCTTCCCCTCCGGCGTCCTCCCGATGCTCCTGGTCGTCCAGGGCGTCGTCTTCGCGTACGCCTCCGTCGAGCTGTGCGGCGTCGCCGCGGGCGAGACCGAGAACCCGGAGAAGATCATGCCGAAGGCGATCAACTCCATCATGTGGCGCGTCGGTGTCTTCTACGTCGGCTCGGTCGTCCTGCTGGCCCTGCTGCTCCCGTACACGGCCTACTCCGCCGACCAGTCCCCGTTCGTGACCGTCTTCGACAAGCTGGGCATCCCCGGCACCGCGGGCATCATGAACCTGGTCGTCCTGACCGCCGCCCTGTCCTCGCTGAACTCGGGCCTGTACTCCACCGGCCGCATCCTGCGCTCGATGGCCCTGTCCGGCTCCGCCCCGAAGTTCACCGGCGTCATGAACAAGGGCAAGGTCCCCTACGGCGGCGTCCTGTTCACCGCCGCCTTCGGTGTCGCCGGCGTCGGCCTGAACTACTTCATGCCCGGCGAGGCCTTCGAGATCGTCCTCAACCTCGCCTCCATCGGCATCCTCGGCACCTGGGGCATGGTCATGCTCTGCTCGCTGTTCTTCTGGCACCGCTCGAAGAACGGCCTGGTCTCCCGCCCGTCCTACCGCCTGCCCTGGGCCCCTTACACCCAGATCGTGACCCTGATCTTCCTCGCCACGGTCCTGGTCCTGATGTGGTGCGACGGCGGCGTCGGCCGCACCACGGTCATGCTCGTCCCGGTCATCGCCGCCGCCCTGGTCGGCGGCTGGTTCCTGGTCCGCGGCCGAGTCGCCGAACTGGCCGCCACCCGCGACTGACCCCCGCACCCCGCACCCCGCAATCCACGAGACCCCCGCGCCGGAACCCGTTCCCGCGCGGGGGTCTCGCCGTTCACTCCGGGCCACGGGACCGGGCTCCCGGCCGCGCCACCCGGACTTCGCGCGGCACGGCCGCCGGAGGCCGCAGGGCCGCCCTGAACTGCCGGGACGGGCGGCGACGGGCGCGGGAGCCGCCGCGCGCGTTCCGGCGGCGTACGGGGTCGGCGTACGGGGTCGGGGGACGCACGTACGCAGCTTCCGTGCCCCGGAGTGGCCGGAAACGCACGAGAGGCCGGTCAGGATCTCTCCTGACCGGCCTCTCGCCGTTGGTGTCCGAGGGGGGACTTGAACCCCCACGCCCGATAAAGGGCACTAGCACCTCAAGCTAGCGCGTCTGCCATTCCGCC
>NZ_LBMK01000010.1:46057-60705 GCF_001005295.1 Streptomyces yangpuensis | reverse complement strand
GGGGGGACTTGAACCCCCACGCCCGATAAAGGGCACTAGCACCTCAAGCTAGCGCGTCTGCCATTCCGCCACCCGGACCGGGTGAGTGCCGTCCGTCCCTCGCGGGCCGTTCCGACGTGGAAAACACTACCAAACGGCGGGGGGTCCTCGATCACACCCCCCGACGGCCGGGGCTCGCCCTTGGGGAGAGCGGCCCGGGGGCGCGAGGATGGGAGGGTTCGGTACTGAGTGGATCAGTGGGAGGAAGCAGCGTGAGCCAGGCGAGCGCGGGCAAGACCGTCTCCGGCGAGGACGAGGTCGTTGACCTCTGCCGGGACCTCA
Organism: Streptomyces yangpuensis; assembly: GCF_001005295.1. Lineage (GTDB taxonomy): Bacteria > Actinomycetota > Actinomycetes > Streptomycetales > Streptomycetaceae > Streptomyces > Streptomyces yangpuensis. The sequence goes on along the minus strand of NZ_LBMK01000010.1, from coordinate 60,384 downwards.
TCCGGATCGACACCAGCAACTACGGCGACCACTCGGGCCCCGGGGAGCGCAAGGCGGCGGAGTGGGTCGCCGAGAAGCTCGCCGAGGTCGGGCTGGAGCCGCAGATCTTCGAATCGCACAAGGGCCGCGCCTCGACGGTGGCGCGGATCGAGGGGGAGGACCCCTCGCGGCCCGCGCTGCTGATCCACGGGCACACCGACGTGGTTCCGGCCAACGCGGCGGACTGGACGTACGACCCGTTCGCGGGCGAGATCGCCGACGGTTGCGTGTGGGGCCGCGGCGCCGTCGACATGAAGGACATGGATGCGATGACGCTGGCCGTCGTCCGCGACCGGATGCGCAGCGGCCGCAAGCCCCCGCGGGACATCGTGCTGGCCTTCCTCGCCGACGAGGAGGCGGGCGGCATCTACGGCGCCCGCCATCTCGTCGACAAGCACCCGGGGCTGTTCGAGGGCGTCACCGAGGCGATCGGCGAGGTCGGCGGGTTCTCCTTCACCGTGAACGAGAACCTCCGGCTCTACCTCGTGGAGACCGCCCAGAAGGGTATGCACTGGATGCGGCTCACGGTGGAGGGCACCGCGGGCCACGGCTCCATGACCAACAACGACAACGCCATCACGGAGCTGTGCGAGGCCGTGGGACGGCTCGGCCGCCACCAGTGGCCGGTGCGCGTGACCAAGACCGTACGGTCCTTCCTGGACGAGCTCTCGGACGCGCTCGGCACCCCCCTGGACCCGGACAACATGGACGCCACGCTCGCCAAGCTCGGCGGCATCGCCAAGATGGTCGGCGCGACCCTGCGGAACTCGGCGGCCCCGACGATGCTCGGCGCCGGCTACAAGGTCAACGTCATCCCGGGCCAGGCGACGGCCCACGTCGACGGCCGCTTCCTGCCGGGCTACGAGGACGAGTTCTTCGCCGACCTCGACCGCATCCTCGGCCCCCGCGTGAAGCGCGAGGACGTGCACGGCGACAGGGCGCTGGAGACGGACTTCGACGGCCGGCTGGTCGAGGCGATGCAGGGCGCCCTGAAGGCGGAGGACCCGATCGCGCGGGCGGTCCCGTACATGCTCTCGGGCGGTACGGACGCCAAGTCCTTCGACGACCTCGGCATCCGCTGCTTCGGCTTCGCGCCCCTGCAGCTGCCGCCGGAGCTGGACTTCGCCGGCATGTTCCACGGCGTGGACGAGCGGGTGCCGGTGGAGGGACTGAAGTTCGGGGTGCGCGTGCTCGACCGGTTCATCGACAACGCCTGACATTCGAGAAGGTGTGCGCATTCCACTGAGAAGAGTGAATGCACTCATACGCTCGTAGCCCTGGTGATCCCTCCTCGTTACAGGTGGTGCGGTCCGCGGCTGGGACCGCACTTTGCCTACTAGGAGGAACAATGCTCAAGAAGGTTGTCGCCGCTGCGGCTGCCACCGGTGGTCTGGTTCTCGCGGGTGCGGGTCTGGCCGTCGCCGACGCGGGTGCCCAGGGTGCGGCCATCGGCTCCCCGGGTGTCCTGTCCGGCAACGTCGTCCAGGTCCCGGTTCACATCCCGGTGAACGTCTGCGGCAACACCGTGTCCGTCATCGGCCTGCTGAACCCGGCCTTCGGCAACACCTGCGTCAACGCCTGACGCGTCTGAAGTCTTCGGCCCCGGAGCGCAATCCAGCGCTCCGGGGCCACCGGGCTTTTTACGCCCTGAACCACTTTTCGGAGTACCAGGCGGGGGAGCCTGGGCGGCCGGGCCTCCGAGCGCCCGGCCGACACGTACACACCAGGGGACGAGTACAGATGCGACGACCGGCACAGGTCACCAGGAAGACCCTGATCACCATGGCTGCCGCGGGGGGTGTCCTCGCGCTGGCCGCGGGCCACGCACACGCGGATTCCGGCGCTTCGGGGCATGCGAAGAACTCTCCGGGCCTGCTGTCCGGGAACACCGTGCAGGCGCCCGTGGACGCGCCGGTGAACGCCTGCGGGAACACGGTGACGGTGGTGGGAGGCCTCAACCCGGCCTTCGGGAACCACTGCGCCAACGGCTCGGGCCACGGCAAGCCGGGTCACCCCGGTCACCCGGGGCACCCCGGCAACCCCGGTAACCCCGGTAACCCCGGTAACCCGGGTAACCCCGGTAACCCGGGGAACCCCGGTAACCCGGGTAACCCCGGTAACCCGGGTAACCCCGGTAACCCGGGGAACCCCGGGAACCCGGGGAACCCGGGCGACGATGAACCGTGCGACGACCACCCGGGGAACCCTGGCAATCCGGGGAACCCCGGGAACCCTGGCAATCCGGGGAACCCTGGCAACCCGGGTAACCCCGGTAACCCGGGTAACCCCGGTAACCCCGGTAACCCGGGTAACCCCGGTAACCCCGGTAACCCGGGTAACCCCGGTAACCCCGGCAACCCCGGTATCCCGGGGAACCCCGGAAACCCGGGTAACCCCGGCACCCCGGCCAACCCGGTTACCGGTACTCCCGGCACGGGAACCGGCACCGGCATCGGGGTGAACCCCCGTCTCGCCGAGACCGGGTCCGGCGACGTCCTGACCGCCGGCCTCCCGATCGCGGGCGGCCTGCTGCTCGCCGGCACCATCCTCTACCGGCGCGCCAGGAGCGCCGCCTGACGGACGCTCACCACGCGGGCCCCGCCCCCGGGGTCCGCGTTCACCAGGTGGCGCGGACCTGACGGATGATCCGGCGGCGCAGCCGCACGCGGCGGCTGCCGTCCCGGTGCAGGCTCAGCCGGTCGATCTCCCAGTTCCCGTACTCGGCATGGTCGGTCAGCAGGCGGGTGGCCTCCTTGCGAGGAACCCCGCGGGGCACGTACACGTCGACAAATTCGTATTCCGGCATCGCATCTATTGTGCGGGCACAGCCCTGCTACGGATAGCGTCTGCTCTATGTCTGATGCCGCTCTGCCCACTGTTGCCGAGGTCCGCGCCGCCGCCGAGGCGGTCAAGGCCGCGCTCGACCGCCACCTCGCCGCGGTCGAGCGCAGGATCGGGGACGAGGATCCGGACGTCTACGCCGCCTTCAACGAACTCGCCGCCGCCGCCGAGGAGTACGACGAACTCCTCTACGACCGCTACGACGAGGTCACGCCCTTCGAGATCCCGACGCCCGAGGACGGCGTCCCGTACACCGGCCCCGCCGAACCCGCCGCCTTCAGCGTGCTCATCCGCCGCGACTACGCCGTCGTCGAACCGGCGCGGCTGATCGCACAGGCCGAACGGGTAGCCGCGCACGACCTGGACGCCGACTTCGCCCACGACGGCGGCACCGCGGACGCCCTCGGCGTGCTCTTCGGGGAGTACGAACCCGACGAGATCGCCTCCCGCTCCAAGGACTTCGGGCTGGAGGAGGGCGACTCCACGCTCTGGATCGCCGCCTCGGAGGAGGTGGCGGAACCGGGGGAGTGGCTGGGCTCGCCCTTCGCGCACACCGACCCGCAGGACGTGCTGCACCGCTTCGACGTCAGTTCCGTCTTCGACGAGGAGACGGACGAGTTCGACGACATCGAGGAGCAGGCAAAGGAGCCGGGCCAGGGCCAGGGCCAGGGCCAGGGCCGGGACGGGGGCCGGACCGCCCGGCCGGGGCTGACCCCCGCCTGACATCGTGACCGCGGCCCGGCGCGGCCCGGCACCGTGGCCTCCCGCCCCTCGGGGCGGGAGGCCACGGCCGACTACTGCTCCGGCTGTTCGCCCGTTGCGGCCAGGGCCTTCAGCAGACCCGTCAGCCGTGTCGTCCGCGGCTTCGGCAGCACCTCGGCCACTGCGCGCGGCAGCGCCTGGTCGACGCCGTGCACCACCGACAGGTGCCGCCCGGCCCGCCCGAACGCCGTGTAGACCCAGTCCCGGGACAGGGCCTGCGCCGCGTCACCCGGCAGGACCACGACCACCGCCGGCCAGCGCGAGCCCACCGCCTGATGCGCCGTCACCGCCCAGCCGTGCCGCACCTGGGACTCGACGAGTTCCTTCGGTACGACGATCCGCGCGCCCGCGCGCTCCAGGTGCAGCCCCTGCGCGTCCGCCGACACCACACGGGCCGGCACGGCACGCCCCGGCGACGGCACGTGGACCACCCGGTCGCCGGGGTCGAAGCCGCCGAACCGGCCCGGACCGGGATTGAGCCGCTCCTTGAGCGCGGCGTTCAACGCCCGCGTCCCCGCGGGACCGCCGTGCCCCGGCGTGATCACCTGAACGCCGTCCGCCGGGACCCCGAAGGCCCGCGGCACCGACTCGGCCACCAACTGCACGGCGCGGTGCACGGCCTCGCCGGCGTCCTGCACCGGGACGATGACGACCTCCTTGCCGGGGGCTTCGACCTGGTTCAGCTCCCCGATCCCCACGCCCGAGACCAGCTCGCCGAGGGGACCCGGATCCGGGGTACGGGAGACCAGCTGCGGGCAGGTACGCGCCGCCAGCACATCGGCGAACACCCGCCCCGCCCCCGCGGAACCGAGCACTCCGGGGTCGCCGGACAGGACCAGCCGGGCCCCGTCCGGGACGCCCTCGACCAGTGCGGCCGCGCTCTCCACGTCCAGCTGCGGCGCGTCCAGCACGACCAGCAGGTCCAGCGCGAACTGCCCGTCCGCGTCCCGCCCGGGCCCCTCCTCGCCGGAGAGCAGCCCCGCCACCGTCACCGCGTCCGGGCCGCCGCCGGGCGCATGCGCGGCCACGCAGACGCGCAGGCCCAGCTCACGGGCCGCCGCGGCCAGAGCGAACGGCTCGGCCCGGGCGGCCTCACCACCGGTGTGGGTGACCAGACCGTGGCCGGCGACCGCGCGGATCAGCTCGCCGGAGGACCGGTCCGGCGCGGCCGAGGCGGCCTGCTCCCAGTCCGCCGGCCCGGCGAAGGTGCCGGACAGCCGGGCCAGGCCGTCGGCCAGGCTCTCCTCGGCCATCGCGGCGCCCTCCAGGCCCACGAGGATCCGTACCGGCTGCTCCTCGCCCTCCTCCACCGGCGGGCCCAGGGGCTCGTGGAAGACCAGTACCGACGCCTCCGCGACGGCCTGTTCCAGCGCCTCGGCCGGATCGGGCACGCCGTACTGGGCCAGGGCCTTCTCCAGGACCGGGGCCTCCAGCGCGGTGTGGCCCTTCAGGCCGGCCTGGTCCAGCAGCCAGCCCACCAGGACGGCCGTACGGCGCTCGTCCCCGGGACCGGCCCCGGCGCCCAGCAGCGCACGGGCGAAGCCGTCCGCCTGCGTCGGCCGTACGGCGGGTACGGCCAGCAGCCGCCACGGGTTCTCCGCGAGCTCCTCGGCGGCGCCGTCGCCCAGGGCCGCGGCCACGGGACCGGCCAGCGACTCGGGAGCACCACCGCGGGCCAGGACGGCCCGTACGCCGTCGACTGTGTCGGCGGAGGGTACGGGGGCCGCCTTCGGCGCCGGAGCGGGCGGGCGGGGTGCCGGGGGAGCGGGGGCCGCCTTGCGGGGCGCGGCCGGGGCGTCGTCGAAGTAGACGGCGGAGGGCTTCACGCCGCTCTCCACGGCCCGTACGGCGGCCAGCAGGTCGGCGGCCTTCCCGCTGAGCTTGGCGCCGGCGTCGACGGGATGCTCCCGCTCGGCCTTGCGGCGCGCGATCCGCTCCCGCTCGACCTTCTGCGCGGCCAGCTCCGCCTGAGCCTCACTGATCCCGCCGCCGTCCGCTGCCGCCTCGGGGGTGGGCCCTGCGGGGCTTTCCCCCACCCCGCCCCTTCCCGAAACCGAGGGCTCCGCCCCCGGCCCCCCGTCCCCGCCCGGACCCGCCTTCTCAGCGCCGCCGGCTCCGCCGCCCGAGGCGCCCGCCCCGGCCGAGTCCTCCGCGCCGACGGCATCCGCCTCACCCTGGGCCTGCGCCCCGGCCGGGCCTTCGGCGTCAGCGCTGTCGCCTTCGGGCTCGCCCTGCGCCGCGGCCGGGCCCTGCGCGCCAGCGGCATCGCCTTCGGGCTGCGCCTCGGCCTGGCCTTCGGCGTCAGCGGCGCCGTTCTCGGGTTCGCCGGAACCGCCCTGTGCCCCGGCCGGGCCCTGCGCTCCGGCCGGGCCCTGCGCGCCAGCAGGATCCGCCTCGCCTGCGGGCTGCGCCTCGGCCGGGTCTTCCGCGTCAGCGGTTTCGGCTTCGGCCTGACGGTCCGTGCTCACAGCGTGCTCCAGTCCTGATCGGGATAGCGGTGCTCCGGCGCCGAGACGTCGTCCAGCGCCCGGCAGATCTCCTCGGGAAGACTAAGCTCCTCCACCGACAACGCCGCCGCGAGCTGCGCCGACGTCCGCGCACCGACGATCGGCGCGACCACTCCCGGCCGGTCGCGGACCCACGCCAGCGCCACCTGGAGCGGGGTCACGGCCAAGCCCTGCGCCGCCGTCACCACCGCGTCCACGATCCCGGCCGCCGCCTCGTCCAGATAAGGCTCCACCAGCGCGGACAGGGCCGGGGAGGCGCCCCGGGAGTCCGCCGGGGTGCCCTCGCGGTACTTGCCCGTCAGCACTCCGCGCCCCAGCGGGGACGAGGGCAGCAGGCCGACCCCCAGGTCCAGCGCGGCCGGCAGCACCTCCCGCTCGACGCCGCGCTGCAGCAGGGAGTACTCCATCTGCGTCGAGGCGATCCGGGTCCGTACCCCCGCAGCCGCGAGCTGCCAGGTCGCAGCCTTCGCCAGCTGCCAGCCGCAGAAGCCGGCCACCCCGGCGTACCGGGCCCGGCCGCTGCTCACCGCCAGGTCGAGGGCCTGCAGGGTCTCCTCCACCGGAGTCACCGGATCGAAGGCGTGCACCTGCCAGAGGTCGACGTAGTCGGTACCCAGCCGGTCCAGCGAGTCGTCGAGGGCCGCGAGCAGATGGCCGCGCGAGCCGTCGAAGCGCCGGTCCGGGTCCCGGACGCTGCCCGCCTTGGTCGCGATGACCAGGTCCCGGCGCGGGACGAGCCCGCCCACCAGCCGCCCCAGGAGGTACTCCGCCTCCCCGCCGCCGTACACGTCGGCGGTGTCGACGAGGGTGCCGCCCGCCTCCCAGAACGTCTTCACCTGTTCGGCGGCGGCTTCCTCGCCGGTGTCGCGGCCCCAGGTGAGGGTGCCGAGGCCGATCCGGGAGACGCGCAGTCCGGTGCGGCCGAGATGCCTCTGCTCCATGAGCGCTGAGACTACTGGGGCGCTGACGTGGAGCGCCCGGGCGCGCTACAGTCCCCGCACACCAACGTTACTGATCGGTACACCGGTAAGGGGACGACACATGCGGCTCGGCATCAATCTCGGTTACTGGGGCGCGGGCATGGACGCCGACAATCTCGCCGTCGCCCAGGAGGCCGACCGCCTCGGATACGACGTCTGCTGGGCCGCCGAGGCGTACGGATCCGACGCGCCGACCGTGCTCTCCTGGGTCGCCGCCCAGACCGAGCGCATCGACGTCGGCTCCGCGATCATGCAGATCCCGGCCCGCCAGCCCGCCATGACCGCCATGACGGCGGCCACCCTGGACTCCCTCACCAAGGGCCGCTTCCGCCTCGGCCTCGGCGTCTCGGGCCCGCAGGTCTCCGAGGGCTGGTACGGCGTCACGTTCGACAAGCCGCTCGCCCGCACCCGCGAGTACGTGGAGATCGTCCGCAAGGCCATGTCCCGCGAGCGGCTGAGCTACGAGGGCGAGCACTGGACCCTGCCGCTGCCGGGCGGCCCGGGCAAGCCGATCAAGCTGACCGTGCACCCCGAGCGCGAGCACATCCCGCTCTACATCGCCGCCATCGGGCCCAAGAACCTCCAGCAGACCGGCGAGATCGCCGACGGCGCCCTGCTGATCTTCCCGGCCGCCGAGCACCTGGAGGCCACCGCGCTCACCCACATCCGGGCGGGCCGGGAGAAGGCCGGGCTGACGATGGACGGCTTCGACGTCTGCCCGACCGTGCCGCTGGCCCTCGGCGAGGACGTGACCGCCCTCGCCGACATGTTCCGCCCGTACACCGCCCTGTACGTGGGCGGCATGGGCAGCCGGAAGCAGAACTTCTACAACCAGCTGGCCCAGCGCATGGGCTACGAGAAGGAAGCCGCCGAGATCCAGGACAAGTACCTGGCCGGTGACAAGACCGGCGCGGCCGAGGCCGTCCCGCACTCGCTGATCGACTCGACGACGCTGCTCGGCCCGGTCGCGCGGATCGCCGACGGGATGCGGGCCTACGCGGAGGCCGGCGTCACCACCCTCACGCTGGCCCCGGCCGGCTTCACCCTGGACGAGCGGATCGCCGCCCTGCGCGCCGGCACCGAGGCCATGGAGCTCGCGGGCCTCGCCTGAGCCGGCTGCCGCGGGAAGCTTCTGCGGCCGTGGTGGGGGCTCGGGGGGTCTTCCCCGCCACGGCCGACACAGCCAACAACGCACCGCACGCCCGCGGGGTTACGCACGGCGCCAGGCCCGGAGGTTCGTTCATTCGGACGAGTGGTGCCACCTCACGGTTGCCCGCCCCGCGCAGCGGCGTTTGACTCGTTGCATGCTCTCTGCCCGCAGCCTGTTCCAGGAGATCGTCGACAACGACGACGCCTTCCAGCTGTTCTGCTCCATCGCCGCCAGCGGGGAAGCCCAAGGCGGCTGGGAGAACGCCCGTATCGCGGCCCTGGTGCCGGACGCCATGCGCGACCTCGCACCCAAGATCACCCGGCACGGCGCCGACGAGGACAAGCACGGCCGGATCTTCCACGCCCTGCTGCGCAAACGCGGCCTGCAGGCCGTCCCCGTACCGCCCGAGACCGACTACACGATGCTGCTCGAACGCCGCGGCATCGGACTCGCCCACGACAAGCTGCGCCGGCAGGAGGCGCTCACCGAGGACGACATCGTCGTCTACCTCGCCCACAGCCGGGTCACCGAACAGCGCGCCGCCGACCAGATGGACATGCTGGTCACGTACTTCGGCGACCACCCGGTGGTGGGCAAGGCCATCCACATGATCAGCAACGACGAGGACAACCACCTCGCCTACTGCCACGAGGAACTGCTGCGGCTGGCCCGCGCCGGGCACGGCCGGACCATCCAGCGGGTGCTGCGCGAGAGCGCGCTCGCCGAGATCGCCGTCTACCGCGATGTGAGCCTCGCCGTCATGGACCACATGGGACGGCTGCTGCACTGGCCCGCACCGAAGGCGGCCCTGCTGGCCGCCGGCATCCGCGGGATGTACGCGTACGAGCGCTTCAGCGGCTGGCACCGGATGGTCGGCCTGCGGATGCCCGAACGGCGCGACGCGCTCGGCGGCGCACCCCTCACCACCCCCGAATACGCCTGACCGCCCGGCCACCCGACCGCCTCACCGCCCGGGGCAGGTCCCCAGGCCCTGTCGAACCTAGAGCCAGCCCCGGCGTTTGAAGAGGCGGTGCAGGCCCAGACAGGCGCCCGTCATGAGCAGCAGCACGCCCGGATACCCCCACCACCGGTGGAGTTCCGGCATGTGGTCGAAGTTCATCCCGTAGATCCCCGCGACCATCGTCGGGACAGCCGCGATCGCCGCCCAGGCCGAGATCTTCCGCACGTCGTCGTTCTGCCGCAGCCCCGTCTGCGCGAGATGCGCGGCCAGCGCGTCCGACAGCAGGCGGTCCAGGCCCTCGATGTACTCGCTCGCCCTGGTCAGGTGGTCGGCGACATCGCGGAAGAACGGCCGGGCGTGCTCGTGGACGAAGGGCACCTCGCCGAAGGCCAGCCGCTCCATCGGCGCCAGCAGCGGGTTCGTCGCCCTGCGGAACTCCAGCACCTGCCGCTTGAAGCCGTAGATCCGGGCGGCGGTGTTCTTGGTGTCCGAGGCGCTCGGGGCGAAGACCTCCGCCTCCAGCTCCTCCAGGTCCGCCTGCAGTTCGGCCGCCACCTCGATGTAGTGGTCCACCACCGCGTCGGACACCGCGTACAGCACCGCCGTCGGGCCGTGCCGCAATACGTCCGGATCGTGCTCCAGCCGCTGGCGTACGGCGGTCAGCGGGGCCCCTTCGCCGTGCCGGACCGTGACGACGAAGGAGTCGCCGATGAACAGCATCAGTTCGCCCGCGGACACCGTGTCCGTGGCCTCGTCGTAGAGCACCGGCTTCAGCACGACGAACAGCGAGTCGTCGTACACCTCCAGCTTGGGGCGCTGGTGGGCGTTGAGCGCGTCCTCCACCGCCAGCGGATGCAGGCCGAACTCCCGGCGGACGTGATCGAACTCCGCCTCGGTCGGCTCGTACGTGCCGATCCAGAGGAAGGCGTCACCGCTCGCCCGGGCCTCGTCCAGGGCGTCCGAGAAGTCCTCCGGACCCTCGGCGCGACGTCCGTCCCGGTAGAGCGCGCAGTCGACAATCACGCCGAACATTCTCCCCCGCCGCCGACGGGCCCGCACCCGTCCGGCACCGCCTACGCTGGCCCTCATGGCCACGCTGATCCTCGTACGACACGGGCGGTCCACCGCCAACACCGCAGGGCTGCTCGCCGGATGGACCCCCGGCGTGGGCCTCGACGAGCGCGGCGCCGAGCAGGCCGCCGCGCTCCCCGGACGGCTGGCCGGCGTGCCGCTCGCCGCCGCCGTCACCAGCCCGCTCCAGCGCTGCCGCGAGACCCTGGCACCCCTGCTGGCCGCGCGGCCCGAGCTGGAACTCCACACGGACGAGCGGATCGGCGAATGCCACTACGGCGACTGGTCCGGACGCAAACTCTCCGAACTCTCCGAAGAACCGCTGATGAAGATCGTGCAACAGCACCCGTCGGCGGCCGCCTTCCCCGGCGGCGAGTCCATGCGGGCCATGCAGGCGCGCGCCGTGGACGCCGTACGGGACTGGAACGCGCGGATCGAGGAGAGCGACGGCAGCGACGCCGTCCTCCTGATGTGCTCGCACGGCGACATCATCAAGTCGCTTGTCGCGGACGCCCTGGGCATGCACCTGGACCTCTTCCAGCGCATCCACGTCGACCCCTGCTCGGTGACGGCGATCCGCTACACGCCGACCCGCCCGTTCGTGTTCCGGCTGGGCGACACCGGGGACTTCGGCTCCCTCGTGAAGCGACCGGCCGCACCCGAGCCCGTCGCCTCCGACAAGGACTCCGAGGACGCCGGGAACGCCGTCGTGGGGGGCGGCGCGGGCGCGGCGTGATCGCACGGCGCAGTAGGGTGGACGGGCCCACTCAAGGGCGCAGATTCGCCCCCGCCACCGAGACTTGGAGACTGGACGTGCCCCGTCAGGTGTTCCTCTACGACCCGCCGGACCGCTTCGTGGCCGGCACGGTCGGCTTGCCGGGACGCCGTACGTTCTTCCTGCAGGCCTCCTCCGGCCCCCGCGTCACCAGCGTCTCCCTGGAGAAGACCCAGGTCGCCGCACTGGCCGAGCGGATGGACGAGCTGCTGGACGAGGTCGTGCGGCGCACCGGCGGAAACGCCCCGGTCCCGGCCATGGCCCCCGCGGAGGCCGCCGACACCGCCCCGCTGGACGTCCCCGTCGAGGAGGAGTTCCGCGTCGGCACCATGGCCCTGGCCTGGGACGGCGAGGAACAGCGGATGATCGTCGAGGCCCAGGCCCTGGTGGAGCTCGACGCCGAGTCCGACGAGGACCTCGCCGAGGCGGAGGAGCGGCTGCTCCAGGACGAGGAGAACGGCCCGCCGATGCTGCGGGTCCGCCTCACCGGCGCCCAGGCCCGCGCCTTCGCCAAGCGCGCCCTGGACGTGGTCAACGCCGGCCGCCCGCCGTGTCCGCTGTGCAGTCTGCCGCTGGACCCGGAGGGCCACGTGTGCCCGCGCCAGAACGGCTACCGGCGCCAGGCGTGACGGGCCAGGGGGACATGCAGGAGCACACGCGGGGACACATGCAAGGGCACCTGCCGGGACACACGCCGGAGCCCGCGCCGCGGCGCATGGAGGAACTGCTCGCCAAGGGTGAGCTGACCGTCGTCGGCCGGATCCGCGAGGCCTCCAACGCGGTCCTGCTGTGCACCGTCACCTACGACGGGGCGAGCGCCGACTGCGTCTACAAGCCCGTCAAGGGGGAGCGGCCGCTGTGGGACTTCCCCGACGGCAGCCTCGCCCAGCGCGAGGTCGCCGCCTACCTGGTCTCCGAGGCCACCGGATGGGGCCTGGTACCCGCCACCGTGCTGCGCGACGGCCCCTTCGGCGAGGGCATGGTCCAGCAGTGGATCGAAGCCCGGCAGCCGCAGGACGACTCGCCCGAGGACGGGCTCCTCGCGCTGGTCGAGGGCGAGGAGGCCGCTGAGGGCTGGAAGCCGGTGGCCTTCGCGGAGGTCGGCGAGGGCCGCACCGCCCTGCTGGTCCACGCCGACGACCCGAGGCTGCGCCGGCTCTCCGTCCTCGACGCCGTGATCAACAACGGCGACCGCAAGGGCGGGCACCTGCTGCCCGCGCCCGACGGACGGATCTACGGCATCGACCACGGAGTGACCTTCCACACCGAGGACAAGCTGCGCACCCTGCTGTGGGGCTGGGCGGGGGAGCCACTGACGGACGAGGCCCGCAGGGCGCTCACGACGCTGGCCGCGGAACTGGCCGAGGGAGCCCCCCTCGCCACCCGGCTGGCCGAACTGATCACCGCGGCCGAGCTGGCCGCCGTACGGGAGCGGGTGGCACACATGCTGCGCACCGGAACGCACCCGGTGCCGTCCGGGCAGTGGCCGTCGATCCCGTGGCCACCGGTCTGAACCGGCCATCGGCGTCACGCACAGAACCGGCCGGACCGCAAGAGCGCCGATCAAGACAACAGTGCAGGTCCAGTTCGTTTCCGGAACATCCGTCCGGTTAGGCTCGACACATGCATGCCTGGCCCGCTTCTGAGGTCCCCGCCCTTCCCGGCAAGGGCCGCGACCTCCAGATCCACGACACCGCGACCCAGGGGACGATCACCCTCGCCCCCGGTCCCGTCGCCCGCATCTACGTCTGCGGCATCACCCCGTACGACGCGACCCACATCGGTCACGCGGCGACCTACAACGCGTTCGACCTCGTGCAGCGCGTGTGGCTCGACACCAAGCGGCAGGTCCACTACGTCCAGAACGTCACGGACGTCGACGATCCGCTCCTGGAGCGGGCGCTGCGCGACGGCCACGACTGGACCGAGCTGGCCGAGCGCGAGACCGCGCTCTTCCGCGAGGACATGACGGCCCTGCGGATGCTGCCGCCGCAGCACTACATCGGGGCCGTCGAGGCCATACCCGGCATCGTGCCGCTGGTCGAGCGGCTGCGGGACGCGGGCGCCGCGTACGAGCTCGAGGGCGACATCTACTTCTCGGTCGAGGCCGACCCGCACTTCGGCGGCGTCTCCCACCTCGACGCCGAGGCGATGCGGCTGCTCTCGGCGGAGCGGGGCGGCGACCCCGACCGTCCGGGCAAGAAGAACCCGCTGGACCCGATGCTGTGGATGGCGGCACGTCCGGGCGAGCCGAGCTGGGACGGCGGCTCGCTGGGCCGCGGCCGGCCGGGCTGGCACATCGAGTGCGTCGCGATCGCCCTGGACCACCTGGGCATGGGCTTCGACATCCAGGGCGGCGGCTCCGACCTCGCCTTCCCGCACCACGAGATGGGCGCCTCGCACGCGCAGGCGCTGACGGGCGAGTTCCCGATGGCCCAGGCGTACGTCCACGCCGGCATGGTCGCCCTGCACGGCGAGAAGATGTCGAAGTCGAAGGGCAACCTCGTCTTCGTGTCGGCGCTGCGCCGCGCCGGGGTGGACCCGGCGGCGATCCGCCTGGCGCTGCTCTCGCACCACTACCGGGCGGACTGGGAGTGGACGGATGCCGTCCTCGACGAGGCCGTGGCCCGGCTGGACCGGTGGCGCGCGGCGGTGTCCCGGCCGGACGGCATCCCGGCGGACGCGGTCCTCGAAGAGGTCCGCGAGGCCCTGGCGAACGACCTGGACGCCCCCGCGGCACTGGCCGCAGTCGACCGCTGGGTGGACCTCCAGAACGCCACCGACGGCGACGACGAGTCGGCCCCCGGCCTGATCTCCCGCACGGTCGACGCCCTCCTGGGCGTGGCCCTGTAGCCGATCGGATCGGCATGAGCGCGCCCCCGGCCGGCCGGCCGGCCGGGGGCGCGCTCCGTCGCGTACTGACACCCGGACAGCCCGGCCTGCTAGGTTCCGGGGGTCTCCCCGTCGCCCGCGCCGTCGCCCTCGGCCTCGCCCCCGGCGGGACCGTCCGCCGGGCCGTCCTGCTCCGCCACGTCGTCCGGCCTGGGCTTCGGCTGGGCGCGGCCGCCGGACAGGTCCCGGAAGTAGGAGCCGTCGCCCGGATCCGCCGCCGGGCCCGCCGCCGGGTCACGCCGGCGCAGGTACCGCTCGAACTCCCGCGCGATCGCGTCGCCCGAGGCCTCCGGCAGGTCGGCGGTGTCCCGCGCCTCCTCCAGCGTCTGGACGTACTCCGCCACCTCGC
>NZ_LBMK01000010.1:0-46012 GCF_001005295.1 Streptomyces yangpuensis | reverse complement strand
CTCGCCCAGCGGGATCCTGATGTCGATCAGGTCCTCCAGCCGGTTGAGGAGGGCCAGCGTCGCCTTCGGGTTCGGCGGCTGCGACACGTAGTGCGGCACGGCCGCCCACAGCGACACGGCCGGCACCCCGGCGTGCGTACAGGCCTCCTGGAGGACGCCCACGATGCCCGTGGGGCCCTCGTACTTGGTCTCCTCCAGGTCCATGGTCCGCGCCAGGTCCGCGTCCGAGGTGACCCCGCTCACCGGCACCGGCCGGGTGTGCGGCGTGTCCCCGAGGAGCGCCCCGAGGATGACGACCATCTCGACGCCCAGCTCGTGCGCGAAGCCGAGGATCTCGTTGCAGAACGACCGCCACCGCATGGACGGTTCGATTCCGCGTACCAGCACCAGGTCGCGAGGCTTGGCCCCGCCGATCCGGACCACCGAGAGCCGGGTCGTCGGCCACGTGATCTTCCGTACCCCGTTGTCCAGCCACACCGTGGGCCGGTTGACCTGGAAGTCGTAGTAGTCCTCGGCGTCCAGAGCCGCGAAGACCTCGCCCTTCCACTCCCGGTCCAGGTGTGCGACCGCACCGGAGGCCGCGTCACCCGCGTCGTTCCAGCCCTCGAACGCGGCCACCATGACCGGGTCGATCAGCTCGGGCACGCCCTCAAGCTCGATCACCCAGGTCTCCTTCCGAAGTTCCTTGCGTACGTGGGTCAGCCTAAGCCTTGGAGGGACACCGGCCACAGCCCACGACAGAGGGGCGGTTCCCCTCGGAACCGCCCCTCTTCCCCACCTGCGTGAGAGCTATGCCTTGCGGGCCAGCATCTCCTCGACCCGGGCCTTCACGGACTCGTCGTCCAGGCCGCGGATCGTCACCGTCGTGCGGCGGCGCAGCACGTCGTCGACCGTCTCGGCCCACTCGTGGTCACGGGCGTAGGCGACCTGCGCCCAGATCTCCGGACCGTCCGGGTGGATGCGCTCGGCCAGCGCCGGGTCCTCGTTCGCCAGGCGGGCGATGTCGAAGGCGAGGGAGCCGTAGTGCGAGGCCAGGTGGCGCGCGGTCAGCGGGTCCATCCGGGTGCCGGGCTCACGGTCCACCAGCAGCCGGTGCGCGACCGCGTTCGGGTTGGCGACACCCGGCAGCGCGATCCGGCGTACGAGGGACTTCACCGGCTCCATGTCCTCGGTCAGCGGGCTGCCCGGGAGCTTGGCGAGCTTGTCCATGACGACGCGGCCGATGTGGCGGTACGTCGTCCACTTGCCGCCGGCGACCGACAGCATGCCGCCCGCGCCCTCGGAGACGACGGTCTCGCGCTTGGCCTTCTCCACGCCGCCGGGGCCGCCGGGCAGCACGCGCAGGCCGGCGAAGGCGTACGTCATCAGGGAGCGGTCGAGGTCGGCGTCCTTCACCGAGAAGGCCGCCTCGTCCAGGATCTGCTGGATGTCGGACTCGGTGGCGCGCACGTCCGCCGGGTCGCCCTCGTACACCTCGTCGGTGGTGCCGAGCAGCAGCTGGTCCTCCCACGGGAGGGCGAAGGTGATGCGGTACTTGTCGATCGGGGTGGCCATGGCGGCCTTCCACGGCGACTTGCGCTTCATGACGATGTGCGCGCCCTTGGAGAGGCGGATCGACGGCAGGGAGTGCTTGTCCTCCATGCGCCGCAGGTGGTCCACCCACGGGCCGGTGGCGTTGAGCACGACGCGGGCGTCGATCCCGAACTCGGTGCCGTCCAGACGGTCCTTGAGCTCGGCGCCGGTGACCCGGCCGCCGGTCTTGCGCAGGCCGGTGACCTCGGCGTGGTTGAGGACGACGGCACCCGACTCGACGGCCGCGCGGACCGTCATGACGGCAACGCGGGAGTCGTTCATCTGGTGGTCGTAGTAGACCGCGACGGCCTTGAGGTTGTCGGTCTTCAGACCGGGGTTGTCGGCGACGGCACGGGCGGGGGATATGACCTTGCCCATGCCGTCGCCGAAGGCCGAGAGGGCGGAGTAGGCGAAGACGCCCGCGCCCAGCTTGGCCGCACCCACCGGACCGCCCTTGTAGACCGGCAGGTAGAAGGTGAGCGGGTTGACCAGGTGCGGGGCCACGTCCTTGGCCAGCACCCGCCGCTCGTGGTGGTTCTCCGCGACCAGCTTGACCGCGCCGGTCTGCAGGTAGCGCAGGCCGCCGTGGACGAGCTTGGAGGAGGCCGAGGAGGTGGCGCCGGCGAAGTCGCCGGCGTCCACCATGGCAACCCGCAGGCCCGACTGCGCGGCGTGCCAGGCCACCGAGGTGCCCAGGATTCCACCACCGATGACCAGCAGGTCGTACGTGGCCTTCGCCAGCTGCTCGCGGGTCTCGGCACGGCTCGCGTTCGCGCCGGCGGTCGGGTGCGTACCCAGGGCGGGGACGCTCTGCAGGGTGCTCATATCTCTTATCGCTCCTCGTCGATTGACTCAGCTGGTGCGGATCAGCTGGCGTCTTCGTCGTCGACCCAGCCCATGGACCGCTCGACGGCCTTGAGCCAGCTCTTGTACTCGCGCTCCCGCTGCTCGGCGGGCATCCGCGGGGTCCACTCCGCCGCGCGGCGCCAGTTGGCGCGCAGGGCGTCGGTGTCGGGCCAGAAGCCGACGGCCAGGCCGGCGGCGTAGGCGGCGCCGAGGCAGGTGGTCTCGGCGACCATCGGGCGCACCACGGGGGCGTCCAGGAAGTCCGAGAGCGTCTGCATCAGCAGGTTGTTGGAGGTCATGCCGCCGTCGACCTTGAGGGCGGCGAGCTCGACGCCCGAGTCCTTGGTCATGGCGTCGGTGATCTCACGGGTCTGCCAGGCGGTGGCCTCCAGGACGGCACGGGCGATGTGCGCCTTGGTGACGTACCGGGTGAGGCCGGCGATCACACCGCGGGCGTCGGAGCGCCAGTACGGGGCGAACAGGCCGGAGAAGGCCGGCACGAAGTAGGCGCCGCCGTTGTCCTCCACGGAGGAGGCGAGGGTCTCGATCTCGGCCGCGGACTTGATCAGGCCCATCTGGTCGCGCATCCACTGGACGAGCGAGCCGGTGACGGCGATTGAGCCCTCCAGGGCGTAGACCGGCTTCTGGTCGCCGATCTGGTAGCCGACCGTGGTCAGCAGGCCGCTGTAGGAGTTGATGATCTTGTCACCGGTGTTCAGGAGCATGAACGTTCCGGTGCCGTACGTGGACTTGGCCTCGCCCTCGGCGAAACACGTCTGGCCGAAGAGCGCGGCCTGCTGGTCACCGAGCGCCGAGGCGACCGGGACACCGGCGAGGACACCCTCCTTGACGTGGCCGTAGACCTCGGCGGAGGACTTGATCTCGGGGAGCACGTTGAGCGGGACGCCCATCGACTCCGCGATCTTCTCGTCCCAGGCCAGGGTGTGCAGGTTCATCAGCATGGTGCGCGAGGCGTTGGTGACGTCGGTGACGTGCGCACCGCCCTGGGCGCCGCCCGTGAGGTTCCAGATCACCCACGAGTCCATGGTGCCGAAGAGGATGTCGCCGGCCTCGGCGCGCTCGCGCAGACCCTCGACGTTGTCGAGCAGCCAGCGGACCTTCGGGCCGGCGAAGTAGCTCGCCAGCGGCAGGCCGGTCTCGCGGCGGAAGCGGTCCTGCCCGACATTGCGGCCGAGCTCCTTGCACAGGGCGTCGGTGCGGGTGTCCTGCCAGACCAGCGCGTTGTGGACCGGCTCGCCGGTGTTCTTGTCCCACAGGACGGTGGTCTCGCGCTGGTTGGTGATGCCGATCGCCTTGACGTCGGCGGCGGTGATCTCGGCCTTGGCGATGGCCCCGGCGACGACCTCCTGGACGTTGGTCCAGATCTCGGTGGCGTCGTGCTCGACCCAGCCCGGCTTCGGGAAGATCTGCTCGTGCTCCTTCTGGTCGACGGCGACGATACGGCCGTCGCGGTCGAAGACGATGCAGCGGGAGGAGGTGGTGCCCTGGTCGATCGCGGCGATGAAGGGGCCGGTGCTGCTGGTCATGATGGCTGCTCCTGGCAGGTCTGGTGAGTAGGCGGAATCAGGAGTGCGGTGCGGATCTTACGAGCGCTGCAGATGCTGATCAGGCGAACGCGATGTTGTAAAGACCGCCGGCGAGCACGGCACCGACGAGCGGGCCGACCACCGGGATCCAGGAGTATCCCCAGTCGGAGCCGCCCTTGTTGGGGAGCGGCAGCAGGGCGTGGACTATTCGGGGTCCGAGGTCGCGGACCGGGTTGATGGCGTAACCGGTGGGACCACCGAGCGAGAGGCCGATGCCGACGACCACGAAGGACGTGATCAGGACACCTATGACACCGAGGCCCTTGCCGCCGTCCTGGAGGCCCTGGGTCAGGATCGCCAGGATCAGGACGGCGGTGCCGATGATTTCGGTCGCGAGGTTCTGCACGACGTTACGGATCTCGGGGCCCGTGGAGAAGATGCCGAGCACGGGGCCGGCCACGTCGTGCGGGTGCGGGTCCTCCGGACCGAGCTTGGCGTCGCGGATGTGCTCCGGGTCCGCCAGGTGGGCGCGGAACTGGCCGTAGTAGGTGACCCACATGACGACCGCGCCGAGCATCGCGCCCAGGAGCTGGCCCGCGAAGTAGACGGGGGTGTCGCCCCACTCGCCGGTCTTGACGGCGAGGCCGACGGTGACCGCCGGGTTGAGGTGCGCACCGGAGAGCGGCGCGGAGACGTAGGCCGCGATCAGAACGGCGAAGCCCCAGCCGAAGGTGATCGCGAGCCAGCCCGCGTTGCGGGCCTTGGAGCTCTTGAGGGTCACTGCGGCGCAGACGCCACCGCCGAGCAGAGTGAGCAGGGCGGTACCGATGGTCTCGCCGATGAAGATGTCGGAGCTGGACACCCGCGACTCCTTACGTACGTCCAGGGGTGGGCGGAAACCGGGTCCCTCCGGTGGTTCCGCGCACTCGGTGAGTGCTGCACCGGTCCTTGGCCTTGTCGCATCCTAGCGCGTATTGCCGGTAGGTGTTCGACAATGTCGACCGGTGAACGGCAGTTTTCCGCCCAGGTGAAGAATGCGTCAAGGGTCGGCCAGGCCAATGTGTCGGATCGTTACCCGTAGGTGCGATCAGCCAAATCCGGCCATCTCAAGGTCGAGATATGGCGAAAAATGGGCAGAAGGGTGCCAGGTGATGGCCGAAGCCTGCTAAAGGGAGGTCAGAACCGGCCTGCGCCGAGGTCGCGTGAAACCGCGCGCGCACAGTCCCGCACCGAGGCCACGAGGGCCGCACGGGGCTCCCCGGACTCGCCGCAGACCCGCTCCACGGCGCCCGCGACCGCCACGGCACCCACCGGCATCCGGCGCCGGTCGTGGATCGGCGCCGCCACCGAGGCGATGCCCTCCCACGTCTCCTCGACGTCCGCGGCCCAGCCGCGCGCCCGGGTCAGGCCCAGGATCTCCTCGAAGCCGGCCGCGTCCGTGACCGTACGGGGGGTGAACGCGTCGCGCTCCACCTCCAGCGCCTGGGTGTGCGCGACCGGGTCGTACGCCGACAGCACCTTGCCCAGCGCCGTCGAGTGCAGCGGCTGCATCGCCCCGACCTCCAGCACTTGACGGCTGTCGTCGGGCCGGAACACGTGGTGCATGATCAGCACCCCGCTCTGGTGCAGCACGCCCACGTACACGCTCTCGCCGCTCGCCCGGGCCAGGTCGTCGGTCCACACCAGGGCGCGGGCCCGCAGCTCGTGCACGTCGAGATAGCTGTTGCCCAGGCGCAGCAGCTCCGCGCCCAGCTGGTAGCGCCCGGAGGCCGGGTCCTGCTCGACGAAGCCCTCGGCCTGCAGGGTGCGCAGGATGCCGTGGGCCGTGCCCTTGGCCAGGCCCAGCGACGAGGCCACGTCGGAGAGCCCCAGCCGGCGCTCGCCGCCCGCCAGGAGTCGCAGCATCGCAGCGGCTCGTTCGAGCGACTGGATGTTCCGTGCCATCGCGCAGCCTCCTGCTGACCTTCGTTACTACTGACATCTTGACGCGGTTCGACAATGCTGAACAGTATCGGTCGATGCCGACCTCGCGCACCGTCGGCCGATCTGTTCGCCGTACGGGCAACGGGACACCCCTGACAACTTCCCGCCACAGAATGCAGTCCGCCACGTGGGACACCCACACCGGGGCCGGTGCCTCGCGGTTACCCTGGCCGCGTGCACCCCTGACACAGCGGGGGTGCAAAGCCGACAGCCGTCGCATCCCAGGGAGCACTCCATGGCCTCGTTGCCGAACCCGCCCGCCGACACCCAGACCAGGGCCGATGCGCTCCGGGAGGCGCTCGCGACCCGCGTGGTCGTCGCCGACGGAGCCATGGGAACGATGCTCCAGGCGCAGGACCCCACCATGGAGGACTTCCAGCAGCTCGAAGGCTGCAACGAGGTACTCAACATCACCCGCCCCGACATCGTGCGCTCCGTCCACGAGGCGTACTTCTCGGTCGGCGTGGACTGCGTCGAGACCAACACCTTCGGCACGAACTACGCGGCCCTCGCGGAGTACGACATCGCCGAACGGAACTTCGAGCTGTCGGAGGCCGGCGCCCGCATCGCCCGCCAGGTCGCCGACGAGTTCACCGCCTCCACCGGACAGCAGCGCTGGGTCCTCGGCTCCATGGGCCCCGGCACCAAGCTGCCCACCCTCGGCCACATCACCTACGCGCAGATCCGCGACGCCTACCAGACCAACGCCGAGGGCCTGCTCGCCGGAGGCGCCGACGCGCTGCTCGTCGAGACCACCCAGGACCTCCTGCAGACCAAGTCCTCCATCATCGGCGCCCGCCGCGCCATGGACGCCCTCGGCGTCAGCGTCCCGCTGATCTGCTCCGTCACCGTCGAGACCACCGGCACCATGCTCCTGGGCTCCGAGATCGGCGCGGCCCTGACCGCGCTGGAGCCCCTCGGCATCGACATGATCGGCCTGAACTGCGCCACCGGCCCCGCCGAGATGAGCGAGCACCTGCGCTACCTCGCGCGCAACGCCCGCGTCCCGCTCTCCTGCATGCCCAACGCCGGCCTGCCCGTCCTGACCAAGGAGGGCGCGCACTACCCGCTGACCGCCGCCGAGCTCGCCGACGCCCAGGAGACCTTCGTCCGCGAGTACGGCCTCTCCCTGGTCGGCGGCTGCTGCGGCACCACCCCCGAGCACCTGCGCCAGGTCGTCGAGCGGGTCCGCGGCGCGGCGGTCGTCCAGCGCGACCCGCGGCCCGAGCCCGGCGCCGCCTCGCTCTACCAGACCGTGCCCTTCCGCCAGGACACCTCGTACATGGCGATCGGCGAGCGCACCAACGCCAACGGCTCCAAGAAGTTCCGCGAGGCCATGCTGGAGGGCCGCTGGGACGACTGCGTCGAGATGGCCCGCGACCAGATCCGCGAGGGCGCGCACATGCTCGACCTCTGCGTGGACTACGTCGGCCGCGACGGCGTCGCCGACATGGAGGAGCTCGCCGGCCGGTTCGCCACCGCCTCCACCCTGCCGATCGTCCTGGACTCCACCGAGGTCCCCGTCATCAAGGCGGGCCTGGAGAAGCTCGGCGGCCGCGCGGTCATCAACTCGGTGAACTACGAGGACGGCGACGGGCCCGAGTCCCGCTTCGCCAAGGTCACCCGGCTGGCCCAGGAGCACGGCGCCGCGCTCATCGCGCTGACCATCGACGAGGAGGGCCAGGCCCGCACCGTCGAGCACAAGGTCGCCATCGCCGAACGCCTCATCGAGGACCTCACGGCCAACTGGGGCATCCGCGAGTCGGACATCCTCATCGACACCCTGACCTTCACCATCTGCACCGGCCAGGAGGAGTCCCGCGGCGACGGCATCGCCACGATCGAGTCCATCCGCGAACTCAAGCGCCGCCACCCCGACGTCCAGACCACCCTGGGCCTGTCGAACATCTCCTTCGGCCTCAACCCCGCCGCCCGCGTCCTGCTGAACTCCGTCTTCCTCGACGAGTGCGTCAAGGCCGGCCTCGACTCGGCCATCGTCCACGCCTCCAAGATCCTGCCGATCGCCCGGTTCGACGAGGAGCAGGTCTCCACCGCCCTCGACCTGATCTACGACCGGCGCACCGAGGACTACGACCCGCTGCAGAAGCTGATGGCCCTCTTCGAGGGCGTCAACACCAAGTCCCTCAAGGCCGGCCGCGCCGAGGAACTCCTCGCGCTGCCCCTGGAGGAGCGCCTGCAGCGCCGCATCATCGACGGCGAGAAGAACGGCCTGGAGGCCGACCTCGACGAGGCTCTCCGGACCCGCCCCGCCCTCGACATCGTCAACGACACCCTCCTGGAGGGCATGAAGGTCGTCGGCGAGCTCTTCGGCTCCGGCCAGATGCAGCTCCCCTTCGTCCTGCAGTCCGCCGAGGTCATGAAGTCGGCCGTGGCCTACCTCGAACCCCACATGGAGAAGACGGACGACGAGGGCAAGGGCACCATCGTGCTGGCCACCGTCCGCGGCGACGTCCACGACATCGGCAAGAACCTCGTCGACATCATCCTGACCAACAACGGCTACAACGTCGTCAACATCGGCATCAAGCAGCCCGTCTCCGCGATCCTCGAAGCCGCCCAGGAGCACAAGGCCGACGTCATCGGCATGTCCGGCCTGCTCGTGAAGTCGACCGTGATCATGAAGGAGAACCTGGAGGAGCTGAACCAGCGCAAGCTGGCCGCCGACTACCCGGTGATCCTCGGCGGCGCCGCCCTCACCCGCGCCTACGTCGAGCAGGACCTCCACGAGATCTACGAGGGCGAGGTCCGCTACGCCCGCGACGCCTTCGAGGGCCTGCGCCTCATGGACGCCCTCATCGCCGTCAAGCGCGGCGTGCCGGGGGCCGCCCTGCCCGAGCTCAAGCAGCGCCGCGTCGCCAAGCGCACTGCGACACCAGGGGGCCCGGCCCTCCAGGCGGAGGAGCCGGAGGAGGCCGGCGGCCGCTCCGACGTGGCCGTCGACAACCCGGTGCCCACCCCGCCGTTCTGGGGCACCCGGGTGGTCAAGGGCATTCCGCTCAAGGACTATGCCTCCTGGCTGGACGAGGGCGCCCTCTTCAAGGGCCAGTGGGGTCTGAAGCAGGCCCGCGCCGGCGGAGCCACCTACGAGGAGCTCGTCGAGAACGAGGGCCGCCCGCGCCTGCGCGGCCTGCTGGAGAAGCTGCACACCGAGAACCTGCTGGAGGCGGCCGTCGTCTACGGCTACTTCCCCTGCGTCTCCAAGGGCGAGGACCTGATCATCCTCGACGACGCCGGCAACGAGCGGACCCGCTTCACCTTCCCGCGCCAGCGCCGCGGCCGCCGCCTGTGCCTCGCGGACTTCTTCCGCCCGGAGGAGTCCGGCGAGACCGACGTCGTCGGCCTCCAGGTGGTCACCGTCGGCTCGAAGATCGGCGAGGCCACGGCCCGGCTGTTCGAGTCCGACTCCTACCGCGAGTACCTGGAGCTGCACGGCCTGTCCGTCCAGCTCGCCGAGGCCATGGCCGAGTACTGGCACGCCCGGGTGCGCGCCGAGCTCGGATTCGGCGGCGAGGACCCGGCGAAGGTCGAGGACATGTTCGACCTCAAGTACCGGGGTGCCCGCTTCTCCCTCGGCTACGGCGCCTGCCCCGACCTGGAGGACCGCGCGAAGATCGCCGGCCTCCTCCAGCCGGAGCGGATCGGCGTCCACCTCTCGGAGGAGTTCCAGCTCCACCCGGAGCAGTCGACGGACGCGATCGTGATCCACCACCCCGAAGCGAAGTATTTCAACGCACGCTGAGCTCCGCCGACGTACACTTGTCGGTCCCATACAGGCCGGTCGCCTGTTCCGAGGGGTGGTATGCCCCGAGGAAGAGGTGACCGGCCTTCTCGTCCCTTCGGAGAGGCATGCGCATGACGAGCACCGTTCCCGCCCCGGTCACCCGCACGGCCGACGGTTCGGCCCTGCAGGCGGTGCTGCTCGACATGGACGGCACCCTGGTGGACACCGAGGGCTTCTGGTGGGAGATCGAGGCGGAGATCTTCCAGGAGCTCGGGCACCGGCTGGAGGACGCCTGGCGCGACGTGGTGGTCGGCGGCCCGATGAGCCGCAGCGCGGGCTTCCTGATCGAGGCCACCGGCGCCGCCATCGGCATCGCCGAGCTGAGCGTCCTGCTCAACGAGCGCTTCGAGGCGCGCATCGCCGACCGGGTCCCCCTGATGCCGGGCGCCGAGCGGCTGCTGACCGAGCTGGCCCGGCACAACGTGCCCACCGCCCTCGTCTCCGCCTCCCACCGCCGGGTCATCGACCAGGTCCTGCTCACCCTCGGCCGCGACCGCTTCACGCTGACGGTCGCCGGCGACGAGGTGGCCCGTACCAAGCCGCACCCCGACCCGTACCTCTTCGCCGCCCGGTCGCTGGGCGCCCACCCCTCGCGGTGCGCGGTCATCGAGGACACCCGCACCGGCGTGGCGGCCGCCGAGGCCGCCGGCTGCCGGGTCGTGGCGATCCCCTCCGTCGGTGTCATCGAACCGGCTCCGGGGCGCACGGTCGTCCGCTCACTGGAGGACGTCGACCTCACGTTCCTGCGCTCCCTCATCGCCCCGATGAACTGAGCGAGGCTCACCGAGAGTGACGATCCGGCCGGTCCCGCCGCCCGGCGCACTCCTCGTCCGGCATGTACACAGCGCAAGCGGACACATCGGCATGCAGTGACCTACATCGGTATGCATTGCCACGCACCGGATTGCCGTGAACACGCTCCGTACCGAACGGAACCCCGTCCATGCGCATCACGACGGGAGGATCTTCCGCCGCAGGCCCCGGAGGCTGAAATTCCATCCCCTCCGAGGTCGTTGCGCAGGGTGACCTTGGTCACGCGTCACGCCCCCGACGGCCCTGTCCGAGGGTCCATCCGGCTTCCCATGTGTCCGGATTGATCAGCCCCTGACCGAATCTGCGGAGCCCTGCCTGTGAACAGGCAGTTCGCTCCGATCACGGTGCGATTACGCCCCAAGTCCGGTGCGTTCCAGCCACCCCGCCCCGGACCACTAGTGTCGATCCGGGCACTACGCCGCACCCAGCCGCGTTCCGGACACACACCCCTGGTCCGGAACCGCGTGGACCGATCGTCACACCACCGGCCCGATCGTTCCGCCCTGAACGGGCGGCCGCCGCGAAGTGCCCTTCACACCGCTTTGACCAAGTGCCGGTTACAGGGAGTACTTCCAGCATGAACCGCAAGACCATGGTGCTGACGGCCGCGGCCGGACTGCTCACCCCCGCGCTGGCCGCATGCGGCACCGCGAGCGGTGGAGGAGCCGGATCCGCGGCGATCGTCGTCGGGACCACCGACCGGTTCGAGGCCGCAGACTTCGCTCCCGCCCCCTTCGACCCCGCCTACGCCTACGACGCCGGCGCCTGGAACATCCTGCGCCAGACCGTCCAGACGCTGATGCACACCCCGCGGGGCGGCGGCCAGCCCGTCCCCGAAGCAGCCTCCGCCTGCCGCTTCACCGACTCCGGCAACGAGAGCTACCGCTGCACCCTGCGCCCCGGGCTCAAGTTCGCCAGCGGCGACCCGCTCACCGCCAAGGACGTCAAGTTCTCCATCGACCGGGTCCTCGCCATCAAGGACGAGAACGGCCCCTCCTCGCTGCTCTCCACCCTCGACAACGTCGAGACCAAGGGCGAGGACACCGTCGTCTTCCACCTGAAGACCCCGGACGCGACCTTCCCCTTCAAGCTCTCCACCCCCGCCGCCGGCATCGTCAGCGAGAAGAGCTACGACGCCAAGAAGCTCCGCGAGGGCTTCGAAGTGGACGGCTCCGGGCCGTACACCATGAAGGCCGAGGTCAGGGAGAACCGCCTCGTCCGCGCCGTCTTCAGCAAGAACCCCCACTACAAGGGCGACATCAAGCTGCAGAACGACAAGGTCGAGCTGCGCACCTACCGCGACTCCACGGCCATGGGCAAGGCCCTCACCGACGGGAAGATCCACATGGTCTCCCGCACCCTGTCGCCCGCCCAGATCACCGAGCTCAGCGCCAACCCGCCCAAGGGCGTCAAGCTGGTCCCGATGCCCGGCCTGGAGATCCGCTACCTCGGCTTCAACACCGACGCCCCCGTCGTCAAGGACAAGGCCGTCCGCCAGGCGCTCGCCGCCGCCGTCGACCGCGGCGCGCTCATCTCCAAGGTCTACGGCAAGTCCGCCCAGCCGCTCTACTCGCTGGTCCCCACCTCCGTGACCGGCCACGTCAACTCCTTCTACAACAAGTACGGCGACGGCAACACGCCCAAGGCCGCCGCACTCCTGAAGGAGGCCGGGATCAAGACTCCGGTCAAGCTGACGCTGCACTACACCAGCGACCACTACGGCGACGGCACGGCGGCGGAGTTCGAGGCCCTCAAGGCCCAGCTCAACTCCACCCAGCTCTTCGACATCACCGTCCAGGGCAGCGAATGGGGCGACTTCCGCCCCGCGCAGAAGAAGGGCGACCACGCCGCCTACGGGCTCGGCTGGTTCCCCGACTACCCGGACGCCGACAACTTCCTCGCCCCGTTCCTGGAGCAGGACAACTTCCTGGGCACGCCGTACGCCAACAACGCGGTGCGCACCAGGCTCCTCCCCGAATCCCGGCGCGCGGTCGACCGTAACGTCGCCGCCCCCGCGATCACGGAGATGCAGGACATCGTCGCCGAGGACGTACCCGTCCTGCCCCTGTGGCAGGGCAAGCAGTACGTCGCCGCACGCGACGGGATCACCGGAGTGGAGTGGTCGGTCAACGCCATCTCCGACCTCCAGTTGTGGGAGCTCGGCCGCGGCGTAAGCGGCTGAGCAAGGCAAAGACCGGCAGCGGGTGTCGCGGGCCGGAGCAACGAAACAGTTCGACTGTGAAGGACGTTCGCGTGAATCGACGTAACCAGTGGCTCGCGGCCCCGCTCGGCGCGGCCACCGCCGCCGCGCTGCTCAGCGGTTGCGGTTCGACCGATGGCTCCAATGCCGGCAGCGGCAAGGGCGTGGTCATGGGCATATCCGACAAGGTGAAGTCCACCGACCCGGCCTCCGGCTACGACCCGGGCTCCTGGCTGCTCTTCAACAACGTCTTCCAGTCGCTGCTGAGCTTCCCCAAGGGCGGCACCACCCCCGAGCCCGACGCCGCGCAGAGCTGCGCCTTCGAGGGCGGCGACAGCAAGCTCTACAAGTGCACGCTGAAGCCCGACCTGAAGTTCAGCAACGGCCACGACCTCACCTCGAAGGACGTCAAGTACTCCTTCGAGCGCACCCTGAAGATCAACGACGAGAACGGCCCCGCCGTCATGCTCTCCTCGATCGCGGGCATCGACGCCCCCGACGAGCAGACCGTCGTCTTCCGCCTGAAGAACTCCGACGCCACCTTCCCGAGCAAGATCGCCTCGGGTGCGGGCTCCAT
The DNA here is from genome assembly GCF_001005295.1 of Streptomyces yangpuensis. GTDB lineage: Bacteria > Actinomycetota > Actinomycetes > Streptomycetales > Streptomycetaceae > Streptomyces > Streptomyces yangpuensis. The sequence continues at coordinate 32,672 of NZ_LBMK01000010.1, read as the reverse complement.
CGTCGACCACCGCGAGTACCCGGCCGACAAGCTCCGCACCGACAACAAGGCCGACGGCTCCGGCGTCTACAAGCTCGACTCCTTCAGCGAGAAGAGCGCCACCTTCTCGGTCAACGAGTCCTACACGGGCAAGGCCAAGCCCAAGAACACCGGCGTCACCCTGAAGTTCTTCAACGGCGACCAGGCCGGTCTCAAGAGCACCCTCGAAAGCGGAGACGTCGACTTCGCCTTCCGCAGCCTCGCCGCCAAGGACATCGCCGCCCTCGCCTCCTCCAAGACCGGCGACAACAAGGTCGACGTCGTCCAGGGCACGGGCGCCGAGGTCGAGCACATGGTCTTCAACGTCAACGACCCCGTCGTCGGCAAGCTCCCCGTGCGCAAGGCCATCGCCTACCTCGTGGACCGCGAGGCCCTCGTCAAGGACGTGTACGCCGGCACCGCCACCGCGCTCTACTCCATCGTGCCGACCGGCATCGCCGGCCACACCACGCCGTTCTTCGACCGCTACGGCGGCACCCCGCAGCCCGAGAAGGCCAAGGCCGTCCTCAAGGCCGCGAACATCAACGGCAAGGTCAAGGTCACCCTGTACTCGACCCCGTCCCGCTACGGCCCCTCCACCGACCAGCAGTTCGAGGTCATCGCCAAGCAGCTCAACGACAGCGGCCTCTTCGAGGCCGACGTCAAGTCCGTCGAGTACGAGCAGTACGAGAAGGACATCCAGGCGGGCAAGTACGGCATCTACGTCAAGGGCTGGGTCCCCGACTACCCGGACGCCGACAACTTCACCCAGCCGTTCTTCGGCCCGGGCAACGTCCTGAACAACAACTACGACAACAAGGAGATCACCGGGACGATCATCCCGTCGACCTCCGCGAAGTCCGACCGCACCGCGGCCAACACCGACTACAACCGGCTCCAGGACATCGTCGCCGACGAGCTCCCGCTCCTCCCGCTCTGGCAGGGCAAGCAGTACGCCGTCACCCGCCAGAACGTGAACGGCCTGCAGTGGTCCCTGGACGCCTCCACGGTCTTCCGCTTCTGGGAGATCAGCAAGGGCTGATCCTCCGGCCCGCCCCGGACACACCACGGGGCCGCACGCGCGACCTTCCCTCGCACGTGCGGCCCCGTGGCCGTCCCCGGGCCGCCTTCCCGGCCGGACAGGAAGGCGGCGCCGGATGCGACTACTGCGCCCCGGGCCGGACCAGACCGCTCTCGTACGCGTACACCGCCGCCTGGACCCGGTCACGCAGCCCCAGCTTCGTCAGGACGTGCCCCACATGCGTCTTGACCGTCGTCTCGCTCACGAACAGGTCCGCGGCGATCTCCGCGTTCGACAGCCCCCGCGCCACCAGCTTCAGGACCTCCACCTCGCGCTCGGTCAGCGTCCCCAGCGTGTCCGGGAGACGCTCCTCACCCGACGGCAGGTGCCCCGCGTACTTGTCCAGCAGCCGGCGCGTGATGCTCGGCGCGAGCATCGCCTCACCCGCCGCCACCACCCGGATCGCCTGCACCAGCTCGCCCGCCGGCGCGTCCTTCAGCAGGAAGCCGCTCGCCCCCGCCCGCAGCGCCTCCACCACGTACTCGTCCAGATCGAACGTGGTCAGCACCAGCACCTTCGCCGGACCGTCCCGCCCCGGACCGGTGATCCGGCGCGTCGCCTCGACCCCGTCCATCCGCGGCATCCGGATGTCCATCAGCACCACGTCCGGCTGCAGCGCCCGCACCTGGTCCAGCGCCTGCAGGCCGTCCCCGGCCTCGCCGACCACCGCCAGGTCCTCCTCCGCCTCCAGGATCATCCGGAAGCCGGTGCGCAACAGGGGCTGGTCGTCGACCAGGAGAACGCGGATGGCCACGGGCGATACCTCGTATTCGTCGGACAGCTCGGACGGCTCGGGCGGACACGCCCATTCTGCCCTGACCCGACGATCAAGAAATCCCGCCCCCGGGCCCGTGCGACGCAGACCCTTCCCGGCCGACAGACTGAGGGGATGAAAGCCTGGAGCACCGCCACCGAGAACGAACTGCGGCACCTGATCAACGACTGGGATCCGATCGGCGTCGCCGACTCGGTGCGGGACGAGTACGACTGCATGCTCCCCCCGCTCCTCGGACGGCTCCGCGGCGGCGCCGGCCGGACGGAGATCGCCGCGTTCCTGCAGCACGAGCTGGAGGACCACTTCGGTCTCGCAGCCCCGTGCCCGCGGCCCGACGCGATCGCCGCCCGGCTGGTCACCTGGTGGGCCACGACCGCCCCGGCCCGAGAAACCCCCTAGGGGGTGTCCGGCCCCACGGCCGGCCTCGGCACGACCGGCAGCGGATACACCGGGGGAGTACCACCGAACTCCGGACACGACGCCTGGTGATCGCACCACCCGCACAGCTTCGTCGGACGCGGCCGCCACTCACCCGACTCCGTCGCCTCCCGGATCGCCTCCCACAGCGCGAGCAGCTTGCGCTCCACCCGCTCCAGGTCCGCCACCACCGGGTCGTACGTCAGCACATCCCCACTGCCCAGATACACCAGCTGCAGCCGCCGCGGCACGACCTGCTTCAGCCGCCACACCACCAGCGCGTAGAACTTCATCTGGAACAGCGCACCCTCGGCATACTCCGGCCGCGGCGCCTTGCCCGTCTTGTAGTCGACGATCCGCACCTCACCCGTCGGCGCCACGTCCACCCGGTCGATGATCCCGCGCAGCCGAAGCCCCGACTCCAGCTCCGTCTCCACGAAGAACTCCCGCTCCACCGGCTCCAGCCGCGTCGGATCCTCCAGCGTGAACCAGCGCTCGACCAGCGCCTCGGCCTCCGTCAGCCAGCGCGCCAGCCCCGCCCCCTCGTCACCCTCCGGGAACAGCTCCGACAGCTCCGGCCGCGACTCCAGCAACCGGTCCCACTGCCCCGGAATCAGCTCCTTCGCCCGCGGCGCCGTCCGCTCCTGCGCGGGATGATCGAAGAGCCGCTCCAGCACCGCGTGCACCAGCGTCCCCCGCGTGGCCGCCGCACTCGGCTTCTCCGGCAGCTTGTCGATCACCCGGAACCGGTACAGCAGCGGGCACTGCATGAAATCGCTCGCCCGGGAAGGAGAGAGCGAAGAGGGCGCCACAGCGCCCGGGCTTGCGGCTTCGGCCGCACCGGGCACGGCACCGGGGCTCGTCGTCATGGACAAAACCCTACGACCCGCGACCGACAGCACGCGCATACCATCGACGCCAGGCCCCCTCGCACTGCATGATCGGAGCATCACCCGGCGCTACGCACACCGCGCCCCACACCGCGAGAATCCCCCCGGAACCGCACGAGAACCGCATAAGAACCCCAGCACCGAACGAAGGACAGACGTGGCAGACACCGACCAGACCGGCGAGCGCGACAAACGGCGCTCAGGACCGGGCGGCGGACTCCTCATGGGCCGCCCCTTCGGCGTGCCCGTCTACGTCTCACCCAGCTGGTTCCTTGTCGCCGCCCTCATCACCTGGGTCTTCGGGGACCAGCTCGACCGCGTCCTGCCCGACCTCGGACCCGTCCGCTACCTGGTCTCCCTCTTCTTCGCCGTCGCCTTCTACGCCTCGGTCCTCGTCCACGAACTCGCCCACACCGTCGCCGCCCTCCGCTTCAAACTCCCCGTCCGCCGCATCCAGCTCCAGTTCTTCGGCGGAGTCTCCGAGATCGAGAAGGAATCCGAGACCCCCGGCCGCGAATTCGTCCTCGCCTTCGTCGGCCCCCTGCTCTCCCTCCTCCTCGCCGGCGGCTTCTACCTCGGCATGAAGGCCGTCGACCCCGCGACCGTCCCCGGTGTCCTCCTCGCCGGCCTCATGATCTCCAACCTGCTCGTCGCGGCCTTCAACCTGCTCCCCGGCCTCCCCCTCGACGGCGGCCGCATGCTCCGCGCCGTCATCTGGGGCATCACCGGCAAACCCATGGCCGGCACCGTCGCCGCCGCCTGGGTCGGCCGCGCCCTCGCCGTCGCCGTCCTCCTCGGCCTGCCCCTGCTCACCCACACCGGACTCCTCGGCAACCGCACCGAGGAGATCGGCGGCATGGACACCGTCATGGACGCCCTCCTCGCCGCCATCCTGGCCGCCATCATCTGGACCGGAGCCGGCAACAGCCTCCGCATGGCCCGCCTGCGCGAACACCTCCCCGAACTGCGCGCCCGCAGCCTCACCCGCCGCGCCATCCCCGTCGAGAACGCCACCCCCCTCTCCGAAGCCCTCCGCCGCGCCAACGAAGCCGGAGCCCGCGCCCTCGTCGTCGTCGACGGCCAGGGGGACCCCACCGCCATCGTCCGCGAGAGCGCCATCGCCTCCGTCCCCGAACACCGCCGCCCCTGGGTCGCCGTCAGCACCCTCGCCCAGGACCTCACCGACGGCATGAAGGTTTCCGCGGAACTCACCGGCGAAGAACTCCTCGACCACCTCCGCGCCACCCCCGCCACCGAATACCTCGTCCTCGAACCCGGCGGCGCCATCTACGGCGTCCTGTCCACCCTCGACGTCGAGAAGGCCTTCGTGAAGGCCATGGCACGGCCCCAGTCCTGAAGCCAATACACTGGTCACATGTCCGAACCGACCGGTGCCGCCCGCCGACGCGGGCCCTTCAAGGTCGGGGACCAGGTTCAGCTCACCGACCCCAAGGGCCGCCACTACACGTTCACGCTCGAAGCCGGGAAGAATTTCCACACCCACAAGGGTTCCTTCCCCCACGACGAGCTGATCGGTGCTCCCGAAGGCAGTGTTGTCCGTACCACGGGGAACGTCGCGTACCTCGCGCTGCGCCCCCTGCTCCCCGACTACGTCCTGTCCATGCCCCGCGGCGCCGCCGTGGTCTACCCCAAGGACGCGGGCCAGATCCTGGCCTTCGCCGACATCTTCCCCGGCGCCCGCGTCGTGGAAGCGGGCGTGGGCTCCGGCTCCCTGAGCAGCTTCCTGCTGCGCGCCATCGGCGACCAGGGCATGCTCCACAGCTACGAGCGCCGCGCGGACTTCGCCGAGATCGCCACCGCCAACGTGGAACGTTACTTCGGCGGCCCCCACCCGGCCTGGCAGCTCACCGTGGGCGACCTCCAGGACAACCTGTCCGACACCGACGTCGACCGCGTCATCCTGGACATGCTCGCCCCCTGGGAATGCCTGGAGGCCGTCTCCAAGGCCCTCGTCCCCGGCGGCATCCTCTGCTGCTACGTGGCCACCACCACCCAGCTGTCCAAGACCGTCGAGTCCATCCGCGAGATCGGCTGCTTCGCCGAGCCGCAGCCCTGGGAATCGATGATCCGCAACTGGCACGTCGAAGGCCTCGCCGTCCGGCCGGACCACCGCATGATCGGCCACACCGGCTTCCTCGTCACCGCCCGCCGCCTCGCGGACGGCGTCGAGCCCCCCATGCGCCGCCGCCGCCCCGCCAAGGGCGCCTACGGCGAGGACTACGAGGGACCCGGCAGCGACCGCTCCGCGTAACCCCCGTCCGACCCAACACGACGGCGCTGTGGCGTAGTTCCCCCGACCCCGGGGGAACTACGCCACAGCGCCTTTTCGTTGTCCCCGTGCCGACCCGGCCCCTGCCGTTCCGCCCCCGTGTGAGGTGTGGCACGATGCTGGCTCCCCGTCACCCTTCGCACAGGAGACACCCCGCGTGCTGCCCACCCCCGCCACGCTGGCAACCCCGGACACCCTGGCCCACACCCGGACCAGGCCCCTCCACTGGCTCGCCACGGCCACCGCCATGGCCGCCGTCATAGCCGCCGCGGGACTCGTACAACCGGCCACCGGCACCCCCGCCGCCGCGGACGAGCCCGCCGCGAAGGGCCCCCAGGCCACCGCACCCGACCCGGCGGCGGCCACCTACCCCCTCGACTGCAAGGGCGCGCCCCAGGCCGTCACCGCCACCGCCCAGGGCGACCTCGACGGCGACGGCCGACCCGAGACCGTGGCAGCCGTCCGCTGCGACGCCGGCTCCGGCACCCCGCCCCACGCCATCTACGTACTCACCCAGGACCGGGCCGAAGGCGCCCGCCCCCGCGTCGTGGCCACCCTCCTGGACACCCCGCAGCGCCGGACCGCCACGGAACTGACCGTAGGCGACCGGACCGTCACCGCGAGCCTCCTCGGCTACTCCGGACCCGAGGTCCCGCGCTGCTGCCCCGACAAGAAGCAGCTCGCCAAGTGGCGCTGGGCCGACGGAAAATTCCGCCAGGAGCTGACGGACTCGGCCGCCAGGAGTGTTTGAAGCGTCACTCCGCGTCCGGGCCGAAGACCTCCACCCCGTCCGAAACGCGCCTTACGTGAATGCAGTCGCCCGGGCATTCCTTCGCCGAGTCCACCACGTCCTGGAGCAGCGGCAGCGGCACCGGAGTGGTCGCCCCCACCTCCTGCAGGAGCTCGTCCTGCGCGCTCTTCACGTACGCCAGACCGTCGATGTCCAGCTCGAACACCTCGGGCGCGTACTGCGCGCAGATGCCGTCCCCGGTGCAGAGGTCCTGGTCGATCCAGACCTCGAGCGGCTCGCCGGCCCCACCGGCGCCGCCCGTCGGAGCGTCCTGCTGCACGGTCATATCTCCTGCCGTTCCCTGCGCTGAGTGATCCATCCCGGTCACAACCCGCAGCAAGTCGCGCGGGCCCTGACGGGTGTTGAACACTTCGACCTTACAACCGGCGGCTTCCCGAGTTTGAGGGGTGGGTATTTCTTTGGCGTGAGGGAGTACGCAAGGGTGAAGATCGGACACACCTCTATCGTCTTTGTGATCTAGGGGTTTCAATCACCACCAGCCCAGGTAGGGTCAGGAAGCGTCCAGCTCCCCTTGGAGGAGGTGAGGACCGTGGCAGCCCACGACGACGACATCAACCGCGGCATCCGGCCCGCGCGAGGGTCCGAGGACCCCGCCGGCCAGGTTGCCTATCTCGAGCAGGAAATCGCCGTCCTGCGACGTAAGCTCGCCGACTCTCCGCGACACACGAGGATTCTCGAAGAGCGGATCGTCGAGCTCCAGACGAATCTGGCCGGCGTCTCCGCACAGAACGAACGACTGGCGAATACCCTCCGTGAGGCCCGCGACCAGATCGTGGCCCTCAAGGAAGAAGTCGACCGGCTCGCACAGCCGCCGGCAGGCTTCGGTGTCTTCCTCCAGGCGAACGAGGACGGCACCGTCGACATCTTCACCGGAGGCCGGAAGCTCCGCGTGAACGTCAGCCCCAGCGTCGACCCGGAAGACCTCCGGCGCGGCCAGGAAGTCATGCTCAACGAGGCCCTCAACGTGGTCGAGGCCATGGAGTTCGAGCGGGCCGGGGACATCGTCACCCTCAAGGAGATCCTCGAGGACGGCGAGCGCGCCCTGGTGGTCGGGCACACCGACGAGGAACGGGTGGTGAGGCTCGCCGAGCCGCTCCTGGACATCACCATCCGCCCCGGCGACGCCCTCCTGCTCGAACCCCGATCCGGCTACGTCTACGAGGTCGTCCCCAAGAGCGAGGTCGAGGACCTGGTCCTCGAAGAGGTCCCCGACATCGACTACGACAAGATCGGCGGCCTGGGCGACCAGATCGAGCTGATCCGCGACGCGGTCGAGCTCCCGTACCTCTACCCCGACCTGTTCAAGGAACACGAACTGCGGCCCCCGAAGGGCATCCTGCTCTACGGCCCGCCCGGCTGCGGCAAGACGCTCATCGCCAAGGCAGTCGCCAACTCCCTTGCCAAGAAGGTCGCCGAGGTGACCGGACAGGCCCAGGGGAAGTCGTACTTCCTGAACATCAAGGGCCCCGAACTCCTCAACAAGTACGTCGGCGAGACCGAGCGGCACATCCGCCTGGTCTTCCAGAGGGCCCGCGAGAAGGCCAGCGAGGGCACCCCCGTCATCGTCTTCTTCGACGAGATGGAATCCCTCTTCCGCACCCGCGGATCCGGTGTCAGCTCGGACGTGGAGAACACCATCGTCCCGCAGCTCCTCGCCGAGATCGACGGCGTGGAGGGCCTGGAGAACGTCATCGTCATCGGCGCCTCCAACCGCGAGGACATGATCGACCCGGCCATCCTGCGCCCCGGCCGCCTCGACGTGAAGATCAAGATCGAGCGTCCGGACGCCGAGGCCGCGAAGGACATCTTCGCGAAGTACCTCAAGGCCTCGCTGCCCCTGCACACGGACGACCTGTCCGAACACCAGGGCTCCACGGCCGGCACCGTCCACAGCATGATCCAGACCGTCGTCGAGCAGATGTACGCCGAAACCGAGGAGAACCGCTTCCTCGAGGTCACGTACGCCAACGGCGACAAGGAAGTCCTCTACTTCAAGGACTTCAACTCGGGCGCGATGATCCAGAACATCGTCGACCGTGCCAAGAAGATGGCCATCAAGGCCTTCCTCGAACACAACCAGAAGGGCCTCCGCGTCTCCCACCTCCTCCAGGCATGCGTGGACGAGTTCAAGGAGAACGAGGACCTGCCCAACACCACCAACCCGGACGACTGGGCCCGAATCTCCGGTAAGAAGGGCGAGCGGATCGTATTCATCCGCACCCTCGTCACCGGAAAGCAAGGCGCGGACACCGGACGCTCCATCGACACGGTGGCGAACACCGGTCAGTACCTGTGATGCGGAGCGGCTGCGGATGCCCTCCCCGGGCATCCGCAGCCGCCTGCTTTACCCCACCGATCGACCGGCGGTATTCCAGCCGGTGACAGGGCAGATTCAATGACGGAAATGATCTCCCCACGAGCGCGCAGTGGTTCTAGGCTCTTCCGTACCGCCGGTCGCGCAGTGCGGGGACGGGCACCGCACAGTCACACGCACCGGAGCACCAGCGGTACTTGAGCGCCGCCCCCGGACGGGGGCGCCGCCGGGCAAGGAGGGCCGCATGACCGTACGGCGAGTAATGGGGATCGAGACGGAGTACGGGATCTCCGTCCCCGGTCACCCGAACGCCAATGCCATGCTCACCTCGTCCCAGATCGTCAACGCCTACGCGGCGGCGATGCACCGGGCGCGACGTGCCCGCTGGGACTTCGAGGAGGAGAACCCGCTGCGGGACGCCCGCGGCTTCGACCTCGCCCGCGAGGCCGCCGACAGCAGCCAGCTGACCGACGAGGACATCGGCCTCGCCAACGTCATCCTGACGAACGGCGCACGGCTCTACGTCGACCACGCGCACCCCGAGTACAGCTCCCCGGAGATCACCAACCCGCTGGACGCCGTGCTCTGGGACAAGGCCGGCGAACGGATCATGGCCGAGGCCGCCGTCCGGGCCGCCCAGCTGCCCGGGGCCCAGCCCATCCACCTCTACAAGAACAACACCGACAACAAGGGCGCCTCCTACGGCACGCACGAGAACTACCTGATGAAGCGGGAGACCCCCTTCTCGGAGATTGTGCGCCACCTGACCCCCTTCTTCGTCTCGCGCCAGGTCGTGACCGGAGCGGGACGCGTGGGCATCGGCCAGGACGGCCGCGAGCACGGCTTCCAGATCAGCCAGCGCGCGGACTACTTCGAGGTCGAGGTCGGCCTGGAGACCACCCTGAAGCGGCCCATCATCAACACCCGCGACGAGCCCCACTCCGACGCCGAGAAGTACCGCCGGCTCCACGTGATCATCGGAGACGCCAACCTCTCCGAGATCTCCACCTACCTCAAGCTCGGTACCACGGCCCTGGTCCTGTCCATGATCGAGGACGGCTTCATCGGCGTCGACCTGGCCGTCGACCAGCCCGTACGCACCCTTCACCACGTCTCCCACGACCCCTCGCTGAAGTACCTGATCACGCTGCGCAGCGGCCGGACACTGACCGCGGTGCAGCTCCAGATGGAGTACTTCGAGCTGGCCAGGAAGTACGTGGACGAGCGTTTCGGCACGGACGCGGACGAGCAGACCAAGGACGTGCTGTCCCGCTGGGAGGACGTCCTGGGCCGGCTGGAGAGCGACCCGATGAGCCTGTCGGGCGAGCTGGACTGGATCGCCAAGCGGGAGATCCTGGAGGGCTACCGGCGCCGGGACGGCCTCGACTGGGACGCGGCGCGGCTGCACCTGGTGGACCTCCAGTACTCGGACGTACGGCCCGAGAAGGGCCTCTACAACCGCCTGGTGGCCCGCGGCAAGATGAAGCGGCTGGTGGACGAGCCGGCGGTGGAACGGGCCCAGAGCAAGCCTCCGGAGGACACCAGGGCCTACTTCCGCGGCCGCTGCCTGGAGCAGTACGCGGACGACGTGGCCGCGGCCTCCTGGGACTCGGTGATCTTCGACCTCCCGGGCCGGGACTCGCTGCAGCGCGTCCCGACGCTGGAACCCCTGCGGGGGACCCGCAACCACGTCAAGGAGCTCCTGGACCGCTGCCGCACGGCGGAGGACCTGGTCCGGGTGCTTTCGGGGCAGTGAGCGGGCCTGAAATGCGATCGGTCCGGGAATCATGAAGAGAACCGGACTGTGAAAGTACGGGGACGAATGCCGGACCCTCCCTATAGGGTCCGACGTAGGGTCTGATCTTGAGAGATCCCGAAATCCCGGGGTCTCTCGACATGAGCGTGCGAACCGAGCGGGGTGAGGTAGACATGGCGACCAAGGACACCGGCGGCGGACAGCAGAAGGCGACGCGCTCGACCGAGGAGGTCGAGGAGGCGGCGGTCGAGGAATCGACCGACCTCAAGGAGCGCCAGGAGAAGCTCTCCGACGACGTCGACTCCGTACTTGACGAGATTGACGATGTCTTGGAGGAGAACGCCGAGGACTTCGTGCGGTCCTTCGTTCAGAAGGGTGGAGAGTGATTTTGCCTTTGAATCGAAGGCGGAAGGCTCTCGGGAGGGTGTGTGTCGGGGGAGGGGAAGCGGTGCCCGCGGTGCGGCTTGCTCAAGCCGCTTGAGGCGTTCGCCGCAAACAAGGCCATGCGCGACGGCCTGCAGTGTTACTGCAGGCCGTGCGCGGCCGAATATCACCAGCAGCGCCAGATGGCCAGGGGCATGAATGTGCGTCCCCGCGTCGAAGCACCCGAGGGGCACAAATACTGCCGTCGGTGTGGGGAGATCAAGCCTCACGCCGAATGGGATCGGAACAAGACGGCATCAGATGGATTATCGACACGCTGCAAGGCGTGCCGCGCCGTCGAGAGCCGGGCTGCCCATCTGAAGCGGGCGTACGGCATGACCGAGGCCGATCGGGACGAGATGATCGCAGCTCAGGACGGGCTCTGCTGCATCTGTCTCAAGGCTCCGGCCGTACATGTGGATCACTGCCACAAGACGGGTAGGGTCCGAGGCGTACTGTGCTTCAACTGCAACACGGCCATCGGCAAGTTGGGTGACGACCCCGACGCAGCCCGTCGGGTCGTCTCATACTTGGAGGGACACGCGTGGAAGCCAACAATCGTGGCACAGGGCGTCTACCGGCAGCCTTCCTGACGCCGGGGTCGTCGTCCTTCATGGACTTCCTGGGCGCGCACTCGCCGGAGATGCTGCCCGGCAACCGCAAGCTGCCGGAGGGTGTCGTCGAGGCGCCGCACGGGACGACCATCGTGGCCGCCACCTTCCCCGGCGGGGTCGTGCTCGCCGGTGACCGGCGGGCGACCATGGGGAACATGATCGCGCAGCGGGACATCGAGAAGGTGTTCCCGGCCGACGAGTACTCCGCGGTCGGCATCGCCGGTACGGCCGGACTGGCCGTGGAGATGGTCAAGCTGTTCCAGCTGGAGCTGGAGCACTTCGAGAAGGTGGAGGGGACGACCCTCTCCCTGGAGGGCAAGGCCAACCGGCTCTCCACCATGATCCGCAGCAACCTCGGCATGGCGATGCAGGGCCTGGCCGTGGTACCGCTCTTCGCCGGCTACGACGAGGCCAAGGAGAAGGGCCGCATCTTCTCCTACGACGTCACCGGCGGCCGCTCCGAGGAGCACGGGTACGCGGCGACCGGTTCCGGTTCGATCTTCGCGCGGGGCTCCATGAAGAAGCTCTACCGCCCGGATCTGACCGAGGAGCAGGCCACCACGCTGGTGGTGCAGGCGCTGTACGACGCTGCCGACGACGACTCGGCGACCGGCGGGCCGGACCTGTACCGCCACATCTATCCGATCGTCACCGTCATCACCGACGAGGGCTTCCGCAGGCTGACCGAGGACGAGTCGCAGGCGCTCGCCCGTTCGGTCACCGATCGTCGTCTCGAGCAGCCCGACGGCCCGCGCGCCGCCCTGCTCTGACCGCCCGTCACCTCGTCGCCCAGAAGAAAGGGACGGAAAGCCGGTGTCGACTCCGTTCTATGTGTCACCCCAGCAGGCCATGGCCGACCGGGCGGAATACGCCCGGAAAGGCATCGCCCGCGGTCGCAGCCTTGTCGTGCTGCAGTACGCCGACGGCATCGTGTTCGTCGGCGAGAACCCGTCCCGTGCGCTGCACAAGTTCAGCGAGATCTACGACCGGATCGGCTTCGCGGCCGCCGGCAAGTACAACGAGTACGAGAACCTGCGGATCGGCGGTGTGCGCTACGCGGATCTGCGTGGATACACCTACGACCGTGACGATGTGACGGCCCGTGGGCTGGCCAACGTGTACGCGCAGACCCTCGGCACGATCTTCTCCAGTGCCGGTGAGAAACCGTACGAGGTGGAGCTGGTGGTGGCCGAGGTCGGTGCGACGGCCGCCGGTGACCAGATCTACCGGCTGCCGCACGACGGGTCGATCGTGGACGAGCACGGTTCGGTCGCGGTGGGTGGCAACGCCGAGCAGATCAGTACCTACCTGGACCAGCGGCACCAGGACGGGATGACGCTGTCGGAGGCGCTGAAGCTGGCGGTGGCGGCGCTGTCCAGCCAGGCCAACGGCGCCGACAAGGCGATTCCGGCGGAGCGGCTGGAGGTGGCGGTGCTGGACCGGACCCGGTCGCAGCAGCGCAAGTTCAAGCGGATCCGTGGCCGGCAGCTGTCGCGGCTGCTGGAGGCGGACGTGCCGGCCGCTGCGCAGGCGGACGCGGTGTCGAACGACGAGGCGCCGGAGGACGACGCCGAGTAGGACCAGGAGCCGGGTGCGTGGCCCCGGTCGCCCCTTCGGGGGTGGCCGGGGCTTCGTCGTGTCCGGGCTCAGGGTGCGGGGGCGGGTGCAGGGGCGGGGCCGGTGGAGTCGCGGACGACGAGGGTGACGGGGATGTCGGGGGCGGTCCAGGGGGTGCCTTCGAGGACGGCGAGGAGGGCGGTCATGCCCTGTTCGCCGACGCGTTCGGCGGGGAGGTGGACCGTGGTGAGCTCGGGTTCGACGGCGGTGGCGAGGGCGAGGTCGTCGAAGCCGGTGACGGAGAGGTCCTCGGGGACACGCAGGCCGAGGCGGCGGGCGGCCTTGCAGGCGCCGGCGGCGAGGATGTCGTCGTCGCAGACGACGGCGGTGGGCCGGCCCAGGGGGGCCGCGAGGGCCGCCTCCATGGCCGTACGGGCACCGTCGGCGGTGAGGGGGGACCGTACGGTGCGCAGCTCGGTGCCGGGGCCCAGGAGGGTCGTGAGGGCTTCGGCGCGAGTGTCGAAGGTCCAGGAGTCGACGGCGGACGCGAGGTGGAGGAAGTGTCGGTGGCCGAGGGCGAGGAGGTGTTCGGTGACCTGGCGCATGCCGTCGGCCATGGCGAGGTTGACGTGGGCGGCGGCGCCTCCGGCGCGGGGGTCGCTGTCGAGCATGACGAGGGGGAGGGTGTCGCCGCCGATGGCCTGGAGGGCGTGGGCGGCCATGGAGGAGGCGATGACGCCGTCGAGGGCGGCGCGGGCGGAGGCGAAGGGGTCGCGGGCGGGGCCGGTGCCGTCGGGGGAGGGGTAGAGGACGACGCCGAAGCCGTGTTCGGCGGCGACGCGGGCGGCGCCGGTGTAGACGCGGGCGAAGAACTCGTTGGTGAGGGCGGGGACGACGAGGAGGGCGGTGCGGGTGGAGCCGAGGCGGAGGTTGCGGGCGGCGAGGTTGGGCCGGTAGCCGAGGCGGGTGGCGGTCTCGCGGACGAGGGCGGCGGTGCGTGTCGAGACGCGGCCGGGCCATTTGTCGCCGAGGACGAGGGAGACGGTGGCCTGGGAGACCCCGGCGGCGGTGGCCACGTCCCGGCTGGTGGGTCTCGTCACACGGGGCTCCTGCGGGGCGGGGTCGGGGGTGGTTTCGTGGTCCGCGGGTGGACCCGTGGACTGTGGCCATGGTACGTATGACGAGTCACGTTATACGTATTACCCCGGCTGGGTCCGGGCAGAAGGGGGCCGTCATGGCCGCGGGATACGCGGAGCTGCTGAGGACCCGGCACGCCGCGAGGCTGCTGGCGGGGACGCTCGTGGGCAGGCTGCCGAACGCCACCGCGCCGATCGCGATCGTGCTGTTCACGCGCGCGGAGGGTGGCAGCTACAGCCTGGCGGGGGCGCTGGCCGCGGTGTACGGGCTGGCGAACGCGGTGGGCCAGCCGTTGCTGGGGCGGGCCGTGGACCTGTTCGGGCAGCCGCGGGTGCAGCTGCCGGCGGCGCTCCTGTCAGCGCTCGGGATGGTGTGGCTGGCGCTCGCGGGCACCGGCTCGGCGGTCGCGGCGTACGGCGCGGTGGTGGTCGGCGGGCTGTTCACGCCGCCGCTGGAGGGCGGGCTGCGGGCCCTGTGGCCGGGCGTGCTGGGGGGTCGCGAGGAGAAGGTCCACGCGGCGTACGCGATGGACGCGGTGGCCCAGGAGATCATGTTCACCGTCGGTCCGCTGCTGGTGACGCTGTTCGTGGCGGTGTGGTCGCCGGCCGGGGCGCTGCTGGCCCTGAACGCTGTCGGGGTGCTGGGCGCGCTGTCGGTCGTGGCCAGTGAGCCGTCGCGGGCGTGGCGCTCTCAGCCGCGGGAGGCGCACTGGCTGGGCGCTCTGCGCTCGCGCGGGCTGCTGGCGCTGCTGGGTGCGTTCTTCTTCGTGGGCATGGCGCTGGGTTCGATCACGGTGGCCGGTGTGGCGTACGCGGACGGCAACGGAGGCCAGGCGGTGTACGGCTGGCTGATGGCGGCGCTCGGGCTGGGCGCGCTGATCGGCGGGGTGTTCTACGGCGCCCGTCAGTGGGCGGGTGCGCCCGAGCGGCGGCTGCGGCTGCTGGTCGCGCTGCTCGCGGTCTGCTACGTGCCGTTGCTGCTGACTCCGGGGCCGGGGGCGATGACGGCGCTGGCGGCGCTGTCGGGCGTGTTCCTGGCGCCGGCTCTGGCGTGCGCGTTCATCGTGGTGGACCGGCACGCGCCGACGGGCACGGTGACCGAGGCCTTCTCGTGGCTGGTGACCTTCTTCGGGGTGGGGGCGGCGATCGGTACGGCGGCCGCCGGTCCGGCGGTGGAGCTGGGCGGCACCGCGTGGGGCTTCGGCGTGGCGTGCGCTGCAGGCGGTGCGGCGCTGCTGGTTCTGATGGTGACTCAGGGGGTGCTGTCAACTGGTGGGCGCAGCCGTGCGGTGGCGGGTTCGTCGCAGGAGGTGCCGGACGGCAACGGCTCCGGCGAGGTGGCCGCGCAGGCCCGGTCGGCGCAGTGAGGTCCGGGCGCGCCGGTGCGGCGCGCCCGTGGTGGTCACGGCCCGTGCGGCGGGCGTTCGGCGGCCCGTTCGGCGGCCTGCTCGGGGGCACTGATCGAAACGGCGGCTGCGAACCCGGTTTCAGAAGAGGGCAGAAGGCGTAATGTTCAGTCATGGACCGCCGCATTTTCGGGCTGGAGAACGAGTACGGCGTCACGTGCACGTTCAGGGGACAGCGCCGACTGTCTCCTGACGAAGTGGCGCGCTACCTCTTCCGCCGTGTCGTGTCATGGGGCCGCAGCAGCAATGTGTTCCTGCGGAACGGTGCCCGCCTCTACCTCGACGTGGGTTCGCATCCGGAATATGCAACTCCCGAATGCGACAACGTGACCGAGTTGGTCACGCACGACAAAGCAGGCGAGCGCATTCTCGAAGGCCTGCTCGTCGACGCCGAACGCCGCCTGCACGAGGAGGGAATCGCGGGCGACGTCTATCTCTTCAAGAACAACACCGACTCGGCGGGCAACTCGTACGGCTGCCACGAGAACTACCTGGTGGCCCGGCACGGGGAATTCTCCCGCCTGGCGGACATTCTCATTCCGTTCCTCGTCACGCGTCAGCTGATCTGCGGCGCGGGCAAGGTGCTGCAGACCCCCCGGGGCGCGGTCTACTGCGTGAGCCAGCGGGCCGAGCACATCTGGGAGGGCGTCAGCTCCGCCACGACGCGTTCGCGGCCGATCATCAACACGCGCGACGAGCCGCACGCGGACGCGGAGCGGTACCGCCGCCTCCACGTCATCGTGGGTGACTCGAACATGTCCGAGACGACCATGCTGCTGAAGGTCGGGGCGACCGACCTGGTGCTGCGCATGATCGAGGCGGGCACGGTGATGCGGGACCTGACCCTGGAGAACCCGATCCGGGCGATCCGCGAGGTCAGCCACGACATCACGGGCCAGCGCAAGGTGCGCCTGGCGAGCGGCCGGGAGGCCTCCGCGCTGGAGATCCAGCGGGAGTACTACGACAAGGCGGTGGACTTCGCCGAGCGCCGGGGCATCCGTACCGGTGTGGTGGACCAGGTGCTGGAGCTGTGGGGCCGCACGCTGGACGCGATCGAGGCGGAGGACCTGGACCGGATCGGCACCGAGATCGACTGGGTGATGAAGTACCAGCTGATCGAGCGGTACCGCGGCAAGCACAACATGACCATGTCGAATCCGAGGGTGGCTCAGATAGACCTCGCCTACCACGACATCCACCGCCGTCGTGGGCTGTACTACCTGCTGGAGCGCAAGGGGCAGGCGGCGCGGATCTGCAACGACCTCAAGATCTTCGAGGGCAAGTCGGTGCCCCCGCAGACCACGAGGGCGCGGCTGCGCGGCGACTTCATCCGCCGGGCGCAGGAGCAGCGGCGGGACTTCACGGTCGACTGGGTGCACCTGAAGCTCAATGACCAGGCGCAGCGGACGGTGCTGTGCAAGGACCCGTTCCGGTCGGTGGACGACCGGGTGGAGAAGCTGATCGCCGGTATGTAGCGGGCGGTGTGACGCCTCACTTCTCGCCCGGGGCCCCGTACGTCTCTCGTACGGGGCCCTGTGCACGGCTTAGAGTGGCGGGCGACCGCCTTGCCGTCTGAGATCTGAGGAACACGTGCGCCGACTTGCCGGCCTGCTTGTCGTACCCCTTCTGCTGCTGTCGACAGCGGCCTGTGGCGACGACAGCGGCTCCGACTCCGCCCAGATGAAGAACGGGGCGCCCGCGATCACGAAGGGCGCCGAGTTCGGGGAGACGCCCACCCTGGCCAAGGGGAAGGGCGAGCCGCCCAAGGAGCTGAAGGTGGTGACCGTCAAGGAGGGCACCGGCCAGGTGCTGAAGAAGGGCGACATCGCCCAGGTCAACTACTACGGCCAGGTGTGGGACGGCGCCGAGCCCTTCGACCAGAGCTTCGGCAAGGGCAAGCCGTTCGACGTGACGATCGGCGCGGGCGCCGTCATCAAGGGCTGGGACCAGGGCCTGGAGGGCCAGAAGGTCGGCAGCCGTGTCGTGCTGGTGATTCCGCCGGACCTCGGCTACGGAGCGCAGGGCTCGCCCCCGAAGATCAAGGGGAACGCCACGCTGGTGTTCGTCGTGGACATCGTCAAGGGTGCCACGGTCCCGGTCTCGGCCACGGGCAAGGAAGTCGCGCAGGACAACAAGGACCTGCCGAAGGTCGGTACGAACACGGACGGCAAGGAAGTCTCCGTGGCCGTCCCGAAGGATGTCACCCCGCCGGCGAAGCTGGTGTCGAACTACGTCCTGGAGGGCGACGGTCCGGCGGTGACGGACACGAACAGCGTCGTCGTCAAGTTCCACGGCAAGACGTGGAAGGACGACAAGACGTTCGAGAGCACCTACACCTCGGACCAGTCGGTGACCTGGCCGCTGGACCAGCTCCAGGTGAAGGGCCTGAAGGACGGCATCGTCGGCAAGAAGGTCGGCAGCCGCATCCTGCTGGTCATCCCGCCGGACATGGGCTTCGGGGACAAGGAGCAGGGGACCATCCCGGCCAACTCGACGCTGGTCTTCAGTCTCGACATCCTCGCGGTGATGTAAGACTGTCCCGGTTGTCCACATAGTTTGAGGAGCAGTTCCGTGAGCGACAAGCTCGAAAAGCCCGAGATCGACTTCCCCGAGGGCCCGGCCCCGACCACGCTGGTCAAGGAGGACATCTGGCTGGGCGACGGTGCCGAGGCCAAGGCCGGCGACCGTGTCTCCGTCCACTACGTGGGTGTGGCCTTCTCCACCGGTGAGGAGTTCGACGCTTCGTGGAACCGCGGTTCCGCGCTCCAGTTCCAGCTCGGCGTCGGTCAGGTCATCGCCGGCTGGGACCAGGGTGTCCAGGGCATGAAGGTCGGCGGCCGCCGCAAGCTGGTCATCCCGGCCGACCTGGCCTACGGCGACCGTGGCGCGGGCGGTGCGATCGCCCCGGGCGAGACGCTGATCTTCGTCTGCGACCTGGTCAAGGTCGGCTGAACGGAACATCCGTGAGCAGTGCAGGGGCCCCCGCCGTGAGGCGGGGGCCCTCGCTTTTTGTCCGGGACCGCCGGGGCGGTACGGTCAACGGTCACGAGTGTGTGTCGAGAACGGGGGGAAGGGCGTCGATGGCGATTGCCAAGGCCGAGCGTCTGATGAATCTGGCGCTGTGTCTGCTGGGGACCCGCCGGCCGCTGAGCAAGCGCGAGTTGCGCGGTTCGATCGAGGCCTACATGGAAGCCGGCAACGACGAGTCCTTCAACCGCATGTTCGAGCGGGACAAGGACGACCTGCGTGAACTCGGTCTGGTGATCGAGACGGTGGAGAACCTGGAGGGGGAGACGGGCTACCTGGCCCGCCGGGACAGCAACCGGCTGCCCCCGGTCTCCCTCGACGCGGAGGAGGCCGCGGCTCTGGGGCTGGCGGCCAAGGTCTGGCAGCAGGCCCGCCTCGCGGGAGCCGCCAGTGGCGCCCTGCAGAAGCTGCGGGCGGGCGGGATGCCGGAGGCCGACAACCCGTACGAGGGTCAGTCCAGCGCCATCGAACCGCGGATCCCGGTCCACGAGGCGGCCTTCGAACCGCTGATGCTGGCCTGCCGGGACCGTCGGCCGGTGGTCTTCGACTACCGCAAGTCGACCGCGGCCCGGCCCGAGACCCGTCAGGTGGAGCCCTGGGCGCTGGAGTGCTGGCGCGGCCACTGGTACCTGGCCGGCTTCGACCGCGACCGGGGGGCGGAGCGGGTGTTCCGGCTCTCGCGGATCACCGGGAAGGTCCGCTCGCGCGCGGCGAAGTACACCGCGGAGGTGCCGGACGTGGTGACCGTACGGGAGACCGTGGCGAGCTGGGCCGGGGAGAGCGCGGACCGGTCCGCGCTGATCCGGCTGCGGGCCGGGGCCGGCTACCCGCTGCGGGCCAAGGCCACGGCGGTCCGCGAGGGCGCTGACGGCTGGGACGAGCTGGAGATCCCCTACGGGCACGGGCTCGACGCCTGGCTGGTGGAGTTCGGCCCCGACGTCGTCGTGGTCGGTCCCGCCGATCTGCGGGCGGACGTGGTCGACCGGCTGCGGGCCGTGGCCGGGGCCTGACACGCTTTCCGGGTACTGCCCGCGGTGCGGGGCCGGTCCGCGCGACGCCGCACCATTGATCACCGCGACATCCACAGACGTGCCCTGAGGGGGAGACGTACCAGCATGGCTGCCAACGCCATCGACCAGACCCGCCGGATGCTGTCCCTGGTGACGTACTTGCGCGAGCGCCCGGGTGCGCACGTCGCCGACGTCGCCCGCGCCTTCGGCATCACCGAGGACGAGCTGATCTCGGACCTCGACGTGCTGCCCATGTGCGGCACCAGCTTCCGGGGCGGGGACCTGCTCGACATCGACACCGACGGGGAGCGCATCTGGTGGCGCAATCCGGACGCCTCGGGAGAATCCACCGCCGAGCCGCTGCGGCTGGCCGCAGACGAGGCGACCGCGCTGCTCGTCGCCGCGCGCGCGGTGGCGACACTGCCGGGGCTGCGGGAGAGCGACCGGGACGCCCTGCTGCGGGCCACCGCGAAGCTGGAGGCGGCCGCCGGTGAGGCGGCCGGGGCCAGCTCCCGGCTGTCGGTGACCTTCGAGTCCGAGGGCGGGGTCTTCGCGGACGTCGACCGGGCCATCGCGGAACGCCGGCGGCTGTGGCTGCGCTACTACTCGCCGGCCCGTGACGAGCTCACCGAGCGCGAGGTCGACCCCATCCGGCTCTTCGCGGTGGGGCACACCTACATGGAGGGCTGGTGCCACCTCTCCGAGGCCCGGCGCACCTTCCGGCTCGACCGGGTGGCCGAAATCCGGCTGCTGGACGAGCGGGCGGAACCGCCCGCCATCGAGCCGCGCGACCTGTCCGAGGGCCTCGTCCAGCCGTCCGCCGAGGACCCGGAGGTCGTCGTCGAGGTCGGCCCCGGCGGACGCTGGGTCGCCGAGTACTACCCGCACGACAGCGCCGAGGAGCTCGCGGACGGTGGCCTGCGCATCACGCTGCGCACCCCCGACCCGGGCTCGCTGCGCCGTCTCGCGCTGCGGCTGGGCCGGGAGGGGCGGATCGTGGCCCCCGCCGAGCTGGCGGACAGCGCGCGCAGCGCCGCCCGGGAAGCCCTCGCGGGGTACGGGGAACAGGTCTGAGGGGAGCGCGGTCGATGTCTCCAACGTCCGGGCCGGTCGCCTTCAAGGCCTCCTGTCCCGAGTGCCGCGCCCGCTTCGAGCTGGACGCAGGCGCCCTGCGGCTGGCCATCGGCGGCAGCCGCAGGGCCACGTTCTACTCCTTCACGTGTCCTGAATGCGGTGCCGCCGTCCGCAAGCCGGCCGGCGACCGCATCGTGGAGCTGCTGACCGGCGGCGGCGTCAGCACCCTGCGCAGCATCTGAGGCGGCCGGTGGCCTAGGCTCGGCCCCATGCTGTGGCCGATGTTCGCAATTGTCCTGGGCTTTATCGGAGTGGCCGTGCTCGCCGTGCTCGCCGTGCGCGTGTACACGGAGGTGCGCCGGCTCTCCGCGGAGGTGGCGCTGGCCGGCCGGCGGATCGGCGCCGCGTCGGCCGACCTGGAGCGGGAGGCGGCGGGGCTGGCGCGAGCGGGCCACGACGTACGGCCGTGACGAACGAGAAAGCCGTGTGACCGGGGGGTTGACAACAGGCCAGGACGCAAGCCGGGGTATGCCGGGGGATTGCCGGGCGTTTACCCCCTGGGGTTACGATCCTCGGTAGAGACAGTCCCAGGCGCCCGTGTCCGGTGTGCTGTGAACCTCGGAGAAAAGGAAGATACCTATGTTCGGCAACCTCAGGGGTTGGGAAATCTTCGTCATTCTCGGAGTCATCATCCTGCTGTTCGGCGCCAAGAAGCTCCCCGACATGGCCCGCTCCCTCGGCAAGTCGGCCCGCATCCTCAAGAGCGAGGCCAAGGCCATGAAGAAGGACGGCGAGTCCGACGACGCGGCCGCCGCCCCGGCCGCCGACGCCTCCGCGCAGCAGCCGGTCGCCCCGCGCACCATCCAGGCGGCACCCGGTGACGTCACCAGCTCCCGGCCGGTCAGCGAGCCGAACCGCACCGCCCAGGGCTGACGGACGCCCGTCACGCCAGTCATCTGCAACGAGACAAGGGACGTGGGTTGCTCAAGTCTGCCCGCAAGCAGGAGAAGCCGGAGCGAAAGGCAAAGGACGCCGAAGGGCGCATGCCTCTCGTCGAGCACCTGCGCGAACTGCGTAACCGCCTGCTGAAGTCGGTCCTGGCGATCCTCGTCATCACGATCGTCGCGGCCTTCTTCTACCGGGACATCATCAACTTCCTGTTGAAGCCGATGCTGGACTCCGTCGGCTGCACCAACGGGGTGGTGACCCAGCGCAACGGGCGCCCCTGCGCCGACATGACCGTGAACGGCCTGATCTCGGCGTTCTCGATCGCCCTCAAGGTCTCGCTGATGGCCGGTGTCGTGCTCTCCGCACCGGTGTGGCTCTACCAGCTGTGGGCGTTCGCCGCGCCCGGGCTGCACAGCCACGAGAAGAAGTACGCGCGCAGCTTCGTCGCGGTCGGAGCGCCCCTGTTCATGGCCGGCGCCGTGCTCGCGTACAAGATCCTCCCGCAGACCGCGATGATCATGCTCGAGTTCACGCCCGACCACGCGCGCAACCTGCTGCCGGTCGACGACTACCTCGACCTGGTCACCCGCATGGTGATCGTCTTCGGTCTGGCCTTCGAGCTGCCGCTGCTGCTGATCCTGCTGAACTTCACCGGAGTGCTCACGGGCAAGCGCCTCGCCGGCTGGTGGCGGGGCATGGTCCTCGGCATCACGGTCTTCGCCGCCTTCGCGACGCCCACCGGTGACCCGCCGACCATGCTCGCCCTGGCCCTGCCCATCGTGGCCCTCTACTTCGCGGCCGTCGGCCTCTGCCTCCTCAACGACCGCCGGCGCCGCCGCAACGACCCCGACGCGGGCCTCAGCGACGACGAGGCCTCGCAGCTCGACCTCACCCCCGAGCCGATCGGCCGGCTGGACACCGTCCAGGCCCCCGCCGCGCTGCCCGGACAGGACGACGGCGGACGCCGGCGGATCAACGGGTACGACGACGCCACCTGACGGATACGCCCCGGCCCCGCCGGGGGGCCCCGGGGCGCCCCGGACCCGCGGACGGGCTCCGGTACATTCCCGGGAGTGAGCTACGAGGTCACCCTCTTCGTCAATCCCACCGCGGGACGCGGCCGGGGCGCGCACGCCGCGCAGCCGGCCGCTTCCGCTCTGCGGGCGGCAGGCTTCTCCGTACGGACCCTGGTGGGCGCCGACGCACCCGACGCGCTGGCCCGGCTGACCGGCGCGGTCCGCGAGGGCACCGGCGCAGTGGTCGCGGTGGGCGGCGACGGCATGGTCTCCCTGGCGCTCCAGGCGCTCGCCGGCACCCCGGTGCCGCTCGGCGTGGTCGCGGTCGGCACCGGCAACGACTTCGCCCGGGCCACGGGACTGCCCGTACGCGATCCCGCGAGGGCGGCCCGGCTGGCCGCCGAGGCGCTCAAGGAGGGCCGGATCCGCGACGTCGACCTCGGTCGCGTAGGCAGCACCTGGTACGGGACCGTGCTGTGCTCCGGCTTCGACTCGAAGGTCAACGACCGCGGCAACCGGATGCGGCTGCCGGCCGGCCGCTTCAAGTACGACCTGGCGATGATCGCGGAACTGGCCGCCTTCCGGCCCTTCCCCTACCGCATCACCCTCGACGACGGCCCGGTGATCGAGACCGAGGCCACGCTGGTGGCCGTCGGCAACGGCTCCTCCTACGGCGGCGGCATGCGCATCTGCCCGGACGCAGCACCCGACGACGGCCTCTTCGACGTCACGGTCGTCGGCGACTGCGGCCGGGCCACCCTGCTGACGGTGTTCCCGCAGGTCTACCGGGGCGGACACGTCACCCACCCGAAGGTGAGCGTCCACCGCGCCCGGAAGATCACCCTGGAGTCGCCCGGGCTGACCGCGTACGCCGACGGGGAGCCCCTCGGGCCCCTCCCGGTGACCGCCGAGTGCGTGCCCGGGGCGGTCCGGCTCCTCACATAAATGATCGCGACTGTTGTCAGACCCGGCGGGTAGGCTCGACAGCAAGATGACCGAAGAACTCTCACCCGCCGAGCGGTACGCCGCTGCCCGGATCCGCGCCGCCGAAGAGGCCACCGCCCTGGCCCCCTTCCGCGAGATGTACGACTTCGACCTGGATCCGTACCAGGTGGAGGCATGCAAGGCGCTGGAGGCCGGCAAGGGCGTCCTCGTCGCCGCCCCGACCGGCTCGGGCAAGACCATTGTCGGCGAGTTCGCCGTGCACCTGGCCCTCGCCCAGGGCCGCAAGTGCTTCTACACGACGCCGATCAAGGCGCTCTCGAACCAGAAGTACGCCGACCTCGTCAAGCGCTACGGCGCCGACAAGGTCGGCCTGCTGACCGGCGACAACAGCGTCAACTCCGAGGCGCCGGTGGTCGTGATGACCACCGAGGTGCTCCGCAACATGCTGTATGCGGGCTCCCAGTCCCTCCTCGGCCTCGGTTACGTCGTGATGGACGAGGTCCACTACCTCTCCGACCGGTTCCGCGGAGCCGTCTGGGAGGAAGTGATCATTCACCTCCCCGAGTCGGTGACCCTGGTCTCCCTCTCCGCCACCGTGTCCAACGCCGAGGAGTTCGGCGACTGGCTGGACACCGTGCGCGGCGACACCGAGGTGATCGTCTCCGAGGAGCGGCCCGTACCGCTGTGGCAGCACGTCATGGCCGGCCGCCGGATTTACGACCTCTTCGAGGAGGAGTCCGACCACGGCGGCCGCGGCTCCGCGCGCCGGGAGGTCAACCCCGACCTGCTGCGCATGGCCCGCGAGGAGAACAGCCGCAGCTACAGCCCGAAGGACCGGCGGCGCGGCAAGATGATCCGCGAGGCCGACCGCGAGCGCGAGCGGCGCTCCCGCGGCCGGATCTGGACCCCGTCCCGCCTCGAGGTCATCGCCCGCCTCGACAACGACGGGCTGCTGCCCGCCATCAACTTCATCTTCAGCCGGGCCGGCTGCGAGGCCGCCGTCCAGCAGTGCCTGTTCGCGGGGCTGCGGCTCAACGACGAGGCTGCGCGGCTGAAGGTCCGTGAGCTGGTCGAGGCCCGCACCGCCGCCATCCCCACCGAGGACCTGCACGTCCTGGGCTACTACGAGTGGCTCGAAGGCCTGGAGCGGGGCATCGCCGCGCACCACGCCGGCATGCTCCCGACCTTCAAGGAGGTCGTGGAGGAGCTCTTCGTCCGTGGTCTGGTCAAGGCCGTCTTCGCCACCGAGACCCTGGCGCTCGGCATCAACATGCCCGCGCGCACGGTGATCCTGGAGAAGCTGGTCAAGTGGAACGGTGAGCAGCACGCCGACATCACCCCCGGCGAGTACACGCAGCTGACCGGCCGGGCCGGCCGGCGCGGCATCGACGTCGAGGGCCACGCCGTCGTGCTCTGGCAGCGGGGCATGGACCCGGCCGGACTCGCCGGCCTCGCGGGCACCCGTACGTATCCGCTGCGCTCCAGCTTCAAACCCTCGTACAACATGGCCGTCAACCTGGTCAGCCAGTTCGGGCGGCACCGCTCGCGCGAACTGCTGGAGACCTCCTTCGCACAGTTCCAGGCCGACCGCTCGGTCGTCGGGATCTCCCGGCAGGTGCAGCGCAACGAGGAGGGCCTGGAGGGCTACCGCGAGGGCATGACCTGCCACCTGGGTAACTTCGAGGAGTACGCGCAGCTGCGCCGCGACCTCAAGGACCGCGAGACGGAGCTGGCCAAGCAGGGCGCGGCCCAGCGGCGGGTGCAGGCGGCCAGTTCGCTGGAGAAGCTCAAGCCGGGCGACATCATCCACGTGCCGACGGGCAAGTTCGCCGGGCTCGCGCTGGTCCTGGACCCGGGCGTACCGGCCGGACGGGTCCACGGCAGCCGCGGCTACGAGTACGCGGAGGGCCCGCGCCCGCTGGTGCTCACCGCCGAGCGGCAGGTCAAGCGGCTCGCCGCGATCGACTTCCCGGTCCCGGTCGAGGCGCTGGACCGGATGCGGATCCCGAAGACCTTCAACGCCCGCTCACCGCAGTCCCGTCGGGACCTGGCGTCCCAGCTGCGCAGCAAGGCCGGGCACATCACCCCGGAGCGGCGCTCCCGCGGCCGGGCCGCGGCCGCCGACGACCGCGAGATCGCCAGGCTGCGCACCGAGCTGCGGGCGCACCCCTGCCACGGCTGCGACGAGCGCGAGGACCACGCCCGCTGGGCGGAGCGCTACCACCGGCTCAAGCGGGACACGCAGGCGCTGGAGCGGCGGATCGAGGGCCGGACGAACACCATCGCCCGTACCTTCGACCGGATCCACGCCCTGCTGACCGAGCTGGACTACCTGCGCGAGGACGAGGTCACCGTGCACGGCAAGCGGCTCGCCCGGCTGTACGGCGAGCTCGACCTGCTGGCGTCCGAATGCCTGCGCGCCAGGATCTGGGAGGGCCTGAGCCCTGCCGAACTGGCCGCCTGCGTCTCGGCGTTGGTGTTCGAGGCCCGGCAGTCCGACGACGCGGTCGCGCCGAAGGTGCCGGGCGGCGCGGCGAAGGTGGCGCTCGGCGAGATGGTCCGCATCTGGGGCCGGCTCGACGCGCTGGAGGAGGAGCACCGCATCAACCAGGCGGAGGGCGTGGGCCAGCGCGAGCCGGACCTCGGCTTCGCGTGGGCGGCGTACCAGTGGGCCTCCGACAAGAGCCTGGACGAGGTGCTGCGCGAGGCGGAGATGCCGGCCGGTGACTTCGTGCGCTGGTGCAAGCAGGTCATCGACGTGCTCGGGCAGATCGCGGCGGCGGCCCCCTCGGCCGCCGGCGACAGCGGCAGCACGGTCGCGAAGAACGCCCGCAAGGCCGTCGACGCGCTCCTGCGGGGTGTGGTGGCCTACAGCTCCGTCGGCTAGCCGTACCGGGGCGTCGTCGGCTGGGAGGTGCCCGTCTCCCAGCCGGGGCGGTCGTGCCAGGCCTGGAGGGTGCGGGTGCTTTCGAAGCGGTGGGCGGTGCCGGTGACCGGGTCGGTGAACGCCAGTACCCGGGCGAGGAGTTGCAGGGGCCGCCGGTAGTCGTCCGGAGCCGGGTCGGTGACCTCCGGGTAGACCGGATCGCCCAGGATGGGCAGGCCCAGGCCGTTCATGTGCACCCGCAGCTGGTGGGTGCGGCCGGTGTGCGGGGTCAGCCGGTAGCGGCCCAGGCCGCCGCGGACGTCGACGAGTTCGATCAGGCTCTCGGCGTTGGGCGGACCGGGGACCTCGGTCGCGGCGATCACCCCGCGGACCTTCTCGATCCGGCTGCGGACCGTGCGCGGGAAGGCGAGCGCCGCGTCGCGGGGCGCGAGGGCCTCGTACTCCTTGTGCACCTCGCGCCGCTGGAAGAGGAGCTGGTAGGCGCCGCGGTCCTCGGGCCGGACGCTGAACATCACCAGGCCCGCGGTGAGCCGGTCCAGCCGGTGTGCCGGGCTGAGCCCGGGCAGGTCCAGCTCCTCGCGCAGCCGCGCCAGGGCGGTCTCGGTGATGTGGCTGCCGCGCGGGGTGGTCGCCAGGAAGTGCGGCTTGTCCACGACGAGGAGGTGCTCGTCCCGGTGGACCACGCGCAGCGCGAACGGCACCCGGGGCTCCGGTTCCGTGTCCCGGTGGAACCACAGATAGCCGCCGGGCTCGTACGGGTCCCGCGCGTGCAGCACCCGGCCGCCCGGGCCCAGGACCCGGCCGGCGGCCAGCAGCCGCGCCATGGACTCCTCGCCGCGGGTGCCGGCGTAGCGGGCGGTGAGGTAGCTGCCGAGGTCCGGCCAGGTCCCGCCGGGGTCGGGCGGCAGGCGGAGCCGGACCGGGTCGATGCCGGCCCGCTGGGGGAGGGGCGAGGGGGGCGGCGGGGTTCTGCGTCTCATCGGGGACAGGCTATGCGGCTACTGCCGGGTGAAGGTGCCCAGGTGGTTCTCGTCGAGGTATTCGACGCGGAGTTCGCCGTCCGTGAAGAACACCCCGGTGCGGCCGACGGCGTTCTCGCCGGTGGTCTCGAAGCTGAAGGTGTCGCCGTCGTAGTGGGTCAGCGGGAAGCGCATCGGCTTCGGGCCGAGAGAGAGGGTGAGTGCTCCGTCGCCGGCGGCGGTTACGGTGGCCTTGCCGTAGTAGGGGTTGTCGTAGGTGCCGGTGTACGCGGCGCTGTCGCGGGCCGGCTTCGCACCGGCGGGCGGGTGGGCGTAGTCGGTCTCGGACCGGCCGACTGAGAACGTCTGGGCGTAGCTCGCGGCCACCAGCGGCAACCAGTCGGTGGTGGGCTTGCCGTACTGGGCCGTGTCGAAGAAGTCCAGGGCGACGGAGTCGGCCAGCCCGACCGGGGCGCCGTTGGTCAGGACGACGATGCCGAGCCGCTCCAGCGGGAGCATCGTGACGTTGGAGTTCACGCCGAGGGCGAAGCCCCCGGAGTGGCTCAGGCGCAGCCGGCCCGCGTCGTCGTAGGAGACGTTCCAGCCGAGCCCGTAGAACTGCGGGGTGCCGCGGCCGGTCACGGCCTGGGCCACGATCTCGGGCTGGTAGGTGCGGGCGAGGGCGTCGGCCGGGACGATCCGCTTCCCGTCCAGGCTGCCGGTGTCCAGATGGAGCCGCAGCCAGCGGGACATGTCGCGGGCGGTGGAGCTGGCCCCGCCCGCCGGGGTCTGGGCGTCGGCGTCGCGGACGTAGCGCGGGCTCCAGGTGCCGTCCGGATTGCGGACGTGGCCCCACGCCCGGTCCGGGGCTTTGGCGTAGGCGTCGAACTCGGTACTGGTGCGGGTCATCCCGGCGGGCTTGAAGAGCGTGTCCTCGCTGAGCTTCTGCCAGCTCACGCCCTGGCCACGGGCGACGGCCTCGGCGGCGGCGGTGAGCCCGAAGTTGGTGTAGGCATAGCTCGCACGGAAGGGGGTCAACGGCTCCTCCCGCAGGTGGTCGAGGATGTAGGCCCGGTCGTAGCCCAGATCCTCGAGGAGGTCCCCGGCGTGGTCGGGGAGGCCGCTGCGGTGCGAGAACAGGTCGGCGGGGGTGACGTGGGAGGTGACCCAGGGGTCCTTGAGGGCGAACCCGGCGAGGGAGCCGGCAAGGGGCTTGTCCCAGGCACCGGGATCGGCCAGGGCGCCGGCGATGACGGTGGAGGACACGGGCTTGGAGACGGAGGCCAGCTGGAAGACGGTGTCGGGGTCGACCTTGGCACTCTCGCCGGTGCGACGCAGGCCGAAGCCTTTGAGGTAGACCACCTCGCCGTTGTGGACGACGGCGACCGCGACGCCTGGGACGCCGGTGCGGCGCATCTTTCCCGCGATGGAGCCGTCGAGGGCGGCGACGGCCCTGCCGACGGCCGCGTCGGTCAGTTGGGGGCGCGGAGCGGGGGGCGGGCTCGGTGCCGCCGTCGCCGCCGAGGCGGTGAGGAGGGCCGCAGCCCCGGCCGCTCCGAGGGCGCGAAGCGTACGCATGGGGACATTCTCCCGCCGTACGCCCTTTGGCGCGCGCCGCGGCCGGGGTGTGAGCGGTCCGGCCCCGCGGGCCCGTGCGTCAGGCGTTGGCGGGCTGGGTGTGCGCGGTCCCGCCCCCCGGACCCCGCGCCTCGAACGCCGGCGGGGCTGGGCCGGGGGTCAGGCGGCGGCGCGGTGTTCTTGTTCGGCTTCGACGGTTGCGTTCCAGTCGCGCTTGATCGCGCGCCAGCCCTCGTCCGTCTCGCCCAGGCGCCAGTAGCCCGAGATCGACAGGCGTTCGCGGGCGATGCCGCGCTCCAGGCGGAGGTGGCGGCGCAGGTCCTTGACGAAGCCGGCTTCGCCGTGGACGAAGGCGTGGACGTCCGTCGAGGGGAACTCCATGGCCTGGACCGCCTCGACGAGGGCCGCGCCGACCGGGCGGTCGCCGCGGTGGAGCCAGACCGGTGCGACGCCGTCGCGGGTGGCGACCTTCAGCTCGTCCGCCGGGCCGTCGACCTCCACGAGGGCGTGGACCCGCGCGCCCGCCGGCATCCGCTCCATGGCGGCGGCGATCGCCGGCAGCGCGCTCTCGTCGCCGACCAGGAGGTGCCAGCCCGCCGCCGGGTCCGGGGCGTAGGCGCCGCCCGGGCCGAGGAAGTGCACGAGCTCGCCCGGCCGGGCCCGGGCGGCCCACGGGCCGGCCAGGCCCTCGTCGCCGTGGACGACGAAGTCGAGGGTCACCTCGTTGCGGACCGGGTCCCAGTTCCGCACGGTGTAGGCGCGCTGGCGCGGCCACTGCGCCCGCGGAAAGTCGCCGCGGATACGTTCCAGGTCCCACGGAGCGGGGTAGGTGACACCCTCGGGAGCGAAGAGGAGTTTCACGTAATGGTCGGTGTACTCGCCCGCGTCGAAATCGGCCAGGCCCTCACCACCCAGCACGAGCCGCACCATGTGCGGCGAGAGCCGCTCGGTGCGTACGACAACGGCGGTGCCGACAGTGCGGCCGCGTCCTTCTGCCACGGTATCCCCTGACTCCCATGAAACTTAGCCTTACCTAAGTTAGCACCTCAGAAGCGCAGGGCGCTGCTCAGACGGGACACAGCCCCGCCCAATCCCCACCGATGGGCTAGTGCGTCGATCAGCTCGGGCTGCGCCGGGGCCGCCGGAAGGGCCGCGTCGAACTGCGGAAGCGGCACGTCGGAGGCCACCTTGACCACCTTCGGGGCCACCGCCAGATACGGCCGTGACTCGTCCAGCCGCTTGCGCTGGGTGGGGGTCAGCTTCGACTTCGGGTCGTCGACGGCCGCGACGATCCCGGCCAGGTTCCCGTACGCGTCGAGCAGCTTCGCCGCCGTCTTCTCACCGATACCGGGGACGCCCGGCAGGCCGTCGCTCGGGTCGCCGCGCAGCAGGGCGAGGTCCGCGTAACCGGGGCCGTCCACCCCGTACTTCTCCCGCAGCCACGCCTCGTCGGCCACCTGAAGGGTGCCCACACCCTTGAGCGGGTACAGCACCCGCCGCTGCCGGGCGTCGTCCACGAGCTGGTACAGGTCCCGGTCGCCGGTGACGATGTCGACCGGGCCCGTCGCGCGGGAGGTGAGCGTCCCGATCACGTCGTCCGCCTCGTACCCGGCCACGCCGACCCGGGCGATGCCGAAGGCGTCCAGGGCGGCCTCGATGATCGGCACCTGCGGGGCGAGCGTGTCCGGGGTCTCCTCCACGTCCGGGCCCGTCTCGGTCTCGACGGCGACCCGGTGCGCCTTGTACGAGGGGATCAGCTCCACCCGCCAGTGCGGCCGCCAGTCGGCGTCCATGCACGCGACCAGGTCGTCCGGCCGGTGGTCCTGCACGAGCCGGGCGATGAAGTCGAGGAGCCCGCGCACGGCGTTGACCGGGGTGCCGTCCGGGGCCTTCACGGAGTCCGGCACCCCGAAGTAGGCGCGGAAGTAGAGGGAGGCGGTGTCCAGGAGCATCAGGCGTCGTGTCGTCACGGAGACGATGATGCCGCAATGCGCCGTGGCGCCTTCCCTGCCACCGGGCGCCCCCACGCGCACCCGACCGCCCCCCTGAACACCACGCACCGTGAGCGGGTGGGTACGGGAAGACCGGTGCGGGCGAAACCGGGGGCGGTTGCTGCGTAAGGTGCTTACAGCACACCGATGTGCGACGGACATGGGGAGGGCAGCCCCGAGATGAACGACAAGGACGGCAAGGAACCGCTGCGGGTGGGTGTGGCCGTGCGCAAGCGCCGCCGTGCGCTCCACCTGACGCTGGCCGCCGTGTCGGCGCGAAGCGGCCTG
This sequence comes from Streptomyces yangpuensis, assembly GCF_001005295.1. Classification (GTDB taxonomy): domain Bacteria; phylum Actinomycetota; class Actinomycetes; order Streptomycetales; family Streptomycetaceae; genus Streptomyces; species Streptomyces yangpuensis. Next base: position 1,461 of record NZ_LBMK01000010.1, on the reverse strand, counting down.
TCGGTGCCCTTCCTGAGTCAGATAGAGAACGAGCGGGCCCGGCCCAGCATGCGTTCCCTGGAGCGCGTCGCGGACGCCCTGGAGACCACGGCCGTCGAGCTGCTGGCCGCCTCCGACACCGCGCGCACGGTGGACCTCGTACGGGCCGGCGACGAGTCCGGGCTGACCCCCGTGCCGGGTGTACGGCCCCTTGTCCGCGGTCACCACCAGCTGCACGCACTGGAGTTCACCGGGGACCAGGACGCCGGGCGCGAGTACCAGCACCGCAACGACGAACTCATGTACGTGGTCGAGGGCGCCTGCCAGGTCGAGGCCGAGGGCCGGGCGTACCGGCTGGAGAGCGGGGACGCGCTCTTCCTCTCCGGGGGCGTGCGCCACCGCTGGCGGGCCGTCAGCGAGGACACCCGGATCCTGGTGGTCGCGGTGGGTGACCACATCCACGCGACGTCCGAGCCCCCGTCACCCGGGCAGTGAGCGGCGTGCGGCGCGTCGTGTCGCTGGTGCCGTCGCTGACGGAGGCGGTGGCCGTGAGTGCGCCGGGTCTGCTGGTCGGGGTCACCGACTGGTGCACGCACCCCGCGGATCTCGGGGGTGCGGAGCGGATCGGCGGGACGAAGAACCCCGACGTGGGCAGGATCGCGGCACTCCGTCCGGATCTGGTGATCGCCAACGAGGAGGAGAACCGGGCACCGGACCTGGACGCGCTGCGCGCGGCGGGCGTGGAGGTGCTCGTCACCGAGATCCGCGACCTTCCGCAGGCGCTGCGGGAACTGGACCGGGTACTGGTGGGGGCGCTGGGGCTGGCGAGGCCAGGGTGGCTGGCGGACGCGGAGGCGGCGTGGGCCCGCGCGGAGCCGGTGGGAGAGCTCACGGCCTTCGTGCCGGTGTGGCGGCGGCCGTGGATGGTGCTGGGCCGGGACACCTTCGCGGGGGATCTGCTGGGGCGGCTGGGCGTGCGGAACGTTTATGCGGGGCATGCGGAGCGGTACCCGAGGGTTGCGGTGGGGGAGTTGGCCGCGGCCGGCTGTGATCTGGTGGTGCTGCCGGACGAGCCGTACGCCTTCGCGGCGGGCGACGGGCCGGAGGCCTTCCCCGGCCTGCCGGCGGCGCTCGTCAGCGGCCGGCACCTGACCTGGTACGGGCCGTCGCTGGCGGAGGCACCGACGGTACTGGCGCAGGCCCTGCGGGCGGCGCACTGACGGGTTCGCGGCTCGGCTCCGCCGGGGGTGTGCTGGGCTCGGCCCCGGACCCCGCGCCTCAATCGCTGGCGAGGCCGGTTCGCTGCGCGGCTCGGCGGTGCGGTTGCCGCTCGGCTCCGCCGGGGGTGTGCTGGGGCTCGGCCCCGGACCCCGCGCCTCAATCGCCGGCGGGGCTGGATTTGCCGGCCGGGAGTGCAGGGTTCGGCTCCCGCCGGGGTGGCGATCGTTCCTGCTGGGCGGTGGTGCGAGGGGGTGGGGCGGT
>NZ_LBMK01000009.1:290315-296732 GCF_001005295.1 Streptomyces yangpuensis | reverse complement strand
AGGCCCTCCTGCAGGCCGACCAGCGCGGTGGCGTGCGTCAGGTTCGGGAAGTACCCGATCCGGACCTCGGACGCCGACAGCTTCGGCCCGCCCGCGGCAGCGGCGTTCGCCGTCCCGTCGCCCTTGGCCTGCGCCTGGGAGCCGTAGCCGCAGGACGCCAGTGCGCCGATCAGCAGCGGCAGGGCAGCGGCGGCGGCCAGGCCGCGGCGCAGGGACTTGCGGAGGGTACCGGTGTCAGGCACGGGAGGACTTCCTCTCACCGCGCCGTCGTACTACGGCGCGGGTCTTCTTCGGTGGATGGGGAACGGCTCGGGGCGGGCGGTCATCGCGCACATCGCGATACCCCTCCCTGACCGCTGCCGAGGGCGCCGCTGCCCACGCGGCCGCCCTCCTTCGCGAAGGTCGCGTACAGATCGGCGAACATGATCTAGAAGTCCCACCCGTCGTCGTCCGCCTCGGCCGCGGCGTCGCCGGGCTCGGCCTTGGAGGCGAAGGACTCGCCCGCCATGCCCGCCGCCAGAGTGGTCCCGTCGGCCGGGTCGATCAGCAGGAAGGACCCGGTGCGGCGGGAGTCGGCGTACGCGTCGAGCGCGAGCGGCTCGGCGGTACGGACGACCACGAGACCGATGTCGTTGGCCACCAGCTGCCCGGGCTCCGGGTGCTGGGACAGGTCGTCCAGGGTCAGCCGGGACGGGATCTCCTTGACGATCGCCTTGACCGTGCGGGTCGTGTGCTTGATCAGCACCCGGGCGCCCACGGACAGGGGCTGGTCCGCCACGTGGCAGACCGTCGCCACGACGTCCTGCGTGGTGGCCGGGGCGGTCGCGGACGGCGCGATCAGGTCGCCGCGCGAGATGTCGATGTCGTCCTTCAGACGCACCGTCACCGACTGTGGCGCCCAGGCGATGTCCACCGACTCGCCCAGCGCGTCGATGCCCTCGATGACCGAAGTACGGCCCGACGGCAGGACCGTGACGGCCTCGCCGACACGCAGCACGCCGGAGGCGATCTGGCCCGCGTAGCCGCGGTAGTCGGGGTGCTCCGCCGACTGCGGGCGGATCACGTACTGCACCGGGAAACGCGCCGGGCAGGCCGTGAGGTCGTGGCTGACCGGGACGGTCTCCAGGTGCTCCAGCACCGTCGGTCCGCCGTACCAGTCCATGTTCGCCGACGGCTCCACGACGTTGTCGCCGGCCAGGGCGGAGATCGGGATCGCGGTGATCTCCGGGACGCCCAGGTCCGAGGCGTACGCCGTGAACTCCTCGGCGATGGCCGCGAAGACCGACTCCTGGTAGCCGACGAGGTCCATCTTGTTCACGGCGAGGACCACGTGCGGGACCCGCAGCAGGGCCGCGACGGCCGCGTGCCGGCGGGTCTGCTCGATCACGCCGTTGCGGGCGTCGACCAGGACCACGGCCAGGTCGGCGGTCGAGGCACCGGTCACCATGTTCCGGGTGTACTGCACGTGCCCGGGGGTGTCCGCGAGGATGAACCGGCGGCGCGCGGTGGCGAAGTAGCGGTACGCGACGTCGATGGTGATGCCCTGCTCCCGCTCGGCCCGCAGGCCGTCGGTGAGCAGCGCCAGGTCGGGAGCCTCCTGGCCGCGCTGGGCGGAGACGGCCTCGACGGCCTCCATCTGGTCGGTCAGGACCGACTTGGAGTCGTGCAGCAGCCGGCCCACCAGGGTGGACTTGCCGTCGTCGACGGAACCGGCGGTCGCGAAGCGCAGCAGGGTGGTCGCTGCGAGGTCGCCCCGCCCGGCGACCTGATCGGTGGTGCTGGTCATGTCTAGAAGTACCCTTCGCGCTTGCGGTCTTCCATCGCGGCCTCGGACATCTTGTCGTCGGCGCGGGTCGCGCCCCGCTCGGTGAGGCGGGAGACGGCGATCTCGGCGATCACGGCGTCGAGCGTGACGGCGTCGGAGTCGACGGCGCCGGTGCAGGACATGTCACCGACGGTGCGGTAGCGGACGAGCCGCGTCTCAGGCGTCTCGCCCTCCTTGGCGCCACCCCACTCGCCGGCCGTCAGCCACATGCCGTTGCGCTTGAAGACCTCGCGCTCGTGGGCGAAGTAGATCTCCGGCAGTTCGATGCCCTCGCGGGCGATGTACTGCCACACGTCCAGCTCGGTCCAGTTCGACAGCGGGAAGACACGCACGTGCTCCCCGGGGGCGTGCCGGCCGTTGTACAGCTGCCACAGCTCGGGCCGCTGGCGGCGCGGGTCCCACTGGGAGAACTCGTCGCGCAGGGAGAACACCCGCTCCTTGGCGCGCGCCTTCTCCTCGTCGCGGCGGCCACCGCCGAAGACGGCGTCGAACTTCAGGCTCTGGATCGCCTCGGTCAGCGGGACGGTCTGCAGCGGGTTGCGGGTGCCGTCCGGGCGCTCGCGCAGCTTGCCCGCGTCGATGTAGTCCTGGACGGACGCCACGTGCAGGCGCAGCCCGTGCTTCGTGACCGTGCGGTCGCGGTACTCCAGCACCTCGGGGAAGTTGTGGCCCGTGTCGACGTGCAGCAGCGCGAAGGGCACCGGCGCCGGCGCGAAGGCCTTGAGCGCCAGGTGCAGCATGACGATGGAGTCCTTGCCGCCGGAGAAAAGGATCACCGGCTTCTCGAACTCGCCCGCCACCTCGCGGAAGATGTGCACGGCCTCGGACTCGAGGGCGTCGAGGTGCGACAGCGCGTAGGGCGCGTCCGTCTCTTCGTGGACGTGTGCGACGGTCGTCGTCATGCCAGACCCCTCTCGGTGAGCAGCGCGTGCAGGGCCGAGGCCGACTCCTGCACGGTCTGCGTGTGCGACTCGATACGGAGGTCCGGGGACTCCGGTGCCTCGTACGGGTCGTCGACCCCGGTCAGACCGGAGATCTCGCCCGCCGCCTGCTTGGCGTACAGACCCTTCACGTCGCGCTCGGAGCACACCTCCACCGGGGTGGCCACGTGCACTTCGAGGTAGTCGGTCGCCGCGGCGGCGTGCCGCGTGCGGACGGCCTCGCGGCTGTCCGCGAAGGGCGCGATCACCGGCACCAGCGCCTTGACGCCGTTGCTCGCGAGGAGTTCGGCGACGAAGCCGATCCGCTGCACGTTGGTGTGCCGGTCCTCGCGGCTGAAGCCCAGGCCGGCGGAGAGGAACTCGCGGATCTCGTCCCCGTCGAGCACCTCCACGCGGTGGCCCTCGGCGCGCAGCCGCTCGGCCAGCGCGTAGGCGATGGTGGTCTTGCCCGCGCTCGGCAGCCCGGTCAGCCACACGGTGGCGCCCTGGTCGCTCACGCTCATCTGCTCTGTCTCCGTAAGTTCTTCGCTGGTCGTCATCAGCCGTGCAGTCCGCACTCGGTCTTGCCCCGCCCGGCCCAGCGGCCGGACCGCGTGTCCTCGCCCTCCGCCACGCGGCGGGTGCAGGGGGCGCAGCCGACGGAGGCGTAGCCGTCCATCAGCAGCGGGTTGGTGAGTACACCGTGCTCGGCCACGTACGCGTCCACGTCGTCCTGGGTCCAGCGGGCGATCGGCGAGATCTTGACCTTCTGCCGCTTCTCGTCCCAGCCGACCACCGGGGTGTTCGCCCGGGTCGGGGACTCGTCGCGGCGCAGTCCCGTCGCCCACGCGTCGTACGCCGTCAGGCCCTCTTCCAGCGGCTTGACCTTGCGCAGCGCGCAGCACAGGTCGGGGTCCCGGTCGTGCAGCCTCGTGCCGTACTCGGCGTCCTGCTCGGCCACGCTCTGACGCGGGGTCAGCGTGATGACGTTGACGTCCATCACCGCGTCGACCGCGTCCCGGGTGCCGATGGTCTCCTCGAAGTGGTAGCCCGTGTCGAGGAAGACCACGTCCACGCCCGGGAAGACCTGCGAGGCCAGGTGCGCGACGACCGCGTCCTCCATGGAGGAGGTCACGGCGAACTTCGCACCGAAGGTGCCGGCCGCCCAGCGCAGGATGTCCTGCGCGGAGGCGTCCTCCAGGTCGCGGCCGGCCTGTTCGGCCAGCTCCTTGAGCGTCGCGGCCTTCAGAGCGGCGTTCTTGAGACTCGCGTCTTGAGTGGTGGTCATATCTCGTCCCCTCCCGCTGGACCCGACTGCACGCCCCGGGCCAGCAGCCCGAGGTACTTCAGCTGGAAGGCCCGGTTGCAGGCCCTGCACTCCCACGCGCCGTGACCCGTCTCGTGGGGGAACAGGTCCTCGTCGCCGCAGTACGGGCAGTAGAACGGGGCGGCTCGCTCGCTCACGAGAGGCTCTTCTCGTCCGCGCGGGCGACCCAGGCCGCGAAGCGCTCGCCGTCCTCGCGCTGCTCCTCGTAGCTCTTGACGACCCGCTCGACGTAGTCGGGCAGACCGGCCGAGGTGACCTTGAGGCCGCGGACCTTGCGGCCGAAGCCGGCCTCCAGGCCGAGGGCGCCGCCCAGGTGGACCTGGTAGCCCTCCACCTGGTTGCCGTCGTCGTCCAGGACCAGCTGCCCCTTGAGACCGATGTCCGCCACCTGGATACGGGCGCAGGCGTTCGGGCAGCCGTTGATGTTGATGGTGATCGGCTCGGCGAAGTCCGGCAGGCGGCGCTCCAGCTCGTCGATGAGCGAGGCGCCGCGCGCCTTGGTCTCGACGATGGCCAGCTTGCAGAACTCGATCCCGGTGCAGGCCATCGTGCCGCGGCGGAACGGGGACGGCTTGACCCGCAGATCCAGCGCCTCCAGCGCCTCGACGACCGAGTCGACCCGGTCGGCCTCGATGTCGAGCACGATCATCTTCTGCTCGGCGGTGGTGCGCAGGCGGCCGGATCCGTGCTGCTCGGCGATGTCCGCGATCTTGACCAGGGTGGCGCCGTCCACGCGGCCCACGCGGGGCGCGAAGCCGACGTAGAACTTGCCGTCCTGCTGCTGGTGGACGCCGACGTGGTCGCGCCACTGGCCGGAGGGCTGCTCGGGCGCGGGGCCGTCGGTCAGCTTCCGCTTCAGGTACTCGTCCTCCAGGACCTGGCGGAACTTGGCCGCGCCCCAGTCGGCGACGAGGAACTTCAGACGGGCGCGGGTGCGCAGCCGGCGGTAGCCGTAGTCACGGAAGATCGAGATGACGCCCTCGTACACGTCCGGGACCTCGTCGAGCGAGACCCAGGTGCCCAGGCGCACACCGAGCTTGGGGTTGGTGGACAGGCCGCCGCCGACCCAGACGTCGAAGCCGGGACCGTGCTCGGGGTGGTTCACGCCCACGAACGCGATGTCGTTGATCTCGTGCGCCACGTCGAGGAGCGGCGAGCCGGAGATCGCGGACTTGAACTTGCGGGGCAGGTTGGAGAAGTCCTTGTTGCCCACGATGCGCCGGTAGATCTCGTCGATGGCGGGCGTGCCGTCGATGATCTCGTCCTGGGCGATGCCGGCGACGGGCGAGCCGAGGATGACGCGGGGCGTGTCACCGCAGGCCTCGGTGGTGGACAGGCCGACGGCCTCCAGCCGGCGCCAGATCTCCGGGACGTCCTCGATCCGGATCCAGTGGTACTGCACGTTCTGGCGGTCGGTGAGGTCGGCGGTACCGCGCGCGAACTCCTCGGAGATCTCACCGATGACGCGCAGCTGCTCGGTGGTCAGCCGGCCGCCGTCGATGCGCACGCGCAGCATGAAGTACTTGTCGTCCAGGTCCTCCGGCTCCAGGATCGCGGTTTTGCCGCCGTCGATCCCGGGCTTGCGCTGGGTGTAGAGGCCCCACCAGCGCATGCGGCCGCGCAGGTCGTTGGGGTCGATGGAGTCGAAGCCCCGGTGCGCGTAGATCGTCTCAATGCGTGTCCGCACATTGAGACCGTCGTCGTCCTTCTTGAACTGCTCGTTGCCGTTGAGAGGCGTGTGGTGTCCGACGGCCCACTGTCCCTCGCCGCGGTGACGGCCGGTCTTGCGGCGCGCGGCGGCTGCGGCGGCGGGCGCGGGCGTTTCGGGGGTGGCGGCCATGGCGGTACGTCCTTCTTGGGCGGCTCAGGGCAGGGGCGGGTGAAGCGGGCGGGGTGGCGTGACCCCTGGACGCTGAGCGGGTGCGGCTGATCGTCCGCGCCGAGCCGGGGTGACCGGCGGACAGGGCGGAATTCGGCCTTCAGGGGACTGCGATGATCGACACTTCCACGGCGACGATGCCGGGATTGCGGCGATGTGCGGCGGTTGCTGGTTCCGTCAGCACGCCGGACAGATGGCGCTGGACATGCGGCCGAGGTCGACGTGCCGCCGACTCACCAAGGCAATTCCAGCTCCATTCATGGCGGAAGCGTGTCATGGGCCGATTGGAGGAGTCCACTACTGTCCACGATTCGGACGAACTGGTCCCGCATATTGGGACGCAGTGACGGGCGTCACCCTTGCCGTTGCCCTGGCCGGGCGGTGCCGTTGCCCTGGCCGGGCGGTGCGGTGGTGTTCCGTCTGCGGGCCGGTGGCCGCGCCTCAATCGCCGGCGGGGCTGGGTGGT
>NZ_LBMK01000009.1:284643-289977 GCF_001005295.1 Streptomyces yangpuensis | reverse complement strand
CCCCCACCCCCCTTTTCCCGCTCCGCCCCGGGACACCACCCAGCCCCGCCGGCGTTTGAGGCGCGGCCACCGGCCCGCAGACGGGGAAACCACCGCACCGCCCGGCCAGGGCAACGGCGGCTCCCGGCCCGCAGCCGGAAGCTGGGCCGAGGCCAGACCATCCGCAGAGCCCGCGCAGCGGCTACGCTCCGGGCCAGGGGCCCGGCGTCGGTGCCTCTTCCTTCTCCTCCGTCTCGGTCTTGAAGACCTTGAAGCCCCGCCGCTGGTAGTTCGCCATCGCCGTCGGCCCGTCCTGGCTGCAGGTGTGCACCCACACCCGCCGCGTCGGCTCGCGCTCCGGCCAGCGCGACGCCAGGTCCCAGGCCCGCTCGACGCCCACGGACAGCAGGTGCCCGCCGATGCGGCGGCCGCGGAAGTCGGGGAGCAGGCCGAAGTACATGATCTCCACCACCCCGTCGTCCTGCGGGTCGAGCTCCACGTACCCCGCCGGCGTGCCGCGGTCGTACGCCACCCACGTCTCCACCCCCGGCCGGTCGAGCTGCTCCACCCACTGCGCGCGCGTCAGGGACAGCCGGTCCGTCCAGTGGATGTCGCCGCCCACGGAGGCGTAGAGGAAGCGGCTGAACTCGGGGGAGGGGACCTCCGACCGCACGATCGATATCTCCGGGCCCGTCGCGGCCGCCGGGACGAGGTCCGCCGGAGAGGTCATCTCCAGCGACCAGGTGGTGAGTGTGATGGTGCTCATGCAGCTCAGGGAATCATGCCGGGCCCCGTCCGGCCCAGGCGGGCCCGGACCACCGCCGGGGCCGTGGAGTGCGGCAGCAGCGCGGCCGGGTCCTCGGGGCGGATCAGCTCCACCTCCACGTCCTCGGCGAAGCGGTACGGCCGGTGGGCCAGGACGCCCGCCAGGTGCCGTCGTACGCGCGACAGCTCCGCCCGGACCGTCACGGTGCGGGTCGGGTCACCGAACACCTCCGCGGACAGCTCGGCCGCCGACCGCCCCCGCGGACTCTCCGCCAGCAGGAACAGCAGCTCCGCGTGGCGCGGGCTCAGCTCCTGCGACCAGCTCCCGGACGACCCGTACACCGTCGCCGACCACGAACCCGCCCGGCTGAGGTCCAGTACGACCCGGGTCGCCGTACCCGTACGCTCCTGCGTGATCCGCAGCAGCCAGCCGCCGGGCAGCGGCTCCGCCACGCAGTCGCCGAGCTGCGGCACCCACACCCGGCCCGGCGCGAAGTCCTTCGGCAGCGGTACCCGCTCCGCCGGGGCCAGCCCGGTCACCGCCGCCGTCCACCCGTGCGGGTCCACGGCCAGCGCCCGCCCCGGCAGCCGGGCCAGCAGCGGCGCCGCCACCGCCCGCAGCCGCTCCAGCGACTCCAGGTGCCGGATCCGCAGCTCCCGCTCCGCGAGCCGGGCCACCGAGCTCACCCAGGCCAGCGTCGCCGGGTGCATGGTGGCCAGGGGCCCGCTGACGTCGACCACGCCCAGCAGCCGCCCGTCCCGCGGGTCGCGCACGGGCGCTCCCGCGCAGGTCCACTCGTGGTGGCTGGAGACGAAGTGCTCCGCCGAGAACACCTGCACCGGCCGCCGTGCCACCAGGGCGGTCCCCACCCCGTTCGTGCCGACCACGGCCTCGTTCCAGTCCGCCCCGACCGAGAAGCCGAGCCGGTCGGCCTTGCGCAGGATCGAGCTGTGCCCCTCCCGCCACAGCAGCCGCCCGTCCGCGTCCGCGACGACCATGATGTGCAGCGCCCCGTCCAGTGCGGGCAGCAGCCCCTCCCGCAGCACGGGAAGGACCTCCCGCAGAGGGGAGACGTGGCGCCGCTCCTCCGTCTCGGCCGCCGACAGCATCCGCGAGCGCGCGTCCCGGTCCGGGTGCACGCCGCCGGCCAGCATCCGGCGCCAGGACTCCGCGATCTCGGGCCGGGGCGTGGCCGGCGGGCGGTCGCCCGCCAGCGCGGCCGCGCGCACCCCCTTGAGCAGACGCGTGGCCTCCCGAGGGTGCATGGCCGAGATGCGTGCCACATCGACCGTGATGCCTGTGGTGTCGGCCACCGGAACCTCCCCGTGCGAACAGGACGTACGACGCCGGCCGCCCGGCGGTCCTCAGCTGCCCGGGCCGTCCTGGGTGGCCGCTTCCCCGGCGCCCGACGGACGGCAGCCGACCCAAGGGTTGCAACGGTATGCAACTCTCGCCAAGTCCCGGCCGTCCGACCGAAAATGTCCGGACGTCGCCCGAGCGGCGTGACAGCTCCTCCTCGGGGCTTCGGATCAGAGGTGGTGCCGAGTCGGCGCGGCGCCACCTCTGTCCCGGTCGACGGGCCCGGATCCCGGCTCGGAGCGGTTTGGGGACCGCAGGGGAGCCCGACGGGGGCTCCCTCCTAGCCTGCGATCCGCGCCCGTTCCACGACCGCGCGCAGATCCAGGCTGTGCGGCAGCGTGCCGAAGGCCGTACCCCAGTCACCGCCCAGCCGCGAGGCGCAGAAGGCGTCCGCGACCTCCGGCGGAGCCCACCGGACCAGCAGCGATCCCTGGAGCACCAGGGCCATGCGCTCCACGACCCGGCGGGCCCGCGCCTCGATGCCCTCCAGATCGGCGAGGTCCGTCAGCAGGTCCTTGATGGCCGAATCCAGCCGGTGATCGGCGCCCCGGGCCAGGCCCACCTCCTGGAGGAAGGCGTTCAGCGCCTGCGGCTCGCGCTGCAGGGCGCGCAGTACGTCCAGGGCCTGGACGTTCCCGGAGCCCTCCCAGATGGAGTTCAGCGGGGATTCGCGCAGCAGTCTCGGCAGTCCGGACTCCTCGACGTAGCCGTTGCCCCCCAGACACTCCAGGGCCTCGGCCACCATGGGCGTACAGCGTTTGGTCACCCAGTACTTGGCGGCGGGCACGGCCAGGCGCAGGAAGGCCTTCTCCTGCTCGGTCCCGGCGTCGTAGGCGGCGGCCAGACGCAGCGTCAGGGTGGTGGCGGCCTCCGACTCCAGGGCCAGGTCCGCGAGCACGTTGCGCATGAGCGGCTGGTCGATGAGCAGCGCTCCGAAAGCAGAGCGGTGCTCCGCATGGTGGACGGCCTGCGTCAGCGCCTGCCGCATCAGCGCGGCCGAGCCGATGACGCAGTCCAGCCGGGTCGCCGCGACCATCTCGATGATGGTCCGCACCCCGCGGCCCTCCTCGCCGACCCGCCGCGCCCAGGTCCCGTCGAACTCGACCTCGCTCGACGCGTTCGACCTGTTGCCCAGCTTGTCCTTCAGCCGCTGGATCGCGAAGACGTTGCGCGTCCCGTCCTCCAGCACTCGCGGCACCAGGAAGCAGGTCAGCCCGCCCGGCGCCTGCGCCAGCACCAGGAAGCCGTCGCACATCGGCGCCGAACAGAACCACTTGTGCCCGGTCAGCAGGTACTCGCCGGACGCGTCCAGCGGCACGGCGGTCGTCGTGTTGGCCCGTACGTCGCTGCCGCCCTGCTTCTCGGTCATCCCCATGCCGAAGAGCACGCCGGCCTTCTGCGCCGCCGGCCGCAGCCCCTGCTCGTACACGTGCGAGGTGAGCCGCGGCTCCCATTCGGCGGCGAGCGACGGATCGGCCCGCAGGGCCGGCACGGCCGCGTGCGTCATCGAGACCGGGCAGCCGTGGCCCGCCTCGGCCTGCGACCACAGGTAGAAGCCGGCGGCGCGGCGCAGGTGCCCGGCGGGCCGCCCCCAGGCGTCGGTGAGCCCCGCGCCCACGGCGTGCCCGAGCAGCCGGTGCCACGCAGGGTGGAATTCCACCTCGTCGATCCGGTTCCCGTACCGGTCGTGCGTGCGCAGTTTCGGAGGGTTGTCGTTCGCCTGCGCGCCCCATTCCTGGGCCTGCGCGGAACCGGCCGCGTGCCCGAGGTCCGTGAGCTCCTCCCTTATCCCGTCCCGGAGTTCGGGATCCGCGGACGCCAGGTGACGCTCGACGCCCTCGCTCAGGGCCCGGTCGCCGCCGTAGATGTCGTGCCCCACCAGGGGCGGGGCCTGGTTGCTGACTGTGTGGGTGGTGGCTGCCATGCGGATACCGTAAGGACGTGCAGCCAGCAAAAGAAACACCCGAGCGGATCGCAGGACGGCTCCACCGGGCCCGCGCCCTCTACCGCAACGTCTCGAAGCGGAAAATGGGCTGGCTGCTGCTGAAGGACACCGTCAACTCGTGCATCGAGTACCGGATCCTCGGGCTCGCGGCCGAGGCGGCGTTCTTCACCCTGCTCTCCCTCCCCCCGCTCTTCCTGGGCCTGCTCGGCCTGCTCGGCTACGTCGACGGGTGGACGAACACCCGTACCGTCGAGAGCATCGAGGAGAACATCCTGCGCGCGGTCGGCACGGTCCTGTCCGACCGCGGCGTCAACGACATCGCCAGACCCCTCCTGGACGACGTCACCCGCAGTGGCAGACCCGACCTGATCTCGCTCGGCTTCGCCTTCGCGCTGTGGTCGGGATCCCGGGCCGTCAACGTCTTCATCGACACCATCACCGTCATGTACGGGCTCGACGGGCACCGCGGCATCGTCAAGACCCGGCTGCTGGCCTTCCTGCTGTACGTCATCGCCCTGCTGATCGGCGCGATCGTGCTGCCTCTGATGGTGGTGGGGCCGGACGCCGTCGTCCGGCTGGTGCCGTGGGGCACCGAGGTGATCGCCGTCCTGTACTGGCCGACCGTGACCCTGCTGTCCATCGCCTTCCTGACCACCCTGTACCACGTGTCCGTGCCGGTGCGCTCGCCGTGGATCGAGGACGTGCCGGGTGCGCTGGTGGCGCTGGCGATGTGGGTGCTCGGCTCGTTCCTGCTCCGGATCTACCTCACCAACACGGTGGAGGGGCCGACCATCTACGGCTCCCTGGCCGCGCCCGTCGCCGTCCTGCTCTGGATCGGCATCTCGGCCTTCGCGGTGCTCGTCGGGGCGGCCGTCAACGCCGCGATCGACCGCGTATGGCCGTCGGTGGCGACGGCGGCGGCACGCGAGGCGAACGAGCGGGCCCGGGAGGCGGAGGCCGCGCAGCTGATCGCGCGGGCCGCCGCGTGGCGGGCGATGGCGGAGGGCGAGTCGGAGGACGACGAGGACGAGGGTATGCCGTCGGAGTTCCCGGAGCGCTGGTCGAAGTTCCTGCCGCCGGAGGACTACCACGCGCGCCTGCGCAAACACTGACGGCCGGGGGTGCTGGGGCTCCGCCCCAGACCCCGCGCCTCAATCGCCGGCGGGGCTGGATTTGCCGGCCGGGAGTGCAGGGTTCGGCTCCCGCCGGGGTGGCCGTTGTTCCTGCTGGGCGGTGGTGCGAGGGTGTGGGTCGGTGCCCCGCCGGAGTGTCTCCTCGGCTCGGC
>NZ_LBMK01000009.1:0-284607 GCF_001005295.1 Streptomyces yangpuensis | reverse complement strand
CACTCCGCCGTGTCCCCGCCCCACCGGCCCGCGCTGCTGGAGGGGGGACGGGCAGGGGTGTCCCCGCAGGACGAGGCGCGACCAAAGCCGTCTGGCCGGGCCAGGGCCGTACGCGCCGAGCCGAGGAGATACCCCTGCCCGGCCACCCGACCGACCCGAACCGCGCCCGTACCCCGGCCCAGCCGCACGCTCCACTCGGACCGGACCGCCGAGCAACCCCGCAGGGGCCCGGCCACCCGACCGACCCGCACCGTGCCGGTACCCCGTCCCGCGGCACGGCTCCGGCCGGACAGGACCACGGCTCCCGGAGCCGGCTCGTACTGTTGGAGGGGGGACGGGGAGGGGTGTCCCCGCAGGACGAGGCGCGACCGGGGCCGTCTGGCCGGGCCTGGGCCGCACGCGCCGAGCCGAGGAGAGACCCCTGCCCGGCCACCCGACCGACCCGCACCACGCCCGCACTCCGGCCCCGCGGCACGGCTCCGGCCGGAGCGGACCGTCGAGCAGCCCCGCAGGGGTCCCGCACCGGGCCCGTTCCCCGGCCCTGCCGCGTGCTCCGGGCGGAGCGGACCGCCGAGCAGCCCCGCAGGGGTCACCGCTTCAGCGCGCCTGTACCCCGGTCCAGCCGCGCGGAGCCCCGCCGAGCGACCCCGTAGGGAGGAGGCGGCCCGTCAGGAGGCCGTGGAGGGTGTGGGTGGCGGCCAGGAGCCAGGCGGTCAGGAGGGCGAGGAAGAGGGCCGCGGCGAGCCAGGCGAGGGCGGTGAGGCCGGTGTGGCGGGCCAGGCCGGCGGCGCCGGTGACGCAGGTGCCGACGGGGAAGGTCAGCGCCCACCAGGTCATCGCGAAGCCCATGCCCTGCCGGGCCGCCCGGACCAGCAGGCACACGGCGAGCGCCAGCCACAGCAGGGCGAAGCCCATCACGGGCACCCCGTAGACGACCGCGAAGGCGCCGAGCGCGTCGGCGTAGGGGGCGCCGATCGCCTGGGGAGCCATGTCGGCGAGCTGGTTCACGGCGGTGGTGGACTGCCCGAGCGGGCCGAGTACGAGGAACAGGGTCGGGGTCAGAGCCAGGGGCAGCGGGCCGGCCACGATCAGCCGGCCGAGGATCAGGGGGAGCATCAGCAGGGTGGCGAGCAGGCTGATCCCGAACATGGCGTAGCAGGCGAGCAGCATGGCCTCGCGGGGCTGGCCGGGGGCCAGGTGGGGTATCAGCAGCGGCCCGAGGGCGGCGGAGACCATGGGGGCGACGAGGGGCAGCAGCCACACAGGGCTGGCCTGCTTCGGTTCGACCTTGTGGCGCACCACCATCAGGTACGGCACGGCCACGGCCGCGACCAGGCCGATCACGGTGCCCGCGGTGAAGAGCACGGCGTCCACGGCCACGGCGGCGCCGGTGCCGATGAGGTCCTTGCCGACGATGAGCGTGCCGCCGCCGACGGCCAGCAACGCCATGGAGAGGCAGCCGTAGAAGGGGGCGACGGCGGGGTCGAGCAGGTGGGCGCGGACCTGGTCGCGGTGGTGGAGCCAGTGCCCGGCGCGGGCGGTGAGCAGGACGGCGAGGGCGACGGCGGACAGCGCCCAGACGAGCTGGCAGGCCACGCGCTGGCCGGGGAGCTGGTACGGGAGGGCCGCGCCGGCGGTGGCGACGATCGCGGTGCCCATGACGGAGGCGTACCAGTTGGGGCCGAGGTGTCGCAGCGCCGGTGCCTTGTGGGCGGTGGGCGCGGGCTCGGTGAGGGTGCGGGGTCGCACGAGGGTGGTGGCCATGGGTCCAGCGTCATGCGGGGGCGGGCCGAACGGCAGGGATCATCTGTCTATAAGGCCATAAACTGATGTTATGGGTGAGGAGAACTTGGTTCCGCTGGCGCACCGCGTACCGGACCTGGGCGCGCTGGAGCTGCTGCTGGCGGTGGCCCGTGTCGGGAGTCTGAGCGGGGCTGCCCGGCGGCTGGGCATCACCCAGCCCGCGGCGAGCAGCCGGATCCGGGCGATGGAGACCCGGCTCGGTGTGGCGCTGGTGGACCGGTCCCCGCGGGGGTCGACGCTGACAGCCGAGGGTGCGCTGGTCACCGACTGGGCCCGGCGGGTGGTGGAGGCGGCGGAGGCCTTCGACGCGGGGGCGCAGGCGCTGCGGGGGCGGCGGGACTCGCGGCTGCGGGTGGCGGCCAGTATGACCATCGCCGAGTACCTGATGCCGGGGTGGCTGATCGCGCTGCGCGGGCAGCGGCCGGACACGGCGGTGTCGCTGCACGCGGGCAATTCGGCGGTGGTCGTGCAGCGGGTGCTCACGCACGAGGCTGACCTGGGCTTCGTGGAGGGGCTGTCGGTGCCCGAGGGGCTGGACTCGGCGGTGATCGCGCAGGACCGGCTGGTCGTGGCGGTGGCGCCGGTCCATCCGTGGGCGCGGCGTTCGCGGGGGGTGGAGGCGGCGGAGCTGGCCGCGACCCCGCTGATCCTGCGGGAGCGGGGATCGGGCACGCGCCAGGTGCTGGACGCGGCGCTCGCCGGGCACGGCGGGCTGGCCGCGCCGCTGCTGGAGCTGGCTTCGACGACGGCGGTGAAGGCGGCCGCGCTGGGCGGCGCGGGGCCGTGCGTGCTGTCGGAGCTGGCGGTGGTGGACGAGCTGGCGGCGCGCCGTCTGGTGGAGGTGCCGGTGACGGGCGCCGAGCTGGGCCGGGCCCTGCGGGCGGTCTGGCCGGCGGGAGCCCGCCCGGCGGGCCCGGCCCGGGACCTGCTCTCCCTGACCCGCGGGACCCCCTAGCAGGAAAGCGTGCGACGACGCCGGTGGTCACGGGATCGGTCTCCCGGGCGGACATGGGTGCATCGATCACGCAGCGTAGGAGGCGGGACCGGCAGGAGTCAGCCCGGGGCCTGGGAGCGGGACCGGAGGGTCTTCGTCAGCAGGGAGCCCGCGACGATCAGGGCCACGCCCAGCCACCACATGTTGTCGAAGATCAGGACGGCGATGCCGACCGGTACGAGCGTGCCCGCCAGCGGTACCAGGAACCCCGCCCACGGCGTGGGCTCGGGAGGCAGGCCGGCGGCTTCGCGGACCGCCCGGGCGCGGGCGACGTCCGGGTACCAGACGGTGAACTTCACCGCGGCGACGATCGCCAGGATCTGGATGATCCAGCCGGTCCAGATGTTGCTCGGGTCGTGCAGGACCAGGTCCCCGTACGCTCCTGCGGCGGCCGCGATCAGGAAGGCGATGCCCCACGCCCCCGTGATCATGTAGTTGGTGCGCAGGAAGCCGCGGGTGTGCCAGAGCGACGGATCGACCTGCTCGCGGGCGTACTGGAGGGTGAACGGCATCCGCACGGCCATCGAGCCGAAGGCGATCACCGCCAGCGCGATGTTGGCGACTTCGCCCGCGTACGTCTCCAGCCAGTTCAGGGTGCCCTCGCTCGCCAGGGCCCCGATCACGGCCATCGCGGCGAAGAAGACGATGTCGGCCAGCTCCAGAAGCTTCCAGGAACTGCCGCGGTTGACCACGTGGCTCAGCACGGTCAGGGCGACCGACGCGGCCAGGGCCAGTCCCACGGCCAGTTCGAACCGTCCCGGGCCGACCAGCAGCGAGAAGATGATCCACGGCGCCATGCCCACGACCGGGTTGTCCAGGAACCCGGCCACCGGCCCCTTCGTCGTGCTGTGCGCGTCGGTGCTCACCCGTCCAGCGTGCGCGCGTGCGGGGTCCGGGGCCAATCGGACGGTACGGGTCCGCCCCCGGCCCTTCCGCGGGACCGGGGGCGGGGGAGGAGGCGGCGGTCAGGCCACCGGTACCGCGCTGCGTGCCGTGGCCGCCTCGATCAGGGACGCCATCACCCGGGTGTCCTTGTCCCGCTCCGGGTGCCACTGGACGCCCAGCACCCAGCGCGCCGGGTCGGGCAGTTCGATCGCCTCCACCGTGCCGTCGAGCGCGTGCGCCGAGACGACCAGGCCGCGGCCCAGGCGTTCGACCGCCTGGTGGTGGTAGGTCGGGACCTGCGCCTCCTCCGGGACCAGGTCCGCGTACCGGGTACCGGGGACCGGGCGGACCGGGTGCCAGGACATGACGCCCGGGGTGTCGACGTGGCCGTCGATGTGCTGGACCAGCGTGCCGCCCAGGGCCACGTTCAGCGCCTGCATGCCGCGGCAGATGCCGAGCACGGGCACGTCCGCCTCCAGCGCGGCGTCGATCAGGGCCAGTTCCCACTGGTCGCGGACCGTCGCGGGGGCGCCCGTACGGGGGTCGCGTGCGGCGCCGTAGTGGACCGGGTCCACGTCCGGGCCGCCCGCGACGACCAGGCCGTCCACCCTGCTCAGCACCTCCGCCGCCGCACCGGGCGCGTCCGGGGGCAGCAGTACGGCCGCGCCGCCCGCCGCCTGGACGAGTTCGTGGTACCCGGTCGGTACGAGGGACGTCGGGACGTCCCACACGCCGTAGCGGGTGGATTCCTCGACGTAGGTGGTGATGCCGATGAGCGGCCTGGGCACGTTCGATACCTCCGGAAAGGGGCGGGGACGGACGGTGACAGGGTTTCAGTCGCGGGCCAGTTCCGCCTCGGCTTCCGCGAGGGCCGCGAACTCCTCCTCGGGGGCCGAGGCCACGAGGTGGTGCCGGCTGTAGAAGGCGAAGTACGCCAGCGCGACGGCGTACACGGCCAGCGCGATGAACGCCGCGTCCTTGTCCACCAGGAAGGTGGCGACCAGGGCCGAGAGGGCGAGGACGAAGGCCACCGAGGAGGTCAGGATGCCGCCCGGGGTGCGGTACGGGCGCTCCAGCTGTGGCTCCCGGCGGCGCAGCACGATGTGGGAGAGCGCCATCAGGGCGTAGGAGATGGTGGCGCCGAAGACCGCGATGTTGAGCATGCGGGCGCCGTTGCCGGTGGCCGCGGCCAGGGCGAAGCCGATCGCGCCGGGGATGATCAGCCCCAGGTACGGGGCCTTGCGCTTCGAGGTGAGCGAGAGGAAGCGGGGCAGGTAGCCGGCGCGGGAGAGGGCGAAGAGCTGGCGGGAGCCCGCGTAGATGAGGGAGAAGAAGGAGGCGACGAGGCCGGCCAGGCCCGCGTAGTTCACGAACCGGCTGAGGGCGGTCGGGCCGCCGTCCCCCTCCAGCGCCACGACCAGCGGGTTGCCGGCCGACTTGACGGCGTCGGCGCCCTGCGCGCCGGTCGCCGCGAAGAAGGTGATCAGGGCCAGCAGGGCGAGGACGCCCATGGAGATGGCCAGCGCCTTCGGCATGGAGCGGACCGGGTCCTTGGCCTCTTCGGCCGCCAGCGGTACGCCTTCCACACCGAGGAAGAACCACATGCCGAAGGGGAAGGCGGCCCAGATGCCGAGCAGGCCCAGCGGCAGCCAGGAGTTCGAGCCGAAGGCGTCCGGGTCGACCGGGATGTCGTTCAGGCCGTCGGCGCTGAATTCGGTGAAGGCGCCGACCGCGAAGATCAGCAGTGCGGCGACGGCCACCGCGGTGACGACGAGGCTGAAGCGCAGGGCCTCGCCGACGCCCCACAGGTGCACCCCGATGAAGATCACGAAGCAGCCGAGGTAGACGGGCCAGCTGGAGGTCAGGCCGAAGAGGCCGAGGGACTCCACGTAGTCGCCGATGAAGATGACGATCGCCGCCGGGGCCAGGATGTACTCGATGAGGATGGCGGTGCCGGTGAGGAAGCCGCCCCAGGGGCCCAGCGCGCGGCGGGCGAAGCCGTAGCCGCCGCCCGCCGTCGGCAGGATGGTGGACAGCTCCGCGAGGGAGAAGACCAGGCAGGCGTACATGGCGCCCATGAGGACGGTGGCGATGGCGAGACCGCCGAAGCCGCCCTTGTCGAGGCCGACGTTCCAGCCGGAGAAGTCACCGGAGACGACGTAGGCGACGCCGAGTCCGGTCAGCAGCAGCCAGCCGGCGCTGCCGCGGCGCAGGGTGCGGCGCTCCAGGTAGTTGTCCGGGCCGTCGCCGCCGCCGGCGGGTGACGTGGTGGGTGCGGGCACGGCTGTCAGCCGTGCCTCGATGTCGTCGGCCATCGTGCGCTCCTGCCTCAGGGCAATGGTTGTGGGGCGTACCTTTGTCCTAGTGGAGCGGAGCGCGCAAGACCTCTGCGTAAAACAGAAGTTACGAAAACCTCTCGGACACCCCCCGACCCGCCGTCCCCGTCCGCCTCAGGCGAGGAATCCGCGCAGCAGCGCGGCCGTGCCGCAGCAGTGCTCGCGCATGGTCTCGCGGGCCCCGGCCGCGTCCCGTTCCAGCACCGACTCCACCAGTGCGGTGTGCTGCTGCTGCGAGTGCTCCAGGTTGCGGACCAGCAGCGGTATGCAGTCGAGCAGGTCGTTGACGGTGGCCCGGACAGCCGCGTACTGGGCGGTCAGGGTGGCGGACCCGGCGAGCTCGCACAGGGTGAGGTGGAAGAGCGTGTCCTGGCGGCGGTAGTCGGCGAGCGGGGCGTCGTGGGTGGCCCCCAGCGCGGCCAGCAGCCGTTCGGTGTCCTCCTCGGTCAGCCCCTGCGAGGCGCACAGCCCGGCCGCCCCCACCTCCAGCACCTCGCGGAAGCGCAGGACGTCCTCGATGTCCACGCCCGCCACCCGCCTGCGCAGCTCCTCCTCGGTGCCGCCGGCCGGGGTGTCGGGGCGGGGGCGTACGAAGGTCCCGCCGTACCGGCCGCGCCGCGCCTCCACCAGGCCCTGGTCCTGCAGCACCTTCAGGACCTCGCGCAGGGTGACCCGGCTGATCCCCATCCGCTCCGCCAGCTCGCGCTCGGGCGGCAGTCGCTCGCCGCCGGGCACCAGGCCCAGGCGGACCACCTGGAGGATCTGCTCCAGCGCCTCCTCGAACCCGTTGCCCGCCCGCACCTGGCGCAGCACCGGGTTCAGGCGCCGGGCGGCGTCGCCTTCGCTCGCCGTATCGGTCATCTCGGCTCCTCCCCTTCCCAAGCAATGGTTCTATTCAATACCTTAGGCCTCCTCGGCTCACCGAAGGAGAGATTCCCGTGGTAGACCGCAAGCCGCCGCTCGCGCCCGAGGAGCTCCGTGCCCTCGTCGCCAGCGGTGAGATCGACACAGTCGTCCTGGCCTTCCCCGACATGCAGGGGCGGCTCCAGGGCAAGCGGTTCGCCGCACAGTTCTTCCTGGACGAGGTCCTCGCGCACGGCACCGAGGGCTGCAACTACCTCCTCGCCGTCGACACCGACATGAACACCGTCGACGGGTACGAGATGTCCTCCTGGGACCGGGGCTACGGCGACTTCGCCATGCACCCCGACACCGCCACCCTGCGCCGCATCCCCTGGAACCCCGGCAGCGCCTTCATCCTGGCCGACCTGGCCTGGAACGACGGCACCCCCGTCGTGGCCGCCCCCCGGCAGATCCTGCGCCGCCAGCTGGAACGCCTCGCCGAGCACGGATACACCGCGATGGTCGGCACCGAGCTGGAGTTCATGGTCTTCCAGGACACCTACGAACAGGCCTGGAACGCGGGCTACCGCGGCCTGACCCCCGCCAACCAGTACAACATCGACTACTCGATCCTCGGGACCGGCCGCATCGAACCCCTGCTGCGCCGGATCCGCAACGAGATGCAGACCGCCGGGCTGACCGTCGAGTCGGCCAAGGGAGAGTGCAACCTCGGCCAGCACGAGATCGCCTTCCGCTACGACGAGGCGCTCACCACCTGCGACCAGCACTCCGTCTACAAGACCGGCGCCAAGGAGATCGCCGCCCAGGAGGGTGTCTCGCTCACCTTCATGGCCAAGTACGACGAGCGCGAGGGCAACTCCTGTCACATCCACCTCTCACTCACCGACACCGACGGACGCAACGTGATGGCCGGGGAGGGCCACGGGGAACACGGCATGTCCCCCGTGATGCGGCACTTCCTGGCCGGCCAGCTCGCCGCGCTGCGCGACTTCTCCCTTCTCTACGCCCCGAACGTCAACTCGTACAAGCGTTTCCGGCCGGGATCCTTCGCACCGACCGCCGTCGCCTGGGGCCTCGACAACCGCACCTGCGCCCTGCGCGTCGTCGGCCACGGCCGCTCCATGCGCTTCGAGAACCGCCTCCCCGGCGGCGACGTCAACCCCTACCTCGCCGTCGCCGGCCTGGTCGCGGCCGGCCTCTACGGCATCGAGAACCGCCTGGAACTGCCGCCGATCTGCACCGGCAACGCCTACACCGGCGACTACGCCCACGTCCCCGCCACCCTGCGCGAGGCCGCCGAACTCTGGGAGAACAGCGAGATCGCCAAGGCCGCCTTCGGCCCCGAGGTCGTCGCCCACTACCGGAACATGGCCCGCGTGGAACTCGACGCCTACGACTCCGCGGTCACCGACTGGGAGCTGCGCCGCTCCTTCGAACGCCTGTAGCCCCGCACACCACCGAACCGAAACTGTGAGGCACCACGTGTCCGATGCGAAGGCCCTTTCCCAGCTGAGTGTGCTGAATCCGGCCACCGAGGAACTCGTCGCCGTCGTCCCGGCCGCCACACGGGACGACGTCGACGCCGCCGTCGCCCGGGCCGCCGCGGCCCAGCGCGCCTGGGCGGCGGCCGCCCCCGCCGACCGGGCCCGCCTGCTGCGCCGCTTCGCCGCGGTCGTCGACGGGCACATCGAGGAACTGGCCCTGCTGGAGGTCCGCGAAGCCGGCCACACCATCGGCAACGCCCGCTGGGAAGCCGGCAACGTACGCGACCTGCTCGACTTCGCCGCCGGGGGAGTGGAACGGCTCTCCGGCCGCCAGATCCCCGTCGCCGGCGGCATCGACGTCACCTTCCTCGAACCCCTCGGCGTCATCGGTGTGATCGCCCCCTGGAACTTCCCCATGCCGATCGCCGCCTGGGGCCTCGCCCCGGCGCTCGCCGCCGGCAACGCCGTCATCCTCAAGCCCGCCGAGACCACCCCGCTCACCGCGCTGCGCCTCGCCGAACTCGCCCTCGAAGCCGGGATCCCCGAGCACCTCTTCCAGGTGCTCCCCGGCCGCGGGGACACCGCCGGCGACGCGCTCGTCGAACACCCCGGCGTCGCGAAGATCGTCTTCACCGGCTCCACACGCGTCGGCAAGCAGATCATGGCCAAGTGCGCCGACCGGGTGAAGCGCGTCACTCTCGAACTCGGCGGCAAGAGCCCCAACATCGTCTTCGCCGACGCCGACCTGGAGGCCGCCGCGGCAGCCGCCCCCATGGCCTTCCTCGACAACACCGGCCAGGACTGCTGCGCCCGCACCCGCATCCTCGTACAACGCTCCGCCTACGACCGCTTCCTCGACCTCCTCGCCCCCGGCATCGCGGCCGTCGCCGTCGGCGACCCGCTCGACGAGAAGACGCAGGTAGGCCCGCTGATCTCCCGGGCCCAGCTGGACCGCGTACGGTCCTTCGTCACCGACGCCCTCACCACCGTCCGCGGCACCGCCCCCGAAGGCCCCGGCTTCTGGTACCCGCCGACCCTCGTCACGGACGTCGCCCCCACCGCGCCCGTCGCCGCCGAGGAGGTCTTCGGCCCCGTCGCCGTCGTCCTGCCCTTCGACGACGAGGAGGACGCCGTACGCCTGGCCAACGCCACCGAATACGGCCTCTCCGGCTCCCTGTGGACCCGCGACATCGGCCGCGCCCTGCGCGTCTCGCGCGCCGTCGCCGCCGGCAACCTGTCCGTCAACTCCCACAGCAGCGTCCGCTACTGGACCCCGTTCGGCGGCTACAAGCAGTCCGGACTCGGCCGCGAGCTCGGACCCGACGCCCTCACCGCTTTCACCGAGACCAAGAACGTCTTCATCAGTACGGAGGCCTGAACCACATGTCCGTAGAGCCCACCGAGATCATCTGCCGCCGCCTCGTCGGCCGCACCGCCGTCATCACCGGAGCCGGCAGCGGCATCGGCCTCGCCACCGCCCGCCGCCTCGCCTCCGAAGGCGCCAACGTCGTCTGCGCCGACATCGACGAGACGGCCGGCAAGGCCGCCGCCGAGGAGGTCGCAGGCCTCTTCGTCAAGGTCGACGTCACCGACAAGGAGGACGTCGAAGCCCTCTTCAAGACGGCCTTCGACACCTACGGCTCCGTCGACATCGCCTTCAACAACGCGGGCATCTCGCCCCCGGACGACGACTCCATCCTCACCACCGAACTCGACGCCTGGCGCCGCGTCCAGGACGTCAACCTCACCTCCGTCTACCTCTGCTGCAAGGCCGCCCTGCCCTACATGCAGCGCCAGGGCCGCGGCTCCATCATCAACACCGCCTCCTTCGTCGCCATCATGGGCGCGGCCACCTCCCAGATCTCCTACACCGCCTCCAAGGGCGGCGTCCTGGCCATGTCCCGCGAGCTCGGCGTCCAGTTCGCCCGCGAGGGCATCCGCGTCAACGCCCTGTGCCCCGGGCCCGTCAACACCCCGCTCCTGCAGGAGCTGTTCGCCAAGGACCCCGAACGCGCCGCCCGCCGGCTCGTGCACATCCCGCTGGGCCGGTTCGCGGAGCCCACCGAGATCGCCGCCGCCGTCGCCTTCCTCGCCAGCGACGACTCCTCCTTCATCAACGCCACCGACTTCCTCGTCGACGGCGGTATCTCCGGCGCGTACGTCACCCCCCTCTAGACACGCGCCACCCCCCCCAGCTCCCCCCACCCGACAGCCGGGCGTCAGCACGACGCCCGGCTGTCGTGCTCCACCACCCGTGACGCCTTCACCGCCAAGGAGCGCTCACCCATGTCCCCACGCGCCACCACCCGCCGCCTCCAGGCGCTCGCCGCCGCCGCGATCACCGTCGCGGCCCTCGTCGCCGTCGCACCCACCGCGGAAGCCGCGCACCCCGGAGCACCCTGCACCACCCCGCAGCTGAAGACCGGCTGGTACGGCGACAACCGGGCGCGCCTCCAGCAGCTCATCGACCGCTACGGCCGCTGCACCCCGTACCGGCCCGCCCGCACCCGACCCGTCGCCGTCTTCGACTGGGACAACACCGTCGTCAAGAACGACGTCGGCGACGCCACCATGTTCTGGCTGCTCCGCAACTCCAGGATCCGCCAGCCCGCCCACGGCGACTGGAGCGCCACCAGCCGCTTCCTCACCCCCGCCGCGGCCGGCGCCCTCACCGACGCGTGCGGAGCCCTCGCCCGTCCCGGCACCCCGCTGCCCACCGCAGCACCCACCGGAGCCGGCTGCGCGGACGAGATCAACGCCGTCTACGGCACCGCGGCGACCCGCACCGGAGCCGCCGCCTTCACCGGCTGGGACCGCCGCACCATGGAACCCGGATACGCCTGGCTGGCCCAGCTCATGCACGGCTGGACCGCCCGCGAGATCCGCGGCTTCGCCGCTGCCGCCCGCACCGAGAACCTCGCCGCGCCCCTCGGCGCCACCCAGCAGGTCGGCACCGGCCGGGCCACCGGCTGGGTCCGCTACTACGACCAGCAGCGGGACCTGATCGACAGCCTCCGCAAGGCCGGCTTCGACGTCTGGATCAGCTCCGCCTCCCCGCAACCGGTCGTCGAGGTCTGGGCCGAGGGCGTCGGAATCGACGCCGGCCACGTCATCGGCATCCGCAACACCACGACCCGCGGCGGGACGTACACCAGCCGCCTCCAGGGCTGCGGATCCGTCGCGGACGACGCCGACACGATGATCAACTACATCGACGGCAAACGCTGCTGGATCAACGAGGAGATCTTCGGGGTGCGCGGCCCCGCCGCCGAGAGGATCCAGCCGGCCGCCCGCCGCCAGGTGTTCGCGGCAGGCGACTCCGACACCGACATCTCGTTCCTGCGGGACGCCACCGCCCTGCGGCTCGTCGTGAACCGGAACAAGAACGAAGTGATGTGCCGGGCCTACGACGACAGCGACGGCAAGTGGATCGTGAACCCGATGTTCATCGAGCCGAAGAAACAGCGGACCAGCCCCTACCCCTGCTCCACCACCGGCTACGTCGACCACGACGGCACGGCCGGCCCGGTCCGCCGCGGCGACACCACCGTCATCCCGGACCAGACGGACACCGTGTACTAGACCAAGGTGCGGCGTACTAGAGGAAGGTGCGGCCCTCACCCCGGTACGTCGGCACGCTGTCCGTGACCCGGTCGCCCTCGACGAGGTGCAGGGTGTCGAACCGTTCGCACAGCTCGCCCGCCTTGGCATGGCGGAACCAGACCCGGTCGCCGATCAGCAGATCGTCGGCCGGGCCCCCCAGCAGCGGGGTCTGCACCTCGCCGGCCCCCTCCTGCGGGTCGTAGCGCAGCCCCTGCGGCAGGTACGGCACCGGCAGCCGGTCCGGCCCCGCCGCACCGGAGGCCGGATAACCGCCGCCGAGCACCGTCACCACCCCGACACCGGGCCTGCGCACCACAGGCTGCGCGAACAGCGCCGCCGGACGCCCCCGGAACGAGGTGTAGTTGTCGAAGAGCCGCGGCACGTACAGCCCCGACCCGGCGGCGATCTCCGTCACCGCGTCCTCGGCCGCGGTCTGCTGCACGCTGCCGGTACCGCCGCCGTTGACGAACTCCAGGTCCGGTACGACGGCCCGTACGGCCGCCACCACCTCGGCCCGCCGCGCCGCCAGCTCCCTGCGGGCCGCGCCCTGCATCAGCCGGATCGCCCGGGACCGCAGCGGGCGCCCCGCCAGCGCGTCCCCGACCCCGGCGACATGGCCCTCGTACGCCATCAGCCCCACCACCCGGAAGCCGGGCCGGGCGGCGACCGTACGGGCCAGCGCGGCCAGTTGCGCGGGCTCACGCAGCGGAGAGCGGCGCGCCCCGACCCGGATCCGGCCGCCCATAAGGTGCAGGGCGGTGTCCAGCTCCAGGCAGACCCGGATCTCCTCGGCGCCGCCGTCCCGGGCCGCGTCGATCAGCTCCAGCTGCGCGGGGTCGTCCACCAGTACGGTCACGGCGCCGGCCAGCTTGGCGTCGCCGGCCAGCTCCGCGAAACCGGCCCGGTCGGCGGAGGGGTACGCGAGGAGCACGTCCCCGAACCCGGACCGGGCCAGCCACAGCGACTCGGCGAGCGTGTACGACATGATCCCGGCGAACCCGGGCCGGGCCAGCACCCGTTCCAGCAGGGCGCGGCACCGGACCGACTTGCTGGCGACCCTGACCGGCTTGCCGCCGGCCCGGCGCACGAGGTCGTCGGCGTTGGCGTCGAAGGCCTCGAGATCCACGATGGCCAGCGGCGCGTCCAGGTGCGCGGTCGCCCGGTCGTACCGGGCGCGGTCGGCGGCGGGGGAGTTCATGGTCGGCAGCTTGCCAGAGGTCTGTACCGGTGGGTAGGGGTCGGGCGGTCTCCCCCGAGGCTCCGCCCCGGACCCCGCGCCTCAAACGCCGACGGGGCTGAAATCCAGCCGGTGGCCCCGCCCCGGCCCGGCCCGTCCCGCCGGGACCGGCGGGGCGGCCGTCTCGGCAGGGCGTTCTCGGGGACCACGTAGAGTACGGACAGGCAGCCGTACGGAACGGGGGGGCGGAGCCGCCGGATGACCACGACGACACCGCGGACCACGATCCCGGGCGAGCCCGACCCCTGGTCCCCGCCGCCCCAGCCCGCCCACGCACCACCGCGCCGCCACCCCGGCCGCGTCGCGGCCGCCACCCTCTGCCTCCTCCTCGGCGGCGGCCTCCTCGGCGGCGCCGCCCTCACCACCTGGTCCGAACACCGCGCCGCGCACCGCCCCCTGCCCGCCGACGCCGCCCACCGCAAGGCCGGCTCGCTCTGGCGCTCGGCCCCCGTGGACAGCCTCTTCCCGCCCGTCCTCGCCGGCCCCTCGGCCGGCCCGGGCGGCGCCGACCGCACCTGGACCCGCATCGCCCTAGCCCCCGACGCCGACTGTCCGGCCGCCCTCGCGGCGGACTGGCAGGCCCTGCTGGCCCCCACCGGCTGCACCCGCGTCCTGCGCGCCACCTACACCGACGCCACCCGCAGCTCCCTGATCGCCGTCGGCATGGTCTTCACCCCCGCCGACGGGCCCACGATGAAGACGCTCGACGGACGCCTCACCGCCCCGCCCGGCTACGGGTTCGACGACAGCCGGCGGGCCGCCTGGGCGGCCTCCGTACGCACCGAGGCTCCCGTCGTCGTCTACGCCGTCTCCGCCTTCGCCGACGGCCGCGCCCAGGACGCCCCCCGCCCCGCCGAGGACCTCGTCAAGAAGGACGCCAAGGGCGCGGCCGCCCAGGCCGGCCTCGGCCACGACGCCAAGGCCCTCGCCGAACGCCTCGGGCACGGCCTGGCGACCCTCGCCGCACCACCCGCAACGGACGCCACCGCGCGCGCCACACCCGCCTCGAAGGCCGCACGATGACCCCCGCCCCCGACACCGCCTCCGCCCGCGTACGAACCCCCGCCTCCGCCCGCGCACGAACCCCCGCCCGCGGCGCGGCCGTGCTCGCCGCCGTCGCGCTGCTCGCGACCGCCACCGCCGCCCCGGCCGCCGCCGACACCATCCGCGACCGCCAGTGGGGACTGCTGGCCCTGCGCGCCGAGGAGGCCTGGGGGACCACCCGCGGCGACGGCGTGACCGTCGCCGTCCTCGACACCGGCGTCGACGAGTCCCACCCGGACCTGTCCGGGCAGGTCCTCGCCGGCACCGACCTCATCGGCATGGGCGCCGGCCCCGGCGACCGCGCCTGGGCCCGCCACGGGACGGCCATGGCGAGCATCATCGCCGGGCACGGCCACGGCCCCAGCCGGAGCCAGGGCGTCCTCGGCATCGCCCCCCAGGCACGGATCCTGCCGGTACGGGTGATTCTCGAAGAGGGGGACCCGGGCCGCGCCAAGGCCCGCGAGAGCAAAGGCGGCGCCCTGGCCGAAGGCATCCGCTGGGCCGTGGACCACGGGGCCGACGTCATCAACCTGTCCCTCGGCGACGACAGCGACTCCGCCCACCACGAGGCGGGCGAGGACGAGGCCGTCCAGTACGCCCTCTCCAAGGGCGTGGTCGTCGTCGCCTCGGCGGGCAACGGCGGCGAGTCCGGCGACCGCGTCTCCTACCCGGCCGCCTATCCGGGGGTCATCGCCGTGACCGCCGTCGACCGCCGCGGCCGGAAGGCCAAGTTCTCCACGCGCAACTGGTACGCCACCGTGAGCGCCCCCGGCGTCGACGTCGTCATCGCCGACCCCGACCGCTCCTACTACGAGGGCTGGGGCACCAGCGCGGCGGCCGCCTTCGTCTCCGGGGCGGCGGCCCTCGTCAAGGCCGCGCACCCCGGCCTGTCCCCGGCCCAGGTCAAGAAGCTGCTGGAGGACACCGCCTCCGACTCCCCGGCGGGTGGCCGAGACGACGCCCGCGGCCACGGCATGGTGGATCCGGCCGCCGCCCTGCAGGTCGCGGAGGCGATGCGGCCGGAGCCCGCGGTACCCGCCCCGGCCGCGGCCGGGAGCACGTACTTCGGCCCGGGTCCCGAGCGGGTCCGCCCGCCCGAGCGGTCCGCCCGGCTCGGCGCCCCCGCCGCCGCGGTCGCCGGAGCGGCGCTGCTCGTCCTGGCCGCCGTACTGGCCCGGCGGCCGCGACGGGGTACCCGGGGCGGCGACGCGCACCCGGCACAGTAGGGTCGGGTAACTGTGGCGAACATGGCGAACAAGAACATTCCCGACCCGGGCTTCTCCGACGACGACGGCTCCGCCGATCCCGAGCTGACCGCGGCCCTCGCCGCGTGGGCCGAGGACCGCACCCAGGAGCCGCGGGTGCTGGCCGCACTCAAGGGCGCCCGGCTGCTGGTCCCGGTGGTCGCCGTGCTCGGCGAGGTGGAGACCGACCCGGAGACCGGCCTCAAGCGGGAGAAGACCAGCGACATGGCCGTCCCGACGCTGCGGGCGGGCGACCGCCGGGCCCTGCCCGCCTTCACCTCCATCGCCTCGCTCGCGCTGTGGGACCCTGCCGCCCGGCCGGTGGCCGTCCCGCTGCACCAGGCCCTGGCGGCCGCCGCGCACGAGAAGGCCGACACCGTGGTGCTGGACCTGGCCGGCCCGGTCGCCTACCAGCTGACCGGCCCCGCGCTGCTGGCGCTCGCCGAGGGCCGCACGGACACCGACCCGCTGGCCGACCCGGCGGTACGGGAGGCCGTACGGGCCGCCGTGTCCGGCGAGCCGGCCGTGCTGCGTGCCCACCTCGGCCCGGGCGGGGCCGACGCCGACGGAATCCTCGCGATCGTGCTGGCCGCCGACGCGCAGGCGCCTGCCGCGGCCCGCCGCGTCGCCGAGGCCCTGGCGGCGGACACCACCCTGCGGGCCCGCCTGGTGCGCGGTCTGAATCTGGCGCTGCTGCCGGCGGACGCCCCGGTCCCGCCCGGCGAGGCGCTCTTCACCCGCTGAACGCCGAAGGAGGGGCGGGCCGCGATACACGGCCCGCCCCTCCTTCGTCGTTCCCGGTACGGGACTTCGTCGTTCCCGGTACGGGACGGCCGGTGATCAGCCGAAGACCGGGCCGGTGAACTTCTCGCCCGGGCCCTGGCCCGGCTCGTCCGGGACGATCGAGGCCTCGCGGAAGGCCAGCTGCAGCGACTTCAGGCCGTCGCGCAGCGGGGCGGCGTGGAAGGAGCTGATCTCGGTGGCGCTCGCGGTGACCAGGCCGGCGAGAGCCGTGATCAGCTTGCGGGCCTCGTCGAGGTCCTTGTGCTCGGAGTCCGGCTTGTCCAGGCCAAGGTTGACCGCCGCGGCGCTCAGCAGGTGCACGGCCACCGTGGTGATCACCTCGACGGCGGGCACGTCCGCGATGTCGCGGGTCATGGCGTCGTAGTCGGGGGCGCCGTCGGCAGCGGAATCGGTGGGGGTGGAGGGTGTCGCGTCAGTCATGCGCCCCACGATATGCCGTGCGGCGGGCTTGCAACGCGGGTGCTAGTATGTACATCGACCGGCCGGATGCTGTGGTGTCCGGCCCACAAGTGGAGGCTCCGTTCTCCCACCTGACCGCCTTCCGGGGCGGCGGGTCACCGGTCAGGCGGCATCCATCGTTCCGTACGGACGATGGAAAGCCGCCCGAGTCTGCGCCCCGCGTCTCGCATGCGGCGGTGCTCCGGTCGTATTGGAGCCCCTGCCTGTGCCCGGCGGGGCTTTTTTCATTCTCCCGCTGTGGTCGGTCTGACGGAAATACACGTCAGCGGCTGTCTGCCAGGCAGTCGTGTGGTGCTACCGAGGAGGATCCATCAGCACCGAGCCCCGCATCAACGACCGGATTCGCGTTCCCGAGGTACGACTCGTCGGTCCCAGCGGCGAGCAGGTCGGCATCGTGCCGCTTGCCAAGGCGCTTGAGCTCGCACAGGAGTACGACCTCGACCTGGTCGAGGTCGCGGCGTCCGCACGCCCGCCGGTCTGCAAGCTCATGGACTACGGCAAGTTCAAGTACGAGTCGGCCATGAAGGCCCGTGAGGCGCGCAAGAACCAGGCGCACACGGTCATCAAGGAAATGAAGCTCCGGCCGAAGATCGACCCGCACGACTATGACACCAAGAAGGGTCACGTCGTTCGGTTCCTCAAGCAGGGCGACAAGGTCAAGATCACGATCATGTTCCGTGGTCGCGAGCAGTCCCGGCCGGAACTCGGCTACCGACTGCTGCAGCGTCTCGCTTCGGACGTCGAGGAGCTCGGCTTCATCGAGTCGAACCCGAAGCAGGACGGCCGAAACATGATCATGGTCCTCGGTCCGCACAAGAAGAAGACCGAGGCGATGGCCGAAGCCCGCGAGGCGCAGGCCGCCCGCAAGGCCGAGCGCCAGGGTGCCGCCGCTGCCGACGAGGCGACTCCTTCCAAGGAGGCCGCCCCGGTCGAGGCGACGGACACCAAGGATGCCGAGGTCACCGAGGCCGACGCCGGTGAGGCGAACGCCGAGGCCTGATTTCGAGGCACCTGTCTCGAATCACCTACACACCATGACGCTCCCCACAGCCGGTCCGGTCCGGACCGGCGCGGGAGCGCCACCGACGAGGAGATAACGGCGCCATGCCGAAGAACAAGACGCACAGCGGTACCAAGAAGCGCTTCAAGGTCACCGGCTCCGGCAAGGTGCTCCGCGAGCGCGCCGGCAAGCGCCACCTGCTCGAGCACAAGTCGTCCCGTGTCACCCGCCGCCTCACCGGCAACGCGGAGATGGCTCCCGGCGACGCCGCGAAGATCAAGAAGCTTCTCGGCATCTGACATCCACCGCTCCCCTGCCGGGAGCGGATGCATGTCGAGACCGGGACCCCATCGAATTTCCGGGTCGTGTGAAGACACCCACGGCCCCGCTACAAGGAGTTAAAAAGTGGCACGCGTCAAGCGGGCAGTAAACGCCCACAAGAAGCGCCGGGCGATCCTCGAGGCGGCCTCCGGCTACCGCGGTCAGCGTTCGCGCCTGTACCGCAAGGCCAAGGAGCAGGTCACCCACTCGCTGGTCTACAACTTCAACGACCGCAAGAAGCGCAAGGGCGACTTCCGTCAGCTGTGGATCCAGCGCATCAACGCCGCTGCCCGCCAGAACGGCATGACGTACAACCGCCTCATCCAGGGTCTGAAGGCCGCCAACATCGAGGTGGACCGCAAGATCCTCGCGGAGCTGGCCGTCAACGACGCCAACGCGTTCGCCGCGCTCGTCGAGGTCGCGCAGAAGGCGCTCCCGGCCGACGTCAACGCCCCCAAGGCCGCCGCGTAAGGCCTGGCCGGCCGCTCGATCGGCCGGCACCCTCGGACCCGCAGGCGAACCGCCTGCGGGTCCGAGTGCTTTCCCCGCCCCGCAGGTGGGCGTACCGCCCGCGCTCCGCGCGTGGCGCGCGCCCCGCACCCCTGGGCCCCGCACCACCGCGCCCTGGGCGCCCGCACCCCGAGAGAGAACCGCAGAGACCATGGCTGACCTGGGTCACCCCGCCGAGCTGATCTCCCCCCGATCCCCGCGGGTGGCCGCCGCCAGGCGACTGGCGCGGCGCAACTTCCGCACCAAGGAGCGCCGGTTCATCGCCGAGGGCCCCCAGGCGGTCCGCGAGGCCGTCGAGCACCGCGGTCCCACGGGCGCCCCGACCCTGATCGAGCTGTTCGCCACGGTCGAGGCCGCCGAGCGCTACTCCGAGATCGTCGGTGCGGCCCTGGACGCGGGCGCCCGCGTGCACTACGCCTCCGACGAGGTGCTCGCGGAGGTCTCCCAGACCGTCACCCCGCAGGGACTCGTCGGTGTCTGCCACTTCCTCGACTCGCCCTTCGAGGAGATCCTCAAGGCCGGGCCCAAGCTCGTCGCGGTCCTCGCGCACGTCCGGGACCCCGGCAACGCGGGTACGGTGCTGCGCTGCGCGGACGCCGCCGGCGCCGACGCGGTGGTGCTGACCGACGCCTCCGTCGACCTCTACAACCCCAAGTCCGTACGGGCCTCCGTGGGCTCCCTCTTCCACCTCCCGGTCGCCGTCGGCGTCCCGGTGGAACAGGCCGTCGAGGGGCTGCGCGCGGCCGGCGTACGGATCCTGGCGGCCGACGGAGCCGGCGAGGACGACCTCGACGCCGAACTGGACGCGGGCACCATGGGCGGCCCCTCCGCCTGGGTCTTCGGCAACGAGGCCTGGGGCCTGCCGGAGGAGACCAGGGCCCTCGCGGACGCCGTCGTACGGGTCCCGATCCACGGGAAGGCGGAGAGCCTGAACCTGGCGACGGCCGCCGCCGTGTGTCTCTACGCATCCGCGCGTGCACAGCGGGCGCCCGGAGGGTGCCGCTCCGTGACCCCCAGCTAGTAGTGTGGCGGCCCGGAGGGGCCCACTGCGCTACTCGGAGATGTGGGGTACGGGGACATGACCGTCGGTACGAACAGCTCACCCGGAGCCGCTGACGCGGCCGAGGAGCGGTTCCGGGACGCCCCCGCAGTCCCGGCCGCGGCCGTCGACGGGCTGTGCGGAGTGCCGCCGCAGGCCGTGGACTCGGGCCGGGCGCGCGGCGCCCGGCCGCCGGTCCGGAGGACCGACCGGGCGGCCGTCGAGGCCCCGTCCGGCGGCCTCGGCTTCGCGGTGGACCCCGACAGCCTGCCCGACGGGCTCGTCGTCGCCGACGAGCGGGGCCGGGTGGTCTGCTTCAACGCGGCCGCCGCCCGGATCACCCAGCTCGCGCCGGAGCGGGCGCTCGGCGCCCCCATCGACCGGGCCCTTCCGCTGGAGGACCTCGAAGGCCGCCGCTGGTGGGCGCTGACGGACCCGTACGGGGGCCTCGCCACCCGCCGCGGGCAGCCCGAGCGCAACCTGCTGCTCCCCGGGGGCCGCGAGGTGCTCGTCTCCGCGAGCTATGTCCGCACCCACCCCACCGGCCCGGTGCGCCGCCTCGTGGTCACCCTGCGCGGCACCGAGGCCCGCCGCCGCACCGAGCGCAGCCACGCCGAGCTGATCGCCACCGTCGCCCACGAGCTGCGCTCCCCGCTGACCTCCGTCAAGGGGTTCACCGCGACCCTGCTCGCCAAGTGGGAACGGTTCACGGACGACCAGAAGCGGCTGATGCTGGAGACCGTCGACGCCGACGCCAACCGCGTCACCCGCCTCATCGCGGAGCTCCTGGACATCTCACGCATCGACTCCGGCCGGCTGGAAGTGCGCCGGCAGCCGGTGGACATCGCCACCGCCGTGGGCCGGCACGTCCAGGCGCTCACCGCGAACGGCCAGGACCCCGCACGCTTCCTCGTCAGCGTCAGCCGCCCGCTGCCCGACCTGTGGGCCGATCCGGACAAGATCGACCAGATCCTGGGCAACCTCCTCGAAAATGCGGTGCGCCACGGCGAAGGAACGGTCACCATCGGGGTGTCGCCGCATGAGAAGGGAACCGCCGTCACCGTGTCCGACGAAGGCCCCGGGATCCCCGAGGAGTCGATGGCCCGCGTCTTCACCCGCTTCTGGCGGGGAAGCAAGCGCGGCGGCACCGGCCTGGGCCTGTACATCGTCAAGGGCATCGTGGAGGCGCACGGCGGCACCATCACGGTCGGCCGCGGCCCCGGCGGCGGCGCCGAGTTCCGATTTATCCTGCCCGTGAGCGCCCCGGCCTATCTCACGCAGTAGTCCTGCGGAGGGTCTCGCCGGGCGGCCCACGGGCTCCTTCACCCCCAGCGACCTTTAGACTCGTCCTTTGGCACCTTTGTGTCCTTGTGCCGAGCGCGTCCTGCGCGTCGCGCGGGGGACCCACCAGCCAGCCATCGGAAGTACGGGAAGAGATGTCGGCACCGAACAAGTCGTACGACCCTGTCGAGGTCGAGGCACTGAAACCGGAAGAGATCGAGCGCATGCGGGACGAGGCGCTCGCCGCCTTCGCGGCCGCCGGCGACCTCGACGCGCTGCGCGAGGCGAAGACCGCGCACATGGGCGACCGCTCGCCCCTGGCGCTCGCCAACCGCGAGATCGGCGCCCTGCCCCCGCAGGCCAAGGCGGATGCGGGCAAGCGCGTGGGCCAGGCCCGCGGCGCCGTGAACAAGGCCTTCGGGGCCCGTACCGTCGAGCTCGAGGCCGAGCGTGACGAGCGGGTGCTGGTCGAGGAGGCGGTGGACGTCACGCTGCCCTATGACCGCACGCCCGCCGGCGCCCGCCACCCCCTGACCACGCTGATGGACCGCGTCGCGGACATCTTCGTCGCCATGGGCTACGAGGTCGCGGAGGGTCCCGAGGTCGAGGCGGAGTGGTTCAACTTCGACGCCCTCAACTTCACGCCCGACCACCCGGCGCGCCAGATGCAGGACACCTTCTTCGTCAAGGGGCCCGAGGGCACCGAGGGCGACGAGTCCGGCGTCGTGCTGCGCACCCACACCTCCCCGGTGCAGGCGCGCTCGCTGCTGGAGCGCAAGCCCCCCGTCTACATCGTCTGCCCGGGCCGCGTGTACCGCACCGACGAGCTCGACGCGACGCACACCCCGGTCTTCCACCAGGTCGAGCTGCTCGCCGTGGACGAGGGCCTGACCATGGCCGACCTGCGCGGCACCATCGACCACATGGTCAAGGAGCTGTTCGGCGAGGAGACCACCACCCGGCTGCGCCCGCACTTCTTCCCGTTCACCGAGCCGTCCGCCGAGATGGACATGCAGTGCTACGTGTGCCGCGGCGAGTCGGTGGGCAACCCCGACCGCCCCTGCCGTACCTGCTCCAGCGAGGGCTGGATCGAGCTCGGCGGCTGCGGCATGGTCAACCCCAAGGTGCTGACCGCCTGCGGTGTGGACCCGGAGAAGTACAGCGGGTTCGCCTTCGGCTTCGGCATCGAGCGGATGCTGATGTTCCGTCACAACGTTGAAGACATGCGAGACATGGTCGAGGGTGACGTTCGTTTCACCCGGCCTTTCGGGATGGAGATCTGATGCGGGTCCCGCTTTCGTGGCTGCGGGAGTACGTCGACCTCCCCGCCGGTGAATCCGGTCGCGACGTCGCGGCCAAGCTCGTCGACGCCGGCCTGGAGGTCGAGACGGTCGAGCAGCTCGGCGCCGGCCTCAAGGGCCCCCTCGTCGTCGGCCAGGTGCTGACCATCGAGGAGCTTGAGGGCTTCCGCAAGCCGATCCGGTTCTGCACCGTCGATGTCGGCTCCGCCAACGGCACCGGCGAGCCGCAGGAGATCGTCTGCGGCGCCCGGAACTTCTCCGTCGGCGACAAGGTCGTCGTGGTCCTGCCCGGCGCGGTCCTGCCCGGCGACTTCGCGATCGCCGCGCGCAAGACGTACGGCAGGACCTCGCACGGCATGATCTGCTCCGGCGAGGAGCTCGGCATGGGCGACGACGGCACGCACGGCATCATCGTGCTGCCGCCGGAGCACGAGACCGGCACCGACGCGATCGAGCTGCTCCAGCTCGTCGACGAGGTGCTGCACATCGACGTCACCCCGGACCGCGGCTACTGCATGTCCCTGCGCGGCATCGCCCGCGAGGTGGCCACCGCCTACGGCCTGCCGCTGCGCGACCCGGCGCTGCTCGACGTGCCCGGACCGAACTCGTACGGCTACCCGGTCAAGATCGACGACCCGGCTGGCTGCGACCGCTTCACCGCCCGCACCGTCACCGGCCTCGACCCCGAGGCCCGCTCCCCGATCTGGCTCCAGCGCCGCCTGCAGAAGGCGGGCATGCGCCCGATCTCGCTCGCCGTCGACATCACCAACTACGTGATGCTCGAACTGGGCCAGCCGCTGCACGCCTACGACCGCTCGCGGATCGACGGCACCATCGGTGTCCGCCGCGCCGAGCAGGGCGAGAAGTTCACCACCCTCGACGGCGTCAAGCGCACGCTCGACGCCGAGGACCTGGTGATCACCGACAACAGCGGGCCGATCGGTCTCGCCGGTGTCATGGGCGGCGCCAACACCGAGATCGCCGACTCCGTCACCGACCCGGAGACCGGCGCCGTCACCGGGACCACCGACGTGGTCATCGAGGCCGCGCACTTCGACTCCGTGTCGATCTCGCGCACCGCGCGCCGCATGAAGCTCTCCTCCGAGGCCTCCAAGCGCTTCGAGCGGGGCGTCGACCCGCTGGCCGCCGCCGCGGCCGCCCAGCGGACCGTCGACCTGCTCGTGCTCCTCGCGGGCGGCACCGCCGAGGCCGGCGTCACCGAGGTCATCGCCCCGGGCGCGCCGCGCACCATCGCGATGGCCGCCGACCACCCGGACCGGGTCGCGGGCATGGACTACGGGCGTGAGACCGTCGTGCGCCGCCTCCAGGAGATCGGCTGCGACGTCTACGGCCAGGACGAGCTCGTCGTCACGCTGCCGTCGTGGCGGCCCGACCTCGCCGCGCCCAACGACCTCGCCGAAGAGGTCATCCGGCTGGAGGGCTACGGGAACCTCCCGTCGACCCTGCCCCAGGTGCCCTCCGGCCGCGGCCTGACCGCCCGCCAGCAGTTGCACCGCCGGGTCGGCCGCGCGCTGGCCGGCGCCGGCTACGTCGAGGCGCTCAGCTACCCCTTCCTCGGGGAGGGCGTCTTCGACCAGCTGCAGCTGCCGGCCCACGACGCCGCCCGCCAGGTCGTCACGCTGGTCAACCCGCTCTCCGACGAGGAGCCGGCGCTGCGCACCACGCTGCTGCCGGGTCTGCTCGGCGCGCTGCGCCGCAACGACAGCCGGGGCAGCCACGACCTCGCGCTCTTCGAGACCGGTTCGGTCTTCCGGGCCGCCGCGCAACCGGGTGTCGCCGTACGGCTGCCCGTCGACCGGCGTCCCACCGACGAGGAGATCGCCACCCTGGACGCGGCGCTGCCCGCGCAGCCGCGGTACGCCGCGGTCGTGCTGGCCGGTGCCCGCGAGCAGGCCGGCTGGTGGGGCAAGGGCCGCCCGGCCGACTGGGCGGACGCCGTCCAGGCGGCCCGCGCGCTGGCCGTCGAGGCCGGTGCCGAGCTCGTCGTCCGCCAGGGCCAGTACGGCCCGTGGCACCCGGGCCGCTGCGCCGAGCTGGTCGTCACCGTCGGCGGTGTGGAGCAGGTCATCGGCCACGCCGGTGAGCTGCACCCGCGCGTGGTCAAGGCCATGGGCCTGCCGGCCCGCACCAGCGCGATGGAGCTCGACCTGGACCGCCTCGCGGCGGCCGGCGGTCAGGCCGTCCAGGCGCCCCGGATCTCCTCCTTCCCGGTGGCGACCCAGGACGTCGCGCTGATCGTGGACGCGTCCGTCCCGGCGTCCTCGGTGGAGGCCGCGCTGCGCAAGGGCGCGGGTGAACTCCTGGAGTCGCTGCGCCTGTTCGACGTGTTCACCGGTGAGCAGGTCGGCGAGGGCAAGAAGTCCCTCGCGTACGCGCTGCGCTTCCGCGCGGCGGACCGGACGCTGACCGCCGAGGAGTCCACGGCCGCGCGCGACGCGGCGGTGGCGCTCGCCGGGGAGCGGACCGGGGCGGTCCTCCGGGGCGCGTAGCCGTACGGCCTCGGACCCGTTCGAGGCCTGGTGAGGGGCCTGTCCGCCATTGGACAGGCCCCTCACTCATTCGGGTGAGAAGCTCCGCGGCCCATGTCGGGGCCCGCCGTCCGGTCGACACAATCGACCCGGCCGGAGGGGAGTCCTACGGATGATCACGCGCAGGGAGATGACCCGGGTGCGCCGGGTGTGCGTCGCCGCCTGGGGCGGTGCCGCGGTGTCCTGGGAGCTGGCCACGCCGGGGCTGCTGCTGCCGAGCCTGGCCACCTGTGCGGCGTTCCTGCTGCTGGCCACCGGGTGCGCGCTGCACACCCGGCGCGGGCTGCTGGCCGAGCTGCGCCGGTCGCAGGAGATCGCGGGCGCCGCGCAGCGGGCCCTGCTGCGGCCGCTGCCGGGCCGCGTCGACGGTGTGACCCTGGCCGCGGCGCAGCTCTCCGCGAGCCGGGGCGCCGCGGTGGGCGGTGATCTGTACGAGGCCGTGCCGACGGCGCACGGGATCCGCGTGGTCATCGGGGACGTACGCGGCCACGGGCTGCCGGCGTTGGGTGCGGCGGCCGCCGTCCTCGGCGCCTTCCGTGAGGCCGCGTACGACGAGCCGTCGCTCGGCGGCGTCCTGCTGCGGATGGAACGGGCCCTGGGCCGGCACGTACGGGACCGGGCCCGAGCGGAGCATCCGGCCGTGTGCGCGGGTGAGCCGGAGTCCCCGGCGGCCGAGGAGTTCGTGACGGTCCTGCTGCTCCAGATCGCCCCGGACGACACCCTGACGGCCCTGAACTGCGGCCACCCGTGGCCGTATGTGATCAGACCGGCCCCGGAGCCCTGCGGGGTGCGCAGCGGGGGCTCCGCCCCGGACCCCGTGTCCTGGTCGTCGCCCCGGTCGCCGGCGGG
The DNA here is from genome assembly GCF_001005295.1 of Streptomyces yangpuensis. Lineage (GTDB taxonomy): Bacteria > Actinomycetota > Actinomycetes > Streptomycetales > Streptomycetaceae > Streptomyces > Streptomyces yangpuensis. The sequence goes on along the minus strand of NZ_LBMK01000009.1, from coordinate 259,000 downwards.
GCTCGCATGGCTCGCCGGGGAGACCCTGCCGCCGCTCGGCGTGGTGCCCTTACCGCCGGACCCGCGGCCGCAGGTGTGCGGGGAACTGCGGCCCGGGGAGACGCTGTTCCTGCACACCGACGGGGCCGAGGACGCACGGGACGCCGCCGGGCGGTTCTTCCCGCTGCGGAGCGTCCTCGCCGAGGCACCGCTCACGCCCGCGCGGCTGGTCGCAGGCGTGCACGCGGCCCTGCTGCGGCACACCGGCGGGAGACTCGCCGACGACGTCGCCCTGCTGGTGCTCCGCAACGACCGGCACTGACGACCGGCACCAAGCACGGGCACCGAGCACGGGCACCGAGCACCGGCACCGAGCACGGGCACCGACCACGCGCGCCGGGTCCGGTGGATGGGCCCGGCGCGCGTCCGGTCCGGTCCGCCGCCGGGGCCCGGCGACCAACCGGGCGCCGGCGGAACCGGAAGGCGCCGCCCGCCTGCCATGGAGTGTCGGGCAGACAGCAGGACGGGCGGCGCGGTGACGGGTCGTCGCACTGTACGAGGGGGAGCCGACGACCCGAGCTCCTCTTGGCGAGGGTCTTCAGTCAAGCGCCTCCAGGGGGCCGTGCGGCAGAGTGCGGAACGCATTTATGCGCGTACTTACTTCACACCCTGTGTGAATCGAATGCAGTACACCCCGTGTGAACCCTGCACCCACTAGCCTGATACCGACGAGCTCCGGGAGCGGCCCATGCAGCCCAATGTCCTGCTCGACGCCCTCCTCGCCGAGGCGGGCATGTCCCACGCCGGGCTCGCCGCCCACGTGAACCAGGCGGGGCGTACCCGCGGGCTGGCCCTGCGCTACGAACACACCGCCGTGACCAGGTGGTTGAAGGGGCAGCGGCCGCGCGGCCAGGTCCCCGACCTGATCTGCGAGGTGCTCGGCGGCCGGCTGCGGCGGCCCCTCGGGCTGGACGACATCGGCCTCGGCGTGCCGGACCGGCCGGTCTCACTGCACGCCTCCCCGCTCAGCGGGTTCGTGGACCGGGCCGCCGCCCTGTGGCGCTCCGACGGCCAGGCCCGGCCCCAACTGCTCACCGCCGAGGCGGTCACCGGCACCCCGGCCGTCATCCCGGTCTGGGAATGGGAGAACCCGCCCGAGGACGCCGACGTTTCCCGCGACGGGCCCCTGCGGATCGGTCCCGAGCACGTCGAGATGCTGAAGGCCGCCCGCGTCCACTACGAGCTGATGTACCGCCGGGCCGGCGGCATGGCCACCCGTGACCGGATCGTCCGCTTCCTCGGCGCCGAGACCGCGCCGATGCTGCGCGGGAGTTACCCCGACGACCTCGGCCGGCGGCTGCACCGGGCCACCGGCTCGCTGGTGGCGGTGGCGGGGATCTGCGCGTACGACTCGGACGCGCACGGGCTGGCCCAGCGCTACTTCCACCAGGCGCTGCGGCTGGCCAAGGCGAGCGGCGACCGGGGGCTCGGGGCGTATGTGATCGCCCTGATCGTCAACCAGTCCCTGCACCTGAGGGAGTACCGCCAGGCCGTCGCGTTCGCCGAGGCCGCCCTGCGGGCCGCGGGCCGGCACACCACCCCGGCGCTCGCCGCCGACCTGCACGCCATGCAGGCCAAGGCGTACGCCCAACTCGGCGACGGGCAGGCCGCACTGGCCTGCATCCGGGGCGCCGAGGCGGCCGCCGCGCGGATCCGCCCGGGCAGCGAGCCGGACGAGACCGGCTACGTGCAGCCCGGCCTCGTCAACGTGCAGGTCGCCGAGGCACTGCTCAGTCTGGGGGATCTGGAAGCCGCGCGGGTCCAGGCGGCCGCAGCCGTCGGGACCCCCGCGCACGACCGCGGCCGGGTGCACCGGCTGGCGATGCTCTGCGAGATCCAGCTCCGGCAGGGGGAGGCGGACCGGGCCGCGGCGGGTGCGGCCGAGATGGCCGAGCGGGCCCGGGGGATGGAGTCGCTGCGGCTGCGCGACCGGCTGTGGGCGGTCCGTGAACAGCTGCTGACCAGCGGTTGTTCGGACGCGCAGGAGACCGTGCGGCTCATCGACGGGGCGCTGCGCGTTCCGCTGTGACAGGGCAACTGCTGCGATGTTTGCCACCTACTCGAACGGAAGGTGGCACAGCCGTGCAGTGGACGAACCTGAGTGAGCAGACTGTGTACAAGAACCGCTGGTTCGATGTGAATCTCGCCGATGTGGAACTTCCCGACGGCCGGCACCTGGACCACTTCGTGATCCGGCTGCGCCCGGTGGCCGTGGCCACGGCCGTCAACGAGGCCAACGAGGTGCTGCTGCTCTGGCGGCACCGTTTCATCACCGACAGCTGGGGCTGGGAGCTGCCGGCGGGGGTGGTCGAGGACGGCGAGGACATCGCCGCCGCGGCGGCCCGCGAGATGGAGGAGGAGTCGGGCTGGCGGCCCGGCCCCCTCCACCACCTGATGACCGTCGAGCCGTCCAACGGTCTGACCGACGCCCGCCATCACCTGTACTGGGCGGACGGGGCCACCTACACCGGCCACCCCGAGGACGACTTCGAGTCCTCGCGCCGGGAGTGGGTCCCCCTGGGGCTCGTGCCGGAAATGATCGCGCACGGGGAGATCCCGGCCGCCAACATGGCGGCCGGGCTGCTCCTGCTGCACCACCTGCGGCTCGGCCGGTAGCCGCGGCTCACCCGGGCGGTCAGCCGTACGGGTAGAAGCCCGCGCCCGTCTTGCGGCCCAGGCGGCCGGCGTCGACCATCCGCTGGAGCAGCGGGGGTGCGGCGTACAGCGGCTCCTTGTACTCCGCGTACATCGAGTCGGCGATCGAGGCGATGGTGTCCAGACCGATGAGGTCGGACAGCTTCAGCGGGCCCATCGGGTGGGCGCAGCCCAGCTCCATGCCGTTGTCGATGTCCTCGCGGCTCGCGATCCCCGACTCGAACATCCGGATCGCGGACAGCAGGTACGGGACGAGGAGGGCGTTGACGACGAAGCCGGAGCGGTCCTGGGCGCGGACCGCGTGCTTGCCGAGCACGTCCCGCACCAGGGCCTCTGCCCGCTTGATCGTCTCCTCGCCCGTGGTCAGCGCCGGGATCAGCTCGACGAGCTTCTGCACCGGGGCCGGGTTGAAGAAGTGGATGCCGATGACCTGGTCGGGCCGCGAGGTCGCGACGGCCAGCTTGACCAGCGGGATCGAGGAGGTGTTGGAGGCGAGGATCGCGTCCGGGCGGGTGATCACCTGGTCGAGGACCTGGAAGATCTCCGTCTTGACCTGCTCGTTCTCGACGACCGCCTCGATGACGAGGTCGCGGTCGGCGAACTCGCCGAGGTCGGTGGTGAAGGTGAGGCGGGCCAGGGTGGCGTCCCGCTCCTCCTCAGTGATCTTGCCGCGCTCGGCGGCCTTGGTCAGGGAGTTCTGAAGCCGGGTACGGCCGATCTCCAGGGCTTCGCCGGTGGTCTCGGCGACCTTGACCTCAAGGCCGCTTCGGGCGCACACCTCGGCGATACCCGCGCCCATCTGGCCACAGCCCACTACGCCGACGCGTGTGATGTCGGAAGGGAGGTCAGTCACTTCGTGCCTTTCGCAGCTCATCCGTCGGCGGGTCCCCCGTGTGATTCCGGCGCCCGCCACGCCCCCCGACGTTACTCCCGACCTTGCGCGGCACGGCGGGCCGGGGCGGGCATGCTGGGCGGACACCGCGCATCGTCACTCAACGAAACGGAGGCGTCACATGGCGCACATCGGCCGACGGGCACTGCTGGCAGGAGCGGCGGGGGTGATCGCCGCCGCGACGGGGGGACCGGCGTTCGCCGGGCCGCGCAGGTCCGGCCCGCTCCCCGCGGGGGGCGCCGGCACCCCCGAGTTCCGGGGGATGTGGATCGCGACCGTCTCGAACGTCGACTGGCCCTCGCGCAGCGGGCTGTCCGCCGCGACCCAGCGCAGGGAGCTGCTCGCCCTGCTCGACACCGCCGTCCGTCGCCGGCTCAACGCCGTGATCCTCCAGGTCCGCCCGGCGGCCGACGCGCTGTGGCCGTCCTCCTTCGAGCCCTGGTCGCAGTGGCTGACGGGGCGGCAGGGGGTCCATCCGGGCTGGGACCCCCTCGGCACGGCCGTCGCCGAGGCGCACGCCCGCGGTCTGGAGCTGCACGCGTGGTTCAACCCGTACCGGGTGGCCAACCACACCGACTTCGACCGGCTGGTGCCCGAGCACCCGGCGCGGCAGGACGGCTGGACGGTCGAGTACGGCGGGAAGCTCTACTACAACCCCGGGGTGCCCGAGGTGCGCCGGTTCGTGCAGGAGGCCATGCTCGACGCGGTGACCCGCTACCCGCTGGACGCGGTCCACTGGGACGACTACTTCTACCCCTATCCGGTCCAGGGCGAGTACTTCGACGACGACGCCGCCTACGAGGAGTACGGCGGCGGCTTCTCGTCGCGGGCGGCCTGGCGCCGCGGCAACACCGACACCCTGGTCCGCGAGATGTCGCAGCGGCTGCGCGCCCTGCGGCCCGCGGTCAGGTTCGGCATCAGCCCCTTCGGGATCTGGCGCAACTCCGACCGGGACCCGGCCGGCTCGAAGACCCGGGGCCTCTCGGCGTACGACGACCTGTACGCGGACACCCGCAAGTGGGTCCGCCAGGGCTGGATCGACTACGTGGTGCCGCAGGCCTACTGGCACATCGGACATCCGACGGCCGACTACGCGGCGCTCGTCCCCTGGTGGGCCCGGACCGTCGCGGGTACCGGTGTGGACCTGTACGTGGGGGAGGGGCTGTACCGCTGCGACGCGAACAGCCCCACCGCCGCCTGGCGGGATCCGGCGGAGCTGTCCGAGCACGTGCGGTTCGCCCGCGGATACCCGGAGGTCCGCGGCCATGTCTACTTCTCGGCGAAGCAGGTGGCCGCGGACCCCAACGGGGCGATGGCCCGTGTGGTCGCCGACCATTACGGCTCGGCCGTGCCGCCGCGGTGACTCAGTGCCTGTCGGTGCCCGCCAGGACTCGTCAGTGGGTGGGCTCTGCGGGGTGGCGGACCACGCAGTCGGGTCCGGGAGCCATCAGCGCTTCGTGTCCGTCCTGGAAGCGGACCCGGTACGGGGGCGTCCCGTTCTCGCCGAGCACCTGGGTGATCTCGCCTACTTTGTCGGGTTGTCCGACGATCCTGCCGTGCTGCACCAGCTGGTCGCCCTCGGTAGCTCGCATGTCTGACCTCCTCGGTGGCGCTCCGATCCGGTGCTAGCAGTTTAGGTCGTTCCGGGGTTGTTTGACCCGTTGGGTCACCACGATGCAGACGAGAACCGCGCAGGCCGCAGCCGGTGCGGCGGGGGCGAGGTGCTCTCCGAGGAGCGCCACGGACCAGACCAGGGTCAGCAGCGGCTGCGCGAGCTGGAGCTGGCTGGCCCGGGGCGCTCCGATCTCGGCCATGCCCCGGTACCAGACGTACAGGCCGAGGAAGGTCGAGCCGGCCGCCGCCCAGACCAGCCCGGCCAGACCGTGGCCGGTGAGGTGTACCGGTTCGTACACGAGCCCGAGCACCGAGCCGGCCACGCTGAGCGGCAGGCACAGCACCAGGGCCCAGCCGATCACCTGCCAGCCCGGCAGGACGCGGGCCAGCCGGCCGCCCTCGGTGTACCCGGCCGCACACACCAGCAGCGCGGCGAACAGGTAGCCGTCGCCGGCGGAGAGGGAGCCGCCGCTCTGCGCCAGGGTGAAGCCGAGCACCACCACGGCCCCGGCCACGGCGGCGGCCCAGAAGGCCCGCGGGGGCCGGGTACCGGTGCGCAGTGCGGACAGTGCGGCCGTGGTCAGCGGAAGCAGGCCGACGACGACGGCGGCGTGCGAGGTGGTGGACGTCCGCAGCGCCAGGGTCGTCAGCAGCGGGAAGCCGACGACCACCCCGCCGGCCACGACGGCGAGCCCCGCCCAGTGCTCGCGGGCCGGCGGCGCGACCCGGCGGGCCAGCAGGAAGACGCCCGCGATCGCGGCCGCCAGGACGCTGCGCAGGGCCACGAGCGACCACGGGCCGAAGCTCTCCAGGCCCCACGCGGTGGCGGGGAAGGTCAGCGAGAAGGCGACGACGCCGAGCGAGGCGAGAGCCGTACCCCGCAGCAGCGGATTCTTCACCGCTATCGCGTTCGGGAGAGTAGCGCTATTCTGTGCTGTCATGTATGAGCGTAGCAGTGTCGCGGAACTGGCGGATTCACTGCGGTCCGAACTGAACCGCTACTCGATAGGTGGAAAGCTGCCGTCGAGCCGCGCCCTGGTCGAGCGCTACCGGGTCAGCCCTGTCACCGTCTCCCGGGCCCTCGCCCAGCTCGCCGCCGACGGGCTCGTCGTCACCAGGCCCGGAGCCGGTGTCTTCCGCGCCGCGCCCCGTACGCCGCTGCCGGCGGCCGGGGACACCTCCTGGCAGGAGGTCGCCCTCAGCGCCGAGGGGGCCGGTGACATCGTCCCGCGCTCGGTGGACGCCTCCGGGGTGCTGGCCTGCCTGGCCGCGCCGCCGCCGTCGGTGATCGCCCTCAACAGCGGATACCTGCACTCCTCCATCCAGCCCGAGCGGGCCATGGCCGCCGCGCTCGCCCGGGCCGGGCGACGCCCCGGGGCCTGGGACCGGCCGCCCATGGAGGGGCTGCCGGAGCTACGCGACTGGTTCGCCCGCGAGATCGGCGGCGCGGTCGCGGCCGCCGACGTCCTGGTGACCGCGGGCGGGCAGAGCGCGCTGGCCACCGCCCTGCGGGCGCTGGCCCCGCCCGGGGCGCCGGTCCTCGTGGAGTCCCCGACCTACCCCGGGCTGCTGGCCATCGCCCGCGCCTCCGGGTGCCGGCCGGTGCCCGTGCCGGTGGACGCCGACGGGGTCCGGCCGGAACTGCTGGCCGCCGCCTTCGAGGCGACCGGGGCGCGGGTGTTCGTCTGCCAGCCGCTCTTCCAGAACCCCACCGGCGCCGTCCTGGCCCCCGGGCGGCGCCCGGAGGTGCTGCGGATCGCCCGGGCCGCCGGGGCCTTCGTGGTCGAGGACGACTACGCCCGCGCGCTGGCCCACGACGACTCCGGGCCGCTGCCCGCGACCCTGGCCGCCGAGGACCACGACGGCGTCGTCGTGCACGTCAGGTCCCTGACCAAGGCCACCTCGCCCAGCCTGCGGGTCGGCGCACTGGCCGGCCGCGGCCCCGTGGTGGAGCGGCTGCGCGCCGTCCAGGTCGTGGACAGCTTCTTCGTGCCCCGCCCGCTCCAGGAGGCGGCCCTGGAACTGGTCGGCGCGCCCGCCTGGCCGCGCCACCTGCGCACGGTGGCCGCCGAACTGCGCCACCGCCGCGAGGTGCTCGCCGGCGCGCTGCGCCGGGAGCTGCCCGGCTTGACGGTGCCCCATCCGCCCACCGGCGGCTACCAGCTGTGGGCCAGGATGACCGGGGGCGGCGACGACGCGTCCTTCGCGGCCGCGGCCCTGCGCGCCGGTGTCGCGGTGGCCCCCGGACGCCCCTACTTCTGCGCCGAACCGCCCGCTCCGTACGTCCGGCTGAGCTTCGCCGGGGTCTCCGGCCCGGGCGAACTGGTCGAGGCCGTCCAGCGGCTGAGGGCGGGCCTGGGCGGGGAGCCGGGCGGCGGCCTCACCTCCGATGCTTGACCCACCGCCACCGCGCGGCCCACCATCACCAGATGCATGTTCGGGTCTCGCTCGTCGCCGCAGCCCGCAGTTCCTCGCTGCTCGCCGAGCGCTTCGACGACGACCGCCCGCTGGACGGAGCCGGCTGGCGGTCGGTGGAGTCCGCCGCGCAGGGCCTGGTCCCCCTGGCGGCGGCCGAGTTGCGCTACTGCTCGCCCACGCCGCGCAGCCGGGCCACCGGCGAGGCCCTCGGGTACGCGCCCCTGGCCCAGCCGGCGCTGCGCGAGTGCGACATGGGCCGCTGGCGGGGGCTGACCCTCGGCGAGGTGGCCGCGCAGGAGCCCGACGCGGTCGACCAGTGGCTCAGCGACCCGCTGGCCGCCCCGCACGGCGGGGAGTCGCTGCTCGCCTTCATCGCGCGGATCGGCGGCTGGCTCGACACCCGGCCGGCCGAGGACGGCGGCGCGATCGTGGCGGTGGCGGAGCCCTCGGTGGTCCGCGCCGCCCTGGTCTACGCCCTGCAGGCGCCCCCGCTGACCTACTGGAACGTGGACGTCCGGCCGCTGTCGACGATGACCCTCACGGGCTGCCCCGGCCAGTGGCACCTCTGCCTGCAGGCCCCGGCCTGACCAGCCCCCTGCGAACGCCCCTCGGGAACGGCCCCGAACGGCCCCTCGCGAACGGCCCGGCGCCCGGTGCGGCACCGGGCGGTCCGGTGCGGTCCAACTCCAAGGCCGGCTCCCGGCGCCACCGGCTGATGCGCCGCCGGTCCGGGACCTTTCCTGCTAGACATCTTCCGTGGGCGTGTGCCGCGCCCCGTTCCGTGCGTGACCCTCCTGCCGAGATCGAAGACATTGCATAAACGTGCGGACGTACGTATAGTCATGCCATCGATGAGGAGGGTCCGATGGTGGTACGTGCAGCGGTGGCCGGAGCGAGCGGGTACGCGGGCGGAGAAGTCCTGCGCCTGCTGCTCTCGCACCCCGAGGTGGAGATCGGCGCGCTGACCGCCAACTCCAACGCCGGACAGCTCCTGGGCTCCCTGCAGCCGCACCTCGTGCCGCTCGCCGGACGCACCCTGGAGGCGACCACCCAGGAGGCCCTCGCCGGCCACGACGTCGTCTTCCTCGCCCTCCCGCACGGCCAGTCCGCCGCCGTCGCCGCCCAGCTCGGCGACGACGTCCTCGTCGTCGACATGGGCGCTGACCACCGCCTGAAGGACGCCGCGGACTGGGACCGGTTCTACGGCGCCCCGCACGCCGGGACCTGGCCCTACGGCCTCCCCGAACTGCCCGGCGGCCGCGCCGGACTGGAGGGCGCCCAGCGGATCGCGGTCCCCGGCTGCTTCCCCACCGCTGTCTCCCTCGCGCTCTACCCGGCCTACCAGGCGCAGCTCGCCGAACCCGAGGCCGTGATCGTCGCTGCCACCGGCACCTCCGGCGCGGGCAAGGCGCTCAAGCCGCACCTGCTCGGCGCCGAGGTCATGGGCAACGTGACCCCGTACGGGGTGGGCGGCGGCCACCGGCACACGCCCGAGATGGTCCAGAACCTCAGCCCGCTCGCGGGCGAGCGCGTCTGCGTCTCCTTCACGCCGACGCTCGTGCCCATGGCCCGCGGCATCCTCGCCACCTGCTCGGCCAAGGCCCGGCCCGGCACCACCGCGGAATCGCTGCGCGCCGCCTACGAGAAGGCGTACGCCGACGAGCCCTTCGTCCGCCTCCTGCCCGAGGGCCGGATGCCGTCCACCAAGTCCGTCCACGGCTCCAACGCCGTCCACGTCCAGGTCGCCTACGACGAGTCCGCCCGGCGGATCATCGCCGTCAGCGCCCTCGACAACCTCACCAAGGGCACCGCCGGCGGTGCGGTGCAGAGCATGAACATCGCCCTCGGGCTGCCCGAGCAGCTCGGGCTTTCCACGATTGGAGTCGCGCCGTGACGGTTACGGCTGCACAGGGATTCACGGCGGCGGGCATCGCCGCCGGAATCAAGGCCAACGGCAATCCGGACCTGGCCCTCGTGGTCAACAACGGGCCGCGCCTCGCCGCCGCGGGCGTCTTCACCTCCAACCGCGTCAAGGCCGCGCCCGTCCACTGGTCCGAGCAGGTCCTGCGCGGCGGCACCGTCAGCGCCGTCGTCCTCAACTCCGGCGGCGCCAACGCCTGCACCGGGCCCAAGGGCTTCCAGGACACCCACGCCACCGCCGAGAAGGCCGCGGCCACGCTCAACGAGAACGGCCCCGGCGAAGAACACAACGCCGGCGAGATCGCCGTCGCCTCCACCGGCCTGATCGGCGTCCTGCTCCCCATGGACAAGCTGCTCCCCGGCATCGAGACCGCCGCGGCGGCCCTGTCGGAGAACGGCGGCGAGGCCGCCGCCATCGCCATCAAGACCACCGACACCGTGCACAAGACGGCCACCGTCTCCCAGGACGGATGGACGGTCGGCGGTATGGCCAAGGGCGCCGGCATGCTCGCCCCGGGCCTGGCCACCATGCTCGTCGTCCTCACCACCGACGCCGACGTGGACGCCGCCGTCCTCGACCGGGCGCTGCGCTCCGCCACCCGCACCACCTTCGACCGGGTCGACTCCGACGGCTGCATGTCCACCAACGACACGGTGCTGCTGCTCGCCTCCGGGGCCTCCGGCGAGGTCCCCGCGTACGCGGACTTCGCCGACGCGGTCCGCAAGGTCTGCGACGACCTGGCCCGCCAGCTGATCGGCGACGCCGAGGGCGCCAGCAAGGACATCCGCATCGAGGTCATCGGCGCGGCCACCGAGGACGACGCGGTCGAGGTCGGCCGTTCCATCGCCCGCAACAACCTGCTCAAGTGCGCCATCCACGGCGAGGACCCCAACTGGGGCCGGGTCCTGTCCGCGATCGGCACCACCAAGGCCGCCTTCGACCCGGACCGGCTGAACGTCGCCATCAACGGCGTGTGGGTCTGCAAGAACGGCTCGGTCGGCGAGGACCGCGACCTGGTCTCCATGAAGGACCGCGAGGTCCGCATCACCGCGGACCTGTCCAACGGCGGCGAATCCGCCGTCATCTGGGCCAACGACCTGACCGCCGAGTACGTCCACGAGAACAGCGCCTACTCCTCATGAGCGACGAGAAGGCCGGCCGGCCCGGCACCGCCCGCAAGCACACCGCCCTGCCCAAGGCGCAGATCCTCATCGAGGCCCTGCCCTGGCTCCGGCGCCACAACGGCAAGGTCGTTGTCATCAAGTTCGGCGGCAACGCCATGATCGACGAGGACCTCAAGGCCGCCTTCGCCCAGGACGTGGTCTTCCTGCACCAGGCCGGGCTCAAGCCGGTCGTCGTGCACGGCGGCGGCCCGCAGATCAACGCCCAGCTCGACAAACAGGGCCTGGTCAGCGAGTTCAAGGCCGGCCTGCGCGTGACGACCCCGGAGGCCATGGACGTCGTACGGATGGTCCTGGCGGGCCAGGTCCAGCGGGAACTGGTCGGGCTGCTCAACCAGCACGGGCCGCTCGCCGTCGGCATGACCGGCGAGGACGCCCGCACCATCACCGCGACCAAGCACAGCCCGGAGATCGACGGCGAGATCATCGACATCGGCCGGGTCGGCGAGATCACCGACGTCGACACCGGCGCCATCGAGGCACTGCTGGCCGACGGCCGGATCCCGGTCATTTCCTCCATCGCCCGCAGCGCCGACGACCACCACGTCTACAACGTCAACGCCGACACCGCGGCCGCGGCCCTCGCGGCCTCCCTCGGCGCCGAGACGCTGATGGTCCTCACCGACGTCGAGGGCCTCTACGCCGACTGGCCGAACAGCGACGAGGTCATCAGCCGGCTCACCGTCGGCGAGCTGGAGACGCTGCTGCCCGAGCTGTCCAGCGGCATGGTCCCCAAGATGGAGGGCTGCCTGCACGCCGTGCGCGGAGGCGTCGGCACCGCCCGCGTCCTCGACGGGCGGATCCCGCACTCGATCCTGCTGGAGATCTTCACGGACTCCGGCATCGGCACGATGGTCGTGCCCGACCAGCAGCCAGGGGGAGCAGCATGACGCAGGGCACCGGCAACCAGGAGTACGGCGCACGCTGGCGGGGCGCGCTGACCGACAACTACGGCACGCCCGCCGTCGCCCTCGTACGCGGCCGCGGCGCCCAGGTGTGGGACGCCGACGGCCAGCAGTACACCGACTTCGTCGGCGGCATCGCCGTCAACGCCCTCGGCCACGCCCACCCGGCGATCGTCACGGCCGTGACCGAGCAGGTCTCCACGCTCGGCCACGTCTCCAACCTCTTCGCCTCCGAGCCGGTCGTCGCGCTCGGCGAGCGGCTGCTCCAGCTCTTCGGCCGCCCCGGCAAGGTCTTCTTCTGCAACTCCGGCGCCGAGTCCGTCGAGGCCGCCTTCAAGATCGGCCGGCTGACCGGGCGGACCCACATGGTCGCCACCGACGGCGGCTTCCACGGCCGGACCATGGGCGCCCTCGCGCTCACCGGCCAGCCGAAGAAGCAGGAGCCCTTCCTGCCCCTGCCGGGCGACGTCACCCACGTCCCGTACGGTGACGTCGAGGCCCTGCGGGCCGCCGTCACCGAGGAGACCGCGCTCGTCGTCATCGAGCCGATCCAGGGCGAGAACGGCGTCGTCGTGCCCCCCGCCGGGTACCTGACGGCCGCCCGCGAGATCACCCGGGCCACCGGCACGCTGCTGGTCCTCGACGAGGTCCAGACCGGCATCGGCCGCTGCGGCCAGTGGTTCGAGCACCAGGCGCACGAAGGTGTCGAGCCCGACATCGTCACCCTGGCGAAGGGACTGGGCGGCGGCCTGCCGATCGGCGCCGTGGTCGCCTTCGGGCCCACCGCCGACCTCCTGAAGCCCGGCCAGCACGGCACCACCTTCGGCGGGAACCCGATCGCCTGCGCCGCCGGCCTCGCCGTCATCGACACTATCGCCGCCGACGACCTCCTCGACCGGGTCAAGGCACGGGGCGAGCGGCTGCGCTCCGGAATCGAGTCCTCCGGACATCCACTGGTATCCCACGTCCGGGGCGCCGGACTGCTCCTGGGTATCGTGCTGACCCAGCCGCTCGCACCCCAGGTGCAGCAGGCGGCCCAGGACGCCGGCTTCCTGGTCAACGCGCCCGCCCCGGACGTCGTACGGCTCATGCCCCCGTACGTACTCACCGAGGCCGAGGCGGACGCGTTCGTCCGGGCCCTGCCCGGCATTCTCGACGCAGCAGGTGGGGACGGATCCGGAGAATGAGACGACGATGAGCCAGGCGCAGGACAACGAGCACGGCGGGCAGGCCGTCCCGCAGACCCGCACGGCGCGTCACCGCCGGATCGTGGACATCCTCAACAGGCAGCCGGTCCGCTCGCAGAGCCAGCTGGCGAAGCTGCTCGCGGACGACGGGCTGAGCGTCACCCAGGCGACGCTCTCCCGCGACCTCGACGAGCTGGGCGCGGTGAAGATCCGCAACACCGGCGGCGAGCTGATCTACGCGGTGCCCAGCGAGGGCGGTTTCCGCACCCCGCAGGCCCCGCTCGGCGAGTCCGCGAAGGAGGAGCGCATGCGGCGCCTCTCCGGTGAACTGCTCATCTCGGCGGAGGCCTCAGCGAACCTCGTGGTCCTGCGCACCCCGCCGGGCGCCGCGCAGTTCCTCGCCTCGGCCATCGACCAGGCCGAGCTGCGCGAGATCCTCGGCACGATCGCCGGCGACGACACCCTGATGCTGATCAGCCGGGACCCGGTGGGCGGCCAGGCCCTCGCCGACCACCTCCTGCGGCTGGCGCAGAAGGAGGGCTGAGCGGGGGCAGGTCCGGGGCGGTCAGCACCGGTCCGGTGCGGTCCGGTCCGGTGCGCGGGAAATCCCGGTGCCGGACCGGAGCCCGCCCGCATAGCCTCGCGACGTGCGCCAATTCGCCCTCGCCGTCATGGTGTCCGCCGTGACCGCCGCCGTCCACGCGCCCATCGCCCTGCTGTGGTGGCGCCGTGCGCGGGTCCGCAGCCGGACGCTCCGGCTCGTCGCCGCCGTCGAGCCGGAGCCGTACCACGCGGCCGTGCTGCGCGGTGAGGCCACCGAGGCGGCCGCCGCGGAACTCGTCCTCGGCGGATACCTCCGGATCGACGGGGAAGGGGCGGCGTTCCTGACCGAGCAGGGCCGCGACCCCGCCCGTACGCCCGGCCATCCGCTGCCCGCCGCCCTGCTGGAGGCCGTCCGCCGGCACGATCCCGAGCCCGTTTCGATCGGCTGGATCCACTGGTGGGACGAGGACTACCCGGAGCGCCTGCGCGCGTACCGGCGCGAACGGGACGCCCTGCTGCCCGTCATCCCGCGGATGCCCGGAGATGAGCGGAACCTGCTGACGGCCTGCTGCGGTTGTGCGGGCATCGCCCTGGTGATGCTGTTCTGGCTGCTGGCGGGCGCGCTGCTGGTGACCGGTCGCCCGCAGGGCCTGCGGGAATGGGCCTGGACCGCGGTGGCCGCCCTCGGTCTGGCGGCGCTGCTGCTCGCCGAGAAGGCCGGCCGGGCGGTCCGGGAGCGTACGGAGCCCGGCGACCCGCTGGGCGACCTGGTCCGCGCCGAGCCGCACCCGGCCTTCGCGGCGCTGGACGAGGAGCGGCGCACGCTCGTGCTGCTGAGCCTCGGCGAGCCGGACAGGTGGCGCGGCGCCGGCACGGTCGTCCACGAGGAAGCGGACCACGAGGGTGGCGAGAGCTACGAGAGCGACGAGAGCGACGAGAGCGACGACGAGTGGCTGGACGACAAGGTCTGGTGGGAGGACGCGTACGAGTACCGGGCCTCCGACGAGGACGAACCCGACGCCACACCTCCCCGACCGGCTAGTAGCGGGTGATCGCGAGCGGTCCGTCCTGCGTGCCGATCGCGATGTGCGGGCGCCGGTCCGGGTCCGCCCAGCGCAGGATCGCCCGCATGTCCCGCTCGGGCACCGAGACACAACCGGCCGTCGCACCCTTGCCGTTGACGTGCAGGAAGATCCCGGCGCCCCGGCCGCGCACCGGACGGTCGTAGTTGAAGGCGATCAGCAGCGCGTGCGCGTACTGCTTGTCGTAGGTGACCAGGTGCTCGGCCTCACCGGGCGCGCAGTCCGCGGGCAGCGGCTCCACCCAGCGGTTGTAGGCGGCCGACGCGTTGTCCTGGCACCACCAGGAGTCCGCGGTCACCCGCCGGTAGCCGTACTCCGTCCCGGCCGGCGCCCGCCGGATCCCGAAGGCGTACGGCAGTGCGTACAGGCCCGCCGGGGTGGTGCCGGTGCCCTGCGTGCGGGCCGAGCCCTCCGTGAGGCCGCCCGCCCCGAACCGGGCGGGCGCGCTCCCGGCCTCGTACCAGCGCCCGGCCCGCCGGTCCCACCAGGTCAGGCGGCCGGTCGTGGAGCCCGGCGCGGGCGCCACGGCGGTGATCAGCTGACTGCCGCCGCCGGTGTCGGCGAGCCGGGCGGGCAGCGGCCCGGGCGCGGCCCCGGCGCCCTGCGGGAGCAGGGTGGTGACGATCAGTGAGCCCGTGACAAGAGCGGTACGCAGCACGTCCCCGACGGTACGTGCCGGAAGGGGCGGCGGCGGTGCAGGCAGGCCGTGCGGCTCGTCGCGATGCGCCCGGGCGGGGGGAATTCACCTCCTGACGCCCAACCGGTTGCGGCGCAGGCCGAGGTCGTAGTCGTGGAAGAGCTTCGCCGACCGCTCCAGCAGGGCCGCCAGTTCCGCGGTGTCCGCCTCCCCGGCGAACTGCGCAGGGTGCCACGGGCAGGCGCGTACCGCTGCCCGTGCCGTCTCGCGCGTCCTGGGGTGCCAGTCGTCGATCAGCGCGACGGACGCCCGCAGCGCGTGGATTCCGCCCCGGGCGCGCAGCAGCCGGAAGGCGGCGCGCCGGACGTGCAGCGGGCCCCGTACGTCCAGCCGCCCGGCGAGGTACGCGGGGTCCAGGCGCCGGACCGCCGGCAGCAGGGCCAGGCTCGCCTCGCGGGCCACGGACGGCGCCGGATCGTCGAGCAGCGCCAGCAGGACGGAGTCCGCCACGACGGCCTCGCGGCGCCGCAGCCCGGCCAGCGCGGCGGCCCGGACCGGCCCGGCGGGGTGTGCCACGAGCCCGCGCAGCAGGTCCGTGTCCTCGCCGCGGCCGCACTCGGCGAGTCCCGTCACCGCGTACGGGGACGGCCCGGCGGGGTCGCAGACCAGCCAGCGGTAGTGCTCGTGGGCGTCGCCGCCGTCCTGGGCGACCAGCCAGCGGGCGCACGCCCGTACGAAGCCGGAACGGTCGGCGAGGTGCAAGGCGCCCTCGGCGGCGCGGCCGGCCCGGCGCAGGGCGGTGACCCCGGCGGCACGCACGGCGGGGATCCGGGCGCCGGTCAGGAGGTCGATCACCGCGGCGTCCCCGGACCCGGGCGCGGCCAGGGCGGCGTCGGTCCACAGCGCGGCCGTCGCCGGGTCGGGTTCGGCGGCGGCCCGCCGGGCGCATTCCAGGGCGTCGGCCCGGCCGGGGCCGGTGAGGGCGAGCCGGACGGCGAACTGCCGGGCCCGCCGGTCGGGGCTCCCCAGCAGTCCTGTGAGGACGGCGTCGGCCGGGCCGGCCGGCCCGGCCGACGGCGGGGGCAGGTGCCACCAGGACGGCGCGGCGGCCTCGGCGTGCCGGCGCAGGGTCTCCTCGAACAGGTCCAGGATCCATCCGCCCCGGTCACGCCGTCCGAGCCGCAGCGCGAGCGGGGTCACCGCCCGGAGGGTGGACTCCGGGCGGGCCTGGAGGGTGCGCTCCATGAGGGCGCGGGCCCGGTCCCGTACGGGAGCGGCCCAGTCGGTGGTCAGGACCGCGACCAGCTCCACGGGGGCGTCCGGCTCGGCGAGGGCCGCCTCGCGGACCCACCCCCGCGGGTGGCAGAGCCGTAGCGCCGGGGGCGCGGGCACCGGGAACCGCCGCCCGCCGTGGCCCGTGCTGCGGACCTGTTCCGCGAAGGCCAGCCAGACGTCCGGACCCGCACCCGGCGGCGGCACCGAGGCGGCGCACCCGTCCATCAGCCCGTCGGCCAGGGCGCGCCCCGTCGCGGCATCGGTACCGGGTTCCGTACCGGGTCCCCTGCGGTCCATCTGGCGCCACCTCTCCCCAAGGCAGTTCGAGCCCTGATCGTAGGCGGCGGCCGAGGTCGCGGGCCCGGAATATCCGCCCTGCCCACCGGGGGTACGCATCGCCATCGATTGACGAAACATACGGAGCAGTGCATAGTTATGCCAATCGTTGAACGTCGGCCCGCACGAAGACGGCCTCCCCGTTACCTCCGCGGCGGGGAGGCCGTTGCACATCCATACATGCAGTCATGAGGAGCAGTAGCTGTGAGCAGCAACAACGCTGGTGACGTCCGGCTCTGGGGCGGCCGGTTCGCCGACGGCCCCGCCGAGGCCCTCGCGAAGCTGTCCGCGTCGGTCCACTTCGACTGGCGCCTCGCGCCGTACGACATCGCCGGCTCGCGCGCCCACGCCCGCGTGCTGCACACGGCGGGGCTGCTCACCTCCGACGAGCTGGAGCGCATGATCGACGGTCTGGACCGGCTGGAGGCCGACGTCGCCGACGGCTCCTTCACCGGCACCATCGCCGACGAGGACGTGCACACCGCGCTGGAGCGGGGCCTGCTGGAGCGGCTCGGCGCCGAGCTCGGCGGCAAGCTCCGCGCCGGCCGGTCCCGCAACGACCAGGTGGCCACCCTCTTCCGGATGTACCTGCGCGACCACGCCCGGATCATCGGCGGTCTGATCGCCGACCTGCAGGACGCGCTGGTCGGCCTCGCGGAGAGTCACGCCGACGTGGCCATGCCGGGCCGCACCCACCTGCAGCACGCGCAGCCGGTGCTCTTCGCCCACCACGTACTGGCCCACGTGCAGGCCCTGTCCCGGGACGCCGAGCGGCTGCGGCAGTGGGACACGCGGACGGCGGTCTCGCCGTACGGCTCCGGCGCGCTGGCCGGTTCCTCGCTGGGTCTGGACCCGGAGGCGGTCGCCGCGGAGCTGGGCTTCGAGCGGGGCTCGGTGGGCAACTCGATCGACGGCACGGCCTCGCGCGACTTCGTCGCCGAGTTCGCCTTCGTCACCGCGATGATCGGGATCAACCTGTCCCGGATCGCCGAGGAGATCATCATCTGGAACACGAAGGAGTTCTCCTTCGTGACGTTGCACGACGCCTTCTCCACCGGCTCGTCGATCATGCCGCAGAAGAAGAACCCGGACATCGCGGAGCTGGCGCGCGGCAAGTCCGGCCGTCTGATCGGCAACCTGACGGGCCTGCTCGCCACCCTCAAGGCGCTGCCGCTGGCCTACAACCGGGACCTCCAGGAGGACAAGGAGCCGGTCTTCGACTCCTGCGACACCCTTGAGGTCCTGCTGCCGGCCTTCACCGGCATGATGGCCACGCTCACCGTCAACCGTGAGCGGATGGAGGAGCTGGCCCCGGCCGGCTTCTCCCTCGCCACCGACATCGCGGAGTGGCTGGTCAAGCAGGGCGTCCCGTTCCGGGTGGCGCACGAGGTGGCCGGCGAGTGCGTGAAGGAGTGCGAGGGGCTCGGCATCGAGCTGGACGAGCTCACGGACGAGCAGTTCGCGAAGATCTCGGACCACCTGACCCCCGAGGTCCGCACCGTCCTCAACGTCAAGGGCGCGCTCGCCTCCCGCAAGGGCCGCGGCGGCACCGCCCCCTCGGCCGTCGCGGTCCAGCTGACCGAGCTGAAGGCCGATCTGGTCATCCAGCACGCCTGGGCGGTCCACAAGCAGTAGCCGTCCCCACAGCCACCGCCGCCCTGCGGCCCGCACGCCCCCCGGACGCGGTCGGGGCCTGTACGTCCGCACGCGGCGGAATGCCCGGAGGGGCGGCCGGAGCACTGTGCTCCGGCCGCCCCTCCGGCGCGTCCGCCCACGGCTCAGCCGAGCGGGTGGTCCGGCTCGTAGTTGGTCAGCACGCAGCCCTCGACCAGGGACTTCTCCAGCCGGTAGCCCGACGGGGCGGAGAAGCCGGGAATGCAGTTCAGGTACAGGAACTGCAGCTGGTAGAGGCCGTGCCGGGAGGACGGGCTGTTGGTCTCGACGGCGATGTTCTGCCCGACGAGCAGCCGGCTCGCGGTCTGCCGGAGCTTGCCGTCGTCCTTGTAGTCGGCCAACTGGGCGGCCTTCGCTTTGGTCTGGAGCAGCTTCATGTCCCCGACGGTGTCGAGCCAGCTCAGGTTCCGGGCGCGCTGCGCCCCGGCGGGCTCCCCGCACAGGGCCCGGCCCGTCACGCCCCACTCCAGCGCGCTGCCCGTCACCACCGGCGCGTAGTCGATCGACTCGATCGCGACGGCTTCGGGGTCGGTCGAGAAGTGCTTCTCGCAGTCGAGGCTGTTGCCCACGAGCGTGCGCAGCTCGGCGATGCTGCCGGCGCGCGGGAGCCCGAGACTGCCCGTCTTCGGCTGGCCCGCCTTCTCGCCCCCGCCCGCCGGGTCCTGGGGGGTTTCGAGGTTGGGGCTGCCCGATCCGTCCTCGGACCCGACGAAGTCGCTGAGGTTGCAGTGCTCGACCAGCGGCTTCTCCCGCTTGTAGCCCTTGGGGACGGGAGCACCCGGGTTGCACGTCAGGACCCGCAGGTCGGAGCGGACCAGTGCGAGGGCCGTTTTGGTGCTGGTCGGGAACGCGACGAAGCCCTTGCCGATCAGGACCCGGCTCTCCAGCCCGTACGAGCCCTCACCGCCGTCCATCCTGTCCAGGACGTACTTCTTGTAGCCCTCCTGGAACTGCTTCATGTCCGCGGGAACGGCGATGACGATCTCGCCCTGCCGGACCTTGTCGCTGCAGACGCCCAGCTCCTTCACCGACCACTGGCCGGCCTTGGGGAAGTCGGCCGCCGGTATCCGGGGGTCGTCGGGCCGATCGCTCAGGTCGTCGCAGTTGGCGAACTGGCGCAGGTACTGCTGGGCCGCGGTGAGCGGGCCCGTGTCGGTGGCCGCGGCCGAGGAGGACGCGGCGGCCGGTGTGCCCGGCTGCCCGCCCTCCTTGCACGCGGCGAGTGTGGCGAGGCATCCGAGGGCGGCGGTCGCGGCGAGGATCCGCTGAAGGCGCATGGGTCGCTTTCGTCGGTACGGGTCTGGGGGGGCATGTGCATGCTAAGTGGCGGCCGGAGCGTGATCAAAAAACCGGTCCGCGGCGGCCGTTCGCCGCTGTACCTCACGCCGCCCAGTCCGCCAGCGCGTCGAAGTCCCCGCGCACCAGGCCGATCTGCTCGTCGATGCGCAGCAGCAGGGTCCGCGCGGGGTGCCGCTGGTCGACGTACTCGCGGTCCATCGCCGTGATGTCGTCGTCGATCCAGGCGAAGGGTCGCTCGCCCGCGTACTCCAGGATGTACTGGGTCTTCCAGAAGGTGCCGCGCGGCGCCCGGCCGTGCATCACCGGCCAGTCGATGAACGGGAGCCGGGGCAGCCCCAGGTGCGGGCCGATCCAGTCGTTGGCCTCGTCCTTCCAGGTGGTCGCCCAGACCAGCTCGTACGCGTCCGTGAGCGCGAGCAGCTCCGCGCCGTGGCCGTGGTTCAGCCAGACCCGCAGCGGCTTCGCGCTCTCCTTCTCCGTCCAGCCGGTCGGCCGCATCCGGTGGGTGGAGTAGCCCGCGGGGCGGCGCTGCGGCTGGGCCGCGTAGGGGTTCAGTGGTCCGTCGACGTCGATCAGCAGCAGTGGCTTCATCTCGGCAGGATTCCGTTCCGGCCGCCCGAGGGCAGGCCATTTTTCGCAGGAATGAGACGTGGGTGTCTCATTCGGGGTATGCTTGTCTCATGGCCATGGATCGTGACCAGGTGCTCCGCGACGCGGCCGCCCTGCTCTCCCGCAAATCGACCGCCACGATGGACGAGGTCGCCCGCGCCGCCGGAATCGGCCGCGCGACCCTCCACCGGCACTTCGCCGGTCGCGACGCCCTCGTACGTGCCCTCGAAGACCTCGGAATCCGCGAGTTCGAGGTGGCGTTCGACAACGCCCGCCTCGACGAGGGCACCGCGGTGGAGGCGCTCCGGCGCCTCGTCGCCGAGGCCGAACCCAACGCCGAGCTGCTGGCCTTCCTCGTCACCGAGAACCAGCTGTTCGAGGGCGACGAGGTCAACGAGGGCTGGGCCCGGCTCGACGCCCGCGTCATCGCCCTGTTCCGGCGCGGCCAGGAAGAGGGCGACATCCGGATCGACTTGAGCCCCGCCTGGCTCACCGAGGCCCTCTACGGCCTCATCGGCAGCTGCGCCTGGGCCGTCGTGGACGGCCGGGTCGCCGCCAAGGACTTCCAATACATGATCATCGAGCTGCTGCTCGGTGGCGTCCGACGGAGTGTGGAGAAATGAGCCGTACCGAACAGCTGATACGTCCGACGGGGGTGGAGGAGAAGAGCCGTGGACGCTGGCTCGCGCTCTCCGTGCTCGTCCTGGCCGTGCTGCTCGTCGCGGTCGACGCCACGGTCCTCGGCCTCGCCACACCCTCCCTCAGCGAAGACCTGAAGCCGTCGGGCACCCAGCTGCTCTGGATCGGCGACATCTATTCCTTCGTCATCGCCGGACTCCTGGTGTCCATGGGCTCCCTCGGCGACCGGATCGGCCGCAAGAAGCTGCTCCTCGTCGGAGCCACCGCCTTCGGCGCCGTCTCGGTCCTGAACGCCTACGCCACCAGCCCCGAGATGATGATCGTCGCCCGCGCCCTGCTCGGCGTGGCCGGCGCCACCCTGATGCCCTCCACCCTCGCGCTGATCCGCAACATCTTCACCGACCCCAGGGAGCGCAGCCTCGCCATCGGCATCTGGGGCGCCACCGCCTCGGCCGGCGCGGCCGTCGGCCCGGTCGTCGGCGGAGCCCTGCTCCAGCACTTCTGGTGGGGCTCGGTCTTCCTGATCAACCTCCCCGTCATGATCGCCCTGGTCCTCGTCGGCATCAAGCTCCTTCCCGAGTCCAGGAACCCGGTCGCCGGCCCCTGGGACCTGCTCAGCGTCGGCCTCTCCCTCGTCGGGGTCATCGGTGTGGTCTACGCCGTCAAGGAAGCCGCCACGCACGGCATGAACTGGGAGGTCGCGCTCGCCGCGGTCCTCGGCGCGGCCGCGCTCTACGGCTTCGTCCGCCGCCAGTTCACCCTGCCGTCCCCGCTGCTCGACATGCGGCTCTTCCGCCACCGCGGCTTCTCCGGCGCGGTCCTCGCCGACCTGCTCACCGTCTTCGGACTCTCCGGACTGGTCTTCTTCCTCTCCCAGTTCCTCCAGCTCGTCCAGGGCCGCGGCCCGCTGGAGGCCGGCCTGGCCGAACTGCCCGCCGCCATCGGCGCGGTGGCCACCGGCCTGGTCGCGGGCCGGTACGCCCGCAGGTACTCGGTGCGCTCCGTCGTCACCGGTGGCCTCGCCGCCATCGGTGCCGCGCTGGCCGTCCTGACCATGGTCCACAAGGAGAGCGGCTACCCGCTGCTCGGCGCGGCCCTGCTCGTCGTCGGCCTCGGCGCCGGCTTCTCCTTCACCGTCACCGCCGACGTGATCCTCTCCAGCGTGCCCAAGGAGCAGGCCGGATCGGCCTCCGCCGTCTCCGAGACGGCGTACGAACTCGGCGCCGCCCTCGGTATCGCACTGCTCGGCTCCATTGTCACCGGCGTCTACCAGGGCTTCACCGCCCCGGCCTCCGTCGGCGGGCCGGTGGCCGACGCCGCGCACGAATCCCTCGGCGGAGCCGTGGAGGCCGCCAGGACGCTGGACCCGGAGACCGCCGCCCACATGGTCGGCGCCGCCCAGGAGGCCTTCGTCCACGGTCTGCGCCTCGCCTCCGGCGTCGGCGCGGCCGTACTCCTGGCCACCGCCGCGGCCGCCTGGTTCCTGCTCCGGGGGCAGCGTCTCCAGGACGGCGTCGAGCACTGATATTCAGACATCTGAAGATGTTTCGGCCTTTTGCCGCCATCCAGGCCGATTGCCCCTCATCAGGTGAATGAGCCGTGTAGTTTCTCGATCTGGCCGGGAAGCGGTGCGACGCACCCGGCTGGAAGGTTCTTTTTCGCTGGGGGAGCGGGGTGCGTCCGATCCGGGCTGCAGACATGGACCGACATGGCTGGAGATCCGCGGGAGGGGCAGCGGTCCGCCCGAACTGGAGGGGAAGGCACATGCCCGATATCGATCTTGGACTGGCGTCGGACTGGGACGAGGGCGACACCCACGGCCGCATCAAGCTGCGGCCGAACCAGGTCTATCCGAACTCGCCCAAGAAGGACGTGCTCATCAGCTCACCGGTGAGCATCGAGTTGTCGGTGAACACGAACTACTCCACCTCGCAGGAAGCGGACAAGATCTACTTCACGACCCACCACGGATCCACGAAGAAGGTCATCGCGGTGCTCGACTCCGACGGCAACCTGCACATCGCCGGCCGCCTGATCACGGAGCAGAAGGACCTCTCGTACTAGAAGGCGACGGGGGGCGGTGGCGGACTCCGCCACCGCCCCCCGTCCGCACGATCCGGCGCCTGACGAGCCCGCCGGCCGCGCCTCCGGGCCAAGGGCCGGGTTCCCGGGACGAGTTGACAGTCCGTCGAACTCCGGGACACCATCCCCGCGATGGAGATCAACGATCTGACCCCGGCCGAGCGCCGCGTATGGGAGGCCTTCCCGCGCGGCGACGGAGTCGACTTCCGGGAGCATCCCGAGGACAGCTCCGTGGACGGAGCCGGCTGGGGCCCCGACCGCACGCTGCGGGCCGAGTTCCTGCGGGCCCTGCTGCTGGGCGCCGCCCCCGCCGTGGAGGGCCGGGTCGCAGGGCTCAAGATCAAGGGCGCGAGGATCGTCGGCAAGCTCGACCTGCGCTACGCGGTGGTCGACCACCCCATCCGGATGCGCGACTGCTGGTTCGAACGCAAACCGCTCCTGTACGGCGCCCAGCTGAAGGCCCTCGTCCTCGGCTACTCGACCCTGCCCGGCCTGACCGCGGCCACCCTGCGCGTCGACGTCGTCCTGCGGCTCTCCTGCTGCCGCATCAGCGGCCCCGTCCGGCTCCAGGGCGCCAGGATATCCGGCGGCCTCTTCCTGCAGGGCGCGGTCGTCGGACCCGCGACGGGCGAGGAGGCGGACGAGCCGCCGCTCCAGCTCAACCACGTCGAGATCGGCACCGACATCATCGCCAACGACCTGACCGTCCACGGCCAGCTCCGCCTCAACGGAGCCGTCGTCGGCGGCCAGATCAACCTGGACAACGCCCACCTGCTCGCTCCGGACGGCACCGCCCTCCAGGCCGAGAGCCTCACGGTCGGCAGCAACCTCCACGTTGCGCGGGCCCGGACCCAGGGCCGCCTCAACCTCACCGGCTCCCGGATACCCGGCCGCCTCAACCTCGCCCGCGCCGTCCTCGACAATCCGGGCGGCATCGCCCTGCGCGCCTCCAGCTGCACGGTCGGCGAGATGTGGCTGCCCGCCTGCGAGGACGTACGCGGCACCGTGAACCTGCGGCGCTCGCAGTTCGACCTGCTGAACATGCGGGCCGGGACCTGGCGGGACCCGCTGCGCCTGGACGGCCTGACCTACCGCACGCTCGGGCCCCACCTGCCCGCCGAGGAGCGGCTGGCCGCGCTGGAGACCGGCGAGCCCGGATACCTCCCGTACCCGTACGAGCAGCTGGCAGCGGCCTACCGCACCGCGGGCGACGAGGAGGCGGCCCGTACGGTCATGCTCGCCAAGCTGCGCCGGCACCGCCGCACACTGCCCCGGCACACCCGCCTGTGGGGGCTCCTCCAGGACGCGACCGTCGGCTACGGCTTCCGGCCGCTGCGCGCGGCGGGCTGGCTGACGGCGCTGCTGCTCACCGGGGCGATCGCGTTCGCGCTCCAGCCCCCGCGCCCGCTCAAGCAGGGCGAGGCGCCCGACTTCAACGCCGTTTTCTACACCATCGACCTGATGCTGCCGATCATCGGTTTCGGCCAGGAACAGGCCTTCGCGCCGAGCGGCTGGCACCAGTGGCTGTCGTACCTGCTGATCGTGACCGGCTGGATCCTGGCCACCACGACGGCGGCGGGCGTCAGCCGGTCACTGCGGCGCCAGTGAGGACCGCGGAAACTGCGGGGACCGCGGGACCCGAGCGGACCACGGGACCCGAGCGGACCACGGGAAACGCGAAGGCTAGGCAGCCTTCGCCTTGGTCGCGTACATGTCGACGTACTCCTGGCCCGAGAGCCGCATGACCTCGGCCATCACCGAGTCGGTGACGGCCCGCAGCACGTACCGGTCGCGGTCCATGCCCTCGTAGCGGGAGAACTCCATCGGCTCGCCGAAGCGGACGGTGACCCGGCCCGGACGCGGCATGCCGGCGCCGCCGGGCTGGAGCTTGTCGGTGCCGATCATCGCGAACGGCACCACGGGGGCACCGGTCATCAGGGTGAGGCGGGCGATGCCGGTGCGGCCGCGGTAGAGCCGGCCGTCGGGGGAGCGGGTGCCCTCGGGGTAGATGCCGAAGATCTTGCCCTCTTCGAGGATCCTGCGGCCGGTCATCAGGGCCGCGACCCCGCCGTTGGCGCCGTCACGGTCGACGGGGATCATGCCGGAGCCGGTGAAGAACCACGCCATGAGCCGGCCCTTGAGCCCCTTGCCGGTCACGTACTCGTCCTTGCCGATGAAGTGGACCGTGCGGTCGCACACCAGCGGCAGGATCATGGAGTCGATGAAGGTGAGGTGGTTGCCCGCCAGAATCACCGGCCCGGACCCGGGGATGTTCTCGACGCCCTCCACGCGGGTGCGGAACATCGTGCGCATGACCGGTCCGACAGTGGCTTTGATGAGCTTCGTACGGAACAACGTGGGCCCCTCCGGCATCGAAAAGCGGCTCGCGCACCCACCACGCGGCGGTAGCGCAGGTGAGGACGATACTCGCGGGTCAGCTCCGAGCGCACATCGGGTTCACGTGTCGGATACGTAATGTTGACGCGCGTTTTCGCCAAGTTCCCCGGCTGTGCCTGAGAGGCACCCCCTGCGGCCACCCCCTTTGCCTACCATCGGCACGCCGATCACGGCCTTCACGGCCACGGCCTTACGGCCTTCACGACGAGGAGTGGCAGTCATGACGCAGGGTGGGGCAGCGCGGCGCACGGTCCTGGGAGCGGCGGTCCTGGCGGCGGGGACGGGGATCACCGGCCTCGCGGCGGGAACGGCGTCCGCGGCGGGGGCGTCCTCGGCGTCTTCGCAGTCCGCCGCGGGCGGCGGGCACGGCGACGGCGGCTTCCGGGGCCTGCCGTACCCCACGGTCATCGGCCACCGCGGCGCCAGCGGCTACCGGCCGGAGCACACGCTCGGCTCCTACCAGCTGGCCCTCGACCTGGGCGCGGACGTCGTCGAGCAGGACCTGGTCCCCACCCGGGACGGCCACCTGGTGTGCCGCCACGAGAACGAGATCGGCGGGACCACCGACGTCGCCGACCACCGCGAGTTCGCCTCCCGGCGTACCACCAAGTCCGTCGACGGGGTCCAGGTCACCGGCTGGTTCACCGAGGACTTCACCCTCGCCGAGCTGAAGACCCTGCGCGCGAAGGAACGTATCCCCGCAGTCCGCCAGCGCAACACGCTCT
Source organism: Streptomyces yangpuensis (assembly GCF_001005295.1). GTDB lineage: Bacteria > Actinomycetota > Actinomycetes > Streptomycetales > Streptomycetaceae > Streptomyces > Streptomyces yangpuensis. Next base: position 232,890 of record NZ_LBMK01000009.1, on the reverse strand, counting down.
ACGACGGCCAGTGGGCGGTCCCCACCTTCGAAGAGGTGCTCCGCTGGGCCGACCGCGAGGGCAGGCGGCGCGGCGAGCAGATCTGGCTGCACGTCGAGACCAAGCACCCCAGCTACTTCCGGAGCCTGGGCCTCGGTCTGGAGGAGCCCCTCGCCCGGCTGCTGCGCCGGTACCGCCGCGACGGCCGGGACGCCGCCGTCTTCCTCCAGTCCTTCGAGCCCTCCAGCATCCAGCGGCTCTCCCGGCTGGTCTCCGCGCCCCGCGTCGTCCTGCTCTCCGCCGCGGGCACCCGCCCCTGGGACTTCGAACAGGCGGGGGACCCGCGCACCGTCGCCGACCTGGTCAAGCCCGAGGGCCTCACGTGGATCGCCGGCTTCGCCCAGGGCATCGGCCCCACGATGGACCTGATCATCCCGCGCGACGCGGCCGGCCGGCTCGGCACCCCCACCACCCTGGTGAAGGACGCCCACGCCCGCGGCCTGCTGCTGCACCCCTACACCGCCCGCAACGAGAACAGCTTCCTGCCCGCCGAATACCGCAGGGGTACGGACCCGGCCGCGTACGGGGACGCCCTCGGCGCCTTCCGTACCTACTTCGAGCAGGGCATCGACGGGATCTTCACTGACAACCCGGACACCGGACTGCTCGCCGCCGAGGCCTTCCGCCCGGGCCGGCGCCCCGTCAACCGCTGAGCGCCGCTTCCCGAACGAGTGGGCCCCGCCGGGCGGGGAAACCGCCGGGCCCGGCCCACTCGTCCCGCTCGGCATGGACCTGCTGAAGGACCCCGCCCTCGTGAACGAACTGGGCCCGCTGCTCTCCGCCGAGGCGGCGGCGGAGGCCCCGGCCGCCGGAATGGACGCGGCCGACCTCGAACAGGCCGTCTGGGTCAGGCTGCTGGAGAGCGGCCGGCGCGCCCCCGACCCCGCAGACCCGGCCGAGCCGGCCCGCTGGCTGCGCCGTGCGGTACGGGCCGAGGCCCGGCTCGCCCGGCGCCGGGCGCAGCGCGAGATCCCCTACGACCACCGCCGCACCCCCGCGGACGCCCGCCGGCGCCGCTTCACGGACGGCGGCCCGCGGACCGGCGCCGCCTCCGGGCCGGCGCCCGAAGACGCCCTGCTGCACGGGGAGGAGAACCGCGCACTCCGATCGGCCGTCGCCCGGTTGCCCGGGCGCTGTCCCGAGCTGATGCGGGCACTTCTTTCGCCCAGAGACCTCACATACCGTGAAATCGCAGGAGAGTTGGGTATCTCACAAGGAAGTTTAGGGCCCGTACGTTCCCGTTGCCTGGGATGTCTGCGCAGAATGCTCGCGGCAGAGGTTGCGGCTCCTGGCCTTCGGGGAAGGGAGCGGTAGACCAACGGGCTACCAGGTGAGCTGGAGGCATGCGCACATGGGCATGAGCGTGACCATTTCGGCGGCGGTCGCCGAGGACGCCGAGCAGATCTTCAAATTGCAGTACCTGGCCTTCCAGCGCGAGGCCGAGTTGTACGGCAACTACCTCATCCAGCCGCTCACCCAGTCCCTGGACTCCCTGAAGGGCGAGCTGGCGAAGGACACCGTCCTGGTGGCCCGGCTCGGCGACGAGATCGTCGGCACCGTTCGCGGCAGCGTGGACGAGGAGGGCACCGCCAAGATCGCCAAGCTCTGCGTCCACCCGCGCCTGCAGGGCCACGGGCTCGGCGCGCGCCTGCTGCGCGCGGTCGAGGAGGCCCTCGCGGGCCCTGGCACCGCCACTCGCTTCCGTCTGCACACCGGTCACAAGAGCGAGTCCAACCTGCGCCTCTACCGCAAGGCCGGCTACGTCAAGGTCGGCGGGCGCACGGCGTCCGACGGCGTGCAGCTGGTGATCCTGGAGAAGGAAGCCAAGGACCCGACCGACTTCGCGGTCAGCGCCTGAGTCCGAGCCTGAAGAGCCTGAGGCCGAGCCCGAGGGCGAACTGGGCCGGTGTACGGCTCAGCGCCTGCGCAGCCAGAGCATCCCGGTGATCGGCAGGATCACCGGGATGAACAGGTAGCCCATCCCGAACTGCGACCAGACGGTCGTGTCGGGGAAGGACTCCGGGCGCAGCAGGGTCCATGTGCCCACCGTCAGCACGCCCGCGAGTTCCGCGGCGCAGCACACCAGCGCCGCCCTGCGCGCCGCCTCGCCGCCGCGGACCAGGGAGTACGTGATGAACGCGTAGGCCAGCGCCGCCACCGCGGACAGCGAGTAGGGCAGCGGCGCCCGGTCGAACTCGGTCGAGATCTGGAAGGCCGAGCGGGAGACCGCGCCCACCACCATCACCCCGTACAGCCACACCAGCAGCAGGCCGGGCCCGGAGACCAGCCGCCGGCGCCCGGCGGGAGTGGCGGTCGTCGTGTCAGCGTCAGGCACCGGTGGTTCCCCAGATGTCGTAGAGCCTTACTTCGAGGACGGCAAGGACCACCGCGCCGGCGGCCACGGTCACCGATCCCCACTTGGTCCGCTCTGTCAGCGAGAGCAGCCCGGCGGCCGGTACCGCGGCGAACGCGCCGAGCAGGTAGGCCACGAAGATCACCGAGCCCTCGTCGGGCTTCTCGCCTCTGGCCAGCTGGACCAGGCCGATCACCAGCTGGGCCAGGACCAGCACGGTCACCACGGCCATGCCGATGAAGTGCCAGTCCTTGGTCGGCTGGTCCCGCAGCGCGGCGTAACCGCACCAGGCGGCGAGGGCGAGTGCGGCCACGCCGATGGCGACCGTCAGGGCGTCGAGCATGCAGCGAGGGTATTACGGGCCGAAAGACCCGATGCGCGCGCCCCGCTCCCGGCCCGCGCCGAGGCAGTGGTCTTGACCACAGAGTCCCTTGCGGGCGGACCCCGCGGCGCCCTCCGGGCGCGGGCCCGCGGGGCGGCGTCGGCGCAGGTCGGAGGGGAGGCCGGGGGGTGGGGCGGATGGTCGGGACCGACCGGTCTTGTCCGCTATGCGGTCGAATCTCGTCCGCTATCCGGACAGCTTTGATCGGTGAGGGGATACGTCTGCTTTACTGGGGCCCATGACCACGACGAGCAGCCGCACCCTTGCGACCGAGGCGACGATGACGCCCGGTGCTCGCTGTATGTGTCGAATGCGCGCCTTCTGAGGGCCCCTTCCTGAGCCTCGCGCCCCGAAGCGAGACCAGCCGCGCCAGTGCGTCACCACCTGATGGACAGCACGGCCCACTCATGCCCCGCGCACGCGTCGAAGCCAACGATTTCTGACGGTTCGTCCCGTATCGCGTCCCAGATGTATGCCCCGTGCCCGGCACTCCGCTGCGCCGCGCACTCGACAGCGACGGAATTCCTGTGATCACCACATCGGGCCTCACGAAGGTCTACCAGTCCCGTGGCCGCGAGGTCACCGCCCTGGACGGCGTCGACCTCCACGTCCGTGAGGGCGAGGTCTACGGAGTCATCGGCCAGAGCGGCGCCGGCAAGTCCTCCCTGATCCGCTGCGTGAACCTGCTGGAGCGCCCCACCACCGGCACCGTGCACGTCGACGGCGTCGACCTCACGGCGCTCGCCGGCCGTGGCCGCCGCGCCGGCAAGGAGCTGCGCGATGCCCGCAGCCGCATCGGCATGGTCTTCCAGCACTTCAACCTGCTGTCCTCGCGCACTGTCCAGGCCAACATTGAGCTGCCCCTGGAGATCCTCGGCGTCTCCGGCCGCGAGCGCTCCCGCAAGGCCCTCGAACTGCTCGACCTGGTCGGCCTCGGCGACAAGGCCAAGGCCTACCCCACCCAGCTCTCCGGCGGCCAGAAGCAGCGCGTCGGCATCGCCCGCGCCCTGGCCGGCGACCCCAAGGTGCTGCTCTCCGACGAGGCCACCAGCGCCCTCGACCCCGAGACCACCCGCTCCATCCTGAAGCTGCTGCGCGACCTCAACGAGCAGCTCGGCCTCACCGTGCTGCTCATCACGCACGAGATGGACGTCGTCAAGACCGTCTGCGACTCGGCCGCCCTCATGAAGAAGGGCCGGATCGTGGAGTCCGGCACCGTCGCCGAACTGCTCGCCACCCCCGGCTCCGAGCTCGCGGGCGAGCTGTTCCCGGTCACCGGCGCCGCCTCCGGCCCCGACCGCACGGTCGTCGATGTCACCTTCCACGGCGAGGCCGCCGCCCAGCCCGTCATCTCGCAGCTCGCGCGTACCTACAACATCGACATCTCGATCCTCGGCGCCGCGATGGACACCGTCGCCGGCCGGCTCATCGGCCGCATGCGCATCGAACTCCCCGGCCGCTACGAGGACAACGTCGTCCCGGTGGGCTTCCTGCGCGAGCAGGGCCTCCAGGTCGACGTCGTCGACGAGGAGACCGACACGGCCGACGGCGCCGACGGGATCGACAACGAACTGGCCGAACTGGCCGCACTGGTCAAGGATGGTGCCAAGTGACCTGGTCCGAGATGCAGCCCCTGCTCACCCAGGGCACCTACGACACCCTCTACATGGTGCTGTGGTCCACCCTGGTCACCGTGCTCGGCGGACTGCCCATCGGCATCCTGCTGGTCCTCACCGACAAGGGCGGCCTGCTGCAGAACCAGCCGGTCAACAAGGTCCTCGGCGTGATCGTGAACATAGGCCGCTCGCTGCCGTTCATCATCCTGCTGATCTTCCTGATCCCGGTCACCACCGCGGTCGTCGGCACCTTCATCGGTCCCACCGCCATGATCGTCCCGCTCGCGATCGGCGCCATCCCCTTCTTCGCCCGGCTCGTCGAGACCGCCGTCCGCGAGGTGGACCACGGCCTGATCGAGGCCGTCGAGTCCATGGGCGGCGGCATCCCGACCCTGGTCGGCAAGGTGCTCCTGCCGCAGGCCCTGCCCTCCCTGGTCGCCGGCGTCACCACCACCGTCATCACCCTCGTCGGTTACTCCGCCATGGCGGGCGCCGTCGGCGGCGAAGGCCTCGGCTCCAAGGCCATCACGTACGGCTTCCAGCGCTTCGAGACCGGCTTCATGGTCGCCACCGTCGTGGTCCTCATCGTCCTCGTCACGGTCGTCCAGCTGATCGGCGACGGCGTCGTACGCCTCCTGGCCCGCCGCGGCCGCACCGCCTGACCGTCCGACCGTCCGACCGTCCGGCCGCCTGACCGGCACCCCGGGCAGCCGCCCCCGCCGATTTCCCCCATAGAGCCCGCACTTGTCGTGCTTGGGCCACCACCAGCAAGTCCTCGGTACTTGTTCCGCAAGAAAGGCACTCTTCGTGCGTAAGAACATCAAGCTCACCGCCCTCGCCGCCACCGCCACCGCGCTGACCCTCGGCCTCACCGCCTGCGGCAGCTCCTCGGACCCGTCCTCCGCGAAGGCCGACGGCGGCAAGGCCGACGAGAGCAAGCCGCTCGTCATCGCGGCCTCCCCGAGCCCCCACGCCGACGTCCTGAACTTCGTCAAGGACAAGCTCGCGGCCAAGGAAGGCCTCAAGCTGGAGGTCAAGGAGTTCACGGACTACGTCCTGCCCAACACCGCCACCGAGCAGGGCCAGGTCGACGGCAACTACTTCCAGCACAAGCCGTACCTCGACGACTTCAACAAGAAGAACAACACCCACGTCGTCCCCGTCGTGAACGTGCACCTGGAGCCCCTCGGCCTCTACTCCAAGAAGGTCACGTCGCTCTCCGACATCAAGGCCGGCCAGACCATCGCCGTCCCCAACGACACCACCAACGAGGGCCGTGCGCTCCAGCTGCTGGCCGCGAACAACCTGATCACCCTCAAGGAGGGTGTCGGCACCGGCGCCAAGCTGTCCGACATCACCGACAAGAAGGGCCTGGAGTTCAAGGAGCTGGAGGCCGCCACGGTCCCGCGCGCGCTGAGCGACGTGGACGCCGCGGTCATCAACGGCAACTACGCCCTGGAAGCGAACCTGGCGCCCGCCAAGGACGCACTCGCCCTGGAGAAGGCCGAGGGCAACCCCTACGCCAACTTCCTCGCGGTCAAGGACGGCACCCAGGACGACCCGCGGATCCAGAAGCTCGCCAAGCTCCTGAACTCCGACGACGTCAAGAAGTTCATCGAGGAGAAGTACCAGGGCTCGGTCGTCCCGGCCTTCGGCACCCCCGCCTCCTGACCCCGTCCCCGGACCCCGCCGCCCGATGCCGTCGGGCCCCCGGACGGTCATGCATCTCGGCCCCGTACGCCCCTGTCGGCGCGCGGGGCCGAGTCCTGCCCGCTCCCGGGCAACCCGGCCCTGCACATCCCCCCGCCGATGCTGCATGCTGTGGCCTACGACCCGTGGACCCGGTTCCGCACCAACTGCCCCCGCCCACGGTCGCATCGCACCACGGTCGCACCACGTTCTCAGGCATGGAGCTGCGCATGACTACCACCTTTCCGGACGTCACCATCAGCACGGACCGGCTGGTGCTGCGCCCGTTCGAGGAGGAGGACGTCACCGCGCTCGCCGAGATGATGAACGACGAGAACATCACCGCCTGGACCTCCGTACCGCACCCGTACACCCACGCCCACGCGCGGGCATGGGCCACCCGGGACTCCCACGCCGAACGCGCCGAGGGCCGCGGCATCGTCTTCGCCGTCACCGAGTTCCTCACCCAGCGCCTCGTCGGCATCGTCCACCTGCGCAACACCGACTGGCGCACCCGCGCCACCGAGGCCGGCTACGTCACCGCGCCCTGGGCCCGCGGCGAGGGCTACGCCAGCGAGTCCGTCCTGGCCGTCGCCCAATGGCTCTTCCGTGAGCAGGCGTTCGAGCGCCTCGAACTGCGCACCGCCGCCGACAACACCGCCTCCCAGCAGGTCGCCCAGAAGATCGGCTGCATCAGCGAGGGCGTCCTGCGCAACGCGTGGACCGTGCGCACGCAGACGGCCGACGGCGGCTGGGCCGACACCCGCACCGACCTCATCGTCTGGAGCCTCCTGCCCGAGGACCTCGACGAGGGCGACGGCCTCGACGGGTACGACGGCTACGAGAGCTACGACACCCACGAAACCCACGACACCCACGGCGGCGGCCGGGGCGCGTACCCGGGCCACGTGGTCCCCGGACAGCGGTCCGACGCGAACGGCCACCCCGTCGGCGCCGACCGGAAATGAACCGATGACCGGGTAGTCTCACCGTGCCCGCCCCTCCCTCCCGCCCCCCACATCAGGAGACAGACGACGATGGCCGACCGGGTCACGGTGATCGGCTGGGACGGTTCGCCCCTGACCTCGGCCGCCCGGTCCGCGCTCTCCGCCGCCACCCTCGTGGCCGGAGCCGCCCACCACCTCGCGCTCCCCGAAGTCCCGCCCACCGCCGAACGCATCCGCCTGGGCAGCCCGGGCCTGGCCGCCCGCCGCATCGCCGGCCACCGCGGCACCGCGGTGGTCCTCGCCGACGGCGACCCCGGCTTCTTCGGCGTCGTACGCACCCTGCGCGCCCCGGAGCACGGCCTGGAGGTCGAGGTCGTCCCCGCCGTCTCCTCCGTCGCGGCCGCCTTCGCCCGCGCCGGCATGCCCTGGGACGACGCCCAGGTCGTCGTCGCCCACCCCCGCACCCTGCGGCGCGCCGTCAACGTCTGCCGCGCCCCCCCCAAGGTCGCCGTCCTCACCTCGCCCGGCGCCGGCCCCGCCGAACTCGCCCTGCTCCTCGACGGGGTCCACCGCACCTTCGTGGTCTGCGAGGAACTCGGCACGGACCGCGAGCAGGTGAGCGTCCTCACCTCCGACAAGGCCGCCGACCACAGCTGGCGCGACCCGAACGTCGTCATCGTCATCGGCGGCGCGGGACAGGCACCCGCCGCCGAGCCCGGCTGGCTGCTCGGCCAGACCCCCGCGCACTCCGCCGAACGCGGCTGGGCCCGGGCGCAGCCCGGCGCGGGGGAGGGGGAGTCGGGACTGCTGCACGCCGCCCAACTCGCCCGGCTCGGCCCGCGCACCGGCGACCTCGTCTGGGACATCGGCACCGGGTCCGGTGGCGTGGCCGTGGACGCGGCCGCCCTCGGCGCGGCCGTCATCGCCGTGGACGCCGACCCCGCGGCCCGCGACCGGGTGACCGCCGCCGCCCGCGCCCGCGGAGTGCAACTGCAGTTCGTCGACGGGCGGGCACCGCACGTCCTGGAGAACCTGCCCGAGCCCGACGTCGTCCGTGTCGGCGGCGGCGGCGCCGAGGTCGTCGCGGCCGTCGCGGACAGGCGCCCCGGACGGATCGTCAGCCACGCCTCCACCCGCGACGAGGCGGAGGCCATCGGCCGGGTCCTCACCGAACACGGTTACGACGTCGAGTGCGCGCTCCTGCAGTCCGTCGGCCTGGACCCCCGCACCTGGGCCGAACAGGACCGTTCCGTGGTGTTCCTCCTGGCAGCTCAGCGCCCTGTCACCCGCTGAGACGAGGGCCGGGGTAGGCTGGCCGATCGTCGTACTGCGCGGACGTTTCCGGCATCGCGACACGGCCTGGACGCGCGACGTGGCGCAGTCCACAGAGGACCGTGGTGGTTATGGCCGCCACGATCGCTAACGGGCGCGACAATGCTTACTGGTTGTCGCGCAGGCGCACGTGAGACGGACTCGTCGCACCCGCGACACCGCACGGCAACTCCGCTCGGAGGCCTCGTGGGCGACCGGGTGATCGAAGAGGCAACACCGATGGGCGAGGGGTAAGCATGACTGACACCGGCCAGGTCCCGGGCGAGGGTCTCCCGGACAACACGGGCATGGTGGATCAGCAGGGCATGCCCGCCCCGGTCCAGATGCCGGCACCGATGCCCGGCTACGCCTTCCAGGACCTCATGGACCCGGCCGAGCCGGAGGACGAGGAACTCCTGCTGATGCCGAGCGCCCAGGGTTCCTGGAGCGACCCGCAGGTCGTCCCGCAGGTCCCGGCCTTCCCGGTGGAGCCCCAGGCCGCCGAGCCGCAGCTGTACGCCGACCCGGCCTACGGCACCGACGCCGCCTATCCCGGCGCCCCGGCGGCGTACCCCGAGCCCGGCGGGTACACCGAGTTCCCGCAGCCCGTCTTCCCCGACGGCTCCTACAGCGCGGGCGCCCACGAGACGGGCGGCCGGGACTCCGGCGCGCTCGACCTCGGCGGGCTCGTCGTCCCGCCGCCCGCGGCCCCCGCCGCCCCGACGGCGCCCGCGGCTCCCGTCCGGCGCCCGCTGCACATGGGCCCGCCCGTGCCCGACGCCACCGGCGGAGTCGTACGGTCGCTCGCGGACCGCGGCCCAGCCGCCGCGCCCGCGCAGGCCGCCCCGCTCGCCTCCGCCCTGAACACCGCCACGGGGGCCACCCCGCTCCACCAGGCCGGCCCACCGACCATCGGGCCCGAGTACCTGGACGTGCCCCGCGCGGAAGCCGCCCAGGAGCCCGCCCCGCAGCTCGGCGAGGTCCCGCCGCAGGCCGGGGCGCCGTGGACGCCGGAGCCGGTCGCCGCGCCGGAGCCGCTGCCGGCCGCGGCAGCCCAGGCCCCCGAGCCTGCCGCAGCCCCCGAGCCGGCCGTAGCCCCCGAGCCTGCACAGGCCGCCGAGCCCGTACAGGCCGCCGTGGAGCCCGAGGCTGCGGCGGCGCCCGCCGAGCCGGTGGCGGCCCAGGCCCCGCAGCAGCCCGAGCCCGCAACGGCCGAGGCGCCCGCCCCGACGGCGGAGACCTCCGAGTCGGCGGCCGCCGGGGCACCCGTCGTCACACCCCAGGCGGCCGCACCCGCGGAGCCGGCCGAGGCGTCCGTCGAGGCCGCCGTCGTGGAGCCGGTCCAGCCCGTGCCGACCGAGGCCGCGCCCGCCGAGGCCGCGCCCGCCGAGGTCCCGCCGGTGGCCGTCCCGCCGCAGCCCGTGGCGGTCGCCCCCGCGGAGGCCACGGAGCCGGTCGCGCCCGCCGCACCTGTCGCGCCCGAGCCGGGCCACCCCGAGCCCGTGGCCGTCGTCGTGGAGCCCGCCGAGCCGGCCGTCGAGGCCGCTGTCGTGGAGCCCGTCCAGCCGGTGCCCGCCGAGGCCGTCGCCCCCGTCCCGGTCCAGCCGGTGGCCGACCCGGCCCAGCCCGTCGTGACCGCCCCCGAGGAAGCCGCCCAGCCGCTCGCCGAGGCCGTCGCCGTGGAGCCCGTCCAGCCGGAGCCCGCAGAGGCCCAGGACGCCGACCGGCCGGAGCAGGCCGAGGCCGAGCAGACCGAGCACGCCGAGCCCGAGCCCGCCGCGGGCGAGCCGGCCCCCGGGTACGACGACGCCGAGCGCGAGGCCGTCCTGCGCGTCATGCGCGAGCGCCGCGACATCCGCAAGGGCTTCCGGACCGACCCGATCCCGCACGAGGTGCTGCTCCGCGTCCTGGAGGCGGCTCACACCGCGCCCAGCGTCGGCCACTCCCAGCCCTGGGACTTCGTCGTCATCCGCTCCGCCGACACCCGCCGGACGATGCACGAGCTCGCCCAGCGCCAGCGCGAGGCCTACGCGAAGTCGCTGCCGAAGGGCCGCGCGAAGCAGTTCAAGGAACTGAAGATCGAGGCCATCCTCGACACCCCGGTGAACATCGTGGTCACCGCCGACCCCACCCGCGGCGGCCGCCACACCCTCGGCCGGCACACCCAGCCGCAGATGGCCCCGTACTCCTCGGCCCTCGCCGTCGAGAACCTCTGGCTCGCCGCACGCGCCGAAGGCCTCGGCGTCGGCTGGGTCAGCTTCTTCGACGAGCGCGAGATGGTCCGCGAGCTCGGCCTGCCCGAGCACCTGGAGGTCGTCGCCTACCTGTGCGTCGGCTACGTGGACGAGTTCCCTGAGGAACCCGAGCTCGCCCAGGCCGGCTGGTCGCAGCGCCGGCCGCTCTCCTGGGTGGTCCACGAGGAGACCTACGGCCGTCGCGCGCTGCCCGGCGAGGAGCCGCACGACCTCCTCTCCGAGACGGTCGCCAGCATCCGCCCGCTCGACGCGAAGGCGCTCGGCGAGGCCTGGGAGCGCCAGAAGCGCATGACGAAGCCCGCCGGGGCCCTGGGCATGCTGGAGATCATCTCCGCCCAGCTCGCGGGCCTGTCCCGGGTCTGCCCGCCGCCGATCCCCGAGCCGGCCGCGGTCGCGATCTTCGCGGGCGACCACGGGGTCCACGCCCAGGGCGTCACCCCGTGGCCCCAGGAGGTCACCACGCAGATGGTCGCCAACTTCCTGGGCGGCGGCGCGGTCTGCAACGCCTTCGCCAACCAGGTCGGCGCCGAGGTCTGCGTGATCGACGTCGGCGTCGCGGGCGACCTCCCGGCCACCCCCGGCCTGCTCCCGCGCAAGGTCCGCCCCGGCACCGCCGACCTGTCCACGGGCCCGGCGATGACCCGCGAGGAGGCGGTCGCGGCCATCGAGGTGGGCATCGAGACGGCCCGCGACCTGGTCGCGGCGGGCAACAAGGCGCTCCTCACGGGCGAGATGGGCATCGCGAACACCACGGTCTCCGCCGCCCTCATCTCCGTCTTCACGGGCGTCGACCCGTCCGAGGTCACCGGCCGCGGCACGGGCATCAACGACGAGACGCACGCCCGCAAGGTGGACGTCGTCCGCCGCGCCCTGGAACTGCACCAGCCGGACCCGGCGGACCCGATCGGCGTCCTCGCGGCGATCGGCGGCCTGGAGCACGCGGCGATCGTGGGCCTCCTCCTGGGCGGCGCCTCCCTGCGTACGCCGGTGATCCTGGACGGCGTCAGCGCCGGAGCGGCCGCACTGGTGGCACGCGCCATCGCCCCGGAGTCGCTCTCGGCCTGCATCGCGGGTCACCGCAGCGCGGAGCCGGGCCACGTGGCGGCCCTGAACAAGCTGGGCCTGCGCCCCCTGGTCGACCTGGACCTCCGCCTCGGCGAGGGCACCGGCGCCCTGCTCGCCCTCCCGCTGGTCCAGAGCGCGGCCCGCGCGATGCACGAGGTCGCCACCTTCGACTCGGCGGGCGTCACGGAAAAGTAGGGCCGACCGGAGCACCCCGCCGCGCGGCGGGGTGCGACCCCCCGGAGCCTGGTTCCCATGAGCATCGGAGCCAGGCCCAGGGTGGTCGTCTCCCCACCGGACACCCGGGGCCTGCGCGAGGTGAGCGCGGGCAGCCGGGTCCTGGGCCGCGTCTGGTCGCTCCGAGAGCTGCGTCGCGTTCTGCACAGGGCCCGCTACCCGTCGGCCATGCCCCTGCGCGACCCGCGCTTCGTCATCTGGCGCGGCGCCGGCCCCGATACCTGGCCCGACCACCCCTGGCCCCGCCGCACGGCGGGGACTGTGATGGCGCTCGGCCTGGCGGGCTCCGCCGTGCTCCTAGTCCGCATCGGCGCCGTGGACGCCTTCGAGTCCCAGACCTTCGCCGGGCGCCTGACCGGATGGCTGCTGCTCGTCGCGGCCGCGGTGCAGTCCGCGGGGGTCGTCTCCGCGCTCGACTACTGGGGCAAGCGGCGCTGGAAATACTCGGGCGCTGTCACGCTGATCGGAGCCCTGATCGCTCTGGCGATGAGCGTGCTGCTGCTCAGCATGTGGTTCGAGGCGTCGGAGTTCGTCGTCTACCTGCCGGTCTACGTCGCTCTGCTCGGCTGGTCCTCGTGGGCTCTGTGGCGGCTCTGCCGACACGCGGCCTGGAAGGGCCTGCCCCACCCCAGGAGCGTCGTCGCGGGCCTGACGCTCTCCGCCGTCCTGGCCGGTGTGAACTTTGCGAACACCACGCTCTACGAACCCAACGTGCGGCGCAGCCTCATCACGACCGAGGCGAAACTGGGGGAGCCCAAGCTCAGTCCGGACGGCAAGATCGTGCACATTCCGCTCAGGGTGAGCATCAAGAACGTCGGCACGGTTCCCGTGGACATCCTCACCACGATCTTCTGGGTGATCGGAGTGAAAACGGTGCTCCACGAGGAGACGAGGCTCCAGTACTGGCGGGAGATCCTGGCCTTCGACGGTGATGCCGAGCAGTACACCGAGGTCACCGGCCGGGACCAGCTGGCCACCGGTACATTCGGAACCGAGGGCTCCTGGCTCGATCCGGGCAACGAACACGCCGAAGACAAGATCATCCAGATTCCGGCAGGGGTCGAGTACTCCATGATCGAGGCATCGGCCAAGGCGATCACCACGAGAAGGGACCGCGGCAAGATCGCGCCGGGTTACGGGCAACCCCAGTTCTCCTGGCACCCTTCCTCGCCCGGTTTCTCGGCCTGCCCGCTCCCGGGCGGTGACTGCATCGCCTTCCGGGCGCGCATCAGGCACAACAATAATCTGATCAACGTCACCAGGAGAGCCCGCTACGTCACGTCGTGGTGGCAGATGGAACCGGGTGGCCGGAACTCCGAGATCAATTCCGTGATCGGACCCGGAACCCCGTGCCGGGGCGTGCTGCCGCTCAGGGAGGAGCCGGACCGCTACGGGCTCATGAAGACCCTCTCCGTGACGTCCAGGGTCCCCGCCACCGGGCTCATGCGCCCGTCGGGTGCTCCGACCCCTCCACCCTGACCGGACGGCCCGCGCCGTATGGTGGACCCGCACCGCATCACCGCACGTCAGCAATCCCGCCGCTCCAGCGCCGCAGCGGCACGCAAGAGCACCGCCGCCCCCAGGAGCCGCATCCGCCATGGCCGACACCCCCGCCTACCCCGTAGGACTCCGCCTCGCCGGCCGCCGCGTCGTCGTCATCGGCGGTGGCCAGGTCGCCCAGCGCCGCCTCCCCGCGCTCATCGCGGCCGGCGCCGACGTCCTCCTCGTCTCGCCCTCCGCCACCCCCTCCGTGGACGCCATGGCCGAGACCGGCGAGATCCGCTGGGAGCGCCGCCGCTACCAGGACGGCGACCTCGCCGGCGCCTGGTACGCCCTCATCGCCACGCAGCACCGCGACGTCAACGAGCAGGCCTCCGCCGAGGCCGAGCGCGAGCGCGTCTGGTGCGTGCGCGCCGACGACGCCGCCGCGGCCACCGCCTGGACCCCGGCCACCGGCCGCATCGAGGGCGTCACCGTCGCCGTGCTGACCGGCAACGACCCGCGGCGGTCCGCCGCCGTCCGGGACGCCGTGGTCGAGGGCCTGCGCGACGGCAGCCTCGCCGCCCCCGGCCACCGCCACAAGTCCACCCCCGGCGTCGCCCTCGTCGGCGGCGGCCCCGGGGACCCGGACCTGATCACCGTGCGCGGCCGCCGCCTCCTCGCCGAGGCCGACGTGGTCATCGCCGACCGGCTCGGCCCCCGCGACCTGCTCGACGAGCTCCCGCCGCACGTCGAGGTCATCGACGCCGCGAAGATCCCGTACGGCCGGTTCATGGCCCAGGAGGCCATCAACAACGCGCTGATCGAGCACGCCAAGGCCGGCAAGGCCGTGGTCCGGCTCAAGGGCGGGGACCCGTACGTCTTCGGCCGCGGCATGGAGGAGCTCCAGGCCCTCGCCGAGGCCGGTATCGCCTGCACCGTCGTCCCCGGCATCTCCAGCTCCATCTCCGTGCCCGGCGCCGTCGGCATCCCGGTCACCCACCGCGGGGTCGCCCACGAGTTCACCGTGGTCAGCGGCCACGTCGGCCCCGACGACCCGCGCTCCCTCGTGGACTGGGCCTCCCTCGCCAAGCTCACCGGCACCCTGGTGATCCTCATGGGCGTCGACAAGATCGGCCTGATCGCCGAGGCGCTCGTCCGGCACGGCCGCTCCGCCGACACCCCCGTCGCGGTCGTCCAGGAGGGCACCACCGCCACCCAGCGCCGGGTGGACGCCACCCTCGCCACGGTCGGCGAGACGGTCCGCGCCGAGGAGGTCCGCCCGCCGGCGGTCATCGTCATCGGCGAGGTCGTCCGCGTCAAAAGCCCGGACGTTCCCACCACCAGCGCCTGACAAGGCCGTTGGCACCGCACCCAGGACAAGGCAGTATCACCCTGTGGCTGATCTCATCACCATCACCGACCCCGACGACCCCCGCCTGCGCGACTACACGGGCCTGACCGACGTCGAACTGCGGCGCAGGCGCGAACCCGCGGAAGGCCTCTTCATCGCCGAGGGCGAGAAGGTCATCAGACGGGCCAAGGACGCCGGGTACGAGATGCGCTCGATGCTGCTCTCCGCCAAGTGGGTCGACGTCATGCGCGACGTGATCGACGAGATCCCGGCCCCGGTCTACGCCGTCAGCCCGGACCTCGCCGAACGCGTCACCGGCTACCACGTGCACCGCGGCGCCCTCGCCTCCATGCAGCGCAAGCCGCTGCCCACGGCCGAGGAACTCCTCGCCACGACACGCCGCGTGGTCGTCATGGAGGCGGTCAACGACCACACCAACATCGGGGCCATCTTCCGCAGCGCCGCCGCCCTCGGCATGGACGCCGTGCTGCTGTCGCCCGACTGCGCCGACCCGCTCTACCGGCGCTCGGTCAAGGTCTCCATGGGCGCGGTGTTCTCCGTGCCCTACGCCCGGCTGGAAGCCTGGCCCAAGAGCCTGGACTCGGTGCGCGAGGCCGGCTTCAAGCTGCTGGCGCTGACCCCGCATGAGAAGGCGACCCCGGTCGACGTGGCGGCCCCGCAGTCCCTGGAGCGGGTCGCGCTCATGCTCGGCGCCGAGGGCGACGGCCTGTCCACGCAGGCGCTCGTCGCCGCCGACGAGTGGGTGCGCATCCCCATGGCCCACGGCGTGGACTCCCTGAACGTGGGCGCCGCCGCCGCGGTCGCCTTCTACGCGGTGGCCCAGGGCCGCCCCTAGTGCTGTGACCGGAAAGGTTCACCAGCACTAGATTCTGTCGTCGAAGCAGCGCCGCGGGCCAGGCGGGGGCGTCGCTACAGCTTCTGTGCCGCCGCGATGCCCAGCGCCACGATCAGCGTGACCACGATGAACACGATCAGGCGCTGGCGCATCAGCTTCGGGTCCGGCCGCGGGGGACGCCGCCCCGCACCCGTCGTCCTGGGCGCCGGACGGCCGCCCGTGCGTCCCGCGGTCGGCCGGGAGGACGGGCCGCCGGGACTGCGCGGGTTGCGCGAGGAGGAGGGCCGCGAGTGCGGGCCGCCGGGCGCGCCGCCTTGCGGCCTGGGCGCGCTGCCGCCCGTACGGCGCTCCGTACGCAGTTCCGCGTGGTCCGCGGACCCCTCGGGCAGTCGTCCCGTCGGCCGTTCGACGCGGGCCCGCTGCGCCGGCGGGCGGCCGTCCGGGAGCCCCTGCGCCTCGCGGGCCGCGATCTCCTTGAGCCGCATCGACAGCTGGAGCGTGCTGGGGCGCTCCTCGGGGTCCTTGGCCAGACAGGCCCGTACGAGGGGCGCCAGCGCGTCCGGGACGCCCTGCAGGTGCGGTTCCTCGTGCACCACGCGGTACAGCATGACCTCGGAACTGCCGTGCCCGAAGGGCGAGTCGGCGGTGGCCGCGTAGGCGAGGGTGGCGCCGAGGGCGAAGACGTCCGTGGCCGGGGTGACGGCGGCGCCGCGCACCTGTTCGGGGGCGAGGAAGCCGGGGGAGCCGACGGCCGTACCCACATGGGTGAGGGTGCTCGCCCCGGTCGCCCACGCGATCCCGAAGTCGATGATCCGGGGGCCCTTGGGGGACAGGAGGATGTTCGAGGGCTTGAGGTCGCGGTGGACGACTCCCGCCTCGTGGACGGCCACCAGCCCCTCGGAGAGCGCGGCGCCGACGGCGGCGATCTGCGCGGCCGTCAGGGGGCCCTCCTCGGCCACCTTGTCGTGGAGCGAGGGCCCGGGCACGTACTGGGTGGCGAACCAGGGCCGCTCGGCCTCCAGGTCCGCGGCGACCAGGCGCGCCGTGCACCCGCCCCGGATCCGCCGGGCCGCGGACACCTCGCGGGCGAACCGCGAGCGGAACTCCTGGTCCTCGGCCAGATCCGGCCGGATGACCTTGAGCGCGACGCGCTGCCCGCGCCGGTCCGATCCCAGGTAGACCACGCCCATGCCGCCGGCCCCGAGCCGCCGGTGCAGTCTGAACGAGCCGACGACACGCGGGTCCTCGCGCCGGAGCCGCATCATCGCCATGTCCACCCCGCTGACCGGTCGTCCTGTTGACGTGCCACAGCTTACGGACCATCCGGCATGCGTGCTCAGAGGCCGCGCCCTCGTCGGGAGATTCGATTGTCAGTGCGGCACAGCACACTTGAGGGAGCTTCAGGGATCCGGCCGGCCGTTGCTACCGGGGCGCACGGCATGCCCAAACGGCCCTTCGGGCAAGGGGATTGGCGCCCCGCCGCAGGCCGGAGCGCGCCGGAGTGCGCGCCGGAGCCGCCGCGACCCGAGTCGATCTTGCGGATGGCCGGTCGGCGGACACGCGGAAACAGGGAGTGACGGAAGTGAGGGAAGTCACTACCCTCCGGTCATCCCCTCCGGGATGACCCCGACGTGAGGGGGAGGGTCTCCACCCAGGGGAGTACACGGGACGGCCGCCCTCATCCTCCCGGAGGCCCGGCAATGGGTACGAGGGCATGAGGCCTGCGGCCTTCCGCCCGCCTAGTGTTGAAGTCAAGCGGCGGGTGATGCACTCGTCCCCCGAGGTCAAGAGCCCGCCGCTGCCAGACGACAGGGAGAGGGCCATGGCGGGCATCGCACGGCAGGGACGCAAGGCATTCGCGTTCAACGGCCATGAGTCCGGTACCCGCCACCCGCTGGTGGCCGCGGCCATGGTGCTCCCCCTGGCCGCCCTGCTGCTCTTCCTCTTCGGCGGATTCGATCAGCTGGCGGCGCAGGCGTCGTCCGTGGGCATGATGCCGGGGCGCTGAGCGGCGCCCCGGGCCCGGGAGAGCGGCCCGGGCCGGGACATCGGCCTGTCGTACCCCGTGGGGACGGGGGCGCGACGGACGGCAGGTGAAGGGTGCTGCCCGTGCGACTGGGGAGTCGTACGGGCAGCACCCTTTTTGACGTTCCCGCAGGAGCCGGCGGGGCCCGCCGGAGCCGGCGGGAGACCGCGCACCCGTGTGGCGGAACGCGAAAGCCCCGGCCGTGGAGACGGCCGGGGCTTTCCGGTGGTGCGCGATACTGGGATTGAACCAGTGACCTCTTCCGTGTCAGGGAAGCGCTCTCCCGCTGAGCTAATCGCGCGGGACCACGGTATGAAACCGCAGGTGGTGCGTGTACTGCGTGCGCGATACTGGGATTGAACCAGTGACCTCTTCCGTGTCAGGGAAGCGCTCTCCCGCTGAGCTAATCGCGCGGGGATCCTTGCGGATCAGTGGACGATACTGGGATTGAACCAGTGACCTCTTCCGTGTCAGGGAAGCGCTCTCCCGCTGAGCTAATCGTCCTTGGAGGTGGAGACGGGATTTGAACCCGTGTAGACGGCTTTGCAGGCCGTTGCCTCGCCTCTCGGCCACTCCACCATGGAGCTGCAGGGGTTCTCGGGAAGATCCCCCACTTCGAGCGGACGACGAGACTCGAACTCGCGACATCCACCTTGGCAAGGTGGTGCTCTACCAACTGAGCTACGTCCGCAGGTCACCTTGTTCGCTCCGGGGTTCTCCCCCTTCGCTCCCTGGCGACGTGTTGAACTCTAGCGGATTACCGGGCCAGCTCAAAAACGCGTTTCCGCAGCGTGCTGCCGCACGATCACCACAGGTCACCCGGCCGTCACCGCACCGGCGCTCCCGCGTCGCCGGTCATAGACTCGCAGCCGTGCACGACCTGCCACCCATGGCCCGCTTCGGCGGCCTCCTCGCGACCGACCTGCGGGATGTCACCAGTGATCCCGCCGCCCTCGACTCCACCGGCTTCTGGGCGGTGGCCGCCGACTTCGAAGGGCGCCTCGTCTGCGCGCGCTTCGGGGACGTACGGCCCGACCCCGTTCCCGCGCCCGTCCCCGGTGCCTGGGCCGGTCCCGACGCCGACCAGTGGACCTCCTCCCTCGACCGGGCCGCGTACGTCGCCGGGGTGCGCCGCATCCGCGAGCACATCGCGGCCGGCGAGGTCTACCAGGCCAACCTCTGCCGGGTGATGTCCGCGCCGCTGCCGCGTCCGGACCTCGCCGATGTCGACGCCCTCACCGCGCTCCTCGCGCGCGGCAACCCCGCGCCCTTTGCAGGAACGATTCGGCTGGCCGCTCACGGGGTGGAGATCGCCACCGCCTCGCCCGAGCTGTTCCTGCGCCGCGACGGCCGCCGGGTCGAATCCGGACCCATCAAGGGAACCGGCCGCACCGCCGCGGACCTCCTGCCCAAGGACCACGCCGAGAACGTGATGATCGTCGACCTCGTGCGCAACGACCTCGGCCGGGTCTGCGCCACGGGCTCCGTGACCGTTCCCGAGCTGTGCGCCGTCGAGGAGCACCCCGGCCTCGTCCACCTCGTCTCCACCGTGAGCGGTGAACTCGCCGACGGCGTCGGCTGGCCCGAACTCCTCGCCGCGACCTTCCCGCCCGGATCGGTCACCGGCGCACCCAAGTCCTCCGCCCTGCGGATCATCGAGGCCCTGGAGACCGCCCCGCGCGGCCCCTACTGCGGCGGCATCGGCTGGGTCGACGCGGACCGCGGCACCGGCGAGCTCGCCGTCGGGATCCGTACCTTCTGGATCGACCGGGAAGCCCCCGGCGGCCCCCGGCTGCTCTTCGGCACCGGAGCCGGCATCACCTGGGGGTCCGACCCCGACCGCGAATGGGCGGAGACCGAACTCAAGGCCGCCCGCCTGCTGCGGGTCGCGGCCGGCCGGGAGTCCATCGCCCCCCAGGGGGCCGACCACACCACCGGAAGGACCGCACCATGAGAATCTGGCTCGACGGATCCCTCAGGGACCTCGACGACGCCACGGTGTCCGTCCTCGACCACGGGCTCACCGTGGGCGACGGCGTCTTCGAGACGCTCAAGGCCGAGCGCGGCCGGGCCTTCGCACTCACCCGCCACCTGGAGCGGCTGACCCGCTCGGCCCGCGGCCTCGGCCTCCCGGACCCCGACCTCGACGAGGTGCGCCGGGCCTGCGCCGCCGTCCTGGAGGCCGAGCCGGTCGAACACGGCCGCCTGCGCATCACCTACACCGGCGGCCTCGCCCCGCTCGGCTCCGACCGCGGCGACGCCGGCACCACCCTGATCGCCGCCGTCGCCGCCTCCCCCCGGCGCCCGGACACCACCGCCGTGATCACGGTCCCCTTCGTCCGCAACGAGCGCTCCGCCGTGGCCGGCCTGAAGACCACCTCGTACGCGGAGAATGTCGTCGCCCTCGCCGCGGCCCACCGGGCGGGCGCCTCCGAGGCGCTCCTGGCCAACACGGTCGGACGGCTCTGCGAGGGCACCGGGTCCAACGTCTTCGTCGTGCTCGACGGGGAACTGCACACCCCGCCCCTGCAGTCCGGCTGCCTCCCCGGCATCACCCGGGCCCTCGTCGTCGACTGGGCCGGCGCCAAGGAGACCGACCTGCCGCTGGAGGCGCTCGAACAGGCCGAGGAGGTCTTCCTGACGTCCTCGCTGCGCGACGCCCAGGCGGTCGTCCGCCTCGACGGCCGGGACATCGCCAGGGAGCCCGGACCGGTCACGGCCGAGGTCATGCGGATCTTCGAGGTGAAGGCCGGCGACGACATCGATCCGTGAGCACCGGTGACGCGGAGCCGTAGGGCAGGTAGAACTCCAAGTGATGACCACCACCCTGCGGCCCGCGCAGCCGCTTCAGCGAAACAGCGACGGCACCCGGCGGCGGACCTACGAGGTCCGGGTCAACAGCCGTCGCGTCGGCACGCTCGAACTGGCCACCCGCTCCGCGGCCCAACCCGGCATCGGCGTGATCCGCGGGCTGTGGATCGACGAGGGCGACCGGCGGCGCGGACGCGGCACGGTGGCCGCGCTCGCCGCCGAGGAGGTGCTGCGCTCCTGGCGCTGCACCGGGGTCGCGGTGTCGGTGCCCGCCGACGCCGGGCCGGCGCTGCGGATGGCCGCGGCCCTCGGCTACCGGGAGACCGGCCGGATCATGGTCAAGGACCTGCCGGCGCAGCCGCCGGTCCTCCCGGCGGGCAGCCTCGGGCGGCCGATGACCCGGGCCGAGTACGACGCCTGGCTGGAGCCGGGCATCGTGGAGTACGGCCGCCGGCTCGTCGCCCCCGGCATGACCGAGGAGCAGGGCGTGACGGCCTCCCGCGCCGAACACGCCAGGATGCTGCCCGACGGCCCGGACACCCCCGGGACGCACGTCCTCCTGCTGCAGACCGTGGCGGGGGAGGCCCTGGGCACGCTGTGGGTGGGGGAGTGCGAGCTGCCAGGCGCCGGCACCGTCCCGTACGTGTACGACGTGAAGGTCGCGCCCGAACACCGCGGGCAGGGCCACGGGCGCAGCCTCATGCTCCTCGCCGAGCGGACCGTCCTGGCCGCCGGCGGGAGCCGGCTGGGCCTGCACGTCGTCGAGGGCAACACCCCGGCCCGGCGGCTCTACGAGTCGCTCGGGTACCGGGACATCGCCGTGAACGCCGCGAAGGAACTGATCTAGGTCCGGGCGTCCGGGCGTCCGGGCCTCCCTGCGGGGGAGCGGACCGGTCAGGCGGCCAGGAGGCGGTCGACGATCTCCTCGATGCGGGCGCGCAGGCCCTCCTGGCTCTTGCCGCCGTCCAGGCGCTCGCCGTCGATCACGTACGTCGGCGTGCCGGTCACGCCGATGGCCTTGCCCTCCGCCTGGTCGGCGTCGACGATCAGGATGTGCCGTCCGTCGATCAGGGCGGTGTCGAACTCCTCGACGTCGAGACCCAGGCCGCGGGCCACGTCCAGCAGCACCGGCTCACCCCGCTCGGCCAGCTCCGCCGTGCGGGCCAGCAGGGCCTCCGCGTACGGCCAGCCCTGCCCCTGCTCGGCGGCCTCCTCGGCGGCCTGCGCGGCGGCGAAGGCGTGCTTGTGCTTGTCCAGGGGGAAGTGGCGCAGCCGGATGTCCAGCCGGTCGCCGTAGCGGGCCCGCAGGGCGCGGACGTCGTCCAGGGCGCGGTGGCAGTCCGGGCACTGCAGTTCGCACCAGACGTCGAGGATCACGGAATCGGTCATACGGACAGTCTCCCAGCCCCCACCCGCCCCACCGACCGCCACCTCGGCAGGACTCCGCGCCCCTAAGGGGATGCCCCAGATCTCCCGGAGATCCACGCGGGGCGGGCGCAGAGCCTGGCCGCTGCGGCGGCGGGCGGTGCACGATGGAGGGACGGACGGGACACACCTCTCCGCCGCCGAGAGTCCGGAGGACCGCATGCTTGCCGAGACCATTTGCTCCGCGGTGTCCGCGGCGGGCCTGGGCATCGCCGTGGTGACCGCCTACCGCAGGCGGTTCCTGGCCGCCGCGCGGATCGCCGCCTACTCGCTGGTGCCCGTCGGCCTCGTGATGACGGGTGTCGTGGAGTGGCTGACCGGCATCGTCTTCAACCCGACCGTCTGGATCGGCTTCGGGCTGCTGGGGCTGGCCTGGCTGATCCTCTTCACCACGCGCGCCGTCGAGCGGCGCAGCCTGGGCGGGTCCGGGAAGCCCGCGAAGAAGCAGGCGAAGGCGGGCGCGTCCCCGGACGCCGTCGCCCCCGCCGCCTCCAAGCCCTCCCTGGGCGCGGCCGCCCCGCCCCGCCGTGACCAGCCGCCCACCACCCCCGCGGACGACTTCTCCGACATCGAGGCCATCCTCAAGAAGCACGGCATCTGACCACCGCGCCCGCGGCGGGGCGGCGTGCGGCGCCCAGCGGCAGGAAGCACGGCGGGCGGGGTGGGGGGTGCGGGATCGCGATACGTCCACGAGATCGAGCGAACTGCCGCGCGAGTGTTGGCGTGTTGAGGGGTGCGGGGCGGTTCGCTGCGCCATCATCGGCGCGACATGTTCGAGACATCGCAGAGTGACCCCGCAGTGCCCGTCGCGGTACCCGACCCCGTCGCCGACGAGCCGCGGGGCTGTCTGTTCGCGCTCTCCCAGCCGCCCCTGATGATCTTCCTAGCGGTGATCGGGATCCTGCTGCTGCTCGCCGCCGTGCACGATCTCTTCCTGCTCTGACGCTCCCGCGTCGGCCTCCTTGCGACGGGCCCGGTACGCCGCCACGTGCAGCCGGTTCCCGCAGGTCCGGCTGTCGCAGTAGCGCCGGGAGCGGTTCCGCGAGAGGTCCACGAAGGCGCGCCGGCAGTCGGGGGCCTCGCAGCGGCGCAGCCGCTCCTGCTCGCCGGAGACCACGATGAAGGCCAGTGCCATGCCGCCGTCGGCCGCCAGGTGGTCGCCCACCGACGCGCCGGGTGCGAAGTAGTGCACGTGCCAGGGGTAGCCGTCGTGGTCGGTCAGCTGCGGGGTGGTGCCCGCGGTCGCCACGAGCTCGTTGATCAGCACGGACGCGGCGCGGGCGGTGGGCGCCGCGAAGACCTGGGCGAACTTCGAGCGCACGGTCCGGACGCCGGCCAGATCGCGGGCGCCGAGCTCGCCGACGTCGCTGATCGAGTACTCCTGGACGAAGCCGCGCAGCGCGCCGATGTCCGAGAGCCCGTCCGGCTGGTCCGGTTCGGCCGCGGTGTTCACCAGTGCGACGACGACGTCGAGCGCGCGACGGGTGTCGTGTGGGATCTGCACGGTGTCTCCCTCGGGGGCCGGGCCTGCGGCGACGGGCGTGCCGCCGATGCCGCCCGACAATAGCCGGTCCCCGCGCAGCACACAGGCGCCGTCCTCGCGGGTGGCTTCCGCGGGAACAGCGCCGGCGCAGGTGTATGTGGTTGTCCGCTCCGCACCGTCGCCCCGAGTCGGACGGTGTCGAGCGGCCGGGAGCCTGGCTCAGCTTTCGGCCAGGATGTGGGAGAGCTCCTTGTCGAGGTCGAAGTGCCGGTGCTCGGTCCCGGGTGGAACCGCGGCGTCCGTCCGCTTGAGGAACGACTCCAGGGCTCGGGCGGGTGCTTCGAGAAGCGCTTCTCCCTCCGGTGAGCTCAGGGCGATGCAGACGACGCCCTGACCGTGACTGCGGGAGGGCCAGACGCGGACGTCGCCGGTACCGGTGGGCCGGTGGAGGCCCTCCGCGAGGAGGTCGCGGGCGAACACCCATTCGACCGTCTCCTCGGCGCCGGTGTGGAAGGTGGCGTGCACGGCGTAGGGGTCGGCCGTGTCATACCGCAGGCCCGCGGGAACAGGCAGTGAGGACTCGCTCGACACAACGAGGCGCAGGTGCAGCTCGCAGCTGACCGTGGTGTTCATAAGCGCCAGGGCCTTTCGCTCAGTGTGCGCTCGGGGATTCGCACGTCGGCGAAATCGACATGCCACCTACGGTGTCGTTGTAAACCCCTCTGACCGTTTTGCGGACCTCTGGGTCCCTCGGACGGCGGATCCAAACCATCGTTCCCGTGTGCTTCGAGCTCGGGTAGATTCGGACCATGAATACGGGGAGTGACCGCGGAACGAACGAGTCCGCTGCCGGCGAAACCGCCACGGAAACCACCGCGCAGACCTCCGCAGACACCACTGCGGAGACCGCCGAGACCGCGGAGGAAACGCTGCACGTCTCGAAGGCGCCCGCCTTCATCAAGGCCCGCAGGACCCTGCACCTCAGCTGGCAGGTCGGCGTCTTCGTCGTCGGCCTCGCGGTGATCGCCGCGGGCGTCGCCATGCTCGTCCTGCCCGGCCCCGGCTGGGTGGCGATCTTCGCGGGCCTGGCGATCTGGGCCACCGAGTTCGCGTGGGCCCACTTCGTGCTGCGCTGGACGAAGCGCAAGGTCAGCGAGGCCGCCCAGAAGGCGCTCGACCCCAAGGTGCGCCGCCGCAACATCATCCTGACCACCACGGGCCTCGTCATCGCGGGCGCCCTGATCGGCTTCTACCTGTGGAAGTACGGGCTCGTCCTGCCCTGGGACCTCAAGGACCAGTGATGGTCAAAGAGCACCGCTGACATGGGGTAATGTTTGCGGTGCGTCCGGGCGATTAGCTCAGTGGGAGAGCACTTCGTTCACACCGAAGGGGTCACTGGTTCGAACCCAGTATCGCCCACCCGGACCAGAGGCCCGGAGACATTCACCGTCTCCGGGCCTCTGGCGTTCTCCGCCGCGCGCCCCGGCCTACCGCAGCCGGCCGATCGCGGCCCGCAGCCGACGGGCGTCCCGCAGGCGCTTCTCGTACGTCGCCCCCACCGCCAGCAGCAGCACCCCCGCCAGGGCCGGCGGCACCCAGCGCGGCAGCGCCCCCGCGACCTGCACCACATACGGCGCCAGCTCGTGCACCGCCACCGCCGCCAGCACCGCGCCGCCCAGCAGGAGCGGGGCCTGCAGCCGCCGGTGCGCACCCACCAGGGTCACCGCCAGCGCCGCCGCACCCAGCACCAGCGGACGCACCCAGCCGGTGTCCCCCCAGGCCGCCAGCAGGCTCGGCACCAGCGTCGCCGCCAGCCCCGGTCCGTACGCCGTCCACGACGAGGCCTGCGCGTCCCGGCGCCGCCGCAGGAAGCCCACCGCGAGAGCGGGCAGCGTGACCGGCAGGGTGTAGGCCTCCGGCGCCGTCACCCCGGCCTCCGCCAGCCGTACCCACGTCGCCGCCACGAACAGCGCGCCCGCCGCCCATCCCAGCACCCGCCGCTCCGGCCGCACCGCGGCGCCCGCGCAGACCACCCCGGCCAGCGCCAGGACCAGCGCCAGCGTCCCCGGCCGCCCCGCGGACAGGGCCAGCGCCAGGACCCCCGACACCCCCGCCGCGATCTCCGCCGGCCGCCGTACGGCGCCCAGCCGCGGCCCGAGCGCCGCCACCGACGCCGGCACCGCGAGGACCGGCAGCGCCCACCAGACCACCGCCAGGTCCGACACCGCGGCCGCGGCCACCAGCAGCCCCGTCCCGTAGCCGACCGCGCACACGGCCGCCCCCGACCGGACCCACCGGGCCGCGGGCCCGTACGCCGCTCCCGCGGCGCAGCCGGCCCCCAGCAGCCCCCACACCGCGAAGGTCGCCGCGCGGCCGTCCAGCGCGCCCAGGGACACGTTCGCGGCGCCCGCCAGCGCGCACGCCGCCGCGGCGATCCCGGCCCCCCGCGAAGGGGAGCGCAGGGCCAGTGCCCCCACGGCCCCCGTCACCGCGAGCTGCACGGCGAAGACCACCGCCACCGGGAACCCCGGCAGCACCGGCGCCGTGAACAGCCCCGCCCAGGCCGCCACCACCGCCACCACGACGGGCTCGGGCCGCGCCGACACCCGCGACAGCCACCAGGACGCCCCCGCCGTCATCAGCAGCGCGACCGTGGCCGACCCCCCAGGACCGTACGGATCCGCCACCGGGGCGGTCGCCGCCCACACCTCGTCGAGCACCCGCAGCCGGGCCACCAGCACCGGCGCCACCGCCGCACCCGCCGCCAGTGCACCCAGGGCGCCCACCACGACACCGGCCAGGACCGACCCGCGCCGGACCGCCCGCGGCAGCGCGGGCACCCGCAGCGCCGCCAGCAGCGGCAGACCCACCACCAGGTGCGCCACCACCACCCAGCCCGGCGCGAGCTCCGGCCGGGCCACACCGGCCACCGCCACCACCGCCGCCACGGCAGCCACCGGCGCCGCCGCCCGGGCGTGCGGCTCCCGCCAGGCCGCCGCCGTACCCAGCGCCGCACCCGCCAGCAGCAGCGCCGCCGGAGCCAGGGCCTGCGCCGCCGAATCCGCCGACCACGACCGGGCCGCCCCGACGAGCAGCGCCGCCGAGCCCAGCACGGCCGCCGGGACCGCCGCCGCGCGGACCCGCAGCGCCAGCGCCGCGTCCAGCGCCGCCGTCACCAGCAACGCCCAGCCGAGCCCCAGCGGGCCCGCCTCCCCGGCGACCGCCGCCAGCGGCAGCGGCAGCTGCGCCGCGACCACCGCCGCCGGCAGCGGGAGCCGCAGCGAGCGCAGCGCCGACCCGTACCCGGCCCACACCGCCGCCAGGACCGCCGCCGCGCCGGCCGCGTACCCGGTGCCGTCCGTGTCCGGCATGCCGACCGCGTACAGCGCGTACGCGTCCAGCACCGTCAGCAGCAGGCCCACCGCGGCCACCGACTCCGCCGTCGACCGCAGCCCGCGGCGCAGCAGCACCACGGGCGCGGCCAGCGCCGCCGCCGTCACCACACCCAGCACCGCCGAGCGCCCGGCGATCCCCATGGAGCCCCAGCTGATCAGCGTGAACGCCAGCGCGGCCACGGCCAGCAGCACCGCACCCAGGGTCAGCAGAACGTTCTGGGCGCTGGGGGCCGAAGCCTCCTTCGCCGGCCCGGCGGGCGCGGGCGGGCCCCAGCGGAGCGGAGCCGGTGCGGCCGTGGACTGCTGGAGCAGACGCAGCAGCCAGTCCCGGCGGCCCAGCAAGTACAGGCGCCGGGCATCGAGTTGGGCCAGCTCACGGTCGATGAGCGCCAGCTCTTCGGCCGGCGGCAGAGGCGA
Organism: Streptomyces yangpuensis; assembly: GCF_001005295.1. GTDB lineage: Bacteria > Actinomycetota > Actinomycetes > Streptomycetales > Streptomycetaceae > Streptomyces > Streptomyces yangpuensis. Next base: position 205,753 of record NZ_LBMK01000009.1, on the reverse strand, counting down.
GTTCATATGCGGAGTGTGGCCCCCGTCACCCGGTCAGGACATGGGCGGGGGTACTCAAGTACGTACTGAGTACCCCCGGCCGGAGCCCGGCGGCGGAAGCGGTTTGAACCAGCCCCGAGGCTTCTGTATTGTTCAGTGCGTTCCCGGGCGATTAGCTCAGCGGGAGAGCACTTCGTTCACACCGAAGGGGTCACTGGTTCGATCCCAGTATCGCCCACCGGGTCAGGCCGGTCCGTCGATGACGGACCGGCCTTCCGCATGTCCGGGTCCGCGCCCTCCTAGGCGGCCGCCGACAGATCCGGCCGCAGCGGCCAGTGCGGGTCCACCGCCTCCGGGGTCCCCTGCCGCGCGAACCACGCCTGGAGGCCGCGCGCCTGCGCCGCGTGCCACACCGCCTGGAGCGTGTGCAGTTCGGCCGGCGTCAGCCGCTCCAGCCGCGAGGCGAACCGGCGGCCCACCGCCCGTACGAGCTCCAGCGAGGCCATGGCGTCCGCCGCCGCGTCGTGCGCGCCCTCCAGATCGATCCCGTAGTGCGCGCACAGGTCCGTCAGCGTCCGGCGGCCCTTGCGGTACCGGTCCAGATGCTTGTCCAGCACCCGCGGATCCAGCACCGTCAACGGCCGGTTGTCCAGGTACCGCGACAACGACGACGCCCGGTGCCGGCGCAACTCCCGGTCCAGCAGCGTCAGGTCGAACGGCGCGTTCATCACCACCACCGGCCGGCCCGCGATCTGCTGCTCCCCGAGCGCACGCGCTATCTCCTCCACCACCGGCGCCGGCCAGCGCCCGTGACGCTGCAGGTGCTCGTCGGTGAGGCCGTGCACTTCCGTCGCACCCGGGGGTACCGGAACACCGGGATTGACCAGCCAGCGCGTCGTGCGGACCCGGCCGCCCGCGCACTCCTGCACGATGAGCGCGGCGGACACGATCCGGTCCTGCTCCACGTCCACCCCGGTGGTCTCCGTGTCGAATGCGGCCAGCGGGCCCTCGTACCAGCGTGTCATGGCGAACTCCTCGTTCCCGGTCGGCAGTTGGGGTGCAGCCGGGCGCCGCCGCCTCGGAACGTGCCGCCCCTGCCCGAATCGGTGATACCCGGGCTGTTTGTTCCGTACGCCGTTTGCGGCGACCCGGGTGCGGAGACAACAACCATGGGGGACCGTACACATGACCGGTCGTCACCCCACCCACCACTCAGAGCAGAGCCCGGAAGGCATGGGGAGCCGGCCATGGCGCTCGCACAGCCCGAACCGGGCGGGGTGCTGGCGGGGCAGATCGATCCGCGGACCGGCACCGGTGCAGGTGCACCGGACGGGACGCGGGCCGTACCGCTGCGCGGCACACTCGCCACCACCGCATGCATGGAGACCCTCCAGGTGGGATACCTGCACGCCGTCGCCGCCGCGGCCGGCTGCTCGCTGTCCCAGCCCTTCCCCGACAACGGCGTCGACTGGCACGTCAGCCACGGCGCCCCCGAGCACGTCGTCGACGACGAGGTCACCGTCAAGGTGCAGTTGAAGGCGACCTACCAGGTACCGCCCCGGCCGCCCGGGCCCACCTTCGCCTTCACCCTCGACAACGAGCACCTGGTGAAGCTGGCCCGCACCCCGGTCGCCGTCCACAAGATCCTCGTCGTGATGCTCGTCCCGCGGGAGCGCGACCAGTGGCTCGCCGCCGGACACGACCGGCTCGACCTTCGGCACTGCTGCTACTGGACCAATCTCGCCGGACACCCCGTGACCGGCCGGCGCCGGACCACCGTACGGATCCCCACCGCGCGGATCTTCGACGACCGGGCGCTGTGCGAGATCATGACCCGGGTCGGGTCGGGAGGGACACCCTGATGCACTGGCACCCGCCGAACCTCGAACCGCTGCTGCCCCCGGACCACGGCAGCCACGGGCATTTCCCGGACTTCCCCGGCTTCCCGCACTCCGCCGCGCCCGATCCCGGGCAGGTCGACCCCGCCGTGCTCGGTGCACTGCTGCACCGGCACGGCTGGCTGCGCCGGGGAGGCGCCGCCGGACGGTACGGGCGCTGGACACCGCCCGGGCACGACGGCACCAGCGTGCTCGTCCCCGAGAACCGGGCCTTCCCCGACTGCACCGACCTGCTGGAGGAGGCGCTGACCGCGCTGTCGCGCAGCACGCTCCCGTCGGCGCGGGAGGTGCTCTACGGGCTGAGCGTGCCCAGCGACGAGATCCGCTGGGAGCGGGAGGCCCCGCCGGGGGCGTACGGGCTGGGCGGCGAAGCCGCCTGGACGGCGCAGGAGCAGCTGCGCTCGGCCGCCCGGCAACTGCTGCTGGCGGGGGCGCTCGCGGCGCGGGCGCGGGCCGGCTACTACGGCGCCCGCCACCGCGCGCAGGCCGAACGGGTCCTGGACGCGGTGCTGGTGGGGCCGCAGCCGGGCGGGCGGCGGCTGAGCGCGTACGTGCCGGTGGACGGCGGGCGGGGCACCGTGACGCGGTTGCACCACGCGCTGCACGCGGCCCGCGAGGCCGTGGACTACCAGCGGGCCACCGGCGGGATGGAAGCCTTCGACGCCGCCGTCGCGGCAGGGGTCAGCCGGGAGCTCGCCGAGGCACTGATCGCGCTGGTGCGGGGCTCGGAGGGGGCCCGTGTCGCCCTCGCCTGGGCGCCGGCGGCGGGGGTCCCGGCGGGCTGCGCGGCCCGGCCGGAGCCGGTGGAGTTCTCCCCGGGCGACCTGCCGGTCCTGCGGGAGGCGGCCGCGCGCTACACCCGCGAGGAGCCGGCCGTGCGGGTGCGCGTCGCGGGGGCGGTGGTCCGGATGCGGCGCTCGGCCCCGGGCGGAGGGGGCACGGTGCGGCTGCGGGTGCTGGCCGGGGCGGAGGTCCCGTACGTACGGGCCGCGCTCGACGAGGAGGCGTACCGGGTGGCCGGCCACGCGCACCTGGTGGGCCTGCCGATCCGGATCAGCGGACGGCTGCAGCGGCGGGGCGGCTTCCGCCGGCTCACGGACGCCACGGACGTGAGCCCCGTCCCCCTGGACGAGGTCGAGCGGGACCGCCTCATGAAGTCCCTGGACGAGTCCCTGGACCCTGCGGACGTGCTGCCGTCGGACGACTGAAGGAGGCCATCACCAGACCCGGGGCGGGGGAGAAGTCCGGGCCGCGGCTGAAACCGAAGGCCTCGTAGAGGCGGACGGCCGGGGTGTTGGCGGCTCCGGTGGTCACCTGGACCGGGCGGCCGGGGAAGAGCTCGGCCAGCTCGGCCAGGGCGTGGCGCAGCAGCAGGGAGGCGATGCCGCGGCGGAAGAAGGCGGGGGCGACGCAGAGCCGGTCGATCCCGGTGGCGGGGCCGGTGGGCTCCTCCGCCCAGGCGAGGAACCCGGCCGGCTCCCCGTCCTCGGAGACGGCCCCGACCCAGTGCAGTGCCTGTGCGCGCATCTCGGCGAGGCTCTCGCGCAGGGCGGGGATCCCGTCGAAGCCGATGAGCTCCGCCTCGACGGTGTACGCCGCCCGGCCGATCCGGTGCACGGCGGCGGCGGTGGCGTCGTCGGTCAGGTCGAGCGAACGGACGTGCAGGCTGGGCATACGGGTCCCTCCGGGGGCTGAGGCGACCCCTCACGCTACCGGCGGCGCCCGCGGGCGCGACCGAATTTCCCGGCGGGGCCGGGGCCGGGGCCGGGACCCCCGGGCGGGGGCGGGGGCTGGGTGGCGCGGCCTGCTCCCGCCGGAGCCGGGGCTTCGGACGTGCGGCCCGCACCTGCCGGGGCCCGGCGGTGGCTTCGGTGTGGGGTGGGGACACTCCGGGGCGTCTCCCCGTGCCGGGCCGGACCGCCGGTGCCTGGTCGGCGCCCGGGCCCAGCCCGCGCGCCGCCTGCGGCTGTCCAGGGGATACGGGCGGGGGCGGGGCGGAGCCCGGGAGTGACCGTTTAGCGGCGCGGCCACTCGGCTCGGTACGATTCACGCGCGCAGCGTTCGCTCGCGCATCCCCTGAGTCAGGAGTGACCGGTGTCAGACGTCCGTGTGATCATCCAACGCGATTCCGAGCGGGACGAGCGCGTGGTGGCCACGGGCACTACGGCGGCGGAGCTCTTCGCCGGCGAGCGCACCATCGTCGCCGCCCGCGTCGCGGGCGAGCTCAAGGACCTCGCCTACGAGGTGCAGGACGGCGAGACCGTCGAGCCGGTGGAGATCTCCTCCGAGGACGGCCTCAACATCCTGCGCCACTCCACCGCGCACGTCATGGCGCAGGCCGTGCAGGAGCTGTTCCCCGAGGCCAAGCTCGGCATCGGCCCGCCGGTCCGGGACGGTTTCTACTACGACTTCGACGTGGCCCGGCCCTTCACCCCGGAGGACCTCAAGGCCGTCGAGAAGAAGATGCAGGAGATCCAGAAGCGCGGCCAGCGCTTCTCCCGCCGCGTCGTCACCGACGAGGCGGCCCGCGAGGAGCTCGCGGACGAGCCCTACAAGCTGGAGCTCATCGGCATCAAGGGTTCCGCGTCCACCGACGACGGCGCGAACGTCGAGGTGGGCGGCGGCGAGCTGACCATCTACGACAACCTGGACGCCAAGACCGGCGAGCTGTGCTGGAAGGACCTCTGCCGCGGTCCCCACCTGCCCACCACCCGCAACATCCCGGCGTTCAAGCTCATGCGCAACGCCGCCGCCTACTGGCGCGGCAGCGAGAAGAACCCGATGCTCCAGCGCATCTACGGCACCGCGTGGCCGTCGAAGGAGGAGCTGAAGGCCCACCTCGACTTCCTCGCCGAGGCCGAGAAGCGCGACCACCGCAAGCTCGGCAACGAGCTCGACCTCTTCTCCATCCCGGACGAGATCGGCTCCGGCCTCGCCGTCTTCCACCCGCGCGGCGGCATCATCCGCCGGGTCATGGAGGACTACTCGCGCCGCCGGCACGAGGAGGAGGGCTACGAGTTCGTCTACTCCCCGCACGCCACCAAGGGCGCCCTCTTCGAGAAGAGCGGCCACCTGGACTGGTACGCGGAGGGCATGTACCCCCCCATGCAGCTCGACGGTGGTACCGACTACTACCTCAAGCCCATGAACTGCCCGATGCACAACCTGATCTTCGACGCGCGCGGCCGCTCCTACCGCGAACTGCCGCTGCGCCTGTTCGAGTTCGGCACCGTGTACCGGTACGAGAAGTCGGGCGTGGTGCACGGTCTGACCCGCGCCCGGGGCTTCACCCAGGACGACGCGCACATCTACTGCACGCGTGAGCAGATGGCCGAGGAGCTCGACCGCACGCTCACCTTCGTGCTGAACCTGCTGCGCGACTACGGTCTGACCGACTTCTACCTGGAGCTGTCCACCAAGGACCCGGAGAAGTTCGTCGGCTCGGACGAGGTCTGGGAGGAGGCCACCGCGGTCCTCCAGCAGGTCGCCGAGAAGCAGGGCCTCCCGCTGACCCCCGACCCGGGCGGCGCCGCCTTCTACGGTCCGAAGATCTCCGTGCAGGCGCGCGACGCCATCGGCCGCACCTGGCAGATGTCGACGGTGCAGCTGGACTTCAACCTGCCGGAGCGCTTCAACCTGGAGTACACCGCCCCGGACGGCTCCCGCCAGCGGCCGGTCATGATCCACCGCGCCCTGTTCGGCTCGATCGAGCGGTTCTTCGCCGTGCTGCTGGAGCACTACGCGGGCGCCATGCCGCCGTGGCTGGCCCCGGTCCAGGCCGTCGGCATCCCGATCGGCGACGGGCACGTCGAGTACCTGCAGGAGTTCGCCGCCGCGGCGAAGAAGCAGGGCCTGCGGGTGGAGGTCGACGCCTCCTCCGACCGTATGCAGAAGAAGATCCGCAACCATCAGAAGCTCAAGGTCCCGTTCATGATCATCGTCGGTGACGAGGACATGGCCGCGGGCACCGTCTCCTTCCGCTACCGCGACGGTTCGCAGGAGAACGGCATCCCGAAGGACGAGGCGCTGGCCAAGCTGGCGAAGGTCGTCGCGGACCGCGTCCAGGTCTGATCCGTACGGTGCGGGCCCCCGGAAAGTGATCACTTTCCGGGGGCCTTCCTCGTCCGCACGGGCAAGGTCATATGCTGCATGGCATGACGACTGAGCCGGAGCAGCAGATCGGGGTCGGCACGCAGGACGCGTTCCAGCGGCTGTGGACGCCCCACCGGATGGCCTACATCCAAGGGGAGAACAAGCCGACCGGCCCGGAGGCCGGGGACGGCTGCCCCTTCTGCGGGATTCCGGAGATGTCCGACCAGGACGGCCTGGTCGTGGCGCGGGGCAAGCACGTCTACGCCGTGCTGAACCTCTACCCCTACAACGGCGGCCACCTGATGGTGGTCCCGTACCGGCACGTCGCCGACTACACCGAGCTCGACGGTCCGGAGACGGCCGAACTGGCCGACCTCACGAAGCGGGCGATGCTGGCGCTCCGCAAGGCCTCGGGTGCCCACGGTTTCAACATCGGAATGAACCAGGGGGCGGCGGCCGGTGCCGGTATCGCCGCGCACCTGCACCAGCACATCGTGCCCCGCTGGGGCGGGGACACGAACTTCATGCCGGTCGTCGGTCACACCAAGGTCCTGCCCCAACTCCTGGCGGACACCCGCCAGATGCTCGCCGACGCCTGGCCCCAGGGCTGACCCCGGGGGCTCCGGCCCCACCAGCCGTGCCGGACGCCTGCTACGAGGCGTGCCGCTCACGCCGGGCCCGCAGCTCGGCCTCGACGTCGAACTCCTTCAGGTTGAGGGGAGGGCCGGGCGGGGGCATCCGCAGGGCCGCGCGGATCTTCTCGTTCACCTCGGTGAGCAGGGCCCGTGCCTCGCGTTCGGTGCGCGCCGCCGCGGCCGCCTCCCGGGCGTCTTCGGCCTCCTTGCGCAGCGCGAGCGCCGGCGGGAGGGCGGCGAAGCCCTCCCGGTGCATCTTGTCCCGGATCCACCACAGCTCGTCGTACGGGGCGTCGAGCGAGGCCAGCGGCTTGCCGAAGCCCGGCAGCTCCTTGAAGTCGCCGCGTGCGGTGGCCTGCCTGATCTGCCGGTCCACGAAGGACTCGAAGTCCACGCCCGGCGGTTTGCGCTCGGTCACGGTCGCCTCCTCGGCCCGTCTCCTCGTCCCTCCACCCTAAGGGCTTGCCGGGAAGCAACACCTTGATTCCCGGCAAGCCTTTAGTCACCGAACCCAGTGCCGCATCAGGCAACGTTCGCCGCGTCCTGAGTTCCCCACCTTCACCCGGGTTCCGCGTCACGGAATTCCACACCTCTGCCGTCACGACTCCCCAGAGGGAGGGCGGTCTGCGGGAGAGGGGAGACCTCACACCGTCGTTGGTGTGGCGCGCAAGCCGCCGAGCAATGCGGCCAGGTAGCGGTGCGCGGTGTCGATCCGGTCTGCGGGAGCGCCGCCGTGTACATCTACGGCGTGGGCGATGCCGCACATGAGCGGGACCAGATCGGCTGCGGCCAGGTCGGGTCGGACCGCCCCGGCCGCGCGGGCCCGGTCGAGGAGTGTGGTGCCTGTCGACCACAGGGACTCCTTGAGTTCCGTGGTGCGAGGCAGGGCGTCGACGGAAGCGGCGGCGACCGGCGCCAGGGAGGCGTCGGTGACCTGTGCCTCGACGGTGCCGGCCAGGAAGCTCTCCAGCGCCCGCCAGGCGTCGGTGTCGGCCAGCGCCTGCCTGCCGTGGGCGGTCAGGGCCTCCAGGCGGGGAGTGGCGACGGCCTCCAGGAGAGCCTCGGGCGTGGCGAAGTGGCGGTAGACGGTGCCGACTCCGAGTCCGGTGCGGCGGGCGACGTCGTTGAGCTGCAACGGCACGCCCTGGTCGACCAGCTCGCGGGCGACGGCCACGATCCGGTCCCAGTTGCGGGCCGCGTCCTTGCGCAGTGGTGTCGTCGTCATGGGGACATGCTAATCGGATGGCTCATCCGGATGCCCCCGCCGCCCGTGCCAGCCATGCCGGGCCGGGCCTGGCGGGTCAGGGCGCCACGAGGGGTGCGTGCTGCCGGCTGAGCCGGCGCACGGCATCGGCGACGCGGGGGTCGGTGGCCGCGCGCAACGGCGCCGCCGGGCGGGCCGTGGCGCCGATGAGGATGCCGGTCCGGCCCGCCAGGGACTCGTCGGTGGCCGCGGTGATGGAGGACTTCGCGGCCTCGGATGCCGGGCCCGCGGTGGAGCGTTCGAACTTGCGGCGCACCAGCGGCCACAGCAGTTGCAGGGCCGGTGAGACGATCTTCGGGTCGGTCATGGTGCCGTTGGTCATGTCGGTCGCAGCGCCTCCGGGGTCGGCGGCGAAGACCGAGACGCCCGTGCCGTCGAGCCGCGCCGCCAGGTCGAGCGTGTAGGCGAGGTTCGCGAGCTTGGCGCGGCCGTACCAGTGGAAGCCGTAGTAGCCGCCGGGCGGCTCTACGGCGTCGAACACCCGTTTGGCTAGACCGACCGCAGCCGAGGTCACGTTCACGATCCTGCTCGGTGCACCGGCCGTGAGCGTGGGCAGCAGCAGCTCCGTCAGCAGGTACGGCGAAAGGTGGTTGACGACGAACGACGCCTCCACGCCGTCCAGCTCCTGTCGATCCGTGAACATCGCCCCGACGTTGTTCACCAGCACGGTCAGCGGTTCGCCGGAGGCGGCGTGGTCGCCGGCTATCCGCCCGGCGAGTGCGCGCACGTCGTCGAGCGAGCCGAGGTCGGCGGGCAGGAACCGGCCAGGGTGAGCCGGGTTCACCGCGTCGATCCGCTCGACCGCCCGGGCGCCCCGCTCGGCACTGCGCCCGACCACGGTCACCGAGAATCCGGCGGCAGCCAGTCCCAGAGCCGTCTCCAACCCGATACCGGCGGTCCCGGCCGTGACCACAGCTGTCTTCCTCATGCGTTCCTCCAGCCCGGCGATTCGGATAGGTCATCCGCTTAATGGCAACGGTAACACAAGCGGATGACTCATCCGTTTGTGGTGGCGGATGGGGCCGTCCCGCCGCCCTGGGCCGATCACAGCACCGTCCGGGCCCGCCGTCAGGTCACCACCGACCCCGTCCTCCGGCGGTCGCTGACCCGCACACGGACAGCCACCCGCACACAGCACGACGTACAACGCGCCGCCCGGATCACCAGCCGGACGGCGCGTCATAACAGGCTCAACGATGCCTGATGCGGCTAGGCGTCGTAGACGTCCGCCTTGCGCGGGGCCGGCTCCTGGATGAGTCCGCTCATGATCGAGGAGCGGTTGGTGAAGCGCTCGGTGTCCACGCCGTTCTCCTCCAGGACCTTGAACGTCGCCGTGTGGATCGACCTCAGGACCGGGGCGACCGTGCGCAGGGCGTCGTCGGCCATGAACCGGTGGCGCCACATCGAGCTCGCCCAGACGTGCCGCAGGCCGAAGGGCTCGGGCAGCACCAGCTTGCCGCCGAAGAAGTCGAGGATCGGCGGGTACCAGGTCAGGGGCGCGCGCACGGCCAGGCGCACCACCTCCTGGGTGTCGACCAGCGCCAGCGGCTTCTCCACGGTCTCCCAGAAGCGGATGCTCTTGGGCACCTCCACCACCGGTGCCTTGGACTTGGTGGTGAAGAGGCCGTGCACGGGGCCCAGGGTGTGCGCGGTGACGTCCACGCGCAGGGTCTTGTAGAGCACGGTGACCGTGACCAGCATGTTGATGATCAGCTGGCCGTCCCAGAGCGGGTACTGGATGCCCAGGTAGTGCCGGTTGCCGGAGTTGAACTGCTGCTCGTTGCAGATCCGGGTGACCTCGTGCGGCTTGACGAGGAAGGCGTCGACGTTCTCCCCGGTGGGGCGGGCCACCTCGGCGGCGCCCTCGCCGACCGGAGTGACGATCCAGTGCTGGATCGCGGCCGGCGGGAAGCCACCGGTGTGCAGCGGGCCCCGCTCCAGCTTGCGCAGCTGGGTGTCGATCGCGCGGATGACGTCCCAGGCCCGGAAGGGGTGGATCTCCTTGCCCTCGTCCTTCGGGGCGAGCTCCTCGGCCATCTGCCAGTTGCCCCAGCGGGTGCCCATCCCGAGGATGCCCTTGGGGCCCGCGTAGAAGACCTGGTTGCTGCGGTTCTCGGCGGTGAGCTTGGCGAGCTGGTGGCGCAGGTCCTCGCGGGCCTTCTCGTCGGGGTTGCCCGGCACGGCCTCCGGGATCTTGGCGGCGACGCCGCCGCCGGACAGCAGCCCGTCCCAGCGTTCGCGCAGGTCACGGGCGGTGGACTCGCAGGTGCGGCGGGCCAGCAGCCAGCCCAGCGCGGGCGCGATGAGCATGCCGCGGGCGTAGAGGCCGAGGAAGCCGGTGAGCGGCAGCCTGAACATCAGGACGGCCGCCACGATGCCCACCCCCACCAGGAGCGCGGTGCCCAGCCAGGAGTGCTTGCCCTCCTTGGAGGCGAGGGACTTGCGGAGCTGGAAGAGCCCCAGCCACAGCAGCAGCCCGGGCAGGAACAGCACACCGCAGATCAGCATGATCACCCGGAGCCTGCGGTCGCGCTCCTTGCGGATGCGGGACGCGGCCAGGCAGTGCTCCACGACCGTCTGCGGGTCGGCGCCGAAGGACTGGATGAGCGGCTTGCGGCCGGACCCCAGGGCGCGGGCCTCGACGGCCCGGCAGAAGGCCTCGCCGAGGCTGGGCTCGAAGAGCGAGAGCTTCGGGGGCTTCACCGTGGCCGGGTGGTTCTCGCTGTTGGCCCCGAGTATCGCGTCGAGCCGGGTGTCCTTGCCGCCGTCGCGGTACGCGGCCGAGGCGAGGGCGTTGGTCGCCGCCGTCTGCCCCCCGCCGTTCTGCAGAGGAATCTGCGCGCCGGGCCTGAAGTCGAATCCGTCGTCCGCCACCGCTGCCCCCACCCCATCGCTGTGCGTTCCTGCTGTGTTCCTGCTGTTTTGGTGCGCCGAAGAGCCTATCGGCGGATCCCGCCCCATGGTCATGGGACAGGGAAATGCCGCCCATCGCAAGCTGGTTGGATGGGCGGCACACCCCGGTGCTATCTCAACCTGCTTCCCTTCTCCGCCTGTTCACGCACCTTGTCCGCGATCTGGGGCGGCATGGGCTCGTGCCGGGCGTAGGCGCGGGCGAAGCGGCCGGTGCCGTGCGAGACCGAGCGCAGCTCGACGGCGTAGCGGCCGATCTCGATCTCGGGGATCTCGGCGCGGACCCGGGTGCGCCCGGACCCGGCCTGGTCGGTGCCGACGACGCGGCCGCGGCGGCCCGCGAGATCGCTCATGACGGGCCCGACGTACTCGTCGGGGATCAGGACGTCGACCTCGGCGACCGGTTCGAGCAGGTCGATCCGGGCCTCGGCGGCGGCCTCGCGCAGGGCGAGCGCGCCTGCGGTCTGGAAGGCGGCGTCCGAGGAGTCGACCGAGTGCGCCTTGCCGTCGAGGAGGGTGATGCGGATGTCGACCAGCGGGTAGCCGGCCGCGACCCCGCGGGCGGCCTGGCTGCGGACGCCCTTCTCCACGGAGGGGATGAACTGGCGGGGCACGGCGCCGCCGACGACCTTGTCGACGAACTCGATGCCGCTGCCGGGCGGGAGCGGTTCCACCTCGATCTCGCAGATGGCGAACTGGCCGTGCCCGCCGGACTGTTTGACGTGCCGGCCGCGGCCGGCCGCCTTGCCGCCGAAGGTCTCGCGCAGGCTCACCTTGTGCGGGACGGGATCGACCTGGACGCCGTAGCGGGTGCGCAGCCGCTCCAGGGCGACGTCCTGGTGGGCCTCGCCGAGGCTCCACAGGACGACCTGGTGGGTGTGCGGGTTCTGCTCCAGCCGCATGGTGGGGTCCTCGGCGACGAGCCGGGCCAGGCCCTGCGAGAGCTTGTCCTCGTCGGCCTTGCTGTGGGCCTCGATGGCGAGGGGGAGCAGCGGGTCGGGCATGGTCCAGGGCGTCATGAGGAGCGGGTCGTCCTTGGCGGAGAGGGTGTCGCCGGTCTCGGCCCGGCTGAGTTTGGCCACGCAGGCCAGGTCGCCGGCGATGCACCGGCCGAGGACGCGCTGCTGTTTGCCGAAGGGGGCGGTGAGGGTGCCGATCCGTTCGTCTGCCTCGTGGAGGTCGCGGTCCTCGTGGCCCCGGTCGGTCAGGCCGTGCCCGCTGACGTGGACGGTCTCCTCGGGGTTCAGGGTGCCGGAGAAGAGGCGTACGAGGGAGACGCGGCCGACGTAGGGGTCGGAGGAGGTCTTGACGACCTCGGCGACCAGGGGGCCGGCGGGATCGCAGGTGACGTCGGGGCGGGCGGTGCCGTCGGGACGGGTGACGGTGACGGCGGGGCGCTCCAGGGGCGTCGGGAAGCCGCCCGTGATCAGTTCGAGGAGTTCCACGGTGCCGAGGCCCTGGCGGGCGCCGTCGGCGGCGGGAGCGGCCATCAGGACGGGGTGGAAGGTGCCGCGGGCCACGGCCCGCTCCAGGTCGTCGACCAGTGTTCTGAGGTCGATGTCCTCGCCGCCGAGGTAGCGGTCCATGAGGGTCTCGTCCTCGCTCTCGGCGATGATCCCCTCGATCAGGCGGGAGCGGGCCTCGGTGATGAGGTCCAGCTCGGCCGGGTCCGGGTCGCGCTCCACGCGCTCGCCGGAGGCGTACTCGTACACGCGCTGCGAGAGCAGGCCGAGCAGGCCGGTGACGGGGGCGTGCCCGTCCGGGCCGGCGGGGCCGTGCAGGGGGAGGTAGAGGGGGATGACCGCGTCGGGGTCGTCGGCGCCGAAGATCTCGCCGCAGACCGCGGTCATCTGCGTGTAGTCGGAGCGGGCGGCCTCCAGGTGGGTCACGACGATGGCGCGGGGCATGCCGACGGCTTCGCACTCGTCCCAGACCATGCGGGTGGCGCCGTCGATCCCGTCCGAGGCCGAGACGACGAAAAGGGCCGCGTCCGCCGCGCGCAGACCGGCCCTGAGTTCCCCGACGAAGTCGGCGTATCCGGGGGTGTCCAAGATATTGATCTTGATCCCGTCCCATTCGACGGGGACGAGGGAGAGCTGGATGGAGCGTTGGCGCCGCTGTTCGATCTCGTCGTAGTCGGAGACGGTGGCGCCGTCCTCGACCCGTCCGGCCCGGTTGACCGCTCCGGCGGTCAGGGCGAGGGCTTCGACCAGTGTGGTCTTGCCGGATCCGCTGTGGCCGACCAGCACGACGTTCCGTATGGAGGACGGGCGGTCGGCCGTCAGTGCCCTGCCGGCGGCTCCGGCTTGGTGTGATGTGGCTCCCATGGTGCTCGTGCCTCCCGGTGGTGACGGTGAGGAGGGTGGGTTCCTTGTCCCCGCGCATGAGGAATGCGCGGTTCTACGAGCTTTGCACCGCTGTCACGCGGCGTCCATACGTCGTACCGCGGACGTACCGGCGGCGTACAGGGGGCGTACGGGGCGCGTACCCGGGACGCACCGCGGACCGGCCGCGGCACGAAGTACGCCTTACGGAGCGAGAACCGGTGGGTGCGCGGCGTTCCGGCGGCGGCGTGCTGGCTACGATGGGCCAGCCGGTGGCCGTGGTGGCCGTGCGGCCCAGCGACCCTCCGGGAAGGCCATGCTGAACAAGTACGCGCGTGCATTCTTCACGCGTGTTCTCACGCCATTCGCCGCATTTCTGCTCCGGCGGGGGGTGAGCCCGGACGCGGTCACCCTGATCGGCACGGCCGGAGTGGTGGCGGGCGCGCTGGTCTTCTTCCCCCGCGGGGAGTTCTTCTGGGGCACCATCACGATCACCCTCTTCGTCTTCTCCGACCTCGTCGACGGGAACATGGCCCGCCAGGCGGGGATCTCCAGCAGGTGGGGCGCCTTCCTCGACTCCACCCTCGACCGGGTGGCCGACGCGGCGATCTTCGGCGGCCTCGCCCTCTGGTACGCCGGCTCCGGCAACGACAACGCGCTGTGCGCGGTGGCGATCTTCTGCCTGGCCAGCGGCCAGGTGGTGTCGTACACCAAGGCGCGGGGCGAGTCGATCGGCCTTCCGGTGGCCGTCAACGGGCTCGTCGAACGCGCCGAGCGCCTGGTGATCTCGCTGGTTGCGGCCGGTCTGTCCGGACTGCAGACCTTCGGGGCGCCGTCCTGGCTCGGCGTCCTCCTGCCGATCGCCCTGTGGGCGGTCGCCGCCGGCTCGCTCGTCACGCTGATCCAGCGCGTGGTCACCGTACGCCGCGAGGCCGCCGAGGCCGACGCCGCTGCCGCCGCTGCCGAGGGGGGCGCGGCCTGATGGGCGCCGCACAGGACAAGCTGGTCGACGGGCTGTACGGACTAGGCTGGGCCGGGGTCAAGAAGCTGCCCGAGCCGGCCGCCGTGGCCCTCGGCCGGCGGATCGCGGACTTCGCGTGGAAGCGCCGCGGCAAGAGCGTGCTGCGGCTGGAGTCGAACCTGGCCCGGGTGGTGCCGGACGCCAGCCCGGAGCGGCTGCGCGAGCTGTCCAAAGCCGGCATGCGCTCGTACATGCGCTACTGGATGGAGTCCTTCCGGCTGCCGACCATGGACCCGGCGCGGTTCGGCACGGACGTCGAGTTCAAGGACGAGCATCTCCTGCGCGAGGCCCTCGCCTCCGGGCGCGGGGTCGTCGTCGCCCTGCCGCACCTGGCCAACTGGGACCTCGCCGGAGCCTGGGCCATCGGCCACATCGGCTCGCCGTTCACCACGGTCGCCGAGCGCCTCAAGCCCGAGAGTCTCTACGACCGCTTCGTGGCCTACCGCGAGAGCCTGGGCATGGAGGTCCTGCCGCACAGCGGCGGCGCCGCCTTCGGCACCCTCGCCCGGCGGCTGCGCTCCGGCGGCCTGGTCTGCCTGGTCGCCGACCGGGACCTGTCGGCCTCCGGCGTCGAGGTGGACTTCTTCGGCGGGGCGGCGCGCATGCCGGCCGGGCCGGCGCTGCTGGCCCAGCAGACGGGAGCGGTGCTGCTCCCCGCCACCCTGCACTACGGCGACACACCCAAGATGTACGGCCGGATCCACCCCGAGGTGGAGGTCCCCAAGGCCGGGACCCGGGCCGAGAAGACCACCGCCATGACCCAGGCGGTGGCGGACGCCTTCGCGTGGGGCATCGCCGAGCACCCGGAGGACTGGCACATGCTCCAGCGGCTCTGGCTGGAAGACCTGGAGGAGCGCACGCAGTGAAGATCGGCATCGTGTGCCCGTACTCGTGGGACGTGCCGGGCGGCGTCCAGTTCCACATCCGGGACCTGGCCGAGCACCTGATCGGCCTCGGCCACGAGGTGTCGGTGCTGGCCCCGGCCGACGACGAGACCCCGCTCCCGCCGTACGTGGTCTCCGCGGGGCGGGCCGTGCCGGTCCCGTACAACGGGTCCGTGGCCCGGCTGAACTTCGGCTTCCTGTCGGCGGCCCGGGTACGGCGCTGGCTGCACGACGGCACCTTCGACGTGATCCACATCCACGAGCCGGCCTCGCCCTCGCTGGGACTGCTCTCCTGCTGGGCGGCGCAGGGGCCGATCGTGGCCACCTTCCACACCTCGAACCCGCGCTCCCGGGCGATGATCGCCGCGTACCCGATCCTGCAGCCCGCCCTGGAGAAGATCAGCGCGCGGATCGCGGTGAGCGAGTACGCGCGGCGCACACTGGTGGAGCACCTCGGCGGGGACGCGGTCGTGATCCCGAACGGCGTGGACGTGGACTTCTTCGCGAAGGCCGAGTCCAAGGCGGAATGGGGCGGCGGGACGCTCGGCTTCATCGGCCGCATCGACGAACCGCGCAAGGGCCTGCCGGTGCTGATGGCGGCCTTCCCGAAGATCGTGGAAGCCTGCCCGGACGTACGCCTGCTGGTCGCGGGCCGCGGTGACGAGGAGGAGGCCGTGGCCTCGCTCCCCGCCGGCCTGCGCTCGCGCGTGGAGTTCCTCGGGATGGTCTCGGACGAGGACAAGGCGCGGCTGCTGCGCAGCGTCGACGTGTACGTGGCCCCGAACACCGGCGGCGAGAGCTTCGGCATCATCCTGGTCGAGGCCCTGTCGGCGGGCGCCGCGGTACTGGCGTCCGACCTGGACGCCTTCGCCCAGGTCCTGGACCAGGGCGGGGCGGGCGACCTCTTCGCCAACGAGAACGCGGACGCCCTGGCGGCCGGCGCGATCGCCCTCCTGCGCGACCCGGACCGCCGCGCGGAGCTCAGCGCGCGGGGCTCGGCCCACGTACGCCGCTTCGACTGGTCCACGGTCGGCGCGGACATCCTGGCCGTCTACGAGACGGTCACGGACGGCGCGGCGGCGGTCGCCACCGACGAACGCGTCCCCCTCCGCACCCGCCTCGGCTTCTCCCGCGAGCCCTCGGACTCCTGACCCCACCCGAGCCCCTCGGCCTCCCCGGCCCGGCCCGGCCAGGGCCGATGGGGGCCGGAGGGCGGTGGAGCGGTAGGGTCGCGCAGCGTGATCGAAACCCTTGTCTGGATCGCCCTGGCCCTGGCTGTCATCGGCGTGTACCTCAGCTGGACCGCCGGGCGGCTGGACCGGCTGCACTCGCGGATGGACGCCGCGCGGGCCGCGCTCGACGCACAGCTCGTCCGGCGCGCCTCCGTGGCGCTGGAGGTGGCCACCTCCGGGGCGCTCGACCCCGCCTCCTCGCTCGTGCTGTACGAGGCCGCGCACGCCGCCCGGCAGGCCGAGGAGGACCACCGTGAGGTCGCCGAGAGCGAGCTGAGCCAGGCGCTGCGGGCGGTCTTCGCCGACGCCGACCAGGTCGAGGTGCTGAAGGCCGCTCCCGGCGGGGCGCAGGCCACCGAGGAGCTGGCGGCGGCCGTCCGCCGGGTGCCGATGGCCCGCCGCTTCCACAACGACGCCGTACGGGCCGCCCGCGCGCTGCGCCGCCACCGCAAGGTCCGCTGGTTCAGACTGGCCGGACACGCGCCGTTCCCGCTGGCCTTCGAAATGGACGACGAGCCTCCGGCGGACCTCGCGGACCGGCCGACCTGACCCCTGGGAGACACCTCCCGGGCCTGTCGTCAAAGGAGCGCCAGGCGGGACTTTGACGGCGGGCCTAGGGCCACGGGGGACAAATGAAAGAGCCACTGGCTCCATATTGGCCCTTGTAGTGGACTGATCCCCTGGGGTTTCCTCAGCCGAGTAGTACGCGCAGTACCCGTCTTCCTTTCGAGTGAGGTCAATCCGTGAGCACGCTTCCCACCTCCCCCCAGTCCGCCGAGTCGGCGATCGGCACCTCGCGCGTCAAGCGCGGCATGGCCGAGCAGCTCAAGGGCGGCGTGATCATGGACGTGGTCAACGCCGAGCAGGCGAAGATCGCCGAGGACGCGGGCGCCGTGGCCGTCATGGCCCTGGAGCGGGTCCCGGCCGACATCCGCAAGGACGGCGGCGTCGCGCGCATGTCCGACCCGAACATGATCGAAGAGATCATCGAGGCCGTGTCCATCCCCGTGATGGCCAAGTCCCGCATCGGTCACTTCGTCGAGGCCCAGGTCCTGCAGTCCCTCGGCGTCGACTACATCGACGAGTCCGAGGTCCTGACCCCGGCCGACGAGGTCAACCACTCCGACAAGTGGGCGTTCACCACCCCCTTCGTCTGCGGTGCCACCAACCTGGGCGAGGCCCTGCGCCGCATCGCCGAGGGCGCGGCCATGATCCGCTCGAAGGGCGAGGCCGGCACCGGCAACGTCGTCGAGGCCGTCCGCCACCTGCGCCAGATCAAGAACGAGATCGCCAAGCTGCGCGGCTTCGACAACAACGAGCTGTACGCCGCCGCCAAGGAGCTGCGCGCCCCGTACGAGCTCGTCAAGGAGGTCGCCGAGCTCGGCAAGCTCCCCGTCGTGCTGTTCTCCGCCGGTGGTGTCGCCACCCCGGCCGACGCCGCCCTGATGCGCCAGCTCGGCGCCGAGGGTGTCTTCGTCGGCTCCGGCATCTTCAAGTCGGGCGACCCGGCCAAGCGCGCCGCCGCCATCGTGAAGGCCACCACGTTCTTCGACGACCCGAAGATCATCGCGGACGCCTCCCGCAACCTGGGCGAGGCCATGGTCGGCATCAACTGCGACACCCTCCCCGAGGCCGAGCGCTACGCCAACCGCGGCTGGTAGTCCCGATATGACGAACACCCCCGTGATCGGTGTCCTGGCCCTCCAGGGCGACGTACGGGAGCACCTGATCGCCCTGGCCGCGGCGGACGCCGTGGCCAGGCCGGTCCGGCGCCCCGAGGAGCTCGCCGAGGTCGACGCCCTGGTGATCCCCGGCGGCGAGTCCACGACGATGTCGAAGCTCGCCGTGCTCTTCGGCATGCTGGAGCCGCTGCGCGAGCGCGTGGCCGCCGGCATGCCCGTGTACGGCACCTGCGCCGGCATGATCATGCTGGCGGACAAGCTCCTCGACGGCCGGGACGACCAGGAGACCCTGGGCGGCATCGACATGATCGTGCGCCGCAACGCCTTCGGCCGGCAGAACGAGTCCTTCGAGGCGAAGATCGACTTCGTGGGCATCGAGGGCGGCCCGGTCGAGGGCGTCTTCATCCGCGCCCCGTGGGTCGAGTCCGTCGGCGGCGCCGCCGAGGTGCTCGCCACCTACGACGGCCACACGGTCGCCGTGCGCCAGGGCAACGTCCTGGCGACCTCGTTCCACCCCGAACTGACCGGCGACGACCGCGTCCACGCGTACTTCGTCGAGATGGTGCGCGCCGGGCTGTGACGAGCTCCCGGTAGGATCGAAGACGAACACTGTTGGTGACGCGAAGGAGACAGGCGGATGTCCGGCCACTCTAAATGGGCTACGACGAAGCACAAGAAGGCCGTGATCGATGCCAAGCGCGGCAAGCTCTTCGCGAAGCTGATCAAGAACATCGAGGTCGCGGCCCGCATGGGCGGCGCCGACATCGACGGCAACCCGACGCTCTTCGACGCGGTCCAGAAGGCCAAGAAGCAGTCGGTCCCGAACAAGAACATCGACTCCGCGGTCAAGCGCGGCGGCGGCCTCGAGGCCGGCGGCGCCGACTACGAGACGATCATGTACGAGGGTTACGGCCCGAACGGTGTCGCGGTGCTCATCGAGTGCCTCACCGACAACCGCAACCGCGCCGCCTCCGACGTCCGCGTCGCCATGACCCGCAACGGCGGTTCGATGGCCGACCCGGGCTCGGTCTCGTACCTGTTCAACCGCAAGGGCGTCATCGTCCTGCCCAAGGCCGAGCTGAGCGAGGACGACGTCCTCGGCGCGGTCCTGGAGGCCGGTGCCGAAGAGGTCAACGACAACGGCGACACCTTCGAGATCATCAGCGAGGCCACCGACCTGGTCGCGGTCCGCACCGCGCTCCAGGAAGCCGGCATCGACTACGACTCGGCGGACTCCAGCTTCGTCCCGACCATGCAGGTCGAGCTCGACGAAGAGGGCGCCCGCAAGATCTTCAAGCTCATCGACGCGCTGGAGGACAGCGACGACGTGCAGAACGTCTTCGCCAACTTCGACGTCTCGGACGAGGTCATGGAGAAGGTCGACGCGTAACGGCGGCGCGAGCCGAGCGCAACCGGCGGGCCGACAGGACACACCCTGTCGGCCCGCCGTCGCATTGTCAGTGCGGGCGGATAGCCTGACGGTGTCAACCGGGTGTGCGCCCGATTTCGGACCGCAACCATCGATTGAGCAGCCATGACGCTGCTCGGCCACCTCCGCGGGAGCGGCGGCGGTGCAGCCGCACAAGGGGGCGCGGTGCGTGTACTGGGCGTGGACCCGGGCCTGACGCGATGCGGCGTCGGCGTCGTGGAGGGCGTCGCGGGCCGTCCCCTCACCATGCTCGGGGTGGGGGTCGTACGGACATCCGCGGTCGCGGAGCTGGGCCACCGGCTCGTCGCCGTCGAGCAGGGGATCGAGGAGTGGCTCGACACGCACCGGCCCGACATCGTCGCCGTGGAGCGGGTCTTCAGCCAGCACAACGTCAGCACCGTGATGGGAACCGCCCAGGCCAGCGCCGTCGCGATGCTGTGCGCCGCCCGCCGCGGGATACCGGTCGCGCTGCACACCCCCAGCGAGGTCAAGGCCGCCGTCACCGGCAGCGGCCGGGCCGACAAGGCCCAGGTCGGCGCGATGGTCACCCGGCTGCTGCGGCTGGCCGAGCCGCCCAGGCCCGCCGACGCCGCCGACGCCCTCGCCCTCGCCATCTGCCACATCTGGCGGGCCCCCGCCCAGAACCGCCTCCAGCAGGCGGTCGCCCAGCACGCCTCGAAAGGCCGTACCCGATGATCGCCTTCGTCAACGGCGCGGTCGCCGCGCTCACCCCCAACCTCGCCGTGATCGAGGTCGGCGGAGTGGGCATGGCCGTGCACTGCACGCCGAACACCATCGCCGGCCTGCGTGTCGGGGAGCAGGCCCGGCTGGCGACCTCGCTGGTCGTCCGGGAGGACTCGCTGACCCTGTACGGCTTCGCCGACGACGACGAGCGCCAGGTGTTCGAGCTGCTCCAGACCGCGAGCGGGGTCGGCCCCCGGGTGGCGCAGGCCATGCTCGGCGTGCACACCCCCGACGCCCTGCGGGTGGCCTTCGCCTCGGGTGACGCGAAGGCGCTGACCGCGGTGCCCGGCATCGGCCCGAAGGGCGCACAGAAGCTGTTGCTGGAGCTCAAGGGCAAGCTGGGCGCCCCGGCCCCCGTGGTGGGTGCCCAGCGCGCGGTGGCGTCGGGGCCCGCCCCCTGGACCGAGCAGCTCACTGCCGCCCTGATCGGCCTCGGCTATGCGTCGCGGGAGGCGGAGGAGGCCGTGGTGGCGGTCACCCCGCAGGCGGAGGCGGCCATCGCCGCGGGCGGCTCGGCCCCGGTGCCCCAGCTGCTGCGCGCGGCCCTGCAGTCCCTGAACCGCGCCCGCTGACCGTTTCGCCGCCGCGCGGGACCGGACGCCGCGTACCGGGTGCGCTCGGGCCCTGCGCGGGCCGGCACCGCCGCGCGGCGGCCCACGCGCAGCCACCGCCCCCGCACAGACCACCGCACGACGCAGAAGGCAGACTGACACCGTGAACTGGGACGACGAGACCGACACCACCGAGCCGGACCGGCTCGTAGCGGCGGCAGCCGACGGTGAGGACACCGCCGTCGAGGCGGCCCTGCGCCCCAAGGACCTCGGCGAGTTCGTCGGCCAGGAGAAGGTCCGCCAGCAGCTGGACCTGGTACTGAAGGCGGCCAGGCAGCGCGGGGCCACCGCCGACCACGTCCTGCTGTCGGGCGCGCCCGGACTGGGCAAGACCACCCTCTCCATGATCATCGCCGCCGAGATGGGGGCACCCATCCGGATCACCTCCGGCCCCGCCATCCAGCACGCCGGCGACCTCGCCGCGATCCTCTCCTCCCTCCAGGAGGGCGAGGTCCTCTTCCTCGACGAGATCCACCGCATGTCCCGGCCCGCCGAGGAGATGCTCTACATGGCCATGGAGGACTTCCGCGTCGACGTGATCGTCGGCAAGGGTCCCGGAGCCACCGCGATCCCGCTGGAGCTGCCGCCCTTCACCCTCGTGGGTGCCACCACCCGGGCCGGACTGCTGCCCCCGCCGCTGCGGGACCGTTTCGGCTTCACCGGACACATGGAGTTCTACGCCCCCGAGGAGCTGGAGCGCGTCGTCCACCGCTCCGCCCGCCTCCTCGACGTCGAGATCGACACCGCCGGCGCGGCCGAGATCGCCGGGCGCTCCCGCGGCACCCCGCGCATCGCCAACCGCCTGCTGCGCCGCGTGCGCGACTACGCCCAGGTACGGGCGGACGGGGTGATCGACCGGGAGGTGGCCGCCACCGCCCTCCAGGTGTACGAGGTGGACGCCCGCGGCCTCGACCGACTGGATCGAGCCGTTCTGGAGGCACTCCTGAAGCTGTTCGGCGGCGGCCCCGTGGGGCTGTCGACCCTCGCCGTGGCGGTGGGGGAGGAGCGGGAGACCGTGGAGGAGGTCGCGGAACCCTTCCTGGTCCGCGAGGGCCTGCTCGCGCGCACCCCCCGGGGCCGGGTCGCGACCCCCGCCGCATGGGCTCACCTGGGGCTTGTCGCACCGCAGCACGGCGCCGGCGGATCAAGCGGGCAACAGGGCCTGTTCGGGGCCTGACGGCGCGGAGGTTGGCCCGGTCGGGAACGCCGGTGCCATGCTGGGCGTTGTTCCATCGGTGCGGACTCGCCTAGACTCCGCCGATGCCGACCCTTCGGGTCGGTGTGCCCACCCCCGTAGAAAAGGCCGCCGTCCGCGTGCGGTCGTGCGAAGGATTTCCGTCCCGTGAATCTCGTGACACTCCTCCCGTTCATCGTGCTCATCGGGGCGATGTTCCTGATGACCCGCTCCGCGAAGAAGAAGCAGCAGCAGGCCGCGCAGATGCGCGACCAGATGACGCCCGGCACCGGCGTCCGCACCATCGGCGGCATGTACGCCACGGTGAAGGAGATCGGTGACGACACGGTCACCCTCGAGGTGGCTCCCGGCGTCCACGCGATCTACGCGAAGAACGCCATCGGCGCCGTACTGGAGGACGCGGAGTACAACCGCATCGTCCACGGCTTCGACGACGTGACGACCGACACGCCCGTCGTCCCGGACGACGCCTCCTCCCTCACCAAGGACGAGGCCGAGGCCCCGAAGCTGGACCTGGGCAAGAAGGACGAGCCCAAGGGCGACGACAAGCCCGAGGACGGCAAGACCGACGGCGAGGCCGGCGCGAAGTAGCGCGCGGCCGGGGACCGTGCGGCCGCCCGACCGGCGGTCGGCGCGGTCCCCGTCAGTGACACTTCTGCGGGGGGCAGGGGTCCCCACCACACATTTCGTGGCCGTCCGCGCGCTGACCCGGCGCGGGACGGTTGGACAGGGAGAAACGACAAGGTGGCAGCACCGAAGAAGGGCCGGCGGCCCACGGGGGCTCAGGGGAGGCCGGGGCGTGCCCTGGCGATCATCCTGATCGCGATGGTGGCGCTCACCGCGGGGATGTTCATCTCCAAGCAGACGACTCCCCGGCTGGGCATCGACCTCGCCGGCGGCACGAGCATCACGCTCAAGGCCAAGAGCGAGCCCGGCAAAGAGAACGCCGTCAACGAGACCAACATGAACACGGCGGTCGGCATCATCGAGCGCCGTGTCAACGGTCTCGGTGTCTCCGAGGCCGAGGTCCAGACGCAGGGCCGCGACCACATCATCGTGAACATCCCCAAGGGGATGAACGAGAAGCAGGCGCGCGAGCAGGTCGGCACCACCGCCCAGCTCTACTTCCGCCCGGTCATCGCGTTCGCGGACGGCGCCCCCGCCGCTCCCGAGGGCAGCCCGAGCCCCAACCCCTCCGCGAGCGGCTCCGGCGCTCCGAAGGCCCAGGACGGGAACAAGACCAGCCCGTCCGCCACCCCGTCGTCCAGCGCCACTTCCCAGGGCCGCGCGCTCAGCGAGGGCCTCAAGGCCCCGAACGCGCCCACTCCCACGCCGTCGGCGAGCGAGTCGAAGAAGGCAGACGACAAGGCGGCCCCGTCGCCGTCCGCGAGCGCCCCCGCGCCCGACCCGGCCGCCGCGGACCTCCAGGCCAAGTTCGCCGCACTCGACTGCACGAACGAGGAGCAGCGGACCAACGTCGACAAGGGCATCAAGCCCAGCGACCCGACGCTCGCCTGCGGCCAGCGCGGCGACCAGTGGGGCAAGTGGATCCTGGGCCCGGCCGCGGTCGAGGGCAAGGACGTGAAGAGCGCCAAGGGCGAGATCGACCCGCAGTCGGGTCAGTGGATCGTCACGATGAACTTCAACGACCACGGCGCCGACGCCTTCGCGAAGGTCACCGGCGAACTGGCGGCCAAGCAGATGCCGCAGAACCAGTTCGCGATCGTCCTCGACGGCGACGTCATCTCGGACCCGTCCGTCAGCACCGCGATCACCGGCGGCAACGCACAGATCTCCGGTGGCTTCAACCAGCAGTCCGCGCAGGACCTGGGCAACATGCTGTCGTACGGCGCCCTGCCGCTGTCCTTCCAGGAGGACAGCGTCACCACCGTCACCGCCGCGCTCGGCGGCGAGCAGCTGCGCGCCGGCCTCATCGCCGGTGCGATCGGCCTCCTCCTCGTGGTCGTCTACCTGCTGGTCTACTACCGCGGTCTGGCCTTCATCGCGATCGTCAGCCTCCTGGTCTCCGCGATCCTGACCTACACGATCATGGCGCTGCTCGGTAAGGGCATCGGCTTCGCGCTGAACCTGCCGGCCGTCTGCGGTGCGATCGTCGCCATCGGTATCACCGCGGACTCGTTCATCGTGTACTTCGAGCGCATCCGTGACGAGATCCGCGAGGGCCGCACGCTGCGCCCGGCCGTCGAGCGCGCCTGGCCGCGTGCCCGCCGCACGATCCTGGTCTCCGACTTCGTGTCGTTCCTGGCCGCCGCGGTGCTCTTCATCGTCACCGTCGGCAAGGTGCAGGGCTTCGCCTTCACGCTGGGTCTGACCACCCTGCTCGACGTGGTCGTGGTGTTCCTCTTCACCAAGCCCGTCATGACGCTGCTGGCGCGCACGAAGTTCTTCGCCAGCGGTCACCCGTGGTCCGGGCTGGACCCGAAGCGGCTGGGCGCCAAGCCCCCGCTGCGCAGCTCCCGGCGCACCGCCGCACCCGCCCCCGTCGAAGCAAAGGAGGCGTGAGAGATGTCGAAGCTGGGAGATCTCGGCGCCAAGCTGTACCGCGGTGAGGTCGGCTACGACTTCGTCGGCAAGCGCTTTCTCTGGTACGGCGTTTCCATCCTGATCACCATCACGGCGATCGTCGCCCTGGCCGTCCAGGGCCTCAACATGGGCATCGAGTTCAAGGGCGGTGCCGTCTTCACCACCCCGAAGACGGCCCTGTCGGTCGCCAAGGTCACGGAGGCCGCGGAGGAGGCCTCCGGTCACGACGCGATCGTCCAGGAGCTCGGCACCGGCGGTATGCGCATCCAGATCTCCGGTCTGGACACCGACGCCGCGACCGACGTGAAGAAGGAACTGGCCACCGACCTCAAGGTCACCGAGGCCGACATCAACGCCGACCTGGTCGGCCCCAGCTGGGGCGAGCAGATCGCGAACAAGGCCTGGACCGGCCTCGGCGTCTTCATGATCCTCGTGGTGATCTACCTCGCCATCGCCTTCGAATGGCGCATGGCCGTCGCCGCGCTGATCGCCCTGATCCACGACCTCACCATCACCGTCGGCGTGTACGCGCTCGTCGGCTTCGAGGTCACCCCGGGCACCGTCATCGGTCTGCTGACCATCCTCGGTTACTCCCTCTACGACACCGTCGTCGTCTTCGACGGTCTGAAGGAGGGCTCGAAGGACATCACCAAGCAGACCCGCTTCACCTTCAGCGAGGTCGCCAACCGCAGCATCAACGGCACGCTGGTCCGCTCGATCAACACCACGGTCGTGGCGCTGCTCCCGGTCGCGGCCCTGCTGTTCATCGGTGGCGGCTTCCTGGGCGCCGGCATGCTGAACGACATCTCGCTGTCGCTGTTCGTCGGCCTCGCGGCCGGTGCGTACTCCTCGATCTTCATCGCGACCCCGCTGGTCGTGGACCTCAAGGAGCGCGAGCCGGCGATGAAGGCGCTGAAGAAGCGGGTGCTCGCCAAGCGCGCGGCCGGGGCGGCCAAGGGCGAGTCCGCGGACGACGTCCACGGCTCCGACGACGAGCCGCAGGTCGTCTCGCAGGGCCGGCAGCCGGGACGGCGACGTTGACCGCTCAGCTGCCCGAGGACGTCCGTTCCCTCCTGCTCAGCCGGATCAAGGACGTGGCGGACTACCCGAAGCCGGGTGTGATGTTCAAGGACATCACCCCGCTGCTGGCGGACCCCGACGCGTTCGGCGCGCTGACCGGCGCGCTCGTCGAGCTGGCCGGGCAGTACGGCGCCACGAAGATCGTCGGGCTGGAGGCGCGCGGGTTCATCCTCGCCGCCCCGGTGGCGGTGCAGGCCGGGATCGGCTTCGTACCGGTCCGCAAGGCCGGCAAGCTGCCGGGCGCGACCCTCGCCCAGTCCTACGAGCTGGAGTACGGCACGGCGGAGATCGAGGTCCACGCCGAGGACCTGTCGACCGGTGACCGGGTCATGGTCATCGACGACGTGCTGGCCACCGGCGGTACGGCGGAGGCCTCCCTCTCGCTGATCCGGCGGGCCGGGGCCGAGGTCGCCGGCGTGGCCGTCCTGATGGAGCTGTCGTTCCTCCCGGGCCGGGCCAAGCTGGCCGGGTCCCTGGCGGGAGCCCCGCTGGACGCGCTGATCGTGGTCTGACCGCCCCCACCGGCGTACGGCGGCGGGCATCCGGAATCCTCCGGGTGCCCGCCGTTCGTGTGCCCGGGCCGCCTCGACAGGCTCGGCGAACGGGGTGACCGAACCCTCGCTACGATGGGTTATCCGGACCGGACACGGGCACCGGATCCTCTCCCGGACTCCGTCCGGGGGACACCCGTGAGGAGCGCTCTTGCCAGACGAGGTCCAGCCAATCTCCGCCGCGCAGCCCGACCCGCAGGCCGAGCGGGCCCCGGCGGCCGCCGCCACGCCCCCGCCGGCCCCGCCGGTCAAGCCCGCCCCGGCCAAGCCGGCGCCGGTCAAGCCCGCGCCGGCGAAGTCGGCCGCGTCCTCCAACCGGGTGCGCGCCCGCCTGGCCCGGCTCGGTGTGCAGCGCTCGAACCCGTACAACCCGGTGCTGGAGCCCCTGCTCCGCATCGTGCGCAGCAACGACCCGAAGATCGAGACGTCGACGCTGCGCCAGCTCGAACAGGCCTACCAGGTGGCGGAGCGCTGGCACCGCGGCCAGAAGCGCAAGAGCGGCGACCCGTACATCACCCACCCGCTCGCGGTCACCACCATCCTCGCCGAGCTCGGTATGGACCCGGCCACCCTCATGGCCGGTCTGCTGCACGACACCGTCGAGGACACCGAGTACGGCCTGGAGGACCTGCGCCGCGACTTCGGCGACGCCGTGGCCCTGCTCGTCGACGGCGTCACCAAGCTCGACCGGGTGAAGTTCGGCGAGGCCGCCCAGGCCGAGACCGTCCGCAAGATGGTCGTGGCGATGGCGAAGGACCCGCGCGTCCTGGTCATCAAGCTGGCCGACCGGCTGCACAACATGCGCACGATGCGCTACCTCAAGCGGGAGAAGCAGGAGAAGAAGGCCCGCGAAACCCTGGAGATCTACGCCCCGCTGGCGCACCGGCTGGGCATGAACACGATCAAGTGGGAGCTGGAGGACCTTTCCTTCGCGATCCTCTACCCCAAGATGTACGACGAGATCGTGCGCCTGGTCGCCGAGCGGGCGCCCAAGCGCGACGAGTACCTCGCCGTCGTCACGGACGAGGTCCAGGTGGACCTCAGAGCCGCCCGGATCAAGGCCACCGTGACGGGCCGCCCCAAGCACTACTACAGCGTCTACCAGAAGATGATCGTCCGCGGCCGTGACTTCGCGGAGATCTACGACCTGGTGGGCATCCGCGTCCTCGTCGACACCGTCCGGGACTGCTACGCGGCCCTCGGCACCGTGCACGCGCGCTGGAACCCGGTCCCCGGCCGGTTCAAGGACTACATCGCGATGCCCAAGTTCAACATGTACCAGTCGCTCCACACGACGGTCATCGGGCCCAGCGGCAAGCCCGTCGAACTGCAGATCCGCACCTTCGACATGCACCGCCGCGCCGAGTACGGCATCGCCGCGCACTGGAAGTACAAGCAGCAGACCGTGGCGGGCACCTCCAAGGTCCGCACCGACGTCCCGCAGGCCGCCAAGGGCAGTGCCGGCCAGGACACGGTCAACGACATGGCCTGGCTGCGCCAGCTGCTGGACTGGCAGAAGGAGACCGAGGACCCGGGCGAGTTCCTCGACTCGCTGCGCTTCGACCTCTCGCGCAACGAGGTCTTCGTCTTCACCCCCAAGGGCGACGTCATAGCGCTGCCCGCCGGCGCCACCCCGGTGGACTTCGCCTACGCCGTCCACACCGAGGTCGGCCACCGCACGATAGGGGCCCGGGTCAACGGCCGGCTGGTCCCGCTGGAGTCGACCCTCGACAACGGCGACCTCGTCGAGGTCTTCACCTCCAAGGCCGAGGGAGCGGGACCGTCCCGGGACTGGCTGGGCTTCGTCAAGTCCCCCCGCGCCCGGAACAAGATCCGCGGCTGGTTCTCCAAGGAACGCCGTGACGAGGCCATCGAGCACGGCAAGGACGCCATCGCCCGGGCCATGCGCAAGCAGAACCTGCCGATCCAGCGCATCCTGACCGGCGACTCGCTCGTGACCCTCGCGCACGAGATGCGCTACCCGGACATCTCCTCCCTGTACGCGGCGATCGGCGAGGGCCACGTGGCCGCGCAGGGCGTCGTGCAGAAGCTGGTGGCGGCCCTCGGCGGCGAGGAGGCGGCCAACGAGGACATCGAGGAATCGATCCCGCCCGCACGGGCCCGCAGCAAGCGGCGCAGCAACGCCGACCCAGGTGTCGTCGTCAAGGGTGTCGACGACGTGTGGGTCAAGCTGGCCCGCTGCTGCACCCCGGTACCGGGCGACCCGATCATCGGGTTCGTCACGCGTGGCAGTGGCGTATCGGTTCACCGCGCGGACTGCGTCAACGTCGACTCCCTCTCCCAGCAGCCCGAGCGGATGCTGGAGGTCGAGTGGGCACCCACCCAGTCCTCGGTCTTCCTCGTCGCCATCCAGGTCGAGGCACTGGACCGGTCCCGGCTGCTGTCGGACGTCACCCGCGTCCTGTCCGACCAGCACGTCAACATCCTGTCGGCGGCCGTCCAGACCTCCCGCGACCGGGTGGCCACCTCGCGCTTCACCTTCGAGATGGGCGACCCCAAGCACCTGGGCCACGTCCTGAAGGCCGTCCGGGGCGTGGAGGGCGTCTACGACGTCTACCGCGTCACCTCGGCCCGCCGTCCGTAGCGCACGGACACGACGAGGGCCCCGGTACGTAAGATCCGTACCGGGGCCCTCGTCGTGGTGGCGGCCGGATCAGCCGCCGAACTCCTCCAGGCCCTTCAGCGCCTGGTCCAGCAGGGCCTGGCGGCCCTCCAGCTCACGCGCCAGCTTGTCGGCCTTGGCGTTGTTGCCCGCCGCACGCGCCGCGTCGATCTGCTCACGCAGCTTGTCGACCGCCGCCTGCAGCTGCCCGGTCAGACCGGCCGCACGGGCCCGAGCCTCCGGGTTCGTACGGCGCCACTCGCCCTCCTCGGCCTCCTGGATGGCCCGCTCCACGGCGTGCATCCGGCCCTCGACCTTCGGCCGGGCGTCGCGCGGCACGTGGCCGATGCCCTCCCAGCGCTCGTTGAGGGAGCGGAACGCGGCCCGGGCCGCCTTCAGGTCCGTCACGGGGACGAGCTTCTCGGCCTCCTCGGCCAGCTCCTCCTTGAGCTTCAGGTTCTCGATCTGCTCGGCGTCCCGCTCGGCGAACACCTCGCTGCGGGCCGCGAAGAACACGTCCTGCGCACCGCGGAAGCGGTTCCACAGGTCGTCCTCGGCCTCGCGCTGCGCCCGGCCCGCCGCCTTCCAGTCCGCCATCAGCTCGCGGTAGCGGGCGGCCGTCGGACCCCAGTCGGTCGACTTCGACAGCGACTCGGCCTCCGAGACCAGCTTCTCCTTGGCCTTGCGGGCGTCCTCGCGCTGCGCGTCCAGCGAGGCGAAGTGCGCCTTGCGGCGCTTGGAGAAGGCGGAACGGGCGTGCGAGAACCGGTGCCACAGCTCGTCGTCCGACTTGCGGTCCAGACGCGGCAGGCCCTTCCAGATGTCCACCAGGGCACGCAGCCGCTCACCGGCACTGCGCCACTGGTCGCTCTGCGCGAGCTGCTCGGCCTCGGTGACCAGCGCGTCCTTGGCCGCCCGGGCCTCGTCCGCCTGCTTGGCCTTGGCGACCTTGCGCTCCTCGCGCCGGGACTCCACGGTCTCGACCAGCTTGTCCAGCCGCACCCGCAGGGCGTCCAGGTCGCCCACGGCGTGGTGCTCGTCGACCTGCGTGCGCAGGTGGTCGATCGCCGTCTGGGCGTCCTTGGCGGACAGATCAGTGGTCCGCACCCGCTTTTCGAGGAGGCCGATCTCGACCACCAGGCCCTCGTACTTGCGCTCGAAGTAGGCCAGGGCCTCCTCAGGGGTGCCGGCCTGCCACGATCCGACGACCTGCTCGCCATCGGAAGTACGCACGTACACGGTGCCCGTCTCGTCGACTCGGCCCCACGGGTCGCTGCTCACAGCGCCTCCTCCACCTGATGCCTGCGAGGGGGGTTCACCCCCTGGGCATCGTCCACAGTTTCCTGGGGCGGGCAGCGCCCGCCCTGCACAACGCCAACATAGGCGACCGCCGGGCCGGCTGTCCGCATCCCGCACGACGGAATATCGGCGTACGGGGGCGGGCCGGCCGGCCCCGGGGCCGCAGCACCCGTCAGTTCTGGGTGACCGAGCCCTTCTCGATCTTGACCTCGGTCTTCGGCGCACCGTCCTGGCCGCCGTCGGCCGTACCGGCCTTGGCGATCTCCTCCAGGACCTTCAGGCCCGCCGCGTCGATCTTGCCGAACGGCGTGTACGTCGGCGTCAGCGGGCTGTCCTTGTAGACCAGGAAGAACTGGCTGCCGCCCGAGCCGGGCTGGCCGGTGTTGGCCATCGCCACGGTGCCGGCCGGGTAGATCACCTGGCCCTGCTCGTTCGGCTTGCCCAGGGAGTCCAGGTTCTCGTCGGGGATGTTGTAGCCCGGGCCGCCGCGGCCGGTGCCCTCCGGGTCGCCGCACTGGAGCACGAAGATCCCGCCGGCCGTGAGGCGGTGGCACTTGGTGTTGTCGAAGTAGCCCTTGTCGGCGAGCGACTTGAACGAGTTGACGGTCTGCGGGGTCTTCGCCGCGTCCATCGCGAAGGTGATGTCACCGGCGCTGGTCTTCAGCGCGAAGGTGTACTTGCCCTTCTGGTCGATGGCCATCTCCGGCGAGGGAGACTGCTTCGGCTCCGGCGGGGTCGCCGAGGCCGACGGGTCCGCCGCCGTGTCCTTCGGGTCCTTGTCCGAGTCGAAGACACCGCCCACGACCAGGCCGACCAGCGTCGCGATCACCACGGCCACCGCCGCGCCGATCACCGCCGCACGCTGCC
The DNA here is from genome assembly GCF_001005295.1 of Streptomyces yangpuensis. Taxonomy (GTDB): domain Bacteria; phylum Actinomycetota; class Actinomycetes; order Streptomycetales; family Streptomycetaceae; genus Streptomyces; species Streptomyces yangpuensis. The sequence continues at coordinate 174,889 of NZ_LBMK01000009.1, read as the reverse complement.
GGTTCTTCTTGCGGGCCTCGGCGCGGCGCTTCTGCTGGCGCTCGTACTTCTCCCTGGCGAGCTGTCGCCGCCGCTGATCGCTCGTGACCACCGGGTCGTCTCCTTGTACGTGTCTGATACTGCTGTCCGGGCTGGGATAGGCCGTACCGTATATGGGTTCGCTGTGTAATGAGCGGCGCCGGTAGGCTCTGAGCAGCAGGATTGACGACCTGCGGCCTCCCACCGACGACGATTGAGGACGAACGTGCTGATTGCCGGGTTCCCCGCAGGTGCTTGGGGTACCAACTGCTACGTGGTCGCCCCCGCAGCCGGTGAGGAGTGCGTCATCATCGACCCGGGCCACCAGGCCGCCCAGGGTGTCGAGGAGACGCTGAAGAAGCACCGGCTCAAGCCCGTCGCGGTCGTCCTGACCCACGGCCACATCGATCATGTGGCCTCGGTGGTCCCGGTGTGCGGAGCACACGACGTACCGGCCTGGATCCACCCCGAGGACCGCTACATGATGAGCGACCCGGAGAAGGCCCTCGGCCGCTCCATCGGGATGCCCCTCATGGGCGAGCTGACCGTGGGCGAGCCGGACGACGTCCGCGAGCTGGCCGACGGAGCCGCCCTGAAATTGGCCGGAATGGACTTCTCCGTGGCGCACGCGCCGGGCCATACCAAGGGGTCGGTGACCTTCCGGATGCCCGAGCTGGCCGACATCCCGCCGGTCTTCTTCTCGGGCGACCTGCTCTTCGCCGGCTCCATCGGACGAACCGACCTGCCGGGCGGCTCCCACGCCGAGATGCTCGATTCGCTGGCCCGCGTGTGCCTGCCGCTCGACGACTCGACCGTGGTGCTGTCCGGCCACGGTCCCCAGACCACCATCGGCCGCGAGCGCGCGACCAACCCGTACCTTCGGGAGGTCGCCGCCGGGCTCGGAGACGGCACCGCCGCTCCACGACGAGGAATGTGACGAAAGCTTCGTGGCTACTTTCCAGGCCCCCAAGGGCACGTACGACCTGATCCCGCCGGTCTCCGTGAAGTACCTGGCGGTACGCGAGGCCATCGCGGCCCCGCTGCGCAACTCCGGCTACGGCTACATCGAGACCCCCGGTTTTGAGGACGTGGGCCTCTTCGCCCGCGGTGTCGGCGAGTCCACCGACATCGTCTCCAAGGAGATGTACGCCTTCGAGACCAAGGGCGGCGACCAGCTGGCCCTGCGCCCCGAGGGCACCGCCTCCGTGCTGCGCGCCGCCCTGGAGGCGAGCCTGCACAAGAAGGGCAACCTGCCGGTCAAGCTCTGGTACTCCGGCTCCTACTACCGCTATGAGAAGCCGCAGGCGGGCCGCTACCGTCACTTCTCGCAGGTCGGCGCCGAGGCGATCGGTGCCGAGGACCCGGCGCTGGACGCAGAGCTGATCATCCTGGCCGACCAGGCGTACCGCTCGCTCGGCCTGCGCGACTTCCGGATCCTGCTGAACTCGCTGGGGGACAAGGAGTGCCGCCCGGTGTACCGGGAGGCGCTGCAGTCCTTCCTGCGCGGCCTCGACCTCGACGAGGAGACCGTCCGCAGGGCCGAGATCAACCCGCTGCGCGTCCTCGACGACAAGCGGGCCGACGTCCAGAAGCAGCTCGTCGGCGCTCCGGTGCTGCGCGACTACCTGTGCGACGCGTGCAAGGCGTACCACGAGGACGTACGGGCGCTGGTGACGGCGGCCGGCGTCGCCTTCGAGGACGACGAGAAGCTGGTGCGCGGGCTGGACTACTACACCCGCACCACCTTCGAGTTCGTCCACGACGGTCTGGGCTCGCAGTCGGCGGTCGGCGGCGGCGGCCGCTACGACGGCCTGTCCGAGATGATCGGCGGCCCGGCGCTGCCGTCGGTGGGCTGGGCGCTCGGCGTGGACCGCACGGTCCTCGCGCTCCAGGCCGAGGGCGTCGAGCTGGACATCCCGGCGTCGACCTCGGTGTTCGCCGTGGCGCTGGGCGAGGCCAAGCCGACCGTGTTCGGCCTCGTGACGCAGCTGCGCAAGGCGGGCGTCGCCGCGGACATGTCGTACGGCGGCAAGGGCCTCAAGGGCGCCATGAAGGACGCGAACCGCAGCGGCGCCCGCTTCGCGGTCGTCGCGGGCGACCGCGACCTCGCCGAGGGCGTCGTCCAGCTCAAGGACATGGAGTCCGGCGACCAGACGGCCGTGCCCGTCGGCGAGCTGATCGACACGGTCAGGGCGCGCCTGGCCTGAGCGGGCAGCGTGTCGGACGGGGCCGGGGATCCTTCCCCGGCCCCGTTCGTTCACAGGCTCGTACGGCACAATGGCCCGGGCCTTGATCACCTTGCAGATGTGGAGCGGGCGGTATGACGACACGGAGCACGGACGCGGACACCGCCGGGGGGACGACCTTCGGGGCGAGCCGGGCGCTGGCCCTGCTGCTGGTGATCACGGGGGCCGCGGGCCTCCTCGCCGCCTGGGTGATCACGATCGACAAGTTCAAGCTGCTGGAGGACCCGAACTTCACGCCGGGCTGCAGCCTCAACCCGGTCGTCTCCTGCGGCAACATCATGAAGAGCGACCAGGCGGCCGTCTTCGGCTTCCCGAACCCCATGCTCGGCCTCGTCGCCTACGGCATCGTGATCTGTGTCGGCATGAGCATCCTGGCCGGCGCCCGGTTCCGCCGCTGGTACTGGCTCACCTTCAACGCCGGCACCCTCTTCGGCGTCGTCTTCTGCGCCTGGCTGACCTACCAGTCGCTCTACAACATCAACGCGCTGTGCCTGTGGTGCTCCCTGGCCTGGGTCGCCACGATCCTGATGTTCTGGTACGTCACCTCCCACAACGTCCGTGCCGGGCTGCTGCCGGCGCCGGGCTGGCTCAGGAGCTTCTTCGAGGAGTTCACCTGGGTGCTGCCGGTACTGCACATCGGGATCATCGGCATGCTGATCCTGACCCGCTGGTGGGACTTCTGGACCTCCTGACCCGCGGACCTGCTGACCCGCTGATCCGCGGCCGCGCGGACCGGCGGCGGGCGGCCCTGTCGGTGGACTCGCTCAGGGCCTGTCCGGCGGATCATGGCCGGGGCCGCGGCCCCACCGACCCTGATCCGCCGGACAGGCCCTAGGCTTCCCGTGTGGAACCAGACCTGTTCACCGCCGCCGCCGAAGAGCGCCAGGAGAAGGACCCCGCGAGCTCGCCGCTCGCCGTGCGGATGCGCCCGCGCACCCTGGACGAGGTCGTCGGCCAGCAGCACCTGCTGAAGCCCGGATCACCGCTGCGGCGGCTGGTCGGGGAAGGGAGCGGCGGCCCGGCCGGCGCCTCCTCGGTGATCCTCTGGGGCCCGCCCGGCATCGGGAAGACGACCCTCGCCTACGTGGTCAGCCAGGCCACGCAGAAGCGCTTCGTGGAACTCTCCGCGATCACGGCGGGCGTCAAGGAGGTACGGGCCGTCATCGAGGGCGCCAAGCGCGCGGCCGGGGGTTACGGCAAGGAGACCGTCCTCTTCCTCGACGAGATCCACCGCTTCAGCAAGGCCCAGCAGGACTCCCTCCTGCCGGCCGTCGAGAACCGCTGGGTCACGCTGATCGCCGCCACCACGGAGAACCCGTACTTCTCGATCATCTCCCCGCTGCTGTCGCGCTCGCTGCTGCTGACGCTGGAACCGCTGACCGACGACGACCTGAGCGCGCTCATGCGGCGCGCCCTCACGGAGGAGCGGGGCCTGGCCGGGGCGGTGACCCTGCCCGAGGACGCCGAGGCCCACCTGCTGAGGATCGCCGGCGGTGACGCCCGGCGGGCGCTGACGGCGCTGGAGGCGGGGGCCGGTTCGGCCATCGCCCAGGGCGAGGACGAGATCACCCTCCGGACGCTGGAGGAGGCGGTCGACCGGGCGGCGGTCCGCTACGACCGCGACGGTGACCAGCACTACGACGTGGCGAGCGCGCTGATCAAGTCGATCCGCGGCTCGGACGTGGACGCCGCGCTGCACTACCTGGCGCGGATGATCGAGGCCGGCGAGGACCCCCGGTTCATCGCGCGCCGCCTGATGATCTCCGCGAGCGAGGACATCGGCCTGGCGGACCCCACGGCCCTGCCGATCGCGGTCGCCGCGGCCCAGGCGGTGGCGATGATCGGCTTCCCGGAGGCCGCGCTGACCCTCTCGCACGCCACGATCGCCCTGGCCCTCGCCCCGAAGTCGAACACCGCCACGACCGCGATCGGCGCGGCACTGGCCGACGTACGGGCGGGCCTGGCCGGCTCCGTCCCGACGCACCTGCGGGACGGGCACTACAAGGGCGCGGCGAAGCTGGGGCACGCGGTGGGATATGTGTACCCGCACGACGTGCCGGGTGCCATCGCGGCCCAGCAGTACGCCCCGGACGAGATCCACGGGAAGCGGTACTACGAGCCGACCCGCTACGGAGCCGAAGCCCGTTACGCGGACGTGGTGGAGAAGGTCCGCGAGCGCCTGCGCGGCACCGACCGCGGCTGAGGCCTCCCGGCCGGGGGTGTCCGAGCCGCCCGCGTGACCCAGCAGATCCGGCGCCCCCTCGACCACGCCGTGAACACCCCTTGACGCGGTGTCCCGCCGGTCGGGCCGGGCATGCGGGCTCTCAGTGGGCGGCGGCCGAGAAGAGAGCGCGCATGGCACGGCGCAGACCGCAGATGTCCGTCACCGGATCCGGGAAGTCGAAGCGGGCGTCGAAGGAGCCACCGGCGACCCCGCCGGTGAAGCGGACGCGCAGGCCCACGCGGTCCAGGGCGAGCGGGACGGCGGTCATGCCCCGCGCCCCGCGGTCGCCGAGCAGGCCGCACAGCTCGGCGATCCGGTCGCCGTGGGAGGAGTGCAGGTGCTGGAGCAGCTCCGCCTCGTGCGGGGACACCGGGTCCGGCTCCGCCGATGCCAGGTCCTCGGGGTCCACCTGCTCGGCGCCCCACAGGTCGTCCACCGTGATCTCGCCGACCTCCAGCCGCAGCATCATCCAGGCCGGGCGGCCCCCGCCCTGGAGAAGATCCGCGGGGGCGTCGAGGGATTCGCCGAGGCCCAGCAGCTCGCCCACCGGGTGGCGCTCGGCGAGCAGTGCGGCGCAGACCGCGCGGTCGTCCCCGCGCACCGGAGTCAGCCACCCGGCCAGCCACGCACGGCCTCGGATACGATGTGGGACGGACACCGGCGCCACATCCGTGATCTCGATCACGGCGGTGAGGTCGTCGTCCTGGGCGTGAGCGGCTGCCCTGGCAGCCGCGGATTCCCCGGAAACAAGGAGAATCACGTCCCCGTCCGGGGTGACGGTCCGTGCGACCGGCATCCCTGTCCCGAACTCCTCGGAACCGTGACTGTCACGAGCACCGATCAGCGTGAGGGATACTGAGGCGTTGGACTCTACGAGGGTTCGTACGCGTTCGGCTCCGGTGAGCTGCCGAACGCCTTCCCTGGGACGCGGCTGACCTTGCTTATCGTCGGCGCAAGCGGATTCTGTTTCGTTGGAATCCGAACTGCGTTGCGCACTGGGCAGGGGGATCCCATGTGGTCGAGACATTACGTCCTCCTCGCTAAGGTAAGCCTCACCTAACTTACATGGAGGTAGGTTCCCCGTGAACCAGAAGCGACCCAAGGTCAAGAAGTCTCGCGCCCTCGGCATCGCCCTGACGCCGAAGGCCGTCAAGTACTTCGAGGCCCGCCCCTACCCGCCGGGCGAGCACGGCCGTGGCCGCAAGCAGAACTCGGACTACAAGGTCCGTCTGCTGGAGAAGCAGCGTCTGCGCGCTCAGTACGACATCTCCGAGCGCCAGATGGCCCGCGCGTACGACCGCGCCAAGAAGGCCGAGGGCAAGACGGGCGAGGCGCTGGTCGTCGAGCTCGAGCGTCGTCTCGACGCCCTGGTCCTGCGTTCGGGCATCGCCCGCACGATCTACCAGGCCCGCCAGATGGTCGTCCACGGCCACATCGAGGTCAACGGCGCCAAGGTCGACAAGCCGTCGTTCCGTGTCCGCCCGGACGACGTCATCACCGTGCGCGAGCGCAGCCGCGAGAAGGTTCCGTTCCAGGTCGCCCGTGAGGGTGGCTACGCAGGCGAGGGCGAGACCCCGCGCTACCTGCAGGTCAACCTGAAGGCCCTGGCCTTCCGCCTGGACCGCGACCCGAACCGCAAGGAAATCCCGGTCATCTGCGACGAGCAGCTCGTCGTCGAGTACTACGCCCGCTGATCTTCCGGCAGGCGTAGCCCTCACAGGCTGGTGCAAACCCGCCGTCCCCTCCGGGGGCGGCGGGTTTTCCGCTTCCGGCGCCGGGACACCCCTAGGGCTGGTCCGCCGGCGCCGTACTGCGCGAGAGACGGGGGCCGGGCATCCCGCCCGGTGCGCCGGCCGGTCGCGGCGCCGACGCCGCCCCGCGCAGCGCCCGCACCACCAGCGACTCCCGGCTCAGCTCCCGCCCCTCGGCCTCGTACGCCGCGTACCGCTCCGCGCCCAGCAGCTCACCCGCCCGCTCCCGGCAGAGCAGCCGCGGGGCGTTGAAGTACCCCGAGCCGAACAGCTGCAGCCCCACCGCGCCCCACAGCGGCTCCGCGGCGCCCTGGAGCACCGCGGCCTCGGCCGGATCGCCCTCCGCGACCGTCACCAGGGCGAGCAGCTCCAGCGCCAGCACCAGCCCGACCAGGTCGTTGAAGGCGTGGTTGACCTCCACGCACTCGGTCAGCAGCCGCCTGGCCTCCGGCGCGCCGCCCGCCTCCAGGGCCGCGTACGCCAGCACGTACAGGGCGTACGCCTTCGTCCAGAGCTCCCCGCGCTCCTCGCAGATCTCCCGGACCTCCCCGCACAGCGCCAGCGCCCCCGGCAGGTCCCCGAGGAACGCCAGCGCCATCCCCAGCTCCACCTGGCACATCAGGACGTTGCTGTTCAGCTCCCCGGCCGCCCGGTACTGCTCCAGCGCCTCGCCCAGCAGCTCCCGGGCCCGGGCCATGTCGTCCGACACCAGGGCCAGACAGCCCAGCCGGTGCACCGCGTACGCCGCCGCCACCCGGTTCCCGCTGCGCGCCGCCGCGTCCCGGCACTCGTGCAGGGCGCACATCGAAGCCGTCGCGTCCCCCTGCAGGGCCGCGACGTAGCCCAGCACCCACAGGGCCTTCAGCCGCGAGCTCTCGTACTCCGTCGCCGCCCCGCCCGGAGCGTCCAGGGTCCGGTCCAGCCAGTGCCGGCCTTCCGTCAGGCGGCCGCAGCCCGCCCAGAAGAACCACAGGGTGCCCGCCAGGTACCGGCCCAGATGCAGCTCGTCCGGCTCGTCCAGGCAGCACTCCAGGGCCAGCCGCAGGTTCGGCAGCTCCACCTCCACCAGCGCGGCCACCTCGTACTGACGCGGGCTGAACCAGTCCAGCTCGCACCAGGTCGCCAGCCCCATGTACCAGTCCCGGTGCCGCCGCCGCAGCCGCACCGCGTCGCCCAGCGACTCCAGCCAGCCCGCCCCGTACAGCCGTACGGTCTCCAGCATCCGGAAGCGGACCCCCGCGGCCGTCTCCTCCCGGACCAGCAGGGACTGGGCGAGGAGCTCGCCCACCAGGTCCAGCACGTCCTCCACCGGCAGGTCCGGACCGGCGCACACGTACTCGGCGGCGTCCAGGTCGAACTGCCCCGCGAACACCGACAGCCGCGCCCACAGCAACCGCTCGGACGGCGTGCACAGTTCATGGCTCCAGCCGATGGCGGTACGCAGCGCCCGGTGCCGGGGGAGCCCCCCGCGCGCACCGCCCGTCAGCAGCCTGAACGGGTCCTCCAGCCGGGCGAGCACCTGGGCCGGGGACAGCGTCCGCAGCCGGCCCGCCGCCAGCTCCAGGGCGAGCGGGATCCCGTCGAGGCGCGCGCACAGCTCCACGAGCTCGGCCCGGTTGGCCGCGGTCACCGCGAACGCCGGGTCGGCGGCGGCCGCACGGACCGACAGCAGCTCCAGCGCCTCCGCCGGGGCCGGAGGGGCGAGCGGGAACACGCGCTCCCCCTCCAGCTCCAGCGGGCGTCGGCCGGCTGCGAGCACCCGCAGGCCGGGGCAGCGCAGCAGCAGCTCCCGCACCAGAGCGGCGGTCTCCTCCACCAGGTGCTCGAAGCCGTCCAGGACCAGCAGCAGGTCCTGGCCGGCCACATGCTCGGCCAGGACCGCCCGGGGCGGCCGGGTGGTGTGGTCGGTCAGCCCGAGCGCCTCGGCGAGCGTCAGCTCCAGCAGCCCCGGATCCCGTACGCCGGCCAGCTCGGCCAGCCGGACGCCGTCGCGGTGGCGTACCCGCCCCGGCGCACGCGCCCCTGGTGCCCCTTGTGCTTCCCGCGCTTCCCGCGCCTGGGGCGTTCCCTCCGCGGCTTCCCGCGCCCCTTCGGCGGCCGCCCGGGCCGCCGCGAGCACCAGCCGGGACTTGCCGACCCCGCCCGCACCGGTCACGGTCACCAGCCGCGAGTCCTCCAGCAGGCGCCCCAGCGCGGCGAGTTCGGCACCCCGCCCGATGAACCCGCTCAGCTCCGAGGGAAGATTGCCCCGGCCGGTATCTCGAAGGGGTCTGTGTCGCATGGGACACGGAGCGTACTGGCCCGGATGCACTGCGTCCAAGACAGGTGCCCCCGACCCCGAATTCGGGTACGGCCGGGTATCCCCGGCGCGATAGGGTCGGAGGGTCGTTCGTAGGAATCGCCACTGCCGGCGATCCGGGTAGAGACAGAGAGCGGTGTGACGTGTCCGGTGTAGAGGTGGCCGGGATCATCGTGGCCGTCTTCTGGGCCATCCTGATCTCCTTCCTCGCCGTCGCCCTGGTGCGGCTGGCGCAGGTGCTCAGGGCGACCACCCGACTGGTGTCCGAGGTCACCGACCAGGCCGTACCGCTCCTGGCCGACGCCGCTGGCACCGTCCGCTCCGCGCGCACCCAGCTCGACCGGGTCGACGCGATCGCGAGCGACGTCCAGGAGGTCACCTCGAACGCCTCCGCCCTGTCCTCCACCGTGGCCACCGCCTTCGGCGGCCCGCTCGTGAAGGTCGCCGCCTTCGGCTACGGCGTCCGCAAGGCACTGGGCAAGAGGGACGCGGCCCCGGGCGGCGTGCCGCCGAGGGAATCCCGCCGTACTGTGATCGTTGGCCGAACGGTGCCGGCCGCCCGGCGCCGGAAGCAGAAGGGCTGAGACCGCCGATGTTCCGCCGAGCCTTCTGGTTCACCGCCGGCGCAGCCGCCGGCGTGTGGGCCACCACCAAGGTCAACCGGCAGCTCAAGAAGCTGACCCCGGAGAGTCTCGCAGCCCAGGCGGCGGACAAGGCCGTCGAGGCGGGCCACCGCCTCAAGGACTTCGCCCTCGACGTCAGAGCGGGAATGACGCAGCGCGAGGACGAGCTGAACGATGCGCTGGGGCTCCACCAGGACCCCGACCGGCCCGACAACGTCACCGCCCTCCCGGGGCCGCGGCGGCTGCGGGCCATCCAGAACGACCAGACCGACCACCGACCAAAGCTTTCGTACAACCGGAATGAGGACCACTGATGGAGTCGGCTGAAATCCGCCGCCGCTGGCTGAGCTTCTTCGAGGAGCGCGGTCACGCCGTTGTCCCTTCGGCGTCGCTCATCGCGGACGACCCGACTCTGCTGCTGGTCAACGCGGGCATGGTCCCCTTCAAGCCGTACTTCCTCGGTGAGACCAAGCCCCCGGCCCCCCGGGCCACCAGCGTGCAGAAGTGCGTCCGTACGCCGGACATCGAAGAGGTCGGCAAGACCACCCGCCACGGCACGTTCTTCCAGATGTGCGGCAACTTCTCCTTCGGCGACTACTTCAAGGAAGGCGCCATCAAGTACGCCTGGGAGCTGCTCACCAGCTCCGTGGCGGACGGCGGCTACGGCCTGGAGCCCGAGAAGCTCTGGATCACGGTCTACCTCGACGACGACGAGGCCGAGCAGATCTGGCGCGAGAAGATCGGCGTGCCCGCCGAGCGCATCCAGCGCCTGGGCAAGAAGGACAACTTCTGGTCCATGGGCGTCCCGGGCCCCTGCGGCCCGTGCTCCGAGATCAACTACGACCGCGGTCCGGAGTTCGGCGTCGAGGGCGGCCCCGCCGTCAACGACGAGCGCTACGTGGAGATCTGGAACCTGGTCTTCATGCAGTACGAGCGCGGCGCCGGCGACGGCAAGGAGGACTTCCCGATCCTCGGCGACCTGCCGTCGAAGAACATCGACACCGGTCTCGGCCTCGAGCGCCTCGCCATGATCCTGCAGGGCGTGCAGAACATGTACGAGACCGACACCCTGCGCGTGGTCATGGACAAGGCCACCGAGCTGACCGGCGTGCGCTACGGCGCCGCCCAGGGCACCGACGTCTCGATGCGCGTGGTCGCCGACCACATGCGCACCTCCGTCATGCTCATCGGCGACGGCGTCACCCCCGGCAACGAGGGCCGCGGCTACGTGCTGCGCCGCATCATGCGCCGCGCCATCCGCAACATGCGCCTCATGGGCGCCACGGGCCCCGTCGTGCAGGACCTCGTCGACGTCGTGATCGACACGATGGGCCAGCAGTACCCGGAGCTCGTCACCGACCGCAAGCGCATCGAGACCGTCGCCCTCGCCGAAGAGGCCGCCTTCCTCAAGGCGCTCAAGGGCGGCACGAACATCCTCGACACCGCCGTGACCGAGACCAAGGCCGCCGGCGGCACGGTCCTCTCCGGCGACAAGGCGTTCCTGCTCCACGACACCTGGGGCTTCCCGATCGACCTCACCCTGGAGATGGCCGCCGAACAGGGGCTCTCCGTGGACGAGCCGGGCTTCCGCCGCCTGATGCAGGAGCAGCGCGACCGCGCCAAGGCCGACGCCAAGGCCAAGAAGACCGGCCACGCCGACGTCGCCGCCTACCGCGAGATCGCCGACGCGGCCGGTGCCACCGAGTTCACCGGTTACGCCACCAACCAGGGCGAGTCCACCATCGTCGGCCTCCTGGTCAACGGCGTCTCCGCGCCCGCCGCCTCCGAGGGCGACGAGGTCGAGGTCGTCCTCGACCGCACCCCCTTCTACGCCGAGGGCGGCGGCCAGCTGGCCGACCAGGGCCGGATCAAGCTCGACACCGGCGCCGTCATCGAGATCCGCGACGTCCAGCAGCCGGTTCCCGGCGTCTCCGTACACAAGGGATCCGTCCAGGTCGGCGAGGTGACGGTGGGCGCCTCCGCGTACGCCGCCATCGACGTCAAGCGCCGCCGGGCCATCGCCCGCGCCCACTCGGCCACGCACCTGACCCACCAGGCGCTGCGCGACGCGCTCGGCCCGACCGCCGCCCAGGCCGGCTCGGAGAACAGCCCCGGCCGCTTCCGCTTCGACTTCGGCTCGCCGAACGCCGTCCCCGGCTCGGTCCTCACCGACGTCGAGCAGAAGATCAACGACGTGCTCTCGCGCGAGCTCGAAGTGACCGCCGAGATCATGAGCATCGACGAGGCGAAGAAGCAGGGCGCCATCGCCGAGTTCGGCGAGAAGTACGGCGAGCGTGTCCGCGTCGTGACCATCGGCGACTTCTCCAAGGAACTGTGCGGCGGCACGCACGTCGGCAACACCGCCCAGCTGGGCCTGGTGAAGCTGCTCGGCGAGTCCTCCATCGGCTCCGGCGTGCGCCGCGTCGAGGCCCTCGTCGGCGTGGACGCGTACAACTTCCTCGCCAAGGAACACACGGTCGTCGCCCAGCTCCAGGAGCTGGTCAAGGGCCGTCCGGAGGAGCTGCCGGAGAAGATCTCCGCCATGCTCGGCAAGCTGAAGGACGCCGAGAAGGAGATCGAGAAGTTCCGCGCGGAGAAGGTCCTCCAGGCTGCCGCCGGGCTCGCCCAGAACGCCCAGGACATCAAGGGCGTCGCCCTGGTCGTGGGCCAGGTGACGGACGGCGTCGGCGCCGACGACCTGCGCAAGCTGGTCCTCGACGTCCGCGGCCGCATCCCTGGCGACCGCCCGGCCGTCGTGGCCCTGTTCACCGTGGCGAACGACCGCCCGCTGACCGTCATCGCCACCAACGAGGCCGCCCGCGAGCGGGGCCTCAAGGCCGGCGACCTGGTCCGTACGGCCGCCAAGACCCTCGGTGGCGGCGGTGGCGGCAAGCCGGACGTCGCCCAGGGCGGCGGCCAGAACCCGGCAGCCGTCCCGGAGGCCATCAGCGCCGTCGAGCGCCTCGTCGTCGAGACGGTCTGACGATGACACTGCGCCGCGGCCGCCGACTGGCCATCGACGTCGGGGACGCCCGGATCGGGGTCGCGTCCTGCGATCCCGATGGGGTGTTGGCCACACCGGTGGAGACGGTTCCGGGCCGGGACATCCCCTTCGCCCACCGGCGGCTGCGGCAGCTCGTCGAGGAGTACGAGCCCCTCGAAGTCGTGGTCGGCCTCCCTCGCTCGCTCAGCGGGCGGGAGGGGCCGGCCGCGGCCAAGGTGCGCGCCTTCGCGACCGAACTGGCCAAGGGCATCAAGCCGGTGACGGTCCGTCTGGTCGACGAGCGGATGACCACGGTCACCGCCGCCCAGGGGCTGAGGGCCTCCGGAAGGAACGCGAAGAAGGGCCGGTCGGTCATCGATCAGGCCGCCGCTGTGGTGATCCTTCAGAACGCTCTTGAGACCGAACGGGTATCGGGTAATCCGCCTGGTGAGTGCGTCGAAGTGGTTGTCTGATCGCGATACGGTAACGTTCCGCGCGATGAGGCGGCATTCGAACAGCCGTCGATCACCGTCAAAGAGGCGGAACCGGTTGCCACGGATGACGGAGTCCGTGGCCTCCGTCTCGCGGCTCTAGGGGACCGATGACTGACTATGGCCGGGGCCGTGGCCCCGAACCCTGGCACCCTGAGGACCCCCTGTACGGGGACCAGGGGTGGACCGGGCACCAGACCCAGCAGGGCCCGGTGCCGTACGCCGGTGCGCCGCAGCAGGAGTACCAGCAGGAGCCCCAGTACCAGCAGCCGTACCCCCAGCAGCCCCAGTACCAGGAGTACCAGCAGTACCCCGGGTACCCACAGCAGCAGCAGTACGCGCAGCAGCAGTACCCCCAGCCTCAGCAGGGGTACGCCCCCCAGCAGGCTCAGCACCCGCAGCAGGCTCAGCATCCGCAGTACGCGCAGCAGCCGCAGTCCCAGCCCCAGCCCCAGCAGCCGGTCTACGACAGCCAGGGCTGGGACACCGGCCAGGGCCAGTACACGGCCGCGGTGCAGACCGACCCGTACGCGGGTGCGGACTACGCACAGCACCCGTCGGCCGGCTACCCGGGGGAGACCCCGGACCTCTACGGCACCGACGAGGCCTTCCCGCCGCCGCAGCCCCCGGGCCGGCGTCACCTGGAGCCGGAACCGGTCGAGGAGAAGGAGCCCGAGGGCGACCTCCGCGTCGGCGGCGCCGGCCGGGACGGTGACGACGACGGTGACGACGACGAGCCCGACGGCCGTCGCGGCGGTCGTACGAAGGGCGGCAAGCCCAAGAAGCGCAGCGGTATGGCCTGCCTGGTCGCGGCCGTGGTCATCCTCGGCGTGGTCGGCGGTGGCGGCTACTACGGCTACAGCTACATCAAGGAGAGGTTCGCGCCCGCCGAGGACTTCGCGGGCGAGGGCGCCGGCGAGACGGTCGACGTCGAGATCCCCAAGGGCGCGGGCCTCGGGCAGATGGGCCGGATCCTGAAGGAGGCCGGCGTCGTCGCGAGCGCCCAGGCCTTCGTCGACGCGGCGAACGCCAACCCCAAGGGCAAGTCCATCCAGCCCGGTGTCTACCCGATGAAGAAGAAGATGTCGGGTGCGGCCGCCGTCGCCGTGATGATCGACCCCACCAAGCTGAACGTCCTCACCGTCGCCGAGGGCTGGCGCAATACCAAGGTGTACGAGGCGATCGACAAGAAGCTCGGCCAGCCCCAGGGCGCCACCCAGGAGATCGCGCAGCGCGAGGCCAAGAACCTCGGCCTGCCGGCCTGGGCCGGGAACAACCCCAAGCTCAGCGATCCCCTCGAAGGCTTCCTGTTCCCGGCGCGCTACGACCTCAGCAAGGACACGACCCCCGAGTCGCTGCTCAGGCAGATGGTCAAGAACGCCTCCGACAAGTACGCGGAGCTGGGCATCGAGGCCAAGGCCAAGGAGCTGGGGCTGGAGAACCCGCTGCAGGTCGTCACGGTCGCCAGCCTCGTCAACGCCGAGGGCAAGAACCACGACGACTTCCGCAAGATGTCCGAGGTCGTCTACAACCGCATGAAGAAGACCAACGACGTCACGAACCAGAAGATCGAGTTCGACTCGACGTACAACTACGCCAAGAACCAGAGCGAGATCAACTTCAACCTCAAGGAAGCCCAGGCGTTCAACAACCCGTACAACACCCACTTCATCAAGGGGCTGCCGGTCGGCCCGATCGGGAACCCGGGCATGGACGCGCTTACCGCTACGCTCAACCCGGATCACGGCGGCTGGATGTTCTTCGTGTCGGTCGACGGCAACACGACGACCTTCACCAAGACCTACGACGAGCACCTCAAGCTCGTCGCCGAGTTCCAGGAACGGCAGAAGCAGAAGAACGGCGGGTAGCAGGACATGACACGGATACGGGCCGCGGTGCTGGGTTCCCCCATCGAGCACTCGCTCTCACCGGTGCTGCACCGTGCCGCGTACCGGGAGCTGGGCCTCGTCGACTGGTCGTACGACCGGTTCGAGATCGACGAGGCCGCGCTCCCGGGGTTCGTGTCCGGGCTCGGCCCCGAGTGGGCCGGGCTGTCGCTGACCATGCCGCTCAAGCGGGCGGTCATCGCGCTGCTGGACGGCGTCAGCGACACGGCGGCCTCGGTCGAGGCGGTCAACACGGTCGTCCGCACCGAGGACGGCCGGCTCCTGGGCGACAACACCGATATCCCGGGCATCGTCGCCGCGCTGCACGAGCGCGGTGTCGAGAAGGTGTCCGCGGCGGCCATCCTCGGCGCCGGGGCCACCGCCTCCTCGGCGCTCGCCGCGCTCTCGCGGATCTGCACCGGCGAGGTCACGGCGTACGTCCGCTCGCGGGCCCGCGCCGACGAGATGCGGCAGTGGGGCGAGCGGCTCGGCGTGGCCGTCCGCACGGCCGACTGGTCGCGGGCGGCCGCGGCGCTCGAAGCACCGCTGGTCATCGCGACCACCCCGGCCGGAGCCACCGACGAACTGGCCGCGGCGGTCCCGGACGCTCCGGGCACCCTCTTCGACGTCCTCTACGACCCGTGGCCCACGGCCCTGGCCGCCGCCTGGTCCGGGCGCGGGGGCAACCTCCTCGGCGGGCTGGACCTGCTGGTGCACCAGGCGGTCCTCCAGGTCGAGCAGATGACCGGCCGCTCCCCGGCGCCGCTCGAAGTGATGCGGCGGGCGGGCCTCGCGGCCCTCTCCGGAGCCCACTGACGCTCCGCGCCGCCGGGGCGGTCCACCGTCTCGGACGATCTTGGCAGGATCGGGCCTACTCACCGGTAATGTCAGCCCTTACCCTGTTCACCTGCACCTTTACAGGGGGATGGGATGGACGGGACCGACACGGAACAGATGCTCGCGTCGAAGTGGGACCTCCCCTTCGCGTTGTTCGCCATGCTCAGGGTCGCCTTCGGTGACCTGCCGATCTGGGCCAAGGCCCTGGTCTTCGGACTCCTCGGTTCCGTCGGCGTGTGGACGGCCGTCAGCTGGCTCCGCGGGCGCCGCGGCCGGGTCCGCTGACCAGCGGGGCGTCCGATAGCTGGACCGGGGCCCGTGAAACCGCTCCGGACGTGGGAGGATTCGGGTGAGGCGGGTCCGGGCCGCGCACCCGATCGCGCCGTCGCAGTACCAGGCGCGAGCATGAGGAGCATCGTTGAGCAGGTTGCGTTGGCTGACCGCGGGAGAGTCGCACGGACCGGCACTGGTCGCGACGCTGGAGGGCCTTCCCGCCGGCGTCCCGGTCACCACCGAGCTGGTGGCCGATCACCTGGCCCGGCGCCGGCTCGGCTATGGCCGCGGTGCCCGCATGAAGTTCGAGCAGGACGAGATCACCTTCCTCGGCGGCGTCCGCCACGGGCTGTCCCAGGGCGGCCCTGTCGCGGTCATGATCGGCAACACCGAGTGGCCGAAGTGGGAGACCGTCATGTCGGCCGACCCGGTCGACCCCTCGCTGCTCAAGGACACCGGCCGCAACGCGCCGCTGACCCGGCCCCGCCCCGGCCACGCCGACCTCGCGGGCATGCAGAAGTACGGCTTCGACGAGGCCCGGCCGATCCTGGAGCGCGCCAGCGCCCGTGAGACCGCCGCCCGCGTCGCCCTCGGCGCCGTCGCCCGCTCCTTCATCAAGGAGGTCGCGGGCATCGAGATCGTCTCCCACGTGGTCGAACTGGCCTCGGCCAAGGCGCCCTACGGCGTCTACCCGACCCCCGCCGACGTCGACAAGCTCGACGCCGACCCGGTGCGCTGCCTCGACGCCGACGCGTCGAAGGCGATGGTCGCGGAGATCGACCAGGCCCACAAGGATGGCGACACCCTCGGCGGCGTCGTCGAGGTCCTCGCCTACGGCGTCCCGGTCGGCCTCGGCTCGCACGTCCACTGGGACCGCCGGCTCGACGCCCGTCTCGCCGCCGCCCTCATGGGCATCCAGGCCATCAAGGGCGTCGAGGTCGGCGACGGCTTCGAGCTCGCCCGGGTGCCCGGCTCGAAGGCGCACGACGAGATCGTCTCCACCCCCGAGGGCATCAAGCGCACCTCCGGCCGCTCCGGCGGCACCGAAGGCGGCCTGACCACCGGCGAACTGCTGCGCGTCCGCGCCGCGATGAAGCCCATCGCGACCGTCCCGCGCGCCCTGGCCACCGTCGACGTGGCCACCGGCGAGGCGGCGGTGGCCCACCACCAGCGCTCCGACGTGTGCGCCGTCCCCGCAGCCGGCATCGTCGCCGAGGCGATGGTCGCCCTCGTGCTCGCCGACGCCGTCGTCGAGAAGTTCGGCGGCGACTCCGTCCCCGAGACCCGCCGCAACGTCCGCGCCTACCTCGACAACCTGCAGATCCGGTGACGGCCGGACCGCTCGTCGTCCTCGTCGGGCCCATGGGGTCAGGCAAGTCCACGGTGGGGGCGCTGCTCGCCGAGCGGCTCGGCGTCCCCTACCGGGACACCGACGCCGACATCGTCACGGCCCAGGGCCGGCCGATCTCCGACATCTTCGTCGACGAGGGCGAGCCGTACTTCCGTGAGCTGGAGCGGCAGGCCGTCGCGGCCGCCGTCGCCGAGCACACCGGAGTCCTCGCCCTCGGCGGCGGCGCCGTCCTCGACGAGGGCACCCGCACGCTGCTGACCGGCCTGCCCGTCGCCTACCTCTCGATGGACGTCGAAGAAGCCGTACGGCGCGTGGGCCTCGGTGCCGCGCGCCCGCTGCTCGCCGTCAACCCGCGCCGCCAGTGGCGCGAGCTGATGGACGCCCGGCGCCCCCTCTACACCGAAGTCGCCCGCGTCGTCGTCGCCACCGACGACCGCACCCCCGAAGAGGTCGCCCAGGCGGTCCTCGACGCTCTGGAGTTGAAGGACGTATGACAGACCAGGTGACGCGGATCCACGTCGGCGCAAGCGCCGGCCATGACCCGTACGACGTGCTGGTCGGGCGGCAGCTGCTCGGCGAGCTCGGCTCCCTGATCGGTACGAAGGCCCAGCGGGTCGCCGTGATCCACCCCGAGGCCCTCGCCTCGACCGGTGAGGCGCTGCGCGACGACCTCGCCGACCAGGGCTTCGAGGCGATCGCCATCCAGGTGCCGAACGCCGAAGAGGCCAAGACGGTCGAGGTCGCCGCGTACTGCTGGAAGGCGCTCGGCCAGTCCGGCTTCACCCGCACCGACGTCATCGTCGGCGTCGGCGGCGGAGCCACCACCGACCTCGCCGGGTTCGTCGCCGCCAGCTGGCTGCGCGGCGTGCGCTGGGTCGCCGTACCCACCACCGTCCTGGCGATGGTGGACGCGGCCGTCGGCGGCAAGACCGGAATCAACACCGCCGAGGGCAAGAACCTCGTCGGCGCCTTCCACCCGCCGGCCGGCGTGCTCTGCGACCTGGCGGCGCTGGAGTCGCTGCCGGTCAACGACTACGTCAGCGGCCTCGCCGAGATCATCAAGGCCGGCTTCATCTCCGACCCGGTGATCCTCGACCTGATCGAGGAGGACCCGCAGGCCGCCCGCACGCCCGACGGCCCGCACACCGCCGAGCTGATCGTGCGCTCCATCCAGGTCAAGGCCGACGTGGTCTCCAGCGACCTCAAGGAATCGGGGCTGCGGGAGATCCTCAACTACGGCCACACCCTCGCGCACGCCATCGAGAAGAACGAGCGCTACAAGTGGCGGCACGGCGCGGCCGTGTCGGTCGGCATGGTCTTCGCCGCCGAACTCGGCCGGCTCGCCGGCCGCCTCGACGACGCCACCGCCGACCGGCACAAGGAGGTCCTCGCCTCCGTCGGCCTGCCGCTGACCTACCGCGGCGACCAGTGGCCCAAGCTGCTCCAGACCATGCAGGTCGACAAGAAGTCCCGCGGCAACCTGCTGCGCTTCATCGTCCTCGACGGACTGGCCAAGCCGACCGTCCTGGAGGGCCCCGACCCGGCGCACCTGATCGCCGCCTACGGCGAGGTGTCGGCGTGAGCCGCCGCGTCCTCGTGCTGAACGGCCCGAACCTGGGCCGGCTCGGCTCGCGCGAGCCCGACGTGTACGGGGCCACCTCGTACGCAGGGCTGGTGGACAGCTGCCGCTCGCTGGGGGAGGAGCTCGGCTTCGACGTCGAGGTCCGCGAGACCAACGACGAGGGCGAGATGATCCGCTGGCTGCACGAGGCGGCGGACGGGAAGATCCCGGTGGTCATCAACCCCGGGGCCTTCACCCACTACTCGTACGGCATGCGGGACGCGGCCGCGCAGCGTACGGCGCCGCTGATCGAGGTGCACATCTCGAACCCGTACGCCCGCGAGGAGTTCCGGCACACCTCGGTCATCGCGGCCGTGGCGACCGGGACCGTGGCGGGCTTCGGGATCGGTTCCTACCGGCTGGCGCTGCGGGCGCTGGCGGACGAGACCGACGCCTGACACTCCCGCCCGGTGGCCTGGTGGACGGCCGGGCCCGCGCGGTCATATAACGTTCTCGCATCAGTGGCAGGAACGAGACGAAAGTGGCAGCGGATGCACCAAGGAGTGGGTGGCGGGGGCTGGGGGCAGCCGGGGCAGCGTCCTTCTGCGCCCCCGCAGCCGCCCATACCCCCGGCCCAGGGCTGGCCGGGTGCGCACCCGCCGGCGCCGCCGTCCCGGCACCCGGCCCCGCCGCCGCCCCAGGTGGCGCCCGTGCCGGAGCCCACCGGGCACATCCCGCTGCCGCCCGCGGTGGCGGGAACGGGCGGCGCCGTGCTCGCCGTCCTGCTGATCGGGCCCGCCGGCGCGGGCAAGACCACCGTGGCCCGGCACTGGGCCAGCACCCGGCCCGTGCCGACCGCCCACATCAGCCTGGACGACGTGCGCGAATGGGTCTGCTCCGGCTTCGCCGACCCGCAGGCCGGCTGGAACGAGCACTCCGAGGCGCAGTACCGCCTCGCCCGCCGCACCTGCGGCTTCGCGGCCCGCAACTACCTGGCCAACGGCATCTCCTGCATCCTCGACGACGCCGTCTTCCCCGACCGGCCCGTGGTGGGTCTGGGTGGCTGGAAGCGCCACGTGGGACCGACGCTGCTGCCGGTCGTGCTCCTGCCCGGCCTGGAGATCGTCCTGGAGCGCAACGCCGAGCGCTCCGGCAACCGCAGGCTCTCCGACGAGGAGGTCGCCCGCATCCACGGCCGGATGGCCGGCTGGTACGGATCCGGGCTGCCGATCATCGACAACTCCCAGCTCGACGTCGAAGGCACCGCCCGCGCCCTCGACGAGGCCCTGGCCAGGGCCCTCCCGGCCCCCAGCGGCTGGTAGCCGCCCGGGGAGGACCTCCGGCAGACCTCCGGGGGAGCCGGCCCGGTGGGACAGGCCCCGGCAACGGGCCGGCCGGGACGGCCCGGGGATCCGGCCTGCGGATCCCGCCCGCCGTGCTGCCCCGCCGTGCCCTGCCGCGCCCCGTCCGGACGCGCTCGCCGGGCCGGATCCGCGGGGCGCTCGTACGCTCGAAGACATGTCAGACGTGTACGCCGCCCGTCGGGGCCTGCTTCGCGACCGATGCGCCGCCGCGGGGAACGCCGCCGCGCTGATCACGCGTCCGGCGAACGTCCGCTACCTCTCCGGGGCGTCACCGCTCGGCGCCGTCCTCCTCGTGGGACCGACCGAGGACGCCCTGTTCTGCGCCGGCGCACCCACCGGCGAGGCCGACGAGGGCCGCCTCGACGAACACCTCCGGGTCACCGTGCTGGCCGGCCGCGGCGGGGACCCCGCCGTCGCGGCGGCCGACGCCGCCTCCTCCGTACGCGCCGACTCCCTCGCCGTGGAGGAGCACCACCTCACCGTCGCCCGGCACCGGGCGCTGCGGTCCGTCGCGCCCGGACTGCGCCTCGCCGACCTCGGGACCGCGGTCGAGCAGCAGCGCCTCGTCAAGGACGAGGGGGAGATCGCCTGCCTGCGGATCGCCGCCGAGATCGCCGACCAGGCCCTGGGCGAGCTGCTGGAGTCCATCCTCGTCGGACGTACCGAGCGCCACCTCGCCCTGGAACTGGAGCGGCGCCTCGTCGACCACGGCGCGGACGGCCCGGCCTTCCCCACCTCCGTCGGCACCGGCCCGCACTCCGGCCGCTCCCGGCACCGGCCCTCCGACCGCAGGGTGGAGGAGGGGGACTTCCTCTCCGTCTGCCTGGGCGCCAACTACCGCGGCTACCGGTGCGAGATCGGCCGGACCTTCGTCATCGGCACGACGCCCGCCGACTGGCAGATCGAGCTGTACGACTGCGTCTTCACCGCCCAGCGGGCGGGACGGGAGGCACTGCTGCCGGGAGCCGCCTACCGGGAGGTGGACCACGCGGCCCGCTCCGTACTGGACTCCGCGGGCCACGCGGAGGCCCTCGCTCCATGGACCGGACACGGCGTAGGCCTCGAAATCGACGAGGACCCGCAGCTTGCACCTACGGCAATGGGTAAACTGGACGCTTGCGTGCCGGTCACCGTCGAACCGGGGGTTCACCTCCCCGGCCGGGGAGGTGTCCGGATCGATGACACGCTCGTCGTACGCCCCGAGGCGGACGGCGGTCCCGAGCTACTCACCATTACGACCAAGGAGCTGCTCGCGCTCTAGCCCGCACTGCCGGGTGGTGCGTGCACCCGTGGTCTTCCAGTGCAGGAGATTCCGCAACCGTGGCTTCCACGAACGACCTCAAGAACGGCATGGTGCTCAAGCTCGACGGTGACCAGCTCTGGTCCGTCGTCGAGTTCCAGCACGTCAAGCCCGGCAAGGGCCCGGCCTTCGTGCGCACCAAGCTCAAGCACGTGCTTTCCGGCAAGGTCGTCGACAAGACCTTCAACGCCGGCACGAAGGTCGAGACCGCCACCATCGACCGCCGTGACATGCAGTTCTCGTACATGGACGGCGAGTACTTCGTCTTCATGGACATGCAGACCTACGACCAGCTGATGGTCGACCCCAAGGCCGTCGGCGACGCCGCCAACTTCCTCATCGAGGGCTTCACCGCCTCGGTCGCGCAGCACGAGGGCTCGGTGCTCTACGTCGAGCTCCCCGCCGCCGTCGAGCTCACCATCGAGCACACCGACCCGGGCGTCCAGGGCGACCGCTCCACCGGTGGCACCAAGCCGGCGAAGCTGGAGACCGGCCACGAGATCCAGGTCCCGCTCTTCGTCAACACGGGCGAGAAGGTCAAGGTCGACACCCGCACCAGCGACTACCTCGGCCGGGTGAACAGCTAACCGTGGCTGCCCGGAGCAACGCGCGCAAGCGCGCCTTCCAGATCCTCTTCGAGGCCGACCAGCGCGGGGTGTCCGTCCGCGAGGTCCTCGCGGACTGGATCCGCCACGCGCGGTCGGACGACCGGCAGCCGCCGGTCAGCGCCTTCACGATGGATCTCGTCGAGGGTTACGCCGACAAGGTGAACCGCATCGACGACCTGATCGTCACCTACGCAGTGGACTGGGACCTCGACCGTATGCCGGCCGCGGACCGGAACATCGTGCGACTCGGTGCCTACGAGCTGATCTGGGTGGACGACACCCCGGACGCCGTGGCCATCGACGAGGCCGTCCAGCTGGCCAAGGAGTTCTCGACGGACGAGTCCCCCTCGTTCGTGAACGGGCTGCTGGCCCGTTTCAAGGACCTGAAGCCGAGCCTGCGGCGCAGCGAGAGCTGACCGCAGGCCACCCCACAGCAGCACCGGCACCGCCGTACGGAAGGGCCCGCAGCGCACGCGCACGCGCTGCGGGCCCTTCCGTCGCCCCGCTCCCGTCGCCGGGGCGCGGGGCGCGGGGCGAAAAGAGGGCACGAAACAGGTGACGAAAAACCGGTGGGTGCCGGGCCCCCGCAAGGGTCCGGCACCCACCGGTAAACGTTTCTGCTGGTGTGGAGCCCGAGGATCAGACGTCCTCGTGCGCCACCGCCCGACGGGCGTCCGCGTCCAGCACGCCCCAGCTGATGAGCTGCTCGGTCAGGACCGAGGGCGACTGGTCGTAGATGACAGCCAGGGTGCGCAGGTCGTCCTGGCGGATCGACAGCACCTTGCCGTTGTAGTCGCCGCGCTGGCTCTGGATCGTGGCCGCGTAACGCTGCAGCGGGCCGGCCTTCTCGGCGGGCACGCCCGCCAGACGCTCCAGGTCGAGGCGCAGCTTCGGCGGCGGCTCGGCCGCTCCGCCGGGAGTCGTGCCGGGCAGCAGTTCCTGCACCGGAACCCCGTAGAAGTCCGCCAGTTCGGCCAGGCGCTGGACGGTCACGGCGCGGTCCCCGCGCTCGTACGACCCGACCACCACGGCCTTCCACCGGCCCTGCGACTTCTCCTCGACACCGTGGAGGGAAAGGCCCTGCTGGGTGCGGATGGCGCGGAGCTTGGCCCCGAGCTGTTTGGCGTATTCGCTGGACATAACGCTCCCGGACGCTGTGACGCTGTGACTGCATGGACACTGCGACTACATAACTACGTGCGGCTCCGCCGCGCGGCTGGTAACTCACTGTGAGGTTACGCAGCGTTACTTGGGTGCGTCAAGCCGAATGGTCTTCATCCCCCCGCGAGGGCGGCGCCAGCAGCCCCGTGGGCGCCCCCGCACCACCCCCGGGTGCCGGGCCACCGCCGCCGCCCTGGTACCGTGGGAGACGTACATCAGACGTCCTTTAAGGTCCGTCCCGTGAGGCGGAGAAGGAGGTCCTTTTCATGGACGCCCAGCAGAATTCCGATTCCGCGCGCCCCGTACTGGAGGCGCAGGACATCGCCCGGGTCCTGACCCGTATCGCCCACGAGATCGTCGAACGCGCCAAGGGCGCCGACGACGTGGTGCTCCTCGGCATCCCCACCCGCGGTGTGTACCTGGCCCGCCGGCTGGCGGCCAAGCTCGAAGAGATCACCGGCACGAAGATCCCGGTCGGCTCCCTCGACATCACCATGTACCGCGACGACCTGCGGATGAAGCCCGCCCGCGCCATCGGCCGCACCGAGATCCCCGGTGACGACCTCGACGGCCGCCTCGTCGTCCTCGTCGACGACGTCCTCTTCTCCGGGCGCACCATCCGCGCCGCGCTCGACGCCCTCGGCGACCTCGGCCGCCCCCGCGCCGTGCAGCTCGCCGTGCTCGTCGACCGCGGCCACCGCGAACTGCCGATCCGCGCCGACTACGTCGGCAAGAACCTCCCCACGTCGCTGCGGGAGACCGTCAAGGTCCAGCTCCAGGAGGAGGACGGCCGTGACGCCGTGCTGCTCGGCCAGCGGACCGCCCAGGCAGCAGGGCAGTAGCCGACCACGACGACGGACCCCGGCGGGGTCCGCGCCGAGCCCTGCCCTGCCCGCCCGCACGCCTGCACGTCAGTCCGCTGCACGTCAGTCCGCCTGCACCATGCCCTCCCGACCTACGGAGCCATCCAGATGAAGCGCCACCTCATCTCGGCCGCCGATCTCACGCGCGACGACGCCGTCCTGATCCTCGACACCGCCGAGGAGATGGCCCGCGTCGCGGACCGGCCGATCAAGAAGCTGCCCACCCTGCGCGGTCTCACCGTCGTCAACCTCTTCTTCGAGGACTCGACCCGCACCCGGATCTCCTTCGAGGCGGCCGCCAAGCGGCTCTCCGCCGACGTCATCAACTTCTCCGCCAAGGGCTCCTCGGTTTCCAAGGGCGAATCCCTGAAGGACACCGCGCTGACCCTGGAGGCGATGGGCGCCGACGCCGTCGTCATCCGCCACCACGCCTCCGG
This sequence comes from Streptomyces yangpuensis, assembly GCF_001005295.1. GTDB lineage: Bacteria > Actinomycetota > Actinomycetes > Streptomycetales > Streptomycetaceae > Streptomyces > Streptomyces yangpuensis. The sequence continues at coordinate 150,613 of NZ_LBMK01000009.1, read as the reverse complement.
CGCCCCCTACCGGCTCGCGACCTCCGGCTGGATCGACTCCGCCGTCGTCAACGCCGGCGACGGCACCCACGAGCACCCCACCCAGGCCCTGCTGGACGCCTTCACCATGCGCCGCCGCCTGGTCGGCCGCGACGCGGGCCTCGGCAAGGACCTCTCCGGCCGTCGCATCACCATCGTCGGCGATGTCCTGCACAGCCGCGTGGCCCGCTCCAACGTCCACCTGCTGCACACCCTCGGCGCCGAGGTCACCCTGGTGGCCCCGCCCACCCTGGTCCCGATCGGCGCCCGGACCTGGCCGTGCGAGGTCTCGTACAGCCTCGACGACGTGCTGCCGAAGTCCGATGCGGTGATGATGCTCCGTGTGCAGCGCGAACGCATGAACGCCGCCTTCTTCCCGACCGAGCGCGAGTACTCCCGCCGCTACGGCCTCGACGGCGACCGCATGGCCAAGATGCCCGAGCACGCCATCGTGATGCACCCCGGCCCGATGAACCGAGGCATGGAGATCACCGCCCAGGTCGCCGACTCCGACCGCTGCACCGCCGTCGAGCAGGTCGCCAACGGCGTCTCCACCCGGATGGCCGTCCTCTACCTGCTGCTCGGAGGCTCCGAGCCTGCTGTCACGACCACCCCCGCCGCCCCCGCCCGTACCGAGGAGAGCAAGTAACCATGAGCAAGATCCTTATCCGTGGCGCGAAGGTACTCGGCGGCGAGGCGCAGGACGTCCTGATCGACGGCGAGACCATCGCGGAGGTCGGCACCGGCCTGTCCGCCGAGGGCGCGACCGTCATCGAGGCCGCCGGCCAGGTCCTCCTCCCCGGCCTCGTCGACCTGCACACCCACCTGCGCGAGCCCGGCCGCGAGGACTCCGAGACCGTCCTGACCGGCACCCGCGCCGCCGCCTCCGGTGGCTACACCGCCGTCTTCGCCATGGCGAACACCTTCCCGGTCGCCGACACCGCCGGCGTCGTCGAGCAGGTCTGGCGCCTGGGCAAGGAGTCCGGCTACTGCGACGTGCAGCCCATCGGCGCCGTCACCGTCGGCCTGGAGGGCAAGCAGCTCTCCGAGCTGGGCGCCATGCACGAGTCCGCCGCCCGCGTCACCGTCTTCTCCGACGACGGCAAGTGCGTCGACGACGCCGTGATCATGCGCCGCGCCCTGGAGTACGTGAAGGCCTTCGGCGGCGTCGTCGCCCAGCACGCCCAGGAGCCCCGCCTCACCGAGGGCGCCCAGATGAACGAGGGCGTCGTCTCCGCCGAGCTCGGCCTCGGCGGCTGGCCCGCCGTCGCCGAGGAGTCGATCATCGCCCGCGACGTCCTCCTCGCCGAGCACGTCGGCTCCCGCGTCCACATCTGCCACCTCTCCACCGCAGGCTCCGTCGAGATCGTCCGCTGGGCCAAGTCCCGCGGCATCGACGTCACCGCCGAGGTCACCCCGCACCACCTGCTCCTCACCGACGAGCTCGTCCGCTCGTACAACGCGGTCTACAAGGTCAACCCGCCGCTGCGCACCGAGCGCGACGTCATGGCCCTGCGCGAGGCGCTCGCCGACGGCACGATCGACATCGTCGCCACCGACCACGCCCCGCACCCGCACGAGGACAAGGACTGCGAGTGGGCCGCAGCCGCCATGGGCATGGTCGGCCTGGAGACCGCGCTCTCCGTCGTCCAGCAGACGATGGTGGAGACCGGGCTGATCGACTGGGCGGGCGTCGCCGAGCGGATGAGCTTCGCCCCGGCCCGCATCGGCGGTCTCGAGAACCACGGCCGTCCCGTCTCGGCAGGTGAACCCGCGAACCTGACGCTGGTCGATACCTCGTACCGTGGTGTCGTGGACCCCGCACATTTCGCCTCCCGCAGCCGCAACACGCCTTACGAGGGCCGCGAGCTGCCGGGACGCGTCACTCACACCTTCCTGCGGGGCCGGGCAACGGTCGTGGACGGGACACTGGCGTGACACCTGCAGTAATCCAACTGGCCGCCGAGGCCGCCGAACGACAGTCGGCGGAGGTGACCGAAGTCGGCGCCCGCATCGCATGGGTGATCGGCCTGGTCGTCTTCATCGCGTTCGTGTACTGGCTGATGCGGCAGGGCTGGAAGTGGCGAGGGGCCCTGCAGAACGATCTGCCCGAGCTCCCCGCCGCCCCCGACGGCCTCCCCGAGCACCGGCTGGCACTCACCGGCCGGTACCACGGGTCCACCACCGCCGGGCAGTGGCTCGACCGGATCGTCGCCCACGGCCTGGGCGTCCGCAGCCGGGTCGAGCTCACGCTCACCGACGCGGGCCTCGACGTGGTCCGACCGGGTGCAGGCGACTTCTTCGTACCGGCCGCGCAGCTGCGCGGCGCCCGCCTCGACAAGGGAATCGCGGGCAAGGTACTCACCGAGGGCGGTCTGCTGGTCGTCACCTGGGCGCACGGCGACAAGCTGATCGACTCCGGATTCCGCTCCGACCGCGCGGCCGAACACGCCGCATGGGTCGAAGCGATCAACCTCATGAACTCATCCATCACGACGGAAGGCGCCGAACGATGACGACCTCCACCAGGGGAGCAGCCAAAGCTCCCGCCGTACTCGTCCTGGAGGACGGCCGCATCTTCCGCGGCCGCGCCTACGGCGCAGTGGGGGAGACCTTCGGCGAGGCCGTGTTCTCCACTGGCATGACCGGATACCAGGAGACCCTCACCGACCCGTCGTACCACCGGCAGGTCGTCGTCATGACCGCCCCCCACGTGGGCAACACCGGCGTCAACGACGAGGACCCCGAGTCCTCCCGCATCTGGGTCTCCGGCTACGTCGTGCGCGACCCCGCACGCGTCCCCTCCAACTGGCGCTCCCGGCGCACCCTGGACGAGGAGCTCGTCCAGCAGGGTGTCGTCGGCATCTCCGGCATCGACACCCGCGCCCTGACCCGGCACCTGCGCGAGCGCGGCGCCATGCGCGTCGGCATCTTCTCCGGCGAGGCCTGGGCCGGCACCCGTGACGAGGCCCTGCTGGACAAGGTCCGCTCCCAGCCCGAGATGAAGGGCGCGAACCTCTCCGCCGAGGTCGCCACCAAGGAGACGTACGTCGTCCCCGCGATCGGCGAGAAGCGCTTCACCGTCGCCGCCGTCGACCTCGGCATCAAGGGCATGACCCCGCACCGCATGGCCGAGCGCGGCATCGAGGTCCACGTCCTGCCCGCCACGGCGACCGTCGAGGACATCTACGGCGTCTCCCCGGACGGGGTGTTCTTCTCCAACGGCCCCGGCGACCCGGCCACCGCCGACCACGCCGTCTCCGTCATGCAGGGCGTCCTGGAGCGCAGGACGCCGCTCTTCGGCATCTGCTTCGGCAACCAGATCCTCGGACGCGCCCTCGGCTTCGGCACCTACAAGCTGAAGTACGGCCACCGCGGCATCAACCAGCCGGTCCAGGACCGCACCACCGGCAAGGTCGAGGTCACCGCGCACAACCACGGCTTCGCCGTCGACGCGCCCCTCGACAAGGTCTCCGAGACCCCCTACGGCCGCGCCGAGGTCTCCCACGTCTGCCTGAACGACAACGTCGTGGAAGGCCTCCAGCTGCTCGACCAGCCGGCCTTCTCCGTCCAGTACCACCCCGAAGCGGCCGCCGGCCCGCACGACGCCGCGTACCTCTTCGACCGCTTCGTATCTCTGATGGAGGCCGAGCGTGCCTAAGCGCACCGATATCCAGTCCGTCCTGGTCATCGGCTCCGGCCCGATCGTCATCGGCCAGGCCGCGGAGTTCGACTACTCCGGCACCCAGGCCTGCCGCGTGCTCAAGGCCGAGGGCCTGCGCGTCATCCTGGTGAACTCCAACCCGGCGACGATCATGACCGACCCGGAGATCGCCGACGCCACGTACGTCGAGCCGATCACCCCCGAGTTCGTCGAGAAGATCATCGCGAAGGAGCGCCCCGACGCGCTGCTCCCGACCCTCGGCGGCCAGACCGCCCTGAACACCGCCATCTCCATGCACGAGCAGGGTGTGCTGGAGAAGTACGGCGTCGAGCTCATTGGCGCCAACGTCGAGGCCATCAACAAGGGCGAGGACCGCGACCTCTTCAAGGGCGTCGTCGAGGCCGTCAAGGCCAAGATCGGCTACGGCGAGTCCGCCCGCTCGGTCATCTGCCACTCGATGGACGACGTCCTGCGGGGCGTCGAGACCCTCGGCGGCTACCCCGTCGTCGTCCGCCCCTCCTTCACCATGGGCGGCGCCGGCTCCGGCTTCGCCCACGACGAGGACGAGCTGCGCCGCATCGCCGGCCAGGGCCTCACGCTCTCCCCGACCACCGAGGTGCTCCTGGAGGAGTCCATCCTCGGCTGGAAGGAGTACGAGCTGGAGCTGATGCGCGATCGCCACGACAACGTGGTCGTCGTCTGCTCCATCGAGAACTTCGACCCGATGGGCGTCCACACCGGCGACTCCATCACCGTCGCCCCCGCGATGACGCTCACCGACCGCGAGTACCAGCGGCTGCGCGACATCGGCATCGCGATCATCCGCGAGGTCGGCGTCGACACCGGCGGCTGCAACATCCAGTTCGCGATCGACCCGGCCGACGGCCGCGTCATCGTCATCGAGATGAACCCGCGCGTCTCGCGCTCCTCGGCGCTCGCGTCGAAGGCCACCGGCTTCCCGATCGCCAAGATCGCCGCCAAGCTGGCCATCGGGTACACCCTCGACGAGGTCCCCAACGACATCACCGAGAAGACGCCGGCCTCCTTCGAGCCGACCCTCGACTACGTCGTCGTCAAGGCCCCGCGCTTCGCCTTCGAGAAGTTCCCGGTCGCCGACGCCACCCTCACCACCACCATGAAGTCGGTCGGCGAGGCCATGGCCATCGGCCGCAACTTCACCGAGGCCCTCCAGAAGGCCCTGCGCTCGCTGGAGAAGAAGGGCTCGCAGTTCACCTTCGTCGGCGAGCCCGGCGACAAGGACGAACTGCTGGCCACCGCGGTCCGCCCCACCGACGGCCGCATCAACACCGTCATGCAGGCCATCCGCGCCGGCGCCACCCAGGAAGAGGTCTTCGCGTCCACGAAGATCGACCCCTGGTTCGTCGACCAGCTCTTCCTGATCAAGGAGATCGCCGACGAACTCGCCGGCGCCGAGAAGCTGGAGCCCGAGCTCCTCGCCGAGGCCAAGCGCCACGGCTTCTCCGACGTCCAGATCGCCGAGATCCGCGGCCTGCGCGAGGACGTCGTCCGCGAGGTCCGCCACGCCCTCGGCGTCCGCCCGGTCTACAAGACGGTCGACACCTGCGCCGCCGAGTTCGCCGCCAAGACCCCGTACTTCTACTCCTCCTACGACGAGGAGTCCGAGGTCGCCCCGCGCACCAAGCCCGCGGTCATCATCCTGGGCTCCGGCCCGAACCGCATCGGCCAGGGCATCGAGTTCGACTACTCCTGCGTCCACGCCTCCTTCGCCCTCAGCGACGCCGGCTACGAGACCGTGATGGTCAACTGCAACCCGGAGACCGTCTCCACCGACTACGACACCTCCGACCGCCTGTACTTCGAGCCGCTGACGCTCGAGGACGTGCTGGAGATCGTCCACGCCGAGTCGCTCGCCGGCCCCATCGCCGGCGTCGTCGTCCAGCTCGGCGGCCAGACCCCCCTGGGCCTCGCCCAGGCCCTCAAGGACAACGGCGTCCCGGTCGTCGGCACCTCGCCCGAGGCCATCCACGCCGCCGAGGACCGCGGCGCCTTCGGCCGCGTCCTGGCCGAGGCTGGCCTGCCCGCCCCCAAGCACGGCACCGCCACCACCTTCGCGGGCGCCAAGGCGATCGCCGACGAGATCGGCTACCCGGTCCTGGTGCGCCCGTCCTACGTGCTCGGCGGCCGAGGCATGGAGATCGTCTACGACGAGACCCGCCTGGAGTCGTACATCGCGGAGTCCACCGAGATCTCCCCGACCCGCCCCGTGCTGGTCGACCGCTTCCTCGACGACGCCATCGAGATCGACGTCGACGCCCTCTACGACGGCAACGAGCTCTACCTCGGCGGCGTCATGGAGCACATCGAGGAGGCCGGTATCCACTCCGGCGACTCGGCCTGTGCCCTGCCCCCGATCACCCTCGGCGGCTACGACATCAAGCGCCTGCGCGCCTCCACCGAGGGCATCGCCAAGGGCGTCGGCGTCCGTGGCCTGATCAACATCCAGTTCGCGATGGCCGGCGACATCCTCTACGTCCTGGAGGCCAACCCCCGCGCCTCCCGGACCGTCCCCTTCACCTCGAAGGCCACGGCCGTCCCGCTCGCGAAGGCCGCCGCCCGCATCTCGCTCGGCGCCACCATCGCCGAGCTGCGCGAGGAGGGCCTGCTCCCGAAGACCGGCGACGGCGGCACCCTGCCGATCGACGCGCCGATCTCCGTCAAGGAGGCCGTCATGCCGTGGTCGCGCTTCCGCGACATCCACGGCCGCGGCGTGGACACCGTCCTCGGCCCGGAGATGCGCTCCACCGGCGAGGTCATGGGCATCGACGCCGTCTTCGGCACCGCCTACGCCAAGTCGCAGGCCGGCGCCTACGGCCCGCTGCCCACCAAGGGCCGCGCCTTCATCTCCGTCGCCAACCGCGACAAGCGCTCGATGATCTTCCCGGCCCGCGAGCTCGTCGCCCACGGCTTCGAGCTGATGGCCACCTCCGGCACCGCCGAGGTCCTGCGCCGCAACGGCATCAACGTCACCGTCGTGCGCAAGCTCAGCGAGGGCGAGGGCCCGAACGGCGAGAAGACCATCGTCCAGCTGATCCACGACGGCCAGGTCGACCTGATCGTCAACACCCCGTACGGCACCGGCGGCCGCCTCGACGGCTACGAGATCCGCACGGCCGCCGTGGCGCGCGGCGTCCCGTGCCTGACCACGGTCCAGGCGCTCGCCGCGGCCGTCCAGGGCATCGACGCGCTCAACCGCGGCGACGTGGGCGTCCGCTCCCTCCAGGAGCACGCGGAGCACCTGACCGCGGCCCGCGACTGACACCCGTACAGCCCGGAATGGGGGAGGGGGACACCGGCTTTCACGACGGGTGTCCCCCTCTTCACGAGCGCAGAGGGATCCTCTCGACGATGTACAAGATCTTCTTCAACCTGGTCTTCAAGCGGATGGACCCGGAAGCCGCCCACTACATGGCCTTCCGGTGGATCCGCCTCGCGGCCCGCACCCCCGTGCTGCGCACCTTCGTGGCGGCCGCCCTGGCCCCGCGGTACGAGGAGCTGCGCACGGAGGCCCTCGGCCTGCGCATGCACGGCCCCTTCGGGCTCGCGGCCGGCTTCGACAAGAACGCCGTCGCCATCGACGGCATGTCGATGCTCGGCTTCGACCACATCGAGATCGGCACGGTCACCGCCGAGGCGCAGCCCGGCAACCCCAGGAAGCGGCTGTTCCGGCTCGTGCCGGACCGCGCCCTGATCAACCGCATGGGCTTCAACAACGAGGGCTCGGCGGCCGTCGCGGCCCGTTTGGCGGCCCGCCAGGAGGTCTTCAGGACCGTCGTGGGCGTCAACATCGGCAAGACGAAGGTCGTCCCCGAGGAGGAGGCCGTGGGGGACTACGTCACCTCCACCGAGCGCCTCGCCCGCCACGCCGACTACCTCGTCGTCAACGTCTCCTCGCCCAACACGCCCGGCCTGCGCAACCTCCAGGCCACCGAGTCGCTGCGCCCCCTGCTGACGGCCGTCCGCGAGGCCGCGGACCGGGTCGTCACCGACCGCCGGGTCCCGCTGCTGGTCAAGATCGCCCCCGACCTCGCGGACGAGGACGTCGACGCCGTCGCCGACCTGGCCCTGGAGCTCGGCCTGGACGGCATCATCGCGACGAACACCACCATTGCGCGCGACGGCCTCGGCCTGAAGTCCTCCCCGTCCCTGGTCAAGGAGACCGGCGGGCTCTCCGGCGCACCCGTCAAGGAGCGCTCCCTGGAGGTCCTGCGCCGGCTGTACGCCCGCGTGGGCGACCGCCTGGTGCTGGTGGGGGTCGGCGGCATCGAGAACGCCGAGGACGCCTGGCAGCGGATCCTGGCCGGCGCCACGCTGATCCAGGGCTACAGCGCCTTCATCTACGAAGGCCCGTGCTACGCCCGCGCCATTCACAAGGGCCTGGCTGCGCGCCTGGCCGCCAGCCCGTACGCGACGCTCGCCGAAGCGGTGGGCGCCGAGACCCGAAAGGCCGCACAGTGACCCTGACCCCGTTCGGCACCCGCCTGCGCGCCGCGATGGACTCCCGCGGCCCGCTGTGCGTGGGCATCGACCCGCACGCCGCCCTGCTGGCGCAGTGGGGACTGAAGGACGACATCGCGGGCCTGGAGCACTTCTCGCGCACGGTCGTCGAGGCGCTCGCGGAGTCGGTGGCGGTCTTCAAGCCGCAGGCCGCCTTCTTCGAGCGGTTCGGCTCCAAGGGCGTCGCCGTGCTGGAGCGGACCGTCGCGGACGCCCGCGCCGCCGGGACCCTGGTCGTGATGGACGCCAAGCGCGGCGACATCGGCTCGACCATGGCCGCGTACGCCTCGGCCTTCCTGGACCCGGCCTCGCCGCTGTTCTCGGACGCGCTGACGGTGTCCCCGTACCTGGGCTACGGCTCCCTGGGGCCCGCCGTCGACCTGGCCCGGGAGTCGGGCGCGGGCCTGTTCGTCCTGGCGCTGACGTCGAACCCGGAGGGCGCCGAGGTCCAGCGGGCGGTCCGCGAGGACGGCCGCACCATCGGGGCCACGATGCTGGCGCACCTGGCCGCCGAGAACGCGGACGCCGCCCCGATGGGATCCTTCGGCGCGGTGGTCGGGGCCACCCTGGGCGACCTGTCCTCCTTCGACCTAGACATCAACGGGCCGCTGCTGGCCCCCGGGATCGGCGCGCAGGGCGCGACCGCGGCGGACCTGCCGACGGTCTTCGGCAAGGCCGTGCGCAACGTGGTCCCGAACGTCTCCCGCGGTGTCCTGAAGCACGGCCCGGACGTGAACGCCCTGCGCGACTCGGCGCGGCGCTTCGCCGACGAGATCCGCGAGGCCGTTTCCGCATAGGAAAACGCCCGCCGGGACCTCCCGGATCCCCTCCTGGGACCCCGCTCCGCATCCGCGCGGAGCGGGGTCTCGCACTTTCTGACGAAAATCGAACGCTCTTCATCGGACAAAACAGGGGTATTTTGTCCGTGATGTACGGTTCAGCAGAGGCTGACCAGGACTTTTCGTTCGTTCTCGCTGACTGGAGCGGTGTTGGCCGCTAGTCTCCGAGCAGAGTGAACGCGCAGCGAACGAGTTTCATCGCTGTTCGGGAGCTCGCCTGGTGTGGTGCCCTTGGGTTCCCCACCGGTCCGTATCCGACAGTTCGACATCCGAGGTGACGTAGGCGTGGCTCTTCCGCCCCTTACCCCTGAACAGCGCGCAGCCGCGCTCGAAAAGGCCGCCGCGGCTCGCCGGGAGCGGGCCGAGGTGAAGAATCGACTCAAGCACTCCGGCGCCTCGCTCCAAGAGGTCATCAAGACGGGCCAGGAGAACGACGTCATCGGCAAGATGAAGGTCTCCGCCCTGCTGGAGTCCCTGCCTGGCGTGGGCAAGGTGCGCGCCAAGCAGATCATGGAGCGTCTCGGCATCTCCGAGTCCCGGCGTGTCCGAGGTCTCGGCTCCAACCAGATCGCCTCTCTGGAGCGCGAGTTCGGCAGCACCGGCGCCTGAGGCGTCGCCTGGCGTTCTCCCGGTGTTCTCAGGCAGTCCTGGGAACCTGGATAATCGCTCTATGGCAGCAGAGGTTCGTCCGCGGCTGACCGTGCTCTCCGGCCCCTCAGGGGTCGGCAAGAGCACGGTCGTCGCGCATATGCGCAAGGTTCACCCCGAGGTATGGCTCTCGGTGTCGGCCACCACCCGCAAGCCGCGGCCCGGTGAGCGACACGGAGTCCAGTACTTCTTCGTCAACGACGACGAGTTCGACAAGCTGATCGCCAACGGCGAGCTGCTGGAGTGGGCCGAGTTCGCGGGCAACCGCTACGGCACACCGCGCGGCGCGGTGCAGGAGCGCCTGGAAAACGGCGAACCCGTACTGCTGGAGATCGACCTCCAGGGCGCACGGCTCGTCCGCGAGTCGATGCCCGAGGCCCAGCTGGTCTTCCTGGCCCCGCCGAGCTGGGATGAACTGGTCCGACGGCTGACCGGCCGGGGCACCGAATCGGCCGAGGTGATCGAGCGCCGGCTCGCCGCCGCCAGGATCGAACTCGCTGCCGAGTCGGAGTTCGACGTCACCCTGGTCAACACCTCCGTCGAGGACGTGGCGCGTGAGCTGCTAGCCTTGATGGAAGTTGTCTGAATCGTCGGTCGATCTTCACAGAAGTCGCCCGACCCGGACGGCCCAAACTTTCATCCATCTTCGGAAGGTAGAGCGTGTCCTCTTCCATCACTGCGCCCGAGGGCATCATCAACCCGCCGATCGACGAGCTGCTCGAGGCCACGGACTCGAAGTACAGCCTCGTGATCTACGCGGCCAAGCGCGCGCGTCAGATCAACGCGTACTACTCGCAGCTCGGTGAGGGCCTGCTGGAGTACGTCGGCCCGCTGGTGGACACCCACGTCCACGAGAAGCCGCTTTCGATCGCGCTGCGCGAGATCAACGCGGGTCTGCTGACCTCCGAGGCCATCGAGGCCCCGGCCCAGTAAGGCACCGAGAATTTCCTTCACCACAGGCCCGGCAGAACATCTGCCGGGCCTGTGGTGTGTCATGGGTGGGTACGACGATCAGAGCCGAACGCGGCGGACGTGTCGAGAGTGTCAAAAGGGGTGTGCGCGGATGGGTAAGCCGAAGGTCGTGCTGGGCGTCAGCGGCGGGATCGCCGCCTACAAGGCGTGCGAGTTGCTGCGCCGGCTGACCGAGTCCGGGCACGACGTGCGGGTGGTGCCCACGAAGTCCTCCCTGAACTTCGTCGGCGAGGCCACCTGGGCCGCCCTGTCCGGGAACCCGGCCTCCACCGAGGTGTGGGAGACCGTCCACGAGGTGCCCCACGTGCGCATCGGCCAGGGCGCCGACCTCGTCGTCGTCGCCCCCGCCACCGCCGACATGCTGGCCAGGGCCGCCCACGGGCTCGCCGACGACCTGCTCACGAACACCCTGCTGACGGCCCGCTGTCCGGTGGTCTTCGCCCCCGCGATGCACACCGAGATGTGGGAGCACCCCGCCACCCAGGAGAACGTGGCCACCCTGCGCCGCCGCGGGGCCCTCGTCATCGAGCCCGCCGTGGGCCGGCTCACCGGCAAGGACACCGGCAAGGGGCGGCTGCCCGACCCCGAGGAGATCTTCGAGGTGTGCCGGCAGGTCCTGCGCCGCGGGGTGGCCGAGCCGGACCTCGCCGGCCGCCACGTCGTGATCAGCGCCGGCGGCACCCGCGAGCCGCTCGACCCGGTGCGCTTCCTCGGCAACCGCTCCTCCGGCAAGCAGGGCTACGCGCTCGCCCGCACCGCCGTCGCCCGCGGGGCCCGGGTCACCCTGGTGGCGGCCAACACCGCTCTGGCCGACCCCGCCGGGGTGGACGTCGTACGCGTGGGGACGGCCGTACAGCTGCGGGAGGCCGTGCTCAAGGCGGCGGGGGACGCCGACGCCGTGGTCATGGCCGCGGCCGTGGCCGACTTCCGGCCCGCCGAGTACGCCGGCGGCAAGATCAAGAAGAAGGACGGGGAGGACCCCGCCCCGGTGGCACTCGTGCGTAACCCGGACGTCCTCGCCGAGGTCTCCGCCGACCGGGCGCGGGAGGGCCAGGTGGTCGTCGGCTTCGCGGCCGAGACCGACGACGTGCTCGACAACGGCCGCGCCAAGCTCCGCCGCAAGGGATGTGATCTTCTCGTCGTGAACGAGGTCGGCGAGACGCGCACCTTTGGATCCGAGGAGAACGAGGCGATCATCCTGGCCTCCGACGGGTCGGAAATCCCGGTGCCCTACGGTCCCAAGGAAGCCCTCGCCGAGGTGATTTGGGACCAGGTTACGCAGCGGTTCACATCACGACGCGCCTGAGCCGATTCCCCTTCACTCGGTCATCTCTGTGCGCAAGAATGTCAGTGCCGCAGGTCACACGGCTCCCACAAGGCGAGACGGATGGTCCGGGCAACGGTGACGACCGATAAACTGCATCCGGAACGTGATCGGGCGCAGCCCCCGATGCGGTTCCGCCAAATGATCAGCCAGCAGCCGCTGCAACCCCAGGGAGCGTTGTGTCCCGTCGTCTCTTCACCTCGGAGTCCGTCACCGAGGGCCACCCCGACAAGATCGCTGACCAGATCAGCGACACGATCCTCGACGCACTCCTCACCGAGGACCCGACCTCGCGCGTCGCCGTGGAGACCCTCATCACCACGGGTCTCGTGCACATCGCGGGTGAGGTGACGACGAAGGCCTACGCGCCGATCGCGCAGCTCGTCCGGGACAAGATCCTCGAAATCGGCTACGACTCCTCGAAGAAGGGCTTCGACGGCGCCTCCTGCGGCGTGTCGGTGTCCATCGGCGCCCAGTCCCCGGACATCGCGCAGGGCGTCGACACCGCCTACGAGAAGCGGGTCGAGGGCGACGAGGACGAGCTCGACAAGCAGGGTGCCGGCGACCAGGGCCTGATGTTCGGCTACGCCTGCGACGAGACCCCCGAGCTCATGCCGCTGCCGATCCACATCGCGCACCGGCTCTCGCGCCGCCTGTCCGAGGTCCGCAAGAACGGCACCATCCCGTACCTGCGCCCCGACGGCAAGACCCAGGTCACCATCGAGTACGACGGCGACAAGGCCGTCCGCCTCGACACCGTCGTGGTCTCCTCGCAGCACGCCTCCGACATCGACCTCGACTCGCTGCTCGCACCCGACATCCGCGAGTTCGTCGTCGAGCACGTCCTGGCCCAGCTCGTCGAGGACGGCATCAAGCTCGACACCGAGGGCTACCGCCTGCTGGTGAACCCGACCGGACGCTTCGAGATCGGCGGCCCGATGGGCGACGCCGGCCTCACCGGCCGCAAGATCATCATCGACACCTACGGCGGCATGGCCCGCCACGGTGGCGGCGCCTTCTCCGGCAAGGACCCGTCCAAGGTCGACCGCTCCGCCGCCTACGCCATGCGCTGGGTCGCCAAGAACGTGGTCGCCGCCGGCCTCGCCTCGCGCTGTGAGGTCCAGGTCGCGTACGCCATCGGCAAGGCCGAGCCCGTCGGCCTCTTCGTCGAGACCTTCGGCACCGCCAAGATCGAGACGCAGAAGATCGAGGACGCGATCGGCGAGGTCTTCGACCTGCGCCCGGCCGCGATCATCCGCGACCTCGACCTGCTGCGCCCGATCTACGCCCAGACCGCCGCCTACGGCCACTTCGGCCGCGAGCTGCCGGACTTCACCTGGGAGCGCACCGACCGCGTCGACGCGCTGCGCGCCGCCGCCGGCCTGTAGGCACCACCTGTAGGCACCACGCAGGATCATCCGCGACTAGGCCCCGGACCCCACGGTCCGGGGCCTTGTCGCGCAGGCCCGCATGTCAGAGCGATTTGGTAAGAATGCTGATGTGAGCAGCGCGAATGATTCCCCGCCGGAGCAGCTCGCACTGATCCGGGAGATGGTCGCCGAGGCGAAGGCCAAGGCGCCCAAGGCGAAGCCGCGTACCTGGCGGGGAGCCGCCCTGGCCGAGGAACTGCCCGTCGCCCGCGTCCTGGTGAACAAGGGCGTGCTCCACCTCGACCGCACCTTCGACTACGCCGTGCCCGCCGAGCTCTCCGAAGCCGCCCGGCCCGGTGTCCGCGTCCGCGTCCGCTTCGGTGCCGGCTCCCACCAGGTGCACGGAGGCCGACGCGAGGGCGGCGGCCTCATCGACGGCTTCATCGTCGAACGCCGCGCCGAGTCCGACTACAACGGCGCCCTCGCCGCCCTCGCCCAGGTGGTCTCGCCCGAGGTCGTGCTCAGCCCCCGCATGCTCGCCCTCGCCCGCGCCGTCGCCGACCGCTACGCCGGCAGCCTCGCCGACGTGCTCCAGCTCGCCCTGCCCCCGCGCAACGCCCGCGCCGAGGCCAGACCCTCCCCGCAGCCCCTGCCGCCGCCCGCCGCCCCCGAGCCCGGCGGCTGGGAGCGGTACGCGGCCGGCCCCGGCTTCCTGCGCGCCCTCGCCACCGGCGGTACACCGCGCGCCGTGTGGACCGCTCTGCCCGGCCCCGGCTGGGCCGACGAGCTCGCCCGCGCCATGGCCGCCACCCTCGCCTCCGGACGCGGCGCCCTCGCCGTTCTCCCCGACGGGCGGACCGCCGGCCGGGTGGACGCCGCCCTGACCGCCCTCCTCGGCGAAGGACGGCACGCGCTGCTGACCGCCGAGTCCGGACCCGAGAAGCGCTACCGTCAGTGGCTCGCGGTCCACCGGGGCTCCGTCCGCGCCGTCATCGGCACCCGGGCCACGATGTTCGCCCCCGTCCGCGACCTCGGACTGGTCGCGATCTGGGACGACGGCGACTCCAGCCACAGCGAGGACCGCGCCCCCTTCCCGCACGTCCGCGAAGTACTGGAACTGCGCGCCGTCAGCGACGGCTGCGCCTTCCTCGCCGGCAGCACCAGCTGCACCGTGGAGGCCGCGCAGCTCGTCGAGTCCGGCTGGGCCCGCCCGATCGTCGCGGCCCGCGAGACCGTACGGGCCCACGCGCCCCGGATCCGTACCGTCGGCGACGAGCTGCTGGCCCGCGACGAGGCGGCCCGCGCCGCCCGACTGCCCAGCCTGGCGTGGGAGACCGTACGGGAGGGACTGAAGACCGGGCCCGTCCTCGTCCAGGTGCCCCGCCGGGGCTACGTACCCCGCCTGGCGTGCGAGCGCTGCCGGACACCCGCCCGCTGCACCGTCTGCGCCGGACCGTTGGAGGCCCCCGACGAACGGGACCTCACCTGCGGCTGGTGCGGCCGCGACGAGCCGTCCTGGACTTGCGAGGAATGCGGGTCCTTCCGGCTGCGCGCCCAGGTCGTCGGCGCCCGGCGCACCGCCGAGGAACTGGGCCGGGCCTTCCCGGCCGTGCCCGTGCGGACCTCCGGCCGCGACCACGTCCTGGAGGAGGTGCCGGACCGGCCCGCGCTCGTCGTGAGCACCCCCGGCGCCGAACCGGTGGCGGCGGGCGCCGGGTACGCGGCCGCGCTGCTCCTCGACGGCTGGGCCATGCTGACCCGCCCCGACCTGCGGGCCGGCGAGGACGCCCTGCGGCGCTGGATCGCCGCCGCCTCCCTCGTCCGCGCGGACGGCCAGGTCGTGGTGGTCGCCGAGCCGACGCTGCGCCCCGTACAGGCGCTCGTCCGCTGGGACCCGGTGGGCCACGCCGTACGGGAGCTCGCGGAGCGGGCCCAGCTCGGCTTCCCGCCCGTCTCCCGGATGGCCGCGGTCGCCGGGCGGGGCGAAGCCGTGGAGACCTTCCTCGCCGGGGCCGGACTGCCGCCCGACGCCGAGATCCTCGGCCCGGTGCCGCTGCCCGGACGGCGCGGGGAGCCGTCCCCGGGGGAGCGGGCCCTGGTCCGGGTCCCGCCCGGCAGCGGAGCCGCCCTGGCGGCGGCCCTGAAGTCCGCACAGGCGGCGCGCCTGGCCCGCGGTGTTCCCGCGGCGGACGCGGTACGGGTCCGGATCGACCCGGCGGACATCGGCTGACACGGGCAGACGTCGCCCGTCGGCTCACCCGGCCGGCACCGCCCGGCGGACCCCGGGGCCCGGACGCCGAAGCCCCGGCGGGGGCCCGTGAGGGCGTCCCGGCCGGGGCGATCGCATGCGGGGCGGCCCGGAGCCGGCCGTCGGGGGTCGGCGTCCCGGCGGCGGGACGGCGTCAGCCGCTGCGCGGCCCGGGGAAGGCCGGGGACCGCGGAACCTCCCCGAGGCCGCGTACGGGAGGACCTCCGGCAGTGGCAGTGGCAGTGGCGGTGGCGGTGGCGGTGGCAGCGGCAGCGGCCTGGGCCTCCTCGCGCACCGGCTGCGGCGGCACCGAACGGGCGGCCGGGACGGTGGGCAGCGGCCCGAGGGTCCGGGTGGTCGTCCCCTCGGCCAGCGGCTCGGCGGCCTCCGCCGACTGCGCCCGCCGGGCACCGTAGCGGCGGTGCACCGCCTGCTTGGTGACACCGAGCGCCGAGCCGACCGCGTCCCACGAGAAGCCGAGCGAGCGGTCGAAGTCCACCGCGGCGGTGACCAGCGTCTCCACGCTGTCCCGCAGCTCCTGGGCGAGGCGGACGGTGGGCGCGGGCGCCCGGCCGTAGACGACGAAGCCCGTGGAGGGGCCCGAGCGACGCGGGCGGTACACGTTGCCGAGCTGGGCGGTGAGCGTACGCAGGGCATCCACCTGCCGGCGGACCCGCTCGATGTCCCGTACCAGGAGGTGCAGGCTGGCCCGGGCTTGGGCGTCGTGGGTGGCGTGGTCGGCCATGAAGAAGCCTCTCGAACCGGTGCTGAAGGGCGGACCGGGCCGCAGACATCGTTCGCACGCGGCCCGTTTCGGTCAATCTCTCTTGACCAACGCGCCACCCGTCGTGCAGGTCACGCTGTGGGGGCGTGTCGGCATATGCGAGTGGCGCGCGCGTGTACGCACGCCCCCTCCGGACCACGGGTGGGGCGTCCGGCTGACGCCCCATAGACTGGTGCGCTGCTGACAGCCGACATAGCGAGGTAGGACCCCCAGTGAAGCTCGTCTTCGCAGGCACCCCCGAGGTCGCCGTACCCGCCCTGGACGCCCTGATCGCCTCCGGGCGGCACGAGGTCGCGGCCGTCGTCACCCGGCCCGACGCACCGGCCGGGCGCGGCCGGCGGCTCGTCGCCAGCCCGGTCGCCGAACGCGCCGAAGAGGCCGGCATCGAGGTCCTCAAGCCCACCCGGCCGCGCGACCCCGAGTTCCAGGCCCGGCTGCGCGACATCGGCCCCGACTGCTGCCCGGTCGTCGCCTACGGGGCCATCCTCCCCAAGAGCGCCCTCGACATCCCGCGCCACGGCTGGGTCAACCTGCACTTCTCCCTGCTGCCCTCCTGGCGCGGAGCCGCCCCCGTCCAGCACTCGATCATGGCGGGCGACCAGCTCACCGGCGCCTCCACCTTCCAGATCGAGGAAGGCCTGGACTCGGGTCCGGTCTACGGCGTCCTCACCGAGGAGATCCGGCCGACCGACAACAGCGGCGACCTGCTCACGCGGCTCGCGTTCGCCGGCGCCGGACTCCTCGCCGCCACCATGGACGGCATCGAGGACGGCACCCTGCGCGCCGTCGCCCAGCCCGACGACGGGATCTCCCTCGCACCCAAGATCACGGTGGAGGACGCCCGGATCGACTGGACGGCCCCCGCGATGCGTGCCGACCGCGTCGTACGCGGCTGCACGCCGACCCCGGGCGCGTGGACCGTCTTCCGGGGGGAGCGGCTCAAGCTGATCTCGCTGGGCATGGTCGCCGACCGCACCGACCTGGCGCCGGGCGCGCTGTCCGCCACCAAGAACAACGTTCACGTCGGCACCGGCTCGCACGCCGTCGAGCTGCTCTGGGTCCAGCCGCAGGGCAAGAAGCCGATGCGGGCAGCCGACTGGGCGCGCGGGGTGCGGATCGCCCCCGGCGAGCGGCTCGGCGGGGCCGACGTAGGCTGAACAGTGCGGCACGGTGCGGCCGTGCCGGCCGCCCGCGACACGCCGGGACCGCACCCCGCATCCCCGCCCTCCCGGCGGCCGCACCACTCGCAGCACCTCGCTGTACCTCGCAGCACCTCGAAGTATTTCGTAGCACTCGTACATCCGGAGCACCTTTCACGTGAGCGAACAGCCCCGTCAGCCCCGCCGCAGGCCCGCCCCCGCAGGAGCGGGCGGCAAGCAGGCCAAGCCGTACCGCCGGCCCCAGAAGGACCCCGTCCGGATGCTGGCCTTCGAGGTGCTGCGGGCGGTGGACGAACGCGACGCCTACGCCAACCTCGTCCTGCCGCCGCTGCTCAGGAAGGCCCGCCAGGACGAGAAGTTCCAGGCGCGCGACGCGGCACTGGCCACCGAGCTGGTCTACGGGACGCTGCGCCGCCAGGGCACCTACGACGCGGTCATCAAGGCCTGCATCGACCGCCCCCTGCGCGAGGTGGACCCGCCGGTCCTGGACGTCCTCTCCCTCGGTGCCCACCAGCTCCTGGGCACCCGGATCCCCACCCACGCGGCCGTCTCGGCGAGCGTGGAGCTGGCCCGGGTGGTGCTCGGGGACGGGCGCGCCAAGTTCGTCAACGCCGTACTGCGGAAGATCGCCGCGCATGACCTGGACGGCTGGCTGGAGCGGGTCGCGCCGCCGTACGAGGAGGACGCCGAGGAGCACCTCGCCGTCTACCACTCGCACCCCAGGTGGGTCGTCAGCGCCCTGTGGGACGCGCTGGGCGGCGGACGCGCCGGGATCGAGGACCTGCTGGAGGCCGACAACGAGCGGCCCGAGGTGACCCTGGTCGCCCGGCCGGGCCGGTCCACCCCGCAGGAGCTGCTGGAGGCCGTCGGCGAGGAGTCGGCGCTCCCGGGCCGCTGGTCGCCGTACGCCGTCCGGATGGCCGAGGGCGGCGAGCCGGGCGCGCTGGAGGCGGTGCGCGAGGGCCGCGCCGGCGTCCAGGACGAGGGCAGCCAGCTGGTGGCGATGGCCCTCGCGGCCGTACCCGTCGAAGGCCGTGACGAGCGCTGGCTCGACGGCTGCGCCGGCCCGGGCGGCAAGGCGGCCCTGCTCGGCGCGCTCGCGGCCGAGCGCGGGGCCTTCCTGCTGGCCTCGGAGAAGCAGCCGCACCGGGCCCGGCTGGTGGAGCGGGCCCTCGCGGGCAACCCGGGCCCGTACCAGGTCATCACGGCCGACGGCACCCGTCCGGCGTGGCGGCCGGGCTCCTTCGACCGCGTCCTGATGGACGTGCCGTGCTCCGGCCTCGGCGCACTGCGCCGCCGCCCGGAGGCGCGCTGGCGCCGTCGCCCGGAGGACCTGGAGGGCTTCGCGCCGCTCCAGCGCGGGCTGCTACGGCAGGCGCTGACGGCGGTGCGGGTCGGCGGGGTCGTCGGCTACGCGACGTGCTCCCCGCACCTGGCGGAGACCCGGGTCGTGGTGGACGACGTCCTCAAGGGCCGCGGCGCCGGCAACGCGCCGGTGTCCGCCGAACTCATCGACGCCCGGCCGTTCATGGCCGGCGTCCCCGCCCTGGGCGACGGCCCGGACGTCCAGCTCTGGCCCCACCTGCACGGCACGGACGCGATGTACCTGGCCCTGCTGCGCCGCACGGCGTAGCCGCGCCCGGCCCCGCGCCGTACGGCCCGACGCCCCCGCGACGACGTCCGTCGCGGGGGCGTCCCGTATCCACGCGCTGTCGTGACCCTGTCAGTGGGCGCCGGCAGACCGACGCCATAGCCCCTTTCCCCCGTACTGGCGGACGAGCCGGCCGCCACCTGCTACCTGCCCGAGCACCGGGTCTTCCTACGCCGGCTCGCCGCCGACTCCGAGGCCGGAGTGCAGGCCGCCGCGGAGGCGGTCCTCGCGGACCCCGGCACGCAGCGGAAGGGGACCGCGCACCCTGAACTGCCGGGGTCGTGAATCGGCGTGGGGTCGTTCCATGCTCGGTCACAACTCCGTGCCAGGGATGGCCGACAGGACCGGATGACCCTCATTCACTTTGCAGACAGCAATGCCGGGTTGATAGAAATGGATCACCTGTGCGGGTGGGCGGCGATGCCGTTGCCCGGCGTCGGGGCACTGGAGAGAAGCGTTGTGAGGAACGGGGGACAACGTGTCTACGTGGGACATCAAGCCAGCCGGCGTCCGAGGCGTACTGAACAAAACCGCCGAAGCGGGCAGCAAGTTCGAGGAAGAGTTCACGTCGTACAGCGACGGCCTGGTCGGCGCCGCGACGTGGGCGGGCACGATGGTGCTGGGCGGGACCGAGCTGCCCAAGGAGGGCGCGTTCGGCCCTGTGGCCCAGGCATTGCTTGAGTTTCAGCAGCGAACGGAAAACGACCTGAAGTTCCTTCCCGTCCGGACGGGCAAGTCCATCACCGGTGCGCGCCTGGCCACCGAGGAGTACGTCAAGGGCGACCTGCAGATGGCGAAGAACAAGCAGGAGGAGTACTCCAAGGCTCCGACCGCGGAAGAGCTGAAGGGTCCCAAGAAGTGATCGACGTCGGGAAGATACCGACCTTCACCGGCAACCTGGACACCCTGGAGACGCACGCGGCCGCGCTCAAGACGACCGCCTCCGGCATCCGCGGCACCGGCAGGGACGTGCACAACGCCTTCCAGGCGCTGGACCCGGTCTATGACGCCCCCGAGCAGGAGGAGTTGCTCAACTCGACGATTCCCGTGCGGGACAAGGCGGATGCCTTCGCGACGAAGCTGGAGTCCGTCAGCGGGGCGCTGACGGGTTTCGCGTCGAGCGCCCGTCCGCTGGTGGACAAGATGAAGCAACTCCGCATCGACGCGGAGAAGTTCGTCGCGGACAACAAGGACGACGAGGACTGGCAGCAGGACCAGGGCAAGATCGACGAGAACGCGCGCCTCGTCCGCGAGGTCGGCGTGACCTGGGTGGCGTTCCAGGGCGTCGAGCGCGACGCGGCCAACAAGATCACCAGCCTGGTGGGCGGCACGCACTTCGTCGTCGACGACGGTTCCCACAAGGCCGGCATGTACGGCTTCAAGGCGAGCGACGTCAAGGACGCCAAGGAGACGCCTTGGGGTACGGCCGACGAGCGCGAGTACACGGGTCTGCGCGCGGCGTGGGAGTGGACGAAGGACAACGTCGGCAGCGGCCTGAAGGGCTTCTTCGTCGACGGAGTCTGGGGCACCCTCAAGGGCCTCGGCAACATGGTCAACGTGTTCGACATGGACACCCTCAAGGAGACCTGGTCGGGCATCGGTGACGTCTTCCAGGGTGTCAGCGGCTACCTCCTCACGCCGTGGGACTGGGCGATGGACAAGATGCTCGGCCCGGCGGACCACAGCGTCCGCGAGAAGAACAAGGCGGCCCTGCGCAACTTCGGCAAGTCGCTGGTCGCGTGGGACGAGTGGGGCAAGGATCCCGCACGGGCGGGCGGGACGGTGCTGTTCAACGTCCTGACGCTCGGCGCCGGTTCGGCCCTCAAGCTCGGCCGGGCCGGGAAACTGGGCGTGGGCTCGGAGATCGCGACCGTGGTGGGCAAGGCAGGCGTGCTCGTCGACCCGATGAGCTACCTCGGCAAGGCCGCGAGCGTCACCAAGATCAAGGTCGGCGACTTCATGGAGGGCCTGAAGGCGAGCAGGGCGGGCGTGGACGACATGGCCCGCAACATGCCCGGCGGAGCCTCCCCCCACCCGGCCGACACGACCGCGCCCCCCGGCTACGAGTACACCGACCCGCAGGGCAAGAAGCGTGTCGTCGGCCACGACGGCACCATCCGCGACGAGCACGGCAACGTCGTCCCCGACACCGAGCCCGTCCGGGAGCCGCACAAGGACGACCTGCCCAACACCCATGAGCCTGCCCCGGCCAGGGAACGCGTCCTCGAAGGCGCGGGCGGCCCCAGCCGAGCGGAGAACTCCACGGGCCACCCGACGGGCCCTGCCCACGCGACCGGCGGATCCCACGCCCCGGGTGGCAGCAACCACTCCGTCGGCGGCTCGGCATCCCACACCCCCGGCGGCACGGGCCACAACACGGCCCACAACAGCCACACCACGCCGGGCGGCGGCGGGGGAGCAGGGGCACATACCGCCCCCCACACGACAGGTGGCGGTACCGCCTCGCACGGCGACACGGCCACGACGGGCGGCGACGGCTCGGGTGGCGGCTCGACCGGCCCGCACCACGGCGACGGCTCAGGCGTTCCGCACCAGGGTGACGCCGGCGGCCACGACACCTCGGGCAACTCCGGTGACGGAGGCGGCCAGGGCGATGCCCCGGACGCTTCGACCGGCGGGGCGGGCGACCAGCCGATGGACCCCAAGGTGGTCGACGAACGCATCAAGGACCTGGACGACAGGCAGGGCGGCGAGGGGCATGCGCCAGGCCGTCATCTCTACCCTGCCGACCAGGCATTGATCGACCGCCTTGGTACGGTACTCCGCGACGACAACGGGGTGCCGAAGGTGTACGGACCGAACTCGAACTATCCGGGGTTGCTCAAGTCCGAAAACAACATCGACCCGCTGACCGGAGAGACGGTGGACGGCGTGCACGGTGGCGTCCACCGCGTCGGCCCTTACGCCACTCGATTTGATCATGCGGAAGACATGGTGCGAGCGGACGCATATTTTCGCGACGAGTTCGCGCGAACCGGGGAGATGCCGAAAGACGCATCCATCGAGGACGTCTTGGGGTCGAAAGCTGAGGATCGATTCACCGGATATTATCGCGACCCCAATAATCTCTCCGAGTTCAAGTCGGTTGACTTCGAAGGCGGATCGATCGTTCCGGTCTACCGCCTCCACGATGGCAAATTGACCCTGCATACCATGTTCGCCAACCCGGCACCCGGCCGTCACCCGTAAAAGAGGAGTTCAGTGGACGAGCGATTTGAGCGCTTTGTCAAGGGGTATCTCAATATGGTGGAGGGTTATGATACGAGTGGATATCTCAGGCCCACGCTGATGGGATTCAATGATTCTTTTGTCGAAGCGGTCCGTATGGGGTTTGCCCGGGCCCTGGCGGACGAGGAATTCGGGCCGGCTGAATATGAGCGGCTGACCGATATCGAATTTCCCGACAGGGAGACCCTCCGGTCTTACCTTCAGGCGATGTACGATTACCTTTTCAATGAGGCGCCGGAACAGCCGATGCCGCCTGGGTGACCACATGGCGTCGAGTTTTGCGATCCAGGCGGGCCGCCCGGCCGTTCGGGAGTGCCGGTGCGCCGCTGACCTGGCCGACGCGGTCGGTGGGATGTACGCCTCCGGGACCGAGGACGCCATCCTTGTGTGGAATCTGGTGCCGGTGCGGCTGTCTTACCGCAATGACCTTGCCGTCCTGCTTGATGACCTCGTGCCCCTCCTTGAGGAGGTAGGACGCCCGGGATTCTCGGACGCCCAGGTCTTCTGGGGGTCGGACACGTTCTCGGCCGAGTGGGTGATCGTCCGCGAGGGCGATTCACTGAGGATCCGGGCGTGCTGGCACAGCACGCTCGGCAACTACGAGTCGCTGCTCGCGGAGCGGGGCGATGTCTTGGTCCTCACGGAGGAATTCATCGGAGAGTGGGCGAAGCTTCTGCGGCGGATCGTCACTGATGTCGAGGCGCAGTGTGCGGAGGTGGAGGACAGTGACCTCCTCGGCCGCGCCAAAGCTCTGTTGGCCCGGTCGTCAGATATCCCGGCAGCATGTGCTGCCCCGACGTAGGAGAGTTGGCCGGCCATGTTGATGCGTGCTCCCCAGGAGAGCGGATCGTGGACCTGGATCCTGGATGATGTGACGGGTCCCGATCTGGAGTTCGCGCTCAACGCTGCGGCGCGCATGAGCGCGGTGCTCGAGAAGCACGATCTGCTGGAGCCGCATTCAATCGGGTGGTCCTGGCGTCACGCCGCCAGAAGGGGCCTCGCGGGCGATAGCTGCCTGAGCGTCAGCCCGAGTGCGATCGCCGGCCCGGCATTGCCGGATCGGCTCCGTTCATTTCATCCGCAGGCGCGAATCAGCTCGATCATATTGCTGGGATCGGGAGCCTGGTTCGACGCGGACGGTGAACGCCACCGCGAGGACCGGCTGGTGGAACTCTTTCTGGCGCCCGACGAAACGGATGTCTGGGTCGAACTGTCCGTGCACCACGACGTCTGGGCGCAATGCGATTTCCAGGGCCGGCCGCAGCCGCGCATCCACGCCAACAACGCGCCCCGGCTCGCCGCCGCCCTGCGGGAGATCGAGCAAGTACTCGGCGTCGCGGCGGAGCCCGGCGAGCCGACGTACTACGGATGCGCCGAGGGTTACGGCCTGAAGGCTCCCGACATCATCGACGGGCTGGGACCGGACGTGTCCGGTGCCCTACTCGGCTAGTGGGCGACGCATTCGGCGAGAGGAGGCGCCGGACCGTGCAGGGATATGACCCATTGCTCGGTACGGATTTCGACGGACGACCGACGGACGACATCCATGACGTCATCTACGACGCGTTCGAAAGTCCCCGTCACCTGAACCGTGTTCCCGGCCTCGTCGCCTTGATGAACGGTCCAGGCCCGTCCGAGATCGAGCGATTCCTGGCGTGCGTGGTGCTGACGACCTGGGGCGAGGCGGCGGGCTACGAGGCGGTGGTCCGTGCCGCTGCGGATCCCAGGAGGGCTGCCTGGTACGGCATCTCGATCGACCGGAAGTTCTCCGTGGACAACACGTTCGCGCAGCTCGCGGATGCCGTCGCCGAGCGGGACCTGACACGGGAGAAGGGAACCGAGCCCCTTCGGCTGCACGCCGCCCGCGCGCTGGTGCGGATCGCCGACAGCGAGTACTTCGAGGACAAGCTGGGCGAGTTGTTCGACAGGAGCACGCTCGGGGTGCTGCTGGACGACGTCAGGGACGTCATCGGCCGGGGCGTGCGGTCACTGGCGGCGGGTGAGAAGCGCTCGTTCGACCTGCCCACACAGCTGGTGGACCTGGCGTCCGGTGTTTCCACGGTCGACGGGTGCCTGGGCGTGGCGTCGGCCATGAGCGTGCTCGACGTCAGCCGCTCCCCGCGAGCGCTGATCCATGCCGTCCCCATCGTCTCCCGTGCGCGGGGCCCGGAAGGCCGCCGGTTCGGCGAGTACCTGCTGACCTTCGGAGACGAACGAGTGCGCGCGGAGGCCCGCGAGGCACTGAGAGAAATATACGAGCGACATGAGTGGCACGAGTGAGATGACGACAAGGAACACGGCATGACCAAGGACGTGATCGCGCTCACCGAGCGCATGCCGGACGCGCTGAGCGTCCTGGCGGGCCTGCTCGCGGGCGGACCGGACCTGCTGGTCGATTCCGCTGGCGACGGCGCCGTGGTGCAACTGTGCGATGGCGAGGGCCGGCCGCTCGTCTCGATCGAGGTCCCGCTGATGCTCCAGGTGCCGGGCGAGGCGGTCCGGCTGCTGGGGCCGGGAGCCGAGCTGTCGGGCGACGGCCCGGCGTGGTGGGTCGAGGCGCGCGCCGCCGCGGGCGTGCCGCAGGCCGAGCAGCTCGCCGGGGCCTTCGCGGCCCGGCTGACCATGCTCCTGGGCGGGCGGGTCTGGCCGCCGGACGCCCCAGGCACCGTCGGCGCGGCCCGCCCGGTCGACGTGTCCGGCATCACCGCCGTACCGGCGCCCGCCGCCGCCCAGCCGGCCGTGGACATGCTCACCGACAAGGCCGCCGTCGTCCTCCAGGACCGCCCCGTCGTCCCCATGACGAGCTGGCTCTCCGAGGTGCTGCGGGCCACCGTGGAGAGCGACCGGTCCCTGCAGATCGTCACCCCGCCGCACTGCCGCCTCTCCACGCCCACCCGCCTGCTGCTGCAGTCCATGCCCGCCCGCTGGGTGGTGCAGGACGAGCGGTGCGGCTACTACGACGGGCTCACGGGCGCCGTACTGACCTGGCAGGACGACGCCTTCGCCCCTGCCCGGGGCGAGAACGGCGAGACGCCGGTGGCGCAGGCCTTCAGGGAGTCCGCGGCCGGACCCACCGGTGAGCGCCAGCTCAGCGTCTCCTTCCGTACCCTGCACCGCCCCACGGCGGACCTCGTCCTCGGCGGCGCGCTCGAAGCCGCCTGGCAGGCGCTGACAGGTGGCCCGCCGGCCGGCTGGGGGACCTCCGAGCCCGCAGGCCTGAAGTGGTCGCGGCGCCAGCTGACCGAGCTGGCCTACGAGCGGGCCCCACGCTCCACCTGGACCGTTGTCGTCGGCACGCCGGACCGGCCCGCCGTCGCCACACTCCGCGTGATCCGCACCCCGGAGGGGGTGGAGGAGGACATCACCCTCACCCTGGGCTACGGCCAGGGCGAGGAGATACCGTTTGCGGCCCTTCCGGGGCTGGCAGAGGAGCTGGTGACCCGGTACGGGCTCAAGACCATGCTCTGCCAGCTGCGCGAAGCCCGCCGGGACCTGAGCGCCCCGCCCCACTACGAGCACCCGCCGCTGCCGTACGCCTTCGTACTCGGCCCGGCGGAGGTCCAGGAGGCGGGGCGGGACACCGCGAGCAGGACGCCGCTCAAGGTAGCCCCGGTGCAACTGGGCCCGAAGGCCCGGCCGGGCTTCTACTACGCACTCGGCGACGCCGAGACGGCTGAAAGCTGGGCCGCCCTGGAGAGGCTGCTGCGCCACCTGCGCGGCGCGCCGCCGGCGTAAAGGACGACGCTGGCGCAGGGTGTGAGGCGGGGCGGTGGGGTGGGGGCGGGAGCCGTTTGGGCCTTGGTCAGTGACGCGTATGGGGGTTTCCCGTCAGTCTCATCGTCTCTCCGTGTCGTGCCGGTCCGTCAAGGGCGCTCCTTCGTCGCGTCNCGGCCACCCTTGACCGACCGTCCCGCCCCGGAAATCCGAAAGACTGCCAGGAAGCCCCCAAAGGGACGGGCCGGGAGCAGAAAGGACACAGACGAGGTGGGTGCGCTGCGCGGGCGAAGCCCGGTGCGCCTCCCATCGCTACGCGCTCCTGTCTGGCGGCGTCTGTCAGCCTCTTGGGCTGGGCAGAGTCCGCCACAGATCGCTACGCGCTTCTGTCGGTAGGCGTCTGCGAGCCCCCGTGGTCGGTCATAGACCGCCATCGATCGCTACGAGCTCCTCCGGGACGGCGTCAGCCACCAGTTTTGTGCTGATCGGGGCGCATGAGAGGCCTGAAAGGCCGATCCATCGCCTCAGCCGAACTCAATCCCCGTCAGGGCCACTGCGAGATCCCATGCACACGCCCATATATGAGCAATTGGGGCATATTGAAGCCTCTTTGCGGCGCCCGCCCTCCCTGACCCGGATCGGCTTCGCCTCAGCCGTCATCTGGCGTCTTTCTCCCCACGACAGCCTTCAGGCGCCCTCCGTGAGGAGCAATCCAGGCCTCTGCGGCCTGTGACCCGCCCCAGACGGTATGCGGACGCGTGATCGAGAAGCGCGTAGCGATCTGTGGCGGCTTATGACCAGCCACAGAGGCTCGCGGACGCCGGAGGGCAGGAGCGCGTAGCGATTGGGGGCGCACCGGGCTCCGCCCGCGCAGCGCACCCGCCTCGTCTGTGTCTTTCTGCTCCCGGCCCGTCCCTTTGGGGGCTTCCTGGCAGTCTTTCGGATTTCCGGGGCGGGACGGTCGGTCAAGGGTGGCCGNGACGCGACGAAGGAGCGCCCTTGACGGACCGGCACGACACGGAGAGACGATGAGACTGACGGGAAACCCCCATACGCGTCACTGGCCAAGGCCCGACCGGCTCCCGCTACTCCGGACCGCCCTCGGGCCTCGCCCCGCCGGGCCTTCCGCCTCCCCCTCCCTGCCCCGGCGTCGCCCTCGGCTAGGGCTGAAGCAAATCTGTAAGGGTGGCTTAAGGGTCTTTCGCTGTTCTTTTAGCGTCACTGTGCGGATCCTGACTTGCGGGGTCGTGGCCGGAAGCGGCCGGAGGCATGGCAGGCTTGGGGCATGGCCGCTCAGATTTATCCCAGCATCCTGTCCGCCGACTTCGCCCGTCTCGCCGAGGAGGCGAAGGCCGTCGAGGGGGCCGACTGGCTGCATGTCGACGTCATGGACAACCATTTCGTCCCGAACCTCACCCTCGGCGTGCCGGTCGTGGAGTCCTTGAGCCGGGCCACGGACATCCCGCTGGACCTGCACCTGATGATCGAGAACCCGGACCGCTGGGCTCCGCAGTACGTGGAGGCCGGCGCGGGCTCGGTCACCTTCCACGCCGAGGCCGCGGCGGCGCCCGTACGCCTCGCGCGGGAGATCCGGGCCAAGGGGGCGCGGGCCTCCATGGCGCTCAAGCCCGCGACGCCGATCGAGCAGTACGAGGACATCCTCCCCGAGCTCGACATGCTGCTGATCATGACGGTCGAGCCCGGCTTCGGCGGCCAGCCCTTTCTCGACATCATGCTCCCCAAGATCCGCCGTACCCGGGAGCTGATCGCCAAGCACGGTCTGGAGCTGTGGCTCCAGGTCGACGGCGGGGTGTCGGCCTCCACCATCGAGCGCTGCGCCGAGGCCGGCGCGGACGTCTTCGTGGCGGGCAGCGCGGTCTACGGGGCGGTCGATCCGGCGGCCGCCGTCCGTACGCTGCGTGACCAGGCGGGTGCGGCGATCGCAGCGGCGCCGTGGGCTTGTGACCACTGAGCGGAGCATTGATGAACAGCTCGGTGAACGGGAGCTGTCCAGGCTGATCAACGGCCGTCGGATCTGACAGGATGAACGACGAGTCGAGAGTGTGAACACGAGAGTGTGAACAGCAGTGAGGAGAACGCGGTGTCTGCAATGTCGGCGGGACGGTCAGCCCTGCGGATGGGACCCGCGGAGCTGGTGCAGGCGGCGGCCATGGCGCGCCGCTTCTACCTGGAGGGCAAGTCCAAGATCCAGATCGCCGAGGAGTTCGGCGTGAGCCGCTTCAAGGTGGCCAGGGTGCTGGAGACCGCCCTCGAACGCGACCTCGTACGCATCGAGATCCGGGTACCGGCCGAGCTCGACGCCGAGCGGTCGGACGCGCTCCGGGCCCGGTACGGGCTCCGGCACGCCGTCGTGGTGGAGTCGCCCGCCGACACCACCGAGGACGCCCCGGACCCGGAGAACCTGGGCGCGGTCGCCGCCGACCTGCTGGGCGAACTGGTCAGCGAGGGCGACGTACTGGGCCTCGCGTGGGGCCGGTCGACCATCCACATGGCCGCCTCCCTGCACCGCCTCCCGCAGTGCACCGTGGTCCAGCTGACCGGCGTGTACGACGCAGGGACGGCGGAGCGCGGCTCGGTCGAGGCCGTACGCAGGGCCGCGCAGGTGTCGGGCGGCGACGCGCACCCGATCTACGCGCCCATGCTGCTCCCCGACCCGGCGACGGCGGCCGCGCTGCGCAGCCAGACCGGGATCGCCCGCGCCTTCGACTACTTCGACAAGGTGACGGTCGCGGCCGTCTCCATCGGTTCGTGGGAGCCGGGCATCTCGACCGTCCACGACATGCTGACGGACGAGGAGCGGGCGCACTACGCCTCGCTGGGTGTCGCGGCCGAGATGTCCGCCCACCTCTTCGACGCCGAGGGCCGGCGGGTCGGCCGGGACCTCGGCGAGCGGTGCATCACCGTCGAGGCGGACCGGCTGCGGCGGATCCCCGAGGT
This sequence comes from Streptomyces yangpuensis, assembly GCF_001005295.1. Classification (GTDB taxonomy): domain Bacteria; phylum Actinomycetota; class Actinomycetes; order Streptomycetales; family Streptomycetaceae; genus Streptomyces; species Streptomyces yangpuensis. The sequence goes on along the minus strand of NZ_LBMK01000009.1, from coordinate 121,478 downwards.
CGTGGCGATCGCGGGAGGGCTGCGCAAGGCCTCCGCGATCGGCGCGGTGCTGCGGTCGGGGCTGGTGACCAGCCTGGTCACGGACACGGCGGTCGCCGACTACCTGCTGACCGAGTCGGCTCCGGGGCTGCGGCCGGCCCTGGACCGGGCCGACCCCGACGACCTGTAGGGGCGTACGGGCACCGCGTCGGGGGCCTCGGGGTGTGGATGGTGCGGATGGTGCCGGGATCGAGACCTGAAGGGGCGCCGCGGGACGGCCCGCTGGGCGCATACTGGATCCGATGACAAAATCAGCAGTGCCTCGCCGCCATTTGCCGTCCAGCCCGTTCAAGGCCCCCGTGGAACAGCCCATCCGGCAGTTCAACGTCGGGGACCGGGTCACCCACGACGAGCACGGCCTCGGCCGTGTCGTCGGAATCGAGGAGGGGATCGCCGTTCTCGTCGACTTCGGTGCGGTCCAGAAGCGCATCCTGAGTCCGTACAGCAAGATGGCCGCGCTCTGACGCGACCGAGCGATTCGCGGGCGAATCGGATATTCGACACGATCGGCGCATGATCTTCCGGACCGTGCCCCGATGGTTGCTGCGTTCGCTGGGGGCCGTGGTCCTCTGTGTCGCGCTCGTCGCCGTGGCGGGCTGTGGGGCGCAGGGACCCGGCCCCGCCGTCGCCAGTGGCAGTGCCGACCGCGGGGCGGCTCCCAGCGGGGCCGCACGTACGGACCCCGGTGGCGTTCCTGATGCCGTTCCCGATGCCGTTCCCGGCTGGGCGCGGGGGATGGCCGTCGTACGGGCCGACGCGCTGCCACGGCAGGCGCGGGACGTCCTCGCGCTGATCGACAGGGGCGGCCCGTACCCGTACCGGCAGGACGGCACCGTCTTCGGGAACTTCGAGAAGGTCCTGCCGCGCCAGAAGCGCGGCTACTACCACGAGTTCACGGTGCGCACGCCGGGGGAGCGGGACCGCGGTGCCCGGCGGATCGTGACGGGTGAGGGCGGGGAGTTCTACTACACGGACGACCACTACGAGACCTTCAAGGCGGTTCTCCGATGACCCTTGAGCCGCAGCCGCTCGCCCCGGCGCTCGCCGCCGCCGAGGAGGCGGGCTGGACGACCCTGCGGCTGGACCTGGACGGCGTACGGAGCAAGGCCGGTCTGATGGCGCGGTGCGGGGAGGCCTTGCGGCTGCCGGAGTGGGTCGGCGGGAACTGGGACGCGCTCGCGGATGCCTTGCGGGATCTGTCCTGGTTGCCGGGGGCCGCGGGGCGGCTGGTGGCGGTGACCTCGTGGCGCGGGTACGCGGGGGAGCGGGCGGGGGAGTGGGAGACGTTTGTGGAGGTGCTGGAGGAGGCGGTGGATTTCTGGCGGAAGGGTGGTCGCGGCGAGGTGGGGTTCGCTGTGGTGCTGGCCTTGCCGGAGGCTGGGGGCGGGCCGGTTGTCGGGGCTCCGCCCCGGGCCCCGCGCCTCAAACGCCGGCGAGGCTGAAGACCGGGGCTCCGCCCCCGGCCCCGCGCCTCATGCGCCGGCGGGGCTGGACGGTGCGGCGGGGGCCGGAGGCGCCGGGGCTGAACGAGTGCCTCAGGCGGCCGCGGCACCGGGTGGGGTGGAGCCACCCGGTGCCGGGGGTTCAGTCCGTCTTCGGGGTCCAGGGCGGGGTCTGGCCCCAGGACCAGACCGGGATTTCGGCCGCGTCGACCGGCGGGGGGTTGGGGCCCGAGTAGATCAGGGCCATACGGGTGCCCCACTCGATGTAGTAGGCGAACACCCCGCGGAACTCCGGGTCCGTCGGGAGGCCGACCTCGTCGGCCGTGTCCATCAGCAGGTCCACCCAGCGGCGGCGCTGCTGCTCGGTGATGGCCCGGCCCAGGTGCTTGGTGGCCATGTGCTGGTGGCCGCCGTGGTGGGCGGTGTAGTCCGCCGGGCCGCCGAAGACCTCCGACAGCCACACCGCTACGTGCTGGGGGTGCTCCGAGTCCATGCCCGCGAAGACCGGGGCCAGGATCTCGTCCTGGAGGGCGTGGGCGTAGAAGGCGTCGGTGAGGCGGTTCATGGCCTCCGCCCCGCCCATCCACTCGTAGATGGTGGGTGTGGTGCTCATCGCTGTCCGGCGCCCTTTCCCGTGCCCACGACGCCCGTCACGAGGTAGTGCTGCATCTCCTCGATGGCCGTCACGTAGGGGCGGATCGCGCTGAAGAAGGCCGGGAAGTGCTCCCCCTTGCGGAAGCCGCCCAGGTGCGCCTCGATCGAGGTCCAGCGGATCCGGAGGATGTAGCGCTCCTTCTCCTCCTCGCACCGGGCGAGTTCGTAGTCGATGCACTCGGGCGAGGCGGCCAGGGACTCGGCCGCCCGGGCGTACGCGTCCTCGAAGGCCTGCTGGTCGTCCAATGCGATCCGGTAGCGGATGTATTCGACGGTGGTCGTCATGGTGCGTACCTCTCCCTGGGTGTAGGTCCCGGCCAGCCTTACGCGATCACGCGGCGCCATGGGGCGGATTCGTCATTCGGACCCGGACTTCATGGAGTCGGTCGTGCCGGAGACGTCGGGACCCTGGGCGCGGACCCGGCCGACCTGGTCCAGGGAGTCGCGCAGCTCCGTCAGCCAGCTGTCGGTGTTGCGCCCGACGAGGCGCACGCACCACGCCAGCGCGTCGGCCCGGCTGCGGGCGACGCCGCCGGCGACCAGGGTGTCGAGTACCTGGCGTTCGGACTGGCGCAGCCGGGTCATGACGGGGACGGCGAGGTGGGTGAAGAGGGTCGTCTCGTCACCCACCCGTACGCCCCAGGCGACCTTGCGGCGGTAGAGCTCCTCGGCCTCGCGGGCCACCTCGATGCGCTGTTCGCGGGTGCGTATCCGGAACTCCCGTACCGATTCGGTCGCCGGGATGCTGCCGACGACCGTGATCTCCTCGCGGTCGGCGGTGACCGAGTCGAGGGACTCGTACACGTCCACCGGCAGGCGCTCGGCGAACCATGCGCGGAGCTGTTCGCTCTGTTCGGCTGTAATCATGTAATCAACGTTGCATCCGTCCCGGTCTTGATCGCAAGGAGCGGGGCGTTCGCTCTCAGCCCATCGAGCGGTAGCGGTGGATCAGCGAGACGGCCATCGCCCCCTCGCCCACGCCCGAGGCGACCCGTTTGACCGAGTGGGCGCGGACGTCGCCCGCCGCGAAGACGCCGGGCACGCTCGTCTCCAGGGGGTAGGGGGCGCGCTCCAGGCTCCACTCGGCCGGGAGCTCGCCGCCGTTCGCGATCAGGTCCGAACCGGTGAGGACGAAGCCGTACTCGTCCCGCTCGACGACGCCCGCGAGCCAGTCGGTGTGCGGGCGGGCCCCGATGAAGGTGAACATGAAGCGCGCCGGGATCTCGGTGTCGCGGCCCGTCTGCGCGTCGTGGAGGGTCAGCCGTTCGAGGTGCTCCTCGCCGTCCAGCCGGACCACCGTGGTGCGGACCTTGACCTCGATGTTCGGGGTGCGTTCGATCTCGTCGATCAGGTAGCGGGACATGCTCGCGTCCAGGGAGGACGCGCGCACCAGGATCGTCACGCGGGCGGCGTACTTGGCGAAGTGCACGGCGGCCTGCCCCGCCGAGTTGGCCCCGCCGACGATGAACACGTGCTGGGAGATGCAGGCCGAGCTCTCGGTGGTCGCCGCGCCGTAGTAGAGGCCGGCCCCCTCGAAACGGTCGGCGCCCGGCGCGTCGAGCCGGTTGTACGAGACGCCGGTCGCGAGCAGGACCGTCTCGGCGGAGATCTCCGTGCCGTCGGCGAGGGTGAGGATCTTCGCCGGGTCGTCGCGGGTCAGTGAGACCACCTCCACCGGGTGCAGGATCTCGGCGCCGAACCGGGAGGCCTGGATGGTCGCCCGGCGGGTCAGGTCACCGCCCGAGAGGCCAGAGGGGAAGCCGAGGTAGTTCTCGATCAGGCTGGAGGTGCCGGCCTGGCCGCCCGGGGCGCGGGAGTCCAGCATCAGCGTGGACAGGCCCTCGGAGGCCGCGTAGACGCCGGCCGCCAGGCCCGCGGGGCCCGCGCCGACGATGACGCACTCGTAGTGCGGGCGGGAGGCGGTGGTGGCCAGGCCCAGGCGCTGGGCGAGCTGGGTGTCGGTCGGCGCCGAGAGCACCGACCCGTCCGGGAAGCGGACCAGGGGCAGGGCGCCGTCGGGCTGGGCTGCGATCAGGGTCAGCGCCTCGGGGTCCCGTTCGACGTTGAGGAAGCGGAACGGCTGGCCGTTGCGGGTGAAGAAGTCCCGCACGGCGTGGGTGCCGGGGGAGACCAGGTGGCCGGCGACGATGATCCCGTCGTAGGCGGGCCGGTAGGTCGCCAGCCAGTCCGAGAGCAGGTCGTCCAGGACGGGGAAGAGCCGCTCGTGCGGCGGGTCCCACGGTTTGAGCAGGTAGTAGTCCAGCCGGACCCGGTTGATCGCGGTGATCGCCGCGTCGGTCTCGGCGTACGCGGTCAGAAGCACCCGGCGGGCGTCCGGGAAGCGGCTGACCGCCTCCAGCAGGAACTCCACGCCGGTCACGTCCGGCATGCGCTGGTCCACGAGGAACAGCGCCGGGTCGTGGCCCCGCTCGTCGAGGGAGTCGAGGATCTTCAGGGCGTCGGCGGCAGAGGAGGCGCCGAGGACCCGGTAGCGGTCGCCGTAGGCGCTGCGCAGGTCCCGGCGGACGGCGCGCAGCACCTGCGGGTCGTCGTCGACGGCCAGGATCACCGGCTTGCGGCTCTCCGCACGCTCGGTGGTGCCCGGGGACGTGGCGGGAGCGGCGGACGCGGCGGGCGCGGCGGGCGCGGGGGAACTCTCCCGGGCCGTGCTCATGCGGGGTCCAGCATCAGCTTGTCGGCGTAGCACCAGGCCCAGTCCTCGCCCGGCTCGTGCGAGGCCGCGATCGGGTGCTCGGTGCTCCGGTAGTGCCGGGTGGCGTGACGGTTCTTCGACGAGTCGCAGCACCCGACGTGTCCGCAGGTCAGGCACAGCCTCAGGTGCACCCAGGTGTCGCCGGCGAGGAGGCACTCCTCACAGCCCGCCGCGGTGGGCTCCACCGGGCGTATCCGATCGATGTGTGTGCACAGCAGATCCGTCGTCATCGTCGCCGTCCCTCTCCTCGTGCTCATGCTCGTCACAGCAACACGGCTCGCGCGCCCGCGATTCACGGCGCGTCCAGACCTTAGGCCGGGGCCCGCGAAATGGTTCACCGATTCGGCCGAAGTCAGTTAGTCCTGGAGGTACTTCATGACGTCCGCGAACGACTTCCTGAAGTGCTGCCGTCGCCCGTACCGCTACCTCACGAAGTCGCATGCCGGCGCTTTGACGAAGGCCCGGGGCCCGGCCAGTGTGGGGGACGCCAACGACAACAGGCGGCGCTGGAGGAATACGTGAGCAGAAAGATTCTGGTCATTGTCTCCGAACACGGTTACTGGGCCGAAGAACTGATAGGGCCCGTCTCGAAGTTCGACGAGCGGGGCTACGAGGTCATATTCGCCACGCCGACCGGGAAGCGTGCACACGCTCTTCCGCCGAGCCTCGACGCGAAGTACATCGACCCGCCCCTCGGACGCTCGGTGACCACCGAGGAGAACGCCAGGCTCGGGCGGGAGTTCGAACAGTCGAGCCGGCTGGACTCGCCGCTCGACATCGAAGCGTGGGTGCCCGAGCGCCCGTACACGAGCGACGCGGCCTACCTGCCCAAGCTGGAGCAGTACCACCGCGACCTCGACAAACTCGACGCCGACATCGCCGGATACGACGCGGTCCTCATCGTCGGCGGCAGCGGCCCGATCGCCGACCTCGCCAACAACGAGCGCGTGCACGCCCTGATCCTGGCCTTCCGGAAGGCCGGCAAGGTCGTGGCCGCCGAGTGCTACGGGGTCGCCTGCCTGGCCTTCGCCCGGGACTGGGACGACCGCAGGAGCATCATCTGGGGCAAGCACGTGACCGGCCACTGCAAGGAGTACGACTACAAGGACGGCACCGGATTCCTCGGTACCGACTTCAACATGGGGCCGCCGCCGTATCCGCTGGAGTACATCCTGCGCGACGCGACGGGGCCGCGCGGTGCGTACCACGGGAACTTCGGCAAACCCGTCTCGGTGATCGTCGACTTCCCCTTCGTCACCGGACGTTCCACCCCCGACTCCTATCTGACGGGACAGAAGATCGTAGAGGTCCTGGAGGACGGGCTCACCCGATACGGCTGGTAGTCCCGGAAAGCAACGGGAAATCGAATGGTCGAGGGGGAATTCATGGAAGCCACTCCCGGACGGGAAAGGCTGATCGAGCAGTTCAAGGCCGACGGCCTGAAGGTGATGTTCGGAAATCCGGGGACGGTGGAACAGGGATTCCTCGACGCGGTGGACGCGGCGGAGGACTTCGGTTACGTCCTCGCCCTCCAGGAGACCGTCGCCGCCGGCATCGCCGACGGGTACGCCCGGGCGACCGGCGGCGCGGCCCTCCTCCAGCTCCACTCCGGGGTGGGCCTCGGCAACGGCATCGGGATGCTCTACCAGTCGCTGCGCGGCCACACACCGCTCGTCGTCGTCGCCGGCGACGCCGGGGTGCGCTACGACGCCATGGACGCACAGATGGCGTCCGACCTGGTCGCGATGGCCAGGCCCGTCACCAAGTACGCGACGCGCGTCACCGATCCCCGCTCGGTGCTGCGCACCGTCCGGCGGGCCGTGAAGATCGCGCTCACCCCGCCCCGCGGGCCCGTGTTCGTCGCGCTGCCGATGGACGTGCTGGACGAGCTCAACTCCGAGCCCGTGCTGCCCGCCACCGTCCCGCTCACGGACGTGGCGCCGTCACCGGCGTCGGTGGGCCGGGCGGCCGAACTGCTCGCCTCCGCCGCACGGCCGGTCGTGCTGGTCGGCGACGGGGTGGCGCTCTCCGGGGCGCAGCGCGAGCTCGTCGCCGTCGCCGAGCTGCTGGGCGCCGACGTGTACGAGGTCGACTCCTCCGAGGTGAACATCGCGGCCTCGCACCCGCTGCGGCGCGGCCAGACGGGCCACATGTTCGGCCCGCACAGCAAGGAGCTGATCGGCGACGCCGACGGGGTGCTGATCGTGGGCACCTATGTCTTCCCGGAGGTGTTCCCCGAGCTGGAGAGCCCCTTCCGGGCGGGCGCGAAGGTCGTCCACATCGACCTCAACGCCTACGAGATCGCCAAGAACCACCCGGTGGACCTGGGGCTCGCCGCCGACCCCCGGCAGGCGCTGCACGCGCTGGCCGGGGTACTGGAGCGGCAGCTGACCCCGCAGCGCCGGGCCGCCGCGGCCGCCCGGCTCGACGTACGGACCCGGGAGCGGGACCGGGAGGCGGGCGCGGCCACCGAGGACGACGGCACGCCCATGGGCGTCTTCCTGCGGACCCTGGCCGAACGCACCGGCGGGGACCTGATCGTCTTCGACGAGGCGCTGACCACCTCGCCGCTGGTCACCCGGTACCTGCCGGCGGAGCGTCCCGGCGACTACCACCTCACCCGGGGCGGATCGCTCGGCGTGGGCTTCCCGGGGGCGGTCGGCGCGAAGCTGGCCCGCCCGGACCGGCTCGTCGTGGGCTTCGCGGGCGACGGCGGTTCCATGTACACCTACCAGGCGCTGTGGACCGCGGCCCGGCACGGCATCGACGCGAAGTTCGTCGTCTGCAACAACCGCAAGTACCGGCTGCTGGACGACAACATCGCCCAGTACTGGCGGGAGCGGGACATCCCCGAGCACGGCTTCCCGGGCTCCTTCGACCTCTCGCACCCCGAGATCGACTTCGCCGGACTGGCCCGCTCGCTCGGCGCCGGCGGGATGCGGGTGGAGAAGCCGGACGAGGCGGTCGCCGCGGTGGGCCGGATGCTGTCCCACCCCGGGCCGTTCCTCGTCGACGTGCAGATCTGACCGCCCCCTCCCGCAAACGGAACAGACGGAACAGACGTAACCGGCGCAACAGACGGAACAGGAGGAGACCGCATGCCCGCCGAGCGGCAGCTGACCGAGGACGCGATCCGCACCTTCGCCGAGAACTGGTACGTGGCGCTGGACCAGCACGTGGGCCCGGCCGATGTGCTCGCCCTGATCACCGAGGACCTGGAGTTCAAGGTCCCCGAGGACACCTTCCTCGGACACGAGGGCTTCGGCCGCTGGTACGAGGCCGTCACCCACCGCTTCTTCGACGAGGTGCACACGGTCACGAAGGTGGAGCCCGTCATCGAGGGCGACCGGGCGGTCGTCCGGGTCCTCGTCAACTGGCAGGCCAGGATCTGGGACCCGCCGGCCGCCCGCAGCCAGTGGCTCGGCTTCGACGCCGACCAGACCTGGACCGTGGTCGCCGGCCCCGACGGACCGCTGATCCAGCAGTACACCGTCAACGACCTGGCCCCGATGCCCGGTTCCGCCTCCCTGTGACCGCGACCGACCATGACCGCGACCGCGGTGAAGGAGGAGCGACCATGACCGAAGTGACGCGGGAGCGGGTCCGCGAGGCCTACGCAGCCCTCGGCTCCGGCGACCGGGCACGGATCCTGGAGTACTACTCCGAGGACCTGCGCTGGCTGGTGCCGGGCAACCACCCCCTGGCCGGCTGGTACGAGAGCCTGGACGCCTTCCTGGAGCTGATGGGGCAGACCCACAAGCTCACGGGCGGCACCTTCCGGATGGACCTGGAGGCGGTGCTGGTCGGCGAGGACTGCTCGGCGGACGTGTGCCGCAACGTCGCCCTGCGGGCCGGCGCGGCCGAGGTGAGCGGGTCCCCGTACGAGCGGATGGACTACCCGGTCTTCCACTTCATGCGGTGGCGGGACGGCCGGATCGTCGAGGGCCGCGACGGGCTCTTCGGGGACTCGGCGACCGCCTTCAGCCAGTTCTGGGCGCCGTTCGCGCCGGACGGAACCCGCAGGGACCGATAGAGGGGGATGAGCGCGATGGACGCACGACAGATCCTGCAGAAGTACTACGAGTACGCCAACGCCGGGGACTGGGAACGCTGGTGCGACCTGTTCGCCGAGGACCAGGTCATGGACGAGCAGCTGGCCGGCCACATCGAGGGCCTGGAGGTGCTCCGCTCGATGATGAAGGGCATGGGGACCATGTACCGGGTCTTCCGCAACGAGCCCGTGCACTTCCTCGTCGACGGGGAGAAGGCCGCGGCCGTCTCCCACCTGACCGCGGTCAGCGCCTCGGGCGAGCCCATCGAGGCCGAGGTCATGAACTTCTTCCGGATCGTGGACGGAAAGATCGCCTACATGGCGAACTACCACGACACGGTCCCCTTCCAGGTGCTGAGCCAGGACTGAGGGGGCACAGGTGAGCGTGGAAGAGTACGACTACATCGTCGTGGGAGCGGGCACCGCGGGCAGCGTGCTGGCGGGCCGGCTCTCGGAGGACCCGGACGTCTCCGTCCTCGTCCTGGAGGCGGGCGGCTCCCGGATCCCGCCCGAGGTGGACGACCCGTCCTCCTGGTACAAGCTCCTCGGCGGTCCCGTGGACTGGGGCTACACCAGCACCCCACAGCCCGGGCTCGACGGCCGCCGTACCTACGAGCCGCGCGGCAAGGCCCCCGGCGGCAGCAGCAATCTCTACATCATGATGCACATCCGCGGCCACGCCTCGGACTTCGACAACTGGGCCTACCAGGGCGCGGCCGGCTGGGCGTACGAGGACGTGCTCCCGTACTTCGCACTGCTGGAGGGCCAGGAGGACGCCACCGCCCCCACCACCGGCACCCGCGGCCCGCAGCGGATCACCAACGCCGGGCTGCACGGCCCCAACCCGGTCTCCCGCGCCTTCATCGACGCGGCCGTCGAACTGGGCCACGAGGAGATCGCCGACTTCAACACCGACGGGCCCCGGCGCGGCCTGTTCGGCACCGGCTGGCACCACATCGACGTGGCCGACGGCCGCCGCCAGGGAGCCCTGGCCGCCTATCTGGAGCCGGCGCTCGACCGGCCGAACCTGACCCTGCGCACCAACGCGCAGAGCACCCGGCTCCTCCTCGACGGGGACACCTGCACGGGCGTCGAGTACGTCCAGCTGGAGGCGCCCGCCGACTTCCCCGGCCGGACCGTCCGCGACGGCCACAGCCGTGCCGCCGCGCCCGGCCCGCACACCGTACGGGCCCGGCGCGAGGTGCTCGTCGCCGCCGGGGCGATCGAGTCGCCGAAGCTGCTGCTGCTCTCCGGCATCGGCCGCCCCGAGCAGCTGCGCGAGCATGGCATCGAGGTCACCGCGGCCCTGCCCGGGGTCGGCGAGAACTTCCACAACCACGTCCTGACCGGGCTGATGGCCGAGGTCACCCAGGAGCTCCCGCCGCCCGCGCAGAACCTCTCCGAGAGCGCTCTGTTCCTGTCCTCGCAGCCGGGGCTGCCCGCCCCCGACCTGCAGATCGCCTTCGTCCACGTGCCCTTCGACGTGATCGTCGGCAAGGACCACCCGAACACCGTGTCCATCCTGCCCGGCGTGGTACGCCCGGTCTCGCGCGGCTGGATCCGGCTCGCGAGCGCCGATCCGCTGGCCCACCCGCTGATCAACCCGAACTACCTGGGCGACCGCTGGGACCTGGAACGCATGGTGCAGGGCGTCAGGACCGCCCGGGAGATCTTCGCGACCTCGGCGTTCTCGCCCTGGTACAAGCAGGAGCTGCAGCCCGGCCCCGGCTACGTGAGCGACGAGGACCTGCGCACCTTCGTCAAGCAGAAGTCGGAGAGCTACCACCACCAGGCCGGCTCCTGCCGCATGGGCATCGACGACCTCGCCGTCGTCGACCCGCAGCTGCGGGTGCACGGCGTACGCAACCTGCGCGTGGTCGACGCGAGCGTGATGCCCGCGGTTCCGTCGGGCAACTGCCACACCGCCATCGCGATGATCGCCGAGCGCGCGGCGGACTTCCTGAGGGGGACCTCCCGTGTCTGATGCCGTCCTGCGCGAGGGCGCCCTGTCCGGGACCCGGATCGCGGTCCTGGTCGAGAGCGACTTCTACGAGCCGGAGATCTTCTACTACCAGCACCGGTTCGCCGAGGAGGGCGCCGAGGTCGACTTCCTGACCCGGCTGTGGGGCAACGACTCCCTCACCTTCACCGGGCACGAGTACCGGGCCCCCTTCACCGTGAACCGGTCCCTGGAGGGGCTGGGCGACGAGGAGCTGCGCCGGTACGCGGCGGTCATCGTGCCCTCGGGCATGGTGGCCGACCGGCTGCGCTACACCGAGGACGTGGACGTCCTCGCCCCGGCGACCGAGCTGCTGCGCCGGGCCTTCGAGGAGCCGACGGTCCTCAAGGGGATCATCTGCCACGGCATGTGGCTGGCGTCCTCGATCCCCGGGAAGATCCGCGGCCGCAAGCTGGTCTGCCACAACAACCTGATCGGCGACGTCCGCAACATGGGCGGGGAGTACGTCGACGAGGACGTGGTCGTCGACGGCGACCTGGTCACCGGTCGCACCGGCGCGCACCACCACCTGTTCGCCCGCCGGATCATCGAGCTGATCGCGGCCGGCCGGGGCCGGGGGGCCGGCTGATGGCCGCCGGGCTGCGCTGGTCCCACGTGGGCCTGAACTGCGCGGACCAGAAGACCACCGAGGAGTTCTACACCCGGTACTTCGGCTTCTCCCGGGCCCGCGTCGTCGACCTCGGGGAGGCGCAGATCGTGTTCCTGCGCAAGGGGGACGCGTACCTGGAGCTCTTCGCGGCCGGGGGGACCGAACCGGCCCGCCGGGCGGACGACGACGGTCCGCAGGCCCCCGGCCGGATGCGCCATCTGGCCTTCCAGACCGACAGCGTGGACGCGTTCCTGGCCGACCTGGGCGACGCGGCGGAAGTGACCCTGGGGCCGCTGGACTTCGACGACTTCATCTGCGGCTGGCGGACCGTGTGGGTCCGCGACCCCGACGGGGTGATCGTCGAAGTGAGCCAGGGATACGAGGACGACAGCACTCACGACAAGGACGGTGCATGACATGGCGGACGCCGTGAGCTTCTCCTTCTCCGACACCATCGCGGGCTACGTCGTCCGCTTCGACTCCGGTGCGCGCCTGCTGCGGCTGAAGACCCCGGACGGCCGCGAGTTCGAGGTCTCGCTGGCCGGTGATCCCAGCGCCGAGCTGGTCCGCAACCTGGACGAGCCCTACATCGACGCCTCCGGGCACATCGACGAGATGCTCTCGCCGGGCCGGTTCCTCTTCGTGTACGGCGTCCACTACCCGGAGCACGGCGGCCGTTTCGACGCCAAACGCCTGGTGTTCCTGGGCCGCGGCGCCGAGGACTACCGCTTCGAGGAGGGCAGCTGGTGGATCAAGCAGATCGAGTCGCTGGCCGACTTCTACAAGCGGGCGCAGTTCGGCGACGGGCCGGTGGACTTCACCGAGTACCGCACCGAGATCCGGCTCGGCGGTGACAAGACCGCCAGCCACGTCCAGGAGACCGACACGATCTCCCGCCTGGTCTACGGCATGGCCTCGGCCTACCTGCTGACCGGCAAGGACGAGTACCTGGAGGTCGCCGAGCGCGGCACCGAGTACCTGCGCAAGCACATGCGGGTCGTGGACGGCGAGGAGGACGTCGTCTTCTGGTACCACGGCATCAGCGTCGACGGGGACAGCGAGCGCAAGCTGTTCACCTCGGAGTTCTCCGACGACTACGACGCGATCCCGATGTACGAGCAGATCTACGCGCTGGCCGGCCCGATCCAGACCTACCGGGTCACCGGCGACGTCAGGATCAAGAACGACGCGGACGCCACCATCCGGCTGTTCGACAAGTTCTTCTTCGACCCCGAGCAGGGCGGCTACTACTCCCACATCGACCCGATCCTGTTCAGCGCGGACCACGAGTCCCTCGGCGAGAACGCCGAGCGCAAGAACTGGAACTCCGTCGGCGACCACGCCCCCGCCTACCTGATCAACCTGTACCTGGCGACGGGCGACCAGAAGTACGCCGACTTCCTCGAGTACACCTTCGACACGATCGCGGACAAGTTCCCGGACTACAAGAACAGCCCGTTCGTCCAGGAGCGCTTCATGCGCGACTGGTCGCACGACAAGGCGCACAGCTGGCAGCAGGACCGCGCGGTCGTCGGCCACAACCTGAAGATCGCCTGGAACCTGATGCGGATGAACTCGCTGAAGGCCAAGCCGGCGTACGAGGAGCTCGCCAGGAAGATCGGTGAGATCATGCCGGCCGTCGGCAGCGACGTGCAGCGCGGCGGCTGGTACGACGTCGTGGAGCGCGTGAAGCAGGGCGACCAGGAGACGTATCGATTCGCCTGGCACGACCGCAAGGCCTGGTGGCAGCAGGAGCAGGCGATCCTCGCCTACCTCATCCTGCACGGCACCGTCGGCGGCGACGCGAACCTGCGCGAGGCCCGGCAGGCGCAGGCCTTCTACAACACCTTCTTCCTCGACCACGACGAGGGCGCCGTCTACTTCAACGTCCTCGCCAGCGGGACGCCGTACCTGCTCGGCACCGAGCGGCTCAAGGGCAGCCACTCGATGTCCATGTACCACTCGGCGGAGCTCTGCTACCTCGCCGCCGTGTACAACAACCTGCTCATCAACGGCCGGGAGATGGACTTCCACTTCCAGCCCGACCCGACCGGCCTGCCCGACCGGATCCTGCGCGTCTCGCCCGACCTGCTGCCCGCCGGCGCGGTGCGGATCGCGTCCGTGGAGATCGACGAGAAGCCCTACACCGACTTCGACGCGGAGGCGCTCACCGTGCGCCTGCCCGACGTCCAGAGCCGCGTCAGGGTCAAGGTCCGGCTGCGGCCGACGGCCAAGAAGTAGCGCTCAACGGGGGGCGCCCCAACCAGAGGGGAAGGCAATGACTCTCAACGTCAAAGAACGCCGGAACAAGACGGGCACCGTGCTCGTCGCCACCGGCGAGATCAACAGCGAGACGTCCGGCACACTGCTCCAGGCCCTGCTGCCGCTGGTCCGCGAGGGCAAGCCGCTGCGGATCGACCTCACGGCGGTGACCTACGTCTCCAGCGCGGGCCTGCGCACCCTGCTCGTCGTCTACCGCGAGGCCCAGCACGCCGGCGTGGCCGTCACCCTCTACGGGGTGAGCGAGGAAGTCCGGTTCGTCATGTCGGCCACCGGCTTCCTCGACTTCTTCGAGACCGGCGAGGCCGCCGCGGCCGCCGCCCGGGCCAAGGCCGCGCGATGAGCGAGACCCGGTCCGAGCAGGTCCTGCGCGTCGACGCGTACCCGACCCACGAGGTGGGCGGGTACCGCGTCCGCGCCGGCAAACCGTTCCCCTTCGGGGCCAACGTAGTCCCCGGCGGGGTCAGCTTCTCCGTCTTCTCCGACCAGGCCACCTCCATGACCCTGGTCATCTACCGGCGCGGAGAGCCCGAACCGATGGCCGAACTGGAGTTCCCCGAGGAATTCCGCACCGGAAGCGTGTTCGCCATGACCGTCTTCGGCCTCGACCACGAGAACATCGAGTACGGATACCGGGCCGACGGCCCCTACGACCCGGTCACCGGCCACCGCTTCGACGCCCGCCAGGTCCTCTCCGACCCCTACGCCCGGCTGATCGCCGGCCGTGACGTGTGGGGCGTGGAGCCGGACTACAGCCGCGGCTACCAGTACCGCTCCCGCGTCTGCCTCCAGGACTTCGACTGGGGCGACGACACCCCGCTGGGCATCCCCGCCGAGGACCTCGTCGTCTACGAGGCCCACGTACGCGGCTTCACCCGGCACCCCAACTCGGGCGTCACCGCGCCCGGAACGTTCGCCGGGCTGCGCGAGAAGATCCCGTACCTGAAGGAACTCGGGATCAACTGCATCGAACTGCTGCCCGTGTTCGAGTTCGACGAGAGCGACAACCCGCGCTCCAACCCGGAGACGGGCGAGAAGCTCTTCGACTACTGGGGCTACAACACCGTCTCCTTCTTCGCGCCCAAGGCCGGCTACGCGGCCACCGGACGCTACGGCATGCAGGGCGACGAGTTCCGCACCCTGATCAAGGACCTGCACGCGGCCGGCATCGAGGTCATCCTCGACGTCGTCTTCAACCACACCGCCGAGGGCAACGAGCAGGGGCCGACGATCTCCTTCAAGGGGCTCGACAACGCCACCTACTACATGCTCACGCCCGAGGGCTACTACTTCAACTTCAGCGGCACCGGCAACACGGTCAACTGCAACCACCCCGTCGTACGCAACTTCGTCCTCGACTGCCTGCGCCACTGGGTCGCCGACTACCACATCGACGGGTTCCGCTTCGACCTCGCCGCCATCCTCGGCCGGTCCCTGGACGGCACCCCGCTGCCCAACCCGCCGCTCCTGGAACTGCTCGCCTACGACCCGGTCCTGCGGCACACCAAGCTCATCGCCGAGGCCTGGGACGCCGGCGGCCTCTACGAGGTCGGCAACTTCCCGGCCTACGGCCGCTGGGCGGAGTGGAACGGCAAGTACCGCGACACCGTGCGCCGCTTCCTCAAGGGCGACCCCGGAGTCACCGGCGAACTCGCCACCCGCATCGCCGGCTCGCCCGACCTCTACTCCAGCCGCGGCACCGCCGCCTCGGTCAACTTCCTGACCGCGCACGACGGCTTCTCCCTCGCAGACCTGGTCTCCTACAACGACAAGCACAACGAGGCCAACGGTGAGGGCAACAACGACGGCGCCAACGACAACAACAGCTGGAACTGCGGCGCCGAGGGTCCCACCGACGACCCGGAGATCAACGCCCTGCGCACCCGGCAGATGAAGAACGCCCTCGCCATCCTCCTCACCAGCCAGGGCATCCCGATGCTGCTCTCCGGCGACGAGGTCGGCCGGACCCAGCAGGGCAACAACAACACCTACTGCCAGGACAACGAACTGTCCTGGTTCGACTGGGACCAGGTCGACGACAACGCCGAACTGCTCCGCTTCACCCGCCAGATGATCGCCTTCCGGGGGCGCCACCGCGAGCTGCGCTCCACCTGCCACCCCACCGGACGGGTCCGCGAGCACCTCGGCCTGCCCGACATCAGCTGGCACGGGGAACGGGCCTGGCAGCCCGACTGGTCGGCCGACAGCCGGCTGGTGGCGGTCGCCCGCTGCGGCGCCGGTGACGACGACGTGGTGTACGTGGCCATGAACGCGCACTGGGAATCGCACGACCTGGAACTCCCGGCCCTGCCCGGCGGACGCAGCTGGCACCTGTTCGCCGACACCGGGGCCGAGGCACCGTACGACATCCACACCCCGGGCGCCGAGCCGGAACTCGACAACGCCGGCAAGTACCTGATCGGCCCGCGGTCGGTGGTGATCCTGGTGGGCCGCACGAACGACCCCGACCCGTTCGACACGCCCTGACCGAAGGAGACCTGACATGCCGCTTTCCGTGTCCCTGAGCATCGAGGGCGACACCACCGTGATCGAACTGTCGGGCGAGCTCGACGCCAAGACCGCGCCGGACTTCCACCGGACCATCGAGAAGGCCGCCGGACACGGCACCACCACCGTCGAGATCAGGATGGCCGGCGTCGGCTACATGGCCAGCGCCGGACTGCGCTCCCTGGTCTTCGCCCAGCAGAAGGTCGCCGACGACGTCACCATCAAGGTGGTCGGTGCCATCGAGCCCGTCTCCCGGACCATCCGGACGGCCGGCCTCGACCGCAGCATCGTCCTCTCCGATGAGTGACGACCGTGAGTGACATGGTCGAGCTGGCGAGGACGCCCGTCGTACTGGAGGTGCCCGCCACCGTGGGGGCACTGGGCGACGTCGCCGCGTTCGTCCTGCGGCTGGCCGGACGGGCGGGGCTGGACCGGCGCGCCGCCTACCGGCTCCGCCTGGCCGTCGACGAACTGGCCACGAACATCGTGATGCACGGATACCGGGGCGGCGACGGACGGATCACCGTCCGCGGCCGCTCCGGCCCCGGCGGGGTGCAGATCACCCTTGAGGACTCCGCCCCCGCCTTCGACCCCGTCGCGGGCCGCCTGCCGCCCTGCCCCGGGGTCCCCCCGCAGGACCGGCGGATCGGCGGCCTCGGCATCCACCTGGCCCTGACCAGCGTGGACGCGTTCGCCTACGTGTACAGGGACGGCCGCAACATCAGCACGCTGACTGTGAAGGCTGAGGGGACGGACCCATGCCCTCCACGACCGTGATCATCCTCGACGCGCACCCGGCACCACCGCCCGAACTGCTCGACGCACTGCGGACGATGGACGCCTCACTCGTCACCCGCACGCTGACGGAGCTGCGCGAGGGCCCGCTGGAGCTGCTGCCCGTCGCCGACGTGCTGCTCGCCCCGGCCGAGTCCGACGGGGACGCCGTACGGACGGCCGTACGCCGGCTGCGCCGCTGGGCCGGGGCCCCCATCGTGGTCGTCTGGACCGTGACGGAGTTCGCCGCCCTGGAGGAGCACGTCCGGATCGGGCACGACTACCTCGTACCGCCCTTCCTCCCCGCCCTCGTCGGGGCCCGGCTGCACAGCTGCTCGGAGCGGGCCGGACTCGGCCGCACCCTGCGGGAGGCCGACGCCCGCGCCGAACTCATGGGCTACGAGAAGGAACTGGAGATCGGCCGGGAGATCCAGGCGGGCTTCCTGCCCGAATCACTGCCCGTCCCCGACGGCTGGGAGATCGACGTACGCTTCCGGCCCGCCCGGCAGGTCGCGGGGGACTTCTACGACGTCTTCGAGATCTCCCGCGGCCGCCGGCTGGCCTTCGTCGTCGCCGACGTCTGCGACAAGGGGGTCGGCGCCGCCCTCTTCATGGCACTCATCCGCTCCCTGCTCCGGCACACCGCGCAGAACAGCGGACTGCAGCACCTGGTCGCCGCCGGACGGGCAGGCGGCAGCCGGCGGATCCCGGTCGTCGGTGCCACCCCCCTGCTCACCGCGGTCACCGCCACCAACGGCTACCTCACCAGCAACCACCTGCGGCAGGGGTACTTCGCCACCCTGTTCTTCGGGGTGCTCGACCCGCTCACCGGCAGCCTCGTCTACATCAACGGCGGCCACAACCCGCCCCTGCTGCTGCCCGCCGACGGCAGCCCGCCCGCCCCACTGGACATCACCGGACCGGCCGTCGGCGTCCTGCCCGACTGCGTCTACACGCTCGGCTACGCCCAGCTCGACCCGGGCGACACCCTCTTCGTGTTCACCGACGGAGTGCCCGAGGCACGCTGCCCGAACGGCAGTTTCCTCGGCGACGAACGGATGCTGGAACTGCTCGCCGGCCCACCGGCCAGCGGCAAGGACGTGGTCGACCGGATGGACCTGGCGGTGCGCGAGCACACCGGCACCGCCGAACAGCACGACGACGTCACCATGCTCGCCCTGCACCGGCCGCGTACGGCGCGGGGGCCGTACGCGCTCGGCCCCGGCCACCGGGTGGTGGCCTAGATGGCCCGCACCATCGTGGTGCACTCGCACCGCGGCGGGACGGGCAAGTCCTCCGTACTGGCCAACCTCGCGCTGCTCATCGCGGCCGGGGGACGCCGGGTGGGGGTCGTGGACACCGACATCCAGTCACCCACCCTGGACCTGCTGTTCCGGCTCGGTCCCGGCCCCTCGCTGGCCGACTACCTGCTCGGCCGCTGCGAGATCGAGACCACCGCCCAGCGGGCCGGGGTGCCCGGGCTGTACGTCGTACCGGCCCGGACCGGGACGGCCGCGCTGCGGGAGCTGATGGCCGGCGGCTACGACGTGGGCCTGCTCCCGGAGGGCTTCGACCGGCTCGCCGGCCACTACGCGCTGGACGTCCTGCTGCTCGACACCCACGCCGGGCTCAACAACGAGTCGGTGACCGCGATGGCGAGCGCCGACGTACTGATGATCATGGCCCGGGCGGACCGGATCGACCTCTCCGGGGTCGAGGAGACCATCGCCCTCGCCGGGCGTCTGGCCTGCCGCCGGACCCTGGTGCTGAGCATGGCACCCGCCGGCATCGACCGGGAGGCGGCCCGGCGGCGCTCCGAGGAGGTCTACGGCGCGCCCGTGGCGGGGGGCCNAGCATGGCCCCCGCCGGCATCGACCGGGAGGCGGCCCGGCGGCGCTCCGAGGAGGTCTACGGCGCGCCCGTGGCGGGGATCCTGCCCTACTCGCCGGAAATGGCCTCCTTGTACGGCGAGCGCATATTTGCAGAAGCCCATCCCGACCACCCACTGGTCGGTGAATTCCGCACCATCATCTCGGCGTTGGACGCACGTGACGAAGTATCGCGGGCCTGACGTCACCCCCTTACGCCCCCTGCGGGGGGCGTGTTGAATCGGCAGCGAATCCAGAACAAGGAGAGAATCATGAAGATTCTCGTCGTCATGACGGCCAAGGCGACCCTGCACCTGCTGGACGGTGAACAGCATCCTTCGGGATTCTGGGCAGAGGAATTCGTCGTTCCCTTCTCGCTCTTCAAGGCGGCCGGTCACGACGTGGACGTGGCGACGATCGGCGGCCGCGCGCCCACGGTCGACCTGACGAGCATCGACCCCCAGTTCCTCCAGTGGGTCCGGCCCCAGGGTTCCCCCGACGAGGACGCGGCCAACGCCGCAGAGTACGTCCGGGTCATCGAGAACACCCCGCAGCTGAAGGCGCCCCTGGCCCTGGAGTCCCTCACCGAGAAGGACGTCGCCGACTACGACGGCGTCTACGTCAGCGGCGGCCACGGCGCGATCGGCGACCTGCCCAAGTCCGACGAACTCGCCCAGATCCTGCGCTGGGTCATCGCCCAGGACAAGCCCCTCGCCACCGTCTGCCACGGCCACACCTCGCTGCTCGCGCTGCGCGACGGCGAAGGCCGCTGGCCGTTCGAGGGCTACCGGATGACGGCCTTCTCCCACGACGAGGAACTGGTCACCAACATGGCCGGCCGGCTCCCGCTGATCCTGGAGGTCGAGCTCACCCGGCTCGGCGCCCGGTACGAGAAGGCCGACGCGATCTGGGACTCGCACGTCGTCGTCGACCGCAAGCTGACGACCGGCCAGAACCCGTACTCCTCAAAGGCCCTCGCGGAGACGTTCTTAGCCCAGCTCGCGAAGGGCTAGGGGTGTCCGCCCGCCCGCAACCGACACCGGAAGGCAGCCATGACCAAGCGTGAGCTGAGCGGCCCGCCCCTCGCCAACCCCGGGAAACTGTTCATCGGCGGCAGATGGGTCCCGGCCCGGGACGGCCGTACCGAGCCGGACGTCAGCCCCGTGGACGGACAGGAGATCGTTCCGGTGGCCCAGGCCGCCGCGGCCGACGCGGACGCGGCCGTGGCCGCCGCCCGTACGGCGTACGAGGAAGGGCCGTGGAGCAGACTGTCCGCCCAGGAGCGGGCGCTGCGGCTGAACCGGGTCGGTGAGCTCATCGAGCGCGACCTGGAGGAGATCGCCCTGCTGGAGACCGTGGACATGGGCAAGCCGTTCGCGTTCTCCAGCACGGTCGACGCCCCCATGGCCGCCCAGCTCATGCATTACTACGCCGGGGCCGTGACCCGCGTCGACGGCTCCTCCCGCGCCCCGGCCGGCGGACAGCTCGCCTACACCCTGCGCGAACCGCTGGGCGTGGTCTGCGCGATCACCCCGTTCAACTTCCCGCTGCTGCTGTCGATGACGAAGATCGCACCGGCGCTGGCGGCGGGCAACACGGTCGTCCACAAGCCCTCCCCGGCCACCCCGCTCACCGCACTGAAGATCGCCGAGCTCTTCCAGGAGGCGGAGATCCCCGACGGGGTGCTCAACGTGGTCACCGGCCCCGGCGTGGAGCTGGGCGAGACCCTCACCGACCATCCCGGCATCGACAAGATCGCCTTCACCGGCTCCACGGTGGTCGGCCAGTCGATCATCCGCAGGGCGGCCGGCACCCTGAAGAAGGTGACGATGGAACTCGGCGGCAAGTCCGCCAACATCGTCTTCGCCGACGCCGACCTCGACGCCGCCGAGGAACTCGCCTTCTTCGGCATCTACTACAACAAGGGCGAGATCTGCACCGCCGGATCCCGGCTGCTGCTCCAGCGCCCCATCCACGACGAGCTGGTCGAACGCCTCGTGCGCCGGGCCGCCGCCCTCAAGCCCGGCGACCCGCGCGACCCGGCCACCCTCTTCGGGCCCCTCGCCCACCGCGGCCAGTTCGACAAGGTCAGCTCGTACATCGAGATCGGCGAGAAGGAGGGCGCGGTCCTGCGCACCGGCGGCACCGGCTGGACCCCCGAGGGAGCGTCCAGCGAAGGCCTGTACTTCCTCCCGACCGTCTTCACCGGCGTCGACAACGGGATGCGCATCGCCCAGGAGGAGATCTTCGGCCCGGTGCTGTCGGTCATCCCCTTCGACACCGAGGAGGACGCCGTACGCATCGCCAACGACAGCGCGTACGGCCTCGCCGCCGGCGTCCACACCAAGGACCTGCGCCGCGCCCACCGCGTCGCCTCCCAGATCAAGGCCGGCACGGTCTGGGTCAACTGCTACAACCAGTACGACCCCGCGGTGCCCTACGGCGGCTACAAGGCCTCCGGCTTCGGCCGCGAGTGCGGTCCCGAATCCCTGGAGAGCTACACCCAGACCAAGTCGGTCTGGATCGGCATGGACTGACAGCGGCGGATTCCCTTCCCGAGGAGCGGCAATGCGGACAGGCATCATCGGCACCGGGCGGATCGGCACGGTCCTCGCCAGGATCCTCGTGGCGGCGGGCCACCAGGTGGTCCTCGCAAACGCCCGGGGCCCGCAGACCCTCGGCCCGCTCGTGGCCGAGCTGGGACCGGCAGCCTCGGCGGCGCACCCCGCCGAGGCAGCCGCCCAGGCCGAACTCCTGGTGCTGATGGTGCCCTTCGAGCGCGTGCGGGGACTGCTCCCGCCGCGTGTCGTGCAGGACAAGGTGCTGGTGGACGCGACGAACGCGTTCGGCGGCCCCGGCGCCCCCGCCGACCTCGGCGGGCGCGCCTCCAGCGACCTGGTCGCCGAGTGGTATCCGGACGCCCAGGTCGTGAAATCACTGAACACCATGCATTTCGAAACACTTGCCGTCGCGGGAACCGCACCCGGAGAGCGCCTGGCGCATTTCACCGCGGGCGACGACGCGAAAGCGAAGGAAATCGTCGCGGGAATCATCACGGATCTCGGATTCGCCCCCGTCGACACCGGTCCGCTGCACTCCGGTGGAATTCTCCAACAGCCCGGCGGGCCCCTCTTCAACCGGCCCCTCACGGAAGCGCAGGCGCTGGCATGGATATCACACTGAACGTGAACGGAAGACCCGAGCGGTTCTCGGCCCCGCCGAACGAACTGCTCGTGGAACGGCTCCGCGACGGCCTCGGCCTGACCGGCACCAAGGTCGGCTGCGACACCGGCCAGTGCGGCTCCTGCGTGGTCCGCCTCGACGGCCGCTCCGTCAAGAGCTGCCTGGTCCTCACCGCCTCCGCCGCCGGCGCCGAGGTCGCCACCATCGAAGGCGTCACCACCCGCGGCGGGGAACTGTCCGGCCTCCAGGAGGCCCTGCGCCAGGAACACGGCACCCAGTGCGGCTTCTGCACCCCCGGCATGGTCATGGCCCTCGGCGAGCTCGTCGACGCCACCGCCGACGGCCCGGCCCCCACCGAGCCCGAGATCCGCGAGTGGCTCACCGGCAACCTGTGCCGCTGCACCGGCTACCACAGCGTCGTACGGGGCGTGCAGCGTGCCTGCGCGGCCGGCCGCGCCGAGGTGCCCGCCGGCACCGCCGCATCCACCGCAGCCGCACCGGAGGTGTGAGGGACATGACCACCGTGACGGGGGAGGCCCCGGCCGACCGGGGCGGCGTACTCGGGCAGCCGCTGGACAGCCGCGAGGATCCGCAGCTGCTGCGCGGCGAGGCCACGTACGTGGCGGACATCGACCTGCCGGGCACCGCGCACATGGCCATCCTGGGCAGCCCGGTGGCCCACGCGCGGATCCTGTCCATCGAGACCAAGGCCGCCGAGCAGCTGCCCGGTGTGCTGAAGGTGGCCACCGCGGCCGACTTCACGGACGTCATGCCGCTGCCCTGCATCTGGATCCCCGGCGGCGTCGAGAGCCACTTCCCGCCGCACCCCTACGGGCTACCCGGCGCCCGTCCTGTCCTGACCGGCGACACCGTCCGCCACGTCGGCGACCCCATCGCCGCGGTCGTCGCCGAGACCCCGCGGCAGGCCGCCGCGGCCCTGGCCGCCATCGCCGTCGAGTACGAGCCGCTGCCCGTCGTCACCCGCGCCGACGAGGCCCTCGCCGACGGCGCGCCCCAGCTGCACGAGGCCGTCCCGGGCAACCTCAACGCGTACTGGACCTGCGGCGACAAGGACCGCACCGACGCGGCCATCGCCGCCGCCGAGGTCACCGTCGAGCTCGACCTGGTCAACCAGCGCACCATCAACAGCCCCATCGAACCGCGCGGCGCCGTCGGCGACTACGATTCGGCCACCGGCGAGTACACCCTCTACGCCTCCACCCAGGGCCCGCACAACCACCGCTTCCTGCTCTCCGCGCTGGTCCTCGGGATCCCCTTCAACAAGCTCCGGGTGATCGCCCCGACCGTCGGCGGCAGCTTCGGCACCAAGGGCTACCTGTACCCCGACATGCCCCTGGTCCTGCTGCTCTCCAAGGCGCTCGGCCGGCCGGTGAAATGGGTGGACACCCGTACCGGGCTGATGAACTCCACCGTCCAGGGCCGCGACCACCGCCAGCACGTCACCCTCGCCGGCACCCGCGACGGCCGCATCACCGCGGTGCGCTGCACGAGCCATGCCAACCTCGGCGCGTACCCCTCGACGATCGGCCCCGGTGTCGCCACCGCCCTGATGGGCCGCTCCATCAGCGGCATGTACGACATCGAAGCCGCCTTCTGCGAGGTGTACGCCGCCTTCACCAACACCGTCCCGCTCGGCGCGCAGCGCGGCAGCGGACGCGCCGAGGCCGCCTTCCTCATGGAGCGGCTCGTCGACCGGTACGCCTCCGAGATCGGCATGGACCCGGCGGAGGTGCGGCGCAGGAACCTGGTGCCGAAGGAGAAGTTCCCCTACGACAACGGTCTCGGCTGGACTTACGACTCCGGGGACTACCGGCTGAACTTCGACAAGGCCGTCGAACTGTCCGGCTACGCCGGCATGCCCGCCCGCAAGGCCGAGGCCCGCACCCGCGGCAAGCGGCTCGGCGTCGGCATCGCCACCTACGTCGCGATCTGCGGCGTCGGCCCCTCGACCCGGATGTCGCAGGAGGGCATGCTCGGCGGCACCTGGGAGAGCGCCAACATCCGCGTCCACCCCACCGGCGAGGTCACCGTCACCGTCGGCTCCGCCTCCACCGGCCAGAGCCACGGCACCGTCTTCGCGCAGGTCGCCGCGGACGAGCTCGGCATCGACCCCGCGACCGTCCAGGTCCACGAGGGCGACACGCAGAAGGCCCCCTACGGACAGGGCACCTACGGCTCCCGCTCCTACAGCATGGCCGCGCCCGCCGTGGCACTCACCGCCCGCAAGCTCAAGGCCAAACTGGTCAAGGCCGGCGCCGTCTTCCTGGGCGTGCCCGAGGACAAGGTCGTCTACGAGGGCGGCGCGATCCACGAAGAGGGCAACCCGGAGAACGCCAAAACCTTCGCCGAACTGGCCATGGCCATGTGGTACGGCTGGGGACTGCCCCCGGAGATCGAGCCGGCGCTGGACGAGACCACCCACTTCGACCCGCCGGACTTCAACTACCCCTTCGGCACGCACGTCGCCGTCGTCGAGATCGACGAACTGACCGGCGAGACCGAGGTGGTCGCCTACACCGCCGTCGACGACGCCGGGAACATCGGCAACCCGAAGATCGTCCAGGGGCAGATCGAGGGCAGCATCGTGCACGGCCTGGGCCAGGCCCTGATGGAGGCCGCCGAATACGACGAGAACGGCCGGCTGCTCAGCGCCGACCTCGGCCACTACGCCCTGCCGCGCGCGGCCGACGTGCCGTTCTTCGCGCTCGACAAGACCGTCACGCCCAGCCCGCACAACCCGCTCGGGGCCAAGGGAGCGGGCGAGATCGCCACCGTCCCGCCCGCCGCCGCCGTGGTCAACGCCGTCGTCGACGCCCTCTGCGACCTGGGCGTCCGGCACATCGACATGCCGCTCACCCCCGAGAAGGTCTGGCGCCGCCTGAGAGGGGAATCCCAGTGATCCTCACCGAGTTCGACTACACCCGCCCCGCCGGTCTCGACGAGGCGCTCGCCCTGCTGGCGGGGACCTGCGGCGCCCGGGTGCTGGCCGGCGGCCAGAGCCTGCTGCCCGACCTGCGTGCCGGAGCCGACGACGCCCGCCTGCTCGTCGACATCAGGCAGCTGGCCGAGCTGCGCGGAACCACCCGCACCCCGGACGGCCGCCTGCTGCGCATCGGGGCCCTCACCACGCTCGCCGACCTCGCCGCCGACCCGCTGGTGCTCGCCGAGGCCCCGGAACTGGCCGCCGCGGCCCGCTCCAACGGTGACCCGCAGGTCCGCAACCTCGGCACGGTCGGCGGCAACCTGGCCGCCGCCGGGCGGCCCACCGACCTGCCGGTCGCCGCCCTCGCTGCCGACGCCGCCGTCGAACTGGCCGGGCCGGGCGGCCGTACCACCCTCCCGGCCGAGGAGTTCGCCGCCGCCGGCGCACCCGCCGGCCAGATCCTGACCGCGCTGCTCGTGCCCGCGGCCGGCCCGGCCGCCGCCTTCGAGAAGTCCGCCGACCGCGCCACCCGCTACCCGGTCTGCGCCACCGCCGTGCGGATCACCCCCGACGGGCCGCGCATCGCCGTCACCGGAGCCACCCCCCGGCCGCTGCGCCTGCGCGGGGTCGAGGACCGGCTGAGCGGGGGCCCGTACGACACCGACGCCGTACTCGCCGCCTTCCGCGCCGAACCGCGGGAGCTGTTCGTCCCCGGCCGCGGCACCTCGGCCGAGTACCTCGGCCACCTCGCGGGTGTCCTCACCGCCCGAGCACTGCAGAGGGCCGCGCGGGCCCTTGCCTGACCGACCGACCACGGGCCCCCAGGGCCCAACACGGGGGAGTTGAGTGAAGCAGTGGCCGAACCGTCCCGAACGACCACGGAGGCATCCGTGCCCCCCGCCGCCCGCGCGGCCGGCCCGCCCAGAGGCTCCGGCTTCCGGGTGGTGGGCGCCGTCCTCGTGCTGCTGATGCTCTCCTCCTCCGTGCCCTCCGCCCTGTACGTGCTCTACCAGCAGGAGTGGGGCCTGTCCTCCGGCACGATCACGGTGGTCTTCGCCCTGTACGCCGTCACCGTGCTGGCCGGGCTGCTGCTCTTCGGCTCCCTCTCCGACACCCTGGGCCGGCGTCCCGTCCTGGCCACCGGACTCGTCCTGGCGATCGTCTCGATGGCCCTGTTCGCCGGGGCCCAGGGACTGGGACTGCTCCTGGCCGCCCGCGCCGTGCAGGGTCTCGCCGTGGGCCTCGCCACCGGGGCGATGGGGGCGGCCCTGCTGGAACTGGCCCCCGCCTCGCGCCCGGCGCTGGGAGCCCAGGTCAACAGCGCCGGACCGACCATCGGGATCGGGCTCGGCGGGATCGGCGCCGGACTGCTCGTCCAGTACGCGCCCGCACCGACCGTCCTCAGCTATCTGCTGCTCATCGGGGCCTTCGCCGTCACCCTGGTGGGTGTCGTGCGCATGCCGGAGAGCGCTCCCGGCGCCGGCGGCCGGCCGCGGATGGTCCCGCACCGGATCCACGTACCGGCCGGTGCCCGGGGCCGCTTCCTGGTCCTCGTCCTGACCATCGTGGCCGTCTGGTCCGTGGGCGGGTTCTACCTCTCGCTCGGCCCGCACCTGGCGCTGTCCCTGCTCCGGTCCACGAACTACCTCGTCGGCGGGGCCACGGTCGCCCTGCTCGCCGGCGCCGCCACCGTCGCCCAGCTGATGCTCGGCCGCACCGCGGCGCTGCGCACCGCCGTCCTCGGGCTGCTCGGCATGCTCACCGGCCTGGGTTCGGTGCTGCTCGCGCTGGGCCTCGGCTCGGCCCCCGTGTTCCTGGTGGCCACGGCCGTCCTCGGCGGCGGCTGGGGAGCCGCCTTCCTCGGCGCCTTCCGGGCGCTGAGCGGACTGGCGCAGCCGGCCCACCGCGGTGAACTGACCGCCGCCGTATACGTCTTCGCGTACCTCGCGATGAGCGTGCCGGCCGTGCTCGCCGGGATGCTCACCAACATCCACGGGCTGCACCGGACCTCGGTCGGCTTCATGGCCGCCGTCGCCGCGGTGTGCGCGGTGGCCCTGCTGGCCACCGTACGGCTGGCCGCCCGCACGCGGACCGAGGGGAGCGCCGCATGAACGCGCCGGAGCTGCGCTCCGCCCTGCGGGCACTGGAGGTCTTCGCGGGAATCACCGAGGAACAGCTGGACTGGCTGGTCTCGGTGTCCCGGCCGCAGGTCCTCGCCGACGGGGAGGTGCTCTTCCGGGACGGGGAGGAGGCCACCGGCTTCCACGTCCTGCTCTCGGGAGGCCTCGTCGTCACCAAGGTCGTCGACGGCCGGGAGGAGGTGCTCACCCGGCACTCCACCGAGGAGGAGGGCGCCGCGGCCGAGGACCACGACGGCAAGCCCCCGGCCGCCCACCGTTTCACCGGCGAGCTGCCGCTGCTGACGGACGGCGCGTACGTGGCCACCGCCGCCGCGAGCGGGCCGTCGACCACGGTCGTGGCCTACCCCAAGGCGGTCTTCTTCGAGATGCTCACGCGCTGCCACGGGGTGGCCGCCGTGCTGATCCCCGTCCTGGCCTGGCGCATCAAGTCCTCCGAGGTCCAGGCCCGCAAGCGGGCCACCGTGGAGGCGCTGGGCACCCTCGCGGCCGGGCTCGCGCACGAGCTGAACAACCCGGCGGCGGCGGTCGCCCGGGCCGCGCAGGAACTGGCCCCCGCCCTGGAGCGGCTCACCAGGACCGCCCAGGACTGGGGCGCGGCCGCCACCCCCGCCGAGCGTGCGGTCCTCGACCGGGCCGCCGCGGAGCTGGACGCGCTGCCGCCGCCGGTCACCACCGACCCGCTGGCCCAGGCCGATGCCGAGGAGGAGATCGCCGACTGGGCGGAGGGGGCCGGCACCGAACGGTCCGGTCTGCTCGGCTCGGGCGTCTCCGACCTCGGGCTGGAGCTGGGCTGGCTGCTGGAGCGGACGGAGGGCATCGGCAAGGAGGCCCTCGCCCGCGCCCTCGACCACCTGGCGGCGCTGCTGGAGATCCGTTCGCTCGCCGCCGAGCTGCGGGCCGCGGGCCCGAGGATCTCCCAACTCGTCTCCGCCACCCGGGATTACGCCAATCTCGACCGGGCACCCGAGCAGCGCTTCGCGGTGACCGAGGGACTGGAGAACACGCTGGTCGTGCTGCGTGCCAAGCTCGACGGCATCAGCATCGTGCGTGCGTACGAGCCGGATCTGCCCGAACTGACGGGCTATCCGAGTGAGTTGAACCAGGTGTGGACCAATCTCGTCGACAACGCCGTCGAGGCCATGGAGGGCGCCGGCGTGCTGACGCTGAGCGCCCGGGCCGAGGGCGTCTGCATGGTCGTGGAGGTCACCGACACCGGCCGCGGCATCCCCGAGGAGTCCCTGCCCCGGATCTTCGAGCCCTTCTACACGACCAAGGACGTGGGGAAGGGAACGGGCCTGGGGCTGCACCTCAGCTACCGCATCGTGACCCAGCGCCACCGGGGGTCGCTGACGGCCCGCTCGCGTCCCGGCGAGACCCGGATGGTCGTGCGGCTGCCCTTCGCGGGCAGCGCCGAATCCTGCGTCCCACCTGCGCACACACCCGATACCGCACAGGAAACCGCGTCCACGCGCGCCCCGGGCGCCCCTCCCAGTTGAAACGGAGTCGACATGACCAAGTACGACATCTCCACGCTGCATCCGGTGTTCGTCCGTCAGATGGAGGCGCTGGCCGCGCTGGACATCGAGGCGGTGATGAAGAACTACACCGACGACGCCGTACTGCTGCGCTTCGAGGGCGTCTCGGTGGGCATCGAGGCGGTCCGCGAGACCTTCACCGGCTATCTCACGGTGAAGCCCACGCTGGTGGAACTCCAGGAGTACATCGAGACCGAGGACACCATCTTCTACCGGGCGATCATGAACCTGAACGGCGAACCGGAGCACGCGTTCGGGACACTCGTGGTCCGCGATGGCCGAATCTGGCGCCAGACGGCCGGCTTCGGAAGCTGAGACCGTAAATCTGGGTAGCGTGTGCGGGGAGGGGCGGCAGAACGCACTCTCCCCGTATGCGCGGCCCACGGCGCGCGTCGAGAAATGGCAAAGGGGTGGTCATGGAAAATGAAACCGGGCGGGTCGAAGCATTCAGTGACGGCGTATTCGCCATCATCATTACGATCCTCGTCCTGGAATTAAAGGTTCCGGAAGAAACCGGGGCCGACTTCTGGCACGGCGTCCGCGAACAATGGCCCCATTATGCCGCCTATGTGGTGAGCTTCCTCATCATCGGTGTGATGTGGGTGAACCACCACACCATCTTCAGTCACCTGAAGCGCGTCGACCGTCCGCTGTTGTTCCTGAACCTCATGGTGCTGATGGTGGTCTCGGTGATCCCGTACACCACCAACGTGCTCGCCGAACACCTCACCGAAGGTGGCTCCGCCAACCCGGCCGCCGTGCTCTACAGCCTCGTCACCGTGGCCTACGCCTTGGCGTTCCTGCTCTTCTGGTGGTACGTCACCCGGGTCGGGCACCTCTTCCACGAGCAGGTGGACAAGGACGGCGCGCGGGCCACGCGGGTGCGTTTCGGTCTCGGTGCCATCGCCTACCCCTGCACGGTCGTCCTGGCCTTCTTCTCCGCACCGCTCACCCTTGTCGCACACTTCCTGATCGCGATCTACTATGCGGCGAACCAGATCCCCATCCCCCTCGTGGTAGAGGAAGAGCGGCTCGAATCTGCCAGCGACCTCAGGAAGTAGCCGCAGGGGCCTACGGCCGTTCTCCGCGGTCAAGTAGGGTATCGGATCTAGCTGGTCGCGGGGGAGGCACCAGATGGCTCGCGCAGTCATGCCGGAGGATTCCGTCAAGGAAGTCCCCGAATTGATCGATGTCATGATCTCTCTTCTCTTTGAGTCCTTACCCCGGCGGGACCAGCGAAACTGGGCCCGTGTTTATCTGAACGGCCTCGTGCGGACCAACGGGAAGAAAACAATCCGTAACATCGCCGGAACCGGAGCGAGCTCCGTCGAGCAGAGCCTGCAGCAGTTCATCAGCAAGTCCCCCTGGGACTGGACGCCCGTACGGCGCTCCCTCGCCCAGCACCTCGAACGCACCGCACAGCGCCCGCTGGCCTGGGTGCTCCAGCCCCTGGTCATCGAGAAGGCCGGCGACCGCTCGGTCGGCGTCGGCCGGCAGTTCGTCCCCCAGCTCGGCCGCACCGCCAACTGCCAGCAGGCCAGCGGGATCTGGCTCGCCTCCAGCGAGGCCAGCTTCCCCGTCGAATGGACCCTCACCCTCCCCGGGCCCTGGACCAGCGAACTCATGCGCCGCCGAAGGGCCGGCATCCCCGACACCGCCCGCTCCCTCACCCCCGCCCAGGACGCCGTACACGCCGTCCAGCGGATGGCCGCCACCTGGCAACTCCAGCGCCGGCCCGTGGTGATGGAGGTCGCCAACGGTGACCTGCCGCAGAGCATCGAGTCGTTCGCCCTCCAGGACATTCCCTTCGTCTTCAAGGTCGACGGCTCCCTGCCCGTCTCCTTCGGCGGCGCGGGCCGGCACAAACCCGGCCCGCACACCGCCCCCGCACGCGAACTCATCGACTCCCTGCGCTCCCAGCGCCGCGTCGTCGAATGGACCCGGCACGGCCGGGCCGAAGGAGCGGTGACCCTGCTGACCTCGGCCCCCATCTTCGCCACCCCCTGCGAGGACCGCCCCGCGTCCACCCCGCCGACCCCGCTTCTGCTGGTCGGGGCCTGGACCGAAGCGGCCCTGCTCCCCTCCGAGTTCTGGATCACCAACATCGGGGACCGGCCGCTCGCCCAGCTCTTCCTGCTCGCCAAACTCACCGACCGGGTCTCCCTCGACTTCACCGAGACCTGTGAACAGGTCGGCATCCGCGACTTCGAAGGCCGCTCCTTCCGCGGCTGGCACCACCACGCCACCCTGGCGAGCGTCGCCCACGCCGCGAAACTGCTCTCCGCACGCCCCCACGCCCACGCCCGCGACCCGTATCCCGGCCCCGCGCGCCCCGCCGCCCTCCCCCGGCAGACCACCGCCCTGCCCCGGCCCGCCGCAGCACACCCGGCCACCCCGGCCGTGCTGCCGCCGCACCTGCCCGGACAGACCCCACGCCGCGAATACATCCGCTGATGCTCGACATCGCCGCGGAGCTGCGCGCCTGGTGCGCCGCGCGCCGGGAATTCGCCCTGGCCACCGTGGTCGCCGTCAGCGGCAGCGCGCCGCGCGGCCCCGGCGCCTCGCTCGCCGTCGACGACCGCGGCACCGCGCTCGGCTCCGTGTCCGGGGGCTGCGTGGAATCCGCCGTCCACGACCTGTGCCTCGACGCGATCAGCTCCGGCCGCGGCGGCCTGCACCGCTTCGGCTACAGCGACGACGACGCCTTCGCCGTGGGCCTGACCTGCGGCGGAGTCCTCGACGTCCTGGTCACCCCGGTGCGCGGCCGCGACCCGGTACGGCCCGTTCTCGGCTCGGTCCTCGACGCCGCCGCGGACGGGGCCCGGGCCGCGCTCGCCCGCGTCGTGTCCGGCCCGCCGCGCCAGCTCGGCCGGGCCCTCGCCGTCCACGCCGACGGCTCCTACGAGGGCGGGCTCGCCGGCGGCGCCGCCCTGGACCGGGCCGCCGCCGACCGGGCCCGCGCCCTGCTCCTCGCCGGACACACCGGCACCGCCGAGCTCGGCACCGCCGGCGGGCTGTGCGGGGAGCCCCTGACCCTGCTCGTCGAGTCCGCCGCCCAACCGCCCCGGCTGATCGTCTACGGGGCCATCGACTTCGCCGCCGCCCTGGCCCGGATCGGCGCCTTCCTGGGCCACCGGGTCACCGTGTGCGACGCCCGGCCCGTCTTCGCGACCCCGGCGCGCTTCCCCGCCGCCGACGAGGTGGTCGTCGACTGGCCGCACCGCCATCTGGCCGCACAGTGGGAAGCGGGCCGGCTGGACTCCCGTACCGCCGTCTGTGTTCTCACCCACGACGCGAAATTCGACATACCGCTGCTGGAGCTGGCCCTGCGGCTGCCGCTCGGCTACGTCGGCGCCATGGGTTCGCGGCGCACCCACGCGGAACGCCTCGGACGGCTGCGCGAGGAAGGGGTCACGGACGCCGCCCTGGCCCGGCTGCGCTCACCTATCGGCCTCGACCTCGGCGGTGCCACCCCCGAGGAGACCGCGCTGGCCATCGCCGCCGAGTTCACGGCCTTCCGGCACGGCGGAACCGCGCTCCCGCTGACCGGCGGCGCGGCCCCCATCCACCGAAGACCGGTACCCGCCCCCGCCACCCGCCGCGCGGCCACGGCCGCCCTCAGCCCGCCCCGCCCGTGACGTGCTCCACGACGCGGTGGAATTCGGCGGTCGGGGAGAAGTCGACGTACTCCGTGTCGGCGAGCGCCACGGGGACGTGCCCGGGGCCCCAGTAGAAGGCCTGCCCCTCCTCGTAGACCTCCTCCCCGTCGGCGGTCCGCATCAACAGCCGGCCCTTGAGGAGGTAGCCCCAGTGCGGGCACGGGCACATGTCGCCGGGAAGCCCCTTGAGGGCCTCCGTGAGATCCGTGCCCTGCGGGAGCCGGAAGAATCCGACGGTGAGGTCGCCGCCGATCTCCCGGACCCGCACCTCCAGCCCGTCGCCCTCCATCGCCACGGGTGCCTCGTCCCGCGTCGTCGCCGCCATGGGTCCTCCAGCGCTGCTCGGCCCGGACGCCCCGGGAACTGTCCCGACCCTTCCACTGTGGCCCGGACGGGTGCATCCTGCCCCTCAGGGAACGTGCGGCCGCACCCCCGCGGGACCAAGGTCCCGTAGGAACCAACAACCCGGGCCCGCACTGCCTTGGACGATCGGCCCGGGCGGTGTGAACGCCAGGTCGTGGGAGAATGAAGTACGTGCGTTTCCTCGGCTGCACCCTGTCGAGGTACCTCCGATTGACTGGGATGTTCAGCACGTGCGTTTCCTCAATGACCTGAAGCCGCCGTACGACCTCACGTACGACGATGTGTTCATGGTGCCGAGCCGCTCCGCGGTCGGTTCCCGCCAGGCCGTCGACCTCTCCTCGCCCGACGGGACCGGCACCACCATTCCCCTGGTCGTGGCGAACATGACCGCGATCGCCGGCCGCCGGATGGCCGAGACCGTCGCCCGCCGCGGCGGCATCGTCGTCATCCCGCAGGACATCCCGATCGAGGTCGTCACCGACGTCATCTCCTGGGTGAAGACCCGCCACCTCGTGCTCGACACCCCGATCACGCTGGCGCCCACCCAGACCGTCGCGGACGCGCTGTCCCTGCTGCCCAAGCGCGCCCACGGCGCCGGTGTCGTCGTCGACGGCGAGGGCCGCCCGGTCGGCGTCGTCACCGAGCACGACCTGAGCGGCGTCGACCGCTTCACCCAGCTCTCCGAGGTCATGTCGAAGGAGCTGCTGCTCATCGACGCCGACATCGACCCGCGCGAGGCCTTCAACCAGCTCGACGCCGGCCACCGCAAGCTGGCCCCGGCCGTCGACAAGGACGGCAGGCTCGTCGGCATCCTCACCCGCAAGGGCGCCCTGCGCGCGACCCTCTACACCCCGGCCACCGACGCGAACGGCAAGCTGCGCATCGCGGCCGCCATCGGCATCAACGGCGACTTCGTGGCCAAGGCCAAGCAGCTGCTCGACGCGGGCGTGGACACGCTCGTCATCGACACGGCGCACGGCCACCAGGAGTCGATGATCAACGCGATCAAGGCCGTCCGCGCCCTGGACCCGCAGGTCCCGATCGTGGCCGGCAACATCGTCGCCGCCGAGGGCGTCAAGGACCTCATCGACGCCGGCGCGGACATCATCAAGGTCGGTGTGGGCCCCGGCGCCATGTGCACCACCCGCATGATGACCGGCGTGGGCCGCCCGCAGTTCTCCGCGGTGCTGGAGTGCGCGGCCGAGGCCAAGAAGTACGGCAAGCACGTCTGGGCCGACGGCGGCGTCCGCCACCCGCGCGACGTGGCGATGGCGCTGGCCGCCGGCGCCTCCAACGTCATGATCGGCTCCTGGTTCGCCGGTACCTACGAGTCCCCGGGCGACCTCCAGCAGTCCGCCGAGGGCCGCCTGTACAAGGAGTCCTTCGGCATGGCCTCCGCCCGCGCGGTGCAGAACCGTACGAGCGAGGAGTCGGCCTACGACCGCGCCCGCAAGGGCCTGTTCGAGGAGGGCATCTCCACCTCGCGCATGTTCCTCGACCCGGCCCGCCCGGGCGTCGAGGACCTGATCGACTCGATCATCGCGGGCGTCCGCTCCTCCTGCACCTACGCCGGTGCCGGCTCCCTCGCGGAGTTCGAGGAGAAGGCCGTGGTCGGCATCCAGTCCGCCGCCGGCTACGCCGAGGGCAAGCCGCTGCACGCCAGCTGGAGCTAGTTTCCGTACCTCGCCGTGGCCCCCGGGCCCGTCCGCCGCGGACGGGCCCGGGGGCCACGGGTGTTCAGGCCCGGGGCGGGTCCGGGGTGGTTCAGGCCTGGGGTGGCAGGGCCTGAACCGACGCGGAACTGTGCACGCCCGCCCGGTACTTGGGGATGCGCACCGTCACCTTCATGCCGGCGCCCACCCCCGTCTCCATCACCGGACCGTACGCGTCCCCGTACACCTGCCGGATCCGCTCGTCGACGTTGGGCAGCCCCACCCCCGACGAGGAACCCGCCCGCTCCCCGGCCAGGATCCGGCGCAGCAGCTCCGGATCCATCCCCACTCCGTTGTCCTCGACGGTGATCACCGCGTCGGGTCCCGCGTCCTGCGCCGTGATCGTGATCCGGCACTCCTCGGTGGAGTCCTCCAGCCCGTGCTTGACGGCGTTCTCCACCAGCGGCTGCAGACACAAGAACGGCAGCGCCACCGGCAGCACCTCCGGCGCCACCTGCAACGTCACCTTCAGCCGGTCACCGAACCGGGCCCCCGCCAGCGCCAGATACTGCTGGATGGAACGCAACTCCTCGGCCAGCGTGGTGAAATCCCCGTGCCGCCGGAAGGAGTACCGCGTGAAGTCCGCGAACTCCAGCAGAAGTTCCCGCGCCCGCTCCGGATCGGTCCGCACGAACGAGGCGATCGCCGCCAGCGAGTTGAAGATGAAATGCGGGGAGATCTGCGCCCGCAGCGCCTTGATCTCCGCCTCCATCAGCCGGGTGCGCGAGCGGTCCAGCTCCGACAGCTCCAACTGCACCGACACCCACCGAGCCAGCTCCGTCGCGGCCCGCACCAGCACCGCCGACTCCCGCGAGCCGTACGCCACCAGCGCCCCCAGCATCCCGTCCTCGCCGGTCAGCGGGGCGAACACGGCCCACTTCAACGGACAGTCGGGCCGCTGGCACTCGGTCCGCACGCTCTGACTGCGCCCCGACTCCAGCATCACCGCCACCCGGGCCATCGCCCGCCGCTGGTGGTGGTCGGCCCCCGGGCCGTCCCACGCCAGCACCGCCTCCCGGTCCGTCAGGCACAGCGCCTCCGTACCCAGCAGCGACCGCAGCCGCCGGGCCGCCTTGCGGGCCGCGTCCTCGGTCAGCCCCGCCCGCAGCGGGGGAGCGGCCAGCGAGGCCGTGTGCAACGTGTGGAAGGTGGCCCGCTCCACCGGCGTCCCCAGGTCCAGGCCCGCCAGCCGCTCCCCGCGGCGCGCGTGCCAGCGTCCCGCCGCCCAGCCGGCGCCCAGCATCAGGGCCGCGCCCGCCACCGCCAGCACGGCGAGCAGCGCCTGTCCCGCCCCGGTCACCGCCGTCCCCCCGCCCGGTCCCCGGCCACGACCTCCGGCAGGTGCAGCCGGGCCAGGGTGGCCGCCGTACCGGCCGGGATCCGCGACCGGGTGGCCAGCGACACCACCACCATCGTCAGGAACCCGAGCGGCACCGACCACGCCGCCGGCCAGGCCAGCATCGTGTGCGTCCAGCCCGTCGGAGCCAGCCCGGCCCGCGTCGCCAGGACCGCGCTCAGCGCCGCCCCGCCACCCGTGACCAGCCCCGCCACCGCACCCGGCGGCGTCAGCCCCCGCCACCAGATGCCCAGCACCAGCAGCGGGCAGAACGACGAGGCCGACACGGCGAACGCCAGCCCCACCGCATCCGCCACCGGCACCGCCGTGACCGCCACGCTCACCCCCAGCGGCACCAGGATCGCCAGCAGCGCCGCCGAGCGGAAACTGCGCACCCCGCGCGTCGGCAGCACGTCCTGGTGCAGTACCCCGGCCACCGCCATCGTCAGCCCCGACGCCGTCGACAGGAACGCCGCGAACGCGCCCCCGGCCAGCAACGCCCCCAGCAGTTCCCCCAGCACGCCGCCCAGCATCCGTTCGGGCAGCACCAGCACCGCCGCGTCCGCGTCACCCGTCAGCGCCAGCTCCGGGGCGTAGATCCGGCCCAGCGCCCCGTACACCGGCGGCAGCAGGTAGAAGGCGCCGACCAGCCCCAGCACCGCCAGCGTCGTGCGCCGTGCCGCCCGCCCGTTGGGGCTGGTGTAGAACCGCACCGCCACGTGCGGCAGCCCCATCGTCCCCAGGAACGTGGCCAGGATCAGCCCGTACGTGGCGTACAGCCGGTACTCCCGCAGCTCCCCGGACGGCGGCTCCGACCAGGTGCCCGCCCCCGCACCCGGTTCCTCCCGGGCGTCCGGCACCGGCGTGTCCGGGGCGAACTCCAGCCGCGCGTGGGCCCGTACGGCATGCTCGCCGGCGGCCAGCACCAGCGGCTCCGCCACATGGGAGCGCCCGTCCACCTGCCCGGTCACCGTCACCGCGAGCGGCTCCTTCACCGACAGCCGCACGTCCTGCGCGAGCGTCACCGACGTGGCCTCGCGGAAGACCGCCGGGGCGTCGAAGGTGGCCCGCGGCGCGCCGTCCCCGGCCCACGCGGCGATCAGGAAGAACGCCGGGACCAGCAGAGCGGTGAGCTTGAGCCAGTACTGGAAGGCCTGCACGAAGGTGATGCTGCGCATCCCCCCGGCGGCCACCGCGAGGCTGACCACACCGGCCACGACCAGCCCGCCGGCCCAGTGCGGGGCCCCGGTGAGGACCTCCAGGGTCAGTCCCGCCCCCTGCAACTGCGGCAGCAGGTACAGCCAGCCCACCCCGACCACGAACAGCACCGCGATCCGGCGCACCGTGCGGGACTCCAGCCGCGCCTCCGCGAAGTCGGGCAGCGTGTACGCGCCGGAGCGGCGCAGCGGGGCCGCGACCAGGGCCAGCAGCACCACGTACCCGGCGGTGTAGCCCACCGGGTACCAGAGCATCCCGGGCCCCTGGAGCAGCACCAGACCCGCCACGCCCAGGAACGACGCCGCGGAGAGGTACTCCCCGCTGATCGCCGCCGCGTTCAGCCGCGGCCCCACCGTCCGCGAGGCCACGTAGAAGTCCGAGGTGGTCCGCGATATCCGCAGGCCCAGTGCGCCGAGCAGCAGCGTGACCAGGACGACGACGGCGACCGCGGTCAGCGCGTACGTCTGGTTCACCGGGGCGGTCCTTAGGACGGGGAGGGGTGACCGGAGTCTACGCACGCCCCCCGACCGGGCGACAGGCACGATTCGGACCCTGCCGGTCAGCCCGCTCAGACGGCCGGGTCGCGGTGCTCGGCGCAGTCCCGCAGGGCGATCTCCAGCTCCACGTACGACTCCTCGGCCCGCCGGAAGGCCAGCGTCAGCGCCGCCTCCGCGCGCGGCGGGACCTGGTCGCGGGCGCCCTCGCAGGACTCGTAGAGGATGTCCGCCCAGCGGGCGGCCGCACTGCGCAGCAGGGCGAGCAGCGCCTCGGCCTCGGCGGGCCCCGCCGGCCGCCTCCGCGGCAGTCCGCTCAGGGCGTCGACCAGCGCCTGGACCTCGGACATCTCGCTCCTCCCGCGCCGGGAAGATCCACGATACGCAGCGGCGACGGCCTCGGCCGGTCGTTCACGCCACCGGTGCGGCAGGCGGCTCCCGCGGATCGCCGTACGCCCCTCCCGGTGCGGTGAACGGCATCCGCGCGCGCCCGGCGGTCGCCCGGCCGAGTCCGTCGGCGGCCGTCGGCGGCCGGTTTCAGCCGGTCGCGTGCCGCATCAGGAGGTCCCGCAGCTCCCGCGCGTGCCTGCGGCTCACCTGGAGCTCGGCCGGCCCGACCCGGACCGTGGTGGTGCCCGAGTCCAGCCGGAGCTCGTCGATCCGGGCCAGCGCCACCAGATGGCGGCGGTGGATCCGTACGAACCCGCGCGCCGCCCACCGCTCCTCCAGCGTGGACAGCGGGATCCGCACCAGATGGCTGCCCTCGTCGGTGTGCAGGCGGGCGTAGTCGCCCTGCGCCTCGACGTAGGCGATGTCGGCGATCGCCACGAAGCGGGTGACGCCGCCCAGTTCGACCGCGATCTGCTCCGGGCCCCGGTCGGGTACGGCCGCCTCCGGGGCCGGCCGGGGCGCCGCCACCACGGCCGGCGGGCCCGCCGGCGGCGCGGCGGCCACCAGTACCTCCTCGGCCCGGCCCAGCTGCGCGCAGGCCCGCCGTACGGCCTCGGCCAGCCGCTCCGGGCGCACCGGCTTGAGTACGTAGTCCACGGCCTTCAGGTCGAAGGCCTGCACGGCGAAACCCTCGTGGGCGGTGACGAAGACGATCAGCGGCGGCCGCGCGAACCCGGCCAGCAGCCGGGCGATGTCCAGCCCGGTCAGACCGGCCATGTGGATGTCGAGGAAGACCACGTCGATGCCGTCGGGCCCGTCCGGACCGGACTCCAGCGCCCGGGTGACCCGGCGCAGGGCCTCGGTGGCGTCCGAGGCACCCTCGGCGCTGTGCACCCGGGGGTCCGAGCGCAGCAGGTAGAGGAGTTCCTCCAGGAGCGGCTTCTCGTCGTCGACAGCGAGCACACGCAGCATGCGCCCGAGTGTATGGCGTGTCCGGCGTACTCCCGGGGGGCGGGAACAGGGCGCGGCCCCTGCCCGGGGGGAGGGGGGCAGAGGCCGCGCGGACCGTGGTGGGGGGTCGGGGACCGGAGCGGCTACTGGACGGTGATCAGCTTGCCGTCGGGGGAGACGGCGTACCAGGTGCCGCCGACGCCCTGCCCGTTGGTGTCACCGGGCTTCTTGTCGCCCGAGAAGGTGTAGATCGGCCAGCAGTCGACGGTCTGCTGCTGCTTGCCGTCCGGGCGGTCCATGACCCGGTAGTTCTTCTCGGTGATGCCCTTGGCGTTCGCCTTGTCCACCGGGGGCACGACCGGCCACTTGGTCAGGCAGTCGCCGACGCAGTTGGAGACCATCGGCCAGGCGGTGTCCTTCTTGAAGCGGTAGACGGTCATGCCCTTGCCGTCGACGATGTATTCGCCGAGCTTCGGGTCCTTCGCCACGGACAGGCCGGGCGCCGCCTCCGCGGGGGCCGCCCCGCCCGGTGCGGGCGACGCGGCGGGAGCCTGGGAGGGCGCGGCCTCGGCCGGGGCGCCCTTCGCCGCCTTCTTGCCGTCCGGGCCGAACGCGAACCACACCCCGCCGACGCCCTGCCCGTTGACGTCACCCGGCTTGGCGTCCTTGTTGAAGCGGTAGGCGGGCCAGCCCGCCACCGTCAGCTGCTTCGTGCCGTCGGCGCGCACCACCTCGCCGAGCAGCGACGGGTCCATGCCCGCGGCGGCGGTGACGTCACCGGCCGCGACCACCGGCCAGGTCTTCGCGCAGTCGCCCTCGCAGTTCGACTTCGGCGGCTCGGCCGTGTCCTTGTCGAACCGGTAGAGCGTCAGGCCCGCGCTGTCGGTGAGGACGGGGCCGGCCTTCTCGGTGTTGGAGACGGCCAGTTGTCCGCCGGGCTGGTTGCCCGGGCCTGAGGCCGCCGCCGGAGCTGCGGCGCCGGCCGGCTGGGCTGCGTCCGAGGCCTTGTAATCCGACGGGCCGCAGGCGCTGGCCGCCAGGACGACGGCTACTGCGGCCGCGGCGAAGGTGGTTGCGCGCTTCATGCCCATGTTGATCTCTCCCACATCGTGTCTGTCGTGCCGTCGCCCCCAGCGGCGGCAACTGTGCACAGGACACGCCCCGGTGGGCGGGATCTGTTCACCGCGTCCGGTGTGGGCTGTTTCACTCACCCCGCGCCGAACCCGGTGCGTCGCAGGGCCGTGGCCACAGCGAGGCCGAGCACCTGGTGTCCGCAGTCGTTGGGGTGCAGCCCGTCCGCGAGGTGCTCGGGTCCGAGCAGGTCACGGCCCGGGAGGACGGCGAGCCGGTCGTCGCCGGCGGCGATCCGGTCCCGGGCGGCGCGCTCCATCGCGTCGCGCAGGGCGCCCAGGGTGGCGCCGAGCTTGTTCGGGGTGCGTTCGGCGTCGGGCCGCAGCACGGGGGAGACCAGCAGCAGGGGGGTCCGCGGGTGCCCCTGGCGGACCAGTTCGAGGAAGGCCCGCGTGGTCTCGTAGAGCAGGGGCGCCGAGAAGGGCACCCGGGACCAGCAGTTGGTGCCGAAGGCGAGGGTGAGGGCGTCCGCCGGCAGGCCCGCCAGCTGTTCGGCGGTGGCCAGTTCGCCGCGCGCGGCGCCCGCGTAGCCGAGGTTGACGGTGTCCCAGCCGAGGGCCCGGCCGGCGACGGCGGGCCAGCCGTGGGCGGGGCGGGTGGACCACCAGCCCTCGGTGATCGAGTCGCCGTGGACCACCCAGCGCGGCGCCGGCGGCGCGGGGGTCAGGGCGCCGCCGATCCCGCGCAGGCCGAGGACGAGGGGCGACTGGTTCTCGGGCGGGTGGATGGTGAACGTGCCGCGGAAGGGGCCGTCGCCGGCCCCGAGCCCGATGCGTACGACGGCCTCCGCGGCCGGTTCGGTGAACACCTCGGTGACCACTCCGTGGCGGTCCCACAGCGCGAAGCCGTGTGCGAGGTCGCGCAGGGAGTCCGTGGGGCCGGGCACGGTGGCCCGGTAGCGGATCTCGACGGCCCGCGCGGTCTCGGTGGTGAACTCCAGGCGGACCCCGATGGGCAGGGTGGCCCGCTCACCGGTGTCCCAGGGCAGCCGCATCGTGTCCGCCGGGTCGGCGCGCACCGGACGGCCCTTGTCCAGCCAGGCGACCCCGCGCAGGAAGGGCTGCGGGTCCTGCCACCCGCCGGGGACCTCGTCCCGTTCCCCGCCGCCCTGCCGCTGTCCCGGCCAGGCGCCCTGTCCCGGCCAGGCGCCCTGTCCCCACCGGCCGGTCCCCTCCTGCCACGGTCCGGGCCGGCCCTCGTCGTGCACCGGTGCGCTCACCCTTCGCCTCCGATCGTCGGATACGGGAACTCCATGCCGGCCCGGGTGGCCCCGGGGCCACCGCGTTCACCCGTACCCCGCGGCGTCCGCCCGTACCCCGCACGGGCCCGGTTCCACCGCCGACGTCCGGATCCATGGCGGCACGCTGCGGCAGATCTGACGAGGTGTCAAGAAAGGGGGTCTCCGGCGGTCTGCGCAGCGATCGATCATCCCTACGCAACAAACGACTGTCAGTGACCGATCCGCGCAATGATCGTGCGCCAATGTGCAAGGATGGTCCATTACGGGCGGTATCACTCAGCTCGTAGGCTCACTCGCTGTACGTGGAGTGGCGCGGATCGCCTGCTCGGCGGTCCCCCATGCCAGGCCCTTCCCCTCGTCGGGCCCTGTCCTGCTCCGGACCGTCGCGGTCGACGCCTCATCCCCGACCTCCCCGATCCGCAGTGACAAGGAGTCCCCTCGTGCTCGACCACGGCCAGGCGCCACCGCTCGCTTCCGAGCCCCGCAGGCCCGCCAACCCGCTGCTCCGCCGCAAGCCGGTCGAGCTGCTGGTCGCCGAAGGCGGCCAGGGTGAGGGCGGCGCGCTCAAGCGTTCGCTCACCATGTGGCAGCTGACCATGATCAGCATCGGCGCGACCCTGGGCACCGGCATCTTCGTCGTCCTCGGCGAGGCCACCCCGGTCGCCGGCCCGGCCGTCTTCATCGCCTTCATCGTCGCGGGCCTGACCGCGCTGTTCTCGGCGCTCTCCTACGCCGAGCTCGCCGGCTCCATCCCGGTCTCGGGCTCCTCGTACTCCTACGCCTACGCCACCATGGGCGAGCTCATAGCCTGGGTCTGCGGCTGGTGCCTGATCCTGGAGTACGGCGTCTCCGTCGCGGCCGTCGCCGTCGGCTGGGGCCAGTACCTCAACGAGCTGCTCGACGGCACGCTCGGCTTCACCATCCCCGAGGGCTTCTCCGCACCGCTGGGTGAGGGCGGCTACATCAACCTCCCCGCCCTCGTCGTGGTGCTCCTGTGCATGGTCTTCCTGCTCCGCGGGGCCAAGGAGAGCGCCCGGATCAACACGATCATGGTCGTCGTCAAGATCGTGACGCTGGCGCTGTTCATCGTCATCGGTTTCATGGGCATCAAGGCCGGCAACTACACCCCGCTGGCCCCGCTCGGCATCACCGCCATCAGCACCGCAGCCTCCATGCTCTTCTTCTCCTACATCGGCTTCGACGCGGCCTCCACCGCCGGTGAGGAAGCCAAGAACCCGAAGAAGGACCTGCCCCGCGCGATCATGCTCTCGCTGCTGATCGTCACCGCGATCTACTGCCTCGTCGCCCTGGTCGCCGTCGGCGCCATGCCGTGGCAGGAGTTCGAGGGCAGCGAGGCCGCCCTGGCCCAGATCATGGAGAACGTCACCGGCCACTCCTTCTGGAGCGTCATCCTGGCCGCCGGTGCGGTCGTCGCCATCGCCAGCGTCGTCTTCGCCGTCCTCTACGGCCAGACCCGCATCCTCTTCGCCATGTCCCGCGACGGCCTGATGCCGAAGGCGTTCGCCAAGGTCGACGAGAAGACCGGCACCCCGAAGGTCAACACGATCATCGTCTGCCTCTTCTGCGGACTGCTCGCCGCGTTCATCCCGCTGGGTGAGCTGGCCAACGCCACCAGCATCGGCACGCTCTTCGCCTTCGGCCTGGTCAACGTGGCCGTCGTCATCCTGCGCTACACCCGTCCCGACATGCCCCGCACCTTCAAGGTCGCCCTCTTCCCGGTCACC
The DNA here is from genome assembly GCF_001005295.1 of Streptomyces yangpuensis. GTDB lineage: Bacteria > Actinomycetota > Actinomycetes > Streptomycetales > Streptomycetaceae > Streptomyces > Streptomyces yangpuensis. The sequence continues at coordinate 78,498 of NZ_LBMK01000009.1, read as the reverse complement.
CCGATCCTGGGCTTCCTCTTCTGCGCGTACCTCATGATCGAGCTGCCGATGGCCACGTGGCTGTGCTTCGGTGGCTGGATGGCGGCCGGGCTCGTGATCTACTTCTTCTACGGCATGCGCCGCTCCAGCCTGGCCACCGTGGCCGCCGTGGCCGCCTCGGCCGCGGAGGTCGCTGAACAGAAGTGATTCACCCCCCGTGCGACTGAACGATCTCGACGAACGCATCGTGCACGCCCTCGCCGAGGACGCCCGCCGCTCCTATGCGGACATCGGCTCCGAGGTCGGGCTCTCCGCCCCCGCCGTCAAGCGGCGCGTGGACCGGCTGCGCGCCGAAGGCGCCATCACCGGATTCACCGTCCGCGTCGACCCGGCGGCCATGGGCTGGGAGACCGAGGGCTTCATCGAGATCTACTGTCGCCACAACACCTCGCCGGACGACATCCGGCGAGGACTGGAGAGATACCCCGAGGTGGTGTCCGCGTCGACCGTCACCGGCGACGCGGACGCCCTCGTCCAGATCTTCGCCTCGGACATGCGGCACTTCGAGCGGGTCCTGGAACGCATCGCGGGCGAGCCCTTCGTCGAACGCACCAAGTCCGTCCTCGTCCTGTCCCCGCTCCTGCGCCGCTTCACCTCGGGCGCCCCCGCGTAGACCCGCCCGCGCGGGCCCGGGCGCGCACCGGTGCCGCGCGGCCTCAGGCGTGCTGCGGCGCCTCGTCCTTCATCATCCCGCGCAGCGAGGCCCGGAACTCCGGAGTGTCCTCGTGGCCGTGCACGGTCGCGGCGTGCTGGGCCGCCGCCGCAATGACCTCTTCCTCCTCGCCCGAGATCGCGAGGGTGCAGTTCATCTCGCTGGGGTAGTCCCTGCAGTCCATGACCTTGCGCATGACGAGCCTCCCGGGACGGGTGTCCGCCGGCGCCGACGCCGGACGGTGCACCTCCCACGATCCTCCTCGCAGGGGCGCGGCGAAACCCGGGCGGGTGCCCGTGCCGGCCCCGGGGCGCGACCGGAAAACCGGATGCCCGGAGCACCCGCCGAACGGGAGAGTGGCCCGGTGAACCGAGAAACGATCTCCCACCTGGCCCACGCCCACCACCCCGTCGCCGCCCCGCTGGGCGACACCGCCGTGGCCCGGCTCCTGGACCGCGCCCTGCCCCGCGGCACCGAACGCGTCCTCGACCTCGGCTGCGGCCCCGGCGAATGGCTGCTGCGGTCCCTGCGCGACCGCCCCGGCGTGCACGGCGTCGGTATCGACGTCTCCCGGACCGCCCTCGACCGGGCCGCGGCCGCCGCACAGGCCCTCGGCGTCGCCGACCGGCTGTCCCTGCACCTGCGGCCCGCCGCGGACCACACCGACCCGCACCCCTACGACCTCGTCCTCAGCATCGGCTCCGCCCACGCCTTCGGCGGGCTCCTGCCCACCCTCGACGCGGCCCGCACCCACCTCGCCCCCGGCGGCCACGTCCTCGTGGGAGACGGTTACTGGGAGCACCCGCCCACCCCCGCGGACCTGGAGGACTTCGGCCCCCTCGCCGACCTGCCCACCCTCGTCGACCAGGTCACAGCGGCCGGCTGGACCCCGGTGTACGGTCACCTCAGCACCCGCGAGGAACTCGACGACTACGAGTGGTCCTGGACCGGCTCCCTGGCCGCCTGGGCCCTTGACCACCCCGACCACCCCGGCAGCGCCGAAGCCCTCGGCGCAGCGAACCACCACCGCAGCGGATGGCTCCGCGGATACCGCGCCACCTGGGGTTTCGTCACCCTCCTGCTGCGCCGGACCGCCGACTGACCGGCCTGGCCGGGCGCGTCGCGCAACGAATCGCCGCCAGTGGCCCTCAACGCGCAACGAATCGCACACCAGCGCGCAACATCGGCGCCTTGTTGCGCCGGGAGGGCGAAACGTACCGTTCATAGGACCGCACCCACCCCTCCTGCCACAGAGGTACGCCCATGCCCCCGCTGCGCACCGCCCTCCTCCAGAGCTCCGGAGTCCTCGGCGACGTCGCCGAGAACCTCAAGGCTCTCGACGAGGCCGCCGAGCGCGCCGCACAGGCGGGGGCCGGGCTGCTGGTCACCTCCGAGATGTTCCTGACCGGCTACGCGCTGGACCTGGAGGCCGTCCCCGGCCTCGCCGAGGCGAGCGACGGCGATTCCGCCCGCACCATCGGCGAGATCGCCCGCCGCCACGGTCTCGCGGTCCTCTACGGCTACCCCGAGCGCGACGGCGACACGGTCTACAACTCCGCCCAGCTCATCGGCCCCGACGGCGCCACCCTCGCGAACTACCGCAAGACCCACCTCTTCGGCTGCTTCGAGCAGGACGCCTTCACCCCCGGCGACACCCCCGTCGTCCAGGCCGACCTCGGCGGCATCCGCATCGGCATCATGATCTGCTACGACGTGGAGTTCCCCGAGAACGTCCGCGCGCACGCGCTCGCCGGCACCGACCTCCTCCTGGTGCCGACCGCCCAGATGCACCCCTTCCAGTTCGTCGCCGAGCACCTCGTCCCCGTCCGGGCCTTCGAGAACCAGATGTACGTCGCGTACGTCAACCGCACCGGCCCCGAGGGCGAGTTCGAGTTCGTCGGCCTCAGCTGCCTGGCGAGCCCCGACGGCACCACCCGTACCCGCGCCGGCCGCGGCGAGGAAATGGTGTTCGGCGAGGTCGACCCCGAGCTGCTCGGCGCCTCGCGCGAGAACAACCCCTACCTGCGCGACCGCCGGCCCGGGCTCTACGCCTCGCTCGTCTGACCCGCACCAGCACTCCCCGTCCCACCCCGCCCCCGCCGCTCCACCCCCCGAGCCCCGCCCGCAAGGAGTCGTACCCCATGACGTCCACGGTGCCCACCACCGCCGTCCCGCACAGCGACGGACAGCCGCCGATCACCATGTTCGGTCCGGACTTCCCGTACGCCTACGACGACTTCCTCGCCCACCCGGCGGGCCTCGGCCAGATACCCGCGACCGAGTTCGGCACCGAGGTCGCCGTCATCGGCGGCGGACTCTCCGGCATCATCTCGGCCTACGAGCTCATGAAGATGGGCCTGCGGCCCGTCGTCTACGAGGCCGACCAGATCGGCGGCCGCCTGCGCACCGTCGGCTTCGAGGGCGCCGAGACCGAGGGCCTCACCGCGGAGATGGGCGCCATGCGCTTCCCGCCCTCCTCCACGGCCCTGCAGCACTACATCGACCTCGTCGGCCTGGTCACCGAGCCGTTCCCGAACCCGCTCGCCGAGGCCACCCCCTCCACGGTCGTCGACCTCAAGGGCGAGTCCCACTACGCGGAGACCATCGCGGACCTCCCGCAGATCTACCGCGACGTCGCCGAGGCCTGGAACGCCTGCCTCGACGAGGGCGCCGACTTCTCCGACATGAACACCGCCATGCGCGAGCGGGACGTCCCGCGCATCCGCGAGATCTGGGCCAAGCTCGTCGAGAAGCTCGACGACGAGACCTTCTACGGCTTCCTGTGCAAGTCGGAGGCCTTCAAGTCCTTCCGCAAGCGCGAGATCTTCGGCCAGGTCGGCTTCGGCACCGGCGGCTGGGACACCGACTTCCCGAACTCGATCCTCGAGATCCTGCGCGTCGTTTACACCGAGGCCGACGACCACCACCGCGGCATCGTCGGCGGCTCGCAGCAGCTGCCGCTGCGCCTGTGGGAGCGCGAGCCCGAGAAGATCGTCCACTGGGCCCAGGGCACCTCCCTGGCCACCCTGCACGGCGGCACCCCGCGCCCCGCCGTGACCCGCCTGCACCGCACCGCCGGCAACCGCATCACCGTCACCGACTCCTCCGGCGACATCCGCACGTACCGCGCCGCGATCTTCACGGCCCAGTCCTGGATGCTGCTGTCGAAGATCGAGTGCGACGACACGCTGTTCCCGATCGACCACTGGACGGCGATCGAGCGCACCCACTACATGGAGTCGTCGAAGCTGTTCGTCCCCGTGGACCGGCCGTTCTGGCTGGACAAGGACGAGGAGACCGGCCGCGACGTCATGTCGATGACGCTGACCGACCGGATGACCCGCGGTACCTACCTGCTGGACAACGGCCCGGACAAGCCCGCCGTCATCTGCCTCTCGTACACCTGGTGCGACGACAGCCTGAAGTGGCTGCCGCTGTCCGCGAACGAGCGGATGGAGGTCATGCTGAAGTCCCTCGGCGAGATCTACCCCAAGGTCGACATCCGCCGTCACATCATTGGCAACCCGGTCACCGTCTCCTGGGAGGACGAGCCCTACTTCATGGGCGCGTTCAAGGCCAACCTCCCCGGCCACTACCGCTACCAGCGCCGCCTGTACACCCACTTCATGCAGGACCGCCTCCCCGAGGACAAGCGCGGCATCTTCCTCGCCGGCGACGACATCTCCTGGACGGCCGGCTGGGCCGAGGGCGCGGTCCAGACCGCCCTCAACGCCGTCTGGGGCGTCATGCACCACCTCGGCGGGTCCACGGACTCCACCAACCCGGGCCCGGGCGACGTCTACGACGAGATCGCCCCGGTCGAACTCCCGGAGGACTGACCCTCCCGGCCCTCCGACAGGGGCCCCGTGATCACGGGCCGCCGCCCCGCGCCGTCAGCACGCGGGGAGGCGGCCCGTTCTCATACCCGGCCCTCAGCCCCGGGGGGTCAGCAGGCAGCGGCCGACCAGGCCGACGCCCGCGTCCAGGGAGTCCGTGAACTCCTCGGCCAGGTCCGGCGCCCGGCGCAGCGTCCACAGCAGCCGGGCCGCCGACCAGGCCCCGGCGCGGGCCCGCTCCAGACTCCACGAACCGACCAGGTGGGTCAGCGGGTCGGCGATCTCCAGCAGGTCCGGACCCGGCATCAGGTCCTCCCGGATGTGCTCCTCCAACGAGACCAGCGTGTCGCCGACCCGGTCGAAGTCCGCCTCCAGAGCCCGCGGTTCGCAGTCCAGCTCCCCGCACGTGGACACCACGGCGAGCGCCAGGTCGTGCCCGATGTGCGCGTTGATCCCGGCCAGCGCGTGCTGCAGCGGCCGGATCCCGGGGTGCCGGCGGTACTGCAGCAGCGGGCGCCAGCAGGCCGGGGCCCGGTCCGCCTCCACCGCCGTCAGGTACCGCTCCGCGAACCGCACGCTGAGGGTCGCCGCCCGCCGGGGCGCCGGGAAGCCCCCGTGCTCGATCCGCCGGTGCAGGGCCTCCGTCACCGTCAGGTAGACCCGGTTGAAGACGGCGACACCGTCCTGCGCCGGGAGCCGCTCCTCCAGGGCGCGCATCCGCGCCAGCACCGCTTCCATGGGGGCAGGGTCGCAGGCGCCGCCACGGATCCGGGGAACTTGGCCGTACGCTTCCCCGGTTCGGGCGAAACCCCGTCAACGGGGCTTGTCCTCCGCCTCCCCGCCGTCGTCGTATGCGGACGTGCCCGCGTCGAGCAGCGGCTCCTGGGGCTTCAGGTGCGCGGGGGCGAAATACCGCAGCGCGTGATAGCCGCCGATCACCACGATCGTGCCCAGCGCGATGCCGCCCAGCTCGAAGCTGTCGGTGATCTGCAGCTTCACACCGCCGACGCCGATGATGATGCCCGCCGCGGCCGGCACCAGGTTCAGCGGATTGCGCAGGTCCACCCGGCCGTTGACCCAGATCTGGGCGCCGAGCAGGCCGATCATCCCGTACAGGATGACCGTGATCCCGCCGAGCACCCCGCCCGGGATCGCGGCGACGACCGCGCCGAACTTGGGGCACAGGCCGAAGAGCAGCGCGAAGCCCGCGGCAGCCCAGTAGGCCGCCGTGGAGTAGACCCGGGTGGCCGCCATGACGCCGATGTTCTCGGAGTACGTGGTGTTCGGCGGGCCGCCGACCGCCGTGGACAGCATCGACGCGGCGCCGTCCGCCGCGATCGCCGTGCCCAGCTTGTCGTCGAGGGGATCACCGGTCATCTCGCCCACGGCCTTGATGTGCCCCGCGTTCTCAGCGATCAGCGCGATCACCACGGGCAGGGCGATCAGGATCGCCGACCACTCGAAGGACGGCCCGTGGAAGGACGGCAGCCCGATCCAGTCGGCCTTCGCCACCGCGGAGAGGTCCAGACGCCAGTGGTCCACGGCCGCCTCCCCGCCCACCGTCGAGTGGATCTTGCCGAAGAGCAGGTCGAACAGCCAGGAGATCGCGTACCCGAAGACCAGCCCCAGGAAGATCGCGATGCGCGACCAGAAACCGCGCAGGCACACCACGGCGAATCCGGTGAACAGCATGGTCAGCAGCGCCGTCCACTGGTCCTGCGGCCAGTACGTCGACGCCGTCACCGGCGCCAGGTTGAAGCCGATCAGCATCACCACCGCGCCCGTGACGATCGGCGGCATCGCCGTGTGGATGACGCGCGCGCCGAACCGCTGCACCGCGAGACCGGCCAGGAACAGCGCCACGCCGACGACGAACACGGCGCCCGTGACGACCGCGCTGTCCCCGCCCCCGGCCCGGATCGCCGCCGCGACACCGACGAAGGACAGCGAACAGCCCAGGTACGACGGCACCCGGCCGCGCGTCGCCAGCAGGAAGATCACCGTCGCGATGCCGGACATCATGATGGCCAGGTTCGGATCCAGGCCCATCAGGACCGGTGCGACGAAACTCGCGCCGAACATCGCCACGACGTGCTGGGCGCCCAGCCCGGCGGTCCGCGGCCACGACAGCCGCTCCTCAGGCCGCACCACCGCGCCGGGGGCCGGGGTCCGCCCGTCTCCGTGCAGGGTCCACCCCACGCCGAGGCCCATGTGCCACTCCTCTTTCCCGGTCTTCCGGGTCTTCCCGGTCATGCGGACGAGCGCGGCAGCGGCCGCGCGCACATCGAAGCCGCAGCGCACGGGTGCGTGCCGCTGCGGCCAGTCGACATATTACGGCCGTATATCAGCAGGTTCGTCGAGATCGGCCGCCGGGCCGGCCTTCCCGGCGAACCCGCCCCCGGACCGCCCCGCCGACGGCTTCGGGCGCAGCACCGAGGCACCCACCACCAGCGCGAACGCCAGCACCGTCACCAGCCCGAACGACACCACCAGCGAGGTCGCGTCGGCCACCGCCCCGATCGCCGACGGCGCGATGAGCCCCGACGTGTACGTGATCGTCGCGACACCGGCGATCGCCTGCGCCGGTGCCGGCCCGCTGCGCCCCGCCGCGGCGAAGGCCAGCGGGACCACCACCGCGATACCGAGCCCGATCAGGGCGAACCCGGTCAGCGCGCCCGCCGGAGTGCGGACGCCGACGACGAGCAGCCCGCCGAGGGTGGCCAGCGCACCGCCCGCCCGGACCGTGCGTACCGCACCGAAGCGGTCCACCACCCGGTCGCCGACCAGCCGGGCCACGGCCATCGTCAGCGCGAAGGCGGTGGTGGAGGCGGCCGCGAGGCCCGCGTCCGTGTGCAGGACGTCCCGCAGGTAGACCGCCGACCAGTCCAGGCTCGCGCCCTCGGCGAACACCGCGCAGAAGCCGATCGCGCCGATGAGCAGCGCGGACTTCGGCGGCAGCGCGAAGTGCGGCGGCGCCTCGGCGCCCTCCGCGCTCCGCAGGTCCAGTACGCCCTGTACGGCGATCAGCCCGGCCGCGGTCAGCACGAGCGCGGCGACCAGGTGGTGCAGCCGGGCGTCGGTCCCGGCGTGCGCGGCGACCGTACCGGCGGCCGACCCCAGGAGCGCGCCCACGCTCCACATGCCGTGCAGGGAGGACATGATCGAGCGGCCCAGCCGGTTCTCGGTCTCCACACCCAGCGCGTTCATCGCCACGTCCGACATGCCCGCGGTGGCCCCGTACACGAAGAGGGCGAGGCACAGCACCGGCAGGTTCGGGGCGAGGCTCGGCAGGATCAGCGAGAGGGTCCACAGCACCAGCAGCCCGCGCAGCGCGGTACGCGCCCCGAACCGGTGGTTGATCCGCCCGGCCAGCGGCATCGCGAGCGCCGCGCCCAGGGCGGGGAAGGCGAGCGCGAGCCCCAGGGTGCCCGCGCCGAGCTGGGCATGGTCCTGGATCCACGGGATGCGGGTGGCGAAGGAGCCGGTGACGGCGCCGTGGGCGCAGAAGACGGCGGCGATGGCGATACGGGCATGGCGCAGGCGCGCCGGGCTGAGGTCGGTGTCCCCGGTCATGAGGCATAAACTATCAGGGAACCTGCCTGATAGATAATGGCCCCGACTCCCTAGGATGGGCGCCGTGACTCCAGCCCACGCCCCGGTACCGTCCCCGGCCTCACCCAGCACGGCCCGGGCCATCAACGACCGCCTCGCCCTGCGACTCCTCCAGGACTCCGGGCCGCTGACGGCGACCCAGCTCAAGACCCTGACCGGCCTCTCCCGCCCGTCCGTCGCCGACCTCGTCGACCGGCTCACCGACGCGGGCCTGATCGAGGTCGTCGGCGAATCCGGCGCACAACGCCGCGGCCCCAACGCCAAGCTCTACGGGATCGTCGCCGGCCGTGCCCACCTGGCCGCCCTCGACGTCCGCACCGACCGGGTCACCGCCGTCGTCACCGACCTGCTCGGCCACCCCCTCGCCGAGGCCGCCCTGCCCGTCGGCGCACCCGAGGACGCGGTCGCCGCCCTGCTGCGCACCGCCCGCGAGGCCGGCGCCGACCAGCTCCACACCGTCGTCGTCGGCGCCCCGGGCCTGGTCACCCCCACCACCGGCGAACTGCGCGACACCATCGGCCTCCCGGCCTGGCACCGGGACCTGGTGACCGCCCTGCAGCGGACCCTGCCCGCCGACGTGGCCGTCGAGAACGAGACCAACCTCGCCGCCCTCGCCGAGCAGCGCCTGGGCGTGGCCCGCGACCTGGACTCCTTCGTCCTGCTGTGGCTCGGCGCCGGGGTCGGCGCGGCCGTGGTCCTGGACGGCCGGCTACGCCGGGGCGCCTCAGGCGGGGCGGGCGAGATCGGCTTCCTCCCCGTACCGGGCACCGGCGGGCTGCCCTCGGCCGCCGACTGTGCGGGTGGCTTCCACGCCCTGGCCGGCCGGGACGCGGTGACCGCACTGGCCCGCGAGCACGGCTTCGCAGGCCCCGCGGAGCAGGCCGTCGCGGGGGCCGCCGGCGCACCCTTCCTCGAAGCCCTCGCCGAACGCCTCGCCCTGGGCGCGGCGGCCGCCGCGGCCCTCCTCGACCCGGGCTGCGTGGTCCTCGCCGGAGAACTCGGCCGCGCGGGCGGCCCCGCCCTGGCCGCCCGGGTCTCCCACCGCCTGGCGGAGCTGACCCCGGTCCCGACGGAGATCCGCGCCACGACCCTGGGCGACCCGGCGGTCCTCGCGGGCGCCCGCCTGGCAGCCCGCGAAGCGGCCCAGCGGGTGCTGTTCGGGGGGTAACCCCACCCCGGAGACGGGCGCTGACGGGATGGTGCGGGGCGGCCGTGCCCGGAAGGGTTGCTCCCGGCGGACTCACCGGTCGCCGAACTGCCGACGATCGCACGGGGGCGACTGATGCGGGAACAGCCACGAAAGCACCCGCAGGAGCACGTACAGCAGCGGGTACGCCACGGGTGGCGTTCGGGCGCGGCCGCCGCAGTCGTCGGTGTCATCGCCATGACCATCATGGGAACGGGCGCCCCGGTCCCGGACTCAGCGGCGACGGCCGGTCCGGACGCCGTCCGGCAGGGTGTGAACGCGCTGGTGCGCTCCTACGGCCAGCCTGCCCGCCGCGATGGCGAGTGTCAGGGGACGCGACGGCCGCACCCGTACCTACGTCGCGGGAGTGGGAGACCTGGCCACCGGATCGAAAGTGCCCCGGGACGGGCAGGTACGGATCGGCAGCAACACCAAGACCTTCACCGCGGTGGTCGTGCTCCAGCTGGCCGGTGAGGGAAAGGTCGGCCTGGAAACTCCCGTGGACACCTATCTGCCCGGCCTCGTCCGGGGACAGGACATCGATGGGCGGCACATCACAGTCCGTCAGCTGCTGCAACACACCAGCGGACTTCCCAACTACACGAAGTACGCCCTCGAACCCCGGCCGTACCGGCCCCGCGACCTCCTCGACATCGCTCTCCGGCACGAGGCCGACTTCGCCCCCGGGACGAGATGGGAGTACAGCAACACGAACTACGTGCTCGCCGGCCTGATCGTCGAGAAGGTCACCGGCCACGCCGTCGCCGAGGAGATGGACCGGCGCATCATCGGACCCCTCGGGCTGCGCCACACCTACTTCCCCGCCCCCGGCGACGCGACCATCCGTGAGCCGCACCCCCACGGCTACCAACGGGAAGCGGCAGGGGAGCCGCTGCGCGACATCACGGAGACGGACCCCTCCTGGAGCTGGGCGGCGGGCCAGCTGATCTCCACCAACTCCGACCTCAACCGCTTCTTCTCCGAACTCCTGAAGGGCCGCCTCCTCCCGGCGGCCCAGCTCGCCGAGATGCGCACCACCGTCCCCGCCGCGTACTTCGGCCGCGGCGCCGGCTACGGACTGGGGCTCGTGAGCAGGCCGCTGTCCGAGCCCCGAGTTCGTCCAGCATCGCCCAGCCGCTTCGACAGATCAGCACTCACGACCGGAATCGTGCCGCTCAAACATCACGTCACGTCACGGGACAGCCTTCTCAAGCCGTGGCTGGTGCGGCCGATCGTGCAGCCTGCTCGATCTTCGCGAAGTAGGCGGTGCGGGCGTCCTCATCGATCTGCATCTCGTGTTCGGGGCGCATCCCGGTCCGGCCGTCCACCCCTTCGCGCAGGACGTCGGCATGCCCGGCATGCCGATTGGTCTCGCCCAGGACATGGACCAGGATGGCGAACAGGTTCGTGTTCGGACAAGGCTCCGACCACCACGGCACGTGGCCAGGGGCATCGAGGGCAAGCTCGTTGATCGTCGCGTCCGAATGTTCCCACGTGCGCCGGTAGAACCCGATGATCTGATCGCGGGTCTCGTCCTCGGTCGCCCACAGATCGCTGCCGTCGGAGTCCTGCCACCGGGGTAGCGGTTCCGGAGAAGGGCGCTCGAAGACCTCGCCGAAGTACCTGGCCTCGACGCTGGCCACGTGTTTGACCAGGCCGAGGAGGTTGGTCCCGGTCACGGTCAAAGGCCGGCGTGCGTCGTACTCGGACAGGCCGTCGAGCTTCCAGAGCAGCGCCTTGCGGTCCCGCCGCAGTCTCCCGTGCAGGTTGTCCTTCGCGAATTCATCGATCATGCGGCATGAGCCTGCCATGGGTCACTCGTCGCCTCAAGATCCAGTACGTGGACCACGACGACCGGCAGCGCCGAAGCCTGGCCAGCTGGCGAACCAGCAGATAGAGGCGGTGAGGCCCAGTAGGCCGATCAACGGCCAAGTTGTCGCCCGTGGCTTCTCGATGCCCTGTTCGATGACGTGCAGGCCGACCCGACACACCGCTCTCTGTGGTGGCTCCGCCTACCGCGCGGCAGCCGGGGATCCGGGGCGAGGGCCGATCCCCCGCCCCGCCGCGAACTGCTCGAACGTTTCGTGGCCGACTGCGTGGGACGGGGTGAGGTGGCCGCCGCGGCGGAAGGCCGCGTAGGCCTTGCCCGGCAGGGGGAGGGGGAGGACGCGGCGGTTGCGGCCCGTCGCCCGCAGGTGGACGCGGGCCAGGTCCGGCAGGCTGCGGATCTGCGGGCCACCCATGTCCGGGACCCGGCCCGACGGGGTCGGGACCGCCAGCTCCGCCATGCGGTCCGCGACCTCGCCGACCGCGATCGGCTGCACCGGTACACCCTTCGGGACCGGCACGACCGGCAGTTTCGCCATGGCGTCCGTCAGCATCGCCACGAGGTCGTGGAACTGCGTCGTACGCAGGATCGTCACGCCCAGCCCGGACGCCTCCAGCAGCCGCTCCACCCGGAGCTTGCGCCGGTAGTAGCCGAGCGGGACCACGTCCACCCCGACGATCGAGATGTAGACGATGTTCCTGACAGTGCCGGTCCGCCGGGCAGCCTCGATGAGGTGCCCGGCGGCCACGTCGTCGCCCTTGCCCGCCCCGCGCGTGTTGCTCGCGCAGTGCACGATCACCTCTGCGCCCGCCAGCGCCGCGTCCAGGCCTGTGCCGTTCCGGAGGTCGACGGGATGGTCCGGGGCGTGCCGGCTCAGCACGCGGACCTCGTGCCCGGCCGCCCGCAGCCGTTCGGTGACGAGCGAGCCGAGCGTTCCGGTGCCTCCTGTGACGACGACAGTGCCCGTAGCGCCCGTAGCGCCCGTAGCGCCCGTAGCGCCCGTAGTACCCGTATTGCCCGTAGTGCCCGAGGTGCCCATGGTGCCGGTCCTTCCCTGGTGCGGTGAGAGGGGTGTTCCCAGCTGGGACCGGACAGCCGTCAGGAATGTGACAGCTGCCGCCGGAGGAATTCCAGCTTCTCCGGGTTGACCACCGTGCTGATGCCGCTGACCAGCCCATTCTCGAATTCGACCAGCAGGACCGCCACCTCGCCGAAGAGCAGCGCGGGCGTCCCGTTGACCTCCGCGACGCTGACCGGCACACCGGCCACGTACTTCGCCATGGCGCCCAGCGCGAACCGGGCGACGGCGTCGCGCCCCAGGATCGGCCGGCGCGCCGCGCTGACCACGCCGCCACCGTCCGACACGTACCGCACGTCGGCCGCCAGCACCCCCTCCAGTTGGGTCAGGTCCCCGCTGCGCGCCGCCGTCAGGAAGCTCTCCACGAGGCCCTGCCACCGTTCGGGGTCGGCGGAGAACCGCTTCGCCTGCGTGTCCGCACGGCCGGCCTCCACCCGGCCCGCCGCACGCCGGTAGATCTGGCGGCAGTTGGCCTCGGTGAGGTCCAGGAGGCCGGAGATCTCCCGGTGGCTGTAGGCGAAGGCCTCGCGCAGCACGTACACGGCGCGCTCGACGGGGGTGAGCTGTTCCAGCAGCAGGAGCAGGGCCACGGAGACGCTGTCCCGCTGCTCCGCGGTCTCCAGCGGGCCGAGGGCGCCGTCCCCGGTGAGGACGGGTTCGGGGAGCCAGGGGCCGACGTAACTCTCGCGCCTGGCGCGCGCCGAGGTGAGGGTGTTGAGGCAGAGGTTGGTGGTGACCTTGGCCAGCCAGGCCCCCGGGTTCTCGATGGCGGAACGGTCCGCGCCGTCCCAGCGCAGGTAGGCGTCCTGCACGATGTCCTCGGCCTCCGCGGCGGAGCCGAGCATGCGGTAGGCGATGCCGAACATCCGGGGCCGGTGGTGCTCGAAGTCCGCTACGGCGGCGGTGACATGTGTGATCACCCGGCCAGCCTACGAGGAGCCGGCCGGGCGGGAACGTGCGAGGACCCGGTGGCCGCCGGGCCACCGGGTCCTCACGTGTGGTCGCCCGTCAGGGCGGTCCGGTCAGCAGGCGCCCTGGTCCTTCCAGACGCCCCACTCGCCGGTGGTGCCGGGCTCCTCGTTCTGCGTCCACCACTGGGCCTTCCAGGTGTGGCCCTTGTGGGAGACGAGGTTCCCGCTGTTGTAGATGGTGCCCGCGACGTACGCCGGGCTGGTGCAGGTCCCGCCGGTCGGCGGCGGGGTGGTCGGGGGCGTCGTCGGAGGGGTCGTCGGGGGCGTGGTGGGCGGGGTGGTGCCGCCGCCCGGCTCGCCGACCGTGGTGCCGCGCGCCAGGTCACCGGCGAGGGCGTACGTCGTGCCGGAGATGTTCACCGTCCAGTTGGAGGGGGTGGACACCGGCAGGTAGTAGTTGAACGCCAGGTCGACGGAGGCGCCGGGGGCCAGCGACTGCCAGGCCGGGAGCTTCAGCGACACCCGGTGGAAGTCGCCCTTCAGGCCGCCCGCGTTGCTGCCCGTGTGGCCGCTGCTGATGACCTTCGTGCCGAAGCCGGACTGGTCGGAGGCGTTGTCCGGGGCAGAGGTCGAGTAGTCGAACTGGAACTCGGTGCCGCCGGGGAGCGCCGTCTTCGTGTTGTTCGTGATCTTGATCTTCGGGGTGATCGGGTAGTTCGAGTCGCCGAGCTTGAACTCGGTGAACTCGGCCTTGATGTCGACCGCCTGGGCCGGCGGCACGGTGGTGCCCGCCTTCTTCGCCCCGTACGGGGAGGCCGCCTTGAACTTGTCGTACATCAGCGTGGTGAGGGTGGAGCCCATCTCGTACTGACCCTTGGCCGCGTTCCAGCCGTAGTCGCCGGCCATCTCCCAGACCATGGTGCCGCCGATGCCGCGGTCCACCACGTAGTCGGCCTTGGCGGCCACCGACTGCTCGTCCTCGGTGGAGAGGAAGACCTTCTTCTGCGCGTTCCACAGCCACGGCGCGACCAGGGTCGAGTCGTACTTGCGGGCGTAGCTGCCGGTCAGCGAGGTGGTCGCCGGGAAGCCGTACTGGGTCACGTAGTCCCCGACGATCCCCTTCTCCAGGTTCTTGGCGTGCCACATCGGGTTCGAGCCCGCGGGGGACTCGTTGCCGTTGTCGTCCTTGTCGTGCCACAGGTTGTCGATGCCGACCGCGCCGTCACCGCACTTGGTCAGCCCCGAGCCGGCCGGGCAGCTGGTCGCCGCCGCCTTGCCCCACAGGCCGTCGGTGCCGCCCTGCACGTTCTTGTGGCCGCGGGTGTAGTACGGCAGGCCGATGTTGATCCGGCCGGCCGGCATGGAGCCGCGGAAGTAGTGGTACGCCCAGTCGGTGTTGAGGTAGCCGATGCCGCCGTACTGCTGGGAGCCGTAGACGCCGGCGGCGGCGAGCTCGCCGTCCTTGCCGTCGTCGAAGAGGGAGGCGTTCGGGCCGACGTACTCGTTCCAGGCGCCGTGCAGGTCGTAGGACATGATGTTGACGTAGTCCAGGTACTGCTGCATCTGGAACGTCTCCATGCCGCGCAGCAGGTAGCCGGAGGAGGGGGCGGCGACGGTCAGCATGTAGTGCTTGCCGTCGGCGGCGCCGGCCGCGTCCAGCTTCTGGCGCAGGCTCTTCATGAGGGCGTCGTAGCCCTTGACCAGGCCGGCGCGCCGGGCGTTGGCGATCTGCCAGTCCAGCGGGTTGCCGGCGTCCTTCATCGTGGTCGGGTACTCGTAGTCGATGTCGACGCCGTTGAAGCCGTACGTGCGGATGAAGTCGACCGAGGACTGGGCGAAGGTGTCGATGCCCGCCTGGTTGACGGATCCGTCCGCGTTGGTGGCCATGCTGTAGAAGCCGCCGGAGGCGACGCGCTTGCCGTCCGCGCCGAAGTAGCCGCCGGTCTCGGCCCAGCCTCCGACGGAGATCAGGGTCTTCACGTCGGGGTGCTGCTTCTTGTACTTCGTCAGCAGGTTGAAGTGGCCCTTGTAGGGGAGCGCCGGGTCCATCTCGGCCCCGGCGACGCCCGGCCAGGTCATCCCGGTGGCCTCGTTGGCGGGGCTGTCGGCTCCGACGGAGATCTTGTTGTCGCTGCCGACGTGCGCGAAGGCGTAGTTGATGTGGGTGATCTTGTCCCACGGGATGTTGTTGACGAGGTACGAGGGCTGGCCGTTCTTGCCGGTGCGCCAGCCGGTGAAGTAGCCGATGACGCGGCGCTGGTGGTCGGCGCCCATCTTCTCGCGGCCCTCGGTGTCGTAGACCGAGCAGTACGGGACGTCGACGCCGGCCGTCTTGTAGAGGCCGTCCGGGCGACAGCTCTCGTTGTCTGCCGCGTGCGAGACGCCCGTCGAGAGCCCGCCGACCAGCAGTCCGGCGATCGCGGCGCCGGATGCCAGGAGCATCGCTCTCGTACGTGTGGGGGACAGCATTGTGCCTCCTGGGGAGGGGAGGATGCAGGACACAAATGGACACAACATGAAGCAACGTGACTGGTGCGTAAGTCTGTTGGCCCGTGACGTGCGCACATCTGACGGGCTGCTCCCGGAAGTTGAAGGGAACGTTAAGAGGACTAGACCAACCCGTCAATAGGTCTGGACCAACCGTGTCTCTGCTCGACCGGGCCCCCACCGCCGTGGCCCCGGCGTCACCCTCTGTGAGCCAGGCCACACCACATCACCTGCATGGCGGGCGACAGGCCGTGGCAGACTGGCTGGAGTACCAGTAGCAGCGCACTCCGGGGTCGGTGTAATTCCGAACCGGCGGTATAGTCCGCGACCCGTCCGCAGCCAGCGGCCGGTTGACCAGGTGAGATTCCTGGACCGACGGTTAAAGTCCGGATGGGAGGCAGTGCGCGGCGGGCCAGTCACCGGTACGCCGCCGTCGGCGTTTCATCGGCATATCCCCGTGGATGTGCCCGGTCGAACCGTTTCTCCGGCCTCGGCGCCCCTGCGTGAGCTGATCCGCTTCATCTGTCGTATCCCGACAGGCCCCGGAGTCCGTGCCCGATGAGGCAGGAGGACCCGGTGGCGACACACGCCGCGCACGCAGCACCCGCACCCGACGCGGGCACCCGTGCCATGCGACGGGCCATCGAGCTCGCTGCCCGCGGACTCGGCTCCACCAGCCCCAACCCGGTCGTCGGCTGCGTCATCACCGACACCTCCGGCACCGTCGTCGGCGAGGGCTGGCACCAGCGGGCCGGCGGCCCGCACGCCGAGGTCCACGCCCTGCGCGCCGCAGGCGCCGCCGCCCGCGGCGGCACCGCCTACGTCACCCTCGAACCCTGCAACCACACCGGCCGCACCGGACCCTGCGCCCAGGCCCTCCTCGGCGCCGGCGTCACCCGTGTCGTCTACGCCGTCCCCGACCCGAACCCGCAGGCCAGCGGCGGTGCCGCCACCCTGCGCGCCGCCGGGATCGACACCGAGGCGGGGCTGCTGCGGGCCGAGGCCGAAGCCGGCAACACCGCCTGGCTGACCTCCGTACGCCTCGGCCGCCCCCACGTGACCTGGAAGTACGCCGCCACCCTCGACGGCCGCAGCGCCGCCGCGGACGGCAGCAGCCGCTGGATCAGCTCCGTCGAGTCCCGGGCCGACGTCCACCGGCTGCGCGCCGAGGCCGACGCCGTCCTCGTCGGCGGCGGCACCCTGCGCGCCGACGACCCGCACCTGGCCGTCCGCGGAATCGACGGCGCCACCCAGCCCCTGCGCGTGGCCCTCGACACCCGCGCCGGCCTCCCGCCGGCCGCCCGCATCCTCGACGACGCCGCGCCCACACTGCTCGTCGTCGACGAGGACGCCGACACCCGCCACCTCCCCGGCGTCGACCTGCTCCGGCTGCCCCTGCGCGACGGCCGGATCCCCCTCGACCAACTCCTGACCCAGCTGTACGCCCGCGGCGTGCGCTCCCTGCTCCTGGAAGGCGGACCCACCCTCGCGGGGGCCTTCCTCGAAGCCGGAGCCGTCGACCGCGTCGTCGGCTACCTCGCCCCCGCCCTGCTCGGCGCCGGCCCCGCCGCCCTCGGCAACGCGGGCATCACCAACATCACCCACGCCCTGCGCCTCGACATCACCGAGGCCGTCCGCGTGGGCCCCGATCTGCGCATCACCGCCCTTCCCGCCACCGCCCCCAAGGAGCACTGAGTGTTCACCGGAATCGTCGAAGAACTGGGCGAGGTCACCGCCGTCGAGCCGCTCCGGGAAGCCTCCCGCTTCCGGCTGCGCGGCCCCCTCGTCACCGAGGACGCCAAGCACGGCGACTCCATCGCCGTCAACGGCGTCTGCCTGACCGTCGTGGAGACCGCCGACGGCGAGTTCACCGCCGACGTCATGCAGGAGACCCTCAACCGCTCCAGCCTCGGCGCCCTGGCCGAGGGCTCCCGGGTCAACCTGGAGCGGCCCATGGCCCTCGGCGGACGGCTCGGCGGCCACCTGGTCCAGGGCCACGTCGACGGCACCGGCGAGATCCTCTCCCGGACCCCCTCCGAGCACTGGGAGATCGTCAAGGTCGCCCTCCCGGAGAACCTCTCCCGCTACGTCGTCGAGAAAGGCTCCATCACGGTCGACGGCGTCAGCCTCACCGTCGTCGAGGCCGCCGCCGACTGGTTCACCATCAGCCTCATCCCCACCACCCTCGCGCTGACCACCCTCGGCATCAAGCAGCCCGGCGACCCGGTCAACCTCGAGGTCGACGTCCTCGCGAAGTACGTCGAGCGCCTCCTGGCCGCCGGCGTGGACCCGCTGCGCGCCAACCCGGCGGGAGAGCCCCGGTGAGCGCCCTGACCTGGCTCAACACGGAGGCCTTCACGGTCTTCGGCCAGAAGGTCATCTGGTCCGACATGATCGGCAACCTGATGGGCCTCGCCGCACTCGCCCTCGGCTGGCGCCGCTCCATCTGGACCTGGCCCGCCCAGCTGCTCTCCGGGCTCATCCTCATCGCCGCCTACGCCTCCGCACACCTCGCCGGCGGCGTCGGCAAGCAGCTCCTGGTCATCGGCGTGGCCGTCTTCGGCTGGATCTCCTGGCAGCGCGGCAAGCAGCAGGCCCAGGACGGCTCCATCGCCGTACGCACCGCCACCTGGACCGAACGCGGACTCCTCCTCGGCGGAGCGGCCCTCGGAACCCTCGCCGTCGGCGGCCTCTTCACCCTCTACCCGTCGCTGTCCTGGAGCCCCTGGGCCGACGCCTACATCTTCGTCGGCACCATCGTCGCGATGGTCGCCCAGGCCCGCGGACTCGTCGAGTTCTGGTTCGCCTGGCTCCTCGTCGACCTGGTCGGCGTCCCCCTCGCCTTCACCGGCGGCCTCGCCTTCTCCGGACTGGTCTACGTCGTCTACTTCGCCCTCGTGGTGTGGGGCGCCTACGACTGGTACCAGCGCTCCCGCACCAACCCCGCCCCGGCCCTCGAAGGAGCAGCGGCATGACCACCCTCAAGCCCGTGCCCGACATCCCCGAAGAGACCTTCCGCCTCGACCCCGTCGAGCAGGCGATCCGCGACATCGCGGCGGGACGCCCCGTGGTCGTCGTCGACGACGAGGACCGCGAGAACGAGGGCGACCTCGTCATCGCCGCCGAGAAGGCCACCCCCGAGATCATCGCCTTCATGATGAGCGAGTGCCGCGGCCTGATCTGCGCCCCCATGGAGGGCCCGGAACTGGACCGGCTCGAACTCCCGCAGATGGTCCAGAACAACACCGAGTCGATGAAGACCGCCTTCACCGTCTCCGTCGACGCGAGCGCCGCCCACGGCGTCACCACCGGCATCTCCGCCGCCGACCGCGCCACCACCCTGCGCCTCCTCGCCCACGGCGTCAGCGGACCCGGCGACTTCGTCCGCCCCGGCCACATCTTCCCCCTGCGCGCCAAGCCCGGCGGCGTCCTGGTCCGCAACGGCCACACGGAGGCCGCCGTCGACCTCGCCCGCCTCGCGGGCCTGCGCCCGGCCGGAGCCATCGTGGAGATCGCCGGCGAGGACGGCGTCATGCTGCGCCTGCCCGAACTGATCCCCTTCGCCCGCAAGCACGGCCTGACGATCATCTCCATCGAGGACCTGATCGCCTACCGGCGCTCCGCCGAGCCCACCGTGCGCCGCGAGGCCGAGGTCCACCTGCCGACCGCCTTCGGCGACTTCACCGCGCACGGCTACCGCTCCACCGTCGACGGCGTCGAGCACGTCGCCCTCGTCCACGGCGAGATCGGCGACGGATCCGACATCCTGGTCCGGATGCACTCCGAGTGCCTGACCGGCGACATCTTCGCCTCCCAGCGCTGCGACTGCGGCCCCCAGCTGCACGCCTCCATGGAACGGATCAAGAACGAGGGCCGCGGCGTCGTCGTCTACCTGCGCGGCCACGAGGGCCGCGGCATCGGACTGCTGTCCAAGCTGCGCGCGTACGAGCTCCAGGAACGCGGCCGCGACACCCTCGACGCCAACCTGGAGCTGGGCCTGCCCGCCGACGCCCGCGACTACGCGGCCGGCGCACGCATCCTCGCCGACCTCGGCGTGCGCAGCGTCCGGCTGCTGACGAACAACCCCGACAAGTCCGCCGCCCTGGAACAGCACGGCATCACGGTCACCAGCCGGGAGGCCATGCCGGTCGAGGCGGGCGAGCACAATCTGCGGTACCTGCGCACCAAGCGGGACCGGATGGGCCACGACCTGCCCTGGCTGGACGGGGCCGTGACCACCTCCGCCTGCGGCAACCAGTAAGCACGCACCACCCCCACCCGTACGTACATCCACGAACCACCGAGGAGCAGAGCTGTGAGCGGCAAGGGCGCACCCGAACTGAGCGTGAAGAACTGCGGCGACCTGCGCGTCGCCGTGATCGCGGCGCAGTGGCACGAAAAGGTCATGGACGGACTGGTCGACGGCGCCCTGCGGGCCCTGCACGAGCTGGGCATCGACGAGCCCACCCTGCTCCGCGTCCCCGGCAGCTTCGAGCTCCCGGTCGTGGCGAAGGTCCTGGCCGGCCGCGGCTACGACGCCATCGTCGCCCTCGGCGTGGTCATCCGCGGCGGCACACCGCACTTCGACTACGTGTGCCAGGGCGTCACCCAGGGCCTGGTCCAGGTGTCGATCGACACCGGGGTCCCCGTCGGCTTCGGCGTTCTGACCTGCGACAACGACGAGCAGGCGCTGGACCGTGCCGGGCTCGAAGGATCGAACGAGGACAAGGGCCACGAAGCGGTCACCGCCGCCGTCTCCACCGCCATGACCCTGCGCACCGTCAGTGAACCCTGGCGCTGAGTGTCCGAGGAGTGAACCCCGGCACCGGGACACCCGGGTGAGCCCTTACTCTAAGGACATCATGGCGAACAAACCCTCCAAGACCTTCGAGGAGCTCTTCACCGAGCTCCAGCACAAGGCCGCCGAAGGCGACCCCAGCACCTCCCGCACCGCCGAGCTCGTCCACAAGGGCGTCCATGCCATCGGCAAGAAGGTCGTCGAGGAGGCCGCCGAGGTCTGGATGGCCGCCGAGTACGAGGGCAAGGAAGCCGCCGCCGAGGAGATCTCCCAGCTGCTGTACCACGTCCAGGTGATGATGGTCGCGCGCGGGATCTCCCTCGACGACGTCTACGCGCACCTCTGAGCACGGGCCGCCCACCCGCCCGTTCACACCCACGCACACCCCGCACACCACGCCTCAAAGGAAGCCCCATGCTGCGCATCGCCGTCCCCAACAAGGGTTCACTCTCCGGACCGGCGTCGGCGATGCTCCATGAGGCCGGCTACCGGATGCGCAAGGAGTCCAAGGAGCTCGTGGTCGTCGACCCCGAGAACGAGGTGGAGTTCTTCTACCTCCGCCCCAAGGACATCGCGATCTACGTCTCCTCGGGCAAGCTCGACATCGGCATCACCGGCCGCGACCTCCTGCTCGACTCCGGCGCCAGCGCCGAGGAGATCCTCCCGCTGAACTTCGGCCGCTCCACCTTCCGCTACGCCACCACCCCCGGCACGGCGAAGGGCCCCGAGGACTTCACCGGGATGACGATCGCCACCTCGTACGAGGGAATCGTCGCCAAGCACCTCGCCGACCAGGGCATCGACGCCTCCGTCGTGCACCTCGACGGCGCGGTCGAGACCGCCATCCAGCTCGGCGTCGCCCAGATCATCGCCGACGTCGTCGAGACCGGCACCAGCCTGCGCAACGCCGGCCTGGAGGTCATCGGCGAGCCGATCCTCACCTCCGAGGCCGTCGTCATCCGCGGCAACGGCGCCGACGCCGCAGACCCGCAGGTCCAGCAGTTCCTGCGCCGCCTGCAGGGCGTCCTCGTGGCCCGCAGCTACGTGATGATGGACTACGACTGCCGCGCCGAGCACCTGGAGCGCGCGGTCGCCCTCACCCCGGGCCTGGAGTCGCCGACCGTCTCCCCGCTCCACAACGAGGGCTGGGTCGCGGTCCGCGCCATGGTCCCCGCCAAGGAGGCCCAGCGCATCATGGACGACCTGTACGAACTCGGCGCACGCGCGATCCTCACCACCTCGATCCACGCCTGCCGCCTCTGAGGACCCGCGTGCCCGACCGGCACGCCGCCCCCTCACCCGTACGCCACCCCAGAAGGCAACGCACCATGGCCGAGTCCGCCGCCCCGCCCGCACCGCCCACCCTGCCGGTCACCTTCCGGCCGACCCGCACCCGGGCCGTCCTGCTGGGCGTCGGGCTCGCCATGTTCGCCACCATCACGGCCATCGCCGTACTGCTGGAACGCCTCCAGCCGGGTGAGCGCATCAGCTTCGTCTTCACCGCCGTCCTGCTGACCTCCGTCCTCGTCCTGCTCAGCCGCCCCAAGGTGGTCGCCGACGAGGAAGGCGTCACCGTCGTCAACCTCACCAACACCCGCCGCCTGGCATGGGCCGAGATCCTCCGGGTCAACCTCCGCCCCGGCGACCCGTGGGTGTTCCTGGACCTCAGCGACGGCACCAGCCTGCCCGTACTCGGCATCCAGCCGGGCGTGGCCAGGCAGCAGGCCATCAACGACGCGCGGGCCCTGCGCACCCTCGCCGAAATCCGCGGAACCGGCACGAACGAGCACTGACCGCACCGAACCTCGTCGCTGCGTACCGTTGCGGCCGCGATCCCAATGACTACCCTGGTGGCGGGGCGCAGCCGTGCGCCCTCCCACCGGCCCCGGGACCCCGAGGCCCGCGGGCACCTGCAACTCGAGGAGTGACTCCCTCCAGCAATGGACGGACCGTCCGGTAATACCCGCGCCGCCCTCCCCACGGAGGCGGCGGCATGACCATCCCGCTACTCCTGCTCGCGGCGGCATTCGCCCTGATCCTCGCCAACGGATTCTTCGTGGCGGCCGAGTTCGGCCTCGTCACCGTGGAACGCCCCGAGGCCGAGCGCGCCGCAGCCGACGGAGACCGCCGTGCCCGCACGGTCGTCAAGGCCCTGCGGGAGCTGTCCTTCCAGCTCTCCGGCACCCAGCTCGGCATCACCATCACCTCCCTCGTGGTCGGCATGCTCGCCGAGCCCGCCCTCGCCGCACTGCTGGCCGGGCCGCTCTCCGCGACCGGCCTCCCCAAGGGAGCCGCATCCGGCGTCGCCGTCGTCATCGGCATGCTGCTCGCCTCCGCCGTCCAGATGGTCGTCGGCGAGCTCGTCCCGAAGAACTGGGCGGTCTCCCGGCCCCTCCAGGTGGCCCGCTTCGTCGCCGGCCCCCAGAACGCCTTCTCACGGGTCTTCCGGCCCGTCATCGCCGGCCTCAACGCCGTCGCCAACCGGCTCGTACGGGCCCTCGGCGTGGAGCCCACCGAGGAGATGGCCTCCGCCCGCACCCCGGGCGAACTCGTCTCCCTGGTCCGCCATTCGGCCCAGGCCGGCGCCCTCGAACAGGACACTGCAGACCTGTTCGTGCGGACGCTGTCGCTGGGGGAGCTGACGGCCCAGCACGTCATGACCCCCCGGGTGAAGGTCAGCGCCCTCCAGCAGACGGCCACCGCGGCCGACGTGCTGAACCTGACCCGTGCCACGGGACTGTCCCGCTTCCCGGTCTACCGCGAACGCATCGACGAGATCACCGGCGTGGTCCACCTCAAGGACGCCCTCGCCGTCGCCGAGTCCGAGCGCGACCGCATCAGCGTCGGCCGGATCTGCGTCCGCCCGCTGCTGGTGCCCGGCTCCCTGCCCGTGCAGCCGCTGCTGGAGCGGCTGCGCAGCGAGCAGCCCATGGCCGTGGTCGTCGACGAGTACGGCGGCACCGCCGGCGTCGTCACCCTGGAGGACATCGTGGAGGAACTCGTCGGGGAGGTCCGCGACGAGCACGACCTCGCCGAGGACGAGACCCCCGAACTCGCCGCCGTGCCCGCCGAGGACGGCCGCCCCTCCTGGGAGGCCGACGGCAGCTGCCGCGTGCAGACCCTGCGCCGGATAGGCCTGGAGGTCCCCGAGGGCCCCTACGAGACCGTCGCCGGCCTCGTCGCCGACCTCCTCGGCCGGATCCCCGCCCCCGGGGACCGCGCCGACCTCCCCGGATGGAAGCTGTCCGTCCGCAGGGTCGGCCGCAACCGGGCGGAACGCGTCCGGCTGGTCCGGCTGACGGCCGTACCCGCCGCGGGCTCCCACCGGCAGGCCGACCGGCAGGCCGCGGGCCCGGCCGGCGCCCCTGTGCCCGGCTCCGGCCGCCACGGCGACGCCGCCCCGCAGCCGGCCGCGCTGGAAGGCGCCGCCCGGTGAACGCGCTCCAGCTCGTCTTCGCCCTGCTCCTGGTCCTCGCCAACGGCTTCTTCGTCGGCGCCGAGTTCGCACTCGTCTCCGTACGGCGCAGCCAGATCGAGCCCCTCGCGGCCGAGTCCAAACGGGCCCGCCAGGTGCTCCACGGCCTGGAGAACCTGCCCCGCATGATGGCCGCCGCGCAGTTCGGCATCACCATCTGCTCCCTCACCCTGGGCGCCGTCGCCGAACCCACCGTGGCCCGGCTCCTGGAGCCCGTCTTCCACGCCGTCCACGTCCCGCAGGGCCTGATCCACCCCCTCGGCTACGCCCTCGCG
This sequence comes from Streptomyces yangpuensis, assembly GCF_001005295.1. GTDB lineage: Bacteria > Actinomycetota > Actinomycetes > Streptomycetales > Streptomycetaceae > Streptomyces > Streptomyces yangpuensis. Next base: position 54,321 of record NZ_LBMK01000009.1, on the reverse strand, counting down.
CTCGCCGCCGTGGTCTTCCTGCACCTGGTCATCGGCGAGATGGTCCCCAAGAACCTCGCCATGGCCGCCCCCGAGAAGACCGCCCTGTGGTTCAGCCCCGGCCTGGTCGCCTTCGCCCGGCTGTGCGGGCCGGTCACCACCGCGCTCGGCGCCTGCGCCAAGGTCGTCCTGAAGCTCTTCAAGGTCGAGCCCAAGGACGAGGTCGAGGCCGCCTACACCTCCACCCAGCTCGGCCGGCTCCTCAAGGACTCCCGGCAGGCCGGGCTCCTGGAGCCGGTCGAGCAGGAACGGCTGGAGGACGCCCTGGAACTGGGCAGCCGCCCCGTCACCGACGTTCTCCTCGACCGGGACCGCCTGGTCACCGTCGGCCCGGCCGTCACCCCCCGGCAGATCGAACAGCTGACCGTACGCACCGGCTACTCCCGGTTTCCCGTCCGTGCCGACAGCGGCGCCTTCATGGGCTACCTGCACGTCAAGGACGTACTGGACCTGGAGGACCGGGAACGGGCCGTGCCCCAGCGGGTCTGGCGGCGCATGACCACACTGTGCGCCACCGTCCCGCTGGACGACGCCCTCGGCGTCATGCGCCGCGACGCCACCCACCTGGCCCAGGTCGCCGACCAGAGCGGGCGGGTCCTCGGCCTGGTCACCCTGGAGGACGTCCTGGAAATGCTGGTCGGCGAGGTCCGCGACCCGGCGCACCGGGTCCCGGCGGGCCGCCCGTAGCCCAGCGGGCCGCAGCGACCGCACACCGCCGGTCCGGCCCCGCCGTCCGTTTCCGTCAGCCGCCGGTCCCCTACAGGGCCGGCGGCTCCGGGCGTTCCTGGGGGCCGCGGCCCGACAGGACCTCCCCGTACGCCTGCATCAGGTCCGGCAGCCGCAGGGTGGCCAGGTCGTCACGCGACGGCTCGCCCGCGAAGCCCGCCAGCCGCAGGTCCCGGTACGCGCAGCTCTTCTCGTACAGGGTGCGCAGGAAGCGGCCGTTGCCGAGCTCGTCGATCCAGCCCTGCTCCACCACGTGGCCGCTGATGCTGCGCAGCTCCTCCAGGGCCTCCTCGTCCCACCGGTCGCCGTTGGCGTCCGCCAGGACGCCGCCGATCGCCGTCAGCTCGGGCGGCCGGTAGCTGGGGAAGTCCACCCGCGTGGTGAACCGCGACGACAGCCCCGGATTGGCCGCCAGCAGCCGGTCCATCCCGGCCGGATACCCGGCCAGGATCACCACCAGGTGGTCCCGGTTGTCCTCGGCCCGCTTGAGGAGCACCTGCAGGGCCTCGTCGCCGTACGCGTCACCCTTGCTGTAGCCCGTGTTCGACAGCGAATACGCCTCGTCCACGAACAGCACCCCGCCGATCGCCGAATCGATCAGCTCGTTGGCCTTCACCGCGGTCTGCCCCAGGAACTCGCCCACCAGATCCGCCCGTTGCGCCTCGACGAGATGGTCCCCGCCGAGCAGGCCCAGCGCGTAGAAGACCCGGCCCAGGATCCGCGCCACCGTGGTCTTGCCGGTGCCGGACGGGCCGGAGAACACGAAGTGCCGTTTCGGTGGCTGCACCGGCAGACCCTGACCCGCCCGCAACCGCGCCATGTGCAGTTGCGCGGAGAGCGCCTTCACCTGCCGCTTGACCGGCTCCAGGCCCACCATCCGCTCCAGCTCCGCCAGCGCCTCCGCCAGCGCCGCCGGGTCCGGAGGCCCGGCCGGCAGCCCGTCCGCCGAGCCCTGCGGCGGGACGGGCGCCTTGCGCCGTACGCCCTCCGTCCGGCCGGGCGGAGGAGGGGGCGGGGCCAGCGGATCGAGCCCCGCCGGACCGTCCGCGGCGAGATCCTGGACGGGCCCGCCGCCCAGCGGTACGCCCCCCAGGGCGACCGCCGCGAAGTCCCCGCCGGCCGGGGACGGGCCGTGCGCCGCGTAGCCGCCGTACCCGGAGTACCCGGCCAGGCCCGCCAGATCGGCCATCCCGTCGGTGTCGTCGCCGTCCTCGATGGCCGTCAGCCGGGCCGCCGTGTCCATGAACGAGGGATCCACCCGGTGCACCGCCCGGTACAGCGGCAGCGCCGCCGCGCTGCGGCCCGTTCCCTCGTGCGCCCGCGCCAGCCAGTACCGCAGCTCCTTGCGCTGCGGCTGCTCGCTGCGGCAGCGCATCAGCGCCGCCGACAGCAGCGGCTCCGCCTGCCCGTACATCTCCAGCCGGACCCGCGCCATCCCGCCGAACAGGCCCGCCTCGATCCCCAGCAGCGGATCGTTCACCAGCGGCTCGGTGTGCCGGACCAACTGCTCCCAGTCCTTGACCAGATAGGCCCGGCAGGCGTGCAGGAACCGCACCTGCGCGTCGGTGTCGACCGGCGGCAGCGCGGCGAGGGCCTGGTCCAGCTCGGGCACATGGCGGCCGTCCAGCCAGTGCGAGGCGTGGGCGAGCAGCAGGTCCCGCCGGTTCTCCAGCACCGGCTGCACCCACCAGCCCAGCCAGTACCAGGAGTTGAGGGTCCTGCGGTGGCGGGCCCGCTGCTCGCCGAAGCGGTCCCGGTGCGCGTACATGCGCAATAACGCGTTGCCCGTGTCGACCCGCAGCGCGTGCAGGCCCAGCCACGCGTCGGCCATCGAGGGGTCGAGCCGCACGGCCGTCCGGAACTCCTCCTCGGCCTGCGGGTAGGCGCCCATGGTGCAGGCGTCGACCCCCCGCAACCAGGCGAGTTCGGCCGGGGCGTGCATGCTGCCCGGCGTGGCGAAATCCATCACGTCCCCCCACAAGCCTGCCCGTGGTGCGCGGCAACCCCCGCTCCGAACGCGCGAGTTGTCCGGTGCCCCCGCCTGACGTCGCTGAAATCAGGGCTGCATCGTACCTGCGCTTTCGCGCCTTACGTAGGGTGCGGCGGGCCCGGTTCAGGAGCGGACGCGGCACGGCCGAGGTGACACAGAGTGAACGTCGGGGGTGTGTGTGCCTCACGCGGTACCCCTGCCGAGGGGGCTCGCGGGCAGAACGAAGCCCCCGATCACGGGGGAACAACCGGGGGCTTCGTGTGCGCGGCGGCCGGTGAAGGCCCCGCATTGAGAACGTAAGGCCGCTGCGGTCCCCAGGTCAAGCAGGTCGGCGCAGGCCCGGCCGGGCGGAAATCCGAGGCCGATCAGGCCCGGGGGAGTTCGTCACGGTCGGTGAGGGAAGCCGGGTCTCCCGCCGTCGCTCCGGTCCCGGAAGACCACTCGTATCCCGTACGGCTCTGGCGTACCAGAGTGTCGGCGAAGGGGCGCGAAGGATCACTGGAGAAGTGCGCACGCTCCGCGCGCTCCCATCCGTCCCAGAAACCGGCGAGTTCGCGCCCGTCCCGCTCACGCCCCCGCAGCCAGGACTCCGTCCGCGGGGTCTCCATCCACAACAGCCGTGCCAGGTGCGGGCGCAGCGCCCGCCGCCCCGCGCCGACCCCCTCCACCAGCAGCACCGGCGCCGGCTCCAGCACCCGCTCCGGTCCGAAACGGCGCTCCACCCAGTCGTACGGCGCCCAGTGCGCGGGCCGGCCGTCCGCGAGCGGCTCCAGCACCTGCACGCGCAGCCGCTTCTCCCAGTCGAACAGCTCCGCGTGGCTGGCCACGTCGTCCAGGTGCAGCACGGGCGCCCCGCCCAGCGCCTCGGCGAGCCGCCCCGCGAAGGTGCTCTTCCCGGATCCGGCGTGCCCGTCGATCCCGATCAGGCGCACCGGCCCGAGCGAGGCGGGCAGGACGGCGAGCTCCCGGGCGAGTGGCTCAAGTGACTGGTGCGGCTCCACCCGACCAGCGTAGACAAGCCCGACACGACCCGTGGCTTGGGCCCTCGCCCGCCGGGAACCTGGAAGGGTGACACCACCGAAGCGCCGACCCACCCCGGGGGACCACGCGATGACCGCACCCACGCCACGCAGGGCCGTACTCGTCGCCGCGCTCGCGGTGGCCACCGCGGCCACCGCCGCCTCCGTCCCCGGCGGCGGCTCCCCGGCGGCCGCCGCCGGGGCCCCGCGCGCGCAGGGCCCCACCGTCGACAACCGCTTCTGGTTCTCGTACGGCCACTGGCGGGCCGGCACCCACCGGGGCACCGCCGCCGTCGCCGGCGCCCGCCCCGGCCTGGAGATCCGTACGGCCGTCGGCCGCACCGAGTACGCCGACCCGCACACCGGGCGCAAGAGCACCTGGGAGTACGCCACCTGGACCTCCCCGGTGCACGGCTCCACGGTGCCCGCCACCGAGGCCGTCACCTCCTGGAACGCCCGCACCCCGGCCGGCACCTGGATCCAGGTCGAGCTGCGCGCCACCTACACCGACGGCGTCACCGGCCCCTGGTACGTGATGGGCCGGTGGGCCTCCGGCGACGCGGACATCCGGCGCACCTCGGTGGACGGCCAGACCGACGGCCGGTCCACCGTGTGGACCGACACCCTCGCGGTCGACGCGCCCGCCGCGGCCGGCGGCCTGCGCATCGCCGGCTGGCAGCTGCGCCTGACCCTCCACCGCCGGCCCGGCGCCGGCGCCGGCCCGACGGTGTGGCTGGCTGGCGCGATGGCCTCCGACGTCCCCGACCGGTTCACCGTCCCCGCCTCCCGCCCCTCCGGCACCGCCCACGAGCTCGTCGTCCCGCGCTACTCGCAGCAGACCCACAGCGGGCGCTATCCCGAGTACGACAACGGCGGCGAGGCCTGGTGCAGCCCCACCTCCTCCCAGATGGTCATCGAGTACTTCGGCCGCAAGGCCGACCCCGCCGCCCTTGCCTGGGTGGACCCCGCCTACTCCGACCCGCAGGTCTGCCACGCCGCCCGCTCCACCTACGACGCCGCCTACAAGGGCTGCGGCAACTGGTCCTTCAACGCCGCCTACGCCGCCACCTACAGCGGCCTCGCCGGGGTCGTCACCCGCCTCGCCTCCCTGACCGACCTGGAGACCGTGGTGAGGGCCGGCATTCCCGCCATCACCTCCACATCCTTCCGCGCCGAGGAGCTCACGGGCGCCGGCTACAGCACGGCCGGCCACCTGATGACCGTCGTCGGCTTCACCGCCGCCGGGGACGTGGTCGTCAACGACCCCCACGCCCCCGACAACCCGTCCGTGCGCCGGGTCTACCGGCGTGCCGAATGGGAGAACATCTGGCTGCGCACCAAGCGCACGGCCGCCGCCGGGAAGATCGCCTCCGGGAGCGGCGGGGTCTGCTACCTCTACGCGCCCGCCCTGCCGGGACCGGGTCAGGTCCGGGCCCTGCGGGCTGTCGGCGTGCTGTGAGGAAGCGCGAAAATTGCCCGTTGACCGGGCAGCCCGGAAGGGCGGAATATTATGGGGTAAATGGCACATAAAGGCTTCTCATAGGAGGCGGCCCGCCATGACCACCCACCCCAGCATCGAGCACCACCCCGACCTCGCCGAGATGCGCACCCGGTTCGAGCGGGTGACCACCACTCCCCGGGCGCAGGCCGTCGAAGCGCTGGCCCTGATAACCGGCATATACCTGGCCGCCTCTCCGTGGATCGCGGGATTCGGCATCCTGCTCCCGTTGGCGATCAACAACCTGATCGTCGGCCTGGCGTACTGCCTGTGCATGGGCGGCCTGGGCTCCGCCTACGAGCGCACCCACGCGATGGCGTGGACCGCGGTCGCCCTGGGCGCCTGGACGATCATCGCCCCGTGGGCCATCGTCGGTGAGATGGATGCCACGCGCGCGGTGGTCAGCAACGTGATCACCGGCGCCGTCGCCCTGTGCCTCGGCCTCGCGATGGCGGCCATGGCCGGCCGCAGGGGCGAGACCCGGGTCTGACGCGGAAGCCGTCCGAGACGAAAACTGTCGGAAACCGACGCCGGAAGGAACCGGAGGCCGGGCCCCGAACCGCACCGCGCACCAGTCGGAGCGGCCGGGGCCCGGCGGCGTGGCGTGCGTCACCAGTGACCCTCGTCTCCCTGACCCCGCCTACCGCGAATGCCGCGAACGCTGGCACATTGGACACCATGACCGCAGACACCGCCGCCCCGACCGCATCCTCCGGGAGTCTCGCCCGTACCGGGGGCCCCAAGGAGGACTCCAGCTGGCTGGAGCACGTACTCGGCTGGACCCTCGTGGTCGTCGTGGCCATGTTCGTCACCCAGGTCGGCTGGCTCTGACGCCCTCTGACGCCTTCCCGAGCGGGGGGCGGGCCTGACGCCCCGGTCTGCCATACTTCGGCCATCCTGTGGCAGTTCGAGGCTGGGGCCGAATTTGGACAATAGTCAACAGCGTGGAGTGACCGGGCGCTCGCAGGTTCGCAGGGCCGAACTCATAGCCATCGGGCGCAAGTTGTTCGCCGACACCCCCTACGACACGCTCTGCATGGACGACATCGCCAAACAGGCCGGCGTCGCCAAAGGGCTGATCTACTACTACTTCAAGAGCAAGCGCGGCTACTACCTCGCCATCGTCGAGGACTCCATGGCCGGACTCGTCGCCCGCGCCGGCGGCGACACCGGCCTCCCCAACGCCGAGCGACTCCACCGCACCCTCGACGGCTACCTCGAATACGCCGAGCACCATCACGCCGCCTACCGCACCATCGTCACCGGAGGCGTCGGCTGCGACGCCGAGGTGCTCGCCATCCGCGACACCGTACGCGAGGAACTGCTCGCCGCCATCGCCGAAGGCGCGTACGGGCGCCGCGCCCTCCCGCCGATCGCCCGTCTCGCCCTCGTGGGCTGGCTCTCCGCGGTCGAAGGGACCACCCTGGAATGGATCGGCGGGCCGAGCGTCCCGGACCGGCCCGGACGCGCCCGGCTCGGAGCCCTGCTGGTACGCCAGCTGCGCGCGACATTGGCGGTGATCGAGGAGTTCGCCCCGGAGTGTCCGGCACCTCCCCCTGCCGAAGAGCCGTTCGAAACGGTCGGTGATCTTGCCCCGGTGACGGGAAGCCCCTGATCGGGCATACTCAAGCCGCCGCAGCCGCTGAACAGCCTCTTCCGTGACCCGGGAGGGCAGCACCGGCTGCACAGAGCCCGAGATCCGGCGGCGCGTCCCACACCTCACGCGCCGCCGCCATGCCCGACCAGGGAGGAGAGCGCCGCCATGACAGACCGCGCCCCGCAGCCGGTGGACCGACAGCTGCCCACCGAGGAGTCCCGCGACCTCCTCGCCCTCGTACGTGAGATCGCCCAGCGCGAGATCCGTCCCCGGGCCGCCGAGGAGGAGGACTCCGGGCGGTTCCCCCGAGAGGTCTTCACGCTGCTCTCCGAGGCCGGGCTGCTCGGCCTCCCGTACCCCGGCGAGTACGGCGGCGGCGAGCAGCCGTACGAGGTCTACCTCCAGGTCCTGGAGGAGCTGGCCGCGGCCCGCCTGACCGTCGGTCTCGGCGTCAGCGTGCACTCCCTCGCCTGCCACGGCCTCGGCGGCTACGGCACCAAGGAGCAGCAGGCCGCCCACCTGCCCGACATGCTCGGCGGCGGCCTCCTGGGCGCCTACTGCCTCTCCGAGCCGGCCGCCGGCTCCGACGCCGCCTCGCTGAGCACCAAGGCGGTCCGCGACGGCGACGACTGGATCATCACCGGCACCAAGGCCTGGATTACCCACGGCGGCGTCGCCGACTTCTACACCGTCCTCGCCCGCACCGGCGTCGAGGGCCCCAAGGGCATCACCGCCTTCCTGGTCCCCGGGGACGCGGAGGGCCTGACGGCGGCCGTGCCCGAGAAGAAGATGGGCATGAAGGGCTCGCCCACCGCCCAGCTGCACTTCGACGGCGTACGCGTACCCGACTCCCGCCGTATCGGCGAGGAGGGGCAGGGCTTCTCCATCGCCCTGGCCGCGCTCGACGCGGGCCGGCTGGGCATCGCGGCCTGCGCCATCGGCGTCGCCCAGGCGGCACTGGACGAGGCCCTCGCCTACGCGCTGGACCGCAAGCAGTTCGGTCACCCCATCGCGGACTTCCAGGGGCTGCGCTTCATGCTGGCCGACATGGCCACCAAGATCGAGGCGGGCCGGGCGCTGTACCTCGCCGCCGCGCGGCTGCGGGACGCGAGCAAGCCGTTCTCCCGGCAGGCGGCCATGGCGAAGCTGTTCTGCACGGACGCGGCGATGGCCGTCACCACCGACGCGGTGCAGGTCCTCGGCGGCTACGGCTACACCGCGGACTTCCCCGTCGAGCGGCTGATGCGCGAGGCGAAGGTGCTCCAGATCGTCGAGGGCACCAACCAGATCCAGCGCATGGTCATCGCCCGCCACCTGGCCGGGCCCGAGACGCGCTGACGCGATCCGACGCGATCCGACGCGGTCCGGCGCGGTCCGGCGCGGGACGGGTCAGTACAGCCCGCTGCTGATGGAAGGCCAGACCGGCGAGGACGTGAGGCGCGACCACTCCGGGTCCCGCCGGCCGGGCAGGGTCCGGCCGGCGTCGGCCCAGCGGGCCAGCAGGTCCCGGTAGATCGGCGGATCGGGCACCTGCTGCTCGCGTTGCGGCTCACGCCGAAGGGGGCGCTGAACCGATTCTTCGAAACCCGAGGACATCGGACGGCGCCTTCGGCCCGTTGAAGACTGAAGCGTGCTCATACCGGGCCAACGCCGCACCGAAGCCACGGGTAATCGCCCCCGCGGTACGCGTATCCGTTCGACGGGTCATAGGAGCGGCGGGGGCGGAGCGGGGCGGGGGCGAACGCAGGCGGGCGCGACCGGCTCCCGCCCCCACGCCACCGCCGCGCCCCTGGCTCCCGCCTTGCTGTGGTTTGCCTCGAAGCCGCCCCGCGCCTCTGGCCTCCGCCCCGCTGTGTGGCCACCCCCGCACCGCCGCGGCGCCTTCCACTCCCGCCCCGCTGTGCCGCCGCCGCCGCATCGCCGCCGCGCCTTCCACCCCCGCCCCGCCCCCCGGCCACTTCGTGCCCTGCTGTCAGGGCGTGCCAGAAGGGTGGTCGGCAGGTGGGATTCTGACGTACCGTCATATCCGCTCGCGCCGCCCCCGACGTCACCCGCCCCGGAGGTCCGTCATGCCCGCAGACCGGCCCGTCGCCCTCGACGAGTACCCCATCCACCAGGCCCCCTTGTCGATGAAGCACCTCGTGAGCGGCGACCGGAACGCCTACGACCGGTGCATCTTCCACGTCTTCGACCACGCCGGCCGCGCCGTCCTGATCCTCGGCCTCGGCGTCTACCCCAACGCCGGAGTCATCGACGCCTACGCCACCCTCCGCCTCGGCGACGAACTCCTGGCGGTCCGGGCCTCCGACGCCCTCACCGACGACCGGATGAACCTCTCCGTGGGACCCCTGTCCATCACCGTCGACGTACCGCTCCAACGGCTCACGCTGCGCTGCGCCCCCGACGCGGACGACCCGCACGGGCTCTCGTACGACATCACCTGGACCGCGGAGTTCCCCGCCGTCTGGGAGCCGCACCACATCCAGCGGCGCGGCGACCGGCTCATGCTGGAAGGACGCCGCTTCGTCCAGGCCGGCAACGTGACGGGCACGATCCGCGCCAAGGGGGAGGAGTTCACCCTCACGGCGGGGGAGTGGACCGGTACGCGCGACCGGAGTTGGGGCGTGCGCCCGATCCCCGGCGAGGAGGGCGGCCGGGCGGCCGAGGAGTACCGTCCCGACGGCTTCCACTGGCTCTGGATCCCGGTCCGCTTCGCCGACCGCTTCGTCATGGTCATCGCCCAGGAGGACGCCGACGGCCACCGCACCCTGAACGAGGCCGTGCAGGTCTTCCCCGAGGGCAGCGGCCGCGCGGACGTCCAGCTCGGCTGGCCGCACACCGAGATCCGCTACCGCCCCGGCACCCGGCACCCCGAGAGCGCCACCGTCCACCTCACCGACCCGTCCCGGAAGCCCCTGGAACTGGGCGTGGAGATACTGAACTCCTCCCCGCTCGCCGTGGGCGCCGGCTACCCGCCCGCAAGTGACTGGCAGCACGGCACCTGGCAGGGCCGCGGCTGGAGCGACCGCCGGGTCTACGACCTCTCCCACCCCGCCGCCCACCCCATGGCCGCCTTCGGGGTCACCGACCACTCGGCCCGCTTCACCCTCGACGGGCAGACCGGTCACGGCATCTTCGAGCACGGCAGCTTCGGGCGCCACGATCCGAGCGGCTTCGCCGGCTACTCCTCCGTCGCCCCGTAAGCCGCACCTCCCGATCCAGGACCCGAGCGTGAGAAGAGGGGTACCCATGGCAACCGCACCACGTCCGCGCACCTCCACCCGCGAACCCGAGGAGCTCGGCCGACGACTCGGCGCCTGGCTCGACGGCAGGCTCCCCGGGGCGAAGATCACCAACATCTCCGTCCCCGGCTCGAACGGGATGTCCAGCGAGACCCTGCTCTTCGACATAGAGCACCCCGACACCCCGCTGAGCGCCTGCGCGCTGCGCCTCGCCGCCGACCCGGCGGCCTACACCGTCTTCCCGACCTACGACATGCCGCGCCAGCACCGCGTGATGAGCCTGGTCGCCGAGCACACCGACCTGCCCGTCCCGCGCGTGCAGTGGCTGGAGGAGGACGCGGGGCCGCTGGGGGCGTCGTTCTTCGTGATGGCCCGCGCGGAGGGCAGGGTCCCGCCCGACGTCATGCCCTACACCTACGAGGGCAACTGGCTGCACGCGGCGACGGATGCCGAGCGCGGAGCGCTCCAGGAAGCCAGCATCTCCCTGCTGGCCCGGTTGCACGACCAGTTCCCCGCGAAGGAGGCCGAGTTCCTCCTGCCCGAGGGCGAGGGCAGCCCGCTGCGCCGGCACGTGGACGCCCAACGCGCCTACTACACCTGGGTGGTGGGCGGGCTCGCGCCCTCCCCGCTGATCGAGCGGGCCTTCGCCCGGCTTGAGGAGCTGTGGCCGGCCGACGAGGGTCCCGCAGTTCTGAACTGGGGTGACGCCCGTATCGGCAACGTCGTCTACGACGGATTCACGCCGGTGGCCGTCCTGGACTGGGAGATGGCGGCGTACGCTCCGCGCGAGGTGGACCTCGGCTGGACCGTGTACCTCCACCGGTTCTTCCAGGACCTCACCGTGAGCTTCGGCCAGCCCGGCCTGCCGGACTTCCTGCGCCGCGAGGACCTGGAGCGCCGCTACGCCGAACTGACCGGCCACATGCCGCGCGACATGGAGTTCCACACTCTGTACGCCGCCCTGCGGCACGCGATCGTGATGCTGCGCATCGCCTACCGGCAGGCCCACTTCGGCGAGGTCGAGGTCCCGGCGGACCCGGACGGCCTGATCCTGCACCACGCCAGCCTGGCCGCCATGGTGCAGGGGACGTACTGGTAGGGGAACGGGGGAGCGGAGGAGGGAAATTGGACGGGCGGCGCGCCCCCGGCGGTCCTCAGGCCGCCTGGGCGTGCTGCTGGCGCGTCTGCGCCTGCGGCTGCGGCAGCACCGGGCGCACGACGCGGATGGGGCGCGAGCCCGGGCCGCCGACGTGCGAGAACGGCTGCGTCCGCCAGTCCAGGCCCTGGGGCAGGGCCGGCAGGGTGAGGGAGTCGGCCTCCGGCGCCTGCGCCGGCTGGTTCGTGCCGAGGCAGGGCAGGGCGTCGCCGGCGGGCCGGCCGGTGCCGGCGCACACGGTGAGCCCGAAGGGGTTCCACGGGGTCAGGCAGAGCGCGTGCTGCGGCAGGTACTCCTCGTCCGCGACGAGGGCGATGGACTGGCCGCAGTCGGGGCAGATCGCGTGGTGGATCTCGAACCCCTCGGTGTCGTCGAGGTATTCGCCGTCCTCGGGGTAGGTGTCGTCCCCGGAGGCGAGCGGTTCGAGAGGCTCCGGTTCGGTGCGACCGGCGCGCTGGTTGTTCGGCATGGATGTACTCCCCCTTGGGTGGGCCGGGCGGGCAGGTTCTTCGGCCTCGGCCACAGCAACCACTTCCCGCCGTGCGTCACGAGTAACCACAACGGACCGGCCTCCCCCTGCATACCCGTGTGGCCTTGGTCACATGCCCGGCGCAGATGCCTCCAGTGGGCGGACAGCACTGGGCCTGGAGTGCCTTTGGCCGTAAGTTGAGCGGCTATGAGTGCAATGGAGGAGCTGGACCGCCAGATCGTGGATCTGCTCGTGCGGGACGGGCGGATGAGCTACACGGATCTGGGCAAGGCCACGGGACTGTCCACGTCGGCGGTCCATCAGCGGGTACGCCGTCTTGAGCAGCGCGGGGTGATCCGCGGTTACGCGGCCGTGGTCGACCCGGAGGCCGTCGGCCTGCCGCTGACCGCATTCATTTCGGTCAAGCCCTTCGACCCGAGCGCCCCGGACGACATCGCCGACCGGCTGTCCGGCGTACCCGAGATCGAGGCCTGCCACAGCGTCGCGGGCGACGAGAACTACATCCTCAAGGTGCGCGTCGCCACCCCGCTGGAGCTGGAGGACCTCCTGGGCCGGCTGCGCGCCCTCGCCCACGTCGCGACCCGTACGACCGTGGTCCTTTCCACCCCCTACGAGGCACGCCCGCCCCGCGTGTGACACCGGGGACGGTCCCGTGGGGGACCCGGCGGTCGGAAGGGGCGGGGCGACGCGGGACACTGGTCGGCATGACTGACCGCACCGCCCACTCCGCCGACGCCGCCGGAGCGCCGACCAGGACCGTCCTCCTCCGCGGGGGCGAGGTACACAGCCCCGCCGACCCCTTCGCCACGGCGATGGTCGTCGAACGCGGCCATATCGCCTGGGTCGGTTCCGAGGGCGCCGCCGATGCGTTCGCCCAGGGCGTCGACGAGGTCGTCGATCTCGGCGGCGCGCTCGTGACCCCCGCCTTCACCGACGCGCACGTCCACACGACCTCCGCGGGTCTGGCCCTGACCGGGCTGGACCTGACGGGAGCGCGGTCGCTGGCCGCCGCGCTGGACCTGGTCCGCGCGTACGCCGCGAGCCGGCCCGCCGACCGGGTGCTCCTCGGGCACGGCTGGGACGCCGCCCGCTGGCCCGAGCGGCGCGCGCCGCGCCGCGGCGAGCTCGACGAGGCCACCGGCGGCCGCCCTCTCTATCTGAGCCGTATCGACGTGCACTCGGCCGTGGTCACCACCGCCCTGCTCGACCTGGTCCCCGGGGTGCGCCCCGAAGGGGACCTGCCGCTGACCGCCGACGACCACCACGCCGTACGGCGGGCCGCGCTCGCCGCCGTGACCCCGGCCCAGCGCGCCGAGGCGCAGCGGGCCGCGCTGGACCGGGCGGCCTCGCTCGGCATCGGTTCCCTGCACGAGTGCGGCGGGCCCGACATCTCCTCCCCCGAGGACTTCACCGCTCTGCTCGCGCTGGCGGCGGAGCGGCCCGGGCCGCGCGTGTTCGGGTACTGGGCCGACCGGGACCTGGGCCTGGCCAGGGAGCTGGGGGCCGTGGGGGCGGCGGGCGACCTCTTCGTGGACGGCGCCCTGGGTTCGCACACCGCCTGTCTGCACGCCCCGTACGCCGACGCCTCGCACACGGGGACGGAGTACCTGGACGCGGTCGCCGTCGCCGAGCATGTGGCGGCCTGTACGGAGGAGGGGCTGCAGGCCGGCTTCCACGCCATCGGCGACGCGGCGATCACCGCAGTGGTCGAGGGTGTCCGGGCGGCGGCCGAGAAGGTGGGCCTGGCCAGGGTCCGTGCGGCCCGGCACCGGGTCGAGCACGCCGAGATGATGACCCCGGCCACCATCGCCGCCTTCGCGGAGCTGGGGCTCACGGCGTCGGTGCAGCCCGCCTTCGACGCGGCGTGGGGCGGCGAGGACGGGATGTACGCCGACCGGCTCGGGGCCGACCGCGCCCGCACCCTCAACCCGTACGCGGCCATGCTGAAGGCCGGGGTGCCGCTGGCCTTCGGTTCGGACGCGCCGGTGACCCCGCTCGACCCGTGGGGCACCGTGCGGGCGGCCGCCTTCCACCGGACGCCCAAGCACCGGGTGTCGGTACGGGCCGCCTTCACCGCGCACACCCGGGGCGGCTGGCGGGCCCTGGGCCGCGACGACGCGGGGATCCTCGTCCCCGGCGCCCCGGCCGACTACGCCGTCTGGCAGACCGGCGAGCTGATCGTCCAGGCCCCGGACGACCGGGTCGCCCGCTGGTCCACCGACCCCCGCTCGGGCACCCCCGGACTGCCCGATCTGACCCCCGGATCCGAACTGCCGGTGTGCCTGGCCACCGTCGTCGGGGGCCGGGAGGTATTCGTACGCCCACAGGGGTGATCCGGTCGGCCTCGGTTCGGTGCGGGCGGCCGGACCCGGATAGGTTCGGCCGGGTCCACCACAGGACGTCGTGCCGGACGGATCCGTCTGCTCAGCGCGCCCGCGCCTCGGGGGCGAGGGAAGGTTTCGCCGGGCGGCGGGTGGCCCCGGGTCGGGGTCCGGCGGTCCAGTAGACAACGGTCACGGCGGCCCGCAGCCAGCGGGAGTCTGATCGGCCCGAAGGACCGCGGGCCCCGACCACCCGCTACGGCGCGGCCGGGGCGGCCCGGGTGTCGGCACCGCCGGGGCGGGCCGTGGCCGATGTTCTAGAGTCATCCTCTGCGACCGGACGTACAGGACGTGCAAGCGCACAAAAGGGGACTCAGTGAGCGACGGCGGACAGCGGACCCATGGCCCGCTCGGTACAGCCTTGGTGATCATTCCGACCTACAACGAGGCGGAGAACATCGGGCTGATCGTCGGCCGTGTCCGGGCGGCGGTTCCCGAGGCCCACATCCTGGTCGCCGACGACAACAGCCCCGACGGCACCGGCAAGCTCGCCGACGAGCTCGCGGCCGGCGACGACCATGTGCACGTTCTGCACCGCAAGGGCAAGGAGGGGCTGGGCGCCGCCTACCTCGCGGGCTTCGTCTGGGGCCTGGACGAGGGCTACGGCGTGATCGTCGAGATGGACGCCGACGGCTCCCACCAGCCCGAGGAGCTGCCCCGCCTGCTGACCGCGCTGGCCGGGGCCGATCTGGTCCTGGGCTCGCGCTGGGTGCCGGGCGGCCGCGTCGTCAACTGGCCCAAGACCAGGGAGTTGCTCTCGCGCGGCGGTTCGACGTACTCCCGGCTGATGCTGGACGTCCCGATCCGGGACGTGACCGGCGGCTACCGGGCCTTCCGGCGGGAGACGCTGGAGGGGCTGGGCCTGGAGGAGGTGGCCTCCGCGGGCTATTGCTTCCAGGTGGACCTGGCCCGCAGGGCCGTGAAGAAGGGGTTCCGCGTGGTGGAGGTCCCCATCACGTTCGTCGAGCGTGAGTTCGGCGACAGCAAGATGAGCAAGGACATCGTCGTGGAGGCCCTGTGGCGGGTCACCCAGTGGGGCCTCAAGGCCCAGGCGGCCAAGCTGCTCGGCAAGGACACCGGCAAGGACTCGGGCAAGCGGGACAGCAGCGCCTGAGCGGCGGGGCGCCCCCTAAGGGCTGTCCCGTACCTCCGGCTGAGGACACTCTTATCCGGACCCAGGCACACTGGGTGCTATGACGACCGGCACTGGATCCCTGCGAACGGGTACCCCGACGGCCCCCCGTCGGCGTTCGCCCGCCCGAACCTTCCTTCCCCTGGCCATCGCCGCCTGGCTGATCCTGGAGATCTGGCTGCTCGGGATGGTCGCCGACGCGACCGGCGGGCTCGCCGTGGCGGCGCTGATCGCCGGCGGACTGGTCCTGGGCGGGATGGTCATCAAGCGCGCCGGGCGCCGGGCCTTCAAGAACCTTACGGACACCTTCCAGCAGGCGCAGCAGGGCGTGCAGCCCACCCCGCAGCGGCCTGGCCGGGGCAACGGTCTGACCATGCTGGCGGGCCTGCTCCTCATGCTGCCGGGCCTGCTCTCGGACGTGGCGGGCCTGCTCCTGCTGCTCCCGCCCGTCCGGGCCTGGGCCGGCCGCAGGGCCACCCGTTCCCTGGAGCGGAAGATGGCCGCGGCTCCCGCCGGCAGCTTCGGCGACGCCTTCCAGCAGGCCCGTATCCACTACCCCGACGGCAAGGTCGTCCAGGGTGAGGTCGTCCGTGAGGACCGCCCGGGCCCGCAGGAAGGCCCGGACACCACCTATCGCCCGCCGCTCACGCCGTAGGGCCGCGCCGCAGGCACGGGAACGCCGAGGGGCCCCGCCACACAGTGTGTGGCGGGGCCCCTCGGCTTGTGCGTTCGTCCGGCTGTCAGGCGGACTTGCGGCTGTCCCGCGGATGCACGGCAATGTTCATGGCGCCGGAACGCAGGACCGCCAGCCGTTCGGCCAGCACTTCCTCCAGCTCCTCGCGAGTGCGTCGCTCCATGAGCATGTCCCAGTGCGTTCGCGCAGGCTTGCCCTTCTTCTCTTCGGGCCCGTCCCCGTCCACCAGGAGTGCCATGGCGCCGCACGCCTTGCACTCCCACTCCGGCGGAATCTCTGCCTCAACCGAGAACGGCATCTCAAATCGATGTCCGTTCTGGCATGCGTACTCCACCGCCTGGCGCGGGGCCAGATCGATGCCGCGGTCCGTCTCGTAGCTGGTAACCACGAGGCGCGTACCGCGGAGAGCTCGCTCACTCATGAATCGTGCCTCCCGGGCTTGTCGCCCACAGGACAGGTGTCGCTGTCGTCGTCATCCGGTCAACGTCCGGTCGGCGGTATAGATTCCCGCTCCGGGTCGTGCGTCGCCCGTCGTACCGCCCCTTGTTGTACCCACCAGTGCCCGTTTTGTCACATCTGGCAGCAGATGTCACCCAACGTCTAGACTTCTTTAGCGCGCAGTAACGGTCCGCCTGGCAGGCCAAAGGCGTACACTACCGGCCCTTCGCCGCAACGTCTAAATCCGTTCGGAATTCGTTCGTGGATCCGGACCGGGCGCGGGCGCGGACCCGGTCTCAGAGCCGCTCCGGTACAGGATTGCCCGCCGCCTCCACCGCGCGCCGCACCGGCACTCGCGCGAGCAGCAGGAACCCCAGTGCGAAGAACACCACCAGCGAGATGATCGCGTCCCGGTAGCTGCCCGTCACCTGGTAGGTCAGGCCGAAGACGAGTGGTCCCACCCAGCTCAGGCCGCGGTCGCTCATCTCGTACGCCGAGAAGTACTCGGCCTCCTTGCCCGCCGGCACCAGATGCGAGAAGAGCGAGCGCGACAGCGCCTGGCTGCCGCCCAGCACCAGGCCGATCATGGCGGCGAGGGCGAAGAACCACACCGGCGTCCGCGCGGGCAGGAAGTAACCGACCCCCAGCGTCACCGCCCAGGCGGCCAGCGAGCCCAGGATGGTCCGCTTGGCGCCGTAGATCCGGGCCAGCCGGCCCATGCCCAGCGCGCCGCCGACCGCCAGGACCTGCACCAGCAGCACCGCCCCGATGAGGGTGGACTGCTCCAGCTGCAGCTCCTCCGATCCGTAGACGGAGGCCTGGGAGATCACCGTCTGCACGCCGTCGTTGTAGATCAGGTACGCCAGCAGGAACGACAGGGTCAGCGGGTAGCGCCGCATGTCCTTGAGGGTGGCGACCAGCTGCTTCCATCCGCTGAGGGCCGGCGCCGCCCCCGGCTCCCGGACCACGGCCCGGTCCCGCAGCCGCCGCAGCGGGATCAGCGCGAAAGCGCCCCACCACAGGCCCGCGGAGGCCAGGCAGATCCGGACGGCCATGCCCTCCGAGACACCGAAGGCGTCGTGGCCCAGGTAGAGGGCCAGGTTCATGACGAGCATCACCGAACCGGCGGTGTAGCCGAAGGCCCAGCCGCGCGAGGACACCGTGTCCCGCTCGTCCGGAGTGGAGATCTGCGGCAGGTAGGCGTTGTAGAGCACCATCGACACCGACAGCGAGGCGTTCGCCACGATCAGCAGGAACCCGCCCAGCAGGTACCGCTCGCCGCCCAGGAGGAACATCGCGGTCGTCGCCGCCGCCCCGGTGTACGCGGCCACCGCCAGCAGCGGCTTCTTGCGGCCCGTCCGGTCCGCCACCGCGCCGGCGAGCGGCATCAGCAGCACGGCCAGGATCACCGAGGCCGAGACCGAATAGGCGAAGAAGGACCCGGCCCGCACCGGTATGCCCAGCGGGTGCACGAAGCCCTCGGCGTCCGCGGCCGCCTTGGCCACCGACGTGAGGTACGGCCCGAGGAACACCGTCAGCACGCTCGCCGAATACACCGAGACGGCGAAGTCGTAGAAGTACCAGCCGCGCTGCTCGCGCTTGCGTGACGCCGCGGCGGCTCCCTCCTCCTCCGCCCCCGGTTCCGCTTGCTCGGTCCTGCTGCTCTTGTCCGCGCTCACGCGTCGTCCCCCTCGGTGGTCCTGTACCGCACCGGCTGCCGCATCCGTCGCGGCGGCCGGGAGCGGGTCAGGCCCAGGCGCCGCGCCGGTCCAGCACCGTGCGCAACAAGTCGATGTGGTCGGTCATGATGCCATCGACACCCAGGTCGAGAAGAGCCTCCATACGTTCCGGTTCGTTCACGGTCCACACGTGGACCTGCAGTCCGCGCGCGTGCGCGGTCCGTACGAAGCGCTCGTCGACCACGCGGATGCCCGCCTGGGTCTCCGGGACCTGGGCGGCCACCGCCCCGACGCGCAGCGCCGCCGGGATCGCGTACGAGCGCAGCCGCAGCCCGACCACCCCTCGCACGCCGTACGAGGTCGCCAGCCGGGGGCCGGCGATCCGCTGGGCGCGCGCCACCCGGCTCTCGGAGAAGGAGCCCACGCAGACCCGGTCCCAGAGCCCGGCCCGCGCGATCAGGTTGACCAGCGGGTGCAGCGCCGACTCCGCCTTGATGTCGATGTTCCAGCGGGCGTCCGGGAACTCCTCCAGCAGTTCCTCGAAGAGGGGCAGGGGCTCGGTGCCCCCGACCCGGGCCTCGCGGACCTGCTTCCACGGCAGCTCGGCGATCCGGCCCCGGCTGTCGGTGACCCGGTCCAGCGTGGAGTCGTGGAAGGCGACGAGCTTTCCGTCGGCCGTGGCGTGCACATCGGTCTCGAAGTACCGGTAGCCGGCCCCGGCGGCGCGGCGGAAGGCCGCGGCGGTGTTCTCCAGCCCGTCCGCGGCACCTCCCCGGTGCGCGAAGGGAATCGGAGCCGGGTGGTCCAGATACGGATGGCGAAGGCGTACGTGCGTCACGGCGGCAGTATCCCCCGTGGCGGCCGGGGCCGGTGGTACGCGAGGTGAACGGGATGCAGGGGGTCGCGTACGGCCTGGTGCGAGTGGACTGACTCGTGGCACGCTGTGCCCCGGACAGCAAGCCAATCCAGGCCTCCTCCGGGGCCAATCGGACGAAAGTGGACCGCACGCCATGGCCGAATGGACCTCAGCGGTCGGTGCCGCACAGCTGGCCCGTCTCATCACCTCCCAGCAGGAGCGGACCGCCGTACCGGGCGCCCGCAAGCCGCCCGCCTACCGCATCCTCGCCGACGGGATCCGGCTGCTGGTCCTGGAGGGCCGCGTCCCCGTCGCCGCCAGGCTGCCCGCCGAGCGCGAGCTCGCCGTCGCCCTGTCCCTCAGCCGCACCACCGTCGCCGCCGCCTACGAGGCCCTGCGCGGCGAAGGCTTCCTGGAGTCCCGCCGGGGCGCCGGCAGCTGGACCTCCGTCCCGGCCGGGAACCCGCTGCCCGCCCGCGGCCTGGAGCCGCTGCCGCCCGAGTCCCTCGGCTCGATGATCGACCTCGGCTGCGCCGCCCTCCCCGCCCCCGAACCGTGGCTGACCCGGGCCGTCCAGGGCGCCCTGGAGGAACTGCCCCCGTACGCGCACACCCACGGGGACTACCCGGCGGGCCTGCCGGCGCTGCGCCGGATGCTCGCCGACCGCTACACCGAGCAGGGCATCCCCACCATGCCCGAACAGATCATGGTGACCACCGGGGCGATGGGCGCCATCGACGCCATCTGCAGCCTCTTCGCCGGCCGCGGTGAGCGGATCGCCGTCGAGTCCCCCTCCTACGCCAACATCCTCCAGCTGATGCGCGCCGCCGGCGTCCGCCTCGTACCGGTCGCCATGGGCGACGGACTGACGGGCTGGGACATGGACGTCTGGCGGCAGGTCCTGCGCGACTCCGCCCCGCGCCTCGCCTATGTCGTCGCCGACTTCCACAACCCCACCGGAGCCCTCGCCTCCGAGGAACAGCGCCGCGCCATGGTCGAGGCGGCCCGCTCCGCCGGCACGGTCCTCGTCGCCGACGAGACCATGCTGGAACTCCAGCTCGATCCGGACCTGGAGATGCCCCGCCCGGTCTGCTCCTTCGACCCGGGCGGCAGCACGGTGATCACCGTGGGCTCCGCCAGCAAGGCCTTCTGGGCGGGCATGCGGATCGGCTGGGTCCGCGCGGCCCCCGACGTGATCCGCAGCCTGGTGGCGGCCCGCGCCTACGCCGACCTGGGCACGCCGGTGCTGGAGCAGCTCGCGGTGAACTGGCTGATGCGGACCGGCGGCTGGCAGGAAGCGGTGGAGGTCCGCCGGCAGCAGGCCCGGGAGAACCGCGACGCGCTGGTCGTGGCGGTCCGGCGGGAGCTCCCGGACTGGGAGTTCGAGGTCCCGGCCGGCGGCCTGACCCTGTGGGCCCGCGCGGGCGGCCTGTCCGGCTCCCGTCTGGCCGAGGTGGGCGAACGGGTCGGCGTACGGGTCCCCTCGGGGCCCAGGTTCGGCGTGGACGGAGCCTTCGAGGGCTACGTCCGGCTGCCGTTCACCGTGGGCGGCCCGGTGGCTGAGGAAGCCGCCACCCGCCTGGCGGCGGCAGCCCGCCTGGTAGCCACGGGCGCAGGCGACAGTGGCACGGAACCGCCCCGCACGTTCGTCGCGTAACGCGGGATGCACGAGACCGAGCGGCGGATGCGCGCAGAGCACGGGAGCCGACGACATCGGGAGCCCCACCCCACCTAGCCCTGGCCCGGCCCGGGCCGGGCCAGGGCTAGCTCTCCGGCGCCTGCCCCTGGAACGCCTTCGCCAGCGCCGCCCCCGGCGCGGGCCCCTGCTGCCGCTCCGGCAGGAGATCGAGCACGGCCTGCCGGTGCGCCGGATGCGTGCCCTCGTCGTAGGGGTCCGGGGTGGCCGGCACCTGGAGCCGGTGCACCGGCCCGGTGCCCAGCCGGGCGTACCCGCGCCCCGGCGGCACCTGCGCCGTGGGCGTGGTGTGCGGCGGCAGCCCCAGCACGTCGGTGATCTGCTGGGTCCCCGCCGGACCGAGCACGATCCGTGCACGGGTGTGCTGCCACACGGCGTCGTGCAGCACCTCCAGGTGGTCGAACTGCTCGGCCACCGCCACCGTGACGTGCGCCGGCCGGCCGTGCCGCAGTGGAACCTGCAGGTGGTTCATCGGATCGGGCCCGCCCTCGGCCACCGCGAGGTGCGCCAGCACGCTCGGCTGGTCCAGCAGGATCCACAGCGGGCGCCGGGTGTCCTCCGGCGCGGGCCGGCCGGTCTCGCGGGCCCGGTGGATGGCGATGAGCCGGCGTTCGGTCTCCTGCGCGGCCCACTCCAGCGTGGCGACCGCGCCGACCGGCCCGCACTCCACGGCGAGGACCCCGCTGCGGCCGGTCAGGCAGGCGTACTCGCCGGTGCCGCCGCCGTCGACGATCAGGACGTCGCCGCCGTGCCGCAGGGCCTGCAGGGCGAGGGAACGGAGCAGGGTGGAGGTGCCGCTGCCCGGCTGGCCGACGGCGAGCAGGTGGGGTTCGGTGGAGCGGGGGCCGGTGCGCCAGACGACCGGGGGGACGTCGCGGGGCAGGTCGCCGTCCAGTACGGGCAGGGTGCGCTGCACGGTGGCGGAGTCGGTGAAGCCGAGCACGCTCTCGCCCGGGGAGGTGACGAACGGCTGGGCGGCGATGCCCGTCGGCAGCGCCGGAAGCACGCTGAGGTCGAGCCGGTTGCCCTCCTCGTCCCAGTCGAAGAGGTACTCCCGGCCGCGTCCGGACTTGGCGTGCAGCAGTGCCTCGATCCGGGCCCGTGAGGCGGCCTCGCCGTCGGTGAAGTACGCCGGGTAGCGGATGTGGAGCCGGGTGATCCGGCCCGCCTCGTCGAACTCGTAGCCGCTGAAGGCCTTGTCCCACTCCCCGCCGTGGGCGAAGAGCGGACTGGGGTCGTCGGGGATGGAGAAGTACGGCACGAGGGCTTCGTAGAGGGAGCCGAGCCGTTCGGCCTCGGTGTCGCTGGGGCCGGTCTTCGCGGGGGTGCGGTCGCGCCCGTGCCAGGCCGCGGCCGCCATGAGGGTGATCAGGGCGAGCAGCGGCCCGTAGGGGACGAGTGCGACCACGAGGACGCAGGCGGCGCCCAGGAACAGGGCGGGACCGCGCTTGTCCTTGGGGGTCTCGGCCCATTTGCGCCGCCCGGCCGCGGCCAGGACGCGCAGGCCGCGCCCGATGACGAGGAGCGGATGGAGGACGTCCGTGGCACTGTCGGCGGCCGTGCGAGCGAAGTCGCGGCCCCGGGCCAGCGACGCGGTGCCGCTGCTGAGAATGCGGGGAAGTGGGCGCCGGGCCACGGGCGTCTCCTGGAGTTGTGGTCGTGAGCGTTGTTCCGGGTGGGGCTGGGGTTCCTGCTCGGGGGCGGCTAGAGCTTGATCCCGCCGAGCAGGCTCGCGAGGCTCGCTGTGCTCGCCGTGATGCTCGGGGCGATGGCGGAGCCGGCGAGGAAGAAGCCGAAGAGCGAGCAGACGAACGCGTGGGTCAGCTTCATCCCGTCCTTCTTGAAGAACAGGAAGCAGATGATGCCGAGCAGGACCACACCTGAGATGGACAGGACCATGGGGGTTCTCCTGGTTGGTGGGGACAGTCACCATCAGTTGTTCCAGGCTCACAGGAAGTATCAATGCGAAAAAAGGTGCATATGGGTGAATCTGTGGGTTTTTCACTTGACCGGCTCAGCCCGGGTGGCGCGCCAGCCGCGCAGGGGGTCCGGGGTGATCCATCCCTCGGACCGGCCCGGACATGCGCAGGCCAGGGCGCTACTCTGGCGATTCACCCGTACGGCCGCAGTGCCGTGCACCCCTGCCCGCACGGCCCGGGGAAGCTTCATGCCAGCACCGAGTGAAAGGCGGTACGCGCGATGAGCGAGCACACCGAAGGCGCCTCCCCGGAGGGTCCCGACGAGGACGTCATCGAACTGGCGACCAAGATCTTCGACCTCGCCCGTCAGGGCGAGAGCGCGCAGCTCGCCGCGTACCTCGACGCCGGGGTCCCGGCGAACCTCACCAATGACCGCGGCGACACCCTCGTCATGCTCGCCGCCTACCACGGCCACGCCGACACCGTCACGGCACTGCTGGCCCGCGGCGCCGAGGCCGACCGTGCCAACGACCGCGGCCAGACCCCGCTCGCCGGTGCGGTCTTCAAGGGGGAGGGGGCGGTGATCCGCGCCCTGCTCGCCGGAGGGGCCGACCCGAACGCCGGAACCCCCTCCGCGGTGGACACGGCGCGCATGTTCGCCAAGGCCGACCTGCTGGAACTCTTCGGAGCCGAGTAGTCCGCTTTTTGCCGGGCCACGACCGGCGCAGAGCTCACAGGTTGGTCACGGCGGCCGTAAATGTGGTCGCGGCGCACAAACCGGCTGGGTCATCATGGCGTCGGATTCGATTCGCGAGCACGGGGGACGGGCAGACGGGCAGGACACACAGGGTGTCCGGCCCCGGTCCGGCCACCCCTGGTCACGAACCACCGACGAGAGTGAGAAGGCAATGGTCTACATCGAGCGGAACAAGACGGCGGACGTCCTCACATGCTGTTACGCGGCCCTGTGAATCCCGATTCCCGGTTGCGTCCCCAGCTTGATTTGAGGCCATTCCCATGTTCGAACCAGTCATAGCGCCGAGCGGTACCCTGCTCGGCCTCCTCCAGCGGGGCCGTGGCGACGGCACGCTGCACGCACTCGCGGCGCCCAGGGCGGAGGCCCTCGCGGCCCTCAACCAGTGCGTGCTCCGTGATCCGCGCCAGGACTGGCAGGTCGAGAACCGCTCGCTGTACTACGCCAGGCTCTACCTGGACCTCGACGGCCCCCTCGGCGAGATCGAGAGCCACCTCTTCGGCGCCGACGACCTCGTCGACGACACGGACCACCGCACGGGCCTCGCCCTGTCCGTCCTGGGCCACCTGGCCTCGTACGGACGCGACGACGCGCTCATGCTGCTGCGCCGCTACGCCGCGTCCGGAGCCAACTGGGCGTGGGCCCTCGACGAGCTCGCCCTGCGCGACGACGACGAGGGACTGCGGTCACTGGCCGCACCCGTCCTCGCCCGCTTCCCCGCCACCGCGGAGGGTGAGGCGCGGCTTGCCGCCGCCGTCCGCGACGCCTACGAGCCCCGGCCGTGGTGCCTGTGGGAGGAGTCCCCGCTGTACGGGGAGCGCTTGAGCGCCGCCCGTAGGCAGGGCTCCTTCGACCGCTGGCAGCGGCAGCTGACCCCGAGCGGCCCCCGGCCCGGCTGGGGCGTCCAGGCCGTGTTCGACTGGGCCGCCGAGGGCCTGCGCCGCGGCACCCCGCTGCACGTGCCCGCCGCCCGCTGTCTGGCCGCCGTGGCCCAGCCCGAGGACCGCTCCGCCATCCTCGCGGCCGCCGCCGGCGCCGACGGGGAGGCCGCCCGGGCCACCGCCCTGCACCACCTGGTCCTCGCCGAGCCGGACAACCCGGCCGTGCTGGACCTCATCGAAGCCGCCGCCGACGAGCCCGCCGTGGCCGCGTACGAGCGCATGTGCGGCCCGGAGGCCGTCGAACGCGCCCGGCGCTGGGTCCACCGGCCCGACGCCCTCGGCGAGGCCGCCGCGGCCGTCCTGGCCGCCCGGGGCGGGGCCGAGGACGCACCCCTGGTCCTGAGCGCCCTGCGGTCCACCGTCCGCGGCTCGGGCCCCGACACCCAGCGGCTGTTCGCCCTGGTCGACGGGGCCGGCCGGCTCGCCATCGGCTGCGCGGCGCCCGTACTGCGCCACGTCTACCGCGAGACGTCCTCGTCCCACCTGCGCGGCCGGGCCGCGCGGGCCCTCGCCAGCACCGACCCGTCCTTCGCGGCCGGCTTCGCCGTCGAATGCCTCTGGGACTGCGAGGAGACCACCCGCGAGGTGGCCGCCCGCCACGCCGAGACCGCCGACGCCCGGGTCGCCCCGCGCCTGCGCCGCCTGGCGTCGGACCCCGCGGAGGAGGAGGACGTACAGTCCGCGGTCCGCAGCCGCATCGCCCCGGAGTCGGCCGTGTAGCGCCCCCGGGAAGCCGAACCCCCGCGCCCGGGCCCCGTGACGACGGAGCCCGGGCGCGCGCGTTCCCGCACGCGGGCACGGCTCCGCCCCGACCCTCGTGGCGGGGCCGGGGCGGACGGCCCGTCCTGCCGGATCCGGGCGCGCGGGGGGTCAGCGAGGCGAGAGGGGAGTGTCCGGCGGAGGGGGAGCGTCCAGGGCGTAGTCGACCTCGCAGGGCGTGACCTTCGACGTCTCCTTCACACCGGCACCGACCTGGTCCGAGGGGTTCGCCGGCTTCGAGAAGACGAGGGTGTACCCGGGCGGAACCGTCTTGGCGTTGATCTTCAGGCTGTTCATGTCGTCCCTGTCCCGCAGCTCCGCCTCGGGGTCGGCCTGCGGACCTCGGTACCCGCCACCCGGATGCGGGCACTCCGCCGCGGGCTTCGACTCGCTCACGGCCACGCTGATCCCCTGTGCCTGCAGACCGCGCACCACTTCGGGCAGTTCCCCGGCCGTGGGCCGAGGAATGCGGAGGGTGCCGGCGGGCTCTCCCACGGGGTAGCCGGCGCCGGCCTTCAGTATGTCGTCCAGGCCCTCGGAGTAGTCGACGCGGCAGGACGGGACCTTGGAGGTCTCGATCACTCCGTAGCCGATGCTGCGGCTCTGGCCGAACGGGTAGTAGTCCGCCCACGTGAACGTGAGCGAGTACCCGGGCGGCACCGTTTTGGCGTCCACCTTGAAGGAGAAGCCGTCGGCGGAGCGCTGATTGACCTCCGCGGCGGGGTCCGCCTGCGGCCCGCGGTAGCCCCCGCCGGGCTCGGAGCACTGCGACCGAGGCCGCATCGGTACGAGCACCGCCGGCACGCCGAGCTTCTTCAAGGCGTCCACGAGCGCCGGGACCTGAGCGGGCTCCGGCATTCCGAACCGCACTGTGCCGTCCGGGTCCTTCCTGATCTCGGGCGCGCCCGTGGCCGACGGGCTGGGCGTTCCCGTGGGGCCGTCGGCGGGCCGGGAGCCGTCGCGGGTGCTCCCGGGCACGGTCATCACCGCGGCGACTGCCACCGTCGCCACGCCCACCGCGAGGGGGACGCCGTAGCGGCGGGCGAAGGAGCGGGCCGGCGTCGGGGGCGGGGTCTCCGGGAGGCGGGCCAGCAGGGCCGCCTTCAGGCGGTTCTCGAAGCCGCGGGGCCTGCTGCTCATCGGGCTACCTCCAGCCGGGACTCGCTCACGGGGCCCGAAGCGCGCAAGGCGCGCCGGGCGCGGTGCAGGCGGACGCGGACCGTCGCCTGTTTGATGCCGAGGGCCTGCGCGGCCTCGGCCGGGGTGAGCTCGTCCACCACCACCAGGTCGAGGACGGCCCGCAGCGGCTCGGACAGGGCGGCGTGGCGCGCGGCCAGGTCCCGGAAGGCCCGCTGGGCGTCGATGCGCTCCTCCAGCGCGGCGACGTCCTCGTCGTCCAGCAGCCGCCGACCGCTCAGCCGCGCCAGCGCGCCGCTCTCCCGCGCCTTCCCGCGGGCATGCCCGGCCAGGACGTTCCGGGCGATTCCGAACAGCCAGGCGACCGGGACTCCCCTGTGACCCCGGTACGTGCCGGCCGAACCCATCGCCGCGAGGAAGATGTCCGCCGTCAGGTCGGCCGCCAGGTGCGGATCTGCGACCCGGCGGGTGACGAAGCCGAGCACGGCGTCGATGTGGTCCTCGTAGAACGTCCCGAATCCCTCGGCCGTGGTGAGATCCGGCGGGCCGGTCTCGTGTCGTGGGCTGTGCACCCGGTTCCTCCCCTGCACCGGGGACCCCGTCGGCCCCCTCACCCCGTACTTGGCCGCAGCCCCCGAAAGCGTTTCACCGGGCCCGTACGAAGGTCACCGGGCCCGTACGAACCTGACCGGAGTGCCCGGCCGGGCCTGCGCCGCCGCGTCCAGCGCCGGGCCCGGACCGACCACCCCGACCACCGGATAGCCGCCGGTCACCGGATGGTCGGCCAGGAACACCACCGGCAGGCCGTCCGGGGGCACCTGGACCGCGCCGAGCACCATGCCCTCGCTGGGCAGCTCCCCGGCCCGCGCGCGTACCAGCGCGGACCCGCCCTCCGTGCGCAGCCCGATCCGGTTGGAGCTCGGCGACACCCGGAACGCCGAGCGCCACAGCCCGGCGAGGGACGCCCCGGTGAACCAGTCCGCCCGCGGTCCGAGCCGCAGCGGCAGCACCAGCTCCGACGGCGCCGCGGGCAGCCCGTACGCGTCCGCGCCGGCCACCGGGTCCGGCCCGGCGGGGCCCACCGCAAGCGTCGTCCCGGCCGTCAGGACCGCCGGCCCGAGGCCCGACAGCAGGTCCGTCGAGCGACTGCCCAGGACCGGCGGGACCGCCAGGCCTCCCCGGACCGCGACGTAGCCGCGCAGGCCCGACTCCGCCCGGCCCACCTCCAGCTCCGCCCCGGCCGGCAGCCCGACCGGTGCTCCCCAGGCCACCGGGCGCCCGGAGACCCGTACCGGACAGGGCGCGCCCGTGACCGCCACGACCGTCGCGGCCAGCGCCCGCAGCGACACCCCGTCCAGGGTCGTCTCCAGCACCGCCGCGTCCGGCGGGTTACCGAGCAGCCGGTTCGCCAGCGCGTACGCCGCCGTGTCCAGCGCCCCCGAGCGGGGGACCCCCAGGTGCGCGTACCCCGGACGGCCCCGGTCCTGGACCGTCGTCAGCGCACCCGCCCGCACCACCAGCAGTCCGGTCACGCCCGCTCCTCCTGTACGAACCGCACCCGGACCCCCGGGGCGAACAGCGCCGCCGGTTCCCGCTCCGGGTCCCAGAGCACCGCGTCGGTGGAGCCGATCAGCTGCCAGCCGCCGGGGGAGGAGCGCGGGTACACCCCGGCGTACTCGCCCGCCAGTGCCAGCGAACCCGCCGGGACGGCCGTGCGCGGGGTCTCCCGGCGCGGTACGTGCAGCCGCTCCGGCAGCCCCGTCAGATAACCGAAGCCCGGCGCGAACCCGCAGAAGGCCACCCGGAACTCGATCGCGGCGACGATGCCCGGCACCTCCCCGGCGGCCACGCCCCACAGCCGGGCCACCTCCGCCAGGTCGGGCCCGTCGAAGCGGACCGCGACCGTGACCAGCGGGCCTTCCCGGCGGGTGAGCGGCGGGACCTCCCAGGAGGCGATCCGGGCCCCGAGCGCGGCCGGATCCCGTACGCCGTCCAGCAGGACGGTCCGGGCCGCCGGTACGAGGTCCCGTACGGGCCCCAGGGCACCCGCGTCCCGGCGGCGCAGCAGCTCGGCGTGGAGCGCGGCGACCTCCTCCGCCGAGTCCAGCTCGACCAGCAGCGCCTGCGCGCCCACCACCAGCGTCCTCGGCGTCCTCACGTGAAGGCCTCCACCCGCACCCCGGCCGCGCCCAGCGCCTCCCGGACGCGCAGGGCGAGCCCGGCGGCGCCCGGGGTGTCCCCGTGCAGGCAGAGCGAGCGGGCCGCCACGGAGACGGCCGAACCGTCGGCGGCCGTCACGGTGCCGCCGGCCGCCATCCCGACGGCCCTCGCCACCACCGCGTCCGGGTCGTGCAGCACCGAGCCGGGCTCGCTGCGCGGCACCAGCGTCCCGGCCGGGGTGTAGGCGCGGTCGGCGAACGCCTCGGGCACGGCGGCGAGCCCGGCCTCCTCGGCGGCGGCCAGCAGAAGCGAGCCGGGCAGGCCGAGGACGGGCAGGCCGCCCGTCGCCCCGGCGCCCGCGGCCAGCCGGACGCCCGCGACGACGGCGGCGGCCTGGCCGGCGTCGTGCACGGTCCGGTTATAGAGCGCGCCGTGCGGTTTCACGTAGGACACCCGTGAGCCGGCCGCCCGCGCGAAGACCTCCAGCGCACCGATCTGGTAGGCCACCTCGTCGGCGAGTTCCCCGGGAGGTACGTCCATGGAGCGCCGGCCGAAGCCCGCCAGATCGCGGTAGGAGACCTGGGCGCCGATCCGCACGCCGCGCTCGGCGGCCCGTTCGCAGACCCGGCGCATGATGGACGGGTCGCCGGCGTGGAAGCCGCAGGCGACGTTGGCGCTCGTGACGACCGAGAGCAGGGCCTCGTCGTCGGTGAGCGTCCAGCGCCCGAACCCCTCGCCGAGATCGGCGTTGAGGTCGATCACCGGAGTGGATGCGATCATGGAATCCATGCGCCGAGCGTAGAGCAGCGAGCCGGGGGACGTTCCGGCCGAACCATGCCGTTTGGGATGTTGTCACTGTCAGCGCCTAGTCTTTGTCCGTGACTTTCCCAGCCCCGGCGAAGACCCTTCCCTCCCCGGCGCCGGGCCCGGCCGCCGACGAGGGCCTGGCCCGGCGGCTGCGCGCCCTCGCCTGCACCGCCCCGCTGCACGACCTCGACGTACGCAAGGCCAATCTGGCGGGCGAGTACGGGATCTACGCGATGGCGGAGGTCGCGCTCGCCGCGATCGACCTGGTCACCCTCAACATGGACTTCGACACGGGTGCCGACCACGAGCAGATAGTGGCCAGGCTGCTGCCGCGCGTCGCGGCCCAGGCCCCGGCCCGCCCGGCCGCCGAGCACGAGCGGGTGGCCCGCTGGGTGCTGGAGAACCTGATCAACGTCGGCAGCGTGGACCGCGGCTTCCGCGCGATCTACGGCACGTTCGGACCCGACGGCGTCTACGTGCGCCGCGACTACGACTTCAAGCTGATCGAAGAGGTCCCCTACGGCGGCGCCGTCTACCTGCGCACCACCGACGAGGCCGTCAACGTCCTGGTCGGCGCCCTCGACACCGACGTCACCAGCGCCCAGATCGCCGCCGAGGTCAAGCTGGAGGTGCTGATCAGCCGCGGGCGGCTGGCGGACGCCCAGCTGGCCGCCGAACAGGCCCGCTACCGGACCGTGCAGTACGCGGAGACCCTGCGCCGGACCCTGGACGCGACCCGGCGCAACGTCCGGGCGGTGGACTGGCTCCAGGCCGTCCCCGACATGATCGCCGAGGCGCTGGAACACGTCGCCGATCGCTACCGCCACGAGAACGCGATCCTGACCAACATCCGCAGGGCGCGCGACGAGGCCGAGGAGCCGGAGAACAAGCGCCGCGCCGCCGAACTCGTCGACATCGTCAAGGACTGCATCCGCCGCCACACCCAGCTGCAGTCCCGGCTGCTGGACGCGGGCCCGCTGTTCCGTGCCGAACAGGACCGCCAGGCCTTCGCCGCCCCGGCGCCGCGCACCGGCATCGACCTGTACGGCCAGCTCGTCGCCCCGATCCTGCCGCTGCCCGTGGAACAGGCGCGCCGGGTCACCGACGCCTTCTTCGCCGCCGGTACCGGGCTGCGCACCCCCGTCTCGGTGCGGGTGGCCGACCTCGTGGAGATCCTGCTCACCCCGCCGGTGGAGCGCGAGCACCTCGGCGCGGAGATGCCCGAGCCCGACCTGATCGCCACCCCGGACGACAGCCGCTTCAGCGAGGAGCAGCTCGCCGCGGCCACGCAGCTCCTGGACCTGCCGCACGACGCCCCGCGCCGGCTGTCCGGCCTGCTCGCCGAGGCCCGGCGCAGCGATCCCGACCTGCCGTACCTGGTGGCCCTGCTGGCCGTCCACGCCGCGAGTCCGGCCGTCGGCACCGCGTACCGCCAGGGCGAGGAGCGGCTGCTCTTCGCCGTCGACGACGGCACGCAGCTCGACGACCCCGAGTTCGGCGGCGCCGACCTCATCGTCGGCACCGCCCTCCTCGATGCCGCCGGCATGGCCGCCGATCGCGCGGAGGCGTCGTGACCTGCCGTTCGCACGCCACCCGGCTCGCGCAGGCCCCCGCCTCGCCCGTGCCGAACCCGGCCCTGCTGGAGCCGAATCCGGCCCGGCCGACGCCCCGTCCAGCCTCGCTGGCGTTTGAGGCGCGGGGTCCGGGGCGGAGCCCCGGGGAACCCGGCTCCGCCGGGCATCCGGCCCTGCCCGGCCCCCACCGCGCGCCGCACCCCGCCCGCACGCCCGCGCCGCCGAACCGGACCCCCCGTCCACCCCGTACCACGCGTACACCCCGTGCCACCCGTACCGCCGAGGAGACCCGCCCGTGAGCGACCACCACGCCGAGCACCCCGCGTGGAGCGAGCCCGACACGCCGTCGGCTCCCGTCGCGCCCGCCACCGGAGGGTCCGTGACCCCGGCGGACGCCGCCGACGCGGCCCGGCTCGTCGCCTTCGGGCTCCAGCCCAAGCTGGCGCCCGCCCGTGACGCCGAATACGCCGAACTGCTGCGCCGCTATCGCGAGGAGCCCGCCTTCGGCCGCCTCGCCGACGCCGTCGCGACCGGCCTCGGCCTGGTCGTCCTGGAGGTGTCCCCGCGCGCCGGCATGGCCGTGGCCGCCGACGAGGACTCCGTCTTCGCCGTCCGGATGGGCGACTACGCCCGCCGCACCGCCGCCGACTCCGCCGACCGGTTCCTGCACGGCCTCGCCCACCTCGCCGTCGCCGCCCTGGCCTTCCCGCGCCCCGAGGACCTCGCCGACGACGGCTACATCGGCCGCGTCACGGTCAACGGCGTCGACGCCTTCGTCCGGCAGACCTGCCGCCGCCTGGAGGAACGCGCCGAGGAACTCGGCGAGAACACCGACCCGGCCTCCGACGCCCCCGGCCTGGAGGCCGCCTGGCGCGTCTACGCCCGCCGCAGCGCGACCGGCGCCACCAAGGACGCCCGCCGCCTCGCCGGCTCCACCACCGGCATCGTCGGCAAGGCCGCCGCCTTCCTCACCGACTCCGGCTTCCTCCAGCGCACCGGGGACGAGGCCGGCGGTACCTACCGCACCACCCCCCGCTACCAGCTCCAGGTCCGCGACATGGCGGGCAGCTCGGCCATGGCCGAGCTCCTGGAACTCGGCGTGGTCCCCGTCAGCGACGGCTCCGCCACCCTGCTGCCGCCGCCCGAGGGCGACGACCTGGAGCTGGCCGCCGACGCCGGACTGCCCTTCCACGCCTGAGTCCTGATCCCCGTAGACCTGCCTCACCCAGACACCACGAGAGTCCGCCGCCATGTACGAGCTGTCCCGGATCCGCCTCTACTCCATCGGGCCCGCCGGCGCACGCTACGCCGACACCGTGCTCGACCTGCGCGGAGTCGGCGAGCCGGTGCCCCACCCGGCGCCGGCGCAGGCGGAGTTCTTCGAGGAGGAGCCGACCGGGCCGCCGCGCCGCCCCGCGCCCGCCGGCGTGCTCTTCCTGGAGAACGGCGGCGGCAAGTCCGTCCTGCTCAAGCTGATCTTCTCGGTGATGCTCCCCGGCCACCGCAACACCCTCGGCGGCGCCAGCTCCGGCGTCCTGCGCAAGTTCCTGCTCGCCGACGACTGCGGACACGTGGCCCTGGAGTGGCAGCACACCCAGACCGGCGAGTGCGTGGTCGTCGGCAAGGTCAGCGAATGGCGCGGCCGCCAGGTCTCCAACGACCCCCGCAAGTTCGCCGAGGCCTGGTACTCCTTCCGCCCCGGCCCGGGCCTGAGCCTCGACAGCCTGCCCGTCGCCGAGTCCACCGCCGTGCGCCCGCCCGTCGAGGGCGCCTCCGGCGCCCAGGGCCGCCGCCGCACGATGAAGGGCTTCCGGGACGCCCTCACCGAGGCGGGCAAGGCCTACCCGCACCTGGAGGTGTACTTCGAGGAGATCCACGACCGCTGGAACGAGCACCTCACCGAGCTCGGTCTCGACCCCGAACTCTTCCGCTACCAGCGCGAGATGAACGCCGACGAGGGCGAGGCGGCCGGTCTCTTCGCGGTCAAGAAGGACTCCGACTTCACCGACCTGCTGCTGCGCGCCGTCACCGACACCCGTGACACGGACGGCCTCGCCGACCTCGTCCACGGCTTCGGCAACAAGCTCGGCCGCCGAGCCGAGCTCATGGCCGAACGCGACTTCACCGCCGGCTCCGTGGACCTCCTCACCAAGATCGTCGAAGCGGCCGCGACCCGCTCCCGGCTGCGCGACGTCCACGCGGGCGCCGAGCGCCGCACGCGCACCCTCGCCCGCCGGCTGTCCGCCCGCGCCGCCGAGGAACGCGGCCGGGCCGCCGACCTCGCCCAGCGCGTCACCGCCGCCGCGCACGACGTCACCGCCGCCGAGTCCGCCCGTACCCGCAGCGCGGCCGTCTCCGCCGAACTCGCCTACCGCCACGCCTCCCTGGCCCTGACCGTCGCCGACAAGGCCGCCGCCGCCCAGCGCCGCGAACTCCTCGAGGCCCGCACCCTGCACTCCGCCTGGCAGGCCGCCGAGACCGTGCTGCGCCACCGCGCCGCCGCCGACCGCTCCGCCCGCGTCGCCGCCGCGATCCGGGAGGCCGAGCGCGACGCCGCCCCGGCCCTGGCCGCCCGTGCCACGGCCGCCGGTGAGCTCGTACGGGCCCTGCACACCGCCGCCGAGGACGGTGAGCGGCTCGCCAACGAGGAGGAGGAGCGCTCCGCCGCCCTCCAGGCCACCGGCGAGGACTCCCACCGCGACGCCACCGCCGCCGCCACGGCCGCCCAGCGGGCCCGCAGCGAGGCCGAACACCTCAGGACCAGGCTCAGCGAGGTCCAGCAGGAGACCGCCGAGGCCGTTCGCGCCGGCTGGCTCGACGACTCCGCGCCCGACGCCGACCCGGCCCGGGCCGCCCTCGCCGCCGCCGACGCGGAGAAGGCCGCCGTGGCCGCCTGGGACGAGGCCCGCGAGGCCGCCCGCGCCGCCGCCGAGGCCGCCCGTGAGGCCGCCGCTACGGAATCCCGGGCCGAGCTGACCGCCGCCCGCGCCGCGGACGCCGCCGAAGCGGCCGAGGCCGCCCACGACGCCGAGCACCGCGCCGCCACCTCGCTCGCCGCGTCGCCGCGGCTGGCCGAGCTCCTCGGGCTGCCCTCGGCCGCGGGCGCCGCGGAGGTGTCGGTCCCCTCGCCCCGTACGGGCGACGGCGCCAGCGGCCAGGCTCCCGCGGGCCCCGGCACCCCGGGCGGCCCGCACGGCGAGGCGCAGGGCGCCGGACGTGCCGCGCAGGCCACCGCCGTCGGCCTGCTCACGGCCGAGGACCTCGACCGCGGCGCCGAGGACCTGCGCGAACTGCTGTCCGAAAGTGTCGCCTCGGCCGAGCGCCAGCTGTTCGAGCTGCGTACCGCCGCCGCCGACGACGCCCGCATCCTCGGCGCACTCGGCGACGGCGGCCTGCTGCCGCCCGGCCCGGACGTCCTCGCCACCGTCGAGTACCTCGGCGAACACGGCATCCCCGCACTCCCCGGCTGGCGCTACCTCGCCCAGGCCGTTGATCCCGCCGACCACGCCGCCGTCCTCGCGGCCCGCCCCGAACTCGTCGACGGCGTCGTCATCACCGACCCCGACACCCACGGCAGGGCCCGCGAGGTCCTTTCCGGCGCGGCTCTGCTGCCCCGCTCCACCGTCGCCGTGGGCACGGCCGCCGCGCTGCTCGCCCCCGTACCCCCGGCCGGTCCGGACGACGCCGTCACCGGCATCTTCATCGTCACGCCGAACCCGGCCATGCACGACGAGCACGCCGCCGACGAGGAGCGGCAGGCGCTGCGCACCCGCGCCGGCGCCCGTGACACCGAGATCCGCGACCTCGCCGCCCGCCTCGCGGGCGACCGCGAGCTCTCCGCCCGGCTGGCCTCCTGGCGCACCGGCTGCCCGCCCGGCCGCCTCACCGAGCTCGCCGAACAGGCCGCGGCCGCCCGGATGTTCGCCGAGGAGACCGACGCCGAGCTCGCGGAGGCCCGTACCGTACGCGCCGAGGCCGACGAGGCCGCCGCCGACGCCGCCCGTGTCCGCGAGGAACGCCAGGACACCGCCCAGCGCGCCCGCCGCGCCGCCGACGCCCTCGCGGGCCTCGCCTTCCGCCTGCGCGAGCGCGCCGGCTGGCAGGCCCGCGTACGCGAACTCGCCGACGAGGCCGCCGAGTCCGAGGCCCGCGCAGAGGTCTGCCTGGACCGGGCCCGCGCCGCCGACGAGGACCGCCGGGCCGCCCAGCGCGCCGCCGACGACGCCCGGCGCACCGCCCGCGCCCTGCGCGCCGAACGCGCCGAGATCGCCGGCGCCCCCGACCAGCTGCCCGACGCCGCCGACGGTCCGCGGGTGCCGCTGCCCGACCTCCGCGAGGCCTACCGCGCCGCGTCCCAGCTCTACGAGAAGGTGGGCGTCGGCGCCGACCTGCGGGCCGAACAGGCCCGCGCCGAGAGCGACGAGAGCGCCGCCCTCGCCGAACTCGACCGCCTCACCAACAAGGTCCGCACCCGCGCCGCCCAGCTCCTGGAGGGCACCGACGGCGCGGACGGCCCGTCCCGCCAGGCCGCGGCCGCCCGCGCCGAGTCCCTCGTACAGATGCTGGAGACCCGGGCGTCGGCCGCCAGCGAGCAGCTCGGCCGGCTGCGCGGCGAGGCCGAACGGCACGCCCCCGCCGAGGGCGAGGCGCACACCGACCTGCCCGAGGAACTGGTCCCCGGGGACGTCGACCAGGCGCAGGCCCTGCTGCGTACGGCCACCGCACAGCTCGCCGCCCACACCGCGGCCGTCGAGGGCGCCCGCGCCGCCCACACCGACCTGCTGCGCGCCCACCGCACCGCCGAGGACGGCGCCGGGGGCTTCGACGAGACCGCGGCGCTCCTGCGGGACCTGCTGCGCGACCACACCCACCAGGACGACGATCAGGAGCCGGTGGCCCACCCCGGCACCCTGGAGGAGGCCCGCCAGTCGGCCACCGAGGCCCGCCGCTCCCTGCGCGGCTGCGCCGCCGACCTGTCGGCCGCCGAGTCCGCGGTGCGCGAGGCGAGCGACATCCTGGTCCGGCACGCCAACGCCACCCGCTACGAGCAGGTACGCACCCCCGCGCGCCAGCAGATCCGGGAACTGCCCGCCTCCGCGCTGCCCGAGCACGCGGCGGCCTGGGCGGCGGCCTTCGCCCCCCGGCTGCGCGTCCTCACCGACGAGCTGGCCCAGCTGGAGCGCAACCGCGACAGCATCGTCGACCGGCTGCGCGGCCTGGTCGAATCCGCCCTGGCCACCCTCCGTTCCGCGCAGCGCCTCTCCCAGCTCCCCGAAGGCCTCGGCGAATGGTCCGGGCAGGAGTTCCTGCGGATCCGCTTCGAGGAGCCCGACCAGGCCACCCTCACGGAGCGGCTCGGCGAGGTCATCGACGAGGCGACCCGTACGGCCGTGAGGAAGAACAGCAGCGCCTCCTTCGGCGAGGGCCGCCGCGACGGCATGTCCCTGCTGCTGAGGGGCGTCCAGGCGGCCCTGGAACCCAAGGGGATCTCCGTGGAGATCCTCAAGCCGGACGCGGTACTGCGCGCCGAGCGGGTGCCGGTGGGGCAGATGGGCGACGTGTTCTCCGGCGGGCAGCTGCTGACGGCCGCGATCGCGCTCTACTGCACGATGGCGGCGCTGCGCAGCAACGACCGGGGCCGCGACAAGCACCGGCACGCGGGCACGCTGTTCCTCGACAACCCGATCGGCCGCGCCAACGCCACCTACCTGCTGGAGCTCCAGCGGGCCGTTTCGGACGCACTCGGCGTCCAGCTGCTCTACACGACCGGACTGTTCGACACGACCGCCCTCGCCGAATTCCCGCTGGTGATCCGCCTGCGCAACGACGCGGACCTGCGGGCGGGCCTGAAGTACATCAGCGTCGAGGAGCACCTGCGCCCGGGCCTGCCGCAGCAGTCCCCGGAGGGGGAGACCATCCACGGCGAGATCACGGCCACCCGGATGTTCCGCCGAGGCGCAGCCGCCCCGACCGCCTGACGCCCCACGCGCGCCCGCCCGCGCCGCGGCGCGCCGTGTGCCGGGCGCAGGCACGGACGTACGCGGGCCCGGGCCTGCGCCCAGGCACGCGCGTGCCTGCGCCGGGCCGGCGCGGGGACCGGCATGTCCCGTCCGGCCTTCGACCTCAGCTCAGTTCCGGCCGAACCCCGCGAGGGGCCCGTCCTCGCGGACTATTCGGGCCGAGCCCGCGACCTTGCGCGCCGCCCGCGCGGCCCTGGCCGCCCGGCGGGCCTCACGGCGGCGCAGCCGCGCCGTGCTGCTCGGCTCCGACACGACCCCGTACCGCTGATTCCACGTCTGCCGGGTGATCCACACGTCCAGCACGGCCCAGGTGGCCAGGACGGTCGCGGCGACCGCGCCGAGCACCATCGGGAAGGCCAGCCAGGAACCGGTCAGGCTCAGGAAGAAGGTGATCGTCGCCTGGGTCAGGGTCACGGCCACCACCAGCACCGCCCGGACCGCCGAGACCCGCACCGGGTCCGGCATCCGGCGCCGGCGGGCCGGCTCCTCCACCCACAGGCCGCGCCTTGCCGCACGGGCGCCGCCGCCCTCGTCACTGCTCATGGTCCGCTCACTCCCCACCCGCGGTCCGCCATGCCTACCCCCACACGTCTACCCCGACGTGCTCCTCGTACTGACAGACGTCCGGCGACGCCCGGAGATTCCCGGACACCGGATGTCCCACCGGCCCCGTAGATCGCGGAACGAATAATTCCAGCCATCCATCAGGGTGCGGGAACTGACGCCCCACCAAGTGTCATCTGCCACAAATCGGGCCTGACTTGACCGGAAGTATCGGACAACTGGTGATCTTCGTCCAGGGGTCAGGCCGAAAACGTCCGGACACGCCTTCGAACCTGCTCCCCAGCAGTAGTAGGCTCACGCCGTTTAAATGACGGAACACCGACCCCCGGCAACGGGGTTGACCTGGGGGAGGCTGGGGAGGCCATGCGCTTTCGCGGGAAGTCCATCCGCCGGAAGATCGTGGCGTTGCTCCTTGTGCCGCTCGTCTCCCTGACTGCCCTCTGGGGCTTCGCCACGGTCATCACGGGTCGTCAGGCGATCCAGCTCTTCGACGTGGCCTACGTCATCGACAAGGTCGGCTACCCGATCGAGGACGTCGCCCGCGTCATCCAGAAGGAGAGGCGCCAGACCCTCGTCGTCCTCGGCGACCCCCGCGCGGCCACCGCCACCGCCGAACTCGTCAAGCGCCGCACCGAGACCGACCAGGCCGTCGAGAAGATCAGCGTGAGCGCCCGCGACCCCAAGGTCGTCGACGAGCTCAGCCCGCAGAGCGCCCAGCGCCTGCGCTCGATCGTCTCCGCCTTCCACGGCATCGGCTCCATGCGCCGCTCCGTCGACCAGAACGCCCTCGACCCCGGCCAGGCCCTGGAGCTCTACAACCGGCTGGTCGACCCCTGCTACGACTTCCTGATGAACCTCCACGGCCTCGACAACGTCGAGGTCGACAAGGAGGGCCGCGCCCTCGTCGGCATCAGCCGCGCCCGCGAGCTGCTCTCCCGCGAGGACGCGGTCATCGCCTCCGCCCTGGCCGCGCGCAACATCACCGCGGGCGACGTCCGCCGCGTCTCCGACTTCGCCGCCAACCGCTCGCTGCTCTACGAGTTCAACCTCGTGACCCTGCCCGCCGGCGACCGGGAGATCTTCGAGCGGTACTGGCAGGACCCCCAGACCCACCCGCTGCGCGAGGCCGAGGAGCGCTTCATCTCCGGCGGCGCGGTCAACAAGCCGCGCAACCTCACCTCCGCCCAGTGGGACGAGGCGTCCTCCAAGGTCCTCGACGACCTGGCGAGCATGAACACCGAGGCCGGCGACCGCTACCAGCGGCGCATCGAGCCCGTGGCCGCGGACGTCATGATCCAGGCCGCAGGCGCCGGCATCCTCGGCCTCTTCGCCCTGATCGTGTCCCTCGTCCTCTCCGTGCGTATCGGCCGGGACCTGGTCCGCGACCTCTCCCGGCTGCGCAAGGAGGCCCACGAGGCCTCCGGCGTCCGCCTGCCCAGCGTCATGCGCCGCCTCGCCGCCGGCGAGCACGTGGACGTCGAGACCGAGGCCCCCCACCTCGAATACGAGAAGGACGAGGTCGGCCAGGTCGGCCAGGCCCTCAACACCCTCCAGCGCGCCGCCGTCGAGGCCGCCGTCAAGCAGGCCGACCTGCGGCGCGGCGTCTCCGAGGTGTTCGTCAACCTTGCCCGCCGCAACCAGGTCCTGCTGCACCGCCAGCTGACCCTCCTCGACACGATGGAGCGCCGCACCGAGGACACCGAGGAGCTCGCCGACCTCTTCCGCCTCGACCACATGACCACCCGCATGCGCCGCCACGCCGAGGGCCTGGTGATCCTCTCCGGAGCCGCCCCCTCCCGCCAGTGGCGCAAGCCCGTCCAGCTCATGGACGTCGTACGGGCCGCCGTCGCCGAGGTCGAGGACTACGAGCGCATAGAGGTACGCCGCCTCACCCGCCTGGGCATCGTCGGACCCGCCGTCGCCGACGTCACCCACCTCATCGCCGAACTCCTGGAGAACGCCACCGTCTTCTCGCCGCCGCACACCGCGGTCCAGGTGCACGGCGAGCGCGTCGCCAACGGCTTCACCCTGGAGATCCACGACCGCGGCCTCGGCATGACCCCGGAGGCGCTGCTCGACGCGAACCTCCGCCTCGCCGAGACCCCCGAGTTCGAGCTCTCCGACACCGACCGCCTCGGCCTGTTTGTCGTCAGCCGCCTCGCCCAGCGCCACAGCGTCAAGGTCGTCCTCCAGCCCAGCCCGTACGGGGGCACCACCGCGGTGGTCTTCCTCCCGTCGGCCCTGCTGACCGACGCTCCGGAGACCAGCGGTACCGGCGTACGGCTGGACGGGCCCCGGCCCGGCAAGACCGGCAGGGCCGCGAAGGCCGGCCAGATCGGCCGTACGCACTCCGAGCGGCCGGTGACCTCCACCGCGGAGCGCGCCGCCGTCGGCCGCCCGCTGGCCACCGCCGAACTGCGCGGCCCGGTCGAGCTGGAGGCCCCGCTCGCCGGCCGCGGCCTGGACGGCCTGGACACGCTCGACGACCCGGCCGCCCTGGACGACGACCCGGCCGTCGGCACGGGCCGCCCCGGCTCCGGCCGCCCGGCCATGGCGACCCTGGACGACGAGACCCCGCCGAACGGCACCCCGCGCAGCGCCCTGCTGGGCCTGCGCCCGGCGGACCGCCCGCACACCGACCGGCACGCCGAGCGCAACGGCACCGCCCGCGGCGGTGCCCGCAGCGGCACCCGCCCGGGCGAGCGCGACCGGGAACGCGAGCCGCTCGCCCCCACCGGACCGGTCCGGCTGGACGCCCAGCGCCTGGAGGCGCCCCGTCCCGACGGCCCCCGCTCCGCGGGAGCCGTGCCGCTGCCGCGCCGGCGTCCCACGCCGACCCTGGTCGCCGAACACGGCCGCCGGGTGGACCCCCGCCCGGTCTCCGCGGTCCCGCAGAACGCCCCTGCGGCCGGATCCGACGACACGGAACCCGCCGCAGGCCCGGACACCGGCGGGCTGCCCCGCCGGATCCGTCAGGCCAGCCTGGCCCCGCAGCTCAAGAAGTCCGCGTCGTCCGCGCCCGCCGAAGCCGCCCCCGACCAGGTGGCAGACCGCGACGCGGAGGACGTACGCACGCGCATGTCCGCACTCCAGCGTGGCTGGACGGCGGGCCGCAACCGGCACGCACAGCAGCAGTCCGAGACCGAGGCGGGCACATCCTCCGCCGGCGGTCCCGCGAACGAGAACGAAGGGGACGGTCGATGACCGCACCGCAGACCGGCAACGACAGCAGGGGCCGCGGCTCCGGCCCGCTCAACTGGCTCCTCGACGAGCTCGTCGACCGGGTCGGGTCCATCCGCAAGGCGGTGGTCCTCTCCGGCGACGGCCTGCCCACGGGCAGCTCCAAGGACCTGACCCGCGAGGACAGCGAGCACCTGGCGGCGGTCGCCTCCGGGTTCCACAGCCTGGCCAAGGGCGTCGGCCGGCACTTCGACTCCGGCCGGGTCCGCCAGACCGTCGTCGAGCTCGACGAGGCCTTCCTCTTCGTCATGGCCGCCGGCGACGGCAGCTGCCTGGCCGTACTGGCCGACGCCGACTCCGACGTCGGGCAGGTCGCGTACGAGATGACGCTGATGGTCAAGCGGGTGGGCGACCACCTGGCGACCGCCCCGCGCACCGGGCTGCCAGCCGGAGGGTGAGTCGGAAGGCATGAGCGACCCAGGCCAGGACCATCTCGCCGACGCTCCCGTCGGCATGCCCTTCGACCCGTCCGCCTTAGACCACGCGCACTGGTTCGACGACGACGCGGGTCCCGTCGTACGCCCCTACGCCATGACCCGCGGCCGGACCAGCCATGCGGGCCAGCACCGCCTCGATCTGATCGCCCTCGTCGTCGCCGAACCGGCGGCGGACGATCCGGTCTGGGACATGACCCTCTCCCCGGAACACGCCCACATCCTCGGGCTGTGCCGGGAACGGCCCCAGTCGGTCGCCGAACTCGCGGCCGACCTCGACCTCGCGGTCGGGGTCGTGCGCGTCCTGATCGGCGACCTGGTCGATGAGGAACTGGTCCACGTGACCAGGCCGGTACCCCCGGCAGAACTGCCTGATGAATCCATTCTGCGTGAGGTGATCGATGGCCTTCGGGCGCTTTAGCCGCACCGGTGCCATGCACGCGGTGTCGCCGGTCGAGCCGCTGACCTTGAAGATCCTGGTCGCGGGCGGCTTCGGGGTGGGCAAGACCACCCTGGTCAGCGCGGTCAGCGAGATCAGACCGCTCCGGACCGAGGAACGGCTCTCCGAGCCAGGCGTCGGCGTCGACGACACCGGGGGAGTGGAGGGCAAGAGCACCACGACCGTGGCCATGGACTTCGGGCGCATCACGCTCCGCGAGGACTTGGTGCTGTACCTGTTCGGCACGCCCGGACAGGACCGCTTCTGGTTCCTGTGGGACGAGCTGGCCCAGGGCTCCCTGGGCGCGGTGGTCCTCGCGGACACCCGCCGCCTGGCCGACTGCTTCGCCGCCATCGACTACTTCGAGCGGCGCGGGATCCCGTTCGTCGTCGCGGTCAACTGCTTCGACGGAGCCGACCGCCACCCCGTGGTGACCGTACGGACGGCACTCGACCTCGACCCCGGGGTGCCGGTGCTGCTGTGCGACGCACGGGACCGGGAGTCCGTGAAGGACGTGCTGGTGGGGGTCGTGGAGCACGCGATGTCCCTGGCACGCGAGCGGCGCCGGAGCCTGTCCGCGGGAGCCTGATCCGCGGACGGACGCCCGGGCGCGACCCGTACCCCCGCCGACTGGGGTACGGGCCGCAGCTCTCACGGGTGGTTCACGGTCCCGTCGCTGCGCGGGACTGTGGAGCGAGTGTGAACCTGCCGCCCGGGGTCGTCAAGCGTTGTGACGGC
Organism: Streptomyces yangpuensis; assembly: GCF_001005295.1. GTDB lineage: Bacteria > Actinomycetota > Actinomycetes > Streptomycetales > Streptomycetaceae > Streptomyces > Streptomyces yangpuensis. The sequence goes on along the minus strand of NZ_LBMK01000009.1, from coordinate 12,202 downwards.
ACGAGCTGCTCAGCGCACGGCGACGACGGCCGAACCGTGCCCGAACAGCCCCTGGTTGGCGGTGATCCCCACCCGCGCCCCGGGCACCTGCCGCTCCCCGGCCGTGCCACGCAACTGCCATGTCAGCTCGCACACCTGCGCGATGGCCTGGGCCGGCACGGCCTCTCCGAACGAGGCCAGCCCACCACTGGTGTTGACGGGGATCCGCCCGCCCAGGGCCGTCGCCCCCTCCCGCAGCAGCTTCGCCCCCTCGCCCTCGGCGCACAGCCCGATGTCCTCGTACCACTCCAGTTCCAGGGCGGTGGACAGGTCGTACACCTCGGCGAGTGAGAGGTCCTGCGGCCCGAGCCCCGCCTCCTCGTAGGCGGCGCGCGCGATCGAGGACCGGAAGGATCCGGCCACCGGCTCCACGGCCGTCGTCGAGTCGGTGGCGATGTCCGGCAGGTCCAGCACCGTCCGCGGATAGGTGGGCGTCACCGTCGACACGGCCCGGATCCGCACCGGATCGGCCACCCCGCGCGAGCGCGCGAAGTCCATGCTGGTCAGCACCAGCGCCGCGCCCCCGTCGGAGGTCGCGCAGATGTCGAGCAGCCGGAGCGGATCGGCGACCACCGCGGAGGCGGCGACCTCCTCGGCGGTGACGGCCGTACGGTAGCGGGCGTGCGGGTTGAGCCGCCCCGCCGCCGCGTTCTTCACCTTCACCCGGGCGAAGTCCTCCAGGGTGTCCCCGTGGACCGCCATCCGACGACGGGCGTACAGCGCGAAGTACGCCGGGTTGGTCGCACCCAGCACCCGGAACCGCAGCCAGTCCGGATCGTCCGGCCGGTCACCGCCGGCCGGTGCGAAGAACCCCTTGGGCGCCGCGTCCGCGCCGGCCACGAGCACCACGTCGGCCAGCCCCGCCAGGATCTGCGCGCGGGCCGTCCCGATGGCCTGCGCCCCGGACGCGCAGGCCGCGTACACGCTGGTCACGCGGGCGCCCTGCCAGCCGAGGGCCCGGGCGAAGGTGGCTCCGGCCACGTAGCCGGGGTAGCCGGAGCGCACGGTGTCGGCGCCGACGACCGACCCCACGTCCGTCCAGTCCAGTCCGGCGTCCGCGAGTGCCGCCCGCGCCGCGGTCCGCCCGTACTCGACAAAGCTGCGGCCCCATTTGCCCCACGGGTGCATGCCGGCCCCCAGGACGGCGACGTCGGCGCTCACGAGGTCCCTCCCACCGGCCTGAACCGCCAGGTCACCCAGGTCGTTTCGGCGTCCTCGTCCAGCACGCCGCCCACCACCTCGACCTCCGTGCCCACCGCCAGGTCGGCGACCCCGACCCCGGGCACGGCCTGCCCCAGCACGACCATCCCCTCGGCCTCCAGCTCCACCGCGACCAGGGTGTACGGCTCCCAGGGCTCGGCCGGGTCGGACACGTACGGCGCGGGCGGCCGGTAACGCCCGTCGGTGCAGGACCAGACGCGGCCCCGGGGCGAGAGCGGCACCTCGGCGAGCTCCCCGCCGCCGGGGCACCGCGGGTTGCGGCAGTAGGCGTCCTCGCGGGGGAAGAACACCGCGGTACAGGCCGAGCACCGGGTGCCGAGCAGCCGGAAGCCGCCCCCGTCCGGCGCGTTCTCGGTGAACCACCCGCTCACGACGGGTGTGCGTGTGCGTGCCAAGACCCCTCCCATACCGAAGAGCTGACGCATCGTCAGAAGTTAGGAGTCTGCCACGGCCGCCCGGCCCGGGTCACCGGTTCTCGGCGAGCCACTTCCGGGCGATCTCGTCCAGCTCCGCGTCCCGCCCGGCCAGCATCATCCGGATCATCTGCGCGTCCCCGCGCAGCGACCACGCCGGATGCCCGAACGTGGCCGGATTGTTCCCCTCGATCAGGAAGTGCGCCGGCCAGGCGGTCCCGTACCCGATCAGGGGAAGAGCGGCGAGCCAGCGCCTGCGCCCGCGCGCCACCCCGTAGGCGGCCAGCGCCAGGCCGGTGAGCGTGCCGGTGAGGTGCACCCAGCGGGTGGCGGCGCGGGAGTGCATCGCGACGTAGTACGGCCAGAATTCCTCGTACGAGCTGAAAGTCATGCGGGCAAGGTACTCACGGCCGGACCTCGGCGACAGCGACGGGGAAGTCGAAATACGTGTCCGGGTACGCCTCCGGCTTGTAGGTGAAGTGCCACCACTCCTCGGGAAGGTTCACGAACCCCTGCGCGCCCAGCACCCGCTTCAGCACCTGCCGGTTGGCCCGGGCGGCGCCCGTCACCCGCGGATCGTCCGTGTGCGACAGCGGATCGAAGAAGTCGAAAGGCGTCCCCATGTCGACCTCCCGGCCCGGGAGTTCCTCCAGGGTCACGTCGACCGTGCTCCCACGGCTGTGCCCGGACCTCTCCGCGACGTACCCGTCGGCGATCAGCCGGCCGCGTTCCACCCGCGGATAGAACTCCGCCTTGCGCGCCAGGTCCTCGCCACCGTCCTCCCCCCGAGCCCACCGCACGAACCGGTCCACCGCCCGCTGCGGCCGGTAGCAGTCGTACACCCGCAGCGAGTAGTCCCGCCGCAGCAGCACCCGCTGCGCCCGCCGCAGCGCCTCCGCGGCGGGGCGGGCCAGCAGGCACTCCGGCTCCTCGTACCCGTCGACCACAGCGCCGGTGAAGTTCCGCTCACCCGCGTACCGCATGTCCTGCCGGATGCTCGGATCCACCTCCCGCAGCGCAGTGAACCCCGGCGGCGCCGCGGCCCCGCCCGCCAGCACCCCGACCAGCCCCGCAACAGCCGTCATCCGCATACCCCTTGGCATACCATCACGGCATGCCGGCACACCTGAGGGACTCGCACTGCTCCACCTGCGGAGCGCCGTACGGTACGACCACCTGGCCCCGCACCTGCCCGTCCTGCGGTGCCACCGCCTACCGCAACCCGCTCCCCGTGGCCGTCACCCTCCTCCCCGTCGAGGACGCGGACGGCACCGGCCTGGTGGTCATCACCCGCACCATCGAACCGGCCCTCGGCGGCATCGCCCTCCCCGGCGGCTTCATCGACTTCGGCGAGGACTGGCGCGACGCCGTCGTCCGCGAGCTGCGCGAGGAGACCGGCATTACCGCCTCCGCCGCGGACGTCACCCTGGCCGACGCCCTGAGCTCCCCGGCCGGCCACCTCCTCCTCTTCGGCCTCCTCCCGCCGCGCCCCGCCGACACCCTCCCCGCCTCGAAGCCGACGGACGAAACCACGGGCTGGCACGTCCTGCGCACCCCCGAAGCCCTGGCCTTCCCCCTCCACACCCAGGCGGCGGCGTCCTGGTTCGCAGGCCGCTACGCCTGAACCTCCGCCTGCGGGGCCACCTCGCAGCGCCGGTGGCGGTTGAGGTGCGGGCCTCCGCTCAGCCCCGGCGACGGTCGAGCCACAGGCTCACGCGCAGCCCCGCCGGCGTTTCATTTCCAGCCCCGCCGGCGTTTGAGGCGCGGGGTCCGGGGCGGAGCCCCGTTCTGGAACTCGCACCGGCCGCCACGGCTCGCCCGCCTACAACCCCCGCACCACCACGCCCTCCACCGGCGCCCCCGCCTCGTCCTCCACCACCACCGCATCCCCGGCCCACCGCGAGGTGTACCGCTCGACCCGGCCCGCCCCGAACCCCGGCCCCGGGTCCCGGACCACCACCCCGCTCCCCGTACGCCCCCGGGCCGGCGCCCAGACCTCCAGCTCCACCCCGCCGCCCGCGGACCGCACCGGCAGCACCGCACCCGCCCGCGCCAGCACCGGGATCCGGCCCTGCGGCGCGTCCAGCAGGATCTGGCCCGGCCCCTCGTGCGCCGCCCCCGTCGCGGTGTCGTACCACCGGCCCCGTGGCAGCCGTACCGCCCGCCGGTCCGCCCCGCACTCCAGCACCGGCGCGACCAGCAGCGCGTCACCCAGCAGGAACGCGTCCTCGCAGTCTCGCAACCGCCGGTCCTCCGGCGCGCCCCACCACACCGGCCGCACGTACGGAGCGCCGGTCCGGCGCGCCATATGGGCGAGTGTGACGAAGTACGGCCGCAGCCGCTCCCGTTCCGCCGTCACCGCCCGCGCCTGCTCCTCCACCTCCGGCCCGAACTCCCACGGCTCCCGCCGCCCCGCCCAGATCGCCGAATGCGTACGGAACAAGGGCAGGTACGCGCCCAGTTGCAGCCACCGCACGTACAACTCCGGCGACGGCGAACCGCCGAACCCACCCACGTCCGGCCCCGAATACGGCACCCCGCACAACCCCAGCCCGATCACCAGCGCCAGCGAGGCCCGCAGCCCCTCCCAGCTGGTCTCCACATCGCCCGACCAGGTGCCCCCGTACCGCTGCATGCCCGCCCACCCCGAACGGGAGAACAGGAACGGCCGCTCCTCGGGCCGCAGCCGGACCAGGCCCTCCCATCCGGCCCGCGCCATCCCCAGCGCGTACACGTTGTGCCCCTCGCGATGGTCACCGCCCGCCCCGTCCATCGCGTGCCGTGCCGACCGCGGCAGTGTGGCGTCCCCGAACGCCGCGAAGGACACCGGCTCGTTCATGTCGTGCCAGAAGCCGGAGAAGCCCTGCCCGAGCCGCTCCTCGTAGAGCCCGCCCCACCAGTCCCGGACCTCCGGATCCGTGAAGTCCGGATAGGCGCACTCGCCCGGCCACACCTCCCCGCGCACCTCCCGCCCGCGCGCGTCCCGTACGAAGGCGCCCCCCGACCCCACCGTCAGCCCGGCCGCGTGCAGTGCGTCACCCGCCTTCACCGCCGGGTCCACGATCGACACCAGCCGCACCCCCTGCTCGCGCAACTCCCGCGCCAGCCCCGGCAGATCGGGGAAGCGCTCCTCGTCCACGGTGAACACCCGGTGCCCGTCGTAGTGGTCGATGTCCAGGTGTACGGCCGACAGCGCGAACCCGCGCGCCGCGTACCCCGCGACCACCCGCCGCACCTCCGCCGCACTCCCGAACCCCCACCGCGCGTGCTGGTACCCCAGCGCCCACCCGGGCGGCACCGCGGCCCCGCCCGTCAGCGCCGACCAGCCCTGGAGCACCCGGGCCGGCGTCCCCACCAGCACCCAGCACCGCAGCGGCCCGCCCTCCATGCGCAGTTCGCTCGCCCCGGGACGGTCCGGCCCCGAACCGACGCCCTCCTCACCCTCGCGCAGCACCACCCGGCCGTCCCAGCAGTTGTCGTGGAAGACCAGGTGGGTCCCCGCGTCCGCCACGACCATCTGCACCGGCATGGTGAGGTAGAGCGGATCGACGCCCGGCCCGAAGCCGCCCTTGGGGTCCGTGTTCCACAGCCGGTACGCCCCGTCGCGCAGCCGCGGCCCCGAGGCCCGCCCACCCAGCCCGAAGAACCGCGCATCCGCCGACACCTCACTCCGCACCCCCCACCGCCCCCCGCCGCCCGCCGTGGCGGAGGCCGCCTCGTTCCCCCGGCTGCCGGCCCGGTCCCCGCCGGTGCCCGCCGAGGCCGTCCGGTCCGAGCCCGGCTGCGTCTCGCCGGAGCCCGACCTCGTCCCGCCGGAGCCCGTCACTGCCCCGCCGGAGCCCGCCGCTGCCTGGCCGGAGCGCGACCCCGTCCTGCCGGGCCCCGGCCCATTCGTACTCGCCCCGGCCCCGCCGGAGAGGGCACCCGTCCCGCCCGGTCCGGCGGGCCCGGACCCGTCCGAGCGTGCCGCCGTTGCGTTTGCGGGGCGGGCCCGGGCCGAGGCCACCCCCTCCGCGGCCTCCCCGGCGAGGGGCACCGGTTCCCACCATCGCGGCGGCGACTCCCGCCGCAGCACCGTCCCGCCGGGGGTGCGCACCTCCAGCGCCCCGTACCGGGACACGGCCACCGTCACCCGCTCCGACACCACCCGCCAGCCGCCCCCGGTGTCCGGCTCCAGCACGGCCCGCAGGTCCGGCTCCGGCCCGCTCCCCACCACCGCGTACGACGGCGTCGCCCCGGCCCCGTCCCAGGCCCAGAACACCACCCCGCCCGCCATCACCCGCACCACCAGCTCCGAGCGCGCGAACCGCAGCACGCCCCCGCCCGGCCTCGGCTCCGTACCTACCAGCAGCCCCGGCACCCGCGCCCGTTCCGCGCCCCGGCGCGGGAGCCCCACCGCGTCCGCGCGCCGCCGGCGCCACGCCGAGAGCCAGGCCCGCCGACCGCGCTCCGTACCGATGTCCTTCACCGCACGCACCAGATCACGACCGTCCATGCCGCTCACCCTGCCACCGGCCCCCGGCCGAGGGGACGGCGTTCAACTGCCGTTCACCCACCGGCGGCGTCCGCCGCCGGTCACCCGACCGGCCAGGTCGGCCCTGGTGCAGCCGTCGATCACATGGCATCGTCCCTGTGAGCCGCCGCACGCGCACCCCCGCGCGCGATGGCACCGTACGCACACGTACATGCACACGTCACGTACATGCACACGTACACCGCACACGCACACGAAGCGCGAGCCGCAGACTTGACCGGGAGCCGACCCATGACCTCAGCCACCCAGCCGGAACCCCTCTGGGCGCCGGGCCCCGACCGGATCGCCGCGGCCCGGATCACCGCCTTCCAGTCCTGGGCCGCGACGCGCTTCGGAGCCCCCGCGGACGGCGGCTACCCGGCCCTGCACCGCTGGTCCGTCGACGAGCTCGACATCTTCTGGCAGGCCGTCGCCGAATGGTTCGACGTCCGCTTCACCACCCCGTACGAGTCCGTCCTCGCCGACCGCTCCATGCCCGGCGCCCAGTGGTTCACCGGAGCCACCCTCAACTACGCCGAGCACGCGCTGCGCGCCGCCGAGGACCCGGCCCGCGCCGACGACCCCGCCCTGCTGTACGTGGACGAGACCCACGAGCCCGTCCCCGTCACCTGGGCCGAACTCCGCCGCCGGGTCGGCTCCCTCGCCGCCGAGCTGCGCGCCCTCGGCGTACGCCCCGGTGACCGGGTCAGCGGCTACCTCCCCAACATCCCCGAGGCGGCCGTGGCCCTCCTCGCCACCGCCGCGGTCGGCGGCGTGTGGACCTCCTGCGCCCCCGACTTCGGCGCCCGCAGCGTCCTCGACCGCTTCCAGCAGGTCGAGCCGGTCGTCCTGTTCACCGTGGACGGGTACCGCTACGGCGGCAAGGAGCACGACCGCCGCGAAGCCGTCGCCGAGCTCCGTGCCGAGCTCCCCTCCCTGCGCGCGGTCGTCCACATCCCGCTCCTCGGCACGCCCGCCCCCGAAGGCGCCCTCGAATGGTCGGCGCTCACCGCCGCGGACACCGAGCCCGTCTTCGAGCCCGTCCCCTTCGACCACCCGCTCTGGGTGCTCTACTCCTCCGGTACCACCGGTCTGCCCAAGGCCATCGTCCAGTCCCAGGGCGGCATCCTCCTCGAACACCTCAAGCAGCTCGGCCTGCACTGCGACCTCGGCCCGGAGGACCGGTTCTTCTGGTACACCTCCACCGGCTGGATGATGTGGAACTTCCTCGTCTCCGGACTCCTCACCGGTACGACGGTCGTCCTCTACGACGGCAGCCCCGGCTACCCCGACACGGGCGCGCAGTGGCGCATCGCCGAGCGCACCCGCGCCACGCTCTACGGCACCTCCGCCGCCTACGTCATGGCCTGCCGCAAGGCCGACGTCCACCCGGCCCGCGATTTCGACCTCTCCGCGGTGAAGTGCGTGGCGACCACCGGGTCCCCGCTCCCGCCCGACGGCTTCCGCTGGCTCCACGACGAGGTCGCCGAAGACCTGTGGATCGCCTCCGTCAGCGGCGGCACCGACGTCTGCAGCTGCTTCGCGGGCGCCGTCCCCACCCTGCCCGTCCACATCGGCGAGCTCCAGGCGGCCTGCCTCGGCACGGACCTCCAGTCCTGGGACCCCTCCGGCAAGCCGGTCGTCGGCGAGGTCGGCGAACTCGTCGTCACCAACCCCATGCCGTCCATGCCGGTCCACTTCTGGAACGACCCCGACGGCAGCCGCTACCGCGACAGCTACTTCGAGATGTTCCCGGGCGTCTGGCGCCACGGCGACTGGATCACGATCACCGACCACGGTTCGGTGATCATCCACGGCCGTTCCGACTCCACGCTCAACCGCCAGGGTGTCCGCATGGGCTCCGCCGACATCTACGAGGCCGTCGAACGGCTCCCGGAGATCAAGGAGTCCCTGGTCATCGGCCTGGAGGAGCCGAACGGCGGCTACTGGATGCCGCTCTTCGTCCACCTGGCCCCCGGCGCGGCCCTGGACGACGACCTGCGCGCCCGGATCAAGGCGACGATCCGCGAGGAACTCTCCCCGCGCCACGTCCCCGACGAGATCATCGAGGTGCCGGCGATCCCGCACACCCTCACCGGCAAGCGGATCGAGGTCCCGGTCAAGCGGCTCCTGCAGGGCACGCCGCTGGCGAAGGCGGTCAACCCGGGGTCCGTCGACAACATCGGCCTTCTGGGCTTCTACGAGGAACTGGCCCGCACCCGCAGCCGCGCCTGAGGCCGGCCACGGCTCCCGAGCTCCCGTCACTGTCGCTGTCAGTGGTGATGGTTACGCTGAGTGAGCAAATGATCGCAGCCACGTGATCGCACTCAGGGGGAGCCAGCCATGCCACGCAAGAACGACACCGGTACCCACCGGAGCCGCAGCACCCGCAGCACCCACCGGCGGCGCGCGCTGCGCCGCGAGGTCCCCGGCACCGTCGGCCTCCTGGCCGACGCCGGGGACTTCGCGGCCATGTGCGGCTACCGCACCTTCGGCTTCGACCACCAGGCCGACTACGCCGACTACCTCCACCACGTCGACGGGCTGCTCCGGTCCTTCGCGGCCCGGGGCATCCACACCACCGTCGCACTCTTCGACCCCGACGAGTACGCCGAGTACTGCGGGGAACACGGCCTGGACCCGGACATGCCCGAGTCCCGCACCCGCTTCACCGCCGAACTCGCCGGCAGCGGGACCGTCCTGCCCTACACCGGCCAGCCCATCGACGAACTCGTCCCGCTCCTCGTCGACGAGGCCGTCCGCCAGGCCACCTGGGAGTACGCCACCGGGGTCCTCGCCGGCGTGGGCCGCTGCGCCGACTGCGGCGAGGACATCGGCCACGCCTCCTTCGACCGCGCCACCGATGCGCTGAAACGCCTCCTGGCCGGCGCGGGCCCCGGCCACCACCACTTCGTCTGCAGCGTCCCGACCGAGGAGGAGCAGCTCGTCGCCGTCCTGCACGCCGACACCACCGGGGACCCGGACGCCCCGCCGCGGATCGACGGCCGCGAGAGCCTCGACTTCGTGACGGTCCTCGCCGCGGGCCTCGCCCTCGGCGGCCCCGGGGGACTCGTCGTACGCAGCACCACCGAGGGCCATCGGGACCGGGTCCACGGCTGGCGCCTGGACCGCGGCCGCCTCACGGCCCTCTCGGCGGCCGCCGTGTTCAACGCGTACTGCACCGACGCCGACACCGGAGACCTCGTCGCCCCCGAGCCTGGCGTCGAATACTGCCCGGGCTACGACGTCGACGACCCCGGCCCCCACCACTGATAAGCCCGAGGGGCCCCCGCCACCGGCGAGGGCCCCTCGTTCCGCACGACAACCGTCCGGCTACTCGCCGGAGAGCACCGCCTGGGCGGCCACGCGGGCCTCCTCGGCGCTGTCCGCCGCACGGGCCGCCGCCGCGGCCCGCTCGCACTGCGCCAGCGTGTGCTTGGCGAGCGTCGCCCGGACGTACGGGATCGACGCGGCACCCATCGACAGGGAGGTGACACCCAGACCGGTCAGCACACAGGCCAGCAGCGGGTCGGAGGCGGCCTCGCCGCAGACACCGCAGCTCTTGCCCTCCGCCTTGGCGGCCCCGGCCGCCATCGCGATCAGGTCGAGCAGCGCGGGCTGCCACGGGTCCTGGAGCCGGGAGACGGCGCCGACCTGCCGGTCGGCGGCGAAGGCGTACTGCGCCAGGTCGTTCGTGCCCAGCGAGAGGAACTCGACCTCCTGGAGGATCGAGCGCGCACGGAGCGCGGCGGAGGGGATCTCCACCATCGCGCCGAACTTCGCCTGGAGCCCGGCTTCGCGGCACGCGTCGGCGAAAGCCTTCGCGTCGGCGCGGTCGGCCACCATCGGGGCCATGACCTCAAGGTGGACCGGCAGCCCCTGCGCGGCCTTCGCCAGCGCGGTGAGCTGCGTACGCAGCACCTCCGGGTGGTCCAGGAGCGAACGCAGCCCCCGTACACCCAGAGCCGGGTTCGGCTCGTCGGCAGGCGTCAGGAAGTCCAGCGGCTTGTCGGCGCCTGCGTCGAGCACACGCACGACGACACGTCCCTCGGGGAAGGCTTCGAGCACCTTGCGGTAGGAGTCGACCTGCTTCTCCTCGGACGGCGCCTTCTTGCTGTCGTCCAGGAAGAGGAACTCCGTGCGGAACAGGCCCACGCCCTCGGCCCCGGCCTCGACGGCCGCCGGCACGTCCCCGGGACCGCCGACATTGGCCAGCAGCGGCACCTTGTGACCGTCGGAGGTCGCACCCGGACCGGACGAGGCGGCCAGCGCCGCCTTGCGCTCGGCGGCCGCGGCCTCCAGCTCGGCCCGCTTTTCCGCGGACGGGTCGACGAACAGGTCACCAGTGCTGCCGTCCACCGCGATCATGGTGCCCTCGGCGATCTCGCAGGCCCCCGGCAGGGCCACGATCGCCGGCACGCCCAGGGCGCGCGCGAGGATCGCGCTGTGGCTGGTCGGCCCGCCCTCCTCGGTCACGAAGCCGAGGACGAGAGCCGGGTCGAGCAGGGCGGTGTCGGCGGGCGCCAGGTCCCGCGCGATCAGCACGTACGGCTCGTCGCTGTCGGGCACACCCGGCATCGGCACGCCCAGCAGCCGCGCCACGATCCGGTTGCGTACGTCGTCCAGGTCGGCCACCCGGCCGGCCATGTACTCGCCGGCCCCCGCGAGCAGGTCGCGGTAGGCGGCGAAGGCGTCGTACACCCCGCGCTCGGCGGTGCTGCCGACGGCGATCCGCCGGTCGACGTCCGCCATCAGCTCGGGGTCCTCGGCGATCATCGCCTGGGCCTCAAGGACGTGCTGGGCCTCGCCACCGGCCAGCTGGCCACGCGCGATCAGGTCGGCCGCCACGGCTTTCACGGCCTGGCGGGCGCGCCCCTGTTCGCGCGCCGCCTCGTCGGCGGTGATCTGCCTGGCCGGCGGTTCGAGGACCGCCGTGCCCATGTGCCGCACCTCGCCGATCGCCACCCCGTGGCTCACGCCCACGCCTCGCAGCGTTGTCTCCATTTGACCCGTCTTCGATTGGGCGGCGGCCCCGGCCGCCGCGATGGATGTCCGTCCCGCTCGTGCGGGCGGAAGGCTCACTGCCAGCTGAAGAGCGTGTCGTCAGCCTTCACGTCGCCGGACTCGACGACATCGGACAGGGAGTCGGTGGTCGCCTCGAGTGCCACGACGGGGCAGATCGGGGACTTGCCGAGGGCCTCGACGGCAGCGGGGTTCCAACGGATGACCGCCTGGCCGCGGGTCACGGTGTCGCCCTTGTTGACGAGCAGCTCGAAGCCCTCGCCGTTGAGCTGGACGGTGTCGATGCCGAGGTGTGTGAGTACGCCGTGGCCCTCGCCGTCGACGACTACGTACGCGTGCGGGTGCAGGGAGACAACCACACCGTCGACGGGGGACACCGCCTCCGAGGGCTCGCGCACGGGATCGATGGCGGTGCCCGGGCCCACCATCGCGCCGGAGAACACCGGATCCGGCACTGCCGCGAGTCCGATGGCGCGACCTGCAAGTGGGGACGTCACGCTGGTCATGAGGGGCCTCCCAGGGGCGGGGCTCTTGGTTTCGCCGTCACTGACTGTCGCGAACGGCGTACTCTTGAGAAGGATAAGTCACTAGATGTTCGGGTTAGTCCGATGTAGGTCCCGATCCGGACTGGTCCCTTCGGCACGGAGACTAGTGGACTAGACCGGTGGACTAGACCATACGCCTGAATCGATTTGCTTGGGCACCCCCCGGCCTGTACTGTCGTGACTCCCGCCAGGACGCCCCGCGTGAACACTTCGCGAACGGCAGCTGGACGGGAACCTTCCTCTTCAGCTTCGACTCAATCTCCACTGCTCCTTCGTATGCCCTTTCGGGGAATGCGGCGAGTGGCCGGGGAGAAGGAAATTCGCTGATAGGGTCGGGATCGCCGGAAAGGGAAACGCGAAAGCGGAAACCTGGAAAGCGCCGAGGAAATCGGACACGAAAGAGTCTGATAGAGTCGGAAACGCAAGACAGCAGAACGAAAGCCCGGAGG
>NZ_LBMK01000008.1 GCF_001005295.1 Streptomyces yangpuensis | reverse complement strand
CCCCGCCATCGGTTTCCACAGGACGCCGCCCCACAACCGCGGCTCCCCCAACGGCCCACTGATGCCCCGTACACCTACCAGGCGGCAGAGCCGTAATCCTTCAGGAAAACCGCATGCAGAGGCCGACCCGCCTCACCCTCACGAATGGGGTGATAAACACGCGCCGCGCCGTCGACGACGTCCAGCGGCGGCCGCCATCCGGTCGCCGCGTGTCGCGCGCGAGCCGCTGCGGGCTTCTCGTCCGTGACCCAGCCGGTGTCGACGGAGCAACAGTGGATTCCTCGCGCGGCGAGAGCAGCGGCGCTGGTGCGGGTGAGCATGTTCAGCGCGGCCTTGGCCATGTTGGTGTGCGGATGGTCGGGCGACTTGTTCAGGGCGCCGAACTGCCCCTCCACCGCGGACACATTGATCAGGTAGCGGGTCGGATGGAGCGAAGCCTCCATCAGCGGCAGCAGCCGGTCCGCCAGCAGGAACGGGGCGACCACGTTGACGAGTTGCACTTCGATGAGTTCCGCGGCACTGATCTGGCCCAGCTGAAGGGTCCAGGAGTTCTTCGGGGCCGTGTCCGGCAGCAGCCCTGCCGCATCGACCACACCGTCGACGCCGACAGGTACGTCAAGTGCAGTCGGGGCCGGGGGGCCGCCCGCAGTCAGGGCCAGGTTCGGACTGCCTGGCACGACGAATCCCGGAGCCACCCAGTGACGTGCCGCCGGGAGCCCGGCAGCCTCGGTGGCGGCCAGGGCCGCGTATGCCTCGGGTGCACGGCGCAGGGTCTGCGCGGCGTTGTTGATGAGGATGTCCAACGGGCGGCCTCGGTCCAGCTCCTGGTCGGTGAAGGCCAGTACCTGACGCGGGTCCCGCAGGTCGAGCGCGGCTATGGTCAGTCGATTCCACCAGAGTTCACGGTCCGGGGCGGCGGCGAAGCGGGCAGCGGCGTCACGCGGGAAGCGGGTGGTGACCGTCAGGTCGGCGCCATCACGCAACAGCATCAAGGCGAGTTCGTGGCCGATCTTGACGCGGCCGCCGGTCAGCAGGGCGCGACGTCCGGTGAGGTCGGTACGTGCGCTGCGCTGTTCGAGGTTGGTGGTGGCACAGGACATGCAGAGTTGGTGGTAGAAGGGATGCACTTCCCGGTAGTGATCTTTGCAGATGTAGCAGCGCTGCCCGCGGCGCAGGGTTCCGAGGGCCGCCGCCGGATTCCGCGCGGCGAACCTTGGCGGCCCGTCTGCGGGCGACTGCTCGGGGTTGCGTCCGGCTTCTGTCAGGGGCTGCGGGCCGGTCGAGTGCGTGGACAGGGCTGTGTCCATGGTCCGGTCGCGAGCTCCGGTTGCGGTGGCGGCGAGGAGTGCAGCGTCGATCTCCCGGTCGCGTACGCGTGCTTGGGCCCTACGGTCGCGACGGCCGCGCCGGAGCAGGTTTTTGGCGGCTCCCTCGATCCGGCGCCGCTGAGCGTCTTGCGCCGGCAGTTCGGCGGCCTGCTCCAGCAGGGCCAGCAGGTTCTCCACCGACTCGCTGTCCATACACGTCTTCGAATTCACCTGCCCATTCTCAACATGAACTGTGCGGACGCCTCGGTCTGGGTGCGCGATCGCGCACCGGACTTGGCCTGGCACGTTCCTGCGCGCCACGGCGCCGGATACTCGGGTGCGGCCGGGAGCAGAGGCATCTAGCCTGGCGGCTTCGCACGTCGTGGAGGAGGGTTACGGGTGCTGGTCATGCCTGGGCGGCGGACGTCGACGATGGAGCTGTTGGCTCTTGAAGCCGCGAGGCGCGGGATGACGATCCGTACGGCGGAGGAAATGAGTACGGCGGCGGAGCCGACACGGGGACCGGCCTACTGGTACGGCGGCCCGGTGGCGGGGGCACGGTTGGCCGGACGGCTTGGGCTCGCGTTGCTCGAACCGGCGGATGATTGGCTTGTCCGGTTGCCGCAGGAGTTCACGGGGCGGGAGGTGCGGGTCGGGACGATCGCGGACGCGCGGGCTGTCGAGCGGCCGACATTCGTCAAACCACCACGCGACAAGTCCTTCCCGGCTGCTGTCTACGGCGATGGCTCCCGGTTGCCCGCCGATCTGGACCCCTCGACGCCGGCGTTGCTTTCAGAGGTGGTGACCTTCGCTGCCGAGTACCGCTTGTTCCTGCTTGACGGGCAGATCGTTGCAGGCAGTCGCTACGCGGTGTTCGGCCGACTCGACCCGCTCCCGCTCGACAGGACCGGGGTCATTGCCGCGGAGATTGCCGAGTTCGTCGACCGTCTGGTCGCTTCGTCCGGGGTGGCCCTGCCGAGCGCCGTCGTTGTGGACGTCGGCCAGCTGCTCGATCCGTACCGCCCCGGCCACAAGTGGGCTGTGGTGGAGCCCAACATGGCGTGGTTCTCCCATGCGTACGCAGCGGACCCGGCGCGGGTGCTGGACGTGGTGCTGCAGGCGGCAGGGCCTCGTGACCGGGCGCGGCCGCAGGATCTACCGTTCGTGCGGCACTGAGGACTCCCCATGCGCGGCAGTGCCTGGCGGAGCGGGCCCGTCCCCTGGCTGAGCGGCGTGAGCGGCAGCCGCACGGCAGAATCCGGAAGCCGCGGTTCGGATCAGCCGGTCACGTACTCAACGATGGGCGCGCCGCCCCGTACGGAGCGCGGCCGAGGTGAGTACGGTCTCGGCCGGGCTCTGCGTGCGGGATCGGCGTGGCTCAGCCGCGGGTGAGGGCGACTGCGTCCGCGCCGGCCAGCAGCTGGGAGCTAGGAGCTAGGACCGGTTGAGCCAGAGCTGCCCGGCTTCTCCGGTGCAGGGCAGCTGCCGGACCTCGCGTCGGCTGCCGTTGGGCATGCCGGCGTCCGCGAGACAGAGTCCGCTGACCTTGTTCTTGATCAGGGCTCCGCCGTTCTGCCAGACGAATTCCCACTTCTGGCCGTCGGTGTGGGTGCAGCTCCGCTGGACGATCACCCCGTGGGAGTCGAGGGTCGTCGGCTGAACGCACATCAGCGCCGCGTGCCCCGGGGTGATGAAGGTGTACGGCTCGCCGAGGAGAGGCTCGGTCCAGAACTTCTGGTGCAGCTCGTTTTTGCAGCTGAATTGCTGAATGATCGCGGAATCGCTGAGGGATCCGGCCCTCACGTCCAGGCACTTGCCGGTGCCGATGTTCGCCCACTTGTTCTGCGTGGCGACGGACACCGCGGTGCCGGAGTTCCCGGGGGCGGCCTGGGCGGGCACGGTTACCAAGCCTGCCATCGACAGTGCCGCGCCGACGGCAACACCGGCGCGAAGGACTAACGAATACACGGATCCCATGTCAGAACTCTCCCCATCTCGTCACACACGCTGCACAAGCAGCACTCAATCGAAGGCTAAAGCGGGCGGACGGTCCCGGGTGCCATTCCTGGAGGCGATGACCGAATCACGTCGAGCGCACACCAGACGATCAGCCTGAAAGCGAAGGCGCTGTGGTGCCCGCTGCACAGAAGTCCAGCTGTCCAGGAGACGGCATACCATGCCACCAACCGCGCCCCGAGCGGGACTTCACGGCCGGCACGTGATAGATCGCCGCGTACGGAAGGCCGGTGGCGTCCCGGGCGCGCGTCTCCTCGCGGGACGGGGCGCGACCCCCGTACGGGACGCCGCGTCCCAGGCCTCGTCGAGCGTCACGTACACCGTGTCAGGCGTCGGCATCGGCATCGGCGCTGGCGTCGGCTCCGTCCCGCTCCGCGAGCACCTCCGGCATTCCTTCCAGCAGCACCACGACCGCGACCACCTCCCCGACGTCGGAACGGCCGACCCACACGGGGTAGATGCCGTCCCCGGTCGTGGCGAAGGCCATGAGGTCGCCACCGGAGGCCTCGTCCCAGGTGTGCTGCATGAAGAGGGAACCGTCGTCGAGGTCCTCGTACCCGTCCAGGTCCGGCTCTCCCTGGATCAGCCCCCGCTCGTAGAGCGCGACGAGTGGCTCCCAGGCCCCGGCGTCGGCGAAGCAGCCGGTGGCGCCGTCGGTGTCGAAGCCGGCTATCTGGTTCTCGATGAACAACCGGGGATCGTCGTCCGCGGCGAGGGCCATCTCCCAGGCCGCGGCGGGGGTCTCGCTGACGAGGAGACGGACGGCCGTGCGGGACGTGGTCGTGACCTCGGCGTTCCGCCACTCGCAGTGGTAGCTGTAGCGGACGCACGCCTCATCGAGTACGTACTCCCCGGGCGGGACCGGGACCGTGATGCGCGGCCCGTCGCCTTCGTCGGCGTCCGGGCCGGAGACGGCCAGCAGCCCGCTGGGTACGCGCAGGCCTGCGACCCGGCGCGGTTCCACGACGGTCATCTCGGGGTGGTACCCGTCGGTCACGCGCACCCCGGGGCGGAACAGCTCGTTGATCGGCCCGGGCTGTGCGGGGCGCGGCGCACGCCAGCACGTGACGGGAGCCTCTCCGTCACCGGGCTCGAACGCCTCTCCCCCGCCCGTGCCCTTGCCCGTGCCCGGATCAGCCGCCGCGAAGGTCGGTGGTTCGGCGAGCCCGTGAGCCTGGGCCGAGAGGAGCGGCCACTCCCCGAATGCCGGGCGGTCCATCCAGCGCTCGTCGTCACCTGCGGTCGGGGAGGTGACGTATGCGCCCCCGTCCTTCCCCTGGGTTTCCTGCGTTCGTCGGCCTCTCCCGTCCGGGAAGAGGTCCACGGTGGTGCGCGGGCACTTCTCGTCGAACTCCGGCATCTCCGGGTCGCTGTAGTGCCAGGCGACGGTGTACCGGCGCAACAGCCGCGACGGTTCGTCCAGCAGCCGCATGTCCAGGTCGTAAGCGCGGCGGCCCTGGGCGTCGTAGACCCACAGCCCGACGTAATGGTCCCGCCACGAGACGAGGCGGACCTCCAGCGGAGCCTCCCGGCCGGGCTCCCGGTACACCACCGCATACGGAAGTCCGGTGGCATCCCGCTCCCGGGCCTCCTCGACGGAGATCGGCCGCCAGGGCGCACGCGCCTCCAGGTCCCACGCCTGCGCGTACCCCACCTCGACGACCATTGCCGCGCCCCACTCCTGCGCCCCTGCGCTTCGCCTTGATTGTGTTCCTGATCTGCAAGGTAACCGCCCGCTACGACAACGGCCCTTCCGGGCCGGGGGGTGAGGCCGGTCGGCCAGCCGCTCGTCGCGTCGGCCGGGCACCGGGCGCGCGGGTGCTCCCTGGTGGAGTGGCCTACAGAGGTGAGGTGCGGGGCTGCAGCGCGGCGGTGACTGGGGCGCCTGCGGTGTCGTCGTTGTCCGCGATCTCTGCGCCTACGGGGGGGCCTGGCCGGGCGGGAACTGCCGGGGCACGATCTGCCGTCCCCCATGATGCCCCGTGGGGTTCCGCCACGGGTGGGTGAGTCCGTGCGCTGCCGGCTGATGCCATGTCAGTGCTGGGCAGCGTTCGGGTGTCGGGGGACAGCGGAGGGGGACGGGGCGTCATGGCGGGGGGAAANGGGGGACAGCGGGGGGGGACGGGGCGTCATGGCGGGTACAAGCCGTAACAAGGTCTGGGCGGTGATCGGAGCCTCGTTCGTCGCCGTCGGCCTGCTGATCAGGTTGGCGATCGCCATGGGTGGCTCCCACGCTTCGCCCACACCGATTGCGAGCCGGCCGTCCGAGGGCGGCGGCGGTGCGGTGACGGTCAACCCGGGGGACCATCCCCCGCCCAGGTCTCTCTGCGAGCACCTCGACTTCCAGGAATTCGCGGGGGTGTTCCAGCTTCAAGGTGTGCGCGATGGCTACAACACCGGTCTTGAGCCCGAGGTGGTCTCCGGCTCCATGTGCGAGCAGTCCATGTCTCGCGGTGGTACGGGCACGGTCGAGGTCACCGTCCTCTGCAGCGCGTGGCAGGACATTGCCAAGGCCATCGAGAGGTTCGAGCTCGGCCGGGCAGCACCCTACGGCCCTCCCGAGGCGGTATCCGGTCTCGGGGACCAGGCCTACCGCTACCGCGGGTCGAACCATCCCACTCTCGGGATGAAGGCCCGTGTCCGCAACCTCGACTGCAAGGTCGAGGCCGAGCCGGAGCCCCCGCTGACCGATGCCGAGGTCGACGGCTCGTTCGCGGCCATGCAGCAGCTCCTTCAGACCCTGATCCCCAAGCTGGCCCGCTGAGGCCGAGGCGAGCGTTGGAAGTCGCCGGGCGGGCACAGGGGCGGCTGCGGGAAGGGCGCCCGCCCGGCGGCGGTGCTCAGGGGTCGCTCTCCACAGGCTTGTGTTCGACCCCGGTCCCTGCGGCATGGCGGGGCCGGGTCGCGGGTCGCGGGTCGCGGGTCGCGGGTCGCGGGTCGCCTCAGCCTCGCACCAGGGGCGAGGAGAAACTCTTGGCCTCCGCGTCTGCGCGCTACTACTGTGCCGTTGGTGGATCGTCGCGGACAGCGAAGGGAGCTGAGCTGTGCTGACCACTGCGCACCCGCCGTAGGTGCCTCTGGAAAGCCCGGAGGGCCATACGGAGGCTCTCGATGTCCCGAACTGTCCGAACGACTCCCATGCGACTCCGCGTCCAAGCGGGCTCATCGGAGTCCATGTCGCTGTACGACCTGCGCTATGCGCATGCCGAACTGGCGCGAGCCGCCCGCGAAGGCCGTCGTCCCGCCCCGGCGAAGACGCTGCGTCGGGTCACCTCTTGGCAGTGGATGGTGCTCTACTGCAGGACAGGCTCGTTTCCCGCCGAGATCGCAACGGCCAAGCGCCGCGCTCGACTCCAGGACCGACTCGACGCCCAACGGTTCCGCGGACTGCACCGCGCCGGCCACGAGCTTGACGACGCAGACATGCCGCCGGTCCGTCACCGTCATGGTGTGCTCTGGAATGCCTGGTAGAGGCGAGCGGCCCGGGACTTACCTCGCGGGACTGGTGACACGCATGCGCCGCACCGCACCCTTCGGACCGGATTCGGTCCGGAGGGTGCCGTGCCGGCCTTCGGTGTCAGCCCCTGCGGCGGCGGTTCCGGGCGACGATCGCGCGGGTGATTACGGGCGGGAGCAGGTCCTTGGCCAGCTTGCGCCAGCGGGCACCGGGCCTGCGCGGGTCGGCAGCGGGGACCGGCGCCGGTTCCGCCGGCGGCGCGGGGTGCAGCGGCTGCGGGGGCGTCGGCGCGACCACGCCCTGGTCCCCGATGCGTACGAGGGGGCGGCCGTCGATCACGTCCACGCCGTGCCAGAGGTCGGAGCGCTCCTCCAGCCACGCGAGCAGTGCCGCCTGGTGGGGCTCCGGGTCGCCCCAGGTCGCGTAGAGCTTCGAGCCCGAGACGCAGATGGGGTGCAGGTCGCCCGTGACGACGGCGGTCCAGACGGCGGCTGCGACGCCGGGGCAGTGCTCGGAGCGGTAGTCGTCGAAGACCACGACTGCATCCGGGCACGCTACGAGACGCGAGGACGCTATGTCCGTGACGACATGCTCGTAGAGGTGCGAGGCGTCGACGTGCACGAATCGGCAGCTCGTCGGCTTGACCTCGTCGGCGACGACCGAGGTGGGGGCTTGGATCAGCGTAGGCAGCGCCTCGTGGAAGGCCAGGTAGTTCGTCTCGAAGCCGCGCCGCGTGAGCGTGGGGTAGGAGCTGCGGTTCTCCGCGATGTTGAAGTCGTCCGTCGCGGGCGAGTCGAAGAGGTCACAGACGGTGAACTCCTCGCCGGGCCGGAGGTACCGTCCGAGGAAGATCGCGCTCTTCCCCATGAAGGCACCGAGTTCCAGCAGGTCGCCCGGCTGCCCCTCATCGCTGTTCTGACGTGTCAGGAACCAGTCGAAGAGCACCTGG
The DNA here is from genome assembly GCF_001005295.1 of Streptomyces yangpuensis. Classification (GTDB taxonomy): domain Bacteria; phylum Actinomycetota; class Actinomycetes; order Streptomycetales; family Streptomycetaceae; genus Streptomyces; species Streptomyces yangpuensis. Next base: position 311,328 of record NZ_LBMK01000008.1, on the reverse strand, counting down.
TCATACGCCGAGAACCACCCTTTGACCTCGCTGTACGCGGTGGGGACGAGCGGGGCCGGCTCACCGTCGGGGGTGGTGACGGAAGCTTGTGAAACGTGCGACACGGAGAGTCATCCTCCAGCGGAGTGGCATCGGTTTTCACTCTGATACCCGGCCGGGTAACGGCACCCTAAGCCCTGAATGGACGTGTGACGAGATGTGAGCGAGATCTGCCTGTGATTTGCGGTCTGTGCACCTCGTGTGCTCAGACGTCGGTCCGGCGGCGCCGCCGATCGGCAGCGGTGTTCCGGACGCGCCCGGTGGGGGTGGCGGCGGTTGCCGGCAGGTACTACGGCGCCTCGTAGCCGGCCAGCCGTGGGACGGCGGCGCCCTGGGATCCGTCCGCCGACTCGGTGAGCGGCTCGGCGGACCGGGCTCGCCGCGGGTGATGCCCGTGTGCAGCGTCCGCTCGCCCAGAGCCCCGGCCGCCGGTCCCACCCCTAAAGGGCCCCGCGTGCCGAGCGGTATGTGTGAAACTCCCTCTGAATGATCACTCGGGGGGATTTTCGCGTTGAACGAGCTGTTGAAGAGAGTGTGGATCGGGATGGCCGCGACGTTGGTCGCGAGTCTCGCCGCGGTGGTCCTGCCGGACCACATCCAGATGGCGGACGACGGGCGCATCCACCTCGGGGCGCCCGCACCCACTCCGTCCCCGTCCGCGGCGGCGCCCACGCCGGAGGCCACGTCACCGCCCCTCACGCGGGAGGCCGTGGACGAGGTGATCCGGACCGCGGTCGGCGCGGCGGGACTCGACGCGGAGCAGGGCCGCCCGGCCATCGCAGCCGGCGCCAACATGAGCAGGACGAGCTGGGTGGCCGTCCGCGAGAAAGCCGCAGCGCAGTCGGAGATGGACGCGATCTGCGCGGATCTGGAGCGCCAGGGCTGGACGCTGAACCCGAACGGCGACCGGCCCAACGCCTCCCGCAGCTACAAGCGCGGGGGCTGGTACCTGCTGGTGAGCACGCGCGGTAAGCCCCAGACGCCCTCCACCACCTCCGGCTTGACCGACTCGCAGACCTACCTGACCGTGACCGGGCTCCAGCTCGACCTCGCCGACATCCCCCTCCCCGAGATCACCGTCCGCATCGGCTGACCTCTCGATCAGGGCCGGCCGGCCGCGAGGACTGCTGAAGCGCGAGGACTGCTGGAGTACGCAGACTCAGGCTCCGGCGGCAGCCCGCGCCAGGGCCGTGCCGTGGTCGCCAGTGAGGCCCACCTCAAGCATGCCTGCGTACCCGTGGCGAAGGTGGCGCGCAGGTGCCCAGGCCGACGGGGCGGACGCGGCCGCGTTGGAGGCCGAGCCGCGCGTACCAGCCTTGGGTCGCAGCGGCGACGGACCCGGCTGGGGGCGGGCGGCTGCTGCGGACTCACCAGCACCGTTCGTCCGCCGGGCAGAACCCGACGACGGCTCACCGCACCCCCACCGAACATGGGGTGCGGCGGGCCATGGCCGGGCTGCCCGGGAGCCGGCCGGCCCACCGATACAGAGCCACCATCGGCAGCAACGGCGGGGCTGCTCCCGGGACGTGCGGCACAGCCGAGCCACCCGGTGTGCGCGGTGGCACGCGGCCCACACCCTGGCGCGGGTGTGGGCCGTTTCGGTGTCGCTCTGTTGACGCGCCTGCTACCAGGACGACTTGGTCACTCCGGGGAGGAATCCGGCGTGCGCCTGCTGCCGCAGCCTCACCCGGGACAGGCCGAACTTCCGGAAGTACCCGCGGGGCCGCCCGTCGACGCTGTCCCTGTTACGGACCCTGGTCGCGCTCGCGTTGCGCGGTTGCTTGCGCAGTTCGGCCATGGCCGCTTCGCGTTCGGCCCCGGTGGCGGAGGGCTTCCGGATGATCTCCTTCAGCTCCGCCCGCCGAGCGGCGTACCGCTCGACGGTGGCCTTGCGCTTCTCGTTCTGCCCGATCTTGCTCGCTTTGGCCATCAGACCTTCGTCCCACGTGCGCGGATCCGTGCCACCGCGGCCTCGATGCCGATGCTGTCAACGGTCTTGATGGCCTTGGCGCTGAGCGTGAGCCGGATGTGCCGGCCCTCGCTGGGCAGCCAGTACCTCTTGCTCTGGATGTTGGGGTCGAAGCGGCGGGACGTACGCCGGTGCGAGTGGGAGATGTTGTTGCCGAATCCCGGCTTGGCTCCGGTCAGTTGGCAGTGTGCGGACACGGGCTGGCCTGCCTCTCCACCGCGGAGGCGGTATCGATAATGGAAATCATTCCCATATAGTAGCGCCATGGCACGCAACGAAGTACGCCCGGTCATCAAGCTGCGCTCCACGGCGGGCACCGGCTACACCTACGTCACCCGCAAGAACCGGAGAAACGATCCGGACCGGATGGTGCTGCGGAAGTTCGACCCGGTGATCCGCCGGCACGTCGACTTCCGCGAAGAGCGCTGAACCGCACCACCGGCCAGTCCACTCCATCCCAGAAGGACAGCACCATGAAGCCCGGAATCCACCCCGCCTACGGCCCTGTCGTCTTCCGCGACAAGGCCGCCGACTTCGCCTTCCTCACCCGTTCCACCGCCACCAGCGACAAGACGATCGAATGGGAGGACGGCCAGGTCTACCCCGTGATCGACGTGGAGATCTCCTCGCAGAGCCACCCCTTCTACACCGGCACCGCCCGCGTCCTGGACACCGCCGGCCGGGTCGAGCGCTTCGAGCGCCGCTACGGGAGCAAGCCGTGACCCTGCCCGTCGCCATCGTGTGCGGGCTCCACTCCGACGCCCGCAAGGAGGTGGTGGAGCGGCTGCTGCACTCCGTACCCGGCAGCGTCGCGCTCCACCACGACCTGGCCGCTGCACCCACCGGCACTGTGCTGCGCGTGGTGAGGGACGCCTCGGGCGAGCTCTCCCGCACGCAGACGCCGCTCGCCAACGACTGCGCCTGCTGCGCTCTGCGCGAGGACCTGGTCCCCGAGCTGCTACGGCTGGCCGACAGCGGTAGCGCACGCCTGGCCGTCGTCGAACTGTGGGACTCCGTCGAACCCAAGGCCATGGCCGAGGTCATCGCCGGACACGGCCGCCCGGCACTCGACCTCACCAGCGTGATCACCGCGGTGGATCCCTCCCTCGTACTGCCCTGCCTCGCCAACGGCGACGACCTGGCCGACGTCGGACTCGCTGCGGCCGCCTCCGACCGGCGGACGGTGGGAGACACCTGGGCCCGGCAGCTCGAGTACGCCCCCGTGCTCGCCCTCGTGGAGAGTGAGGACGCCGACGACGAGGACCGCGCCCTCCTCTCCCAACTCCACCCGACCGCCCGCCAGGTGGCGGCCGGGTCCGGAGAACTGGCCCGTCTGGCGTTCGCCGGCTTCGACGTGGAAACGGCAGCGGCGGCGCAGCACCCCGCCTGCGCCCGGCTTCCCCAGGAGGCCGACGAGGCGGGAGTCACCACCTTCGTCTGGCAGCGGCGCCGGCCGTTCCACCCCGAGCGCCTCTTCGACGCCCTGGAAGACCTCTCCTGTGCCGCCGCCCGCAGCCGGGGCCGGTTCTGGCTCGCCGACCGTCCCGACACCCTGCTGGCCTGGGACGCCGCCGGCGGCGCCCTCTGCGTGGAGAACACCGGACCCTGGCTGGCCTCCCTGCCCGACGCCGCGTGGGAGATGGTGCCGCCGATGCGCAGGGCCGCCGCCGCACTCGACTGGCATCCCGAACACGGTGACTGCTGCCAGCACCTCGTCTTCACCTCCCCCGGACTCGATCGAGACGGGCTGGAACGACTCCTGGATTCCTGCCTGCTCACCGACGCCGAGTACGCGGCGGGGCGTGAGGCGTGGCGAAGGCTGCCGGCAGCCTTCGACTCTCTCCTCGACCCTGTCTCCTGACGCCTTCCCTGTGCCACTCCCGTACAGGTCCCCGTCCCCGTCCCCCGTACCCGTCCCCGTCCCCGTCCCGCACCTCTGCATCCTCCAGCCCAAGGAGTTCTCATGGCCCGTCGTCAGACCCCCAAGCCGCTGAAGCCCCGCCCCAACCCGCTCGACACGGCCCGGATCACGTACATCGACTACAAGGACACCGACCTGCTGCGGAAGTTCATCTCCGACCGCGGCAAGATCCGCAGCCGACGCGTCACCCGGGTCACGGCGCAGCAGCAGCGACAGCTCGCCGCGGCGATCAAGAACGCCCGCGAAATGGCCCTGCTCCCCTACGCCGGCAGCCGCTAGCGCTCACGGCCGCGTGCTCGCACGGGCCGCGCGGGACCGCGGCGCCGGCCGGGCCGTACGGGCGCGTCATGGTGACGCCATGCTCCTGCCGGAGTTCCTCCTGACCCGCGTGGTCGAGGTCGCTGTCCACGGTCTCGACCACGCCGACACACTCGGACGCAAGCCCTGGCTGACCCCGGCCGTCGGCGACGCCGTGACGGAGCTGCTCCTCGGCACGGATCACGCCACGGCGCTCGACGATCTGGGGTGGAGTCGGACGCGTTTCCTGCGCATGGCCACCGGCCGGGAGCCGCTGAACGCAGCGGAGGCCGTACAGGCCGAACGGCTCGGCATCCGCTGGCTCGCCCCGGGCTGACCTCGGCGCCCGCCCGCGTTCGCTTGCCGCCGTATCGTACGGATCAGCTGGTGCGGATCAGGAGGACTCGTGCGACGTGGTGAAGTCTGGTGGGTCGATTTCGGCGAACGTCGTCTGGCCGTAGTCCTGTCGGGAGGCAGCGCGTCCGGGATCCGGGTGGTGCAGGTCGTCGCCCCGGCGGGCGTCGACATCAGCGGCCTGGGCGTCGAAGTGGCCGTGGGTGCCGAGGAGGGACTGCCCTGTGACGGTGTACTGCGGTTCGCGTTCCGGCGCCCGGGCTTCACCCCCTGTACGTGGCTGACCACTGTGTCCCAGGATGACTTGCTCGAACGGGCGGGCGTCCTGCCCTCCGCGAAGCTCCATGAGATCGAGGAGGCGCTCCGCCTGGCCGAAGAAGCGCGGGAGGAGACCCCGGAGACGACCGCGAAGCTCAGCGAGATGAGGGACGCCCTCCGCCGCGGGGGCCTTGGGTAGGCGGAACGGAAGGGGCAGACCGCCAGGTGCGGGGGTCGGCGGCCTCCGCCCAAAGGGCGTCGCGGTGACCCGGCTGCTGCGCTCACGCCTATGCACCTTCCGCAGCAACGTTCTTTCGCCTTTCGCAGGAACCCGGGCGCGCCTCGGCGATCAGGAAGTACCGGCCCTGGCGGGTGACGCCGGGAACACGACTGCCTGACGACACCGTTGTCTCCGAAAAGGAGCGAAGTGAAGACCCGTCAGAAGAATCCCGATGTCCCTGAGCCCGACGAGCCCTGGAGCGAGATCAGCCCAGGACTCTGGATGGGCGGACATGTCTGGACCGACGGCACCGGCCGCCTTCAGCCAGCTGTGGCAGGTGACGAGTTCGACCTGGTCATCAGCCTGTTCACCCGCGCAGGCCACGGTCCGCACCCGGCAGTCCAGCACCTGATCACCGAACTCCCCGATGGTCCGCTCACCGCCGACCAGATCCACTCCATCCAGGAGTTGGCCCGTACTGCGGTATCGAGCAGTACCTGACCACCAGGCCTCATGTGGCTCACCTCCTGAGCGGGCTCGACACGCTCCCGTACCAGCGGGCGCGGTGGTGAACGGCCCCGAGGGGTGCCGGGCCCTGTACGCCCCGGGCTCTCCCCGGTCCCGCCGGGGCTCCGGGGAGCCGTCGTGGGTCGGCACCGGGTCGTGGGTCCGTGGTGTTCTCCGTGGCCGGCACGGAGGCGGTACGCGCCCTGGCCGGGGCAATCTGTGATCACGGCGATCGGCCCGGCAACAGACCGGGCCGATCAGCACCAGCAACTGAGGGAGCGACCATGGCCGGCACCACCACCAGCAACAGCACGTACGAGGGTTTCAGCGTCGAGGAGCGGGCCGCGATGAAGGCACACGCCCTGGAGCAGAAGAAGGCCGCACGCCGTGGCTCGGCCGCGGAGAAGGCAGCGGAGGCGGAACGCGACGTACTGGCGAAGATCGCCGAAATGCAGGACTCCGACCGGGCCCTGGCCGAACGCGTCCACGCCATCGTCACCGCCAACGCCCCGGCCCTCGCCCCCAGGCTCTGGTACGGCATGCCCTCCTACGCCCTGGACGGCAAGGTCGTCTGCTTCTTCCAGAGCGCGGAGAAGTTCAAGGCCCGCTACGCCACCCTCGGCTTCAGCGACCTCGCCAAGCTCGACGACGGCCCCATGTGGGGCGCCGGCTTCGCCCTCACCGAAGTCACGCCCGAGGTCGAGACACGGATCACCGAACTCGTCAAGCGCGCGGTGTGAGGCGCGCGACGCCCATGAACGCCCGCCCGGGGCCCGGGCCGGCGGGGCCCGGGCCGGCCGAGTCGCGCTGTGGTTCTACCGGGTGATCAACGGGGCGAGACCGAGGTCGGTGAGGGCACGGGCGCCGCGGGCGGCGTGGTCGCCGCCCGCAAGGGCCAGGGTCCGGGCCGACTGGTAGCGGCAGCCTGCGGCGTCGAACGCGCTCGCGGTGGCGATCAGCCGTTCCGTGTCGGCGTCGAGCAGTGCCGTCGCACGTTCCACGAGGGCGGTGGCGACCGGGTTGCCGGCCACCGCGGTCCGGGCCTTCGCCAGACGGGCAGCGGCCTCGGGGGCCCCGGCGAGTACGGAGGCTTCGGCGCGTAGTGCCACGTACCAGTGGAGCCAGATCCAGGTGGTCCACTGCCGCACCTGGCCCGGTTCGGGGGCCGTTCGTTCCAGGGCTGCCTCGGGCCGCCCCTGGTGGAGCATGAGGATCGCGTCGAAGACCGCCCCGTACCCGTGGGTGTTCCACGGCGAAGGGTCGACCTGCGCGAGCAACGCCCTCCAGTCGCGCCTGGCTTCCTGGTCGTCGCGCAAACCGTGGATCGTCGCCATCGCTGCCGCGGGCGGACCGAGGACCGCTCGGGCGGGGCTGCCGGCCCGCTGCCACGCGTCGCGGAACCGCAGGCCGGTGGTGAGCACCTGTTCGGTATCGCCCGCCAGTGTGTCGGCGACGAGGAGCCAGCCCGTGGCACGGTGGCCGACCTCGGCCAGCTGCGGGTGTTCCGCGAGTCGCCGCGCCCACTGGCGGGCGCCCGGCAGGTCCCCTACGCCGAGCGCGGCCTCGGTGGCCTCGCCGAGCGCCTCGATCAGCTCGTGGGTGCCGGCCGGGCCGTACGGTGCGTCCGAGCCGTCCGGTTCAGATACGAGCAGCTCGGCCCGGCGCCGCGCCGTCGCCGCTGCCGCGAATGCGTCCCCGGCCCAGCTCAGCGCACCGGCAAGGGTGTCGAGCGCCGCGGACTCCGCGAGCGGGTCCTTTTCGAGGCGGGCGAATTGGACCGCTCGTTCGGCGGACGCGATGGCCTCCTCGACCGCTGGACCGCCGGGGCTGTCAGGGCTGCCAGGGCTGCTGCCGGCCGTGTGCGTCGCTGCGTCAGAAGCCTCGGTGGTGCCGGTAGTGCCGATCGCGTGGGTGAGGGCTCGTCCGGCCTCGGCCAGAGCGACCGCGGCCCGGGCGGAAGGGTCGGTGCCGGCCAGTGCCCGGGCATCGGCGATGAGCGCGTCGGCTTCCTCGGGCCGGAGCTGGGTGACGAACTTGCTGGAGAACCGGTACGCGTTGCTGGCGGCGGCCGCCAGGTCGCGGGCGGCTGCGACGGTGTCGCCCGCCCGGCGTGCGACGTCCGCGGCCGCGAGGTTGAGGCGGTGCATGTCATCACCGTGCAGGCGGCAGGCGGCCACGGCTGCGGCATGCCGGAACATCGCCGCCGCATCGGCCGGGGTGATCGCGAGCGCCGCGGCCTGTTCGTACCGCTGCTGGGACTCTGCGATCAGATGGCGGGTGAAGGCCAGTTCCGCCATGGCGCGCGCGAGGCGGTAGGCGTCCGCGCGCTGCTCCGTACGGCTCTCCGCCCACGCGAGGGCGGCCCGCAGTTCATCGGCCGCCCGGTCGAACCGGGCCCGCCAGTCCTCTCGTGGCGCCGCCAGTTCGGCACTTCGGGCGAGGCACCAGTGGAGGTGCCGGGCCTGGGTGTCGTGGAGTTCGCCGGCCTCGGTGAGGCGGTCGGCCCCGTACTGGCGCAGGGTTTCCAGCGCCCGATAGCGGGTTCCGTCCGGGGCGAACGTGACGGCCAGCAGGCTCTGTTCGGCGAGTCGGGCCAGCCCGTCGACGACGGTCGCCGCGTCGAGTCCGGTGACCTGTGCCGCCGCCGGGGCGGTGAACGGTGTCACGAACACCGACACCCGGCGCAGCAGCGCCCGGTCGGCCGGATCGAGCAGGTTGTGGCTCCAGTCGAGCGCCGCCCGGACCGAGCGGTGCCGGTCCTGCGCGCGGGAGCCTCCGGTGAGCATGCGCAACGGATGGGCCAGGGCGGCGGAGATGCCGTCCAGGCCGAGAGTGGCGTACCGGGCGGCGGCCAGCTCGATCGCCAGTGCCATGCCGTCCAGCCGTGCGCAGATCTCGGCGACCCGGTCGTACTGGGCGGGATCGAGGGGCCGGCCCACCGATATCGCCCTGTCGATGAACAACGCGACCGCGTCCGACCCGCCGACGACACTGCCCTTGCTGTCACGGCGGTCACGGCTGTCATCACTGTCGTCGCCGCCCTCACCATCATCGGCCGACGACAGGGACAGGGACAGGGGCGGGACCGGGTACACCCGCTCGAACGGCACCATCAGCCGGGAGCGGCTGGTCACCAGCACGCGCACCTGCGCGCAGGCGGCCAACAAGCGTTCGAGGAAGAGCGCCGCCCCGTCGACGACCTGCTCGCAGTTGTCCAGCACCAGCAGGGCGTGGCGGTCGGCCAGTGCGGCGGCCACGGACTCGGCCATGTCGTGGCCCGGTTGCTCACCGAGGCCGAGCGCCTCGGCGACCGCGGTGGCGATCATGCCGGGGTCGGTGACCGGCACCAGGTCGACGAACCACACCCCGTCGGCGAAGTCGTCGGCGGCGTCCGCGGCCACCGCCAGCGCGAGCCGGGTCTTGCCCACCCCGCCGGGGCCGACGGCGGTCACCTGTCGGTGCTCCTTGAGCATCGTGGCCAGCGCGGCCCGTTCGCTCTCCCGGCCGATGAACGAGGTCAGGCGCATCGGCAGCGCCGGCGCGGGGCGGTGCCGGTCAGACCTCGTCCGTTCGGTCGCGCACCGGGCCAGTGCCCGCCGGTCGGATACATCCAACTTGCGCAGCAGCGAGGAGACATGGGTCTCCACGGTGCGCACCGAGATGTACAGCCGGGCCCCGATCTCGGCGTTGCTGAGATGGTCTCCGACCAGTTCCAGCACCTCGGCCTCGCGAGGCGAGATGTCCGCTGCTTCTCCCATGGCCCCATTCTGTCGCACGCGTATCCGTACTCCCGCTCCGTGCTCGTCTCCGTGGTCACCACGGATGCCGGCCGACCGTGCCGGGCGAGACGCTGTGACTCGCACGGATCGGTACGGAACAGGCCGTTCGCGGCTCATGACTTCAAGGAGCGCCATGTCCAGCTCGCCCACCCCGTCCGCCTCGTCCACCTCGCCCGCCTCGTCCACCTCGGGGATCAGGACCGTGCTCCACCCGGTGTCCGATCTGGACAAGGCGAAGGGGGTGTATGCGGCCCTGCTCGGCGTGGCGCCGAGCAACGAATCTCCGTACTACGCCGGCTTCGAGACCGCAGGACAGCACGTCGGGCTGGTGCCGGGCGGCGGACCGCAGGCGATGACTTCACCGGTGGCGTACTGGCACGTGACGGACATCGGGGCGACGCTGGCCGCGGCGACGGCGGCGGGTGCGACCGTGACCGAGCCCGCGCATGACGTCGGCGGGGGTCGGCTGGTGGCCACGGTCGCCGACCCCGACGGCAACGTCCTCGGCGTCCTCCAGGACCAGGCGGGCAGCGGGCCCCGCTCCCGCGCGCAGCGCCGTCTCGACACCGAGCACCGGCTCGCCCACGATGTCGACGTATGGGTGGCGACCGCTTCGGCCGACGGCGCGCCGTACCTGGTGCCGCTGTCCTTCGACTGGGACGGCCGGACACTGCGGGTGGCCACCCCGGCGGACAGCCCCACCGGCAGGAACCTGGCCGCTGCCGGGACGGCCCGCCTCGCGCTGGGCCCCACCCGCGACGTCACCATGATCGACGGCACGGTGGAGGTCCTCGGCCTCGATGCCCTCTCGCAGGAACAGGGTGACCGCTTCGCCGAACGCACCGGCTTCGACCCGCGCACACTCACCACGGCCTACCGCTGGTTCCACATCACCCCGCACCGCATCCAGGCCTGGCGCGAGGAGGACGAGCTGGCCGACCGCGAACTGATGCGGGACGGCCGCTGGCTCGCCTGACGTCACTCCCGACAGGCCCACCGAGCCCTGGTACGTTGCGCTGGGCGGTCCACGCCGGGACTCAGGGCACGGTGAAGAGGACCTTGTCGCCGTCCGAGCAGGGGTCCGCGACCTTCAGCCTGGCCCGGACGCTCGCTCCGAGACAGAGGTCCTCGCCGTCGGTCGAGGTGACCTTGGCCAGCACGGCGGGGTCGGCCAGGTACACCTTGCCCATGCGGGGCCTGTCCCACTCGGCGTCGGTGTCGACGACCGCGGCGTCGAACACCTCGCCCACGCGGTGCATGAGGACCGCCGCCTCGGCCAGGTCCACGGTCTGCCGGTCCGCAACACCCCCCTTCCCCCGTGCCATGTCGCACGGCAGGCAATGCAGGGCATCGAGCACCCACTCCGGCGGGTCTTCGTCCGCGCATGCCGCCACGCACAGCGCACCGGTGTACCGGTCGACCAGGCGGCGCAGCGGGGCCGTGCAATGGGCGTAGGGGGCCGCGATCGCCGCGTGCATCGTGTGTTGCGGCGTCTGGTGGTCTCGGAAGGTCGTGTACTGCGCCTTGGGCATCGTTGTGGTGGCCTCGGTGAGGAAGGCCATGTGCTTCCTGTTCTTCGGATCCAGCGTGCGGACCAGCGCGGCGTACGGGACACCTGGGTCCCAGACGATCCCCAGACACTTGGCGATCTTGTGCAGACGCTCCACCACCTGTGGGTCGGTCTGCTCCTTCTGGGTGCGCAGGATCCCCGTACCGCTGTCGATCATGATCTGGGCCGCGGCCATTCCGGTCATGAGGGAGATCTGTTCGTTCCAGCCCTCCACCGGCAGCGTCGCCGCGTAGCTCAGCCGGAACGACCCTCCTTCGAAGGCGACCTCCTGATTCGGCAGGTGTACCGAGATGCCCCCGCGCGTGATCTCGACGTTCTCCCGCAGCTTGCCGATCTCGCGCAGCAGTGCGACGGACTCCTCGGCTGTGCCGTTCTCGATGTCCTGCTGGACGCACTGGTAGCTGTATTTGGCCCGGCTGCGGACCATGGCCCGGGTCACGGTCGATTCGGTGACGTTGCCGTCGGCGTCGAGGTCGTGCTGCCACAGGAGGGCCGGGCGGTCCTTGCACGGCAGCAGGCTGGCCTTGTCCTCGGAGAGCACGGGTGGGTGCAGGGGCACTTTGAGGTCGGGGAAGTAGAGGGTCTCGATCCGGTCGCGCGCCTCGGCCTCCAGGGGGCTGCCGGGCCTGACGAACGCGGCCACGTCGGCGATGGCGTAGTACACGCGGAAGCCGCCGCCTGACCGCCGTTCCAGATGCATGGCCTGGTCGAGGTCCGTGGAGGTCGACGGGTCGATCGTGAAGAACGGCAGGTGGGTGGCGTCCTCGTGATCCAGGTCCGGTCGGGCTGCTGCCCTGTCGGCTGCTTTGAGTACGCGCTTGGGAAAGGCCAGCGGGATCTTCAGCTCCGTACGGAGCTCCACCAGCGCGGAACGCAGGGCGTCCAGGGCCTCGCCGGACATGTGCATGGGGCGGCGTCGCATGCCCCGAGCGTAGGGCGACGGTCACGGACCGGCGCGGCGAACGGGTCCGGGTGGCGGAGCGGCCGCACGGGGCGCAGGGCGTTGCGGCCGTACGGGACGGGCGAGGCGGCGGGTGGCGGGGGGCCGTTCGCAGCAGGCCAGAAGCCTGCTGCGGGGGCATTCTCCAGCACTGCGGCCAGGGTTGGTGATCTGACAGGGCTGCCGTGGGAACAGGTTTGTGACGGATCTTGCGGGCCGGCGCCGCATTGGGAAGGAGACCAGCCCTGTTCTGCCGGCGGTGAACCCCGGCCCGACCGGGCTTGACGATCACTACCGTCCAGTCGCATGACGACGATCACCACGCACGCGGTCCGGTACCCGGCCGACGGTCTGACGATGATCGGGCACCTCGCGCTCCCGGCCGGCGGCGACCGCCGGCCCGCGGTGCTGCTCGGACCGGAGGGCCCGGGGCTCAGCAACGTCGAACGCCGCCGGGCCGATGCGCTCGCCGAGCTCGGATACGTAGCGCTGGCCTTCGACATTCACGGCGGGCGCTATGTGAGCGACCCTGAGGAGATGCTGGCCCGCTGCATGCCGCTGCTCGCCGACCCTGACCGGATGCGGAGCATCGGCCACGCGGCGCTCAACGTGCTGCGCGCCGAACCGCGGAGCGACCCCGACCGGATCGCCGCCATCGGCTACGGCACCGGGGGCGCCATCGGGCTGGAACTCGGGCGCGACGGCGTCGACCTGCGCGCGATCGGGACAGTCAACGCACTGACCACAGGCCGACCGGGTGAGGCTGCGCGCATCCGCTGCCCGGTGTGGGCCGGGGTCGGGTCGGAAGACCCGATCATGCCGCCCGCGCAACGCAACGCGTTCACCGCCGAGATGCAGGCCGCGGGCGTCGACTGGCGCCTCACGGTCTACGGCGGCGCCTTGCACGCCTTCCACCACCCGCCGGTCGACCATCCCGTGGTCCCCGGCGTCGGCTACCACCCACGGCACGCGCAGCGAGCCTGGCACGACGTCGTCGACCTGCTCGCAGAGTGCCTGCCCGTGACGGACTGATCGGGTCAGTGATCGGTCGTCGGACGGGGCTGCACCTGGACCCCGTGCGCCGCCGACGCTGCCGGTTCGCCGAACAAGGCTTGCCCGCGCTGGGCTCGAAGACCGTCAACGCTGCGGCGGCCCGGCCTCGTTCACACCGCTGCAGGCCGTCGAGGTCAAAGGCGCCGGCCTACCTGCTGCCCGCCGAGAGCGGAGTGCCGCTACATCGCTGGTCGTGCCCGGAACCGGCCCGCGACGCCGCCCCGGCGGGGCAGCTCAGGGAGCGGCTCCGAGAATTCGGATACCGCTGCAACGCCAAGGCCGGCCGTTCCAGTGGAGGTCCACCACCTCCGACCTGGACGGCCTGCCGGCCAGGCTCGACCAGCCACCGCGGGCCGGCACGAAGAATCCTCCGCCTCGCTCGCAGCGTGATCAACCCCCGAAGGCCTTACGGAGCCGACCACTTAGGCGCCGGGAGGCCGGTATCCGACCTGGTCCACCTTGTTGAGGGCCGTCAGGGTTTCCTCGACAGTGAGCAGGACGGTGGTCTCGAACGAGCGAAGCGCGCCACCGCGGCTGATCGCCAGCGCCACTGCAGCCATCGACACGTTGTCCGGCGCCTCCCACAGGTTGTAGCCGTCGTGTGTGCCGAAGGCGTACCAGAAGCCGTGGAGCCGCCCACCGACGGACTCGATGTACTCCCGGGCGGCCTCGGAACGGTCCTCGGGGTGGCTGGTCAGCCTCGCCCAGGTTTCCGGCGTGTAGCTGAACCTCGAAAGATAGAGCGGCATAGCTTCCCCTTTCATCCCCCGCAGGGTGCCCGAGCCGCAAGCCGGAAGCGTGGCGGCGCCATCGCACATCCCCCTTGCGAGCCGACGGATGACCGTCCCGGCTCATGCAGTGCCGGCCTCCGTGTGCCCTCCGCGACGACCGGTGGCATCCTCTGCGCCCCGGAACGGCGATGTCCGGTTCTCCCGAACATGAGCGGGGTCCGCCACTGAGCCACCCGCAGAGCTGTCCCCCGTGCGGTGGCTCCCGCTGTCGCGTCCGGCCGGGCGCTGCCCGTGTACGGCGTTCCTCGACCGACCCGACGTCGGCTCGCAGACCAGCGGCGTCCGCCAACCTGGGCAGCCGCTGTGCCCGTCGGCCTTGGGCCTCGCGGCGCCGGCGGGCCTGAACCGCGCGGAGCGCCTCGCCGAGGAGCAGAGCCTTTCCTTTGGGCCATCGGGCTGCGCCCGGGAGACACCGTCGGGCGAAGCTTCCCGGCGGCACGTCAGATTCGAGCATTTCTCCACGCATCCGACCTGACAGCATGTTAGGGATATAAGCGGAACGATCCGTCAAGTAGGAGGTATGTGGCAATGCGCACGACTCTTCTTCGTGTGGCGACCGTGCTGGGCAGCGCGGCCATGCTGGCCGCCGTCGGCAGCGGCGTGGCAAGCGCCGACGGCGTGGGCAGCGCAGGCATCGGCAACCATGGCGTCGGAAACGCCGGTGCCTTCAACGACGGCATCGGAAACGCCGGCGCCTTCAACCATGGCGTGGGCAACGCCGGCATCGCCAACTGGGGACTGGGCAACGCGGGCATCGCCAACACGGGAATCGGCAGCCACGGCATCGGCAACTCGGGCATCGGCACCGCCGGCATCGGCAACTGAGAGGGCCACCGCCCACGAACATCGCACAACGACCGCGTGACACGACGCGCCCGGCCGATGGCCGGGCGCGCCCACCTGGAGGGGACGGAGTCCTTCGGGGAGGTGTGCCAGTTACCTCGGGCAAGCCCCGCCGAGGCGGGGTGTGCCCCGTACAGCTTGTGACTCTCAGCCATTCAGTGACCGCGGGTGTTCCCCACGTCGGATGATGCACGGGGTCCGGTCACTCTTGCACCTGCGGCCGGCGTGGAGTCTTCACTGCGTCCGGAGAGGACCCAGAACGAGACGTAGTCGCTGTCGAGGCAGAACGGGGCCGGCACCTGAACAGATACGGTCGTGCCGGCCAACGCCGAGACACTCAGTACGGATCCGTCCAGCGGCATGCATCGAAGCGGGGTGTTGGCCCCAGTCACGCGAGCCGCCCGTGCTGCATCCCCTCCGGACCACGGACTTGACGAACAAGGAATGAACGCACAGATGAAGACGACCATCCAGTTAGCCTTGGGCGCCGTTCTCCTGGCCGCCATGACGGCCACCAGTGGCTCTGCTGCCGCCCAGGAGGCGGGGGCCGACGCACCGGCGGCAGACCATGCCCGGCTGACAGGGCAATGGACCGAGCCCGTCGACAAGAGCCGCCCGGGAATCACCTTCTATATCCAGAAGCTGACCTTCACCGCGGACGGCCGTTTCGAGCAGATCAACAACGTGATCTGCAACCTGGACGATTGTCCCGCGTTCAGGATCGGCGTGAACACGGGCACATACCGCACCGAGGGAAAGACCATCCACCTCGACGGCAATCTCGCCGACCTCCACGGCGCCGTCCGGAGCAGCAACACCATCGTCCTCGACAAGCACGTTCTTCACCGCACGACCGGCGAGACCTCGGAATAGCTCGCCGGGCTTTGGAAGGGATACGTCCGAAGCTCCTCGAAGCCACACTGAGCGTCAGCATCGCCTCCTACTGGGGCTTCTCCCGCTCCACCGGAGGCCCGCCCCTGGAGGCGGAAGAGCGACCACCGCGCATCGACCCCGAGGGCAGTCTGCTGGTCGACTCCGCGAGGACGCCCCGGATGGCCTCGCGCAACCCGTCGGCTCCCGGGTTCGGGCCCTCGGGCGTGATCACACCGCCCCGCACGGACCCAGCACCTCCCGCTCCGAGCTCAATTCTCGGGGGTCGACCGCGTTCACCGGGAGCCCTGGGATCTCAGGGCTCCCGCGTGAGCGGCTGTGCGTGGCGTCAGCGTGCGAACTTTGCGATGGCCGTCGGGGTGACGGGGGTGAAGAAGTTGACGAGGTTGCCGTCGGGGTCGCGGAACAGCAACGACCGGTTGCCCCAGGGCATCGTGGTGGGCTCGGTGACGAAGTCGGCGACGAAGCCGGCCAGATTCTGGTGAACGCGGTCCACGTCGTCGACGAGGAACTCGGTGATCACGCTGTGGTTGTCCGCCGGCCGGGCAGAGCCCGGGGCGAACAGCGGGACGGTGCGGGTGCCGGCGATCGCCAGGGTGGCACCCGCGGTCCGGAGTTCGGCGAAGTCCTCGGTGGCCCACGTCGCCCGCGCCCCTGTGGCTCGCTCGTAGAAGTCGACGAGGCGTGCGACGTCGCTGGTGATGATGCGGATCGAGACGAAGTCCATGGGAATCTCCTTGGCTGTGCTGGAGGCTTGCTCGTCGCAGGCTAGGAGAAATAGGGGACAGAATCGGTCCTGTATTCGCGCTAGGCTGCCAACATGCCTCGACCGACCAGCCGCGTGCTGACACTCCTGGAGCTGCTGCAGTCGGGCGGCACCCGGACGGTGGCCGAACTCGCCGACCGGCTCGGCGTCGAAGGACGCACCGTGCGCCGGTATGTGAACCAGCTGATCGACCTCGACGTGCCCGTGGAATCGGTGCGCGGCCGCTACGGCGGATACCGGCTGGCTCCCGGGTACCGCTTGCCTCCCCTCATGCTCAGCGACGACGAGGCGCTGGCCGTGCTTCTCGGCCTGGTCGCGGGCCGCCGAGCAGGGCTGACGACGACGGAGCGCACGGCAAGCGAGACGGCGTCGGCGAAGATCCGGCGGGTGCTGCCCAAGCGCATCGCCCGTCGGCTCGACACCCTCCTGGAAACGCTCGCCTTCACGGACCGGCCCGGCGAGTTCGACACCCCGGACGCTGGGGTCCTGCTCACGATCGCCGATGCGGTGCGCCACCACCGACCGGTATCGATCCGCTACACCGACCGTGACGGACGGCGCAGCGAACGCACGCTGCACGCGTACGGGATCGTCACCCATGCGGGCCGGTGGTACGTCACTGGCAAGGCCGCCCAGATCGGCGAGGACCGGACCTTCCGGCTCGACCGCATCGCAGATGCGCGGACCCTGCCCGGCTCATTCGAAGCGCCGGTGGGTCCCGGTCCGGCACAGCGCGTGTTGTCAGGGTTCGCCACCGCCGAATACCGGCATGAGGTGACCTTGCGGATCCACGGGACGGTCGAGCAGATCCGCGCCCACCTTCCGGCCGGCGTCGCGAGCCTGGAGGAGGACGAGTCCGCGGCCGGCGTGGACCGCGCGACCGAGCGCTGGCTGCGCGTAGAGCTGCGGGCGGAGCGGCTCGACTGGTTGCCCCCGGTACTCGCCTCACTCGACCGGCCGTTCGTCATCGAGCGCCCCGGTGAACTCCGCGACCTCGTCATCGCGCTCGCCGATCGCCTCACGTCCTACGCCGCCGAGCATGACCGCGAGGAACCGCTGTCATGAGATGGCACAGGGGGACTGTGCCATCAGGTCGACGCCGTCGAGAGGTCTGGTGGTGGGCTGCGCGGAGCCCCGCCCCGCGCCGGCAGGCTCCACGGTCGCGCCGTCAGCGGCCCACGTAGGCGAACGCCGCCCAGTCCTTGGGGTCCGCCAGCGGGGTGGCGCCTCTGCCGTAGGGGGCGAGAAAGGCCTCGAGACGTGCGGTCGTGTCCGGCGGTACCGGCAGCTGCGATCCCAACTCCGTGAACCATGCTCGCAGTTCGCGGGTGGTGAGGGTCCTCAGGGTGCGCCGGACCTCGTGCAGCACCAGGTGCGGAGCCAGGTCGGGCCGGTCCCGGCGCAGTTGGAGCAGGTGCGCCAGGGTGACGAACGCGGTGGCGTCGGACACCGGCCACAGCGTCGCGAAGACCCCACGGAAGCCCGCTCGCAGGAGTGCGCTGGGCAGCCCGACGACCTCGTCCACGAGCGTCCCGGCGACCTGC
Organism: Streptomyces yangpuensis; assembly: GCF_001005295.1. Lineage (GTDB taxonomy): Bacteria > Actinomycetota > Actinomycetes > Streptomycetales > Streptomycetaceae > Streptomyces > Streptomyces yangpuensis. Next base: position 293,586 of record NZ_LBMK01000008.1, on the reverse strand, counting down.
GCCGACGAACAGCCGGTGACGAAGGCGACGTCCCGGTCGCGCACGGGCAGGCGCCACAGGTGCTCCGCGGTGACCGGGCCGTCGTCGAGGTCCAGGCCGGCCCCGTCGCGGAGGCTGTGCCGCGCGTGACCTCCGAGCACGGCCGACGGCGCCTCGGCCAGCCCAGTCAGGGCGTCGTCGCGGGTCCGGGCCCGTACGACCGCGGCGGGCCCGGTGGCCGGCGGCAGGAGGTGTTCGGCCACGGCCCGGTCGGCCGGGAGGAAGGGCAGGTCCGCCGCGCCGCTCGTCGCGACGAGGGGCGCACCCGACGCCGGTGGCGCGGCCGGTGGGGCGAGTTGGGTGAGGGAGGGCACCACGCGTACGGCCACGCGGTCGTCGAACCACTCCTCGGGGGTCCCGGCCGCGTGGACCGGCAGCATGCTCAGGTGCCCCACCGGTACGAGGATCCAGTCGGCCGTGCCGTCGGGCTCGCCGGGTGCCGCGCCGCCTACCTCGCCGGGTGCCGTGCCGACGGCGCGCAGCAGGGGCTCCATCGCCACCTCCCACAGCAGTCCCTGGACGGCGAGCGCGTGGTGCGGCCCTTCCAGCAGCCGGTTCACCCAGCCGCCCACCCGCTCCTCCGACAGCCCCGGCAGCGGAATCTGCCGTACGGCCCCGGCCCGGTCGAGCAGCAGTGCCCGTCCGTCGGTGTCCTCCGCGCCGGGCACCAGGTAGACGGCCGTGGAGGCCTTCGGCAGGTGGGCGGCGAGTTCCGCGAGCGTCGGGAGGTCACCGGGCTGGGGCGGGCCGCCGTCCGGGAGGCTCCGGCGGATCTCGGCGAGTACGGCGGTCAGTTCCTCCTGGGGCCCTGCCGTGCCCGCCAAGTCGTCCAGGCCCGCGGCGAACCGTTGCTGTGCGCTGCGGTGCGCCTCGACCGCCGCCCGGTGGCGGGCGGACAGTTCGGGCGGCACCGTACCGGCCGGGAGGTCGGGGATCCGGTCGGCGCCGACCGCCAGGTTCCGTACGCCCTCGGCGACCCGGATCCCCTCGGCAGCCCCGGCGCCGGCCGTGACCAGCGGGGTCGCCACGGCGACCAGGCCCTCACAGGTCCGCAGGACCGCTTCGCGCTGCACCGGGCTGGAGACGGTGTACAGCACCAGTTGCCGGAAGTCGGTGATCACTGCCTTGGCACGGTCCGCTGCCTCCCGGCCCGTCAGCACGTCGGCCTTGACCGCTTCTTCGAGCGCCAGCATGAGGTTGGTGAGGTACACGGCCCGGTCCGGGTGGGAGGCCGGAGTCCGGTCGGTGGCTGCCGCCGCCAGCCGCAGTACGTCGGTGAGCCGCTCGGGCGGGGCGACGCCGCGCCGTACGGCCAGCCCCAGCGCTGTCGCGAGGTTCGACTCGTGGGCGGCGCGGCGCGGATTGGCCTCCGACGTACCCGCCAGGGCCTGCTCACCCGTCTCGATCGCCTCCGCCAGGGCCTTCGGGAGGTCGTTCGGCTCGACCACGCCCTCGCGCACGAGGTCGGCGATGAGGGAGCTGAGGTTGGACAGGTGCGTGGGGCGGGCGGGGTGGCCTTCGGGTACGTGCGCCACGCAGTACCTGGCCAGCGCCAGGGCCTCGTCGTAGTCCTCGGGGCGGCGTCCGGCGGCCAGCAGGGTGGCCAGGTTGGACGCGTGGCCGATGCGGGCCGGTGCGCTTTCGGGGGCCGAGTCGTACGCCTCGCGGGCCGCTTCCCGGGCCTCGTCCATCGCGGAGTCGGGGAGCGCCCCGAACTGCACCGCCTCCTCGACGACGGCACCCAGGTTGGATGCGAAAGAGGGGCGGTCGGGGTGGCCCGGCGGGGTGTGCTCCAGGGCGATCCTGGCCAGTCGTACCGCCTCTGCGTATCCGGCGGCCGGCCGTAGACCCGCGAGCACGGCGTGGGCGATGCGGTTGCTCAGGCCGCTCACCCGGGACGCGTAGTGGGGGTGATCCTCGGGGGTGGCGTCGACGGACTCCCGCTGCCAGGCGAGGGCCTCCTCCAGGCTCTCGGCGGCCTCGGCGTCTGCGTTGACGGCTTCGCCCAGCACGGTCGCAGCGCTGGCGAGGTATCCGGGGCGGTCGGGATGCCACGGGGGGAGCCGGTCGAGCGCGGAGCGGGCGAGGGCGACGGCGCGCGGCAGGTCGTCCGTGGTGCGGGCTCCCACCTCGACGGCTTCGGCGAGCACCAGAGCCAGGTTGATCTCGTACATGGCCCGGCCGGACGTGCCGCTACGGTCGGGGCCCTCGGCCGAGTCCACGCTGTCAGCGGTGCCTGTGGTATCTGCGGTGCCGGTGGTGCCGGTGGTGTCTGCGGATTCGGCGGGCTCGGATGATTCGGCGGATTCGGCGGAGGCTGTGACGGTCGCCTTCGCCGAGTGGATGGCGGAGAGGGCGGCCGAGAGGGTGACTGCCTCCTCCGCGTGAACGATGGCTTCCTGCAGGTCTGCCGGTGTGCCCTCACCCGCACGGACGGCCTCGGAGATCCGGCTGGCCAGCATGGAGGCCCGCAGGGGACGTCGTTCGTCCGGGGCGGGCGCCGCGGCCAGCGCCTTGCGCTGCCATTGGACGGCATCGCGCAGCGCGGAGGCGGGTCGCAGGCCGGCATCGACGGCGAGGCTGATCCGGTAGCCGAGGTTGGCCGCGAAGGTCCCCCAACCCGGCGCTTCGGGCGGGGTCAGCCGCACCGCCTCGAGCGCGTGGTCCAGGGATTCCTCCAGGTCGCCGACGGGGGCGAGGCCGGCCTGAACCTGTTCGGCGATGGCGCTGCCGAGGTCGGCGACGAGATCGGCGCGTTCCCGGTGGTCCGCGGGTGCGGCGGCGACCACGTCGCGGGAGAGGGCGACGGCGTGGCCCAGAACCCAGTCCGCCCCGTACCGGGACCAGTGGCCGAGCAGGGTGTTCGCCGTGTCGGCGGCGCCGGAGAGCCACTGCGGGGAGCCATGGTCCTCGTCGCTCCAGGCGTCCTGTGCCGCGAGGACGAGCCGGTGCTCCTCGACGGCCCGTTCCGGCCCGCGGTGGGCGGTGGCGCGCAGCAGGTCGCGCAGGTCGGCGGCCCAGCCGGCCTCAGGGGCCTGCGGTGCGAAGAGAGCGAGGTACTGGACCCACACCTCGGCCGCCTGGGCGAGTTCGAGCGGGTCCGCAGGGAGGTGCGCCAGCTCGGCCCAGACCTCTTCCCAGTCGGTATCCGTCAGCCGTCCCGCCTCTTTGAGGCAGCCGCGGTCCACGTCGAACAGGACGGCCAGGGCGGTGAGGACGTCCTGCCGGAGGCCGGGCGAACCGGCGACGCCGACCGGCTCGTCGGGATCCTCAAGGGTGGGAGTGGAGTCGCCGTCGTCCTCACCGCCCGTGTTGTGCGGGGCGCCGACGGCCGTGGAGGTCATGGGCCCGGCGCCGGCCCCGGAGCCTGATGCGACGGGCACGTCGGGCAGGTCGGGCTCGGCCGTGAGGCGTTCCGCAAGTTCGACGGTCAGACTGGCCAGCCAGCGGGCGCCGTGGGCGGTCACCGGCCCGGTGGCCAGCCGGGTGGCGGCCTCCGCGCGTTCCAGGGGCGGGGGTTCGGGCGCATCGAGGCAGGCCTGGAGCGATGCACCGGCGGGCAGTTCGGCCACGGCCCGCTCCAGTCCGGCTTCCGCGGCCCGGTCGATGACCAGGGCGAGGAACGGTTCGCGCGGGGCGCAGGCGGCGGCGACGCGGGGGTGCACGAGCCGGGGCTGCTCGGCCAGCATCCGTTGTCTGGTGTCCCAGTCGGCGGCGAGGAGCCGGTCGATGTCCTCGGCAAGGGTGAGGGCGATGGTGGGACCGGAGTGCTCCGGCTCCAGCGAACCCGCGACCACCAGCCGGAAGGTGGACGACGCGTCCTCCGCGCGGGCCCGCGGTACGGCTTCGGTCGGGGCCGGTTCCGCTGCCAGTGCCGGTGCTTCGCCGCCACCGTCCGCCTCTGCCCGGGCACTGGCACTGGCACTGGCACTGGTGAGGTTCATGTCCGTTGCGCTGAGTCCGGAACTGCTGTCCGCATGTCCGGGATTGCCGGGCTCGCTCGCCATAGCCGGGGCAGTGTCAGGGGACATCGGGGCAGAGCCGGTGCAGACCGCGCTTGAGGAGGTAGGTCGCGGCGGCGAGTGCCGCCGGGAGGCCCAGCAGTTCGCCGAGGATCTCGGCCAGGACGAGCACGCCGCCGGTGTCGGCGCGAAGGCTCCGGGCTGCCGGATTGCCGCACACGAGGCGCTGGAGCTGCGCCTTGTTGACGGCAAACCAGTTCCGCCCGCCCTCACGGGCATCGGATTCGCCACCGTCCCGGGTGGGCTGACCGGAGAGGATCGCGCCGAGTTCACCCAGCAGCTCGTCCTCGTCCAGCCCGAGGAGCCTTGCCGCCTCGTCGTGTTCGTTCACGGCGCGTGCCTTCCCTGTTCGTCGGGGCATCCCGCGTACGCCCCGGTACCGGCCACCACCGTAGCCGGATCGGACCCCCGCCACGCGGGCTCTGGTGAATCAACCCTTCGTACGGGTACAGGGGTTGAACGTCAGCCTTGGCAGTGTCGGCGGTTCGGCCGCCACCGCCCGGGCCATGGGACCAGGTTGGTTCCCCTGACACGGGCAGTGCCCTGGGCCAGCCCGCACCTGCGACAACGCTCCCGTCCGGGCGGCCCGTGCCAGTGCCCTGTACCGGCCCGAGCCGCTACGCGTGCACCGCATCACCGGCGCGTCGGTGGCCGACCGGTCCCGCCGTTCCCCTCCCCCGCGAGACAGGAGCCGATACCCGTGCGATCAACGGTTCGGCAGTTGTCGGCGCGTAGCTTCCGCAGCAGTGCAGGTCTCGTACCCGGTGCGACCCGAGCCGACGACCCGGCCCCCAACGCGCACGGGGTGAGCGTGCCGGACGCGGACCTCGGCCAGGCCGCAACAGCACCGAACGCCGGCACGTTCACGAGCGCCGCCGAGCGCACCGTCCGGCCTGCCGGCAAGGCCAACAGCGGCGGCCACGTGACGGTGTGACCCGAGGGCCGACCAGGTCGACCTGCACTGATCCACCGGCAGGACCCGCACGGTACGGCCGCGCCGGCGTCGGCGCCCCGGGAACGGACCTCAGCGGTCCAGCCGGCCGCCCGGGGCGCCGCCCGTTCCCCACCGGACACCGGCGGTCGCTACGTGGCTCGTGGTGCGGTCGGCCGGGGGTCGGACGGGCAGGTGTCGTAGGCCTCCGTGCGCGGCCAGAACCGTCCTTCGAGGGACTCGGCGCTGCGGTTGAGGCGGACCAAGACGTCCTCCAGCTCCCGCACCTCCTCGGGAGACCAGTCGGCGACCACCCGGGCAAGGCAGGAACGGTTGACCTCACGGTCGGCGGCGAGCCGGCGACCGCCTTCGGCGGTGATGCGCAGCTTGCGGGCCATCCCGCCGTCCGGATCCGCGACGCGCTCGGCCAGTCCGCAGCGCAGCAGCGCCGCCGTCTGGCGGTTCACGGTCGAGGTGTCGAGCCCGAAGGCCTCCGCCAACTGCCCGATGGACATGGGACCTTGGGTGTCGATCCGGCTGAGCAGCAGATACGCGGACCGCTCCAGGCGCTCGGGGTCGCGCTCACGGCGGGCCAGCACCTGGTGCCGCGAGAGCAGCATCAGCTCCCGTTCCAGTTTCTCCAGCACTGCGCCTCCCGCTCCCTTCGGCGCTCCATTATCGCCGCCCCGTGGACCGGCGGGGCTCCTCCTGCCGCGAGCTGCCACCCACGGGCCGCAATATGCATGATACACAGCATGTGTATCATGCATTTCTCGTCGCGCCCCGACGAGCCACAGCCTCAACCCGGAGGACCTTCATGACCGTCACCACGTCCACCGCCTCCCGCGCGGCCGAGATCCTGTCCCGTCCGGTCACCCTGAACGGCCTGAGCGTCCCCAACCGCATCGCCATGGCGCCGATGACGCGGATGTTCTCCCCCGGCGGCGTGCCCGGCGAGGACGTGCAGGCGTACTACGCGAGCCGGGCCGCCGCCGGCGTGGGCCTGATCGTCACCGAGGGCACCTACGTCGGTCACGACTCCGCCGGGCAGAGCGACCGGGTGCCGCGGTTCCACGGCGAGGAGCAGCTGGCGGGGTGGGCGAAGGTCGCCGCGGCCGTGCACGAGGCGGGCGGCACGATCGTGCCGCAGCTGTGGCACATCGGCATGGTGCGCAAGCAGGGCGAGGCGCCGTACGCCGACGCGCCCGCCGTCGGCCCCTCCGGCATCCGCGTGGACGGCACCGAGGGGACCGGCAAGGCGATGACCGCCGCCGATCTCGACGACGTCATCGGCGCGTTCGCCGACGCCGCCGCGGACGCCGTGCGGACCGGCTTCGACGGTGTCGAACTGCACGGCGCTCACGGCTACCTGCTCGACCAGTTCCTGTGGGAGCGGACCAACCGCCGCACCGACGCGTACGGCGGCGACGCGGTCGCCCGCACGAAGTTCGCCGCGGAGATCGTGGCGGCGGTCCGCGAACGCGTACCGGCCGACTTCCCGGTGATCTTCCGCTACTCGCAGTGGAAGCAGGAGGCCTACGACGCCCGGCTCGCGCAGACCCCGGGGGAGCTGGAGGCGATTCTGGCGCCGCTGGCGGCGGCGGGTGTCGACGTGTTCCACGCCTCCACCCGGCGCTACTGGCTCCCGGAGTTCGAGGGCTCGGACCTCAACCTCGCGGGCTGGACCAAGAAGCTCACCGGCCGCCCGACCATCACCGTCGGCTCGGTCGGCCTGGATGGCGACTTCCTCCGCTCTTTCGTCGGCGAGGGCGCCGCGCTGGGCGACATCGACAACCTCCTGGACCGTATGGAGCGCGAGGAGTTCGACATGGTGGCCGTCGGCCGGGCGCTGCTCCAGGACCCGCAGTGGGCGGCGAAGGTCCTGGGCAACCGCTTCGACGAGCTGAAGCCGTACGATGCCGCTGCGCTCAAGTCGCTCAGCCGGTAGCCGGTGGCCGGTGGCCGTCCTGAGCGTCGGCCCTCGAACGCCCCGCGACGTCGGTACGCCGGCAACGCGGGGCGTTCGACGATCGTGTCGAGTTCCGCGGGAGGTCGGAAACGACCCGGTGGCGGGAGTGCAGGTGCCAGAGGGCCGACGGGGCGGGCTCGGTGATCGCCGGCCGGTGCGCGGCACTGGGCCTGAAGTCGAAGGCTGCGGGGAAGCGGTCCCACAGCGGCTCGTTGTCGTGGAGCCAGTCGTGGAGCCAGTCGTGGAACTGCGCGGGGCGGACGGGTTCGGGGACGCCCGGCGGGTGCCAGTGACAGGAACGCACGGTGGTGGCCGGGGTGAAGCCGGCCTCCAGCAGCCGGTCACGGCGCCGTCGGAGGTACCCAGCCGGGGTGCCGTCCCGACAGTCCCACCGCCTGGTCCAGCAGCGGGGCGTCGTCCGGGACAGGTACGACCGGGCCGAAGATGCCCCCGCCGCGGTCCCCTTCTTCTGCTGCGGCGAGGAGGAAGGCGTGCGAGAGCCGCAACGCGGCCCCGTCGGGCACGTACTCCTGGCCCGTCGCCCGGGCCAGGTCCCAGCCGTGGATCACCAGCTCGTCCACGGCCACCGCACCCGCGACCTCGCCCGGGAGGTCCACGCCGCCCGCCCGGGTCATGCCGGTCCAGGCCGCCGGGTCCTGCCAGGCCTCGGCCAGCTCGCCGAGGACCCGGGGCAGTTCCTCGCGCCAGGCGGCGGGCAGGGACACTCCGGCCGGGTCCGGTGCCGTGTCGGTCGTCGGGCCGAGGTCCTTGCGGCCGGCGTCACGGAACGCGACGGCGAGGCCCGTGAGGTGGCCCAACAGGCCTCCCACCGTGTACTCGGGGCACGGCGTCGGGCCGGCCAGCCCGGTGTCCGGCACCTCCGCAGCGAGGCGGGACACGATCCGGGTCTGCTCCGCGAGATCGACGGACGGCGTACCGGTCATCGTCTGCTCCTCCGGGGGCACTCTCCTCATTCCTCCTCGGCGCCGTCGTCCGACTGGTTGCGTGCGCGCCTCGTGACCACGGCTGCCGCCGCGACGGCAGTCGTGGCGAAGGCCAGGGCGAGCATCCACCGCTGGTCGAAGGTGTGGCCGGTGGCGTGGTCGAGGGAGTAGCGGCCCGCCCCGGCGAGGCCGATGGTGGCGGCGGTGAAGCCGAGGAAGGCCGGGTACTCGAACCCTCCGCCCTGGGCGAAGAAGCCGGCCGGGGCGTGGACGGCCACGGCTCCGGCCATGGCTCCCGCGGCCGCGGCGCCGGCCGCCGGCGTGGCGAGACCCAGCACGAGGAGCGCCCCGCCGCCGGTCTCCCCCAGGCCTGCGGCGAGGGCGCTCTGCCGGCCGGGGGTGTAGCCCATGTGCTCCATCGCGGCGGCCGTCTTGTCGAGGCCGGCGCCGCCGAACCATCCGAAGAGCTTCTGCGTGCCGTGCGCCATGAGTACGGCTCCGGTCCCGGCCCGCAGCGCCAGCAGGGCGAGGTCGCGTCGGTTGATGCAGCTCATGGAGGTCTCCCTGGAGGCGGCGGGCCCGGCCGTCGTGTCGGGTCGGTCGGTGATCGGTCGGTGATCGGTCGGTGACGACATTCGTATCCCGTCGGGGCCGCAACGACCCCGCGCCGCCCCGCAAGTCCGCCGAACGGGCGGCAGCCCGGCCGGGCGCGGGCCGGTGCTGCCGGACGCGTGACGATGAGCCGGGCCAGTTCGGCCTCGTCCTCCTCGTCGTCGAGCCACAGCTCTCCATAGCCCACGACCGCCCCGGCCTCGACGAGGACGTGGGCCCGGACGTCGGCATCCCGGTGCCAGCCGGTGACCGTCCGCGGGGACAGGGGGCACTCCTGCCGTCCGCACCACCTGACGACCTCGTCGGCCGAGGTGGGCCGGCCGGCCACCGTGGCGGCGTGGCCAGCGGTGAAAGGAGCAGGTCCATACCCGTCGGCCCGTCCGGAGCCACGATGCGACAGCGCCGCGCATCGGGCCGCAGGGCGACCCTCGGTGTGCCTCGGCCGCCGTCGCACACCGGTATTCCACACCCGATCCGGTGTCGCGGCAGGGCGCCGTCGCGTCCACAGGGCGCGGGAGGGCCGACGCGTTCACACTGGCAGGACGAAGAGTGCAGTGCACTGCGCGCAGTGCGGCAAGGAGGCCGGATGAGCTGGGCATCATGGACCACTCGCGGGATCTTCGCCGGCCGGAACGGAGTCATGACCGGCGAAGCGGGACCCGTCCTCACCGGTGAGCTCGACATCCACACCACATGGACCGAGGTCGAGGGCATGGCGCACGTCACGGTGCAGTACAGCGGGGCCTCCGACTGGCTTCCCCTTGCGGGAAGTCCCGTCCCGTGCCCCAGTGAGGAGGCGAGCCGCGCCCTGCACGACGCGGTCATCAATTCCGTACGTGCCGGAGCGACCCTGCCGCTCAGCGCCGGTCTGCCCTGAACCGCGATCCTCAGTGCGAGCCGGTGCTGCCGGGCGGTGCCGTGCGGTACCGCCCGTCAGGCGGCCGCGCCCACGCTCCGGCGGGCAGCGTGCTGGCGGCGTTCCTCCTCGGTGAGCCCGCCCCACACCCCGTACGCCTCACCGGTGCGCAGCGCGTGCCGCAGGCACGCCTCCCGCACCGGGCACCGGGCGCAGACCTCCTTGGCCGCCTCGTCACGGGCGGCGCGGTCCTCACCGCGCTCTCCCGCCGGGTGGAAGAACCGGCGCGAGCCCAGGCCCCGGCAGGCCGCTTCCGCCTGCCACGCCCAGTGGTGCTCGGCCAGGCCCGGGAGTCGCGACACGTCGGACATTGCTTGCTCCTTCCGTGGGATGGTGATGACGAAGGCTCGCCTGCTCACGATCCGCCGGATGAAACGTCCGGGGTGACGCGGTCGACGGCGGGAGCCCGTCGGCCGCAGTGGGGGGCTGCGGCCGACGGGCGTCTTCACGGCCCTGCCGGGCTGGCTATGCGGCTATGCGGCGCCCGTCATCCGGGCGAAGACGACCACGTTGCTGTTGTAGTAGTGCTTCTTGGGGTCGAACTCTCCGCCGCAGGTGACCAGGCGCAGGCCCGCGTGGTCGAGGTTCTTGTAGACCTCCAGTGTGGGGAACTCGGCCTTCGGGTACTCGCTGACCTTGTCCACCGTGAACGTGACCGTCTTGCCGTCCTTGCGCGTCACCTTGATGGTGTCACCGCCCTTCATCGTCTTCAGCTTCTCGAACACCGCTGCCGCTCCGTTCCATGTGACGTGCCCTGCGATCACGGCCGGTCCCTCGGAGCCGGGCGTCGGGCCCGGCTCGTACCAGCCCGCGAGCGCGGGGTCCTTCGGGGTCTGCATGGTGCCGTCGCCGTTCTGCTTCAGCGTTTCCAGGGTGCTGGTCACGCCCAGCGACGGGATCGTGATCTTCTGCGGCTCCGAGCGGGCGAGGGCGGGCTGGGCCCGGCCCGCTCCCGTCCCGCCGCCTGTGGCCGAGCCTGCGTCCGTACCGTTCTTCGACGCGTCGGCGGGCTTCCCGCTGGGGGCTGCGCCCGCGGCATCGGGTGCCGCGCCCTGTGCGGCCTGCCCCTGTCCGGCCTGCCCGTCCGGGGCGGCGGGCTGCGCCGCGTTCTGGCCTCCGCAGCCCGCGAGGAGCAGCGCGGCGAGAGCGGCGGCGGCGAGGGGGCGTACGGTGCGGCGGCGGCTCCACCCGGTGGCCGTGGCGGTCGCGCCGGGTACGGGCGCCGTGCCGGGTTCGGGGGTCGGCCTCACGCGCCGCCCCCGGTGTTCTCCCGGCGGACGGGGACGGGGACCGCGGAGGCCCGCTTGCGCGACAGCGCCACCGCGCCGGCCGCCGCGGCGAGCACGGTGATCGCCACGCCGTCGCGGACCGTCACCGGCACGGAGGCGCTCTCCGGGGTGCCGCCGCCGGTCTCGATGGCTCCGACGGGGAGGGATCCGACGGCCGCGCCCTTGACCTCTCCGCAGTTGGTCGGGGCCGTGGCCTCCTGGGGCAGCTTCGGGTCGAGCTCGCTCTTGCCGGCTCCCTCGAAGTCGTACTTGCCGTTCTTGTTGCGGTCGATACCGTGCTGTACGACGTGCAGGTCCTTGATGTGGTCGACGACGTCCTGGCCGACCGTGATGGTCCGCTTGTAGGAGATCTTCCCCTTCTTGTCGGCGACGGGCATGCGATCCACGGCCAGGCCGCTGGCGGGCTTGGTGTCACCGGTCGTCGTGAGCGAGATGTTGATGTCGCCGTAGTCGTGCGTGGCCTCGGTGTTGTTGAGGATGCCGTCGCGGTCGGTGTCGTCGCTCGCGTCCGGGCACTTGAAGTCGTGCCCCTTCGTCGAGCCGTGGAGGTGCTGGGCCGAGGGCGAACCGGGCACCATGCCCTCGGACTCGATCTGTACGGTCAGCTGATTTCCCTTGAGACTGAGCATGACCGTGCCTCGGGAGCCCGAATTGTTCAGCTGCGCCAAATCGATCTGGTACGCCTTTCCGCCCTCCGCGAGCGCTGGTCCGGAAAGACCGAGGGTCAGGAACACGGCGGCGGGTACGGCGGCGAGAACCACGTGGCGACCGGCGCGCTTGACTATCACATTCGCTCCTGTTCCGTGGATCCCCAGGACGGGAATCGCAGATCGTACGGGGTGGAATCGAGCCCCGGAAAGGGTCTCGTTCCTACTTCGGCGCCCCAACGCCTGTGGATGGGTGCCTTTTTGAAGATTTTTCGGCGCCCACTGCGTCCGGCAGCCTTCCCCCGGTCATCCAGATGCGTGACATCGCATCGGCCAGGGCGGGGAATCGGGCCGCCTCGCAGAGCATCACCGAGAGCACGAGCATTCCGTGCGCGGTGGATTTCGGATCACGGTTGCGGTGCAGCCGCATGACCGCGTCGCCCAGGGGGCGGCGTCCCAGGAGGAGCCCCGGGAGCCGCACGCCCGCGGCCGCCTCAAGGTCCCTGCGGCGGCCGCCGAACGGCAGTGCCTGCGTACGGCTGATGCCGGGCGGCGCAGGCGAGTCCCGCACGTGGCGGACGTACGCCTCCGGCGGGGCCTGGCCGTTCTCGAAAGTGTTGCGGAATCCGATGATGCGAGGGCCTGCGCCGGGCAGGCGGAGCTCGACGTAGAGCTCGATGAACAAACCACTGAGCTGAATACGGAGCGGGAGCTGGGATCTACCCCGGTCCCCCGGGCCGGCCATGCTGAAAATACCGTGAGCATCTGCGGCTCTCGACCGGATGGTCGACGTCAGGAGCCGATACTCGTCCACCGATGCGTACGCCGAGGAAAACGACACGGGTTTCAGCATGGCCGCCTGCATCAGGTGGAGGAGCCGGGGGCCGGACTCCTCGTCAGTAATCTGAACGGATTCGGTTCGACCTTGCTGTACTCACGCACGCGCATCCACCGCCTTATACATCGTTCCGGTCACCGACGGGAGGGGTGGCCCCCTTCCCCGGTTCCGGATTCGGTTTCGGTTCGGTCTCGACCTTTGTAGTCCTCCTGGCGGCGGCCGGGCGAATAGTTGGCCTGTGATGCCAAAAAATCAGCGCGCCGCCCCGTCCAGTGCCTGTTCCAGCGCCTCCAGGACGGTGTCGCGGAACAGCGTGGTCTTGTAGCCGGTCTGCGGCAGGGGCCGGCAGCGGGTCAGTACGGTCGCGGCCGCCGCGGCGAGGGTCCCGGGGGTGGCCTCGCGGCCGATCAGCACGGTTTCCACCTCGGGCAGGCGCAGCGGGACGCGTGCCACCCCGCCGGCCGCGACGGCGGCGTGCGTGACGGTGGCGCCGTCGAGCGCGAGCCGGGCGGTGGCCTCGACCAGGGGCCACTCGGCGTGGGCCCGGCTGATGGCCCGGTGGTAGGCGGCGCGTTCACCCGGCAGCGGCGCGGGAAGCCGGACTGCGGTCAGGACGCGGTACGGCAGCAGCAGGTGGTCGGCGTGGTGGAGGCGGTCGCCGTCGCCGTACAGGTCGGCGACGCTGCGCGGCGCTTCGTCGTGGATCTCGGCCTCGGCGTCGTAGGTGAGCAGGGCCGTCGCCAGGGTGGACGGATGCGGGGTGATGCAGGGACCGCCTCCGCAGACCACGCCGAAGTGGTGGTCGCCCTCGCGCGCGGGGCAGCCCGCGCCGCCCTTCTGCAGGCAGCTGATGTGCGGGTTGCGGAAGTACCAACAGCGGTTGCGCTGCAGCAGGTTGCCGCCCAGGGTGCCGGCGGCCCGAATCTGCGGGGTGGCCGCGGTCCCGGCCGCCAGGGCGAGGGCCGGCCAGCCGGCGCGCACCCGGGGATCGGCGGCCAGCTCGGCGAGGGTGGTCAGGGCTCCGATGCGCAGGCCGCCGCCGGGCAGCGGCTCGGTGCCGCGCAGGTCCGCCACACCGTCGAGATCGGTGAACGGCCCGGTGGAGACGCCGCTGCGCTGCCGGGCGCCGGTGTCGGTGCCGCCGGCCCGCAGTTCCCCGCCGCGGGCCCGTACGGCGGCCGAGAGGTCGGTGAGGTCGGTGAGGTCGGGCCGTTCGGTGCTCACGTACCCAGTCCTTCCAGGAGCCGGTCGGGGCGGATCGGCATGTCGTACGGGCGCCAGCCGGTCGCGTCGTGGACCGCGTTGGCCAGGCACGCCGCGGTGGGCAGGGTGGCGATCTCACCGAGGCCGACGCCGCCGCCGGGGACGTGGTCGAAGCCCTCCTGGTGGAAGTGGACGGTGATCTCCGGGGTGTCGCCGATCCCGGGGATGCGGTAGTCCTCCAGGTTGTCGGTCAGCACCCGGCCGGTGACCGGGTCGGTGCGCCGCTCCTCGTAGAGGGCGTAGCCGATGCCCTGGACGACGGCGCCCTCGCACTGGCTGCGGGCCAGCCGGTCCTCGTGGATGCGGCCCGCGGCGATACCGCTCCAGACGCGCAGCGGGCGGATCCGGCCGAGCCGCGTGTCCACCTCGACCTCGGCGACCTGCACCGAGCCGGTGAAGCCGCGGCCGACCGCCACGCCGCCCAGGGTGAAGGGGAGGGCGAAGCCCCGGTGGTCGCGGGGGCGTCGCCCTGTCACCCGTACGCCGTGGGCGGCGTCGAGCCGGGCGGCGACGTCGGAGCCGCCGAGCGCTTCGCGCAGCCGGGCGGCGGCGTCCGCGGCCGCGGGTACGAGGGAGGGGGTGGTGCGGCTGCCGCCGGAGGTGGGACCGTGGACGGTGTCGCTGTGGCCGATCTCGGCGCGCACCCGCGCCTCGTGGAGGCCGAGTGCGTCGGCGACGGCGCGGCGCAGCACGGTCCGCGAGCCGGTGCCCATGTCCTGTACGGCGCAGCGGGCGACGACGATCCCGTCCTCGACGGCGAGTTCGACCTCGGTGACGGGGTCGAGGAGGTAGAGCCAGTTGGCCGCCGCGACGCCGACGCCTCGGCGGAAGCGTCCGGTGCCGCCGCGGCGGCCCGACCAGAGCGGCAGTGCGGCGGCGTGGTCGTAGAGGGCGTGCCGTTTGGGGTTGCCGTCCCAGCGGCGGCGCAGGGCGATCGGGTCCTGGCCGAGCCGGTGGGCCATCTCGTCGACGGCCTGTTCGAGGGCCCAGCACATGGTGGGGCCGCCGGGGCCGCGGAAGGGGGCGCCCGGGGGCCGGTGGGTGACGGTGTCGAAGTCCCGGAGCCGACGCGGGGCTTTGCCGTACATGAACCGGGCAAGGGCCGCCACGGTGCCGCCCACCGAGACCCCGCCGTCGCTGTCCGCGTCCATCGCCAGCGCGCTCAGGTCGCCGGCCGCGTCGACGGTCATCGCGAGCCGGATCCGGCTCGCGGGCCGGTATCCGCCGTCGGTGAGTTCCTCGTCCCGGTCGAGCACGACCCGGACGGGGGCGCCGTGCAGCCGGGCCAGCTCCGCCGCGGCGACGACGTCGGTGGTCAGCCCCATCTTGCAGCCGAAGCCGCCGCCGACGTGGACGGCCCGCGCCACCACCCGTTCGGCGGGCAGGCCGAAGCGTTCGGCGGCGAGTTCGGCGACGGCTTTCACGGACTGCGTGGACACCTGGAGGTGGAGGGTGCCGTCGGCCCAATGAGCGAGGCAGGCGTGCGGTTCGAGCGGGGTGTGGGTCTGCGCGGCGGTGGTGAACACGCCTTCGACGACCCTTTCGGGGTACTTGGTACGGGCCTCCTGGATGCGGCGTACGGCGACGGCGGGGCGTTTGCTCATGGCGGACGGGCCGCGCAGGTTGCCGCGCCAGCGGGCGGGGACCAGCTGGGGGGTCTCCCCGGATCCGGGAGCCCGCTTGCGGGACGCCTTGTCCTCGTAGACCGGCGGGCCCTCGCCGGTGCGGGCCAGGCGTGCGTCCAGGGCCGCGGGCAGTACCTCGTAGTCCACGGTGACGCGGGCGGCCGCCGCCCGTGCCCCGGCCCGGTCGGTCCCGGCGACGGCGGCGACCGGCTGCCCGACGTAGCGCACCACGCCGTCGGGCGGCAGCAGGGGCACCAACGGCAGGTCGCCGGCCTCCAGGGAGCGTACGTGGGCGTGCGCGTGCGGGGAGCGGATGATCACTCCCTCCAGCAGCCCGTCGGGGTGCAGGTCGGTGGTGTAGCGGGCGGATCCGTCGGTCTTCTCCGGAGCTTCGACGCGCGGCACCGCCGCTGCCCCCGCGCCGCTGGGCGCCGAGCCGGTCGGTGCCGTGTCGTGGTCGCCGGCGCAGGCCGCGGCCACCGCCCTGAAGATCCCCTCGTAGGCGCCGCAGCGGCACAGATGGCCGGCCAGGGCCTCCGCGATCTGCTCGCGTCCCGGCCGGGCGGTGCCGTGCAGGGCGCGCCGGCGCTCGACGAAGGCGGCCGCCTCGACGACGAAGCCCGGGGTGCAGTACCCGCACTGGAGGGCGTCCTCGGCGGCGAAGGCCCGTGCCACGGGATGGCCGGACAGGCCCTCCGCCGTCGTCACCCGCCGCCCGGCCAGCCGGGCCGCCGGGGTCAGGCAGGACACCCGGGGTTCCCCGTCGACCTGGATGGTGCAGGCCCCGCACACGCCGCCGGCGCAGACCAGCTTGGTGCCGGTCAGGCCCAGCCGGTCGCGGACCACGTCCACGGCGGCGGGGTCGCCGTCCACGTCGACCGTCCGCCGGACGCCATTGACCTCGAACTCCACGAGACGTACTCCTCCGCCGTGGGATGGTGGCCGCCTGGGCCACGCTCGCCGTCAGCCTCCTTGATATCCCGGTGTCGGGGCCGGCGCAGTGCGGCGCGGGCCCGATCGCGCCCGGGCCCGATGCCGCGGGACGGGGCTGCGGGGCCCGGGCCGCGGAGCGGTACGGGTCGGCCGTTGCTCCGGTCACAGCACTAGCATCCCGGGATGGCGAACATCGAGACCTTGACTCCCGAGGCCGGACGGATCGACACCGCCGGGCTGCGGGCTTACGACGCCGACCGGGTCGCGCGGTGCGCCGTCGACCCGGCGCAGCCGTGGTGGCGCCGGATGGCCTGCGTGGACGCGCTGACGGGCCGGGTGCCGCAGGCCCGGGTGGGTGAACTGCTCGCCTGCGTCCGGGACACCGGGGACACCGGGTCGGTGCGCAAGGCCCTGCTCGGTCTCGTCGCGGACCGGGGCGAGCTCCTGCCCTGGCTCCGGCACGAGGAGCGGCGGAACGAGGAGGCGTACGGCATGAAGGAGGAGGTCCTCCGGGCACGTGCGGGTCTCGGAGACCTGACGGCGGCGGCCGAGCTGGCGACCTTCGCGTTCAGTCACTGGAGGACCCGGCGGGCGGCCGGTGAGGCCGGACTGGACACGCTCGTGGACCGGTACGGGGCGCAGACGGTGCTGGCCGAACTCGCGGGCGGGCGGCCGGAGGACCGAGCGGCGATCGTGCGCATGCGCGACCGCCGGGGCGAGGACGTCATCGACGCGCTCGCCGATCCCGACCCGGGGGTGGCCCACTACGCGCAGTCGCTGCTGACCGTCCCTGACCGGATCCGCGCCTACCTGGCCGGGGCTCCGACGGCCGACGCCGCGCTGTGGGCCGCCTACGCCCTGCACCGGCTGACCGGCGACGCGGCCCGGACCCGCGCCGTGTACGAGTCGCTGGGACGCCCGAGGGTGGAGGTGGCGGGCCTGGACGAGGAGCTGCGCCGGGTGATCGTCCACGAGTACGCGGACGAGTGCGAGAAGCAGAGCGACCCGCGCTGGCGGATCGAGGTCCTGTGCACGGAGCCCCCGCAGCCACCGGACCAGGAGCGGCAACTGGCCCTGGCGACGGCGGCGCTGGCCGCGGCCGGGCTGGCGCCCCGTACCCCGCTCTCCTGCGGCGAGGCCCACCGCCAGGGGAACGGGACGTACCACGTGATCGGGTACGGGGAGGATGGCGGGAACGAGGTCTTCATCAGCACGCTGGGGCCGTTCGCCGGAGACCACGAGGACGACCCGGCCGCCCGGGCGGCCCTGGAGGCGGCGGGCTTCCGCTGGATCGACGGGACCACGGGGGCGGTGCGGGTCACCGGCCTCGGCGTCTACTGCTTCGGGGCGCGCGAGCCGCTCGACGTCAGCACGCTGCTGTTCTACTGGCAGGACTGAGCGGAGCTGCCGGGCGGGCCCGCGCCACACCCTGCCGCGGCGCGGTGGTGCCGTGGTGCCGTCAGGTGCGTGGGACCGCGTCCGGGTCGGCGTGCTCGGGAAGGACGCCGGCCCGCAGGGCCGCGGCCGCGTGGACGGCGGCGCCGACGGCCAGGGCGTCCTCCTCGAAGACGACACGGTTGGAGTGGCAGTCGGGGGCCTGCGCCGGGGGCACGCCGGGCGGACACGCGCCGAGGAACGCCATCGCGCCCGGCACCCGTTGCAGGACGTACGAGAAGTCTTCGGCGCCCATGAACGGCTCGGCCAGGTGGTGGACCCGGCCGGGGCCGAGGAGTGCGGCGGCCGCGTCGTGGAGGGCGGCCGTACGGGCGGGGTCGTTGACGACGGGCGGGTAGCCCTCGGTGAGATTGACCTCGGCGTGCGCCCCGTGGGCGGCGGCGACATGGTGGGCGACGCGGGTGATGCCGTCGCGCACCAGCTGCCGGGTGGCGGGGGTGAGGGTGCGGAAGGTGCCGCGGATCTCGGCTGTCTCGGGGATGACGTTGCTCGTCGTACCGGCGTGGACCGAGGCCACGGTGACCACGGCCGGATCGAACACGTCGACGGTGCGCGTGACCATGGACTGCAGGGCCTGGACGATCTCGCAGGCGACGGGAACGGGGTCGAGGGCCCGGTGCGGGGTCGAGGCGTGGCCGCCGCGGCCGTGTACGGTCACGTGCAGCCCGTCGGATGCGGCGAAGGTGGGACCGGGCCGCAGATGGAGGGTGCCGCTTTCGAACCGGGTGGTGACGTGCAGGGCGAAGGCGGCCGCGACGCCGCCCTCGGCGGTCTCCAGTACCCCCTCGTCGATCATGTGGCGGGCGCCGCCGCCGGATTCCTCCGCGGGCTGGAACATGAAGACGACGCGGCCCGCCAGCAGGGCGCGGCGGGCCGCGAGCAGCCGGGCCGCTCCGACGAGCATGGCGGTGTGGGTGTCGTGTCCGCAGGCGTGCATGGCGCCCGGCACGGTGGAGGCGAAGTCGAGACCGGTCTCCTCGGTCATGGGCAGGGCGTCCATGTCGGCGCGCAGCAGGACCGTCGGGCCGGGCCGGGCGCCTTCGAGTCGTGCGGTGACGGAACTCAGGTGCGAGCCGGTGGCCAGGTCCAGCCCGAGCCCGTCCAGTGCTTCCAGGACGGCCTGCTGGGTGCGGGGCAGGTGCGTGCCGGTCTCGGGGAGGCGGTGGATGCTGCGGCGCAGTGCCACGATCCCGGGCAGGGCGGCGTGTGCTTCGGCGAGCAGCCCTTGGAAGGCTTCCGGCGGGACGGGCACGGCGTCTCCTCCGCGGGAACGCACGAAGAACGTGATGGATTTTCGGGACGTCTGCCATGGTGCCCCGCCATCCGCCCGCCACGCCGGCGCACCGCGTCCGGCGCGCCGGGGGCGTACGCGCGGTGTCAGTCGTGAGTCCCGGGACGGGTGAGGGAGCGGAGGCGGCGGGCTTCGAGCACCGTGGCGAGGGCGTAGGCGCCGCCGCCCGTGCCCGCGAGGGCCCAGTAGAAGCCGGGTGCGTCGAGCGAGAGCACCGCGCCGGAGGTCAGCGCGAGCCAGATGCCGAGGCCGTAGTGCAGCACGTTGCGGCGTACGGCTCCTTCGGCGAGGTAGAGCAGGCCGACGACGATGCCTGATCCGGCGGGCCACAGGACGGACCGGAGTTCCGGCGCGTCGAGTACGGAGGTCAGGCCGGCGATGGCGAGGGCCAGGGCGGTGAAGGCGGCGATCCAGGCGGTGCCGAGCAGTTTGCCGGCGAGGACGTCGGGGGCGGGGGCTCCGCGTTGGGCGCGGAGTGCGGCCAGGGTGGCCTGGACGATGCCGGTGACGAGCCCTGCCCCGAGCAGTGTCATGGGGAGCCAGTCGGGCAGGCCGAGCAGGGGCGAATCGCCGTGGGAGGCGGCGGCCGCGCCGTGGCCCAGCACATAGGCGAGTCCGAAGCCGGCGTACGCGGCGCGGCTGTCGACCTCGCCCGCTCGGCTGGTCGCGGTGGTGCCGGCTTCGGCCGGCGGGAGGGTGGCGGGGGCGGTAGTGGTCACGGTGGAGTTCTCCGGGGGTGAGGAACGGATGTGCGCGGGGTCGGGGCCTTGGCCTTGGTTTCCTGGAGCGCGTCGGGTGCCCGGCGGTTTCGCGGTCGGCAGGTGTGGAGGCGTCATGCGGGATGTTCGGCGCGTGCCTTGAGGCAGTCGAGCCAGCTCTGCAGGGACGTCCGGAGGGCCATGGTGAGTTCATCGACGGCGGTGTCGACGGGGTCGCCGCTCCAGGACTCCTCGGTGTGGACGACCACACCGGCGTCGGTCGGTTCGAAGGTCCAGACGTGGATGCCGACGATGCCCTGAACGGTCCCGTCCCAGACGATCCGCCTTCCGGGGACGATGTCGCGGATGGTGGAGGTGATGGTCATGCCGTGGGTCAGCCAGGTGAAGCGGGTGCCGACCGCCAACGGGCCGTCGAGGTGCGCCCGCTCGATGCCGGCGTTCCAGGCCGGCCAGTCGTCGACGGCGGTGTGCAGCGACCAGACGGTGGCGAGGGGGGCGTCGACCAGCGTGCTGAGGCCGACGACGACGGGGGCGGTGGTGTCGATGGAGTGCATGCGGTGTCCTGTCTTTCGGGAACGGGCGGGGTCTTCGGGCTCCGGGTCAGAGGGCCGGAGCGGAGGCCGGCCCGGGGGTGGGAGCGGGGGTGGGAGCGGGGCCTGAAGCAGGTTGGGGCGTCCCGCCCTGTGGGGGCGGCGGCGCGGCTGCGGGCGTGCGGCACGGGACGAGCGCACAGCGGGCGCTGCGGGCCTGGCGGGTGAGGGTGAGTGGCAGGGCGAGGAGCGCGGAGGCCGCCAGGATCGCGGCGGAGACCGCGAAGGCGGTCCGGTAGCCGGCGGTGAGGGCTTCGAGCGGGGGCTGGTGGCCGGACGCGTGGGCGGTGACGGAGCCGGCCAGGGTGGCGAGGGCGGCGAGGCCGATCGCGCCGCCGACCTGCCGGGTGGTGTTCACCAGGCCGCCCGCCAGGCCCGCGTCCTGCCGGGCGACGCCGTCCACGGCGAGTGCGGTGAGCTGGACGAAGGCGACGCTCAGGCCCAGACCGACCAGGACGCTCGGGCCGAGGATGTCGACGAGGTAGGTCCCCTCGGCGGTCATCCGGGACAGCCACAGCATTCCGGCGGCCTCGGTGAGCAGGGCCGCGACCACGGTGGCGGTCGCGCCGATGCGCCGGGAGATCCGGGGTGCCGCGACGGCGCCGAGCATGTTGGCCACGGCGAGGGGAAGTTGGCCGGCGCCGGTCGTCAGGGGGCTCATCCCGAGGACCTGTTGCTGGTAGAGCGGAAGGAAGAAGAACAGCGCGATCCACACGGACCCCAGCAGCGCCATCAGGACATTGCCCGCGGCGACCTGGCCGGTGGCGAACAGCCTCGGCGGGATCAGCGCGTCCGGCCGGCGGCGTTCGACGACGGCGAAGGCCACGAACAGTACGGCGGCGGCGAGGAGGGAGCCGAGCACTCCGGCGTTCGTCCAGCCGAGGGCGCGTGCGCTGGTCAGCGCCCAGACCAGGCAGGTCAGGGCGAGGGTGACGGTGACCGTCCCCGGGAGGTCGAACCGCCCGGTCCCCCGGCCGGTTCCCCGCGGCACGGACACCGCCACCGCGGCCAGAACCAGCAGCGCTCCCACAGCGGCGATGTGGAAGACCCATGGCCAGCCCCACGCCTGGGTGAGTACGCCGCCCAGCAGGACACCGACCGCGCCTCCCGCACCGGAGACCGCTCCCCACACCCCCAGGGCCCTCCCCCGGGCGGGGCCGGGCGGGAACAGGTCCATCGCCAGGGCGAGCGCGGCCGGGGCGATGACGGCGGCGCCGAGACCCTGCACGGCGCGGGCGGTGATCATCAGCGTCGGCGTGGCGGCGAGTCCCGCCGCCAGCGAGGCCCCGGCGAACAGGGCGAGGCCTGCGATCAGCACCCGGCGGCGGCCGAGGAGGTCGGCCGCCCGGCCCCCGGCGAGGAGCAGCGCCCCGAACGCCAGCCCGTAGGCGTTGACCACCCACGTGGTGCCGCCGTCCGACAGTCCCACCCCGGCCCGGATCTGCGGCAGGGCCACGTTCACGATCGAGGTCGCGAGCATGACGGTGAACTGCGCGGCGGCCAGCGCCGCGAGTGCGGGCCCCGGGCGGGGCGGGGCGGCCGGGGTGTCCTTCGTACGTCCAAGGTTCATGGCGCACAGCCTCACGGCGGGCGGTGTCCACTTTCCATGCCCGGCCGGGGCGGTGACTGTCCACTCCTGTCCGCACCTGTGCACCGGCCTGAGGCGGCACCCGCCGGCGCCGACGGCCCGCCTGCCGCGGCGGGCGACGCCGGTCGACGCCGGTCGACGCCGGTCGACGCGGGTTCAGTGGCCGTCGAGGACCGTGGCGTACGCCGTCTCCCTGACCTCCGGTTCGGGGTGGCGGCGCAGCGCGACGACGGTGGCGCGGCAGGTCTCCGGCCAGTTGTGGCGGATGCCGAGTGCCGTGGCCAGGCCGACGGCGAGGAGGCCTTCGACGAGTCCGCCGTCGCCGCCCAGGGAACCGGTCGCGGCGAGGGCGGCGGCGGGAGCGGCGAGCGGTTCGCCGTACCGGTGTGCGGACTTGAGGTCCTCCGCCACCCGGCCCGCGAGGACCGGGCGGTCCCCGATGGCCGCGGCCAGCTCGCGGAGCGCGAGGAGGATGTCCGGCTCGGGCCCCGCCAGGTCGACGGCCCGGACGAGCAGGGCGGTGCGGGTGGCGGTGAGTTGCGGTTCGTTCGCCAGCCGGCGGGCCAGGGCCGCGCACATCCGGTGGTCGCGGATCCATGAGGCGAGCAGGGAGTCCAGGCGACGGCGGGCCGGCAGGTCACCACCGGGTCCGCCGCCCTCCGGCTCTCCGGCCGCGATGAGGGCCAGCAGCCGTTCCACCACGCCGTGGAGGAGGCTGCCCGGAGCCACGCCACCCAGCGGGTGCGGCAGTTCGGACTGGGCGAGCTGCGTCAGTCCGGACCGCGCCCGCCATTCGCTCAGGGGCGATGCGAGGTCGGTGTAGACGTCCGCCAGCACTCTGCCGGCCGCGGGTGCGTAGGGCGCCCAGTACTCGAGAACGCCCAGGGCTGCGTTCGCCGTGCATTCCTCGGCGACCAGGGGCAGTCGGGCGACGAGTTCCCCGTAGCGGGACCGGTGGGCCGGCGCGAGGGCCGTCGGGCCCCGGTCCAGGAGCGCGCGCCGGGCGACGTCGGGCCCGTGGGCGGCCGCCGACTCCAGGAGCGCCCACATGTCCTCGTCCGGCAGGAGCGCCGGGGCCAGGCCGACGACCGTGGCGTGCACATCCTGATGGACGCCCGGGGTACGGGCGACGGTGGACAGGAGCGCGGAGGAGGCGCCCGGGGCGAGGTGTCCGACGGCGAGCCGGGCAGCCGCCTTCCGCACGGTCACCTTCACCCCGCTCTCGCGGGTCAGGACGTCACGGAGCACGGCCTCGACGCGGCTGGGACGGGCGTGGGCGGCCGCACGGCCGGCTGCGGACCAGGCGGCCGCCGCCCTGTCGTCCCCCGCGTGGTCGAGCAGGGCGCCGAGGACGGAGGCCGGGTCGTGCAGGTGGGCGGAGGCGTCCAGGGCCGCTGCCGTCAGGACTGCTGTCAGGGCCGTCGGCGCGGACTCGGCATCGAGGGACGTGGCGTCGGCAGGGTCTGCGGCGACGGACCCGGAGCGGCCGGAGGCGGAGTGGCGGGACTCGGCAGCGCCGGACTCGGAGCGGCCGGAGGCGGAGTGGCCGGCCTGGCCGATGTACCGCTGGAGCAGGGCACGCCCGTACTCCGGCACCGGCGCCACCGCACGCAGCAGCGCGGCCCGTTCGTCGAGACCGCGGCCGGTGTCGGCCACGACGGCCGCGGCCAGCCGGACCGCGGCCTCCTGCTGCCGGGGCAGCCACCGGTCGGCGTACCGGAAGGGGGGCAGCGGCCGGGCGGTGCCGGCCGCCGGGAATCGGCCGCCCGGGGGCGGGGCCTCGGGCAGAGCGCAGTCCAGCAGGTCGGTGCGCTCGGCCGCCAGTACGGCGAGCACCGCGGGCAGGAACACCACGGAGGGCTCCCGCGCCAGCAGCTCGGTGACGCGGGCGCCGCGGGTCGCCGGGTCGGCCAGCCAGGCCTCGGCGACGTCGCCGAAGTGGGTGTCCGGGCACGTCCGGAGGGCCTGTTCGAGGCGGTGCCGGAGTTCGGGGATCCGGTGCGCACGGCGGCCGCAGGCCGTGACGAACGCGAGCAGCGGCGCGATGTCCCCCTGGGCGGTGGCACGGTCCAGCCACGGGCCGAGGGCGTCGAGGGCCGCGCGGATCGCGCCGGTGCGCGCGATGCTGCCCTCAGGTCCGAGGTCCACGGTGCCGGTGTGCGCGGTCAGCGCCTCCAGCATGCGTACGGCGCTCCGCAGGGCGGCGGAACCGGCCGGCGTACCGGGGGCGGTGCCGAGCAGGGTCACGGCCAGGGTCCGGAGGGTGTTCCGGGTTCCCTCGGAGCAGTCCCGGGCCCGCAGGGCGTCCAGGCACAGTCGTTCGAGCGACGCGGCCCCGCTGCGGCCGGCGGCGGGTGCGCCGGCCCCGAGGGCGCGTACGAGCAGCGGTGCGGGCAGATCGGCGAAGGCGGCGAGGGCATCGTGGCGTACGGGGTCGCGCTCGTTGACCAGCCGGCCCGCAGCCAGCGCGAGGATCTCGGCCACCTCTTCCGGGTCGCGGGTGTAGCCGGCGTTGAGGCTCAGCTGCGCCCAGAGGGAGCCGCGGTCGTCCGCGTCGCAGGTACCGAGGGCGGCCAGCAGTCCTGGGCGGGCCTCGGCGGGCGGCAGCAGGGAGAGCGGACCCCACAGGCCCCAGCCTCTGTCGCCTCCGGTGCCGAGCCCCTCGATCGCCGCGCGGGCCCGGGCGTGCCGCTCGGCGGCCGGCAGGAGGGCGAGTACCTCCTCGTGCACGTGGACGTTCGGGCGGGGACCGGCCGCGGCGACGACGGCGTCCACGAAGGCGGGGCGGCGTGCCGGGGGCATCGACCGCAGGAGGGTGGTGAAGGCGCCCCGGTGGAACCACCGCGCCCCGAGCCGGTTCAGGGACGGCGGGTCGGCCTTCACCAGCTGCCGCATGACGGCCGGGCCGGGTGTCCGTTCCCACCGTGCCCCCGCCCGCGCGGGGTCGGCGTACCAGCGTGCGACGCGCTCGGCGTCCACCGCGACGAGGTGGCCCAACCCGCCGTGCACGGGATCGGGCAGGTTGTCCGGGCCGTGGCGTTCCAGCAGGTCCAGGACCCGCTCCGGGGCGGCGGGCAGGGCGGCAGCGAGGGCAGTGGCGTGCTGCTTCCACCAGACTTCACGCAACTGCGCGGGAAGCCCGGCGAGTTCGCGTTCCGCGTGGTCGAGGACGGCGGCGGGGTGGCGGGCGGCCAGTACGCCCCAGTCCTCGAAGGCGAGCGCCCCGGCGAGTTCGGGCAGCAGCGCGGCCGCGAACTGCGGCGAGCAGCCCGGCAGGAGGCGGGCGGCGTCCCGGTCGCCGTACGCGGTGCGCGCCCTGAGGGCCAGCCGCTCCGCGAGCCGGGTGCGTCGTCCGTCGCGCAGCAGTCGTGCCAGGTCCGCCCGGACCGCGGCGGGCGCGTCGTCGTACGCGGCCTCGACGGCGGCGTCCGGGACGGGCAGTCGGCGGGCGCCGCGCAGCGCGTACCGGCGGACGACGGGGTCGCTGTCGCCGAGCCGGGCGGCGAGGTGCCCGAGTTCACCGCCGGTGAGGGCGGCCAGTGCGGCGAGGCGGCGCTCGTAGGGGCCGCGCGCGTCCAGGGCGGTGAGGAGGTCCCGCAGGGCTCCGTTCCGGGCTGCCAGCCGGTGGGCGGTGACGGCGGTGTACCGGAGCCGGGCGGCGTGCGGCAGGGGTGCGAGGGCGGCGAGCAGTTCGTCTGCGGTCGAGATCATCGCTGGGCATTGTGCCCGACGGGGTGGCCTCGGCCCCA
The DNA here is from genome assembly GCF_001005295.1 of Streptomyces yangpuensis. Lineage (GTDB taxonomy): Bacteria > Actinomycetota > Actinomycetes > Streptomycetales > Streptomycetaceae > Streptomyces > Streptomyces yangpuensis. Next base: position 268,166 of record NZ_LBMK01000008.1, on the reverse strand, counting down.
TCGAATTTCGGGGCACCCGGCCCCGGTCCGCCCGCTGCCCACCGCCCGGGTTCGGCGGGCGGCGGGCAGCGGGCAGCGGTGAGGAGGGGCTGCGGCGGTTACGGGACGCGCAGCGCGGCCAGCCGCTCTTCGAACGGCACGGTCACGAAGCCGTCCGCCGGATCCACCGACGTGATCGCCCCGGTCGGCGAACGCGGCGCGATCGCGGCGGCAGTGTCGACGTCGGGGGCGGTGCCCGCGCCGGGAACCGCGGCGGGGGCGGTGAACCGTGCCAGTTCGGCGCCCGCACGCGCGATCCGCTGCGCCAGTCCCTCCTCGCCCCAGTCCTCCGAGGCCGCGTAGACGGCGGTCGGCAGGACGAGCGCTCGCAGGTAGGTGAAGAGCGGGCGCAGGGCGTGTTCGGTGACCAGGGAATGCCGGGCCGTGCCGCCGGTCGCGCCGAGGAGCACCGGTTTGCCGGTGAGGGCGTCCTTGTCGATGAGGTCGAAGAAGGACTTGAACAGGCCGCTGTAGGAGGCCGCGAACACCGGCGTCACGGCGATCAGACCGTCCGCGGCGGCCACCGCGTCGAGCGCGGCGGCCAGCCTGGCGGGCGGGAACCCGGTGACGAAGTGCTGGGCGATCTCCGTCGCCAGCTCCCGTAGTTCGATCACTTCGGTCTCGGCGTCCACGTGCTGCAGGGTCGCGGCCGCGAGCCGGTCGGCGAGCAGCCGGGTGGAGGAGGGTGAGCTCAGCCCGGCCGATACGACGACGATCTTCATGCCTGCGTCTCCTCCTTCATGTCCTTCGCGTCCTGCGTGGTCTCCTGGGCGGCGGCCGCGACCCGGGCCGAGTGCGTCGGCGCGTCGGGTACGCCGGCCCGGCGCATGTTCGCGAACTCCTTGCGCAGCACCGGGACGACCTCCTCGCCCAGCAGGTCGAGCTGCTCCAGGACGGTCTTCAGAGGCAGGCCCGCGTGGTCCATCAGGAACAGCTGGCGCTGGTAGTCGCCGACGTAGTCCCGGAAGGAGAGCGTCCGCTCGATGACCTCCTGCGGGGAGCCGACGGTCAGCGGCGTCTGGGAGGTGAACTCCTCCAGGGACGGGCCGTGGCCGTAGACGGGCGCGTTGTCGAAGTACGGACGGAACTCGCGCACCGCGTCCTGCGAGTTCTTGCGCATGAATACCTGGCCGCCGAGGCCGACGATGGCCTGTTCGGGGGTGCCGTGTCCGTAGTGGGCGTAGCGCTGCCGGTAGAGGTTCACCATCTGCTCGGTGTGGGAGGCCGGCCAGAAGATGTTGTTGTGGAAGAAGCCGTCGCCGTAGTACGCGGCCTGTTCGGCGATCTCGGGCGAGCGGATGGAGCCGTGCCATACGAAGGGCGCGACGCCGTCGAGGGGGCGGGGGGTGGAGGTGAAGGACTGCAGCGGCGTGCGGAACTTGCCCTTCCAGGTGACGACGTCCTCGTCCCAGAGGCGGCGCAGCAGGGCGTAGTTCTCGATGGCGAGGTCGATGCCGTCGCGGATGTCCTTGCCGAACCAGGGGTAGACCGGTCCGGTGTTGCCGCGGCCCGTCATCACGTCGACGCGGCCGTCCGCGACGTGCTGGAGCATCGCGAAGTCCTCGGCGATCTTCACCGGGTCGTTCGTGGTGATCAGCGTCGTCGACGTGGACAGGATCAGGTTCTCGGTGCGTGCGGCGATGTAGCCGAGCATCGTGGTCGGCGAGGAGGGGACGAACGGCGGGTTGTGGTGCTCGCCGGTGGCGAAGACGTCGAGGCCGACCTCCTCGGCCTTCTGCGCGATGGCGAGCATCGCCTTGATGCGTTCGTGCTCGCTGGGCACGCGTCCGGTCGTCGGATCGGCCGTGACGTCACCGACTGTGAAGATCCCGAACCGCATGGCTCCCCTTCCCAAGATTGTTTACGATTCAACTATACCCGGGAACGGGGGGTGCGGCCGAGGTATTCCCGACGGCCCAACGGCCCGGCACAACGAGAAGCCGCCCGGCGGGACGGCCCGGGCGGCTGGTGACGACGACCGCGTTCGCCGCGACGCGACGGCGGTCAGGTGGCGGGTCAGGCGGGGGCGTTCCAGGCGGTCGTCAGCCCGTCCAGCCACGCAGGCGGCAGCTCCACGGCGTCCCACTCCTCGCGCAGCTCCCGCGGCGCGGCGGCGAGCCGCTCCAGCACGGCGATGCTCGTGGCGGAGTGGAGCAGCGAATAGCGGCCGTGCATCGTGATGGCGCTCCCCGGTCCGTAGCCGGCGAACATCCGCTCCAGCCGGGCCTGGTGGTCCGCGGCGAAATCCGTCAGCCGGCCGGCGTATCCCGCCCGCTGCCGGGGGCTCATCGTGCCGAGGACGGCGGCGAGGACCTCGTCCGTCACCTCCGGATCCAGCTCCGAGACCTCGGTGAACGACAGGTACAGCGGTGTGACCGCCACCCGGGCCCGTTCCACCTCCATGCGTCTGGCCCGAGGGCGCTCCCCCGCCGTGCCCTGCTCCCCTGCCGCTCCGACGGCCCGTACCAGGGTCCGCTCGGCGACGGCTCCGAGCTCCTCCAGGACGTCCCGGGCACCGTCGAGCCGGCCCGACTCGTAGGGCTCGTCCTTCTCCCCCGCGGCGATCCGGCCGCCGCTCAGCTCCTCGTGCGCGAGAGCCAGCGCGCCCGCCTCCAGGAGCCCGATCAGTTGCCGTGCGTCATCGGACGGGACCCCCGCCCGGGCCAGGAGCTGCAGCAGCGTCGCCCTCGCGTTCTCGACGCTGACCTCGTCCGGCCACTGCCGCCCCCCGTCGGCCACGCTCATCAGATCCTCCTCGTCGCTCGGTGGTGCGGTGGGTACGACGCATCGCACCCTTCGACCGTGCAACGCGCGACGGCCGGACCGTGCTCCCCGCGGCGGCGCAGCCCGGGCGGCCGGGAGAACGGCGATCAAGGGCACCGTAGCCGGTGATCCTTCCAGACGGCCGACGGCGCTGCCTCACGCCCTGCGGACGGCCCCGGCGGCCGCGGGCCGGACCGGGGCCGCGCCCGGCCGCCGCGGCCGTCAGGGACGCAGGCCCGCCCGCCTGAGGGTGATCTCGGACAGAGCGGAGATGGCCTGCCGGTCGCCGCGGCGCCAGGCATCGGCGAGGCCGCCGGGCGGGGCGGGGATCGAGGCGAGGTTGCCCGGCGGCCCGGTGAGGGCACGCAGGGCGAGCAGGTCCGCGCCGCCGGGAGCGTCGAGGAGGCGGCGGATGGCGGCGGTGCGACGGATCCAGCGCAGCCGGAGGGGAAGCCACAGCAGGAGCACGAAGGCCACGGGGACGACGATCAGGCCGAGCGCGGCCAGGAACGCCACCTGTCCGACGATGTCCTGCAGCGACTCACCGGCGTCGGCGAGGCCGCTGCCGGCGTCGGACGCGGACCGGAACGGTGTCTTCAGGAGGTCGCCGACGAGCGGCACCCGTGAGGCCGTCTCCCCGGCGTCGTCCAGGGCCGCGGCCAGGCTGTCCCCGGAACTCTCCACCTTCCGGCCCGGCTCGGCCAGCAGCATGATCGCCTCGTGGACGGCCAGGGCGAACCTCACCGCGACGGCGATCAGGAGTACCGCGATCAGGTCCGCGAGGATCTGGCGGTTCCGGCGCGCGGGCGTCTGGGCGTAGAGAAGCAACGGCTGCTCCTGTTCCGGTCACGGCATCGCAGAGGGCCGGCCCCGGCCGGAGCCGTCGACTGCCGAGGGCGTGGCCCGGCCGGTCGCTCGACCGTACTTCGCCCCCGCCCCGTCCCCGGGTGTCCCCCGGCCCGTTCCACAAGACGTTGCCGACTTGGCGCAGCGCACAGCCCCCGCGGGCGAAGCGCCGGCAGGGGCTGTGGGGGTGCTCAGGGCATGGCGTAGGCGGCCCGACGGGGCGGGCGAGCCGGACCTCCGCCTGCCGCGCCTCGCCGGCGGGCGGGGTGTGCCCTGCCTCCGGGGGAGGGACGGCTCGGGGTGGTCAGGTCAGCCAGGGCTTCCAGACGTTCTCGTTGCGCTCCACCCACTTCTTCGCCGCCTGCTGGGGCGACAGTTTCTCCTCCGCGATCATCAGGGAAACCTCGTTCTGCTGGTCCTTCGTCCAGTGGAACTTCTTCAGGAAGTCGGCCGCCTTGCCTCCCGACTCCGCGAAGCGCGTGTTGAGGTACTTCTGCAGCGGCGTGTGCGGGTACGCGCAGGCCACCTTCTCGGGGTCGTCGGCGCAGCCCTCGGTGTATTCGGGCAGCTTCACCTCGGTCATCGGGACGCGCTCGAAGAGCCACTGCGGCTCGTACCAGTACGTCAGGAAGGGCTTGCGCTCCTTGGCGAACTGCTTGATCTGGGTGATCTGGGCGGCCTCGGAGCCCGCGAAGACCACTTCGAAGTCCAGGTCCAGGTTCTTCACCAGCGCCTTGTCGTTGGTGATGTAGGACGGGGAGCCGTCCAGCAGCTGGCCCTTGCCGCGGCTCTCCGGTGTGCGCAGCCGGTCGGCGTACTTGTCGAGGTTCTTCCAGTCGGTGACGTCGGGATGGGCCTCGGCGAAGTACGTGGGGACGAACCAGCCGATGTGGCCCGTGACCCCCAGGTCCCCGCCGCGGGTGATGGTCTTCTTGCCCTCGACGTACCGCTTCTCCTGTTCGGGGTGGCCCCAGTCCTCCAGGATCGCGTCGACGCGCCCCTGGCTGAGGGCGTCCCAGGCGGGCACCTCGTCGACCTGGACGGTGTCGACCCGGTAGCCCAGCTCGTGTTCGAGGAGGTAGGAGGCGACGGCGGTGTTCGCCTGGGCGCCGACCCACGACTGGACGGAGAGGGTGACGGTCTTCGCGCCCTGTGCCGCCGCGTACGGGGAGGTCTGGCGGGTCATGTCCGCGGCCCCGCAGCCGGTGAGGACGGCGAGTCCGGTCGCGGCGGCGAGGAGGGCCGCGCCGCGGCGGCGGCGCAGCGGCCGCCCGTGGTGCGTGTCGCGCATGTCAGGCCTCCTTCGCGGGCTGGGTGACACGGTCGAGGAGCAGGCCGAGGCAGACGATCGCGGCGCCGGCCACCAGGCCGGTGGCGAGGTCGCCCTGCGCGAGGCCGAGGACGACGTCGTAGCCGAGCGCGCCACCGCCGACGAGGCCGCCGATGATGACGACGGCGAGCACCAGCACCACGGCCTGGTTGACGGCCAGCAGCAGCGCGGGCCGGGCGAGCGGCAGCTGGACCTGGCGCAGCAGCTGGGAGCGGGTCGCGCCGAGCGAGCGGGCGGATTCCACGACGGCCGGGTCCACCTCGCGCAGGCCCTGGACGGTGATCCGGACGACGGCGGGCAGGGCGTACACGATCGCGGCCGCGGCGGCCGGGGCGCGGCCGACGCCGAAGAGCGCGACCACGGGGATGAGGTAGACGAACTGCGGCAGGGTCTGGCAGACGTCCAGGACCGGCCGCAGCAGCCGCTCGGCCCGGGCGCTGCGGGCGGCTCCCACGGCGATCGCGAAGCCGAGGACGAGGGTCACGGTCACGGCGGCCAGGACCTGGGAGAGCGTGTCCAGGGAGGCTTCCCACACGCCGAGCACCCCGACGGCGGCGAGGGCCAGAACCGCGGTGAGCGCGGTACGCCAGGTGCCGGCGAGCAGGGCGAGCGCGCCGGCCAGGAGCAGGAGCAGCCACCAGGGGGCGGCCTGGAGCCCGGCGCGCAGCGGGTCGAGGACCCAGCCGGTGAAGCGGGCGGCCCAGTCGGCGGTGCCGCCGACGACGGGCACACCGGAGTAGAGGTGGCCGGTCATCCAGGCGACGGCGGAGTTCACCGGCTCGGCCAGGGAGACGGTCCAGGATTCCGGCCATAGGGAGGTGCCGGCCATCCGGCCGACGACGGCGACGGCCACCGCCGCGAGGAGGGTGAGGAGGCGGCCGTACCAGCCCGAGAACACCCGCCGCAGCAGGTGCTGTTCGCTGACGGGTACGGGTTCGGCGCCGAGCCGGCGGCCCGCGGCGTCGGCGGTGCGGTCGAGGACGACGGCGAGCAGCACGATCGGGATGCCGGCGGCGAGGGCGGCGCCGACGTCCACGGAGGCGAGGGCCTGGTAGACGCGGTCGCCGAGGCCGCCCGCGCCGATCACGGAGGCGATGACGGCCATGGAGAGGCCGGTCATGATGGCCTGGTTGACGCCGAGGAGGAGCTGCGGGCGCGCCAGCGGGAGGCGGGCGGTGAGCAGCCGCTGGCGGCCGGTGGCGCCGAGCGAGGCGGTGGCCTCCATGACGCCCGCGTCGGCCTCGCGCAGGCCGAGGGCGGTGAGGCGGGCCATCGGCGGGGCGGCGTAGACCACGGTGGCGAGGACGGCGGCGGGCACGCCGATGCCGAAGACCAGCACCATCGGCAGCAGATAGGCGAAGGCCGGCAGGATCTGCATGGTGTCCAGTACGGGGCGCAGCAGGCGGTGGGCGCGCGGGGAGAGGCCCGCGGCGAGGCCCAGCAGGGCGCCGAGCACGACGGAGGCGCCGACGGCGACGACCATCAGCGCGAGGGTCTGCATGGTCGGCACCCACATGCCGAGCAGCCCGCAGGCGGCGAAGGCGGCGGCGCAGGTCAGGGCGAGCCGGGTACCGGCGAGGCGCCAGGCGACCAGGGCGGCCAGGGCGGTGACCCCGGTCCAGCCGGCGGCGAGGAGGAGCACGTACACGGCGCGGACGGACACCACGACGGCGTTGCTGACGTGGCCGAAGAGGTACAGGAACAGCGGGTGGCTGTCGCGGTGGTCGATGATCCAGTCGCCGGCGCGGCCGAGCGGGCCGGAGAGGTCCACGGCCAGGGCCGCGGGCCAGCTGCCGGCCCCGGGGAAGGCCACGGCGAGCGGGATCAGCAGGGCGACGGCGACGCCCATCGGCACCAGGAACGCGCGGCTCGCGACCGGGCCGCGCCATGCTCTGCGGGGCCGGGCCGCGGCGGCGGGCGCGGTACGGGAGGGAGCCGGGCCGGCGGGTCGTGCGGCGGACCTCCGGGTCTGCGCGGGGACCGCGGCCCGGGAGCCGGCCTGGGTGTGGGTCGGGGACGCGGTCATGCGCACCACCTCCGGGCGTCGGGGACAGGGGTCGGGGGACGGCCGGCGCGGGTCATGCCGCCACCCCCCGTCCGGGCGTGGCCGGGAGCCCGGCCACGACGGCGAGCAGCCCGGCGTCGTCCACGACGCCCAGGCAGCGGCCGTGGTCGACGACACGGGCCGGTCCGCCGCTGCGGGCGACGGCCTGGATGGCCTCGACCACGGTGGTGGCGGGGCCCAGTGCGGGGCCCTGTTCGGCCTCGCCCGCGACGGCGGGGCGCATCGCGGTGCGGACGGTGAGCACCTGCTCGCGCGGGACGTCGCGGACGAAGTCCCGTACGTAGTCGTCGGCCGGGGAGCCGACGATCTCCTCGGGCGTGCCGAGCTGGACGATGCGGCCGTCGCGCATCAGGGCGATCCGGTCCCCCAGGCGCAGTGCCTCGGCGAGGTCGTGGGTGATGAAGACCATGGTGCGGCCCTCCTCGTGGTGGAGCCGGGCGACCTCCTCCTGCATCTCCCGTCGGATGAGGGGGTCGAGGGCGCTGAACGGCTCGTCGAACAGCAGCACCTCGGGATCGGCGGCGAGGGCGCGGGCCAGGCCCACGCGCTGCTGCTGGCCGCCGGAGAGCTGGCCGGGGCGCCGGTCCTCCAGTCCGTCCAGGCCGACCTTGGCGACGAGCTCGGCGGCCCTGGTCCGGCGGTCCCCGCGGCCGACGCCCTGGATCTCCAGTCCGTACGCCACGTTGTCGAGGACGGTGCGGTGCGGGAGCAGGCCGAAGTGCTGGAAGACCATGGCGGCGCGGTGGCGGCGCAGGGCGCGCAGCCGGGTGGCGTCCATGGCCAGGACGTCCTCGCCGTCGATGGTCAGGCTTCCGGAGGTCGGCTCGATGAGGCGGGTGAGACAGCGTACGAGGGTGGACTTGCCGGATCCGGACAGGCCCATCACGACGAAGACCTCGCCCTTGCGGACGTCGAAGCTGACGTCCCGGACGGCCGCGGTGCAGCCGGTGCGCTCGCGCAGGTCGGCGGCCGGGAGGTCGGCGTCGGCGGAGCCGGGGACCTTCGCGGCGGCCTTGTCGGGGCCGAAGACCTTCCAGAGGCCGTCCACGGAGAAGACGGTGGACCCGGCCGGGGCGCCGGCGGACTCACCGGCGGGGGCGGTGACGGACGGGGCAGGAGTGGTGCCGGGGGTGGGGGCGGAGCTCGTGCCGGGGGTGGTGCCGGGGGTGGTGTTCATCGGGTACCACCGTCCCGGGCCAGCAGTTCGGCGGCTTTCTCTCCCACCATGAGCACTCCGATCATCGGGTTGACGGCTGGCATCGTCGGGAAGACGGAGGCGTCTGCGATGCGGATGCCCTCGAGGCCGCGGATCTTCAGGTCCGGGCCGACGACGGCGCCGGGGTCGTCGGCGGCGCCCATCCGGCAGGTGCCGGCCGGGTGGTAGACGGTGTGCGCGACGGAACGGGCGTACGCGCTCAGCTCCTCGTCGCCGGTGATCTCCGGCCCGGGGCACACCTCGCGGCCCAGCCAGCCGGCGAGCGGCTCGGTCGCGGCGATCTTCCGGGCCAGCTTGATGCCGTCCACCAGGGTTTGGCCGTCGTAGTCGTCCTCGTCCGTGAAGTAGCGGAAGTCCAGGGCCGGTTTGACCTCGGGGTCCGCGCTGGTGAGGTAGAGGCGGCCGCGGCTGCGCGGCTTGGGGATGTTGGGGGTCATCGACACTCCGTGTGCGGGCCGTTCGTAGCCGATGCGCTCAGGATTGTCGGTGAAGGGGACCTGGTAGAAGTGGAACATCAGGTCCGGTCCCGCGGATTCGGGGTCGCGGCGGACGAAGAGCCCCGCGTCGCTGTCCATCGCGGAGTTCTCCGGGATCGGGCCGTCGGTCTCCCAGACGATCACCGACTCGGGGTGGTCCAGGAGGTTCTCCCCCACCCCGGGCAGGTCGTGGACCGGCGGGATGCCGAGGGCCTCCAGGTCGGCGCGCGGGCCGATGCCGGAGTGCAGCAGCAGGCGTGGGGTGTCCACGGCGCCGGCGCACACCAGTACCTCACGGCCTGCGGTGACCAGGGACTCCGTACCGTCGGCGGCGCGTACGCGGACTCCGCGCGCCCGGGTGCCGTCGAGTTCGATCCGGTGGGCCCAGGTCTCCAGGAGGATGTGGAGGTTGGGGCGTTCGTCCATGACGGGGTGGAGGTAGGCCACCGACGCGGAGGAGCGCTTGTTGTCCTCGGGGTGGTAGGCGAGGTCGAAGAAGCCGACGCCCTCGTGGAAGGGCTTGCGGTTGAAGCCCTCGACGCGCGGGACGCCCAGGGCGCTCTGGGCGGAGTCGACGAAGTCGCGGGCGATGGCGTTGCGGTCCTTCTCGGCCACCGGAACGATGTTGTTGAGGAGCTTGTCGAAGTACGGGTCCATGGCGGCCGCGTGCCAGCCCTCGGCCCCCGCCTGGGCCCATTCGTCCCAGTCGGACGGGAGCGGCTTGAAGGAGATCAGGGTGTTGTGCGAGGAGCAGCCGCCGAGGACGCGGGCGCGGCTGTGGCGGATGTGCGAATTGCCGCGGGGCTGCTCGGTGGTGGGGTAGTCGTAGTCGAGTTCGCCGCCGAGCAGGCCCATCCAGCGGCGCAGGGTGAGCACGTCGGGACGGTCGACGTCGCTGGGCCCGCCCTCGATGACGGCGACGGTGACGTCGGGGTCCTCGGTCAGGCGGGAGGCGATCACCGAGCCGGCGGTGCCGCCTCCGACGACGACGTAGTCGTACTCGTGCTCCGCGGGGGTGGGGTGGTGTGTGGGGGTGGTCATGCTGTGCTCCTCTTTCAGCCCGCGAACCAGCGCACGGGGCGCGGGGCGAGGTTCTGGTACACGTGCTTGGTCTCGCGGTACTCGGCCAGGCCCGAGGGGCCCAGTTCGCGTCCGGTGCCGGACTTGCCGAAACCGCCCCACTCCGCTTGCGGGAGGTAGGGGTGGAAGTCGTTGATCCAGACGGTGCCGTGGCGCAGCCGGCCCGCGACGCGGCGGCCGCGGCCGGGGTCGGAGGTCCAGACGGCTCCGGCGAGGCCGTACTCGGTGTCGTTGGCGAGGGCGATGGCCTCGGCCTCGGTGCGGAAGGTCTCGACGGTCAGGACGGGCCCGAAGACCTCCTCCCGTACGACGCGCATCCCGCGGTGGCAGCGGTCGAGCACGGTAGGCCGGTAGAAGTAGCCGGGGCCGTCGGGGCGTACGCCGCCGGATCGGAGCACGGCTCCTTCGGCGAGGGCGGAGGCCACGTACTCCTCGGTGCGTTCGCGCTGGGCGGCGGAGACCAGCGGACCGCACTCGACGCCGGGGTCGGTGCCGCGGCCGAGGCGGATCCGGTCGGCGCGGCGGGCGAGTTCGGCGACGAAACGCCCGGCGACGCCCTCCTCGACGATGAGCCGGGAGCCCGCGGAGCAGACCTGGCCGCTGTGCATGAAGGCGGCGTTGAGGGCCTGGTCGACGGCGGTGTCGAAGCCTTCCTCGGTGGCGCAGGCGTCGGCGAAGACGACGTTGGGGTTCTTGCCTCCGAGTTCGAGGGCGACCTTCTTGACGGAGTCGGCGGCCGCGCGCATCACCTTCGTGCCGCTGGTGAGACCGCCGGTGAAGGAGACGAGGTCGACGTCGGGGTGGGCGGCGAGGCGCGCGCCGACGGGGTCGCCGGGGCCGGTGACCAGGTTCGCGACGCCGGCCGGCAGGCCGGCCTCGACCAGCAGGCCGATGAGGGCCGCGGTGGACAGCGGGGTGATCTCGCTGGGCTTGAGCACGAAGGTGTTGCCCGCGGCGAGGGCGGGGGCGATTTTCCAGGAGGCCTGGAGGAGCGGGTAGTTCCAGGGGGTGATGAGCGCGCAGACCCCGACGGGTTCGTGTACGACGACGCTGTGTACGTCCGGGGTGCCCGCGTCCACGACGCGGCCCGCGCTCTCGCCGGAGACGAGGTCGGCGAAGTAGAGGAAGGCGTCGGCGACGCAGTTCACGTCCACCCGGCCCTCTTCCAGGGTCTTGCCCGCGTCGCGGCTCTCCAGCAGGGCGAGGCGTTCGCGGTCGCGGTGGAGCAGGACGGCGGTGCGGCGCAGGACGGCCGCCCGTTCCAGGACGGGGGTCCGGGGCCACTCCCCGCCGTCGAAGGCGGAGCGGGCGGCGCTGACGGCCGCGTCGGTGTCCGCGGTGCCGCCCTCGGCGACGACGGCGAGGACTGTGCCGTCCGCCGGGTCGAGGACCTCTCGGGTGGCTCCTGAGATCGCGGAACGCCACGTTCCCGCGATGTGGATGGTCGTCTGCTCGGACACGACGCGCTGTACCTCCGATTCCGGCCACCGCGGCTTCCCCGCGGTGGTGCTGCTCGGGCGCGCTTGCCCCGCTCCTCGGAAGACATGTCCCAACGGTCACTGGAAGTGACGGGAGTCACTCCCCGTGGCTCCGCGGAGAGATGGGCCGCGGAGCCTGCGTCACCCCTCCCGGGCCGGGACGGCCGAGGCCCTGGGACCGCCGGGGGCGGCCGGGGCGGCCGGCCCGGGAGGGGCGGGGCACGCTCTCCCCTTCGCCCGGCCCTTCGCAGCCCGGCCGGCCATGGTGGGCCGACGGTCTCCGCGACGGCCAGGGACTCGGCGGCAGCGGCCAGGGCAGTACGCAGGGGCCGACGGCGCCCCCGTCAGGGCCTCCGCGCGGACCGGACGGGTGGACGGCCCACCGTCAGGCGGCCCCGGCCCACAGGGCGGAGAGGACAGCGCCCAGCGCGTCGCCCCCGGCTCGGGGCATGCCGTCGGTGAAAGCCGCCCGGACACGGTCGAGGTCGTCCTGCCGGACGGGCCGCGGCTGCTGCGGGGTCAGACGGATGACCAGCGCAGGCGTGCCCGCCCGCTCGTACGCGGCGAGCTTGTGGTGCCCGTCGAGGAGATATCCCACGGTGCTCCCGGCAGTGGGGAACAGCGCGACCAGGGCCGGTAGGCCGCCCGCGGTGGCACCCCCGGCGGCCTCCCCGGCGCGGATGCGGTCGCCGTAGGCCCGTACCGCCCGGTGGTCGCGCGGCGGCCACGCGTCCGTGGTCACCAGTGCCAGGTCCTCCTCGGCGTACCAGGTCTCGACCCGGCGGGCCCGCGGGTGGACCACCCTCAGGTCGTGCGGGGCGAGCCCGGCGCTCACCACGTACCGCCCGGGGACGAGCAGGGACAGCAGCGGGCGCAGGCACTCCGGATCCGGCGGCTCGGCCCGGCCGGTGCGCGGGTCGGGCACGAGGCCGGGGGCGCCCAGCCACTCGGTGAGGTACTTGACCTCGGAGATCCCGGGGCCCCCGGTTCCCGCGCGGGCGGCCAGCCAACCCAGGCTGCCGCAGCCGTCGTTGGCCTCCAGGACCGCCGGATCCCCCGCGAGGAGGAGCAGGCTGCCGCCTTCGTCGCCGACGACCTCGATCACCCCGTGCCCGTCGGGCACGTCGACGCATACGGAGGGGCGGGACGAGGATGGTCGTCGGGGCATCCGCCGATCGTACGGCCGGACACGCCTCAGGTGTTCACCAGCAGGAGGTGGCGCTCGTCCGGGGTGAGGCCACCGCGCACGCCGTGCGGGATCCGGTCGGCCAGGGCGTGGCGGCGGCACGGGAGCCGGACCGGGCACCGGCGGCAGACCGCCTTGGCGGCCTCTTCGCGCTCCCGGACGGCCTCGGCCCTCTCGTTCACGGCCGGCTCGAAGACATCCCGCGCCCCGGAGCGGCACGGTCCGTCGAGTGGTGCGTCGTGCCGGGGGTCGAGGAGCCGCGGGTCGAGGAGTACGTCCGTACGGGAGTTGTCGGTCACGCCCGGGTTCCTTCCGGCAGGGGCGGTCCGTCGTGACCGCCTTGTTCCGGCGCGTATCACCGGAACGAGCGCGTCCATGCGCCGTCGGTTCCCCGGGTCACAGGCGCCAGTACGTACCTGCCCGGGAGTCGACGCGCACCACGTGCCGGCCGTACGGCCCGTCTTGCTCGACGAGGACGCTGCCCGGGTGCGGACAGCGGGCGGTGCCGCTCGTGCGGCAGCACCTCGCGCGTCGTCGTGCGTAACCGGGTACGGCGCATCTCGTCCGGGGCCTGGGATCCGGCCGCCGCACAATCTAGTGCTGTGACCGGAAAGGTTTGCCGGGTCGCGGTGTCCGGTGCGGTGCATCGCAAGGCGGAGGGCCACGTCTCGTACTGGNGGACGTACTTGCGTGGTCCGACAACGCGGCGAGGTGCCGTGCCGGGCGCCGTGCCCCGGTGAACCTTTCCGGTCACAGCACTAGCACCGCGGGGTGTCGGCCCGGAACCGGCTGCGGTACGCCCCCGGCGGCAGGCCCTCCCACCGGGTGAAGGCCCGGACCAGGGCCGTCGCACCGCTCAGCCCGACGAGCGGGGCGATCCGGTCCAGCGGCAGGTCGGTGGTCTCCAGGAGCCGTCGGGCCCGGGCGCGGCGGGCGGCATCGAGGAGGGCGCGCCACGACGTGCCCTCGGTGTGCAGGGCCCTGCGCAGGCTGCGGACACTGAGGTTGAGCTGCTGGGCCGGGCCCTCGGGGCTCGCGCACTCCAGCGCGGCCCGGTCGAGCCATCGCCGGACGCCCCCGGCTACCGTCCCGGCCGCGGACAGCCGCGCGAGGAGACGGTCGGCGTAGGCCCGGTGCAGGGCGTTGAGTACCGGGTCGTGGACGGGGCGGCGCCGGTCGAGGTCCTCGTCCGTGACCGTGATCGCGTTCTCCGCGGCGTCGAAGGCGACGGCGCAGCCGAACACCCGCGCGTACGGCTCGGCGGCCCCCGCGCGGGGGTGCGCGAACGACACGGCCAGGGGTGTCCAGTCGTCGCCCACGATCCAGCGGGCCGCCCGCACCATGCTGCTGACGACCGCTTCCACCTGCTGGGGGTGCATGGCGGACGGTCCGACGGTCGGCCGGTAGCCGATCCGGCCGACGCCGCCCTGGCGCTCCAGGGTCACCGTGCCCGCCTGGCTCACCAGCGGGTGGTAGCGCTCGGCCGCCTCCGCGGCCTCCGCGAGGCTGGCGCAGGTGAGGACGAGGTGGCCGAGGATGTGCAGGCCGTCGGGCCGGATGCGGTCGCCGACCAGCAGGCCGGTGTGGGGGCCCGCGTCCCCGGAGGCGAGCACCCCGTCCCACAGGGCGCGCATCTCGCCGTACTCCAGCCGGTCCGTGGGCAGGGCCCAGGGGCCGGACCCGCCGCCGCCCCCGGCCGACGCGCTCAGGACGGCGTGGGCGTAGGACGCTGTGACGGAGGGCGGCTCGGCGGTGGACACGGCCGTCAGTCAATGCGTGCGCACCACCCCCGTCAAGAGTGTCCGCGGGCCGTCCGGCGCGGGAAGACACGGGGAGGGACAGAAAGACACGGGGAGGGACGTGGAGGGGCCGGTCCGGGGAGTCAACGCCTTGGCCGTGGGGGTCAATGACGGCGCGGCGGGCCGCTCTTAGCGTCGTCCTTCGGACACCAGAGGAGTACGCCGTGATTCTCTTCCTGCTCCCCGCGGGCGACTACGACCCCACCGAGGCGGCGGTGCCCTGGGCCGCGTTGCGGGACGCCGGCTTCGAGGTGCGCTTCGCGACCCCTGACGGAAAGGTCGCGCTCGCCGATCCCCGGCTCACGGACCTCGGTTTCGCCTGGCTGTCGCCCTGGCTGATGACCCGCCGGGCCGAGCTGGCCGCATACCGGCGCCTCACCGAGGACCCGTCGTTCCTCGCCCCCTGCTCGTACGCGGACGTCGATCCGGCCGCCGTCACGGGCCTCTTCGTCCCCGGTGGTCACGCACCGGGCATGCGGACGCTCCTCGAGGACGCCACCGCCCAGCGGTTGTTCGCCGGGATCTTCGTCCGGGGGCTGCCGGTGGGAGCCGTCTGCCACGGGGTGCTGCTCGCCGCCCGGGCCAAGGATCCCGCGACGGGGCGCTCGGTCCTCCACGGCAGGCGGACGACGGCCCTTACGTCCTTGCTGGAGTTGACGGGGTGGAACCTCACCCGCCTGTGGCTGGGGCGCTACTACCGCACGTACCGGACCACCGTGCAGCAGGAGGTCACGGCGGCGCTCGCCGATCCGCGGCACTTCCTCGCCGGTCCGCCGCTGCCCCTGCGCGACACCGCCGCCCGGCCCGGGCGCGGCTTCACCGTCACGGACGGCAACTACGTCTCGGCGCGGTGGCCGGGTGACTGCCACCGCCTCGCGGCGGACTACCGCGCGCTGGTCCGCGCGCACGCGGCGGCGGGAACGGCGGACCGCGCGGGTTGAGCCCTGCCGGGGCCCGGACAGCCGCCCAAGACCATCTCCGCAGTGTCGGGCACGCTTCGTGAAAGGGATGGGGATGAGATGGGGATGACTGGACGAAGAGCATCGGGACGAGGCCGGTACCTTCTGATCGGCCTGGTCCTCGCGCTGGTCGCGCTGGCGCTCGGCCCCGCGACGGCGGCCGGTGGCTCGGCCGGCTCGCGGTGGTGGGAGCCCGTGGCGCGCCCGGCCCCGGACTCGCAGGTCAACGTCACCGGGGAGCCGTTCACCGGGACCGACGCGCAGGGCCGCGTCCGCGGATATGTCGACGGGCACGTTCACCTGATGTCCGACGAGGGTTTCGGCGGACGGCTGGTCTGCGGGAAGGTCTTCTCCACGGGCGGTGCGGCGGACGCCCTCAAGGACTGCCCCGAGCACTACCCGAACGGTGTCCTCGCCCTCTTCGACATGATCACCAAGGGTGGTGACGGCCGGCACGACCCGAACGGCTGGCCGACCTTCCGCGACTGGCCGGGCCACGACTCCTCCACCCACCAGCAGACGTACTACGCGTGGGTGGAGCGGGCCTGGCGGGGAGGGCAGCGGATCCTGGTGAACGACATGGTCACCAACGGGGTCATCTGCTCGCTGTACTTCTTCAAGGACCGCGGCTGTGACGAGATGACCGCGATCAGGCTCCAGATCCGCAAGACGTACGAGCTGCAGGACTACGTCGACGCCATGTACGGCGGCCCGGGCAAGGGCTGGTTCCGGGTCGTCACCGAACCCGACCAGGCACGCAGGGTCATCCAGGAGGGCAAGCTCGCCGTCGTCCTCGGGGTGGAGACCTCGGAACCGTTCGGCTGCAAGCAGGTGCTGGACGGCGCCCGCTGCACCATGGCCGACATCGACCGCGGCCTCGACGAGCTGCACGGCCTGGGTGTGCGCAGCATGTTCCTGTGCCACAAGTTCGACAACGCCCTGTGCGGTGTCCGGTTCGACTCGGGCACCCAGGGCATGGCCATCAACGTCGGCCAGTTCCTGTCGACGGGCACCTTCTGGAGCACGGAGCCCTGCCCGGGCCCTGAACACGACAATCCGATCGGGTTCGGCCTCGCCGCAGCACAGGCCGAGCACCCGGCGGACGCCGGCGCGTCGCACGCACACGCGGCGGGCACAGCGGGCACGGTGGGCGCAGAGGGCGACGCGGAGGCGGACGCCGCGGCGCGGGCAAGGATCCGCGGCGCGTTGCCGGAAGGGGTGGAACTCCCGGAGTACGGTGCCTCCTTGCAGGCGGCGCAGGCCCAGTGCAACCGCCGGGGCCTGACGGCGCTGGGCGAGTACGCGGTGCTGGGCATGATGAAGCGCAGCATGATGCTGGAGATCGACCACATGAGCGTGAAGGCCGCCGGCCAGGCTCTGCGGATTCTCGAAGCCGAGCGCTATTCCGGTGTCCTGTCCACCCACGGCTGGATGGACGAGAACTGGACCGAGCGGGTCTACCGTCTGGGCGGCTTCATCACCGGCCACATGTACGAGGCCCCCGCGTTCGCCGCGGAGGCGCGGGAGCATGCCGCCCTGCGCGCCCGGTACGGTGCCGGCTACGGCATCGGCACCGACATGAACGGCTTCGCCTGGCTGCCCGGTCCACGGGCCGCGGCGGGCGATCCCGTCCGCTATCCGTTCCGCAGTGCCGACGGCGACTCGGTCCTCGACCGGCAGGTCACCGGCTCGCGCGTCTGGGACGTCAACACGGACGGCGGCGGCGCGCATTACGGTCTCGTGCCGGACTGGATCGAGGACATCCGGGTCACGGGCGGCCAGGACGTGGTGGACGAGCTGATGCGGGGCGCCGAGGGCTATCTGCGCATGTGGGAGCGTACGAGCGACCACGCCACCCCCTACGAGCCCCTGGTCCGCGGCTACCGCCCGCACGCCGGGCATCTGGCCTCCTCACGGGCGCTGCCCGCGGGCTTCACCCATGAGGCGGTCTGGAAGGTGCTGCGGGACCCGGCACCGGGCGCGGTCCGGATCTACGAGTGCAAGGCGGCGAACCACTCGCTGCTGACGCCGGACCCGGGCTGCGAGGGTCAACAGCCCCTGGGCGCGGTCGGGTACGTGTACACGAAGGCGGTGCCGGGCTCGGTCCCCCTCTACCGGTGCTACATACCGTCCGTCTTCGACCACTTCGTCTCCAACCGGGCCGACTGCGAGGGGCCGTACGTGCGGGAGGGTCTGCTCGGCCACGTCATGCCGGCTGCCGGGCCCGGCACCGGCTGACGGCGGTCACCCACCGGACCCCGGACTGTCCTCAAGAACGGCCGGGCTCCGGTGGGCTGCCGCCGAGGACGTCGGCGACATGGGCGGCGAGTGCGGAGCGCAAGCCGTCGGGGGACATCTGCCGTTCGTCGATCAGGTGCGTCACCAGGTCGGCGCGGATCGCGGCCAGCAGGGCGTGGGCGGTGAAGTCCGGGTCGTGGACGCCCGGTACCCGGTCGAGCGCCGCGCGCAGCGTTTCGTGCCACCATCCGTAGTGCCCGGCCCGGTATGGGCTGCTGATCCCGGCGTCCTCCGCGGCGGACATGAGGTTCCGGTTCTCGATCTTGAACGTCAGGGCGGTGTCGAGGAGGTCGAGCACCTGCTGCCGCGGGGCGTAACCGGTCTGTTCCTGTACCTCCCGCACCGCGCGCTGCAGCGGTTCGAGGCGGGAGGTGATCACGGCGGCGATCAGGCCGGCCCGGTCGCCGAAGCGGCGGAAGAGGGTGCCCTTGCCCACGCCGGCGGCTGCGGCGATGTCGTCCATCGACACGCTGTGGGGGCTGCTGCTCGCGGCGAAGAGGGCGTCGGCGGCCGCCAGGACGGCTTCTCGGTTGCGCTGGGCGTCCGCGCGCTCCGTACGCTCCGTACGCTCCGCTCGTGGGGCCACGGGTCCTCCTCGGTCTACGGCCGCTCCGGCCCTCGGGAATGATATTCGGCCGGTGCGTGCGGGCGGCCCATGGCCGGCTGCACCTCCCGTTCGACGAAGGCGCGGAGGGTGCCCGGGGGGCGCCCGGTGAGGCGCTCGACGGTGTCCGAGGTGCGGTCCTCCGCGCCTGCGGCGATGGCGCGGTCCATGGCCGCGAGCAGAGTGGCGAACTCCAGCGGGATCTCGGCCGCCCAGCGGTCGCGCAGCTGCTCGAAGGTCAGCTGCCGGTGCACGACGGTGTGGCCGGTGACCTCGGTGATGACCGTGGCGACGTCGGCGTAGCTGAGCGCCTGCGGCCCGGTGAGGATCAGGTCGGTGTTCGGAGCCTGTTCGGCGGTCAGGGCGTGTACGGCGACGGCGGCGATGTCCTCGGCGTCGACGAATCCGACACGGCCGTCCCCCGACGCCGTGAGGATGGCGCCGTCGTCGCGGATGGTGCGCGCGTGAGGGGCGGCGCCGGTGAAGTTCTGCATGAACCAGGACGGCCGCAGCACCGCCCACTCCTCGAACAGGGCGGGCAGTTGCTCGTGCACCCGGCCGACGGCCGGGCCGCCGGAAGGGATCGCCGAGGAGCTGAGCAGCACGACGCGGCATACGCCGGCGGTACGGGCCCGGTGGAGGAAGGGCAGCATGACCGCGGCGGGGTCGGGAGAACCGGTGGGCGGGACGAGGTAGGCGCGGTCGGCCCCGTCCAGGGCTCCGGCCCAGGTCGCCGGGTCGTGCCAGTCGAAGCGGACGCCGTCGGCGCCCGCCAGTGGGGTGGCGTTCCGGCTGGCGGCCTTGACGCGGCGTCCTGCGGCGATCAGTCCGGCGGTGACGCGGCGGCCGGTGGTGCCGGTGGCCCCGATGACCAGCGTGGCGTGGGTGGTCGTCATCGGTTCTCTCCGGTGAGGGCGGCGCCGACGCCGGTCAGGGATGCGGCGAGGGGGTTCCAGTAGTCGCGGTAGGAAGTGATGAGCCCGTTCTCGACCGTGACCACGGCGACGTAGGTCATGTCGTAGGGGGTGTCGGTCCTGACCAGGCGTCCGACGCCCCGCATCTCGACCACGATCGTCTCGGGGACGATGGTCTGATGGATCGTCACGTCCGGGAAGTCGTGCAGGTCGATGTGGTCGGGGTAGTCGCGCATGTACGCGCCGACCGCGGCCTTGCCTTCGAGGCGGGTCGGCCAACCGGCCGGGGCGAAGGGGAATTCGAGGACACCGCGGGCGTCCCACAGGTCGACCCAGGCGGGGACGTCCTTCTCCAGCAGCAGGCGCAGGCCGTGGCGGTACAGCTCCGCGGGCTCCATGGGCTCCGCGGGCTCCATGGGCTCCGTGGGGGTCGTCATGAGGGGGCTTCCGTTCCGTCGGCGTGGCGGCGATTTCTGCTCGGCGTGGCGGCCCGCGGGAATCCCAAGCGGACCGCCAGTCCGCATGACCAAGACCTTACGGACCGTCGGTCCGCTTAGCAAGCACAGCGACACCGCCGACAGTGGAGGAGGGGACGGGAAGAGGACGGACTGGGCACGGAAAAGGCCGTGGCCGACCCGGGGAGCGGGTCGGCCACGGCCTTCGGCGGGCTCAGGAAGTGCGCTTCAGCGTCCAGGTGTTGGGGTTGAAGCTGGGAACGGCGGAGTAGCGACAGCCGCTCGAGTAGTAGGTACTGACGATGGTCCAGCCTGCGGGCGGCCAGGTCGACGCGCAGGCGTTGACCTGGGTGCCGACGGGGTAGCCTCTCAGGTCCTTGATCTGCTTCATGTTGGGCGTGAAGCCGGAGCCGCACCCGGCGCTGTTCCACCACTGGACGTCCACCCAGCCGTCCGGGGTGAGCGCGCTGGCGCACATGTTGACCGTGTCACCGGGCGCCGCGGAGGCGGGACTTGCGGTGACGGCCAGGGCGGTGACGGCCATGGTGGCCAGGGCAACGGCGTAACGGGTGCGGATCACGGGACGTTCCTTCCTCGGTGCACTGGGATCGCCGCCGACCGTCGGCAGGCCGTACCAGGCGCCGCGTCATTGCTATCCGACCCGCCGAGGCTCCAGAAAGTCACCTTTTGGGCATAACTCTGCGATCGTTTAGCGCCGGTGTCAGCCGATCGGCTGCCGCGCCTCGGCGCGCACCTTGAGGGTGGCCTCGGCGAACTTCGCGAGGTCGATGGCAGCGGGCTCCTGCTGCGCGGTCTCCGGCGTCACGAAACCGACCGAGGCACCGGTGTTCTCGTCCGCCCAGGCGCATATGGGCAGGGAGCCACCCGCTGCGCCCTGCTTCATGGTCAGCACCTGGCAGGACAGGGTGATGTCGGAACCGTTCGGGGTGATGTCCTTCGCAGGGACGGCCACGGTCGCGCCTTCGGCGTCACCGGCGCCGGCCAGCATCTTCCTGCGGGCCCCGGCCGGGTCCTTGAACCGGCCGTACATCCCCGAGACGACCAGCGCGCCCGTGCCCTGTGGGGACTTGGCGCTGTACTGGCCGACGACCGGCTTCGGGTCGCGGATCTTCGAGTCGTAGGTGCCCTTGAGGGCATCCTCGCCCGCAGTGGCCGAAAGGTCCTGGTCCAGCGTGTACTTGCCGTCCAGAAGGGTCTTGGGGACGACGAGCTTGTGGGTGGCCTCGGGGAAGCCGCCCCCGCCTCCGGTCAGCAGGCTCGCCCCGAAACCGAGGACGCCGAGCGCCACCAGCGAGGCCGCGACGATCCCGATCACCAGGCCCGTCCGGTTCCTGCGCTGCGGCGGACCCATCGGGGGCTGCCCCCAGGCGCCTTGGCCGGGGTACGGCTGCTGCGGCGGGTAGGGCTGGTGCCCCGGGTAGGGCTGGTGCCCCGGGTAGGGGTGCCCGGGGTGGGGCTGCGGCTGCGGGGGTTGCGCGGCGTACGGCAGGCCGCCGTACGGGGCCGGGGGCTGCGGGGACCCGTACGGGCCGGGGTTCTGCTGGGGCGGGGGCGTACTCATGCCCGAACGCTACGACAGCCCCGCGCGCGGGCGCCGCCGAGGGTCTCCGGGCGGACGGTCAGTCCTGGGCCTGGGCCTGGGCCAGGCTGAAGAGCACCCGCTTGTTCTTGTCGGGGAAGGCAGGGTCGGCCCGTTCGAGCCGGACCCGGACGGTCGCGCCGAGTTCGAGGTCGACGGCAGCCGAGGCGACCCTGCCCAGCACGGCGGGCTCCGCCAGCTGCACCTGGCCCTCCCGGGGGTTCGGCTGCGCCAGTTCCGCGTCCGTGTCGATCACCACCGCGTCGAAGGTACTCCCCACCCGGTCCATGAGCAGCGCCGCCTCCACCAGATCCACCGATTGCCGGTCCGCCGCGTTCCCTTTGGCCTTCTCCATCCGGCCCGGCAGGTCGGCCAGGGCGGCGAGCACCCATTCGGGCGGCTCCCGGTCCGCGCTCGCGGCCACGCACAGTTCACCGGCGTACCGGTCGACCAACCGCCGCAGCGGCGCCGTGCAGTGCGTGTACGGTGCCGCGATCGCCGCATGGACGGTCTGTGCGGGGATGTGCTCGTGGTCGCGGAAGGACTTGTAGACCGATTTCAGCAACAGGGCACCGGCCGCCTCGTGGAGGAAGGCCGCGTGCCGGTGCTGGTGCGGATCGAGGGAGCGGATCAGTTCGGCGTACGAGACGTGGTGCGGCCAGTCGATGCCGAGACCCTGGGCGATGTGGCGCAGTCGCGTGACCTCGTGGGTCGGGGCCTGCTCCTGGGTCCGCAGGATTCCGGGGCCGCCGCCGTCCAGCATCATCCTGGCCGCGGCCATACCGGTCATGAGGGAGATCTGCTCGTTCCAGCCGTCCACGGGCAGTGCGGCCCGGTAGCTCAGCCGGAACGATCCGTCCTCGACGGTGACCTCCTGGTCCGGCAGGCTGAGCGAGATGCCGCCCCGCTCGGCCTCGACGGCCTCGCGCAGGGTTCCGATGTCGCGCAGCAGGGCAACGGACTCGGCGGCGGTGCCGGCGTCGATGGCCTGCTGGACGGCCGCGTAGTCGAGTTTGGCCGTACTGCGCACCAGGGCGCGGCTCACGGACGACGTGATCACTTCGCCGTGGGCGTCGAGGTCGTGCTGCCACAGCAGGGCGGGGACCTTCTGGTTCGGCAGCAGGCTGGCCGCGCCCTCGGAGAGGACGGGCGGGTGCAGCGGCACCTTGCCGTCGGGGAAGTAGAGGGTGACGATCCGTTTGCGGGCCTCGGCGTCCAGTGCGTCGCCCGCGGTGACGAAGGCGGCCACGTCGGCGATGGCGTAGTACACGCGGAACCCTCCACCAGGCCGTCGCTCCAGGTACATGGCCTGGTCGAGGTCCTTCGAGCCGGGCGGGTCGATCGTGAAGAGCGGCAGGTCGGTGGCGTCCTTGTCGGGCAGCCGGGGCGCTCGGGCGGCGGCTTGGGCCGCTGCGAGCACGGGATCGGGGAAGACCGAGGGGGCCTGCAGGTCGGTCCGCAGCTTCTTCAAGGCGGTGGCCAGCGCGGCCTTGGCCGCTTCGGACATGCGCATCGGGCGGCGTGGCATGCCCCGAGCGTAGGGCGGAGGTCGCCCGCCGGCACGGCGGGCGACCCGTCCGGGTGCAGCAGGGCCGGGCACACCGCGCGTCGGCCGGACACGACGCGTCGGGCGTCCGGGGGTCCCGGCGGGGCGGCCGGTCGCTGCTCGGTGCGGGGTGGCGGCCCGGCCCTCGTCGTCGGGTCAGGCGCCCACGCCGAGGACGGTACGGATCAAGGTCCGCTGGGCGTCGGACAGGCAGGGGTCCTGGAGGTCGAGCACCTCGTCGTCGACGGTGATCCGGTAGCGGTAGCCGTCGGGCGCGGGGGCGACGGCCCGCTGGGCGAGCTCCTCCAGATCCGCCGCGTCCGGGCGCCCGGACGTGTCGAGTGCGCTGAGCTTCTCCAGGCCGCCGGCGAAGCCTCCGGAGCGGGTGACCGTTATCAGCATGGCCGTTCCTTCCTGTTCGCTGGTGAGTCGTACGGTCTGCGCATCGCAGCCACTGCCGCGCATGCCCCGAACACCGGCGCGCTGTCACCCGGCGGGCGCCGGTCCGGGGGAACGGCCGGAAAGCGCCGTGCGGCGGCCGACGCCTCAGCGCGAGCGCTCGCTCTCGGGCCGCGTCCCGCGCGGCAGACGCCAGTGCTGACCACCCTCTTCAAGCCATGTGAGGCATCCGGAGGCCGTCACTCACACTGTCCTTTCCGGGAACGTCCGAATATCGATCACCGACGGGGAACACCGGCTGCCCTCCCATCAGTTCATCGGGTGGAACCGGGGGGCGGGCCCGCACGGCTCGTCCCCGACCGGGCAGATCCATGGGCAAGGAGACACCGTGCGCATCCTCTTCACCGGCCCGGCCTCGGCCGGGCACCTCTTTCCGATGATCCCGACCGCGCAGGCCTTACGTGCCGCCGGGCACGAAGTACTGTTCGCGGGCTCGCCGCCACTGCACCAGTTGCGCCAGGCAGGTTTCCCGATCGTCGAGATAGGCGACGGCCGCACCATCCAGGAGGCGTTCGAGCAGCAGAACAAGGGCGAGGAAGTACGTTACGTCGCGCCCGACCTGACCTCCGACCAGATCCTCGACAGGGCGGCTCACGGTTTCGCCCTCCTGTCCCGGTCCACCGTGGACGGTCTGCTGGAGGTCGCCGACAGCTGGGGCGCCGACCTGCTGGTCTACGACTCCTTCCAGGCGTCGGCCCCGCTGGTCGCGGCCAAGCTCAAGATCCCGTCGGTGATCCAGAACTTCGGCGTGACCTCCGGCCAGGACATGGTCGGCCGGCTCGCCGCCAACTTCACCGAGGCGTACGAGACGTTCGGCGTGGACGGCCCGGCCGAGCCCACCGCGCTGAACATCGTCCCCGCCTCACTCGGCGGCGACCCGGGCGGCCTGCGGATGCGCTACCTCCCGTACAACGGCGGCGGTTTCGTCCCCGTCGGACTGCTCCGCCGCGGCACGCGTCCGCGCGTGGCCGTCACCCTGGGCACGGTGCTCACCGAGATGGACGGCGTCAACGCCATCGTCCGTCTGATCGAGGCCGCCGCGTCGGTGGACGCCGAGTTCCTGCTCGCCGTGGGCGACGCCGACATCACGCCGCTGGGCACCCTCCCGGACAACGTGCGCGCGCTGCCCTGGGTCCCGCTCGCCGAGCTGCTGACCGCCTCGGACGCACTGGTCCACCACGGCGGCTCCGGCACCCTGCTCACCGCCCTCCAGGCCGGCCTGCCCCAGCTCCTGCTCCCGCAGGGCGCCGACCACTTCATCAACGCCGACGCCCTCACCGCGACCGGCGCCGCCCTGCGTTCCGCCTCTGACGAGGTCGATACCGCACTCCTCACCCGGCTCATATCCGACCCGGCCCTGCGCGAGGGCGCCGACCGCCTCCGCGCGGAGAACGCCGCCCTGCCGACCCCGGCCGAAACGGTCCCCGCCCTGGAGGCCCTGACCTCCGCCTGAGGCGCCGCCCTCCGCGACGCCACGGAATCCCGGAGGGCTGATGACGAGGCCCGGGCAGGTGCTCCCCTGCCCGGGCCCAGGCCGACGGCGCCGCGCCGGTGACGAGGAGGCGGCTGCCAGGTCAGGAGGCGTCGCGTGGCCGGGTCAGGGCATCTCGTCGGGGTCACAGCTGGCCCGGCGCAGCCCGATCGTACGAAGGGCCCGCATCAGGGCCTCGTGGTCCCCCTCGCGCACGATGTGCACGGCTCCCTCCACCATCAGGCCCGACACCGCACGGGGCACCCGGGTGGCGGCGGTCCGCAGCACCACCCCGCTGGGCGGGTCCAGATCCCTCACTCCCCGGAACACCCGCAGGACCCCCGCGTCCGAGTCGATGCTGTCGAGCCCGGCGGGCAGGGCCAGGACGGTGATGTCGGGGAGCAGGACGCGGGCGTGCGCGAGAGCGACCGCGGGGTCGTCGGCGTGCGACACGACCTGGAAGTGCGGGTTGCGCTGGATGCCCGAGCGCAGCAGCTCCAGCTGCTCGCCGTCGGGCACGCCGACCACCAGGACGGTCATCACCCTCCCATGGTGCTGTCCCGCGTACCGCGGGGCGACCCGGGAGGGGCGGGAGCCCTGACTCAGACCGCCGCCGACTCGTCGGCCGGCTCCGGACGCAGGCTCCGTACGGTCTGCGCGGGCGGAAGGTGCCGGGCGGCCTCGGTGGCGGTGTACGAGGAGGCGAAGGTGAAGGCGCGGGGGGACGGCCCGTGCTCCCGCAGCTCGGCCAGCCGGTCCAGCGCCTCACCGACGGTCGGCAGATGGCCGGCGGGCACCCACCACAGCACCATGTGCGCCTCGACGTGCCGCTCGAACCATTCGCGGCGCCGCCGCATCACCTCCAGGTGCCCACTGCGGTAGGCGAAGTCCCACAGCGCCTCCTGGCTCTCCCACACGGACAGATTGACGATGACGTCCTCGCCCGCCGGGCGCAGGCCGGTGGCGTCGCTCTCCCCCTCCCCGACGAGGCGCCATACGAAGCCGGGCGCTCCGTCGGCGGCGGCGTTGACCGGGTCGAGCGCCTCCACGAACGGCGCGATGCGCGGGTCGTCGATGGGGTGGAGGAGCGTGGCGACGTTCAGCTGGGCGAGGTGGGCGGCCCGCGTGGGTTTGGTCATGACCTCATCCCAGCACGCCGTCCATTTCTATGTCAATGTTCATTGGTTTTAGAAACCTCCACCACCACGCAGCACTCCCCCGGCCGGGCGTCCATGCGGGCACGGACCGGGCCGTCGGTACCGATCAGCCCTTCCAGCAGGGCGAGGTTCATACCGCAGACGAGCGGCGGGAAGCGCTCGGCGACGGTGTGGAACGGGCAGTTGCGCATCCGCACGACACCCCCGAGGCCGCCCTCACCGCCCTCACCGCCCTCGCCTTCCTCGCCGGCTTCGATGTGCGGCTCGTAGCCGCGGGCGGCCAGCAGCCCCATGGCTTCCGCAAGGTCCCCGCAGGGCGCCGCCGCGCCACGAAGGGCCTCGCCCCGGCGACGCGCGGCAGCGCAGAGCCCGGCATCCAGTCCGGCCTCCTCCGCGACCTCGGCGAGCAGCTCGGCGGCGGTGCGGTAGTCACGGGCGGGCAGCGAGACCGACCGCTCGACCAGGGCCCGCGTGTACACCTTGGCCGGACGGCCCGCCCCCGGCCCCGAGCGTCCGGTCAGGCGCCGACTACCGCTCTCCAGCAGCCCCGCCTCGGCCAGCCGGTCCAGGTGGTGCGCGGCGAGCGTCCGCGCCACCCCGACCGCCTCGGCGGCCTCGTTGCGGCCGACCTCGCGTCCCTGAGCCGCCACGTACTCGTACAGCCGACGGCGCACCGGATCCTGCAGCACCGCGATCACGTCGATGTCCTTCATGCAGCCATTCTAGAAACAACGCAGATTGGAGATAGAAATCGGTGCTACCGGGCTTCGCCGTCTCCGCGCTGGGTGACGGCATGGCCGTGGTGGCGGTCGGCTGGCTGGCTGGCTGGCTGGCGATCGAACTGGCGCCGGCCGCTGACCGCGCCGTCTGGGTGGCGCTCGCGGCAGCCGCTTGCACCCTGCCCGGGGCACTGAACGCCGTACTGCTCGGCCGCCTCCTCCACCACCGCAACCCCGCCCGACTCGCGGCCTGGAACGCGACGTTACGGGCTGGCGCACTGAGCCACCGCCAACTCGAAGTTGCAGCTCAAAGGGCTGGTGTGTTCGGATCTCATGGATGCCCAGTGCAGTTGGAAGCTGCGCCCGTCCGTGATCGTCACCAGCGACGCGAAAGGTCTTCCTGCGCTACTGGCGGCACAGCAGCGCCTACCTACTCCGCATCTTCGACGGCCCCGGACACGGCGGTGAGATAGCGGCTCAGAGTTTCGAGGCTGTCCGGAGTGAACGGGTGCTGCCGCATGAACTGGCGGAGTTCGGACTCCGACAGCCAGCTGTGCCACATGATCTCGTCCGGGTCGGGTTTCAGGTCGGCGAGTACGACGGCCTCATGGACCGCGAGCCAGTGGGGGCTGAGGCCCCCGTGGTTCAGGAACTCACGATGAAGCGGACCGGTACCCGGATGCCGAGCTCCTCGGCCAGTTCACGGGCCGCGGCCTCCTGATAGGACTCGCCTGCGGTGACAGCGCCGCCGGCCACCACCTCGTAGTGCCCTGGGAACCGTGACACCCCTTCGGAGCGGCGATGCACGAGGACCCTCCCCGCGCGATCCCTGTACACCGTCACAGCGATGCGATGCAACCAGCCGTGACGAACGGCATCACCGCGGCTGACGACCGCCAGGACCCGGTCCTGCTCGTCAACGTGCTCCACGAACTCATTCATGCACTTCACGATCGCAGGCAGCCGAATGCCAGATCCAACCGCCCTGTGCAACCTCGCATCACGGTAGAACTGCAAAACGCAAGCGTATGTCCTGCCTGTGGAGGCGGATGCCCTCCGCTTCAACGAACCGCTGGGCTCTGCGGCACAGCCCGGCGGGCCCGACCGGGATGGGCGATTCCGCCCTGTCGGTCCTCACCGCCGCTCGCCGTCGCCGGCGTGGAGTACGGCTGCGGCGATCTCCCGCACCCGGTCCAGGGTGATCCCCGTACGCTGCTCGACGGCGAGAGGGTGATCGGTGGGCTCGAGCTCCACGAAGGGGCGCTCGCCGACAGGGCGCGTGTGGACGAGCGTCTTCAGGTTGAGGGTCGTGGTCGGGTAGACCGGCAGATCGGTGGTGAGCCAGCCGAAGGAGGGCTCTTCGGCCTCGCGGCCGGGGGTGTCCCACAGATCTGCCGCCCGGGAGAAGTTCTCGCGACTGAGCGAGACCCAGACGCCCCAGGAGAACACCTCGCCGCTGCCGATGACCGGTATCTCGATCATGCCTTTGACGAAGTAATGCTGCCCGCGGATGATGCACTGGTCCGAGGACAGCAGACAGTCGTCGGCCTCGGCGAAGGACGGATCCCACACGGCCGGGGCCTCGGCGGTGTAGTTCATCGGCAGCTCAGGGTGGTGAGCCCCGCAACAAGCGCAGGCGAATCCGCGATCACTGGTCATAGTGCTGGAGCCTAGCGACGGCTCCGCTCCCACCTCCCTGCAGGCCGACTCTCGCGCTCAGTTGTCCTGTGCCATCGGCGTCGCCGATGCGGCGCTTCCGTCCGGGAAGGCGTTGACCGTGAAGTTGGCCGCACATGCCGTCCTCGGGTCACTCGGCAATCGGCGTCGGCTGCCCGTCCGGGGACAGCGATGCGCGCCGGCGCCGGAGGCCCCGGCTTGTGTCACCGTTCGCGGTGGTGTGTTCCCCGTACCCGCTCAGAGCGGTCAACGGCGCACCTGATAGCGCAGGTGAAGTACCCGGTTGCCCTGAATCACCACGTCAGGATCCTCCAACAGGTGCTGCGCGTGGACCGACCCGAAGTAGCGCCTGCCGGACCCGAACACGACGGGTACGACGTCCATGCGCACCTCGTCGACCAGGCCCGCGGCAAGCACCTGGCCACCGACGTCGCCAGCGGCGACCTCGACGATGCGATCGCCCGCAAGCTCCTGTGCCTTGGCGACGGCTGCCTCGACGCCGTCGACGAAGTGGAACGGCGCCTTGGGGTCCCAGCCCTCGGGCATGGGCCGGTGCGACACGACGACCACGTGATCGATCCCGCTCGGCGGTTTTCCGTCCCAACCGTCCGTCAGGTCGAAGACGCGGCGGCCGGCGATCGTGACCCCGACCTGGTCCCAGTACGGCCGGGTGTAGTCGAATGACGTCTGCGACACCTTCAGCGCGCCGCTCTCGTCCAACGGGACGTCACCGCTGACCAACCAGTCGAACAGCGGTCCGGGCTGGTCATTCTCGTCGGCGACGAAGCCGTCCACCGACACCGAGCTGTACATGACCACCTTGCCCACGGGCCTCTCCTCTGCTTCGGGGGCCCCAAATTAGCGAGTCGTGAGCCGCCCCTCCTGTAAATCCATCGGCGGGCACATCCCGGTTCGGAATCGGCCCGACGGACCCAAGCACGGCTGCTCACCGGCCGGTCCAGGAAATGCAGACGATCTCTTGTACGGGCCGGTCGCTGCGCGGCTGCGGTCGGAGCCGGACACAAAAGCAAGAACGGGCGGGGCGGACTGGCCGGGCTGCCGGATCAGGGTCTGCGGCTGCTGGACCTCACATCCCCCGATGCTGCGGGCGCCCAGAACACCGCCGCTGCCGAAATCCCGTGGAGCTCAGCTGCGTGGCGTGGAATGCTTTTCGGCGACTGCTGACGGAAGAAAAAGGCTCAGACCGTGTACGTACCGCCCTCCGCGCGAGCTCTCGATGATGACGAGCGTGAGCTCGTGGAGCTGGCACGCCGCACCATAGACGCGCATACCGACGCCGGGCCCGACGAAGACGGGATCCACACGATGGGCGCCGCGGTCATGGCCGCCGACTACCGGATGTTCGCCGGCGTGAACCTCTACCATTTCACCGGCGGCCCCTGCGCCGAACTCGTGGCTCTGGGAGCCGCACGAGCCCAGGGCGCCCGCCAGATGCGCTGCATCGTTGCCGTGGGAAACCACGGGCGCGGGGTCATAGGCCCGTGCGGGCGCGATCGGCAGGTCTTCGTCGACTACTACCCCACCATGCGCGTCATCGTGCCCACACCCGCGGGGCTCAGGTCCGTTCTCGCCGCCGACCTGGTGCCGCTGTCTCAGCAATGGACCTGGGACGGCATGAACGGTCTCGACCCGTCGCTCTGCCAAGACCCCGAGACGGCCGGTCCCCCGATCATCCGGTTCAACCCCCGCTACCTCGAAGCCGTCCGCTCCGGCGCCAAGACCAAGACCACCCGCTTCCGGGACCCGGCCCAGCTCGGGCCGGCACGGCTGGTGTTCGAGAGCGACCCCGAAGTCGTCCTGTCGGCCGAGGTGACCGACATCAGGCACTGCCTGGTCAGCGACCTCACCCACCAGGACGCCCGAGCCGAGGGGCTGACGACCGCAGCCGAACTCCGGGAATGCCTCAAGGGCCACTACCCCGATCTGGCGGGAACGGACGAAGTCGACGTCATCACCTTCCAGATCAACGAGGCAGACGCCGCTTGAACCACTCGCCCCGCGGAGGCACCTGCGAAGGCTGGACCGCAGGGTGACGAGGAGCACGGAGTCCCCGCCGCTTCAGGCAGCCCCACCTCAGGCAAGCACCCTCCGCCAGCTCCTCGATGCCGCTGCCCCTGCCGGTGCCGGTGCCCGTCCCGGTGGCGCCGAGGAGCGGCCGGCTGCCCGTCAAGTGGGCCGCGCACGCTCCAAGCGGTCGTTCCCGCCACCGCCGGTCGCCGCCTGCCCTCGTGCCGTTTCCCCGATGACCTCGTCGACCTGCAGGAGGCGTGGCTGCGTACGTACGCCTCGCTCGCGCAGGTGCCTGCCGGGGGTGGCGTCACCGCGCTGCGGCGGCGGCTGATCGTTTTGTCCTGCCGATTGCATTCCCATCCCCACTGGACGGCCCCCACCGGGTGGCGGGACGGTGGCGTCGAGCTCCGTCGGGCTGCCCCTCGTCGCGCGGGGCGGGGCGGGCGCCAGGCGGCCTGACGGGGCCTGCACCCGTTCGGGGGGGAAGATCCAACGGGCCCTGCCGCTCTCGCCCGGGGACGAGCCACGGTCTGTACAGGGAGAGCAGACTCGAAGAAGGGCACGGAACATTGCAGCTGAGGCGCATCGGAACGATCCTGGCCGCAGCCGCGCTGACCGTACTGGCGGTCCCCGCCACCGCCGACGCCGCGGCGATCGCCTGCGGCGGCGGGACCTCGACCGGCCGGGTGGCCCTCAACGGGTGCGTCAGCGCCGAGCGCGGCTCCGTCGGCAGGTTCCCCACGCGCGAGATCACGGCGTACATCAAGGCGCGCAACACCGGGACGAAGGGGGTCGACGTCGCCTATGAAGCCTTCTTCCGCGTCGTCGACGGCGGTCACTGGGAGAAGCTGGGCAGTGGTCGCACCCACGTCCGCGCCGGCGAGTCCGTCGGCCCTCTCGAAGTGGGGAGCAGCACCCGGGTGTGCGGCCCCGTGAAGGTCGAGATCCGCGTGCACGCCCGGGCCGGCGGCGCCGCCTGGAGCGGCTGGTCCGCGGCGGCGACCAGGCAGTGCCAGACCTGAGCGCGCGCGGGCGGAAACGCGTGCGTACGGGGCCAGCGCCGCCGGCTCCCGCACCGCGGAGGTCTTCCAGCAGCCGGGCCCCGACCACAGCGCGGCGGCCAAGAGCCGCCCGTCTCGGGTCGCCGCCACGCGGAGGGCGCCGGCGCGCGGCCGCTGCTGACGCTGGGCCAGCCGGAAACAGCGGGCGATCCTGCCTTCGCGGTCGGCGGCCGGGACCATCCACACCATGACCGGGTCCTCGGCGAAGGCCCGGGCCGGCAGCGCGGCGACGGCGCCCGACTCGGCGGGCCGGGCGGAGCGGATGCCGTACCCGCCCAACGGCACCGATGGATGTCTGCTCATACGGTCACGGTGGCCAGCCGGGCCGGGCCGTCCCCGTCGGGCGGCGTTGGACACGCCGTACGGCACACCGTACGAGCCACCCCTCACCGGGCCGCGCGCTGCCGGACGGCGCAGCAGTCCGCGCGAGCCCGTGTCGGTGCTGAAGAACACCGTTTCCGTCGCGCCTCCAGGGGGAGCTCCACCACCTCCTGCGCAGGTGCGGCGGGTGCGCGGGCCGTTCGGCTGTCCATGGCGTTGTCCCGGGCAGAGGAGGCGAGTTGGAGGTGCGGGCGTTCGGCCGGGGGGTGGCGTCGGCGCCCCGAGGCCGAACCGCGCGGCACCGATCGGGCCGCTGGGCCCGCTGGGGCCGCCAGGGCGCAGGGGGGTGCCCGGTGCGCGACGGCGGCCGGTCGGGGTGAGTCCGGGGGGCGTTCGGTGTGTCTGCACGCCCCGGGCGGCCGGGCTCCCTTGAATGGGCAGCCTCCTACGGAAACGGGCACCGTATGACCCTCCCCGCATCGCACCAGCCACCGGCGACCGCCGCGAGCCGGTACACCCGCCGGTCCGTCCTCACGGGCGCCTTCGCCCTGGCCACCGCTGCGGCGCTGCCCGTCGCCGCGGCCGGGCGCGCGTACTCGGCCGCCGGCCCGGAGATCATCGGCTGCGCCGCCTGGGGGGCGCGGGCCGCGTCCGAGCCCGTCGTCGTCCTCGCCAACCGCCCGGAGCGGATCATCGTCCATCACACGGCGACAGCGAACGTGACGGACTATTCGAGGCAGCGCGCCATCGCCCTCGCCCGGGCCATCCAGACGTACCACATGGACGCGCAGGGCTGGATCGACACCGGGCAGCACTTCACCGTCAGCCGCGGGGCGTTCGTGCTGGAGGGCCGCCACAACAGCCTGGCCGAACTGAACTCCGGCCGGCGTCAGGTACGCGCGGCGCACTGCGTCGGGCAGAACACGGTGTCGATCGGGATCGAGAACGAGGGCACCTACACCTCGCAGGCCCCGCCCGCGGCGCAGTACGCGGCGCTCGCCGACCTGTGCGCCCATATCTGCGACCACTATGGCCTGCCCGCGTCGGAGATCTACGGCCACCGCGACTTCAACTCCACCGCCTGCCCCGGTGACCGCCTGTACGCCCTGCTGCCGGCCCTTCGCCGGGACGTGGCCACCCGCCTCGGCACGCCCCTGTCGGAACCGGAGCCCAACCCCGACGAGGATCCGGTGTGGGACCTGGTCCGCCAGACCACCGGCCGGCCCCCGGCCGCGACACTCGGTGAGTACCTCCCGGCCGGTCTGCTGCCCTGACGGGACGCCTCCCCGTGCGAGGTCCGGGCCCCGGCCCGGACCGTCGTCGGTGCCACCCGGCTCGTCCCCCTGGCCCAGGACGCACTGCGCGCAGGCGGCGCCCGGACCGGCTTCGCCCCCTCTCACCGGCGAGGCTTCCCCGACCGGAAGCGAACGGCGTGCCGGCGTGCCGGCGTGCCGGCGTGCCGGACCCTGTCCGCGGACGGCCGGCATACAGCGCCGCGCGGACCTGGCCGGTGCGATGCGCGCCACCGGTGCGGGCGCAGCGGCTCACCGAGGTGCGGGCCACGGTCAATGGCAGGCCCTGACCACAGGCGCTGACGACACCCGCTGAGGGCACGCGCCGAGTACACGGCCTACCCCGCCCGTCCGCCACCTGCCTACCCGGCCGTCCGCCGCCTGTCCACTGAGCGAACACCTCCGTCCCTTCGTTCACGGGGCTGTGCTCGGCCACCGGGGCGAATAACGTCGGGGCGGGTGGCCACTGCCGAGGTCCGCCCGCGTACCCGAAGGCAGGACGAGATGAACCCCTTGGCCGCCCGCGGTCCGCACAGCGTCACGCTGGCCACACGCGCCGACCGCAGCGTCATCACCCTCACCGGGGACATGGACCTCGACCACGTCGGACCCCTGCGCACGGCGCTCGTGGAGGCGTGCGCCACTCCCGGTGCTCCGCCGCGGGTGGTCGTCGACCTCGCGCGCCTCGACTTCTGCGACTCCGCGGGACTCAATGCCCTGCTCCACGCGCGGGCGCTGTGCGAGTCGAACCGGCGGACCCTGACGCTCACCGATCCCGGCCCGCAGTTCCACCGTCTGCTGTGCATCACGGGCACCGACCGGCTGTTCGACCTCTCCGTGTCCGGGGACTCCTATGGGCCGGCGGGCGGCGCACGGTGAGTGCGGTGAGTGCGGTGAGCGTCGCCGCTCAGCCCGACCTGAGCGTGACGGAGGGCGCCACGCCGTACTCCTGCCGGTAGACGGCGGCGAAGCGGCCCTGGTGGGCGAAGCCCCAGCGTCCGGCGATACCGGCGACGGTGGCGGTGCCGGACGGATCCGCCGGGTCCGCCGACCGGAGCTCGGCGTGGGCCCGCGCCAGCCGGACCCGGCGGAGGTGGCCGAGCGGGGTCGTACCGGCGTGCCGGGTGAAGGCGTACTGCACCGCGCGCGGCGTGACCGGGACGGAGGCGGCGATGTCGGCCAGGGTGATGTCGCGGTGAGCGTTGGCCTCGATGAACGAGACGGCGCGGCGCAGGGTGTCGCTGTGTGCGTCGCGCGTGTCCCGCGGGGCGGCCGCGTCCCCGCGGGCGGTGTTCGGCAGCGTGTGCAGGACCGTGGCCGCCAGGTGCTGGGCGGCCGTCGAGAGCAGCAGCCGGTCGGGGCCGTCGGCCACGGCGCTCTCGTCGAGGACGTGGTCGCGGAGGTAGGCGACGGCAGCGCCGAGCCGCCGGTTCTCCGCCGGGCCGACGGCCCGGGCTCCGGTGATCCGTACGTCGCCGCCGCCGGAGCCGGGGGCGACCCGGGCCAGCAGGCGGGGGTCGAACATCGTGATGGTGTACCGGGCCTCGCGCACCTGCCCCGCGTACGGCCGGTCGTGGGGGGCGAGGAGGAAGGTCTCGCCGGGCCCGTAGACCTCCTCGCGGCCGTCGGTGGTGTCCACGATGGTGCCGCTGTGCATCGACACCAGGCACACCTTGCCCAGGCAGCCCGCGTCGTAGCCCATCGTGTAGCCGAACGAGAGGCGGTCCACGCTCAGTCCGCCGGCTTCGGTACGGGCGATCCGCGCCCGGCTGTCCGCGGGGCGGCCGCCGATCTGCATGGGGGTGTACGCGGCGGACAGGAACGCCTCCGTGGCCTCCAGGTTGCCGCTCTCGAAGAAGAGGTTCGCCATCGTGCCCTCCCTCGCCGGCCCCCGGCACGGCCTGCCGTCGGATGTCGCCGCCTCCAGCACTTCCAGCGCCTCCAGTATGCCGTGGCCGGTCCCCGGCTACCGGCTAGGTGCCGGCGTCGAAGGTGACCGGGAGGCTCAGGGGGCCGCGCAGTCCGCCCGGGCGCCAGGGGATCTCGTCGGGGGCCACGGCGAGCGCGAGTCCGGGAAGCCGGCGCAGCGCGCTGCCGATGGCGATGTGGCCCTCCAGCCGGGCGAGCGGCGCGCCCAGGCAGTAGTGCACGCCGTGTCCGAACGCGAGGTGCGCGTTGTCCTGCCGGGTGATGTCCAGGCGGTCGGGGTCGGGGAAGCGTGCCGGGTCGCGGTCGGCGATGGCCGAGGCGATCAGGACGGTCGCGCCGCGCGGGACGCTCACGCCCGCGATGTCGACGTCCTCGCGGGCGAAGCGGGCGATGCCGGGGCTGACCGGGCCGTCGTAGCGGAGGAACTCCTCGACGGCGTCGCCCAGGAGCCCGGGGTCGGCCCGGAGGAGGTCGAGCTGTGCGGGGTGGGCGAGCAGCATGGCGATGCCGCCGCCGATCAGGTTGACCGTGGTGATGTAGCCGGCGGCCAGCAGCAGGAACACCATGGCGATGAGCTCGTCCTCGCTGAGCCGCCGCTGCTCGTCGCGGGCGGTGATCAGGCCGCTGAGCAGGTCGTCGCCGGGCTGGGCCCGTTTGGCCCGGATGAGGTCGGTGACGTAGGCGCGCATGTGCTGCCAGGCCTCGTTCACCACGGCGGGGTCCGGTGGCTCGGCGCCCCGCATGATCATGCGGTCGGTCCAGCGCTGGAAGTCGTGCCGGTCGTCGGCCGGAACGCCGAGCAGTTCGCCGATGACGGTGACGGGAAGCGGCAGGGCGAAGTCCGCGACGAGGTCGGCGTGTCCGGCCGGAGCGATGCGGTCCAGCAGCCGGTCGGTGATGGCCTGGACGCGGGGCCGTAGTTCCGCGACCCTTCGGGCGGTGAATGCCTTGGAGACCAGTCGGCGCAGCCGGGTGTGGTCGGGCGGGTCGCTGCGGAGCATGTTGCTCAGCATCGACTCGCGCTCGGTCTGGGGGAGCTGGGCCAGGAGCCGGGGGTCGGAGGCGTCGCGTACGTCGCTGCTGAGACGGGTGTCGGACAGGGCCGCGAGGGCGTCCTCGTAGCGGGTGACGAGCCAGGCGTCGAGGCCGCCCGCGATGACGACGCGACGTACGGGGCCCTCCTCGCGCAGTTTCCGGTACAGCGGGAAGGGGTTCGCGAGGAAAGCCGGGTCGGCGTAGGGGAGAAGGACGGGCCGCTCACTCATCGTGCCTCCAGGAATACGTCGCCGTAGCCATGGGAAGTGAGGATATGCGCCCCAGTCTCCACGAATGCAGCTTTTCGGTCATGGCGGACGACCCGTGGTCCTGCATGACAGCTCGTCAACCGCCCGCTCCGACACCGGCCTGACGGCCGGTCCATTTCCGAGGGACACGTGATCTGGGCCAAGGCCCGCTCCGGAAAGTATGATCAAGAAATGGCTGACATGACCGAAACTACGCCCGGCTGGCTGACCAGTGACGAGCTGGACATGGCCAGGGCCCAGATGCCGATCCTGTATGTCGAGGCAGTTCCCGTGCGCGTGAACGAAACCGGCGAGGTCACCAGCATCGGACTGCTCCTGCGGATCGGCACGGACGGGACGATCAACCGGACGTTGGTGTCCGGCCGCGTCATGCACCACGAACGGATCCGTGACGCGCTGCTGCGCCACCTGGAGAAGGATCTGGGCCCGGTGGCCCTGCCCCTGGTCCCGGCCTCCCTGCAGCCTTTCACGGTGGCCGAGTACTTCCCGACGGCCGGCATCACGCCGTTCCACGACCCCCGCCAGCACGCGGTGTCCCTGGCCTACGTGGTCCCGGTGACGGGTGACTGCCGTCCCCGGCAGGACGCTCTGGACCTGGTCTGGTTCAGTCCGCAGGAAGCGGCCTCGGCCGCCGTGCAGGGCGAGATGCCGGGCGGCCACGCGGTGCTGCTGAAGCAGGCCCTGGCGCACGTGGGGCACACGTTCTGAGAACGTCCCGCGCCGGTGGTCCGGCCGGGCCGCCGTCCGCACGAGGACGGTGGCCCGCGGGGCTGCGCGGGCACGGCCGGTACGGCCGCGGCGGGCGTGGCGCAGCGATCTGTGCGGGTTGCCGGGTAATGATGGCGCGGTGCGACTTGATCATGTGTCCTATGCCGTGGCCCGCGACAGCTTCGTCTCGACCGTCCAGTGGATCGGGTCGGCCCTCGGTGCCGGGTTCGTGGACGGGGGCGTGCACCCGCGATTCGGCACCCGTAATTTCATCCTCCCGCTGAGCGGCGGCACCTACGTCGAGGTCGTCACCACACTCGACCACCCCGCCGCCGACCGCGCACCCTTCGGCCGGGCGGTCGCCCGCCGCGCCGCCGAGGGCGGCGGCTGGCTCGGCTGGGTGGTCTCCGTCGACGACATCACCCCGGTCGAGGCCCGCCTCGGCCGCACCTCGTCCGAGGGCCACCGTGTCCGTCCCGACGGATTCGACCTGAGGTGGAAGCAGATCGGCCTGCTGGAGCTGATGGAGGACCCGCAACTGCCCTACTTCCTGCAGTGGCTGGTCCCCGACGAGGAGCGCCCGAGCGCCGACCCGCGCACCTCCACCACCATCCACGGGGTCTCGATCGCCGGCGACGCCGCCTCCATCGCGGAATTCCTCGGCGAACCGGCCGACCACCCCCTCGACCAGATCGACGTCACCTGGGTCGAGGACGAGGAACCCGGCCTGGTCGCAGTCGAGTTCGCCACCGCCAAGGGCCCGGTCACGATCTGACCGGGGCACGGCCGCGCCACCGGAGCGGCACGCTTCACGCCTGGGGCGACGCCGGGGTGAACGTGGTGAGGATCAGCAGGGTGTCGACGAGTTCCTCGGCGGGGGCGCCGGTGGCCAGTCGGCGCAACTGCTGGCCGAAGACGAGGGCCACGGCCACGCCGGCCAGGCGTTCGGGGTCCGGCACGCCCAGTTGGGTCAGGATCCGGGCGGCCAGCAGGTCGTAGGCGGCGAAGCACTCGGCTGCGGCGGTCCGCAGCCGTTCGTCACGGCCGGCCTGGACGTACAGCTCGAAGGGCGCGATGTGGCGGCTGTCGAAGGCGTTGCCGCCCGCGACCTGCGCCACCACCTCGGCCGCCTGGCCGATGTCGAAGTGCTCGCCGGAGCATTCGTCGGCGAGCGCCGTGAAGTGCCGGGTCTCCTCGGCCACGAAGTGCAGCAGGCTCTCGCGCAGCAGCTCGTGCTGGGTGGCGAAGTGGTAGGTGACGGAGCCGAGGGAGACCTCGGCCTCCTTGGCGATCCGCCGGTTGGTGACGGCCGCGATGCCGTCCTGCCCGATGATCCGCAGTACGGCGTCGATAATGCTCTGGCGGGTGGCGGATGCGTCGGGCATGTTCGCATTCTGCCCCATGGACCTCCGTGTTCTCCCCTGCGGGGCCCCGGTGGCCGGGGCCGGCCGGAGCCGGCCGGGGTGTGGACAAGCAACGCGGCGGTCCCTACTGTTCGATACTGTTCGTTCGAACGAACAGGTGAAGACCGTCGCAACGCCGCTACGCCGTACGGGAGTCGTCGTGAAGATGTCCGGATCGAACGTTCTGCTGACCGGAGCCACCGGAGGTATCGGCTCCGCCCTGGCCGGACGCCTGACCGCGGAGGGGACACGTCTCACCGTCACCGGCCGGCAGGAAGCCGCCCTCACGGCCGCCGCGGACGCCTGCGGGGCCCGGGCCGTGGTCGCCGACCTGGCCGTCCGGTCCGACGTCGTACGTCTCGCCGAGACCTGCGCCGACACGGACGTCCTCGTCGCGAACGCCGCCCTGCCCGCCAGCGGCGACCTCCTGGACTACACGGAGGAGCAACTCGACCGCGCCCTCGACGTGAACCTGCGGGCGCCCGTGCTGCTGTCCCGGCTGCTCGCCGAACACATGGTGGCCCGCGGCCGCGGCCACATCGTGCTGGTCGGCTCCATCTCCGGCAAGGCGGCGACCAAGTCGACCTCCCTGTACAACGCCACGAAGTTCGGGCTGCGCGGGTTCGCCCTCGCCCTGCGCCAGGAGCTCAGGGGCACGGGCGTGGGGGTGTCCCTGGTCCAGCCCGGCTTCGTCCGCGACGCCGGGATGTTCGCGGCCACCGGTGCCACCACCCCGAACGGCATCCGGACGGTCACGCCGAGCCAGGTGGCCGACGGCGTCGTCCGGGCGGTCCGCCGGGACCTGTGCGAGGTCAACGTCGCGCCGCCGGAACTGCGGGTACTCAGCGCCATAGCCGGGCAGTTCCCCGGCTTCGCCGAGCGGATCCAGGCCCGGATGGACGTCGACGGCTCCGTGCGGCAGATCGTCGACGCCCAGCGCTCACGCCGGTAGGGGTGCCTGTCCGGCCGGGATCCCCCCGGCCGGACAGGACACCGCTGGACGGCACTCACCCGTGGCCCCGCCGCCGGCCCCCGCGCCTCCATGCCGTCCCCCCGCAAACGGAGAGCACTGCTGTGCCGGGCGAACACGGTCCGAGCAACGGGTACGGGGCCGGGCCCGCCGGGGCCCGTGGTTTTCACCGGCCCACCGCCCGGAGGCCGCGGGGCACGGCCGCGCGCGCGGCCTGGCTCAGGCTCGCGTCCGGTCGCCGGTACCGGGGTCCCCCGCCCGCATCAGGAGGTGGCCGCGGCGGAAGCGCTCCTCACTGCCGGGCTCCCGGAGCATCCGCCCGATCTCCGCGAACCCGGCCTCGCGGGCCATCTCCGCGAGGTCGTCGACCGGCCATCGGTAGGCGGTCGTGACCTTGTGGTCGAACGCCGTCACCGGACCGCCCTCGGCCTCGAAGAAAGCCAGCAGGAGCGTCCCTCCCGGGGCCAGCACCCGGCGGAACTCCGCGAAGTAGGCGGGCAGTTCCGCCGGTGGGGCGTGGATCACCGAGTACCAGGACACGATGCCGCCGAGCGCGCCGTCGGCCAGATCCAGGGCGTCCATCGACCCGATGCGAAAGCGCAGGCCGGGGTGGGTCGCGCGGGCGAAGTCGACCATGCCGGGCGAGAGGTCGACGCCGAAGACGTCGAGCCCCAGGTCGCGCAGGTGCGCCGTGACGTATCCCGGACCGCATCCCAGCTCGGCCACGGGCCCGCCGCCGGTCCGCGCGAGGTCGGCGAACGCGGCGATGACCGAGCGGTCCAGCGGGACGCCGTCGAGCCAGTCGCGGGCGAGATCCGCGTAGAGGGCGACGACCGCGTCGTAGGCGTCGGACGTCGCCCGGAGGTGCGCGGGGCGTTCGGTCACGAGGAGTACCGGCCCGAGGCGGTCTCCTTCACCACCCGGGCGAGGTATCCCTCCGTGGTCCCGGCGGCGGGGAGCACGATCCACTGGGGCACGCGGTACGGGTGCCGCTCGTGCACCCATGCCTCAAGGTCCGCGACCCGCTCCGTGGCCGTCGTGAAGGAGACCCGGTAGCCGCGTTCGTGTCGCAGAGTCCCGTTGTCCCAGTGAAAGAGCGTCATCCGCGCCTCGACGTCGGCGGCGGCCGACAGCCTGGCCTCCACCGCGCCCTGCGCGATCTCGTAGGCCTTCGCCTCGTCGTTCACGGTCGTCCGCGCGATCACTATGCCCGCCACGCCGGTCCTCCTCGATCGGTAGGCCCCCACCCTACTGCCGGAACTCGCCTGCGCAGCACGGCATTCAGCGGGTCTCTCAGCCGGCCAGGGCCACCAGCCTTCGGTACGCCAGCTGGTCCGCGCGCCTGGCGGTGAGGTGGACGTGGACGTCGGCGAGCTGCTCCTTCAGGGTGGAGAAGCCGGCCGCGTAGGCCTCCTCCAGCTCACCGGCCGCCGGCGGCATCCAGAAGATCAGCAGGAGCTCGTTCCTCCGGGTGCCTTCCGGGCTGGCGAAGGACAGCACGTGGACGACCAGCCGGGGCTCGTCGGAGGGCAGTGCCTGCACCAGCTCGTCATGGGTCAGGTTGCCCTCCAGCTCCGGGAACAGGTCGGCATCCGGGGAGTCCGGCAGGCGGAGGATCACGGTGTTGATCTCCCGCAGCTCCCTCAGGTGCCGGACGGCGGCGAGGCCTTCCTCCGACAGGCCGGTCGGGCTGCTCACGGGATCACACCCCTCGGTACTGGTCGGGCCGGGGCGGCGCAGGGAGCGTCCGCCGTCAGGTGTGGACGCGGCTGTTGGCGCCGTCGTGGCCGTCGGCGTGCTCGTCGTCGAACCAGTAGTCGCCTGCGGCGAGGTAGCGGAACGAGTGGGCGCTGCGGGCGGGCAGTGCGACGGTAGCGGCGCGGGTGCCGTCGCCGCGGGACTCCAGGGGGTGCGCGGCGGGGTTCCAGTGGTTGAAGTCCCCGACGACGCTGACCGGGCCGTCCGGAGTTCCCTCGGGGAGGATGAAGGTGACCTGCGTGCGGCCCTTGAGCTGCTTGCGTTCGAGCACTGAATGACTCCAGCCGTGGAGGAACGGGGAACCGGCCCGTGCATCCTCACGCCGACGCCCGTGCGGTGCGGCGGTACCGGGCCGCGCGGTGGCCAGAAGTCACCCGACTGGCCGCCCGGCTGACCCGGGCGAGCCCGGCGGCAGGTGCGACGGCCGTGGCACGCGTGGCCGGATCGAACGGCTGTGCTCGGCGCCGAATCCGGGTAGGAGCTGGAGCTGTGTGGCGCGGCAGAGGCCGAACGCGGCACCAGGCGTACGGTTCGGGGAGGAACTGTGGCACTGCTCGGTCAACTGCCCGCGCTCATGGGCGTCGTGGCCGGTTCGCTCGGCTCCTACGCCGTGCAGACCCTGACCGAGCGCCGGCGGTGGACACGGCAACGCCGGGAGCGGTGGGACGAGAAGCGCTTCGAGACGTACGCCGCCTGCCTCGGCTACTCGGACGTGGTCGATCCGCGGGCGCCGGCCGAGGGCCTGCCCCTGCTCGCGGACGCGGAGTCCCGCCGCGCGACGCCTTCTACGAGAGTGCGCGGCGCGACCTCGGCATCGAAGGGGCTCCCGCGCCGCCGGGGCAGTGGCCGCGCGCGTGGCGGGCCGAGCTGTCCGGGTGAGCTCGCTCCGGCCGCGCGGGCGGTCCGCCGCGCGGCGGACCGGTCCCGCTCGCGTCACCGGATGTCGGCCGAGCCGGGTGCGGCGGTGGGGTGGGCCTCCAGTTGCGCCTTCAGGTTGCGCAGGGTGGTCCGGATGTTCTTCCGCTGGAACTCGGCGAAGGTGTGCCCCTTCGTCGCGATCCTGTCGAACGCGTTGGCCACCGGGTCGGGCCAGGCGCGGCGGTCGTCGGTCCACGTCTCCGTCACCTCGGTGCCCCCCGGCACGGCGGCGAAACGATACTCCCAGGTGGCGATCGGGCCACGCAGCCACGGGCGGCGCAGTCCTATGGCGTGGACCTTGAACCGGAAGACCTCGCCCGGTTCGGCGGCAGTCACCGTGCACCGGGTGGTCCAGCGGAACGGACCGCGCTTGTTGCGGCCGTCGAAGACCATCCCGGGGCGGGTCGCCGTGCCGGGTCCCTCGGCCAGGGTCGCACCCAGGTTCTCCGGACTCCAACGGCCCATGAGGGCGGGGTCGGAGACGTGCTGGTAGACCGTCGACGGGTCGGCCGCGACGACGACGGTGTCATGGACGCTGAACGTGCGGGGCATAGGGCTCCCTCCTCGGCGCACGACGGTAGCGGCCGCCGCCCCGCCCGGCAGCGGTGGGGATACGACAGGGTGGGTGAGTCTCGCCACTACCAGGTCGTCTCTTTCGGATCTTGCCGATCAAACCCGCGTCGCCCGTGCGAGGTCGTCGGCCGTGCCGCGCCGGGCCGGACGTTCCCGGGGGGCCGAGCCCGCGGTGATTCGTACGGAGAACTGCAACC
The DNA here is from genome assembly GCF_001005295.1 of Streptomyces yangpuensis. Lineage (GTDB taxonomy): Bacteria > Actinomycetota > Actinomycetes > Streptomycetales > Streptomycetaceae > Streptomyces > Streptomyces yangpuensis. The sequence continues at coordinate 225,564 of NZ_LBMK01000008.1, read as the reverse complement.
CAATCGGGTCCTGCGCCGGAAGTGGGGGCGAGGGGCCGCAGCCGTCGGGGCCCTCGGCATGGATGCTCTTCACCGTCCGACACACACGTCATGGCCAAGGGATTCGCTTTGAGAAACGCACCGCGCTGGGCCCGCTGGATCGTTCCGCTCGCGTTGCTGGTCGTCTGGCTCGGCATCGGCGGGACGCTCGGCCCGTACGCGGGGAAGCTGGGCGAGGTCGCCACGAACGACCAGGCGGCCTTCCTGCCGCGCAGCGCCGAGTCGACGAAGGTCATCGAGGCCCGGAAGGCGTTCGAGGGGGCGCAGTCCGTCCCGGCCATCGTGGTGTGGACGGCGAACGGGGCCCAGGTGAGCGCCGGGCAGCAGGAGGCCGCCGCGCGGGCCGTCGGGGACCTCGCCGGACGGCCGGGGATCACCGCCCCGCCCTCACCGGCCGTCGTGTCCGCCGACGGGCTCGCCGTCCAGTCCGTCGTACCGCTCGCACCCGACCTGGGCGAGGAACTCCCGGCGGTCCTGGACGAGGTCCGGGAAGCAGCGCAGCGGGTGCCGGGCACCGCGGTCGGGATCGCCGGCCCGGCGGCCACCCAGGCGGACCTGTCCGACGCGTTCGCGGGCATCGACGGGCTGCTGGTGGGGGTGGCCCTCGGGGCGGTGCTGCTGATCCTGCTGCTGGTCTACCGCAGCGTGCTGCTGCCCCTGGTGATCATCGTGAGTGCGGTGTTCGCGCTGGGCCTGGCCTGCGCGGTGGTGTACGCGCTGGCCGACCGGGGTGCCGTCCGCGTGGACGGGCAGGTGCAGGGGATCCTGTCGATCCTGGTGATCGGGGCTTCCACCGACTACGCCCTGCTCGTCGCGGCGCGTTTCCGTGAGGAGCTCGCGGTACGGGGCGACCGGGCGGACGCGGCGCTGGCCGCCGTGCGTCGGTCGGCCGGGGCGGTGACCGCCAGTGCGGCGACCGTGGCCCTGGGGCTGCTGGCGCTGCTGGCGAGCGATCTGACGAACAACCGGGCCCTCGGGCCGGTCGGCGCGATCGGGATCGTGTGCGCGGTGCTGAGTTCCCTGACCTTCCTGCCCGCCGTCCTGGTCCTGCTGGGCCGCACCGCCTACTGGCCCGGCGTACCCGGGCCGGCCGACGCCGACGCCTCGGCCGAGGGCCACCGGGTGTGGCGCCGTATCGCGGACCTGATCGACCGGTCGCCGCGACGCGTGTGGGTGTCCACCTCCGTCCTGCTGGTGGTGCTCGCCGGCTTCTCCCCCGCGCTGTCGTCCAAGGGCGTGCCGCTGGACGAGATCTTCGTCAATGACGCGCCCTCGGTCGGCGCCCAGCAGACCCTCGCCCGGCACTTCCCCGGCGGCTCGGGCAATCCGGCCGTCGTCATCGCGGCCGCCGACCGGGCCGCGGAGGTACGGGCGGCGGCCGAGGGCACGGACGGTGTTGCCACGGTCGTGCCCGTCACCGCGAGTGGCGGACGGCCGGGCACGGGGACTCCGCTGGTCGTGGACGGACGCGTCCGGCTGGACGCCACGCTGGAGGCGGCGGCCGACAGCGAGGCCGCGAAGCGGACGGTGCAGGAGCTGCGGGAGCGTGTGCACGCGGTGGCCGGGGCGGACGCGCTGGTCGGCGGTTACACGGCCCAGCAGTTCGACACCCAGCAGACCTCGGCCCGCGACCGCACCGTGATCGTCCCCGTCGTACTCGGCATCATCCTGCTGATCCTCGTCGCGCTCCTGCGTTCCGTGCTCGTGCCCGTCCTGCTGGTGGCGACGGTGGCGCTGAACTTCCTCGCGACGCTGGGGGTGTCCGCGCTGGTCTTCGGGCACCTGCTGGGCTTCAGCGGCACGGACGCGTCCGTGCCGCTCTACGGGTTCGTCTTCCTGGTCGCGCTCGGCGTCGACTACAACATCTTCCTGATGTCCCGCGTACGCGAGGAGAGCCTCGCCCTGGGCACCCGTGAGGGTGTGCTGCGGGGGCTCGTCACCACGGGCGGCGTCATCACGTCCGCCGGTGTCGTCCTCGCCGCGACGTTCGCCGCCCTGATGGTGATCCCGCTGGCGTTCCTCGTCCAGATCGCCTTCATCGTCGCCTTCGGCGTCCTGCTGGACACCCTCNCGCCCTGATGGTGATCCCGCTGGCGTTCCTCGTCCAGATCGCCTTCATCGTCGCCTTCGGCGTCCTGCTGGACACCCTCGTCGTCCGTTCCCTGCTGGTACCGGCGCTCATCATCGACATCGGCCCGCGCGCCTGGTGGCCCAGTGCGCTGAGCCGGCCCGGTACGGGATCCGGCCCGCGGACCGCGCCGGCGGCGCGGGCGCGGTGATCATCCCTCCGGCCACGGCGTCCCGATGGTGTGGGGGGCGGGGTCCGCGAGGCCGGCGAGGGCCACGGGGTACGGGGCGAGGCCGAGGAGCGCCGCGGCGGCTCCGGCGGTGATCCGGTGCCACAGACCGGCGTCGCCGATCATGGCGTGGCCGCCGCGGGTCATCCTGACCCCGTGGACCCGTGCGTCGGCCGCTCGGGCGCGCGTGAGGTAGGACCAGGTGTCCGCCGCCCGGGTGATGCGGTCGTTCTCGTCGTGGAGGGCGACGACCGCGCGGGCGCGCAGATGGGCGGTGGGTTCGTCCGGCGGGCACCAGGGGGCGAGCGCGACGACTCCTCGGACCTGCGGGTCGTCGGCGGCGCGCAGTGCGGCCCGGCCGCCCATGGAGTGCCCGACGAGGACGACGGGGACCGGTCCGGCGACGGCGCGGAGTTCGTCCAGGGCGCGGCGGGCGTCGGCGACCGGGTGGGCATGCCGGCCGTTCCAGCCGCGGTGGCGGTAGCGGACGTGGGCGACGAGCACGTCGGGGTGGGTGGTGGTGCGTGTGAGGGCCGTCGCGAAGGGCCGCATGCGCAGGCCGGGGAGGTTCAGCCGGGTCGGCGGTCGCAGGGCGTCCGCCCGGCCGCCGTGCAGCAGCAGGACCGCGGCGGACGCCCCTGGCGACAGCCGGTGGCCTGGGGCGGGTATCAGGGCCGGCTCGGACCGCTCCCGGTCCGCGTGGCCGCCTCGGTCGTCGGTGGTCTCCGGTGACGGCGGCTGGTTCACGTCTCATCTCCTGCGTTACGGGGGTGCCGGGGCGGACGGGGCGGACAGGGCGGACGGGGGAGGAATCCGCTGGTGCGGGCGGCGTACTCGGCGTAGCCGGGACGGCCCGCCATGTGCTTCTCCAGCAGGCGCTTGCCGCTGCCGACGGTCAGCAGTGCCGTCATGACGACCGGGGAGACCAGGCTCAGGAGGGCCGACGACATACTCGTACAGGCGAGCAGGTAGATGCCCCACCAGACGAGGCTGTCGCCGAAGTAGTTGGGATGGCGGGTCCAGCCCCACAGACCCCGGTCCATGATGCGGCCCCGGTTGGCCGGGTCCTCCTTGAACCGGGCCAGCTGGTGGTCGCCCACGGCCTCGAAGCCGAGCCCCGCGGCCCACACGATCAGCCCGAGCACGCCGAGGAAGCCGACCGGGCCGCCCCCGTACGAGGCGACCTGGACGGGCAGGGAGATCAGCCAGACCAGCGCGGCCTGGAGGAGGTAGACGGTGCGCAGCGCGTACCACGTCCGGTTGCCCCGTGCCTTGTCCAGGAGCGCGGCGTAGCGCGGGTCCTCCCCGTGGCCGCGGGAGCGCCATGCGATGTGCGCGGACAGCCGCAGTCCCCACAGGACGGTCGCCGCGGCGACCAGCAGCCGTCTCTCGGGGTCTCCGTGCCCGGCGGACAGCAGGTAGGTGGTGGCGGCCACGGCGCTGAAGGCGACGCCCCAGGCGATGTCGACGACGCGGTGCAGGCGCAGGCGGGTGCCGACGGCGAACGCGGCGAGGAGTACGGCCGCCGCGACGGCCGCGCAGACCGCGAGGTTGGTGCCGAGGGCGCCCCAGGCCGTGCCGTTCACGACCGCTCCCCCGCCGGGGTCCGGTCCCCCGCCGGGCTCCGGGCACCGGCCGCCGGGACGGGGGTATGCCGGGCAGGCCTCATCGCGGGCTCCTCTCGGTGAGGACGATCTGGCGGACGTCGAGGTAGCGGGAGCGGAAGCCGGCTTCCGAGTAGGCCAGGTAGAACTCCCAGAGCCGCTGGAAGACGGTGTCGAAGCCGAGGTCGGTGACGGTCTGCCGGCTCGCGGTGAAGCGTTCCCGCCACAGGCGCAGCGTGTGGGCGTAGTGCTCGGCGAACCCGAGGTCGGACTCGGTGCGCAGGCCGGCCGCCGCCGCGTGCTCGGTGATGGCGCGGCGGGAGGGGATCAGGCCGCCGGGGAAGACATACTTGCTGATCCAGGTGTGAGTGGCGGCGGTGTTCAGCATCTGCCGGTGTCCCATGGTGATCGACTGGAGGGCTATGCGCCCGCCGGGGCGGAGCGACGCGCGCAGGGTGGCGAAGTAGGAGGGCCAGTACTCGGCGCCGACTGCCTCGATCATCTCGACGCTGACGACGGCGTCGTAGCGGCCCTCGACGTCCCGGTAGTCGCACAGCCGGACGTCGACGCGGTCGCCGAGCCCGGCGGCGCGGATCCGGGTGCGGGCGAGTTCGGCCTGTTCGGCGGAGAGGGTGAGGGTGGTGACGCGGGCGCCGCGGGCGGCGGCGCGCAGCGCGAGTTCTCCCCAGCCGGTGCCGATCTCCAGCAGATCGGTCCCCTCCGTGACGTGCGCGAGGTCGAGAAGGCGGTCGATCTTGCGGTGCTGGGCCGCGAGGAGGTCCTCGAACCGGGCGGGGAAGCCGGTGAAGACGGCGGAGGAGTACGTGAGGGTCGGATCGAGGAAGGAGGCGAACAGGTCGTTGGACAGGTCGTAGTGGCGGTGGATGTTCTCACGTGCGCCGCGCCGGGTGTTGCGGTCACGGCCGGGCCGGGCGGCGACCCACAGCGGTCGCAGGCCGCGCAGCGGGCCGGGTACCAGGTCGTCGACGTGCGTGGCGAGGACGGTCAGAAGGCCGGGCAGGTCGTCGCTGTCCCATTCGCCGGCCATGTAGGACTCCCCGAAGCCGATGAGGCCGTGGCTGCCGATGCGCCGGAAGAAGGCGTCGGGATCGTGGAGGGTGAGGTCCGGACGCCGCGTCGGTCCGCCGGCGCGTCCGGGTCCGGTGCCGGATCCGCGTCCGGTGCCGGGTCCGAGTCCGGTGGCGGTGGCGGTGGCGGTGGCGGATCCGATCCGAGTGCCGGCGCCGGTGCGTACGTCCAGTGGAAGCTGCCTCAGCGCCCGGCCGACCAGGTGTGCGGCGACGGCCGTCCGGACCGGGCCGCCCGCCGGGAGCCGGACCACGTCGGGCCAGCGTGCGCGATCCGCCCGCTGCGGGGGCCCGGACTGGGGGGCGGGCAGCCGTACCTGGTGGTCGGACGTGGTGGCCGGGTGGGTCACGGGACCATTCCCTTCTGCGGTGTGTGCCGGGGGCGGGGCTGTACGGGCAGACCGCGCAGGAGCAGGCGGATGCCGTGGAAGCGGATCCCCGCCCAGACGGCGGCGGTCGACCAGGGCCTGCGGGCGGCCGCCCGCAGGAGGGCGCGGGCCGTGGCGGGGCGGGCGCGCCCCCGTACGGTGGCGGTGAACGGCCGCCCGGCCTCGGTGTCGAGGTGCACGGTGAGGTCGAGGCGTTCCTCGGGCACGGGCAGCCGCATCCGGTAGTGGCCCTCGACGGGGAAGAACGGCGAGACGTAGAACCGCTTCTCGGCCCGCGCCCGGCCGCCCGCGTCCGGGTGCAGGAGGTAACAGTGCCGCTGCCCGTAGGTGTTGTGGACCTCCGCGACGACACAGACCAGGGATCCGGAGGCGTCGTGGCACCAGTAGACGCTGAGGGGGTTGAAGACGAATCCGAAGACGCGGGCGTGGGCGAGCATCACCACGCGTCCGCCTTCGATGTCGATGTCGCGGGAGGCGAGGAACTCCTCCAGGCCGGCCCGGATCGTGGGGGCGCGGCCCGAGAAGTGGTCCCGCGGGTCGAACCCGGCGAGCGGGCGCAGCGGGCGGGGCAGGACCGGGAGCCGGTCGAGGTCCACGCACCACAGGTAGGTGCGGTGCCGGACGTCGTGCCGCAGCGGCGCGGTACGGGTGTGGACGACCAGGCACTCGTACAGCGCGGCGGCGGGCGCCGCTTCCCCGGTCACCAGCGCACCCCGAGGGCGCGGGCGGCTGCCGCGCCGGAGCGGCAGCCGTCCTCGTGGAAGCCCCAGCCGTGCCACGCCCCGGCATAGGCGGTCACGGCCGTGTTCAGGCGCGGCAGTTCCCTCTGCGCGGCGACCGAGGCGGGCGTGTAGACGGGGTGTTCGTAGAGCATCCGGCGTACGACCCGGCCCGGGTCCACGCGGTCGTCGGCGCCCAGGGTCACCACGTAGTCGGCGCCGTCGGGCAGGTTCTGCAGGCGGCGCATGTCGTAGCTGACGCGGACCGGCTCGGTGGAGGGGTCGCAGGCCGGGAGGTGGTAGTTCCAGCAGGCCCGGGCGTGGGGCGAGCGGGGCAGGAGGCCGGTGTCGGTGTGCAGGACCGTGGGGTTGGGCTCGTACGTGAAGGCGCCCAGGAGCCGCCGTTCGTCCGGGGTGGGGTCGGCGAGCATGCGGAGGGCCTGGTCGGGGTGGGTGGCGATCACGACGGCGTCGTATCCGTCGGTGGCGCCGTTCTCGGTGGTTATCCAGACGCCGGAGCCGCGGGCGGCCCGGTGGACGGTCTGCACGGGGCTGGAGGTACGGACCCGGTGCACGCTCTTGGCCACGGCCTCGACGTAGGCGGCGGAGCCTCCGGTGACGGTCTTCCACTGCGGGGAGCCCGTGACCGACAGGAGGCCGTGGTGCTGGAGGAAGACGAAGAGGTGGGCGGCCGGGTAGGACAGCGCGGTGCGTGCGGGACACGACCACACCGCCGAGACCAGCGGGAGGGCGAAGTGGCTGACGAAGTACGGGGAGAACCGGCCTTCCCGGAGGAAGTCGCCCAGGGTGACGTGGTGGGAGGGCGGGTCGGCGAGGAGAAGTCGGGCCTTGCGGTGGAAGACCGGTACCTGCGCGAGCAGGGCCAGGTAGCGGCCCCGCAGCGCGGCCCGGCCGGTGAAGAGGCCGGCCGGGCCGCGGGCGCCCGCGTACTCCAGGCCGCAGCCGTCGCACCGTACCGACATGCTCATCTCGGCGTCCTGGGTGGAGATTCCCAGCTCGCGGAAGAGCCGCAGCAGGTTCGGATAGGTGCGTTCGTTGTGCACGATGAAGCCCGAGTCCACGCCCATGGGCCGCCCGTCCGGGCCGGTGAGCTCATGGGTGTGGGCATGGCCGCCAAGGCGGCCTTCGGCCTCGTAGAGGGTGACCTCGTACGAGCGCGCCAGGACGTGGGCGGCCGTCAGGCCCGCGATCCCGGCGCCGATCACCGCTGCTTTCCGGTGTTCCACCTCAGCACTCCCGCCGTTCGACGCGCCGCGGGGTGCGGTCGCTCACCCGTACTTCGCAGCGGACGGGCGGGCGGATGGGTACGGATGCGTCGTGGGTCGTGCGGCTCGGGTCGTGCGTCGTGCTTGGTGGGTCGTGCTTGGTGCGTCGTGCTTGGTGCGTCGTGGGTCGTCAGGTGGGCAGGGCCATCAGGAGCAGGGGGGCGGTGGTGGGCCGGGGGGAGCCTCCTGCCGGTTCGAGCGTGAGTCCGACGGCCCCGGCGTCGGCGGTGTTCCCGTCGAGGAGGACCGTACCGTCCCGGTGGATGAACCCGGCCGGGCTCATGGTGCCGTCGTGGTCGAGCCACAGCTGGTACGTCATGCCCGCGGCGGGGGCGGGCAGCCCGGCGGCGGTGAAGACGGCCCGGTTCTGCCGCTCGGAGGCGACGACGGTGGTGAGTGCTCCGTTGCCGGCCCGGCCGTGCGCCGTGCGGGCGTCGGGCGCGGCCAGGACGGCGCTGACGTCGTCGAGGCGCCGCTCGGCCTGGAGCGCCCGCTCCTGGAACTGCTCGCTCTGCCGGTTCTGCCAGGCGGCCAGACCGGCGAACGACGCGGCCGCCACCACGCTGGCGGCCAGCGCGAGGGGTACGGCCCGGCGCCGCAGGGCGCGGCCGGCGCCAGCCGGCTGGGTGGTGCCGGGGACGCGCGGGGGCAGTTGGCGTACGCCGTCGACGGCGGCCATGACATGCTGCTTCATCATGGGCGGCGGATTCTGCGCGGCGGCGTCCGCCAGGCGCGCGGCGGTGGCCTCGAACTCGGCCACCTCCTCGCGGCACGCCTGGCACTGCGGCAGGTGGTCGCCGAACGCCTGCCGCTCGGCCGGGTCCAGGGCGTTGAGGGCGTAGGCGGCGGCGAGGGTGTGGAGGTCGGAGTGGTCTTGCTTCATGTGGTCACCCCCATGCAGTCGCGGAGCCGGATCAGCCCGTCGCGCATGCGTGTCTTGATGGTCGGCAGCGGTGTGCGCAGGGCTTCGGCGACCTCACGGTAGGTCAGGCCACGGTAGTAGGCCAGGCTCACGGCCTGGCGCTGGAGTTCGGTCAGGCCGCGCATGCAGCGGCGTACCTGTTCGCTCTCGAGGCGGGTCTCGACCTGCTCGGAGACCTCGTCGAACGCCGTCTGGTGCTCGCGGGCGGCCTGGGCCTGTTCCCGGTCGGCGGACGCCTGGGCGGAGCGGACACGGTCGACGGCCCGCCGGTGGGCGATGGTCGCCGCCCACGCGGTGACGCTGCCGGCGTCGGACCGGTAGCGGGCGGCCTGCCGCCACAGATCGATCATCACCTCCTGTGCGACCTCCTCCGACTGGGACCGGTCGCGTACGACCCTGATCACGATCCCGAAGACCAGAGGTGCGAGGGCGTCGTAGAGGAGCGAGAAGGCCTGTTTGTCGCCGTGGGCGACCTCGGCCATGACCTCGGCGAGGTCACTGCGGCCGGCGTGACTCGCCCGGCCGGTACGACCGGGCCCGAACGGGAGTGGTTGGTTCACCGGGCGGGCTCCGGCTGCGGGCGCGTGTGCGGCGGTGACTGCGGCGGCTGCGGTGACTGCGGTGACAAGGGGGATGGGCGGCCTGGGGCGGCCGGCCGGGGGCGGGGTGTCCATCGCATGGGGTCCGAGTCCTTGTCCTGGGAGCGGGGCCGTGTGGTGTGTCCAAGACCTCTTCGTAGCGGACGTGCGTACGGATGGCCGGACTTTTGGCAAACGGAGCAATTCGGCGTGTCTACGCAGGTGGGGGGTGGGGCGGCGGGGCGGCGGGTCGGCGGGGTGGTGGGCCGGGGGCTGGGGGGTCAAAGGTCGGGCCAGGTGACCACCGCGATGACCTGCTTGCCGAAGGGCGCGGGGCTGACGAAGAGTTCGGCGCCGAGGGCCCGGACGATCCCCAGCCCGCGCCCGCGTGTCGCGAGGGGATTGCGGGCGTCGGGCCGGCCGGGCAGTGAGGGGGAGGCGTCGCTGAGGGCTATGCCGGCCCGGCCCGGCTCGACGCTGAACGTGAGCGCGTAGGGCGGTCTGGCGTGCCGGACGGCGTTGGCGGTCAGTTCGGAGACGACGAGGAGGATGTCCTCGACGGTGTCGTGCGGACAGCCCGCGGGGTGGACGGCGAGCAGCCACGCCGCCATGCGGCGGGCTTCCCGGGCGGCCTGCGGCCCTGGCGGCAGGGGGTGGTGGACGGTTGACGGCCGCGTGCGGGGTGCGGTGGCGAGTGCGGCGTCCATGACGATTCCTGGTTCCTGATCGTGGAGGGTGGACGGGCGGTGGTTCCGGGGCTCGGGCCCCGGAACACCGCCGCGCCCGGGTCGGCGCTACCACTTGTCGTGGCAGTTCCAGTGCCCGGGAACCCAGTGGTTCACCGAGTGGCCGGGCACCCAGTGCTGCTTCCAGTAGCCCTTGCTCCACCAGCCGTCGTGCCAGTTGCCGTGGTGGTCGCGGTAACCGTGGTGCCAGCTGCCGGGGTGCCACGTGCGTTCCCAGTGGCCCTTGTTCCACTTGTCGGTCGCCCAGTGGCCCTTGACCCAGGTGCACCGATCGTGCTCCCAGCGGTCGTGGCGGTCCCACCGGTTCCAGCCGTTGTGGCGGTTCCAGCGGTCCTGGCGGTCATGGCGGTTGTCCCGGTCACGGTCGTGATCACGGTCGCCGGTGAGCGTCGAGGGCACCGTCGACGGCGCCGCCGTCGGGGCGGCGCTCGCCGTACCGGACAGGCCGAGCAGCGAGCCACCAGCCAGCAGCCCGGCGGATGCGACTCCGACGACCAGACGCTTCATGTGCGGCGAAGCGGTCATCGGGCTCACCTCCTCCCTTTCATCTGGTTCATCAAGCATTCGGCTTCGTCTGCTCCTTCACCATCTGGAGCGTCACCACGGATTCGTGACGAGCGGGGTGAAGGATTGGCAAGAGAGTCAAAGCGTCATATCTCGTCCCTTCGGAGTGCGTGCCGTGAACCCTGTCGCCCCTGCTCGGACGGTCGTGGGTCGGGGTTCCGGAGTGGCGGCGGCAGTGGTTTCGTGCGAGCTACCTCAGCAACGGCTGCTCCTCCCGGCCCCCGGAACCATCGGATCCCCCCTGGACGGGGGCGTCCTGGAGCCGCTCGCTCCCCGGCCGAGGGGGCTGCCGGCGCATGTCCCCGCCGCCCGTACCGCCCTGCTCAGCCTCCTGGCCGGAAGCCTTGCCGGTCCCCTGGCCGGGAGCCTTGCCGGTCCCCTGGCCGGGGGCCTCGACGGTGCCCTGGCCCGGCGCCTTGCCGGGAACCGTGCCCGAGCCCTGACCGGGCGCCTTGCCGGTGCCCTGGCCAGGCGCCTCGCCTGTGTCCTGGCCGGACCTCTGCCCGGGAGCCTGGCCCGTGCCGTCACCCGAACCCTTGCCCGGGGCCTGGCCCGACCCGTGGCCGGATCCCTGGTCGGAAGCCTTTCCCGTCTCCTGGTCCGGAGCCTTGTCCGGGGCCCCCGGAACCTTGCCCGGGGCCTGCCCGGGCCTCTGGTCCGGAGCCTCGCCGGATCCCTTGCCCGGACTGTCACCGGAGCCGTTGCCCGTGGGCTGACCGGACTCCCGGCCCGGTACCTTGCCCGGGACCTGGCCCGTGCCGTCGCCGGACCCCTTGCCTGGCGCCCTGCCCGGGGTCTGGCCCGTGCCCTCACCGGATCCCTGGTCCGGACTGTCGCCGGAACCCTTGCCCGGGGCCTGGTCGGGCTTGTGGCCGGGGGGCCTGGCCGGGACATGGCCGGGACCGTCGGCAGGGCCGTCGCCCGTGCCGTCACCGGAGCCCTTGCCCGGAGGCTGGTCCGGGTTGTCTCCGGACGGGTGGTCCTTGCCCTGGCCGGGGGGCTTGTCGGGCGCGTCGCCGGGCTCCTGCGGCTCCGACCCGGGCGGCTTGCCCGAGCCGGGTTCCTGCCCCGGCTCCTTGTCCGGGTGCTCACCCGGAGCCGTTCCTGACCGCTGCCCCGGCACGTTCGCGGGGTCCTTGTCCCGGCCCGTGCCCGATCCCTTCTCCGGCTCCTTGCCCGGCTTCGGGCCGGGGTCCCTGTGCTGGCTCGGGGTCGGCTTTTCCGGGCGCTCCTTCTCCGGCTCCCCGTGCGGCTTCCCGCCAGGGGTCCGGCCCGGGGCCGGGTCGGGGCGCGCGGGGTCCGTGCGGACCGTTCCCTCGTGGGCCGGCGGCAGGGACGGGTACGGCGAGGCCGCGGTCCGGCCCGGCGGCGGCTCGACCTCGCGGTCGGACTGCCCCGGCGCCGCACCGCTCGGGCGCTCGTACCACGCCTTGCGGTTCGGGTCGTAGACCGTCACGGCCTTCACCGGCTTGGCGGCCGGCCTGACCGCGACCAGCTCGGCGGACCGGAACGAGGACCACTCCTGTCCGCTGATCCGGGCCTTCCCTCGGACCGCGACCGGCGGTGTCAAGGGGTTGCCGCAGGCACACCGGACCCGCGGTACACCGCGCCCGTCGACCAGTACGGACGTACCGGCCTGCAGGATCGCCTGGTAGCCGGTGGGCGCGTCGTTCTTGTACCCGTGGTTGGTGACCCGGGTGTCCCAGCCCAGCCGGACCGGCGTGAGCGACCGCAGATAGGCCGGGATCCGGGTGGGCCGGACACCCAGCGTGGTGGCGAAGGCATCGCCCTTGTCCGTGTGTTCCCCGAGGAACTTGATCTGTTTCTCCACGTCGCAGCTCGCGATGTTCCGCGTACCTCCGTAGAGCCCCGGGTGGCCGCCGTCGACCTCCAGGGTGCGCGCGCCGCTCGTACCGCCCCGCACTGTCCCGGTGGTCGCGGACGCGGCGCCGCCGGTCTCCTGCGCCGCCGTGGCCGTCGAGGGGGTGAACGGATCGGGCCCGGCCGCCGCGGCGGCCTCCAGGAAGACCTCCCCGCCGGCCGCGGTGTTGCCGCCGAGCACGGTGAAGCCGACGACCACCGCCGAGACCACGAGCGCCGCCGTGCCGGCGCTCACCAGCGTCCTGCGCGAACGCCAGCGGCGCCCGGGCCGACCGCCCCCGCCGTCCGCCGGAGGCTCGAAGGAGCCCGACGGGTACGACGGAGGCGGTGGGGGTATCGGCGGCGGGGCCTCGGGCGCAGGCGCGGGCGTGGGCTGCGGCTGCGAACCCCGCCCCGACAGCGGACCGGGCGGCGGGCCCATGGGGTGCTCGGACGAAGATGACGGAGGACTCACGACACTCGCCCCCTGACACGGGGCACCGGGACAACAATGGTGACTCGCATGCGCTCGCTCCTTCTGGCCGTCGACGCCTCCACATCCCGGAGGGGAATCTCGGAAACCGGCGCCGCGGACCGGATGCACCGGCGACACCGATGGGGTCACACATGAGGTGTGAGCCCGTCCATCGAGTAAGCCCCCCGCACCCGGGCGGCGTCATGTCGCGACCATTCGGGACTTGACAGGACCCACAGGCGATCCTGCTGACGGACCCGCAGCGACGGCTCCGCCTGAGGCGCGGCCGCGGCCCTGGCGGAGCGTTTCGACGTACGCCGGCCAGTCCGCCCCCATCGCGGGCTTCAGCGCCGGCCCCAGCGCGTCGACGAGGACCCGTCCCCAGGTGCGATCCGGGTGCTCCTGCGCGTACCGCAGGGCCGGCATCCCGCCGAAGGAAGGTACAGGCTGCGGCCGCCGCCGATGTCACGCGCTGCCCGGGGTCCCCGCCGGCGCCCGGCGCCGGTGTGCCGGCCACGAGCAGGACGGCGGCCATCGCGGCCGCCACCGCGCCGGGGACGCCATCGCCTGCCCTCCACTTCGCCCGCGGCGGGTCACCCCGCCAGTCTCACCCGACGCGGACGTAGAGGAGGAGCCAGACCAGCGGTGCCAGGGCGGCCAACGAGCCGAGGAGGACACCGATACGGGCGCGGACCGGGCCGGGCACCCCGCTGCGGCGCGCCCTCCACAGGTCGGGAAGTCCCCAGACGATGGCGCAGATCCCGGCGGGGAGGACGAAATACAGCGGCAGGAAGCGGACCAGGGGCCAAAGCGCCTCGGGCAGGAACGGGCAGCCGATCGCCGCGACGGCGCCGATGCCCAGGGCCAGCGATCCCGTGCCGCTGGTTCGCGGCTCTTCCTCGTGGTCCGCCTCGGGGATGCGCTGCTTCGCTGAACTCATGGTCGGCAGGCTATGTGCCGGGCGCCCGCGCGGCGTGAGTCGGGATACTCAACCCGTTCTGAGCATCCGGCCTCACCGTGGGAGCCCTGTTGACACCCGAATGTGTGAGTGGTTTATTACTCACATGAACACGGAACGACGACGCCAACTCTCCTCCGCCGAAGAGCGCCGTGAGACCGTCCTGCGGACGGCCATCGGGGCCTTCGCCGCCCGCGGCTACTTCGGCACGACGACCACCGAGGTCGCCAAGGCCGCCGGGATCTCCCAGGCCTACGTCTACCGGCTGTTCCCGAACAAGGAGGCGCTGTTCACCGCGGTCGTCGAGCGCTGCTTCTCGCGGGTCCGAGCCAGCCTCGAAGAGGGTGCCGCGCAGGCGCAGGGCAGTAGCCCCGAGGCGGTGCTGGACACCATGGGCGACACGTACGCCCATCTGATCGCCGACAAGGACCTGCTGCTCGTCCTCACCCACGCCCAGGCGGCGGCCGTCTCCGAGGCCGCCGTACGGGAGGCCGTGCGCGCCGGGTACGCCCGCATGGTGGAGTACGTGCGCGGCGCGTCGGGTGCGGCGGAGGCCGACGTCCAGCAGTTCTTCGCCACGGGCATGCTCTGCCACCTCCTCGTGTCGCTGGACGCGCACCAGGTGGACGCACCCTGGTCCCGGATGCTCTCGGCCGGCATCCGGCACTACTGACGAGGCGACAGGCGACAGGCGGGCGGACCCGCGCGGTCCGCTCTTCTTTCGACCAAAGAGTGAGTAGTCAACCACACACAGGAGAACGCGCATGCACGCCTCACCGTCCCCCGGCCCGGCCGTCTCCCCCGCGGCGAACCTCACGGCACAGCCCGCAGTGAAGCCCGCGGCGAAGCCCGCGGCGATCCTCGCGGCCCTGGCCGCCGCCCAGTTCGCGGTCACCCTCAGCACCTCGATCGTGAACGTCGCCCTTCCCGCCGTGCGCGACGGGGTCGGACTGTCCGACGCCGGCATGTCCTGGGTCGTCAACGCGTACGGTCTCGCCTTCGGCGCCCTGCTGCTGCTCGGCGGCCGTGCCGCCGATCTCCTGGGACGACGCCGCGTTCTGGCGGCCGGCCTCGCACTCTTCGCCGTGGCGGCCGTCGCCGCCGGACTGGCGAGCGCCCCCTGGATGCTCGTCACCGCCCGCACGGCCCAGGGCGTCGGCGCCGCCGCGATCGCGCCCGCCGCCCTCTCGCTGGTCATGCGGCTCCATCCGCCCGGGCCGGCCCGGGCCAAGGCAGTCGGGGTCTGGGGAGCCGTGTCCGGTGCGGGCGGCGCCGCCGGGGTCCTGCTCGGCGGGATCCTCACCGAAGGCCCCGGCTGGCCCTGGGTGTTCCACGCCTCCGGCATCGGCGCGGCGCTGGTCCTGGCCGCCACCGTGCACCTCGTACCGGCCGATCCGAAGGGGGAGGACGACGGGCCCCGTCCGCGGCTCGACGTGGCCGGGTCGCTCACCGTCACCGTCGGCGTGGTCTCGCTCGTCTACGGGCTCACGGCCGCGGGCCGATCCAGCTGGACCGACCCGCTGGTACTGGGTTCCCTCGCCGCGGCGGCGGCCCTGCTCGCCCTCTTCGTCCTGGTCGAACGCCGCCATGCCGCCCCGCTCCTGCCGTCGAGGCTGCTCACCCGCGGCGCCGTGGGCCCGGCCAACCTCCTGATGGCGCTGCTCGGCGCGGTCTGGGTCGGCCTGTTCTTCTTCCTCCCCCTCTACCAGCAACAGGTCCTCGGCGCGGGCCCACTGGAGGCGGGTCTCTCCCAACTCCCGCTGGCCGCGGCGAACATGCTCGGCTCCGGCCTGGCGCCCGTACTCACCCGCCGCATCGGGCCGCACCGCACGCTCCTCGCCGGCCTGGTGACCCAGGCCGCCGGGTTCCTGTGGCTGGCCCGGATCACGGCCGACGGCAGCTTCCTCACCCATCTGCTCGGCCCCGTGCTCCTCGTCGGAGCCGGCCTCGGTGTGGCCTTCGTACAGCTCACCGGGGCGGCCGTCGGCGGGGTGGAACCCGCCGACGCGGGACTGGCCGGCGGGCTGGTCAACACCACCCGCCAGATCGGCGGCGCGGTCGGCCTCGCCGTACTGGGCACGTTCGCCGCCGCCCGCACCGCCGCGGCCTCCGCCCCTGCCCCCGCCGAGCTGCCGCACGCCGCGGCCCTCACCGAGGGGTACCGCGGCGCCTTCCTCCTCTCGGCCGCCGTCCTGGGCCTCGGGGCGGCACTCGCCCCGCTGCTCGCCCGCAGAACCCCGCCGGTACGCAAGCCCGAACCCGCCGATCACCCCACCGAAACCGAAGGAGCACCTCCCATGACCACGCACCCCACCACCGTCGACAGCGAAGCCCCCGTCGTCGTCCGCGTCGAGACCACCGTGCACGCCCCGCTCGGCACCGTCTGGGACCTGCACACCGGCATCGCCGCCTGGGCCGACTGGAACACGGACGTGGACCGGGTGGAGTACGCCGGCCCGCTCGCCCCCGGCACCACGTTCCGCTGGCTCACCCATGGTCTCGACATCACCTCCACCGTCCACCAGATCGTTCCCGGCGAGCGGATCGTCTGGGGCGGCCCGGCGCACGGCATCGACGGCATCCACGTCTGGACCTTCCGGGAGACGGCGCCGGGAATCGTGACGGTCCGCACGGAGGAGTCCTGGAGCGGTGCGCCCGTCGAGGCCCGCCGCGCCGAGATGGAACAGGCGCTCCGGCAGTCGCTGGACGCCTGGCTCGCCGCCCTGAAGACCACGGCGGAGGCCGAAGCGGCCGCGGAGGCCAAGGCCGTGACGAACGCCGAGGCCCGCGCCGCCGCCGGACGGGACTGACCGCGGGCACCACGCGCCGCGCAGCCCCACACCCCACACCCCACACCCCGCACCGCCCCGCTTCCCCTTCGTTCCGTTCCGCCGCCTGCCCCAGAGTCGAGGAGACCGTCATGAGCAACACCGCCAAGCCCTACCTGACCGGCCACTACACCCCCGTGGCCGACGAGATCACCGCCACCGGCCTCACCGTCGAGGGCACGATCCCGCCCGAGCTGACCGGCCGCCTCATCCGCAACAGCCACAACCCGAAGCCCGGCATCACCCCCACCCACTGGTTCAAGGGCAGCGGCATGGTCCACGGCATCCGGCTCCGCGACGGCCGCGCCGAGTGGTACCGCAACCGCTGGGTCCACACCCCCGCCCTCGACGGCGCCCCCTACATGACCGACAAGGGCCCCGACCTCACCGCCAGCACGGCCGGAACCCACGTCATCGAACACGCCGGCCGGCTCCTCGCCCTGAGCGAAGCGGCCCTGCCCTTCGAGCTGACGGCGGATCTGGAAACCGTCGGCGCCTACGACTTCGGGGGCAGGCTGACCTCGGCGATGACCGCCCACCCCAAGGAGGACCCGGTCACGGGCGAGCTGCACTTCTTCGCCTCCTCCCCCTTCCCGCCGTACCTGATCCACCACGTCGCCTCCGCCGACGGGAAGGTGCTGGAGAGCCAGGAGGTACCGGGCGCGAGCGCCGCGCTCAAGCACGACTTCGCCCTCACCGAGCACTACGTGGTGTTCTTGGAGGGCTCCGTGACCTTCGACCCGACCGAGCACTCGGGCATCCCCTACGGCTGGGACGACGAGCAGATCTCCCGGATCGGCGTCATGCCGCGCACCGCGGCGGGGGCCGGCGGCCGGGCCCGTGAGATCCGCTGGATCGAGATCGGGCAGGGGTACGGCATGCACTTCGCCAACGCCTACGAGGACCCGTACGGCCGCGTCGTCGTCGAGGGCCCGACCGTGGGCCGGGAGGGCTGGCGGCGCTCCTGGAACTGGTGGGTCGGCGCCGAGGACCGCGGGGCCGAGCCCAACTCCGGTGCGCGCAGCACCCGCTGGACCGTCGACCTGGCGGCCGGATCCGTCAAGGAGGAGGTGACCGACGACCTCACCGTGGAGTTCCCCACGATCAACGAGGCGTTCCTCGGTATCGAGCACCGCTATCAGTACGCCCTCGCCTTCCCTGACGACCTGGGGACCGCCGCCCACACCCTCGTCAAGTACGACCGCACCACCGGCGCCCGGCAGCTGCTGCCGTTCGCCCCGGGCCGGCTCCCGAGCGAGGCCGTGTTCGTACCCGCCGAGGGCGCGGGCGCCTCGCAGGAGGACGCCGGGTACCTGCTGACGGTGGTCAGCGATCTGTACGCGGACGCCTCGCAGCTGCTGGTCCTGGACGCCTCCGATCTGACGGTCCCGCCGGTCGCCACGATCCACCTGCCGCGCCGGGTCCCGGCCATGATCCACGGCTCCTGGATCCCCGACACCGCCGCCTGATCCCCTCCTCCTCCTGGGCGCCGCGCCGGGTGAGCCGCGTCTCACCTGGGCGGCGCCGCTTGTCTATGCAACGAGTTGCATAGAAGGATCGGGGCATGGCGCTCGAACACGCGATCCTCGTCTCCCTGCTGGAGAAGCCGGGCTCCGGCTATGAGCTGGCCCGCCGGTTCGAGCGGTCGATCGGCTACTTCTGGACCGCCACGCACCAGCAGATCTACCGGGTGCTGGGGCGCATGGAGAGCGACGGCATGCTCGCCGTCCGTACGGTCCCGCAGCAGGGCCGGCCGGACAAGAAGGAGTATTCGGCCGCGGCCCCCGGCCGGGCCGCCCTCGCGCAGTGGCTGCACGAGCCGATCGAGCCGGAGAGCCTGCGGCACGACCTGGCTGTGAAGATCCGCGGGGCCGCCTTCGACGATCCGGCCTCCCTGATCCGCGAGGTCGAACGGCACCAGCAGGCCCACCAGGACCGCCTCGCCCGCTATCTCGCCGGTGAACTGCGCGACTTCACCGGACCCGAGGCCCCTGCGCCGCTCGACGCCGGCCAGGAACTCCAGTACGTCGTGCTGCGCGGGGGGATCGCGCAGGAGCGGATGACGATCGCCTGGCTGGACGACGTACTGGCCACCCTCCACCGGCTCGGCCGGACAGCGCCGCCGCCGCCCGTGAACGACTGAGCCGCAACCGGCCGCCCCTCGCTCTCTTCTCCTCCCTCCGCGCAGCCGCGCGAACCTCGACTGACGACCCCTCGGAAGGTGATCCGCCGTGTCCGACCCTCTGCTGTTCCACCCGCACACCTACGACCCCGCCCACTTCGACCCGGAGACCCGCAGGCTGCTGCGCGCCACCGTCGACTGGTTCGAGGCCCGCGGCAAGCGGCGGATCATCGAGGACTACCGCACCCGCGCCTGGCTGGCCGACTTCCTCGCCTTCTCCGCCAAGGAGGGGCTCTTCGCGACCTTCCTGACCCCGGCCTCCGCTGCCGGTGAGGACGAGCCGGACAAGCGCTGGGACACCGCGCGGATCGCGGCCCTCAACGAGATCTTCGGCTTCTACGGCCTCGACTACTGGTACGCCTGGCAGGTCACCATCCTCGGCCTCGGCCCCGTCTGGCAGAGCGACAACGCCGCCGCCCACGAGCGTGCCGCGCAGCTCCTGTCGGAGGGCGAGGTGTTCGCCTTCGGTCTGTCCGAGAAGACCCACGGCGCCGACATCTACTCCACCGACATGCTGCTGGAGCCCACCGGCGACGGCGGCTTCCGCGCCACCGGCTCCAAGTACTACATCGGCAACGGCAACGCCGCCGGTCTGGTCTCCGTCTTCGGCCGCCGCACCGACGTCGAGGGCCCCGACGGCTATGTCTTCTTCGCCGCCGACAGCCGCCACCCGGCGTACCGGCTCGTGAAGAACGTCGTCGACTCCTCCAAGTACGTCAGCGAGTTCCGCCTGGAGGACTACCCGGTCTCCGCCGAGGACGTCCTGCACACCGGGCGTGCCGCCTTCGACGCCGCGCTCAACACCGTCAACGTCGGCAAGTTCAACCTGTGCACCGCCTCGATCGGCATCTGCGAGCACGCGATGTACGAGGCCGTCACCCACGCGCACAACCGGATCCTCTACGGCCGGCCCGTCACCGCCTTCCCGCACGTCCGCCGGGAGCTGGCCGACGCCTACGTCCGCCTCGTCGGGATGAAGCTGTTCAGCGACCGCGCCGTCGACTACTTCCGCTCCGCCGGCCCCGACGACCGCCGTTACCTGCTCTTCAACCCGATGACCAAGATGAAGGTCACGACGGAGGGCGAGAAGGTCATCGACCTGATGTGGGACGTGATCGCCGCCAAGGGCTTCGAGAAGGACAACTACTTCGCCCAGGCCGCCGTCGAGATCCGCGGACTGCCCAAGCTGGAGGGCACGGTCCACGTCAACCTGGCGCTGATCCTCAAGTTCATGCGCAACCACCTGCTGGCGCCGGCCGCGTACGAGCCCGTACCGACACGCCTCGACGCGGCCGACGACGACTTCCTCTTCCGGCAGGGTCCGGCCCGCGGTCTGGGCTCCGTCCGATTCCACGACTGGCGCCCGGCGTACGACGCCTATGCCGCCGTGCCGAACGTCGCCCGTTTCCGCGAACAGGCCGACGCGCTGGCGGAGTTCGCGGCGACCATCGCACCCGACGAGGCGCAGGGCCGCGATCTGGACTTCCTCCTCGCCGT
Source organism: Streptomyces yangpuensis (assembly GCF_001005295.1). Lineage (GTDB taxonomy): Bacteria > Actinomycetota > Actinomycetes > Streptomycetales > Streptomycetaceae > Streptomyces > Streptomyces yangpuensis. The sequence goes on along the minus strand of NZ_LBMK01000008.1, from coordinate 205,532 downwards.
GGGGCAGCTGTTCGCCCTGGTCGTGCACGGGCAGCTGATCCTGGAGCAGGCCCGTCTGACGGACCTGGACGAGTCCGTGCTGGACGAGCTGTTCTCGGTGCTCGTGCGCGACTTCTCCCAGCACGCCGTGGAACTGCACGGCAAGGACTCCAGCACGCCGGAGCAGCAGACCTGGGCACTGGCGGCCGTCCGCCGCCCGGTCGTCGACGAGGCCCGCGCGGCCCGCGTCTGGGCCCGTGTCGAGGCCCTCTCCGGCTCCTACGAGATGGCGCAGTAGCCGTACCACTGCCCCGGCGGTCCCCACGACCCCGTCGTGCGGACCGCCGGGTCACCTCGCCGGGATCGCCGGTCGGCGCAGGGACTCGGCCGGGGGCCGCTCGCGGAGGGCGCCGTAGGCGATGAAGTACGCCGGAACGCGGTTCAGCCAGGGTGATTCGGTGATGAGTTCCGTCGTCCGCTTGGCCCGCCGGGGGTCTCCGAACGCGGTACGGCCGGCGAGCAGGGGCTCGATGATCTGGGCGTGGGCCAGGCGTTGGAGGCCCTGGGTCGCCACGGTGGTGGGCCAGCGGCGGTACTGGACACGGCGTACGTCGTACAGTCCCACCCTGCCCTCGCGCAGCGGGCGCACGAGGTGGCGGGCCGCGGCGACCGCGTCCTGCACGGCGAGGTTGATGCCGATGCCGCCCACGGGGGACATCGCGTGGGCGGCGTCGCCGATGCACAGCAGACCGGGCCGGTGCCAGCGGCGCAGCCGGTCCAGTCGTACGTCGAGCAGTCTCACCTCGTCCCAGGAGGTGACGGCGTGGCTCCGGTCGGCCAGCCAGGGGGCTGCCTCCGCGAAGCGAGTCATGAAGCGTTCCAGGCCCTCGGCGCGGCGCTCGGCGTCGGTTCCCTTGGGGATGAGCGCGGCGCACTGCCAGTAGTCGCCGCGGTCGATGAGCGCGGTGAAGAACCGGTCGCCGAGGCCGCCCACGAGCCCGCTGGGGTCGCCCTCGTGCCGCGGCAGGCGGAACCACCAGGCGTCCATGGGGCACGGGAAGTGTTGCAGGCCGAGTTCGGGCAGGGCCCTGGCCAGTGAGCCGCGGCCGTCGCAGGCCACGGTCAGGGTGGCCCGGAGTTCGCCGGTGGCGCCGTCCGCGGTGCGGTGGCGCACACCGTTCACCCGTCCGCCCTCGATGAGGAAACCGGTCGCCTCGGTGTCCATGCGCAGATGGAAGGAGGGTTCCCGGCGCGCCTCGTCGGCGAGGAGGTCGAGGAGGTCCCACTGGGGCACCATGGCGATGTAGTTGTACGTGCCGTGCAGGGCGCCGATGTTCCCGACGGTGACCAGGGACCGGTCCGGTCCGATGGGCAGCTGCACCGTGGTGACGCGGCGCTGCGGCAGCCGGGCGAAACGCTCGGCGAGGCCGATGTCGTCCAGCAGCGACAAGGTGGTGGGGTGCACGGTGTCGCCGCGGAAGTCGCGCAGGAAGTCGCCGTGCTTCTCCAGCACCGTCACCTCCACCCCGGCGCGGGCCAGCAGCAGGGCCAGCACCATTCCGGCCGGGCCGCCGCCCACCACGCAGCAGGTCGTCCGCTCCACGGCAACCACTCCCTTCGCGGAGACCGTGCGATCGATCCCCAGGGGACGTATACCGCACCGGGGCGACCCGTCCCGGCGGAACACACGCTCCCGGGTCCCGCGTAGGCTCGACGCGTGTCAGCCTCCCGTCTCCACCGCGTCGCCGTCCTCGTCCTCGAAGGCGCGAAGCCGCTCGACGTCGGGATCCCCGCCCAGGTCTTCACGACCCGCGCGAGCATGCCCTACGAGGTACGGGTGTGCGGCGCGGCGCCCGGCCTGGTGGCCGGCGGCGACGGCCTGTCGTACCACGTGACGCACGGCCTCGACGCCCTCGCGTGGGCCGACATCGTCTTCGTCCCCGGCTACCGCTTCCCGGACCGCGAGGACCCGCCGCGGCCCGTCATCGACGCGCTGGTCGCCGCCCACGAGCGGGGCGCACGGCTCGCCGCGATCTCGACGGGCGCGTTCGCGCTCGCCGCGACGGGCCTGCTGGACGGGAAACGCGCGACGACGCACTGGCACTACGCCCGGGCGCTCATGGCCAAGCACCCACTGGTCCGGGTCGACGAGAACGTCCTGTTCGTCGACGAGGGCAGCGTCCTGACCTCGGCGGGCGCCGCCTCCGGCCTCGACCTGTGCCTGCACATCCTGCGCGGCGATCTCGGCGTGGCCGCGTCCAACCACGCGGCGCGGCGCCTGGTCGCCGCCCCGTACCGCAGCGGCGGTCAGGCGCAGTACGTGCCGCGCAGCGTGCCGGAGCCGCTCGGTGAGCGGTTCGCCGCCACGCGCGAGTGGGCGCTGATCCGGCTCGGGGAGCCCCTGACGCTGGAGTCCCTCGCCCGGCACGCCGGGGTGTCGCCCCGTACGTTCTCGCGGCGGTTCGCGCAGGACACCGGGTACACGCCGATGCAGTGGGTCATGCGTGCCCGCGTCGATGTGGCCCGTGAGCTGCTCGAACGCTCCCAGCGAGGGGTCGAGCAGATCGCCGCCGACGTCGGCCTGGGCACCGGTGCGAACCTGCGGCTGCACTTCCAGCGGATCCTGGGCACGACCCCGACCGAGTACCGGCGCACCTTCACGAAGGGCGAATAGGTCCGTGAGGATCTCGCCACCCGCGCCTTGGCGAGATCCTTTTGAACAGTGGCGATCACGCCGCTGTCACGGGCGGGCGCGGGCGGCGAACCTGATGGCGAACGAAAGGGACTCGCTCATGACTCGCATCGCCATCAACGGATTCGGCCGCATCGGACGCAACGTGCTGCGCGCGCTGCTCGAACGCGACAGCGACCTCGAGGTCGTCGCCGTCAACGACCTCACCGAGCCGAAGGCCCTCGCGCGGCTGCTGGCGTACGACAGCACCTCCGGCCGGCTCGGTCGCCCGGTGACCGTCGAGGGGAACACCCTGGTCGTCGACGGCCGCCGGATCACGGTGCTGGCCGAGCGCGAGCCGGAGCAGCTGCCGTGGGGCGAGCTCGGTGTCGACATCGTGCTGGAGGCCACCGGCCGCTTCACGTCGGCGGACGCCGCCCGCGCCCACCTGAAGGCGGGAGCGAAGAAGGTCCTGGTCAGCGCCCCCTCGGACGGTGCCGACGTCACGCTGGCGTACGGCGTGAACACCGACGCCTACGACCCGGCCGTCCACACGATCGTCTCGAACGCGTCCTGCACGACCAACGCGCTCGCCCCGCTGGCCGCGGTGCTCGACGAGCTCGCCGGCATCGAGCACGGCTTCATGACCACGGTGCACGCCTACACGCAGGAGCAGAACCTGCAGGACGGCCCGCACCGCGACCCCCGCCGTGCCCGCGCGGCCGGTGTCAACATCGTCCCGACCTCCACGGGCGCCGCGAAGGCGATCGGTCTGGTGCTGCCGCAGCTCGACGGCAAGCTGCAGGGCGACTCGATCCGCGTACCGGTCCCGGTGGGCTCCATCGTGGAGCTCAACACGACCGTCGCCCGCGAGGTGACGCGCGAGGAGATCCTGGAGGCGTACCGCGCCGCGGCCGAGGGCCCGCTGGCCGGCGTGCTGGAGTACTCGGACGACCCGCTGGTGTCCTCCGACATCACCGGCAACCCCGCCTCGTCGATCTTCGACTCGGAGCTCACCCGCGTCGAGGGCCGCCACGTCAAGGTCGTCGCCTGGTACGACAACGAGTGGGGCTTCTCGAACCGCGTGATCGACACCCTCACGCTCCTGGCCGCGGGCTGAGCAGCCGCCCCGCCGTCAGTGACCCGCGCTCCGGCCGGCCCCTCGGGCCGGCCGGAGCGTGCCGTTTTCCCCGCCGACGTTGCGAGGCCCGCGTTTCGGAGACTCGCGTTCCGAGGTCCGGGTTCCGAAGTCCGCCTTCAGAAGTCCCCGTAGCGCATGCGGCCCAGGGCCGTCATCGGCCGGTCGTGGGCGGCGACCGGGGCCGGGAGGCATGTGGAGCCCGTGAGGTAGCGGTCCACGGCCGCGGCCGCGGCCCGGCCCTCGGCGATGGCCCACACCACGAGCGACTGCCCGCGGCCCGCGTCGCCCGCCACGAACACCCCCGGCGCGCGCCCGCCGCACGCCGCGAAGCCGGCGTCCCGCGCGAAGTTGCCGCGCTCGTCGAGCTCCAGCCCCAGCTGTTCGCGCAGGCCGCCCGCCCGCTCGGGGCCGGAGAAGCCGAGGGCCAGCAGGACCAGCCCGGCCGGGAGCACCCGCTCCGTACCCGCCAGGGGGCTGCGGCCCACCGGCTCGACGGCGGTCAGGTACAGGGCCCGTACCCGGCCCGAGGCGTCCCCGTCGAAGCGCAGGGTGGCGCAGGCGAACAGCCGCGGATCGCGGCCCTCGCGCCCGCGGGCCTCGTCGTGGGCGTGGGAGATCCGGTATGTCTTCGGGTACACCGGCCAGGGTTCGTCGTCGGTGCGGTCCGGGCCGGGCTCCGGATTGATGTCGAGCTGGACCACCGAGATCGCGCCCTGTCGCAGGGCCGTCCCCATGCAGTCGGAGCCGGTGTCGCCGCCTCCGACGATGACGACGTGCCTGCCTTCGGCCGTGATGGGGGGCTCGGCCCAGTCGCCCTCACGGACCCGGTTCGCGCAGGTCAGGTAGTCCATGGCCTGGTGGATCCCGTGGAGCTCGCGGCCTGGGACGGGCAGTTCCCGGCGCTCGCCGGCTCCGACCGCGACGACGACGGCGTCACACCGGCCCCGTAGCGCGGCGGCGTCGGCCGCTCCTGCCGTGGCCGTGCCGTCGGCGCCTCCCACGTCCTGTCCCGTGACGAACACCGTGCCCTCGGCCCGCATCTGCTCGATCCGGCGGTCCAGGTGCGCCTTCTCCATCTTGAACTCGGGAATGCCGTAGCGCAGCAGGCCTCCGATCCGGTCGGCCCGCTCGTGGACCGTGACCGCGTGCCCGGCCCGGGTCAGCTGCTGCGCGGCGGCCAGCCCGGCCGGACCGGAGCCTATGACGGCCACGGTCCTGCCGCTGTGCCGCTCCGGGGGGCTCGGTGTCAGGTAGCCGCGCCGCAGTCCCTCGTCCACGATGGTCTGCTCGACGTTCTTGATGGTCACCGGGTCCGCGTTGATCGTGAGGACGCAGGCGTCCTCACAGGGGGCGGGGCAGAGCCTTCCGGTGGCCTCCGGGAAGTTGTTGGTGGCATGCAGCCGGTCGTAGGCCGCGCGCCAGTCGGCGTGGGCGGCGTACGCGTTCCACTCGGGTATGAGGTTTCCGAGGGGGCAGCCGGTGTGGCAGAAGGGGATTCCGCAGTCCATACAGCGGTCGGCCTGCCGGGAGACGAGCGGGAGCAGCGCCTGGCCCGCATGGACCTCGTGCCAGTCGCCGAGCCGTTCCTCGACGGGCCGGGCCGGGATCGGCTCGCGGGGGATCCTGAGGAAGCCGAAGGGATCGGTCACTCGCCGCCTCCCTGGATCGTTCGCGGCGGGGTGTACGGGGGTGCGCACCGCAGTCCCGGCGCGCGCGTGAAGTGGCGGTCCGACCAGGTTACGCCGCCCGGGTGGCGGGCGCGCAGGGCCGCGCGGCCCTGCGCGTCGCACGCGCTGTGGTCACCCCCGCAGCAGGGCGCAGACGAAGTCCTCCTGGATCTCCCGGACCCGGGCGAGCAGCCCGGGGTTGTTGGTCAGGGACGTCTGGGTGGTGATCGAGAAGGTAAGCGAGCGCTTGCCGTCCGCCGTGGCCGCCGCCAGCTGCGTGTAGCCGGGGGTGTTGCCGGTGTGGCCGTACACCGTGCCGCAGCGGGTGGTGTAGCGGTAGATGGCCAGGCCTGCCTCGGTGCGGCCGGGGCCGGGGGGCTGGGACAGGGCGCCGGGGATGAACGTGAACTGCTGCCGGCGGGTGCGCTCCGATACGAGGGCGCCGCCGGCGTAGCCCCGGATGAAAGCGGTCAGGTCCTTCGGTGTCGAGACGATGCCGCCCGCGGCCCAGGCCCCCGAGGCGCTCACGGCCTCGCTGACGTCGACGGGCCCCTCCTGCGGGTCGATCTGGTAGCCGTGGAGGAAGGGCTCGGGCAGCCGGTAGCCCTGGGGAAGGCTGGTGTCGGTCAGACCCAGCGGCCGGTACACGAGCTCGCGCAGCAGCCTCTCGTACCGGCGTCCGGTGACGGCCTCGGCCATCAGGGCGACGGCGATGTTGTCGGAGTTGGAGTAGAGGTAGCGGCTGCCCGGCTCGAATTCGAGGTCCTGGCCGGCGACGAACTCCAGCAGGCGCCGGGAGTCGAAGTGGTGGCGGGGGTCCTCGCTGACGATGTCGATGAACGGCTGGGAGGCCGAGTAGTCCGGCAGTCCGCTGGTGTGGTTGAGGAGTTGACGCAGCGTCACCGCATGCCAGGCCTCCGGCTGCTCGGGCAGTACCTCGCCGATCGTGTCGTCCAGGCTCAGCCGGCCGCGGTCGACGAGGCTCAGGGCCACCGCCCCGCTGAAGGCCTTGGCGACGCTGGCGATCCGCATGTGGTCGGTCGCCTTGGGCGGCCGGCCGCTCTCCACGTCGGCCACGCCCGCGCGGTAGACCTTGCTGTGGTCCCCGTCGCGCAGAACGGCGATGACCCCGGGGGGTCCGTCCGGGCGCTCGACCAGCTCCCGCAGCTCCTGGCGGAGGGCCGCTCCGCGGTCCGGCGGCGGGTTGCGGTCCGCGGCGGCCTGTGCCGGCAGTACGGAGGCGCCGAGCAGGGCGCCGCACACGGCAGCCGCGGCGGCCAGGCGCAGCGACGGGCGGATCCGGCGGGGGTGGCCGTACGGGCGTGGGGACACGGCGGAAACCTCCAGGGGAGACACGGAGCGCGGTGGCCCACGATGGCAGGAGCCACGGCGATGCCCAGGCAGGCACGGCGGCGCGCGGGCGGGCCGTGGCCCATCCGGCCCTGACGGACCCGACCGGCACCAGCACCCACGTCCCCCGGGCCCCAGGGCGGTCCCGACAGGGAGGCTCCCGTCGGGCCTCCTTGGCGAGGACGCCCGCATCCAGCAGCAGCTGAGGCGATGACCGCCGCCGAGGAGTTCCCGGCGGGGCGCGCGCCGTCGATGGCGGTCGCTCCCGGCGGGAAGGTTTCAGGTCGCGGCGAGCGAGCAGGCGCCAGACGACCGGACCCGATCGATCGGAGGCATGTCGCATGGCGGGCGAGGGCAAGGACCAGGATGTGGTCGCGGCGATCCTGAAGGACCACCGCACGATGGAGGAGCTGTTCCGCCGGATGCGGAGCGTCGAGGCCGACCGCGAGGCGGCCCGGGACGAGTTCTCGGCCCTGCTCATCGCACACGGCGAGGCCGAGGAGGCCGAGGTCTACGGCGCGCTCAAACGCTTCAGGGGCGTCGACGACGACGAGGTCGAGCACGGCGAGGAGGAACACGCCGAGGGCAACGAGGCCCTGCTGAAGCTCCTGGAGGTGGACGACGTCGGATCCGACGAGTGGGACGAACGCCTGGAGGACCTCGTGAAGGCGGTCTCCCACCACTTGGACGAGGAGGAACGGACCATCCTCAACGGCGCCCGGGAGAACGTCCCCGACGAGCGCCGGGCCGAGCTGGGCGCCGCCTTCCTGGAGGAGCGGGAGAAGCAGCTCGCGTCGGACTGCGGCAGCATCGAGAACGTGCGCAAGATCGTCGGCAAGTGACGGTGACGGCCCCCCCGGCCGGGCTCTCAGAGGGACAGGCCCTCGACGAGTTCCGCGCCAGGGAGCTGTGCGACAGCGCGCCGGGGGCGCTCGGTTCGCCGCGGCGGCGTCCGGTGCCGACGAGTATGTGCGGCATGTCGACGACCGCCGGATCCACCAGGGGCGGCCGGTCGCCCGGACGCCCCCTAACGGAGCGCGCACGTGCGCACGTTGACGCCGTCCGTGCGGACGCAGAGGGCGTAGGGGGCGACCGGCGGCGGCTCGGGCAGGCGGAGCGGGCGGCCGCCCGGGGTGATCGAGCCCAGGACGCGGGAGCCCGCGGCCCCGGTGCAGCCGGGCGCGTTGCCTGGCAGGCCGTGCAGCGTCAGGTATCCGAGCACGGCGAACGCGTACGCCTCCTTGGCCGCGGCGGGCAGCCCGAGCTCCTCCGAGGTACGCAGCCGGGTGCCGGCCAGCTCGGCCCGGAGCATCCTGGTGAGCGTCGGATTACGCACCCCGCCTCCCGAGGCGAAGACCTCGGTGGCTCCCAGTGGCCGCAGCGCGTCGGCGACGGTCCGGGCGGTGAGGCGGGTGAGCGTGGCGAGCAGGTCCTGCGGCGGGAGCTGCCCGAACTCGGCCAGGTGGGACCGGAGATACCCCTCGTGGAAGAGTTCCTTGCCCGTCGTCCGCGGCGGCGGCAACCGGTAGTACGGCTCGGCGAGCAGGCATCGCAGCAGGTCTTCGTGTACGCGCCCGGAGGCTGCGAGGGCGCCGTCCTCGTCGTACGCGAGCCGTCCGCCGCTCAGTTCGCGCACGGCGGCGTCGATGAGCGCGTTTCCCGGGCCGGTGTCGAAGGCCACGGGGTCCGCGTTCCCTGGCACGACGGTGACGTTGGCGATCCCCCCGATGTTCAGGGCGGCCGGTACGCCGGGACGGCCGCGCAGCAGCATCAGGTCGATCAGGCTGACCAGTGGCGCGCCCTGCCCGCCGGCGGCGATGTCCCGGGGCCGGAATCCGGAGACGACGGGGTGGCCGGTGGCCTCGGCGATCCAGGCGGGGTCGCCGAGCTGGAGGGTGCCGTGGACCTGCCCGTCGGCCGCCCAGTGGTACACGGTCTGCCCGTGGGAGGCGATCAACTCGGCACGCCCCGCGCACAGTTCGCGGTCGGCCCGGACGGCGAGCCGCCCGAAGGCCTGCCCGATCCGGGTGTCGAGCCGGCATACGTCGGCGAGTGTGGTGGTGGCGGGCGGCAGGGCCTCGGCGAGCGCGGTCCGCAGGTCCGCCGGGTAGGGCTCGCTGACCATGCCCAGCGGGTTGAGGTGCAGTGTGCCGTCCCCGGGCTGGTGGCCGAGGTCGCAGGCGGCGGCGTCGACGGCGTCGTACGAGGTCCCGGACATCAGGCCGATCACTCTCATCGCAGTGGCTCCCGGTGGTCGTCGGCGCGCAGGGTCAGCAGCGCCGGTGCGCTGAGGGCGCAGGCGGTGGCGGCGTAGAGGGAGGGGACGGCGGTGCTTGCGGTCCGGGCGGTGAGTGCGGTGACGAAGAGCCCCGCGCAGCCGGAGAAGACGGCGTTGGCGAGCGCGTAGGAGAGCCCGAGTCCCGTGCAGCGAACACGTCTTGGGAACATCTCGGCCAGCATGGCAGGGCCGGGTCCGGCGAGCAGGCCGACCAGCGCGCCGGCCACCAGCACGGCTGCGGCCCGGGCCTGCGGGGACGCTCCTGACGACTGGAGCACGTGCAGGAGGGGGAAGGCGGACACGGCGACGCCGAGTGCGCCGCCGAGCATGACGGGGCGCCGTCCGACGCGGTCGCTGAGCAGGCCCGCGGGCAGGATCGACGCTGCGAAGCCGAGGTTGACGAGGGTGGTGGCGAGCAGGGCGTCCCGGAAGGACGCCCCCAGGGCGGACTGGAGATGGGACGGCAGGACGACCAGGAAGGTGTACCCGGCCGCCGACCAGCCCATGATCCGCCCGATGCCGAGCCCGACGGCACGCACCTGCTCCCGTACGGTCGCCGTCCCGATGGGGGCCGCCGCTGCGTCCGCCGTCCCGGCCGACCCGGCCCTCCCCGGCGCGGGTGGGGGCGCGCCCGGTGGTTCCTCCAGCGCCGTACGCAGCCACAGTGCGACCAGCCCGAGGGGCAGGGCCAGCAGGAACGGGATCCGCCACCCCCACCCGTAGAGCGCAGCGGCGGGCAGGACCGTCGCCAGGGCAGCGGCCGTTGCGGCGCCGGCCAGCAGGCCGAGGGCCACGGTGAAGGACTGCCATGCGCCGTAGAGTCCGCGGCGGCCCGGTGGCGCGTACTCCACCATCACGGACACCGCCCCGCCGAACTCGCCTCCGGCGGACAGCCCTTGCACGACGCGCAGGAACGTCAGCAGCCAGGGGGCCGCGGCGCCGATGTCGGCGCGCGTGGGCAGGAGCCCGATCAGGGTGGTGGCGAGCGTCATGAGGCCGATGACGAGGACGAGGACGGTACGGCGGCCGTAACGGTCGCCGATGCGCCCGAACAGGAGGGCACCGACGGGCCGGAAGAAGAAGGCGAGGGCGAACGAGGCGTACGTGGCGACCAGCGCCTCGGCACCGCCGCCCGGGCCTTCCACGGCCGAACCCGCCCCCGATCCCCCGTGCACGGTGAAGAAGTTGGCCGCGATGACGGTGGCGAAGCAGCCGTAGACACCGAACTCGTACCACTCGACGAGGTTGCCGGCCGAACCGGCGAGCAGGGCCCGGCGGGCCGCGGCGTGCGGCGGCGGCGCCGGAAGCAGGTCGGTCGTGGTCACCCGTGCTGCGTGCCCGCTCCCCGGCAGGCCGATGCCTGCCGGCACCCCGATTCAGCACATCGGCGGTGGCTCCGCCACCGCGCCCTCCCGGTGTGTAAATCCTTCTTCCCTATCATCTCGAATCGAACACAAAATCGCGACAAATCCCATCGTGTCCGATGTGGCCACGGCGGGACGTCCGGGAAAACTGGTCCGCCGTCAGAGCCAAGACGACTGCCACCGAGAACAGGACCAGGCCGCTGATCTGAATCGTCGCCTGCCAACCGATTGCGGAGGTGTCACGATGTCCTGCTCCAGGACGGACTTCCGAAAGGCCCTCAAGGGCACTTCTCCGATGTGCTGTTGCCCCAGAGCACGTGCCTTCTTCTTCATACTGCTCCTCGCGGCCGGCGCCCTGACCTGGCCCACGGACCCGGCTCACGCAGCACCGTCGTACGGCGAGAGAGCCGTGGCGGTGGCCGCCTCCAAACAGGGCTCGCCGTACGCCTACGGCGCCACCGGACCCAAACGCTTCGACTGCTCGGGCCTCACCCTCTACGCGTTCAAGAAGGCCGGCAAACGCCTTCCACGCACGGCCGACCAGCAGTACGAGCACACCCGGCACATCCCCAAGGCCGATCGCACGGCCGGTGACCTGGTCTTCTTCCCTCGAGGGGCGACCATGGGCCACGTCGGCATCTACGCCGGCGACAACAAGATCTGGCACGCTCCCCGCCCCGGCACCACTGTGCGTCTGGAGCAGATCTGGAGCGCAGCGGTCCGCTACGGACGCGCCACCTGATCGGCAACCCCCCGCGTCCACCCGCGCACTCACGCTCACCGCCCCACCCGCGGTGGCAGCCGTCCGTGTGCGTGCACGTCGGCCGAACCCGGGTCACCGGTCCTTTCTCGGTGGTACACGTGGCCTGGAAGCGGGCGACGGCCTGCGCAGCCGCCCGGCACGCCTTCCTCCCTGGGCCCTGTCGGCCCCAGGAAACAGAACCTAGTGCAGCCGCCAGGTGAGTTTCCCGCCGCCGACCCAGCGGACCACGTCCGGATCGTCGAGGTCGTGGATGGTGATCCCCGCGTCCGCAGCAGCCAGGATCACGTCGGTCATGGATGTCGCCATACGGACCATCTCCCCGTCGATCTCGACGATCCGGAACGGCGGGTCGCCGGGCTGCACCCCCAGGACGGTGACCCGCGGCGAGGACATGTACGGGCTCATGCTCTCTGTCATGCGGAGAATCGTTCCATGCCGAGCCCCTTCTCCCGCCGATTGGCAGCGCGTCGGCCGTGCTGCCGACGTCTGCTTCCGACGCCCGGGGGCGGGAGCTGAGTACGTGTACTGAGTACGCGCGCTCTGACGAGGCGGGCGGGGCTGCACCACCATGGTGATCACCGGGGCCCCACGACCCCCGCCCCACCCGGACATCACAAGGAGTCCCATGCGTTCTGGACCGGTGCGCGCCTTCGCCCGCATCACCTTCGGCAACTGGTTGTCGCGGGTGTACCTCGGCTCGGCGGCGTTGCTGCTGCTCATAGGCGCCGGTGAGGGAGGCGATCAGGCGGCCGGGCTGTTCGCCCTGATGCTGGCCGTGCCCACCGGGGCCATGCTGCTCTCGGTGGTCAACTCGCTGGGCGCCTGGGCGCAGACCGACGGGAGCATCTGGGCCATCCTGGTGTTCTCGTACGTCTTCCAGGCCTGGCTGCTCGGTCTGCTCGTCCATGCGGTCCGCCGGGGATCGCGTCCCGCCGGCCTCTGACCGCTCGGTACTCCATGCCTGGTGGCCGGTGGCCGGTGGCCGGTGACGGTATCCGTCGAGGTCAGCGCCTCGCGGATGCGGCACGGGCGATCATCGGCAACCCTGGCCGTGGGGGACGGACGCAAAGGAGACCTTCGTGTCGATGATGGACAAGCTCAAGCAGATGCTGCGCGGCCACGAGAGCCAGGCCGAACAGGGCGTCGACAAGGCCGGTGACTACGTCGACGGCAAGACCCAGGACAAGTACAGCGGTCAGGTCGACATGGCCCAGGACAAGCTCAAGGAGCAGCTGCGCCGCGACCAGGGGAACCCCCCGCCGCCGCCCCGGCCCTGACCCCCGCCCGCGCACACGGACACCGGCCGGGTGCCGGCCGAACCCCGGCCGGCCCGGGCCGGTCCCGTGCGTGTCAGCGAGGTGGCCCGGGAGCGCTCGCTGCCCGGCATTCTGTCCCGCCTCCCGGCCGACGTCCGCGAACGGATCATCACCGAGTGCTTCACCCGCATCGACCTGCGGCGCGCACCGCGCGACGGTCACCCCGCGCCGGCCCTCCGCCCCGCCGGCCGCGGCGCACCGTCAAGCGGTGGCGTTCGCGGTCGCGGTGAAGCGGCCGCTCGGTTCACCGCGGAGCCGGCCGGGCGGCAGTCTGCGGCCGAAGGCGAGCAGGAGGAGGTCCTGGGCCGCGCCGCGTACGGGGGCTCCGGATCCGGCACCGTACGACCAGTCCAGGTCATCGGCGCACAGCTGCACGCCGTCGAGGTCGACGCCGAAGAACCGCAGGCCGCTGGGCCGGATCCCGGCGAGCAGCACCCGCAGCCGCTCCTCGGGGACGCGCCGGTCGATGCCGAGCGCGACCGTGATGTCCAGCCCGTGCACCACGTCGTGGCCGAGGGCCGCCGCGAACCCGCCGACCGGGGGCGTCCACGGGTGGTGGGCGCCGTCCCGCAGGAACGCGGCGAGCTCGGCCGTCGAACGGGCGGCCGCGTCCCCGCGCGCGACCCGGTCGGTCATGCGGTGCAGATTGCCACCGGCTCCTGCCAGTTCGCGCAGGGTCGCGGGCAGGGACAGCCGGAACCCCGTCGACATGTGGGCCGCGACCTCGCGGACCCGCCAACCGGCGCAGAGGCTGGGCTCGTTCCACTGGTCGTCGCGGAGGCCGTCGAGCAGATCGGCCAGCTCCCGTCGCTCTGCCGCGATCATTGCCCTGATCTCGGCCTTCCGTCCTTTGCGTGTCGTCGTGTTCGCCATGTGATCCAGCCTGGCGCCAACGGAGCCATACCGCCAATAGATTGATGTGCTCCGGCCTAGAATTCCTGGTTATGGAACTCCGTCAGTTGCGCTATCTCGTGGCCGTCGTCGAGGAGGGTGGTTTCACCCGCGCAGCCGCCCGGCTGCACCTGGCGCAGCCCGGACTCAGCGCGCAGATCCGCCAGTTGGAGAAGGAGCTCGGGCAGCCTCTCCTCGACCGGTCCGGCCGATCGGTGACACCGACCGAGGTGGGCCGGGCGGTCCTGCCGTACGCGCGGGCTGCGCTGGCCGCGGCCGACGGGGTACGGCAGGCGGTGGACGAACACACCGGTCTGCTGCGTGGCAGGGTCACGCTCGGGCTGGTCTCCGGATCCACCGGCCACGCCTTCGACGTCGCCGCGTTCCTCGCGGAGTTCCACGGAGCCCATCCCGCCCTGGAGATCGCGCTGACCGAGGACACCTCGGAGCGGATGCAGGCCGCGCTCCTGGCCGGCGAGATCGATATCGCGCTGCTCGGGCCCACGGGGGAGGAGACCCCGGCGGGCCTCTCCTTCCGGACGGTGATCGACGCTCCGCTCGGCGCCGCCGTCGCAACCGGTGACCCGCTGCTCTCCCCCGCCGGCCGCACGACGGTCCCGTTGGCCGAGCTGCGCGACCGGCCACTGATCTGTCTGCCACGTGGCACCGGGGTACGGGCGGCACTCGAACGGGGCTGTGCCCGGGCGGGGTTCCGGCCCCGGGTCGCCTTCGAGGCGGCGTCCCCGCAGGTGCTCGCGCAGCTGGCCGCGCGGGGCCTGGGCGTCGCCGTCCTGCCGCTCGGGGAGGAGGGCTCCGAGGCCGGCGGTGGGCTGCACGCCCTGCGGCTCGCGGAGCCCGGCCTGCGGGCCCGTATCGTGCTCGCCTGGCCGGCCGCGGGACCCGCGAGCCCTGCGGCACGGGCCCTCCTGGACCGCCTGCGTGACGCTCTGCCCCACGTTCCCGAGGACGAGGACGAGGACGAGCACGAGGACGAGGACGCAGGTGCGGGTGCGGGTCCGAGCTCACGGCGCTGACGGCGCTGACCACGCGATCGTGCCCGTCCCGACGCCGATCACGGCTCGGGGCCGCATGGGTCCGTCACCGCGGCGGGAGAGCAGCACGACCTCGTCCACCCGCGCCGCCATGGCGCCCAGCCGGGCCGTGCACTCCGCGGCGAGGCCGCGCGGGTCGCGGGTGCGGCCGAGGGAGAGGTGCGGTGTGAACGCCGGGAACCGGCCGCGGCATGCGGGGAACGGCTCCACCAGGCTCTCCTGGAGCGCCCGCCACGGGGCGAGGCCCGCCGCGGCGGGGTCCAGCCAGACGGTCGCGTAGGCGCGGTGGCGGAAGGCCCGCACTCCGCTGAGCCGGATGTCGAAGGGCTCGACGGCGGTCGCCGCGGCGGCCAGCAGGGGGGCGGCCCGGGCGAAGTCGGCCTCCGGGACGAAGCCGAAGACCAGGTTCACGTGCGGGGGCCAGCGGCGGATCTGCGGGTCGTGCTCGGCACGGACGGCCTGGATCGGGGGCCACAGCGCGGCCGGCGGGAGCCAGACCACGGCGGTGCGGGGTGTGGGGGCCACGCCGAGGAAGCCGGGGACGCCGGCTCCGCCGCCGGTGGCCGGGGACACGTTCACACGGCCATGATGCCCCTCGTCGCCCCGCCGGCCGGCGGGCCCGCCCCCGCGCCGCTCAGTCGGTGAAGGAGCCGTGGCGTCCGGCCCCGGCCGTGAACCGGTCGGCCCCGGCCCGGGTCTCGCCGGCGGTGAGCGGCACGAGGCCGTGCCGGTACTCGGCGGCCAGCGCCTCCCGCTCCCCCAGGCCGTGCTGTTCCCGTACGGAGAGCCGGTCGTGCCTCATGCACAGCTGCGGGAACCCGGCGATCTCGTGCGCGAGGCGTTCCGCCGCCCGACGGGCCTCGCCGGGTGGTACGAGGCGGTTGACGAGGCCGATCGCGTACGCCTCGGCGGCGGTGACGGGACGGCCGGTCAGGATCAGGTCCATGGCGCGGCTCTCGCCGATGAGGCGGGGCAGCCTTACCGTCCCGCCGTCGATCAGCGGCACGCCCCAGCGTCGGCAGAACACCCCGAGGGTCGCGTCCTCCTCGGCCACCCGCAGATCGCACCACAGGGCCAGTTCGAGCCCGCCGGCCACCGCGTGACCGCCGATCGCGGCGATCACCGGCTTGCTCAGCTCCATCCGTGTGGGGCCCATGGGGCCGTCGCCGTCGGCGAGCACCTGGTTGCCGCGGTCGGTCCCGACCGCCTTCAGGTCCGCGCCCGCGCAGAACGTACCGCCCTCACCCCACAGGACGGCGACGGACGCGTCCTCGTCCGCTTCGAACGCCCGGAAGGCATCGGCGAGCCGGGCCGCCGTCGGGCTGTCGACCGCGTTGCGGACCGCTGGACGGCCGAGGATCACGGTGGTGACGGGTCCGTCCCGTTCGATCCGGACGGCGGCGGCTTCTGCGGGCGGGGCGGCGGGCGTCGGGGCGGCGGGCGTCGTCCCTGATGGTTCGGAGGTCGTGGCCACGGCGGAACTCCATGGGTCGAGTGGTGCTGCCGGATGCGCGGGAGGCGCGGACGATCACTCTGGCGCAATCCCGGCTCCGGTACGAGAGGGCCGGGCCCCCAGCCGCCTGTCGGCCGGACGGACGCTGACGTTCGGAGCGGCCGGACGGTGACGTTCGGAGCGGGCGGAACGGGGTAGGCGCCCTGTCCGGATCCGATGACCGACCGGACGGTGAGAACCGAGATGACCCAGTGCAAGATCCCCGACTACCGCACCGGCCACCGCGGCCGCCACTGGACGCATGCGCTGCGCAGCGCCCAGCGGGCCGGGGCCGTCGTCGTCACCGACGACACGCGGGAGCCGGTCACCTACGCCCATGACGGCACCGGTCCCGGCCGCTTCCGGCCGTGGATCACCGCAGCCGGCGACCGCTACGACAGCCGTGACGTCCACCCCGAGTGGTAGCCCCGCGCTGGTGCCAGGCCGTGGACGTACGGGTACCCGCCGTGGTCAGGCGTTCGTCGGCCCGGCCGGCCCGGCCGACGCGCCCGCGCAGGAAGGACACAGCCCGCGGTAGACGACCTCGGCCTCGGACACGGCGAAGCCGTAACGCTCCTGCACCGGCAGACCGGCCAGCGGGTCACCGGTCGGGTGCACGTCACGGATGAGGCCGCAACCGGAGCACACCAGGTGCTGGTGCGGGCGGTGCGCGTTGGGGTCGTAGCGCTTGGCCCGACCGTGCGCGGAGAGCTCGGCGACCTCGCCCAGGGCGACCATCTCGCCCAGGGTGTTGTAGACGCTGGCCCGCGAGATCTCCGGGAGGCGCCCGGCCGCGCGGGCGTGCACCTCGTCCGCCGTCAGGTGCACGTGCTCGCCGTCGAGGACCTCCGCGACGACACGCCGCTGGGACGTCATACGCCAGCCGCGCCCCCGCAGCCGCTCCAGCAGGTCACTCATTCGGCTCACCGGTTCTTGATCGTCGGGATAAAGGACAAGGACGTGGGCGGGCCCCGCCGCGACCAGAAAAGCGAGGTACAGATTACCGGCAGGGAACTGCCTCCGGCGCTTTCCACAGGGGCGGAGCGATAACGATGATCGTACGATCTCCGCCTTTCCCTCCATTCCCGGGCGGGCGGCATACCGGTAATGCTGGTTGGGCGAGCGCGCCCTGCGTGTTCTCTCAGCCCCGCGGTCCGCGGTGCGCGACCATACGGACGCCGTCAAGAGCGAGCAGCCAGCAGATGGAAGCACCGAGACAGGAAGAAGGACGGACGTGTCCGGCAGCGAAAGCGAGAACCCCGCAATCCCCTCCCCGACCCCGGCGCCCACTCGTCCCAGGACGAACCGGGACTGGTGGCCGAACCAGTTGGACCTTCAGGTTCTCCACCAGAACTCGCCCCAGGCCAATCCGATGGGCGAGGACTTCAACTACGCGGAAGAGTTCGCGACCCTGGACGTCGACGCGCTGAAGCGGGACGTCTTCGAGGTGATGACGACCTCGCAGGACTGGTGGCCCGCCGACTACGGCCACTACGGGCCGCTCTTCATCCGGATGAGCTGGCACGCCGCGGGCACCTACCGCACCGCGGACGGCCGTGGCGGCGGCGGTTCCGGCGCACAGCGTTTCGCGCCCCTCAACAGCTGGCCGGACAACGCGAGTCTGGACAAGGCGCGCCGACTGCTCTGGCCGGTCAAGCAGAAGTACGGCCGGAAGATCTCCTGGGCCGACCTGCTGGTCTTCGCAGGCAACTGCGCAATGGAGTCGATGGGGTTCAAGACTTTCGGATTCGGATTCGGCCGGGAGGACATCTGGGAGCCCGAGGAAGTCTTCTGGGGACCCGAGGACACCTGGCTCGGCGACGAGCGCTACAGCGGTGACCGTGAACTCACCGGGCCTTTCGGAGCCGTGCAGATGGGATTGATCTACGTCAATCCCGAGGGCCCCAACGGAAATCCGGATCCGATCGCCGCGGCCAAGGACATTCGCGAGACGTTCGGGCGCATGGCGATGAACGACGAGGAGACGGTCGCCCTCATCGTCGGCGGCCACACCTTCGGCAAGTGCCACGGCGCGGTCGATCCCGAGTACGTCGGTCCGGAGCCGGAGGCCGCTCCGCTGACGCAGCTGGGCCTCGGCTGGCACAACTCGTACGGAAGCGGCAAGGGCGTCGACACGATCACCAGCGGGCTCGAGGGAGCCTGGACGACCGAGCCGACGAAGTGGGACAACGGCTACCTGGACAACCTGTTGGCCTACGACTGGGAGTTGACGACAAGCCCGGCCGGGGCGCAGCAGTGGACGCCCAAGGACGCCTCGGCCCAGGGGACGGTGCCGGACGCTCACGATCCGTCGAAGCGGCACGCCCCGATGATGCTGACGACGGACCTGGCGCTGAAGCTGGATCCGGTCTACGCGCCGATCTCGAAGAGCTTCCACGAGAACCCGGACAAGCTCGCCGAGGCGTTCGCCAAGGCCTGGTACAAGCTGCTGCACCGTGACATGGGGCCGATCTCGCGGTACCTGGGGCCATGGATCCCCGCACCGCAGCTGTGGCAGGACCCCGTTCCGGCGGTCGACCACGAGCTGGTGTCGGCCGGGGACGTGGCCGCCCTCAAGGGCCGGATCCTCGCCTCGGGGCTGACCGTCTCCCAGCTGGTGACCACGGCTTGGGCGTCGGCGGCGAGCTTCCGCGGCACCGACAAGCGCGGCGGGGCGAACGGGGCCCGGATCCGGCTCGCGCCGCAGAAGGACTGGGAGGTCAACGACCTGCCCGAGGTGGCCGAAGTGGTGCAGACCCTTGAGGGGATCCAGCGCGACTTCAACGGTTCGCAGGACGGCGGGACGAAGGTTTCGCTCGCCGACCTGATCGTCCTCGGCGGGTGCGCGGCGATCGAGCAGGCCGCGAAGAACGCGGGGCACGACATCACGGTCCCGTTCGCCCCCGGGCGTACGGACGCCACGCAGGAGCAGACGGACGTGGACTCGTTCGCCGTGCTCGAACCGCGGGCCGACGGGTTCCGCAACTACTTCCCGGCGGGCGAGAAGCTGTCTCCGGAGACCCTGCTGCTCGACCGTGCGAGCATGCTGGACCTGACGGCGCCCGAGATGACGGTACTGGTCGGTGGCATGCGGGCCCTGAACACCGGATTCCGGCAGTCCCGGCACGGCGTGTTCACCGACCGGCCGGAGACCCTGACGAACGACTTCTTCGTCAACCTGCTGGACATGGGGACCCGGTGGACGGCGTCGGCCACGGACGAGAACGTCTTCGAGGGCCGCAGCGGCGGCAACGGCGAGCCGAAGTGGACCGCCACCGCCGTGGACCTCGTCTTCGGTTCGAACTCCCAGCTCCGGGCCATCGCGGAGGTCTACGCGTCCAAGGACGCGCGGGAGAAGTTCGTCCGTGACTTCGTGGCGGCCTGGGACAAGGTCATGACCCTCGACAGGTTCGACCTGGCCTGACGCGGCCGTCCCGGCCGGCTGCTCGTGGCGGCCGGCCGGGACGTGGCACGGTGTGCCGGACAGCGTCGCAGACGGTGCGCCGGACAGCGTGTCGAAGGGTGTGTCAGAGGGAGCTCTTCGACGCGCTGGAGACGACGCACTCCTTGTACTCGCTGCCGTTGCCCTTGCCGGTGTACGGCGTGGTGGCCTCGGTCTGCTGGGACGCACCCGCCTTGACCTTGAGACCGGTCACCCTGGCCTGGGCCGCGACCGCGCTCGACCCGGCGGCCGGGTTGAACTTCATGGTGATGCTGTAGGTCTGGTCCAGCGAACCGCTGTTGGTGACGGTGAGGCGGGCGACCAGGTTCTTGCCGGTGCCGTCCAGCTTGCAGCTGTCGATCTTGATGTCGCGCTCGGCCTTGTCCCTGCTGGAACCGCCGGTGGTAGTGGTGCCACCGGAGCTGCTGCTCGTACCGCTGGTGCCGCTGGTGCTGTCGCTGCCGCTGGCGCTGCCGCTGTCGCTTCCGCTGCTGGAGCCACCGCTGCTGCTGCCGCCGGAGCTGCTGGAGCTGGAGTGACTGCTGCCGCCGCAGCTGGCCCCGTTGGAACCGCGGGCACCGGTGAGCGCGACGATGGCGATACCGAAGACGGCTATCGCACGGACATGACGAAACTTCACGTTCTACCCCGTTGGAATGTCAGGAACCGAAACGGCTCGCCTTGACGAGCACACGTCACCCTAACAGCGGATTCGGACAACCCCATTCCGCCACGCCGGAGCACCCGCACGGGTGCGCGGGCCACCGTTCCGGCCCGGTCAGCCAGGGTCGAGGACGAGGTCGGCGCGGTGGCGGCCGACGGCGATGAGGCGGGCGTTCGCCTCGTCGGAGCGGGCCACCCAGACGCGCGCGAGGGCGGGTTCCCTGCCGTGGCGCACGTGCCGTTCGACCAGGCGCCGCACCCGTGTCTCCTCGTCCGGGGCGCAGTACCAGGCCTCGTCCAGCAGCGGCCGCACCGCGGCCCACTCGCCCGCGTCGTGCAGCAGGTAGTTGCCCTCGGTGATCACCAGCGGGACGTCGGGGGGAACGGGGATGCTGCCCGCGATCGGCTCCTCCAGGGTCCGGTCGAACGCGGGCGCGTAGACCGTGACTCCGCCGGATCCGGCGGAGTCACGCAGGCGGGCCAGCAGGTGCACGTACCCGGCCGCGTCGAAGGTGTCCGGGGCGCCCTTGCGGTCGGCCCGCCCCAGCCGGTCGAGCTCGGCCCCGGCGAGGTGGAAGCCGTCCATGGGCACGACCACGGCCGTCCGCGGGCCGAGCGCCTCGGCCAGCCGGGCGGCCAGGGTCGACTTCCCGGCGCCTGGCGGCCCGGCCACGCCGAGAATCGACCGACCGCCGCGGCGGGCCAGCCCGGCCGCCCTCTCCACCAGCTCCGTGGTCGTCTGCACGTGCGTATCCTGCCCGAGGCCCTGCCGTCGAAGCAGGGCCAGGCCGTTCGACGACAGGGCCCAGGACCGGGCGGGCGCGGAGGGGCGGGCCGGGCCGGCCCGGGGTCAGCAGCGGGGGCAGGCGTCGCGGATGACGCGCCAGGTGAAGCTGGTCGAGGCGGTGGCGCCGGTGGCGTCCCGGACGGTGACGGTGACGGTGCGGGTTCCGCTGCCGCGCACGACGCCCGAGATCAGGCCGGTCGAAGGGTTGATCGTCGTGCCGAGGTGCAGGTTCGAGGCGGACCACGTGTACGGCGTCACGCCGCCGGCGGCCGTCATCTGCAGGCGGACCGGGTCCCACTGGAGGTTGACCTGGCCACCGGGGTTGGCCACGACCGGTGCGGCGGCAACATCGGTGGCCACGGCGACGGTTGCGGTCTGCGAGGCGGCGAGGGCCGGGCCGGCCGGTGCGACCAGGAGGGCCGCCAGGCCGATGGTCAGGGCCGCCAGTCTGCGCGGGTTGCGTAAGGCTGTGCTCAACAGGACCTCCGAACTCGTCGGGTGTCGCGGCGGATTCCGGTACGAGTCCCGGACGCCATCAACTCCCGTATTGGGTATGTCTGTTCGAGGTGCGATGGGGCGTCGGAATCATAGGCGGCCCCGCCCCCGGCGTCGATGCCCCCGCACCACCCGATCGCGGACAGGGCCTAGGAGGCCGGTTTCCAGCCCCAGGCCGTGAGCATGCCGGGCGACAGGCCGGTACAGGCGGGGGAGGCCAGGTACCGTACGGCTTCGTCGAGTTGTCCGTCGTCGACGAGACCGGTCGCCACCATGGCCGCGCGGGCCCGCTCCCAGGTGTCGGCCCAGAACCTGCTGATCGGGCTCCCCGGCAGGAGGGGCGGTACGTGGATCTCGGCCGCCACGGATTCCAGCCCGGCCGCCCGCAGCAGTTCGGGGTGGCGGGGCACCTGTGAGACGTCCGTACCGATGGTGTCGCGCAGTCCCCGCCACATGGCCCGCATGGCGCGGGTGTACGGCGTGCCGGGCGCGGATTCCGTGGTCAGGTCGACGGCGTCGCTGACGACCAGTACGCCGCCGGGGGCGAGGAGCCGGCTCAGTGCGGCGACCATGCGCTGCGGGGAGGGCAGGTGCATGAGCACGAACCGGGCGTGGACGAGCCGGAAGGGGCCCGGGGCGAAGTCGTCGGCGGTGACGTCCGCCTGGAGCACGGTCAGTCCGGTCACGGGCCGCGCGGCGAGGAACCGGACGTCGCGGTCCACGGCGAGGACCTCCGCGACGCCGGCCTCCGCCAGCAGGCGGCGGGCGATCGTGCCCGTGCCCGCCCCCACGTCCAGGCAGGTCCAGCCGGGCCCCACCCCGAGCGCGCGCAGCCGGGTCATGGTGGTGTCGTCGTAGGTGAGGGCTCCGAGGTCGATCCGGTCGCCCTCGCCGCCCTGGTCCGGCCGGAAGACCCGCTCGCCGTAGCGCCCCTCGCCCGGGGATCCGGCACCCTCAGACGACAGCCCTGTGTCAGCCATGGGGCAATTGTCCCCTCGATCGGCCGTGCGCGCGTGGCGTCGCGCCCGGCCGGGTCCAGGAGGGGTCTCGCCCTCAGGCTCCGCCGGCCCGGGTGGACAGCGCGGTGCGCCAGGCCGGGGGTTCGGCGACGGGCTCCGGGGCGGCGCGGCGGCCGCCGGCGGCGAAGAAGGCGGACAGCGGGAGCGTGGCCGCGCCGACCGTGACCGCGTCCGTTCCCAGCGCGCCGAGGCCCACCGTGACCCGTCCGGCCGGGTGGCGCAGGGAGTAGCGGCTCACGTAGTCCCGGACCGAGGGCAGGAGGTACGGGCCGAGCAGCAGCCCCGCCCAGCCGCCGATCAGGATCCGCTCCGGCTGGAACAGGTTGACCAGGTCCGACAGGCCCGCACCCAGGTACTCCGCCGTCTCCTCCAGGAGGTCGACGGCCACCGGGTCCGCCGCGCGCGCCGCCGCGAGCAGTGCGCAGAGCGCCGCCTCCTCGTCCACGGCCCCGGGCCGCGCGGGGCCGCCGCCGCGCTCGGCCCACCGGGCCAGCAGCGCCTCCGCGCCCGTATAGGCCTCCAGACAGCCGAGCGCGCCGCAGCGGCAGCGCCGGCCGCGCACCGAGACGGTCAGGTGGCCCCATTCCAGTGGTGTGCCTCCGGTGGTTCCGCCGTCCGGTGAGCCGTCGGTGATCAGGCTCGCGCCGACGCCGGAGCCGAAGAGCACGACGACCGCGTTCCTGGCGCCCCGCCCGGCGCCGAACCACATCTCCGCCTGGCCCAGGGTCCGCGCGCCGTTGTCGATGAGGTACGGGACCTCCGCGGGCAGCGCCGCGGTGGCCCGCAGCAGCCGCTCCAGGGGGACCGCGTCCCAGCCGATGGTCTGGCCGTGCACCACGGATCCGCCGGGCGCGTCGTGGTCGACGATGCCGGGTACGCCGACGCCGACGCCCAGCAGCCGGTCCGCGCCGACACCCGCGTCGGCCAGCACGGTGGCGATTCCGGCCGCGACATGGTCGACGACCGGGCCGACGTCGTAGCAGCCGCGGGGCAGCAACGGTATCTCGGTACGGGCGAGTTCGGTCAGGGCGAGGTCGAACAGCTCGACGCGGACCCGGGTCTCGCCGACGTCGACGCCGATCATGTACGCGCTGCCGGGGCGGACGCGCAGCAGGGTGCGGGGCCTGCCACCGTCGGAGTCGACGATCCCGGCCTCCTCCAACAGCCCGTCCGCGACGAGTTCGCCGACGACGTTGCTGACCGACCCGGAGCTCAGCCCGGTGACCGGCCCGAGTTCCTGGCGGCTCATCGGGCCCCCGAAGTACAGCCGCTGCAGCACGGCACTGCGATTGCCGCGCCGCAGGTCCCGTACCGTGCGTCCGCCACGCCCTGTGGTCATCTGGCCCCTTCCACCGTCACGTCCGCGTGACTCCGCTCGCAACATACCCCTGCCCCACCCCTTGACGCGACCCTTTCACACCGCTTAACTCACGTTCTAAATTAAGGCCTGGACCAACCCCGCCGAACATTCCTTCTGCAGAAGTACCTGGTGGCCGGACTCACGGCAGGAGCCGTCACATGACCCTCCCTGAAAGCCTTCCCACGACCGGCGGGGACGCCGTCGACGTGGGCGCGCTGCCCCGCGACTTCCTCTGGGGCACCGCCACCTCCGCCTACCAGATCGAGGGCGCCGTCGCCGAGGACGGCCGGTCTCCCTCCATCTGGGACACCTTCTCCCGCGTGCCCGGAGCCGTCGACGGCGGCCACACCGGCGACACCGCCTGCGACCACTACCACCGCTGGCCCGAGGACATCGCCCTGATGCGGGAGCTGGGCACCAACGCCTACCGGCTCTCCGTAGCCTGGCCGCGCGTCGTCCCCGGCGGTGACGGCCCGGTCAACGCCAAGGGGCTGGACTTCTACGACCGCCTCGTCGACGGCCTCCTCGCGGCCGGCATCCAGCCCTCCGTCACCCTCTACCACTGGGACCTGCCGCAGGTCCTGCAGGACCGCGGGGGCTGGCCGGTGCGCGACACCGCCGAGCACTTCGCCGCGTACGCGGGGCTCGTAGCCGCCCGCCTCGGCGACCGCGTCACCCAGTGGGCCACCCTCAACGAGCCGCTGTGCTCCGCCTGGATCGGGCACCTGGAGGGCCGGATGGCTCCCGGCCTGACCGATCTGGCCGCCGCCGTACGCGCCTCCTACCACCTCCTGCTCGGCCACGGCCTCGCCTCCGGCGCCGTCCGCGCGGCGGCTCCGGGCGCCCGGATCGGCATCGTCAACAACCTCTCCACCGTCGAGCCCGCCACCCCCAGGGACGCCGACCTCGATGCCGCCCGGCGCATGGACGGGCACGTCAACCGCTGGTGGCTCGACCCGGTCCACGGCCGGGGGTTCCCCGCCGACATGCGCGAGGTCTACCGGGTCGGCCTCCCCGAGCGGGCGGGCGACCTCGACGTCATCGCCGCTCACCTGGACTGGATCGGGCTCAACTACTACTTCCCGCAGGTCGTCACCGCCGACCCGGACGGCCCCGCTCCGTACGCCCGTCAGGTGGCCCGCCCCGGGGTCCGGCGCACCGGCATGGACTGGGAGGTCGACGCCGGCGGTCTGGAGACCCTGATCATGCGCCTGCACCTGGAGTACGGAGCCGGGCCCGTCCACATCACCGAGAACGGCTCCGCCTACCCCGACACCGTCGCCTCCGACGGCACCGTCCACGACCCCGAGCGGGCCGCCTACCTCACCGCCCACCTCGCCGCCTGCGCCCGTGCCGCCCGCAGGGGCGCGCCCGTCGCCGGGTACTACGCCTGGTCCCTGCTGGACAACTTCGAATGGGCCTACGGCTACGACAAGCGCTTCGGCCTGGTCCACGTCGACTACGCCACCCAGCGGCGCACGGTCAAGTCGAGCGGCCGCCGGTACGCCGGGATCATCGCCGCCCACCGGGACCGCTGACCGGGGCGGCGTGACGCGGGTACCGCGGGGCGGCTGGTGCCGCCCCGCAGTCCGTGGGCCGACGAGGGTCAGGGGAAGGAGAGAAGGGTGGAGGGGACGGTCGAGGTGCCCGAGGTCGGGGCGCCGATACTGTTGATCACATGCTCGTACTGGCCGTTGCCGCCAAGCGAGACCACCAGCAGGTCGTGGAACTTCACGCCCGGCTTGACCGGGGCCTGGAAACCGTGTTCCTGACGGATGGCCGGATCGACGTTGTAGTAGCAGTAGCTGCCCAGTCCCCATCCCTCGTGGACCTCGACCGAGTCGGCCACCTGGTAGGCCGCGTAGCCCTTGATCGAGCCGTTCTGGATCGCCGCCTGGTTGGGCGCGTCGTACGCCTTCTCGTTCTGGAAGAAGATCGTCCGGCCGCGTTCGCCGTTCCACTGCACGTCGTACTTGTTGAAGTGCTCCACGAACAGGCCGGTGGCGAGTACGTCGTCGCCGTTGACGCGGAAGCCGTAGTCGGAGCGGTTGGTCTCCCAGCCGACCCCGTCGCCGTGGTCGGCCCGCCAGATCCAGGTGTGGTCGACGATCGTGTCGTGGTTGTTGACGACCATGCCGACCGTGGCCCTGCCCGGGCCGGCCCCGCCGACGCGGATGAAGACATCCTGCACGGTGGTCGGGTCGGCGGCATGGTCGGTGGTGGTTCCGGCGGGACCGATCTCCAGCAGCGAGGGCGAGTTGACGGGACCGGCGTCGATCAGGAAGCCGGCCAGCCGCACCCCGTCGACGTCCCCGACCTTCATGGCGGTCACCCCGTTGTCCGGGATGATGGTGGCGAGTCCGAGGCCCAGGACCACCGTGCCGGGCCGGTTCACCTCGATGGTCCGGTCGACGTGGTAGACGCCGGGGGTGAACAGCAGGTGCAGGCCCTGGGCCAGCGCCCGGTTGATCGTCGTGGCGCTCGCGCCCGGCTTGACCACGTAGAACTGGCTGAGCGGGACGGAACTGCCCAGCGGGGCGGCGCCGTTGCCCCAGGAGGTGCCGCGCGCGTTGACCCGCTTGGCGGGCACGAACACCTTGTAGTCGTTGCCGTCGAGGTACAGGAAGGGCTTCTCGCGGGAGACCGGGGTGGTGTCGAGGGTGGTGTACGGCGGGTTCGGGAAGCCCTGGGCCGGTGCGCCCTGGGTGCCGGAGAAGACCTGGTTCCAGACACCGTTGGACCAGCCGCCGATCGAGCTGTCGCGGGTGTACCACTGCTGCTGCGAGTAGTTGCCCACCTGGCCGTCGATCCTGGAGTCGGCGATGTAGCCGCCGGAGGCCCATCCGTAGCCGTTCGGCGCGAGGTTGAGGCCGCCCTTGACGTGCATCCGGCGGAACGGCGCGGCCTGGGAGACGGCCCAGCGGTCGGTGCCGTTGACGGGGTTGAGGGCGAGGTTCTCGGCGGAGCGCCAGAAGTTCTGGGTGGCGTTGCCGTTGAACCAGCCCGCGTCGACGGTCACGTCACCGTTGATGGTGGTGTCGTCGGGGCTCAGCCCGAGGCCGGAGATGGCGGTGTAGAAGCCGATCTGGGCGTTCAGGCCGTGGTAGGTGCCGGGCTTGAAGAGGAACTGGTAGCGGCCGGACCCGAACTGCGCGGACTCCTGCAGCTGGAAGACCTGGTCGAGCCTGGCCTGGATGCCGGGGGTGGAGGGGTCGAAGACGATCACGTTGGGGCCGAGGTCTCCGCCGCCGGGGAGGGCCGGCCCGGTGTCCGTGGTCCCGTACACCTGGAACTCCCAGAGCGAGTAGCCCCAGGCGGTGGCGCGCTGGGTGCCGTACACCCGCACATGGCGGGCGGTGCCGGTGATGTCGAGGGTCTGCACGCCGCCGGGCCCGGCGCTGGTGGAGTAGGCGGTGGTCCAGTCGGTGCCGTTCTCGGACAGCTCGATCCGGTAGGCGCGCGCGTGGGCGGTCTCCCAGCGGAGCACCACCTGACTGAGCCGGGCGGTGGAGCCGAGGTCGACCTGTATCCACTGGGGGTCGGCGAACTGGCTGGACCAGCGGGTGCCGTTGTCGCCGTCGACGGCGGCCGAGGCGGGGGTGCCGGCGCCCTCGGTGCTGGAGGCGGTGGCGGGCCTGCCCTGCGAGAGCAGGACGGGCGCCGCCTGGGCGGTGGTGCTGCCGGGCAGCAGCACGAGGAGGGCGGCGACGAGTGCGGCGGCGAGAGTCACCGCGAGGGAGGGCCCGGGGCGCGGGAGACGCGTGCGGCCTGTGGGGGTGAGGGGCATGCGAAGTGCTCCTGACGTCGTGGATCCGGGGGGATCGAAGCGTGAGTGAACTGCTCGCCGGAAAGCCCGTCAAGGGCTCCTGCGTTCACGAAACGAAGACCGGACAGTGCGTCAGATGCGCGGCAGGGCTGTGAACTCGGGGTTTCTTCAATCCTTGTGAAAAGTGTTGACGAAAAAAGCTGCCGTCGTTGTACTGGCGATGCCGCCGGACCCCCGCGCTTGATCCTGTCGACGCCCGCGGTCGGGCTATCGGCTTCAGACTTCAGGAAGTGACCCTGGAAAGACAGGGTGAGGCCTTATGTGTTCGATGTTTTACGCCGCCCCGGCCGGTGGGCCGGGGCGGTCATCCTGCCTGCGGAGCAGGGTCTGTCAGGTCAGGTCAGGTCTGGTCAGGGGCCGGGGCGGCGGCCGGCGGCGGGGTGGGGCCGGCCGGGGCCGAGGCCGGGACCGCTGCGGCGATCAGGGACTCCGCGAGGTTCTCCTTGCGTATCCGCAGGTCGACGTAGAGCAGCGCGGTGACCAGCGGCGGGAAGCCGAACTGGAAGAGCCCGCTGACCAGGACGCCGGCGAGGATGCAGAGCACGTACACGCCGAGTCCGACGACCGCCACCTCCGGATCCGGGTCCCCTTCGCCCGACTGCATCACGCTCGGCAGGAACGCGGCCATGCCGACGAAGCCGAAGGGCATCTGGATGGCGTAGCCCACGGCCCCCGCCACGAGGTATCCCAGCATGGTGATGCCGAACACGCGCCACCAGCCGTCCTTGACCAGGCGGGAGGAGCGCCGCAGCGCGGCGACGGTACCGAGCCCCTCGCACACCGCGGCGGCGGGCGCCAGGCTGAGGCGCGTGGCCAGCCAGACCGTTACGGGCAGGCAGAACAGGACGGCCAGGAGCACCAGGAACAGGGCGGCTGGCGGGCCGGATCCGTCGACGGACATGATGACCAGCGGGATGCCGACCGCGTAGACGAGGAGCATCGGCGCGCCCGCGATCAGCCCGGCGAGCAGTACGGTGCCGAGCACCGCGGGCAGCCGGGACCAGCAGCGGCGCCACATCGCACCGAACGTCGTGGAACGGCCGAGCACGGCCTCCTGGACCACGGCCGGGCCCAGTGCGCTGATCAGCCCCGCGCCCACGGTCACCGTGACCAGCAGGAGCACTCCGACCGGTACGAAGGCGAGGAGCAGGCCCATCACGTCCTCGTCGGCGGCGCTCTCGCCCGGCCCGAGGTCGAAGACGTTGGTCAGCCGGTCGTGCGCGACCGCGACGGCGATGCCGGTCGCGGCGGCCACCAGCAGGATCCCCATGGCCTGTACGGCGAACATGATGCCGACCAGGGGCTTCCAGTACTGACGGAAGGCAGAGAACGCCCCGCCGAGTATGTCGCCCACGCTGAGCGGTTGAAGCGGTATGACGCCCGGTGTCGGCGCCGACGGCGGCACCCAGCCGCCTCCCCATGGCGGCACCGGCTGTCCCGGGTGCTGTGCCCACCCCGTGTTCTGCGACATCTGTGTGTTCCCCCTCGGATGAAAGGGACACGGTAACCCGCGGCGGGCCGCGGCCGTGCACGGGCCCCGGGCCACCGTCGCCGCCTCCCGCGCAGGTCAGCCCCTTCGGAACCGCCACCGCACCGTGCGCACCGCGCGCTCCCGAACCCACCGGACGCGCCTTCGCCGACTCGGATAGGGTGCGGTGCGCACCGATCGGGCGGTACTGGGGAGCGGCAGGGTGATGAACGGTCAGCAGCCGGGCGGCGACAGGGCAGCGGCGCATTTCGAACCCCTCGGTCCCGACGACCCGACGACCGTGGCCGGTTACCGGCTCGGCGCCCGGCTCGGCGCCGGCGGCATGGGCAAGGTGTACCTCTCCCACACCCCCGGGGGCCGCCCCGTCGCGATCAAGGTGATCCGGCCCGAGTTCGCCGAAGACCCGGAGTTCCGCCGTAGGTTCGCCCAGGAGATCCGCTCGGCGCAGCGCGTCCAGGGCCTGTACACCGCACCCGTCATCGACGCGGACACCGACGGTCCGCGCCCCTGGCTGGCCACCGCCTACGTGCCGGGGCCCTCCCTCGCCGCCGCCGTGTCCGCGCACGGCACGCTGCCCGTGGAGACCGTGCTGCTGCTGGTCGCCGGGATCGCCGAGGCGCTCCAGGTGATCCACGGCGCGGGCATCGTGCACCGCGACCTGAAGCCGTCGAACGTCCTGCTCGCCTCCGACGGCCCGCGCGTCATCGACTTCGGGATCGCCCACGCCGCCGACGCGACCTCCCTGACCGGCAGCGGGGTCTTCGTCGGTACGCCCTCGTTCATGGCGCCCGAGCAGGCGTCCGGGCGGGACGTGGGACCGGCCACCGACGTCTTCGCGCTCGGTCTGATCGCCGCGTACGCCGCCGTCGGCGCGCCCCCGTTCGGCGAGGGGCCCTCCCACGGGGTGCTCTACCGCATCGTGCACGAGGAGCCCGAACTGTCGGGGGTTCCGCCGCGGCTGTCCGAGCTCGTCACCCGCTGCCTCGCCAAGGACCCGGCGGCCCGTCCGTCCGTCGCCGAGGTCATCGCGCTGTGCCGGACCGCGAACGACGCCACCACGCTGCGGCGCCCCGAGGACTGGCTGCCGGCGGCGGTCACCGCGGAGATCTCGGCGCGGTCCGCCGCGCCCGCTCCGGATCTCACGCCGCCGCCTCCGACGCACCCGCCGACGACGCCGTCCACGGCGCCCGGCGGGGCGGCGGCGTACGCGCCGACGACACCGTCCACGCCGCGACCGCCCGCTCCCCCGGCGGCCGCGCCGCGGACACCGTCCGCTCCGCAGCCGGCCCACCCGGCCGTGAGCCCGTACGCGCCCACGCAGTTCGGCGCGGCCGCGCCGCAGTCCGCGGCGCCGTTGCCGTTCCAGCCGCAGCACACACAGCACACACAGCAGACGACGGGGCCACGGGCCGGCAGGCGGGGGCCGGCCGTGCTGGCCGCGGTCCTGGCGCTCGCGGTCGTCGGCGGTGCGGCCGTGTACGGGCTGACCAAGGGCAAGGACACCGGCTCGGGCTCCGGCTCCGGCTCCGGCTCCGGCGCTTCGCCGTCCGCTTCCGGTGGCACCGGCGGCGCCCGCCCCGACCCGGCGCCCGCCGACCACAAGGGCGTCAACCTCACGGCGGGGTACCACCTCACCCTGGGCGAGGAGCCGTTGCGCCCGCAGAAGGGCGAGGACGGCGGGTACGAGCTGTCGTACGACACGGGCGGCTATCTCGACGCCGAGGGCCGGGGCGGCAGCATGGTCCTCCTGGACCCTGGTCAGGAGGGGTCCCTGGCCACCTGCCGCACCGAGACCCGCTTCACGCAGAACGTGTACGTCGACAAGCTGGGCACGGGCCGCCAGATCTGCCTGACCACCGGCACCGGGCACCTCGGCCTGATCACGGTGCGCGGCATCTCGCCGGAGGACTCCCCGAGCACCTACCTCACGCTGGACGTGACGGTCTGGCGCAACGGCGCGGCGGGCGCCCCCTCCCGCTGACGAACCGGACAGGTCGTCGTCACGCGGCCGTTCAGGCGGCCGTTCAGGCGGCCGTTCCCCGTGACGTGCGGTAGACGACGCTCGGGCGCAGCGGGCCGTCGGGCACGGTGAGGTCGTCGAAGTCGTCGGCGGGGTCACGGGTCATCCCGATTCGGCGCATGACCGCCTGGGAGCGCAGGTTGGCGGCCGTGGTCACCGCGAGGATCTCCGGCAGCGCGAGGGTTTCGAAACCGAAGGCCACGACCGCGCGGGCGGCCTCCGTGGCGAAGCCGTGCCCCCAGGCCGAGCGGGCCAGCCGCCAGCCGGCCTCCACCCCGGTGAACGGCATGTCCTCGTCCACCGGGTCCAGACCGGTGAAGCCGATGAACTCGCCGGTGTCCCGCACCTCGACCGCCCACCAGCCCCAGCCGCGCTGCTCGATGGCGGCCCGGAACCGGGCCGCGGACGCCTCGCTCTGCTGACGGGTGAGGACGCCGTCGAAATGTTCGCGGACTTCGGGATCGGCGTTCATCGCCGCCCAGGGGGCCAGGTCGGACTCCCGCCATTGGCGCAGGACAAGGCGTTCGGTTCGCAGTTCGGACATCCCGTCAAACTATCCGATCACGTTCCAACCGACCATGTTCCACGGGACCGGAGGGAACCTCGACGTCCCGTTCGCACTCTCACGGGGCGTACCCCGGAAGGAGGCTGTCATGAACACAGGTACCAGCAGCGCGCGCCCGAGGCGCCCGTGGCAGATCGAGGCGGCGTGGGCGCTCACGCTGGCGGCCGTGTCGGCCGAGGTTCTGGTGTGGGTGCTGGGGGTGTTCGTGGTGGCGCCCACCGGTCTGGACGAACTGACCGAGCATGCCGGGCGCGGCAGCGCAATCACCCAACTCGCCTTGTCGGGAGGGGTGCTGGCCGTCTTCGTGGCCGGCTGGCTGGCCGTGGCGGCGCAGATGCGGGCCGGACGCGGCTGGGCCCGTGTGGTGCTGACCGTCGTGGGAGCGGCGTTCCTGCTCCTCCGAGTCGCCGACTTCGGCATGGACGGGGTCGACCCGGTGTGGTGGGGTGTCGTGAACGCCCTGCCCGATCTGCTGGCCGCGGCCGCCGTCGTCCCTATGTACCTGCCCGAGGCCCGCGCCTACTTCCCGGTGCGGGCGCGGCGCGCCGCCTGAGCACGGCCTACGACGGCGTGGCCGGAGGTCTCGCACCCGGCGAGACCTCCGGCGACGACGGGCCGTCGGGCTCGTCGGGCCCGACTGACCAGCCCGACGAGCCCGACGCGCGCGTCCTAGTGCGAACGCGGCCGGGGTGCCGGACAGGCCTGCCAGGCGAGGTGGTAGAGCGTGCTCACGCTCGCGTCGGTGGAGTCCATGGTCATAAAGCTGGTGGCGGTCTGCGGATTGGACGTTCCGGCGTTCACGCGCAGCTCGGTGTTGATGTTGAAATTGCGTTTCTCGCCACACGGCGCCCAGACGAGATCCGCGTACTCCGTCCTGTCGGTCGCCTGCCAGTTGTCATTGAGCGGGCCGTTGAACTGATGGGTGCGCTGGGCGGTCTGCGGCATTCCCTGGAAGTAGTAGCTCGCCTTCTCCTGGCCCCAGGCTCCCGGTTGGAGGAATGCGAATCCCCGGTAGTCGGCCTGGACAATGGCATAGGTGAATCCCGAGGGTACGTGGACCCGCAGATTGAGCTGGCAGTTCTTGCGGAATCCGGTCGGCGGCGCGCCGGGCCCGACCTGCGCAAGGTAGTCACTGTAGGTGACGGTGAAGGCCGTGTTGTCGGGCGCCACGGCCACTTCGGCGGTGCCCTCCCGACAGCCGGACCCGTTCACCGTGGCGAGTTCGATCACGATCTTGTCGGGCGGTGCGGTGATCTGCGGGGTCGGGCCGGCGGCTCCGGCCGGGGACGCCGTGACGATCAGCGCCGCAGCCGCGGCACCGGTGAACAGGGTGCGGGGCAGGGAAGGGGACATCGTTGTCACTCCTGACCGTGAAGTGCTGGTTCCGGGGCTCACGCCGTGTCAGACCGCGGGACATTCCTTCCACGCGAAGTGGTAGACCGTGCTGACACTGCCGTCCGTGGAGTCCATGCTCATGAAGCTCAGAGCCTGCGGGCTCGATGTTCCGGCGTACACGCGCAGTTCGCTGTTGACGTTGAGGTTGCGCTCCTCGCCGCACGGCGCCCAGACCAGGTCTGCGTACTCCGTCTGGTCGCTCGCCTGCCAGTTGTCGGAGTAGGGGCCGTTGAACTGGTGGGTCCTGCGGGTGGTCTGAGCCATGCCCTGGAAGTAGTAGTTGGCGCGCTCCTGGCCGTAGGCCCCGCGCTGGAGGTGGGCGTAACCGCGGTAGTCCGCCCGGGCGATGGCGTAGGTGAAGCCCTGCGGCACGTGGATCTGGAGGGCGAGCTGGCAGTTCTTGCGGAAGTCGGTTCCGCCGGAGCCGGCGCCGGTCTGGGCGAGGTAGTCGCTGTACGTGACCGTGAACGAGGTGTTGTCGGAGGCGGCGGCGACGCTCGCCGTGCCCTGGGGACATCCCGAACCGTTCACGCCGACGACGTCGACCGTGATTCTCCCGGGAGGATACGTGGCGTTGTGGGCCTGTGCGGGCATCGCCAGGGTGGACAACGCCACCACCGCTGCACCGACGGTCAGTCTGCGGAGCAACATCCTTGTTTCTCCATTCATCGGGGGCCGCCGATCGAATTTCGGCATGGACATGCCACCACGGGCCCGCCTGCGGCGAAAGGACGGGATACGGACAACCGCCCCTGGGCGGTGCGCGCACCCGCTCACTGGCCGAATGCCGCCACGGCGGCGAGGCCCCGGATTCCACCCCGCCCGGCCCCCGGACGTCCCCACGCAGGTCGGACGGCAGCGCCACGGTCCGACCCCGCGGCCACTCACCACAAGGCACCACTCCCCCAACTTGGCCGGACCCGGCGCGCCGCCCGCCCCGCCCCACCGCTCGGCAGGGCACGCGCCCCGACCACCCCGGTCCGAAAGCGGTGCGGGCCCGCCCGGCCGACAGCAGGCCCCCGGGCCGCCACCCCGGTACCGCGCTCCGGGCCGGCCGACCGCGGCCCCTGGACCCGGGTCCGGCCGGACCCTGTCGCCGGGGCGGCGGCCGGCCGTGGTATCTGGACGGCTACCGGTACCGGGCGCCGGCCGGTGCGGCGGAGCCGTCGCGGCAGGGGCGGCCTGCGGGACCTGCCTCCCTCCGCGGCATCTGCGGTATCCACCGGGGCTTTGAATCCGGACAGCCGGCACCTTCTCGAAGTCCGCGCTCCGTGGGCTCGAACGGGTTCTCGACGGCCCCTGCGCATGTGGCGCCACGCCGCCCGCCACGGGCTCGGCCTGTGCAGCCTGGCCGTGCACCTGGGCTGATTCGCTCCGCCGCCCCGGGCAGGTCAGCGGCCTGCGGCCTTACGGGCCGCCGCGCGGGCCGCCTTGGCCTCCCGTACGGCTTCCCGGTGGCGCCGGTCGGCGGCCGCCGCCGCGGCGGCGAGGCCTTCGCGTTCCTCCCGGACTCGCTCCAGCCGCGCCTCCAGCAGGCCGATCTCCTCGTCGAGCGCCCCGAGTCCGGTGCGGGCCTGCGCCCGCTCCGCCTCCGCCCGGGCAAGCGCCTCTTCGGCGAGTTCGGCCTCCCGCCGCGTCCGCTCGGCCTCCCCCGAATCCGCCTCCGGCTCCGGCTCCGCCTCCCGCTCCCGTTCCGCCTCGGCCATCGGCGGCCGCGGCTCCGCGCCCGGTGCGGGTGCCACGTCGGCGAAGCCCACTGCCGAGGGCGGCGCCTTCGCCAGTACGCCCCGTACCCAGGCCTGGGCGGCCTCGGGATCGGCGAGGACGCTGCGGAGGATCTGCTCGACCTCCCGCTGGACCGCAGCGGACAGGTCCTGCCCCGCTTCACCGGCCAGCCGACGGGCCTCGCCGGCCATCGCGGCGATCACCACGTGCTGCTGGTGGGACAGCTTGCGCAGCTCCTCCCCCGACAGTGTCCGGTGCGCCTCGCGCAGCCCCTCCCCCAGCTCCAGCAGGCGCCCCGCCTGATCCGCGTCGGCGCGGGCGAGCCGGTTCGCGGCCCACACCGCCAGCGTCGGCTTGCGCAGGGCGGCGATGCCCTTCGCCTCGGCGCGCCGCCCCGCCTTGCGCGCGGCGGCCGCGTGAGCGTCCCGGGCAGCGGTGAACTCCTCCGGCCTGAGCCCGTACAGCTCGGCTGCCACCGCGTCGATGTCGGCCACAGCACCACTGTCCCCCACCTGCGGGGCTGGAGCGACAGGGCACGGATCCACGCCCCGGCTCGCCCCCGGCTCAGGCCGGGTCCCGCACCACCTGGGTGTTCTGGCAGGCGGTCAGCAGCCACGGCCCGTCCGCCTCCCGCGTCATCACGTACAGCGGCGCGCCCTCACCGCCGTCGGGCGCGTGGTAGACCTGGCGCACCTTCACCGCCGCGACGTCCGGCCGCAGGAACTGCACGTGGACGACCTCGTAGGTGACCTCCCCGTCCCAGTTCGCCCCGGGCAGCACGGCACGAGTGAATTCGGCTATCTCCTCGAAGCCGATGAGGACCCTGCCGTGTGCCGTCGTCCACAGGGCGTCGGGGTGGAACAGGGCCAGGAAACCCTCGGCGTCCTTGGCCCGCTGGGTGCGTTCGACCGTGGCGACGACCTCTTCGATCGCCTTGATGTCGGCGGCCGTGGCCGCGTGCTCGATGTCCATGGGCTCGATCCTGCTCCCTCAACCGCACTTGAGGTCAAGCGATATGATCATAATGCGGCATGACCATGAAGACCCTCTATCTGCTCTGCTCCGCCGCCCCACCCGTGTTCGACGTCGCCCATGTCGTCGAAGACGCCCAGGCCCGCGGCTGGAACGTGTGCCTCGGACTCACCCCCACCGCCGCGCACTGGCTCGCCGGGAGCCTCGACGGGCTCGCCGCCCTCACCGGCCACCCCGTGCTCTGGCAGTACCAGCTCCCGGGCGAACCTGAGCAGTGGCCGGCCGCCGACGCGATCCTCTACGCCCCCGCCACCTTCAACACGGTCAACGCGTGGGCCCTCGGCCTCACCGACCGGCTGACCGTCGGCCTCGCCGCCGAGGCCCTCGGCAACGGCACTCCCGTCACCGCCATCTCCTGCACCAACAGCGCGCTCGCCGCGCATCCGCAGTACGACATCTCCCTCGCCACCCTGCGCAACGCCGGGGTCCGGCTCCTCCCGCACGACAACACCCCCGCCGAAACCCCGGTCCCCTTCCCCTGGGCCACGGCCCTGGGCGCCCTCGACCCCGTCCTCGCCCCCGCCCCCGTCCAGCACTGAGCGGGCGGGCCGCCGAGAGGACGGAGGACGGAGGGTACGGGCCGCGGCTTGCGCGGCCACGGCTCCTGTCCCATAGTCCGAGGTATGGACGCGCGCGAGGCCGCGCTCCGGCGGGCGCACGGCCATGCCGTCCGGTGGCTCGCGAGCCTGTCCGAACGGCGGGTTCCCGCACGCGCTTCGGTCGAGGAGATCGTGCGCGCGCTCGGTACCGAGCTGCCCGACGCCCCCGCNCCCCCGCCGCTCCGGCCGATGTCGTCGATCTGCTGGCCGCCGCGTGCGAGCCGGGACTGACCGCCTTCCCGAGCGGCCGCTTCTACGGGTTCGTGGTCGGTGGTACGGAGCCTGCCGCGCTGGCCGCGGACTGGCTGGTCAGCGCCTGGGACCAGAACTCCGTGATGCGGGCCGCCTCGCCCGCGTACGCGGCTGCGGAAGAGGTCGCCGGCGCCTGGCTGCTCGATCTGCTCGGTCTGCCCGACGACAGCGCCGTCGGCTTCACCACCGGTGCCACGATGGCGAACTTCACCTGCCTCGCCGCCGCGCGCGACGAGCTGCTGCGTCGCGCCGGCCGGAACGTCGCCCGGGACGGGCTGGTCGGTGGTCCGCCCGTACGGGCCGTCGCCGGCGAGGACCGGCACATGGCCGTGGACCTGGCGCTGCGTTACCTGGGGCTCGGCGCCCCGGCCCTGGTGAAGGCGGACGGTCAGGGACGCATGGTGCCGGAGGACCTGCGGCGCGTCCTGGCAGCGGGCGGAGAAGGCCCGGCCATCGTGATCCTGCAGGCCGGGGACATCCACTCCGGTGCCTTCGACCCCTTCACCGAGACGGTCCGCGCCGCCCGTGAGGCGGGCGCGTGGGTGCACGTCGACGGAGCATTCGGGCTGTGGGCGGCCGCCTCGCCGCGCCATGCGCACCTGACGGCCGGCTGCGCGGACGCCGACTCGTGGGCGACGGACGCCCACAAGACCCTGAACGTGCCCTACGACTGCGGTCTCGCCGTCGTGCGTGACCCGTCCGCGCTGCGGGCGGCGATGGGCCAGCGCGGCGACTACCTCATCCAGCACGAACACGGGGACCCCGTCGACAAGGTGCCCGAACTCTCCCGGCGCGGCCGGGCCTTCACCGTGTGGGCGGCGCTCAGGTCCCTCGGCCGCTCCGGCGTGGCCGAACTCGTCGACCGGCTGTGCCGGCACGCTTGCGCCTTCGCCGACGGCATCGCCGGAATCGGCGGTGCCCGGGTACTCAACGAGGTGGTGTTCACCCAAGTGTGCGCGGAGTTCGGCGACGACGAACGCACCGAGCGGGTTCTCACCCGGCTCCTCGACGACGGCACGACATGGATCAGCGGCTCCACCTGGCACGGCCGGCGCGTCATGCGTATCTCGGTGAGCAACTGGTCCACGAACGAGCACGACGTGACGCGCGCCCTGGACGCGATCCGCCGCGCCACCACCGGCCTCTGAGTCCGACTGCCCGTCTCCTCCGTCGCGGCCCTCGCCTCGCTGTCGGCGCCGGTCGCGTCAGTGGACGACGCTGAAGCTGCGCCAGGGGTTGGTCCTGGGGGCCGTCACGTTCGACAGGGTCGTCGCCACGTAGATGCCGTTGTTCGGATCGTTCGTCTGCCTGCAGTCGTGGTTCTGGTACAGGATGACGTCGACGAGGGTGTTGTTCTCGACGTGGGTGGCCCCGTCCGGGATGGCGATCCGGTGGCAGCCCGTGACGAGGGTGTTGTTGTAGTTGATCTCAACCGGCGAGTCGTGGCCGCGGAAGCTGAGCTGGCCGACGGTGGTCCGCCCCAGACCCGAGCAAGCGGTTGCGCCGAGCAGCAGCGCTGCGGCCCCCGCGATGATGCCGATACGTCGCCTCTGGGACATGGTGCGGTCCTCGTCTGTGCGGTGGTTCGGTCCTTGCCCACAGCGTGGCCCGGGGTGGCGCGCATGGCCTGCTGTGCTCGGCCGACCGGATGAACGGGGCGTTCGGGCCGGCCACCGCGGGCCGCTCGCCTGCACACGCCGACGCCGCACCGCGGACGCCGGGTCCGGGTACAGGGTCCGGGTACGGGGTCCGGCGGCCGGGGGGCGCCGCCGGTCGCTCGGAGCGAGGATGAAGGTGATGGAGGGGCCCGGAAGGAGCGGGTGCGGGATGCATGAGGAGATGCCGCTCGAGGACCTGATCAGCGGCGCGGCCCAGAACGCCGGCGGGTGGCTGGGCGCCCTGCCGGTGGCGCTCGTGGCCACGAGCGGTGACGGCACGATCGTGCGCTGGAACCACGGGGCGCAGGAGCTGCTGGGCTACGGCCCGCCGCAGGTCCTCGGACGGCACATCGCCGATCTTCTCCACCCCGGCGCCGACCGCAGTCTGGGCCGGTCTCTGTGGGAGACGGCCGCCACCGGCCGCGGGGTGATGGGCACGGTGACCGCCTGGCATCGCAACGGCCACCCGCTGGAGCTGGAGATCTGGGCCTGCCCCGTACCCGACCGGCGGCACGGCGCCTCGGCGGTGCTGGTGTTCGCCGCGGACGCGCACGCGGCGCGCCGGATCCGTGGCTCCTCGGCGGTGTGGGACGGCCTGTTCGCCCGCTCGCCCGTGGGGATCGCCGTACTCGACACGCAGCTGCGGTTCCTCCAGGTCAATCCGGCGCTGGAGGCGATGAACGGGCTGGCGGAGTCCGCCCACGTGGGCCGGCGGCTCGCCGAGGTGCTGCCGGAGGTGAACGCGGGCGAGATGGAGGAGGCCATGCGGCAGGTCCTGGCGACCGGCGAGCCGGTGCTCAACCGCCGGCGCACCGGCCGGACCCCCGCGGACCCGGACCACGACCACGTGTGGGCGTGCAGTTACGTACGGGTGGAGGACCCGGCCGGCCGGCCGATCGGCGTGATCGCCTCCCTGCTCGACATCACCTCGCAGCAGCGCGACCACACCGAGGCCGAGGCCGGGCGCCGCCGGCTCGCCCTGCTCACCGAGGCCAGCTCCCGGATCGGCGCCAGCCTCGACCTGGAACGCACCGCGCAGGAGCTGGCCGACCTGGCCGTCCCGCACCTCGCCAGTGCCGTCACCGTCGACGTGCTGGACTCGCTGGCGCGCGGCAACGAGCCGGGCATGGGGCTGACCGGGGGTGTGGCGCTGCGCCGTCTGGGCAAGGCCCCGCTGACGGGATCCGCGGTCACGCAGATCCTCGCCCCGCTGGGCCGGACCCTCACCTTCCCCGCGACCGCGCCGTACACCCAGGCGCTCGCGGCCCGTCAGCCCTTCCTGATCGCCCACCTCGACTCCATGGCGGCCGCCTCGGCCTCCCGGCACACCCCGAAGCCCGCCCAGCTCGTCGAGACGGGCGTGCATTCGTTCATGATGGTCCCGCTGGTGGCGCGCGGGCTGGTCCTCGGTGTGGCCTCCTTCTACCGCACACGGCCCTTCGAGCCCTTCGGCTCCGACGACGTCACTCTCGCCGGGGAGCTCGCCGCCCGGGCCGCCATCAGCATCGACAACGCCCGTCTCTACCACCACGAGCACGAGACCGCCGTCGTGCTGCAGCGCAGCATGCTGCCGCAGCACGTCACCCCGCCGCCCGGCATCGAGATCGCCCACCGCTACCTGCCGGCCAGCGACGTCAACGAGGTCGGCGGGGACTGGTACGACGTCGTCCCCCTCGCCGGCGGGAGGGCGGGCCTGCTCATGGGGGACGTGATGGGGCACGGCATCGCGGCCGCCGCGGTGATGGGGCGCCTCTCCGCGACCGTCCGGGCGCTGGCGCGCCTCGACATGCCGCCCACGGCGCTGCTCCAGCAGCTGGAGGCGACCCTAGCCGACCTCGCGGAGCCGATGCTGGCCACGTTCCTGTACGTGGTCTGCGACCCGGCGACCGGCCGCTGCACGATCACCCGGGCCGGTCACCCGCCGCCGGCCGTGGCCGAGCCCGACGGCACCGTCTACCTGGTCAAGACCCCGCCCGGGGCCCCGCTGGGTGTCGGCGGGGTCACCTTCACCACCACCGACCTCACGCTCCCGGCGGGCAGCCTGCTGGTGCTCTACACGGACGGCCTGATCGAGGCCCGCAACCGCGACATCGACGAGCGGCTGGGCGAGCTGACCGGCCTGCTCACCGAGCCCCTCCAGCCGCTCGACCACCTGTGCGACTCGCTGATCGCCCACCTCGTCCCGGCGTCCGCCGACGACGACATCGCCCTCCTGACCGCCCGTGTCGGTATGAACCACCCGAACGGTACGCACCACCTGAACGGCCGTTGAGTCCCGTGGGCCGGGGCCTCAGGAGCGGCGGTCGTCGGCGTCGAAGCGGGCCAGGCCGAGGGCTCCGGCGTGGAGGGAGTTCTCCAGGGCCCGCCGGGTGGCCCCGTCCAGGCCGCCGAGCTCGTGGGCGACCTCCTCGGCGGCGTCCCGCGCGATCTCGGCGGCCACGTCCGCGGGCGCGGTACGGGGGCCCAGCTTGCTGACGGCCGACGCGGCGCGGGCCGGGGTGAGCAGGCCGGTACCGTGGGCGAGCAGCCAGCCGGGGACGCCGGCGGCGCCTTCGGCGGGTACCTGGTAGGGGCGCGCGCCGTCGAACCGTTCGTCCTCGGCGAAGGCGGGCTGCTTGGCCTTGGCCATCGGGCGGGCGGGCCCGCGCGACTCCCCCGCGGGCTTGACGACCACGCCCTCCGCCAGGTTGTCCGGCAGGGCCGGCAGACCGAGCAGGCCCGGCAGCCGGGTCGGGAAGAGCACCGGCAGCTCCTGGAGCCGGGCGAGGGGGCCCTCGGCCAGCAGCGGCACGCAGAGCAGCCCTGCCGACGCCGCCGCGGCGCGCAGGGTGCGGTCGCCGACCCAGTGCGGGCCGTCCTCGCCGGTGACGGTCGCGTCGAAGGGCAGCCAGACCAGATCGGGGGCGTACCAGACGCCGGTCTGCACGGCCGCCGCGCCCGGTACCGCGGGTACGCCGGGGTGGGGGTAGCGGCCGCCGGCCAGTTCGCCGTACAGGGTCACGACCGCCGAGGGCGCGGCGCCCGCCGCCTCCCTCAGGCTCCGCGCGCAGCGGGTCGCCGCGACCGCCAGGGCGGGCCAGATCCGGCCGACGCCGAAGAAGTCGTCGAGTCCGCCGTCGCCGAGCAGCTCGCGCCGCTTGGCGGGGTGCGCACCGGCCGTGTCGCAGACGACGGCGAAGTTGGCGCCGTGGATCTTCTCGTGGGCCACCCACGTCCGGCCGCGGGCCTCTCCCAGCCGCGTGTTCGCGGGGATCTTCGGGTACGGGGACCATTCGGGTTCACGGTGCACCGGGCGATGGTAGCGATCACGCCCGGTGCCGGTCAGTTCCTTTTCCGCCGCGGCGGGCGCCGTCAGAGGGGGTCCACGTCGAGGAAGGCGGAGAGGACGGTCTCGCCGCCGCCCGGGGTGCCCGGCAGAGCCAGTTCCGCCCAGATGACCTTGCCCTCGGGGGTGTAGCGGGTGCCCCAGTGCTCGCTGAGCTGCGCGACCAGGAACAGGCCGCGCCCTCCCTCGTCCGTCGTGGCGGCGTAGCGCAGGTGGGGGGCCGTACTGCTGCCGTCCCAGACCTCGCAGGTCAGGTTGTGGTCGCGGAGCAGCCGTACCCGCACCGGTCCGCTGCCGTGCCGCAGGGCGTTCGTGACCAGCTCGCTGAGGATCAGCTCCGCGGCGAAGCCGAGTTCCGTCAGCTCCCATTCGTCGAGCTTCTTGGCGGCGACGCTGCGCATGGCTCCGACCGCGCTCGGTTCGAAGGCGACGTCCCACTGGGCGACCCGGTCGGGGCCGAGTGTCCTGGTGCGGGCGATGAGCAGGGCCACGTCGTCGGTGGGCCGGGCGGGGAGCAGCATGTCGAGGACGGCCCGGCAGCTGTCGTGGGGGTCCCGGTCGGGGTGGCTGAGCGCCGCCCGGAGCAGTTCCAGCCCCTCGCTGATGTCCCGGGTCCGCTCCTCCACCAGCCCGTCGGTGTAGAGGACCAGCTGGCTGCCCTCGGCCAGCTCCAGTTCCGCGGTCTCGAACGGCATGCCGCCCAGGCCGAGCGGGGGGCCCGCGGGCAGCTCGACGATCTGTGTGGTGCCGTCGGGGCCGACCAGGAGCGGGGGCAGGTGCCCCGCCCTGGCCATGGTGCAGCGCTGGGACACCGGGTCGTAGACGGCGTACAGGCAGGTGGCGCCGAGCACGCCGCCGTCCGCGTCCTCGGCGTCCTGGTTGTGGTCGTGGTCGATGCGCTGTACGAGGTCGTCCAGGCGGGCGAGGATCTCGTCGGGCGGCAGGTCGAGGGAGGAGAAGTTGTGCACCGCGGTGCGCAGCCGGCCCATGGTGGCGGCGGCGTGCAGGCCGTGGCCGACGACGTCGCCGACGACCAGGGCGACCCGGCTGCCGGGCAGCGGGATCACGTCGAACCAGTCGCCGCCGACGCCGGACTGGGCGGGCAGGTAGAAGTGCGCGACGTCCATGGCGCTCTGTTCGGGCAGGGCGCGCGGCAGCAGGCTGCGCTGGAGGGTCACGGCGAGGGCGTGTTCGCGGGTGTAGCGGCGGGCGTTGTCCATGCTGACGGCAGCGCGGGCGACGAGTTCCTCGGCGAGGGACAGCTCGTCCTCGTCGAAGGGCTCGTGTTTCTGCGAGCGCCAGAAGTTGACCACGCCGAGGACGACGCCCCGGGCCATGAGGGGGGCCGCGATGAGCGAGTGGATGCCGTAGTCGACGATGGCGCGGGCCCGGGGCGGGTCCTGGGCCTGCCAGCCGGGGGCCTGGGAGAGGTCGGGGACCAGTTCCGCCCGTCCGGTGCCGTAGCCGCGGGCCTGCGGGGTGGACGGCAGGAAGTCGATCAGCCGGCCGACGGGGTAAAGGGGGTGGTCGGAGCGGATGCCGCTGATGGCGGTGCGCCGCATGTCGGCGCCGGGGGCGGGCTCGTCGCCGTCGATGACCTGGTCGGCGAGGTCGACGGTGACGAAGTCCGCGAAGCGGGGTACGGCGACGGCTGCGAGCTCCTCGGCCGTGCGGACCACGTCGAGGGTGGTGCCGATGTCGCCGCCCGCGTCGTACAGCAGTTTGAGGCGCCTGCGGGCCGTTTCGGCCCGGGTGGTCAGGATCTGCATCTCGGTGGAGTCGCGGATGGTGACCACCGCGCCCTCGGGCCGGCCGCGCGGGTGGGTGGGCCGCTGGTTGACGACGAGCAGCCGGTCGCCGGAGCCGATCACCTCGTCGGTGGCCTCGCGGCCGGAGAGCAGCAGGTCGGCCATCCGGCGCTCCAGGCCGGGCACGTCGCGGATGGGGCGGCCCTCGGCGTTCTCCGGCAGGCCGAGCAGGCGTTTGGCCTCGTCGTTGGCCAGCAGGAGCTGCCCGTCGCCGTCAGTGATCACGACGCCTTCGCGGACGGCGTGGAGCACCGCGTCGTGGTGCTCGTACATGCGGGTCATCTCCTGCGTGCCGAGCCCGTGGGTCTGGCGGCGCAGGCGTCTGCTGATCAGCCAGGTGCCGACGGTGGCCAGGCCCAGGCCCGTGGCGATGGCCAGGAGGATCACCGGGAGCTGGCGGTCGAGGGCGCCGCTGACGTTCTCGACGGTCAGGCCGGCGGACACCAGGGCGACGACCTCGCCGTCGGGGTCCTTGACGGGGACCACCGCCTGGATCTCCTTGCCGAGGGGGCCCTCGACGCTCTCGGTGTGGACCTTGCCCTGCAGGGAGGGCTCGATGGTTCCGACGAACCGTTTCCCGATGCGGTCCGGCTGGGGATGGCTGTAGCGGATGCCGTTGGTGTCCATCACCACGATGAAGTCGACCCCGGCGGCCTTGCGCGTCTGCTCGGCCAGGGGCTGCAGGATCGTGGAGGGGTCGGACGTCTTCAGCGCGGGCTGCAGGCCCAGCTGGTGGGCGAAGGTCTCGGCGACGGCCACCGAGCGGTTGCGCGCCTCGCGGTCGATGTCGTGCC
Source organism: Streptomyces yangpuensis (assembly GCF_001005295.1). Classification (GTDB taxonomy): domain Bacteria; phylum Actinomycetota; class Actinomycetes; order Streptomycetales; family Streptomycetaceae; genus Streptomyces; species Streptomyces yangpuensis. The sequence goes on along the minus strand of NZ_LBMK01000008.1, from coordinate 161,314 downwards.
GCGACTGGAGCACCAGGGCCAGCAGGGCCCCGGCGGCGAGCAGGACCACGATCGCCACCTGGAGGACGAATACCTGGCCGGCGACGCTTCTGAATCGTTTGCCTAGAGGTGACCGCACCGACGTGCCCGGCACGGGTGGCGAGGAATGGTCACGAACCCAGTTGTAGCACTTCCGGGCCTCCATGGCTCCCGGCATGCACAATGCGCGCCGGGAGTGTCACACCTCGTCCCGTACTGTCCCTCAGGACGAGCGGGGGACGCCGGCGGTGCCGGCAGCGCCGGCGGGGGCTCCGGCAGGGGCCGGCGCGGCCTGCGCCGTCCGCGCAGTACCGGCGGTCCCGGGGGCCGCCGGACTCGCGGGCACCTCAGGCGCCGCGGGCACCGCAGGGGCCGCAGGGGCCGCAGGGGCCGTCGGAGCCGGACTCGCGCCTGACTCGGGGGTCTCCGGGGTGCAGACGACCTCGTCGCGCGGGGTGTAGTGGGTCTTGAACTCCTCGTTGCGGACTTCCTTGCCGCCCTGGACGAAGACGCGTCCGACCGTCACGTCGAAGCCTTCAAGCGGGGTCTGGACCTCGCAGGCCGGCCCGGTGCCGGTGCGCTTCGCGGGCGGCGTGACGTTGGTGCGCGGCCCCTTGGTGGCGCGTATCTCGTCGTACTTCCTGGTGCCGAGGAGGGTGATGGTCAGCGAGGTGTCGGTGGATTCGGCCTGTACGTAGACGGCGTGGCCGGAGTCGTTGATCCAGCGCAGGTCGAGGGTGCCCCAGGCGACGGTGGCCTCGCGGCCCTCGGGGTAGCGCTCGATGTAGAAGGAGTGGGCACCGTGCTCGACCGGCTTGAGGCCGGCGAAGAAGACCGCGTTGTACATGGTCGTGGCGACCGCGGAGACGCCGCCGCCGGGCGACTTCACGTACTGGCCGTCATTGATCATGATGCCGTCGACGAAACCGTTCTCCTTGGTGCGCTCACCGACCGTGCGGTTGAAGCTCCACTCCCGTCCCGGCTGGACCACGGAGCCGTTGATCAGCTCCACCGCGCGGCTGATGTTGGTGCTGCGGTACGGGGCGGCCGGGAACTCGACGGTGAAGGAGGAGATCTTCTCCTTGATGCCGATCCGTCGCGCCTCCTCGCTCGTGAGCTCCGGCTGGACGGCCACGGTGGCGACCTCGCCGCTGCGGGCGGCGCCCGTGCGGGTCAGCAGCGGCAGCACGGCCTTGCCGAGCGCCTCCTCGGTCACCTTGCGTCCCGCACGGCTCTGCTGGGCCATGACCACGGTACCGTCGGGGCCGACGCGGGGGGCGGCGTCGAGCGCGGGACGGCTGACCTCCTCGATGGGACGGGCCACGGCAGGCTCGGCCAGCAGGCCCTTGGAGTCGAGGGCGGGTACGAGACGGCCCTGGGCGTCGGGCCGCATCTTCAGGTGCTCGCCCAGCACGGCGGGGGTGATCGACACGCTCTTCCCGGCGACGGTGAGCGCGACCGGCCCCGACATGGCGGGCTGGGCGAACTGCTTCAGGGCCCGTCCGGTCTCCTCGGCGCCGACGGCCGGCTCGGTGCGCTCGACGGGCAGCACGACCGGGGTGGTGTCCGTGCGCAGGTAGGCGTCACGGAGCGTGTCGAGGGTGCGGTCCTGGAGGAGGGTGACGCCCGTGAGAGGGGCGACGGCCCTGGCAGCGCCCTTCTCGAAGGCGATGGCGCCGTCGCGGGGTGCGCGGGCGGTGGTCCCGGCGATGCGGTCGACCGCGGCCCGGCCCTTCCGCTCGTCGGCACGGATCACGGGTTCGAGGTCGCGCCGGCCGGACGCGAAGAGGCCGCCGATGACGGTGACGGGGTTGTAGCCCTTGCGCACGGCGCGGTCGACGGTCGCGGCGGTGTCGAGCGAGAGGCCGAGCGTCGCGGGATCGGCCTTCTCGACGTGGTCACCGATTTTCATGGCGACGGGTGCGGCGGCGCTGGGGCCGAGCTCCCGGTCCAGTACACGCCGGGCCTGCGCGGCGGGCAGTCCGCCGATGTCCACGCCGCGCACGCGCGTGCCCTGGTCGACGTCGCCGCCGGCCACGAGTCCGGTGACGTAGAGGCCGCCCAGACCGAGGACGACGGCTCCGCCCGCCACCATCGGCAGGGCCATCCGCCGGTTGCCCGTCCAGCCGCGCACGCGTCCCATGTCACTCCCAGTGGCGCCGACCGTCCCCGGACGGCGCGGGCCGCTCACGCGGCGCATAGACGACAGATCCGGCATTCATGATTCCCCCAAAAGGGGCAATTGAGGGATGAATGTAACGGTTCTCACGCCCTGGGATCTGCCCGCGCGTGAGTGGCGGCCGTCCTCCGGCACCCGGCCTCACGGGTGTCCGCCGCGCCCGTGACCGGCGGCTCGTCAAGATCGACACCATGGCAGACTGGCCGTCCGCACAGGCGCGGCAAACCCGGACGGAGGACACCATCGTGCGACGGCGACGAGGGCACGCAGCCCTGGCCTCCCTGGTATCGGCGGTACTGCTGACGGTGGCGGCCACCGGCTGCGGCACCGCGCTGCAGGACCTCGGCCCGCTGCCCCCGCGCCACTCGGGTCCCGCCCTGTCCGCCGACGCGGTGGTGTCGGAGATGACGTCGGTCCTGGCCGCGGAGGGCATCACGGTGGCCAGGCAGCCCTCGGACGGCCTGGGCCGGTGCACCGAACGGCTGATGGGCCGGCACGCCCCCGAGACGGCGGGCTCCGCCCTCGAGGCGGCCTTCGCACGCGCCCGCTCCGAGCACGGCTGGCAGGCCGGCCCCGACCTGGGCGGCGGAACGCTGACGCTTACGAAGGGCAACTGGACCGTGCTGACGAGCCGCCCGTCCCCGGAGGCCGCGCAGGGCATCCAGGCGCCGGTGGTGATGTCCCTGACCTGCCTGGACCCGGGCAGTTCCACCGCACCGGACTCCCCCTGAACCCCGTACCGCCGAGCCTGCCGGAACGCGTGTCGCACTCCGGCAGGCAGCGGGGACGGAGGGGCGGGACGAGAGGTCAGAAGGCCCGCAGGAGGTACTTGGTGCGGAAGCCGCCGCTGGTCGAGCAGTCGAGCGTGCTCTGCGTACTGGTGTAGGTGAAGCCGGAGGGGACGGTGCACGCCCACAGACCGGTCTTGGGGGTGCGCAGCAGGTACTTGGTGCGGAAGCCGCCACCGGTGGAACAGTCGAGCGTGTTCTGGGTGGAGGAATAGGTGAACCCGTCGGCCGTGGTGCAGGCCCACAGGCCGTCGGAAGGCGGCTGGACGAAGTAGTAGGTGCGGAAGCCGCTGCCCCCGCAGTTGAGGGTGTTCTGGGTGGAGGTGAAGGTGTAGCCGGGCGGGACGGTGCAGGACCAGAAGCCGGCAGCTGCGCCCGCCGTGCCCCGGGCCTCGGGAGCGGGTGAGGCGGACGCGGTGGCGGGGACGAGGGCGGTGGCCAGCATGACGGCCGCACTGCCGCCACCGAGCAGCAGCGTACGCAGTTTCGATCGGATCACGGGATGCACTCCTGGCTCGTTGTTCACCGGACGGAACCATGCGGTCGGAGGTGCCGGGATCTGCTCCCTTCCGGGACCTCCGCGGGGCGCGCGCTGGAATGCTGGCAGCCGCATAGTCCCCCGGCAAGAGCGACCCCGGCCCTCCCCGCCCACTTCCGGCCGCTCCGGGCAACGCTCCGACCTGCGCGATCACCAAGGAGCGGTGGACCGGCAGGAGCGCAACCCGGCCGGAAACTACACGGGCAGGGGCGGCAGGGGGGTCTCGTACAGCCAGGCCGAATACAGCTCGTCCAGCGGATCGGCCGTGTAGCGGGCGGCATGGGCGGTGAACGCCGCGGTGCTGACGACTCCGTGGCGGTAGACGGTGGCCCAGTCGCGCAGCATGCGGAAGAAGTCCTCCTCCCCCAGCGCGCGGCGCAGCGCGTGCACGGCGAGGCCCCCGCGCTGGTAGAGACGGTCGTCGAACATCAGTTTCCGGCCGGGGTCGACCAGCCGCAGGTCCTGCGGACGGGCGGTCAGCGACCGGTGCGCGGCGGCCGCCTGCTCATGGGCGGTGCGGCCGCCGGAACGCTCCGACCAGAGCCATTCGGCGTACTTCGCGAAGCCCTCGTTGAGCCAGATGTGGCGCCAGTCGGCGATGGTCACGCTGTTGCCGAACCACTGGTGCGCGAGCTCGTGGGCGATGAGGCGCTCCGACCCGCGGACGCCGTCGACGTGGTTGGCCCCGAAGAGGGAGAGGCCCTGGGCCTCCACCGGCACGTCGAGTTCCTCGTCGGCGACGACCACCGCGTACTCGCCGAAGGGATAGGGGCCGAAGAGCTCCTCGAAGAGCTGCATCATGGCGGGCTGCCGGGCGAAGTCCCGGGCGAAGCGCGACAGCAGGTGGGCGGGCACGTGGGCGCTCTGCGTGACGCCGCCGAGCCCGGGGTCGCCCAGCAGCACGGTCTGGTACATGCCGATGGACAGGCCGACCAGATAGCTGGAGGTCGGCGCGGGCTGCTCGTAGACCCAGGTGGTGGTGCTGGCCCTGGTGGTCCTGGTGAGCAGCCGGCCGCCGGCCACGACCGTGTAGGCGGACGGCGTGTTGACGGAGATCTGGTACGAGGCCTTGTCAGCGGGGCGGTCGTTGCACGGGTACCAGGAGGGGGCGCCGACCGGCTGGCTGGCCACGAGCGCGCCGTCGGTCAGTTCCTCCCAGCCGAGGCCGCCCCAGGGGCTGCGCACCGGCTTGGGGTTGCCCGACCAGGTCACGTCGACGGTGAAGGCGGCCCCGGCCGGCAGCGGCTTCGCCGGCCGGATGCGCAGCCTGCCGCCGCGGTGGGTGTACTGCGGGGCCCGCCCGTTGACCAGGACACGGCCCAGCTTGAAATCGGCCAGGTTCAGGTGGAACTCGGTCAGCGGCGCCCGGCCGGCGATGGCGCTGAGACGGCCGGTCCCGGCCAGCCGGTTGGGGCCGGGACGGTAGTCCAGGGCGATCTCGTACCGGTGCACCCGGTAACGGGCGTCGCCGTTGGCCGGAAAGTACGAGTCCGACACCGCTGTGGTCTGGCCGCTCACTGCCGCTTCCGCTCCCTGCGCCGTGCTCGTACGACGTGCTGGTGTGCTCCTGCCGTGCCCGCTGCCGCTGCCGTCCCGGCCGGCGCCACCGCCCCTCAGGACCGCCACGCCTCGATCGGGTTGCCCAGCCAGCGGGTGTCGGCGGGGACGGACTCCCCGGCCATCACGAGGGAGGCGGGGCCCAGGGTGCTGCGCGCCCCGACCGTGCTTCCGGGCAGGACGATTCCGCCGGGGCCCAGGGTGGCGCCCTCACGGAGGATCACAGTATCCGTCCTCAAGATCCGGTCGTGGAAGAGGTGTGTCTGCACCACACAGCCGCGGTTCACGCTGACGCCGTCGCCCAGCGTGACCAGGTCGGTCTCCGGCAGCCAGTAGCTCTCGCACCACACGCCGCGGCCGATGCGGGCGCCGAGCCCGCGCAGCCACAGGGTCATCAACGGTGTTCCGGGTACGGATCCGGCCGGCCAGGGCACGGCCAGGACCTCGACGAAGGTGTCGGCGAGTTCGTTGCGCCATACGATGCCGCTCCACAGCGGGTGCTCGCCGGGCCGGTGCCGGCCCACCAGGACCCACTTCGCGGTGACCGCTGCGCAGCAGGCGACCGTACCGGCGGCCAGCAGGACGGCCCCGGACAGCAGCGCGGCGCCCCAGACGCCCAGGCCGCTCCACGCGGTCAGCGCGCACAGGGCCGCCACGGTCAGCACGGCCAGGGCCGCCGAGCAGAAGACGGGGACGAGCCGGCACAGCTCCACCAGGGCGCGCGCCCACAGCAGGCGGGCGGGCGGATCGTAGGTCCGGCTCCGGTCGGCGTCGGCGCTGGACCGGGGCAGTTTGACCGGTGGCAGGCCCAGGTACGAGCTGCCCTTCTTGGCCTTCTTCGGCGCGGCCGACAGGACGCCGACCAGCCCGTCGTCGGGCACGGTGCGGCCGGGTGCGGCCATGCCGGAGTTGCCGAGGAAGGCCCGGCGGCCGATCGCGGAGCGTCCGATGCGCACCCAGCCGCCGCCGAGTTCGAAGGGGGCGGTGAGGGTGTCGTCGGCGAGGAAGGCGCCTTCGCCCACGGTGGTGAGGCTCGGCAGCGCCAGTACGGTGGACACCTCGGCCCCGCGGCCGATCTTCATGCCGAGCAGCCGCAGCCAGACCGGGGTGATCAGGCCGGCGTAGAGCGGGAAGAGGGTCTCCCGGGCCCGGTCCATCAGCTGGGTGACCGTCCAGGCCTGCCAGCCGATGCGGCTGTGGGTCGGATGGGTGCCGGCCCGCAGGCCGAGGCTCAGCAGGCGTACGGCGACCAGCAGGAGCAGCGCGTAGGCGAGGCCGAAGGCGAGGGCCGCGGGCACCACTGCCACCAGTGCTCCGCGCAGGGCCCCGGCGAGCCCGGCGTCCGCGGGGACGAACCGGCTCAGGACGAGCAGGGCGGGCACGGTGGCGAGGACGGGCAGCACCGTGAGGCCGAAGCCGGTGGCGCCGTACATGGCCCGCCAGTGGACCGCGCGCGGCGGGCGTTCCTCGGGCCAGTTCCGCTTGGCCCTGCCGAGTTTGACGGCGGGGGCGCCGGCCCAGCGCTGGCCGGTCGGGACGGTGCCGACCACGGCGGAACCGGGGGCGACCTCGGCCCGCTTGCCGATCCGTGCGCCGGGGAAGAGCATGCTGCGGGTGCCGACGACCGCTCCCGCGCCGATCCTGACGGGGCCGATCTCCAGCTGGTCCCCGTCCAGCCAGTGCCCGGACAGGTCGACCTCGGACTCGACGGCGCAGCCGCGGCCGAGCTTGAGCATGCCGGTGACGGGGGGCAGGGCGTGCAGGTCGACCTCGGGGCCGACCTTGGCGCCGAGGGCCCGGGCGTAGCGTTCGAGCCAGGAGCCGGTCAGGGAGGTCGCGCCCGCGTATTCGGCCAGCCGCTCGGCGGTCCAGAGCCTGAGGTGGACGCTGCCGCCCCGCGGGTGCCGTCCGGGTTTCACCCCGCGCAGAAGCAGGCGGGCGCCGCCGGCGGCGACGGCCAGGCGCCCCGGGGGGCTGAAGAGCAGGACGGCGCCGGCGGCGACGAGCCACCAGGAGGCGGTTGGCGCCCACGGGTAGGGCCCGAACCGGTGCAGGACGTTGCCCAGTGCCAGGAGGGCGACCGTCCAGCGCAGGCCGAGCACGGTGAGCAGCGGGAGCAGCAGGAGCGTCTGGAGGACCTGGGAGCGCAGCGGAACGGGCGCCACGGGGCGGGCCGCGCCGCTGTCCGGGGCGGACTTCTCCAGGCGGCGGGCCAGCTTGCGCAGGGTGGGCTGCTGGTAGATGTCGAGGACGGCGGCGCTCGGGTAGCGGGTGCGCAGCCGGGTGGTGAGCTGCGCGGCGGCGATGCTGTTGCCGCCGATCGCGAAGAAGTCGTCGGAGGCGCTGGTGACGGCCGCGCCCAGGGTTTCGCGCCACTGCTCGGCGAGCCACGCCTCGGTGCCGTGGAGTTCTTCGGCGGAGCCGGCGGTCTCCAGTTCGGGCAGCGGCCAGGGCAGGGCGTCGCGGTCCACCTTGCCGGAGGTACGGGTGGGCAGCTCGGCGACGGGTGCGAGGAGCGGTACGAGGGCGGCGGGCAGCTCGGCGCGCAGGCGTTCGACGGCCGCCGCGCGGTCCCAGCCGTCCTGGGTGACCAGGTAACCGACGAGCAGCTGGTTGCCACTGCGCGCGGTGCGGACGGCGGCGGCGGCGCCCGCCACGTGGGGCAGGGCCTGGAGGGCGGCGTCGACCTCGCCGAGTTCGATGCGGCGGCCGCCGAGTTTGATCTGCTCGTCGGCGCGGCCGAGGAAGACGAGCCCTTCCGGTTCCGCGCGGACGAGGTCGCCGCTGCGGTAGGCGCGCTGCCAGCCGAGGGCTGGGAGGGGGGCGTACTTCTCGGCGTCCTTGGCGGGGTCGAGGTAGCGGGCGAGGCCGACGCCGCCGATGACGAGTTCGCCGCTGCCGCCCATCGGGACCGGGTCCCCGGACCCGTCGACGACAGCGAGTTCCCAGCCGTTCAGCGGGAGGCCGATGCGGATGGGTTCCTTGCCGGTCAGGAGTGCGGCGCAGGCGACGACGGTGGCTTCGGTAGGGCCGTAGGTGTTCCAGACCTCGCGGCCCTCGGTGACCAGGCGCTGGGTCAGTTCGGGCGGGCAGGCCTCGCCGCCGAAGATGAGCAGCCGGACCTCCCCGAGGGCCTCGGGTTCCCAGAGTGCGGCCAGGGTCGGGACCGTGGAGACCACGGTGATCTCCTGTTCCACCAGCCAGGGGCCGAGGTCGGCGCCGCTGCGGACCTGGCTGCGCGGGACGGGCACGAGGCAGGCTCCGTACCGCCAGGCCAGCCACATCTCCTCGCAGGAGGCGTCGAAGGCGACGGACAGGCCGGCCATGACCCGGTCGCCGGGCCCGATCGGCTCCTCGGCGAGGAAGAGCGCGGCCTCGGCGTCGACGAAGGCGGCGGCGCTGCGGTGGGTGACGGCGACGCCCTTGGGCCTGCCCGTGGAGCCGGAGGTGAAGATGATCCACGCGTCGTCCTCGGGGCCGGGGCGCGCGGAGCGGTCACCGCCGCCGCGGCCGGGCGTGCCGGTACGGGCGAGGGCGTCGAGGGCGGTGACCGGGTCGGGGTCGACGGTGTCGATGCGCAGGCCGGCGCCCACGACCGCCCGTACTCCGGCCTCACCGAAGACCAGGTCGGCCCGTTCGTCGGGGTCCTCCGCGTCGACGGGTACGTAGGCGGCGCCGGCCGCGAGGACGGCCAGGATCGCCACGTACAGCTCGTTGGTGCCGGACGGGACGCGTACGCCGACGCGGTCGCCGGCCGCGACCCCGGCGGCGGCGAGGGCGCGGCGGCCGCGGTCGGCCGCGGCGGCCAGGGCCCGGTAGGTGAGGCGGGTGGTGCCGTCGTCGAGGGCCGGTTCGTCGGGGTACGCCCGTACGGAGGCCTTGAGGATGTCGAGGAGGGTGCGGGGCGGGGCGGCGGGTCCGGCGCGGAAGCGGGCCGGTTTGCCGGGCTCCTCGTGGGTCCCCGTTTCTCCGTCCGGGGCGTCGTGCGTGCCGCGGTCGTCGAGGAGAGCGAGTTCGGTGCGATCGGGTGTGGCTGGCATCGGCCCTCGCGTGTCGTTCCGGCAATTGGTCCGGTTCATCGGCGGAGACCGGATTTACCCTGTTTGTCCCGGTCTGTAGCCGAACAACCCACCAGCCTAGTGCGCAGTCAAGAATTTTCCCGTCGAAGCTTCGGGTGTGGCCGATTGCCGCCGTCAGGTCGGCCGTACGGGACCGGAAGCCTTCACTTCTCGACCGTGTAGCGGACCCGCGCCCACAGTGGCAGGGCGAACCAGCACAGGAGATACCAGGCCACCACGCCGGCCACCAGCCACGGCACGACGGCGTCGTGGGTGGCCACCCGCAGGACGAGGAAGAGCGCCGCGGTGCAGGTGGCGAGCAGCAGGACGAGGCCGACGAAGGTGAGCCGGGAGGCCCAGGCCACGGCCTCGGGCTTGATCTGTCGTCCCGAGACGACGCGGTGGAAGGCGACGGGACCGATCAGGGCACCGGTCGCCAGGGAACCGAGAACGATGGTGACGATGTAGATCGTCTTGTCGGTCTGGGGAAGGTCGTGGAAGAGCGGGGTGAAGACCACGGTCAGCAGGAAACCGAAGAGGATCTGTACGCCCGTCTGGGCGACGCGGATCTCCTGGATCAGCTCCTGCCACTGCCGGTCGGCGCGTTCCTTCTCGGTCTCGTCCCGTGCGTCGTACCGCTCGTCGTCCCCTGTGTCGTTCCGCTCGGCGGTGGCGTCGGACATGCCGTCTCCCTGGGTTCGTGTGCGGCGGGCCGGGCGGCCCCTGACGCACGTGCCCGATTACTGCGTGCGAAGTCCCCGGCCGGGTCGGCGAAGGGACTGTCGTCCAGACCGGCCAGCAGGTCGGCCGGGTGCCGGTAGACGACGCGGGCTCCCGCGTCCTCCAGGTCCCGCCGGGGGATCCCGCCGCTGAGCAGTCCGACGCAGACGACACCAGCCCTCGTGGCGGCCGTCATGTCCCACACGGTGTCGCCGACGAAGACGGAGTCGCGCGCGGCCGCGCCGGCCAGTTCCAGGGCGTGGTGCACGGGGTCCGGAGCCGGTTTGCCCGCGCTGGTGTCGTCGGCGCTCGCGGTCGCGGTGATCGCGTCGTCGGCGCCGATGGCCCCCCGCAGGGCGGTGAGCTCGGCGTCGCTCGCGGACGTCACCAGGACGACCCGCCAGCCCCTGTGGTCGAGCTCGCGCAGCAGCTCGGCGGCGCGGTCGAGAGCGGGCAGCCGGTCGAAGTAGGTGGCGTACAGCGTGTCGTGCGCCGTCGTTAGCCGTTCGTCCCCGCCCGTGTCGCGGCCCTCCCCGAGAAGGTGGCCGAGGAGGTCCTCGCCCGGCAGCCCGATGGCGCGGTGGATGTCGTGCATCGCCACGGCGTGGCCTGCCTGCCGCAGCGCCTCCCACCAGCACGTGACGTGCAGGTGGTTGGTGTCGGCGAGGGTTCCGTCGACGTCGAACAGAGCGGCGCGGTTCATCCTTTCGCCTCCATGCTGTCGGTGGCCGGGAGCCCCGGAACGCCCGGCGGCCCCCGCTTCGTACGGCGCCTACCCGGTGCGTCCCCGCCCACGCGTCCCGCCCGACCGTCCGCTCGACCGCCCGCTGCTCGACCGCCCGCTGCTCGACCGCCCGCCGGCCGGGGCCCGCCGCGCGGGTTTCGGCGGCGCCGGACGGGTTAGGCGCCTGCCGTCCGGGCAGGGATGCGTCCCGGATGTGCAGGACCGAACGAGGGAGGACCTCCGTGAAGAAGCCTCCTGCCGATGCTGCCGACGGAGCCGGTGGGGCCGACGGGGCCGGCGGGGCCCCTCCACCGGAGACCCTGAGCCCGCCCACCATGACCGACGGACAGCTCCCCAAGGACCACACCCAGGCGATCCTGGAGGTCACCAAACGCGTGGCCGCGCTGCTGAAGCAGTCCGGGCAGCCCTTCGCGCTCGCCGGCAGCGTGGCCGCCTTCGCCCACGGTGTCCCGGCCCGGTTCCAGCACGACACGGATTTCTGCATGCGGCGCGAGGACGCCGACGCGGCGATCAAGGCCTTGGAGGACGGCGGCATCGAGATGCGCCGGGCCGCCGAGGACTGGCTGGTCAAAGGCCGCACGGGCGGGGAGGAGATCGACCTGATCTTCGAGCTGGCCCGCCGGCCGGTCGATACGGAGCTGCTGGAACGGGCCAGCGTGAAGTCGGTGGACTCGGTCTGGATGCCGGTCCTCTCCCCCACCGACCTGATGGACAGCCTGCTCGCGGCCCTCTCCGAGCACTACTGCGACTTCGGCGACCTGCTGCCCATGGCCCGGATGCTGCGCGAGCAGATCGACTGGGCTCGGCTGGACCACGTACACCGGGACGAGCCGCTGCCGGACTCCTTCCTGTACCTGCTCGACCGGCTCCGCGTCATCGACCGGGGAAAGGGGACCTCATGATGTCCGTGGAGAACCTCGACTACCGCGTGGAACACCTGCGCGACCGCCTGGCGCGCGAGGACATCGCCGAACTCGGTGTGCGTGTGGAGGCGCGCGGCGCGTGGGTGATGGTCTGGGGCACCCTGGCCGACGCCGGTTCCCGGGCGGCCGTGCTGCGGATCGTCGCCGACGAGCTGGAGGGCGTGCCCTGGCACGAGGACCTGACCGTGCACCGGGTCGGCCCGCCCGGGGCGGCGGAGGTGCTGTCGTGATCCGCGTCGCGGCCGTCGGGGACATCCACCTCGGCCCGGGCAGCGCGGGCGTCCTGCGGCCCGCCTTCGACACGCTCGGCGACTGCGCGGACCTGCTGCTGCTGGCCGGGGACCTCACCCGGCACGGCACCCGCGAGGAGGCCCGCGTGGTCGCGGAGGAGGTCGCCGGACTGCCCGTACCGGTCGTCGCCGTCCTCGGCAATCACGACTACCAGAGCGATCAGCCGGACCTCGTGGCGCGCGAGCTGGCCGCGGAGGGCGTCCATGTCCTCGAGGGCGACGGCGTCACCTTCGACGTCCGGGGCGTCACCGTCGGCATCGCCGGCACCAAGGGCTTCGGCGGGGGTTTCGCGGGCCGCAGCGCCACGGAGTTCGGGGAACCGGAGATGAAGGCCTTCATCCGGTACTCCCGGGCCTGCGCGGACGGGCTCGGCCGCTCCCTGCGGGAGCTGCGCACCCGGGGCTGCGGGCTGCGGGTGGCCCTCACCCACTTCTCGCCCGTCCCCGACACCCTGGCGGGGGAACCGCCCGAGATCTACCCGTTCCTCGGCAGCTATCTGCTGGCCGAGGCCATCGACGAGGCCGGTGCGGACCTCGCGGTCCACGGGCACGCGCACCTGGGCACCGAGCACGGGATGACCGGCGGCGGGGTGCGCGTGCGCAACGTCGCCATGCCCGTCATCGACCGCGCCTTCGCCGTGTACCACCTCTCCCCGCCGACGGACTGAGACCTCCGGAAGGGTCAGCGCGCCCCGATCGGGTATATAACCCGACGGGAAACCCACGACGGCCCCGCTGCGCTCCGCGCGGCTCCCCGACCCGTCGGAGGACACTGATGACCCCCCTGCCCAGCGACACCGCGGACCCTGTCCATACCGGATCCCCGGTGGACACCATCGAGATTCCGGAGAACCCCCTCGCCGTCAGCACGGACGACGCCCGGAGCCTGTCCGTGGCGCTCTTCCACCGGCTGCGCGCCCTGGCCGAGGGCACGCCGGAGTACTCCTATGTGCGCAACACCCTGGTCGAGCTGAACCTCAGCCTGGTGAAGTACGCGGCCCGGCGCTTCCGCAACCGCAGCGAACCCTTCGAGGACATCGTCCAGGTCGGCACGATCGGCCTGATCAAGGCCATCAACCGGTACGACGTCGAGCGCGGGGTCGAGTTCGCCACGTTCGCCGTGCCGACCATCACGGGCGAGATGAAGCGCTTCTTCCGGGACACGAGCTGGTCCGTGAAGGTGCCCCGGCGCCTCCAGGAACTCCGGCTGGACATGGCGAAGTCCTGCGACGCGATGGAACAGGACCTGGGCCGCCGGCCGACCGACCACGAACTCGCCGAACGCCTCGGCGTCAGCGACGACGCGCTGGCCGAGGGCCGACAGGCCGCCAACTGCTACGTCGCCGAATCCCTCAGCACCTCCGTCGGCCAGGACTCCGACGGCGGGGCCCTGCCCCGTTCGCTGGGCACGGAGGAGGAGGCGTACGAGCTCATCGAGGACCTGGAGACCCTGAAGCCGCTCCTCACCGCTCTCGGCGAGCGCGACCGGCTGGTCCTGCAGCTGCGCTTCGGCGAAGAGCTCACCCAGTCGCAGATCGGCGAGCGCCTCGGCATCTCGCAGATGCACGTGTCCAGGCTGCTGAGCCGGATCATGGCCAGGCTGCGCGCCGGGATGCTGGAGGACCCCGGCGGCGGCGAGGAGCAGGAGGGTGCAGCGCAGGAGGACGTCTCCACGCCCTGATGGGCGCCGAACCGGCCTGCGCCGAACCACCGGCCTGCGAGGACACAGGTTCTATGAAGAGACGGGCTGCGGTCCCCGGGCGTCCGGGGACCGCAGCGGCGAGTCGATCTCCGCCCACACGCACTTGCCGTCCGCGAGGGGCAGCGTGCCCCACCGCCGGGCGATCCGTTCCACGATGAGCAGCCCGTATCCGCCCGGCCGGGCCGGATCGGGCCGGGAGCGCGGGGTGGGGGCGACGGGGTTGTCGTCGGTGACCTCGACGCGCAGCAGTTCGTCCGTGCACTCCAGCAGGAGCGTGCGGGGGCCGCCCGCGTGCAGGCAGGCGTTGGCGACGACCTCGGACACCAGCAGCAGGACGTCCTCCGAGTCGTCGCGGTTGTCCGGCATCCACCGCCAGTCGACAAGGGCCTCACGGGTGAAGTCACGGCAGCGGGTGACGGCGTCCGTCATGCCCGTCAGCAGGAGACTCCGGCTCCGATCGGTGGACCGCGGCTCCATGGCGCGCTCCTCCCTCACCCGTGGCGCGGCTCGGCCAGCGCGTGCGCCACATCGGGGTGTACGGGGAAGATCCCGTCCGCACCGGTGATACGGAACATGCGGGCGACGGGTGGGCGCAGCCCGGCCAAGGAGATGCTGCCGCCTTCCTCCCGGAGGGAGAGCCTGCTGTGCAGGAGGACGTTCAGTCCCGTGGAGTCGCAGAACCGGAGCTGAGAGAAGTCCACCAGCAGCCTGCGCGCGCCGCCGTCGACGGCGGCGGCGAGGGCGGCGCGCAAGGGTTCGGCCGTGTCGTGGTCCAGCTCTCCGGTGAGTGCGAAGACCATCACGTCGCCCTCGGACCGCACGTCCACGGCGAATCTGTCACCGTCCTCCGGCGGGGCCATAGGGAACCACCTCTTCCCACGTGCGCGGGTTCGAGTGCCATCGTCCTGCCGGCCACCGCTCGCCGCGACCGGCTGGTTCTGCTCGGCGCCTACCCCACGGTGCCGGGGTCAATCGAGGGGGTGGGAGGGAGCACGGCCCGGGCGCAGGCCGGGCATAGGCCACGGTAGGTGATCTCGACCTCGGACACGGCGAAGCCGAAGCGCTGCGCCGCGGGCAGCACCGCCAGTGGGTCGCCGTCCGGGTGGACGTCGCGGATGAGGCCGCATCCGGAGCACACCAGGTGCTGGTGCGGGCGGTGCGCGTTGGGGTCGTAGCGCTTGGCGCGGCCGTCGGTGGTGACCTCGACGACCTCCCCGAGGGCCACCAGCTCGCCCAGGGCGTTGTAGACGGTGGCCCGGGAGATCTCCGGCAGCCGCAGGGTCGCGCGGGCGTGCACCTCGTCGGCCGTCAGGTGCACGTGCTCCCCGTCGAGGACCTCCGCGACGACCCGCCGCTGGGACGTCAGCCGCCAGCCGCGCCCCCGCAGCCGTTCCAGCAGGTCACTCATCTCGGCTCCCCCCTCGGGTTCGTCGGGCGCCCGCGTGCGCCCGGTCGGCTTCCGGAATCCGATCGGATATGGGCTTGGTACTCATCTTGACTTGGATTGAGTCCATCGTAGGATCGGATCCGTTGATAACCAAGAGGCAGGAAGACTCCCGAGCTGCGGGAGTAAGGGACGGACGGGGCCCGGCCTCGGCGTCGGGTCGGCCGCCGAGGCCGGGCCCCGTGCGCGGGGACCGTGTCCCGCCTGTTCCACCGCATTCGGTCCTGAGCACCGCGATCCCCCTGGTACGGAAGGATTCCCATGTCCGAGAACCACGATGCAATCGTCACGGACGACAAGGCGCAGGGCGGGGGCGGCTGTCCCGTCGCGCACGAGCGCGCCGCGCACCCCACGCAGGGCGGCGGAAACCGCCAGTGGTGGCCCGAACGGCTGAACCTGAAGATCCTCGCCAAGAACCCCGCGGTGGCGAACCCGCTGGGCGAGGATTTCGACTACGCCGCGGCGTTCAAGGCCCTCGACCTGCCCGCGGTCAAGCGGGACATCGCGGAGGTCCTGACGACCTCGCAGGACTGGTGGCCCGCGGACTTCGGCCACTACGGCCCCTTCATGGTCCGCATGGCGTGGCACAGCGCCGGCACGTACCGGATCAGCGACGGACGCGGTGGCGCGGGCGCCGGCCAGCAGCGTTTCGCGCCCCTCAACAGCTGGCCGGACAACGGCAACCTCGACAAGGCCCGCCGTCTGCTGTGGCCGGTCAAGAAGAAGTACGGCCAGAGCCTGTCGTGGGCCGACCTCATGATCCTCACCGGCAACGTCGCCCTGGAGCAGATGGGCTTCGAGACCTTCGGCTTCGGCGGCGGCCGCGCCGACGTCTGGGAGCCGGACGAGGACGTGTACTGGGGCCCCGAGACCACCTGGCTCGACGACCGGCGCTACACCGGTGACCGCGAGCTGGAGAGCCCGCTCGGCGCCGTCCAGATGGGCCTGATCTACGTCAACCCGGAGGGCCCCAACGGCAACCCGGACCCCCTCGCGGCGGCCCGCGACATCCGTGAGACGTTCCGCCGGATGGCGATGAACGACGAGGAGACGGTGGCTCTGATCGCGGGCGGCCACACCTTCGGCAAGACCCACGGCGCCGGCCCGGCCGACAGCGTCGGCGCCGACCCCGAGGCCGCCCCGATCGAGGCGCAGGGCCTGGGCTGGGCCAGCTCGTACGGCACCGGCAAGGGCGGGGACGCGATCACCAGCGGTCTGGAGGGCATCTGGACCAACACCCCGATCACGTGGGACAACAGCTTCTTCGAGATCCTCTTCGGCTACGAGTGGGAGCAGTTCAAGAGCCCGGCCGGCGCCCACCAGTGGCGGCCCAAGGACGGCGCGGGCGCGGGCACCGTGCCCGACGCGCACGACCCGTCGAAGACGCACGCCCCGACCATGCTGACGACCGACCTGTCGCTGCGCTTCGACCCGGCCTACGAGCAGATCTCGCGCCGCTTCCTGGAGGACCCGGCCGCGTTCGCGGACGCCTTCGCCCGCGCGTGGTTCAAGCTGACCCACCGCGACATGGGCCCCGTCGTGCGCTACCTCGGTCCCGAGGTACCGTCCGAGGAACTGCTGTGGCAGGACCCGCTGCCCGCGCTGGACCACGAGCTGGTCGACGCCGCGGACGTCGCCTCCCTGAAGGCGCAGGTCCTCGCATCGGACCTGACGGTGTCGCAGCTGGTGTCCACCGCGTGGGCGTCGGCGTCCTCCTTCCGCGGCAGTGACAAGCGCGGTGGTGCCAACGGCGCCCGCATCCGTCTGCAGCCGCAGGCCGGCTGGGAGGTCAACGAGCCCGACCGGCTCGCCGGGGTGCTGCGCGTCCTGACGGGGATCCAGGAGGCGTTCAACGCCGCCCAGGACGGCGGCAAGCGGATCTCGATCGCCGACCTGATCGTGCTGGCGGGCGCCGCCGCGGTGGAACAGGCCGCCAGGGACGCCGGGTTCGACCTGCGGGTGCCCTTCACGCCGGGCCGGGTGGACGCCACGCAGGAGCAGACGGACGTGGAGTCCTTCGCCGCGCTGGAGCCGGCCGCCGACGGCTTCCGCAACTACCTCGGCAAGGGCAACCGGCTCCCGGCCGAGTATCTGCTGCTGGACCGGGCGAACCTGCTGAACCTGAGCGCGCCCGAGCTGACCGTCCTCGTCGGCGGCCTGCGGGTGCTGGGTGCCAATCACCAGCAGTCGCGGCACGGCGTGTTCACCACGACCCCCGGTTCGCTGACGAACGACTTCTTCGTCAACCTCCTGGACCTGGGGACCGAGTGGAAGGCGACGGCGCAGGACGCGAACACCTTCGAGGGCCGTGACAGCGCCACCGGCGAGGTCAAGTGGACCGGTACCCGTGCCGACCTGGTCTTCGGCTCCAACTCGGAGCTGCGGGCACTCGCGGAGGTCTACGCGAGCGACGACGCGAAGGAGAAGTTCGCCAAGGACTTCATCGCGGCGTGGGACAAGGTGATGAACCTGGACCGGTTCGACCTCGTCTGATCCGGGCATCCGGACATCCGGCCCGGCCGGCACCGCATGGTGCCGGCCGGGGGTGGTTTCCGGGTCACAGGCGTGCCGCGCGCTTCAGCCTTCCCAGGTCTACGAACTTGAAGTCCGTGTCGGTGCGGGTCTCCCCGTCCGGTCCGGTGGTCGCGGGGGTGTTGTGGCCGTCCTGGACGACGAGCAGCCCCTCGGGGAACCTCCTGCCCAGCGGCGCGCTGGTGACGGCGGCGCCGTCGCACTCCTGGGAGCCGTCGGGCGCTCCGGGCCCGGTGCCCGCCGCGACGCGGAAGCTGCGGACGTACGCGTTGCCGTTCTCGCGGTCGAAGACGGCGAAGGTGTCGTCGCCCTGGCTGGAGGCGAGGAGGTAGCCGCTGTGCCGGGGGTGCTTCGGGTCGCGCCAGATGGTGAGGCCCTCGACGTCGGCGGACACGTGCCGGCCGCCGAAGCCCGGGTCGGCGCCCGCGTCGCACTCCTCGGTCTGCGGGTTCCAGGTGCCGGGCACCCCGAAGGAGCGGACCTTCTCGATCAGGCGGGCCGGGGAGCGCAGGTCGGCGTCCAGCTTCCAGATGCCGACGTCCTCCTGGCCGGCGTAGAGGTCGCCGGTGTCGGGGTCGACGACCATGCCCTCGACCTGGGGCAGTTCGCCCGGCTCGCCGCACGGTGACCACGGCGTTCCGTCGGGCAGGGTGAAGGTGGCGGGCAGCGCGGTGGTGCGGACCGTGCGGTAGCCGACCTTCCCCCCTGCGGTGGGCCGGAGTTCGGCCAGGGCCAGCTCGGTGCCGTGGCGCCTGCTGGTGACGGCGAAGGAGCGGCCGCTGCGGCGGTCGGTGTACGCGGCCAGGCCATAGGCGGTCCGCTGGTCGTCGACCTCGTCCTGGTCCGCGGAGAACACCAGCGGGGCGGCCGTCTCGTCCGTGACGTCGACCAGGGGTGCGGTGGGCCGCCCGGGGTCGATCCGGTAGACGCGCAGCCGGTCGCGGCCGCGGTCGGAGACGACCGCCACGTCGTGGCGTCCGTCGGCGAAGCGCAGGCCGGTGACGAGGTCGACGTTGTTGAACCGTCCGGGCTTGTGCCCGGCGCCGGGCGGCGGCGGGGCCGGCAGGGACTGGACCTGGCGCCCGTCCAGGTCGTAGACGCGCAGTCCGCCCTCCTTGGCGGTGGCGATGACCAGGCTGCGGTCGGGGTCCTGCGCGTTGCGCCAGATCGCGGGGTCGTCGGCGTTGGCGTTGCCGCCGGCCTCGTCGTCGAAGAGGGAGGGCGTCTCAACGGAAGCGGGGACCTGCGGCAGGGGCGGCGGTGTGCCGCGGTCCGCGCGGGCGTGCGCCGGTACGGCGATCACGCCCAGGGCCACGACGGCGGCCACGCCGACCGCCGTTGTCCGCCTGCTCGGGAACGCGCTCATCTTGCCTCCTGGTCACGGGGGTCGGGTGCGGCCGGCCGCGGAGTCGGGTCCCACGGGTGCTCCGCGGCCGGGCCGCCCCCACCGTGGGCCACCAGCGGGTGACCACCATGGAGCGGACATGACGTGAGCATGACCGCGTCGTGAAATCCCGCGTCCGTCCCGCGTCCGTCCCGCTTCCTTAGCGGAACGTTAGATCTGCGCGGCGGAGCTTGTCCGGCTCCGGCGGCGGCCCCATGCTCTGGACACTCCCCCGCCTCAGGGGCCGTTCTCCCCACTCCCATCAGGGACTTCCCGCTGGAGCCGCCATGTCCTCGTCCGCCGTCCCAGTCGTCCCCACGCCCGGGGAGGAGCGCCGCAAGCGCCGGCTCGCCCTGGTCGGCGGCTCCCTCGGCAACCTCGTCGAGTGGTACGACTGGTTCGTCTACGCCAGCTTCGCGATCTACTTCGCCGACTCCTTCTTCCCCGGGGACAACCCGACCACGCAGCTGATGAACACCGCGGGAATCTTCGCGGTCGGCTTCCTGATGCGCCCCGTCGGCGGGTGGATCCTCGGCCGCGCCGCGGACCGGCACGGGCGCAAGAGCGCGCTCACGCTCACCGTCACCATGATGTCGGTGGCCGCACTGCTCATCGCCGTCGCCCCGACCTACGGCCAGGCCGGATACTTCGGCGCCCTGGTGCTGCTGCTGGCCCGTCTGCTCCAGGGGATGAGCATCGGCGGCGAGTACGCCGCCAGCGCCACGTACCTGACCGAGGCGTCCGCCCGCAACCGGCGCGGCCTCGGCTCGTCCTTCCAGTACGTGTCGATGACCTGCGGCCAGCTGCTGGGCCTGGGCATCCTGATCACGATGCAGCACACGCTCACCGCGGCGCAGTTGGAGAGCTGGGGCTGGCGGATCCCCTTCGTGCTCGGGGCTTTGTTCGCCGTGGTCGTCTTCTGGCTGCGGCGCCGGCTCCAGGAGACCGACGCCTTCCAGGAGGAGGCGTCCGGCGAGGACGCCCACGACGACAGCACGCGGGGCACGCTCACGGCCCTGTGGCACTACCGTCGGCAAGCCGGCCTGGTCATGGCTCTGACCCTCGGCGGCACCGTGGCCTACTACACCTACACCACCTACCTGACCAAGTACCTCGTCGGCAGCGCGGGCATGGAGAAGACCACCGCCACCCTGGTGAGCTTCACCGCACTGACCCTCTTCGCCGTACTCCAGCCCTTCGCCGGCATGCTGTCCGACCGGATCGGCCGCCGTCCCCTGCTGATCACCTTCGCGGTGGGCTGCACGATCGGCACGTACCCGATCATGACCGCGCTGGGGTCGGCGTCCTCGTACTGGTCCGCGCTCGGCCTGTCCCTGCTCGCCCTGGTGATCATCACCGGCTACACGTCCATCAACGCGGCGGTCAAGGCCGAACTGTTCCCCACCAGGGTGCGCGCCCTGGGCGTGGCACTGCCGTACGCCATCGCCAACGCTCTGTTCGGCGGCACGGCGGAGTACGTGGCGCTCTGGTTCAAGAACAGTGGTCACGAGACCATGTTCTTCTGGTACGTCTCCGGGTGCGCGCTGATCTCCCTGGTGACGTACGTGCTGATGCCGGACACCCGAGACGCGGCCCTCAGCCGGGCGGAAGCGGACGCGGACGCCGCGGCGGGAGCCGGTGCGACCGGAAAGCCCGTCGAGGCGGTGCGCTGAGCGGCGGCGGTAGCCTGGGCCCGCGGCCCGCGCGGGCCGCGGATCCCGGGACGGCGAGGGGGGCTCCCGTGCACGCGCTGCTGGTCGAGGACGACGACCGGATGGCCCAGGCGCTCGGCACCGCCCTCGCCCAGCGCGGACACACCGTCCGCCGCGTGGCGCGGGCCCAGGACGCGCTGCGCCACACGCGCGAGGCCGAGTTCGTCCTGCTGGACCTGGGGCTGCCCGACCTGGACGGGATAGAGCTGCTGCGGCGGCTGCGGACCGTCTGCGGTGTGCCGCTGATCGTGGTGACCGCGCGGTGCGAGGAGCGCGACATCGTGCAGGGTCTGCGGGCGGGCGCCGACGACTACGTCGTCAAGCCGTTCCGGATGGCCGAGCTGATGGCCCGTATCGACACCGTACGGCGCCGGACGGACGCGCACGCCGACCGCGCCGACCGCGCCGTCCCGGGCCCGGCGGTGGTGCGCCGCGGGGACGTGGAGGTGGACCCCGCGGGCCGTACGGTCACCGTCGCGGGGGTCGAAGTACGCCTCACACGAAGGGAGTTCGACGTCCTGGCGCTCCTGGCCATCCGGCCGGACGAGGTGCACTCGCGCGAGGAGATCCTGGACCGGATCTGGGGCGACGCCTTCCTCGCCGCCTCGCGCTCGCTGGACGTGCACGTTGCCGGGATCCGCGCCAAGACCGGCCGCTCCGGGCTCGTGCGCACCGTCCGCGGGTACGGCTACCAGCTCGGCGGGGAGCGGTGAGGCGACGGCTCCTCGCCGTGCTGACGGTCCTCATGGGGGTGGCGGCGCTGCTCCTGTGCCTGCCGCTGGCCGAGGGGTACGCGCGGGGCCGCACCGAGCACCTGCTCCTCCAGCGCCGTTCGGAGGCCGTGCGGTTCGCGGATCTCGCGGAGCGGATGCGTACGGATGCCGACCGGGCGGAGCTGGCGGCCGAGATCGGCCGGTACGCCGACCTGTACGGGGCGGGCGTGGTGGTGGTCGACACGGCGGGCGCGACGCTGGTGCGTGCCGGGAGCACACCCGGCGCGGGGGCGGTGGAGGCGCGCAGCCGCGCGCTGACCGGCCGGTCCACCGACCGGCTGCCGACCCTGCGGCCGTGGGGTCCGGACGGCGTCGTGCTCGCCGAGCCGGTGGGCCGGGACGAGCGGGTCAGCGGGGCGGTGCTGCTGGCGGTCCCCACCGCTGCCGCACGCCGGGACGTCACGGTCCGCTGGTCGCTCATCGCGGCCGGGGCGCTCGCTTCCTTCGCGGCGGCCGCGCTGGTCGCCGCCTGGATCGCCCGCTGGCTGATGCGTCCGGTCCTGGACCTCGACCGGGCCGTGGAGCGGCTGGCCGCCGGCAGCCTCCGGGCCCGGGCCGGCTCGGACACCGGCCCTCCCGAACTGCGCCGTCTGCACAGGCACTTCAACACCATGGCGGACGCCGTGGCCGAATCCATCGGCCGTCAGCGCGACTTCGTCGCCGACGCTTCCCACCAGCTGCGCAACCCGCTGGCCACGCTGGTGCTGCAGCTGGAGAACGTCGAGCCGCACGTCACCCCCGGGCCGGGCCTCGCCGAGCACGCCCGGGCCCTGGACGAGGCCGAGCGCCTGGCGGAACTGCTGGACGGTCTGCTGGCCCTGGCACGGGTGGAGTCCGGTGCCGCCGAGCCGGCCGGACAGGACGTGTCGCGGGCGGTACGGGACCGGGTGACGGCCTGGGCTCCGGTCTTCCGCGCGGCGGGGCTGGACCTCACGGCCGTCGGCGTCGCGGACGGCCTGTGGGCGCACGCCCTGCCCGACGCGGCGGGCCGGATCCTGGACGCGCTCCTGGACAACGCGGTCAAATTCGTGCCGAGCGGCGGCCGCGTCGAGGTGAGCGCCGCGCACCGGCCCGACGGGAGCACGGTCGTCCGGGTCGCGGACGACGGCCCGGGGGTCCCGGACGACCAACTGGGCACGCTGCTGCGGCGCTTCACCCGCGCCCCCGGACACCAGAACATCCCCGGCAGCGGCCTGGGCCTGGCCATCGCCGACGAGATCGCCCGCCTCAGCGGCGGCACCCTCGACCTCGCCCCGAACACCCCCCACGGCCTGACGGCCCACCTCCGCCTCCCCCCGCCCCCGGCCGCCCCGTAGATCCGCCGGACACCCCCTAGAAGGTTCACCGGGTCACAGCACTAGCCGTAGACCGAGCGGTAGTACGCGGCCGCGCCCGGGTGGAGGGGGACGCGGCCCGTCGAGATGGCGAAGCGCGGCTCCAGGCGGGCGCCCGCCGTCACCTCCCGCAGGAGGTCGCGCCACTGGTCGAAGACCACCCGCAGCAGGTCCCGTACGACGTGCTCCTCCACGTCCGGGCGGGCCAGGAGGTAGTTGCCGACGCCGATGGTGCCCACCGGCTCCGTGAGGCCGTACACCCCGGCCGGCAGGGTGACCGCCGTGTAGACGGGGGCGTAGCGCGCCCGCAGGGGGGCCACGTAGGCGTCCAGGGGCAGGAAGCGCAGGGGCCGCTCGGCCGCCGGCGTGGACAGGGCCGGGGTGGGCACGCCCCCGGACCAGAACAGCGCGTCGACCGAGCCCTCGCGCAGTGCCGCCACCGACGCGGCGAGGCCCAGCGGGCGCTCCTCGGCCGGTGCGGCCGGTCCGGCGGCTCGCAGCACCCGCTGTGCGACCACCCGTACCCCGGAACCGGTCGCACCGGCGGCGACCGGGCGGCCGGCGAGGTCCGTCACCGCGCGGACCGGCCCGTCGGCCGGGACGACCAGGTGCGTGTAGTTGACGTAGACGCGGGCGAGTGCCGTCACCGCGACGGGCCCGGGGAAGGACTCGCGCCCCAGCACGGCGTCCTCGGCGGCGTCCGCCATGGCCAGGGCCAGTTCTGCGGAGCCCTCGTCGAGGCTGCGCAGGTTGTTCACGCTCGCCGCCGTACTCACGGGGACGATCTCCAGCGGCAGGTCGCTCGCGCCGACGGCGAGCGCCAGGGCCTTGCCGAAGGCGTTGTACGGCCCGCCCTCGGGGCCCGTCGCGAGCCGCAGCCGGCGTACGGGGCCGGAGTTCCCCGAACACCCTGTGAGCGACGCCGCGACGGCGCCGATCCCGGCGCCCAGCACGGCGCGGCGCGACGGTCCGGTCAACTGCCGGCCTCCTGAGGTTTCGTCGGACGAACGGGGTGTGCGGGGTGGCCCATCATGATGCGGCACACGACGCGTGGCGCGTGACCGCCCGGGCTGCCGTGAGGACTTGTTGAAAGATTGAAAGATGCCCAGGTCAACTGGTCTGTCCGAAAGATGAGTTACTACCCAGGAGACATGGAAGGTCGCTCAGAGTTCGGGTACCTTCCATCACGTCGCCGCCACACCCGGGGCACAGGGCCCCACGGGACTTGCGGCGCAAAGGACCCGACCCCTGTTGACGACAGCAACCGAAGTCTTCACAGTCCGGCCATACACCCCGCACTGCCAGGTGATCAACGATGAGGGCGATCACGCCGTCATCGGCATCTCGCCGGGCAACAGCTACTTCTCGGCCCAGCGTGTTCTCGACCTCGCCCAGTGGGGCATGCGCAACTTCGCACAGGTCGACCTCATTTACACCGACATGCATGTCGCGGAGATGTACGAGGCCCTCGGATACGGCGAGGACGAAGCCCGCCGCAAGGCGGTGAAGAACCTGCGCGGAGTCCGCGCCAAGGTCAACAACGCCGCCGCCGAAGCCGACCCCACCGGCGTCCGCCTCCGGGCCCGTCCGATGTCGTCCCTCACCGACATCCCGGCGTACCGGACCCTCCACAACCATCTGAACAACCTGCTCGACATCGACCCGGAGTTCCGGGAGACCTGCAATTCCCTTGTCGACGCGTTCCTTTCCTCGAAGGTCCTGAACGGGAAGACGGCCACGGCCCGCCAGCGCGAGGTCTGCCTGGAGTACGTCTGCGCCGAGGCGCCGCTCTTCCTCGACACGCCCGCCATCCTGGGCGTGCCGTCCTCCCTCAACTGCTACCACCAGCTCCTGCCCATGGCGGAACTGCTCTACTCGCGTGGCTCGGGGCTTCGTGCCTCACGCAACCAGGGCCACGCCATCATCACCCCCGCCGAAGGAGACTCCGATGACCGCTGACACCCTCCTCGACTTCCCGTTCTCCGCTCGCGGTGACCGACTCCCTGCCGAGGTCGAGCAGTTGCGCGACGAGCCGGTCAAGCGCGTCCGCACCATAGCCGGTGACGAGGCGTGGCTCGTCTCGTCCCATTCGCTCTGCAAGCAGGTCCTCGAGGACCCCCGGTTCAGCCTGAAGGACACCTCGGCTCCCGGAGTGCCCCGGCAGTACGCGCTGACGATCCCGCCCGAGGTCGTCAACAACATGGGCAACATCACCGGCGCGGGCCTGCGCAAGGCCGTGCTCAAGGCGATCAACCCGAAGACCGGCGACCTCACAGGCTGGATGCGCGAGCAGGCGAACACCCTGGTCGACGAGATCCTGCGCAGCGGTGCGCCGGTCGACCTGCGCGCCTCGTTCACCAACCCGTACGCGGAGAACCTCCACTGCCGCATCCTCGGCATCCCGGAGGCCGACGCCCCGCGCCTGGCCGCCAGCCTGGACATCGCGTTCATGAACTCGGCCTGCCCCGTCACGGGCGCCAAGCTCAACTGGGACCGCGACATGGCGTACATGGTGGAGCGCCTCGACGACCCGGCCACCGTCGGGCTGATGGCGGAACTCGCCGCGCTGCGCGAGGACCCCGACTACGCGCACCTGACGGACGAGATGCTGGCGACCGTCGGCGTCACCCTGTTCGGCGCCGGGGTCATCTCCACCATGGGCTTCCTGACCATGGCGATCGTCTCGCTCCTGCAGAACCCCGACGTGTGGGAGCAGCTGCGCAAGGCCCCGGAGAAGATCCCGTCCGCCGTGGACGAGCTGCTGCGCGTCAACCTGTCGATCGCCGACGGCCTGCCGCGGCTCGCGCTGGAGGACGTCACCCTCGGCGACGTCGAGGTCAAGAAGGGCGAGCTGCTGCTGGTCCTGGTCGAGGCCGCCAACACCGACCCGGCGGTCTACGCCGATCCGCACACCTTCGACATCGACCGCGCGAACGCCGGTACGCATCTGTCCTTCGGTGGCGGACCGCACTACTGCCCGGCCACCGCGCTCGGCAGGCGGCACACGGAGATCGCCATCGAGGTGCTGCTGGAGAAGATGCCCGGGCTCCAGCTGGCCGTCCCGTTCGACCAGCTCGTCTGGCGCACCCGTTTCATGAAGCGCATCCCGGAGCGGCTGCCCGTCCTCTGGTAGCGGCGCCGGCGCGCGGCTGCGCGCCCGCACCGTGAGGACGGCCCCGGCCGGGGGGAATCCGGCCGGGGCAGTCACCGTACGCACGGGGGGCGTACGGGCGGGTGCCACTTGCGGGCAGCGGACGCAGCGGGCAGCGGGCAGCGGGCACCAGGGACGCGCGGCGTCAGGCCAGGAAGGCCGCGGCGGCGGCCACGAACCGGCCGGCGTCGTCGAGCCAGGGGTAGTGGCCCGCTCCCCGCTGCACGACGAGCGTGGCGTCGGGGAACAGCTCCGCGCATGCGGCGACCGACCGGGGCGGGCTGTTCAGGTCGAACTCCCCGGCGAGCAGGAGGACCGGGGCCCGCAGGGCCGCCGCCAGCCCTGCTCGGGTCGCCTCCGGATCGAAGGCGCCCTCGGCGCCGAAGCGGGCGACGGCCTCCGGGTTGCCGGGGCGGCCCGCCGCGTGGTGGCGCCGTGCCTCGTCGTCCCAACGACCGTAGAAGAAGGGGGCGATGGCGTCGCGGTCGCCACCGGTGCCCGCGATGAGCGACTCCAGCGCGGCGAAGGCCGCCGGGAACCACGGTTCGCCGGCCCGCAGCCGGGCGAGTTCCCGCCGGGTCTCCCCCGTGACCACCATGCCGACGGCGCGGGTGCTGGGGGTGATCAGGGCGAGCCTGCCGACGCGCTCCGGATACCGGGCCGCGTACTGCATGGCGGGGTTGGCTCCGGCGGAGTGGCCGAGCAGGTCGATCCGGTGGAGGCCGAGATGCTCGCGCAGCGCCTCGATGTCGTCGACGAGGCGGTCGCTGCGGTAGGACGAGGTGTCCCGCGGAACCGCGGAGCGGCCGGTGCCGCGCAGGTCCATGACGATCAGGCGGCGGTGTGCCGACAGGCCTCCGAGGTCGCCGAGGTAGGAGGAGTCCGCGGGGCCTCCCGGGACACAGACGAGCGGGTCGCCGCCGCCGTGGCTGCGGTAGGCCAGGTGGGTCCCGTCGGGCGCGGCGAACACGAACTCGGTCACGGACTCGGACTCGGACTCGGATGCGGGGGTGGTCATGACGCGCATCCTGGCAGTCATAACCAGGTTGTACAACCTGGTTATGACGAAACGGCCCCGCCGGGTGTATAACCGGGTTGTGGCAGATCGATACGGCTCACTGACCGAGGAAGAGGCAGCGCGGATGCTCGCCGGGATGAACGAGGTCATCCGGGCGGGCGAGGAGATGCGCAGGCTGCGCACCGAGATGATCAAGCTGTTCGCCGGCTTCGGCTGGACCCAGGACAAGATCGCCCGGATCACGGACATGAGCCAGCCCGCCGTCTCCAAACAGATGACACGGCTGACGGCCGGCGAACCGCTGCCGCGCCTCGGACTCGCCCTGGACCAGCACGACGTCCCGTGGCTCGAAGGGCGCCTGTGGGCACTGGCGGAGGAGGTCGCCGACTCCCTGGACACCGCACACTGCACACGCTTCGTCGGCGCCCTCGCCAGGGGGCGCAAGCACTTCACCCCCGAGACCACCGAGGAGCTGCGACGCCTCCTCGAAGAGGACCTCGGGCAGGGCGCCGCCGAGTTGCCCGCCCTCTTCCGGAGCACGTACGACGAGATCAGCCGCGGCCTCGACGTGGGCTCGACGCCGGCCCCGGCCGGATCGGCCCCGGCCTCCGTACGCCGGACCGTCGCCCGTCAGCTCCAGCGCGACCGCCTCAGGGGTGAGGCCTGAAGGAAGCGGCCGGGCGCTCACATCGTGCCCACCCGCCCTCACCCCGTCCCGCGTTCCGCGTTCCGCCGGCACCTCCCGGATCACGTGCCGGGCGTTTCTCGCCATCGCCGGATTCGTCGTGCGGTCGTAGGCCGCGGACCGGCTCGGCACGGTCGAACCGGGCCGGATCGCCGGCCCGACCCTCGTCGACGGCGATCCCGGGCGACCCTGCGCGGCGGTGTCCTGCACGAACGCCCTGCGGGGAACGCGCGGTCCGCGGTACCGACCTGCCGACGGCGGAACCGTGGCCTGGACCGGGCCCGGCCGACTGGCACCGGTCCTGGACCAGATACTCGGGGACGGCTGCTGCGGCGACCGGGAGGGCGGGTCCTGAAGGACCGGGCGCTCAGGGCCGGTCGTACCAGGAGAACGCGGCGATCCGCCAGCCGTCCGGGGTGCGGACGAACTGGATGGTCTTGGTGCCGCCGCCCTCGAACGGTTCGCCGTCCAGGAGGCCGGACTTGCGGTACTCGCCGAAGCGCGACGCGATGTCGCCCGCGATCTCCGTCCGTTCGGAGGTCTCCCACTCGGCGAACTCCGCCAGCCGTCCGCCGGCGAGCAGTTCCCGCCGGGGCTCGATGAACTCGTCCACGGTATAGACGGTGAACCGCGGGCCGGTCATGACGATCACTCCCCCGGGCACGACCAGGCGGCGGATCCGGTCCACGTCGGCGGCCTTGCCGCCGCGGTTGTCGAAGCAGCCGAAGAACTCGGCGGTCAGCGTGTCGATCTCGGCCTTGGACATGGACATGGACGCGACACTAATCCGCCGGATCCGCCGTCCGCAATCACGGGGCCGCCCGCGCCTTCGTGATCACCAGGGGCGGTCGGGCCCGCTCGGCCGACCACGGCCGGCTCGCGACGAGGTCCGGGTCGGCGACGGCGAGCGCCTCGTCCACCGACGGCCGGTGCCGGACGATGTCGCGGAAGCCGGCGCGCTCCAGCAGCGCCGGGTAGACGGTCACGGGCCACGCGTGGTTGCGCATCCGCTGCCAGGATCCGTCGGTGCGCCGGAGCCGCACGGTGACCTCGTCGCCCGGTGCGTACGCCTCGCCCGGCTCACCGATCTGCAGCGAGGCGTACTCCGTGCCGGCGCAGGCCGGATCGGTGGTCAGCAGCACGAACGGGGCACCCGGCCGCAGGAGCCGGCGGATCTCGGTGAACACGCCGAGCAGGGCGTCCTCGGTGGGCAGCGACGCCAGTACGTGGCTGCACATCACCGCGTCGGCGCAGCCGTCGGGCAGGTCCGTCACGCGCCCGTTCTCGACCAGGTGGTATTCGGCCACCGCGGTCGCCGAGGCACGGGCCAGCTCCAGCATCTCCGGGGAGGTGTCGGCGCCCAGGACCCTGGCCCCGAGGACGCGGGCCGCGTGGTCGGCCACCTTGCCCGGCCCGCATCCGTAGTCCACCAGGACCTTTCCGGCACCGATGCGGTCGGCGGCCAGCGCCCGCAGGACGAACGGGTAGCCCAGGAGCCAGTCCGTGGCCGCCTCCACGGCCGCGAACGCCTGCGCTCCCTCGTGTCCGGACCAGGCGGTGTCCTCTTCGCTCACAGCCCCACTATCGGGCCACCACGGCCGTGCGGCACGTCCACCACACGGGCGCGGGCATCGTCAGAGGGTGATCCAGTACCGTCGCT
The DNA here is from genome assembly GCF_001005295.1 of Streptomyces yangpuensis. GTDB lineage: Bacteria > Actinomycetota > Actinomycetes > Streptomycetales > Streptomycetaceae > Streptomyces > Streptomyces yangpuensis. Next base: position 132,103 of record NZ_LBMK01000008.1, on the reverse strand, counting down.
TGGGGCCGATCAGGGTCTCGCGCACGTCCTCCAGTACCCCGCCGCAGCGCTCGATGGTGCGGACGGACCCTTCGTTGCCGGGGTCGCAGGTGAGCAGGACCCGGTCCATCCCGAGGACGCGCGCCTCGTGGAGGACGGCGGACAGGGCCCAGGTGGCGAGGCCCCGTCGGCGGGCCGAGGGCCGGATGCCGTAGCCGATGTGGCCGCCGGCGTCGAGGAGGAAGCCGTTGAGGTAGTGGCGCAGGTCGATGGCGCCCAGGTAGGTGTCGCCCTCGGTGATCCACCAGTACGTCGCGTGGACCCGGCCGTGGTCGACCGGCATCGAGCGGTCCGCGTAGCCGCGCAGTTTCCGCGTCCAGGCTGCGAAGCCCTCCGGGCTGTCGACGTCGTCGTCGGAGCCGAGCCCCGCGCCGTCCATGTGGGCGTCGGGCCCCCATTCCTCCTGCGCGGCGGTCCAGGATCCGTGCAGGTGGGGGCTGGGGGCGATGAGCTGGGGCATGCCTGGGACCCTAACAGTCGGATCATCCGACCGACCCGTCGTCCTGCCCGGCGGGTGCCCGGGTCCCGCCTCAGCCGGACTTCGGCTCGGACGGCTTGTGGCCGGGGTACACGTTGCCGGGCGTCACGATGCTGGTGATCGCCTCGCCGAAGAGCGTGCTGGGCTCCTGGCCGTCATGCAGGATGTCGGTGTTGAGGATGACGACCATGGTGGCCTGCGCCTGCGGCAGGTACACGCCGAGGCTCTCGTAACCCGGGAGCGAGCCGTTGTGGCCGATCCAGCCCTGGACGTCGAAGAGGCCCAGGCCGTAGCCGGCGCCGGGGATGCCGACGGAGGTCGTCTTCAGGCGCTGGGCCTGCGTCTCGGGCGTCAGGAGGGTGCCGGTGGCGAGGGTGCGCGCCCAGCTCCGCAGGTTCTGCAGGTCGGAGATCATCGCCCCGGCCGCCCAGGCCCAGGACGGGTCCCAGTCCGTCGACACCTCGACCTTCCCGGACGCGGTCTGGTCGGTGTAGCCCTGCGCGTGCGGTGCGGGGAACTCGGACCCGGTCGGGAAGAAGGTGCGGCGCAGTCCGGCCGCCGCCACGACGTCCTTGTCGATGACCTCGGCGAGCGGCCGGCCGGTGACCTTCTCGATCACCAGGCCGAGCAGGATCAGGTTGGTGTTCGAGTACTGGAACTTCGCGTCCGGCGCGAACTGCACCGGGTGCTTGAAGGAGTACCCGAGCAGCTGCTGCGGGGTGAAACGGCGGTCGGGGTCGGAGGTGAACGCCTTGTCGAAGTCCGGGTCCTCGCTGTAGTTGAACAGCCCGCTGCGCATACCGGCCAGTTCGCGCAGGGTGATGAGGTCGCCGTTCGGCACCCCGGAGATGTAGTCGCCGATGGGGTCGTCGAGGCCGACCTTGCCCTGGTCGACCAGCTGGAGGAGGGCGGTGACCGTGAACGTCTTGGTCTGGCTGCCGATGCGGGTGTTGAAGTCGGTCTGCATGGGCGCGCCGGTCGTCTTGTCGGCCACGCCGAAGGCCTTCACGTAGCTGCCCTTGCCGGGTGCCCACAGGCCGACGATCACGCCGGGCACGCCGGCCTCACGCATGACCTGCCGGATGGCGGTGTCGAGTTGGACCGCGACCGCCGGGGTGATCGCCTTGAACTCCCCGCCGGCGTCGGGGGAGGGAGTGGCGGTGGCGGTCGGTCCGGGGGTGGGCGCCCCGTACGCGGGAGCCGTCGCGGCCCCGGTGAGAAGCAGGCAAGCCGCGGCGGTGGCCGCGCAGGCCCTGCGGAGCCGTTCGTGCGTCGTTTTCACCTATGCCTCCTGCGGTACGAGGACCAGGGCACGGCATACACGGTCAGCCTAGGCCCGCACCGGCCGGGCCGCGCGGCGAGGGTGCGTCCGGCCCCTGTGTGAGGGCCCGCGCGCGGGCGATGACCAGGGCGACGTCGTCGTGGTCGTCGGGACGGCGCAGGGAGTCCAGGAGCCGGTCGCAGGTCTCCTCCAGGGGGCCGCCGGTGTCGGCGAGCAGCTCCAGCAGGAGGGCGAGCCGTTCGTCGATGGGCTGGTCGCGGGTCTCCACCAGACCGTCGGTGTAGAGGACCAGTTGGTCACCGGGCTCCATGGCAACGGTGGTGGCCTCGAAGGGGATGCCGCCCACGCCCAGCGGTGCTCCGGTGGGCAGGTCGAGCAGCCTGGGTGCGTGGCCGGAGCGGATGAGCACGGGCGGGAGGTGGCCGGCGACGGCGATGCGGCACTGCGCGCGGTGCGGGTCGTGGACGACGTAGACGCAGGTGGCGATGGTCTCCTCGAGGGCGGCCGTGGTGCGGTCCAGCTGCTGGAGCACCTGGGGCGGGTCGAGGGCGAGTTCGGCGAGGGTGCGGGTCGCGGTGCGCAACTGCCCCATGCTGGCGGCGGCGTTGATGCCGCTGCCCATGACGTCGCCAATGACGAGGACGGTGGTGTCGTCCGGTCCCGCGATGGCGTCGAACCAGTCGCCGCCGATCTCACTGCTGGCCGCGGCGGGCCGGTAGCGCGAGGCGACCTCCAGGCCGGGCGTGGGCGGCGGGTGGTGGGGCAGGAGGTGGTGCTGGAGCGCGAGGGCGGTGTGGTGCGCGTTGCGGTACCAGCGGGCGTTGTCGATGCACACGGCGGCGCGCGCGGCCAGTTCGCCGGCGAGCACGATGTCGTCGTCGTTGAAGGGCAGCGGGTTGCGGGTGCGTTTGAGGTCGAGGGCGCCGAGGACCTCGCCGCGCGCGATGAGCGGCACGGCCAGGTACGAGCGCAGTCCGGCGCGGGAGAGGAGGGAGGCGGCGTTGCTGTCGCGGGCGATCCGGGAGATGTCCCTCGCCTGCACGTGGGCGACGAGGACCGGGTGGCCGGTCGTCACGGACTGGGTGACCAGCCGGTCGGCGGCGTAGCGGGCGATGTCCCCCGGGGGGTCCGCGGCGCGGACGGCTTCGCTCGGGTAGGCGGCCGCGACGGCGAGGGCGCGGAACACGGCGGGCTCGTGGGCCGACGACCTGAGGGTGGGCCGGCCTTCGAGGACGGAGTCGAGGATGTCGACGGCGGCGATGTCGGCGAGCTCCGGCACGACGACGTCGGCGAGCTCGCGCGCGGTCTGGTCGAGGTCGAGGGTGGTGCCGATACGGACGGTGGCGTCGGCGATCAGGGCGAGGCGGCGGCGGCTGCGGGCGATCTCCAGGGCCGCCTGGTGGCTCTGGGTGACGTCCACCACGGAGGTGGCCAGGCCCAGGACCCGCCCGGTGGCGTCCTCCAGCCGGTAGTAGGACACCGACCACGCGTGTTCGGCGCGGTGCCCGCCGTGGGCGCGTCCGGCCGTGAACTGCTCCAGCAGCGGTGTGCCGGTGGCCAGGACCTGGCGCATCGCCGATTCGGCGGCCTCGGTGTCGTCGAGGAAGGACAGGGCCTCCCGGACGCCCCGGCCGATGTGCTCGGAGGCGGGCAGCCCGTTGATCCGCTCCAGCGTGGGGTTGACCAGGACGTAACGCAGCTCGGTGTCGAGGACCGCGAGTCCGATCGGGGACTGGGCCACGAGGCGGGCCGACAGGGCGAGGTCCCGCTCCAGCTGCCGCAGCGTGGTGCGGTCGGTGGCGATGCCCAGGGCGTACAGGTCGCCGCGGTCGTCGAGGAGCCGCATGTTGCGGAACTCCACGAGGCGGGTGCTGCCGTCCTTGTGCCGCACCGGGAAGGCACCCGCCCAGTCGCCGGCGCCGCCCATGACCCGCGCGAAGAGTTCCGTCACCAGGCCGACGTGCTGCGGTGCGGCCAGCAGCCGGGCGGCGGGCTGGCCCAGGGCCTCGGCGGCCGTCCAGCCGAACAGCTGCTCGGCCTGCGGGCTCCACAGGGCGACCCGGCCGTCGGCGTCGAGGACGACGGCCGCCACGTTCAGTACGTCGAGCAGCCCGCTCGGCGGGGCGAGCCCGGCCGCGGCAGGCCGCCGCCCACTGGCCCCCGGCTCGTCGATCGCACCCATCGGCGACGCTCCCTTCCGGCACCGTCGCCCGGCGGCACCCGCCCCGGCCCGTCCCGTCCGGCCCTGGTGCGGGGCGGTCCGGGGAGGTCCGGGGGAGGTCCGGGGCGTACGGTCACCTCTCATGGTCCCTCCGAAACCGCCGGGAAGCGTCCGGAGCGGCCGTGGCCGGGCGGCCGTCGGGTCCCGGGGCTGTCGGGGGCGGCGCCGTGACGGCGTAGGCTCGGCGGATGGCGAAATACTTCGACGTGCACCCCGAGAACCCCCAGCGGCGCACCATCGACAACGTGGTCGACATGATCCGCTCGGGCAGGCTCGTCGCTTACCCCACTGACTCCTGCTTCGCACTGGGATGCCAGCTGGGCAACCGGGAGGGCATCAACCGGATCCGGTCGATCCGCAACCTGGACGACCGTCACCACTTCACCCTGGTGTGCCAGAACTTCGCCCAGCTGGGGCAGTTCGTGCAGATCGACAACAACGTGTTCCGCGCCATCAAGGCGGCCACACCGGGCAGTTACACCTTCATCCTCCCTGCGACCTCGGAGGTTCCGCGTCAGCTGCTGCATCCTAAGAAGAAGACCGTCGGTGTCCGGATCCCCGACCACGTCGTCACCCAGGCCCTGCTCGCCGAGCTCGGCGAGCCGCTGCTGTCCAGCACCCTGCTGCTGCCGGACGAGGCCGAGCCGATGACGCAGGGCTGGGAGATCAAGGAGCGGCTCGACCACGAGGTGGACGCCGTACTGGATTCGGGTGACTGCGGCACCGAGCCGACCACGGTCATCGACTTCTCCTCCGGTGAGGCCGAGATCGTCCGCCGGGGAGCCGGCGACACCTCACGGTTCGAGTAGTCCGCACGGTTCGAGTGATCCGCACGGTTCGAGTGGTCCGCTCACGGGTCGGTGCGTACGTCCGCGTACCGGCCCAGGTAGCGGAACCGGCCCGATTCGGCCCGGTAGAGGTGGGCGAGGTTGTCCCCGGTCAGGGCTCGCGTCCTGGTGTCGAAGGCGACTGCCTTGGCGAGGCCCTGGTGGGTGGTACGGAAGATCCGGCGGGACAGGCCCGCCCTGTCGCGGCCCTCGCCCCCCAGCCCGGCCAGGGCGCTGGCCAGCAGCCCCACCGCGTCGTACGCCTCGGTGGCCCAGCGCGCGGGCGGTTCGCCATGGGCGCTGCGGTGGGCCGCGACGAAATCGGCGGTGCCGGACGCGGCCGGCGGATCGATGAACAGGGCGCTGAACACCCAGCCCTCGGCTGCCTGGCCGGCCGCGGTGTGGAAGGCCGGTTCCATGGCGTGCTGGAGTCCCACGCGGGGGCCCGGGAAGCCGGCGTCGGCCAGTGCGCGGGCCAGCTCGCCGGCCCGCTGCGGCGAGGTGCCGGCGTACACGACGCCCTCGGCGCCGGTTTCGGTCAGTGCGCGTACGGTGCCCGCGAAGTCGGAGCCGCCCTCGGGGATGCGGTGGACGCTCACCGTGCCCTGCGCCGGGGGACTCTGCTGGAGCGCCCGGGTGACCTGCCACGCCGGTGCTCCGTTCGCCGCGTCCTCGACGACCGCCGTACGGCGCGAGATCCGCACCCGGGACAGGTAGTGCAGAACGGGGAGGGCGAGGCCCTCGTCGTTCGGGCGGGTGGCGCACGCCGTGCGCCACAGCGTCGTGGCGTTGGCAGGGGTGTCCACCGACACCAGCACCAGGGTGAGGTCCGCGGCGAGGCAGGCGTCGGCCAGTGCCGGCACGGCCGCGTCCCAGGTGGGGCCGGTCACGGCGAGCACGGCCGGGTCGGCGATCAGTTCCTTGACGGCCTGCGCGGCTCGCTGCGGGTCCCCGCCGTCGTCGGCGACGCGCAGGGCCAGCCGGAAGGCGGCGTCGGAGCGGGCGTTGTGGTGGTCCAGGGCGAGCCGCATGCCGCGCTCGTGGGCCTGGCCGGTCGCCCGGCCGGGCCCGGTGAGGTCGGCCTGCAGGCCGAGGGTCAGGACCGGGAGGTTCCGTTCGGGGGCGGCCGTCCCGCGGCCGCCGGGTCCGCGGGTGGTGTACCAGGCGACCGGCGCGGCGGCGGCGACCAGGGCTCCGCAGGCCGCGAGCAGCCGTCTGCGGGTGAACGGCCGGGCGGGCTCGGGTGCGTCGATCCGGGTGGGTTCCGGGGCGGGCAGGTCCAGGGCCCGGGTGGAGCGCTCGGCGATGATCCGGGGCAGCGGGGCGGGCAGCCAGTCCCCGGCCGCCGCCGGGTCCGTGCCGCTCGGGTCCGTGCCGCCCGGGTCCGTACCGCCCGCGGCGGCGCCGCGATGGTCCGTGCCGCTCGGGTCGGGGCCGAGGAGGGCGGTGAGCTCGGCGAGGGTCGGCCGGTCCGCCGGTTCCTTCCGCAGGCATCCGACGACCGCCTCGCGCAACTCGACCGGCAGTGAACCGAGTTCCGGCTCCTCGTGGACGGTGCGGAAGACCACCGCGGCCGCGTGCCCGCCGCCGAACGGGCCGGTCCCGGTCGCCGCGTACGCCAGGACGCAGCCGAGGGAGAACACGTCTGCGGCCGTACCCGCGACGGGGCCGCCCGCACGGGCCAGCTCCGGTGCGAGGTAGCCGGGGGTGCCGACGACCGCGTCCACGGCCGTGAGCGTGGTCGCCCCGGCCGCCCGCGCGATCCCGAAGTCGATCAGGCGGGGCCCGTCCGGGGCCAGCAGGACGTTGCCCGGTTTGACGTCGCGGTGGATCAGCCCGGCCGCGTGCACCTCGGCCAGGGCCTCGGCGAGCCGGACGCCGAGGATGCGTACGGTCCTGGCGGGCAGGGGCCCGTATCCGCCGACCGCCTCGGCCAGGGAGGGGCCGGGGACGAACGGGGTGGCCAGCCAGGGTTCGCGGGCGTCCGGGTCGGCGGCGACCACGGGGACGATCCAGCGTCCGGTCAGCCCGGCGGCGGCCTGCGCCTCGCGGCGGAACCGGGCCCGGAAGGCGGGGTCCGCGCCGTGGTCGGCGCGGATCACCTTGACGGCGACCAGCACGCCCTCGGGAGAACGGCCCAGGTAGACGGTGCCCATGCCGCCCGCACCCAGGCGGCCCAGCAGACGGTTCCCGCCGATCGCGGCCGGATCGGCGGGGAGGAGGGGGCGCATCCGCCGCTATCCGGCCGCGGCTCGGGCGACGGGGCCCACGTACCGGATCCGGCCGCCTTCCACCTGGTGGAGGAAGTAGGCGTTGTCCTTCACCGTCCGGTCCTTGCCGAAGGCGTACTCCTTGGTCAGGCCGCGGTAGGAGCCTTCCGCGAGGGCGGTGAGCAGGTCGGCGCGGGCCGGGCGGCCCCCGCCGCGGGCCGCCGTGACGAGCCGGTCGATGACCAGGCTCGCCGCGTCGTAGGCCTCCGCCGTCCAGATGTCGGGCGCGGTGCCGTACGCCGCCTGGTGCGCGCGGGCAAGTTCGGCGGTCTCGGGGGCCTCGGGGCCGGTGTAGGGGGCGACGAACTGCCAGCCCTCGGCGGCCGGGCCCGCGGCGGCGAGGAACTCCGGGCCCATGACGGCGTAGTCGGCCGCCCGGTGGCCCCGGTAGCCGGCGGCGGCCAGCAGGGCGGCGGTCCTGGCCGCTCCCTGGGGGGTGCCGGCGTAGAAGAAGGCGTCGACGCCGTGCGCGAGCATGTCGGTGACGACCGGGGACAGGTCCTGTGTGCCGCGCGGGACGACCCGTGGATAGACGGTGGCTCCCGGGACGTGGCCGGCGATGGTGCGGGTCGCGTGCAGGATCGCCTGCCAGCCCTCCACGTCGCCGTCCCGGTCGCACAGGACGCCCAGCCTGCTCACCCCGCGCTGCCGGGCGAGCTGGCGGCCCAGCGCCGAGCCCTGGATGAAGGAGATGGGGCTGACCTGGAAGAAGCTGCGGCGGTCGGCGACGCTGAAGGCGCTCGCCAGGGCCGAGACGGTGAGCAGGGGCAGCGCCGCCTCGCCGTACAGCTCCAGGCACGGGGTGACCGTGGCGTTGCCGGTGGGGCCGATCACGGCGAGTACGTCCGGGTCGGAGATGAGGCTGGTGGCGGCGGCCGCGGAGCGGTCCGCTCCGCCCGCGTCGTCGGCGGTGGCGACGGTGAGCGTGAAGGGTTTGTCCTTGCGGGAGTTGAAGGCGTCGACGGCGAGCCGCACGCCGCGCTCCTGGGCGATGCCGGCCGCCTTCTGCGGGCCGGAGAGGTCGGCCTGTACGCCGATCACCCAGGCGCGGGCGGCGGTTGCGGATGTGCCCTTCGGTTCCTCGTCCTCGCGCAGCGCCAGCCAGCCCGCCGTGCCGCCGCCGATCGCGAGAACGGCCCCGGCGGCGATCTGGAGGAACCGCCTGCGGGACGACGCCGGGCCGGTCCCGCCGGGTGCGGGGGCGGCCTCGGGGTCGGCGACGGTCTCCTCGATACCGGGCAGGGCGAGCAGGGCGGCGGCCCGTTCGGCGATGGTCGCGACGACCGGGTCGGGCAGCCAGTCGGTCCCCTCGCCCGGGGTGTCCTCGACGAGGGCCTCGTCGAGCCCGGCGGCGGTGGGCCGGATGTCGGGGTGTTTGGCGAGGCAGGTCCGCAGCAGGGCGGTGAGTTCGGGGTCGGCGAGCAGCTCCGGGCCGAGGTCGGGCTCGTCGTGGACGGTGCGGTAGAGCACGGCTTCCACGGTGCCCGCACCGAAGGGCAGCCGGCCGGTGGCGGCGTAGGCGAGGAGGCAGCCGAGGGAGAAGACGTCGCCGGACGGTTCGGCGGGGCGGCCCTCGGCCTGCTCGGGCGGGATGAAGCCGGGGGTGCCGAGTACGGCGTCGGCCGAGGTCAGGGCGGTGTGCTCGCCGCCCCGGGCGATACCGAAGTCGATGAGCCGGGGCCGGTCCATGCCGAGCAGCACGTTGCCGGGTTTGACGTCGCGGTGGACGAGGCCCTGCGCGTGCATCACCTGCAGGGCCTTGGCCAGGGCCTTGCCGAGGATCCGTACGGCGCGCAGCGGGAGCGGGCCGTGGGCGGAGACGGCCTCGGCCAGGGACGGGCCGGCGACGAAGGAGGTGGCCAGCCATGGTTCCCGGGCGTCGGGGTCGGCGCCGGTGATCCTGACGGCCCACGGGCTCTCGACCTCGGCGGCGATCTCGGCCTCGCGGCGGAACCGGGCCCGGAAGTCGGACTCCTCGGCGTACTCGGCCCGGATGACCTTGACGGCGGCGAGCGCGCCGTCGTCCGTGCGGCCGAGGTAGACGACACCCATACCGCCGGCGCCGAGCCGTCCGAGGAGGCGGTGGCCGCCGATCCGGGACGGGTCCGAGGGATGCAGCTGCTCCATCAGCCGGCCGCCTTTCCGAGGGCCTGCTTGGCCTGCGCGATCATGCGGCTGTTGCCCTGGACGACGAGCTGGGTGAGGGTCTCGTCCTTGAAGCCCTCGGCGCCCTTGCCCGCGATGGCCACGGTGACCGGGCCGAACTGCGCCTGGTACCAGAAGTACCGGTGCGGTCCGCCGTCCTGCTCACTGGTGTAGGTGCCGATCTCGTTGAAGGCGTCCTCGCTCCAGTTGTTCAGCTGCTCCCCCTGGTACATGGCGTTGCCCAGCAGGCCCCCCAGCTGCTCTCCCTCGCGGACCTTCTGGTCGGGGCAGCGCAGGACCTCCTCCATGGCGCGTGCCGTCTCCCAGCCCGATTCCCGGCGGTCGCGGTGGACGGTCACCGTGGCATTGAGCCGGACGCGGCCGTGGCCGTCCGCGGCCGGGATCTGGAAGTAGCGGGTGTTCGTGGCGAGTACGTCCTGCGGCAGGTCGGCGGTCTGCCAGACGCACCCCTCGTCGAGGACGGGCCAGCGGCCGGAACTGCTCTCGAACGGTGTGCTGCGGACCACGCCCGGGCCGAAGGCGTCCTCGGTGATGAGGATCCGGGCGAGGAGTTCCCGGGCCTCGGCCGCCGTCTTCGGCTGCTTGGACTCGTCCAGTTCCGGTACGAGGGAGACGGCCGAGGGCGCGGTGGTGGACGCCGCCGGGGCGGGGGACGTCGGCGGGGCGTGGCTGGTCGCCCCGCTCCCGTCCTTCCCGTCGGCCGGCCCGTCGGCCGTGCACCCGGCCATTGCGGCCACCGCGGCCATGACGGCCACCGAGAACAAACCTGCTGCCGCACCGTCGTAGGCGCGCAGCGCGACATGGCGTCGTGTCACAGTACCCCCCAACGGCACGGATGGTACCCCGCAGTGGGGGCGCGCAACTGTCTTATGCGCAACCGTTGTTGGCGGCCGGGATCACGCCGGTCCAGGCCCGTGCGGCTCCCGGCCCGGCTCTCCGGAGCGGAACCCGGCCGAAACACAAACCGGTTGACCGGTATGCATTCCCCCGGAAGCGGGCATGCTGCAAGAGCTCACGTTCTCGGGAAGGAGCGATGTGCTCACTCAGATTCTCGACCGGCTCCGACGCCTCCTCGGACGCCCCACCTCCTCCGACTCCGCCTCCTCCACACCCGGACGTGACGACGAAAGCGCGGCGGTCGCCCGGACCCCGGTCTTCACGGCGGACTTCACCTCGACCCGCCAGTGGGTCGCCGGACGCTCCTGGGCCTATCCGAACGGCGGCCCCACCAACCCGGGCGACAACAAGCTCGACCACCTCGTGTCGGACCCTTCCTTCAGCCGGACCGGCACCTTCCGCGCCGCCCGCCGCCCGGACGGCAACTGGAACGCGGGCCTGCTGACCACCGAGGGCAGCGAGGAGGGGTTCATGGTGCGGACCGGTGACGTACTGGAGTCCCGGGTACGGCTGCCCGTCGAACTCGGCGCCTGGCCCGCGATCTGGACCTGGCTGGACGGCGACAACGAGATCGACGTCTTCGAGTACCACCCGGACAACCCCGACCTGCTCGAACTGTCCAACCACGTGCGGGGCGGCTCCCGTTACCACCGGGACCCGGCGATCCGCCCCGGCGGCTGGGTGGACCTCAAGGTCGAGTTCGGTTCCCGCTCCGTCGTGTGGTGGGTCAACGGCAAGCAGGTCTTCGCCGACCGCCGCGGGGTGGGCCGCCGCTGGCGCGCCTACCTGATCGTCAACCTCTCGGTCTGCGCGGGCCGCTATCACCCGAAGCCCGAGCCGGGCGTGTCCTCGATGTCGTACGAGGTGGCCTACCTCCGCGTGACCCGCCCCTGACCCACCGGCCGCTACGCGGTGTCGGCCGCCGCCGTGGCGCAGGTTTCGTGGCCCCAGCGGGTGCCGTTCTTGGCGATCATGTCCCCGACGGCGTACGGCTTCCCGCAGGGGCAGCTGCCGGGGAACTTCGCCTTGATGGCCCGGCTCCCCCGACCTGTCGCGGAACCGGCGGACGCCCGCTTCTTCGCCGTACCGGACTTCTGGCGCGCGGGCGCGGCGGGAGCCGGTACGGGCATGTCCGCGTTCCCCAGGGCCGTGCCCGCGGCCTCCTGCCGGAGCGCGGCGTCGCTGGCGGCCTGGTCGGCGATCGCGTTGAGGTGGTCGCCGTCCTCGCGGTGCGCGGGAACGTAGCGGAACGTCACATCGCGCTCGGCCAGCAGCCGGTCGATCTCCTCGACGAGTTCACGGTTCGCGACGGGCTGGCCGGAGGAGGTCTTCCAGCCGTTGCGCTTCCAGTTGGGCAGCCACTGGGTGACGGCCTTCATCGCGTACTGCGAGTCCATCCGCACCTCGACGGACGTCCCCGGCGTCAGCGCCTCCAGCAGCCGCTGGAGCGCGGTGAGCTCCCCGATGTTGTTGGTGGCCCGCCCCAGCGGACCGGCCTCCCAGCGCTCGGGGCGTCCCTCGGCGTCGGCGATGACCCATCCCCAGCCGGCGGGTCCGGGGTTACCCTTCGCCGCTCCGTCACAGGCGGCAATGATGCGATCAGACATCCCCCGATCATGCCTCATCCCCGGTGGCGGTAGGGCCCGCGGCCGGTCAGGAGCCCGGTCCGCCCTCGGCGGGCAGCCCGCACGTGTCGAAGTTCATGCATCCGCAGGCGAGGCAGCCGGCGACGGCGTCGCGCAGCATCTGCGTCTGCCGGATGAAGCGGTCCAGCTCGGGGAGCTTGCTCTCGGCGAGGGCGCGCCACTGCCGGGTGGCGCCGTGGTCCGCGTCGGTGTCCGGCAGGGCGCGGATCCCGGCCGGGGGAAACCGGCGGCCGGAGCAGCCGGGCCGGGGACGGATCAGGGCCGTGCGGCGATGCCGCACGGCCCTGATCGTGCACTCCCCCGGTTCACCTGGGGGAGGAAACGGTTCTCCGGAGCCCGGGCCAGTGCCCGGGCCGGCCGGGGATCAGGCGGGGGTGATGTTCTCCGCCTGCGGGCCCTTCTGGCCCTGCGTGATGTCGAAGGTCACGGCCTGACCCTCCTGGAGCTCACGGTAGCCCGTGGCGTTGATCGCCGAGTAGTGGGCGAAGACGTCCGGGCCGCCGCCGTCCTGGGCGATGAAGCCGAAGCCCTTTTCCGAGTTGAACCACTTCACGGTTCCCGTAGCCATGTTCATGCCTTCCCGTTGACGTAAGTCCTCCACACGGCGTGGAGGACGGAGGTGATCGCCCTGGTCCTACGGCACAACACAGCAAAACTGCCCACGCCGGAAGGCGCGGGCAAGGCACTTCGAACCACGACAGCTACCGGAGAAGGTACACGCACGTACGCACTGTCACCAGGGGGAATGATCTCGCTTGCGCGGCGGGAATTCGCCCTTGTACCGACTTGCCGGGCAAGTGCGGCCCGAAAATGCATCGAGGACGGTCCCCCGGATGCCGTAGGGTGAGGTCCACCGACGCGGGGTGGAGCAGCTCGGTAGCTCGCTGGGCTCATAACCCAGAGGTCGCAGGTTCAAATCCTGTCCCCGCTACTGCTCGGAAGGGCCCGGATCCTTGTGGATCCGGGCCCTTCCGCCGTTCCGGACCCTGCCCTTGCCCCGTCCGGGCCCGGCCCCGGGGCCCTGTCCGGCCTTGTCCGGCCCCCCTCTGGGCTCGTGGCGCCACCGTCCCCGCCGCGGCCGGCGCGACGATGAGCGGGCCGCCCGCCATGTGACGGCAGTCACAGAAGTTCATGTCGTCCGATGTCGACCGGATGCGGTGCGCCGGGCGTATGCCCGGTGAGAGGGATACATGGATTCGGGAGCGATTTTTGACCGTCGAGGAGTTCGAAGCGTTCTACGCACAAGCGGCGGGAAGGCTCACAGGACAGCTGTACGTGATGCTCGGTGATCATCACGAGGCACAGGACGTGGTGCAGGAGGCCTTCGTCCGGGGGTGGGGGCGGCGGCGCCAGCTGGACCGGGACGGGCGGCCGGAGGCGTGGATCCGCACCGTCGCGTGGCGGCTCGCGGTCAGCCGCTGGCGGGTGCGCAGGCGCTCCGCCGACGCCTGGCGGCGCAGTACTCCCGTGCAGCACGTGGAGGGGCCGGGGCCCGAGGCGGTGGCCCTCGTCGAGGCGCTGCGCCGGCTGCCCCTGAAGCAGCGCCGCACGATGGCGCTGCACTACCTGTGCGACCTGACGGTCGAGCAGATCGCCGCCGAGACCTCACTGTCCGCCAGCACGGTCAAGACCCACCTCACCCGCGGCCGGGCCGCGCTCTCACATCACCTGCAGGATCCGAGCACCGAGGAGGCCCCCGATGCCTGAGTCCCACGACCCGCTGCGGTCGGCCTTCCGCGCCGCGGCTTCCGCCGGGCAGTCCGCGACCACGCTCCCGCCCGTCTCCGTCATCGAGCAGCACGGCGAACGGGTCCGGCGGCGCCGGATCATGGGCATCGCGGCCGCCTGCTGTCTGCTGCTCGGCGGATCCGGCGCCGCACTGGCCGCGTTCCTGCCACACGACAGCGGCCGACCGATGCTCCCGGCGACGACCCCCTCTCCCGTACCGCCCTCCGATCTGCCGACCTCCCTGCCGACGTCCGTGCTTCCCTCGCCTCAGGGCACCAGGGCCTGGCTGACTCCGCCCAGCGCGACCGCGGGCACGGGCACCGCCACCGCGACGATGAGCGCCACCCCGCCCCGCAGAACGTACCCCGGCTCGCCGCCTCCCTCCGGCACCAGCACCAGCACCAGCACGCAACTGCCGCGGTAGCGGCCACGGCACTCGCCCCGGCTTCACCCCACCCCACACCGCCGCCTGCGGACACCGGCCCGGGAACCCCGGCCGGCGGTTCCGCACACCCTCAGACGGCCAGGAGATCCGCTTATGTCCGTTTCGGCCCCGCACCGACCGGCCGAGGTCCCCCGCTCGCGGCCCGCGCCCGCCGGCCGTCCCGCCGCCCCTCGCCCCCGCCGCTCGCTCCCGGCCCTGCGCATGCTCGGGCCGGCCGACCGCGAGGTGCTGTGGCTCTACCTGCTGACCCGCGCCGGCATCTGGGCGACCGCGGGCGCCGTCGGCTGGCTGTTCCCCGCCGACGGCGACAGCCACCGGCCCGCGTCGCTGCTCACGCCCTGGCAGCGCTGGGACTGGACGTTCTACGTCCGCATAGCCAGGGACGGCTACTTCCCCGACGCCACCGGCCCCTGGACCGTCGGCTGGGACAACCGCGAGGCCTTCCTGCCCGGCTTCCCGCTGGTCCTGCGCGCCGTGCACACCGTCGTCCCCTCCTGGGCCGCCTCCGGAGCACTGATCTCCTTCGTCGCGGGAGGCGTCGCCGTCCTGGCCCTCGCCCGCATCGCCCGCGACCTGCTGGGCAACGACGAAGCCGGCCGGCGCGCGGTGACCTTCCTGCTGGTCTCGCCCTGCGCCGTGTTCCTCGCCGCCGGCTACACCGAGTCGCTCTTCCTCGCGCTGGCCCTGCCCGCCTGGCTGGCGGCGCAGCGCGGGAACTGGGCTTCCGCCTCCGTCCTGACCTGCCTGGCCTGCTCGATGCGGGTCACGGGACTCTTCCTCGCGGCCGCGCTCGCCCTCCACTTCCTGCTGACCGCCCGGACCCGTACCGTCTGGCGCAGCGCCCCCTGGCTGTTCCTGCCGGCCCTCCCGCCGCTGCTCCACAGCTGGTACCTGCATGCGTGGACCGGGGACTGGATGGCCTGGAAGCACTCCCAGGAGCGCGGCTGGTACCGGGAGTTCCACCTGCCGTGGGAGGCCTGGTCCCACACCTGGACGGCTGCCTTCGGGCACACCCAGCCCACGGGCTACGCCCTGATGTGGCAGGCGGAGCTCCTGGCGATGGTGACCGGCGTGGTCCTGCTGGCCGTGCTGGTACGGGGCCGCCGCTGGCCCGAGGCGCTCTACATCGCCCTCACCCTGTGGGCGCTGGGCACCTCCTACTGGTACACCTCCGTACCCCGCTCCACCCTGCTGTGGTGGCCGCTGTGGATCGCCCTGGCCGGCTGGAGCCTGCGCCGGCCCCGGGTGCGCAGCGCCTACCTGTACGTGGCCGGGCCGCTGTGCACCACGGTGGCCATCACCTTCCTCACCGGACGCTGGGCGGGATAGCGGGACGGCCGGCCGGACGGCGGGGGTACCGGCCGGGCGAACGGGCCCCCGGCCGGGCGCCGGACGCGCATACTCGGAGGATGGCCGACACCACCACCGTCGAGGTCGACACCGATGTGCGCGACCGGCTCGCCGTGCTCGCCGCCGACCGCGGACTGAGCCTGCGCGCGTACCTCGCCGAACTCACCACCGCCCAGGAGAACGCGACCGCGCTCGCCCGCGCCACACGGGCCTTCGAGGACGCGCTGGAACGACCCGGATTCCGGGAAGGCTTCGCGCGCGACTTCGGCGGCCGCACGGCCCGCGACTGACCCGGCCGGCCGGGCACCGGCACCCGGGTGGCCCCGCCGACGGGCCGGTCCGCCGAAGTGTCCCTAGTCTCGGGGAAGGACCGCTTCGAGGCGCTGGAGGACGTCTGTCATGACCGATGCGAACGAGGCGCAGCAGGCCGACCGCGGTCTGAAGGCCAAGCACCGTGCGATGTGGGCCATGGGCGACTACCCGTCCGTGGCCTCCCACGTCGTCGCCCCGCTGGGGCCGCTGCTGGTGAAGGAGTGCGGGATCCAGATCGGTGACCGGGTCCTCGACATCGCGGCGGGCTCCGGCAATGCCGCCATCCCGGCCGCGCTGGCCGGGGCGGACGTCGTGGCGTCCGACCTGACCCCCGAGCTGCTGGAGGTCGGACGGCACCTGGCCGCCGTACAGGGCGCGAAGCTGGAGTGGCGGGAGGCGGACGCCGAGGCGCTGCCGTTCGCGGACGGCGAGTTCGACGTCGTCATGTCCTGCATCGGCATCATGTTCGCCCCGCACCACCGCGCCGCCGCCGACGAGATGCTGCGCGTGTGCCGGGCCGGCGGGACGGTCGGGCTGATCAGCTGGACCCCCGAGGGCTTCGTCGGGCGGCTGTTCGCGACGATGAAGCCGTACGCCCCGCCGCCCCCGCCCGGTGTGCAGCCGCCGCCGCTGTGGGGGAACGAGGAGTACGTCCACGAGCTGCTCGGTGACGCGGTCACCGATGTCGTCGCCCGCCGCCGGACGGTCCCCGTGACCCTCTTCAAGAACCCGCCGGACTTCCGGGAGTTCTTCAAGGCCTGCTACGGGCCGACCATCGCGGTGTACCGCGCGGTGGGCGACGATCCGGAGAAGGTCGCGGCCCTGGACGCGGCGCTCGACGCGCTCGCCGCCGAACACACCACCGACGGCGTGATGGAGTGGGAGTACCTGCTGCTGACCGCCCACCGGCGGAGCTGACGCCACCCGCCTCCCCGCCTCCCCTGGTGCGGCCTGCGCGCCCGGTCACTCGATGACCGGGTGCACTTCCGCGTGCGCGTCCCACCACTCCCGGCGGAGCGGTCCTTGTCGACGTTGGCCAGGTAGGCGCGGGCCGCCGCCCGGTAGAGCTGTCGTGGACGACGTCACCCTCCAGGTGAGCGAGGCCCGCCCGCACCACCCGAGTCCGGCCCGGACCCCGCGCCGGCGGTCCGGGCCGGACGCCTGCCGCTGGGGCGGGGACGACCCGCCCGGCTTCACCCGGCCGCGGCCCCCTACGTCCCCTGCGTACGGCGGCCGCCGCCCCGGCCCCGGTCCTTGGGGGCGACCATGGCGATCAGCCCGTAGTCCAGCTCCGCGCCGTCGATGAGCAGGGCCTCGATGGTGCGCGTGGCGGGGTCGATGTCGGCCTCCACGCCCTGCCCCCTGTACCGGGGATATCCGGAGGCCCCCTGCTCGCCGGTCGCCTCGACCACGGCCGACCTCAGGGCGCGGTCCGCCGGGGAGGCCCCACGGAGGTTCTCGATGTGCTCGGGCACCACCAGGATCTCGAAGCTCTGCGGCTCAGTGGTCATGGAACCGAAGCTACCGGATGGTGCGTCCCCCGGCTGGTTCACACGTCGCGGCGCCACACCACGATCACCGCGAGGGCCACGGCGGTCAGCGGCCAGAGCACGTAGACGATCCAGGAGCCCGGAACCCTCGGTAGCCCCTGCCGCCGGGACTCGCCCGCTTCCGGATCGCGACAGAGCCTCCGGCCCGGTCGGGCGGAGGCTCTGTGGTGGGGAGATCGGTGCCCACGTCGGCGGCCGTGCGGCCGCCGCGCGCCGTTCGAAGGCCGGATCGGCGGATCCGGGTGGAACAAGCCGGGGCCCCGTGGGCACTCGCGCAGGCGTCGGAGGCCCCGGCTCGTACGAGGGAACTCGTCAGCTGCCGGCCGAGACGTTGCCCGACAGGACCGGGATGTTGTCCAGGATGTGCGAGAGCGGCTCGTCACCCTTGGCCTGGGTGGAGTTCTCGGTGCACTGCTGGTTCTGCGGGTTGGACAGGACGTTGATGTCCTGGACGCCGACGTTGGCGATGAGCGCCAGCACGGACTGGGCGTTGACCTTCACCGGCAGACCGATGCAGGGCTTGTTCAGCGTGCCCTGGACCAGGCCGAGCTGCGGGCTCTGGTCGCCGTGGGTCTTCTGGTTGCCGTAGATCTGCTGGGCACCGTTGCCGTTGACAGTGTTGACACCGTTGTCGTTGCCGATGGCCATGGCCGGGGCCGCCACGGCGGCGCCCGCGCCGACGATGGATGCGGTGGCGGCGGCGGTGGCCATAATCTTCTTGAGCATCAGGGGGTCCTTATGTCCGCACGAGTGCATGGGGGTAAGCGCCTTGATCAACGGACGGGGCGACGGCGGGTTCCGGTCCTTCACCCGAACGGCGGCATCCCGTCCCCGCCCTCATCTCCCCGGCCTCGTCACGCTCTCCGGACCGCCACGTTCAGCTCGACCACGTAGTGCTCTTCCACCCAGCCGTCGGGGAAGCGCCGTATCAGCAGGGCCCGTTCGTCGGCCAGGAAGCCGTCCGTCCCGGGTTCGCCGACGAGGAAGAGGGAATGGGTGGACAGTTTGGCCAGGTGCGTGTCGACGGGGACGCGGCGCGACCACGACAGGTGACGATCGGTGAACCGCAGCCCGTCCTGTGGGCGGGCCCGTTCGTTGATGTACCAGCCGGGCCCGAACCGGGCCTCGATGCGCGCCTGCTGCTCCGCGATCCATCCGACCGTGACATCGGGGTCGTTGTGCCAGATGGCGAGCGCGCCGCCCGGCCGCAGCACCCGCAGCGCCTCGGGAACGGCGCGGTCCGGATCGGTCCAGTGCCAGGACTGCGCGTACGTCAGCAGGTCCAGGCATCCGGAGGACAGCGGCAGCCTGTTGCCGTCCGCGCGGACCAGCGGGGTGCGGGGGTTGCGGCGCCGGAACTCGGCGGCCATGCCCTCGCCCGGTTCCACCCCCACCACGCGGGCGCCGCGCGCCTCCAGCAAGGACGTGGCGATTCCCGTACCCGCGCCCACGTCGGCGACGCGGGCGCCGGCCAGGGGAAAGCCGGCCAGTTCCGCCAGCGCGTCGAAGAGCTCGGGCGGATACGAGGGGCGGTTCGCGGCGTAGCGCGCCGCCGCGGAACTGAATGAACGAGCACGGGATTCGGTCGTCATGCCGCCCATGATGCCGCTGGGCCGGCCCTCCGTGCAGTGGGGCGCCGGTGTGGTGGGGGCCCGCGGCGCAGGAGTGACCGTACGATCACCGTCGGTACGGGGAGAGGCGGATCGCACATGGTGGCCGCGCGGTATGTCACGGAGCTGGTCGAGGCGTTCGAGAGGAACGCCGAACGGCCCGCGCTCGGATCCGGCCCGGTCGTGCTGTCGTTCCGGGACGTGCTCGACGCGGCCCGGCGGCTCGCCGCGGTGCTGGCCGAGTCGGGGATCGGGCGCGGCTCGGGGCTCGCCTGTGTGGCGGGCACGAACCGGCCGGAGGTGCTGCTGGTACGGATCGCCGCGCATCTGCTGGGTGCGCGGCTGACGCAGGTCGTCGCCGGGCCAGCGCTGTACGGGCTGGACTTCGTCCTGCGGGACTGCCGGCCGGACCTGGTGCTGCACGACGTGCCGGTGCCCGCTACGGGCGCGCCCCGGCTGGACCTGGACGAGGCGGTCCGGCGGGCTGGGCGGAGCGCGGCGGTGCCGGTGCCGGTGGGGGCGCGGGACGAGGACGTGGCGCGGGTGACGTACACCGGCGGGACGACGGGGCGGCCCAAGGGGGTGGCCTCGACCTTCGGTGCGATGGCCGCGCGGAACTCGGCACGGCCCGCGGGCTGGGCGAAGACCGACTACCTGTCGGTGACCTCGCTCGCGCAGCGGTCCGGGGGCCGCTGCCTTGAGCAGTTCCGGGCCGGCGGCCGGGTGGAGATCCTCGATCCCTTCGGGACACGGGAGTTCGCGGCGGCCTGCCGGCGGCTGGGGGCGGTGTCCACGTACCTGACGACGTCGATGGTGTACCGGCTGCTGGACGATCCGGTGACCGCCCATGGGGTGCCGGGGCTGGAGGTGGTCTCGTACGGGGACTCCCCGGTCCACCCGGAGCGGCTACGGGAGGCGGTGACGCGCTGGGGCGGGCGGTGGCGGCAGGGCTACGGCACGAACGAGGCGGGGGTGATCTGCCGGCTGACCCCGGCCGACCACGATGAGGCGGTGGGCGGGCGGCCGGAGCTGCTGGGGTCGGTCGGACGGCCCGTCGAGGGCGTGGAGGCCGAGGTCCGCGACAAGCGGGGCGGGGCGGTACCGGCCGGACGCACGGGCGAGGTGTGGACCCGGTCGGCGGCGATGATGTCCGGCTACTGGGGCCGGCCCGGGACGACGGCCGAGGTGCTGCGGGACGGCTGGCTGCGCACCGGGGACCTCGGGCACTTCGACGCGGACGGCTACCTGTACCTCGACGACCGGGCCGTGGACGTGGTGATGGTCGACGGGGACAACGTGTACTGCGTGCCGGTCGAGGCGGCACTGGCCCGGCATCCCGC
The DNA here is from genome assembly GCF_001005295.1 of Streptomyces yangpuensis. Lineage (GTDB taxonomy): Bacteria > Actinomycetota > Actinomycetes > Streptomycetales > Streptomycetaceae > Streptomyces > Streptomyces yangpuensis. The sequence goes on along the minus strand of NZ_LBMK01000008.1, from coordinate 111,942 downwards.
CGTGGCACAGGCGGCGGTGGTGGGCCGGCACAGCGACACCACCGGCGAGGAGGTGTGCGCCTTCCTGGTCCCGACGGCGGGCTGCGCCCCGGGTCCCGCGGCGGCCGACGAGGCCTGCGCCCTGGTGGAACGCTCCCTGGCCCGCGCCCACCGGCCCACGACCGTCTTCTGGGTACGAGCCATCCCCCTCACCCCCCGCGGAAAACCGGACAAACGCCGGCTGCGAGCCCGCGCGGCGGGTGGTTGACCGGGGAGATGGATCTCGTGGGAAACCGGGCCGGTTCCGGGGGTGGGGGGCGGTGTGCGGCGCCCGCGCGGGCCGCCGATCTGTCGGGGCTGCCCCCGGCCTGTATCGGCGTCGGGCCGGCGGAGACGTTCAGGGACGAGGACGAGGACGTGGCCTACGCCGACGCGATCCGGCAGGCGGGCGGCCGGGCCGAACTGCATGTGTGGCCCGGGGCGTTCCACGGTTTGGGCACCTTCGCACCGGACGCGGCCCTCAGCCGGGACGCCCGTGAGGCCCGCACCCGGTGGCTCCGGCGGCTCCTCGCCCGGCCGGCGCCCGGCGCCGGCTGAGCGGGCGGCCGTGCCCGCCGCGCCGACGGACCGTCAGCCGGCCTGCCTGGCCCGTACCCACTCCGCGAATCCCGCGGGCTCGCCGTCGGGAGCGGGGCTGGCGCCCACGTCCGCGACCAGCCACACCCGGCCGCGCTGCGGTCCCGTGGTCACCAGGAGCCAGAACGACCGGGTGTCCTGTGCCGAGAGCACCACCGACCCGTCGGAGAACACCGCCTCGATCCGGGCGTCCTCATCTTCCTCGACGGACTCGTCGTCCTCCCAGATCCACTCCGCCTCCAGCGGGAACACCACGTCCGGTCGCCGCGGCGACGCACCGGCCGCCCAGCACGCGGGCACGTGCCCCAGGGGTTGCAGCCCCCCGTCGAGCGGACCCGGGCCGGACCCGTTGCTGATCTCGGCGACGAACGACCGGTAGGGCTCCGGCAGCGTCACCCCGTTCTCCGTCTCCCACGCCTCGACGGCCGGGTATCCGAGGGCCGGTTCGCGCCGCTCGGCCGGGAACGCGGACCTCAGGTCCTCGAGGGTGGCTTCGTCGGGCCGCGGATCAGGTGTTCTCGTCACGCCGCGATGATCGCAGGACACCCGAACGGGCGACGCCCGGGGGTATGCGCGGGGGCCGCCTAGGCGGCCGGGACCACCGAGGCCCGTACGGCCGTGGCCCATTCCTGGAGCAGTGCGGCGTGGCGGACGCGCTCTGAGTCGGTGAGGCGGCCTTCGGCGCGCGCGAAGAGACAGCGGATGTCGGCGTTGATCTCGGCGAGGGAGCGTTCGGGGGCGAAGTCGTCAGGGGTCGGGCTCACGTGATCAAGAGTAGGGCCGGGGTCCGACAACGGTGGACGGTGTCCGGCATACGGACGCCGGTGCCCGCCATGGCGGACTCATTCGGGGATCCGGGCGGCCCGGGACCGGAGGTAGCGGCGTTCGGGGGCGCTGAGGGTGAGGCCGGCGGCCTTCGTGTAGGCGGCGCGGGCCGCCGCCCGGTCGCCCGCCCGCTCCAGCAGGTGGGCCCGTACGGCTTCGAGGCGGTGGTGACCGGCGAGGTGGTCGTCGTCGTCCAGCGCGGCGAGCAGCTCCAGGGCCCGGCGCGGTCCGTGCACCATGGCCACGGCGACCGCGTGGCCGAGGCGTTCCACCGGGCCGGGCACCAGGCGGACGAGCACCTCGTAGAGAGCGAGGATCTCCGCCCAGTCGGTGTCCTCGTCACTCGCCGCCTCGTCGTGGACGGCGGCGATCGCGGCACGCAGCTGGTACGGGCCGAGCGAGGTGCGGGTGAGGGCGTCGCTGACCAGGGCGACCCCTTCGGTGACGGCGGCGCGGTCCCAGAGGGTACGGTCCTGCTCCGCGAGCGGGATCAGGCTGCCGTCCGGCCCGGTACGGGCGGCGCGCCGGGCGTCGGTGAGCAGCATCAGGGCGAGCAGGCCGGCCACCTCGCCGTCGTCCGGCAGCAGGGCGTGGACGGCGCGGGTGAGGCGGATCGCCTCGGTGGCGAGGTCGGCCCGTTGCAGTTCCCGGCCGGAGCTGGCCGTGTACCCCTCGTTGAAGATGAGGTAGAGCACGTGGAGCACGTCCGCCAGCCGCGCCGCGCCTTCCCGTTCCCGCTTCCCTTTCTGTTCCTGTTCCTGTTCGGCGGTGCGGAAGGGCGACGGGGAGGTCTTGATGCGCCGTTTCGCGCGGCTGATGCGCTGCGCCATGGTGGCCTCGGGGACGAGGAGGGCGCGGGCGATCTCCGCCGTGGTGAGGCCGCCCACGGCCCGCAGGGTGAGGGCGATCCGGCCGGCGGCGGGCAGGTCGGCGCTGCAGCAGAGGAAGAGCAGGGCGAGGGTGTCGTCCTCGGCGGGGGCGCGGCCCTCCCCCGGCGGCGGCGCCACGAACTCGTCGCGCGGGGTCAGCGCCGCGGCCGTCTCCTCGCGGCGCCTGCGCGCGTCCTCGCTGCGCAGCTGGTCGGTGAGCCTGCGGGAGGCCACGCGGATCAGCCAGCCGCGCGGATTGCGGGGGCGGCCCTCCTCCGGCCACTGCCGGGCCGCGGCGAGCAGGGCCTCCTGGACCGCGTCCTCCGCGGCGTCGAAGTGTCCGTACCGCCGGACGAGCGCGCCGAGGACCTGCGGCACCAGTCGGCGCAGCAGGTCCTCATCAGCGGGCTCGGAGATGGGAGGGCCGGGAGAGCCGGGCGCGGTGGAACGCGTCATCACATTTCGGCGCCCGAGGCGGAGTCGACGGGCTGGACGACGACCGGGTAGTTGGGTGCCCCTTCGGGTACCGGGCAGGCGTGGGCCCGGGCGGCGATCTCGGCGGCCCTGGCGAAATCGGGGACGTCGACGATCCAGTAGCCGGCCAGCACCTCCTTGGCCTCGCCGTACGGCCCGTCGGAGATCACGGGTGCGCCGTCGGGACCCGAGGTGACCAGCCGGGCCTGGCGGGGTTCGGTGAGTCCCTGTCCGTCCACCCATTCGCCCGACTCGGCGAGGTCGTCGTTCAGGGCGCCCATGTAGTCGAACATCGCCTTCAGCTCCGCCTCCGACCACGCGGGGTTGCCGCTGCTCGCCCGGCCGCCCATGGCGTCGTAGTCCGCCTGACTCCCGAGAACCATCAGCATGTACTTCATGGAGTGCCACTCCTTCTGGTCGCGGGCTCCTGGATCGGGAGCCTCTCGCACGGGACGTCGGAGCCGTCCCTCCCATTTCGACACGTCGGCCGGAACCGCGCGAGATCGCCGCTCCGCCGCGGTGCCGGGTCGTCGCCGCCGTGCTGCCGCGTCGCCCGCCCCGGTGCGCCCGGTGTGCCGGGTTACGCTGCCCGCATGAAGATCATCGACCTGGAGTCCGGCGACGCCCGGCTCACCGCCGACCTGCTTCCCGTGCTGCTCGAACTGCGTCCCCACCTCACCGAGGAGCTCTTCCTCTCGGTCCTCGCGGAGGGGCAGGGCCAGGGGCTGCGCTTCACGGCGGCCTACGACACGGACGGGGTGTGCGTGGGCGCGGCGGGCTGGCGCGTCGTCGCCACCACCTCCATGGTCCGCAAGCTCTACGTCGACGATCTGGTCACCTCGGCCGCGTCCCGTTCCACCGGGGTGGGCCACGCGCTGCTCGCGCACCTGGAGCAGCACGCCCGGGCCGCCCGGTGCACCGCCCTCACCCTGGACTCCGGCACCCAGCGGACCGACGCGCACCGCTTCTACTTCCGTGAGCGGATGGCCGTGACCGCCTTCAGCTTCGAGAAGCCGCTCCTCTGAGGGGAGTACGCCGTCACCGGGCGAGCCGTCATGCCGCCGCCGCGCAGGCGCCCTCCCCGACGGCGGACGCGGCGGTGCGCCAGGCCGCGGTGACGGCCTCACGGGCGCGGTCGGTCGCCTCCGGCACCCGGTCGGGGAGGTGCAGCGGCGAACCGATGTGCACGTGGAGGCAGGGGCGCCGCAACGGCGCCGTGAAGACCCCGGCGAGCTGCTTGGCGCCGCTGCCCGAGCACAGGCGGCGGGAGCCGGCCTGGCCCACCGGCACGACGGGGGCTCCGGTCGCGGCGGCGAGCCGGGCCAGGCCGCTGCGGAAGGGGCCCGGAGCGGCCTCCCCCGCGTCGCGGCGCGTCGGCAGCCCGCCCTCGCCGTACAGCAGCACGCTGCGGCCCGAGGCGAGGGCGACGGCGGCGGCGTCCAGGGAGTCCGCGGCGCGGGCGGTCCCGCGGTGCACGGCGATGTGCCCCTCGCGCCGCAGGGCCGGCCCGAGCAGCGGTACACGCCACAGTCCGGCGGTGGCCAGGATGACCGGCTCGATCCCGTGCCGGCGCAGGGCCGCGACCACGACGGCGGGGTCGGCGAGGGAGGTGTGGTTGGCCACGAGGATGGAACCGGTGGCGGGCCGGGCGCCGGGGTCGGCGGTGACGGTCAGCCGCCCGAAGGCGGGGACCAGGGCGGCGGCGATTCGGCTGAGCATGGACGGCCCCGTTCGGTGGTGCGGGCGGTGGTGTTGCGGTCCATCGTCGGCGGGGCGGCCGGGGCGGTCATGAGTAGCCGTACTCACCGAATATGACCGAACGGTCACAAGATCGGTCCGGGGGAACGTGTGGTGCGCGACACGCATCTAGCAGTGTGGCGGGGCCCTCTCAGGGCCTCGCCGCACGGTATCTGCACAGTGTGAGCGGCAAGGCGGGGCTTGGATGAAGGCGGTAACGGTGACGGGCGGTTCCTCGGACGACCCGAAGAGCGAGGGAACCACCGTCACGGGGGAGGAACCCGAGAAGGCGGCGTCGCCCGCGGCGGCAGACACGGAGACCGGCACAGAGGCGGAGGACTCGACGGGCTCTCCGGGCTCTTCGGAGCCGGGGCCGACCGAGACGAAGAAGCAGGAGGACGCGCGACCCGCCGCCGAGACCGAGGAAGAGGCCGAGCCGGGGGCCGAGGCGGGAAGCCGGCCGGAGGGTGAGGTCGAGGGGGCGGACGCCGCGCCCGAATCCGAAGCACGGGCAGCGCAGACCGAGTCGGAGCCTCCCACCGCCCCCGACACCGACACCGACACGCCGGACAGCGACCCCAAGGCCGAGCACGAGACCGACGCGGAGGATCCGCGCAGCAGGGTCCTGCGCGCACCGGGCACCACAACGCCCGGGGCCAGGGCGCCCGAACCCAAGGAATCCGCCACGTCGGAGCCGGAGCCCGAACCCGAGGCCGACGCGAAGGACTCGCGCACCCAGGTGCTGCGCGTGCCCGAGCCCAAGGCGACCGCCACGCCGAAGCCCGGGGCCGAAGCCGAGCCCGAGGCCGAGAACTCGCGGACCCAGGTCCTGCGCGTGCCCGGCACCGCAGCTCCGGAACCCAAGAAGACCGCCGAGCCCGCCCCTGAGGCCGGCGCCGCCGCCAAGCAGGAGCCCGAGCCCAGGGCGGAGGCCGAAGCGACGGATTCGCGCACCCAGATCCTGCGTGTGCCCGGCGCCGCAACGCCCGGCGCCAAGGCCCCCGCCGAGCCGGAGGCCCAGGCCAAGAACAAGGCCGAGGACGAGGACGAGGCGAAGGATTCGCGGACTCAGGTCCTGCGCGTGCCCGAGCCCAAGGCGACCGCCACGCCGAAGCCCGGGGCCGAAGCCGGGCCCGAGGCCGGGAACTCGCGGACCCAGGTCCTGCGTGTGCCCAAGCCCGAGACGACCGCCACGCCGAAGCCCAAGCCCGAGGCTGAGGGCGGCTCGGGGCGGGTCTCCGGTACCGCAACGCCCGTTTCCAAGAAGACCGCCGAGCCGAAGCCCACGTCCCCGCCGGAGGACGCCGCTCGGAAGGTGCCGTCCTGGGCCGCGGCCCGGAACGAGAACTCGGATCCGGATCCGGATCCGGAGCGGACGAGCCGGTTCGTCGCGCTCAAGGACCCCGACGCCGCGCCGCCCGCCACGGCCCGCCCCCAGCCCCAGGCGCGGCCGCAGGCCCCCGTACCGCAGCCCCTGCCCCCGCTGGATCTGCTGGCCGAGCTCACCAACACCCCTGCCCCGGTGGAGACCCCGCGCCGGACCGTGCTGCGGCGCGTCAAGGTGTGGACGCCGATCCTGCTGCTGCTCGTCGGTGCCTGCATCGGCGGCCAGATGCTGCGGCCCCTGCCCGACCCCCGGCTGGTCTCCGCCGAGACCGAGCACACCGTCGACGGGCAGGTCGCCATACCGTGGCCCGCCAAGGGTCAGGGCGCCGTTCGCGTCGTCGGCTCCGGCGACGTCGCGACCTTCGGGGAGCAGAAGCCCGTTCCGACGGCCAGCGTCGCCAAGATCATGACGGCCTACGTGATCCTCAAGAACCACCCGCTGCGCAAGGCCGAGCCCGGTCCGAGCATCACGGTCGATGCGAAGACCGTGGCGGACGGGACTTCGGAGCACGAGTCCCGGATCACGGGCCTCACAGCCGGCTCGAAGTTCAGCCAGCACGACATGCTGAAGATGCTCATGATCCCCTCGGGCAACAACGTCGCCCGTCTGCTGGCGCGCTGGGACACAGGCACCGACTCCGAAGCCGCGTTCGTCGAGAAGATGAACGCCGCCGCCCGGGAACTCGGGATGAAGGACACCACGTACACCGACCCGAGCGGTCTGGACGCGGGCACCGTCAGCACCGCTTCCGACCAGCTGAGGCTCGCCGAGGCGGTGATGAAGGACGATGCGTTCCGCGCGATCGTCGCCCTGCCCGAGGCACCCGTCAAGGGGCTGGGTGAGAAGCTCGTCAACAACAACCACCTGCTGACGGATTCGAACCTGAGCATCCGCGGTATCAAGACCGGCTCCAGCACACCCGCCGGCGGAACCTTCGTGTGGGCTGCCTACAAGACGATCGACAACAAGGACCAGTTGATCATCGGCTCGCTGATGGAGCAGCGCGCGCCCGCCCCGGACGAGAACGCCCTCAAAAGCCTGGAGCTGGTGAAGGCGAACAGCAAGAAGATCATCGAATCGGTGCGGACGGCCCTCGCGTCCACCCCGCTCGTCCGCAAGGGCGACATCGTCGGGTACGTGGACGACGGGCTGGGCGGGCGCACCCCGCTCGTGGCCGTCAAGGACCTGAACGTCATCAGCGTGCCCGGCCAGCAGTTCAAGCTGTCCCTGAAGCCGGGTGCGTCGCCGCTGCCGCACACCGCGAAGGACGGCGCGGAGGTCGGTGTGCTGACGGCGGGTGAGGGCGAGGGAGCCAGGAGCGTACCGGTGGCCGTCAAGGGAGCCCTGGCCGAGCCCTCGTTCGGTACGAGGCTCACGCGCCTCGGCTGAGCCGTCCCGTGCCGTGCCCGTGCTGTGCTGTGCCCGCCGCCCGGTTCCTGAACCGGGCGGCGGGCGGGTACGGACGGCAGCGGGTCCTCAGCGGACTCAGAGGCCGTCCGTGAACAGCAGCCGGTTGGGGGTGCCGGCACCGGCACCGGTCAGGAGGTCCTCGGTGGACGTCTCCACGAGCCGGTCGGCGACCTCCTCAGGGGTGGCCGCCGGGTGGGCCGCCTTGTAGAGGGCGGCCGTTCCGGTGACGTGCGGAGCGGCCATCGACGTACCGTCCAGGGTGACGGTGTCACCGCCGAGCAACGCCGAGTCGATCTGCTCGCCGGGGGCGGAGATCTCGACGCACTCGCCCCGGTTGGAGAACCCGGACTGCTCGTCGCGCACGTTGCTCGCGGCCACCGTCATCACCTGGTCCGCCGAGGCCGGGGAGACCGTGCAGGCGTCGGCCGAGGAGTTGCCCGCCGCGACGACCGGCAGGGTGCCGGCCTCGGCGACGGCGGTCGCGGCCCTGTTCACGGCCTCGGAGCGGCTCCCGCCCAGGGAGACGTTCAGGACGGCCGGCTGCCTGGCGTGCTGCGCCACCCAGTCCAGTCCGGCGACGACCGCCGAGTACTCGCCGCGGCCGTCGCAGTCCAGTACGCGGACGCTCACCAGGCGCACGGCGCGTGCGACCCCGTACGTCCGGCCGCCGACGGTGCCCGCGACGTGCGTGCCGTGGCCCTCGCAGTCCTGGCCGTCACCGCCGTCCTCGACGGCGTCGAAGCCGGGCTCGGCCCGGCCCTCGAACTCGGGGTGGGCGAAGTCGATCCCGGTGTCGAGGATGTAGGCGGTCACCCCGGCGCCGTCGCCCGCGGTGGTGAAGTCGCCGTCGAGCGGCAGGGTCCGCTGGTCGATCCGGTCCAGGCCCCAGGTCGGGGCGGGCAGCCCGGCGGCGGAGAGGGCCGCGGGACCGGCCGGTGTCGGCGGGGCCGAGACCTCCGCGTCCGCCTCCACCGAGCGGACGCCCGGGCTCGTACGGACCTCTTCGAGCTGCTGCGGGGTGAGGGGCACCGCGAAGCCGTTCATGGCGGAGCCGTACACGAAGGTGGGCTCCAGCCCCAGCCGTTCCGCGAACCCGGTGGCCTCCACGCCCTCGTCGAGGCTGACGATGTACTTGCCGGGAATGGCCGCGGCGGGTGTGAGGAGCGGTGCCCGTACGGGGTCGGGGACGTCCGCGGCCGCGGCGCCGGCCAGTGCGGGGGCCGTCACGATCAGGGCCGCGGCGGTCAGACGTGCGAGCAGTCGCATGGAGGTACTCCCGGGAGGTGGGCGGTCGTCAGGAGACGGCCGCGTCCGTGCCGGTGCTCGGTCGCGGCCTCCCTCTCCTTCGGACGGGGCCCGGGAGGCCTTGAGGTCCCCGTCCCCGCATGGCCCAGTCCCCGCCCGCCGGACCCGGCGCACGCGGCGCGGGGCGGGCAGGGCAGGGCGGGCAGCGGCGCCGGGGCCGTGACCGCCTCAGCAACCGCCCCGCCGCGACCACCCGCCGGGCGGGGTGGGCGGCCGACGGGCCGGGATGCCCGGGCCAGGCGCCGGGCCGGGGAGCCGGGGCGCCGGGCCGGGGCGCCGGGTCAGACGCCGGGTCAGGCGCCGGGCGGCACCCGGGAGGGGCGGCCCGTGCCGCGCGTCAGGGAGTACCCGAAGATACCCGCGAGGGCGCCGAGCACCCCGCCGGCCGCGGTCCAGAGCCAGCGGTCCGACCACCAGCCGCCGGACCAGCCGTCCTCCGGCTCGCGCAAGGAGCCGGTCACCGTCCCGGCGACCAGCGGCTTGGCCAGGGCCCCGTCCACGGCGAAGGCGCCTCCCTCCTCGTGTACGTCGGCCTCGACGGCCGCGCGCACCGGCAGACCCAGGTCCTCCTCCGGCAGGTCCACGACCGTCAGACGGACGTAGTAGCTGCCCGGCAGCGGGTCGTTGGCCCACGGCTCCGCACCGGCGCGGACCGTGCGCAGGGTGCAGGACAGTTCGACGGAGGCGGCCTCCCTGGCCGCCGCCCGGCTCTGGGTACCGTAGGTGCAGGCCTGTCGGCGGCGGAGGCCGTCGTACACGTCGAGCTGCCACGTCGAGGCGCCGTGCCGGGCGGCGGACTCGGGCAGGGTGACGGTGGCCTTGACCGTGACGCGCTGCTGCGCGTCCACCGGAAGCACCCAGTAGAGGTAGTCGCCGCTGGAGGCGCCCGCCGTGGCCTTCTGGCCGGGCCGGAACGGGGCGGCGGTGCGGAAGCTCGTACCCGCCTCGGTCGGGGCGGCGGCCTCAGCCGCGGCCCCGTCCTTGCCGGGGGTGGCGCTCGGCGACGGGGTGTCCGCGGCGGCCGTGCCGGCGGCCGTACCGGCCACCGCGAGGGCGGCGGCCGCCGCGAGCAGGCCCGCGGTCAGTGTGCGTACGGTACGCATCAGTTGGTCCTCCAGACGGAGATGCGCCAGCGCGAGATCCAGCCCCACACCAGGCCGGCCAGCAGTCCGGCCAGCACGAGCACGGCCAGCGTCCACCAGCCGCGCCCGAGGCCGAAGGCCGCGGCGTCGGAGAGGCCGCCCGGACCGTCCACCAGGTCGATGGTCAGCTCGACGGGCATGCCCGGGGTCGTCTTGACGGACGCGGGCGCCGAGAAGGAGTTGCTGACCTGGAGGCAGACGGTCTCCGCCGCGGGCTTCGCGTCCGAGTCGGAGTCGGAGTCGTCCACCTCGGCCTTGGGGTAGCGCAGGCCGGTGGAGAGGACGTCGGTACGCCCGTCGCCGGCCTCCGAGCCACGTACGATCTCCCGCCCGTGGACGGTCGTGGCGCGCAGCAGGACGCCGTAGTCGTTGTTGACGGCCCGGTCGGCGCCGATGCTCACCGAGGCGCGCAGCTCCTGGCCCGGGAGGACGTCCACCCGGTACCAGCGGTGCTCGCCGAAGGTCTCACGGTCGCTGTAGAGGCCGGCCTTCAGCTGCGGGGCTCCCGCGCACTGCTTCGCGCCCTCGGTCGCCACCGGGTTGACGACCGGGTCGGCGGCCCGGTCGACGAGTTGGCGGACCCTGCCGGAGAGTTCGGCCTTGTGCTGAACGGAGGTGTACGTACCGCCGGTGGCCTCGGCGATGCAGGTCAGCTGGGCCCGGGTCTTGGCGTCCGGGACCAGGCCGAGGGTGTCGATGACCAGGTGGATGCCCTTGGCGGCGATGTCGCGGGCCACTTCGCACGGGTCGAGCGGGGCGCAGGTGTCCTCGCCGTCCGTGATGAGGACGATCCGCTTGGTGGCGTTGCCTCCTTCGAGGTCCTGGGCGGCGCCGAGCAGGGCCGGCCCGATCGGCGTCCAGCCGGTCGGGGCGAGCGTCGCGACGGCGGTCTTGGCCTCGGTCCGGTCGAGGGGGCCGACCTTGTAGAGCTGCTTGGTGTCCTTGCAGCCGAGGGTGCGGTCGTCACCCGCGTAGTCGGCGCCCAGGGTCCGTATGCCGAGCTGGACTTCGGCGGGGACGGCGTCGATCACCTCGTTGAAAGCCTGCTTCGCGGCGGCCATGCGGGACCCGCCGTCGATGTCGTTGGCCCGCATGGAGCCGCTGACGTCCAGGACCAGGTCGACCTTGGGAGGTTCCTTCGCCGTCGGTTCGTCGGCGGCCGTGGCGCTCGCCGGGAAGAGGCCGACGGCCAGTGCGGCGAACAGGCCGCAGGCCCGGGCCGCAAGCCGTTTTCTTGTGATCATCGCCGGATCGTATTGAGGATCGTCCGGCAATCCAAAAACACGCTCCCTGCGGACCGGTGGATATCCGGATGTGCGGGACGGAGTGCCCGGGGCCCGGTACCGGCCGGGCATCCGGGCTCCGGGCCGGGGCATCGGGGTGCGGCGCCGGCCGGGGGCGCTGCGCCGTTCCGTCAGGGTCCGGCGTCCGGTGCGAAGACGGTCGCGAGGTGTCCGGCCAGTTGCTGCGGGGTCGGCGGGGAGAGGCGGGCGCCGAGGTATCCGTCGGGGCGGACGAGGAACGCGGTCGGCGTTTCGGCGGCGTACATCCGGGCGAACTCGCCGGCGGTGTCGTGGTAGGTCGGCAGTGCGGCCGGGCCCGCCGGGGTGTCGGGCGGGGTACCGGCGGGCAGGACGACGCACATCCCGACCCGGCCGCCGGAGGACTCCCGTGCCGTCCGGGCGAGTTCGTCGAGGCCGGTCCCGTACAGCAGCAGGACGTGTTCGCGCTCGCGCAGGAGGTCGGCGAGGCGCAGCGGGACTGCGGCGATCGGCGAGGTGAGGCCCGTGCAGTCCGGGGCCCGGTCGCCTGGGCGGGGTCCGGGGCCCTGGCCGGGCGGGTCGACGACGGGGCTGCCGCGGTAGCCGACGAGCAGCTGGGCCTCGCGCAGGATCAGGGTGTCGGCGTCCTCGGGATCGGACTGCACACCCTGGGCGGAGGCGTGGCGGACCGTGCGGCCGACGACCTCCTCGCCGACGGGCCGGCGTTCGGCGTCGTAGCTGGGGAGCAGGCCGGGGTGGGCGGCGCCCTCGACGGCCAGGGCGAGCTTCCACGCCAGGTTCCAGGCGTCCTGGATGCCGGTGTTCATGCCCTGCGCGCCGGTCGGCGGGTGGATGTGCGCGGCGTCGCCCGCGATGAAGACCCGGCCGTGGCCGTAGCTGTCCACGATCCGGTGGCTGATGCGGAACACCGATGACCAGCGGATGTCGGAGGCGGTCGTGGGCGTCGGCGAGAGCCGGTCCAGGACGGTCTGGATGTCGGCCAGTTGCGGGGCCCGGCCGCCCTGGAGGCCGTGGGTCACACGGTCCGCGGCGGCCCCGGCCTGCACCGCGGTGGACAGTTCGGGCGGCACCTTCATGGACATCCGGTAGCGGCCGCGGCCCGGCAGCGGGATGCACACCAGTACGTCGTCGACGGCGCCCGCGCCGTCCAGGTGCATGGCGCGCAGGGTGTAGCCGTACGGCAGGTCCCAGTCGACCTCGACGTCGGCGAGCATGTACTCCTCGGGGAAGGCTCCGCCCTCGAAGGAGAGCCCGAGGCCCTTGCGGACGATGCTGTGGGCGCCGTCGCAGCCCACCAGGTACCGGGTGCGCAGTTCCTCCTCGGCACCGGAGGGGGTGTGCAGGCGGCTGGTGACGCCGTGGGCGTCCTGGCTGAACGACACCAGTTCGGTGCCGCGTTCGACGGTGGTGCCCCAGCGGCCCAGGTGCTCGTCGAGGATGCGTTCGGTCTCGTACTGGGGCAGCGCCGCGAAGCGGTAGGGCACTTCGGGCGGCAGGACGAGGTCGATGCGGGGCCGCTCGGCGCCGTTGACGTAGGTGAGCTGGCCGCGCAGGGGGACGGCCGCGTCCAGGGCGGCGCGGACCATTCCCATGCGGTCCCAGATCTCCAGGGTCCGCGGCTGGATGCCGACGGCCTTCGCGAAGGGCAGGCGGGCGGGGAGCCGTTCGACGATCCGGCAGGACACGCCGCGTCGGCGCAGTTCCGCGGCGGCGGTCAGCCCGATGGGGCCGGCGCCGACGACCAGTACGTCCGTCGTGTTGCTGTGCGCCACTGGCAGCTCCCGGCGTGCGGCCCCCCGTCGGAGTCGGTCCCGGTCCCGGTCCCGAAATCTCGGTCTCGGTCCGACTCCATGGTGGCCGCCCGCCGGGCGTCCGGCATCTCCACCCGGTGTTCGTTACTCGACGACGAGGTCGACCTCGATGTTGCCGCGGGTGGCGCGGGAGTACGGGCAGACCTCGTGGGCCTGCTTCACCAGGAGGGCGCCCGTCTCGCCGGCCAGGGATTCCGGGAGCTCGACGCGGAGGGTGACGCCGAGGCCGAAGCCGGCGCCGTCCTTGCCGATGGAGACCTCCGCGGTGACCGAGACGTCGCTGGTGTCCGCCTTGGCCTGGCGGCCGACGAGGCCGAGCGCGCTGGCGAAGCAGGCGGCGTAGCCGGCGGCGAAGAGCTGCTCGGGGTTGGTGCCCTGCCCGTTGCCGCCCAGCGCCGGAGGCATGGCCAGGGCGAGGTCGAGCTGACCGTCGGAGCTGACGGTGCGGCCCTCGCGGCCGTTGGCGGTGGCGACAGCGGTGTAGAGCGCGTCCATGAGAGTTCCTCTCGCAGAAGTGAACCGTGGCGGCGGCCGGTGGTCGACCGCGCTCCACCAGTAGAGCACGCAATTCAGTTGTGCACAATTCAATGCCCTTCAGGTCCTGGCCGGGTACACTGGCCACCATGACCGAGCAGCCCACCGCGACCCCCTCCGACCAGGACTTCCTGCGCCTCGACGGCCAGATCTGCTTCGCGCTGAACGCGGCGAGCCGCGCCTTCGGCGGCCTCTACCGCGTGGTCCTCAAGGACCTGGGGCTCACGTACCCGCAGTACCTGGTGATGCTGGTGCTCTGGGAGCACGGCGAGATGCCCGTCAAGGAGATCGGGCAGCACCTGCGGCTGGATTCGGGCACCCTGTCCCCGCTGCTCAAGCGGCTGGAGGCGGCCGGCCTGGTCCGCCGCGAGCGCAGCGCCGAGGACGAGCGGTCGGTGCGCGCCGGCCTGACCGAGGAGGGCTCCGCGCTGCGCGCCCGTGCGGCGGAGGTACCGCGGCGGATCGTGGCGGCAACCGGTTTCGAGCTGGCCGAGGTCGTCGAACTGCAGGCCCGCCTGAGCCGGCTCACCGCCGCGCTGGACGCGGCCCTGCCTCTGGAGGAGGCGCGGGAGGCGTAGCCGCCGTCCGCGACGGACACTGGGGCCACCCCCTAGCGGCGGGAGGTGGCCGATGGACCCGGTTGCGGCGCTGGACCGGATCGCGTTCCTGCTGGAGCGCGCGCAGGCGCCCACCTACCGGGTGCGGGCCTTCCGGACCGCGTCCGCGGTCGTCGTGCGCCTGGGCGGGGCGGAGGTGGCCGAGCGGGCCGCCGCCGGCACCCTGGAGGCCGTCAAGGGCCTCGGCCCCAAGACGGCGGGGGTCGTACGGGAGGCTCTCGCCGGCGGTATACCGGCCTACCTGCAGGCCCTGGAGGACGAGGCGGCCGCACTCCCGGAGGGTCCCCCGGCCTCGCCCGCCGCGGCCGCGCTGCGGGCGGCCCTGCGCGGGGACTGCCACCTGCACTCGGACTGGTCGGACGGCGGCAGCCCGATCGAGGCGATGGGGCGGGCGGCGGCGGGCCTGGGCCACGAGTGGGCCGTGCTGACCGACCACTCGCCGCGGCTGACGGTCGCCCGGGGCCTCTCCCCGGACCGGCTGCGCGAGCAGTTGGACGTGGTGGCCTCGCTCAACGCCGGCTGGGCGCCGTTCCGGCTCCTCACCGGCATCGAGTGCGACATCCTGGACGACGGGTCGCTCGACCAGGAGCCGGAGCTGCTGGAACGGCTCGATCTCGTCGTCGGATCGGTGCACTCGAAACTGCGGATGGACGCGCCCGCGATGACGCGGCGGATGCTGGCGGCCGCACGCAATCCGCTGATGGACGTCCTGGGCCACTGCACGGGGCGGCTGGTCACCGGCCGCGGCCGGCCGGAGTCGCGGTTCGACGCCGAGGAGGTGTTCGCGGCCTGCGCGGAAGCCGGCACCGCCGTGGAGATCAACAGCCGCCCCGAACGGCTGGACCCGCCGAGGCGGCTGCTGCGCCTGGCCGTGGCGGCCGGGACCTTCTTCGCGATCGACACGGACGCGCACGCCCCGGGCCAGCTGGACTGGCAGATCCTCGGCTGCGAACGGGCTGCGGAATGCGGTGTCCCGACGGAGCGCGTGATCAACACCTGGCCGGCCGAAGACCTCCTGACCTGGACCCGTACCCGCCACGCGCCCTGAGGGATCGGAGCCTTTCCGACCGGACGTCGATCGCCCTGACACCGCTGCGCCCGAGCGACGTGGAGTGCGCCTCACCGGCGAGGCGTACGTCCGGCGCTGCCGGGGACAGCGGGTTTCCTCCGCCTGGCCGTTGCGCGCCCTGGGCAGGCGGGCCGGCGCCGAGGGGGTGCTCGCGGGCGCGGCCGGCCTGCGCTTCGCCGGAGAGGGCCTGGGTCGCGGCCGAGGGAACGTCGCCGTACGGCCTCTGCCCCGCAGGGGCGCAGTACGCCGCCGACCAGGGCTCGTGCGAGGCCGTGAGCCAGGCGGCCCGCGAAAATCCCGCCTCGGCGGGGGCGCGCGGCGGGCGCGGTTCACCCCAGCCCAACGGGCGCCCGCTCGGCGCGGGCGCCGAAGCCGGGGCCGATCCCGCCTCGGCGGCGGCTGCCCGCGGCGGGTGGGATCCCCCCGGCGGTACTGCGGCCTGGCCGAGCGCCGCCCCGCCGGGCGGGATTCACCCCCGGTGGGGCGGCCGCTTACGGGGGCGCCGGACCCGGGGACGTAGGCCGGGGACGGGCGGCCGGGCCGGGAACGGGGCGAGCCGGGAACGGGTCGTTCGGAGCTGCGCGCCGCGCGCCGGTGGCGCGGGCTCAGGGGCGGAGTTCGGCGACCAGGAGGATCACGTCGGCTCCGGCCACCGCCATCACCGTCCGGAACGGGAGCCTTCCCGCCGGTCTGCGGGACGCGAGGAGCAGCGCCGTGGCCGTCGCGCACAGCAGCGCCCAGCCGTACGCGGTCACCCGACCCGGCGGGCCCGCGACGAGGGCCGCGGCCGAGCCCAGGACGAGCAGCCCGGCCAGCGCCGCCGACCGCCGGGCGCCGAGCCGCTGCGGCAGCCCGGCCACCCCGGTGGCCAGGTCGTCGTCGATGTCGGGCAGGACATTGGCGAAGTGGGCGCCGGCCCCGAGCAGGGCCGCGGCCGCCATCAGCCAGGGCGGCGGCCAGGGCGCGCCGGGCAGCCCGAGGGTGACGAAGGCCGGCAGCAGGCCGAAGGCCAGGGCGTACGGGGCCCAGGAGACGACCGTGCGCTTCAGCCGGAGGTTGTACCCCCAGGCGGCCGTCACACCCACCAGGTGCACGGCGCCGGCGAACGCGCCCACCGCCAGCGACAGCGGCACGCACAGCAGGAGCGCGAGGGCGGCCGCCCACGCCACGGCGGCGGGCGAGACCGTGCCGGCGACCAGGGGCTTGTCCCGTCGGCCCGTGGCCAGGTCGCGCCGCAGGTCGGTGCGGTCGTTGCACCAGCCCACCGACAGCTGTCCGGCGGCTACCGCGCCCGCGACGAGTGCCACCCCGGGCGGACCGTGCCCCGCCGCGACCGCGAGAACCGCGCTGAAGAGCGTCACGGCCGCGGCGGGCAGCGGATGACACGCAGCCGAGAGGCCGGCGAGGGCACGTCCGGCTCGGGCGAGAGCGCCGCTCCCGGCACGATCGGCGCCCCCGGCGCTCGCGGCGCTCGCGGCGCTCGCGGCGCTGTCGGCGCTGTCGGCGCTGTCGGCGATCTGCGTGGTTCGCTCGGGCACGGCGACACGCTATGCGGCGCCGCGCCCGAATCAGGTGATTCATAACGAAGTGTCAGTTGTTTCCTATGGTGACTCAATGACACGTGTACTGGCAGTGCGCAGCGTGTTCCCGCCCCATCGCCATCCGCAGGCCGAGATCACGGAGGCGCTCGCCCGCTTCCTCCCGCCCGGCGCCGACGCCGCCCTGCTGCGCCGGGTCCACGCCTCGGTGCGCGTGGAGAGCCGCCATCTCGCACTCCCGCTGGAGCGCTACGGGCCCGCGAACGACTTCGGCACGACCAACGCCCTCTTCGTGGAAACGGCTCTCGACCTCGGAGCCCGGGTCCTCGACCTCGCGCTCGCCGACGCCGGCCTGACCGCCCCCGAGCTCGATCTGATCATGTCGACCACCGTGACCGGGCTCGCGACGCCCTCGTTGGAGGCCCGCCTCGCCGCCCGCGCCGGACTGCGTCCCGACGTACGGCGGGTGCCGCTCTTCGGTCTCGGGTGCGCCGCCGGGGCCGCCGGCGTCGGCCATCTCCACCAGATGCTCATGGGCCGGCCCGGCCACGCGGGCGTCCTGCTGTCCACCGAACTCTGCTCGCTCACCCTCCAGTCCACCGACTCCTCGATGGCGAACCTGGTGGCCGGCGCCCTCTTCGGCGACGGCGCCGGCGCCCTGGTGGCGGTGGGCCGCGGCCATCCCCTGTACGCGACGGCCCCCGGGCCCGAGGTCGTCGCCGCGCGCAGCCGCCTCTACCCGGGCACCGAACACCTCCTGGGCTGGGACATCGGCCACTGGGGCATGCGCATGGTGCTCGGCCGTGAACTCCCCGACCTGGCCCGGCTGCACGTGGCCGAGGAGGTGGAGAGCTTCCTGGCCGCCCACGACCTCAAGCCCGCGGACGTCGACGCCTGGATCTGCCATCCCGGCGGCCCGAAGATCCTCGACGCGCTCTCGGACGCGCTGGCGCTGCCGGAGTCGGCGTTCGCCGCGAGCCGGCGTTCGCTGGCCGCCGTGGGCAACCTCTCCTCCGCCTCGGTCCTCCACATCCTGGAGGGCGTCCGCGGCGCCGGACCGCCCCCCGGGTCCGTCGGGCTGATGCTCGGCTTCGGCCCCGGCTTCGCCTCCGAACTCGTCCTCCTGCGCTGGTGAACCCATGACCCTGCCCTCCCTGACCTCCCTGACGTCCACCCCCTCCCTCACCCCGTACCTGCTGCTCATCTGCCTCGTCGTCGCCGAACGGTTCGCCGAGCTGGTCACCGCGCGGCGCCACACCGCCTGGAGCCTGGCGCGCGGCGGCCGTGAGTACGGACGCGGCCACTACCCGGCCATGGTCGCCCTGCACACCGCGCTGCTCCTGGGCTGCCTGGTCGAACCCTGGCTGGCCGGACGGCCGTTCGTCCCGCTGCTCGGCTGGACGGCTCTCGCCGTCGTCGTCGCCGCCCAGGGCCTGCGCTGGTGGTGCATCGCCGCCCTCGGGCCGCGCTGGAACACCCGGGTGCTGGTCGTTCCCGGACTCCCTCTGGTCGAGCGGGGCCCGTACCGGGTGC
The DNA here is from genome assembly GCF_001005295.1 of Streptomyces yangpuensis. GTDB lineage: Bacteria > Actinomycetota > Actinomycetes > Streptomycetales > Streptomycetaceae > Streptomyces > Streptomyces yangpuensis. The sequence goes on along the minus strand of NZ_LBMK01000008.1, from coordinate 93,793 downwards.
TGCGCCACCCCAACTACGTGGCGGTGGTCGCGGAAGGGGCCGCACTGCCGCTGGTGCACTCCGCCTGGATGACCGCCCTCGGCTTCACCGTGCTCAACCTGGTGCTGCTGCGTGTGCGGATCGGCTGCGAGGACGCCGCCCTGACGGACGCCGGACGGCTGCGGGCACCCGCCTCCGTCCCGTCGGCGGGCGCGCCGTCATGATCGACCTGCTGATCGCGGGCGGCGGTCCGGCCGGCCTGGCGACCGCGATCCACGGAGCCCTCGCCGGTCTGGAGACCGTGGTACTGGAGCCCCGGCCCACCCCCATCGACAAGGCCTGCGGGGAGGGGCTGATGCCCGGGGCGGTACGCCGCCTCGACGAGCTGGGCGTGTCCGTCGCCGGGCAGCCGTTCCGCGGGATCCGCTACGTCGACGGCGGGAGCGGCCTGCGGGCCGAGGGGCTCTTCCGGTCCGGGCCGGGCCTCGGCGCCCGTCGCACGGACCTCCAGGCCGCACTCGCCGAACGGGCCGCGCAGCTCGGCGTACGGGTCCTGCCGCAGCGCGCCGACCAGGTGCGCCAGGGCGTCGACCACGTCACCGCGGCCGGTGTCACCGCCCGCTACCTCGTCGCAGCGGACGGCCTGCACTCCCCCGTACGGCGCGGACTCGGCCTGTCGGCGCCCGCCGCCCCGCGCCGGCCGGCCCGCTACGGGCTGCGCCGCCACTACGCCGTCGCACCGTGGAGCGACCTGGTCGAGGTGCACTGGTCGGCACGGTGCGAGGCCTACGTCACCCCACTGGCGCCCGACCGGATCGGCGTGGCGGTCCTCACCACCGACCAGGCGCCGTTCGACGAACAGCTCGCCCACTTCCCGCACCTGGCGGACCGGCTGGCCGGGCGCGCCGACACCCCCGTGCGCGGCGCCGGACCGCTGCGCCAGGGGGCACGCGTACGCGTCGCGGGGCGGGTGCTGTTCGTCGGGGACGCCGCGGGATACGTGGACGCCCTGACCGGTGAGGGGCTCACCCTGGCCGTGACCGCCGCGGGCGAACTGGTGCGCTGCGTACGGGCGGGCCGGCCGCAGGCCTACGAGCAGGCCTGGCGGGACCTGTCGCGCAGCTACCGCGCCCTCACCGAGTCGCTGCTGTGGGCACGGCGGCGGCCGCGCCTCGCGCCCCGGATCGTCCCGCTGGCCGCCCGGCTGCCCCGCGTGTTCACCGGGGCGGTCAACCTGCTCGCCTGAGGGACACGCGCGAACGAGAGCGGCACCCCGCGCGCGGTGCGCGGGGTGCCGCTCCGCCGGTAGCGGCCGTGGCCGTGGGTCAGGCCGTGGGTCAGGCCGTGGGTCAGGCCGAACTCTCCTGGCGGTTCCGCAGTGCCAGTCCGGCGAGGACCGCGCCCGCCGCCGCGCTCAGCATCACGGCGGCACCCGCCCAGGCCGGGGCGTCACCCACGGTGCCGGCCAGCGGGTCGAAGGCCAGTGAGCCGGCGACGACGTGCAGGGCGACCACGCCGAGGGCCGCGGCCGCACCGGCCCGCCACACCGCCGTGGTGTCGCGCAGCGCCACCAGCGCCCCGACGCCCAGGCACACCACGGTGACCAGGAGGGGCAGCAGGCCGAGGGCGTTCCCGGACGGCGGCGCCGTCAGGTCCTGCGGCAGGTGCAGGCCTCCGCTGACCAGCAGGGATATCGCCACGGGCCAGCGGAGCACGTGCCGCAGCGCCGCGGTGCGGTCCGGCTCCGCGACGGGAGCGGACCGCCGGGGCTCCGGCCGGCGGGGCGTGTCGTACGGCTCCCGGTGCGGGGGCTCGTACCGCTCCCGGGGCGGCTGCGGGTGCGGCCGCGCGGCCGGTGCGGCCGCAGGGGCGGGCCGGGGGCGGCGCTGCTGCTCCGGCTCACCGGGCGCGTCCTTGCCGAGGATGTTCACCAGCAGGGCGACGTCCTCGATGGACCGTCCGACGGCGGCGGCGCGCAGCGTGATGTCCGCCTCGCCGACCTCGTGGGGGGCCTCGCCCAGCAGGGTCACCATCCGCTGTACGTCCTGCACGGGCCGGGTCACGGCGGCCGCGCGCAGCGCCTCCTGACCGGCGTCGGGCAGCCGTCCGTCCTCCTTGAGGAGGCTCACCAGCGCGGTGACCTCCTCCACCGGACGGCAGGTGGCGGCCGTCTCCAGGAGGGTCCGCATGCGCAGGGTGTTCGGCGCCTCACCGTCGTCCGGAACGGCGGGATCGTCCGGCATGGCGGGGACGTCCGGGGCGTGGGGGGCCGCGGGCGCCGCGGGGGCGTCGGGGGCGGTGTCGTCGGGGGTCCCGTGGCGGCCTTCGTGTTGCGTCGCCGCGAGAGTGATGGGGTCATTCATGGAAAGCTCCGTTCGCCGACGCGCGGGTCTACGCAATCGCACGCCGGTCATCGTGCGTCATGGGAAGCGCACGCTTTGTTACATTGAGTGCCACTTCCGCCCACTGCGCCATTCGGGGCGCGCAAACGGGGGTCCCCGCCCGGGCCCGTGGGGAGAGTCGAGGGCCGTGCCCGACATGCGAGGGGTGCCACGCCGGTGCGCCCTGCTGCCCGTCGTGCTGCTGCTCGTTGGGGGCGGCGGGTCCGCCGGCACTGGTCTTGGGCACCGACCGCGGGCCGGTGCGCGGCGGACGCACGGGGCGTACGACCTTCGAGGGCATTCCTTTCGCCGCTCCCCCGACCGGTCCCCGGCTTTGGCGGCTTCTGTCGCGCCCACGTCGTCCGCCACCGCTGTGACGTCAGTACACCTGCCCCTGCCTCCCTCCGGGCAGGGCTACCGTGAGGTCATGACCAGCTCCACGGCCCTTCCGCTCCTCTACCTCGATGTCGACGGCCCGCTCATCCCCTTCGGAGCGGGCCCGTACCCGCCCGGTGACGGTCCCCACCCCCTGCTCGCCCGCGTGGACCCCGCGCTCGGGCCGCTGCTGGCAGGGCTGCCGTGCGAGCTGTGGTGGGCGACGACCTGGATGGCGGAGGCCAACGAGTGCGTCGCGCCTCGGCTGGGGCTGCCGGAACTGCCCGTGGTGGACTGGCCGGAGCCATCCGGCGGGGACGGACGGGGCGGCGTCCACTGGAAGACCCCGGCCCTTCTCGGCCACGCGGCGGGACGGCCCTTCGTGTGGATCGACGACGAGATCACCGGCGCCGACCGGGCCTGGGTGGCCGAACGCCACCCGGGCCCGGCCCTGTTGCACCGCGTCGACCCGGGCCGGGGCCTGACCGTCGGGGACTTCACCGCGCTGCGGGAGTGGCTCAGCTCGGTGTAGCCGCCGTCCACGAGGCGGCGACCAGGGAACGCTCCGCCGCCGCCAGGTGGGTGGCCGCGGCCAGCCAGGCCCAGGCGTAGCCGTCGGGCGACGGGTCGGCGAGCCGGCCGAAGGCGTCCCGCGGGCGGCGGTCGGCCTCGGCCGCCAGGGCGGCGGCCAGGTCGGCCGCCGCGGTGAGCCCGGCCCTGCGCAGTGGGCCGTACGCGGTCTGCGGCGCCGTACCGCGGGCCGCTTCGGCGACCGCGCGGCGGCCGCCTGCGACACCGGTCTCCAGGAGGCGGCGCACCCGCCACAGCGGGGAGTCGGCGAGCGGGTCGGGGGCCTCGGCCACCGGTCCGGGCCCGGCCCCGGCGGCGGGCTCGGGAGCGGCGTCGGGCGGCGGGAAGTGCGAGCCCTGGAGCCGGTCGTAGCCGAGGTCGGCCCGGCCCAGCCACTCTTCGGGCAGCCGCAGCGTGTACGGCTCGCCCGCCACCGGGCCGACGGCCACCGGGCGCAGCGTGGCGGCGCGGTCGAGATCGGGACGGCCCAGGACGCGCAGGTGCAGTCCGGGGTACGAGGCGATGCGCCGCAGGTTCTCGGTGTGCGGCAGCTCCGGGTGCGGGTGCGCGGGCAGCAGCCGCAGCAGAGGTGCGTCCGGGCGTGCCTCGTGGACGAGGAGGTGATCGCCGGCCGCGCCGACGACCACGACGTCGCAGCCGATCAGGGCGGTTTCGGCGTCGGCCGCGTCGGCGGTGCCCGCCAGCAGCGCGGCGACGGCCTCGGCCGCGGGCCGCGCGAACAGCGGGGCCGCGGGCCCGTCGGCCCACGCGGCTCCGGGCAGCGGGGTCGCCTTGACCCCGCGTCCGGCGCCGAGCCGGCCCTCCGCGGAGACCGTCGCGCCGACGATGCGCAGGCCGCCCCGGGCGAGCCCGGCGTGGTCGAGGGTGGCGCCGCCGAGGGCGACGGAGGCCCGTCCGGCCCCGCGGGCGCGGGCCAGGCCTCCCGGCCGGACGTCCGAGATCGAGTAGCGCGAGCCGTCGGGGGCCAGCAGATGGGTGACGACCCCGCCGTAGCCGGTGGCGGAGAGCACGGGCTCACGGCACAGGCCGTGCACCTGGAGGCTGCCGCCGGCCGTGTAGGCACGCCGGGAGGTGCCGGTCAGGGCCGGGTCGGCGGCGCCGGAGGCCAGCACTCCGGCGGTGTGCAGGAGTTCGCGGAAGGATCCGGTGAGGTCGCCCAGTCGGTGTGCGGTGCGGCGTTCACGGGCGGCGCGCAGCCCGCGTACGACCCGCAGGGCGGCCGCTTCCCCGCGGGGCAGTCCGGCCAGGCGGGCGGTGTGCGCGGCACGCAGCAGTTCGGCCTGCACGACGGCTCCCCCGGCGGTGACACCGGCCGCGAGGGCCTCGGCCGCAGCGTGCCAGAGCGCGGCCGCGGCGCCGAGCTGGGCAGGGTTGAGCGCCGGAACGGGCTTTGCGGGGTCGGCGGGGTCGCCGGATACGGCGGTTCCGGGTCCGGCTCCTGCCTGGGCCTCGGCTCCGGCTTGCGTCGGCACGGCCGCGCTCGGCTCCGGGGCCGGCTCCGGCTCCGGCGGGGCCGCGTCCGCGAGCGGGGCCGCGCCCAGGGCCGCGGCCCGGTGCAGGCAGCGGGGTGCCAGCAGGCAGGTGCAGGTGGCCTGTCCGGCCTCGGTGACCGTCCCCGCGGGGCCGGGCCGCAGGGTGACGACGGCGTCCTCGCCGAACCGGAAGGTGACGCTTCCGTCGGCCTCGTGGACGGCGCCGTCCGCGCAGCCGGCGGTGGCGTCGTCCAGCTTCTTGCGCAGCCGTGCGGTGAGGTTCTCGACCGCCTCGGCGAGCACCTCGGGTGCGACGGGCGGCAGTTCGGTGCTCAACAGGACTCCCCACGGAGGCGGTCGCCCACCCAGCGGGCGAGGGCGAGTGGACTGAGGGCGGCCACGGGCATGCCGGCCGCGACGAGTTGCCGCGCGACCGGGACCGAGTACCGGGGGTTCCCCGTGTCGTCGAGCGCTGCGCAGCCCAGCAGATGGGCGCCGGAGGCGGCCAGTGCACGGACCTCGCCGAGCAGTCCGGCGACCGGGCCGCCCTCCTCGAAGTCGCTGACCACGACGACGAGGGTGCGGCTGGGGACGGTGATCAGGGAGCGGGCGTGGGCGAGACCGGCGGCGATGTGCGTACCGCCGCCCACGCGCACCTCCAGCAGCAGCGAGAGCGGGTCGTCGACGCGGTCGGTGAGGTCCACGACCTGGGTGGAGAACGCGAGGAAGTGCGTGGACAGGGTGGGGACACCGCCCAGGACTGCCGCGGTCAGGGCCGACCAGATGACGGAGGCCTCCATCGAGCCGGACACGTCGACGACCAGGACGAGCCGCCAGTCGGCCTCGCGGCTCGCCCGGGTGCTGAAGACAGGCCGCTCCGGTACCACGACCACCGTGCCGTCGGGCCGCCGGCGGGTGTGCGCGAGGTTGGCCCGCAGGGTCCGGGCGAGGTCGAGCCGGCCGCCCGGGCGCCGGGTGGGACGCGGGGTGCTGAGTCCGGACAGCGCCGGGCGCAGCCGGGTGGCGAGCTCCTTGGCGAGTTCGTCGACCAGCCGCCGCACCAGGGGGCGCAGCCGGGCGAGTTGTGCCTCGGGCAGTCCGCCGGCGAGGGACAGTACGGAGCTGAGCAGTTCCACGGAGGGCCGCACGGCCTCCGGGTCGAGCTGGGCGAGCACGTCGGTACGGCCGGCTTCGGCCGCACCGGCCAGCACCTCTTCCCGTACGTCGGCGCCGAACAGCGCCTCGAGCTCCTGCGACCATTCGCGGGCGGTCGGGAAGGAGGCCTCCCGGCCGCCGCCGCGGCCCGGTCCCTGACCGGTGCCGAGGTCGCCGGCCCCTTCGCCCTGCCCCGTGCCGTACAGCTCGTCGAGGGCGTGGGCGTAGCGGCGGGCACCGGCCGGGAGCCGGTCGCGTTCGCGGCCGAGCAGCAGCCGCCAGCGGTCGGCCGGGGCGAGCCGGCGCTCCTCGGACTCGGCCGTCCGCGCGGGCGGTGCGTCGGGGGCCGCCGCGGCCGGTTCCGCCGCCGGTTCCGCCGCCGGTTCCGCGGCCGGTTCCGGCTGCCGGGGCAGCGGGAGGGCCTTGAGCGCGGCGAGCCCGGCGGCGTCGGCGGCGGCCCAGAGGGCGAGCAGGGCGGGCGGGGCGTCGAGGGCGAGGTCGATGCGGTCGCCGAGGCGTTCGGTAACGGTGTCCAGCAGCCGGTCGCGGGCGGCCGGGGCGAGGGCGTCGAAACCGCCGCGCAGGGCGGGGAGACGGTCGAGGAAGTCCTGGTCGGCGAGGTGCTCGACGCGGTCGAGGAGCGGGGTGAGGGCGGCCGGGGACGACTGCAGCAGGGGGCCGGCGGCGGTGAGGAGTCCGGCGAGCCGGCGGGTCAGGGCGCGTCGGCTGTCGGGGGTGCCGGCGCCGTCAATCCATCCGGCGGCGCGGTCGCCGAGCGCCTCGGCCGGGTCGAGGTCGAGGAGGACCCGGACGGCCAGGGCCGCGCCCTGCATCAGCGGGGACGCGGAGGCGGCCAGGGCGGCGAGCGCGTCGTCCGTGCGCAGGCCCAGGTGGTGGGCGGCGGCGCGGTCGGCGAGGGCCACGAGGGCGGCGGCGCCGGCCGGGTCGTCGCTGCCGGCGAGGCCGGGCAGGGAGCGTACGGCGGCTTCGAGGAGCTCGCCGGTGAGCGCGGCGCAGGCGGCGCGGGACGCGGCGGAGGTACCGGGGAGGTGACCGCGGTGCAGGGCCTCCAGGAGGTCGAGGGCGTCGAGGAGTTCGGGCAGGGTCGCGGTCCGCGGCAGGTCGGTGGCCGCCTCATGGAGGCGTACGTCGACCAGTTCGGGCAGGTCGCAGCGCGCGGCGGCGGCCAGCCCGGCGAGGATCTGCGCCGGGGTGGGGCCGCCCTCGGCGGCGGCCCGCCGGGCGGTCTCGCTGAGCGTACCGGCCGCCGCCTGGGCGGCGGTGACGCCGCGTACGCCCGTGAGGTCGAGCCGGGCCGGGACGGAAGGCGTCCAGGACAGCCGCCACTTGGTGCCGAGGGCGGTGCCGTCGCCGGTGGCGGCGACGGTGAGGGGCTCGCCGTAGGAGGCCCCGCAGACCAGGAGGCGCTGGAGGAGGACCTCGCGGCGGCCGTCGAGGGCGGAGCGGAGCGGGTCGAGGCGGACCTCGCGCGGCGCGGGGTCCTCCGGGCACGGCAGGCGGAGCTCGGCGAGTTCGGCCTCGACGGAGGGGCCGAGGCCGGAGCGCGGGGCGTGCGGGGTGATCCGGCCGCGGGCGGTGCCGACGAGCACCGCTTCGAGGGCCTGGGCCAGGGCCCGGCCCCGGCCGAGGGGTTCGCCCTGGCCGAGGACGGTGGTGACGGCTTCCAGGAGCTCGCCGCGGCCGGGCGCGGGCAGTTCGCGCAGGGCGGCGAGGTCGCAGGCGAGGCGGAGGGTCTCGGCGGCCTCGCCGGTGCCGGCGGTGTGTCCGGCCCGGCGCAGTTCCCGGCAGAGCCCGGTGACGGCGACGGAGGCGGCCTCCCGGAGCCGCTCGGGGTCGCCGCCGGCTTCGAGGACGGCCTGCTGCCAGAGCGGGTCGCGGATGCCGGCGGGGTAGCCGGAGCGGGAGTCGAGCAGGTCGAAGGAGTACGGCACGAAGGAGGTGACGGCCCTGTCCCCGGGCGGGACCGTCCCGGGGCCGGCGCCCTTGCCGGTGCGCCGGGCCGGCGGCGTCGCCGGGGCCGGCCCGGCAGCGGCGGCCTCGGCCGGGCCCGGCACGGCTGCCACCGCGTCGGCCTTCGGCCCGGCCGGGACCGCGGGACCGGGTACGGCACAGCCTGCGGCGTCTGCGGCCGAGCCCTGTCCGGCCGCGGTGTCGGTGGTGCGGGGAAGCCGCCCCTGCTCCGCGGCCGGGGCCGGCCCGGAGTCGGCGGCCTTGCCCCGGAGGCGACCCGCGGCGGAGCCGTCGGCGGTTTCCGCCCCGGCGTCGCTCGCCTTGCCGGCACCGGGTGCGCCCGGACCGGCCGGGCCCCGGGCCGGTCCCGGGCGCTCGTCCGCGCTCTGCACGGGGACGCGGTCGCCGCCCGGCCTCTCGCCGCGGGCCCCGTCACCGGCCGGCGCCTGGACGGGAACGGCATCCGCGGCGGCGCCCCGATCGGGGAGGGCCGTGACGACGGGCCCCGGCAGGACCGAACCGTCGGCGTCGCGCGGCGGCGTGAGGAGGGCGGGGGCGTGGAAGGAGCCGATGACGGCGGCCACGCGGTGGCCGCCGGTGGCGGCGCCGGCGATGACGGCACGCATGTGCGACTCGCGGGCGAGGTCCCGGTCCGGGACGGGCCCGTCCTCGCGCAGTGCCCAGCCGACGCCGAGCGCGGCACGGCGTACGGCCTCCGGCGAGCAGCCGGGTGCGAGGACCTCGACGGCGCGGTCCCACAGGTCGTCACCGTCCCGGCCCGTACCGGCGGCGGTGAGCCCCTCGGCGAAGCTGCCCGCGCGCTGCGGGCCGTCGGCCGCCTCCGGCGCAGTGTCGGTACCCGTGGTCGGAGCCGGAACCGTGCGGGAGGCCGCGGCGTGCTGCACGGCGGTGTCGGACCGCGCCGAGGCACTGCCGGTGCCGGGGTCCACAGCCGTGAGCGCAACCCCGGCGGGGCCGCTGCCCCGCGCCGGGTCGGAGTCCGTGGCGGCGTACGGCACTCCGGCCGCGGCCCGAGCCGAGGTGCTTCCCGCGGCCTCAGCCGACGCCCTTCCGGTGGCGGAGCTCGAGGTGGCGTCCGTCGGCCGGGGCGAGGCACCGGGGAGGGCCGTCGGCCGGTCCGTCGGCGGGGACGGGTGCGGGACGGGGAGCCGGGGGGTCCAGCCGGGGTCGGACAGCGGGAGGTCGCAGCACAGGACGGCCGCGCCCGACCGGCGGGCCCAGCGGATGGCCGCCAGCTCCGGGGAGAAGTCCGCGAACGGGTAGAACGCCAGGCGGCCGTCCTCGCCGGTGCCCGCGAGGGCGACCGGGGCGACGGTCTCCGGGTCGGCCAGGTGCTCCAGCCACGGCTGGAAGTCCGCCGGGAGCTCGACGCAGACCACGTCCGCGCCGGAGGCGTCCAGCAGGGCCGGCACCACCGCGGCCAGGGCGGGGCTGTGGTGCCGTACCCCGATCAGGTAGGGCTCGCGGGCCGCGGCGAGCGCGTCGACCGCGGCCCGCGGGTCGGTGTGCGTCAACGCAGGCTCCCGCGCAGGTCCCAGAGGCGGCGCCACATCGCCGAACCGTCCTCGGCGCGGCGCCGGACCGGGCCGTCCCAGTACCCCAGCAGCCTCCCGTGGTCGGCCGGGTCGTCCTTGCGTACGACGCCCAGCAGGTGCCCCGGCAGCAGGTCCAGCACGTCCCCGTCCGGCAGGTACGCGGCGGCGACGCCCAGCGAGGCCGCCACCTGCACCGCTTCGGCGGTGGACATGACCGTGCCGGGGCGTTCGACGTCCCAGCCCTCGGCGGAGCGGCCCGAGCGCAGGTCGCGGAAGACGGTGACGAGCGCGTCGAGCACGGCGTCGTCCACGCCGAAGGCGGCGCCGGCCCGCTGGACGGCGGCGACGGCCTGCCGGCGGATCAGCGTGGCCTCCGCGTCCGCGTCGGCGATCGGGGCGACGGTCTCGAAGTTGAAGCGCCGCTTGAGGGCGGCGGACATCTCGGAGACGCCCCGGTCGCGCAGGTTCGCGGTGGCGATGACGGTGAAGCCGGGGGCCGCGGAGACCACCGCGTCCTCGGTGGCGGTCAGTTCGGGCACGCTGACCCGCCGGTCCGAGAGGATCGACACCAGCGCGTCCTGCACTTCGGGCAGGCAGCGGGTGATCTCCTCCACGCGGACCACCCGGCCGGTGCGCATGGCGGAGAGCACCGGGGAGTCGACCAGGGCCTGCGGGGTGGGGCCCTGCGCGAGCAGGAGCGCGTAGTTCCAGCCGTAGCGGAAGGCGTCCTCGGTGGTGCCGGCGGTGCCCTGCACGGTGAGGGAGCTGGTGCCGCAGACGGCGGCGGCGAGGAGTTCGGAGAGCATCGACTTGGCGGTGCCCGGCTCGCCCGTCAGGAGCAGGCCGCGCTCGCCGGCGAGGGTGACGACGCAGCGCTCGACCAGGGCGCGTTCGCCGACGAACTTGGGGGCGATGGCCAGCTTCGCCGGAAGGCCGGCGCGGCGCTTGGGCAGGGCCAGTTCGGTTCCGTCGCTGCCGCAGACGAAGGTGACGACGGCCTGCGGGGTCAGCGCCCAGCCGGGCGGCCGGGGGCCGGTGTCGTGGGCGGCGAGGAAGGCGAGTTCGTCGGCGTACCGTTCCTCGGCGGGCAGCACCTGCCGGGCGGCGGGTGCGGATGGTGCGGTGGCGGTCATCTGGTTCCTCTGTGCGTGTACGAAGTGGTGGTGGGCGGGGGCGGCGCGGCCCACCGTGTCAGGTGGGCCGCGCCGCCCCCGCGTCGGGGTGCCGGTCGGCCGGGTCAGCGGCGGCGGGCGCGGGTGCGCTTCACCTTGAGCTCCTGGAAGCGCGGGACGTCGCCCTCGCGGACCCGCTGCCAGGCCCGGCGGTAGAGGTCGGCGGCCGGTTCGGCCGGTGCCAGGACGCCGAGCAGCGGCCGGCTGCCGGGGGTGAGGCCGTACATCGGCAGCTTCCACTGCTCGACCGGCAGCGCCGGGGAGGGCATGTCGGCCCACCCGCCGGGCAGGAAGAGCGAGCGCCCCGCCCGGCTGCGGTCGGCCGACACCACCAGGTCGGTGGCGGCCAGTTCGGCGCGGGCGGCCTTGAGCCGGGCCGGCTTCCAGCCCGTCCACCGGGCGGTGTTGCGGTCGGTGGGGTCGGGCATGGCCAGCAGGGCCAGGTACAGGGCGGCCGCGTCGGCGCCCAGCCCGTGCTCGGCGCGGACCTCCTCCACCAGGTCGGGGACCGAACGGCTCGGGTCCTGCGGCCACCACATGCCGGCCGCGTCGGTCTCGCCGGCCGCGGGGGCGCCCGGGTCGGCGAGCAGCGCGGCGAACCGCGGGTCGTGGGCGGTCCGCAGGGCCTTCTCGGCCACGAGGGGCTGCTGGTCGTCGCCGCGCAGCGCCGGCAGGTAGGGGTCGGAGCCGGTGGAGTCCAGGAGCGCCGTGCGCACCGCGGGCCTGGGCTGCTCGTCGTGCGTGGCCATGACGACCGCGCCGTAGCGCTCGTAGCCCTCGCCGGTCTCGGTGGGGGTGCCGGCCACCTTCCGGAAGTTCGGGAGGCTGGTGTAGTGGGCGATCTCCAGGAGCAGTTCGGGCGCGGCGAGCCGCTGCCGTACGGCGGTGAGCGCGGGCGGCAGGGCCGCTCGTACGGGGTCGCCGGCCGGCAGCCGGTGGGCGAGCCAGGCGCTCATGGCCAGGGTCGAGGTCAGGACCTGTGCGGTGAAGGGGCCGGTGGCGGGTGCGGCGGGCTCCACGTGGTCGCCCTTGACCGTCCACGGCACGTCGACCGAGAGCTCGCTGGAGGCGGCCGGGTCGAGCAGTGCGGCCAGCACCCGGTGCGCGGGCCATCCGCCGCGGACGGCGCGCGCGGCCTCCGTGGCCAGCCAGTCGGGTACGGGCGTACGCCGGCCGACGCGCCGGTTCCACACCTCCGCGGCGGCCGCCACGTCCGGTCCCTCGCTCCACAGGCGTGCCGGGTCGGCGGGCAGCAGGGCCGCGACCACGGCGCGCCGGACCTCCGAGGTGAGGCTCTTGAGCTCGTCGCGGGCGTAGGCGGCGTCGGTGGCCTTGACGCCGAGGGCGGTCCGCACCTGCGCGGGCAGGAAGTTGCGCTCGTAGCTGTCGAGGTGCGGGAGTCCCGCGATCAGCAGGCGGGCGAGGGCGCCGGAGACCCCGGTGAGCCGGGAGAACTCCTCCGCGGCCTCCGGGCGGAAGGGCGCCGGGCCGCGCTCGGCGGCAGCGCCCAGGAAGGCGGTCAGCCAGCCCGGGTCGCGGTCGGGGTCGCCGAGGGGTGTGGTGCGGCGCACCGTGTAGGGGCCGGGGACGGTGAACCGGCCGGTGGGGTCGTGCAGGAGGCCACTGAACTCCTGGCCGTCGGGCAGGGAGTCGCCCTGGTCGGTCACGGCGAGGACGGCTCCGCCGCCCAGCGGCAGCAGGCTGCGGTGGTAGCGGTTGCGGTCGAGGCCTTCGGGGCCGGTCAGGTGGGCGTGTGCGAGGTGGACCACGACCTGGCGCCAGCTGCCGGCCGAGCCCTGCGCCGAGGCCATCCCCAGGGTGTCCACCTCGCCGAGCACGGTGAGGAGGGCCGCCCGCTGGACGTCGCCGGTGGTCGCGGCGACGGCCCGGTAGGCGGCGGCCGCGGGCTGGTCGAGCAGCGGGGTCCAGATGAAGGTGTAGTACGGCAGGGCGGGGGTGTCGAAGTGGAGCAGCCCGGGGACGCCGGCGGCGTCGGTCGCGGTGCGGGCGGCGCCGAGCAGGCTGAGGGTGCGGTGCGTCCCGTCGCTGTCGCCGCTGTGGCGGTAGTGGTTGTAGTCGACGAGGCCGCTCAGGGCGGCGCCCAGCAGCTGGTCGGTGGGGCCGAGCTCGCGCTGCTCGACGGGTGCGGTGTCGGCGTCGAGGCGGGCCGAGATCCTGTCCAGTGCCTTCTGCTGGACGAGGGCGAACCGCAGGACCTCGACGATACCGCCGATCAGCTGCGGGTCGGTGACCTGGGGAAAAGCCGCGCTCACGACGCCCGGCAGGTCTGCGGCCCTGGCCACGGCTGCGGCGGCCTTCAGGAGCGCCCCGACGGTCTCGCGGTCGGCCGTGCGCAGCGCGGCCGAGCCCTGCGGGTCGCGGGGGCGCAGTGCGTACCAGTGGGAGAGCGGCGGGAGGTCGACGCTGCCGGTGCTGAAGGGGGTGTCGTGGCGGTCGTTGCGGGTCTGCGTGGTGACGACGCCGTCGGGGTCGGTGAGGGTCAGTTCGCGCCAGCTGTGCGAGAGGGCGCGCGGGCGGTCGTCGCCCGGGAAGGCGAGGGCCGCCACCGGCTTGTCCCCGCCCTCGGGGACGGTGACGGTGCGTCCGCCGGTGTCGGTGGCGACCCAGCCGTTGTCGGGGAGGCGTACCGCGTGCCAGCCGAGGAGGCCGTCGACGGGTGCGCCGAGAACGGAGCCTGCGACGGTGGGCGTGGGCAGCAGCCGGCTCGCGTACCCGGAGGAGGGCTTCCCGCCGTACTCCTTGAGGGCGTCGGTGAAGAACGCGGGCATGGAGGAACGTCCGTGGGCCCCGCTCGCCGGGTCGTACTCCAGCCAGCCGCTGTCGTTGTCCTGGTCGCGCTGGCGCCACACCCAGTAGGAGGTGCCGTCGGACAGCAGCGGCCGCTCGTCGGGCAGCCGGGTGTCGCCGCTGTGCAGGACGCCGCCGCCGGTGGTGCGGCCGCCGCCGGGGAGCTGGAGGGAGATGTTGTCGCTGCGCAGGGACCAGTAGTTGCGGTCGGTGTCCAGGGTGAGGACGGTGCCGGGCGAGGAGTGCCAGTAGCCCTCGACGCGGCCCGCGCTCCAGTCGGACCAGAAGACGAGCAGTTCTCCGTCGACGTAGTGGAATCCCATGCGGCGGTGGGAGCCGGCCGGCACGCGCAGGTCGTGCGTGAGGACGGTCGAGTCGGCGTCGATGACGCGGACCTCTGCGGTGTTGGCGACGATCAGGTACGGCCAGGCCTCGACGACGGTGAGGCCGTTCCGGTCCTTGCCGGGGGTCAGTTCGGCGACTGCCTTCTCCCAGGCGGGCCAGGCCAGTTCCTCGAAGAGGCCGCCGCGCAGGGTGCGGGCGAGGGTCTCCCCGAGGTCGGCGGCGGCCGCGGCGGCGACGTCCTCGGGGGCGAGCGCGAGGGCTTCGACGGGCAGCCAGGTCAGCCGCTCGATGGCGTCGGGGACGCCGGGCAGGCCGGCTGCGACGGAGGCGCGGGCGACCTCGGCCATCCACTCGGTCAGCAGCGGGCGGGCGCCGGGCGAGGCGGCGACGTTGCGGACGATGTCGGCCCCGCCGTTGCCGATGCCGTTCAGCGCCCGGCGGAAGGCGGGCTTGAAGCGGGGGTCCGCGGCGACCGCGGCCAGGTCACGGCGCTCGGCGCGGCCGGACCAGTCGGACAGGTTCAGCGTGTCGTGGCGGTGGCGCGTCTCGTGTTCCTCGGGCGTGACGACCGGGACGTCGAGGGTGAGCAGCAGGTCGAGGAGGTCGGCGTCCTGGACGCCCACCTTCAGCCCGGTCTCCCGCTCGGGCCGGGCGAGTTCGGTGCGCAGTTGCGGGGCGCAGCGCTCGACGACGTCGAGGAGGACGGGCAGGGTGGGGCGCCGGCCCCAGCCGGAGTGGCGGGCGCTGTGGAAGCGTTCGAGCCACCCGGCGGTGCCGTCGGCGCAGCGCTCTTCCTCGGGCAGGCTCCCGTCGGCCAGTCCGGCGGTGGCGCCGGACTCCTCCAGGACCTCCAGCCACAGGTCGGTGAGGTCGCCGTCGCCGCCGGGCGGGGTCAGTCCGAGGAGCGTGCCGCGTACGGCGGGCACGCGGCGGGCGAGCGCGACGAGCGCGCCGCGGTGGGCCTTCCACCAGCCGAGCGCGGCACGCAGGGTGGCGGGCAGGGGCAGCAGTTCGGCGAGGTAGTCCTGCTCGGGTTCGGTGCCGGTCAGGCCCGCGGCGCGGGCGAGGCGGCGCAGTTCGACGGCGGCCTGCGCGGAGGGCGGCAGGCCGCCCGCGGTGCGCCGTACGCACAGCCGGCGGAAGCGCTCGTAGGCCTCGGCGGGGCTGACGCGGACGGCCAGTGCCTTGCCGTAGCCGGCGAGGACCTTGACCGGCAGGGCGCCGGCCAGTGCGAATTCGAGGAAGACGGAGTCGAGGCGGTCCTCGTCGACGGGGAGGCCGTGCTGGGCCTCGGCGGTGCGGGCGCGGCCGAACAGCTGGGCGGCGTAGGTGGTGTTCTCGACGGCGAGGAAGATGCGTGCGGCCTGCTCGTGGAATAGGGGCAGGAAGTGCGGCACGGAGGCGGCGAGGCGGTCGGCCAGTTCGAGGCAGGCGTCGAGCGCGGCCTTGGGCTTGGTCTTGGCCTGGCGGGCGATCCGGTCGAGTTCGGGGACGACGGCGAGGGCGTGGTGGCCGTCCTCGGGGTGGTGCACCAGGACCCATTCGGGGAAGCCGAGTGCCTGGCGTCGGCTCAGGCCGACGACGGGCGGCTCGCCCTCGTCGCGTACGAGGCCCAGGAAGCCGGCGGCGAGGTCCTCGGCCGCGCCGAGTTCGGCGGCGGCGAGCCGGACGACGACGCGTTCCTCGTCCAGGCCCGGGTGCCGGTAGCTGCGGGCGGTCAGGTCGACGGCGTCGGCTCCGGCGCCGGTGGTGCCGTTCGGGAGGACGGCGCCGGCCTGCAGCAGCAGTTCGGTCTCGGTGGTCCCGGTGTCTCTCAGGTTCTTGCTCATGCGTCCCCGCCCTCCTCGATCTTGCGCCCGGCGTAGAGTGCCGCGGCCATTCGCATTCCTTCGGACCAGGCCACCGGGCCGACCTTCGCCAGCCGTACCGCCCGGCCGTCCTCGTCGTGCCAGCTCAGGGCGCCGGTGGTGGTCTCGGCGTCGTAGTAGGGCTCGCCGATCCACACCGCGGCCTCGGTGCCGGAGCCGGTTCCCGCGTCGCGGACCTTGCAGGTGGCGTAGCCGCCGGAGACCCGGTAGCCGAGAGCGGTCGCGCGGGCGGCGAGGCTGAAGCGGGTGGGGAAGACCCCGCCCGCGTAGTCGCGGACCTCGGTGGCGGTGGCGGAGACCTCGTCGGGCTTGATCCAGGTGGCGCGGTGGATCTGCTCGACCTGCTGCACGATGCCCAGCTCGGCCGCGAACTCCCGTACGTCGTCCAGGTCGGGCAGCAGGACGGGGTGGGGCAGGGTCACCGTGCGCGGGGAGAGCCGTACGGTCTCGCCGTCGAGGTTGACCACCTTCAGCTCGCCGTCGGCGGTGGCGTCCCGCAGGAAGCCGACCTCGTCGGGGTCGTCGCCGACGACGGCCAGGTCGCGCAGGGCGTTCTGCCAGGCCTCGTCGGGCCAGACCCGGGCGAGCAGTTCGGTCGGCACGGGCAGCGAGGACACCATCCAGCCGTCGACCTGGGCGACGCAGGCAGCCGCGTGCCGGTCGAGCCATTCGGCGAGCCGGCGCAGCCGGTCCACCTCGGGATGGTCCTTCAGTGCCTTGGGCAGCGTCTTCAACTGCCGTCCCGCTGCCCGGCCGGTGACGGACCTCGCCGCCACCCGCCCCTCCACCAGGGCGATCTCGTACCCCTCGCCCGCCGCCAGCCATGCCATCAGACTGTGCCCCTCCGCCTGTCCCGTACGTGTTTCCGCGCAGCCCTGACAGGGGGGAGCGAACCCCCCTGAGCTGCGGTATGCCGGGAGACTAGCGAGAGCCACTGACAACGCCCGCCGGAGGGGCCTCCGTAGGCTGAATGTCCGATTCTGGGTAGTCTTTCCCGGACAGTGGCGGAGCGGTACCGGCTCGGGTGGGGTTATGGGACGTCAGATACGCGTACGGGGTGTGCTGCTGGCGGCGCTGCTGCTGGCGGCCGGGGCCGGGGCCGGGTGCTCCGGTCCGGAGGGACAGGGAGGGCCGCGCCCGCCGGGCGGCGGGGACGCGAAACCGCAGCCCTCGCTCTCGCAGGCGGCACCGCCGGCCGGGGCGCCCGCCGCCGGGGACGTGCTGCCCGGCCTGGTCACCACGGCGGTGGCCCGCACGCAGTTGGCCGCGCTGAAGGTGGCTCCGGTGGGCACGATGGCCGGCTACAGCCGGGCGAGGTTCACGCACTGGGCGGAGCAGGGCAGCAAGTGCGACACCCGCGAGACGGTCCTGCGGCGGGACGGCACCGACGTGACCCAGGACGGCGAGTGCCGGGCCGTGTCCGGTACCTGGAAGAGCCTGTACGACGGGGTGGTCGTCACCGACGCGGCGAAGATGGACATCGACCACATCGTGCCGCTCGCCGAAGGCTGGCGCTCCGGCGCGGCCGGCTGGGACGCCGCCCGGCGCAAGGCCTTCGCCAACGACCTGACCCACCCCCAGCTGCTGGCGGTCACCGCGTCCTCCAACCGGTCGAAGGGCGACCAGAGCCCCGACCTGTGGCAGCCGCCGGACCGTTCGAGCTGGTGCCAGTACGGGCGGGCCTGGACCACCGTCAAATCCGCGTACGAGCTGACCGTCACCGAACCGGAGAAGAAGATGCTCACGACGATGCTGGACACCTGCGTCTCATGACCGGCGCGGACCAGTGGCAGGACGAGGTGCTCGCCGGTCCGGGCGGCGCCATGACCGACGAGGTCGGCGTCATCACCGGCCCGCTCACCCTGCGCACCACCGCGACCGCAGGCGGGCTGGTCCGCTTCGACGTCCAGTACAAGGACGCCGACGAGTGGTACACGCTCACCGGCAGCCCCCGGCCCCACCACGGCGCCCCGGCAGCCCTGCACGCGGCGGCCCTCGCCGCGATCCGGGCCGGCGGCGCGGCCGAGGCCCCCGCCCCCGGACCGGAACCCGGACAGGGGCCGGGACCGGGGCCCGGACCCGCCTGAGGCCGCACCCGACGCAAGCGCGATGATGTCGGCCATGACTGCGATCACCGGCATGGACCTCACCGGCTTCACCGAGCGGGAACCGGGTGTGTGGACCGACGAGCGGGGTCTCGTCCTGTCGGTCCACTTCTTCGACCTCGTACCGGACCTGCCGGCGCCGCTCGACCGGCCCGAGGAGCTGCGGCACGCGCTGGCCCGGTCCGTCGCCGCGGCGGGCGCGGGCCTGATCGAGGCCGGGTGCGGCGAGGTGGGTTCCCTGCCGGCCGTCCGGCAGCTGGTGAAGGTCCGCCGCCCGGACGGGCACGGGCAGGTCTTCATCGGCTCCTGGACCGTACCGAGGGCCGGCTGCAGCACGGTGGTGAAGGTCCAGGCGGGCGAGGGCGCGATGACCCGCCTGCGCGAGGCCGTCGTCCTCGACCGGGTCGGACCGGACCGGTACTTCACTCCGCATCCCTACGGCCCGGACGTCACGGGCGGACTCCCCCACCACGTCGCCGACGGCGAGGAGTGGGACGCGCAGTTCCCCGACCATCCGCTGACGCAGGTGCGTGCGGCACTCGCGCGGATCACGCCCACCGTGGTGCTGCACGACGGTTTCACGTCCCTGCCGCCCTTCGTACCGGAGGCTGCGGCGCCCGCCGAACCGCCCGCTCCGCGGCGCTGGTTCCGGCGTCGCGGCCGGAACGCCTGAGAACGCTCAGAGCACGGCGATGCCCAGCGGCCGGACACCCGCGGGCAGGCGGCGGGCGGATCCAGGTCGACGGCCGTGATGCCGTTCCAGTGGCCGTCGCGGGTGTAGCCGCCCGTGACGTACGCGGTCCGGCCGTCGCGGGAGACGACGACGCCCTCGTGCGGGCCCTCCAGGAGGTGGACCCGCTCGGTGCCGTCCGGGGCGCGAACGGTCAGCGACGGGCCCCTCCCGTCTCCCGGCCGTACGGCCCCGGTCCCGACCACCAGGAGCCGGCCGTCGGCCGTGAGCGCGACCCCGTGCTGGTGGGTGTCGGCGGTTTGTGCCCGCCGGGCCGCGGCCCGTGGCCGGTCCGCCCGGTGGACGGACCGGGCGGGCGGTCCGGGCGGGCGGGCGGTCCGGACGACCTGCGGGTCGTCCGATCGGCCGATGCGGGACGGCCGTGGTCCGGTCAGGCCTCGTACTCCGTGAGGTCGATGCCGTGGACGTGTACGGCATGGCCGTACCGGGGGTCGGTGGTCTCGCGTTCGCGCGCCATGTCCAGCTTGCGGATCACGTTCTCGGAGGCGGTGTCACCGAGCCGGTTGACGGCGACGACGCGGTCCAGGCCGCGGTCCTGGAGGGCGAACTCCAAGGTGGCGTGGGCGGCTTCGGAGGCGTAGCCCTGGCCCCAGTACTGGCGGCCGAGGCGCCAGCTGATCTGGACGTCGGCCCGGGCGTCCGGCAGGTCCTCGAGGACCGAGAGGCCGACGGCCCCGATGAGTTCTCCGGAGCCGAGGAGTTCGACGGCGAAGAGCCCGAAGCCCTCCTCGTCCCACTCCTCCTCCCAGCGCTCGATCTCCTCGGCCGTCTCGTCGAGGCCGAGGGTGGAGCCGTCGCCGATCCAGCGCATCACCTCCGGGTCGGCGTTGATCTCCGAGAGGGGGACGAGGTCGTCGTCGGTCCAGAGGCGGAGGAGGAGTCGGGGGGTACGGATCTCGGTCATGCCCCACATCCTGCCGAAATTCGCCGGACCAGCGGTAATCGGCCGTTGCGGCGGTGTTGCGGGTGCGTGGCCGTCCGCCGGGGAAGCTTCCCGCGGTTCGCCCCGGACCCCTGCGGTCCGTGGGGAACCCCGACCGAGGAGTGCCCCTGCCATGCCGCTCGATCTGCCGGACGAGAACCACCTCGACCGCACGCGCCTGCGGCAGTGGGCCCGCGGCCGCGCCCGCTCCGCCGGGGTGGACCGCCGCGACCTGATGAAGCTGTTCGCGGTGGGGGCCGCGGCCGGATCCCTGGGGGTGGCCACGGGCGCGGGGCGGCTGGGTGCGCCGGTCGGTGCCGTGGACCCCGCGGACGACGGGTGCGACCGCGCTGCTGGGGCCCGGGCGAGCGACGGTGCGGGACACACCCAGCCGGACACGGCGGCCCCCCACACGCAGGGCTACCTCTTCGACGCGGTGGTGCGGCACCCGGTCACGGTGGTGTGAAAGGCCGGTGCGAACGGCGGCCGGCCGGGGCGGCCCGGGCGAACGGCTTCGCCTACGGGGTGTGGAAGCGGGCCTCCGGTGCGTCGGCGGACGGACCGTCCAGCACGGGCCGGGACTCGCCGCGCAGGTGCCGGTCGAGGAAGGCGCCGACGTAGCGGCGGGTCAGTTCGACGGAGCGGTCGCCGGGCAGCGGGGCCTCGGGGTCGTCGAGGCCGAGTTGCCGGCCGATCGACGGGAAGTCGCTGAAGGTGAAGTGACCCGAGCCGTCGAAGGTGATCCAGCGCTTCCAGCCGTCGAGGCTCGGCCAGTCGCGGTCCCAGCTCGCGTTGCCGCCGGGGCCCCGGCCCTGGGCGCCGAGGAGCAGGAAGGGGCGGCCGCCGAGTCCGGTGGCGGGTACGGGCGTGGCGTTGCCGCCGTCCATGTTCACCCCGGCGCGGATCCTCGGGTCGGTGGCCATCGCGGCGATCGCCGAGGCGCCGCCGATGGAGTGGCCCGCCATCGCGATGCGGCCGCGGTCGATGAGGCCGGCGTGGCGCCAGACGGGGCGGGGCCCGGTGAGGCGGTCCAGGAGGAAGGACACGTCGCGGGCGCGGTTGCCGCTGACCGCCTGCATGCCGGTCTCCTTGGCCTTGTCGCAGGCCAGGCAGGTGAGGACGCGGCCACCGGGGAAGGCGGTCCCGACGCTCTCGTACGCGTGGTCGACCGCGGCGACGACGTAGCCGCGGGAGGCCAGGTCTTCGGCGAGCGCGGTGAGGGTGGCACGGTGGACGGTGAAGCCGGGCGAGAGCACGATCAGCGGGTACCGGCCGGCGACGGGGCGGGCGCCGGTCCGGGCGGCGCTCGCGGTACCGGTCAGGGTCTCGACGGCAATGGCCTGGTCCAGTCCCTTGTCGACGAGCAGGAGCCGGGCCTCCTCGCCGGTGAGGTAGCGGGCCGTACTGCCGGTGTCGCGCCGCGCCGGGTAGCGCATGGTGACCATCAGTTCGCGCGGTCCGGAGCCGGCCCAGGGGTCGGTGCGGCTGCGGTCCACCAGGTGCAGGTCCTCGCGGCCGACCGCGAACCGGCCGGTGGGGCGCGGGAGTTCGACCGCTGTGCGGCTGCGTTCGGACGCGGTCGGGGCGTCCGCCGCGACGGCGGTGCCGGCGGCGGCGAGCGGGAGCGGCATGAGCAGGGCGAGTAAGGCGGCGGCTGCGGCGGTTCGGCGTCGGTTCATGGAGACGACGCTATGCACCGCGGCCCGGCGGGGCGTCACCTTGCCGGTGGATCCGGCCGTACCCCCCGGGGAGGGCTCGGCGCCCTGCATCACTCCGAAGTATGAATACCCGCGGGGACGGTGATGGCCCGGAGCTTCTCCCGCAGGTACGTGTGGGAGTCGACGGGGTCGTGCACCAGACGGCCGATGGGGGCGGGGAGGGATTCCACCCGGGTGTGCGCGTCGCACTCGTAGAAGTAGACGAGCGAGATCAGTTCCTCGGCGGGGGTGTCGGCGGGCGGGGGCAGCACCCGGTGGCGGCCGGCCCGCCAGCGGTCGCCGGTCCAGCGGGCCATCAGGTCGCCGATGTTGACGGTGAGCGCAGCCGGGTCGTAGGGCGCGTCCTGCCAGCCGTCGGCGTCGGTGTGGATCTGGAGGCCGCCCGAGCCGAGCTGGCGGTCGAGGACGGTGACCGTGCCGAAGTCGGTGTGGGCGCCGATGCGGAACTGGCCCGGCAGGGGTGTGCCGACGGTCTCGGTGCCCGGGTACCAGTTGAGGTTGAACCCCCAGGTGGGATGTCCGGTGTGGCGCGTGAAGTGGTCGTCGTCGAGTCCGAGGGCGGAGGCGAGGAGTTCCAGCAGTTCGTCGGAGAGGGCCCGCATCCGGGCCAGGTACTCCGTCACCGGCGGCCGCAGCTCCGGCACCTCGGCCGGCCAGGTGTTGGGCCTGAACCACTCGGCGTCCACGGACGGGTCCCCGGTCGGCTCGTCGGCCGCGAAGGACCAGGACTCCTTGAGGTCGGGCGGCGAGGCCGCGCCCTCGGCGTAGCTGTTGGCCTCCGCCCCCGGGCCCAGCCAGCCCCGGCCGCCGACGGTGACCGCGTACGGCTCCTTCAGGGCGGCCGGCAGCCGGAAGAAGTCGCGGGCCGTCTCCCGGATCCGGGCCGGCAGCGCGGGATCCACGCCGTGGCCGGTCACGAGCAGGAATCCGGCCGCGCGCAGGGCCTCGTCGACGCGGGCCGCCGTACGGGCCCGTTCGCGCGGTCCACCGGAGCGCCACGGCTCGAGATCGATCACGGGAACCTGGGATCCGGCCATGGGAGACCTGCCTTCCGACGCTGCGCGGTGGTGTCCGGGATGTCCGGGACCGAGGCTAAGGGCTGTCCCGTCATCCCCGGTGGATCAGCGCGCGGCGTCAGATGCGGTGCATCACAAGGCGGAGGAGCGTCCTCATACCGGTCGTATTCGGGCGTTCCGACAACGCGGTGAGGTGCCGTAGCTGTCGCCGTGCGCCCGCCGGGGATGACGGGACAGCCCTTGGCCGTCCACGACGGGACGAGATCGACACGGAACGTGATTCTCGGCCCACTTTGTGTGCGCCTCGGCGGGTGCGGCTCGTGTGGATCACGAGGATTGTCACGATAAGGACCAGAATGGAACGACGGGTGCCTCAGGGACGGAGCGTGCGGTGGAGATTTCGACACGGGAGGTCTTCGGGGCGCCGTGCTGGGTGAGCCTGATGACGCGCGACCTCGAGACGGCCCAGCGGTTCTACCGTGCCGTGGCCGGCTGGCGGTTCCGCCCGGCCCGCCTCGGCGAGGCGTTCTCGGTGGCCTTCCTCGACCGGGTACCGGTGGCGGGCATCGGCGCGCTGGCCGCGGATCTGGGGGTCGCCGCGGCGTGGACCCCGTACTTCGCCGTGGACGACGCCGACGTGGCGGTGGACCGCATCCGGGAGCGGACGGGCACCATCGCGGTCGGGCCGGTCTCCTTCGAGTCCTGGGGTCGCGCGGCGCTCGTCGCCGACCCCGACGGGGCGGTCTTCGGCATCTGGGAGGGCGACGTGGCCGCGGACTGGCGGGCCGGCAAGGGCCCGCTGCCGGCCTGGCTGGAACTGCGTACCCGCAACGCCCTCGACGCGGCGATGTTCTACGGCGCGGTCCTGGAGTGGGCCACCGACCGGCCGGGCTGCTGCACGGTCTCGTACGAGGAGGACCAGGTCGTGCTGCGGCAGAACGGCGAGCCGGTGGCCCGCCTGAACAGCGGTCCCGTCGAACTCGCCGCCTACTCCCCGCACACCCGGCCACGCTGGCACGTCCACTTCCGGGTGCCCAGGCTCCGGCCCGCGATCGAGGCGGCCGTCATGCTGGGCGGGCGCATGGTCTCGGACATCACCTCGAACGCCGCGGAGCGGTGGGTGACGCTCCGCGACCCCGACGGGGCGCTCTTCACCCTCACCACCGCGCTCGGGGCGGACTCGGAGGAGGACCTGGCCCGGCCGGGCCTGTACTGACCGGACACGGGGGCGGTGCCCGGGCACGGGACGGGGCCGGTGCCCGGGGCGGTGCCCGGCGCGGGCCCGGCGCGGGGCCCAGGGCGGTGCCCGGGGCGGTGCCCCGGCGCGGGGCGGTGCCCGTCAGCCGAGGGCGGCCAGGATCCGGTCCGGCGTGAGGGGCAGTTCGCGCAGCCTGCGCCCCGTGGCGTGGCTGACCGCGTTGCCGATCGCGGCGGCCACCCCGACGATGCCGATCTCGCCGATGCCCTTGCCGCCCGTCGGGTTCAGGTGGGGGTCGTCCTCGTCGATCCAGTGCGCCTCGATGTCGGGCACGTCGGCGTGCACGGGCACGTGGTATGACGCGAGGTCGCACTCGACGAAGTCGCCGTGGACGGGGTCGACGGTGCTGTGCTCGGTCAGGGCCATGCCCAGGCCCATGATCATGCCGCCGACGAACTGGGAGCGGGCGGTCGTAGGGTTCAGGATGCGGCCGGCCGCGTACACGCCGAGCATGCGGCGCACGCGCACCTCCCCGGTGACGGTGTCGACCCGGACCTCGGCGAAGTGCGCGCCGAAGGCGTGGCGCGCGTACGGCGGCTTCTGCTTCGCCTGCTCGGTGGTGTCGGCGGACGCCGACAGCCCCTCGGGCGGCAGCGGCCCCCGGTGCCGGGCCAGGGCGGCGGCCAGCGCGGTGCAGGCGTCGTGGACCGCCCAGCCCCAGGAGGCCGTGCCGGCGGAGCCGCCGGCCAGCAGCGCGGCCGGCAGGTCACTGCTGCCGATGGCGGCCGTCACGGACGCGAGCGGGACGCCCAGGGCGTCGGCGGCCACCTGGGTCAGGACGGTGCGGGCACCGGTCCCGAGGTCGGTGGCGTCGATCTCGACGAGGTAGCTGCCGTCGGGCCGGGCGTGGGCCCTGGCCGAGGAGGCGGCGACCCACACCGGGTAGGTGGCGGCGGCCACCCCCACCCCGCACAGCAGCGGCCCGTCCCGCCGCGGGGTGCGCAGGGCGGCCCAGCCGAACCGGTCCGCCCCCTCGCGCAGGCACTCGACGAGGTGGCGGCTGCTGAACGGGCGCCCGCTGTCCGGCTCTACCGCGGGCTCGTTGCGGATCCGCAGCTCGATCGGGTCCATGCCGAGCTCGTCGGCCAGTTCGTCCATGGCCGACTCCAGGGCGTACATGCCGGGTGTCTCCCCGGGGGCCCGCATCCAGGAGGGGGTGGGGACGTCGAGGGCGACGACGCGGTGGGTGGTGCGGCTGTCGGGGACGGCGTACATGACGCGGCCCGGGACGGCGGCCGGTTCGACGAACTCCCCCACGCGGGAGGTGTGGGTGGTGACCGTGTGCGTGTAGGCGGTGAGGGTGCCGTCGCGGCGCGCGCCCAGGCCGATCCGCTGCAGGGTGGGAGCGCGGTGCCCGACCGTCGCCGCCAGCTGGCGGCGCGGCAGGACGAGCTTGACGGGGCGTCCGGTGTGCCGGGCGGCCATGACCGCCAGGACCACGTGCGGGCGGGGGGTGCCCTTGCAGCCGAAGCCGCCGCCGACGTGTTCGGAGACGACGGTGACGTGCTCCGCCGGCAGGTCGAAGAGAGAGGCGAGCGCGGTGCGGACGGTGCCGGCCCCCTGGCTGGAGTCGTACACGGTCAGCCGGCCGGTCGCGGCGTCCCAGAGGGCCGTGGCCGCGTGTGGCTCCATCGGGTGGTTGTGCAGCGGCGGCACGGTGTAGATGCGTTCGATCCGTACGGGGGCGGCGGCGAGGGCCGCGTCGGGGTCGCCGCGTTCGCGGTGGGCGGGGAAGCCGCCCGCCTCCTCGGGGGTGCGGGCGTCGGGGTGGTCCTCGCGCAGGAGTACGTCGTGCGGCTCGGCGGCGTAGTCGACGCGTACGGCTTGGGCGGCGGCTTGTGCTGCCTCCGGGGTGTCGGCGATCGCGAGGGCAACGCACCAGCCGCGGTGCGGGACGGCGGTGTCCTGGAGGATCTGGAGCGTGGCGTCGTCGGAGGGGCCCAGGCGGAGTGCGTCGTGCGGGGTGAGGACAGCGAGGACGCCGGGCAGGCGCAGGGCCGCGACGGTGTCCACGGCGGTGACGCGGCCGTGCGGGACGGTGGCGGGGACGGGGACGGCGTAGGCGCAGCCGGGCGGGGTGTGGTCGGCGGCGTAGCGTGCGGCGCCGCTGAGCTTGTCGGGGCCCTCCGCGCGGACGGTGGCGGTGCCGAGGGCGGTGTGCGGGGGCATGGCCTGCTCCTGTCGGGATCTGACCGCGGATGGGGTCACCGCGGATGGGGTCACCGGGGGCGGGGTGACCGGCGGCGGGGTGACCGGCGGCGGGGTGACCGGCGGCGCTCTACGGTGCCCGGCGGCGCTCTACGGTGCCCGGCGGGCGGTCGCGGCGAGCGTGGTGAGTGTGGTGAGCGCGTCACGGGCGAGGTTGCGGGCGAGGACGACCTTGTGGGCGTTGTCGCGCAGGGGCCGGGCCCGGTCGAGTTCGGCGTCGACGGCCCGCCGGACGGTGTCGGCGTCGGGGACGGCCCCGGTCAGTGCCCGTTCGGCCGTGGTCGCCCGCCAGGGCCGGTGGGCGAGACCGCCGAGGGCGAGGGCGACGTGCCGGACTCGGCCCGTGGCCGGGTCGAGGTCGAGGACCGCGGCGACGGAGGCCAGCGCGAAGGCGTAGGAGGCCCGGTCGCGGACCTTGCGGTAGAGGGAGACGGCGCCGGGTGCCGGGGCGGGCAGGAGCACGGCGGTGACGAGCTCCCCCGGGCGGATGACGGTGTCCCGCTCGGGATGGTCGCCGGGCAGTCGGTGGAAGTCGGTGGCGGCGACGGTCCGGGTGCCGTCGCCGTCGCCGTCGCCGTCGTCGTCGGTCCCGCCGCTGCCGTCGCCGCCGTACAGCTCGATGTCGGCGTCGAGTGCGGCGAGGGCCACGGCCAGGTCCGAGGGGTGGGTGGCGATGCAGTGCGCGGAGTGCCCGAGGACGGCGTGCTCGCGGTGGACGCCCTCCAGGGCGGCGCACCCGGTGCCCGGCAGCCGTTTGTTGCACGCCTTGGAGACGTCCTGGAAGTACGGGCAGCGGGTGCGCTGGAGCAGGTTGCCGCCGATGGTGGCGATGTTGCGCAGCTGGCCGGACGCACCGGCGAGCAGGGCCCGGGAGACGAGCGGGTGGTGGGTCCGTACGAGGGGATGGGCGGCCACGTCGCTGTTGCGGGCGGTGGCTCCGATGCGCAGGCCGCCCCCGGGCCGCTCCTCGACGGCGTCCAGCGGCAGCCGGGAGACGTCGATGAGGGTGGCGGGGGTCTCGACGCCGAGCTTCATAAGGTCCACGAGGTTGGTGCCGCCGCCGAGGTAGCGGGGGTCCGGGTGGGCGGCGTAGGCCGCGGCCGCCTCGCGCAGGCTGCCGGCCCGGACATATCCGAAGGGCTTCATACGGGGCCTCCTCCGGGCGTGGGCGCGGCTGCGGCGTCGGCCCCGGGCCCGGCCTCGCTGTCGCTGTCGCCGTCGCCGTCGCCGTCGGCCGCGCCGTCGGTCACCGTGTCGGCCACGGCCCGGACGATGGCCGGGTAGGCGCCGCACCGGCACAGGTTGCCGCTGAGCCGTTCCCTGAGCTCCGGCGCGGTCGGCTCCACCGGGCGTCCGGGCTCGGCGAGGGCCGCTTCCGGGGTGACGGCCGAGGGGTGGCCCGCGGCGGCCTCGGCGAGCGCCCCGACGGCGGAACACAGCTGGCCAGGTGTGCAGAAGCCGCACTGGAAGGCGTCGCGCCGCAGGAAGGCCCGCTGGAGCGGGTGCGGGCCGCCGCCGGGGGTGATGGCGGCGAGGCCCTCCACGGTGACGACCTCCGCGCCGTTGTGGGCGACCGCGAGGAGCAGGCAGCTGTTGGCCCGCCGTCCGTCGAGGAGCACCGTGCAGGCACCGCACTGGCCGTGGTCGCATCCCTTCTTCGGCCCGGTCAGGCCCAGGTGCTCCCGCAGGAGGTCGAGAAGGGTGACGCGGTGGTCGGTCCGCAGGGTGTGTTCCCTGCCGTTGACGCGCAGCGTGACGGTGCCGGCGGTGGCGGGTGCGGCGTCCTCGGCGGGCTCGGCATGCTCGGCATGCTCGGCGTGCTCGGTCGGGCTCACCACCACAGGTTCTCCGAGGACCCGGGGTCCGGCATCCGCGGGAGGCCATTCGCGGCGGATCACCTTCGGTGACGGTTCGAGATGCGGGTGTACGGCAGTGCTGGTTCGCTGAATCCGCCCGCTCTCCCCCACAGATCCGAGGAGCGATCATGAGCGTTTCAGGCGAGTCCCGGGGCCGGTCCCAGCAGATGCGCACGAAGGCCAAGGAGCTGAACGAGGCCGCCGAACGGTCCACGGACCCGGAGGAGCGCCGCCGGCTGAAGGAGAAGGCCCGCCGCCTCCAGGAGCAGAGCGAGCAGGAGGGCCGCATGGACGACCGGGGCATGGACCCCATGTAGCCCGTGGCTTCCCGCGTTTCGGCGCGCACCGGCCGGTGTCGGCCGCGATCCCCGTCGCGGCGGACACCGGCCGCCGTGCGGTACCGCGGGGCGTTACCGGTACCAGTCGTCCCCGCCGCCGGCCAGGGACCGTCCGAGGTAGTCCCGCAGGTCCCGGGCGACCCATCGCCGGCTGTCGTCCTCGTGCTCCCACACAAAAATGTCCTCGCGTTCGGGAGTGCGGACGAAGGCGAACTGGTCGCCGCCCCCGTTGTCGCCGAAGAAGAGCAGGGCGTCGAACGGCATGTACAGCCGGGCGAAGGCGGGATCCGACCGGAAGCAGAGGTTCTGCTCGACGATCTGATCCAGGGGCCAGACCGTGTCGGTCCCGTCGTGTCCGACGATGCCGTCGCATTCCCCGAGCAGACTCACCAGTGCGGCGGGCAGCGGTTCCCCGAGCCGTCGCTCCGCGCCGGCCACCGCGTCCGCACCGACGGGCTCACCGAACCCGGCCTCTCCGTCCGCCTCACCGGCGGCCTCTCTCCACATGCGGGCAGCTTACGGCCGGGCAGACCCCGTGGCGGGGTCCGCCGGTCGCGGTTCCGGTCCGCGGTCCCAGTGGACGAGTTCGGCCATCATCCGCAACCGGTCGGCACGCACGGCCGGCCCGCTCCCCGTCCGTCCGCCCCGGGTCCGGGCCGCGGCCTCGCGCAGCCGGGGCAGCAGTGCGCCCAGGACCGCCGCCGCCCCGGGGTTCGGCGGGTCCGTCGCCAGGTAGGCGTCGACCTGTGTCATGACGGCCCGTTCCAGTCCGGCCAGCCCCTCACGGCGCAGCTCCGGCGCCGTGGGCGTGGGCAGGCACGACCACCGCAGCACCATCACCCGGTGGGCGTGGTGCAGGTCCGGCCCCGGCCATCGGAGGGCCGCAGCCCAAGCGCGGTCGGCCGCCGACGGCGTACGCCGGTGCGCATCGTGCTTCTCCGTGGTCCGGCGTCGGGAGAACTCCGCCCACTCGGCCGTGCGCGCGGTCCTGCTGCGCTCCAGCACCTCCAGCGCCGTCACCATGGCCCGCGGGTCCCGGCGCGTGTCCCCGAACAGGCTCAGGTAGGCGTGGGTCCAGGTGAATCCGAACGGGCGGTACAGGACGACGGCGCTGCTCAGGGCCGCGCCGCGGCGGGCGGGGCTCAGGCGCTCGTCGCGGACTCTGCGGGCGTGCAAGGTGAAGCTCACGGCCCCATCCTGCCCGGTGCGCGGGGCGGGGTGGCTGGCGCCGGTCAACGGTGGCCTGAGTACAGCAGCGCGGCCGCCGCCGCGACGAAGCCCTCGGACGCTTCCTCGGCCGCGCGCCGCAGCGTGTCGGCTCGCTGCGGCCGCCTGCCCGGGGGAACCGTGCATGCATCAGAGGTCCGGCCGCCGGAACCTCCGCCCTCACGGGTCCGCCTCGCACTGGGCAACGCCTCCGGGCGCTCTCGTCCGCTGGGGTGAACCTGCCTGCGCGTCGACGCGTCACGCAGCATGGTAGGCGTCGCACAGGAAGGACCCTGGGTCGGTGATCCGTCCCGGCTCCGCTGCGCTGCGCTTTCTGCGTGTGCCATTGCTGCTTCTGTGCCTCATAGCCCCTGCAATGGGGGAGGCCGGCGCTGCCGAGACCGTCCCGGCCGATTGCCGGGTCGACCAGCTCAAGAAGGCCGAGGTCACGGTACGGGCTGAGTTCAGGCACCGAGGCAACGACTACAGCATGCTCATCAGCACCATGGACGTCAGCGTGCCCGCCGGGTGGAGCCATGCCTCCGAGCTCCTCCTGGACGCCCGCTCGCCGGACTACCGCACAGCACTGGCATGCCTCGTGGAAAGGGCTCCGGTGGAACCGAGCCCCTACCATGTCCCTGAGTGGCGGTTCAAGCCCGTTACGGTGAAGGCCGATGACCAGTGGGTGAAGCTTCACTACGAGGCTACCCAGTGGGTACAGTCCGTTTCCGCCTTCGATGTCGGTCCCTGGATGCTGAAAGTGACGAAGGAGGACTGGCGCATCGAGCTGCGGCCGCCCCCCGGCCTGCAGAAAGCGCGCTGGAAGCAGGTGCACGTCAACCTGGGCGGACCGGGAGCCCTGACGGCCGACCCCCCAGCGGCCTTCGGCGAAGGCGGCACGAAGCTGAGCTGGCGGCTCGCGCGGCCGGAACAGCATCCCACGGTCACCTTCCGCCCGCCCGCGGTACAGCACTGGCACTTCATCACGACGTCGTTGGACGAAACCTGGCGGGCATGGGAGACCTGGGGGTACTACGGCGCCTCGCGGGCGTTCTGGTACGTCGCCATGGGCGCGCTGCTCCTGGTCGCAGGCCGACGACTGAGGCGCAGTCTCACCGGCAAACCGACACCGGATCAGTCGAAAGCGCTGAAGTTCCTGCGGTGGTGGGCGCTCCTCCTGGTGTTCCTGGGTCTGCTCGTATACCTGGGTGACGACCTCTACGGACTCCTCCACCGGTTGGGGGGCTGGGACTCCTACTACTACTCGCCAACGGTGGCCGTGTTCAGCCTGGCGTTCCTCGGACTTGCACTGTGTCTGCTCGGCGGTCTGCCGATGCGTCTTCGGGTATCCGCGTGCGTACTCGTCCTGGGCCTGACCGGGTGGTATTGGCTTTCAGAGGTCTACGACCTCACGTTGCTGCCCACGGCCGACCGTCAAATGTCCCCTCCGGGCTGGACCGTGGTCATGGCCTCCGCCGCACTGATGGCCGTCTGCCTGCTCGGTGTGATCGCGGCGGGACAGCGGGTTCTGCTGATCGGAGAGGCGCGGCTCCCCCCATGGGTCATGGCTTGTGCCGCCGTTGCGGCAGCCCTGACGACCGTCCTGTGGAGCCATCTCGCCTTCGAACGCTACTGGGAGCGGATCAGCTGGCTCGCCGACCCTCGTCGGCCTGAGTACGCGCTCTCTTGGGCGACAGAGCTCGACTTCTGGTGGCTGGCCTTTCCGGAGACCGTCACGGATCCGTTGCTGACCCTCGTTTCCGTCTTCGCGCCGCTGGCCGTGCTCGGAGTGTTGCGGGCCTGTCGAGTCGAACAGCACGAGAAAGGGGCGTACACACCGCACGCGGCGGAGAGGTTTCTCCTCGTGGTCCTCTTCGCGGTCACCTTCGCACCTCTCACGCTCTACTACGGCCTCTCCGCCGATGCTCTCTCCCTGCTGCTCACCCTGTGCGCAGCCTGGGGCGTGCTGGCCATGGGTCTTTCCACCTCCGTGCTGGAGAAGCCCTTTGCCGACGAAGCGCCGCTGGGAGATGTGATCTCCCGGACGGACAGGGCCGATGTACTGCGCTTGGCACGCCGGTTCCGAGAACTGCAGGAACGTCTGCACCATGTGAATGCTGCCAACTCGGCGGAGGGTCCCGCGGAGCGGGAGTCGATCGAGGCCGAGATCGACCGGCTGGACCAGTTATTGCCCGGAGGCATCAGGCCGGCCGATCTCCCCTTTGCCTGTGGCCCCATGTCCACGTGGTGGGGCAACGCCCGCAGGGGTGCCGTCAACGCCTGCCTCGTCGGGCTGCCCGTGACCGGCGCGCTGTACTGGACCGCCACGGTACGAGACGACACCTGGGTGGTGACCACGCAGGATATGGCGGGGTTCCTCTGGATCGCGGTCGAGATCCTCTCCTGGCAGGTCGCCTGGGTTGTCGGGGGGTTCTTCCTCGGGGCGCTGTGGCGTGATCTGCCGGGTCGGCACGGACCGATGAAGGCGATCTTCGTCACGCTCGCGTTCGCGATCCCGGCGGCAGTCGACCTCCTCATCACCCAGGCCCTCGGGGGGTACGTACCGCTCACGATCGGCCAGATCGCTGCGTTCGGTTCGGTGATGACGTGTACGGGTCTCGTGATGGACCTGCAGACCTTTCAGGGCGAGCGCCGCTACTGGCCGACCAATGCCAGCCTCGTGAGCTACGTCTACCGCATGCGCTTCGCCTCCGTGGCGTTCTTCCTGGCACAACTACTCGCCCTCGCCACGCTCTGGAACACCCTCGCGGAAATGGGGCCGACGTCGCCCGGGCGGTAGCTTCGTCCCCCTTCGGCACGCGCCCTCGATCACCACCCGCCCGCCATCGGCATCGTCAGCGGCGTGGGCCGGGGTGGGCACCGGCAGCC
Source organism: Streptomyces yangpuensis (assembly GCF_001005295.1). Classification (GTDB taxonomy): domain Bacteria; phylum Actinomycetota; class Actinomycetes; order Streptomycetales; family Streptomycetaceae; genus Streptomyces; species Streptomyces yangpuensis. Next base: position 61,853 of record NZ_LBMK01000008.1, on the reverse strand, counting down.
GGAACTTCCATCAGCCGCTGAAATCTCCGCTCCGTAGCCGGGATGACGACCTCGGGGAACATCGGTACACCCGGCGTGCCGGCCGAGCATGTTCATTCTCAGCGCAGTGACCGTACGGATGTCCCCCACGGCCGGCGATCACCGAGCTCACCAGCCTCCTTGCACCGGTCCGTCGACGCCCGGGCTCCGGCGCGAGGTCCCGGTGTCGGGCTGCCGTCCGGAGGGGGGTGGTCCGCGCCTTTGCGGCCGCGGTCCCCTGACTCACGCCGCCGTGGTGCGGAACGTGCTGGGGCTGAGGCCCTTGTGGCGTTTGAAGGCGGCGCTGAAGCCGAAGGCGTCGGAGTAGCCGACGGCCTTGGCGATCCGGGCGATGCTGAGGTCGGTGTCGGCCAGGAGCGCCGCTGCATCGTCCATGCGGCACTCGGTGAGGTAGGTGAGGGGCGGACGGCCCATCAGCTCGGTGAAGCGCCGGGCGAACAGTGCCCGGGAGACACCGGCCTGGGCGGCCAGCGACGCGACCGTCCAGCTCTCGGCGGGCCGCCCGTGGAAGGCGTGCAGGGCGGGGGCGAGGACCGGGTCGGCGAGGCCGCGGTACCAGCTGGGCGCGTCCGCGCCCGCCCGGTCGAACCAGGTGCGCAGTGTGCAGACCAGAGCCCAGTCGAGGAGCCGGTCCATCAGCGCCTGCGAACCGGCGGAGAGCCGGGCGGCATCGGCGGCGGCGTTCTCCAGCCAGGCGCAGACCTCGGCGTCCTCGGCGATGACCAGGACCGGCGGCAGGGCGCGCAGGAGCCGTTCGTGGCGGTGCCCCGAGGCGCGGTAGGCGCCCACGATCAGCGCGGTCGCTCCCTCCGGGCCGGTGCCCCAGTGGATGCCGTCGAGTTCCTGGCCGGTGCACGCGGCGTCCGCGGTGAAGCAGTTGATCTCGTACGCGGTATGCGGGCGGTGGACGGTGGCCGGCTCGTCCGCGAGGCGGAACCGTGCGGGGCCCCGGACGACGGCCGTGTCGCCCGCGCCGATCGCCCGCTCGGTGCCGTCGGACAGCAGCAGCGTGCCGCCCCCGCGCAGCACGCTGACCATGGTGAGCGGAGCGGCGTCGGCGAAGGTGATGCTCCAGGGCGCCGCCAGGACGGCGTGGCTGACGACCGAGCCCTCGGCCCGGATGCCGCTCAGCAGTGAACTCAGAGGATCCACAGCCCGATCGTAGACGATCTCCTATGTTCTGGAGACTTTCTCCCATGGATCATCCACGGTGCCGCGGTTGTACTGGACTCACCGCACCGATCGAGCCCTCGGGAGACACCGTGCCGCAGCACAGCAGTGACACCAGGACAGCCCTCGTGGTCGTCGCGCACCACCGCAGCGATTCCCTCACCGCCCACACCGCCCGTCGCGCGGCCGCCCAGTTGGAGGCCGCGGGATACCGCATCGACCTGCTCGACCTGCACGCCGAGGGGTTCGACCCGCGGATGAACGTGGAGGACCAGCCGGACTGGGGCGACCGGGAGAAGCCGTACTCCGGTGAGACGCACGCCCACATGCGGCGGATCCTCGACGCCGATGTCGTCGTCGCGGTCTTCCCGGTGTACTGGCAGAGCGTGCCCGCCGTCCTCAAGGGATGGATCGACCGGGTATGGAACTACGGGTTCGCCTACGGCCGCAGCAAGCCCCGCCTGGCGGGCAAGCGCATGCTGTGGCTGGCCCTGGCCGGAGCCACCGCCGACGACCCCGTCGCGGAGTCGATGCGGTCCGTCCTGGAGGCCACCCTGAGCGATGGCATCGCCTACTACTGCGGGTTCTCCCGCTCCACCGTGGGCCTGCTCCTGGACGCGGAGGAGCGACCGCAGCGCATCGACGCCGAGGGCAGTCTCCTGGTCGGCGAAGCAGTCGCCGGCGCCGAGCGGGAGGCGCAGTACGCCGATTTCGACCGTCGGGCACGGAAGTTCGTGGCGGAATTCCTCGCGGACGGACTCGTCGCGGTCTGACGGCCTCCGGATCCCGCGAACCGGCCCTGCGTCGCGGAGGGACGAGGAGAGCGCCCACCCCGACGGGGGCCGGTGCCGGCCGGCACCGGCGCCGCCGCCGCGGCGCTCGACGCCGCGATCCACGCCTGGGACATCGCCCGGGCCACCGGTCAGGATCTGCCATTGACCGAGGAGACGGCCGAGCGGCTGGAGGACATCGCGGCGCGGCTCGTCGACTTCGTCCGTGACTCCTTCGGCAAGTACGCGCCGGCGCTGGTCCCTGCGGAGGGCGCGGGCCGCGCGGAGAAACTCCTCGCCTTCACCGGGCGGGACCCCCGCTGGTCCCGGGCATCGCGCCGACCCCCGCCGTGCAGAAGACGCACCCCTCCCAGAACGGCAGGGCGTCCAGCACCCGGTGAGGTACGCACGAGGCCGTCGCGGCCTCGTGCGGCCCTGGCAGACCGCGTCCGCGGGCCTTCGTCTCCGCGGCGGTCGCGGGGTCGAACTCCTCCACCATCGCCCGGTACGTGCGCAAGTACCCCTCGGCCCGGGCCGGTTCGTACGGCAGCTCCTCCCACCGGTGGCGGGACAGCGCCAGGTCCAGGACGCGCAGCAGGAAGTCCCTGACCGCGGCCCGCTCCTGCGGGGTGTCCCCCCAGTCGAGGTCCGCGAGGCCGAAGCCGACCACCCCACGCCCCATCACGTTCTGGTCCTGGAGCGTCAGCAGGGCGGCGAAGCGGAAGTCCCACGCGTCCCGGGCCAGCGCCGACACCGCGAGCACCAGGACGTCCACGAACACAGCCGTGCCGCCGTTGGTCATCTCCAGGTGCCGGCCGTCACGGCCGTGGAACACGTTCACCCGCCCAGGGTAGGGGGAGTCCCGCGACGGCTCAGAGCCGTACCTTCCATTCCACCGTGGAACGGAGGGTGCGGGCGGTCTTCGGGTCGCGGACCGACGGGGTGCGGTCCTCGGCCGTCACCGACAGGCGGTGCGTGCGCAGGTCGAACAGCCACAGCTCCGCCACCGACACCTCGGTGCGCCCCTCGAAGCGCCTGAGCTCACGGCCGTCCAGGTACCAGCGGACCACGAGCTGCCGGCCGTCCGCCCCGGACAGCCGGGGGACGGCCACCTTCGCGGTGTCGCGCATCCGCAGGGTCCGGTCCGCCGGAGTGAGCGCGGTGGCGATCCGCGCGTGCTGGTAGAAGCCCGCGATCATCGATTCCACGCCGGGCAGGTTGAAAGGCTTGCCCAGGACGCGCATGAGGGAGTTGTCGGTGGGCCGGTACAGCCCCGTCACGTAGTAGTTGCCGCCCTCGTACGCCCCGACCGTGCCACCGTCGGGCGACTCCTCGCCGAGCCAGCGGTACCACTTGGCCCGCTGCGCGGCCATCCGCTCAGCGGTCAGGCCGGAGCTGTTGGACTCGGCGGGTTCGGGCCCGGTGTACTTCTCGTAGTCCGGCACGCCCGGGTAGAAGTACTCGTCGGCGAGTTTGCCCAGCGAGTGGCCGGTCTCGTGGATGGCGACCTGCCCGGACTTCGGGTGGCCGGCCGAGGCGGTCGATATCCCCTCGTAGCCGAGGGTGGCGCTGGGCTCGTTGTATCCCGCTCCCCCGTACTTGGCGCTGTTGGCCAGGACGATGACCAGGTCGGCCTCCGGCGCCTTCGCCACGTAGGCGTCGACCTTGGGCTGGTCGATGCAGAGCAGCCGCTCGATGTCCCCGCACCAGAAGTACGAGCCGAGGGCGGTGTCCCGCACGGTCGCCGGGTCCGGGTCGCCGGAGACGCCCGATTCGCGGGAGACCGCGTCGACCGTCCACACGTTGAAGAGGCCGCGGTAGGTGGTGTACGGCTCGACGGCCGCTACCTCGGCCCACTTCTGTTCGGCGTCCGCGCGGAACCGGGGCAGTTCGGCCGCGGTGTAGCCGTCGCCGATGACGACGACGTCGAGGCGGTCCGCGGTGGAGCCGTTGTCGATCATCTTGGTGACCTCGCCGTCGGCCGACCGCTCGGCCTCGGTGAGCCGGCCCGCGTGCTTCGCCGGACTGCCGGCCGTCGGCACCAGGGCGTGCCCGGATCCGGCCTCGACACCGTGTTCGGGCCCGGGGATCTCGACCTCCACCCGGGTCGTGGCGGGGGTGTCCGCCGCGTCGGCCGGACCCGCGGCGACCAGCGCAGCGGTCGCGCAGACCATCGCGAGCGCCGCGCGCAACGCCGGACGTGCCCCCTGACGCCGCCTGTGACGCCGCGTGGGCCGCAGCGCCGAACGTCTGGCCGTGCCTCTGACCGGATCCATGAAGTCCTCCCCCGGGAAAGGAAGTTAAGTGGTTCGATAAACGCATTGAATCGGCTGCTTAAACTAGGGGGCGCGCGAGAGGTGCGCAATGGCGTACTCCGGTTGAATACTGGGGAGTTCGAGCAACCAGGGGGATTCAATGGACGAACCGGGCGAGATCGGCCGCCGGGTCCAGCGCATGCGGGTCGAACGCGGACTGACCCAGAAGCAGTTGGCACACCCCTCCTACACCTCGGCCTATGTCTCCACCCTGGAGTCGGGCAAGGTGCGCCCCTCCGAGACCGCGCTGCGCTTCCTCGCCGCCCGCCTGGGCACGTCGTACGAGGAGCTGGCCACCGGCCGCCCCGCCCATCTGGCCACCGAGCTGCGGCTCGCCCTCACCGACGCGCAGCGCACGCTTGCCACAGGCGCCGCCGAGGAAGCCGCCTCGCACTACCGCCGGCTGCTCGCCGAGGCGGAGGAGCTCGGGCTCGTCCCCGAGCAGGCACAGGCCCGCCTCGGGCTCGGCGAGTGCGCGCTGGAGGCCGGTGAACTACCGGACGCGATCGGCCACTTCGAGGAGGCGGAGCGGCTGCTCGCCGACGAGCCGCTGACGCGGCGGGCCCGGCCCGTGCGCGGCCGGGCGGTGGCGCACCTGCTCGCGGGTGAGCTGCGCTACGCCTGTTACCTGCTGGAGTCCGCCATCGACGAGCTGGGGGCGAGCGGGCTGGCCGACCCCGACGCGCTGGTCCTGCTGCACGCCGCGGTGATCGGCCCGTACATGGACATGGGCGCCCACGCGCGCGCCGCCCATTCGGCCGAGCTCGCGCTCGCCCTGGCGCCGCAGGTCAGCGATCCGGCACTGGTGGCGGGGATGCACCGGCAGGTGGCCCGGACCTTCCTCGCCGAGGGGCGGATGGCCGACGCCGACGCCTCCCTGGCCAAGGCGCAGGCCATCTACGCCCACTTGCAGCTGAGCACGGACCTGGCGCACTGCCACTGGATGCGCGGCTACGTACTGGCGCAGAACGGTGAACTCGGCTCGGCCGAACGGGAGCTGCGTACGGCCCGGGACATGCTGTCGGCCCGGCGGGCCGGTCTCTACACGGCCCAGGTGGAGGTCGAGCTGGCGGACGTGCTGCGCCGGCTGGGCCGGCAGGAGGAGGCCGCGGGGCTGCTCGCGGCGCTGCTGGAGCTGGGCACCAGCCACGGCGCGGTGCATGCGGGCGGCGCGCACCGGCTCCTCGGCCTGATGGCCGAGGAGCGCGGTGAGACGGACTCCGCCGAGGAGCACTACGTCCAGGCGCTGGCCCTGCTGGAGCGCAGCGGGGCGCGGGGCGACCTCGCCGACCTGTGCCGGCTGCTGGGCGATCTGTTGCGGCGTACGGGCCGGGTGGAGGCGGCCATGGACGCGTACCGCACGGGGCTGGGGCACCGGGCGGCGCCGGGCACCACCACGCTGGGACCGGCGCCCGCGGCCGCCTTCCGGCCCGCCCGCGTCAGTGGTTCTCGGTGGGCCGCAGATCGCGAGGAATGAGCGTCCAGGTCGTGGCCGCCGCGGCGACGGCCAGGCCGCCGGCCATGAGGAACGCCGGGGTGATGGCGAGGGTGTAGGCGTGCGAGGCGGCGTCGAGCAGGGCCTGGCCGACGGCGCCGCCGAGCCGTTCGGGGATGTGCGCGGCCTCGCCGACGGAGTCCCGGGCGGCGGCCGCGGTGGGGCCGTCCAGGTCGAGGGCGGGCAGATTGCCCCGGTAGAGCGCGGCCGCGGTGGAGCCGAGGACGGCGACGCCCATGGCGGAGCCGAGCTCGTAGCAGGTCTCCTCGATGGCGGCGGCGCTGGAGACCTCGGCGGCGGGCGCGGCGGAGACCAGCGTCACCGAGGCGACGGTGGTCGCGATGCCGGCGCCGAGTCCCATCACGGTCAGGGCGGCCGCGAAGGCCGGGTAGCCGAGGTCGGTGAACTGCTGGAGGGTCCACGGCAGGGCCATGCCCGCGGCCAGGACGACGAGTCCGGCACCCAGCACGTGGCGGATCGCGAAGCGCTGCACCAGTGCGGGGGGGGCGACCATGGAGGCGGCGATCAGGGCGAGCGGGGCCGGCAGCAGGCGCAGTCCGGCCTCCAGCGGGGTGTAGCCCTCGCCGTACTGGAACCACTGGGTGACCAGGAACAGGATCGCGCCCATGCCCACCATCGGCAGGAAGATCGCGGTGGCCGCGACGCTGAACGCGGGCTCGGCGAACAGCCGCACCTGGAGCAGCGGGTTGGTCAGCCGTCTCATCCGAGGAAAAGGAGCTCCACCTCTCGCCAGGTTCCGCCCGAGACCCCACCCCGCGGCACGCAGCCGGGGGGCGCGGGCTCAGTCCGGCACGCTCAGCACGTACCACATCCGCATGGATCGGGGGTTGCGCAGGTAGAGGTGGGGACCGCGGCCGATGGGACGGCTGTACCGGCGGACGGGATCGCCGTTGGGCCAGACGAGTTCACCCCGCCCGGTGACCACCACCCGGCCCTCGTCCAGGCGGCAGTGGTGAAGCCGCCCGGCGCCCTCGGTGCCGCCGCCGAGCAGCAGCAAGCTGCTGTCCCGCACCGCGAGGCCACGAATGCCGGCCACCGGCAAGGAGGACCACAGGCGCGGCGGCTCACCCGTCCCCTGCTCGACGAGAACCCGGCCGAACCCGTGCGCAACCCGGATCACCGAGTTCGTGACGTTGAGCGCGTCGACCTCGACGACGAAACGGGCGCCCTCGGGGGGACGGAAGCCGTGGAGGCGGTTGCCCCCGCCGTCCCACCGGGCAAGGGCGTCCGCGCTCAGGGGATCGCCCCCGTACATCCCCTCGTCCCCATAACAGGCCCACAGGCCGGCCCGGCGGTCCCCGACCAACTGGATCAGATGGGACCCCATGGCGAACCTCCGCCGGGGACGGCCGCCCCGGCCGAAGACCTGGCCGTTGCGCCGGTCGGCCCCGTGGTTCCCGTGCACCACGAGACCGCCCCCGGGCAGCGCCTCCAGGCCGTCCGGACTCACGGCCACGCCGTACAGGGTCCGCTCCCGGACCGAGTCACCGTCGCGGGTGACGAGCAGGGCGTCGAAGGGCAGTGCGAGCGGTTCCGCGGAACGCCCGCCGTAGGGCCGGGTCACGAAACGCGCATCAGTACAGATCAGCCAGAGGGCCCTCCCCCACGCGTCCACCGTGGAGGCCAGAACCTGCCGTTCGTCGTACTGCCGAGGCAACAGTGCGTAGGGCCGCAGTGCCACCTTCGTCAAGAAATCACCTCGCGGGCGAAGGAACGCAACGCCTCATGATCACATGGGCTGTTCCTTGTGCTCGCCCTCGGTTCGGGCGCGGGCGCCCGAGCGGGTGCGGGAGGCGGTCTGGGCGCGCTGCGGATGGCGGCGCACGTACTCGTGCTCCAGCTCGTTCATCCGCTTCGTATGGGTGACCAGCGCGTCGTCGGACCCGTGCAGCAGGGTCTCGTGGCGCGTGCGGTGGATGGCCTCCAGCTCCTTGAGCAGCCGGCCTTCCTCCAGTTTCCGCGCCGACGGACCGCCGTCGTGCTCCGTCATGGCACGCACCTCCTCCTCGGGCCCCCGCCCCACCATCATCCACCGCACCGCGCCGCGCGTCCCGGCCAGCGCTAGTAGACACTGTCTACTAGCGCTGGTAGACAGAGCTCCATGGACCAGGAGAGACCCCTTCGGGAACGTCTGATCGACGTCGGTGCAGACCTCGTCATGAGCGAGGGCACCGGTGCGCTCGGGCTGCGGGAGATCGCCCGCCGGGCGGGCGTCTCGCACGGGGCGCCCCGCCGGTACTTCCCCACCCACCAGTCCCTGCTGTCGGCGATCGCCCGCCGCGGCTTCGCCGACCTCGGCGACCGGTTCGCCGCCGTGGCGGCCGGGGCGAGGGAGTCGTCCCCGCGGGAGAGGGTGCGGGCGATCGGATGCGCCTACGTCGGCTACGCGCTGGAGCACCCCGGCATGTTCGAGCTGATGTTCCGGCACGACCTGCTGGACAGCACCGGACAGGACCCCTCGGACGAGCCGCGGCTTCGCGAATCGACCCTCCCGCTGTTCGCCCTGCTCGTCTCGCTCGTCGGCCGGTGCGGGGCGGCCGAGCCCTCCGTCACCGCCGCCGCGCTGTGGGCCAACCTGCACGGCGTGGCCCAGCTGTGGGGATGGGGCAGCCTGCCGCTGGTCCTCGGCGAGGACCGAGCCGTCGGGGTCGAACGGCTGGTGGACGCCGCCGTCGACGCGCACCTGGGGGGTGCTCCCGCATGAGACAGCGGATCTCCCTGCTTGTCAGCGTGGCCGGCGCCATGCTCGTCGCCCTCGACGGCACCGTACTGACGGTGGCGCAGCCCAGCCTGAGCCGTGACCTCGGGGCGAGCGTCACGCAGGTCCAGTGGACCAGTACCGCCTACATGCTGGCGGTGGCCGCGTTCCTGGTCCTCGCCGGGCGGCTCGGCGACCGGTACGGGCACGCCCGGCTGCTCCTCGTGGGCGTGCTCGGCTTCGCCGCGGCCTCCGCGGGCATCGTGTTCGCGCCCGGTGTGGGCTGGGTGATCGGACTGCGCGCCGTGCAGGGCGTGTTCGGTGCGCTGCTCCAGCCGGCGACGCTGGCGCTGCTGCGGCTCGCGTATCCGCCGGACCGGCTGGCCACGCCGGTGGCCGTACGGACCAGCGCGATCGGGCTGGCCGCGGCGGCCGGTCCGCTGCTGGGCGGCCTGCTGGTGGCCCAGTGGGACTGGCGGGCCGTGTTCGTGGTCAACGTGCCCGTCGCCGTGGTGATCGCCGCGCTGACACTCGCCGTACGAGCGCCCGAGCCGCCGCGTAGCGAGGCGGGCCGGCTGGAGCTCGGCGGCGCGGCCCTGCTCGCGACGGCCCTCGCGGTGTTCGTGCACGCGCTGGTCGGCGTACCGCAGTACGGGTGGGCCGGTACGCCGACGCTGTTCGGGTTCGCGGGCGCCGCTGTGCTCGCGGCCCTGTTCCTGCGTCGTGAGCGGCGTTCCGCGACGCCGCTCGTGCCGCCCGCCGTGGCCCGGGCCAGGGCGGTGACGGCGTCGATGGGCCTGCTGCTGGTGGTCTCCGCGGGCATGTTCGGGGCACTGTTCACGGCGACGTTCCGGCTCCAGGACGTCCAGGGGCTGGACGCGCTGGACACCGGCCTGCGGGTGCTGCCGCTGACGGCGGTGATGGTCGCGGGGGCTCCGGTGGCGGGGATGGCGCTGCGCCGGTTCGGGCCGCGGCCGACCGCGCTGACTGGTACGGCGCTGGTCGTGGCCGGGATCGCCGGGCTGGGCTCGGCGTCCGGGCCGGCCTTCGCGGTGCTCGGCGCCGGATTCACCACCGTCATGGTCACCGCCACCGGGGCGGTGGTCGGCGAGGCACCGGCCGGGTACGCCGGGGTCGTGGGAGGGCTGGGGCAGACGGCCATGCACGTCGGTCCGGCCCTGGGCATCGCGGTCGCGGCGAGCGCCGGGGTGCGCGGCCCGTCGCTGGTGGCCCTGGCCGTGCTGGCCGCCGTCGGTCTGGCCGCGGCGTCACTGCTGCCCGGCGGCGCGCGCCCGGCAGCTGCGGGCGACCTCGTCGGCGAAGGCCAGGGCCGGCGGGGAGAGGGCGGCCCAGCGGCGGACGGCCCAGCCGACGGCGAGCGGCGGCAGGGCGAGGATGGGCACGAGGCGCAGCGGGCCGCCGGTGCCGGGAACCTGCCAGCCGGGCAGCGCGGGCACGACGGCGTGCCCCAGGCCTAGTTCGGCGAGCAGCAGGGCGGTGTCCCAGTCGGCCACGCTGGTGTCGGAGCGTACGTGGATGCCGGACTCGGCGAGGGCGGCGTCGAGGTGGGCCCGGGAGGCGGAGTTCTCCGGCAGCCGGATGTGGCGGATGTCGGCGAGGTCGGCGGGGGTGAGGCCGGTACGGCCGGCGAGGGGGTCGTCGGCGCCGACCGCGAGCACCCAGGGCAGTTCCATGACCGGGCGCTGCTCGATGCCCCGCACAGGGGCGCCGATGGTGATCCAGGCGAGGTCGAGGTCGCCGGCGGCGAGGGCGTCGAAGCAGCTGCGGCTGGAGTTCTCGGTCTGGAACTCCAGGCTCACCCCGGGGTGGCCGCGGCGGAAGGAGACAACCGCCTGGGACATGAAGTGCCGGACGGTCGTCGCACCGGTGGTGACGCGCACGGTGCCGCCCCCGCCCCGTACCAGGTCCTCCACGCGGCGCAGGGCGCCGTCCAGGCCGGCGATGCCGTCGGCGGCGGCCGCCTGGACGATACGGCCGGCCTCGGTCGGCACGACGCCGCGGGCGTGACGCTCCAGGAGGCTGGTGCCGGTCTGCTTCTCCAGGCGGCGGACGTGCTGGCTGACGGCGGACTGGGTGCACCCGAGGTCGCGTGCGACGGCGCTGAGGCTGCCGGCGCGGCAGACGGCCACGAACACGCGGAGATCGTCGAGGGTCATGAGACCCAAGATATTCCTTGGATGTGGGGAGCAAACAGGAGGATTGACTTGGGTTTTGCGGTGGACCAAGATCGATGCAGGGCCCGGGCGGCAACCCGTCCCCGCCTTCGCCACGGGGTCCGGACCCCCGGCGAAAGGCGCGGACGGGTGCCGACCCACCGCCCCGAGGCCACCGACATCGTCGGTGACCGGGCCCAGGCTGCACGGGTTCACGCAGTCCTGGCGGGAACGGCTCGAACGCGTCGGCCTGGACCGGACCGGGCGAACAGAGCGTCCGGCGCGCCAGGATCGAGGGCGGCCTGTCCCAGGAGCAGAACGGCTGACCGGATGCGCCGGCTCAGCCGGCGTCGGCGTGACCGTGTTCCCGTGGCGGGGTGACCGCGAGGACGGGCGGCGCGGGGGTGGTCCAGCGGTGGCCGCAGGGCTCGAAGGCCAGCAGCACGGGCTGTCCCGGGCGCTGGCGCCAGGAGATGCGTTCCGGCACCCCGGCGCACAGCGGGCAGCGGGGCAACGGGCCGGGCTCCGGCGGGCACGCGGGGGCGGCCGCGAGCGGCGTGACGTGCGGATCGCGCATGGAGGCTCCCTGATCGTGCGGTTGGACTGATCGCACTGTGCCATGGCCGGGGCCTCGTCCGCACGGGCGAATCATCCAGTGTTCCGGCTGGTCAGAGGTACGGTCACCAGGGGGATTCCGGTCCTCTTGCGGGCACTTTGTGATCAACCGCTCCCGCACCCGGCTTCCACCAGGCCCGATTCGTAGGCCGCGATCACCGCCTGGGCGCGGTCCCGGACGCCCAGCTTGCCGAAGAGGCCGGTGATGTGGTTCTTGACCGTGGAGACGCTGATGTCCAGTTCCGCGGCGATCTCCGCGTTGTCGAGGCCGGTGGCCAGCAGCTGCCAGATCTCCCGCTCGCGCGGGGTCATGCCGGACGGGACCTCGGCGGCGGCCGGGCGGGCCGGCGCGGGGGTCCGCACATAGGCGGAGAGCAGCCGGGTGAGCAGCCGGGGTGCCACGGCCGCCTCGCCGGCGTGCACGATGCGGACTGCGGCGCCCAGTTCCTCCGGGGAGACGTCCTTCGGGAGGAAGCCGTACGCCCCGGCGCGCAGGGCGGCGACCACGTACTCGTCCATGTCGAAGGTGCTGAGCGCGAGGACGCGGACGTCGGGGAGGGTGCGGGCCAGCTCCTCGGTGGCCCGGACGCCGTCGAGGACGGGCATCCGGATGTCCATGACGAGCACGTCGGGCCGTAGTTCGCGGGCGAGGGCGACGGCGCGGGCGCCGTCCTCGGCCTCGCCCACCACCTCGATCTCCGGGTCCGGGCCGAGGATCAGGGCGAGTCCCCGCCGGACCAGCGGCTGGTCGTCGGCTATGAGCACACGGATCATCGGTGTCGTTCCTCTCTTTCGCCGCCCCGCCCGGCCGGGACCGGGAGGCGGGCCGCCACCCGGAATCCGCCGCCGTCGCGTGCGGCCGCCTCCATGGTTCCGCCCTGGAGGGCCACGCGTTCATGCATTCCGATCAGACCGTACCCGGTGCGCGCGGCGGGCCGGGCGAGCGGCGGCGGGGCACCGGCCCCGTCGTCGCAGACCTCCACGCAGACCTCGTCGGGGCGGTAGGTCAGCCGTACCTCGGCCCGTGCCTGCCCCGCGTGCTTGCGGGTGTTGGTCAGTGCCTCCTGCACGATACGGAAGAGGGTGAGGCCGACGCTGGGCGGCAGAGGGCGGACGGGGCCGTCGACGGTGAACTCCGTCTCGGTTCCGGCCATCCGTGACTCGGTGACGATCCGTTCCAGGTCCGCGGTACCGGGCTGGGGTGCCGGAGGTGTTTCGTCCGGTTCGTCTCCGGCCCGTAGGACGTCGAGGAGTTGACGCATCTCGCGCAGGGCGATGCGGCCGGAGTCCTCCAGGGTGACGAGGGCCTCGCGGGCCGCTTCGGTGTCGTGGGCCAGGTTGGCCCGGGCGCCGCCCGCCATCAGCTGCATGGCGGTGATGTGGTGGGCGACGATGTCGTGGAGCTCCCGGGCGATCCGGCGGCGTTCCTCGGCGACCGCGCGCTCGGCCTGGAGGGCCTGGTTCGCCGCTGCCTCGCGCTGCCAGCGGTTGACGACCAGCGCGGCGCCGGTGACCAGGGCCACGGCCGCCGCGTTGGCGACGAGGGACCAGCCGGAGGGGACCGGCGTGCCGCCCTGGCCTGCCGAGGCCAGTGGGACGGTCAGGGCGACGGCCGCCGCGGCGACGACGGGCCGACGGAACCGGACCACCGAGTAGAGGGCGACGGCGAGGCCGGCCGGGAAGTGCGGTGTGAGGTCCGGGATCACGACGTTGGGCACGATCCCCAGCAGCAGCACCGCGGCGAGGACGGGGACGGGCCGGCTGCGGCGTGCCAGCAGGCACGCGGCGGCCGCCATGAGTGCGCAGACGGCGGAGAGAGTGAGGGGAATGCCCTCGGTGCGGGTGCCGACCGAGAAGCCGAGCAGGTCCACGGCGGCGGCTCCGATGGCCACCAGCGCGTCGTTGCGTGTCCAGCGCAGCCTGTCGGCGCCCTTGTTCATTTCTTCCGGTCCTCCCCGCCGGCCTGCTCCCCCGCGGTGCGGGGACGGTTCGTGCCGGTTGCTGTCGTTGCATTCTGGCAGCCCGGACGGCCGGTGCCGCCGTCCTGGGGTCCGGTCCCGGACCGGGACCAGGGTCCTGGTCCGGGCCGTGTCCCGGACCCTGCTCCCGGGGTGCGGTTCCTCCCGCGCGCCGATGCTCGCGCGGCCCCCGGCTGATGGTCTGGAGCCGGGCCGGAAACCCCGGTCCGCACCATCGACATGAGGAGTCACGTGATCCGCGCCCTGACCGGGTTCTCGACGAGGAATCCGTGGAAGGTGATCGCCCTCTGGGCAGTGCTCGGCATCGCCCTGACGATCGCCGGCCAGGCGCTCGTCTTCCGCGCCACCCAGAGCAGCACCGGCGATTTCCTGCCCCCTTCCTACGATTCGGCGGCGGCCCTGAAGGTGGCCGAGGAGCGGTTCGGGGTGAAGCCGGACGCCAACACGCTGACCGTGCTGGTCGCCCGGCCGGACGGCGCGCCGCTGAGCGACGCCGACGAACGGCGCATCGACGAGGAGGCCGCGGAGCTGGGCCGCCGCCGGGTGGCCATGCCGAAGCCCGAGGAGGAGACGCCGTTCGCCCGGGACCACTCGCAGACCCCGAGGGTCGCCCCGGCCATGACGGCTCCCGACCGCTCCTTCCGGCTGTTGTCCGTGGAGCTGAAGGGCAACCCCCAGGACCCCGGGCTCCAGGACACCTACCGGGCCTTCCGCGAGCAGTCCCGGGCCGGGTTCGCGGAGGCCGGTTTCCGGACGGGCCACACCGGCGGGCTCGCCACCACCGTGGACGGCATCGACGCCGAGGAGACCCGGGCGCGGGTGATCGCGGTCGTGATGCTCGGCGTGATCGTGCTGCTGCACGTGCTGGTGTTCCGCAGTGTGCTCGCCGCGCTGCTGCCGCTGCTCGTCGTGTCCGTCATCGGCGGCGCCGCGACCGGCACGGTGGTCGGTGTCGCGATGCTGACCGGGATCACCCTCGACCCGTCCACCCCTCAGCTGATCAACGTCGTGCTGGTGGGCATCGGCATCGACTACTTCCTCTTCCTGCTGTTCCGTTTCCGCGAGCAGTTGCGCCGGCGGCCCGAGCAGCCGGGGCGGGCGGCCGCGGCCGAGGTCTCCGGGCGCGTGGGTACGGCCGTGACCTCGGCGGCGCTCACCATCGTCGCGGCGTTCGCCACGCTCGGTGTGGCCTCCTTCGGACAGTTCCGGGTGCTCGGTCCGGCCATCGCGGTGTCCGTGCTGGTGATGCTGTTCGGCAGTCTCACCTTCATGCCGGCCCTGCTCGCCGTCACGGGGCGCAGGATGTTCTGGCCCTCGCGGGCCCACCGGCGCGAGCCGCGCGGCGGTTCGGCCGCCCGGCTGGCCGCATGGATCGTCCGGCGGCCCCTCGCGGCGGCCCTCGCCTCCGTGGCCCTGCTGGCCGCCCTCGCCGCCGGCACGGCCGGCATCCGGATGGACTACGGGTCGGGCGGCGCGGGCGACGGGCGGACGGCCGCGGCGGCCACCGCGGCCGAGATCTCCCGTGCGATGCCGGCCGGGGTCTCGGACCCGGTCAGTGTCTACGTCTCCGCGTCGGACGGCGCCCCGCTCTCCACCGGCCGGGTCGCCGCACTGGCCGCGGCGCTCGCCCGGGTGGAGGGTGTCGGGCAGGTCGCCCCGACGGTGCTGAGCGAGGACCGGCTGGCGGCCCGCATCGACCTGTTCCCGAACACCGATCCGCACGGCCAGGAGGCCCGCGACCTGGCGTCGGGCCCGGTCCGCGAGGCGGTCTCGGTGCACCGGCCGGACGGCACCGAGGCCCATGTGGGCGGCACCGCGGCGGTGTTCGCCGATGTCTCGACGGCCGTGGAGGAGGACCTTCGCCTGGTGTTCCCGGTCGCGGCGGCCCTGATCGCGCTCATCCTCTTCCTGCTGCTGCGCAGCCTGCTCGCCCCGCTGATCCTGATGCTCGCGGTGGGGCTGGGGTTCGCGGCCACGCTGGGTGCCGCGGCGCTCGTCTTCCAGCACGGACTGGGGCAGCCCGGGGTGGCGTTCACGCTGCCGCTGGTGCTGTTCCTGTTCGTGGTCGCGCTGGGCACCGACTACAACATCCTGGTGACCGACCGGATCCGGGAGGAGATGCAGCAGCCCGGTCCGGCCCGGGAGGCGGTGGCCCGGGCGGTGCGGCACACCGTGCCGGCCGTGGCGACGGCCGGGCTGGTGCTGGCCGCCTCGTTCGGCAGCCTGGCGGTCAACCCGGTCGCGGCCACGCAGCAGATCGGCTTCGCGACGGCGCTCGGCATCCTGCTCTCCGCCTTCGTCCTGTCGGTCGTCCTGGTGCCGGCGTGCGCTGTGCTCCTGGGCCGGTCCCTCTGGTGGCCCGTGCGGCCGCGGCCGGCGGAGCCCCGGCCGGGCCCGGGGGCCGGGGCACCGGAACGCGTCCTGGTGCCCTGAGCGGGGCCGGTACGCGTGCGGGCGCCGGGCGCGCGGGTTCCCGTACGGGATCCGCGCGCCCGGCGCCTGCGCCGTTCCTCACGGTGTGCCGCGTGTCAGGACAGTGCGGCGACCTCCGGGTGCTCCTGGAGCCAGGCGCGGACCGCCTGCTGCTCCGGCGCCGGTGACGGCCGACCGGCCCCGGCGAGGGTGCGCCGGCCCAGCGGGAGACCTGGCGGCCGAGGGCTGCGGTCAGTGTGGCGGGCACCACGGCACGGGGGTACGGACGGTCGCCGGTCGCCAGGGCGTGTATCGAAAGCACGGACAGGCCGGGCGGGGTGCAGTCCCGGTCCGGCCCGTCCGCTCTCTGCCAGAGGTCGAGGCCGCCTCTTGACTGGCCCCTGAGCTGACACGATCTCTGAGACGGCGACACGCCGCGGCATGCCGGGGCGTTTCGTGCGTGCGCTCAGTTCAGCGCAAGCCGTCTGTGTCGTCGTGCTCTTCGCCGACTGGGAGTGGCCGACGGTCCTCCACCGGGTCATCGCTGTAGACGGCCGCGGAGACCGCGCTGTCGTAGGCACCGTCGAGGCCGTTACCGCTTGCGCCGAGTATGTTCTCCCAGTCAATTCCCATACCTACGAGCCTACCCGTAGTGTGCCTCGGGAGGTTGTGGACGGCTGGGCAGTTGAGTCCTATGGGTCGGTACAGTCGCGTGCATGCTGAAGCCAGTGCTGCGTGTAGCTGAAGCGGGCGGTCGTACCGTGGACGATCCGGCCAAGGAGGTTCCGCACGACCTGCTGTCCGAGATGGCGGGAGGCGTTGCCGTGGACCCCGATGCCTTTCAGTTGATCGCCGCGACCAGGACTGTCGCCTCGTAGCGGACAGCGAACTTGTCGTACCGCGTGGCGACAGCGCGGTTCCTCTTGAGACGGTTGATCCCACACTCGACCGCGTGGCGCTCGCGGCAGGTCTGACAACGCGGCGAGGTGCAGTGCCGGGCGTCGCGACCTGGTGAACCTTTCCGGCCACAGCACTAGCCGATGTGGAACGCGGCGGTGGCGGGGTGACGGCGGTCACGGTGGAAGGTCAGGTGGTCCCAGGTGGGGAAGGCCAGGTCGGTGACGGCCAGCAGGAGACCGGAGGGGGCGTGCACGGTGCGGCGTACGGTCAGGCCGCAGGCGGGTGCGGAGGCGGGCGGGTGGGTGGTGCGGGTCATGGTGATGGTCTCGGCGACCCGGCCGCCCGCCGCGGCCCGCTCCAGCCAGTCCTGGAGGGGGCTGAGGTCCTGCTCCTGGACCCGCCCCGCCCGGCTGCGGCAGGTGGCGAGTTCGGGGCTCCGGGCGACGACGTCCGGGCTGAAGTAGGTGACGGCGTGCCGGAGGGTCTCCCCGGTCCGCCCCCGCTCGCGGTGGTGATGGACGAGGGTGAGGTCCCCGCCGGACATACCGAGCGGCACGGCGAGCGAGGGCGGGACGGTCACCACGGTGACCCAGCTCCGGGTGAGGGCGGGCGCCGGAGACGCCGGCCCGAAGGCGACCGGATCGGCCGCGGTGGGGACCACCTCGGCCGTGACGGCGGGGCGGGAGCCGCGGCGCCCGGTCACGACCAGGCCGTCCTCGCGCAGGTGCTGGAGGGCGGCCCTGATGGTCTGCCGGTTGACCTGGTAGCGGGCGGCCAGGCTGCGTTCGGAGGGCAGTCTCCCGCCGGGGGTGTGCGCGGCGCGGTCGAGATCGCGGCGCAGCGCTGCGGCGATCCGCTGGTACTTGGGCATGGCGGCCGGGCCGCCGCCCCGCGAAGGGGAGGGCATGACTTCTCCTCTGACGGGTGGTCAAGGACTGCGCGGTCTGCCCGACCAACCTAGCATTGGTCTATACCTTTGGGTGAGGGGAGATCGGGGCAGCCCGCCCGCCTTGGCCGGTTCCCGCCCCCGGGCCCCGACGGGACGGTCCCGCCTGCCCGCGCAGCGGGTTCGGCAGCGGACGGTAGCGGGCGTCCGCGCCGTCGGCCCGGGTCCAGCGCAGCAGCAGGTTGGTCTTCGCGGGCAGCGCGGGGGCGGCCAGGAGCGCGGCGATCTCGGGGAGCCCGCGCTGGGCCTCGTAGCGCAGCAGTTCCTCTCGTACGGCCGGCCAGAGGAGCGGCGAGATGTCCGGATACCGATCGGCCAGCGCGCCCGCGATCTCGGCCAGGTTGTTGACCACCAGGCAGTACACCAGGCGCTCCCAGGCGTCCGTGCGCGACACGTCCGGCAGGAGCTTGACGCCCTCCGCGTCCCGGAAGAGGGCCTGCACGGGCATGCCCGCCGCGTCGACCGCGACCAGGGTGTTCTGGAGGTGGGCCTCCAGCACGACACCGTGCCGGGCGAAGAGTTCGAGTACCGGCGGCGCGACCTGGCGCAGGTACGCCCGCCACCAGGCGAGGGGGTCGGCGACGCCGGCCGGCGGGCTCCCGGGAGCGCCCTCGGCGAGCGCGGCGGCGAGCAGCGGGGTGGCCCCGGGCAGGGTGTGGGCGTGCAGTCCGTCCCGGATCAGGACCGCGAGTTCCTCGAACGCGAAGGCGGCGGTGCGGTAGCCGCGGTCGGCGAGCCAGGCCGCGTCCGAGCCGGTCGCGCGCAGTGCAGCGAAGCCGGCCTCGACGGCCGCGTCGGCGCGGCGCAGCGCGAGCAGGTCGTGCCGCCACAGCCGGCGCACGTCGTTGGTGATCCGCACGTCGAGGCTGAACTTCACGAAGAGGTCCGCCGCGGGAACGGTACCGGGAGCCGGAGCCGCACCGGGAGCCGCACCGGGACCAGGACCGGGAGCGGGACCAGGAGCGGGAGCCGCACCGGGACCGGGAACGTGGACGGTCCGGATGGACGCCGTGGGCCAGACCGGCCGCCGGCTCGCGCCGAGCCGCAGCAGCCGCCCGTCGGCGAACGCCTCGCGCACCGCGGGCCGGTCCGCCACCAGGTCCAGCTGCCAGGGGTGGGCGGGCAGCAGCCGGTAGCCGGCGGGCGGGCGCGGCCCGTCGAGGAGGTCGGAGAGGGAGTCGATCGCCTCGGCGACGGCCCGCCCGCCCTCCTCGACGCACTGGTCCTCGCGCAGCCCCAGGAAGACCAGCGGGAAGCGGGCGTGCGCCTCGGGCGCGTACGGCAGCCAGCTGCCGGCCGGCGCCCCGCCGCGGGCCTTGGGGGCGGGGTGGTGCGGGTGGCCCGTCACCAGGGACTGCTCGGAAAGCATGTACGGGTCCGCCGGGGGCTCGGCGGCGGCGCGGGCCGCGAGCAGCGCGACGAGCGCGTCGCGGCTGTCGGTGATCTCGACGGGGAGCTCGTCGTTGGTGACACCGGTGAACCGGCCGAGTTCGTCGGAGACGAGTTTGACCAGTTCGGTGTGGCTGAGGGGGTGCCAGCCGCTCGCGGTCCGCAGTTCGGGGCATGCGGGCCGGCGTCCGCCGCGCACCCGGAGCAGCCGCCCGCTGCCCCGCAGCCGGTGGACGGCCGGGCTCGCGGAGCCGTCCGGCCCCGCCGGCTCGGCCGCCTCCCGGAGCAGGCAGTTCAGGAGCGGGGCTGCGGCGTACGCGTCTGCGGCGGCGTTGAGGTCCACTGGTTCCATTCGGTCCATCCGGTGGGCAGGAGGTCCGCGGGGCGGAACCACCGGCCGTGATCGTCGGTATCCGCAATGATTACTTGATCATCCCGTGAAGCGACATTCGAACGAAGCTCGAAGCGACATTCCGAAGGCGGAGCCCAGCATGCACCTTCCCCCCTCCGCGGCCGAAGAAGCCGTCGCCTCCGAACTGGCCGTCGTACGGCCCGCGCTCGCCACCCCGTACGCCGCCGCGCTGAACGGAGCCCGGGCGGCCGTGCTCACCCGGCTGTGGCGGGCCCTGGCCTTCGAACCCCTGCCGTGCGTCGTGGGCCGGGAGGCGACGCCGGACGGTCTGGCCCTGCTGCTGGCGGGCGGCGGGCGGCTGGAGGGCCCGCCCGCGGACCCGTACGCGACGCGGCCGTACGTGGACGAACTGCTGCTCGACGGCAGGGCCCATCGCCGGGCCGGGCAGCTCGTCAGGGCCCTCGGGGTTCCGCACGGGGAGGACTTCGCCGTCGAGCTGGACGCCGGTACGGCCTCTCTCGCCCTCTCCCGCGCCGGACAGCCGCCCGCAGCCGAGGACCACCCGGCGCAGGTCCCCTGGGAGTGGGAGCAGCGGGTGGTCGACGGCCATCCGTACCACCCCAACTGCCGCTCCCGGCCCGGTTTCTCGGTCGCCGAGGAGCTGGCGTACGCGCCCGAGCACCGGCCCGTGGTGGAGCTCGGCCTGGTCTCCGTACGCGCCGAGGAGTGCCTGGTCACCGGCGACTGGCCGGCGCGGCTGCGCGAGGCCGGGCGGGTCCTGGTCCCCGTGCACCCGTGGCAGGCCGCGCACGTCCTGGGGCACGAGCGGGTGCGGCCCGGTTTCGCGGCGCATCCGCTGATGGCCCTGCGCACGCTGGCACCCGCCGACGGCGGCCCGCACGTGAAGACCGCGCTCAGCGCCCGGCTGACCTCCTCCGTCCGGGACATCTCGGTCTACTCCATCGAGACGGCGGCGGCCGTGTCCGACTTCGCCCAGGGTCTCGCCGAGCGGCTCGACGGGCGGCTGCACATCACCCGCACCCTGGGCGCCGTCACCGCGCACAGCCCGGACCTCGCGGCCGTGCTGCGCGAGCCGCCGGAGGTGTACGCGGATGCCGCCGCGGGCGAGCGGGTGCTGCCGGTGGCGGCGCTGGCCTCGTACCCGCCGGCCCGGTCCGCGGCCTGGCGGGCGCGGTTCGCCCGCCTCGTGCTGTCGGTGTGCCTGCGGGTACTGGAACTCGGGGTGGCCCTGGAGGCCCACGGGCAGAACCTCCTGGTCGTCCTCTCCCCCACCGGCGAGCCGCTGCGGCTGGTCTACCGCGACCTCGCCGACATCCGGATCAGCCCGGCCCGGCTGCGGGCGCACGGGCTGCCGGTGCCACCGCTGTCGGGCAGGCTGGTCACGGACGACGTGACGGTGCTGCGCCGCAAGCTCTTCGGGTCCCTGCTGACGGGTGCGCTCGGCGCCACGGCGGGCTCGGCCGGAGCCTTCGCCGAGGCCCTCGCGGAGGTGACCGCCCTGCCGTCCACCGCCGACACCGAGGTCCTGCTGACGGGCGGGCTGCCCACGAAGGCGCTCACCCTCATGCGGCTGAGCCCGGGCGTCCCGGGCGACCAGTGGGCGGAACTTCCCAATCCGCTGGCCGGAGGATGATCCGGAGCGCCGGGCGGGCTACTGTTCAGGGGCATGACAGCTTCCTCGTACCTGGCTTCCGTCCGGGCGTCCTACGACGCCGTCGCCGTCGACTGCGCACGGCTGCTGGGCGCGGATCTGGCCGGGAAGCCGCTGGACCGGGCCATGCTGGGGGCCTTCGCCGAGTGCGTGCGCGGGCAGCGGGGCGGGCCCGGCCGGGCCGTCGCCGACCTGGGCTGCGGGCCGGGCCGGGTGACGGCCCATCTGGACGGTCTCGGCGTACGGACCTTCGGGGTGGACCTGTCCCCGGCCATGGTGGCGGTGGCCCGCCGGGCGTATCCGGGGCTGCGGTTCGAGGTGGGGTCGATGGCCGCGCTGGACGTGGCCGACGGGGTGCTGGGCGGGGTCCTCGCCTGGTACTCGACCGGGCACACGCCGCCGTCGGAACTTCCCGGCGTGTTCGCGGAGTTCGCCCGGGTGCTGGCGCCGGGCGGGCACGCCCTGGTCGCCTTCGAGGCCGGGGACGAACGGGTCCGGCTGGACCATGCGTACGGGCATCCGGTCGACCTCGACGTGTACCGGACACCGCCCGACCGGATCGCCGCCCTGCTGGCCGGGGCCGGACTGGCCGAGGCGGCCCGCCTGGTCCGCGAGCCGACCCCGCACGAGGCCTCGCAGCAGGCCTTTCTGCTGGCCCGCAAGGGCTGACGGGCGTACGGGGCGGGGCGGGGCGGGCGGGGCGCCACCTGGTCAGGCGGCTCGGGGCCCGGCCGGCAGGATCGGGGCCGGTCGGGCGGGGCGCGGGCCTCAGGCCGGGTAGGTGAGCGAGCCCAGCGGCGGGCAGGGGGCGGGCACGGATCCGGCGCCGGGTCGTTCGACGAAGGCCCTGGCCTCGGCGGCCCGCCGGCACAGGAGATCCGCCTCGTCGGCGTACCGGGCGTCGTGCCGGGCACGGGGGAGGTCCCAGGTGTCGTCGATGAGACTGAAGCTGGTGTTGTCGGCGCTGCGTTGGAACTCCGCCTTCATGACCGCCTGCTGGAGCGCGGTCCGGGTCGCGGCGAGATCGATACGGGTGATCAGCACGCCGGGGGTGTCGGGTTCACGGGTCAGCATGGGGGCCATGGGGGGGACGGCTGCCCGGAGCTCACCGTTTTCGGGGTCGCCATGCCCGCCGGCGGGCGGGTCGGCTCCGTAGACTGGCCGCCATGGCATGCCGCATCAGTGAGCTGGTCCTGGACTGTGCCGAGCCCGAACGGCTCGCCGCGTTCTGGAGCGAGGTCCTCGGCTACGTCGAACTCGGCCGCGAGGACGACGGCAGCATCGAGATCGGGCCGCCCGGCGCGGGCTTCGGCGGCCCGCAGCCCACACTCGTCCTGAGTCCCGGCGGCGCCCCGCGGACCGGCAAGCTGCGCCTGCACATCGACGTCAACGCCACCGACCGCGACCAGGCCGCCGAGCTGGAACGACTGCTCGGCCTCGGCGCCCGGCCCGTCGACATCGGCCAGGACGGCACGGAGGACTGGCACGTCCTGGCCGACCCGGAGGGCAACGAGTTCTGCCTCCTCCGCCGCCGCCTCGAACCCCTGGCCCCGCCGGCGCCCTGAGCTCAGACGTCGGGCGGTCCGCCGGCGGCCGGGCGGCGTCCGCCGCAGGAGGCGACCAGGGCGTCCGCGACGAGCGCCGCGTCCGCCTCGGCCACGTCCGCCGGGTACTCCGGCAGCAGGTCGTCCCCGACGACCGTCCACGAGACCATGGCACCTATGGACACATTGCTGCACCTCGACCGCACACTCGACGAACTCGACCCGCCGCGCTGGGAGGACGCGCCCGCCGACGCGACCCGGCTGGTCCGCACGGTGCACGGTCTGCGCCGGGTCCCGCTCGGCGAACTGCAGCCGGCCGACCTGCGCACCCTCCTCGCGCAGCAGGTGGCGCTCCCGTTCCTCCTTCCCCTCGCGGTGCGACGGCTGGCCGAGGAACCGCTGCTTGACGCCTGCTTCTACGAGGGAGACCTGCTGCTCGCGACCGTCGCTGTCCCCGAAGGGGCCTGGGCGGCGCTCCCGGGGCTCGAAGCGCGGTTGCGTGCCGTCGTCGCGGGGCTGCCCGCGGCGGCTGTGCGGGAGCTGCCCCGGGGAAGTGACGCGGACCTGGCACGGTTCGTCGCGCGGGGCTGATGGGGCCGCGCGGGGTCACCAGCGCAGGGGGAGCCTTGTCACGCCGCGCATCAGGGTGCCCGGGAGCCAGTCGGGCGGGCCTGCGGCCGGGTCTTCGGCCAGGGTAGGGAAACGTTCCAGCAGAGAGCGGATCGCGATGCGGCCCTCCACGCGGGCGAGCGGCGCGCCGAGACAGTAGTGGATGCCGTGGCCGAAGGCCAGATGGCCCGGGCCGGGGCGGCGGATGTCGAACGCCTCGGGCCCGGGTCCCGGCCCGGTGAACCGGGCCGGATCACGATCGGCCGCGGCGAGGGCGACCATGACGGAGGATCCGGCCTCGATGGGGACACCGCCCAGCTCCAGATCGGTGTCGGCGAAGCGGTACGTGGCGTGCTGCACGGGGCCGTCGTAGCGCAGCATCTCCTCCACCGCGCCGCCGATCAGCCCGTCGGGGTCGGCACGCAGCGCGGCGAGCTGGTCGGGGTGCGCGAGCAGGGCCCGTACCCCGTTGCCGATCAGGTTGACGGTGGTCTCGTGGCCCGCGACCAGCAGCAGGAAGGCCATCCCGATCAGTTCGTCCGGGGAGAGCCGGTCGCCGTCCTCGTCCCGGGTCCTGATGAGGGCGCTGAGCAGGTCGTCGCCCTGTTCCCCGGCCTTGTCCGCGACGAGTTCGGAGAGGTACGCGGTCATGTCCTGCAGGACCCGGGGGTCCGCGCCGACGCCGTCGAGCGGGGCGACGATCTCGCCCGACCAGTAGCGGAACCGGGCCCGGTCCAGGTTGGGTACGCCCAGCAGCTCGCAGATCACGGTCATGGGCAGCGGTACGGCGAAGGACCGGATCAGGTCGGCCCGGCGTCCGGGCAGGGCCTCCATCGCGTCCAGCAGCCCGTCGGTGATCTGCTGTATGCGGGGGCGCAGGGCCTCGACGCGGCGGGTGGTGAACTCGCGGGCCACCAGGCGCCGTAGCCGGGTGTGGTGCGGCGGGTCCGTGTCCAGCATGTTGGTGGCGACGGCGTGGACCTGTGTGACCTCGAACAGTTCCGATCCGAGCCAGTTCTTCGACAGCCCCGGGTGGCTGAGGGCCTCTCTGGCCTCCTGGTGGCCGACGACGAGCCATGCGCGTTCGCCGCCCAGCACCAGCCGGTGGACGGGGCCGGCGGCGCGCAGGGCCTCGTAGAAGGGATAGGGGTCGGCGTTGAACTCCTCGGCGTGCGCGGTGAGATCCACAAAAGTCATGGGGGCAGCGTACGGCGGGGGTTCACCGGGCGGGGGGGGTGCCGGGGGGGCCGGGGATGGTCCGGGATGGTCCGGGAGCGGTCGAGGGGCCGGATCCGACCCACCGCCGCGGTCCTTCCATAGGACGAGTCGAACCGTTTCGGCGATGCGCCGTTCGAGGGGCACCGCGGTGCGCGTGGGACCCGCCTGCGCGGCGATCCGGACGGACGGTGGCAGGAAGGAGGCATGAGCCTCGATCGGCGCCAGGTCCTCGGCGGTGCGGCCGCGGCCGTCCTCGCCACCGTCGGCGCGGCGGCCCGGGGCCCGGACTTCCGCGCGCTGGCGCGCGG
The DNA here is from genome assembly GCF_001005295.1 of Streptomyces yangpuensis. Lineage (GTDB taxonomy): Bacteria > Actinomycetota > Actinomycetes > Streptomycetales > Streptomycetaceae > Streptomyces > Streptomyces yangpuensis. Next base: position 37,227 of record NZ_LBMK01000008.1, on the reverse strand, counting down.
GATCGACGGGCGGCTGGTGCTCCCCGGGGACCGCGACCACCCGGAGGCCCGGCGGCTGTTCCAGCCCCGCTACGACGCCGTCGTACCGGCCGCGGTCGCCTATCCCGCGCACGCGGGGGATGTCGCCGTCTGCCTGGACTTCGCCCGGCGCGAGGCCGTGGCCGTGGTGCCGCGCGGTGGCGGGCACAGTTACGCGGGCTGGTCCACGCGGGCCGGCGCCCTGGTCCTCGACACCGGGGCGATGGCCGCGGTGACGGTCGAGGGGGACGGCGTACGGATCGGCGCGGGCGCCCGGCTCGGTGACGTGCACGCGGCCCTCGCCGGGCGCGGCCTGTCCGTCCCCACCGGACTGTGCCCCTCCGTCGGCATCGCGGGCCTCACGCTGGGCGGCGGGCTCGGGCTGGCCTCGCGGGCGTATGGCACCACCGCGGACCGGCTGACCGGGGCGCGGGTGGTCACCGCCGACGGGACCGTCCGCGAGGTCTCCGCCGACCGGGACCGGGACCCGGATCTCTTCTGGGCCCTGCGCGGCGGTGGCGGCGGCAACTTCGGGGTGGTGACCGAGTTCCGCTTCCGGACGCACCCGGTCGGCGACTGCGCCTTCGCGGAACTCCACTGGCCGGCCGCCGGTTCCGCGGACGTCCTGCGCGGCTGGCAGCGCTGGCTGACCGAGCTGCCGGACCCGTTCTGGAGCCAGGTGGAGTTCACCGTCGAGGCCGGCCCAGGACCCGGAGCCGGGGACGCGGCCGCGGCCGCGGCCGCCACGGTGCCTTCGCTCCGGGTGGTGTGCCTCGACGGGCGCCCGGAACTGGAACGGCAGTTGACACGGCTGTCCGACCTGGTCGGCGCCGCACCCCGGGACAGCTGGGTCGTCGTACGCAGCCACGGCGACACCCTGCGGGCCATGTCCGGGTGCCTGGACCTGAGCGCCGCGGAGTGCCGGCTGCCGGGCACGCTGCCGGGCCGGGACCCGCGGGGCCGGCTCGGCAGGGACTCCTACGCCGCCCGCTCCGACTTCTGGGCCGGTGCGGGACTGCCGGACGCGGCGATCGACACCGTCCTGGACGCCGTCCGGCGGTACGGGGCCGAGGCTCCCCGGGGCGGGCTCGGCGTGGTGCAGTTCGACGGGGTCTGCGGCGGCGCCGTCAACCGCGTCGCGGCCGGCGGCACCGCCTTCGTGCACCGCGACAGCGCCTTCCTCGGCCAGTACCTCGTGCACTGGCCCGGATCCGCGCCGGCGGCCGACGTGGCCCGGCACGAGGCCTGGCTCGACGGGCTGTGGCGGGACCTGCGTCCCTGGGCGAGCGGCCGCGCCTACCAGAACTACATCGACCCGAAGCTCAGCGGCTGGCGCGAGGCCTATTACGGCCCGAACCTCGCCCGGCTGGAGGAGGTCCGGCGTACCCACGATCCGGACCGGCTCTTCCGTTTCCCCCAGGCCGTTTAGGGAGTGTCCGGCATGCGACGTACGTTGACGGTGGCCGCGGCGGCGGCCGCCCTGCTGGTGTCCGCGGGGCCGCTGCCCGTGGCCGAGGCGGGGGGCGCGGTTCCGGTGGCCGCGGGCCGCTGGGGCGCGCACGAGGCGGAGTCCTTCTGGACGCCCGAGCGGATGGCATCGGCCCGCCCGCTGCCGCCCGGCCCTCCGGGGCGGCGGGCCACGGCACCGCGGGACGCGGTCGCCCCGGAACCGCCCGCGGATCGCCAGGCTCCCGTGGATCCCTGGAACCCCCCGGCTCCCGGGTCGCCCGTGCCGATCGCGCCCGTCGCCCCCGCCCCGCCTCTCCCGCCGCTCCGACCGGACGAGCCGGGAGGGCCGGGAGAGCCCGAGGAACCGGTCCGCCCCGTGGACCCGGAGCCGGGCCCGGACGCGGCCCCTGCCCCGTCCGCCACCCCCACCGCCCCGACGCCGAAGCCCACCCCGCCGACGCCCACCCCGCCGACGCCCGTCACCCTGCCCGCGCCCGCCCCCGTACGTCCGGCCCTCCCCCGGATTCCCGCCGCCGGCCCGGGTGTCGGGCAGGACTTCGGCGGCCTCCCGGTCGTCGGCCGGATGTTCCTCGTCAAGGGCGGTGGCTCCTACTTCTGCACCGCGAGCGTGGTCGCCTCCCCCGGCCGCAACCTCATCATCAGCGCCGCCCACTGCCTGACCGGCGCCGACACCCAGCAGGTGGCCTTCGTACCGCAGTACACACGGGCCAGGCCCCGGCCGTTCGGCATGTTCCCAGTCCTGCGCTCCGCGGCCGGACGCTCCAAGATCTGGATCGACCAGCGCTACCGCACCCAGGGTGTGAACCGCGCGGCCGCCCTCGACGTGGCCTTCGCGCAGGTCGGACCCGGCCCGAAGGGGTTCCGCGTCCAGGACGTGGTGGGCGGCAACCGGCTGGTCACCGGCGCCGGTTACGCACACGCGCGGGCCACGCTGATCGGACACCCGTCCACCGCCGCCCGGCCCCGCCTGTGCGTGAACCGGACGACGAAGTACACCAGCACCGACTCCCGGATCCCGGGCTCGTTCCTGCGCATCGCCTGCACCGGCTACCCGGGCGGCACCAGCGGCGGCCCGTTCCTGCTCCGTCTCAACGGGCGCACCGGGACCGGCGACGTGGTGGGCGTGATCGGCGGATGGAAGACGGGCGGGGACCGGCCCGACGTCTCCTACAGCTCGTACTTCGGCGCGGACATCAGGAAGTTGTACGAGAAGGCGGTTGCCGGGGCGAAGGCGCCGTAAGGGCCCGTACCCACCGGGTCCGGCGCGGGTTGCCCACCGTACGCGGGGTCGCCGGGAGCCCGCCGCCGGTCAGCGGCTCGGCGGGGGCGAGGCCGAGGCGGCGGCGCAGGTCGGCCAGGGCCGCGTGGACGGGCGCCAGGACGACCTCGGCGCCCGGGGCCGCGGTAGCGAGGGCGTACGCGGTGGTCTCGATCGTCTCCGCGGCGTCCTCGGCGGCGGTCCGGCTCCACCCTCCGGGGGCTGCGGGCCCCCAGGGTGCGACGGTGTCGTAGAGGTGGCAGGCGGCATCGGCCGCGGCGTCGGCCCGTTCCCCGACGCCCGGCGCCGCGATGGTCGGCAGTTCCATACCGGTCCAACGAGCCGCTCCCGCCCGGGGGTACGTCGGCGTTGCCGCGGGTCTGCGCGCCCGCCGGTCAGGTGGCGACCGTCCGCAGCCAGAGTGGCAGGAGTACCAGCGAGACGAGCGAGGTTTTGATCACGACCGAGGCGGAGAGGCCGACGCCCACGTCGTAGCGCTGGGCGAAGATGAACAGGTTCTGCGGGGTGGGCATCGCGGCGATCAGTACGAGGTACGCCAGCCAGTCGCCCCGCACCCCGAAGAGCAGCCCGCACACCGCCCAGGTCAGCAGCGGGAACACCAGGCACTTGAAGCCGATGAGGGCCAGCTCCTCGCGCGTGGTGCCCCGCAGGTGGAGGCCGACGCCGCCGAGGTGGAGGCCGAGGGCGAACAGGGCCACCGGCGAGGCGCTGTCGCCGACGAAGGCGGCTCCGTCCAGGACGACGGCCGGGACCCGCACCGAGAGCAGGTTGAGCAGGATGCCCGCGTTGCAGGCGAGAACCAGCGGAGTGGCGAGCGAGGCTCCGACCGCCCGGGACAGACGCCGGCCCGGGCCGCCCCCGGCGGGGCCGGCGCGGCCCAGCTCCATGAGGGCGATGACGGCCAGCGAGAGCACGCAGACCTGGAAGAGCAGGATCGGGAAGACCGGCGCGGCCGTCCCGAAGACGGTGATGAACACGGGGACGGCGAAGTAGGCGGTGTTCACCTGCACTCCGGCCATCACGCGCAGTGCCACCTCGCGGGGCTCCCGCAGGCCCCGGGCGACCGCCGCCACCGCGACGGCGGCCACGGCGACGGCCGCGGCCGCGGCGTATCCGCCGAGCGCCCGCCGGTCGAACAGGGCCGCGAGGTCGCTGGCGTAGATGTTGCCGAAGAGGTAGCAGGGCACGGCGAAGAGGAACGCGTAGTCGGAGAAGGCCTTGGAGGCCTCGGCCGGAACCACCTTGCGGCGTGCGAGGAGGACCCCGCCGCCGAAGGCCAGCAGCACCGGCACCAGCTTCTCCAGCGCGGCCGCCCCGCCCATGCGAACATCTCCCCCGTGATCGGCTGATGCGGACCCTACCTCTGCGCCCGTGCGGGCCCGTTGGAGCATAGGCTGGTGCGATCATGAGCGACGACGCCCGCGAACGGACCGCAGTACGGACCGGACGACAGCCTGGAGGGCGGCCCGGACGACGGACCCCGGCAAGGGGCCCCGCCCGCACGGCCGACACCCCGGAGCCCCGTCCCCTGGCCCAGCTCGCCGCGTCCCTGCGCACTCCCGCAGCCGCGGCCCAGCCACTCTTCGCCCAGGCTCCCAAGGCATGGCAGCGGGCGCTCCCGTACCTCGTGGTCGGACTCTTCGTGGTCTCCCTGCTGCCGACGACCATCGCGGTACTGGCAGGCGACTACGGGATGGACGGCGGTTGGTCGGGGGCGCTCGGGGTGGCGCAGACCGTACCGCTGCTCCTGGCGGTGACACGGCCGGTGCCCGCGTGGGCCCTCGTCACGGTCGCGGACACCGTCGGCGCGATCCTGCTGACCCAGGCCGACAAGGTGGCCGGACACCCCTGGCCGTGGACGCCTATGGTCATCGTCGGCAACCTGGTGCTGATGGCCTGCCTGGGGCTGCGCGAGTCCGTCCGCACCCTGGTCGGGGTGTGGCTGGTGACCGGCGCGCTCGGCACGGTGCTGGGCTTCTTCCAGCCCGCGGACACCATGAACACCGCCGCACTGCTCTTCGTGCTCGGTGGTGTCGTGCTGGCCCTGACGGGCGCGCTGCGGGGGCTGGGCGACGCCCGCCAGCGGATCGCGGAGCAGGAGAGCATCAGCGAGGCCGAGCGGTCCCGGCGCACCCTGCTGGAGGAACGCGCCCGTATCGCGCGCGAGTTGCACGATGTGGTGGCCCACCACATGTCGGTGATCACCGTGCAGGCCGATTCCGCGCCCTACCGGCTGCCGGGCATGCCGGAGCCGGTGCAGCAGGAGTTCGCGGCGATCGCGGCCGGCGCCCGGGAGTCCCTCGGCGAGATGCGGCGGCTGCTGACCGTCCTGCGGGCCCCGGACGGCGGCGGTGCGGGCGATGACGGTGCCGGCGGCGTACGGGCTCCGCAGCCGGGGATCGGCCGGCTCCAGCAACTGGTGGAGGGGACCGTACGGGCCGGGCAGCCGGTGGTGCTGTCGCTGGCGGCCGGCGCCGCGGAGGCCGCGCCGCCCGCGGTGGACCTGTCGGCGTACCGGATCGTGCAGGAGGCGCTCGCCAACGTGGTGCGGCACGCGCCGGGCGCACCCACCCGGGTCTCGGTGACGGTCGACGACGACGAGGTGCTGATCCTGGTCGTGAACGGTCCGGCGGCCCGGGACGCGGTGGTGGAGCCGGAGGGGCCGGGCACGGGGCACGGTCTGGTGGGGATGCGCGAGCGCGTACGGTTGACAGGCGGCACGCTGGACACCGGGCCGCTGCCCGACGGGGGGTTCCGGGTCGCCGCGCGCCTGCCGCTGGGCTACGGCGGCGCGGCCGCCGGTCGGCACGGTACGAACGGTACGAAGGGTATGAACGACACCAACGAGGAGCGCAGTTGACCATCCGCGTGGTCATCGTCGACGACCAGGCCATGGTGCGGGCGGGGTTCGCCGCGCTGCTGTCCGCGCAGGCCGACATCGACGTGGTGGGCGAGGCCCCCGACGGGCGCCAGGGGGTGCAGGTGGCCCGCTCCACGCACCCCGACGTGGTGCTGATGGACGTACGGATGCCGGAGATGGACGGGCTGACGGCGGCCCGGGAGATCCTCGGCCCGCCGCCCGGCGTGGTGCACCGGCCGAGGGTGCTGATGCTGACCACCTTCGACATCGACGACTACGTGTACGAGGCGCTGCGCGCCGGGGCGTCCGGCTTCCTGCTCAAGGACGCCCCTCCGGCGGACCTGATCGCCGCGGTGCGGGTCGTCGCCTCGGGCGAGGCGCTGCTGGCGCCCTCGGTGACGCGGCGCCTGATCGCGGACTTCGTCCAGCAGCGGCCGGCGCCGCGCAAGGACCCGGCGCTGCGGCTGAACGGTCTGACGCCGCGCGAGACCGAGGTGCTGGAGCTGATCGCGCGCGGGCTGTCGAACCAGGAGATCGCGGCCCATCTGGTGCTGGCGGAGCAGACGGTGAAGACGCACATCGGGCGGGTGCTGGCCAAGCTCGACCTGCGGGACCGGGCCCAGGCCGTCATCTTCGCCTACGAGGCCGCCCTGGTACGCCCGGGCGACTCGGCCTGAACCGACGGCCCTGCCACCGACTCCCCTTCCCTGTCTGCCAGTCGGTCCGTCGGCCGGCCGGTGCCACACGTCCGGCACCGGTCGCCGTCTCCTCCACCCCCTACCGGGGTATGACATCGGACTTGGCTCCACGGTCCGACGTCCGCGGTGGTGCCGTCTTCCTACCTTCCCCCTCGTCACGAGGAGAGGAGAAGGGGCATGCGCCGCTTCGGAAGGACGCTGGTCACGGCCGCGCTGGCGGTGGCCGTCGTCGGGGGGACGGCCGGATGGGCCTCGGGCGGGAGCCAGTCGGCGGTCACCGGGCCGCCGCCGGGGGCCGCCGCCTGGCGGGCCGACACGGCGTACGGCCGGGTGCTGCCCGATCCGGCTACGGCGGCGCCGTCCGAGGTGGCCCGGTTCTTCGCCGGGCTGGACGACACGCAGCGCGCGGCGCTCGTACGGACCCACCCGCTGGTGGTGGGCAACCTCGACGGGGCGCCGCCGGCCCTTCGGTACGAGGCCAACCGGCTGGCCGTCGCCGCCACGGGTGAGGCGCGGTACGCGTCCCTGGCCGCACCGGACCGGCGGATCCTGGCCTTCGACCCGCGCGGCCGGGGCCAGGTCGCCGAGGTCTTCGGGGACCTGGAGCACGCCGCGCACGTGGCGGTGATCGTGCCCGGCAACGACAACGACGCCGCCTCGTACGACTCCCGGCGCGCGCCGTACACCGGCCCGGCCGGCATGGCCCGGGCGCTGCACGTCGCGGCCGCGGGCCCGGCGGCCGACGGCACGACAGCCGAAGGGGCCGCGGCCGGCGGGCCGGTGGCCCCGGGCTCGGTGGCCGGCGGGCCGGTGACCCCGGGCTCGGTGGCCGGCGGGCCGGTGGCCGTCGTCGCGTGGACCGGGTACACCACTCCGGTCGGCGTCGGCCTCGATGCCGCCGACGGGCGGCTGGCCGCGGCCGGGGCGGCCCGCCTGGCCCGCTTCACCGCCGGTCTCGACGCGGTCGGCGCACCCGACCCGGTCCTGTTCTGCCACAGCTACGGCTCCGTCGTCTGCGGACTGGCGGCCCGGCACACCGACGCGACCGACCTCGTCGCCCTCGGCTCGCCCGGCATGCGGGCGGACACCGCGGAGGCCTTGCGTACCGGGGCGCGCGTCTGGGCCGCCCGGGGCCCCTCGGACTGGATCGCGGACGTCCCGAACGTCCGCTTCGCCGGGCTCGGTCACGGGGCCGACCCCACCTCCGCGGCGTTCGGCGCCCGCCGGGTGCCCGCCGCCGACGTACGGGGCCACGCGGGCTACTTCACCCCCGGTACGCAGTCCCTCGCGGTGTTCGCCGCGATCGCGAAGGGAGAGGCCCGATGAGCGCGTCGACCGTTCTGGCCCCGCTGCGCGAGGCCGCCGAGCGGATCGACCGGCGGACCCCCGCCCACCGCGACCGGGCGGTCGACGGGCTGCGCGCCCTGGCGCTGCTGGCCGTACCGACCGGCCACTGGCTGCTCGGCGGCTTCACCCTCGACGCCGACGGCGGTCTGCACAACGCCAGTCCCCTGTCGTCCCTCGGCGCGCTGGCGCCGGCCGGCTGGGTGCTCCAGATGCTGGGCGTGTTCTTCCTCGTCGGCGGCTACGCCTCGGCGCTCTCCTACCGGCGCCGGCCGGGGTCGGCGGGCGCGTGGCTGAAGGGCCGGGTGGTACGCCTCGGGCGGCCCGTGCTCGGGGTGACGGCGGTGTGGGCGCTGGCCGCGCCGCTGCTGTACACGGCAGGGGTGCCGGAGGCGTCGCTGCGGACCGGCGCGAAGCTGGTCGTCCAGCCGCTGTGGTTCGTCGGGGTGTACGTGGTGGTCACCGCGCTGACCCCGCACTGCGTGCGGGCCGCACGGCGGTTCGGCGGCTGGGCCGCGGCCCCGCTGCTCGTCTCGGTCGCGGTGGTGGACCTCCTGCGCTACGGGCCGCTCGCGGAGTCCGTGCCGTCCTGGCTGTCGCTGCTGAACATCCTGCCGGGCTGGCTGTTCGCGTACCAGCTGGGCGTGGCCTGGGGCGAGCGGCGGACCGGGCGCCGCGGCGCCTGGCTGCTGCTGGCCGGCGGGGCGCTGCTGTTCGCGGCGCTGCTGGTGGTGTTCCACTATCCGGCGTCGATGGTGGGGGTGCCGGGTGCGGCCCGGACCAACTCGCACCCGCCGTCGCTGCTGGTGCTCGCCCTGGCGGCGGCCCAGTCGGGTGCGGCGATCCTGCTGCGGGACCGGCTGGCGCGGCTGCTGGGCCGGCCGGCGCTGTGGGCGCCGGTGGTCGTGATCAACCTGTGCGCGATGACGATCCTGTGCTGGCACCAGACGGCCATGCTGGCCGCGGCGGTGCCCGCCTCGTTCGCGGGTGGGGTGGCCGGGCTGACGACGGCGCCCGACAGCCTGGGCTGGATCGCGGCGCGGGTGGCGTGGATGCCGGTGTTCGCGGTGCTGCTGGTGGGGATCGCCCGGTACGCGCGGCGGTTCGAGGTACCGCCGGTGGAGGGCCGCCGGGCGGGCACGGTGCGCCGCACGGTCCGCGGTGCGGTGGCGGGGCTGCTGGCGGTGGGCTTCGGGGCCTTCGCGCTGGGCCTGGCGTAGCCGGGGTGCCCGCGGAGGGACCGGGTCCGCGAAGAGCGCCGCTCCCCTGACGGAGCGGCGCTCTCTACGCGTACGGGTGCTCCCGCGTCAGGCGATCGACGCGGCCACGATCGCGGCGACGGCGAGGTTGCAGGCGCAGGAGACCCAGACCGCCGGGTGGGGCTGCGGGTCGACCACTATGGCGCCGAGCTTGCCCGGGGTCACCAGGTCGAGCACCAGGAAGGCCAGCGCCATCAGGACCAGGCCGAGGAGCCCGAAGGCCGCCGTCGACGCCAGGCCCTTGCCGAAGTCGTCGTAGGTGGTCCAGATCGACGTGAAGACGATGCCGCCGATGCCGAGCAGCGCGGAGCTGAGGAAGAGGGCCGCGTTGCGGTTGCGCTCCTCCCAGATCTGCTTCGGGAGCTTCCCGGGCGTCAGCACGTCCACGAGGACGATGCCGAGGATCAGCAGGACCAGGCCCAGGGCGCCGTAGGCACTGGTGCGGCCAAGTCCGTTGATGATGTCGCTCATTGAGAAGCCTGTCTCCGATGGGTGGGAAAATACCTGCTGTGGGGAGGCCGAATCTATCGCACGCCCCTCCCGCAGACCATGGGGAGGTCGGCGAATGGTAAAGGTCAGGGCCGCGCGGGCGGCCGAGGCGGAGGCTCTGACCGGGCTGGTGATGCGGTCCAAGGCGCACTGGGGGTACGACGCCGGATTCCTGGCCGCGTGCGCTCCGGAACTGCGGATCCGGCCCGACGAGGTGACGGCGCGCAGGATCGTGGTGGCCGAGGACCCGCAGGGCGCGGTGCTCGGGGTCGCCTCCCTGGAGGGCGCCGCCCCGCTGGCGACGCTGGGGCTGCTCTTCGTGGAACCCGCCGCCATCGGGCAGGGGGTGGGACGGCTCCTGTACCGGGACGTGCTGCGGCGGGCCGTGGAGCAGGGGGTGCGCAGGCTGGTCATCGACGCGGATCCGCACGCGGCCGGCTTCTACCGGGCGATGGGCGCCGTCGCGGTACTGGCGGACGTGCGGGGCGCGACGCCCGGACCGGCCGGGACGATGGCCGGGGGCGGGCCGGCCTCGACGGCGGCCGGGTGGCCGGGGTCCCTGGTGCGGTTCGAGGTGGCCCCGGCCCCGCTCGCCGACTGGGCCCGGGCCTGGACGGGCGGCGGGCGGGCCGTGCACGTGGGGAACGTCGCCGAGTTCAACGTGCAGTTCGCCGACTCCTCCCTCGACCGCGAGCAGTCGGCGGCGCACCACTACTCCTGCCTGGCCGCCTTCTACAGCCCCCTCCCGTCCGCCCTGGTCCTGCCCCGGGCGGTGCCGGCCGGCTGGACCGAACTGGTCGGCCGGCAGCTGGGCTGGACCGGGGTCGAGGTGTACGACGACCTGGTGGAGCGGGGGCCCGGGCTCGCCGGCGCGGTACGGGCCCGGCCGGCGCTCGCCGCACGGCTGACGGGGGCCGGGGAGCCGCTCGTACCGTGGGGGCTCACCCGGCCGTTCGCTCTGCTGACGGGGCGGCCGTGGCGGCCCGGGGAGCTGCGCTACGAGTCGAAGGCCGCGGCGCACGGCCTGTTCGAGCGGATCCTGGCGGACGGCGGGCATCCCGGGATCGTGCTCCCCTCGCAGGTACGGGCCGCCACCCGGTGGGCGGCCGCGCGGCTGCTGACCGCACGGGCGCGGGCAGGGAAGAGCACCGTTGTGAAATCGGAGCACGGGGTCGGGGGTTCGGGCACCACCGTGGTCACGGCCGGGCAGGTCCGGGCCGCGGGCGGCGCCCGCGCCGTCCTGCGGCGGCTGCCGCGGGGGCCGCTGCTGGTGGAGGAGTTCGTCGAGGGGCCGACGGATCCGGGCGCGGCCCGGGACCTGACGTACGACGGTTTCGTGGACCCGGCCGGCCGGGTCCACGAGGTCGGCGCGGCGCTGATGGACGTGACGGAGGGTGCCTACCGGGGGGCCACGGTCGGCCCCGGAGCGGTGCCGGAGTGGGCGGAGAAGCCGCTGCTCGCCTTCGGTGCGGCGGTGGGCCGGGAGCTGGCGGCGTCCGGCTACCGGGGCTGGTTCGACGTGGACTTCGTCGTGGACGCCGAGGGGCGGCTCGCGCCGACGGAGACGAACCTGCGGCTGACCGGGCCGGCGATCGCCTTCATGGTGGCGGCCCGGCTCGACGCGCTGCGGGGCGCGGGTCACCTCGTACGGATCGCCGACCGGGTGGAGCTCGGCGCACGGCTGCCCGAGGCGCAGGCGGACGAGCTGTGCGCGGACCTGGCGCGGGCGTGCGCGGAGATCGGGGCGGTGTTCGTGCCCGCGATCCCGACGGGCGCCTTCGATCCGGCGCCCTGGCTGGGTGTCCTGGTGGCCGCGCACAGCCCGGAGACCCTGGACGCGGCCGAGGCCCTGGTCCGGTCCGGTGCGGCGGCCGTCGGCGCCCTGTTCGCCGCCCCGCCGCCCGCTGACCGGAGCGCCGGGTCCGGTACCCCGGTGGCGGGGCCGGGTCAGGTCCTGTCCTCGTAGTCGAAGGGTGAGTCCGGTTTGCGGGCCAGGTGGGCGGCCACGATGAGGCCCGCGATCATCAGCGGGATGTTGAAGGCGTAGACGAGGAGGGCCTGGAGGGGCCAGTCCTGCTTGGCCGCCAGCCGGTAGGCGTTGTCCTGCGGCCACCAGGCGAGCAGCAGGTAGCTCGCGGCGAGGTGGACGGCCCTGATACGCGCCGGGGGCCGGCCGCGTTCCCGGCGGGCCATCAGCCGGTATCCGGTGAACAGGAATGCGAGGCCCGCTCCGAAGGACACGCATTCGGCGAGGTAGAGCAGGAAGAACAGGGCCGCCCACGGGCCGGGCACGGCGGAGAGATCGGTGGAGCCGGGCCATACGACGCCGGTCAGGGCGAAGGCGAGGAAGGACAGGACGACGGTCAGACAGCCGGCGGCGACGACGCGCCCGGCGTCCGGGTCGCCGGCGCCGGTGGCGGCGCGGGCGAACTTGCTCCCGTATACGGCGGGCTGTTCTGAGACGGGCTGCGTGGGCAGCGGCAGGGCCGAGCGGTCCTCCTGTCCGCCCCGCCCCCGCGGCAGGGCCCGGAGCCGGACGAGGATGGTCGGCGACTCCTCCTTCAAGACGGTGCCGGCCAGGTGGTTGCGCAGGCCGTGGATCTCGGGCAGCGGCGCGGAGGCGTCCCAGGCCGGGTCGCCGGGCGGCGGGGACACGTAGGCGACGAGCCGCTGCTCCCCGTCCTTGTCGACCGCGGCGACGAGGGCGCCGCCGACGCCCGGGTGGGTGCGGATCGCCGTCTCGACGAAGTGGGGGTCGAAGGAGCCGCCCCGGACGGAGATCCGGTCCCGGAGCCGGCCCGCGTACTCCAGCAGGCCGTCGGGGCGGAGCACGCCGAGGTCGCCGGTGGGTATCGCGTCACCGCCGCCGGGCGGGGTGAGGTGTATCTCCCCGCCCCGCACCTGGATTCGGCATCCGGCGAAGGGGGTGCCCAGCAGGCAGAGCCGTTCCGGTTCGGCGACGGGTGCGGGCAGGTGCGGGAGTTCGAAGCAGGTGCCCGCTCCGGCGGTCTCGGTGAGGCCGTAGACGTCGAGGATCCGTACGCCGGGACGCAACCGGGTGTGCAGGGCGTCCAGTTCGTCGAGGTGGAGACGGTCGCCGGTGACGGTGGCCAGCCGCAGCGAGCGCAGTGGCCGGGGGCCGGTCCTGCGGTCCGCCGCGATGGCGGGCCGGGGGCCGTCGACCACCAGCGTGGCGATCCCGGCGGGGTCGGTGTGCAGGACGGTGACCTTCTGGGCCTCGACGGCCGTGCGCACCTGGTACGAGCGTTCGGTGCGCCAGGAGGCGTCCGGGGGCAGGACGAGAGCGCCGCCGGTGCACAGGACCCGGGTCCAGCCGGCGGCGAAGGCGGTGACGTCGGGGCGGGCGGTGATGAGGTGCCGGTCCTGCGGGGTCGGCCGGGCCAGCTCGGTCCATCCCGCGTGGGCGGCGTGCAGCACGGCGTGGCCGACGGGCACGGGGCGCGGTTCAGCGCTCGCCGTGAACAGGACGGCCGCGCCACCGGTGGCCGGCCCGCCGGCGGCCGGCGTGGCGCGGCCGTCCGCCGACTCCGCGCGGTCCGGTGCGTAGCCGGGCCGGGCGGCGATCTCGGTGGCGTCGTCGTCGGTCCGGATCGTGCGCAGGCCCGTCCCGGTGTCGAGGGCCGCCCGGTGGGGCGAGTGGGTGAGCAGGGCGAAAGGCTCCAAGGGCCGGAGCGCGGTGAGCTGTTGCCGGCCGGTGCGGGGCGTCTCGGCGTCGACGACGGCGTAGACCCCGCCGGCCTTGAGGACGGCGAGGATTGCGACGAGGCGTTCGTCGTGGCGGGTGGTGCCGATGGCGACGAGGCCGCCGGGCGGCAGGCCGCGGGCCAGCAGGTGGTGCGCCAGCCGGTTGGCTCGGGCGTCGAGCACCCCGTACGGGAGCCGGTACTTCGGGGCGGCGATGAGGGCGGGCGCCTCGGGCGTGTCCCGTGCCCAGCGTTCGAAGTGGAGCAGGACGGTATCGGTGGTGTCCTCGGTGAACCGGACGGACTCGGATCCCTGCGTCATGGACCGATGATGCCACCGGGCACCGACATCGGAGGAGCCCCGAAGTCACCTCCCGGCGGACGCAGTTGCTCCGGTCGAGGGGTCCGGAGCCGAATCCTTGACCTCAAGCTTGGTCGAGGTCCTAGCGTGCGGGTCATGGACATGGAAGTCACCGCTTGGACATCGCTGCACAGCGCGATCAACGCCCAGCAGGACCGTCGCCCGCTCTCCCGGGCCGGTCTTCGCCGCGTGGCCGCCTTCGCCCGCCCGCACCGCCGCGGGCTCGTCTCCTTCCTGCTGCTGAGTGTGGTGACCGCCCTGCTGGCGGTGGCCACGCCGGTGCTCGCCAGCCGGGTCGTCACCGCCATCGTGGACGGCGGGGACGGCGGCGTGGTGACCCGGCTCGCCCTGCTGATCGCGCTGATCGCGCTCGCGGAGGCCGGGCTCGGGCTGCTGGCCCGCCGGCTCTCCGCCACCCTCGGCGAGGGGCTGATCCTGGATCTGCGGACGGCGGTCTTCGACCACGTGCAGCGGATGCCGGTCGCCTTCTTCACCCGGACCCGGACCGGCGCCCTCGTCAGCCGCCTCAACAACGACGTCATCGGCGCACAGCGGGCCTTCGCCAACACCCTGTCGGGAGTGGTCGCGAACACCGTGACGCTGCTGCTGACCCTCACCGTGATGCTGAGCATCTCCTGGCAGATCACGCTGCTGGCGCTGGTGCTGCTGCCCGTGTTCGTGCTGCCCGCCCGCCGGATGGGTGCGCGGATGGCGGCGATGCAGCGGGAGGCCTCGGCGCTGAACGCCGCGATGGGCACGCAGATGACGGAGCGGTTCTCGGCGCCCGGCGCGACGCTGGTCAAGCTGTTCGGGCGGCCCGCGGAGGAGTCCGCGGAGTTCGCGGTCCGGGCGGCGCGGGTGCGGGACATCGGCATCCGTACGGCGATGGCCCAGTCGGCCTTCATCACGGCCCTCACCCTGGTCTCGGCGCTGGCCCTCGCGCTGGTCTACGGCCTCGGCGGGTACTACGCGCTGCGCGGGACCCTGGACGCCGGTTCCGTCGTCGCCCTCGCCCTGCTCCTGACCCGGCTGTACGCCCCGCTGACCGCGCTCGCCGGTGCCCGCGTCGAGGTGATGAGCGCGCTGGTGAGCTTCGAGCGGGTCTTCGAGATCCTCGACCTGAAGCCCCTCATCGCGCAGAAGCCGGACGCCCGCCGGGTGCCGGAGGGGCCGGTGACCGTGGAGTTCGACCGGGTGTCCTTCGGCTACCCGGCCGCCGACAAGGTCTCGCTCGCCTCCCTGGAGGAGGTCGCGGCGCTCGACGCCCGGGGCGGTACACAGGTCCTGCACGAGGTGTCGTTCCGCGCCGAACCGGGGCAGATGATCGCCCTGGTGGGCTCGTCCGGCGCAGGCAAGTCGACCATCGCGCAGCTGCTGCCGCGGCTGTACGACGCCGACGCGGGCACGGTCCGGCTCGGCGGGATCGACGTACGGGACCTGACGGCCGACTCGATCCGCGAGACGCTCGGCATGGTCACGCAGGACGGACACCTCTTCCACGAGTCGGTCCGGGCCAACCTGCTGCTGGCCCGGCCGGAGGCCGCCGAGGAGGAGATCTGGGAGGCCCTGCGCCGGTCCCGGCTGGACGGCCTGGTCGCCTCGCTGCCGGACGGTCTGGACACGGTGGTCGGGGAGCGCGGCTACCGGCTGTCGGGCGGTGAACGGCAGCGGCTGACGATCGCCCGGCTGCTGCTGGCCCGGCAGCGGGTCGTGGTCCTCGACGAGGCCACCGCGCACCTGGACTCGACGTCGGAGGCGGCGGTGCAGGAGGCCCTGGGCGAGGCGCTGGCGGGCCGGACGGCGGTGGTGATCGCGCACCGGCTGTCGACGGTGCAGGCGGCCGACCTGATCCTGGTCGTCGAGGACGGCCGGATCGTGGAACGGGGCACGCACACCGCTCTGCTTGCGGCGGGCGGCCGCTACGAGGAGCTGTACCGTACGCAGTTCGCCCCGGCGGACACGCCCGCCGACGCGGAATCCGACGGCGTGGCACCGGTGCGGGGCGCATGATGCTGTGATGGACATCAAACTGGAACTCGTCGCCGTCCCCGTCACCGATGTCGACCGGGCCAAGGCCTTCTACGAGAAGATCGGCTTCAACGCCGACCACGACGTCACCGTCAGCGAGGACATCCGCTTCGTGCAGCTGACCCCGCCGGGGTCGGCCTGCTCGATCGCGATCGGCCGGGGTCTCACCCGGATGACCCCGGGATCCCTCGACAACATGCAGGTCGTCGTGACCGACATCGAGGAGGCGTACGAGGACCTGCGCGGCCGGGGGGTCGAGGTGACGGAGGTCCAGGACCTGCCGTGGGGCTCCTTCGTCTACTTCTCGGACCCGGACGGCAACGGCTGGGCGGTCCAGCAGACCACGCCGCGCAAGCCGGCGGAGTAGGAGCGCCGGCCGGCGGCGCGGCTGCGGTCAGGCCGTGGGGCTCAGACCTCCGCCGCGGCGTGGTGGTGGTCGAGCTCCCAGGCGTGGTGCTTGAACTCGTGGCGGAAGTCGGCGTGATCCTCCCACTGGCGGGCGATGCCGCGCAGCACGTCCCAGTTGTGCTCCACGGACTGGTCGATGACGCGGCGCGTGGCCGGTTCGGAGGATTCCCGCTTCTCGATGAGGCCCTTGACGGCCGAGGCCTCCAGGACGGAGTTGCGCAGTGCGCGCAGCGCACGGGAGGTGTCGTCCATCGCGAAGCCGTGCTCGCTGCCCGTCGCCTCGTCGAACAGCGGGGTGAGCCGCGCCTCGATGAAAGCGGTGATCCGCTCGAAGTGCTGCACGTCCATCGGGGGCTCCCTCTCCTGCCGGACCACCATGTGCCCCGGCGTCTCCAGTGCTTCTGCCGTTCGCGGTCATTATGCCGAAGCGGCTTGCCGGTGATCCATTGCGCAGCCGGCCGCACGGCGCCCGAGGCCGGGGCCGGCCGCGGTCCCGCAGCCGTCACGGGTCCTGGAGTTGGGCGGCGGCGAGGGCGAGGCCGCCCGCCGCCGTCGCGCAGCGGGCTGCGAGGTTCTCGACCTCGGCGCGCAGGGCCGCGGTCTCCCGGCCCTGCCACCCCGGCGACCAGGCCGCGGCCCCGCGCAGCCGGACCGCGTGCGAGCGCAGCGCGGCGGCGTGGTCGCGCAGGTTCCCGCCCGCGGGCCACGGCGCCGGCCGGAGCGGACGGGGCCGCTGGGGCGGTCCGGCCGCGGCACGCCGCCGGACGGGACCGCGGTCGGGTACCGGCCCCGCCGGGGGCCGTACGGGCAGACCGGGGCCGCGGTCGCAGAAGGCCCGCAGGGCGGCGCCGAGGCCGAGGAGCGGTGGCGCCGTCTCGGCCCGGCCGGTGGCGACCTGCCAGCCGGCGTGGTCGTTGAAGGGGTTCGCGTCGGTCAGGGCGTTCCAGGCGAGGATGTCGGCGAACGACGGCGCCAGCAGGGAGAAGGCGTGCTCGTTGCCCCGCTCGCGCACGATGTCGCGGAACAGCCGGACGGCCTCGGCCTGGCGGCCGGCCTCGGCGGCCCGCAGCACCGCCGCGGAGCCCGGGTCCTCCAGGAGTTCGGGACGGCAGGCGCTCGCGGCCCGGATCCGGGCCTTCAGGCCGCAGACGGCGATGCTGATGGCGAGGCTCTCCCGGCCGGCCAGTACCCCGGCGAACCGGCCTGCACGGGCCGCGCCCCGCCCGCGCGCGGCCCATCCGAGGCCCGCCGGGTCGGTGAGGGTGCGCAGCAGCGTGCGCCAGCCGCGTCTGCTGCGGCCGGCCCGGGCGAGCGCCGCCGCGGGCAGGCGGGCGCCGAAGGCCAGGCCGGAGGCGTAGCGGGCGGCCTCGCCGACCGCGTCGGCGGCCTCGGCAAGTGCGCGGCACGGGGCGTCGAGCTGGTCGGCGTCCGGGGCGGTGGACGCGGAGGTCGCGGCGTCGGACATGGGTTCCTCGTGGGTTTCGGCAGGGATCTGAAGGCGTAGGGAGCAGGACGGAACGGGTGGGGCGGGTACGACGGGTGGCGCCTGCGTGACGGCCGGCAGTCAGCGGCGGGTGAGGGTGAGCCGGACGCCGTGCGGGTCGAGCGTCACGGGCAGGGGCCCCACGGGGTCCAGGACCGGCCGGGTGCCGGTGATCCGATGGCCGAGCAGCACCTCGGCGCAGAAGGCAGCGGTGATCATCAGTCCGAGCTGGTCTCCGGGGCAGCGGCCGCCGCCGTGGCTGAAGGGCGCCATCCGGATGTCCTGGTCGGCACCCGGGTTCTTCCAGCGGCCCGGTACGAAGACATGGGCGGCCGGTACCCGCTCGGGGTCGCGCTGGTGGAACGCGGCGGGCAGGAGCACCGAGGTGCCGGCCGGGTGGCGCACCCCCTGCCATTCGGTCTCGGCGAGGGTGACCCGGATCAGTTCGGGCACCACCGGGTACAGGCGCAGGGACTCCCGGACGCAGGCCCGTAGCCTGGGCAGTTCGCCCCGGGCCGGACCGGCGGCGACCTCGGCGGCCGCTTCGGCCGCGGCGGCGTCCTGTTCGCAGGGGTGCGCGCCGAGCAGGAGCAGGGTGCGCAGCAGGGTCTCGGGCACGGCGTCCATGGCCAGCAGCCAGAGCCGGGCCTCGTCGCCGGGGTCGACGGCCCCGCCGGTACCGGCGCAGGCGGCGTCGGCCAGGCGGGCGGCGCGGCCGGCGAGGGTGTCCTCGCCCGCGCGGCGGACGTACTCCCGGATGCGGGCCCGGGCCTTGTCGTGGACCGAGCGCGCGGCGCGCCTCGGGCCGCCGCGCAGGCGCTTGTCCTCGGCGCGCAGCTGGGTGAGCCATCCGGCGAGTTCGTCGTCCTCGGCGGCCGGGTCGCCGAGCACGATCCGGCGGGCGGCCCGGCTCACGGCGTACCGGGCGCGGGCGAGTTCGAGGGTCCCGGCGGCGCTCAGGTACCGGGCCTCGTCGGACACGACCGTGAGCATCGGCCCGGCCGCGGGGTGCACGGGCTGTCCCGGGGCCAGCACGTCGGCGCTCATCCGCCGCCGCTCGGCGCGCTGTTCACCGCGGGCGCAGCCGGTGCTGTCCCCGTCGGGGTCGGGCTCGTACATGCTCAGGCCCCGGCACTTGCGCGGCGGGTCGGCCGCGAGGACGGTGACGGGTTCGGCGTAGAAGCGGCGCAGGTCCCGCGGGTCGAGGAGGACGAGCAGTGTCTTCCCTGACCGGGTGCGTACGAGTGCGGGCGCCTCCCCGTGGCGTGCGCGCAGGGCGCGCAGGGCGGCGGCGGAGGCGCGCACCTCGTCGGACCGCCGGCGGAGGGTGCGTGGCCGTCCGGTGCCGGAGAGCAGGGCGCCGAGGGCGGCGAACACGGTGGTCGCGGCCGTGGGGGACACGGCGGGCGCCATGAGGACGGCGGTCCGGGCGGGCACGGCCGGCCGGCGTCGGAGCGGGGTGGTCACGGATGTCCGCCGGGCGGGGGTGTCCGTGCGCGGCGGCGCGGCCGGGCCGGGGTCCGCGAGTGGCGCTCCGCCAGGGGGTGTCCGGACCGGTAGCTCCGTGGGACGTGGCCGGACGGCCGGTCCGCCATACGTCCGCGGTTCGCCCCGCGTGGACCGCACCGGCAGTCCGGTCCGTTCCGCGAGGGCCCGTACCCGGGCCCTGAGCCCGTCGAGGGCGGCCCCTTGGACCGTACGCATCCGTGTACCTCCGCGACGGGAACGACGACAACGGCCGGTGACATCGGCATCACCGTACGTCCCGCCCGCGGAGTGCGCGCTCCGAGCGCTACGCCCGGGGGATCCCGTCCGGCCGGCTGCTCCGCGCGGATGCGTCCGGGGTGAAGACGGCCTCGCGGAAGGTGGTGCGCAGCGGGCTGCGGACGGCGGGGAGGAGGACGGCCCAGCGGTGGTGGCGCGGGGAGATCCAGACGGCGGGGCCCGGGTCGGCCGGGGCGTGGTGCGTCCAGACGCCGTGGGGCGCGGGGTGCCAGAGGAGCCCGCGGGCGGGGGTGAGTTCGCCCGTGCGGATGCGGAGGGACTCGGCCGTCCAGGCGTGGGTGAGGCGTGCGGGGCGGAACGCGTCGCCGCGATCGGCGGGAGCATGCGGGTCGGCCGGACCACCGGGGCCACCGGGGCCACCGGGGCCACCGGGGCCACCGGGGCCACCGGGGCCACCGGGGCCACCGGGGCCACCGGGGCCACCGGGGCCACCGGGGCCACCGGGGCCACCAAAACTACTGGGGTCGCTCGGTGCGCTCGGGTGCAAGAGGTTCCGCAGAAAGAGGACGAGGTCGGCGAGCGGCGCGCGGAGGGTGCCGTCGGCGAGGCGGGTGCGGGTCATGCCCAGCGGGGCCCAGACGCGTACGGCCGCGAGGTCGGCGAGGGTGCTGCCGGAGAGGTGTTCGACGAGGCGGGTGAGGGCGGCGGTGCCACCGGGCTGCGTGAGGAGCTGGTGGGGCGTGGTCCCGGCGGGGGTGCCCGCCGCGGCCTCGTCCCCGTACGCGGCCAGGGGGGTGTGCAGGCTCAGCGCGCCCTCGTCGACGAGGGTCCCGACCGCCGGCCAGAGGGCGAGGACGGTGGTGAGGCCGCCGACGTCGAGGATGTCGTCGGCGCCGTCCGAACCGGCGTACGGGCCGTCCGGTCCGCCGACGGCCCACACCGCCCCGGGATCGGCGGACTCCACGAGGGCCCGGACGGCGTCTGCCTGGTCGCTCAGGAGCGTCATGGTGGTTCACGCTAACCACCGGCGCCGCGGGCCCGCGGCAGGTCGCGCGGATCCGCCGCTCCCGCCACCCGAATGGGCCGGAAGCCACCGGGCCCGGACCGGAGGGAACCGGCCCGGGGCCGGGAGGAGGGGGCGGGGCCGGTGGGCGCCCCGCCCCCTCACCGTGCCGGCCGGTCAGCCCTGGTCGGGCCGGTCGGTCACCCGGAGGGTGTTCAGCAGGGGCTTGCCGAATCCGGAGTGCGTCACGAAGCGGACGTTGAGCACCCCGTCCGTGACCGTGACCGTGTACGTGCGGGTCAGGGCCTTGTAGGTGCCTGCCTCCAGCGCGATGTCGAGGGAGGGCAGGACCTGTGTGCCCTCGGCCAGGACGTCGAAGACGCGCTTGTTCGGCTTGGTGGAGGAGAGCTCCGCGAAGCCGAGCTCCACCGTGTAGGTGCCGTTCGGCACGTTGTCGAAGCGGTACTCGTACATGCCCTCACGGGCGTTGCGGAAGAGCCGCTGTTCGTCCGTGCCGGCGATGGTGCGGCCGGTGGACTGCACGGTGCTGTTGCCCTGGTATCCGTACGAGCCCGCCGTGTACTTGCGGTCCGGGGACCAGGCGTCGCCGAGGGCGTCGGTGGTGCCGTAGCCGGACCCCGCGTCCAGGGCGACCTGGTAGCGGGGGACGACGACCTTGACCGGGACGGTGAGGACCGGGGTGCGGCCGCTCGCCGAGGCGATCTTCAGGTCGGCGGTGAGGACCGTGCCGGGAGCCAGCCCGGTCGTGTCGACGGAGAGGGTGAGCGGGACCTTCCCGCCGGTCGGCAGGTCACCGCTCGGCGGTGTGGCCGTCAGCCAGGCCGCGTCCTCGGACACCGTGAACGCCGTGCCGAGGCCCGGGTTGGTGAGATCCAGGGTCCGCGTGCGCTGCTGGCCGGCCGGGAGTACGACCTCCAGCGCCGGCCGGGAGGCCGTCACCCGGCCGGTGCGCAGGGACTGCGTCACCGTCGTGACGTCTGCGGCCCTGACGTCCACCGTCGCCGTGGCGGACTGGTACTGCGGCGCCGCGAGGGAGACGCTCCGCGAGCCGGAGGGGCTCTGGACGACGTACCCGCCGTCGGCGGCCGTGGTCGCCGACACGGCGGTGTCGCCGGTGCCGACGGTCACCGTGGCGCCCGCGATGCCGTTGCCGTCGTTGGCGTCGAGCACGCGGCCCGCCACCACGCCGCTCTTGGTGGTGCGGAAGGCGATGGACAGGCCGCCCGTGATGACCGGGGTGTTGAAGGAGTACTTGAAGGCGTCGGTTCCGGTGGCGTTCTCCACGCCGACGGTGGCCGTGGAGCCGCCCTTGATGCCGGTGCCGCCGGTGCCCTTGTAGGAGTAGGTGACGGTGCCGTCCTCGCCGATCGCCGCGGAGAAGGAGAACTTGTCGGCCTGCGCCGACCAGTGGGACACCTCGCGCCACTCGATCACGTAACTGCGGTGCGGGGCGGTGCCGGTGACCGCGGTGAAGACGCCCGAGCCGCTGCCCGCCGCGCCGACGACCAGGTCGTCCCAGAAGGGGTAGAGGGCCGCGTTGGGCGTGGCCGTGCTCGGCAGGTCGCCGTTGATGTCGCCGGTGTGGTTGCCGCCGAAGCTGACCGTGCCGTTGGTGCCGATCCAGGCCTGGGCGTACGTCTTGCCGTACAGCGGCAGCGGGAAGGGCAGGTCGACCCGTTCGGTGGTGTTGTCGCCGGTGAGGGCGAGCTGCCGGCTGCCCTCGGCGTACGGCCGGTCGCCGGCGGTGGCGCAGGCGTAGCCGTAGCCGTCGGTGCGCTCGGGCAGGTTCACCGCGACGGTGGTGTCGCCGCCGACGGTGACCTCGGCGGTGCCGGGGCTGAGGCAGCGGGAGGTGTGGGTGGCGTTCACCCGGTAGGTGCCGTGCGGCAGGGTGACCTCGAAGCGGCCCTGTGCGTCGGCGGTGGCGGTGACCGGGGTGTCCGCGATGGTGACGGCGGCCCCCGCGGCCGGGCCGGAGGCCGAGGCCACGGTGCCGGTGACCTTGCCGGAGGCGGCCTGGGTGAGGGTGAAGTCGCCGGTGGCGGTGGCGTTCTCGGTCACGGTGGCGGTCGTGGTCTGCTGCCCGTAGCCGAACTTGGCCGCGGTCACGGTGTACTCGCCCACCGAGAGCGCCGGGAAGGAGTAGCTGCCGTCGGCGGCGGTGGTGGCGGTACGGTCGATCGGGCCGTCCGCGGTGACCTTCACGCCCGCGAGGGGTTGGCCGTCGGAGCGTACGGTGCCGCCGAGGGCGCCGAGCGCGCCGCGCGGGGCGGCGCCCACGGCGGCGAGGACGTCGAGCCGGCCCTCGCCGAAGACGTTGTTGTCGGCGGCGTTGCCGCCGCACTGGCCGCTGTCGGTGTCCAGGGCGGTGCCGTCGAGGAGGGACTCGGTCTGTGCGATGTCGCCTTCGAGGGCCGGGGCGGCGGACCACAGCAGGGCCACGGCGGCCGCGGTGTGCGGCGAGGCCATGGAGGTGCCGGAGAAGGCCTCGTACGCGCCGCCGGGGACGGAGGAGCGGACGTTCACGCCGGGGGCGGAGATGTTCGGCTTGACGATGCCCCCGGGACCGGCGCCGCGCGAGGAGAAGGAGGCGATGGCGTTGTTGATGTCGAAGGCGCCGGAGCTGTAGGAGCTCGCGTAGTCACCGGGTGAGCCGCTGGTGTTGCAGCCGGGTCCGGCGTTGCCGTTGGAGAAGGCCGGGAAGATGCCGGCGGCCCGCCAGGTGTCGACGATCTGCTGGTACCAGCTGTCGCCGCCCGCTCCGCCCCAGGAGTTGTTGACGATGTGCGGGGCGAGGTCGGGTCGCGGGTTCTGACCGTTCAGGTCGGTCGGGGCGACGATCCACTGGCCGGAGGCGAGCAGCGAGGCCTCGGAGCAGGAGTTGGACTCGCAGCCCTTGGCGGCGATCCACTTGGCGCCGGGGGCGACGCCGATCTTGTTGGCGCCGCCGTCGTCGCCGACCATCGTGCCCATGGTGTGGGTGCCGTGGTCGTTGTTGTCGCAGGGAGCGGCGCCCGCGCAGACGCCCGCCGGGTCGAACCAGTTGTAGGCGTGGGAGTGAGTGCCGTCCGCGTTCCGGCCGCGGTACTGGCCCGCCACGGCCGGGTGCGTGAAGTCGACGCCGCTGTCGATGTTGGCGACGACGATGCCCTCGCCGCGGACCCCGGTCTGATCCCACACCTGCGGGGCCTTGACCCGGTCGATGTTCCATTCGACGGCGTCGGCGACGGCCTTCTCGCGCGTACCCTCGGCCGGTTTGGGGAGGTCGACCTTGTCGTCGGCGTCGATCCGGGCCACCTCGGGGCGCTGCGCGAGGGTCCCGGCGAGCTTCTCGCTGCCGACGACGCGGACGGCGTTGACGATCCAGTACGAGGTGTACTCGGCCCCGGCGCCTTCCAGGGCCTTGACGACGTCGGCCTGGCTGCGCGCGGCGTGGTCCTTCTTCGTCCTCAGCACGGTCTCGGCCTTGGCGGCGCGGGTCTGCTGCTTCCCCGCGGCGGTGAGGTCGGCGGCGCTGTCGAGGTAGACCCAGAAGACGGCTTTGGCGGAGCTGTCGAGCTGGGCGCGGAGCTTGGGTTCGATCTTGCGCTCGGCCGCGCTCGGCGCGCCGGTGCCGGGATCCGGTGCGGCCGCGGCGGCGCCCGCGCCGAGCGGGAGCAGCAGGACCGAGGTGAGGGCGGCGAGCGCCGTGCGTAAGGACCGTGCGGGCCGGCCTGGCCTTGTGGGCCGTAGGGCTCGTGAGGACCGCTTGTCGCGTCGGACCACGTGTTGTCTCCTCGTACGCCGTGTGCGGGATGTGCGGGAAGGGTGCGCGTGACGTGCGCGGGTCATGGTGAACGAGACGTCATGTCCATTACAAGAGGGCCTAATGAGCCGTCCCGAGCCGTCCTCGGCCCCGCGGACCGGGGCGCCCCGCTGGCCCTTCGGCGCGCGGCGGGCCAGCCTGAAGGCATGACCGTGCCCGCCGAGTCGCCCGACGTGCCGCCCGAGCCCGCCGTCCCGCTCGCCTCGGCGCGCGGCCGGTGGATCCTGCTGGCCACGGTGCTCGGGTCGACCATGGCCATGCTGGACTCGACGGTGGTGAACGTGGCGCTCCCCCGCATCGGGGAGGATCTCGACGCCGATCTTGCGGCGCTGCAGTGGACGGTGAACGCCTATCTGCTCACCCTGGCCGGCCTGATCCTCGTCGGCGGGGCGCTGGGCGACCGCTTCGGCCGCCGCCGGATCTTCGTACTGGGCACGGTGTGGTTCGCGGTGGGGTCCCTGCTGTGCGGGATCGCGCCGAACGCCGGGGTGCTGGTGGCCGCCCGGGCCCTGCAGGGCGTGGGCGGAGCGCTGCTGACACCCGGCTCGCTCGCCCTGATCCAGGGCTCGATCCGGGCCGGGGACCGGGGCCGCGCGGTGGGTCTGTGGTCGGGGCTGGGCGGCGTCGGCGCGGCGGTGGGACCGTTCCTCGGCGGCTGGCTGGTGGACGGGCCGGGCTGGCGGTGGGTATTCCTGCTGAACGTGCCGGTGGCCGCGCTGTGCGTACCGGTGGCGCTGCGGCATGTACCGGAGTCGCGGGACCCACAGGCGCACGGACGCTTCGACGTGGCCGGGGCGGTGCTCGGCGCGGGCGCCCTGGGCCTGGTCACCTACGCACTGATCGAGGCCTCGTCGGGCACCGCACCGGTGATCGCCGCGGCGGTGGGCGGTGTGCTGCTCGGCGCCGCCTTCGTGTGGGTGGAGCGGCACCGGGCCGATCCGATGGTGCCGCCGGACATCTTCACCTCCCGGCAGTTCACGGCCGTCAACCTCGTCACCCTGTGCGTGTACGCGGCGTTCAGCGGCTTCTTCTTCCTCGTCGTGCTCCAGCTCCAGGTGGTCGCCGGGTACTCGGCACTGGCGGCCGGGGCCGCCCTGCTGCCGACGACCCTGCTGATGCTGCTGCTGTCGGCCCGCTCGGGGGAGATCGGCGAGCGGACCGGGCCGCGCGTCCCGCTCACCGTGGGACCGCTGCTGTGCGCGGCGGGGACCCTGTTGACGCTGCGGATCGACCCGGGGGCCTCCTACGCGGGGGACGTGCTGCCGGCGATGGTGGTGATGGGGCTCGGGATGGTGACCCTGGTGGCTCCACTGACCGCGACCGTGCTGTCCTCGGTGGACCCGGGCCGGGCGGGCCTGGCCAGCGGCATCAACAACGCCGCGGCGCGCGCGGCCGGGCTGCTCGCGGTGGCGGCGCTGCCGCTGCTGGCCGGGATGGGGCCGGAGTCGTACCTCTCGGCCACGCAGTTCGACGCCGCTTTCGGACGGGCGATGCCATGGTGCGCGGGCGCCCTCGTAGCCGGCGCGGCCGTGGCGTGGGCGACCGTACGCTCGCCCGCGCCCGGGGCGTGCCACCCGCGGTGCCACACGCACTGCGCGCTGTCCTCCCCGCCGCTCGAACCCCGCGAGCGGGGTGACCGTACGGCGCCGGGCTGATCCCGTGTGCTGGAGCGCGACGGCCGATCTGGTGGCGGGCACGGCCGTCGCCGCCGTCGGACTCGTCTGCGTGGCCCGGGTGCGCCGGGCCGGTGACCGCCGAGATCCGGGGCCGCACCATCGGCTACGGCGTGAATGTTCCGTGGACGCCCCTGGTCCTGGCGGGCTACCTGTTCGCCACCCTGGGCGCGCTGCTGCTCGGCGGGGACCGGCGGCTGCGGACCCTCGGCGTGGTGCGCGCGGTGGGGGCACTGGCCTGCTCAGCGCTGTGGCGGCTGGAATTCGCCTCCACCTGGTGCGCCTTCGCGGCGGTCGCCTCACTGCTCGTCCTGGGCTGGGTCCGGGGCCGGGAACCGGCCGCCGGGGGCCACTGATCGACCGAAAGTTACCTAGACGTATGTAGTGACTTCACACGCGGGCAGCAGTAGAACTCGTTCCCATTCCATCGAGAGTGAGGAACATCACATGGGTGACAACACCCTGACCAAAAAAGGCTCCAATGGAATTTCACGTCGCGGCTTCCTGGGTGGAACAGGTTCCATTATCGGGGCTGTGGCACTATCCGGTCACATCACACCGGCCTCCGCCGCGGCGGCGGAGGCCGCGGCCGGGCCCATCACCGACGGCGCCCGGGTAGCGGCCCTGGTCATCGGCACCGGCTACGGCGGCTCGGTCGCGGCGCTGCGGCTGGCCCAGGCCGGAGTGGACGTACAGATGGTCGAAATGGGCATGAACTGGGACACCCCTGGCCCGGACGGCAAGATCTTCCCGAAGGTGACCAGCCCGGACTACCGCTCCTTCTGGCTCCGCACCCGGACCAAGGCCCCGCTCAGCAACTTCCTCGGCTTCCCCATCGACAAGGACGTCCCCAGGTACACGGGGATCCTGGACGCCGAGGACTTCGCCGGCATCACGGTCTACCAGGGCCGCGGCGTCGGCGGCGGCTCGCTCGTCAACGGCGGCATGGCGGTCACGCCCAGGCGGGCGAACTTCGCCGCCGTCCTCCCGTCGGTGAACGCCGACGAGATGTACGACACCTACTACCCGCGGGCCAACACCGGGCTCGGCGTGGGAACGGTCGACCCGGCCTGGTTCGACACCGCCGACTGCTACCAGTTCTCCCGCGTGGGCCGCAAGCACGCCCAGCGCTCCGGCTTCGCCTGGACCTTCGTGCCCGACGTGTACGACTGGGACTACATGAAGCGGGAGGCCGCCGGCACCGTCACCAGGTCCGCGCTGGCCGGGGAGATCCTCTACGGCAACAACCACGGCAAGAAGTCGCTGGTGCAGACGTACCTGGCGCAGGCCAGGGCCACGGGCAGGGTCACCGTCTCCCCCCTGCACAAGGTCACCACGGTCTCCCCCGCCGCGGGCGGCGGCTACACGGTCGCCATCGACCAGATCAGCACCACCGGGGACACCGTGGCCACCAAGACGGTCACCGCCGACCGGGTGTTCTTCGCGGCCGGCAGCGTCGGTACAGCCAAGCTCCTGGTCAAGCTGAAGGCGACCGGGGCGCTGGCGAACCTCAACGACGAGGTGGGCAAGGGCTGGGGAGAGAACGGCAACGTCATGTGCGGCCGCGCCAACCACATGTGGGACCCGACCGGCAAGCTCCAGTCGACGATCCCCTGTTCCGGCATCGACAACTGGGACGCCGGCGGTGCCTTCGCCGAGGTCGCCCCGCTCCCCACCGGGATCGAGACCTACGCCTCCTTCTACCTGTCGATCACGAAGAACCCCCACCGCGCCGAGTTCACCTGGAACGCGGCGGCGGGCAGGGCGGACCTGAGCTGGCAGACGGCCTGGAAGCAGCCGTCCGTCTCCATGGCCAGGACCATCTTCGACAAGATCAACTCCAGGGAGGGGACGATCTACCGCACCGATCTGTTCGGTGGTAACAGGATCTGGCACGACACCCTCACCTACCACCCACTCGGCGGCGCCGTTCTGGACAGGGCCACCGACAACTACGGCCGTCTGCACGGCTACACCGGTCTGTACGTGATCGACGGCGCGCTGATCCCCGGAAACGCCAGCGTGAACCCGTTCGTCACCATCACCGCGCTCGCCGAGCGCAACATCGAGAAGATCATCGCCACCGACCTCCCGTAGGGCCGTGCCCTCCCCCCAGCGGCCGGGGCCGTTCGGATGTGCCGAACGGCCCCTTTTCCATGCCCCGCCCGCGCCCGGGGCCCGCTCAGTGCCCGGGCAGCACGCAGACGCTGTCGAGGCCCAGCACGTGGTTGAGCCGCCCGAAGGCCAGCCAGGACCCGATGCTCATCGTGAGCTCCACGATCTCCAACTGGCTGTAGTGCGCGGTCATCCGGTCCCAGAACTCCTCGTCGAGCCCGTGGTGGTCGAGGGTGTACCGCTCCGCGTACTCCGCCGCCAGCCGGGTGCGCTCGTCGAACGCCTCGGTGGTGCGCCACTCGGTGACCGCGTCGGCGAACTCCTCCTCGACCTTCTCCCCGTCCCGTTCGGTCCGCCAGTCCAGGCAGAAGACGCACCCGTTGATCTGAGCGACGCGCAGCCGGGCCGCCTCGAACTCGCGCAGCCCCAGGGTGGTGTGGGCGTACACCGACAGGGAGAAGTTGGCGGCGGCCATGCCGATCCCGGGCACCATGTCGCCCCACACGTACTCGATCGGGTGCTGGCCTTCGGGGATGTCGATCCTCATGACGGTTTCCTTCCGAGTCTGCCGGTGGCGGGGCGCAGCGGGACGTCAAGGGCGTCGTAGAGTCCCGGCTCGGCCTCGGTGAGCCAGTCGATGGCGCCGACGAGACGGCCGACGGCGGTGGCGTTGCCCCCGGCCGAGCGGTTCTCGCCCTCGTCGGTGGCCTCGACGGTGACCTCGATGCGGGGGCGGCCCTCGATGACGACCCGGTGGGCGCCGTCGCCCCCGTCCGGCGGTACGGGCCAGTCCGGGGCGCAGGAGGCGTGGATGCGGGTGACGTGCTCGATGACGATGCGGGGCTCACCGGCCACGACGCCCTGGACCTCGAAGCGGATGGCGCCCTGGGTGCCCGCCTCGAAGATGCCCATGGTGCGGGTGGTCACGGTGGTGTCGAGGGCGCGGCGCTCCGACGTCTCGCGGATCTCGTCGAGTTCGACGCCGAGCGCCCGGGCCATCATCCGTATCTGGCCGCCCCAGACCATGGTGGGGATCGACGGCATGAGCATCATCGGCTCGAAGTCCATGGGGTGTCCCATGCCGACGAGGTCGCGGACGGAGTCCGGCTGGTCGTAGGTGGAGTAGTCGAAGATCTCCTGGCAGCGGATGGCGTCGATGGTGGTGCCGAGTCCGCTGAGCAGGAGCGGGAGTACGTCGTTGCCCCAGCCGGGGTCGACGCCGGAGGCGAAGAGCGAGCCGCCGCCCTCCGCGATGGCCGCCAGCACCGGGTCGCGGAACTCCGGCGGGGCGCTGCGGTGGTCGTAGAGCGGGTAGAGGGCCGGGCTGACGACGACCGCGCCCGCCCGGATCGCACGGGTGATGTCGGCGAGGGCCTCGTCGGGCCGGACGTCCCCGGACGCGGCGTACACCACGGCGCGGGGGCGGCCGGCCAGGACGGCTTCGGCGTCGTCGGTGGCCTCGACGCCCAACAGGTGGTCGAGGCCGCCGAGTTCGCCCGCGTCGCGGCCGACCTTGGCTGGATTGTGGACGATGACGGCGGAGAGTTTCAGCGCGGGATGGGCCGTGACGGCGCGGATGGCCAGCCGGCCGACATTGCCGGTACCCCAGACAACCGTGGGAATCATGCGCGGAGGGTAGCCACCGGCCCCGCACCTTTCCATAGCCGTGAGGCCCGAACTCGTGCGCTCGGGGCGGTTACTGGTTCTGGCCACCCAGGACGAAGAGGAGGTAGACGAAGAAGGCGAAGAGGTGGCCGACGAAGAGGTAGGCGATCAGCCGGATGATCAGGCCGCGCGGGAACGTGGCCTCGAAGCGCGCGCGGACGCCGACGGGCTTGTCCGCAGGGGGCACGGGGGTCATGAGTGGCTCCTCGCCTGTCAGTGGTGCGTGGTGGTCGGGGCCCCGCCGAGGCACAGCCCGGCAAGGCTGCTCTGGAGCAGGGTGTGGACGAACAGCAGGTCGGCCCCGCCGGAGGAGGCGGCGCCGATCCGGTGCGGGGTGAGGGAGTCGAAGTGGGCGCTGTCCCCCGGCTCCAGCAGGTACTCGGCCTCGCCCAGGTGCAGGCGCAGCCGCCCCTGGAGGACGTGCAGCCATTCCTCGCCGGGGTGGACGCGGACCAGCTCGTCCGGGCCGCGGCCGTACGGGACGTGCACGCGCAGCGCCTGCATCCCGCGGCCGGCGCCGCCCGCCTGCCAGTACGTCCAGCCGTCGGCCTCGCGGGCGCCGGGACCGCCGGCTCGTACGATGGGATCGGCGGCGGGGGAGGTCTCGCCGAGCAGTTCGGAGACCGTCGTACCGTAGGTGCGGGCGAGCCCCAGCAGGAGCGGCAGCGAGGGCTGGCGCCTCCCGGTCTCCAGCCGGGACAGGTGGGCGGGCGAAAGCCGGGCCCGGACGGCGGCGGCCTCCAGGGTGAGACCGGCGCGGCGGCGCAGCTCGCGCAGCTGCGGTGCCACGGCGGGCAGCTCGTCGGCCGTGTCGTCGGAGCGGTCGGGGGCGGGACCGGGGTTCATGCCCCGATTGAGCCAGAGTCTTGCCTTCCTGGCAAACCTCCTTGCCTCTGAGGCAAACTGTCCTGCACGCGTCCATCGCGGCGGCCGCGGCTACCACCAGCGGACGGGGTACCGGGGCGCCGACCGGTGCAGGCGGGAGGCGGCGAGACCGCCGAGGACGAGGACCACCGTGGCACAGAACAGCAGCGGGACGAACCGCTCGGGGGCCGGGGCCTGGAACACGACGACGACGGCGGTGGCGCAGGCGGGCGAGTGCTGGGTCCGGGTGAGGCTCGTGGCGGCGAAGGTCAGCCCTGCGGCCAGGGCCGCGCTCCAGGGGCTGCCCGGCAGGGCAGCGAGGACCGCGTAACCGGCCGCGGCGCCGAGGAGGTGGGCGACGACCACGGTCCGGGGCTGGGCCGTGGGCAGGGCCGGGGTGTAGTGGAGCACGGCGGCGCTGGCGGCCAGGGAGGGTATGAGGACCGGTTCGCCGAGGACCACGCCGATGGCGGCGATGGCGAGGAGGGCGGCGGCGACGGCGCCGGAGCCGTGAAGGACCGCGGCGGCCGCGGCCCGGGCCCGGTGCAGGCGCCCTGTCTCCCTCGGTACGGGTACGGCGCCGCGGGGCGCGTCGGTGCCGGGGATGGCCCGGGGGGACAGCACGGAGTCAACGTCCACGATGGCGGCTCCTGGCACAACGGGTCACGGACACGGGCACGGTCGAGCGGGTGACGGGAGCGGGGGCGGGCCCGTCGTGGTGCGTGCGTGCGTGCCGTCCGTCAGGGCCCGGCACGTGGACAGCCACCTTGGCCCGCGCGTCTATCGCCGTCCTACGACGGTTCGATGCCGCGGTCGGCCGGCATCCGGGCCTTCACCGCGGTTGTCCGCCTGCGCCTTCCGGATGTCCGCCTCCGGAGCCCCGGGCCGGCGGTGGAGCGGCGCTCCGGCCACCCGCCGGGGGTGCAAGGCTTCGGACATGCCGGGCGGCGCCCTCAGGGGGTGTTCCCCCGGCCCAGGACCGTCTCGACGGTGTCGGCCTGCTCCGCCGTCTTGTCCGGGCGGTGCCGCAGCACGCGGGCGAAACGCAGGGCCACTCCGGCCGGGTAGCGCGGCGAGCGCTGCAGGCCGTCGTAGGCGATCTCCACCACCAGTTCGGGCCGGACCCGTACGGTGAACCCGTCGTCCGAGGTGGCGAGCGCGCGCAGCGCCTCCGTCTGCCAGCGCAGCATCTCGTCGTCAAGGCCCTTGAAGGTCTTGCCGAGCATGGCGAAGGTGCCGTCGGCGGCCCTCGCCCCCAGGTGCAGGTTGGAGAGGAGTCCGGTGCGCCGGCCGTGGCCCCACTCGGCGGCGAGCACGACCAGGTCCAGGGTGTGCACCGGTTTCACCTTCAGCCAGTGCCTGCCGCGCCGGCCGGCCGCGTACGCCGAGTCCAGGGCCTTGACCACCACGCCCTCGTGGCCGCGGCGCAGGGTCTCGGCCCAGAACGCCACGGCGTCGGCCTCCTGGGCCGCCGGGTCCCGCACCTCCAGGCGGCGGACCCGGGCGGCCTCGGGCACGAGGGCGGCGAGGGCCTCGTACCGCTCGCGGACCGGCAGGTCGAGCAGGACGTCGCCGCCGGCGGCCAGGACGTCGAAGAAGCAGGGGACGACCGGCAGCCTCCGCCGGGCGGCGGCCACGTCCACCCGGGAGCCGACCCGGCTCGCGATCTCCTGGAAGGGGACGGGGCGGCCGTCCGCCGCCTGCCCGATGACCTCTCCGTCGAGGATGAACCGCTCCCCCGGCAGCGAGCGGGCCAGTTCCACCACTTCCGGCAGCCGCCCGGTGATCTCGTCGAGGGAGCGCGTGTACACCCGTACGTCGTCCCCCTCCCGGTGGACCTGCACCCGGATCCCGTCGAGCTTCTCCTCCACCGCGCACGGACCGAGCGCGGCGAGCGCCTCGGTGACCGATCCGGCGGTGCCCGCCAGCATCGGCTGGACGGGACGGCCCACCCGCAGGGTCACGGCGCGCAGCGCATCGGGGCCCTCGGCGAGCACGGCCCCGGCGACCCGGGCCAGGGAGCCGTCCAGCATCACCGCCCGGCGCAGTTCCGCGGCGGGTACTCCGGCGGCCGCGGCCACACCGTCCAGGGCCACGGCGTCGAGGGCGCCCTGGCGTACCTCGCCGGAGAGCAGGCTGCGCAGGAAGGCCTGCTCGGCCTCGGTGGCCGCGCCCAGGAGGCCGGCGACGAGGGCACTGCGGCGGGCGGCGGAGCCGGCGCCGGCCTCCGCGGCGAGGGCGCTCACCGCCGCGTCGACGTCGCGGACGGTGAGGGTGGGCTGCGGTGCCGGTGCGCTCTCCTGGGCCAGGGTGCGCCAGCCGATGCCGGGCCGGCCCTGCGGGAGCCGTCCGGAGAGGTAGGAGATGACCAGCCCGGCCTCCTCGGGCGGCGCGGCGGCGAAGAGCTCCGCGAGCAGCGCGGTCTTGCGGGAGCGGGCGGAAGTGGCGGCGACTTCCCTGGACACGCGAGCGACCTCGGCCAGCAGCATGCGGCCATCCTCCCGCCCGGCGGTGGGGTGTGCAGGTCGGACGGATGTACCGCAGGTGCGGTACGCGCCGGAGCCGGAGTACTCCCTGAGAAGGTCCGGGGTTCCGCCTGTGGGTGCTCCGACGCCGGCCACCGGCCGTTTAGGGTGCCCGTATGAAGCTCCGAATGCCCCGGCGGCGCCGAGACCGACTGCTCGCGGGCGCCGCCGCGCTGGCCGTCGTGGCGGGCGGCGGTACGTGGACGGCCGCGTCCGCGTCCGGCGACACGCCCGCCGTGCACCGCCAGGACCAGGTCCTGAACATGCCCGGTGCCGACATCGACACCTCCTACTTCGTCGCGGGCGGCGGGCGGGACGGTGGGGCAAGACGTCCCGCCGTGCTCCTCGGCCACGGCTTCGGCGGGAGCAAGGACGATGTCCGCGAACAGGCCGAACGGCTGGCCCGCGACGGCTACGCCGTCATGACCTGGTCGGCGCGCGGCTTCGGCCGCTCCGGCGGCCGGATCGGGATGAACGACCCCGAGCACGAGGTCAAGGACGTCTCGCGGCTCGTCGACTGGCTCGCGGCGCGGCCCGAGGTGCGGCTCGACGCGGCCGGCGACCCGCGCGTCGGGGTGTCCGGGGCCTCCTACGGCGGGGCCGTCTCGCTGCTGGCCGCCGGTCACGACCGGCGCGTGGACGCGATCGCCCCGGAGATCACCTACTGGAACCTCGCGGACTCCCTCTTCCCGGGCGGCGTCTTCAAGAAGCTGTGGTCCGGGATCTTCTTCACCACCGGCTCGGCCGGCGGGATGCAGCAGGCCGGGACGGCGCAGCAGGACAGCGGGAACGGACGGCCGCAGGACGGCGGCGGCGGACGGCCGGATGCCGCGACCGGAGCCGCCGGCGCGAACGCCGATGCGACCGCCGCCGCGAACGGTGGCGCGACCGGTGCCGGTCCCCAGGACGGTGTCCCGGCCGGACCCGGCTGCGGGAGGTTCACCCCGGAGCTGTGCGCGATGTACGAACGCGTCGCCGTCGCCGGGAAGCCCGACGCCGAGGCCCGCGACCTGCTGGAACGGCGCAGCCCGTCGGCGGTCGCCGACCGGATCAAGGTGCCGGCCCTCATCGTGCAGGGCCAGGACGACTCCCTCTTCCCCCTGGACCAGGCCGACGCCATGGCCGCCGCCATCGCGGCGAACGGCGCACCCGTGGCGGTGGACTGGGCGGCCGGCGGGCACGACGGCGGCATGCGCGAGGCGGACCGGGTGGAGGCCCGGGTGGCCGCCTGGTTCGACCGCCACCTCAAGGGTGACGAGGGCGTGGACACGGGACCTGCGTTCCGGGTCTCGCGTTCCGGCGGCATCGACTCCACCGACGGCGAGGTGATACTGCGCGGCGCGAGCGGCGACCGCTACCCGGGGCTGGCTTCAGGCCCGCGGGAGTTCCCCCTGACCGGGCGGGAGCAGACCTTCACCAACCCGGCGGGCGGCACGCCGCCCGCGCTGTCCTCCCTGCCCGGCATCGGCGGGCAGCTGGCCTCCTTCGGGGCCGGGCTCTCGCTGGACTTCCCCGGGCAGAACGCCCGCTTCGAGTCGGCGCCGCTGGAGGAGGACCTGCAGATCACCGGGACCCCGACCGTCACCCTGAAGCTGAGGTCGACGGCCGCGGACGGGTCGGCCGTGCTGTTCGGCAAGGTCTACGACGTGGGGCCCGACGGGCGGCAGCAGGTGCTGCCCTCCCAGCTGGTCGCCCCGCTGCGGGTCGAGAACGCGCAGCAGGGTGCGACCGTGCGGCTGAGGCTGCCCGCGATCGACCACTCCTTCGCGGCCGGACACCGCCTGCGGCTGGTGGTCGCGGCCACGGACCTCGGCTATGCGAGCCCGGCCGCGTCGGCCGTCTACACGGTCTCGGTGGACGGCCCCCTGGCCGTGCCCGTCGCCCCGCAGGTGCGGACCGCCACGGCGGGACTGCCCGCGTGGACCTGGGGACTGCCGCTGGGTGCGCTGCTCCTGGCCGCGGCGCTGCTCGGGCTCCGCCGGACGGGGACGGGCTCCGCCGGGGCGCGGGCCGGCGTACCGCAGCCGGACCCGGCACTGGCCGACGTACCGCTCCAGATCACGGGACTGACGAAGCGGTACGCGAAGTCGCAGGACCGGTACGCGGTGCGGGACCTGTCGTTCCGGGTCGAGAAGGGGCAGGTGCTGGGGCTGCTCGGGCCGAACGGCGCCGGGAAGACCACCACCCTGCGCATGCTGATGGGGCTGATCTCACCGGACGCCGGTGAGATCCGGGTGTTCGGGCACGCGGTGCGGGCCGGAGCGCCGGTCCTGTCGCGGGTCGGGGCCTTCGTGGAGGGCGCGGGCTTCCTGCCGCACCTGACGGGCCGCGCCAACCTGGAGCTGTACTGGCAGGCCACCGGCCGTCCGGCCGAGGACTCGCACATGGCGGAGGCCCTGGAGATCGCGGGGCTCGGCGACGCGCTGGAGCGCGCGGTGCGGACGTACTCGCAGGGCATGCGGCAGCGGCTCGCGATCGCGCAGGCCATGCTCGGGATGCCGGACCTGCTGATCCTCGACGAACCGACGAACGGTCTGGACCCGCCGCAGATCCGCGAGATGCGCGATGTGATGATCCGCTACGCGGCCGGCGGGCGGACCGTCATCGTCTCCAGCCACCTGCTGTCGGAGGTCGAGCAGTCCTGCACGCACCTGGTGGTCATGGACCGCGGGCAGCGCGTGGCGGCGGGCGAGGTGGCCGAGATCACCGGGGGCGGCGACACGCTGCTGGTGACCCTGGCCGAGCCGGTGGACGAGGTGACCGTCGAGAAGGTGACGGCACTGGAGGGCGTGGGTTCGGTGGTGGCAACGGACGACGGTCTGCTCGTACGGCTCGAAGGCGCGACGGCCGCCGGGCTGATCGCCGAACTCGTACGGCTGGAGGTGCCGGTGACCGGAGTGGGGCCGCACCGCAGACTCGAGGACGCGTTCCTCACCCTGATCGGAGGTGCGGCGTGAGTACGGCGACGACGGCGCGGGAGGTGGCTCCGGGCTACCGGGCGAGCCGTACGCTGCCGCTGCGCGTGGAGGCGCTGCGGCAGTGGCGCCGGCGGCGGACGCTGGTGATGGGCGGGGTGCTGGCCGCGCTGCCCTTCATCATGATCATCGCGTTCGCGGTGGGCGGCGGCCCGGAGGGCCGGCGCGGCGGCGGCAACCGGATCACCCTGATCGACACGGCCACGGCCTCGGGGGCGAACTTCGCCGCGACCTGTCTGTTCGTGTCGGCCGGTTTCCTGCTGGTGGTGCCGGTGGCGCTGTTCTGCGGGGACACCGTGGCCTCGGAGGCGAGCTGGTCCTCGCTGCGCTATCTGCTGGCGTCGCCGGTGCCGCGGGCTCGGCTGCTGTGGAGCAAGCTGGTGGTGGCGCTGGGCTTCAGCCTGGCGGCCATCGTGCTGCTGCCGGTGGTGGCGCTGGCGGCGGGCACGGTCGCGTACGGGTGGGGGCCGCTCAAGCTCCCGGCGGGCGGCGCACTGCCTGCCGCGGACACGGTGCCGCGGCTCGCGCTGGCGGTCGCCTTCGTCTTCGTGTCGCAGCTGGTGACGGCGGGGCTGGCGTTCTGGCTGTCCACGCGGACGGACGCACCGCTGGGCGCGGTGGGCGGCGCGGTCGGTCTGACGATCGTCGGGAACGTGCTGGACGCGGTGACGGCGCTCGGATCGTGGCGCGAGTTCCTGCCGGCGCACTGGCAGTTCGCGTGGGCGGACGCGCTGCAGCCGCAGCTGGAGTGGGGCGGGATGGCCAAGGGGGCGGTGGTGTCGGTGTCGTACGCGCTGGTGCTGTTCGCCCTCGCCTTCCGGGGGTTCTCCCGCAAGGACATCGTGTCCTGACCCGGCGGCGGCCGCCGCCTCGCCCGCGCGACGAGCGCTCCCCATGCCCTGCGGGGCGCGGGGAGCGCTCGTCGGCGTGTACCGCCCCCGGGTTCTGTCGTCGAAGGAGCGCCGGTCAGGCCCCGCGGTGTCCGGTGTCATGGGGCCTCCCCGGGCCCGCAGGGCCGAGGGGAAGCATCGCGAGGCGGAGGGGCGCGACGCGTACCGGACGTACTCGTCGCGCCCCGCCAACGCGGCGAGGTGCGGCACCGGGCGCAGCGGGCCAGGCGGGACTTCGGCGACACGGCCTACGAGGGGAGGCCGGGGGCGATCGCGTCGATCTCGGCGAGCAGGTCGGCGTCCAGCGGGCGTTCCCCGGCGGCCGCGTTCGCGCGGATCTGCTCGGGGGAGGTGGCGCCGGCGATGACGGAGGCGCAGCCGGGGCGGGCGGAGAGCCAGCCGATGGCCAGTTCGAGGACGGTGCGGCCGTGCTTCTCGGCGATCGCGGCCAGTGCCTCGACCACGTCGAGGCGCTCCTCGGGCATCTTGAGCGCGTCCGGTGAGCACGCGAAGCGGACGTTCTTCAGCCGTCCGGCCACCGTCCAGATCGACACCGTTCCGGC
Organism: Streptomyces yangpuensis; assembly: GCF_001005295.1. Classification (GTDB taxonomy): domain Bacteria; phylum Actinomycetota; class Actinomycetes; order Streptomycetales; family Streptomycetaceae; genus Streptomyces; species Streptomyces yangpuensis. The sequence continues at coordinate 2 of NZ_LBMK01000008.1, read as the reverse complement.
GT
>NZ_LBMK01000007.1:167919-327545 GCF_001005295.1 Streptomyces yangpuensis | reverse complement strand
GGGCCGCGGCTCGTACCGGACGTACGTGCGCGGTCTGACAACGCGGCGAGGTGCCGTGCCGGGCGTCGCGACCCGGTGAACCTTTCCGGCCACAGCACTAGAGTCGGGGCCTCCCGGCCTGCCGCATCGGCGGTCCGCCACGCGACGAGAGAGCGATCCCGATGACCGGCCTGCGACTGACGACGACCCTGTGGCGCCCCACCGGCCCGGAGGAGCTCGCCCTGGTCCGCGAGCTGGGGTGGCGTGCCTGGCCGCCCCGGCTGCCGGAGCAGCCGATCTTCTACCCGGTCCTCAACGAGGACTACGCGGTACGGATCGCCCGGGACTGGAACGTCAAGCACAGTGGCGTCGGCTTCGTCACCCGCTTCGAGGTGGAGTCGGAGTTCCTGAGCCGCTACCCGGTACAGCAGGCGGGCGGGCGGACCATCCTCGAGCTGTGGGTCCCGGCTCAGGAGCTGGCCGAGTTCAACTCCCACATCGTCGGCCGCATCCAGGTGACCCACGAGTTCCGCTGACCTCCTCGGCCGCGCCGGGCGCAGTCCTGGCCGCCGGGGCACCCGCCGCCCCGGCGGCCGACGCCCCGGCGACATGACTCAGCTGACGGCGACGACCGTGGCCGCCGTCATCATCACCATCGCGGCCTGCATGTCGCGGATGGCCGCGCGGACGCCTTCGGCCGCCCACTGGCCTTCGGCTATCTCCGCCATCCGGCGCTTCACCGCGCCTGGGCTGTGCTGCGGGAAGGCCAGGCGGTGCAGCTTCGCCGCGTGGAGCACGGCGATGAGGCCCGCCGTGCGCTCATCGGGCTGCACGCCTCCGAGGACGACCGCGGCCAGTCGCTCACGCAGGGCGCGCTCGACCGTGCCGTCCACCTCGGGGTAGCGCCGCTGGGGGAACACCCCCAGCACCTTGTGCACCTGCTGCGCCACCAGCTTGCGCTCGCCGAGGCGTTCCAGCACGGGACCGGCCACCTTCATGTAGTCCTTCGTCAGCCAGTCCCTCATCCGGCGCCGCCGGCCCCGCAGCCAGGGCTCGATGAGCCGGAGCCGGCCGTCCAGCAGCGGATCCCCGGTGGGCTCGGTGCTCCTGAGCTCCATGTGCTTGCCCGAGACGGACACCCGCTCCGCCAGCACCAGTTCGATCAGGATCGCCCCCGACAGAGCCGGTGCCACCGACTGACGCTGCCGTTGCGTCCCGGACTCGTCGTCCAGGGACAGCAGCATGATCTCCTCGGCCAGCGTGATGGTCAGTCCCGCATTGGTGGCCATGTTGGTCGCCCCCCATGTTCGTATGCTTTCGAACAGAGGGACGTCCGGCGGCCACCGGTAGTTCCGCCCCGGCGGCCTCAACTCCCGGGCCCGGCCTGATCGGCACGACACCCCTAATGCCGCACGACCACCCTCGGTGCGAAGTTCCCGTCGCCCAGGTCCTCGGCCAGCAGCCGCTTCGCGATCGCGTCCGCCGCGACCCGCAGTTCGGCGCTGCGCGGCCGGCCCCGGTCCTTCTCCAGCTGGTCGCCGAGCCACTGGGCCCACGCGGCCGAGATGACGTCGGCCTCCCGCTGCCCGGCCGGCGTGAGGCTGAAGAAGGATCCCTCCCGGCTGAGGAAGCCCTCCTCCACCATCCGGTCGAACACCGGGAGCAGCACCTCCGGCGGGAGCGAACGCCGGCCTGCGACCAGGCCGATGCTGGAGTAGCCGATCGTCCTCGTCATCAGCTCCACCTGCATCACCGTCCACGCGCCCGCGATGTCCAGCCGGGTGTCGGAGGATTCGACGATCGCGCGTGCCGTGTCCGCCCCCATGTTCCGTACGAGTTTGCCGACCGCCAGCTCCAGCAGCTTGGCGGAGTCCCCCGAGGCCGTGGCCGGCGAGCCGAAGCCGTCGCCCATGTCCGTGGAGCCGGCGCGGGCGGTGTCGCGCAGCTTGACCTGCTTGAGGAAGAGCGCCACGACGAAGCCGAACACCGCCACCGGCACGGTCCAGAGGAACACCGTCTGCAGGGCTTCCGCGTACGCCTCGACGACCGGGGTCGCGGCGGCCGGATCGAGCCGGTGCACGCCCTGCGGGGTCGAAACGGCCTCGGCCAGTGCCGCCGGGTCCTCCCCGGTGGCGCGTGCCGCTTCCGCGACCGCCTCCTCCAGCGACGGCCCCAGGTGGTTCGCGTAGATCGTGCCGAAGACGGCGGTCCCGAAGGCGCTGCCGAGCGTACGGAAGAAGGTGACCCCGGAGGTGGCCGTGCCGAGGTCGGCGTAGTCGACGGTGTTCTGCACGGCGATCGTCAGCACCTGCATGGACAGGCCGATGCCGACGCCGAGCACGAACATGTACAGCGATTCCAGCAGCGTGCTGGTTCCCGGCTGCATCTGCGCCAGCAGGTACAGGCCGACGCCCATGACCGCGTTGCCGACGATCGGGAAGATCCGGTACTGGCCGGTCCTGCTGACGACGTTGCCGCTGAAGACGGAGGCGAGCAGCAGGCCGAAGACCATGGGCAGGGTGCGGACGCCCGAGATCGTGGCCGAGTCGCCGTCGACGTACTGGAGGTAGGTCGGCAGGAACGTCAGCGCGCCGAGCATGGCGAAGCCGACGACGAAGCTCAGCACGGAGCACACGGCGAAGACCGGGTTCCGGAAGAGCCGCATAGGGATCATCGGTTCCGCGGCGCGCGTCTCGGCCAGGCAGAACAGGGCGAGGGCGACCGCACCGCCCGCGAACAGGCCGATGATCACGGGCGAGGTCCACGCGTACTCGTTGCCGCCCCAGCTCGTGGCCAGGATCAGGGCGCTGGAGCCGATCGCCACCAGGGTGATGCCGAGGTAGTCGATCACCGGCTTGCCCGAGGCGCGTACCGACGGGATCGTCTTCGCCGCGGCGACGACCACCAGGATGGCGATCGGGACGTTGACGTAGAAGCACCACCGCCAGGTCAGCTGGTCGGTGAAGAAGCCGCCGAGCAGTGGTCCGATCACGGTGGCGACGCCGAAGACGGCGCCGATCATGCCCTGGTACTTGCCGCGTTCGCGCAGCGGCACGACGTCGGCGATCAGTGCCATCGCGGTGACCATCAGGCCGCCGGCGCCGACGCCCTGGACCCCGCGCCACACGATCAGCAGTGTCATGTTGCCGGCCAGGCCGCAGAAGAAGGAACCGCTGATGAAGACGACGGCGGAGATCTGGAAGATCAGTTTCCGGCCGAAGAGGTCACCGAACTTGCCGACCAGGACCGTCGCCACGGTCTCGGCGAGCAGGTAGGAGGTCACCACCCAGGACATGTGGTCCCCGCCGCCCAGGTCCCCGACGATCGTCGGGAGGGCGGTCCCGACGATCGTCTGGTCGAGGGCCGCCAGGAGCACGCCCAGCATGATCGTGCCGAAGACGACGTTGCGCCGCCGCCGGTCGAGCACGGGGGGCGCGGCGGCCGCGGCGGGGGCAGTGGTCACATCTCGCACTCTCACAGCCCGGTCGTGGCCCCGCATGCGGCGCTGGGCCGTCGGGGGGACCCGCGGGGCGGCTCAGCGCAGGTACGCCAGGCCCGGATGGGCCGCGGTGTAGCCGTCCAGCAGCCGCCGGGCCACGGTCACGGAGTCGACCAGCGGGTGGAGCGCGAAGGCCTTCACGGCGTCGGCCCGGGAACCGCTCGCGGCCGCCGCCAGGACCTCGCGCTCCACCGCCTTGACGGCCGTCACCAGCCCGACCGCGTGCAGCGGAAGCTGCTCGACGCCCATCGGGTGGGCGCCGTTCGCGTCCACCAGGCAGGGCACCTCGATGACGGCCCCGGCGTCCAGGACGGAGAGCGTCGAGCCGTTGCGGACGTTGAGGATCAGCGTGGCCCGCTCGTCCCGGGCGATGGCCCGCATCAGAGCGAGGGCGACCTTCTCGTAGCCCCCGGACTCCAGATCGCTCTCGTCGCGCTCGCCCGCCCCGGCCGCCTCGCGGTTCTCGGCCATGTACGTGGCCTCGCGCTCGGCCCGCGTCCTCTCCCAGGCGGCCAGGGCCGCGCCGGCCGGCAGCCCGGCCCGGCCGGCCTCGGCGTAGAAGCCGCGCTGCTGGTCGCGCAGGAAGGCCCCGCGGGTCTGTCCGGCCTGTCCGGCCGCCTGGTACGCCCGTACGGTGTCACGGTTGAAGTAGTAGTAGTGCAGGTATTCGTTGGGGATCGCGCCGAGCGAGCGCAGCCACTCGGCGCCGAAGAGCCTGCCCTCCTCGAAGGACTCCAGCGCCTCGGCATCGGCCAGCAGCCGCGGCAGTTCGTCGCGGCCGCCGATGCGCAGCCCGCGTACCCAGCCCAGGTGGTTGAGACCCACGTAGTCGATCCACGCCTCCTCCGGCCGGGCCCCCAGCAGCCGGGCGATGCGCCGTCCGAGGCCCACGGGCGAGTCGCAGATGCCGATCACCCGGTCGCCGAGTTCCTCGGCCATCGCCTCGGTGACCAGGCCGGCCGGGTTGGTGAAGTTGATGACCCAGGCCCCGGGGGCCGTACGGGCGATCCTGCGGGCGATCTCCCGGGCGACGGGAACGGTCCGCAGTCCGTACGCGACCCCGCCCGCGCCGACCGTCTCCTGGCCCAGTACCCCCTCGGCCAGGGCGACGCGCTCGTCCGCGGCGCGCCCTTCGAGGCCGCCGACGCGGATGGCGGAGAAGACGAAGTCGGCCCCGCGCAGGGCCTCGTCGAGGTCCCGGGTGGCCGTGACGGGCGGAGCGTCGGACACTGCGGCGGCCGCGGCCCGGTCCGCGAGGACGCGGCTCATGGCGGCGAGCCGCGCGGGGTCCTCGTCGTAGAGCGTCACATGGGAGACCCGCCCCTCGGCGTGGTCGCCGAGGAGGGCGCCGTAGACGAGCGGTACCCGGAAGCCGCCTCCGCCGAGGATCGTCAGCCGCACGCCCCTACCGCCCTTCGCCCGCGCAGATACCGGTACGGATGACGGACACGGATGCCGATGTCGCCGGTGCCACGATCGAGGACACGATCGGTGGCACGGGACGTCCGGCAGCCGTCCGTCCCGACCAGTCTGCCCCGGCCGGTCCGCTCCGGTCGGTCACTCCCCCAGCGACGGCACGGCGCGCAGCCGGGCGCCCTGCTGCTGGGGAATGGCCGAGAGGCCCCGGGGCGGCCCCGTCGGCACGCCCTGCGGCCCGGACAGGATCAGGGTGATCCGGGTGAGTCCCATCTCGTCGAGCATGCGGCTGGTCTCGGCCACCATCCGGCAGCGCACCAAGCCCCACCGCGGGTCGGGGTGGCGCACGGTGCGCACCGCTCCGTCCGGTTCGGCGGCCTCGGGCCCGCGCCGGCTCAGCCAGTGGGGGACGCCGTAGCGGTAGGCGGCCTCCATGAACGGGTCACGGGCCACCTCCTGGCGGATGCTGCACAGCCCCTCGTCCTCCGGGGCCTCGGCCAGCGCGGCCGCGAACCGGGCGAGCAGGGGTACGCACCAGCCCGGTTCGTGGTCCTCCAGCACGGCCGCCGCGTCCGGGTGGAACAGCACGAAGCGCAGGAAGTTGTCGTCCGGCAGGGCCGTCGGGTGCGGCCGTACGGTCTGGAAGAGCTGGTCGAAGGCCGAATTGGTGAGGGCGACGTCCCACCGGTGGTCCACGAGGAAGCTCGGGTAGGGCACGGCCTCCATGAGGGCCGCGTAGTCGCACAGGTAGTCGCGCTGCGCCGGGTCCTCGGGGAGCCGGTTCTCGTCGGAGGCGCGCCACGTGGGCGGCGGATCGCGGTCGACCATGACGCGGAAGAGCCAGAAGCACTGCCGCTCGCTCATCTCCAGGGCTTCGGCCAGGGCGAGGAGTTTGCGGTCCGTCCATTCCTTGACGAGCCCGCGCTCCCAGTTGCCGTACGCGCGCACGCTGATGCGCAGCCGGGCGGCGAGGTCCTCCTGACTCAGCCCCAGCTCCTCGCGGCGCTGGCGCAAAATCTCCTTGCGTCGCTCCGAGCGGACGGCGCCACGCGCGGACTCCTCGCCCGCCAGGCGTTCCTCACCGGCTCGGGCGAGGCCATCGGACGGGCCCACCGCTGCAAGATGTGGCACTGAGAGCTCCCCCTCCTCCGGTCTGGATCTTCATTTCCGTGTGGCGATCCTGCTACCGACTTCATTCGAGTGTCAACTATTGTGGCAATTCCAGCCTCTTGACAGCTCATTCCCGCCACAGCTGTGGCACGTTCTAGCCCTTCCGGGCGAGAACGGCTAGATTCCAGAAGCCGACCATGTGCCGTACCGACTTCGCGCGATCTAGGAGAACCACTGGTGACAGACGGCTTCCCGGCTCCCGTCGCGGTGGCCGACGCACCCCTGGCAGCGACCATCACCCGCGTCGCCGAACTCGCGGGCAAGATGGGCCGCGAGCTGAACCAGGTCTTCGACCTGCGACGCCTCTCGGAGGCCTCGGGCGTGCCCACGGATGTGGTCAAGACCCTGCTCGACGGCAGGCCGGCCGGCGAACCCGACCTCCAGGCCCGCTTCCTGCAGCGGCTCGACCTGCTCCGGCGCACCCGCGTCAAGCCGAACGGACGCCGCTACACGCAGCAGGAGATCGCGGACGGCGCCGGCATGTCGAGGCAGCAGGCGGGGGCCCTCATCAACGGCGACCGCCGCCCCACCATGGAGCATTGCGACGCGATCCAGCGCTTCTTCGGGGTGCACGCGGGCTTCCTCACGGCCCACGACGCCGACGCCCTGACCGACGCGCTCCAGCGGACCGAGCAGCAGCTGCTCCAGGACTACGCGGGGCGCGCGCGGGAAACCGTACCGGCCGCGGCCGCATCGGCGGGCGATCCGCTGGCAAGACTCCTGCAGAACCACGGTGTACGGGGCATCGCCTGGCGCGCCGCCCAACTGCCCAGCGACAAGCACCGGGACAAGGTGACCGAATGGCTGGACATGCTCCTCGAAAGCGTCAAACCGAATGAATCCTGACCCAGTCGAAAGTCTGGGTCTGATCCTTGAGTCCTGATCCGGATCCGCGCCGACGGGGAGAACGGTGAGCATAGGCAGAGAGCAGCGGCGGTTGTGCGGGGAGCTGGTGGCCGGCATCCGGCTGACCGCACCCGTGGAGCCCGTGGACCTCTACGCTGCCCTCTGTGAGGGCATGAGCAGACACCGCGGCCGCCGGGTCGACTTCCGGATGGCTTCGTTCCCGCCCCGGACGGCCAGCGGTCTGTGGCTCGACATGGCGGACCGCGATCTCGTGGTCATCGAGGAACGCACCGCACCCGACCACCAACTGGTCATCCTGGGGCACGAGCTGTGGCACATGAAGGCCGGCCACTGCAGCCACCACGTCGACGGCGCCGCCGTCGCCGCGCGGCTGCTGTCCGACGAGGCCGACATCGGTGAGACGGTCCGCCGCGTCGCCGCGCGCACGCGCGCCGACGTCCAGGAGGAGACCGAGGCCGAGACCTTCGGCTTACTGCTGAGCAGCCGCTGCCGGAACTGGCTGGCCGGGTCGGCGAGCCATCGGCCTCCGGTCCAGCGCGACGACCTGGCCGGCCGGATCGAGGCCTCGCTGGGCTACCGGGGACTGAGGAACGACCGTTGACCGGTGAGGACTACTACATACCGGCAGCAGCGATGGCGATCTCCCTCGCCTTCAAGCTGCCGGCCCTGCGGCACAACTGGCGCGACCCGCTCCTGCGCTCGGTCGTCGCGCTGCTGACCCTGGCGGGGGCGGTGTTCGCCTTCGCCGCCCCGCCGACCATCGCGGCGGTCAACCGCTGGACCGGGATCGCCAACTTCTCGGCCCCGCTGGTGTACTGCCTGATCACCGCCTTCAGCGCCTCCTGCCTGGTCCTGATGGTCAACTGGCGGGGCGGCCCGCCGGAGCAGACCCGGCGCGTGTCGCGGCGCTGGATCCTCGGCTACAGCATCGTGATCGTGGCCCTGATCGTGCTCTTCGCCCTCGGCGAGACCCCCGAGGAACGCCTGCGGGACTTCGACACCTTCTACGCCAACACGCCCTACGTCGGCCAGATGATCGCCCTCTACCTGCTGGCGCACCACGTGGCGGCGGTGGTGATGGTGGTCCTGTGCTGGCGCTGGTCGCTGCAGGTGCGCGGCTGGCTGCGGGTCGGCCTGATGATCATCGTGGCCGGCTACATCTTCAACCTCGGGTACGACGCCACGAAGATGTCCGCCGTCGTCGCCCGCTGGCTCGGCCACGACCTCGACGGCCTGAGCACCTACGTGGCTCCCCCGCTGGCCTCGCTGGGCGCGCTGATCAGCGCGATGGGCTTCGTGGTCCCGCTCGTCTGCCAGCGGCTGTCGGACCACTGGCAGACCTGGGCGACGTACCGCCGGCTCGGCGCGCTGTGGCAGGAGGTGCAGATCTCCGCCCCCGTCGGCACGCCCTCCGTACAGATGGCGTGGTGGACGGCGGCGGAACTGCGCGTGATCCAGCGGGAGTCCGACATCCACGACGGGTTCCTGCACCTCGGCCCCTACTTCGACAAGGGCCTGCGCGACGACGCCTACGACTGCGCCGTCGCCGACGGGGCCGACGAGGAGACCGCCCGCGCGGTCGCCGACGCGGCCATGGTCGCGGCCGCCGTACGGGCCCGCTCCGCGGACCCCGAAGGCAGGATCAACGGCGAGGACGAGGAGACCCTGCCGGCCGCCTCCGACGGCCCCCGCGACCTCCTGCGCATCTCCGACGCCCTGCGCCGCTCACCGGTGGTGCAGGCGGTCCGCCGACAGGTGGCCGTCTAGGTTCACACCGACGGTGGCGGTGTCGCCGGTCAGCGGGCGGCGGTCACCGCCGTTTTCGGGAAGAGGTCCTGGAACGGGCCGGCCGAGTCAATGCCGTCCCGGCCGTACGGCGCGTCGAAGCTCCACACCATGAACAGCAGGAAGACGATCAGCGCGCTGAAGAGCCCCGCGAGGAGCAGCTCCCGGCCCGAGCGCCGGATCTGCAGCGTGAAGATCAGCCCGACGGTGACCACCCCGCCGACCAGCAGCCCGAACCACACCACGCCCGGCAGCGTCGACTCGGAGTTCTGGGTCCGCGAGTGGCGGGCCTCGTCGGCGGCCGCGATGTGGTCCAGGAGCGGCTGGTAGGCCTGGGCCTGGAGCTCGGTGGCCGGGCTCTGGTGGGTGACGGACGTACGGAGCCTGCCGAGCAGTTCGCCGCCCTCGGCCGACGCGCTCTCGCCGGAGGTCAGCAGCGGCCAGTCCACGGCGACGGTGTGGGAGACGTACGCGTCCACCTCGCCGCGGATCCGGTCGCGGACCGCGGCCGGGTAGACGTCGGAGCGCTGGGTGACCTCGTACAGGGCCTGGGCCTCCCGGCGCACGCTGTCCTCGGCGGCGCCGCGCGCCTCCCATACGCCCGCGATGGCCAGGCCCAGCACGATCGCGTAGACCACGCCCACCATCATCGTCATGTACTCGATGACGTCGGGGGTTTCGCTGGTGTCCTCGTCGGCGGCGGCCCGGCGGTGCCGGATCGCCGTGATGGCGAGGACGAGGGCGCAGACGAGCACCATGGCAATGGCCAGGACCAGCCATTCGGACACGTGGATTCTCCCGGTGTGGATCGGTGGGCGGACGGAGGTACGGCGGACGGGCGGCGGCGGACGGAGGTGCGGCGGTCAGCCGCGGCTCCTGGAGCGGGGCCGCAGGGCGGCTGCGGCGAGTACGGCCGGGGTGGTGACGACGACCATCAGCATCACGGTGGACATCCCGCCCGGGCCGCGCCGCTCGACGGCGACCGCACGGTACGGACGCACGTGGAAGGCGCTCACGGGCGCGGCGGCGGCCACGGCCCGGGGCGGGGCGGGCGCCTCGGCCGGCACCGGCCCGGCAGCCGCCCCGGGACCCGGCGCGGGCGGCGGCGGCTCGGCGGGCACAGCCGATGCCGCCGCCTCCGCCCCGGCGGAAGTCTCCGCCGGACCGGCCGCGCCCGACGGCTCCGACGGCCCGGGCAGCACCACCGCGGGCCGTCCGGGCCGGGGGGCCCACCCGGGGTGGCGCACCGTCAGCCCGGCGTCGGCGCCGGGTACGGCCACCCGCACCGAGGGCCGGCCGGAGGGCGGTACGCCGGGCCGCTTCGGCTGGCCTGCGGGCACGCACAGGTCGACGCGCGCGCCGCGGCCGGGGCCGTCGCCCGCAACGGCCACGTGGCCGTGCAGCGGACAGAGCGCCGCCACCAGACCCGCCCCGGCGAAGTACTGCCAAGCGGTCACCGCGCGTCCTCCGATTCCGCAGCAGACATGAGGGCTACGTCTGAAGAAACGATCAAGGCCCGGCTTCGACACGCGGCGGACCGGTGGAGATCCACCGCCGCGCCCGAGGCGCACGAGCCCTCCGGCGATGCGGCATGATGTCGCCATGCTGACCGAGGGGGAGAACGCCCGACTGATCGCCGGGCGTTATCGACTGGACGCCAGGCTCGGGCGCGGCGGCATGGGTGTCGTGTGGCGCGCCACGGACCAGTTGCTCGGCCGCAGCGTCGCCGTCAAGGAGATGGCGCTCGACCCGGCGCTGTCCCCGGACGAGGCCCGGCTCCAGCGGGAACGCACCCTGCGCGAGGCCCGCGCCGCCGCGCAGGTCAAGCACCCCCACATCATCGTGGTGCACGACGTCGTCGCGGACGGCGAACGGCCGTGCATCGTCATGGAACTGGTCGAGGGCGGCTCCCTCGCCGACCGGCTCGCCCGGACCGGGCCGGTGGACATCGCCGAGGCCGCCGCCATCGGCATCGCGCTGCTCGGCGCCCTGCGGACCGCGCACGCGGCCGGGGTGCTGCACCGCGACATCAAACCGGCCAACGTCCTGCTGGAGGCACCGGGCGGCCGGGCCGTCCTCACGGACTTCGGGATCGCGCAGGTCTCGGGGGCAACGACCCTGACCGCGACCGGGGCGTTCGTCGGGTCTCCCGAGTACACCGCGCCCGAACGGATGTCGGCGCAGTCGCCGGCCGGGCCCGAGTCCGACCTGTGGTCGCTGGGGGCCCTGCTGTGCGCGGCCGTCAGCGGGGTGTCCCCCTTCCGGCGGGACTCGCTCGGCGGAGTGCTGCACGCGGTGGTCTATGACGAGATCCGGCCTCCCGCCGCGTGCGGGCCGCTGCTGCCGGTGGTGCGGGGGCTGCTGGAACGCGACCCCGCCGCGCGGCTCGGCGCGGACGAGGCGGAGGAGATGCTGCGGGCCCTGGCCACGTCGGCGGGCGGCCACGCGCCGACGCGGCGCAGCGTCCCCGAGGTGCCCGACGCCCGGACGACACCGTCCCGGACGGCGCCGTCCCCTACGACACCATCCCGTACGACACCGTTCCGGACGCCGCCGCAGACCCGGACCGAACCGACCGGGGCGCCCCCGGCCAGGACGGAACCGTCCGGAACAGGACTGTCCAGAACAGAACCGTCCGGAACAGAACCCGCCCCGACCGAACCGGCCCCGACGGCGCGACCCGTGGCGCAGACGGCACCCGTGACCGCGCAGCCGGCCGGCGCCGGCGCCTCCGCACGGCGACGGCCGGGTGCCGCACTGATCGCCGGCCTGCTCGTGGCCGCGGTCGTGGGCGCGGGTGCGTCGGCTGCGGCGCTGCTGATGAACCAGGACGACCCGGCCGACCGCGCCGACCGGCCCGCGGCCACGAGCAGCCCCACGGGCGGCGCACCGGCCGCACCGTCGGCCGCTCCACCGGGCGCGCAGGTCTCCGCGCCCGCACCGGTGCCGTCGGCGCCGGGCGAGCGGACCGGTCCGTCGTCCGACGGCAAGGCCGCCCCCGCCGGCTTCCGCGTCGTCCAGGATCCGGCGGGTTTCGCCCTCGCCGTCCCCCACGGCTTCACCCGCAGGGCCGACGGCCCGCGGATCTTCTACATGTCGCCGGACGAGACCTTCCGTATCGGCATCAAGGTGTCCGCAGCCGAGCCGGGAGGGCCGCTCGCCGTGCACCAGCGCTCCCACGCCAAGGGGCCGGCGAACAACCCCGGTTACCGTGACGCCGAGGTCTCGTCAAGCACGCACAACGGCCGCGACGCCGCCCTGTGGCTGTTCACCTGGAACGGCTTCTCCGCGGCCGAAGGCCCCCGGCACACCCGTGACCTCTGCTGGGAGGAGGACGGCCGGCTCTACGACGTCTGGGTCTCCGCCCCGGTCGGCCGCACCGCCGAGTCCCGCGAACACTTCGACACCGCCGTCCGTACCTTCACCCGCGCCGCGGGCTGAGCGGCTGAGCCCGGCCGCCGCCGTACGTCCGGGCACGCCGGAAGGGGCGCGACCCCGCGGTCGCGCCCCTTCCGGTCGGTGGAACGGCGGTCCGCCGCCACGTGTCAGCTCGCCTCGGTGCCGCCGAAGCGCTCGCGGTAGGACTCCAGGTCCTCCTCGGTGACCCGGGCGAAGAGCACCGGCGGCACGGTGAACGGGGTCCCGGCCGGGACCGCGTCCAGGGCCTTGGCCTGCTCCGGGGTCACCCACACGGCGGTGTCGTCGGCGAGCGCGAACGCGGAGCGCATGGCGCGCGCCGAGGCCGGGATGAAGGGCTCGGAGACCACCGAGTAGAGGTGGATGAGGTTCATCGCGGTGCGCAGGGTGAGCGCCGCGGCCTCCAGGTCGGTCTTGACCTCCAGCCAGGGGGCCTTCTCGTCCAGGTAGGCGTTGCCCGCGGACCACAGGGCGCGCAGCGCGGCCGCCGCCTTGCGGTACTGCAGGGTGTCCATGTGGCCCTCGTACTCGGCCAGGAGTTCGGCGATCTGCTCACCGAGCTTCGCCTCGGCCTCGCCCGCGGGGCTGCCGGCCGGGACCTCGTCACCGAACTTCTTGCGGGAGAAGGTCAGGACGCGGTTGACGAAGTTGCCGAGGGTGCCGCCGAGGTCCTTGTTGACGGTGGCCGCGAAGTGCTCCCACGTGAAGGACGAGTCGTCGGACTCGGGGGCGTTGGCGATGAGGAAGTAGCGCCAGAAGTCGGCCGGGAGGATCTCCAGCGCCTGGTCGGTGAAGACGCCGCGCTTCTGCGAGGTGGAGAACTTGCCGCCGTAGTAGGTCAGCCAGTTGAAGGCCTTGACGTAGTCGACCTTCTTCCACGGCTCGCGGGTGCCCAGCTCGGTGGCGGGGAACATGACCGTGTGGAACGGGACGTTGTCCTTGGCCATGAACTGGGTGTAGCGGACGTCCTCGGCCTCGTACCACCACGCCTTGTAGTCGCGGTTCGCCGGGTCGGCGTCCGCCCACTCCTTGGTCGAGGCGATGTACTCGATCGGGGCGTCGAACCACACGTAGAAGACCTTGCCCTCGGCCGCCAGATCGGGCCAGGTGTCGGCCGGGACGGGGACGCCCCAGTCGAGGTCACGGGTGATGGCGCGGTCGTGCAGGCCCTCGGTCAGCCACTTGCGGGCGATCGAGGAGGCCAGCTGCGGCCACTCCTCCTCGTGCTCGGCGACCCAGGCCTCCACCTCGTGCTGCAGCTTGGACTGCAGGAGGAAGAGGTGCTTGGTCTCGCGGACCTCCAGATCGGTGGATCCGGAGATGGCCGAGCGCGGCTCGATCAGGTCCGTGGGGTCCAGGACGCGGGTGCAGTTCTCGCACTGGTCGCCGCGGGCCTTGTCGTAGCCGCAGTGCGGGCAGGTGCCCTCGACGTAGCGGTCCGGGAGGAAGCGGCCGTCGGCGGGCGAGTAGACCTGCCGGATCGCCCGCTCCTCGATGAAGCCGTTCTCCTGGAGGCGGCGTGCGAAGTGCTGGGTGATCTCGGCGTTCTGCGGCGAGGAGCTGCGGCCGAAGTAGTCGAAGGACAGCTCGAAGCCGTCGTAGACCGCCTTCTGGGCGTCGTGGGCCTGCGCGCAGAACTCGGCGACCGAGATACCGGCCTCCTTGGCGGCGAGCTCGGCGGGCGTGCCGTGCTCGTCGGTGGCGCAGATGTACAGGACGTCGTGGCCGCGCTGGCGGAGGTACCGGGAGTACACATCCGCCGGAAGCATCGACCCGACCATGTTGCCCAGGTGCTTGATCCCGTTGATGTACGGAAGCGCGCTGGTGATCAGGTGTCGAGCCATCCTCGGATGCTCCATTTCCTATGTGCGGTGCAACGTGACGTCACGGATTGTGAGTGCGGTCATCGTATCGAACCGCCGAAAGGCCACGCGCCGCATTTGTTCTCGGGTGGACGTAAAGCAAAAGCGAGGACAGTGACCTCTGCGTCACGGCCCTCGCGATCGGGCCCATGGTACAGCGGGGCGGCCCAGCGCCCGACCGGAGGCCCGGCCGGTGAGACGACAGCAGAGCGGGCCGGTGATACAGCCGGCGACACGCGGCACCGGCAGGCGGCATATGCATACGTGCTGGCTGGCGCCTCGCCCGATCGGGAACGATCACGGTTCGATCATCCGCGACGCATTGCTTCCCAGGTTTCTTCTCTGCGCCCCCGTAGTGCGCCCACGCTGCTTTCCTGTTCTGCGCACCAGGGGATGAGGTGGAGCCGTGAGCGATGTCGGACCGGAGGAGTCCGGTGGGGCCGTGGGACTGCCGAGCCGGCGTAGGCGGCCGACGCCGATGAGCCAGTGGGACCCGACGGCACGGCTGTCGTACTGGGCCTTCCATGCCAACCGGCGCCCCGCGTACATGCGCTTCGCGTATCTGCAGCTGGGCTCGGACGCGGCGGCCGAGGCGGCGGTCGACGCCACCTTCGACTCGATCATGGGCGACTGGCTGCGGATGCTCCACATGGACCGTCTGGACGCCTACGCGTGGACCGTCCTCAAGCACTGCCTGGTCGACCGGCAGCACCGGCTCCACCCGTGGCAGCAGGAGCCCGAGCCGACGGACATCAGCGCCTTCGAGGCGGCCCTCAAGGAGGCGCACGCCGACCAGTACGAGGTGCTGACCGACACCATCCGCTTCTACTCCGCCGTCTCCCGGCTCGCCGAGCGCCAGCGCGACGCCGTGCTCCTGCGGTACGGACTGCAGTGCACCCCGGGTGAGGCGGCCTCCGTGATGGGCGTCGACGAGGCCACGGTCCGCTCCCAGCTCGGCCAGGCCCACCGGCGCCTCGCCCGGCTGCTCGACACCTCCGCCGATCCGGCGGAACCGGCCGAACCAGCCGGGTCATGAGGCGCCGCGACCGGCTGGAGCGGCCGGACGGCGACCCGGCTCCCCGCTCCCTGGCCGAGTTCCTCGCCCGGGCCGGCGTCCGCGACCGCTACCGCCACTACGACCTCGGCGCGGCCGAGGCCCGGCTGCTGCGCGCCACACCGCACCCGGCCGTCCCGCACCGGGCCCGGCGCCGGGCGGCCCACGGCTGGAGCGACCCGGTCCGGGACCGGCCGCTCGACGCCGAACGGGCCCGGCGCGACCTCAAGGCGATCTGCCTGGCCTCCGTGTGCGCGCCGGACGCCGCCACGCACCTCGACGCCTTCACCCACCTGCGCACCGACCTGAGCGGCGCCGTCGTCTTCGGCTGCCTGCTGCACCTCGCCGGGATGCGCGAAGGCGCCCGGTTCTGGTGGCAGTTCGCCGCCGCGTCCGGCAGCGCACGGGCCGCCGCGGCCGCCTACTGCCTCTTCCTCGACCACTCTCGGCGCGGCGAGCACCACGACGCCCGGCACTGGGCGCGCGAGCTGGGCCACCGCGGCTTCCGGCCGAGCGGCCGGCGCGACCTGCGCGAGATCCGGCTGTGCACGCAGGCCGCCGTCCTGCGCTACGTCGAGCAGTGGGACGATCCCGACCTCGGGCCCGTGCCCTTGCCGAGGGCCGGGCTGTCGGGGGCGCTGGGCGCGTTCCTGCCGCCGCCGCCCGCCACGGTCGTGGCGCCGGTGGCGGCGGTCCGGCCGGCCGCCGGGCCGCTGCGCCACCCCGCGCTGACGGCCGCGGCCCGCGGAACCGTCGTACAGGGCGGTACCGGCGAGGCGCTGGCGGAGGCACGCCGCGCCCTGGCCGTCGTACGCGTGCTGGAGCGGCACCCGCTGGGGGTCCGGGCCGCCCAGCTCGCCCGGGAGTCGGGCCTCGCGGAGGCGGAGCTGCCGCCGCTCCTGGCGATGCTGTGCGAGGAGGAGTACGCGTACCGGCCGGGGGCGGGGGTGTACGGGCGCGGCCCGGCCCTGGACCGGCTCGCCGCCCCCGGCGGGCAGGGCCTGGCCGGGCAGCTCCAGCGCACCCTCGCCCTGGCCCGGGACAGTGCGGGCGCCGCGGTGTACCTCAGCCGGTACGCCGGGGGAGAGGTGCACATCACGCAGATGGCGGCCGGGCCGGCGACCCCACCGGTACGGGAGTGGGTCGACTTCCGGGACGCCGCGCACGCCAGCGCGGTCGGCAAGTGCCTGCTGACCCAGCTCGACCACGACCGCCGGGCCGACCACGTGGCCCGGCACCGGCCCGCCCGGCTCACCCCGCAGACCATCACCGACAGCCGGGCCCTGTTCACGGCGCTGGACGCGGTGGCCCCGGGCTCCCCCGTCTTCGACCTGCTCGAATACGCCCCCGGGGTGGTCTGTTCGGCCGTTCCCATCGCCACGGGCGGCGCCGCGGGGAGCCTCGCGCTGTCCCTGCCGGCGACCCATGCGCACCGGCTGCGCTCGGCCACAGGGACGCTGCGCCGCAAGGCCGTTCCGGTCCTCCTCGCGCTGCTCCTGACCGGTGCGATCCCCCCGGACCCGCCGGAGCCGGCGGCCGCCGCCGCCGAGCCCGGCTCGGCACCCGCCGGGCCGCCCGAGCCGCGGCCGGTGCGGGCCCCGGTCACCCCGGAGACCCTGCGCCACCTGCGGCGGCTCTTCCGCACCCCGCTCGCCGAGGCCGCTGCGGCGCCCCGGGGCCCGCACCTGGTCAGCGACACCACGTCCGGGGCGGCCTACCTCTTCGACGCCGCCCCGGACGGCGCCACTCCCCGCCTCTCCCTCCCCCACACCTTCACCGCGGTCACCCCGGGCAGCCTGACCCGCCCCACCGGCCTGGTGGTCCTGGGCACGTAAGAACGTCAGAAGTGGAGCCGGGCCGACACGAAGAAGAGCCCCACAGGATGTGTGGGGCTCTTGCTGGTGTCCGAGGGGGGACTTGAACCCCCACGCCCGATAAAGGGCACTAGCACCTCAAGCTAGCGCGTCTGCCATTCCGCCACCCNCGAGGGGGGACTTGAACCCCCACGCCCGATAAAGGGCACTAGCACCTCAAGCTAGCGCGTCTGCCATTCCGCCACCCGGACCGGTGGTCGGCCCCGGTTTCCCGCGGCGACATGGACAACAATAGCAAAGGATCGGCGCGGCTCCGACCACTTATCCGGGCGGCCGTGGTCCGCCACGCCGGGCTGACCTGCGGGCATGTCCGATCCGAGGGTGACGGGACGGCGCGTCTCGCCGCGGGCCGGGCTACGGATGTGGGGATCCGGGTGGACAGCGGTGGGCCAGGGGCGGTCGGATGGCCGGGCACACATCCGGGGGGAGCCGCGCATGGAAACCGAGCACCGCGTCAGCACGCTGGAGCTGTTCTTCGACCTCGTCTTCGTCTTCACCATCACGCAGTTGACGGTGCTGCTGGCGGACGACCTGACCCCGAGGGGCGCCGGGCAGGTCCTGCTCATCTTCACCGTGCTGTTCTGGATGTACGGGGGCTACGCGCACCTGACCAACCAGGTGCCGCCCGACCGCACCGTCCGCCGCGTGCTCCTGATGCTCGCCATGGGCGCCTTCATGGTGTGCGCGCTGGCCGTGCCCACCGCCTTCGGCGCGGGCGGTGTCGCCTTCGGCCTGGGCTACCTGCTGGTCGTCCTGGTGCACGGCGCGCTGTTCACGCAGGCGCACGGCCGCGGCGTGCTGTGGTTCGCGCTGCCCAACGTGCTGTGCGCACTGGCGGTGACGGCCGCCGGGTTCTTCGACGGGCTGCCGGCCTGGGGGCTGTGGCTGCTGGCGCTGCTGCTCCAGTTCGTGACGCCGATGGTCGTGCAGCGGGTCGCGGCCAGCGGGGCCGCGGCGGAGCCGGAGGTGCCCGAGCAGACGGTCGGCGACCAGCTCGGCGGGATGAACGCCGCGCACCTCGTGGAGCGGCACGGCCTGCTGCTGATCATCGTCTTCGGCGAGTCCGTGATCGCGATCGGCATCGGGGTGGGGTCGCTGCCGCTGTCCGCCGGTATCGCGGGCGGCACGTTCCTGGCGCTCACGATCGCGTCGGCGATGTGGTGGATGTACTTCGTGCGCGACGAGGGCCGGGCGGAGGAGGTCTTCGCGCAGCTGCCGCCGGACCGGCGCTTCAAGCTGGCGATGGCGGCGTACTACTACGCCTTCCTGCCGGTGCTGCTGGGCATCGCCGTCTTCGCGGCCGGCGTGAAGAAGACGATCGGGCACCTCGGCGAGCACCTGCACACCGGTCCGGCGGTCGCGCTGGCCGGCGGGGTGGCCCTGTACCTGGCCGGGAACCTGGTCTTCCGTGCGGCGCTGGGCATCGGCCCGGCCCGCTACCGCGCCACAGCCCTGGTCCTCGCGCTCGCCACGGTGCCCGTGGGGACGCGGTGGACGGGAGCCGGCCAGCTGGTGGCCCTGGCGGTCGTCATGGTCGGCGCGGTGATCGCCGAGGGTGCCCGCTCCCCCGCCGCGCGGGCGGCGCGGGGAGCGGTCGCGGAAGGCGTCACGGGCAGCTGATGACCTGGCCCGCGTAGGAGAGGTTGCCACCGAAGCCGAAGAGCAGGACCGGGGCGCCGGAGGGGATCTCACCGCGCTGGACCAGCTTCGACAGGGCCATCGGGATGCTCGCCGCCGAGGTGTTGCCGGAGTCCACGACGTCGCGGGCGACGACGGCGTTGACCGCGCCGATCCGGGCGGCGAGCGGCTCGATGATGCGCAGGTTCGCCTGGTGGAGGACGACCGCGGCCAGGTCCTCGGGCACGATGCCGGCCTTCTCGCACACCTTGCGGGCGAGCGGCGGGAGCTGGCTGGTGGTCCAGCGGTAGACGGACTGCCCCTCCTGGGCGAAGACCGGCGGCGAGCCCTCGATCCGGACCGCGTTGCCCATCTCCGGGACCGAACCCCACAGCACCGGACCGATACCGGGCTCGTCGCAGGCCTCGACGACGGCCGCGCCCGCGCCGTCACCGGTGAGGACGCAGGTGGTGCGGTCGGCCCAGTCGGTGATCTCGGTCATCTTGTCGGCGCCGATGACCAGCGCGCGGGTGGCGGAACCGGCCCGGATGGCGTGGTCGGCGGTGGCCAGGGCGTGGGTGAAGCCCGAGCAGACGACGTTGATGTCCATGACAGCGGGGCTGCCGCCCATGCCCAGCTTGGCGGCGACGCGCGCGGCCATGTTGGGCGACCGGTCGATCGCGGTGGAGGTGGCGACCAGGACGAGGTCGATGTCGTCCGGGGTCAGGCCGGCGCCGGCCAGCGCCTTTCCGGCCGCGTGGAAGGCCAGCTCGTCGACGGGCTCGTCCGGGCCGGCCATGTGGCGGGTGCGGATGCCGACGCGGGAGCGGATCCACTCGTCGGTGGTGTCGACCATGGCCGCGAGGTCCTCGTTGGTGAGCACTTTCGCGGGCTGGTAGTGCCCTAGCGCCACCACTCGTGAACCGGTCATGGGCGGGGTCCCCCCTCGTAGGCAAGTCAGGATCACCCAGCTTCGCCTGCTACCGATGGGTACATATGCACGTGACCCAACAGGATTCCGGCCCCGGATTTTGGAGCTTCCCGAGGAGCTCCCTGCCCGGGACCAGGTCGGATGCGGAACCGGGAGAATGAGTACGTCGGGCATCGGCGAGAAACAGAAGGGGTGGGCTGATCACCATGGGACGGGTCACCGAGCGCCGTCGCGTCGTCCGGATCCGGAACGGCGGGGCGGGTGTCCGCCCGGACACCCTGGTGGCCGAGGAGCCGCTGGAGATACGTCTGAACGGCAGGCCGCTGGCCATCACCATGCGGACACCGGGCGACGACTTCGCCCTGGCGGTGGGCTTCCTGGTGAGCGAGGGGGTGCTCGCTGAAGCGTCGGACCTGCAGGCGGTCACGTACTGCGAGGGGGCGACGGCGGACGGCTCCAACACCTACAACGTGGTGAACGTCCAGCTGGCCGCCGGGGTCCCGGTGCCGGACATCACGCTGGAGCGCAACGTCTACACCACCTCGTCCTGCGGCCTGTGCGGGAAGGCCAGCCTCGACGCGGTCCGGACGGCGACCCGCTTCCCGGGGACCGCCACCGATCCGGTACGGGTGCCCGCGGAGGTCCTGACCGGGCTCCCGGACCGGCTGCGAGCGGCCCAGAAGGTCTTCGACCGTACGGGCGGCCTGCACGCGGCGGGGCTGTTCACGGCCGAGGGCGAACTGCTCGACCTGCGGGAGGACGTGGGCCGGCACAACGCCGTGGACAAGATCGTCGGCCGGGCCCTGCAGGCGGGACGGCTCCCGCTGACGGGCACGGTGCTGCTGGTGTCGGGCCGGGCTTCCTTCGAGCTCGCTCAGAAGGCCGTGATGGCGGGGATTCCGGTGCTGGCGGCGGTCTCCGCGCCGTCCTCGCTGGCGGTGGACCTGGCGGTGGAGTCGGGCATGACCCTGGTCGGGTTCCTGCGGGGCCCGGACATGAACATCTACGCGGGTGAGGAGCGGATCACCCTGTAGGGGCGCGCCGGAACCGCTCCGCGGCGCTGCCGTCGCGACTGAGGAAGGTGGCCCACACCTCGCCGCCGGCTGCCCCCTCCCTGCCGGTGCCGTGGAGCAGGAACCAGTCGTTGCACTCCTGCACCGCGGGCATCCCGTCGGGGCTGAACTCGACCCGGATGCCCGGGTCCTCGTCCGGGAGGTGTCCGAGGGTCCATCGGCCATCGCCGGTGAACACTCCAAGCTTCTCTCCCCGTGCGCACTTCCAGCCCGAAGCGTCCGAGAGGCGGGCCCGGCCGTCGGGCGTCACCTCAAGCCGGGCTCCGCGGTCGCCTTGCCAGGTGCCGATGACGTCCGCCTCCGTCAGCGCCGGGGAGGACCTGCCGCCCAACAGGCCGAAGGCGAGGGCCGACAGCAACAGCACACCGAACAGCACGCCGAGCACTATGGTCACCGTCCGGGCGAGGTTGTGGTCGCGCACGTCAGCGCCCCCGGCGGGAGCGGCGGCCGGCGTCGGCCGGGGGCTTCGGGGCCGGGGGGTCGATGCGGTGAAGGTCCAGGGTGGCCGGGAGCGGGGTGGCGCCCGGGCCGCCGGATTCGGCCCAGGCGATGATCTCGTCGGTGGCGGTGTCGTCGAGGGCCCAGCCGAACCAGACCGCGCGGGCGCCGCGGCGGCGGGCCTCGGTGGTGGGCTGGACCACGATGACGTTGGCCTGGGCGCAGGGGCCGAGGCAGTCGCTCGTACGGACGGCCAGGCGGCCCGCGGAGGCGGCCGCGGCCTCGCGCAGCCGGGCGAGCTGGCCGGCGTGGTCGGAGCCGGGGTTCTTGCGGGGGTCGCCGCAGCAGCAGCCGCGGCAGACCACCAGGGTGCAGGGGCGTTGGGCGTGGGCACCGAGCGGGCGTATCCAGGTCACCACAGCACGTTACCGGGCCCGGGGATCTTGGCGATCAGGCCGCACGGGAGACCTCCGCCACACGGTCGGCGGGGAGTTCGGGCCGCGGGTCCTGGGCGCGGCGCCGGGCGAGGACCGCGCAGACCATCAGCTGCATCTGGTGGAAGAGCATCAGCGGGAGCACGGCGAGGGCGGCCTGGGCCCCGAAGAGCACGCTGGCCATGGGGAGTCCGGCGGCCAGACTCTTCTTGGACCCGGCGAACTGGATGGCGATGCGGTCCTCGCGGCCGAAGCCGAGGCGTGCCGCGCCGTACCAGGTGACGAGGAGCATGACGGTGAGGAGTACGGCTTCCAGGAGCATCAGGGCGCCGAGGCGCAGGGGGCTCACCTGCTGCCAGATGCCGGCGGCCATGCCCGCGCTGAAGGCCGTGTAGACGACGAGGAGGATCGAGCCGCGGTCGACGTACCCGAGGGTCTTCTTGTGGCGGGTGAGGAAGCCGCCGGTCCAGCGGCGCAGGGCCTGGCCCAGGAGGAAGGGCAGCAGGAGCTGGAGGGTGATCTTGAGGATGGCGTCGGCGGAGAAGCCGCCCGTGCGGCCGCCGAGCAGGACCGCCGCGAGCAGGGGGGTGAGCACGATGCCGGCCAGGCTGGAGAAGGAACCGGCGCAGATCGCGGCGGGGACGTTGCCGCGGGCGATCGAGGTGAAGGCGATCGAGGACTGGACGGTCGAGGGGACCAGGCAGAGGAAGAGCAGGCCGCTCTGGAGCGGGGGCGGCAGGAGGCCGGGGGCGAGGGCGCGCAGGGCCAGGCCGAGGACCGGGAAGAGCAGGAAGGTGCAGGTGAGCACGGTGAGGTGGAGCCGCCAGTGGCGGAGCCCGTCGAGCGCCTCGCGGGTGGAGAGCCGGGCGCCGTAGAGGAAGAAGAGCAGGGCCACGGCGGCGGTGGAGGCGGCGCCGGCGACGGTGGCGGCCGCGCCGCGGGCGGGGAGCAGGGCGGCGAGGCCGACGGTGCCGAGCAGGGCGAGGACGTACGGGTCCAGGGGGAGCCGGGCGGGGAGGTGCGGGCGGCGCATGCGCAGGCTCACTTGCTGTCGGGGCGGGGGGGGGGGGGGGGGGGGGGGGGGGGGGGGGGGNCGGGTGGGGGTGGCGGTGGGGGCAGGCGGGGTGGGACCGGATGTTCGGTGTCCCTTCATGGTCGGCTCCCGGCAGTGATCGGGAAACCCGTACACCGCTCTCACTGTCATCACGGATCGAGATGAGCCGTCCTACGATGGGGGCATGTACGACCCGGTCCAGTTGCGGACGTTCCTCACGGTGGCCCAGACGCTGAGCTTCACGCAGGCGGCGGGGCGTCTGGGCGTACGGCAGTCCACCGTGAGCCAGCACGTGCGGCGGCTGGAGGAGGCGACGGGGCGGCCGCTGTTCCTGCGGGACACGCACAGCGTGGAGCTGACGGAGGACGGCGAGGCGATGCTCGGCTTCGCGCGGACGATCCTGGAGGCGCACGAGCGGGCGGTGGCCTTCTTCACGGGGACGCGGCTGCGGGGGCGACTGCGGTTCGGTGCCTCGGAGGACTTCGTGCTGTCGCGGCTGCCGGAGATCCTGGAGGGGTTCCGGCACGAGCACCCCGAGGTGGACCTGGAGCTGTCGGTGGAGCTGTCGGGCACGCTGCACGAGCGGCTGGACGCGGGCCGTCTGGACCTGGTGCTGGCGAAGCGGCGGGGTCCGGGGGACGAGCGGGGCCGGCTGGTCTGGCGGGACAGGATGGTGTGGATCGGCGCGGAGGGGCTGCGGGTGGATCCCGAGCGCCCGGTTCCGCTGATCGTCTTCCCGCCGCCCGGTATCACCCGGGCGCGGGCCCTGGAGGTGCTCGAACGGGACGGCCGGGCGTGGCGGATCGCCTGCACGAGCGGCAGCCTGAGCGGTCTGGTCGCGGCGGCCCGGGCCGGGCTGGGCGTGATGGCGCACACGCGGGGGCTGATCCCGCCGGGTCTGGTGCGGGTGGGCGGGCTGCCGGAGCTGGGGCCGGTGGAGTTCGCGCTGCTGCGCGGGCCGCGTGCGTCGCCCGCGGCCGAGGCACTGGCGGCGGCGGTCCTCTCCGGAGCGGACCGGCTCACCCGTACCCGCTGACCACCGTGCCGCCCGCGGGGCCCCGGCCTGGCGGCCCGGCGGGGCGGACCGGCAGGCGCGCACCGGCGGACGGGCGCACGGGCGGACCGGCGCCTGGCGCACCGGCGGGCTGGCGGGCGGACCGGCGGCCGGCCAGAGCGGCCTGTCGGCCCGCCCCGGCAGCCGCTCGCCGCGCCACCC
Organism: Streptomyces yangpuensis; assembly: GCF_001005295.1. GTDB lineage: Bacteria > Actinomycetota > Actinomycetes > Streptomycetales > Streptomycetaceae > Streptomyces > Streptomyces yangpuensis. Next base: position 303,859 of record NZ_LBMK01000007.1, on the reverse strand, counting down.
AGCAAGCCGCCCGCGGGGCCACCTGGCCCGCAGGCCCGCCCGCGCCCTCTGCGCCGCACGTCAGCGGCGTGAACGGCGTGATCACTGGGGAGGTCTTGTGGAGGTGTCCGAATGCCCATCAACCCCCCTTGACACTGAGGTACGTTCACCGCGGCGCGCGGAGAGGAGCGGGGCCTTGCGTGAGATCACCGTCCCACCGGTCGTCACGGGCGCGCCCGTCGGCGGGCTGGCCGACGTCGTCTTCCAGCACGCCCGGGAGGAACCGGACCGGGTGGTCCTCGGCCGGAAGACCGACGGGGTGTGGCGGGACGTGACGTCGGGCGAGCTGGCGGCCGAGGTGCTGGCGCTCGCCAAGGGACTGCTGGCCCAGGGGGTGCGCTTCGGCGACCGGGTGGCCGTCATGTCCCGCACCCGCTACGAGTTCACCCTCTTCGACTTCGCCCTCTGGGCGATCGGCGCGCAGCCCGTCCCCGTCTACCCGACGTCGTCCACCGAGCAGGTGCACTGGATCCTCCACGACACCGCCTGCACGGCCTGCGTCGTGGAGAACGAGGACCAGGCCATGACGGTGGGCTCGGTCATCGACCGGCTCCCCCACCTGGGACGGCTGTGGCAGCTGGACGCCGGGGCGGTGGACGACCTCGTCGCGGCCGGCCTTTCGGTCGCCGAGGACGTCGTGCACCGCCACCGCGGCGCGGTGACGCCCGACGCCACGGCCACCGTCATCTACACCTCGGGGACCACCGGCCCGCCCAAGGGGTGCGTGCTCACGCACGCCAATTTCATGTACGAGACGGACACCCTGGTGGCCCGCTGGGAGTCCGTTTTCCAGGGCCGGCAGGGCGACCGGCCGTCGACCCTGCTGTTCCTTCCGCTGGCGCACGTCTTCGGGCGGATGGTGGAGGTGGCCGCGGTCCGGGCGCGGGTCAAGCTCGGGCACCAGCCGGTGCTGGCGGCGGCCGAGCTGATGCCGGACCTCGCGGCGTTCCGGCCGACCTTCGTCCTCGGTGTCCCGTACGTCTTCGAGAAGGTCTTCGCGGCCGCCCGCCGCAAGGCGGAGGCGGAGGGGCGCACGGGACCCTTCGACCGGGCCGTGGAGACCGCCGTGCGGTATGCGGAGGCGCGCGAGCGGAAGGCCTTCGGCAGCGGTCCGGGCCCCTCGGCGACGCTGCGGATGGAGCACCAGCTCTTCGAGAAGCTCGTCTACGGCAAGGTCCGCGAGGCGATGGGCGGGCGGGTGCGGTACGCCATGTCGGGCGGGTCGGCGATGTCCCGCCGCCTCGGGCTGTTCTTCGACGGCGCCGGGATCACGGTGTTCGAGGGGTACGGGCTGACCGAGTCCTGCGCGGCGGCCACCGCGAACCCCCCGGAGGCGACGAAGTACGGCACGGTGGGCCGGCCGATCCCGGGCAGCACGGTGTACATCGCGGACGACGGGGAGGTCTGGCTGCACGGCGGGCACATCTTCTCCGGATACCTGGGCGACCCGCGCGCCACGGAGGCGGTGCTGCGCGGCGGCTGGCTGGCGACCGGTGACCTGGGGCGGCTGGACGAGGACGGCTACCTGGTCATCACCGGACGCAAGAAGGACATCCTGGTGACGTCCAACGGCAAGAGCGTCGCCCCGACGGCGCTGGAGGAGCGGGTCCGTTCGCATCCGCTGGTGGCGCAGTGCGTGCTGGTGGGCAACGACCGGCCGTACATCGCGGCGCTGCTCACCCTGGACACGGAGGGGATAGCGCACTGGCTGTCGATGCGCGGCAGACCGCAGATGCCGGCCGCGGACCTCGTGAGCGATCCGGAGCTGACGGCGGAGGTCCGGCGGGCGGTGGTGGCCGCCAACACCCTGGTCTCGCAGGCGGAGTCGATCCGCACCTTCCGGGTGCTGGCCGAGCAGTTCACCGAGGAGCGGGGGCTGCTGACCCCTTCGCTGAAGCTCAAGCGCCGGGCGATCGAGAAGGCGTACGCGAAGGAGGTCGCCGAGCTCTACCGGACGTGATCCGGGCATCCGGAGCCGGCGACCAACGTACCTGACGGTTCGTCACTTCAATGCGTCCATCGATATTGACGATCCGTCAGGTCACCCACAGAATGCGGGGATTCCGACCGGAGGGGGATCCCCGACATGTTGCGTCCGATCCGCACCCTGGCCGCCGCGGCAGCGGCCGTCGCGCTCGTCTCCGCCTGCAACTCCGCCTCCACCAACGGCACCTCCCCGGGCGGCACGGGTTCCGCGCCCGCCACCACCCGCGGGGTGACCGCCGACTCCGTCAAGGTCGGCGGCATCGTCTCGATGACCACCGCCGGCGGCTACAGCAAGAAGGACACCGACCTCGGCGCCAAGGCCCGCTACCTGAGAGCCAACGCCGAGGGCGGCGTCCACGGCCGCACGATCGAATACCTCGGTGCGGAGGACGACGGCCAGGACCCCGCGAAGAACATGGCCGCCGCCCGCAAACTCGTGCAGCAGGACAAGGTCTTCGCGGTCTCCCCCATGAGCTCGGTGACCTTCTCCGGCGCCGACTTCCTGGAGCAGGAGAAGGTCCCGACCTTCGGCTGGGGCACCCTGCCGGCCTTCTGCGGGCCCCGGCACATCTACGGCTTCAACGGCTGCCTGGTCCCCACCCCCGGCGGCACCCTGAACCAGACCTGGCCCGAGGGCATCGGCCGGATCCTCGGCGGCGCCCACGGCAAGTCGGTCGCGGTCATCGCCAACGACAGCGACGCCGGGAAGTTCGGCATCCGGACCTTCCAGCAGGGCTTCACCAGCGCCGGCTTCACGGTCTCGTACGCCAAGGCCTCCGTACCGGGCACCGCCGTCCCCAGCGACTGGTCCGCGTACGTGAAGGAGATCCTCTCCAGCAACGACGGCAAGGCCCCGGACGCCGTGGTCTCCGTCATGCAGACCCCCAACAACATCGGGCTCTTCACCGCGCTCAAGCGCAGCGGCTACAAGGGGCTGCTCTCCGACCCCACCGACTACGACCCGGGGCTGCTCGCCCAGGACGCCACCCGGCAGGCACTCGACGGGGTGCACGTGCTGCTGCAGTTCCAGCCGTTCGAGTCGGACACTCCGAACATGGCGCGGTTCAAGGCCGACATCAAGGCGGCCGCGGGCGGCAAAGACGTTCCGTTGAACATGCACATGCTCACCGGGTACATGTCGGCCGACCTGTTCCTGTCCATCGTGCAGAAGGCCGGCAAGGACCTGACCGTCGAGTCCTTCCAGGCCGCCGCGCAGGGCTTCTCCGACACCGGCACGCTGGTCGGCGACCGCGCGCTGCCCAAGGGGCAGAAGGACAGCTTCGGCTGCGGGGCGCTCGTCCAGCTGAAGAACGGCGCGTACGAGGTCTCCGTCCCGTTCAAGTGCTACGAGCCCATCCCCTTCAAGTAGGACCACGGCATGGGGGATCTGCTCGTCTTCGTCCTGAGCGGTCTGGTCTCCGGCGCCCTGTACGCACTGCTCGCCACCGGGCTTGTGCTCTCGTACTCGGCGTCCGGGCTGTTCAACTTCGCGCACGGGGCCACCGCCTACCTGTGCGCGCTCACCTTCTACGAACTGCACTCCGGGCTGGGCTGGCCGGCGGTCCCGGCGGCACTGCTCGTGGTGTTCGTCCTCGCCCCCGGGCTCGGCTGGGGACTGGACCGGCTGATGTTCCGGCGGCTGGCGCACGTCGGTGAGACGGCGCAGATCGTGGCGACCATCGGGCTGCTGGTGGCCCTGCCCGCCGCCGGGCTGTGGGCGGTCGAGCTGCTGGCGGACGCGGGCGCCCCGGTGAAACCGGCCGAGAACCGGTTCGGGCTGCCGGGCGTGGGGCCGAGCCCGGCAACGTCCTGGCAGCTCATGGAAGGGGTCGGAATCGACTCCGACCAGCTGATCACCTGGGTGGTCACCGCGCTGGTGGCGGTGGCCCTGTGGGTGCTGATGAGGCACACCCGGATCGGGCTGCAGCTGCGGGCGGCCGTCGACAACCGCTCGCTGACCGAGCTGCGCGGGATCAGCGCCGACCGGCTGTCGTCGGTGGCGTGGATGATCGCGTCGGCGCTGGCCGGGCTGGCGGGGGTGCTGGCGACCCCGCTGCTGGGGCTGTCGGCGCACGACTTCACGCTGTTCCTGTTCGTGTCGGCCACGGCTGCCGTCATCGGCCGGTTCGCCTCCGTGCCGCTCGCCTTCGCGGGCGGGCTGGGACTGGGGGTCCTGCAGAACCTGGTGGCGGGGTACGCGTCCTTCGCCGAGTCCATCACCGGCTTCCGTACGGCCGTGCCCTTCCTCATCCTGTTCGGCGGGCTGCTCGTGCTGACCCGCAGGGCCCGGACCGCAGGCATCGCGGCCGTGGACGCCCCGCCGGTGGACCACCTGGCCGGGGCCTCCTGGGGGCGGCGTTGGGGGGTGTGGGCGGCGGGCGCGGGGCTGCTGTGCGTCGCGTTCTACACCGTGACGACACCGTTCTGGAGCGGGCTGCTGGCCCAAGGACTCGCCGTGGCCCTGGTGTTCATGTCGTTCACCGTGGTGACCGGGCTCGGCGCGATGGTCTCCCTCGCCCAGGGCACCTTCGTGACCGGGGCCGCACTCGTGGCCGGGCTGCTCATGAGCCGCGGCTGGCCGTTCGTGGCCGCGCTGGCGGTGGGCACCTGCGCGGCGGCCGTCCTGGGGGCGCTGGTCGCGCTGCCGGCGCTGCGGCTGGGCGGCAGGTCGCTGGCGCTGGCCACGCTGGCCCTGGCGTTCCTCGCCGACCAGGTGCTGTTCCAGCTGCGGTGGCTGCGCAACGGCGACACCGGCTGGTCGGTCCCGCGGCCGGTCCTCGGGCCGGTGGACCTTTCCGACGACCGGGCGCTCGGGGTGGCCCTGGTGGTGCTCGTCGCGCTGGTCGCCGCCGGGCTGAGCGCGCTGCGCGGATCCCCCTCGGGGCGCGCGATGCTCGCCGTACGGTCGGCCCCGGCCGCGGCGGCGGCCTCGGGCGTGTCGGTGCTGCGCACGAAGCTGCTGCTCTTCACCCTGTCCGCCGGGCTGGCCGGATTCGGGGGCGTGCTGTACGCCTCGTACAACACCCGGATCACCGCGACGGACTTCACGGCGATGACGGGCCTGGTGTGGCTGGCCGTCGTGGTGGCGGCGGGCGTGCGGCGGCCGCAGTACGCGGTGGTGGCGGGGCTGGTGTACGCGGTGGCCCCGAGGCTGCTGTCCGACTACGTGACGGAGTCCGCGCACCTGCCGGTGATCCTCTTCGGCCTGGCCGGGCTGGCCCTCGCCAACGACCCCGACGGGTACTGCGCAGCCGTACCGGTGCGGCGGGCACGGCGGCGCGCCGCCGCTTCCGGGACCTCCCCTTCCCCGGGCTCCGCATCCCAGGGCGTCCATTCCCGCCGCTCCACCCCGGATCCGTCGGGGGTTCCGCTCCCGAACCCCCGCGCCTGGCACGCCTCGCACTCCGACGGGGCCGATGCCGCCCTGGAGCTGCGCGGCGTCACCGCCGGGTACGACGGCGGGCTCGTGCTGCACGGGGTCGATCTCGTCGTGCGGCGCGGGGAGATCCTGGCCGTGCTCGGGCCGAACGGAGCCGGGAAGAGCACCGCGTGCCGGGTCGCCGCCGGATCGCTGCCCGTTGCCGGCGGGGAGGTACGCATACGCGGGCGGGACGCCACCGGCGACGGGGCCGTCCGCCGGGCGCGGGCCGGGGTGCTGCTCGCCCCCGAGGGCCGGGGGATCTTCCCGTCGCTCACGATCGAGGAGAACCTGGCCCTGTACCTGCCGGAGGCCGCTGCCCGGGCCGCCGTCTACGACCGCTTCCCACGGCTCGCGGAACGCCGCGGGGTGAACGCCGGCGCCCTGTCCGGCGGTGAGCAGCAGATGCTCGCGCTGGCCCCACTGCTGCAGCGGCCGCCCGAGGTGCTGATCGCCGACGAGCCCTCGCTCGGGCTGGCCCCGCGCGTCGCGCAGGAGGTGTACGCGCTGCTCACCGAGCTCCGCGACGCCGGCACCGCGCTGCTCCTGGTGGAGGAGAAGGCCGCCGGGATCCTGGGCGTCGCCGACACCGTGGCCTACCTCTCCCAGGGCCGGGTCGCCTGGTGCGGTCCCCGGGACGAGGTCGAGGCCGACCGGCTCACCGATGCCTATCTGGGGACGGGGACATGAGCGGCTACGTGCTCCACGCGGGGGGTGTCGGCGTGCGGTTCGGCGGTGTGAGGGCGCTCGGCGGGGTGGACCTCGGGGTCGCGGCGGGCGAGGTGTGCGGGCTGATCGGACCCAACGGGGCGGGGAAGACCACCCTGTTCGACGTGCTGTCGGGGATCCGCCGGCCCGACCGGGGGCGGATCCTGCTGGACGGGGCGGACATCACGCGCCGCTCCCCCGTGTGGCGGGCCCGGCACGGGCTGCGCCGGACGTTCCAGCGCCAGCAGTTGTTCGGGCAGCTCAGCGTGGCCGACAACGTGCTGGTGGCGCAGGAGTGGCGGGGCGGTGGGGGCGGTCCGGCCGCCGACCTCCTCGCCCTCCCGGCCCGGCGGGCCCGGGAGCGGGCCCGCCGGGTGCGCGGCGAGCGGGTGCTGGCCGACTGCGGGATCGGCGCGCTGGGGGCCTCGTACGCCGGCGGCCTGCCCGTCGGGCAGGCCCGGATGGTCGAGCTGGCGCGCGCGGTGGCCGACCCGCCGCGGGTGCTGCTGCTGGACGAACCGGCCTCCGGGATGTCGGCGCCCGAGCGTGAGCGGCTCGCGGCGGTGGTGCGTCGGCTGGCGGCCGAGGAGGGCTGCGCGGTGCTGCTGGTCGAGCACGACGTGGCCTTCGTGATGGACCTCTGCACTCGGGTCGTCGTACTGGACCTCGGGACGGTGCTGGCCGAGGGCACCCCGGCCGAGGTACGGGCGGACCCGCTGGTACGCGAGGCGTATCTGGGTACCGCGTGAGCCGGCGGCCCCCGGACCGCGCGCCACCCCGGCCACCCCGGACGGCCCCGCCGGCCGGGGGCGGGAATAGGTCGTACGGGGGGCCGGTTGTCGCCCCTCGTACGACGCAGTACCACCGCGCACCACGCGCCGACGTGAGGGAACGACCCGACGTGAACCAGGTCCCGGCCATCAAGCTCAACAACGGCACGCTCATGCCCCAGCTCGGCTTCGGCGTCTGGCAGGTGCCGGACGCGGAGGCGGAGCGCGCCGTGGGGACCGCCCTGGAGGCCGGATACCGCAGCATCGACACGGCCGCGATCTACGGCAACGAGAAGGGCACCGGCAAGGCCGTCGCGGCCTCCGGGCTGCCGCGCGAGGAACTGTTCGTCACCACCAAGCTGTGGAACGGCCGGAAGCAGACGTGGGGCCGCGACGCGGTGCTGCGCGCCTTCGACGACTCCCTCTCCAAGCTGGGTCTCGACCATGTCGACCTGTACCTGATCCACTGGCCGCGCCCGATGCGCGACGACTTCGTGGGCATCTGGAAGACCTTCGAGGAGATCGCCGCGAGCGGCCGCGCCAAGGCCGTCGGCGTGTCGAACTTCCGCCCGCAGGACCTGGACCGGATCGCCGCCGAGAGCGCCCTGGTGCCGGCCGTGAACCAGGTCGAGCTCCACCCGCTGCACCCGCAGGCCGCGCTGCGCGCCGAGCACGCCGCGCGCGGGATCGTCACCGAGGCCTGGTCGCCGCTCGGCCAGGGCAAGGAACTCCTGACGCTGCCGGCCGTCGCCGAGATCGCCGCCGCGCATGGACGCAGCGCCGCGCAGGTGGTGCTGCGCTGGCACCTGCAGCACGGGACCGTCGTGATCCCGAAGTCCGTGACCCCCGCCCGTATCCGGGAGAACCTGGACGTCTTCGGCTTCGAGCTGGACGCCGCCGAGATGGCTGCCCTGGACGCTCTGGGCGCGGGTGCGGCGGGCCGCCGGATCGGCCCGGACCCGGCCGAATTCGACGTGTGAGGGCGGCCGGGTGAACCTCTCCCAAGGGCTCTACCGGATCCGTAATGTGGACAGCGGGCTGGTGCTCCAGCTGGAGGGCGCCTCCCGGGTGCGGGTCGGCCCGGATGGTCCGCCGGCTCCGGCGGCCGCCCGCCGCTGGCTGATCTCGCCGGTGCACAGCGGCGGCGGGATCTTCCACGTGGTGAGCGAGGACAACGAGCGTCGCCTCGACGTGGCGAACGCGTCGACGGACAGCGGCGCCCGGGTGCAGGTGTGGCGGGCCAACGCCTTCGGCGCGCAGGAGTGGATCGTCGAGGAGCACCTCGACGATCCCGGAGTGGTGTCCCTGATCGCCTGCATCAGCGGCCTGCTCCTGGAGGCCGACGAGGAGGGCCGGGTCCGGCAGGCCGAGGACACCGACTCCCCGGCCCAGTGGTGGCGGCTGGAGCCCGCATAGCCTCCCGGCCCGGACCCGGCCCGGCCCCGCGCGTCACACGCGTACGAAGCTCCGCAGGCGGTACGTGGGCTCCGCGCGCGGGGTGTCCTGGTCGGGCAGCAGCTCCAGCCGGGCCGCCAGCTCGCGGGCGGTGATACCGCGCGGGACGATGCGCGAGGCGTACCGTCCCGCGAGCAGCGCCTCGGCGGAGCCGCGCGGGGTGCGGCCCTGGCCGTGCCCGGTGAAGCGGGCCTCGCCGCCGGGGCGCAGGCCCGCCCGGGCCGCGTGCGCCTCGACCTCCCCGGAGGCGTCCGAGGGGGTCGGGGTCAGGTGCGCGGCGAACACGGCGTCGATGTCGCTGCCGACGTCGTGCGCGGAGTCCTTGTCCACGGAGGCGACGAGGACCCCGCCGGGCCGCAGCACCCTGGCCGCCTCGGCGAGCACCGCGGGCACCAGTCCCGGTTCCCGCAGCAGATGCAGCAGCCACACCGCGCTCACCGCGTCCAGGGAGCCCGAGCGCACGGGCAGCCGGGCGGCGTCGGCCAGGGCCACGGGGACGCCGCGGCGCAGTGCCGCGGCAGCCATGCCGTGGGAGGCGTCGGCGCCCAGGACGCGCAGTCCGGGGCGGGTGAGGCGGGCGGTGACGATGCCCGTGCCGCAGCCGAGGTCGAGGAGGGTGCCCACCTCGGCCGGGAGGAGGCTGAGGACGGCCGCGGCGGCGGCCTCGGCGCGGGGGGTGCCGCCGCGGGTGGCGTCGTAGAACGCGGCCTCCGCGTCGTAGTCGAGCAGCGGTTCCGCGGTCGCTGTCGGGGTGGTCATCAGCTCGCACCGTGGGCGGGTGCGAGGGACTCGACGCGCTCGGCGAGGGCGAAGTCGGTCTCGGTGACCACACCTCCGGCGTCGTGGCTGTTCACGGAGAGCCGCACCGTGTTGTAGCCGAGCGTCAGATCGGAGTGGTGGTTCAACTCCTCCTGGACGGAGGCGATATGGGCGACCAGGGCGCTCGCCGCGAAATGCGTGCCCAGTCGGTAGGTACGGATGATCCGGTCGTCCTCGAAGGCCCAGCCGGGGAGTTCCCGCAACCGGTCCTCGATCTCCTTCTGCGACAGCGGTTCACTCGGCATGCACCGGCTCCCTTTCCCGTGACGTGTAGTCAAGGTTCCCACAGTGCACGCCGGATCGAACCTTTCGCGCCATAGTGCGCTCGGGTACTTCTGCACCTTCCGCCTCCGGCGCCCGCCCCCTAGGCTCCTGCGCCGACGTGACTGTTACCAGCGGTAACGAGGGGGCATTCGCCATGGCCGGCTCCGGGAGTTCCAGGCGTACGTTCATCGCGGGCACGGGCGCGGCAGCCCTGTCGGCCCAGGCCGCGGCGGCCCTGGGGGCCCCGGCCGCGGCCTCCGCGACCGGCTCGGCACCGGCCGCACCGCCCGCACCGCCCCCGTCGAACGGCCGGCGCGTCGCCGTCCTCGGCGGCGGGGTGGCGGGCCTGACCGCGGCCCACGAACTCGCCGAGCGCGGCTACGCCGTCACCGTCCACGAGCGCCGCGCGCTCGGCGGCAAGGCCCGCAGCATGGACGTACCGGGCAGCGCCCGCGGCGGCCGCAGAGCACTCCCGGCGGAGCACGGCTTCCGCTTCATCCCCGGCATCTACCACAACCTGCCCGACACGATGCGGCGCATCCCCTTCGCGGGCAACACCAACGGCGTGTGGGACAACCTGGTGGCCCCGCCCGAGATGATGTTCGCCCGCGCCGGGGGCCGCGAGGACCTGCGCGGCCCCATCCCCTGGCCCGGTCACTCCCCCGCCGCCCTGACCCCCGACGAGGTGCGGCGCGCCCTGTCCGGCCTCCTGCAGACCTTCTTCCGGCTGCCGCCGCACGAGACGGCGTACTTCGTCAACCGCGTCCTCGTCTTCCTGACCAGCTGCGACGAGCGGCGGACCGAGGTCTGGGAGCACACGCCGTGGTGGGAGTTCACCCGGGCGGCACAGATGTCGAACGAGTACCAGCGCATCCTGGCCGTCGGCGTCACCCGCAACATCGTGGCGACCAAGGCGGAGGAGGCCTCCACCCGCACGGTCGGCACCCTCGGCGAGGCCTTCGTCTTCAACCTGCTCGGCCGCGGGGCCGACGGCCCGCCGGACCGGATCCTCAACCTGCCGACCAACGAGGCGTGGATCGACCCGTGGGAGGCCCATCTGCGCTCCCTCGGCGTGGAGTTCAGGATCGGCTGGACGGTACGGGAGGTGCAGTACGGCGGCGGCCGGGTCAGCGGGGTGGCGGTCGAGGGCCCGGACGGTGCCCGGCACACCGTGACCGCCGACCACTACGTCAGCGCCCTGCCCGTCGAGCACGCCCGCCGCACCTGGAGCGCGGGGCTGCGGGCCGCCGATCCGATGCTGGGGCGCTGCGACAGGCTCCGGACGGACTGGATGACCGGCATCCAGTTCTATCTCACCGAACGGGCCCCGCTGGTCCACGGCCACCTCAACTGCATCGACTCGCCCTGGTCGCTGACCGCGATCCAGCAGGCCGAGCACTGGCCGGCGCGGGACTTCCCCGCCGACTACGGCGACGGGGCGGCGGTCGACTGCCTGTCGGTGGACATCTCCGAGTGGGACAGGCCCGGGATCCTGTACGGGAAGACGGCCAAGCAGTGCACCCGCGACGAGGTGGCGCGCGAGGTGTGGGCGCAGCTGAAGGCCTCACTCAACGACGCCGGGAGGACCCCGCTGTCGGACTCGAAGCTGCACTCGTGGTTCCTGGACCCCGGCGTGGACGGGCTCGGCACCCCGCACCCCACCAACCAGGACGAGCTGCTGATCCACCCGGTCGGCACCCTCGGCAACCGGCCGAGCGCCGGCACGCGCGTCCCGAACTTCTTCCTCAGCGGGGACTACGTCGCCGTCGACATCGACCTGGCGACGATGGAGGGGGCCAATGCCTCGGCCCGCGCGGCCGTCAACAGCCTGCTGGACCGGGACGGTTCGGCGGCGCCGCGGTGCACCGTCCGGCCGCTGTACCGGGCGCCGGAGATGGCGTCCGCCAAGCGGCACGACCTGTGGCGGTACCGCCTCGGCCTGCGCAACGTCTTCGATGTCGGCTGATCGCGGCGGGCGGTCCGGCCCGGCGGGCTCGGCTACCGTCGGGGCCATGACCACCTCCACGCCCACGGTCGGCGCCCTGCTCCGCACATGGCGGGAGCGGCGCGGCATCAGCCAGCTGGAGCTGGCGGGCCGCGCCGACTCCTCCTCCCGGCACATCAGCTTCATCGAGACCGGACGGTCCCGGCCGAGCGAGGAGATGGTGCTGCGGCTCGCAGACCGTCTCGACGTCCCCGTCCGGGAGCGCAACTCCCTTCTTCTGGCGGCGGGTTATGCCCCGCGCTACGCGCAGACCGCGCTGGACGACCCGTCGATGGAGACCCTGCGCGAGGGCATCGAACGGCTGCTGACCGGCTACGAGCCCTATCCGGCGCTGGTGGTGGACGCCACGTACGACGTCGTCGCAGCCAACCGGGGCATCGTGATGCTGCTCGACGGTCTGCCGGAGCACCTGCTGGCGCCGCCGCTGAACGCGATGCGGATCACCCTGCACCCCGAGGGTCTCGCCCCGAGGATCCGCAACCTCGCCCAGTGGCGGGGGCACCTGCTCGCCCAGATGGAACGCCAGATCGCGCTGGCCCGGTCCGAGCCGCTCCGCGCACTGTACGAGGAGGTCTCCTCCTACCCGGTGGCCCCGCGCGCCGGGGACGGCGAGCGGCGCGAACCGGTCCCGTACATCGCGCTCCCGCTGGTCATCGAGCACGACGGCCACCTGCTGTCCTTCGTCTCGTCCATCGCGACCTTCAACACGCCGATGGACGTGACCGTCGCCGAGCTGGCCATCGAGACGATGCTCCCGGCCGACCCGGCGACGGTGAAGTACCTGCGCTCACTCGGCGACTGAGCGCAGGGCGAGCTGCTGGAGCACGGCGAAGCCGGCGACGGTGAGGGCCTGCACCGGGATCCACACGGTCCCGGCGACGGTCGGCGAGAACCAGACGACGAGGGCCACCAGGCTGAGCGCGGCCCAGGCGTAGTTGGTCTCGACCACGGCCTTCACGGCGAGCGCCGGGGGCCGGCGGCGCGAGGCCAGCGCACCGACGGCGGCGCCGTAGAGCACGAGCAGGACGCCGAGGGCCAGGAGCAGTTCCTGCCCGACCCCGAGCAGCCGCCCCAGGGGGGCGGAGAAGGCGACGTAGGCGAGGCCGTTGCCGGTGGTGACGACGGAGTCGAGGGCGAGGAAGCGGCGCAGCGCGAGCTGCGGGACGGCGGTACGGGCGAAACCGGCGAGCAGGGTCGCGGACATGGGGACTCAGCCTCCGTCGAGGTCGAACGGCCAGGTGGGAGCCGGGCCCCGGAACCGAGTGCGCGGCCCCGGAACCCGGTGCCCCCACTGTGCCGCGCCCCCTCACGCAGGGTCGATTACCTGCGAGGTCATGCCAACGGTTTTTGAGGCGGGCGGCAGGAAACATTGGGGTTCGCGTGGTTCGGCCGGGAGTGGGGGGCTAGGCTTCACGCAGCCCGATCCACTCGAACGCCTTGTCGACATATGGAGATTCCGCCGGTGCGAGCCGCCGCCCGACCCGACCTCCCCGCGATCTGGCGGCGTGTCGCGGCCCTCGCGGAGCGGTGCGGCCGGGACCCGGCCGAGGTGCTGGCGGTGGGGCGGCTGAGCCATCTGTCCGGGGTCGAACCCCACCGCATCCCGCGGGTGGTGGCGGGTACGTCCGCCGAGGTGCCGCTGGAACGGCGCGTGCACCAGCGGTTCCGGCTGCTGCGCGCGACCCGCCGCGACAAACACGGCCGGGAATGGCCGCTCGCCGCCATCGCCCACGACTTCGGCGCCCCCGGGGCCTCCCTGGGCCCGCTCAACGCGGGCACCGGGCTGCCGCGGATGGGGCACGCGGCCGGCGTGCAGCGGTTCTTCGGCGTCTACGCGGGCTTCCTGCTGGCCGACAGCAAGAGCGCGGTGGAGCGGGCGCTCGCCCTGTCCGTCACCACGGTCTCGGACGGCCGCGACGACCTGGAGCACCTCTCGTACCTGACCGGAATCAGTCCTCAGGCCGTCCGGCAGACCCTCGACGGCCGGCCGCCCCGGCTCCCCCTGAAGGAGCAGGTGCACCAGCGGTTCGAGCACCTGCGGCGCACCCGGCCGCGCCAGGACGGCCAGGCCCACTCGCTGACGGCCATAGCCAGGTCCTTCGACGCGTCGGGGCAGTCGCTGACCCGCCTCGCCCAGGGTGAGGGCATGCCGAACCTGGCCGCGGCCGCCGGGATCCAGCGCTTCTACGGTGTCGACGGCGGTTTCCTGCTCGCCGACGACACCGAGGCGCTGGCCACGGCTCTCGCCCTGATCGAGGGCGAACTGGAGTGCGTGGCACGGGAGCGGGAGAACCCGATGCTGGCCGTGCTGCGTGCGCACGACGTACGGAGCATCGTCACGCGGGCCGGCCGGCTGTCGCCCCAGGGCTGGAAGTCGCTGGCCGACCACTTGGACGACCTCCTCGCGCGCGAGGGGCAGCTCGGAGTTCCGGGCACGAAGGGCGGGGCGCAGGACGAGGGCGCCGCCGCCGGGGGAGAAGCACCATGAGGACCACACGGGCCATGCGCCGGCTGGGCTCCGACCTGCTGGAGGGCGCACGCCTGACGCCGCCGGCCGATGCCGCGGAGATCATCGGGGCGCTGTGCGCCGCCTACGCCGAACGGCGCGACGGAGAGTGGAGGGTGGACTTCCACTTCGCCTCCTTCCCGCCCGACACCGCGAGCGGGCTGTGGCTGGAACTGGACGACGCCGACCTGATCGTCGTCGAGGAGCACACCCGGCCGGAACACCAGCGCGTCATCGCGTGCCACGAGCTGTGGCACCTGGACGAGGGGACCTGCGACAGCGTCGGTCCGGGCATGCCGGCGGCCGCCCGGCCGGCGGGACAGGCCCGCCCCGGCCGCCTCGCCGGACTGCTCGCCTCCGGCACCGGGCTGGAGGCGGTCGTACGGCAGGCCGCCGCACGCGCCGACCAGGGGGACCCGGCGGAGATCCGCGCCGAAACCTTCGGCCTGCACCTCGGCACCATCCTGCGCACCTGCCTGCCGTCGCCCCGGGAGCAGTACCCCGAGGCGATCGAGCGCATCACGTCCTCACTCGGCTGGGGAAGCCCCGTGCCACGCCGTGACCAGCACCAGCCAGTCGCCGCATCCCTCACGCCGATGCCCTCAGCACGGCCCTGACAGAGAGCCCGCCACGATGAACCAGTCCTCCCCGCGCCGCCACGCCGTCGTCATAGGCGGCAGCCTGGCCGGCCTCCTCGCGGCCGCTGTCCTCGCCGAGCACGCCACGGTCACCGTCATCGACGCCGACCCGCTGCCCGAGGGGCCGGCCCCGCGCCGCGGACTCCCCCAGGCCCGGCACACCCATCTGCTGTGGTCGGGTGGCGCCCGGGCCATCGAGAAGATCCTGCCCGGCATCACCGACGACTGGACGAAGGCCGGCGCCATCCGCCGCAGCCTGCCCACCGACCTGGTCACCAAGACCGCCCAGGGCTGGATCCCGCGCTGCGGCGAGAAGCAGTTCAACATCTCCTGCAGCCGCGACCTCCTCGACTCCGTGGTCCGCTCCCGCGTCACCTGCCTGCCCGGGGTGACCACCCTCCAGCGGAGCCGGGTCCGCGGCCTGGAGGGCACGGCGGCCCGGGTCACCGGCGTCCGCGTCGACACCCCCGAGGAGCAGGAGCGGCTGGTGACGGCGGACCTCGTGGTCGACGCCAGCGGCCGCGGCTCACGGGCCCGGACCTGGCTCCAGGCGCTCGGCGTGAGCGGCATCCGGCAGGCCGAGGTCGACTCCGGTCTCGTCTACGCGACCCGGATCTTCGAGGCACCCCCCGGCGCGCACGAGATGGGCTTCCCCATCGTCAACGTGCAGTCCGACCCCCGGGTGCCCGTGCCCGGGCAGACCGCCACGATCGTGCCCATCGAGAACGGCCGGTGGCAGGCCACCCTGTCCGGCACCCGCGGCGGCCAGCCCACCGGCGACCCCGACGCGTTCATCCCCTTCGCCAAGTCCGTCCGCGACCCGATCGTCGGCGAGCTCCTGGAGCACCGCAAGCCGCTCACGGACGTCGCCGTCACCCAGGGCACCGCCAACCGCCGGGTCTACTTCGAGAAGGCCGAGCTGCCCGACGGCTTCTTCGCCGTCGGCGACTCCGTGGCCACCTTCAACCCGCTGTACGGGCAGGGGATGACCGTCGCCGCCCAGGGCCTGCTCGCCGTACGCACCCTGCTGCGGGACAAGGGCCTGGCCCATCCCGGGATCGGCCGGGAGGCGCAGCGCGTCATCGCGCCCCAGGTCGCCACCGCCTGGGAACTCGCCACCTCGCAGGACATCCTCTACCCGGGCGCCACCGGCATGAAGCCGCGCGCCGGCACCAACGTGCTCAACGGCTACGTCAACCGCCTGATGACGGGAGCCACCACGGACGAGGCGCTCACCGCCGCCCTGTTCAACGTCCTCACCATGAGCGTCGAGCCCACCCACTGGCTGCGCCCGTCGGTGGTCTGGCATGTGATGCGAGCCTCCGACCGGGGCGCGCTGAAGGCGCCGCCGCTCACCGCCGCGGAGCGGGCCGTCGCGGGGCTCGACCCGGCACCCGGCACGCGCAGCGGCAGCGGCTCCGGCTCCGGGGGCAGCGGCAGTGGATCCGGCTCCGGGGGCGGCACCGGCAGCGCCGCCCCCACCGGCCCGGCGACCGATCCGGTCGGCCCGGCCGACCCCGTCGGACAGGCCCGATGAGCGGCGGAACGCCGCCGCGCGGGGGCCGGGCCGGCTCCTGCCGCGCCGGCCGGGCCGTACCGGCTGGGGCGGCGCCCGCTGACCGACCTGGCCCATACCCGGAGCGGGGCCCGGCCCCGGTGGTGGCCTGAGAGTGGTGGCCCGAGAAACGCGCGGCGCCCCGGACCGGGGTCCGGGGCGCCGGGTGTTCCGGGCGGGGCGGCTCAGAGGTCCGCGAGGTCCAGCCCGGCCTGCGCGGCCGCGGCCCGCACCGTCTGCTCCAGCAGGACGGCGATGGTCATCGGGCCGACACCGCCCGGCACGGGCGTGATCAGCGAGGCACGGGCCGCCGCCGACTCGAAGTGGACGTCGCCGACGTTGCCCTCGTTGTAGCCGGCGTCCAGGACCACCGCGCCGGGCTTGATGTCCTCGCCCCGGATGAACTCGGCCTTGCCGACGGCGGCGACCAGTACGTCCGCCTGGCGCACGATCGAGGGGAGGTCCTGCGTGCGGGAGTGGCAGTAGGTGACGGTGGCGTTCTGCTCCAGCAGCAGCATGCCGGCCGGCTTGCCGAGGATGGCGCTGCGGCCGACGACCACGGCGTGCTTGCCGGTCAGGTCCACGTCGTACTCGGCGAGCAGCCGCATGATGCCGCCCGGGGTGCAGGAGACGAAGCCCGGCAGGCCGAAGCCCATGGCCGCGAAGGAGTGCATGGTGACGCCGTCGACGTCCTTGCCGGGGGCGATGGCCTCGAAGGCGGCGCGCTCGTCGATGTGGTGCGGGACGGGGTGCTGGAGCAGGATGCCGCTGATCTCCGGGTCCTCGGAGAGGGCCGTGATCGCCGCGACCAGCTCCTCCGTGGTGGTCGAGGCCGGCAGCTCAACGTGGCGGGAGGTGATCCCGGCCTTCGCGCAGCGGTTCTGCTTCATGCGGACGTAGGTGACGGAGGCGGGGTCCTCGCCGACCAGCACGGTCGCGAGGCAGGGCGCGGAGCCGGTGCGCTCGGTGATCTTCGCCGCGAGGGCGGCGGTCTGCTCCGAGATGCGGCGGGCGAGGGCGGTGCCGTCCATCAGCCGGGCGGTGCCGGCGGCGGGGGCGGTCTGGGCAGTCGTCACGGGATCTCCTGAACGTCGCTGCGGATCGCGGTCGCGGTTCGCGGTTCGCCCAGGCGCGCGGCAGTCGACGCCACCGGAGGTCCTCGGGTGCGCCGGGCCGCTCCCCGGTGGTGATCCACCCGAACGCCAGTCACGGCCCGCCGACCACTGTAGTCGACCAAATCGGTGGTCGCCCGGCATCCGACCTGCGACGATCGATACATGACGCGTACTTTCGACCATCTTGTCGCCGAGGCCGAGTCCGTCTCCGTGGACGGCTGGGACTTCTCCTGGCTCGACGGCCGGGCCACCGAGCAGCGTCCCTCATGGGGCTACCAGCGCCTGATGGCCGAGCGCCTGGCCCGGGTCCGGTCCGCCCTGGACGTCCAGACCGGCGGCGGCGAGGTCCTCGCCGGGTCCGGGCCCCTGCCGCCCCTGATGGCGGCCACGGAGTCCTGGCCGCCCAACATCGAGCGGGCGACCCGGCTGCTCCACCCGCTGGGCGCGGTGGTGGTCGCGGACTCCGACGAGCCGCCGCTGCCCTTCGGCGACGAGGCCTTCGAGCTGGTGACCAGCCGGCACCCGGTGACCATCTGGTGGGACGAGATCGCCCGGGTGCTGACACCCGGCGGCACGTACCTCTCGCAGCAGGTCGGCCCGTCGAGCGTCTTCGAACTCGTCGAATATTTTCTCGGGCCCCAGCCCGAGGAGGTCCGGCGCGCCCGGCATCCCGACGACGCCGCCGCCGACGCCGCGAAGGCGGGTCTGGAGGTCCTCGACCTGCGCTCGGAACGGCTGCGCACCGAGTTCCACGACATCGGAGCCGTGATCTACTTCCTGCGGAAGGTGATCTGGATGGTGCCCGGCTTCACGGTCGGGCAGTACCGGGACCGCCTGCGCGAGCTCCACGAACGGATCGAGCGCGACGGCCCCTTCGTCGCACATACCGCCCGTTTTCTGATCGAAGCCCGCAAAACGGGCTGACGTGAGGGCCGACGGATCCACGCCCGATCCGGTTGCCCGGTCGGGGCGTGGCGCAGGTCACTCAATTCAGCGCGTAACGAATCGACTCGGGCATGCGATGAACCGACAGGTGTCCTCGCGCGGCCCGGAATACAGACCCCCCTCGGGTCTGTTTCCCGAGTTCGCGCGATGATGTCCCGCCCACCCCTTTGTCTGTTCGCAACGAGAGGCTCCTTGTGTCGCTCAGCCCGTCCCGTACGTTCCCTCCGGAGATCGCCGAATCCGAGGCCCTGGTCGCGCTCGTAGAGCGCGGCCGCGAGCAGGGTCACATCAACGGTGACGACGTGCGCCAGGCCTTCGAGGCCGGCCGCATCCCGGTGGACCAGTGGAAGCGGGTCCTGCGCAGCCTGAACCAGGTCCTCGACGAGGAGGGTGTCGCCCTTCACGTGAGCGCGGCCCCCGCCACCAAGGCTGCCGCGAAGAAGCCCCGCAAGGCTGCCGCCGCCCCCGCCCGTACCGTGGCCAAGAAGGCCGCCGCCGCGCCGCGCCCCATCGGTGCGCGCAAGACCGCGGCCACCGCCGCGGCCACCACCGTCACGTCCACGGCCTCGGCGATATCCGCTCCGTCGGCCGCCGCGGCTGCGGAGGCGGCGGCGCCGGCCGAGGCCGCCGCCGAGCCGAAGAAGCGCACGGTCAAGAAGACCGCCGCCAAGAAGACCGCCGTGAAGAAGACCGCGGCGGCCAAGAAGACCAGCGCCAAGGACGCCGACGAGGGCGAGAACCCGGTCGTCGAGGGCGAGGACTGGGCCGCCGAGGACCTCGTCGACGAGGCCGAGGAGGAGACCCCCAAGGCCGGCGCCCAGGGCTTCGTGCTGTCCGACGAGGACGAGGACGACGCCCCGGCGCAGACGGTCATGGTGGCCGGTGCCACCGCCGACCCGGTCAAGGACTACCTCAAGCTGATCGGCAAGGTGCCGCTCCTCAACGCCGAGCAGGAGGTGGAGCTCGCCAAGCGCATCGAGGCCGGTCTCTTCTCCGAGTACAAGCTCGAAGAGGAGGAGGACCACAAGCCCGCCTTCAAGCGCGAGCTGGAGATCCTCGTCGAGGACGGCCGCCGGGCGAAGAACCACCTGCTGGAGGCCAACCTCCGTCTCGTGGTCTCCCTCGCCAAGCGCTACACCGGCCGTGGCATGCTCTTCCTGGACCTGATCCAGGAGGGCAACGTCGGCCTGATCCGCGCCGTGGAGAAGTTCGACTACACCAAGGGCTTCAAGTTCTCCACGTATGCGACCTGGTGGATCCGGCAGGCGATCACGCGTGCCATGGCCGACCAGTCGCGCACCATCCGCATCCCCGTCCACATGGTCGAGATCATCAACAAGCTCGCCCGCGTGCAGCGCCAGATGCTCCAGGACCTCGGCCGGGAGCCCACTCCGGAGGAGCTGGGCAAGGAGCTCGACATGACCCCCGAGAAGGTCATCGAGGTCCAGAAGTACGGCCGCGAGCCGATCTCCCTGCACACCCCGCTGGGTGAGGAGGGCGACAGCGAGTTCGGTGACCTCATCGAGGACTCCGAGGCGGTCGTGCCGGCGGACGCGGTCTCGTTCACCTTCCTCCAGGAGCAGCTGCAGTCGATCCTGGGCACGCTCTCGGAGCGCGAGGCGGGCGTGGTCTCCATGCGCTACGGCCTCAACGACGGCCAGCCGAAGACCCTCGACGAGATCGGCCGCGTGTACGGGGTCACCCGTGAGCGCATCCGCCAGATCGAGTCGAAGACCATGTCGAAGCTCCGCCACCCGTCGCGCTCGCAGGTCCTGCGCGACTACCTCGACTGATCCAGCCCCCGTACGAAGCCCCCGCACCGCCGCCCGGCGGTGCGGGGGCTTCGTCGTGACGGGCCGCGCTCCCGTCCCGGAGTGCCCGGGCGGCGCGTCGGCGCGACCATGGGCTGACGGGCCGCCTCCGGGGCGGCCTGCCCCCTCCCGACCAGGAGGTCCGCCGATGACCAACCGCCCTGTGCCACCCGCCCCGCAATGGGGGCCACGGCCCGAGGGCCCCTCGGGCGCCTCCGGTCCCACCGCTGCCACCGGCCCCCGCCGGCCGCACCGAGTCTTCTTCTGGGTCTTCCTCGCCGTCCAGGTGTTCTTCCTGATCTGGGTCATCGGGGCGCTGGGCAGCGCCGATGCGGACCCCGAGGCCTGCGCGGAGCTGACGGGGGACGCGCTCCAGATCTGCCGGGATGCCGGCGACGTAGGCACCGCGATCGGCGTCGGGCTACTGATCGCCCTCTGGGCGGCGGTGGACGTCATCCTCGCCACCACCACCTACGGCATCTACCGGCTCGGCCGGAGGCAGCGGTCGTGACGGGCGGGTGTCAGGTCAGGCGGAAGACCGGGCCTTTCGGGGTGAAGGGGAGGGAGGCGCCCTGGGGGATCAGGTAGGCGTGTTCGCGGCGGATGCGCAGGGTGTCGCACCAGCCGTCGGTGATCACCAGGAGCGGCGCCGTCGGCGGGAAGTCCTCGGCCCGCTGGAGCAGGTCGATGCCCGGCTGGAGCTCGGTGCCGCCCCGCCCGCGGACCCGGACCCGGCCGGCGATCTCGGCCGGCGGCACGTAGCCCGCGTCGTACGGCGCCGCGTCGCAGAACACGACACGCGCCGCCGGCACGTCGCGGGCCTCGGCGTACGAGGCGATCGCGCCCAGCGCCTTGCCGAGCAGGGCGGGGTTCATCGACCCCGAGGTGTCCAGGACCACGCCGAAGGTGCAGCGGGCGGTCTCCTCGGGCGGGAAGTAGCGGCCCGCGCGCGGGATGTCCGGGGTCGAGGCCTGGCGGCGCGCCGGGCGGGCGTAGGAGCGTACGGCTTCCGGCCTCGGCACGTACTCGTCGAACCAGCGGGCGAGCCGGGCGTCCCAGGGCACGGGCGGGTGGGCGAGGGCCCGGATCTCCTGGACGAGCCCGGCGGGCAGCAGGCCGCGCCCGCCGCGGACGTGGAGGTCGAAGCCCTGGACGAGGCCGCGCCGGTAGAAGTCGTCGAGGTCCGCGTACGGACGCCCCGCGCCGTGCGCGAGGGGCTCGCCCAGGATGTCCCCGACGCCCTTGCCGCGCAGGGTGGCCAGGCGTCGCATCCGGCGCAGGTCGGTGGTGATCCGGTCGTAGACCTCCTCGACGGAGAGCCCGCGCAGCGCCGGGTCGTGCAGCAGCCCCTCCGGCATGCTGCCGATCCGCATCTCCACCAGCCAGTCGTTGACCACGTAGTCCGCGGCGACGTTGTGCAGGTACGGATCACGGGCACCGCGGCGCTCGCCGTGGCGCAGGGCCGCGTGCAGCATCTCGTGGGCCAGGATGAACCGCCACTCCTCGTCCTCGAAGCTGCGCAGCGGGTTGATGTAGATCTCCCCGGCGGTGGCGCTGACGGCGGCAACGGCGATGTCCTGGGCGCGGGCCAGCTCGGCGTCGGCGACCACGGTCAGGCCGGCGGCGAGCCCGCCGAGCAGCGGGTAGGAGGACACGAACCAGTTCAGGGCCCGGTCCCAGGGACGCTGCTCCACGCGCTCGCCGGTGGTCCGGTCACGGCGGCCGCCGGCCACGTCCATGGCGGCGGAGACGCTGCGGGTCAGGGCGGCGGCGAAGGAGGTCTGCCAGTCGGGGACGGCGGTGCCGCGCCAGGCCCGCCACGTCGTCAGGAGCTGGTCGGGGCCGCGTCCGGCGGTGCCGCAGTGCTCGTACGCGGCGGGGATGCCGTCGCGGCGCCAGCGGGCGGCGAGTTCGTCCTCGTCGCCGCCGGGGTAGGCGGCCGGCAGATGGTCGGGGGCGCGGCCGACCGGGAAGGTCAGCAGGAAGCGGTTGACGACCGCGCAGCGGGCGGCGAGGTCGTAGGGATCCGGCTGGGTGCGGTTCTCGTCCTGGGCGGCGGGGACGTGGCCGAAGCCGAGGTGGAGGAGGGCGTGGGCGATCGTCCACGCCCATGCGCGGGGCTCGGCCCGTCGGGTGGGGTGGGCGTGTACGACGCCGTTGGAGGTGACGGTGGCCAGGCCCTGGGCCGGGGACTGCGGGCAGCCGGCCTCGCGGCAGATCGTGGCGTCGAGGGCGCTGAGGGCCGGGTTCTGCTTGACCAGGGCGAGGCCTTCGGCGAAGGCCTGGGTGGCCGGGTCGGGCTTGGCGGGGGCCTTCGCCCGGGCCTTTCCGCTCCGGCTCACCGGCGGGCCTCGACCAGCCGGGGCATGTCGCGGGCGGCCTCGATCAGGAACCAGCCGGGCAGCACGGGCAGGCCGTCGGCGTCGTCGGCGATGACGGTCTGGGCGACCTCGACGGAGATCTCGGCGAGCTGGACCAGGAGCGACTTGAAGCGGTGGGTGTGCTGGCGCAGGGCGGGCGAGACGTGTTCCTTCTGCGCCGGGAGTTCCTTGAGCAGGCGGCCCCGGAACGCCTCCGCGAGGTAGTAGAGCAGGTCGCGGTCCTGGAGCCGGGCGGGCCAGGAGGCGTCGCCCTTCAGGATGGCCTCGATACCGAAGGTGTGGCGGACGATCTTGGCGTAGCCGCAGAAGGAGACGGCGTGCGCGGGGGTGAGCGTGCCGTGCGCGACGACCTTGAGGGTCTGCTCGTCCAGTTCCGCGCCGAAGGAGTGCAGGGCGTCGGAGAGCATGTGCCAGGAGCGCGGGGTGGAGAAGGGCTCCTCGGTCTTCGGCGGCTGCGACCAGAGGTGGTCGGGGCGGTCGGTGAGGTAGTCGGTGACCCACGGGTGGATGCCGTGCTCGCCGGCCCACACCAGCCAGTCCTGCGCGGACGCCTGGAGGTGGACGTGGGTGAGGCGGTTGACCAGGGCGGAGGCGATGGGCCGGGCCAGCGCGTTGTCCGTGGCGCGGTTGCCGGCGCCGATGACGATGGACCCGGCGGGCAGCTCGTAGGAGCCGATCCGGCGGTCGAGGATCAGCGAGTAGAAGGCCTTCTGCACGTCCGGGCTCGCCGCGTTGAGCTCGTCGAGGAAGAGGCAGTACGGCTCGTCGCGGGCGATGGCCTCGGGCGGGCAGAAGACGGAGCGGCCGTCACGGATCTGCGGTACGCCGATCAGGTCCTCGGGGGCGAGCTGGGTGCCGAGAAGGCTGACGCACTCCAGGCCCAGGGAGTCGGCGAACTTCCTTACGAGCGAGGACTTCCCGATACCGGGCGCCCCCCACAGGAAAACGGGCCGCACGGTGGCGAGGCCGAGCAGCAGTTCGGGGATCTGGGCGGGGGTGACGGTTACGGCAGCCTGCACGGGCGGGAACGTCCTTAAGGCGGTGCGGTGTGTGGTGCGGCCAGTGTGGCCGCACCACACACCGCCCGGCATCCGGTTTTCCCGCCGGGCCGGGCCCGGCGCCCGTCCCACCCGTCCTGCCGTACCGCCCCGCGGGTCAGCCGGCCGAGCGCTGCCTGCGGGCCGCCATGACGGCGTAGACGGCGACGCCCGCGAAGAGGAAGAGCACGCCCTGGTAGACGGCGGCGTATCCGGAGCCGGCCACCAGCCACATGGAGAAGCCGAAGGCCAGGACGGCGAGGGCGCCGTCGCGGACCAGGCGTCCCCGCCGGACGCGCTCGCCCTGGCCGGAGAGCAGGAAGTAGATCTGCGCGGCGGTGGAGAGCAGGTAGGGGACGGTCGCGGTGAAGGTGGTGACGAGGACCAGGATCTCGAAGACGCCCTCGGAGCCGGCCGTGTAGTTGTAGACGGTCAGGGCGGAGGCCAGGGAGGTCGTGACGACGACGCCGACCACCGGGACACCGCGCTGCTTCTTCTCGAAGGCCCGCGGGAAGAGCCCGTCCTTGGCGGCGGCGTACGGGGTCTGGGCGCTGAGCAGGGTCCAGCCGTTGAGGGCGCCGGCCATCGAGATCACGGCGGCGCAGGCGACGAGCGTGCCGCCCCAGGTGCCGCCGAACATGGCGTTGACGGCGTCGGTGAAGGGGGCTTCGGAGGTGACGAGCTTCTCGTGGGCGACGAGACCGAAGACGGAGAGGGTGCCGAGCAGGTAGACGACGGCAGCACCGGCGGTGCCGAGGATCGTGGCGCGGCCGACGTTGCGGGCGGGGTCGCGGACCTCCCCGGCGCTGACGGCGGCCGATTCCACGCCGAGGTAGCTGAAGAGGAGGATGGCCGCGGAGGCGGAGAGCGCGCCGGCGGGGCTCTGGCCGGTGGCCTGGAACGGGCCGAGGTTGGCCGGGTCGAAGAAGAACAGGCCGCCCACGGCGACCAGCAGCAGCGGGGCGAACTTCAGCACGGTGGCGACGAGTTGGACGGCGCCGACGTAGCGGGTGCCGGCCAGGTTGGCGAGCGCCGGGAGCCACTGCATGGCCAGGGCCGCCAGGCACATGGACCACTTGTGCTCACCGATGGCGGGGAAGAGGACGGAGAGGTAGCCGACCGACGCGACGGCCAGGGCCGCGTTCGACACCCAGGAGGTTATCCAGTAGCTCCAGGCGGCGAGGAAGCCGGCGAAGTCGCCGAAGGCGGCTCGGGCGTAGACGTACGGACCGCCGGTCTGCGGGTGCCGGTGGGCGAGGCGGCCGAAGACGAGCGCGAGGGCGATGGCTCCGAGGGTGAGGACCGCGAAGGCGACGAGG
Source organism: Streptomyces yangpuensis (assembly GCF_001005295.1). GTDB lineage: Bacteria > Actinomycetota > Actinomycetes > Streptomycetales > Streptomycetaceae > Streptomyces > Streptomyces yangpuensis. The sequence goes on along the minus strand of NZ_LBMK01000007.1, from coordinate 279,088 downwards.
CTGATGGTGCCGAAAGGGGCGACGGAGGCGGGGAGGAGGAAGATTCCGCCGCCGATGATGTTGCCCATGACCAGACAGGTCGCGATGGGCAGGCCGAAGCGTCGGGCATGGGGGTCGCGGCCCTGCTCGGGGGGTGCGGTGGTCTCTGCGGGCAGGGCTGCGGTGCTGGTCATCGGTGGTGCGCCTCGGGTCGTCTCACATGGTGGGCGGGTCGACACATGGTCGGCCACTGTGCGGGACGCACCAAATCAGTGGGTTTCGTCCCGCGCGGGCAGGCCATCGGAAGGAAGGATTCCGCCGATGGGGCCTTCCGGCGATGAATCCTCCGGCGCCCCACGCGGGACCTGCGCCCCCGGCCCACCGGCGGGGCCCGCGGGCGGCCACCCGCCCGGAGCCGCCAAGCCGTCCCCGGGCGGGCCCGNCCGGCGGGGCCCGCGGGCGGCCACCCGCCCGGAGCCGCCAAGCCGTCCCCGGGCGGGCCCGCCCCTCGGGCCCCGGCTCCGGCGCCGCAGCCGCCGGGCTCCGGGCCGAGGCACCTGCGTCCGGCCGCGGGCTCCCGGGCAGGCCCGCCACCGGGCGCGTCCATCAGCCCGGCCCCGGGCCCGGGCCCGGCCGCAGGCCGTTCTCCCGGACCCCCGACACCGGCCCCGGGCCCGGGCCCCCGGGCGGGCCCGGTACGCGGCCGGTCCGGGGCCTCGCCGATCGCCGCGACCGGCGCCGCGGGCTCGGGCGCGGGCCCGGCCACGGGCTCCGGCACGGGCCGGTCCGCAGGCTCGGGCCCGGACTCCGGCACAGGCCGGTCCGCGGGCTCGGGCAGCGGGATCTGGGGGCCGTCCGTTTCGGCCAGCCAGCGTCGTAGGACGCCGTGCACCGCCTCCGCCCCGGTCAGGTCCTCGCCCGGGTCCGACAGGTCCGTGGGCCAGAGCAGGAAGGGGCGGGACTGCTCTCCGCCCAGGCCGCCGTGCGAGCCGATCTGCTCCTCGAAGGCGTGCACCGCGCCCGTGTCCGGGTCGTACGCCGAGTTGACCATGATGTCGGCCACGTGCGGGAAGGAGTCGGTCCGGCGGACGGCCGCGGCCGCGCCCGGGCCGAAGGCCGCGAGCAGTTCCTCCGCCTCACCCGGCACGTCCAGCCGGGCCTCGGCGCCGCCCGGGCCCAGCACCACCCCGTCCACCAGCAGGAAGCCCACACCCGGATGGTTCGCCAGGGTCGCCAGCAGCGCGGGGTGCGCACGCTCGATGCGGGCCCGGGAGGCCCGGCCGGGCATGTCCGGGAAGGAGATCAGCGCGAGGTTGCCGGAGGCCAGCACCACCGGGTCGGAACCCGGCCCCGGCAGCGCCTCCTCGTCCTCCTCCACCGGCCGGTGCAGGGCCGCGAGCACCGCCGCGCGGGCCTCGGCCCCGCTGCGGGTACCACCCGCCCTGCGGGACACGGGCAGTCCGCAGCCCGCCCGCACCAGGTCCTTGAGGGTCAGCCCGTACCGGGCCAGGAAGGTCTCCCCCGGGCTCTGCCCGTGGTCGGAGAGCAGCACGATCCGGTACGGGCGGGGTGCGTGCTCGGCGACCCGGGCGATCAGCGCGAGGCTGCGGTCGAGGCGTTCCAGCACCTGGTCGGTGTCCCGGCCGCGCGGCCCCGAGTGGTGCGCGACCTCGTCGTAGGCGACGAGGTCGGCATAGACGACGGTGCGTCCCGCGAGCATGTCGCCGATCACGGCCGCCACGACCACGTCCCGTTCGACGACGGTCGCGAAGGCCCGGATCAGCGGATACAGCCCGCCGCGCGAGACCCGGGGCCGGTCCCCGCGGATCCGCGCCCGCAGCGACTGGACGATCTCGCGGACCGTGTCGGCGACGAAGGACAGGGCCGTGCGGACGGCGTTGGCCGGGTCGGAGAAGTAGGCGAAGTAGCCGGCGCGGGACCGATTGGCCCGGCCGCGCCGCGCCGAGACCGACAGCACGAGCGCCAGCTGGTCCGCGCCGCCGCTGAAGAGGTTGCCCCGGCTGGCGCCGTCGAGCGTGAGCAGCCCGCCGTCACCGGTGCGCGCGACGGCCCGCCGCTGGAGTTCCGCGGCGCTGGTCGGCCGGTTGCAGACCATCACCTCGCCGGTGTCCTTCTCGTACCAGCGGAAGGCGGGCACGTCGAAGGCGGAGCCGTGCAGGATGCCGAGCTGGCTGGCGCCGGTCTGGCTCGACCAGTCCGTACGCCAGGAGGTGACGCGGTGGCCGCCCTCCAGCCAGCCGGCGACGGTGGGCATCAGCGCGCTGTCGCAGGCATCGCGCAGCACCTCGTAGCCGACCCCGTCGAGCTGGATGACCACCAGCCCGGGCGCGGCCGCCCCGGTCCGGTCCGCCGCCCCGCGGCCCTGCCGTCGCCGTCGGCGGCGGTCGGCCAGCCGGTAGAGCCTGCGCCGGTAGGCCTCGTCGTCGCGCACCGCGAGGGCGGTGGAGGTCGCGGAGGCCACCGCGGACATCACGGCGGCCACCACGACCGCGGTCTCGGGGGCGGCCTCGCCCCGCCCGTCGGGGATCAGCCGGAGCGCGAGCAGCAGGAGCGAGCCGTTCAGGAAGAAGACGAGCAGCCCGAGCACGAGGGCGGGCACGAGCAGCAAGGCCCGTACGAGCACCGGCCAGACCACGGCGCTCAGCACGGCGAAGGCTCCGGCACCCCAGGCCGCCGTCAGGCCGATCCGGGTGATGCTGTCGCCGTCGTCGGACTGCAGCCGGAAGTCCGGGAGGATCCCGGCCAGGGCGAGCATCGTGAGGGTGGACACCGCCCAGACGAGGACCACCCGCACCAGGGTGTTACCCGTGCTCCGCCACCGTCGTCGCCGCACCGTGCCACCCCCTGGGTCGTCTCCCGCCTCCAGGCTCGCACAGCACGGGCGGCCCGGCCGGGCGACGGCCTACGGGGCGGGCAGGAGTGGGGCCGAGGGGTGCGGGGCGGGGCCGGGGGCGCGCCGGGGGCGTGGCGGCCCGCCGTCAGGTGCCGTCGTAGCCGGCGGTCGGCATGGACAGCCGCCGGTGGACCTCGGCCTTCATCGCGGAGGTGTACCGGGGCTCTTCACCCCCGGCGGTCTCCAGGCGTACACCGCGCCGCTCGCACTCGGCGGTGAACTCCTCGACGCAGTGCAGCGCCCGGGCCAGCACCCGGTGGTTGGCGGCGACGAACAGGTCGACCCGCCCGGTGGATATCTCGGACCAGAACCCGCAATGGTCCGCGCGCATCCCGTAGACCAGCAGCTGCTTGGTCACGACAAAGCCGCGGTCGGCGGCCCAGCGCGCGCACACGGCCTGCTGGCCGCGGGTGTCCACGGCGAAGGGGTCGGCGTCCAGGTCTTCGAGCGGGGCCAGGCTGGCGATCGCGGCCACGCGCAACTCTTCCATGCCGCCGGACCCTACTCCGATCCGCCGCCCGAGAGGAGGGGCTGCCCGGTTCTGGTTCCCGCGCGGTGGCGGAAGCCGTCGGCCCGGCATGATGGGTAGGACACCCCGAGGCTGGCGGTACGGCGAGGGAGGGAGTGCCTGGTGCCGGTGGACATCACCTGGTGGGGCCATGCGACGTGCACCGTCGAGGATTCCGGGGTGCGGCTGCTGACGGACCCGTTGTTCGCGCGGCGGCTCGCGCACCTGCGGCGGCGCCGCGGGGCGCTCCCACCGCCCGAGGCGGCGGTGGCCGACGTGGTGCTGGTGTCCCACCTGCACGCGGACCATCTGCACCTGCCGTCGCTGGGGCGGCTCGCGCCCGGGACCCGGCTCGTGGTGCCGCGCGGGGCGCGGCGGGCGGTGCCGGGTCTGGCCCGGCTGGCCGGGCTGCGCGGGCTGGTGGTGACGGAGACCGCGCTGGGCGAGGAGGTCCGCGTGGCGGACGGGGTACGGGTCCGGGCGGTCAGCGCCCGGCACGACGGGCGGCGGCTGCCGTTCGGACCGCACCTGGCGCCGGCGCTCGGCTATGTGGTCCTGGGCGCCGCGCGGACGTACTTCGCGGGGGACACCGGGCTGTTCGACACGATGGCCGAGGAGGTGGGGCCGGTGGACGTGGCGCTGCTGCCGGTGGGCGGCTGGGGTCCGTACCTGGGGCCCGGGCACCTGGACGCCGCGCGGGCGGCGCGGGCGGTGGCGCGGCTGGCGCCGGCGGCTGCGGTGCCGGTCCACTACGGGACGTACTGGCCGGTGGGACTGGACGCGGTGCGGCCGCACGAGTTCCACGCGCCGGGCGAGGAGTTCGAGCGCCATGCGCGGCAGCAGGCGCCGAAGGTGACCGTGCGGGTACCGGGGCACGGTGAGCGGGTGCGGCTGCCGTGACGCTGCGCGACCTCACCGCGGTGGCCGTGGCGGCGGCAGCGGCGGGGGCCGGTCAGGTGCCGCCGGAGACCACCCAGCGGGCGGTGGGCTACCCGGCGTTGTTCGTGCTGGTGGCCGTGGGTGCGCTGGTCCCGGTGATTCCCACGGGGGCGCTGGTGAGTTCGGCGGCGGTGGTGGCCTTCCATCACCAGTCGCCGCCGTACGGGGTGTCGCTCGTGGTCGCCGTGTCGGCGCTGGCGGCCTTCACCGGGGACCTGGCGCTGTACTGGCTCGGTCAGCGCGGGGTGCGGTCGCGCAACGGCTCGCGCCGGCTGGAGGGGCTGCGCGCCCGGGCCACGCCCGAGCGGCTGGAGCAGGCGCAGACCAAGCTGGACGAACACGGGGTCATGGTGCTGGTGCTCTCCCGGCTGGTCCCGGCGGGCCGGATCCCGGTGATGCTGGCCTGCCTGCTGGCGGAGCTGCCGCTGCGCCGGTTCGCCCGCGGCGACGGTCCCGCGTGCCTGGCCTGGGCGGCCACGTACGGGCTGATCGGCATCCTGGGCGGCTCGCTCTTCTCGGAGCCGTGGAAGGGCGTGGCCGTGGCGGTCGCCCTGACCCTGCTGATCAGCGCGGCCCCGGCGATCTGGCGCCGCCTGCGGCGTACCTAGACCGTTCCCCGCTCGTCCGGGGTGAGCGCCCCGGCAGGGTCCGGGGCCGGGCCCGGGGCCGGGGCGGGCGCGGGCAGGGTGCGCGAGGCTCCGACCGGGAGGTCCCAGAGGTCTTCGCGGGGCAGCGCCGCCCGCGACCAGGCGGCCAGGGTGCGGTGCAGGGGCTCCATGACCGGTTCGGCGGAGAGCACGAAGGCGGCCCAGTGCATGGGGGCCATCCGCCGGGCTCCGAGGTCGAGGCAGGCCTGGACGGCTTCCTCCGGGTCGGCGTGGACGTCGCCCAGCCACCAGCGCGGGGCGTAGGCGCCGACGGGCAGGAGCGCGAGGTCGATCCCGGGGTGGCGGCGGCCGATCTCACGGAACCACCGGCCGTAGCCCGTGTCCCCCGCGAAGTACACCTTCCTCGGGACCGGGCTCAGGGTGTCGGTGAGGATCCAGCCGCCCCACAGGGACCGGCAGGTGTCGGTCAGGGACCGCTTCGACCAGTGGTGGGCGGGGACGAACTCGAAGCGTACGCCGCCCAGTTCGGCCGCCTCCCACCAGTCGAGGTCGGTGACCGTGGTGAAGCCGCGGCGGCGGAACCAGCCCGCGAGGCCCGCCGGGACGAAGAGAGCGGTGTCCCGGGGCAGCCGCCTGAGGGTGGGGGCGTCGAGGTGGTCGTAGTGGTTGTGGCTGATCACGACCGCGTCCACCGGCGGCAGGTCCTCCCAGCGCACCCCCACAGGCGTCATCCGGGCCGGGGTGCCGAGGATCCGGCGGGACCAGACCGGGTCGGTGAGCACGGTCAGCCCGCCGGTCCGCAGGACCCAGCTGGCATGCCCGGCCCAGGTGACGGACACCTCGCCGGCAGCGGTCACGGGCAGCGGCCCCGGCGCGTACGGCAGGTCGGGGATGCCCCGCAGCCCTTCGGGTCCGGGCCGGAAGGCGCCCTCGCGGGCGAGCCGGGCGAAGGCCCGGACGCCGGGGAGTGGGGTGGTCAGCCGGTCGGCGAACGAGCGGGGCCAGCGGCGGTGCGCGCCGAGCGGCCGCAGGGCGGACGGGTGCGGCGCCGCCCGGGTGACGGCCGGGCGGACGGCCTCCGCGGCGGGGGCGGCCGGGGCGGCGGGGGCTGAGTCCGTCCGGTCCCTCATCGAGAAGTCTCCGTTCACCTGGGTCGCGGGGGCCGGACGGGCCCGGTACGGTCCGTCCGGGAGGAGCGGAAGGAGCGGAAGGGCCGGCCCGGGAGACAAGCAGCAGGCCGCGAGGTCAGGCCAGCCCGGCGAGGACCGATCCGAGGAGGTCCAGGGCGCTCCGCACGTGCGGCAGTTCGAGGGGATCGCGGGCGGTGAGCGCGGCCAGCCGTTCCTCGGGGGTGGCGCCGAGCAGCGGCCCGGTGGACAACCGGACTCGCAGTGCGCCCAGTTCGTCCGCGAACCGCTGTCCGCCCGGGGTGGGCGTGCCGAGCCGGACGCCGAGCCAGTCCTCCAGTTCCATGGCGTCGCCGACCCCGTGCCGGGCGAGCCCGGACCGCAGCGGGCCCAGGTCGGCGTAGAGGTGCCGCCCGGCCTGCGGGGGCCGGGCCAGGGCGCCGGCCGCGCGGATCTCGCGGTGTGCGGCGGCGGCCACCAGGCCGTGCAGGCGGGCGGCCGCGCGGGCGCGCGCGGCGACGGCGTCGGGTTCGTCGAGGGCGTGCGCAGCCGCCCCGGCGACGGGCCCGGCGACCATCGCCCCGGTGGCGGTCAGGACGTCGAGCGTGTGGGCGCGCAGCCGGGCCCCGTCCGGGGTGTCGGGGAACCGGACCACGGCGGCGGGCCAGCCGGCGGGCAGCAGCGCGCCGGAGAGGTCGACGAGGACCGCCGTCCGTTCGGGCAGCATCTCGGCGGGGCTCAGGACGAGGTCGTCGTGGGGCCGGTGGACGGTGTCGCGCCAGCTCTCGTCGCTGACGACGAACAGCCCGGTGCTCTGGGCGGCCTCGCACGCCTCGCGCAGCAGCTCCGGCGGGGGCACGGTCGCGGTCGGGTCGTCGGCCACCGACAGCAGCAGCACCCGCGGGTCGCCGCCCTCGGCGCGTACCCGCCGTACGGTCTCCAGCAGGGCGTAGGGGTCCGGTACGCCGCCGCACTCGGCCGGGGTGGGCACGTGGTAGGCGCGCCGCCCGAGCAGCCTGACCTGCGGGGTCCACCAGGCGGGGCAGGGCCGGGGCAGCATCACGTCGCCCCCGTGGGCCCCGAGGAGGGCCAGGAGCAGCGCCGGGGCGCCGGGGCCGGCCGCCACGTGCTCGGGGGAGGTGGCCAGCCCGCGCCGGCTCCAGTGCCGGCAGGCGGCCTCACGCAGGGAGGCGCCGCCGCCGGGGGACTGGGGGGAGGAGCGTCCGGCGGCCGCGCCGAGGACGGAGACCAGCTCGGAGAGCACGGGCAGGCCCGGCTGCGGCGCGGGCGGTCCGTAGCGGACGGGGCCGCGGCCCTCCGCCGTCGTGCGCTGCATCCCCGCCACCGCTGCCCGCCTTCCGCGTCCGTCGCGCCGCACTCCGCCGACCCTGACCTTTATACGATTGTTTGGCCACGCATGCCCGTTATCGACTGCCGACTGCCGGTCATCCGGTCTCCCCGTCCCAGCCCTTGCGCCCGACCATCGCGAGCAGCCGGGTCTGTGCGTCCGCGCCCGCAGGGACCTCGACCGGCTCGGCGTACATGCCGCTCGCAGCCAGCGCGTCGGCGTACGGCATGACCTCCTTGATCGAGAACTCGACGAGGGTGCCGGGCAGCCGGTCGTCGACCCCGATGCCGCGGCAGAGGTCCCAGGTGTGCACGACGCAGTCGGCGGTCAGCTCCGAGCAGTACGCGGAGCCGCGCGCGGGCCCGTAGGAGAGCTGCACGGTCCGCTCCAGCGCGCCGGACGCGGCGAAGGCGGCGTGCGCGGCGCCCGAGGCCCTGTCCCACGCCGCGACCGGGTCGTCGCCCAGCACGTCCCCGGAGAAGGCGTCGCCGAGCTCCTCGACGGTGCGGCCCTCGGTGATCAGGGGCGGGATCCACAGCTGCTCCCCGGTGACGTGGTTGACCAGGTCCCGCACGGTCCACTCCGTGCACGGGGTGGGCGCGCCCCACTGGTCGTCCTTGATGTCGCGCACCCGCTCACCGAAGAGCCGCAGCGCCTCGGCATGCCGTTCGAGCAGCGCGTCGGACATGACTCCCACCGTCCTCCACCAGGGGCGACTTCCGGGCGACCTCCCCCTGGAGCCACTCTCCTCGCACCCGGCCGACCGTGCCACCGACCCGGCCGGCCTCTCTGGCAGGCACGGGGGATGTCCACATGTCAATACGCATATCTCAGATGCCGAACTGATCCTTTACGGTGGTGGCAACGTTTCGACGACGAGGGGCAGGTACCGCCATGGTCGCCACGAACGACATGAACGCCGCCAGGGAGACCGCCGTCTACACGCACGGCCACCACGAGTCGGTGCTGCGCTCGCACCGCTGGCGCACGGCCGAGAACTCCGCCGCGTACCTGATCGGCGAACTCCGCCCCGGGCTGGCGGTGCTGGACGTCGGCTGCGGCCCGGGCACCATCACGGCGGACCTGGCGGAGCTGGTCGCACCGGGCGGCCGGGTCACCGCCGTCGACGCCGCCGAGGGCGTCCTGGCGCAGGCCCGGGCCCACGTGGCGGAACGCGGCCTGGACGGCGCCGTGTCCTTCGCCGTCGCGGACGTGCACGCGCTGGACTTCCCGGACGACTCCTTCGACGTGGTCCACGCCCACCAGGTGCTGCAGCACGTCGGGGATCCGGTACGGGCGCTGCGCGAGATGCGGCGGGTGTGCCGGCCGGGCGGGGTCGTCGCCGCGCGCGACGCGGACTACGCGGCGATGACGTGGTATCCGGCGACGCCGGGCCTGGACGGGTGGCTGGACCTGTACCGGCGGGTGGCCCGAGCCAACGGCGGCGAGCCGGACGCGGGCCGCCACCTGCGGGCCTGGGCCCGGCAGGCCGGTTTCACCGATGTGACCTCCTCGGCCACGGCCTGGTGCTTCGCCACCCCGGAGGAGACGGCGTGGTGGTCCGCCCTGTGGGCCGACCGGACCACGGCCTCCGCCTACGCCGACGTCGCCGTCCGCGGCGGCCACGCCACGCCCGACGACCTGACGGCCGCCGCCGCGGCCTGGCACACCTGGAACGCCTCCCCGGACGCCTGGTTCACGGTCCTGAACGCCGAAATCCTCTGCCGCGCCTGACCCGCGAGCGCCTCCCCGCCGGCGCCTCCCCAGGGATCAGGAGGTGGCCGGCCGCATGCGGAAGTCGTAGGAGGGCGGCAGGGGGCAGTCGGTGAGGGCGGACCACAGGTCGGACAGGGTTTCCTCGCCCTCCCGCAGGTCGGGGAGTTCGAAGCCGTCCTCGAAGAGCCGGCGGGCCGCCCGCACATGGCCCTCCGCCGCGAGCAGCCGGGCCGCCAGCAACCGGAAGCGGCCCTGCTCGCGCAGGGCCGGCCGGAGCCGGTCCCAGAGGGCGCGGGCCTGCGGCAGCCGGCCCGCCGCCAGGAGCGCGGCCATCGCTTCCCGGCCCAGCGCCGACTCCGCCGCCGTCCACGGACCGTCCCCGCGGCTCTCCGCGGCCAGGTCCTCGAAGGCCGCCGCGAAGCCGTCGGCGGCCCGCGCCGCGTCGCCCGCCAGCGCGTCCGCCACCGCCAGACAGCGCAGCAGCGGCCACTGCGAGGGGGCGAGCGCCAGCCCGCGCTCCCAGCTCCGCACCGCCTGGGCGGTGTCCCCCGCGTGCCACTGGGCCACTCCCAGGTGGTACTCCGTCAGCGGGTCCGCGGGGGCCGTCTCCAGCATGTCCCGCCAGTGCGCGGCGACCAGACTCGGGCCCGGCGGCACTGCCCGGCGCGGCGCGGGCAGGACGCCCGTGCGCCACAGTTCCAGCCACGGCTCCTGCTCCTCGCCCAGCGTGGACTCCTCGAAGGGCGTACCCGGCAGCCGGTGCCCCGCGCACAGCACCTCCAGCGCTCCCCAGCCCGAGCCGGCCGCCAGCCGCTCCCCCGGTTCGGTGTCGGCGCAGCCGCGCCACGCCTCGTACGCCGCGTCCACCCGCTCCCGGGGCAGTACGGCGTCCAGTGCGTCCTGGGCGGCGCCGCGGGCCGCCGCCCAGTCCGCGCCGTGCACCGCCGACGGCTCGGCCGCCAGCGGCCCGTACGCCTCCAGCCAGCTGAACTCGGCCCCGCCCTCCAGCCGGACGTGTTCCAGCTGGGTCCGGGCCAGCCCGGCCTGGATCTCGGCGTAGCCGCCTGTGCCCGGCTCGGTCAGCCATTCCTGCCAGCGCCGCCCGCCACCGCCCGCGCCCCATACGAACAGCTTGCGCCCCCGCAGCCGTGCCGTGGAGGTCTGCACGAGGCCCTCCCCGGCGGCGTCCAGGGAGGCGATCCAGGGCCGGTCCCCGTCCCGGACCTCGTAGAAGAAGTCGGCCGGATACTGGCTGCGCAGCGGGTACGTACGGTCCGCGGCCTCCCACTCCGGCACGGGGACGCGGCGCAGCGAGCGCTCGTAGCCGAAGTGCCAGGCCTCGTCGGCGGGGGCCAGGACACGGCTGCCGGTGTCCTCGGGGACGGCGATGCTGGACCACCAGTACACGGGCGCGGGCCGCTCGTGCGGGTTGCGCACGCGGACGCCGACGTACAGGAACGCCGAGTCCTCCGGCAGCCACAGGTCCACCTGGAACGGCAGGTCGCGCAGCCGCTCCCACTCCCACAGCCGGACCATCACGCCGCCGTCCGGAGCCGGGGCCGGCGCGGCGTGCAGCGGGGCGCAGGAGAGGGTGGTGTGGCCGGTCGCGCCGGTGTTCCATTCGATGCCGCCGGAGAACCAGGCGCCGTTCAACGCGAAGTTGGCGGGCTGGAACACCGGGTTGCGGTAGAGCAGTTCGCGCCCGGTCGGCAGGTGGACCAGCGAGTGGATCCGCCCGCCCAGGCCCGGCAGCACGGTGACCCGCAGGTGCTCGTTCTCCATGACGACGGCCTCGAACTCCCGCTCCGCGCGCTCCCGCCCGTACCCGTCACGGATGCGGACGGGCAGCAGCGAGCGCAGCGGCTCGTACCCGATCTGCCGGACCATGTCGCGCGGCAGGCCGTCGAGGGAACGCTCGTCCAGGACGTGCACGCCCTCGGGCGCGCGCAGGGCGGGCAGCGGGTTGTCGGAGCCCAACGGGGCTGCGGGGAGGGTCAGTACGGCGCGTCGGACGGTGGTGGCCATGAGGAAATGGAACACGCCACGGCGGCCGGTGCACAGGGGTTCCGCGGATCACCACCGGTCAGGATGACGCAAAGGCACCCGCCACCAGGTCCGCGAGCAGCGCACCCGCACGGCCGTCCGGGTCGAGGTCCGGATCGTAGATGGTGACGTTCAGCCCGACGCACCGCGGTGACCCCACCAGGACGGCCAGCAGGTCGGCGACCTCCTGCGGCAGCAGGCCCCCGGGGTCGGGGCTGTCCACGGCCGGCATCACCTCCGGGTCGAGCACGTCGGCGTCCAGATGGACCCAGAACCCGTCGGTGACGGGCGGGTGCAGGCCGTCCAGCGCCGACCGCGCCACGGTCGCGGCGCCCCGGCGGCGGATCTCGCCGACGGTGGCGGCGAAGATCCCGGCCTCCGCCAGCTCCCGCAGGTCCGCGTCCCCGTCGCGCATCCCGAACAGCCGGACGTCCTCGTCGCGCAGGTACGGCGCGAGGCCCTCCAGATCGCTGAGCGAGGCCTGCCCGCGGCCGGTGGCCAGGGCCAGTTCCTCACCGCCCGCGGCCCCGACGGGTCCGTTGACGGCGGTGTTGCCGGGGTGGCGGAAGTCGGCGGAGCCGTCGACGGCGGCGAGGCCGTAGCGGCCGGTCCGGCGCATGGCGAGGGAGGCGCCGAGCTGGATGGAGCAGTCCCCGCCGAGGACGACGGGGAACTCCCCCGCCCGCAGGTGGCGTTCGATCCGGTCGGCGAGGGTGACGGTGTAGGCGGCGAGCGCGTCGGCGTTGAAGACGCCGTCGCCCTCCACCCAGTCCCCGCGGTCGTAGCGGGGCGGGACCACGACGCCTCCCTCGCGCGCCCCGAGCCTGCTCAGCAGGCCCTGCTCGCGCAGGGCGCCCGCGAGCTTGTAGACACCGGGGACGGCCCCGGGCGCGGGCGGCCGCAGACCGAGGTTGGACGGGGCATCGAGCAGTACCAGGGTGCGCATCCCCTCATCCTGCGCGATCCGGCGCCGCGGTGGTGGCGATTGTTCGCCGTGTGTGCGGGGAGCGGCAGGGTGCGGGCCCGGTGGCCGGCCGGGCCGGCGGTGGCCGGCCGGCGGTCCGTGGGGCGCCTCGCCCACGCGCTGCGGGTGGGGGCGAAGGCGTGGTCGAGGACCAGGCCGAGGGCTTCGCGCAGGAGGCCCCGGCCCGCGGCGTGCGCGAAGGCCCCGTAGCCGAGGGCCCCGCACCGGAAGGCGCCCCGCACGATGTTGTTGACGTTGACGAAACCGGCCAGGGCTCCGGTGCCGAGCTCGCACACGAGGAACCCGGCGCGGGCGTCGCCCTCGGTCAGCCGGGCCGCGTAGGCCTCGTACTCCTCGATGGTGGCGGGCGGGAACAGCCAGGGGCGGTGGAGGTCCCGGCTCTCGCGCACGCGCGCGGTGAACTCGGGCCCGTCGGCGATCCGGTAGGACCGCAGGCCGCCGCGCTCGCCCTCCCCGACGTAGCTGTAAAGGGTCATCGCCCCAGGCTAGGGGGTGTGTTGTCGGCCGGGCCGGATCAGGGAGCGGGTTCTGGTGCCGTGGATCGCAAGGCGGACGAGGGAGGCGACGCGGAGCGTCGTCGACCGAGGACAACGCGGCGAGGCGCGGTGCCAGAACCCGCGAGCCCGGCACGGCCGGCAACACACCCCCTGGGGTGTGTGACACGATCAAGCTGTGATCACGGACGAGACGAGTGCGGCGCTGCGCCGCCGGGCGGCGCTGAACAACGCCGGGTGGTGCGACGCCGTCTGCCGCGCGCACGGCCTGTCGCCGCGGTACGACGGCGGGGACCTCTGGCTGAGCACGGTACGGACACCGCCCCTGTACCCCGATGCCGTGACCCTGGACCCGGGCGTCGGGCCGGCGAGCGTGCTCCCGCCCCTCGACACCGGCTCCCCCGGCTGCTCGGTGAAGGACAGCTTCGCCGCCCTGGACCTGTCCGGGGACGGCTTCGAGGTGCTCTTCGAGGCCCAGTGGATCCACCGCCCGGCCGGGGCGCCGGTCCCGGCGGCGGACCCGTCCGCGCCCCGGTGGTCCGAGGTCCGCGACGCCGCCGAGCTGGCGGCCTGGGAGGCCGCGTGGGACGGCGAGGAGGCCACCGGCCTGTTCCGGCCCTCCCTGCTCGGCGGTGACACAGCATTCCTCGCCGGCCGCGTCGACGACCGGATCGTCGCCGGGGCCGCCCTGCACACCTGCGCCGGCGCGGTCGGCGTCTCCAACCTGTTCGCCCGGGACGGGATCGGCACCGACACGGCCTGGGCGGGCGCTCTGACCGCGATCGCCGCCCGCCGTCCGGGCCTGCCCGTGGTCGGATACGAGCACGGCGAGGACCTGGACAGCGCCCTGAGCAGCGGATTCACCGCGATCGGCCCGCTGCGCGTCTGGCTGCACACCGCCTGAGGCGCGGCGCCGAGGCACCCCTTTCACCGCTGATCGTCCGTCAAGCTCCGTTGTCAGTGGCTCCCCATAGTGTGAACACATCACTCGGGGAGCTTCGGAAAAGGAGCACAGTCATGTCCGCACACAGGATCCAGCACAAGGTGAACCACGTCGCGCTGGTGGTGGACTGTTCGGGTTCCATGCGTCCGCACCAGAGCCAGCTCATCCGCGTCGTGGACGAGTTCGTGGCGGGTTTGAAGGCCGAGTCGGACAGCCTCGGTCATGAGACGCGGATCAGTCTCTATTCCTTCGACCACCGGGTGGAGAATCTGGTCTGGGACATGGACGTGAAGCACCTGCCGTCCATGCGGGGCCTCTACGGCGTGAAGAACGGCGCCACCGCGCTCATCGAGGCCTCCCTGAAATCCCTGGACGACCTCGGCCACATCTGGGAGGAATACGGCGAGCACAGTTTCCTCCAGATCGTGGTGACGGACGGCGAGGAGAACGCCTCCGGCGGCGACCGGCGGCACGACGGCGACATGAGCATCCTCGGCCCCTGGCTCGACCGGATCACGGCCAGGATGGGCGGGCTGCCGGACCACTGGACCTCCGCGATCCTCGTACCGAACTCCCTGGCGAAGCGGACCGCCCAGAACTACGGCTTCCCGGCGGGGAACATCGCCATCTGGGACGCCGACTCCCAGGAAGGCGTCAAGGAGGCGATCGGCACCGTGCGCGCCGCCGCCACCAGTTTCCTGCGCGGCCGCGAGAAGGGCGTGCGCGGCACGAAGAACCTGTTCGCGGTCGGCCAGGACCTTTCCGTCGACGACGTACGGGCGAACCTGGAACCGATCGCCGCCGACAAATTCCGGCTGCTGCAGGTCGATACGGACATGAACATCCGCTCCTTCGTCGACGCCCATCCCGAGGTGACCTACGAACGCGGTTCCTGCTACTACCAGTTGGGAACGCGGGTCCAGGTCCAGGCCGACAAGGAGGTCATCGTGGTCGAGAAGGAGACCGGCCGCGCCTACACGGGCGACGCGGCACGCAGCCTGCTCTTCGGTACCGGAATCCAGGGAACCGTCTCGGTGAAGGCGGGCCACAATCCCGCATTGGAGGTCTACGTGCAGAGCCGTTCGGCGAGCAGGAAGCTCAAGGCGCGGACGCGCCTGCTCGTCCTGGTCTGAGATTCACGAAGAGGTTTCCAGGGGGAGCCTCGGGACATCGGTGCGTTCGCATCCGAAGACCTGCGCGTACAGCGACAGTTCGGCCTCCAGCGCCCGCACCATCGTGTCGGCGCGGCGGAAGCCGTGCCCCTCGCCCTCGAAGGCCAGGTACGCGTGCGGCACCGGCCGGCCCCGCATCGCGGCCAGCAGCCGTTCCGCCTGGGCCGGCGGGCAGACCGGGTCCTCCAGCCCCTGGAGCAGCACGAACGGCGCCGTGATCCGGTCGGCCCGGGCCACCGGGGAGCGTTCGCGGCACAGGACGGCAAGGGTCTGCGGCGGCCCCGCCAGGCCGTCGATGTAGCGGGACTCCAGATCGTGGGTCTCCTCGGCGAAGCCCCGCAGGTCCAGCACCGGGTAGATGATCGCCGCGCAGGCGTACAGGTCGGTGGCGGCCAGTGACGCCGCCGCCGTCCAGCCGCCCGCGCTGCCGCCGCGGATGGCGAGCCGGGAGGGGTCGGCGGTCCCTTCGGCGGCCAGCGCCCGGGCCACCGCCGCGCAGTCCTCCACGTCCACCACGCCCCACTGTTCGCGCAGCCGCTCCCGGTAGGCGCGGCCGTAGCCGGTGGAGCCGCCGTAGTTCACCTCGACCACACCGATCCCGCGCGAGGTGAAGTAGGCGATGTGCAGGTCGAGTACGGGCGGCACGTGGTCGGTGGGCCCGCCGTGCGCCCACACCACGTACGGGGGCAGTTCGTCGGCGGGGGCCCGGCAGGCCGGATGGTGCGGCGGGTAGACATGGGCGTGGATCTGCCGGTCGTCCGGGCCGAGGAAGGTGCGGCTCTGCGGCTCCGGGTAGTAGGCCGGGTCCACCGGGTCCGCGCCCTGCGCGCCGACGACCCTGGCGTGTCCGCCGGCGGTGTCCAGCTCGACCACCTCGTAGGCGCTGCGCGGGCTGGCGGCGACCCCGTAGACCCGGCTGCCGTGCACGGCGAGCGTCGGCTGCCAGGCCGTCCACGGGCCGGCCGCGTCCACCAGGTCGCCGCTCTCCGGGTCCAGGATGCCGAGCACCGAAGAGCCCTGGCCGTGCAGCACGGCGACGAGCCCGTCGGGCAGCGGGGCGAGCCAGCGCAGTCCGGGCTTCCACAGCGCTCCCCCGAACTCCTCCTCCCGCAGGCACAGATTGACGGCCCACCCCGTGTCCGGGTCCACCCGGTACGGGTTCCACCAGCCGCCGCGGTCGCTGACCGCGAGGAGGGTTCCGTCGGCCGTCCAGTCCACCTGGGCGACCGACTCGTCGGGGCCGCCGAAGACCGTCCGTGCCCCGGACAGCTCCCCTGCCGCGGTCACCTCGGCCAGCTGCAGCTCGGTGCCGTCCCAGGGCATCCGCGGGTGGTCCCACACCAGCCAGGCCGCACGCCGGCCGTCCGGGGAGAGCCGCGGTCCGGTGGTGAAGCGGTGCCGGCCGTCCGTCAGCTCCCGTACGGCCGCACGGTCCCCGGCCGCCGACCCGTCCAGCGGTACGGCGGCCAGGACCCGGCGCACATCGGTCGGCGCGGGCCCGGTGAACTCCTCCAGCACGCACCACACTTCGTCCCCGCGCAGCACCGGGTCGGCCCACCGCAGCCCGCCGCCGGTGCCGGACACCGGGGTGAGGGGCCGCGGGTCCGGGGCGCCGGGCGCGTCCGGCTCGTACGCGTACAGCCGCTGGTCGGCGAAGTGGACGAAGACCAGCAGGGGTCCGCCCGCCGCCCGCTCGGCCCCTGCCCAGGGCAGGCCGCCGTACTCGGTGACCCGGCTGCGCACGTTCCACGGCGCGGGCAGCTCGCTGACCTCGCTCCCGGTACCGGACCCGGCGAGGCGGCGGCGCACGAGCGTGCGGCGGCCCGCCTCCCGCGGCCGGGGCTCGGTCCACCACACCTCGGGGCCCACCGTGCCGATGTACTCGGGCCGGCCGTCGCGGGAGGCCGCGAGCCCGGCGTCGATGGGCGAGGGCCAGCTCCCGTACGGCAGGGTCTGCGCGGCGGACATCACCGGGCCCCGCTCACAGGGTCCGCAGCGCGCGGTCGAGGACGCGGACGCCGAAGTGGAGGGCTTCGACGGGGACCCGCTCGTCCACGCCGTGGAAAAGGGACCAGTAGTCGAAGCCGGGCGGCAGTTTCAGCGGGGAGAAACCGTAGCCGGTGATGCCGAGCCGGGAGAACTGCTTGGCGTCGGTGCCGCCCGCCATGCAGAAGGGCACCACGTGTCCGTCCGGGTCGAACCGCTCGACACACTCGCGCAGGACGGCGAACGTCCGCCCGTCCACGGGTGCTTCGAGGGCGACCTCCCGGTGGTGGAACTCCCATGTGACGTCGGGGCCGGTGAGCTCGTCGAGGGTGGCGATGAACTCGGCCTCGCCGCCGGGCAGCATACGGCCGTCGACGTAGGCGGTGGCCTCGCCGGGGATCACGTTCAGCTTGTAGCCGGCGCTGAGCATCGTCGGGCTGGCGCTGTTGCGGACGGTGGCCTCGACGAGGGCGGCGGCCGGGCCGAGCTTGCCGAGGACCGCGTCGAGGTCGAAGCCGCGGCGGCGCGGGTCGACGGACAGGCCCTGGAAGGCGGCGAGTTCGGTGATGCAGGCAGCGACGGTGGCGGTGAGCCGGACCGGCCACTCGTACGCGCCGATCCGCGCGACCGCGGCGGCCAGCCGGCTGACGGCGTTGGCCCGGTTCGGCTTGGAGCCGTGACCTGTGGTGCCGCGGGCGGTCAGCTTGAGCCAGGCGGTGCCGCGTTCACCGGCGGCGATGGGGTAGAGGGACCGGCCGGGTCCGGTGTGGACGGTGAAGGCGCCGGATTCGCTCAGGCCCTCCGTGCACCCCTCGAAGAGTCCGGGATGCCCGTCGGCGAGGAAACCGGAGCCGTCGACGGCGCTGTCCTCCTCGTCGGCGGTGTAGGCGATCACCACGTCCCGGCGCGGGCGGACCCCCGCGCGCGCCCAGGCCCGTACGACGGCCAGCACCATCGCGTCCATGTTCTTCATGTCGACGGCGCCGCGCCCCCAGACGACACCGTCGCGGACCTCGCCGGAGAAGGGGTCCGCACTCCAGTCCGCGGCCTCGGCGGGGACCACGTCGAGGTGGCCGTGGACGAGGAGGGCGGGGGCGGAGGGGTCGGTGCCCTCGAACCGGGCGACCACATTGGTGCGGCCCGGGGTGCGCTCCAGCAGGAGCGGTTCCAGGCCGGCGGCGGCGAGGCGTTCGGCGACGTACTCGGCGGCGGGCCGCTCCCGGCAGTCACCGCCGCCCCGGTTGGTGGTGTCGATCCTGATGAGGTCCGAGGTGAACCCGACGGCCTCGTCGAGGGCCACCGTGTCCACCACCTCCATGGCCTCGGCCGGAGCCCCGCTGTCGGTTGCGCGCATGTCAGCCATACTGCTCCTCCACGGCCGCCGAGACGACCGTCGTGACCGCCTTGAAGCTGCGGATCCCCTCGTACATCGTCGCGCTGGTGTAGGCGACCCTGCGCTCGCCGCTGCGCCGGACCCCCGGGACCACCGTGGCGGACATGGCCAGGTGTTCGGCGTCGAATTCCAGCTCCACCGTGTACGGGCCGCCGGGCGCGGGCTCGTAGCGGACGGCGAGCGCGGTGGCCTCCTTGGCCGCGGCGCGGATGTCGGCGGCGGTGCGGGCCGGGGTCCGGCAGACGGCGGCGTAGCGCGAGACGTGGTCCTTGACGGCGACGGTCACCGCCTGCGGGGCGTAGCTGGCGGCGTCCACGCAGGTCAGGTCGTCGCCGGTGACCAGAACGACCGGGACGCCGTACTCGGCGACGACCTGGGCGTTGAGCAGCCCCTCGCTCGCGCGGGTCCCGTTGAGCCAGACCCCGGTGATGGAGTTGGCCAGGTAGGTGTGGGCGAGCACGCCTTCGGAGCCGGCGCCCGTGTGGTAGCCGACGAAGGCGATGCCGTCGACGTCGCCGCGCTGCACGCCCTCGACCATGGAGAGGGCCTTGTGGCGGCCGGTGAGCATCTCGGCCCGGGCGTCGAGGCGCTCCAGCAGCAGGTTGCGCATCGTCCAGTGGGCCTCGTTGATGACGACCCGGTCGGCACCGCCGTCGTAGAAGCCGAGTACGGCCGCGTTGACGTCGGAGGTGAACAGGGAGCGGCAGCGCTCCCACTGGGGCGTGCCGGGCAGCACGTCTGCGGGCCAGGTGACGCCGGTGGCGCCTTCCATGTCGGCGGAGATGAGGATCTTCATCGGGCCCCCGGGCGGTCGGTTGCGCGGTTGCGCGCGACGCGGGCGGCACGCACTGCGCCCAGCCTAAGGGCTGTCCCCTCGTCCGGGGCGGATCAGCGCGCGGGCGCGCGGCCTGGCCGACCGGGGCGGCCGACCGGAGCGGCCGACCGGAGCGCAGGGGCGGAAAGTCCACCCGAACCGGTGAGAGGGCCGGACCCCGCCGGGGCCCTGGCCCGACCCCGTCCGGAGCTCACCCGGACCCGCCCGGGCCCGCCCGGGCCCGCCCGGGCCCGGGCAACGGCCTTGCTCAGGCCTTGCCTTCGACCTCCGCGGCGAGGTTGTCCAGCAGGGTGTCGTAGATGCGGCCGAGGCCCTTGGGCGCGAAGGTGCGCTCGAAGAAGCCGCCGATGCCGCTGGCGCCGTTCCACACGGTGGTGACGACGGCCTTGGACCTGCCCTCGCCGGCCGGGGTGACGACCCAGGTGGTGACCATCGAGGAGTTGCGGTCCTTCTCCACGAGCTGCCCGTCGGTGGGCTCGGTGACCTCGAGCAGGCAGTCGCGCACGCGCTTGCTGGTGGCCTGGAGCTTCCAGTGCACCAGGGTGCCCTCGCCGTCGCCGCCCTCGCGCACCTCGTACTCGCTGAAGTGCTCGGGCAGCAGCTTGCCCCGGCTTCCGCTGTAGTCGGCCAGCGTGTCGAAGACCGTCTCCGCGTCGGCCTCGATGATGCGCTCCGTGGTGGCCTCGACCTGCGCCATGCCTGTTCCTCCAGCAGTTGTGTCCGTGTGTCCGCTCGTCATGGCGAAGCCAACCACCTCCGGAGCGGTGGCCCAAATCCGGGCCGGCCGCCCGCCCCCGAGTCCCGGACCCGCACGATCATGGGAACGTTTGTTCTATTCTCTCGGCAGAGCCAGCAAGGGAGGCGCACCATGCGCTGGGAGAACCTGACCGAGGGCCCCGCCGGGCCGGCCGCGCTCTTCGGGGCCGGAGCCGTCGTGACCCGCACGATCGACACCCCCGAGTTCCGGGGGATCACCTTCCACGAGGTGCGGGCCCGGTCGATCGTCAACCGGGTGCCCGGCGCCTCGCGCATGCCGTTCGAATGGACCGTCAACCCCTACCGGGGCTGCAGTCACGCATGTGTGTACTGCTTCGCGCGCAAGACGCACAGCTATCTCGACCTCGACACCGGCCTCGGCTTCGACTCACAGATCGTCGTCAAGACCAACGCCCCCGAACTGCTGCGCCGCGAGCTCGCCGCGCCCCGCTGGACCGGCGCGCACATCGCGATGGGCACCAACGTGGACTGCTACCAGCGCGCCGAGGGCCGCTACCGGCTGATGCCCGGGATCATCGAGGCCCTGCGCGACCGCGCCAACCCCTTCTCGATCCTCACCAAGGGCACGCTGATCCTGCGCGACCTGCCGCTCCTGCGCGAGGCGGCCAAGGTCACCGAGGTCGGCATCTCCGTCTCCGTCGGCTTCACCGACACCGCCCTGTGGCGGACCGTGGAGCCCGGTACGCCCTCCCCCACCGCCCGGCTGAACGCCGTCCGGACGCTGGCCGGCGCCGGGATCGAGTGCGGGGTGCTGATGGCCCCGGTGATCCCCTTCCTCGGCGACTCCCCCGCCCAGCTGCGGGCCACCGTGCGGGCGGTCGCCGAGTCCGGCGCCACCTCCGTGACACCCCTGGTACTCCATCTGCGGCCCGGGGCCCGCGAGTGGTTCACCGCCTGGCTGGGCGAGCACCACCCGCACCTCGTCGAGCGGTACGAGCGGATGTACGCGGGCGGCTCGTACGCGCCCACCTGGTACCAGCGGATGATCACCCGCCAAGTCCACGAACTCGCGGCCGAATTCGGCATCGGCCCGGCCCGGCGGGGCACGGCCCGCAAGGCCGCCGGGCCCGAACACCCGGACGGGCCCGCGTCCGCCGGAGCGACCCAGCTCACCCTCCTCTGACGTCCGTCACTGACTGAACGGTCATCACATCGGGCCAATGGCCCTTCCAATCCCGTCTTCCAGGCGTGGTTTCCGGGACGATTCCGCCCAGAACACTCGGCTGGGAGGCCCCATGCTCCACCCCTTGAAGAAGCGCGCCGCCGTCCTGCTGGCGACCTCCACCGTCGCCGCCGCCCTCGCGAGTCCGGTGACGGCCGCCCCTGCCGCGTCCGCCCCGGCGGAGCGGGCCGCGCAGGCCGCACTGCGCTGGACCGGCTGCGCGACCCCCCGCTACCCGACGCTCCAGTGCGCGTCCCTCGCGGTGCCTCTCGACCACGACCGGCCCGCCGGCCGGACGATCACCCTCGCCCTGACCCGGGTCCCCCACACCGCCAAGACCTCCCAGGGCCCCCTGCTGGTCAACCCCGGCGGTCCCGGCGGCAGCGGGCGCGCGCTCGCCGGGTTCGTCGCCTCCGCCCTGCCCAAGGACGTGGCGGCGCAGTACGACGTGATCGGGTTCGACCCCCGGGGCGTCGGCAAGAGCGAGCCCGCCCTCGACTGCGGTGCCGGGCACTTCAGCCCCGTCCGCCCCGACTCCGTACCGCAGGACGCGGCGACCGAGCGGGCCAACCTCGACCGCGTCCGGGCCTTCGCCGAGTCCTGCGGCGCCCGGCACGCGGACGTGCTGCCGCACATCGGCACGGTCTCGGCCGCCCGGGACATCGAGGTGCTGCGCACCGCCCTCGGCGCGCAGCGCATCAGCTACTTCGGCTACTCCTACGGGACCTACCTGGGCGCGGTGTACGCCAAGCTCCACCCGGGCCGGGTGCACCGGCTCGTCCTGGACTCCGTCGTCGATCCGAACGGGGTCTGGTACGAGGACAACCTCTCCCAGGACCTCGCCTTCGACGCCCGCCACAAGGCCTTCCTGGCGTGGGTCGCCCGGCACGACGCCACCTACCGGCTCGGCACCGACCCGGCGGCGGTCGAGGCGCGCTGGTATGCCATGCGCCAGTCGCTGCGCGGGACCCCGGCCGGCGGCAAGGTGGGCCCGTCGGAGCTGGAGGACACCTATATGCCGGGCGGCTACTACGACGGCTACTGGCCCAACCTCGCCGACGCCTTCGCGGCGTACGCGGTGAAGAAGGACAGCAAGCCACTGGTGGCGGCGTACGAGCGGTTCGGCGCGGTGGAGCCCTCCGCGGGCAACAGCTACAGCGTCTACACCGCGGTCCAGTGCCGGGACTCGGCCTGGCCCCGGGACTGGAACGAGTGGCGCGCGGACATGTGGCGCACGCACACCAAGGCGCCGTTCATGACCTGGAACAACGCCTGGTACAACGCCCCGTGCGCGTTCTGGCCGACCGAGCCGCTGCAGGCCCCCGACGTGACCAACGCGGATCTGCCGCCGGCCCTGCTCCTGCAGGCGACCGACGACGCGGCGACCCCCTTCGACGGGGCGGTCAGCATGCGGGAGAAGCTGTCGGGCTCGGCCCTGGTGGTCGAGGAGGGCGGCGGCAACCACGGCATCGCCCTCAGCGGGAACAAGTGCCTGGACGAGAAGGTCGCGGCCTATCTGCGGACCGGGCAGGCGGCGGACGCCACCTGTCCCGCGCAGCTGGCCCCGCAGCCGACGGCGGCGACCCGGGCCGTGCCCTCCTCGGCGGGCGGCGCCGCCCTGCACGGTCTGCTCGGCTTCCGCGGCTGACCGGACGGCCCTGCCGGGTCGGGACCGCCGACGGCATCCGGCGGGCCGGCTCGCCCGCCCGGTCCTGTCGGGCGCCGCGGGCCCGTCGAGCCCTGCGGGCCCGTCAGGCGTCGAGGGCGCGCAGGGCGGTCGTCGCCGCCACCGCGAGGCGGGGGTGGGACTGGGCGCGGGTGAGGACCTCGCGTGCGCGGGGGTCGGCGAGGGCGCCCAGGCCCTCGACGCAGGCCAGCGCGACCCGCCAGTAGGGGTCGTTCGGGGACAGCAGCCGCGACAGGGTGGCGATCAGGGCCGGTACGGACTCCGGGGCGCGCAGGGCGGTGAGCAGCCGGACGGGCTGGAGGGCGTAGGCGGTGCGCAGGCCGTTGGTGGCGAGGGCCGCGGCCGCGCGGGCGGTGCGCGGGTCGTCCAGGACGGCCAGGGCCTCGGCGGCGGCCGCGCAGCGGGGCGGGTCCCGGTGGTTGAGGAGCAGGACGAGGGATTCGAAGGCGCGCCGGTCCCCGGCGAGCCCGAGCCGGTAGGCGGCCAGCTCGCGGGCCCACAGGGGCAGCCCGGCCGAGGTCAGGGAGGCGGCGAGGGCGTCGGGGCCGGCCGCGCGCAGCACCTCGTACTCGGGCGAGCCGCCCGCCTCCGCCCGCAGGCGCTCCAGCACGTCGTTCACGCGGCCCACCCTAGGCGGGCGGGGCGGGCGGCACGCCGGGTTCACGCAGATGATCAAGCACGGTTGATCGATGATCGATGATCGGTACATTTCGGCGGTACAGGTCACATCTCCGCGCTCTGGCGCGTCAGTTACCGGCGAGTTACTGTCGTGGGAACACGTACGAGGGCGGCCTGGTGACGCAGCCGCCTCGTGTCGGTCGGTTCGTTTCGCATGCACGGTATGACCCCGGGACAGGGTCGTGCCGCTTCCGCCCCCGGGGCTGCTTCCCGCCGGGCTCCCGTCCGGGCCGTTCCTGCCCCGGGCTCCTCACCGCACGGCACTCCGTACGGCATCCGCGCGCGCTGTGCGCCGCGCGCTCCCTCAGTCGTCACCCTCTTCCACTGGAGTCCCTCGATGGACCGTCAGTCCAGTCAGCCCACCCTCCAGACCATCGCCGTCGTCGGCCTCGGCACGATGGGCACCGGCATCGCCGAGGTCCTCGCCCGCGCCGGCCGCGAGGTCATCGGCATCGACATCAGCGAGACCGCCGCCCGCCGGGCCTCGGCCTCCCTCGCCGCGGCGACCGCGCGTTCCGTCGCCCGGGAGCGCCTCACCGAGCAGGAGCGGGCGGACGTCCTGGCCCGTTTCCGCACCTTCACCGACCTGGCCGCCGCGGCCGAGGCCGATCTCGTCATCGAGGTCGTGCCGGAGTCGTACGAGGTCAAGCAGCAGGTGTTCCGCGAGCTCGACGCGGTCGTCCGGGCCGACACGATCCTCGCGACGGGCACCAACGCCCTGTCGGTGACCCGGCTCGCCGCCGAGTCCCAGCGCCCGGAGCGCGTGCTGGGCCTGCATTTCTTCAACCCGGTCCCGGCGATGAAGCTGGTCGAGGTCGTCTCCTGCGTCCTGACCGCCCCGACCGCCGTGGAGGCGGTCACGGAGCTGGCCCGCGAGCTCGGCAAGGAGCCCGTGGCCGTCGGCGACCGGCCCGGATTCGTCGCGGACGGCCTGCTCTTCGGCTACCTCAACCAGGCCGCGGCCATGTACGAGGCGAAGTACGCCTCCCGCGAGGACATCGACGCGGCGATGCGGCTCGGCTGCGGCCTGCCCATGGGTCCGCTCGCGCTGCTCGACCTGATCGGCGTGGACACGGCCCGCACGGTCCTGGAGGCCATGTACGCCTCCTCCGGCGACCGCCTGCACGCCCCGGCGCCGATCCTGGGGCAGCTGGCCGAGGCCGGGCTGGCCGGCCAGAAGTCCGGGCGCGGTTTCTACACGTACGAGGCACCCGGCAGCTCGGTGATCGTGCGTGACCTGCAGACCCCGCTGGACGGGTCGCTGCTGGGCGCGGGCCGCCCGGTGAGCTCGGTCGGCGTGGCCGGCTCCGGCACCATGGCGAGCGGTATCGCGCAGGTCTTCGCCCAGTCCGGCTTCGACGTTGTCCTGGCCGCGCGTAGCCAGGAGAAGGCGGAGGCCGCCAAGGCCGCCATCGGCAAGTCCCTGGGCCGTGCGGTG
Source organism: Streptomyces yangpuensis (assembly GCF_001005295.1). GTDB lineage: Bacteria > Actinomycetota > Actinomycetes > Streptomycetales > Streptomycetaceae > Streptomyces > Streptomyces yangpuensis. Next base: position 254,356 of record NZ_LBMK01000007.1, on the reverse strand, counting down.
TCCAAGGGCAGGCTGACGCAGGAGGCCGCGGAGGAGACCCTGGGCCGGATCACCCCGGCCGGGTCGCTGGACGCGTTCGCCGAGGTGGACCTGGCGGTGGAGGCGGTCGCCGAGGACCTGGAGGTCAAGCAGGAGCTGTTCGCGGCGCTGGACAAGGTCTGCCGGCCGGGTGCGGTGCTGGCCACGACCACCTCCTCGCTGCCGGTCATCGCGGTGGCCCGGGTGACCTCGCGTCCGCAGGACGTGATCGGCATGCACTTCTTCAACCCGGCCCCGGCGATGAAGCTGGTCGAGGTGGTCCGGACCGTCCTGACCGCCGACGACGTGCACGCCACGGTCCGCGAGATCTGCGTGAAGGTGCGCAAGCACCCGGTGGACTGCGGGGACCGGGCCGGCTTCATCGTGAACGCGCTGCTGTTCCCGTACCTCAACAACGCGATCAAGATGGTCGAGGAGCACTACGCGAGCCTCGACCAGATCGACGCGGCGATGAAGCTGGGCGGCGGCTACCCGATGGGACCGTTCGAGCTGCTCGACGTGGTCGGCCTCGATGTCTCGCTGGCCATCGAGAAGGTCCTCCACAAGGAGTTCCGCGACCCGGGCCTGGCCCCGTCCCCGCTGCTGGAGCACCTGGTGGCGGCGGGCTGCCTGGGCCGGAAGACCGGCCGCGGATTCCGTGAGTACGCCCGGCGGTGACCGAGCGGGCCATGAGCCGGATGCGTGGGGAGGGCTGCTCGGGTCCGCCGGACCCTCACGGCGGACTGACCCTCCCGAGCCCAGTGCGGGCTCTCCCCCGCATCCACCCCTCTCCCACCCCCCTCAGGCGCGCTCCCCTGCGCGAATGAAGTACTTTCGCTCTATGTCCCAGCCCGCCAAGACCTCGCCCCGCGCCTCCTCGGCCCCCGACGCCCCGGAGAGCGCGGCCGGCACCCGGGCTGCCGCCCAACGGCTCAAAATGCGCCGCGAGCTCGCCACGGCGGCCATGGAGCTGTTCGCGACCAAGGGATACGAGGCGACGACGGTCGACGAGATCGCCGCGACGGCCGGCGTCGCGCGGCGGACCTTCTTCCGGCACTTCCGGTCGAAGGAAGAGGCGATCTTCCCCGACCACGACGACACCCTGATCCGCGCCGAGGCGGTCCTGGACGTGGCCCCGGCGCACGAGCACCCGCTCGACACGGTGTGCCGCGGGATCAAGGAAGTCATGAAGATGTACGCCGCCTCGCCGGCGGTGTCGGTGGAGCGCTACCGGCTGACCCGCGAGGTGCCGGCGCTGCGGGAGCGGGAGATCGCCTCGGTGGCCCGGTACGAGCGGCTGTTCACCCGCTATCTGCTGGCGCACTTCGACGAGACCGACCACCACGACGGCAACGACGACCCGCTGCTGGCCGAGGTGGCCGCCTCGGCGGTGGTCACGGCCCACAACCACGTGCTGCGGCGCTGGCTGCGGGCCGGCGGCCAGGGTGATGTGGAGGCGCAGCTGGACCACGCCTTCTCGATCGTCCGCAAGACCTTCGGCACCGGGATCGGCGCGGGCCGCACCCTGAGCCCGGCGGCGCCCTCCGTGCCGGCGGCGGTGCGGGCCGAGGGCGAGGTGCTGGTGGCGGTGGCGCGTACCGACGCGCCCCTGGACGAGGTCATGCGGACCATCGAAGAGGCACTGCGCGCGAGGTAGCCGAACCGGAAGCGATGCTCGTCACAGCGGCCGTCCCCGAGAGGGGGGCGGCCGCTTTCGTATGTCCGGCTTGCCCCTACTCGGCGGTAACTCTGATCGATCATCGCTCATCTGCGCAGGTCAATAGGCAAATGAGAGAAAGTTTTGGCACGCGGTGCCTTGCCGGGTGACACGGGGTGCCATACGTTGAAGTCGTCCGGATGTCCCCGCGACCCACGCCCACACGGCACGGAACGCGCCCCGGACGCCTGCGTCACCAGGCACCCGCACGCCCCACCACGGGCGGCGCCCAGCACCACAGCACAGCCGGACCGACGGCACACCGCACCCGCTCCACGCACCCGTTCACCTCAGCGCACCCTCATCAGCGCTAGCCGGAGGCTCACCGTGAAGGACATCCTGGACGCGATTCAGTCGCAGTCCGCCACCGCCGCAGACTTCGCGAACCTGCCGCTGCCCGACTCCTACCGCGCGATCACCGTGCACAAGGACGAGGCGGAGATGTTCGCCGGACTCACCACGCGCGAGAAGGACCCGCGCAAGTCCCTGCACCTCGACCACGTCCCGCTCCCCGAGCTGGGCCCGGGCGAGGCCCTGGTGGCCGTCATGGCCTCCTCGGTCAACTACAACTCGGTGTGGACCTCGATCTTCGAGCCCGTCTCCACGTTCAGCTTCCTGGAGCGCTACGGGCGCCTGTCGGAGCTCACCAAGCGCCACGACCTCCCGTACCACGTCATCGGCTCCGACCTCGCGGGCGTCGTCCTGCGCACCGGCCCCGGCGTCAACGCCTGGAACCCGGGCGACGAGGTCGTCGCGCACTGCCTCTCCGTCGAGCTGGAGTCCTCCGACGGCCACAACGACACGATGCTCGACCCCGAGCAGCGCATCTGGGGCTTCGAGACCAACTTCGGCGGCCTCGCCGAGATCGCGCTCGTCAAGTCCAACCAGCTGATGCCGAAGCCCGGCCACCTCAGCTGGGAGGAGGCCGCCTCCCCCGGCCTGGTCAACTCCACCGCCTACCGCCAGCTGGTCTCCAACAACGGCGCCGGCATGAAGCAGGGCGACAACGTCCTGATCTGGGGCGCCAGCGGCGGTCTCGGCTCGTACGCCACCCAGTTCGCCCTGGCCGGCGGCGCCAACCCGATCTGCGTCGTCTCCTCCCCGGAGAAGGCCGACATCTGCCGGTCCATGGGCGCCACCGCGGTCATCGACCGCAACGCCGAGGGCTACAAGTTCTGGAAGGACGAGAACACCCAGGACCCGCGCGAGTGGAAGCGCTTCGGCGCGAAGATCCGCGAGCTGACCGGCGGCGAGGACATCGACATCGTCTTCGAACACCCCGGCCGCGAGACCTTCGGCGCGAGCGTTTACGTCACCCGCAAGGGCGGCACCATCACCACCTGCGCCTCGACCTCGGGCTACATGCACCAGTACGACAACCGCTACCTGTGGATGTCGCTGAAGCGGATCGTCGGCTCGCACTTCGCCAACTACCGCGAAGCGTGGGAGGCCAACCGCCTGATCGCCAAGGGCAAGATCCACCCCACCCTGTCGAAGGTCTACTCCCTGGAGGAGACCGGCCAGGCCGCCTACGACGTGCACCGCAACCTCCACCAGGGCAAGGTCGGCGTCCTCGCGCTCGCCCCCGAGGAGGGCCTGGGCGTCCGCGACCACGAGATGCGCGCCAAGCACCTCGACGCCATCAACCGCTTCCGCAACGTCTGAGTCCGTTCAAAGGCCTAAGGGACAGCCTGAGATGACAGAGCGCCAGAAGGACCGTCCGTGGCTCATGCGGACGTACGCCGGCCACTCCACGGCCGAGGCGTCCAACGAGCTGTACCGCCGCAACCTCGCCAAGGGCCAGACCGGCCTGTCGGTCGCGTTCGACCTGCCGACGCAGACCGGCTACGACCCCGACCACATCCTCGCCCGCGGCGAGGTGGGCCGGGTCGGGGTCCCGGTCTCCCATCTGGGCGACATGCGGCGGCTGTTCCAGGACATACCCCTGGAGCAGATGAACACCTCGATGACGATCAACGCCACCGCCATGTGGCTGCTGGCGCTCTACCAGGTGGCCGCCGAGGAGCAGGGCGCGGACATCTCCCAGCTCCAGGGCACCACCCAGAACGACATCGTCAAGGAGTACCTCTCGCGCGGGACGCACGTCTTCCCGCCGGGGCCGTCCCTGCGGCTGACGACCGACATGATTGCGTACACGGTCAACCACATCCCGAAGTGGAACCCGATCAACATCTGCAGCTACCACCTGCAGGAGGCCGGGGCCACCCCGGTCCAGGAGATCTCGTACGCGATGTCCACGGCGATCGCCGTCCTCGACTCGGTGCGCGACTCGGGGCAGGTTCCCGAGGAGCGCTTCGGCGAGGTGGTCGCCCGTATCTCCTTCTTCGTGAACGCGGGCGTCCGCTTCATCGAGGAGATGTGCAAGATGCGTGCCTTCGGCCGCATCTGGGACAAGGTCACCAAGGAGCGCTACGGCATCGAGAACGCGAAGCAGCGCCGCTTCCGTTACGGCGTCCAGGTCAACTCCCTGGGACTCACCGAGGCGCAGCCCGAGAACAACGTCCAGCGCATCGTGCTGGAGATGCTCGCGGTCACCCTCTCCAAGGACGCCCGCGCCCGCGCGGTGCAGCTGCCCGCCTGGAACGAGGCGCTGGGCCTGCCCCGGCCCTGGGACCAGCAGTGGTCACTGCGCATCCAGCAGGTCCTCGCCCACGAGAGCGACCTGCTGGAGTACGACGACATCTTCGCCGGATCCCACGTCATCGAGGCCAAAGTCGACTCCCTGGTCGCCGACTGCCTGGCCGAGATCGACCGGATCCAGGAGATGGGCGGCGCCATGGCCGCCGTCGAGTCCGGTTACCTGAAGGGCGAGCTGGTCTCCTCGCACGCCGAACGGCGGGCGCGGATCGAGGCCGGCGAGGACAAGATCGTCGGTGTCAACTGCTTCGAGCAGACCGAGGAGAACCCGCTCACGGCCGACCTGGACGGCGCGATCATGACGGTCGACCCGGCAACGGAGGCCTTCACCGTCGAGCGGATCGGCCGCTGGCGCGCCGAGCGCCAGGAGTCCTCGGACCGCCAGGGCAACGGCGACCCGTTCGTCTTCCCCACCACCCAGCAGGCGCTGGAGCGCCTGAAGGAGGCCGCGGCGGGCACCGAGAACCTGATGGAGGCCACCCTGGAGTGCGCCCGGGCCGGTGTCACCACCGGCGAATGGGCGGGCGCACTGCGCGAGGTGTTCGGCGAGTTCCGCGCCCCGACCGGGGTCTCCTCGGCCCCGGTCGCCGTCGCCGCCGAACCGGGCACCCCCATGCACGAGGTCCGCGAGAAGGTGGCCCGCACCGCCGACGAGCTCGGCTCCGGCCGGCTGCGCCTGCTGGTGGGCAAGCCCGGCCTGGACGGGCACTCCAACGGCGCCGAGCAGATCGCCGTCCGCGCCCGCGACGCCGGATTCGAGGTGGTCTACCAGGGCATCAGGCTGACGCCCGAGGAGATCTCCTCCGCCGCGCTGGCCGAGGACGTGCACTGCGTGGGACTGTCCATCCTGTCCGGATCGCACAGCGCCCTCGTCCCGGACGTCCTGGAGCGGCTGCGCACGGCGGGGGCGGGTGACATCCCCGTCATCGTCGGAGGCATCATTCCGAACGCCGACGCCGTCGCGCTCAGGGCCGCGGGTGTCGCCGCGGTCTTCACGCCGAAGGACTTCGGCATCACGGAGATCATCGGCCGTATCGTCGACGAGATCCGCAAGGCCAACAAGCTCGCTCCCCTCGACACAGACAACGCACTCGTTGCAAGCACGGAGGTCCCCGCATGACCACGCCAGTCCACCCGGTGAACCGCCTTCGCCCGCGTCGCTCCTGCCTCGCGGTGCCCGGCTCGAACCCGCGGTTCCTGGAGAAGGCCCAGGGCCTGCCGGCCGACCAGGTCTTCCTGGACCTGGAGGACGCCTGCGCCCCGCTCGCCAAGGAAGGCGCCCGCCACACCATCGTGGACGCGCTGAACAACGGCGACTGGACCGGCAAGACCCGCGTCGTGCGCGTCAACGACTGGACCACCCACTGGACCTACCGCGACGTCATCACGGTCGTCGAGGGCGCCGGCCAGAACCTCGACTGCATCATGCTGCCGAAGGTCCAGGACGCCCAGCAGGTCGTCGCCCTCGACCTCCTCCTGACCCAGATCGAGAAGACCATGGGCTTCGAGGTCGGCAAGATCGGCATCGAGGCGCAGATCGAGAACGCCAAGGGCCTGGTGAACGTCGACGAGATCGCCGCCGCCTCCCCCCGGCTGGAGACCATCATCTTCGGCCCGGCCGACTTCATGGCCTCCATCAACATGAAGTCGCTGGTCGTGGGCATGCAGCCGCCCGGCTACCCGGCGGACGCCTACCACTACATCCTGATGCGGATCCTGATGGCGGCCCGCACGCACAACCTCCAGGCCATCGACGGCCCCTTCCTCCAGATCCGCGACGTGGACGCCTACCGCGAGGTGGCCGGCCGGGCCGCCGCGCTGGGCTTCGACGGCAAGTGGGTCCTGCACCCCGGCCAGGTCGACGCGGCCAACGAGGTCTTCTCCCCCTCCCAGGAGGACTACGACCACGCCGAGCTGATCCTCGACGCCTACGACTGGTGCACCTCGGAGGCCGGCGGCAAGAAGGGCTCCGCGATGCTCGGCGACGAGATGATCGACGAGGCCAGCCGCAAGATGGCCCTGGTCATCGCGGGCAAGGGCCGGGCCGCCGGCATGGAGCGCACCACCAAGTTCGAACACCCCTCGACCGAGAAGAAGGCGGAGGCCTGAGCGCCATGCAGTTCGGACGCACGTACGAGGAGTTCGAGGTCGGGGCGGTCTACAAGCACTGGCCCGGGAAGACGGTCACGGAGTACGACGACCACCTCTTCTGTCTCCTGACCATGAACCACCACCCGCTCCACATGGACGCGAACTACGCCGAGAACACCACCGACTTCGGCAAGAACGTGGTCGTGGGCAACTACATCTACTCGCTGCTGCTCGGCATGTCCGTGCCGGACGTCTCCGGGAAGGCCATCGCCAACCTGGAGATCGAGTCCCTGCGGCACGTGGCGCCGACCTTCCACGGCGACACGATCTACGGCGAGACCACGGTCCTCGACAAGACCCCGTCGAAGTCGAAGAACGACCGCGGCATCGTCTACGTCGAGACCAAGGGCTACAAGCAGGACGGCACCCTCGTCTGCGTCTTCCGGCGCAAGGTGATGGTCCCGACCGAGACGTACATCAAGGAGCGCGGCGGCGAGCAGCCCGGCCGCCCCCAGCTGAAGACCCAGGAGAAGTAGCCATGGCCCGACTCGCCCAGACCGCCGGGCTGACCGACGTCCAGCGGGAGATCCTCAAGACCGTCCGCGAGTTCGTCGACAAGGAGATCATCCCGGTCGCCACCGAGCTGGAGCACCGCGACGAGTACCCGCAGGCGATCGTCGACGGTCTCAAGGAGCTCGGCCTCTTCGGGCTGATGATCCCGGAGGAGTACGGCGGCCTGGGTGAGTCGCTCCTCACCTACGCCCTGTGCGTCGAGGAGATCGCGCGGGGCTGGATGTCCGTCTCGGGCATCATCAACACGCACTTCATCGTGGCGTACATGCTCAAGCAGCACGGCACGCAGGAGCAGAAGGACTACTTCCTCCCCCGCATGGCGCTGGGCGAGGTGCGCGGCGCGTTCTCGATGTCCGAGCCGGCGCTCGGCTCCGACGTGTCGGCCATCACGTCCAAGGCGGTGAAGGACGGCGACGAGTACGTCCTGAACGGCCAGAAGATGTGGCTGACGAACGGCGGCAGCTCCACCCTGGTGGCCGTTCTCGTCCGGAGTGACGAAGGACACCCCGAGGGCACGGCGCCCCACAAGTCGATGACGACCTTCCTCGTCGAGAAGGAGCCCGGCTTCGGTGAGGTCCGTCCCGGCCTGACCATCCCCGGCAAGATCGACAAGATGGGCTACAAGGGCGTCGACACGACCGAGCTCATCATGGACGGACTGCGCATTCCGGCCAATCGCGTCCTCGGCGGCCAGACCGGCCGAGGGTTTTACCAAATGATGGACGGCGTCGAGGTCGGCCGCGTCAACGTGGCGGCGCGTGGCTGCGGTGTCGCTCAGCGTGCTTTCGAACTGGGCGTCTCGTATGCCCAGCAACGTCACACTTTCGGCAAGGCGATCGCCGAACACCAGGCCATCCAGTTCAAGCTGGCCGAGATGGCTACCAAGGTCGAAGCCGCTCATGCGATGATGGTGAACGCAGCACGCAAAAAGGACTCCGGGGAACGAAACGACCTCGAAGCAGGGATGGCGAAGTACCTCGCCTCCGAGTACTGCAAGGAGGTGGTCGAGGACGCCTTCCGCATCCACGGTGGATACGGATTCTCGAAGGAGTACGAGATCGAGCGCCTCTACCGCGAGGCTCCGATGCTGCTCATCGGTGAAGGTACCGCCGAGATCCAGAAAATGATCATCGGGCGACGCCTGCTCGAGGAGTACCGACTCCAGGGCTGAAAGTCCCTTTTGCGGCGGATTCACCCTGGGTCCGTCGCAACAAGGTCACTACCAGTCACTGGCCGACGGCCATCGACTCGGCTTCTGGCTTGCCCAGTTGTTGCGCGCAACCGATAGCATTCCAGTAAAGCCGCCGTCCCGTCCCCCTGTTTGCGGCGCGGCAATCACCCGCTACGAAGGTCATCCATGCCCCACAGCCAAACCTCTGCACCCCGCGACAGCCGACTCGGCGTACGTCTCGCCCGCGGAGCATCGCCGTGGCTTCTGCCGACCGTCGCCACCGCGGCGCTCAGCCTCACCCGGGCCCGCAAGTCCGGGCGCTGGGCCGCCGCGGCCGTGCCCGCAACCGCGCTCGCCGCGGGCATGCTGTGGTTCTTCCGCGACCCCGAGCGTGAGATCGCTCAGGGCCGTGTCATCTCGCCCGCCGACGGTGTGGTGCAGAGCATCATGCCGTGGAAGGACGGACGGACCCGGGTCGCGATCTTCATGAGCCCGCTCAACGTCCACGTCAACCGCGCGCCCCTCGCGGGCACGGTGACGTCCGTGGAGCACGTCCCCGGCGGATTCGTCCCGGCCTTCAACAAGGAGAGCGAGAACAACGAGCGCGTTGTCTGGCACTTCGACACCGAGCTCGGCGACATCGAGATGGTGCAGATCGCCGGCGCCGTCGCCCGGCGCATCGTCCCGTACCTGCCGGCCGGCACCAAGGTGGAGCAGGGCGAACGCATCGGTCTGATCCGCTTCGGCTCCCGCGTCGACATCTACCTCCCGGAGGGCGTCGAGGTCGCGGTCGAGGTCGGTCAGGCCACCACCGCGGGGGTGACACGAATTGACCGTGACTGACCCTGAGACTCCGGCCACCGGCTGGGTGCCCGAGTCCACCGAGGAGGAGTCCGCCGAGGACGACATGCCGCTCTCGCTGCGGCTGTCGATAGCGGACACCCTCACCCTCGGCAACGCCACGTGCGGATTCATGGCGGTGTACTTCACCACCACCGGAATCCTCATCCCGCACCTCACCGGGAGCGGCGAGACGGGCATGGCCCGCAACAGCGCCGCCACGGCCGTGATACTGATGCTGCTCGCAGCGGTCTTCGACCTCTTCGACGGCATCGTGGCCCGCAAGCTGCGCAGCTCTCCGATGGGCGCCGAGCTGGACAACCTGTCCGACCTGATCAGCTTCGGCCTGGCACCGGCCTACTTCGTCCTCGTCTACGGCATGGTCGCCGTCGACGCGGACCAGAAGATGTCGGCACTGGCCGCGATCGTGGTGCTGCTCGCCGTGGTGCTCCGGCTCGCGAGATTCAGCTGCGTGACGATGAAGGACGGCATGTTCCAGGGCATGCCGAGCCCCTTCGGCGCGCTGACGGTCGTCTCGATCGTCCTGCTGGAGCTGCCGTTCATCCCGACGCTGCTGGCGATCATCGGGGTGGCCTGGCTGATGGTGAGCCGGGTCGAGTACCCCAAGCCGCGGGGTGTCCTCGCGGTGGCGATGCTCTGCTGGATCATCAGCGCGATGGGGCTCCTGGCGGCCTGGGCGTTCGACGCCCCGGGCGGCCAGCTGCTGCTCCAGACCGGTTGCGCCCTGCAGATCGCGATGGCGGCGACGATCCCGCTGTTCGCGACGACGCGGAGGGCGAACACCTTCCGGCACAACCGCCGCGAGGCCCGAGCGACGTCGCTGCGCTAGCTCGGCAGGTTCGAGGAGGCCCCGGATGCCACAGGCATCCGGGGCCTCCTGCGTGTCCGGGGGCGGTGGCGGGGCTGGGCGGTGGCGGGGCTGGGCCGGGGGCGGCGGCGGGGTGGGGAGTGTCCGGGGTAGGCATGATTTATGGCCCCCGAGCGGGACCGCACAGAACTCGGCAGCAAGGGCCACAAATCACGTTTGACACCCCGGACACTCCCCACCCCACCACCGCCCCCTCAGGTCACCGTCCGCCCGTCCCTCCCAGGCTCCGGGGCGGACACCGCAAGCCCCCGTCGCCCGCCCCGGGTCCGCGCACTGCCCCCGAGACGGGCCCCTGCACCTCAGGCCCGTTGCGCCTCTGGGGTCGGCTGTCGAGACCGGGCCCGGGCGGGGACGGGGTCGGTGGTGGGGCGGGGGTCGTCCGGGGTGTCAAACGTGATTTGTGGCCCTCACCGCCGAGTACTTTCCGGATCGGTCCAGGGGCCATAAATCATGCCTACCCCGGACGGCCCCCGCCCCGCCACCGGCCACGGCCCCGCCCCCACCACCGACCCCGCTCCCCCCCGGCCACCGCTAGCCTTGATGTCGGAAAACCGCCAGCTGCCGGCGATCACGCCCCGGATCCTGGAGCCATGCACACCGACACCGAGCGTTGCGTAAGGGCCGTGCAGTCGAAGGACGCCCGCTTCGACGGCTGGTTCTTCACCGCAGTCCTGACCACCCGGATCTACTGCCGGCCCAGCTGCCCCGCCGTGCCCCCGAAGGTCGAGAACATGACCTTCCTGCCCAGCGCCGCCGCCTGCCAGCAGGCCGGGTTCCGCGCGTGCAAGCGGTGCCGGCCCGACACCAGCCCCGGTTCCCCCGAGTGGAACGCCCGCGCCGACGCCGTCGCACGTGCGATGCGGCTGATCCGGGACGGCGTCGTCGACCGCGAGGGCGTCCCCGGCCTGGCCGCCCGCCTCGGCTACTCCACCCGTCAGGTGGAGCGCCAGCTGGGCGCCGAGCTCGGCGCCGGCCCCCTCGCCCTGGCCAGGGCCCAGCGCGCGCAGACGGCCCGGCTGCTCATCGAGACCTCCGAGCTGCCGATGGGCGACATCGCCTTCGCGGCCGGCTTCTCCTCCATCCGGACCTTCAACGACACCGTCCGCGAGGTCTTCGCCCTCTCCCCCAGCGAGCTGCGGGAGCGGTCCGTGAAGGCCGGCCGGAGGAAGGACACCCCTCCCCGGATCCCGGGGACGATCAGTCTGCGGCTGCCGTTCCGCACGCCCCTGAACCCCGACAACCTCTTCGGGCACCTCGCCGCGACCGCCGTCCCCGGGGTCGAGGAGTGGCGCGACGGCGCCTACCGCCGCACCCTGCGCCTCCCCCACGGCGCCGGTGTCGTCGCCCTCACCCCGCAGCCCGACCACATCGGCTGCCGCCTCGCCCTCACCGATCTGCGCGACCTGACCATCGCCATCAGCCGCTGCCGCTGGATGCTCGACCTCGACGCCGACCCCGAGGCCGTCGACGAGCAGCTGCGCTCCGACCCCCTGCTGGCGCCGCTGGTAGACAAGGCTCCCGGCCGCCGGGTTCCCCGTACGGTCGACGCGGCGGAGTTCGCCGTACGGGCCGTACTGGGACAGCAGGTGTCCACGGCGGCGGCCCGCACGCACGCCGCCCGGCTGGTCACGGCGTACGGCGAGCGCGTCGAGGACCCGATGGGCGGGCTGACCCACCTCTTCCCCTCCCCGCAGGCCCTGGCCGGGCTGGATCCGGAGTCGCTGGCCCTGCCGCGCAGCCGGCGGGCCACGCTCACCACCCTGGTCTCGGCGCTGGCCGACGGTTCGCTGCCGCTCGGCTTCGACAGCGACTGGGACGCGGCCCGTGCCCAGCTCTCGGCGCTGCCCGGTTTCGGTCCGTGGACGACGGAGGTGATCGCGATGCGGGCGCTGGGCGACCCGGACGCGTTCCTGCCGTCCGATCTGGGTGTCCGGCGCGCGGCGCAGGGGCTCGGTCTGCCGTCCACCCCCTCCGCGCTGACGGCGCGGGCCGCCGGCTGGCGGCCGTGGCGCGCGTACGCCGTCCAGTACCTGTGGGCCACGGACTCCCACCCCATCAACCACCTGCCCGTCTGAGGAGCAGCAGTCATGCGAACCACCGTGAACAGCAGCAAGCAGCACACCGTCGTCGACAGCCCGTACGGTCCGCTCACCCTGGTGGCCGTGGGCGGCGTCCTGAGCGGTCTGTACATGGCCGGGCAGCGGCATCGGCCGGCCGAGGAGTCCTTCGGGGAGCGGGTGGCGGCCACGGAGGAGCCGTTCGGCGAAGTGGCGCGCCAGCTGGCCGCCTATTTCGCGGGGGAGTTGACCGCTTTCGACCTTCCGCTGCGGCTGGAGGGCACGGAGTTCCAGCGCAGTGTCTGGGACCAGCTCGTGCGGATCCCGTACGGCGAGACGTGGTCGTACGGGGAGCTCGCGGCGAGGCTGGGCAAGCCCAACGCCTCGCGCGCGGTGGGTCTGGCGAACGGGAAGAACCCGGTCGGGATCATCGTGCCGTGCCACCGGGTGATCGGTGCTTCCGGCAGCATGACCGGCTACGGCGGCGGGGTCGAGCGCAAGGTGCGGCTGCTGGCGTTCGAGGCCGGTCAGGGCCTGACGTCGTAGAGGACGTTGAAGGGGTCTTCGGTGGGGGAACGGGTGACCTCGCCGAAGCCGGCTTCGGCGCACAGGGCTCGGACGGTCGTCTCGGGCAGGCCGCAGGTGCCGAGGGCGGCGCCGTCGTCGGCGAGGGACGTGGTCATGCAGTAGAAGACGCTGAATCCGTACATGAGCGAGGCGGCCGGGCCCACGTTGTCCTCGGGGCGGTCGCGGGAGTTGACCTCCAGCATGAGGTAGTCGCCGTTGTCCTTGACGGCGGACCTGATGGCGGCCAGCAGGCCCCGCGGGTCCGCCGCGTCGTGGATGACGTCGAAGGTGGTGACGATGTCGTAGCGGTCGGGAAGGCCCTGGGTGACGTCGAGGGTGCGGAAGGCGACCCGGTCGGCGACTCCAGCCCGTTCGGCGTTGGCGCGGGCGCGTTCGACCTGTGCGGGGAAGACGTCGAAGCCGGTGAAGCGTGAGCGCGGGAAGGCCTTGGCGAGCACGATCAGGGCCCGGCCCGCGCCGCAGCCGACGTCGGCGACGTGGCTGCCACGTTCGAGTTTGCCGATGACGTGCGGGAAGGTGGAGAGCCAGTCGTCGATCATGACGCTCTCGAACCAGCTGCCGGTGAAACGGCTCATGCCGTCGAACACGGCGGGCGGGTAGGCGGCCTGTCGTACGCCGCCGCCCGTGCGGAAGGCCTCGACGAGTTGTTCGTAGGGCTGCCAGAGGCCGGGGAGCATCTGGTGGACGCCGCCGAGGAACATCGGTCCGGCTTCGTCGGCGAGCGCGGGGGCGTGCGCGGGCGGCAGGGCGAAGGTGCCCGGTTCTGGTTCGGCGAGGTAGCCGGCGGCCGTGAGGCCGCGCAGCCATTCGCGGACATAGCGTTCGTTCAGGTCCAGCCGGTCCGCGAGGTCGTGGCTGCGGGCCGGGCCGCCTTCGGCGAGGGCCTTGAACAGGCCGAGCCGGTCGCCGAGAGCGCACAGGGCCGTGGCCATGGCCCCGCTCAGGTCGCCGAGTGCCTTCTCCATGAAGGCTTCGACCTCGGCGCCGTCCGGTTCCTGGGGTGCGGCCATGCGGGGGTGCTCCTGAGGGGTGGTCGGCTGTGGCCTCGGTGTGCGGCCCGGTCCCCCAGGCAAGCATCCGGGTGGCCTCCGGTGGGTTCGCCGCAGCGTTGGCGGGGCCGAAGTCACTCCAAGGAGTCGGCGACATACCGCTCCGAATGCGGACATACAGGAGCACCTGTATGAAAGAGATACCGCTACACGATCGGAGCCGGGCATGGACGACTATCCGCTTCTGAACCTCTTCTGGACGATGCTGTGGCTGTTCCTCTGGATCATGTGGTTCTTCCTGCTCTTCAAGATCATCACGGACATCTTCCGTGACCACACCCTGGGCGGCTGGGGCAAGGCGGGCTGGCTGATCTTCGTGCTGATCCTGCCGTTCCTCGGCGTGTTCGTGTACCTCATCGCGCGGGGGAAGAGCATGACCGAGCGGGAGATGAAGCAGATGCAGGAGAACGAGGCGGCCTTCAAGAGCTACGTCCAGCAGGCGGCGGCCCCCGGCGGCGGTTCGGCGGACGAGCTGCACAAGCTCTCCGCCCTCAAGGACAAGGGCGACATCACCCAGGAGGAGTTCGACCGCGCCAAGGCCAAGCTGCTGGCCTGACCCGGGGTCAGACCACGAGCAGGGGGACGAGCAGGGCGAAGGCGGCGCCGGCCTCCACGGCGTAGCCGTAGAGCGAGGGGTGCTGCACGGGGGCGGCGAGCAGCACCACGCTCTGCTGGGTGGCGGCCGCCGCCACCCAGTCGGCGTCGGCGCCGAGCGTGCCCTCGTACCAGCCTTCGCAGGCGCCGGGGCCGGTGACGGCGAGGAAGTCGTCCTCACGGCGGTAGAGGGCCCGCCACCGGGAGGCGGGGGTGGACCAGCCCTCGAAGTCGTCGAACCGGGACCAGCCGCCCTCGCGTATCGCGGTGTCGAAGAGCCACACCGGTGTCCCGTCGGGGGTGACCTCGCCACCGGCCTGCTCGTCCGTGGTGAAGTGGACCATGGGCAGGGCGTCCGGCCCGTCGGCCGTGCTGGGCCAGGCGTACATCGTGATCATCTTTTGATTCTGTCCTGGTCGAAGTGAGCCGGCTGTTACGGGGTGGCCGGGGGCCGGCCGTTCTCCAGTTCCGCGGTGCCCTCGCCCGACCGGAGGACCCGGCAGGCCTCTTCGGCGCGCCGCCCGAGCGATCCGGGCAGGTAGGCGGTGAGTTCGGCGGGGTCGACCAGCCGCCACGAGATCAGTTCCTCCTCCTGGAGCCTGATCGAGGCGAACTGGGCCTCGTCGAGCACGCCCCCGTCGTAGAGGTAGGCGACGAGCGGCGGGCGGTCGGGGCCGATCGTCCAGTCCACGGCGAGCAGGCGGCCGAGCGGGAGGTCGATGCCGATCTCCTCGGCGCTCTCCCGGCGCGCTGCGGTACGCGGCGACTCGCCCTGGTCCGACTCGATGGTGCCGCCCGGCAGGGCCCAGCCCTCACGGTAGTTGGGCTCGACGAGCAGGACCCGGCCCTCGGCGTCCCGGTAGAGGGCGGCGGCGCCGGCCAGCACCCGGGGCAGGCTCGCGATGTACGTGGCGTAGTCATCCGTGGTGGTCACCCGGCCACCCTATCCAGGGGGCCGCCGGCCGTCCGCCCGCCCCTGTTCGGTGACCGCGTCGCCGAGCATGGCCCGGACGGCGTCGCGCATGCCGTGCAGGGGATGGTGGCGGGCGGGCCCCGCGCCGGGGTCCTCGCGGAGCTCCTTGAACAGGGCCCAGCAGAGCAGCAGCATCACGACGACGAAGGGCAGCGCGACCAGGATGGTGGCGGTCTGCAGGGACTTCAGGCCGCCCGCGAGCAGGAGCACGGCGGCCACCGCGGCCATCAGCACGCCCCAGGTGACGACGAGCCAGGTGGGCGGGTGGAGGGAGCCGCGGCTGGTGAGGGAGCCCATGACGAGGGAGGCGGAGTCGGCGCTGGTCACGAAGTACGTCATGACGAGGATCATGGCGAGCCACGAGGTGAGCGTGGACAGCGGCAGCGCGTCCAGCATCGCGAAGAGCGAGGCCTCGGTGCCCTCCTTGAGTTCGGCCGCGAACTCGACTGCGCCGGTGGAGTCGAGGCGGATGGCGGTACCGCCCATGACGCAGAACCAGACGACGGTGGCCCCGCTGGGCACGAGCAGGACGCCGATGAGGAACTCGCGGATGGTGCGGCCCCGCGAGATACGGGCGATGAAGGTGCCGACGAAGGGCGCCCAGGACAGCCACCACGCCCAGTAGAAGATCGTCCACGCGCCCAGCCAGGCACTGTCGGTGAAGGCCCCGGTCCGGCTGGCCATGGGCAGCAGCTCGCTCAGGTAGCCGCCGACGCTCGCGGGGACGACGTCGAGGATGTAGACGGTGGGGCCGAGCAGGAAGACGAAGACCATCAGGACGGCGGCGAGCACGATGTTGCCGGTGCTCAGCCATTTCACGCCCTTGTGCAGGCCGGAGAAGGCGGAGACCACGAAGGCCGCCGAGAGCGAGCAGATGATGACCAGCTCGACGGTGGTGGAGTCCTCGATCCCGGTGGTGATGCTGAGGCCTTCGGACACCTGGAGCGCGCCGAGGCCGAGGCTGGTGGCGGTGCCGAAGACGGTGGCGAAGACGGCGAGCAGGTCGATGGCCCGGCCGGGCCCGCCGTCGGCGCGTTCCCGGCCGATCAGGGGGACGAAGGCGGAGCTGAGGCGGTTGCCGCGGCCCTTGCGGAAGGTCGCGTAGGCGAGGGCGAGACCGGCGATGCCGTAGATGGCCCACGGGGTGAGGGTCCAGTGGAAGAAGGAGTACTCCATGGCCGCGAGGGCGGCCGCGCCCGTGCGGGGGGCCGCCCCGGAGGCGGGCGGCGGGGCCAGGTAGTGGGTGAGCGGCTCCCCCACCCCGTAGAACATCAGGCCGATGCCCATGCCGGCGCTGAACATCATCGCGATCCACGACAGGTTGGTGAACTCGGGCTCGGAGTCGTCCGCGCCGAGGCGGATCCGGCCGAAGCGGCTGATCGCCAGGACGACGCACATGACGAGGAAGACGTCGGCGGCGATCACGAACAGCCAGGCGAAGTTGTTCAGGACCCAACCCAGCGCGGTGCTCGACGCGGTGTCGAAGGAGTCCCCGCCGAGGGCCGCCCAGGCGACGACGGCCAGCACGGCGATCACTCCGGTCGTGACGAGGGTGTGGTCGGGGGCGCCGTCCACGGGGCTGCCGTGGCCCCCGCCCGGGGTGTCCGGACGTGGCTGTTCCAGTGATTCGGCGCTCATGCGGCCACACTATGCAGGCGTATATCCCTATTTAGGGGCATGGCGCGCCGGGTGTGGCCCAGGCCACTCATGGGCATAGGAGGATCCTCCGGATAAGCTCATGGCGGCGCGACTGCACTGTTCGATAGCAAGGGATAGCAAGGTGACGGACGGAGCAGTAACTGAGGCCGCGCGCGTGCTCATCGCCGCGGACAAATTCAAGGGCTCGCTCACGGCCGTTCAGGTCGCGGAGCGGGTGACGGCCGGCCTTCGCAGGGCCGTACCCGGCGTGGAGATCGAGACCCTCCCCGTCGCGGACGGCGGCGACGGCACGGTCGCGGCCGCCGTGGCGGCCGGTTTCGAACGCCGGGAGGTACGGGTCACCGGGCCCCTCGGTGACCAGGTCACGGCCGCCTTCGCGCTGCGCGGGGGCACCGCGGTGGTCGAGATGGCGGAGGCCTCCGGCCTCCAGCTGCTGCCGTCGGGCACCTTCGCCGCGCTGACGGCGACCACGTACGGCTCGGGCGAGGTCCTCAGGGCCGCGCTGGACGCGGGCGCCCGCTCGATCGTCTTCGGTGTCGGCGGCAGCGCCACCACGGACGGCGGCGCCGGGATGCTGGCGGCGCTCGGCGCGGTGTTCCTGGATGCGAACGGCGAACCGGTCGGTCCGGGCGGCGGCGCGCTGGCCGATCTGGCCTCGGCCGACCTGTCGGGCGTCGATCCGCGCTTCGCGGAGGTCGACTTCGTCCTGGCCAGCGACGTGGACAACCCGCTGACCGGCCCCAAGGGCTGCGCGGCCGTCTACGGCCCGCAGAAGGGCGCCTCGCCCGAGGACGTGGCGACGCTCGACGCGGCGCTGGCGCACTACGCGCAGGTGCTGGAGAAGTCGGTCGGCCCCAAGGCCGCCGAGCTCGCCGCCTCCCCCGGCGCGGGCGGCGCGGGCGGCATCGGCTACGGCGCACTGCTGCTGGGCGCGAGCTTCCGGCCCGGCATCGAGCTGATGCTGGAGGTGCTGGGCTTCGCGCCGGCGCTGGAGCGGGCCACGCTCGTGATCACCGGTGAGGGCTCACTGGACGAGCAGACCCTGCACGGCAAGGCCCCCGCGGGCGTCGCGGCGGCCGCGCGCGCCGCGGGCAAGCCGGTCGTGGCGGTCTGCGGAAGGCTGCTGCTGGGCCAGGAGGCTCTGGAGGCGGCCGGCATCCGCAAGGCGTACCCGCTGACGGACCTGGAGCCCGACCCGGCCAGGTCCATCCCGAACGCGGGTCCCCTCCTGGAGCAGGTCGCGGCGAACATCGCCGCCGACGTCCTGTGATCCACCCCGGCCCACCGGCCCGGTCCCCCGCCCGGGGGCCGGGCCTCGGCCGTTCCCCCGGGCGGCGGCCGGGGCGCCGGGACCGTCCGGTCACGCCCAAAGCCCTGGACAGTGTTAGAAAGGGCTCATGACCGGACGTTCGGGGCGACAGCCGACCGGGAGGGGTTCGCGCATGTCCGCGCGCCTGTCCCGGGGGGCGCACAGCGTCGCCGGTCAGGTCTTCGCCCTCCAGGCGATGATCGTGGTGCTGCTGATCACCGCCGCCGCGCTGGCCCTGGTCTTCCAGGCCCGCTACGACAGCCAGCGCGACGCGCGCAACCGCTCGCTGGCCGCCGCCGAGGCCTTCGCGCATGCCCCCGGCCTCCCGGAGGCCCTGCTGTCGCCGGATCCGACGGCCGCGCTCCAGCCGCTGGCCGAGGCCGCCCGCCGGGCCTCGGGCCTCGACTTCATCGCGGTGATGGACCTCCGCGGGGTCCGCTACACCGACTCGCAGCCCGAGCTGATCGGCAAGCGGGCCTCGGACATCTCCCGCGCCGTCGCCGGCGAATCGTTCACCCAGGTCTTCAAGGGACAGCCGAGCGACGCCGTCCGGGCGGTGGTGCCCGTACGGAACGCGGACGGCGACATCATCGGCCTGGTCGCCACCGGCATAGAGGTCGAGAACGTCACCCACGCGGTCGAGGGGCAGATCCCGCTCCTCGTGGGCGCCACGGCGACCGGTCTGCTGCTCGGCACCGCCGGGTCCGCCCTGGTCAGCCGACGGCTGCTGCGCCAGACCCGCGGCCTGGGCGCCGCCGAGATGACCCGGATGAACGAACACCACGAGGCCGTTCTGCACGCCGTGCGCGAGGGCGTGCTCATCATCGGCAACGACCAGAGGCTCATCCTGGCCAACGACGAGGCCCGCAGGCTGCTGGACCTGCCGGAGGACGCCGAGGAGCGCGCCGTCGGCGACCTCGGCCTCGATCCGCGCACCACCGAGCTGCTCGCCTCGGGCCGTGTCGTGACGGACCACGTGCACCTGGCGGGCGACCGGCTGCTCGCGGTCAACGTCCGGCCCACCGTGGCGTACGCGGGGCGGCCGGCGGGCCGTGTGGTGACCCTGCGCGACTCGACCGAGCTGGCCTCGCTCTCCGGCCGGGCCGAGGTCGCCCGCAGCCGCCTGCAGCTGCTGTACGACGCGGGTGGGCGGATCGGCACCACGCTGGACGTGGCGCGGACCGCCGAGGAGCTGTCGGAGGTGGCCGTGCCACGCTTCGCCGACTTCGTGACGGTGGAGCTGCTGGAGCCCGTGCTGCGCGGGGACGAGCCCTCCGGCACCGGTGTGTACACCGAGATGCGCCGGGCAGCCATCAGCGGCATCCGCACCGACTCGCCGCTGCAGCCGGTCGGCGACCTGATCCGGTTCGAGGTGCCGACGGCCCCGATGGCGGCCGCCCTGGACGCCGGGCACGCGGTGCTGGCGGCCGATCTCAACGCGGCCATGGGCTGGCGGGCGCAGGACTCCCAGGGCACCCGGACGGCCCTGGACTACGGGCTGCACTCGCTGATCTCCGTACCGCTCCAGGCCCGCGGGGTGGTCCTGGGGATGGCCAACTTCTGGCGCGCCGACACCCCGGAGCCCTTCGACGGGGAGGACCTGTCCTTCGCGGAGGAACTGGGCGCGCGGGCGGCCGTCTCCATCGACAACGCGCGCCGTTTCACTCGTGAGCACGCGATGGCGGTGACCCTCCAGCGCAGCCTGCTGCCGCGGGTACTGCCCGACCAGAGCGCCGTGGAGGTCGCCTACCGCTATCTTCCGGCGACGGCCGGGGTGGGGGGCGACTGGTTCGACGTGATCCAGCTGCCGGGTGCCCGGGTCGCGCTGGTCGTGGGCGATGTCGTCGGTCACGGGGTGCACGCCGCGGCCACCATGGGCCGGCTGCGGACGGCGGTGCACAACTTCTCCACCCTGGACCTGCCGCCCGACGAACTGCTCGGCCACCTGGACGAGCTGATCAACCGGATCGACCAGGACGAGGCCGGGGGCTGGCGGGCGGACGGGAACGCGCACGCGAGCGGGGACGGAGACGGGAGCGGGGCGGGCGGGGAGGACCCGGAGCCCGGCACCGCGGCCGGGCGCACCTCCGCCGTCACCGGCGCCACCTGCCTGTACGCGGTCTACGATCCGGTCTCCGGGCGGTGCCGGATGGCGAGCGCCGGACATCCCGGGCCCGCGCTGATCCGCCCCGACGGCCGGGTGGAGTTCCCCGAGCTGCCGGCCGGGATCCCGCTCGGCGTGGGCGGGATGCCCTTCGAGGCGGTCGATTTCGAGGTGCCCGAGGGCAGCCGGCTCGTGCTGTTCACGGACGGCCTGGTGGAGGACCGCGACCGGGACTTCGACACCGGCCTGCGCCTCCTCGCCGACACGCTGGCGCGGCCCGGACGCAGCCCCGACCAGGCGGCCTCGGACGTGCTCGACGCGATGCTGTTCCCAGTGCCGAGCGACGACATCGCCCTGCTGATCGCGGACACGCGGCGGCTGGAGGCGGACCGGATCGCCGAATGGGAGGTCCCCGGGGAGCCCTCGGCCGTCTCGCGGGTGCGCAACGCCGGCTCGGCGCAGCTCGTCGAGTGGGGCCTGGAGGACCTCGCCTTCCCCGTGGAGCTGATCCTCAGCGAGCTGGTCACCAACGCGATCCGGTACGGGAGCGCGCCCGTCCGGGTGCGGCTGCTGCGGGACCGGAGCCTGATCTGCGAGGTCTCCGACGGCAGCAGCACCTCCCCGCACCTGCGGTACGCGGCCACCACCGACGAGGGCGGGCGCGGGCTGTTCCTCGTCGCGCAGTACGCCGAACGGTGGGGCACCCGGTACGCCGACCGCGGGAAGGTCATCTGGGCCCAGCTGCCGCTGACCGGGGGTGCGGAGCCGCAGCCGCCGGCGCCGCTGGACCTGGACGCGCTGGAGGACATGGCCTGGTGAGCCGGGCGGGCCGCCCGGGCCGTCGGGGCCGTCGGGGCCGCCCCGGGCGGGTCGGCGGCGGACCGGTCAGGCCGGCCGGGAGCGGGCCAGCAGCATCGCCACGTCGTCCTGCTGGGCGCACGGAAGCAGCCGCCGCAGGATCTGGTCGCACAGCCCGTCCAGGGGCTGCTGCACGCCGTGCAGGGCCGCTCCCAGCTGTTCCATGCCCTGGTCGAGGTCGCGGTCCCGGGCCTCGATGAGTCCGTCGGTGTAGAGGACGAGCAGGCTGCCGGGCGGCAGGCGCACCTCCTCGGTGCGGAAGTCCCGGCCGCCCGCGCCCAGCGGGGTTCCGGGCGGGCCGTGGAGGAAGGTGACGGTCCCGTCGGTGGCGACGACGGCGGGCGGCGGGTGGCCGGCCCGCGCGATCACACAGGTCCCGGACGCCGCGTGGTGGACGGCGTACACGCAGGTCGCCATCTCGTCCTCGCCCAGGTCGGCGACGACGGCGTCGAGGGAGCGCAGAAGCTGGGCGGGGGGTACGCCGTGGCGTGCGAGGGTCCGTACGGCCGTGCGCAGCTGGCCCATGACGGCGGCCGCGTGGATCCCGTGGCCCATGACGTCCCCGATGACGAGCCCGGTCCGGCCGCCGGGCAGCGGGATGGCGTCGAACCAGTCACCGCCGACGTCGTGGTCGCTGGCGGGCAGGTAGCGGCCGGTGAGTTCGAGGCCGGGGACCTCGGGCAGGGCGCTGTTGGTGAGGCTGCGCTGGAGGGTCAGGGCGGCCTGGCGCTGGCGGGTGTACATGCGGGCGTTGTCGATGTTGAGGGCCGCGCGGGCGACGAGCTCGTCGACGAGGACGCATTCCTGCTCGTCGAAGGGCGGGCGCTCGCGCGTCCGGGTGACGGTGACGGCGCCCAGGACGGTGCCACGGGCGACGAGCGGGACCAGGCGGGCGGATCCCAGGGTGGCCAGGTAGGCCCGCAGGGC
The DNA here is from genome assembly GCF_001005295.1 of Streptomyces yangpuensis. Taxonomy (GTDB): domain Bacteria; phylum Actinomycetota; class Actinomycetes; order Streptomycetales; family Streptomycetaceae; genus Streptomyces; species Streptomyces yangpuensis. The sequence goes on along the minus strand of NZ_LBMK01000007.1, from coordinate 232,281 downwards.
GGCAGCGCGGGGGGAGGTGATCAGGGCGGGGATGTCGGAAGCGTAGAGGTTCAGGGGCAGGCCCTCGGTGATGACCCGCTCGTAGACGGTGCCCGCGGGAATCTGGAAGGTCTGGCCGGGGGCGAGTTTCGCGGTGGGGGCGTTCGGGTCGGGGAAGCGGGCGGCCAGGCGGCGCAGGACCCCGCGGGTGGAGGCGGCGGGTGCCGCGCCCTCGTCGGGGCCGAGGACGGATTCCAGCAGTTGTACGTCGGCGGAGTCGGAGAGCTGCGGTACGAGCTGTTCCACGATCTCCTGGGCGGTCTGGTGCAGGTCGAGGGTCGTACCGATGCGGGCGCCCGCCTCCGCGAGCAGGGCCAGGCGGTGCTGGGCCAGCTCGGCCTCGGCCTGGGCCTGCTCGCTGTCGGTGATGTCGATGAGGGAGGCGATCACGCCGAGGGCCCGGCCGGAGCCGTCCAGGAGGGGGGCGTAGGAGCAGGACCAGGTCCGGTCGTGGTCGGGGTCGGCGGGGGTCCGCCCGGTGCGTCGGACGTCGACGACGGCGCTGCCCCGTTCGAGAACCTGCCGCATGGTCGCCTCCAGGGCGACGGCGTTGACGCCGGGGACCACTTCGGTGAGCCGTTTGCCGAGGTGTTCGGCGGCGGAGACGCCGTTCATGCGGGCCAGCGCGTCGTTGACGCGGAGGAATCTCAGGTCGGGGCCGAGGGTGGCGAGGCCGATGGGCGACTGGGTGAAGAGGCTCTGCAGGGCGGCGAGGGAGTCGCGCATGTGGAGGACCTCGGAGGTCTCCACGGCGATGAGCAGGGCTCCCATCCGCCCGGTGGCGTCGACGGCGGGGACGATCCACATCTCCATCACGACGCGGTGCCCGTCGCGGTGGCGGACGGGGAGGGTGCCGACGACGCTCTCGCCGGCCTGGACGCGGCGGGTCAGCTGGTCGGCGAGCTCGTGGTTGGCCTCGGGGACCAGGACGGAGGCGCCGGGGCGGCCGATGATGTCCTCGGGGCGGTGTCCTAGGAGGTCCTGGGCGGCCAGTGACCACTCCACGATGCGGCCGTCGGCGTCCTCCCGCCACAGGGCGATCGGCAGCAGCTCGCGGAGTACGCCCGCGTAGCCGACAGCCGCCGCCGGCGGGTCCGGCACCGCGCTCGTCGACTGGTAAGTGTCCACACGACCTCACCCCGTGGGGCCCGATTCCTACCGATTCACCCTATCCGAGGCGTCGGCGCAGGGCTCTGCGTCCGCCCGAGGGGTGGGTAAGGACCAGTACCTCGGCGGGGGCGGCGGGAAACACGGAGACCGGCATCGCGGAACCGGGCGTCGGGAAATCGCGCGTGGACCGTGCGGACCCTGACCCCTCACGCGTGGACCGTACGGACCCGGACCCCTCACGCGTGGACCGTACGGACCCGGCTCCTCACGCGTGGGCCATGAGCTCCCGGACCCCGCCGCTGGTCACGGCGGTCACCGGGATCCCCGCCCGGTCGATCAGGCCCGCGGCGATGGTCGCCCGGCGGCCGCTGCCGCACACCACCCAGATCTCCCGGTCCCTGGGCAGCTCACCGATCCTGCGGGGCAGTTCGGCCAGGGGCACGGCGAGCGAGCCGGGGATGCCGCCCTCGGGGCGGTCCGGCCGCACGTCGAGCAGCAGCCGGCCGGCCAGGTGCCCGGCCGACGCGGCGGCGTCCGCGGTGCGGAAGGTGCGCAGTGGGCGGCCTGCGGCCGTCCAGGCGTCGGTTCCTCCCGCCAGGTATCCGGCGACGTCGTCGTAGCCGATCCGCAGGAGCTGGGTCATCGCCTCCTGGGCGGCGTCCCCGGCGGGTTCCGGCAGGACGAGGACCAGGCGCGTACCGAAGGGGACGACCTCGCCGACCAGGCTCGCGAAGCGGTCGTCGAGCTCGTCGCAGATCGAGTCGGGGAGATGGCCGGCGGCGAAGGCGGCCCGGTCGCGCCCGTCGACGATCTGCGCGCCGCCGCCGGCGAGCCCCTCCACCATGGCCGGGGTGAGCGGGCGGAGGGTGGGCGGGCCGCCGAGGACCCGTGGCCCGTGCCCGTTGATGGGTCCCATGTGGTGGTAGTAGGCGGGGTACGGGGGCAGGCCCGACATCCGTCCCCTGACGAACTCCTCCTCGTCCTGGGCGGTCAGTACGGGGTTGGTGCGCCGTTCCGCGCCGACCGTGCTGGTCCGCTCCCCCGACACCGGGCCGGCCGCGCAGGAGCTGCCCGCGCCGTGGGTCGGCAGGACGCGGGTGCCGTCGGGGAGCAGGGCGAGCCGGCGCAGGGTCCGGTACTGGGCCCGGGCGAGTTCCTCCGTACGGCCGGTGCCGGACAGGTCGGTCCGGCCGGCGTTGCCGACGAGGAGGCTGCCGCCGGTGAAGACGGCCGACGGGGCCCGGCCGGTGTCGTCGAAGACCAGGTAGGAGGTGTGTTCGGCGGTGTGGCCCGGGGTTTCCACGGCTCGTACGGTGACGTCGCCGACGAGGATCTCGTCGTCCTCGGCCAGGGGCAGGTGGTCGAAGCCGTAGGGTGCGCGGGCCGGTCCCGCGACCGTGGCGCCGGTGGCCGCTCTGACCTCCAGAGCGCCGGAGACGTAGTCGTTGTGCACGTGCGTCTCCAGGACGTAGCGGATCCCGACGCCCTTGGCGGTACAGGATTCCACCAGGTCCCAGATGTCCCGCTGCGGGTCGACGAGGGCGGCTTCGTCGCCGCTGACGAGCAGGTAGCTGGTGTCCCCGAGCGACGGGGTGGCGATGACCTCGATCGTCGCCTCGGAAGCGTTCATACGACCACCACTTCGACGGAGGCCACGGGGTTGCAGCCGTAGCCGCGGGCGTTCCACGGGGCCTGCGGCGGCTGTGTGTCGCCGCGGGCGTCGGTCGCGCGGGAGAGCAGCCGGTACGGTCCGGGCTGCTGCGGGGTCCACCGGTAGGACCAGCTCCGCCAGGCGTAGGGCCCGGCCGGCGGTTCGAGGACGGCTTCGTGCCAGCCGCGCAGGTGGTCCGGGTCGCTGCCGTCGTCCTCGTGCGAGGCGCGCACCTCGACCCTGCGGACGGGTACCCCGTCGCCCGACCAGGCGTGGCCGCGGACCAGGGTCTCGTGGCCGCGGCGCACGTCGTCGTCCGGTGCGGGCTCGGTGATGAGCGACTTGACCCGCAGGGTCGTCACGGGGCCTTCGGGGGTGCCGCGCGGGTCGACGTAGAGGTACTCCTCGGCCTGGAAGACCCCGGTGAAGGGGCCGGTCACGGCCTGTGCCCCGACCAGCCACTTCACATCTGCGACGGCGTACCGGCCGGGGACGAGCAGACGGACCGGCGCTCCGTGCTCGGGGGTGAGCGGCTCGCCGTTCATGCGGGTGGCGAGGAGGGTGTCCGGGTGGCGGGCGACGGCGAGCGGGAGGCTGCGTTCGAAGGGCGTCCGGCGGCCGCGGACCGTGCCGGAGTCGGCTCCGGTGAAGACGATCTCGACGGCCGCCGGGTCGATCCCGGCGCGGTCGGCGAGGAGGCGGAAGGGCACGCCCGCGAAGTGTGCGCAGCCCACGGCCCGCTGGCCCCAGGCCACGCCGGGCGGGGCCGGCCGCATCAGGCTGCGGCCGTTGCCCGCGCATTCGACGACGGCGTCGAGCTCGCGGTGTTCCAGGGTGAGGAGCTCTGCGTGGCCGATGGAGAAGGCGGTGGCCACGGCGCCGCCGATCCGCAGCCGCCACCGGGCGGGGTCGGTCGGCGGGATGCCGAAGTGGTCGCGTACGAAGAGGGCCGCCGCGGGGGTGACCGGCTCGGCCAGCGCGGCCGACGGGGTCTGGGCGTTGTACGGGTCGGCGGTGACCGTCTCGGGTGCCCAGACGGTTGCGCCGGGCCCGCGGGCGACCCGGAAATCCGGCGCTGCTGTCATGGCCACCTCCGGTCGGCCTGGTGCGGAGCGCGACGCGAATTTCTTCCAGCCTACGTCCGCGAACCCCTTGACTCAGGACAAATAGGGAGGAGACTCATCAATACACCGGATCACCGGAAAGAGCCGCACCTCCCTCAGGAGACGTCCTGGGGTTCGAGTGACTACTCTCCAGGCTCTGGCCAGGCCCCCGGCAGCACCTGTCGACCACGGGAGCCATCGGCGACGGCGGATGGCTCATGGCATCGACGGACTGCCGGGGACTGTCGTGTACTCCCGCTGTTTCAAGGACACCGACCCGAAGTGAGCGAGCGGTGACTCCCGGGCCGGCGCCCCGACGGGCGCCGGCCCGGGAGCGCGTCCGGGTTCAGGCGAGTTCGCGCGGGCGGGGCGCCCCGGCGGTGTCGAGGACCGCCGCGATCCCCCGGGCCAGGCACGGGATCCGGTGGGCCGGGATGCCGGCGATGTTGATCCGCCCCGAGGTCGTCCCGTAGATGGCGTACTGCCTGCGCAGCCGCAGCATCTGGTTCGGGGTCAGCGGCAGCATCGAGAACATGCCCTTCTGCCGGGCCAGCGAGCGGGCCTGCTCCGGGCAGCCGAGATTGCCGAGGTGGGCGGTCAGGTCCGCCCGGTTGGCCATGATCCGGCCGCGCATCACGTCCAGCTCGGCCCGCCAGGAGGCGCGCAGCCCCGCGTCCTGGAGGATCGTGGTCACGACGGCGGCGCCGTGCTCGGGCGGCATGGAATACAGGGTGCGGGCGGCGTTCTGCAGGGCAGTCTCGGCGTGCCGCACGGCCTTGGCCGAGGAGCCGACCACGATGGCGCAGCCGACGCGGTCGCTGTAGAGGCCGAAGTTCTTCGAGCAGCTCACGGCGATCAGCATCTCGGGCACCCGGGAGGCCAGCATCCGCGTGGCCAGCAGGTCGGCCTCCAGGCCGTCGCCGAGTCCGTGGTAGGCGAGGTCGACGAAGGGCACCCAGCCGCCGCGCAGGGCCGACTCGGCCAGCGCCTCCCAGTCGTCCAGCAGGGGGTCGACGCCCGAGGGGTTGTGACAGCACCCCTGGAGCAGGACGACGTCGTCGCGTCCCGCGTCCGCGAGCTCCCGCAGCACGCCGGCCGTGTCGAAGCCGCCCTCGGCGTCGCGCCACCCGTAGGTGCGGACCTTGAGGCCGGCGGCCTCCAGGATCGGCCGGTGGTTGACGTAGGCCGGGTCGCTGATCCACACCGTGGCGCCGGGGCGGGTACGGAAGACCAGGTCGGCGAGGAGGCGCAGGGCGCCGGAGCCCGCGACGGTCTGGACGGCCGCGGCCCGCTCGGCGGGCCCGTCCGGGCCCAGGACCAGGTCGAGCAGGGAGCTGTTGAAGGCGGTGTTGCCGGACAGCCCGCGGTACTCCTTGGAATCGGAGCGCTGCGCGAGCAGGATCTCGGCCTCGCGGACGGCGGCCATGACGGGGGTGGACCCGCTCTGGTCCCGGTAGACGCCGAGGACGAGGTTCAGTCGTTCGGGCCGCTCGTCGCCGCCGAACTCGTACGTCAGGTCCCACAGCGGGTCGGTGGGCGGCGTGGGAAGGAGCTCAAGCATCTGCGGGGACCTCGGGTCGGGGGCGGCGGTTGGCGAGGACGACGCCGGCGGTGATCAGGGGCACGCCGACGAGGACGGCGACGGTGGGTGTCTCGCCGAGCAGGGGGATCGCGAGCAGGACCACGGCGACGGGGCTGAGGCTCCCGACGACGGAGCTGCGTTCGGCGCCGAGGCGCCGGATGGCGAAGGCGTAGAGCAGGCCCGCGCACAGCCCCACTCCGAGGCCCTGCACGACCAGGAAGAGCGCGATGTCGGTGCCCGCGGCGTGCGCGATCCCGGTGGGGAGGACCCCGGTCAGGACGAGCAGTCCGATGATCACGAAGGAGGGCAGGCACAGCAGTCCGATCGATCCGACGGGATCGAGGTCCACCTCGCGCAGCCCCACGGTGTAGAGGGCCCACAGGCCGCTGGCGACCAGGAGGATGCCGGAGCCGGCGAGGACGTCGGTGTCCACGGGGACGACGTAGCGCCAGACGAGGGCGAGGACACCGGCCGCGATCAGGGCGAGGCCGGCGGCCTGCGTGCCCCTGGGGACGCCGTGGCCGCGCCGGATCATGATCAGGGAGACGAACAGCGGGACCATGCCGGGGACGATGGAGCCGACGAAGGCCGCGGAGGTCAGCGCTCCGCCGTGCATCGCGGCCAGGAAGAAGGGCACCCCCGCGCCGCAGACGATCTTCAGGGCGGGGCCCGGCCGCACCGCGGCGATGGCGCGGCGGCGCCGCCACAGGGCGGGCAGGAGCAGGACGAGGGGGAGGCCGAACCGCAGCAGCGCGGCGTCGGCGGGGAGCAGGGAGGAACTGCTGAGGGCGCGGGCGCTGAGCGCGAAGGCCGCCCAGATCGACACCGTCACCAGCAGCGCCAGCATGCCCTGGGCCTGGGGGGAGAGCCCGCGCCGGCCGGGGTGTCCGGCGCGCGGGCCCGCCGCATCGGGAGGCAGGGTCGCCCGGGTGGTGTGCGTCGCGACCAAGGGATCCACTCCAGCCTCTGGAACACGGGCCGGTCCGGCCCGTTCGAGGGCAACGTTAGGTCTTCGGCCGGGGCAGCCGATTGCCAGTTCTGCCTCTCGGACATACGTTTGGGGCAGGATCTGCCAAGGAGTGGCCATGGACGCAGTCGATCTGCAGATAATCCGGGAATTGCAGACAGATGGGCGTCTTTCCAACCAGGAGCTGGCCGATCGCGTCCGGCTGTCCCCCTCGCCCTGCCTGCGCCGGGTCCGGCGGCTGGAGGAGGCGGGCCTGATCCGCGGCTACACGGCCATGGTCGACCAGGTCGCGTTCGGACTGCCGGTGACCGTCTTCGTCCGGATCCGGCTGGAGCGGCACACGGCGGAGGCGGTGCGGCTCTTCGAGGAGCACGTCGCGGTCATCGAGCACATCCAGGACTGCTACCTGATGGCGGGAAGCAGCGACTACCTGCTCCGGGTCGTCATCGAGGACCTGGAGGCGTACGAGGCCCTGGTGCGCCACCGGATCCACGCGATCCCCGGGATCGCCTCGATCGAGTCGAGCTTCGCGTACGGCAGCGTCAAGCAGACCAGGACCTACCCCCGCCCGGCGCAGGGCACTGCGCGCCGGCCGGTGTGACCCCCTAGCGGGTGGCTTCGACGGCCGCCTCGAAGGCGGCGTGGGCGGCTTCGTCGAAGAGGACGAAGCGCACCTCCTGGACGTCGGTGCGGGCTGCCAGGACCGTACGGACGGCGATCCGCGCCCCGTCGTCCATGGGCCAGCCGTAGATGCCGGTCGAGATGGCCGGGAAGGCGACCGTACGGGCGCCCAGCTCGTCGGCGACGCGCAGCGACTCGCGGTAGCAGGAGGCGAGCAGCTCCGAGCGGTCCTCCTCCCGCGACCAGACGGGACCGACGGTGTGGATGACGTGCTCGGCGGCCAGCCGGCCGGCGGTGGTGGCGACGGCCCGGCCCGTCGGCAGGCCCTTGCCGTAGTGGCCGCGCCGCAGGTCCTCGCAGGCCGCGAGGATCTCCGGGCCGCCCTTGCGGTGGATGGCGCCGTCGACCCCGCCGCCGCCGAGCAGCGAGGAGTTCGCGGCGTTGACGATGGCGTCGGCCTGCTGGGTGGTGATGTCGCCGCGGACCAGGGTGATACGGACCATGGGGAGTCCTTTCATGGGCGGCCTCAGGCGGCCTTGCGCAGGTGGCGCCAGACCGCCTTGGCGGCGTTGTGGCCGGACATGCCGTGGACGCCCGGGCCCGGCGGGGTCGCCGAGGAGCAGAGGAAGACCGCCGGGTGGGCCGTCGAGTACGGGGAGAGGCTGAGCCGGGGGCGCAGCAGGAGCTGGAGGCCGGAGGCGGCTCCGCAGGCGATGTCCCCGCCGATGTAGTTGGGGTTGCGGGCGGCGAGCTGGGGCGGGCCGGCCGTGGCGCGGGCGAGGACCAGGTCGCGGAAGCCCGGGGCGAAGCGCTCCAGTTGGCGTTCGACGGCGTCGGTGAGGTCGCCGTCCCAGCCGGCGGGGACGTGCCCGTACGCCCAGAAGACGTGCTTGCCCTCGGGGGCCCTGCCGGGGTCGGCCAGGCTGGGCTGTGCCGTGATGAGGAACGGCGCGCGGGGTGCCCGGCCGCCGGAGGCGAGCTGCAGGGCGGCGTCGATGTCGCGCATGCGCGGGCCGACCTGGACGGTGCCGGCGCGGCGCGGTTCCTCAGCCGTCCACGGGACCGGGCCGTCCAGCGCGTAGTCGACCTTGAACACGCTGGCGCCGTACCGGTAGCGGTCGTAGGCGCGGCCGAGGCGGGCGATCCTGGCCAGTGCGGTCGGCGAGGTGTCGAAGACGTAGGCGCGGGCGGGCGGGAGGTCGTCGAGCCGCTTGACCTCGAAGTCGGTGTGGATCGACCCGCCGAGGTCGCGCAGGTAGGAGGCGAGGGCGTCGGAGATCGACTGGGAGCCGCCGCGGGCCATCGGCCAGCCTCCCTCATGTGCGGCGAGGGCGAAGACCAGGCCGACGGCGCCGGTCCCGATCCCGCCGAGCGGGGCGATGACGTGGGCGACGAGCCCCGCGAACAGGGCCCGCGCCCGCTCGTCCTGGAACCGGCGCAGCAGCCAGGTCGAGGGCGGCAGCCCGGCGAGCCCGAACCGGGCGAGGGTGACCGGGTCGCGGGGCAGCGCGGTGTTCGGCAGGGACATGAAGTCCCGGGCCAGGGTGTCCCATCGGCCGAGGAACGGCCCGACCAGGCGCCGGTAGGCGCCCGCGTCGCGCGGCCCCAGCGACGCCGCCGTCTCCGCGACCGAGCGCGACAGGACGGCGGCCGTTCCGTCGTCGAAGGGGTGCGCCATGGGCAGCGGGGCGTGCAGCCACTCCAGCCCGTACCGCTTCAGCGGCATCGTGGCGAAGACCGGCGAGCCGGCGCCGAGCGGGTGCACCGCCGAGCAGGGGTCGTGCCGGAAGCCGGGGAGGGTGAGTTCCTCGGTCCGGGCTCCGCCGCCGACCGTGCCGGCGGCTTCGAAGACGGCAACGGAGAAGCCGCGCCGGGCCAGTTCGACGGCGGCCGTCAGCCCGTTGGGCCCCGCTCCGACCACGACCACATCGAAAATCGACGGCACGTGCGACTCCTTCGTTTCCGGTGGTGGCGCCTGCACCCCCAGGATATGGCGACGCGTACGCGGCACCGGACTCCTTATCGGCCCCGGAGCAGTTCCCGGACGCGTACGGCGGTGGCCTCGTCCCGGCCGACGGCGAACGGCAGGGCGTTGTCACGGTCCACCCGGAAGGGGACACCGTCGACAGTGCTCTGCGCACCGCCCGCCTCGGCGACCAGCAGCAGTCCGGCGGCGTGGTCCCAGGCCGAGGGCCAGGTGAAGGCGAGGGCGTCCATCTCCCCGCGGGCCACCTTCAGGTACTCCAGGCCGGCCGAGCCGCAGGGGCGGGCCGCGACGCCGGGCACGTCGAGCCGGGCCAGGGTGCGCTTGTTCTCGTCGGAGGTGTAGAGCGGGTGCGCGGTGGCGACCCGCAGGTCGGCGCCTGGTTCGGGCGAACCGCTGTGGATCCGGTCGCCGTTGACGTACGCGCCCCCGCCGCGGACGGCGGTGGCGAGCTCTTCCAGGGCCGGGGCGAAGGTCCAGGAGGCGAGGATCTCGCCGCGCACGGCCAGCGCGACCAGGGTGCAGAAGGCCGGGTCCCCGTTCACGAACTGGCGGGTGCCGTCGACGGGGTCGACGATCCACACGGGGGCATCCGCGCGCAGCGCCTCGTACACGGTGGGGTCGGCATGGACGGCTTCCTCGCCGACCACGGCCGATCCGGGCAGCAGGTGCGTCAGGGAGGCCGTAAGGTGCTCCTCGGCCTTGCGGTCGGCGACGGTCACCAGGTCGTGGGGGCCGCTCTTCTGGTCGACCTCGTGCTCGGCGAGCTGCCTGAATCGCGGCATGATCTCGATCGCCGCCGCCTTGCGGACGGCTTCTTCCACATCGGGCAGGCCATGGGCCAGGAACTCATCGATCATGCCCCCCAGCAAAGCACGCCCGGCCGGCAAACCCCACCGCCACTACCGGACACCCGGACGGACACCGGGTGGCCTCCGGGTGAACCGCCTCCGGTGCTCCCGCCTGGGCGATGTCAGCCCACCGGTGCTTCGGCTGCGGACGCTCACACAGTCCGGCGTGTGCGCTGCGCGTGCTCCCGTGCCCGTCCGCCGGCGCCAGGTTTCCAGGCCGCCGTCGGCCGGGCCCAACGCCGCCCGCTGGACGCGGCGGCCGTCCCGCGCAGGCCCCGGAGTGCGCCCGGCGCGCGAAGCCCGTCACCATCCCTCATCGTGGGGGTACGGGGTCCGCTCCGCCCGATGCGCCAGGTTGCGGGGCGGAGGCAGCGGGACGAGGGGAGTACCGTCCGATGTCATCGCCACGGATTGTCTCGTCTGACGACGGCGTGCACCCCCTCGTTTCACCGGTCGGCTCGCACAACGAATGGGACCCGCTGGAGGAGGTCGTGGTCGGGCGTCTGGAAGGTGCGACGTTCCCGTCCAGGCACCCGATCGTGACCTGCAACGTCCCGATGTGGGCCGGACGGCTGCAGGGTCTTGCCGCCGGCTTCCGCTATCCCCGCGCCATCGTCGAGCCGGCGCAGCGTGAGCTCGACGAATTCATCGCCCTGCTGCGGTCCTTGGGCGTCACGGTCAGACGGCCGGACCCCGTCGACCACCGCCGGCGCTACGCGACTCCGGACTGGCCGTCACGCGGCTTCGCCAACAGCTGCCCGCGTGACAGTCTGCTGGTGATCGGTGACGAGATCATCGAAACCCCGATGGCCTGGCCGTGCCGGTACTTCGAGACGTTCTCCTATCGCCCCCTCGTCAAGGGCTACTTCCGTCGCGGCGCGCGCTGGACGTCGGCTCCGAAGCCGCAGCTCACCGATGCCCTGTTCGATGAGAGCTACCGGGTCCCCAGGCCTGGCAGGCAGGTGCGCTACCTGACCACGGAGTTCGAGCCGGTGTTCGACGCAGCGGATTTCGTGCGGGCGGGCCGTGACCTGTTCGCCCAGAGGAGCAACGTGACCAACCGGATGGGCATCGAGTGGCTGCGTCGCCACCTGGGGCCCGACTATCGCATCCACGAGATCGAGAGCCGCTGCCGCACCCCGATGCACATCGACACGACGTTCCTCCCGCTCGCTCCGGGCAAGGTACTGGTGAATCCCGAGTACATCGATGCCGACCGCCTGCCGACGGTTCTCGACGGATGGGACGTGCTCGTCGCCCCCGAGCCCGATCCACTCCCTGAACGGCTGCTCAAGATCACCTCAATGTGCGGCAAGTGGCTGAGCATGAACGTCCTGGTGATCGACGGCGAACGCGTGATCGCCGATCGCCACCACACCCGCATGCTGCGCGCCCTCGAGGGGTGGGGCTTCGAGCCCGTCCCTTGCGACCTTCTGCACTACGCGCCGTTCGGCGGGTCGTTCCACTGCGCCACCCTCGACATCCGTCGCCGCGGTGCGCTCGAAACCTACTTCCCCCGGCCTGCCGCCGCGACCGCATCGCACACCGCTCGCCACGTCCGGGGAACGCAAACCGGCGGATCGAACGTCTGGGGGTAGCGAAGAAGGTGTGGCTCACCTGCGCCGTCGTACGGAGCCGCGTCGCGTGTCGCGGGGCCCGCAGCCCGGGGAGGAGCCCCCGCCCGCGCCGCCAGAAGGGAGCGCAAGCATGTCCCGTCCTGTGATTGTCGGTGTGGACGGGTCGCCGGAGGCCGTCGCGGCGGCCGCATGGGCCGCGAGAGAGGCGGTACTGCGCAGAGTCAGCCTGCGTATCGTCCACGCGGACGACACGCCGGGCCCGGCGACCGCGTGGCCCGACAGCTTCGAAACACGGGGCCGATGGGCCGAAGACCTGCTCGCCGAGGTCGCAGAATCGGTGCGTCGCGAACACCCTGCTCTGGAGACCGAGGGCCGGCATCGATCCGGGCGACCCTCCGAGGTTCTGGCCGACGAGGCGTCCGAGGCCGGACTCCTCGTGCTCGGCTCTCGGGGTCTGGGCGGGGTACGGGGATTCCTCCTCGGTTCGGTCGGCATGGCGACGATCAGCGTCACGAAGTGCCCGGTCGTGCTGGTACGGGCACCGGAGCGGCCGGACGCGGCAGACGGCGCCGTCCCAGCCGGCCCAACGCGCAACGTGGTCGTCGGCGTGGACCTCGACCGGTTCTTCGCTCCCCTCCTCGATTTCGCCTTGACGGAGGCCGCGTTGCGTGGCGACCGTGTCCTGGTCCTGTACGGGTGGTCCATGATGCCCGTGGTCCGCGACGCCTCGGCGCTCGTCGCAGCCGAGCGGGACATGGGCCCCGGCATCGCGGGGCGCCTCACGGAAGCCCTGAAGCCGTGGCGGCACAAGTTCCCTTCCACGGAGGTCGTCCAGCAATCGCCCGTCGGCGGCCCGGCTCGACTGCTCCTGCATGCCGCGGACACGGCGGACCTCGTGGTGGTCGGCCGACGTGTACGCAGTGGATCTCTGGGCGTACACATCGGATCCGTCACCCATGCCCTGATTCACCACTGTCCGGCACCCGTCGCCGTCATCGCGCATGAATGACGTCTTCGCCGCCCGGACCATGCCCGTGCCGGAGTCCGCGCGGACCCCGGCGGCGTCCGGCATGCCCGCCGGCCTGATGGTCCCGGCCGGACCGTACACGTGTGCCTCGGACGTGGTCCGTCCCGCGGCGGCAGGGCTCTTCGACCCGTGAACCTCGTGATAGCGGTGTCGAGTGCCCTGATGGCCGCCGCATGTTTCGGTATCGGGTCGGTGCTGCAGCACGAAGCTGCGCGGCAGGCGTCGATGCAGGAGTCGATGAGGCTGCGGCTCCTGCTCGACCTGGCCCGTCGACCCAGGTGGCTGGTGGGGCTGGGGCTCTCCGTCTCCTCCTTCGCCTTCCTCGGATTCGCGCTCGCGTACGGTCCCCTGGTCCTGGTCCTTCCGCTCGCGGCAACCGATCTCGTGTTCGCGCTGCCGTTGCTGGCTCTGCGGCGCGGGGAGCGACTGACCCGGCGGGAGAAGACGGGAGTGGTCTGCACGGCGGGAGGCGTGGCGGTGTTCCTGGCGGTGCTGCCCCTCACTGCCGACCTGACGCCCCCCGCGGTCCACGACTGGGCCCCCGCGTTCGCGGTGGTGGTCGGTTCCGTGGCGCTGCTGGCGCCCGTAGGGGCCAGGCGTCCTGGATGGGTACGGACGGCCGCGTACGCGGTCTGCGCGGCGCTGATGCTGGCGCTTCTCGATGGCCTGGCCAAGAGCACGGTCGGCCGGTTCCGGGCCGACCGCCTCGAAGTGCTGCTCCACTGGGAACCATACGCGCTGGTCGCCGTCGGGGTGACGAGCCTGGTTCTGTCCCAGAGCGCCTTCCAGGCCGGCTCTCTGGCTGTCAGTCTGCCGATCATCGACACCCTGGAGCCGATCGGCGCCGTCGCGATCGGCATCGCCGTCTTCGGCGAGCGGCTCGCACTCACCGGCTGGGAGCTCACCGTGCAGATGCTGGGAGCGGCGGCGGCCGTGACAGGCATCGTGTTGCTGGGGCGGTCGCCGCTGGCCACGGTATGACGCACGGCCGGATGCGCCGACGCGGCGCGCGCCGACCCCCACCCGCTCGTCGGGAGCAGCCGTCACCCGCGTCGCCGGGACCGTCCGGCTCCGGCGCGGGTACCGGCAGGGGTGGCGGTCCCCTGCCCGGTCCCGGGGTGCCGAGGCGGACGGACGTCCGGGCAGCGGAGCATCCACGGGAGGCTTGGGACCGCGGACGGCCTCCGCTCGGCCGTGCCCTGCTCACGAGGGTCACTGCAGCAAAGGAATGATCTGCGTGCCGTAGGCGTCGATCGTGGACTCCTTCGCGTCGTGCATGTCGTAGACGGCGAACTGGTCGACGCCGAGGTCGCGCAGGGCGCGGAGCTTGTCGATGTGTGCCTCGGCCGGGCCCAGCAGGCAGAAGCGGTCGACGATCTCGTCGGGGACGAAGTCGGTGGACGGGTTCCCGGCCCGCCCGTGGTGGCTGTAGTCGTAGCCCTGGCGGGCCTTGATGTACTCGGTGAGTTCCTCCGGGACCATGCTGGAGTGCTCTCCGTAGCGGGAGACCAGGTCGGCGACGTGGTTGCCGACCATGCCGCCGAACCAGCGGCACTGGTCCCGGGCGTGGGCCAGGGCTCCGGCCGAGTCGTCGGCCGTGACGTAGGCGGGGGCCGCCACGCAGATGGTGATGGCGGCCGGGTCCCGGCCGGCCTCGGTGGCGGCCTCGCGGACCGCGTGGATCATCCATTCGGTGAGGTAGGGGTCGGCGAGCTGGAGGATGAAGCCGTCGGCCTTCTGCCCGGCCAGGGCGAGGGCCTTCGGGCCGTAGGCGGCCATCCAGACGGGCAGCTTCCCGTCCTTGATCCAGGGGATGCGGACCGGGTTGCCGTCGACGGACGCCTCGCGGCCCTCGGCGAGGTCGCGGATGACGCCCATGGCCTCGCCGAGCCGGGCCAGGGTGTTGGGTGCCCTGCCCGCGACCCGCATCGCGGAGTCGCCGCGCCCGATCCCGCAGACGGTGCGGTTGCCGTACATGTCGTTGAGGGTGGCGAAGGTGGAGGCGGTCACCTCCCAGGTGCGGGTGCCCGGGTTGGTGACCATCGGGCCGACGTGCAGCTTCTGCGTGTTCGCGAGGATCTGGCTGTAGATGACGAACGGCTCCTGCCACAGCACGGCGGAGTCGAAGGTCCAGCCGTAGCGGAAGCCGTTGCGCTCGGCGCGCTTCATGAGGCTGATGACCTGGGAGGCGGGCGGGTCGGTCTGCAGGACGAGGCCGAAGTCCATCGGGCGGCTCCTTGACGCTCTTTACAGGTACTGGCAGGTGGAGCGGTGGACGAAGGCCCCGTGGCCGGCCCGGCCGGTGTACTCGCGCCGGTCGACGACGAGTTCGCCGCGCGAGAGCACGGTGTCGACGCGTCCGGTGATCCGCTTGCCCTCGTACGCCGAGTAGTCCACGTTCATGTGGTGCGTCTCGGCGGAGATGACCTGCTCGGCGTGCGGATCGTAGAGGACGATGTCGGCGTCCGAACCGGGGGCGATGGTGCCCTTCTTCGGGTAGAGGCCGAACATCCGGGCGGGTGTGGCGCAGGCGATCTCGATCCACCGGCGGCGGCTGATGTGGCCGTCCACCACGGCCTGGTGCAGGAGGTCCATACGGTTCTCCACGCCCGGCAGCCCGTTGGGGATCTTCGAGAAGTCCCCGCGGCCGAGTTCCTTCTGGCCGCGGAAGCAGAAGGGGCAGTGGTCGGTGGAGACCACCTGGAGGTCGTTGGTCCGCAGCCCCCGCCACAGTGCGGCCTGGTGCTCGCGGGGCCGCAGCGGGGTGGAGCAGACGTACTTGGCGCCCTGGAAGTCCGGCTCCTCCAGGTTGTCGGTGGAGAGGAAGAGGTACTGCGGGCAGGTCTCCCCGAAGACCGGGAGCCCCTTGTCACGGGCGGCCGCGAGCTCCGCGACCGCCTCCTCCGCCGAGACGTGGACGACGTACAGCGGGGAGCCGGCGACCCGGGCGAGCTGGATGGCGCGGTGGGTGGCCTCCGCCTCCAGGAGGACCTTGCGGACCTCGCCGTGGTGTCGGGGATCGGTCTCCCCGCGCGCCAGGGCCTGTTCGACGAGGACGTCGATCGCGATGCCGTTCTCGGCGTGCATCATGATCAGCCCGCCGTTGGAGGCGCCGCGCTGCATCGCGCGCAGGATCCGCCCGTCGTCGCTGTAGAAGACGCCCGGGTAGGCCATGAACAGCTTGAAGGAGGTGACGCCCTCCTCCACGAGGAGGTCCATCTCCTTCAGGGTGCCCTCGTTGACGTCCGAGAGGATCATGTGGAAGGCGTAGTCGACGGCGCAGTTGCCGTCGGCCTTGGCGTACCAGGTGTCGAGTCCTTCGCGCAGGGAGTGGCCCACGCTCTGCACGGCGAAGTCGACGATGGTGGTGGTGCCGCCCCAGGCGGCGGCTCTGGTGCCCGTCTCGAAGGTGTCCGAGGCGGAGGTCCCGCCGAAGGGGAGCTCCATGTGGGTGTGCGCGTCGACACCGCCCGGGATGACGTACTTCCCGGACGCGTCGATCGTACGGTCGGCGGTCCAGGCGCCGGCGGCCGCGGAGCCGTGCGCGGCCAGCGCGGCCACGCGGCCGTCCTCGATCAGGACGTCCGCGTGCAGTTCGTCGGCGGCGGTGACGACCAGGCCGCCGGTGATCAGAGTGCGGTTGCTCATGGGAGGTTCCCCCTACTCCACACGGTTCACTTGATGGAGTGCCTTTTCGAGGATCTCGGCGCCCTCTTCCGCCTCGGCGACGGTGAGGGAGAGCGGCGGCGCGATGCGCAGCACGCTGGTGTTGTGGCCGCCGCCCTTGCCGATCAGCAGGCCGCCTTCGCGGGCGGCCTCCAGGACGGCGGAGGCGGCGTCCGGGTCGGCCTGGTCGGTGCCGGGCCTGGTCAGTTCGATGCCGGCCATCAGGCCCCGGCCGCGGACCTCCCGTACCGCGGGAACGGTGGCGGCGATCCCGCGCAGCCGTTCCAGGAGCAGGCCGCCGACGCGGCGGGCGTTGCCCTGGAGGTCGTGTTCCAGGAGGTAGCCCAGGTTGGCGACGCCCGCGGCCATGGTGACCGGTGAACCGCCGAAGGTGGAGATGGAGTTGGCGTCGAGGCAGTTCATCACCTCGGCGCGGGCGACGACGCCGCCGATGGACATGCCGTTGCCGATGCCCTTGGCGAAGGTGAGGATGTCCGGCGGGCCGTTGCGGGCGTGGGCCTGCCATCCCCAGAAGTGGTCGCCGGTGCGGCCCCAGCCGGTCTGCACCTCGTCGCTGATCCACAGGATCCCGTGGCGGTCGAGGACCTCGCGGAAGGCGCCGTACAGGCCGTCGGGAGGGGAGGTGAAGCCGCCGACGCCCTGGATCGGCTCGGCGATGAGGGCGGCCACTCCCCCGCGGGCCTGGCCCAGTACGTCCTCGAGGTCCGCGACGGCCGCGGCGGTGAAGGCGGTGTCGTCGAGGTGGGCGAAGGGACCCCGGGTGCGGACGGCGCCGTGGACGTAGTACGTCTGCAGCGGGGACAGGCTGGTCGGGGACCAGCCGCGGTTGCCGGTGATGGAGACGGTGGAGAAGGACCGGCCGTGGTAGCTGTTGCGCATCGCCAGGATCTGGTTGGAGCGGCGGTACGTCGTCGCGAGCAGCAGGGCGGTGTCGTTGGCCTCGGTGCCGGAGGTGGTGAAGAAGACGCGGGCGTCGGGGATGCCGGACAGGGCGGCGATCCGCTCGGCCAGCTCGATCATCGGCCGGTTGAGGTACAGGGTGGAGGAGTGGATGATCCGTCCGGCCTGCTCGGAGACGGCCTTGGTGACCTCGGGCAGGGCGTGGGCGGTCATGGTGGTGAGGATGCCGCCGAAGAAGTCGAGGTAGCGGTTGCCGTCGGCGTCCCAGACGTGGCGTCCTTCGCCGTGGGTGAGCTCGATGGGGTTGTTGTAGTAGAGCGCGAGCCAGTCGGGCAGGACGGTGCGGTGGCGGCTGTGGAGCGGGGTGGGGTCGGTCACGGCTGTACGAGCCCTCCGTAGGCGTCGGGACGGCGGTCGCGGTAGAAGGCCCACTGGTCGCGGACCTCCTTGATCAGGTCGAAGTCGAGGTCGCGGACGA
Source organism: Streptomyces yangpuensis (assembly GCF_001005295.1). Classification (GTDB taxonomy): domain Bacteria; phylum Actinomycetota; class Actinomycetes; order Streptomycetales; family Streptomycetaceae; genus Streptomyces; species Streptomyces yangpuensis. The sequence goes on along the minus strand of NZ_LBMK01000007.1, from coordinate 214,704 downwards.
GGAGTTCCTCTTCCTTGTCGCTGGCGACGTCCCCGACGAACTGGCCGCGCGGGTCGACGAAGTAGCTCGTGCCGTAGAAGTCGTTGTCGCCGTACTCCTCCTGGCCGATGCGGTTGATCGCGGCGACGAAGTACTCGTTGGCGACGGCCGCGGCGGGCTGTTCCAGCTGCCAGAGGTGGGCGGAGAGGCCGCGGTGGGTGGCGGAGGGGTTGTAGACGAGCTGGGCGCCGGCCAGGCCGAGTTGGCGCCAGCCCTCGGGGAAGTGGCGGTCGTAGCAGATGTAGACGCCGATCCGGCCGACGGCGGTGTCGAAGACGGGCCAGCCGAGGTTGCCCGGTCGGAAGTAGTACTTTTCCCAGAAGCCCTTGACCTGCGGGATGTGGTGCTTGCGGTACTTGCCGAGGTAGGTGCCGTCGGCGTCGATGACGGCGGCGGTGTTGTAGTAGAAGCCCGCGCTCTCCAGCTCGAAGACCGGGACGACGACGACCATGCCGGTCTCGCGGGCGAGGTCCTGCATACGGCGGACGGTCGGGCCGTCGGGGACGGCCTCGGCCCAGCGGTAGTGCTCGGGCTCCTGGACCTGGCAGAAGTAGGGGGCGTTGAACACCTCCTGGAAGCCGATGACCTTCGCACCCTCGGCGGCGGCCCGGCGGGCGTACTCCTCGTGCTTGGCGATCATCGATTCGGTGTCTCCGGTCCAGGTGGCCTGGACCAGCGCGGCGCGGACGACTTGGGCCATGAGCTGCTCCTTGCGACGGGAACGCCGGTTCTACGCACGTAGACGGAGTGCGTAGGGAGTAGAACGTAGGCCTCGTCACAGCGCGGGGCAAGACCGCCTTGCACAGTTGGAGTAGTCGGTCACGTTACGTCGCCGCGCGGTCGTTTGCGGTCAGCAGACGGGACTTTGACGACACGAACCCGGGAGCACCCGCGCCCTGTTCCACGTGCCCGCCCGCCCCGGGTCGCGCGGGGCGGGCGGGACGGTTGGGGCAGGTGCGGGACCCGCGGGGTGCGCGGGCCGGGCCGGCGGGCGGGTGTGGGGCGGGCCGGCCGGGCAGGCGAGACACCCGTCTAGGGGGTGTCGATGCCGGCTACGCGGAGGGCGTGGACGAGGTCGCGGTGGCGGGCGCCGGGGAGTAAGCGGGCCACATGGAGCAGCAGCGGGGCGAGCCACTGGGGGTCGTGCCGGGCCAGGGTGGCCGCCTCCTCGGCGGTCCGGACCCGTACGAAGGCTCCGAGCAGGGCTTCGGCCTCACGGGTACGGCCGGCCCTGCCGAGGGCGAGGGCCGCGTCCGCGACCTCGGCGGCGGGGCGGGCCACGCCCTGCCGCAACAGGGCGTCCCGGTCGGCCTCCCGGCCGGCGTCGCCGAGGGCGGCGGCCGCCGCAGCGAGCCGGTCGGGCGGCAGGGAGGCCGCCTCCCACAGCAGCGTCGTCCAGTCGGCCGCCAGGCCGGCGCGGGTCAGCTCGGCGGCCAGCCGGGGCAGCTGCCCGGCGGGCCAGGCCGCGGCCTGGCAGAGCAGGGCGTGCGCCTCACCGCTGCGGCCCTGCGCGCGCAGCGCGATCAGTTCGGCGGCGACGTCCCGCGGCGAGCGGGTCGGCGGCGCGGGCGCTGGTACGGGCACGGGTACGGGCGCCGGTACGGGTACGGGCTCGGGTTCGGCCGCCCGCTCGGGCCGCGGACGGCCGAACCGGGCGCCCCGCGGGGCACGATGGACTTCCGGGCTGCCAGGCCCGCCGGGAGCCTCGGCGTCCGGGTGGCCCGGCGGCGGCGTGAAGGCCGGGGCCTCGGGAGCCGCCGACCCGGCGTACCGGGCGCCCCCGGCCCGCCGCGCCCCGCGCAGCCACCGCCCCTCGGCCCGCCCGACAGGCGGCAACACACCGGCCTCCCGGCCCGAGGCGCCGCCGTCCTCCACGGGCGGCGATTGCGAAGCGTGTGCGTGCCCCCCACCCTCCCCCGGCACACGCGGGCCACCGCCGTCGGCCGGGCTCCCGTCCCAGGACCCGCCCCAGGGCCCACCCTGAGCCGCACGCCCCGCCCAGGCTCCCGCCGGGGCCGCGCTCCGCGCTGCCGCCTCGGGCGCCTGCCGCACGGGGGCGCTCGGGGTGGGCGTGGTGTGCACGGCGGCCAGGCGGGCGGCCAGGTCTTCGTGGCGGGCCGCGGCGCGGGCCATGTCGTCCTGGGTCCAGGACAGCTCCCGCGTCAGGGCTTCGGTCTCGGCCCGGTCGGCGGTCCCGCCGAGCCGGGCGGTCAGGCTGCGCAGGGCCTCCTCCGACTCCGCCCGCTGGGCGGCCGCCGCCGCCAGCAGGGTCCGCAGTTCCTCCGCGCCCCCCGGGAGCCGGTCCCACGCGGCCACGGCCGCCGCCCGCAGCCTCGCCGCGTAGCCGGTCTCCCGCGCCGCGAGCTCCGCGCCGCCCGCCCCCGCCAGGTCCCTCAGCAGCGATTCCACCACGTCCCACGGAGGTATCGCCGACCCGTTCAGACAGGCCCGCATGCCCTCCGGATCCCGGCGCAGGAACTCCCCGTACCAGCCTGCCCCGGCATCCAGCCTCTGCGTCAGTCCCCGCAAATATCCGGAGAGCTGACTGATCGCCAGTGAAGTCGCGGTCTCCATGACCGCATTGGACCCCACCTGTGTTACAGGCGGACTACGGGAATCTCAAAGCTTGACGGCGATCGCGGTGTGCGGCCGCTTCCCGCGCCGCACCAGAGCGGCGGGCACGTCCACCATCCAGAACTGCCAGGTGTACTTGCGCGACATCAGCCTGCGCACCCGGCGCAGGCCCTCCTCGTCGAGCAGCCGGGCCCGTCCCTCGACCGCGGGCGCCCCTTCCTCGACGCGCCCCCGCACGTCGCACGGGGTGACGGTGACCCGCCCGTCGTTGCGGATGCGCTTGACCTTCCAGGAGTCGCTGCGCGTCCACACGTACAGCTCGCTCCCGTCGGCGACCGCCCATACCGGGGTCGCCACGGGCGTGCCGTCCTTGCGGAAGGTGGTGAGGCTGACGTACCGCGCGCTGCCGAGCTCCTGGAGACCCATACCGGGACCCTAGCGCGTGTCCGCGACGTCCCGGTCGACGGCTCCCTGGCGGGCCCGCCCGTCCGCTTCGCGGAGGGGCGAGGGCCGGTCGTCGGGCAGGGTGCACGCCGCCAGCAGCAGGCCTCCCGCGAGGAGGGCGCCGGCGGCTGCGAATCCGAGTCGTTTGGCTGCGTTCGTGGCTGACACGCCTTCACGCCTGCCCCGCGCGCGGCAAGTCCCACCGCCGATTGGGCCGTTCGGCCTCGGCTCCCGCCCGAAGGGGACGACCCGACGGCAGGGCCTCAGGCCGGCAGGACCTCAGGCCGGCACGGCCGCGCAGCGCCTGAGCAGGTCGTCCAGCGAGAGCCCGAGCGCCTCGGCGAGGGCGGCGACCGTGAAGAAGGCGGGCGTGGGCGCCCGGCCGGTCTCGATCTTGCGCAGGGTCTCGGCGGAGAGCCCGGCCCCCGCCGCGACCTCGACCATGCTGCGGGTGCCGCGGGCCTCGCGCAGCAGGGCACCCAGGCGCTCGCCACGCTCGCGCTCTTCGGGGGTGAGAGGGGTACGGACCATGCGCCCATCCTACCCGGGCGGCCAATAGTTATCCCGGTAAAGTAATCCCGTTACAGTTATACCGGTATAGTTATTGGCATGGTGGAACTGAAGACAGCACCCGAGATCGAGAAGATGCGCGCCGCGGGCCGGATCGTCGCCCGCACCCTGGCCGCCGTCCGGAGGGCCGCGCACGTCGGCACGGCCCTGTCGGAGCTGGACGGGGTGGCCCGCGAGGTGCTCCGCGGCGCCGGCGCGGCCTCGCCCTTCCTCGGCTACCGGCCGCGGTTCGCGCCGGTGCCCTTCCCCGCGGTGGTGTGCGCCTCCGTCAACGACGCGATCGTCCACGGCATCCCCGACGGCTACCGGCTGCGCGACGGCGACCTCGTCAGCATCGACTGCGGGGCGAAGCTCGGCGGCTGGGTCGGGGACGCCGCGGTCAGCTTCACCGTCGGCCGCGCGCGTCCCGAGGACCTGCGGCTGATCGAGACGTCCGAGGCGGCCCTCGCGGCCGGTATCGCCGCCGCCGTGCCGGGCAACCGGATCGGGGACATCGCCCACGCCGTCGGCACGGTCTGCCGCGCCGCCGGGTACGGCGTGCCCGACGGCTTCGGCGGCCACGGGATCGGCCGCAGCATGCACGAGGACCCCGGCGTGCCGAACGAGGGCCCGCCGGGGCGCGGCATGAAGCTGCGCCCCGGCATGGTCCTCGCCATCGAGCCGATGCTGATCGCGGGCGGTACGGACGACTACCGCTGCGACGGCGACGGCTGGACCCTGCGCACCGTCGACGGCACCCGCGCCGCCCACTCGGAGCACACGGTCGCGATCACCGCCCGCGGCCCGCGGATCCTCACCGCGCCCTGACCTCCCAGGTGTCCGCTACGGCCTGCCGTGCGGGTGGACGACCATGGCCGAGCCGCCGCCGCGCCGGGAGGTCTCGGCCGCCGCCAGCCACCGGCCGTCGGGCAGCCGCTGGACCCCGGTGGCGGCGCCGATCTCCGGGTTCTGCCGGAAGCCCTGGCCCAGGGCCTCCAGCTCGGCTCGCAGCGGGCTGTTCCACAGGCCCGGTTCCAGCTCGGTGGTGGTCTGGTTGCGCTGGCTGGCCCGCGGCGCGGCGATCGCGTCGACCAGCGGCAGGCCCCGGTCCAGGTGCCCGGTCAGGGTCTGCAGGACGGTGGTGATGATGGTGGCTCCGCCGGGCGAGCCGACCGCGAGCACCGGCCGGCCGTCGTCCAGCACGATCGTCGGGGACATGGACGAGCGCGGGCGCTTGCCGGGGCCCGGCAGGTTCGGGTCCGGGACACCGGGCGCCGCGGGGGCGAAGGAGAAGTCGGTGAGCTCGTTGTTGAGGAGGAAGCCCCGGCCGGGGACGGTGATGGCGCTGCCGCCGGTGGACTCGATGGTCAGGGTGTAGGAGACGACGTTGCCCCAGCGGTCGGCGACCGTCAGGTGCGTGGTGTTCTCCCCCTCGTACGTGGTCGGCGCGGCCTGTCCGGTGGTGGCGCAGGGCACCGGGTGGCGCGGGTCGCCGGGGGCCAGCGGGCTGGTCAGGGCCCGGTCCGGATCGATGAGGCAGGCGCGGGAGTCGGCGAACCGCTGGGAGAGCAGTTCACGCGTCGGCACGTCCACGGCGGCCGGGTCGCCGACCCAGCGGCCGCGGTCGGCGAAGGAGATCCGGGAGGCCTCGATGAAGTGGTGCAGGTACTGCGTCTTGGACAGCTTCGACAGGTCGGTCCGTTCCAGGATGTTCAGGGCCTCGCCGACCGTGGTGCCGCCGGAGGAGGAGGGCGCCATGCTGTAGACGTCCAGGCCGCGATAGCCCACCCGGGTGGGTTCCTGCCGCTTGGTGCCGTACGCGCGCAGGTCGCCGGTGGTCAGGTCGCCGGGCCGGACCCGGCGGGTGGCGGCCGGGTCGACCGGGGGCGTGCGGACCGTGCGGACGATGTCCTCGGCGATGGGGCCCCGGTAGAGGGCACCGGTTCCCTTGCGGGCGAGTTCGGCGTAGGTGTCGGCGAGGTCGGGGTTCTTGAAGGTGGAGCCGACGACCGGCAGGGAACCGCCGGGCAGGAACAGCTTCGAGGTGTCGGGGAAGTCCCTGAACCGGGCCTCGTTGAGCTCGGTCTGGGCCCGGAAGGTGGCGTCGACGGTGAAACCGTCACGGGCCAGTTTCTCGGCGGGCCGCAGAAGTTGGCGCAGCGGGCGGCTGCCCCAGGCGTCGAGGGCGCTCTTCCAGGTGGCGGGGGTGCCGGGGACACCGACGCCGAGGCCGCTGGTCTGGCCCTCCGCGAAGGGGATCGGCTGCCCGTTCTCCTGGAACAGGGTCTCGGTGGCCGTGGCCGGGGCGGTCTCCCGGCCGTCGATGGTGTGCACCCGGCGGGCGCGGGCGTCGTAGTAGACGAAGTAGCCGCCGCCTCCGATGCCCGCCGAGTAGGGCTCGGTGACGCCGAGGGCCGCGGCGGTGGCGACGGCCGCGTCGACGGCGTTGCCGCCGGAGCGCAGCACGGCGATCCCGGCGGCCGAGGCGTCCGCGTCGACGCTGGCGACGGCTCCGCCGTAGCCGGCGGCGACCGGTACCTTCGCCGGCGGGGCGGGGGCCGCCGCGACGGGCGGGGCGGCGCCGGTCGCCACGAGTGCGGCGGCGACGGTCAGCAGCGGTAACGTGCGGGCGACGGCGGGACGGTGCATCCGGACCTCCAGTGGCAGCGTGGGCCGAGCCTAGCGCCGGGCCCGGCGCCCCGTCAGGGCGTCTGCCGGGGCGCGCCGTCGAGCGGTGGGCCGTCCCGTGGGGCACGCCGCCGACGGGTGGCGGGGAGACGGGCGGGGAGGAAGGTGTACCGGAGGGCGGAAGGGGGCCGGGCCGGTGACCTCCGCGCCGGCACCGCTAGCATCCGCGCATGAACGACGACGTGCGCAACATCGTGCTCGGGGTGATAGCCACCGCCGTCAGCGGCGGGTTCGGCTGGTTCTCCCGGACCTATCTCTGGCGGCGCGCGCTCCGCCGCAAGCAGGCGTTCTTCGGGCTTCCGACGGGCTCCGACTGCCTGTTCGTGGTCAACCGGCAGATGGGCGGAAAGGATTCCTCGCTGCACCGCAACGACGCCTTCGCCCTGCTGGAGATCTCCGCCCTGATCAAGGACTGCGGGGCGAACGTCCAGATCGTCACCCACGACACCGCCCGTCAGGGCTTCGGCGACCGGGCCGAGTTCTGTGTCGGCGGGCCGACGTCCAACGCCCGCACCACGGCGCATCTCGCCTCCATGCTGCCGGGCATCACCGTCAACATCGACTCCGAGCAGCACGAGGACCGGGGCGCGATCCAGGTGGGCGGCGAGACCTACCGGTGGCGCAAGGGGCTGGAGGAGCACGTGGTGCTGGCCCGGCTGGCGGGCGGGGAGGGCGGCCGCCCGGTGTTCCTGCTGTCCGGGCAGACCGCGGTCAGCAACCAGGCAGCTGCACGGTACCTGAACCGGAACCACACGCAGCTGGCGCGCAAGTACGGGTTGGAGTCCTTCTGCCTGGTGCTGAAGGTCGTCAACTCCGACGCCTACGGGCCGGACGTGACCGAGCTGGTCGCGGACGTCACCCGGCCGGCCCGGACACCCGCAGCGGCAGCCGCGTGATCCCGTTGATGAAGTTGGACACCAGCCGCTTGGGCTGGCCGGCGAGTTCCGGTACGGGCATGGCCGCGCACCACTCCTCGTAGAGGATGCGCAGCTGGAGGCGGGCGAAGTGCGCGCCCAGGCAGACGTGCGGGCCGTCCCCGAAGGACACGTGCGGGTTGGGTGTGCGGCCGAGGTCCAGGCGGCCGGGGTCGGTGAAGACGCGGTCGTCGTGGTTGGCGGAGGCGTGCAGGACGACGACCTTGTCGCCGGCCCGGACCGGCTGCCCGGCCAGTTCGTGGTCGGTGGCGGCGCTGCGCCGGAAGCTGAGGACCGGCGGGTGGACGCGCAGGAGTTCGTCGACCGCACGTTCCACGGGGACGTCGCCCGCCGCGAGCCGGCGGTATTCGTCGGGGGCGCCGGCGAGGGCGAGCAGGCCGCCGGGGGCGGCGCTGCGGACGGTGTCGTTGCCCGCGACGGTGAGCAGGAAGAAGAACATCTCGAGTTCGGCGGGGTCCAGCCCGGCGGTGGCGAGGGCGGTCATCACGTCGTCGCCGGGGTGGTCGCGTTTGTGTGCGGCGAGTTCGCGGGCGTAGGCGAACATCTCGCCGAGCAGGGCCGGGGAGCGCGGGTTGAGGGGTGTGCCGTCGGGGCCGAGGAGTGGTGCGGGGGCGTCGTCGGGGTCCTGGTAGCCGATGACCCGTACGGTCCATTCGAGGAGCAGGGCCCGGTCGGCGGGCGGGACGCCGAGCAGGTCGGTGAGGTTGAGCAGCGCGTACTCGTCGGTGACGGTGCGGACGAGGTCGGCGGCGCCGTCTTCGGCGGTGTCCCGGGCCGTGGCGAGCAGGGTACGGGCGCGTTCGCGGACCCGTCCGGCGAAGGCGTCGACGCGGGCGGGGGTGAAGGCGCGGGCGACGAGCCGGCGCAGTCTGCCGTGCTCGGGGGGATCCTGGTTGAGCATGGTGCGGCGCAGGAAGGGCAGGTCGGCCGGGTCGGGGTCGCGGATCTGGGTGGCGCCCAGCCAGGAGGAGTACGTGCGGTGGTCACGCAGGACGTGGACGACGTCGGCGTGCCGGGTGACGGCCCAGAAGCCGGGGCCGGCGGGCCAGCCGGCGATCTCGGGCTCCGGCTGCCAGGCGACGGGGTGCCGGTCGCGCAGCAGCCGGTAGCGCTCGTGGGGGACGCCTGCGGCGTAGACGCGGGGGTCGAAGACGTCGGGGATGTCCGCGGCGTGGTCCATGGGGCCACCGTGACGCGTGGGCGGCCCTGCCCGCAAGGGCACGCCGTGGGCGGGTGTGCGCCGGGTCAGCGCCGCGGGTTGCAGTCGGTGGCGGGGAGGGTGGTATCGGTACCCTGGATGGCGACCGGGGTGACGGTGTCGCGTACGGCGGAGACGCCGAAGGTGCACACCAGCTGCTTGCGGGCCAGGTCGGACAGGCCGGCCACGGGGAAGGGGACACCGACCGTGATCCCCTTGTCCGGCTGGTACTTGCTCACCGCCACCCGCTCCGAGTCGGCATCGGACACGGACACCTTCGGCAGGGCGGTGGTGAGTCCGGCCGCCGAGGCCGGACCGGTGGGGCCGTCCAGCAGGATCCGCAGGAGCGGTACGGGCGCGAGCATGTAGTCGGTGCCGATCGAGAAGGGGACCGGGACGACCCGGTCGCCGTCCTTGGAGACGAAGTAGAGCGTGGCGGCGTTCTTGCTTCCGGGCACCTTGACGGTGGCGGCGTGGCCGCTCTCGATCACCCCGGTGCGTTTGATCCCGCATCCGGCGAGCAGCAGGGCGCAGCCCGTCAGGGCGGCGGCGGCCGCCGTGGCACGGGATCTCGTCGTGCGCCCTGTCATGCGCGGGCCTCCAGCGGCATGTCGAGGGTGAAGAAGGCGCCGCCCTCGGGTCGGTTGCCCGCCCGGAGGGTGCCGCCGTGCAGGCGGACGTTCTCCAGGGTGATGGCGAGCCCGAGGCCGCTGCCGGCGGAGCGGGTGCGGGCCGCGTCGGCCTTGAAGAAGCGGTCGAAGATGTGCGGCAGCACCTCGGGGGCGATGCCGGGGCCGCTGTCGGCGACGTCGATGAGGAGCCGCTCGCCGTCCCCGCCGGATGCGGTGCTCACGGTGACGTGCACGGGGGCGCCGCCGTGCCGCAGGGCGTTGCCGACGAGGTTGGCGAGGACCACGTCGAAGCGGCGCGGGTCGAGCCGGGCGCGGACCCCGTCGGGCAGTTCGGTGACGACGCGGTCGTCGTCCCAGTGGCGTCGTTCGAGGGTCTTGCGGACGGCTTCGGCGATGTCCACGTCGTCGAGGTTGAGCTCGGCGGCCCGGGCGTCGAAGCGGGAGATCTCCATCAGGTCCTCGACGAGGACGGCGAGTTTGCCGGTCTCGGCGCTGACCAGGTGCAGGGCCTTGGCGGTGTCGGCGTCGAGGCGGGCGGCGTCCTCGTCGAGGACCTCGGTCACGGCGAGCATCCCGGCCAGCGGGGTGCGCAGTTCGTGGGAGACGTCGGAGGCGAAGCGGCGGGCGCGGGTCTCGGCCTCCTGGAGTTCACGCACGGACTGTTCCAGGGCACGTGCGGTCTCGTTGAAGGTGCGGGCGAGTCCGGCGAGTTCGTCGGCGCCCCGGACCTCGATGCGCGTGTCGAGGCGGCCGCGGCCGAGTTTCTGGGCGGCGCGGCGCATGTCGCGTACCGGGCGCAGCACGCTGCGGGCGGCCAGCAGTGCGGGGACGACGGCGATGGCCAGGCCCGGGACGGCGCCCTGCTGGGCGGCCTCGACCATGGCTTCGACGGTCTGCTTCTCGGTGGACAGGGGGACGCTGGCGTAGAAGACGACCCCGGTGGCTTCGGTGTATCCGTTGTGTTCGAAGACGGCGGGGACGCCGATGGTGAGCCAGGGGTTGCCGCGCTGGTCCTCGACGCGCTGGAAGGCGGCGTACTGGTTGTTGCGGACCCGGTCGCGCAGGCTGTCGGTGATCACGGTGGAGGTGGGCGTGCCGGGGTTGGTGGAGACGCGTGTGCCGCCGTACTCGCCGAAGATGATCCAGGGGTGGGGTTTGCCGCGTTTGCCGAGCTCGATGACGATGCGCTGGAGTTCCTGCTGTTCCAGGGGGAGGCGGACCTCCTGCTGTTCGACCTGGTCGCGCAGGGTGCTGACGGCGGTGTCCTGGGTCTGTTTGAGGATGGCGTTGCGGGCCTGCTGGTAGGTCAGGGCCGCGGTGGTTCCCGCACTGATGGCGGCGACCAGGAGGAAGGCCGCTATCAGCCGGGTGCGCAGCCCGAGGGGTGCTATGCGTCGCACCGCGGCCTACAGGGGGCCGAAGCGGTAGCCGAAGCCGCGCACGGTCTGTATGTAGCGGGGGCTGCGGGCGGGGTCCTCGATCTTGTGGCGGAGCCGGCGGACGCAGGCGTCCACGAGCCGGGCGTCGGCGTGGTAGCTGTGGTCCCAGACGTACTCCAGGAGCTGCTGGCGGGAGAAGACCTGCTCGGGCGAGGCCGACAGGTGCAGCAGGAGTTTGATCTCGCTGGGTGCGAGGGCGACGCGTTCGCCGTTCTTGGCGACGGTCAGCCCGGCGCGGTCGATGGCGAGTTCGCCGTGGGTCTCGATGCCGGGGCGGGTTCCCACCGGGTCGCTGAGCCGGCGCAGCACGGCCTTGATGCGGGCCTCGATGACCTCGGTGCGGGCGGGTTTGACGATGTAGTCGTCGGCTCCCGCCTCCAGGCCGATGACGATGTCGAAGTCGTCGCCGCGTGCGGTGAGCATGATGATCGGCACTTCGCTGGTCTGGCGGATGCGGTGGCAGACCTGTACGCCGTTGATGCCGGGCAGCATCAGGTCGAGCAGGACGAGTTCGGGGTGGAAGGTCGCCATCAGGGCGAGTCCCTCCTCCCCGGTCTCGGCGGCCTGCACGTCGTGGCCGCGGCGGCGCAGGCCGAGGCCCACGCCTTCGCGGATGGAAGGGTCGTCCTCGATCAGCAGTACGCGTGGCATCCGGTCAGTATCCCAGGGTGATCTTCGGCTTCTCCTCCCGCTACCGGCCGGTCTTGCGCCGCAGGGAGTCCAGCAGGTCGGTGATCTCGGCCAGCCGCAGCGGCCGGGCGAGGAGTACGACGACCAGGGCGAGGGCCGCGGTTCCCGCTCCGACGGCGGCGAAGTCGCCGAAGCGTTCGGCGGCGCGGGCCGCCGCGTACGCCGCCGCGGCCGCGGGTGCGCAGGCCGCGAGCAGCCGCAGGTGGGTGCGTACGGCGGTGGTACGGCGTTCGGTGCGGCTGCCCGGGCGCGGGCCGAGCCTGCGGGAGAGGGCGTACCCGGTGGCGGCGGCGCCCGCGAGGAAGGCGACGGAGGAGGCGGCGGCCATGCCGGTGACCGCCCAGCGCGGGGAGAGCAGGAGGTAGGCGGCGGCCGACAGCGCGGCGTTCAGGGTGACGATGACGAGGTTGAGGAAGAAGGGGGTCCGGGTGTCGGAGAGCGCGTAGAAGCCGCGCGAGAGGACGTACTGCGCGGAGAAGGCGACCAGTCCGGGGGCGAAGGCCGCGAGCATGCCGGCCATGATCCCGATGTCGGCGGCGCCGGTGCGTCCGTAGCCGAAGACGCTGCCCATCACCCAGGGGGCGAGGGCGGCCATGAGGGTGGCGGCGGGAACGACGAGGGCGGCGCTGGAGCGCAGGGCGTAGGAGACGTCGCGGCGGACGGCGCCGAGGTCGCCGTCGGTGGCGGCGGAACTCATCCGCGGCATCAGGGCCGTGACGAGGGAGACGGTGATGATGCCCTGCGGGACGATCCAGAGCTGGTAGGCGTTGCTGTAGGCGGTGTAGCCGGCGCCGCCCGCGAGACCGGCGTCGACGGCGCGCTGGCCGGTGGCGGTGGAGAGCCGGGTGACGACCCAGTAGGCGATCTGGTTGGTGAGGACGAGCAGGACGGTCCAGCCCGCGTTGCGCAGGGGGCGGCCGAGGCCGCTGCCGCGCCAGTCGAAGCGGAGGCGCCAGCGGAAGCGGGCCGCGCGCAGCGAGGGGATCAGGGCGAGGGCCTGGACGACGATGCCCGCGGTGGTGCCGAGGCCCAGGAGCCGGGTCTCGGCGGCGGTGAGGCCGGTGGCGCCGTCGTGCGAGAGGTACAGGAACAGCCCGAAGACGGCGATGATGACGACGTTGTTGAGGACCGGGGTCCACATCATCGCGCCGAACCGGCCGCGGGAGTTCAGGACCTGCCCGAGGAGGGTGAAGAGCCCGTAGAAGAGGATCTGGGGCAGGCAGTACCGGGCCAGGGCCACGGTGGTGTCGGCCTGGGCGCCGCTGTAGCCGGTGTACGCCGAGACGATCAGCGGGGCGGCGATCACGGCGGTGGCGGTGAGGGCGACGAGGGCCGCGGTGCAGGCGGTGAGCAGCCGGTCGGTGTAGGCGGCGCCGCCGTCGGCGTGTTCCTTGGCGGCCCGGACCAGCTCGGGCACGAAGACGGCGTTGAGCGCGCCGCCGATGAGCAGGATGTAGATGATGTTCGGGACGGTGTTGGCGACGGCGTAGCCGTCGCCGAGCAGTCCGGTGCCCAGGGCCGCGACGACGACGGCGGAGCGGACGAAGCCAGTGGCGCGGGAGACGATCGAGCCGGCCGCCATGAGCGCGCCGCTGCGCAGCACCGAGGTCTTGCGCGGTGCTGCGTCGTCGGTGCCGGGGCCGGGGCCTGCCTGTCTGGTGTCGGTGGCCGTCACCGGCGGGCCAGGTAGGCCTGGAACGCCTTGTAGAGCGCCGCGTTGGCGACTCCGTCCATCGGGGTCTCCCATTCACCGAGCGTTTCGACGACCTGCCCGCCGGTGCCGAGCTTCCAGCGCAGCAGCCCGAAAGAACGTTCGTCGGGGTCAAGGGTGGAGGGTACCCCGCGCATGTCGTACTCGTCGGCGCCCAGGGTGTGTGCGTCGCGCATCATGCGCCACTGCAGGGCGTTGCTGGGCCGTACTTCGCGCCGGTGGTCGGCGGAGGCGCCGGTCTGGTACCAGACCCTGCTGCCGGTGCTGATCATGGTGTGGGCGGCGAGGATCTCGCCGCTGTGGACGGCGAGGTAGAGCCGCATCCGGCCGGGCTGTTCCTCGTTCAGGACGCGGTACTGCTGCTCGTAGTACGCGAGGGAGCGGCCGAGCCGGAAGCCGTCGCGCTCCTCGGTGATCCGCAGCAGCCGGTAGAACTCGGGCAGGTCGGCGGAAGTGCCGAGGACGGTCTCGACGCCGGCCTTGCCGGCCTTGCGCACGTTGCGCCGCCATTCCTGGTTGAGGCCGGACCACAGGTCGTCGAGGCTGCGTCCGGCGAGCGGAACGCGGAAGACGTGGCGGGGCTGGGCGTCGCCGTCGTCCTCGCCTCCGCAGCGCTTCCAGCCGCGGGTGCGCAGCCGGTCGGCGAGGGCGGCGCCCACGGGGTCTACCTCGGTGGCGAGGACGTCGGATATCTGGCGGCCCGTTCCGGTGCCGGCTTTGGCGGTGGCCGCGTCCCAGCGGCGGTAGGCGGGGCTGGGGCCGATGCGGACGGCGAAGGCGCCGGCGGCGCGCAGGTGGCGCATGAGCGGGTCCAGCCAGCGGTCGATGCGCGGGTCGGACCAGTCGGCGACGGGGCCTTCGGGCAGGTAGGCGAAGTATTTGCGGGTGCCGGGGAATTGCCGGTAGAGAACGAGGCCGGCACCTTCGATCTCGCCGCCCGGACAGTGCCATCCGACCATTTCCGAGCGCCAAAGGTCCTTCACCCGGCCCCATGACGGGTGCTGGAGAAAGCTCGCCGCGGGGCTCCTGGACAGGAAGGACTGGTATTCGGGGACGGACAGGGTGCGCACCCGGAGCTCGTGGTCCTGGTCCTGCCGGGCGGGGGTAACGAGCAGTGCGCACACGGCTGACGGCCTTCCTGATCGTCCTGAGGGGTCGTTCACAGGACTCTCACAGCCACCCGTGACCGAAGTGCGCGGCGAATGTGACCGGATGATGACCGTTTCGCTGCGGTCCACGTCACAAGAGAAAGAGAGATCTTTTCCGTGGTTTGTGCAACCTAAAGTCGTCCCGTTCTCATCCTCTTTTGCGAACGTTCGTCACCGCCACGACTCGAAGGGGCCCTTCGTTGAGCCGCACACGCCGCACCGCCATTGCGGGCACCGCATTCCTGGCCGCCGCGCTGACCGCCTGCTCGGGCGGGAGTGACGGTGGCAGCGACGACAAGGGCAAGGCGGAGTCGAAGCCGAAGGCGCCGATGGCTGTCTCGGTGAACCTCACGGGTGATCAGGTCAAGGCGGGCCAGCCGGTGACGGTGACCGTCGCCGAGGGCAAGCTGGCCCAGGTGAAGGTGACCGACGCCAAGGGTGCGGAGCTGCCCGGCAAGATAGCCGACGACGGGAAGACCTGGACCTCGGAGCGCAACGCCCCGCCCGGTGCGGAGTACAAGGTCGAGGCGCAGAACACCGACAGCCAGAGCGCCACCACGCAGTTCAAGACCGGCCCCGCCGACAAGGTGAACAAGGTCGCCATCAACATCTCCAAGGGCAGCACGGTGGGCGTTGCGATGCCCGTGTCCCTCGTCTTCGACAACCCGGTGACGAACAAGGCCGAGGTGGAGAAGCAGCTCAAGGTCACCACCTCGGACAACACCGAGGGCTCCTGGGGCTGGATGAAGGACCACGACGGCAAGGACCGCGTCGACTGGCGGCCGAAGGACTACTGGAAGTCCGGCACGGACGTGAAGGTCGACATGAAGCTGAACGGGGTGGACTCGGGCAAGGGCGGCGGGCTGTTCGCCCGCGACTACAACACCGAGTTCAAGATCGGCAAGGACCGCCGGGTCCAGGTCAGCCTGGACACGAAGAAGCTGACGGTGACCGAGAACGGCCAGGCGCAGAAGGCGATCCCGATCTCGGCCGGCACGCCCGGCGGCAAGAAGGCCTCCTGGTCCGGGAAGATGGTGATCATGACCAAGGAGGGCACCATCCGGATGGACTCCCAGACCGTGGGCCTGGACAACGCCTACGACAAGATGGTCGATTACTCGATGCGGCTGACCTGGTCGGGCATGTACGCCCACGCAGCCCCGTGGAACGCAGCCAACTTCGGCCGCACCAACAGCAGTTCCGGCTGCGTGGGAATGAGCGACGCCGACGCCAAGGAGTTCTTCGGGCAGTCCCAGGTCGGCGACCTCTTCGAGGTGGTCGGCGAGGGCTCGAAGGGGCAGCCGCCGATCGGCAACGGCTACGGCGAGTGGAACCTCTCCTGGGACGAGTGGAAGACCAAGAGCGCGCTGTCCGGCGCCCCGCAGAACGGCTGACCTGCGGACCTCGCCTCCTGACTCTCGTTCAATTGTTACCACCACGTAACTTACCGACGGGTTACCTTCGGTAAGCCGCTCCCGTTACCGTCGGGTCACTTTCCGGACCCGGTGCACGCGAGGAGCGACCGATGGAACGCACCACCACCGCCGCAGCCGTGGCGGCACTCCTGGCGGCGACCGCCCTGGGCCTGGCCCCCCACCAGGCCCAGGCGGCTCCCGCGCCCGCCGCGGCGACCGCTGCCCCCACCGCGCAGACCGCCGCCGCGGACCTGCGCTTTCACGACATCCCCGGCTCCGGCGGCATCACCCTCAAGGGCAACGTCTTCACCCCGGACGGCGCCACGACCGGCCGGAAGTATCCGCTGATCGTGCTGCCCACCAGCTGGGGCATGCCGCAGATCGAATACATCGCCCAGGCCAAGAAGCTCGCCGACTCCGGCTATGTCGTGGTCAGTTACACCTCCCGCGGCTTCTGGCTCTCCGGCGGGCAGATCGAGGTGGCCGGGCCGCCGGACGTCGCGGATGTCTCGGCCGTCATCGACTGGGCCCTCGCCAACACCCCCGCCGACGCGGACCGCATCGGCCTCGGCGGGGTCTCGTACGGCGCCGGCATCATCCTGCTGGCCTCCGCGCACGACCCGCGCGTCAAGGCCGTGGTCGCCATGAGCGGCTGGGCCGACCTCATCGAATCCATCTACTCGGGCCGCACCCAGCACCGCCAGGCCGCCGGGCTGCTCGGCGCCGCCGGCTACCTCACCGGCCGCCCCGGACCCGAACTCCAGTCGCTCCTCGGCGACTTCCTCGGCTCCCGGCTGGACCGCGAGGCGCAGATGATCGAGTGGGGCAGGAAGCGGTCGGCCGCCGAACAGGTGGACCGGATCAACGCCAACGGCGCGGCGATCATGCTCGGCAACGCCTGGGGCGACACGGTCTTCCCGCCCAACCAGTACGCGAAGTTCTACGAGCGGCTGACCGGCCCCAAGCGGCTGGAGTTCCGCCCGGGCGACCACGCCACCGCCGAGGGCACCGGTCTGCTCGGCCTGCCCAACGACACCTGGACCAACGCCCACCGCTGGTTCGACCGCCACCTCAAGGGCGAACGCAACGGCATCGACACCGAGGCCCCGGTACAGATCAAGTCCCGCGGCGACGGCGGATACGAGGGCTACCCCGACTGGGCGTCGGTGGGCTCCGGCGGCACCGAGAAGCTCCCGCTCACCGACAGCGAGCACCTCTTCGCGAACGTCGACTCCGGGGCCAACGGCGGCGTCGTGATCCTCTCCAGCGTCCTCGACCAGTTCTTCAAGGCGCCCCCGGTCGCCTCGATCCCGCTGCTCCCCCGCTCCTTCGCCGCCGTCTGGCAGTCCGGGCGCCACGACGAGGCCCGCCGTATCCGCGGCACCGTCAAGCTGCACACCACCGTCACGCCCACCAAGAGCGACGGCACCTTCGTCGCGTACCTCTACGACGTCGGCCCGCTCGGCATCGGCAAGCTGGTCAGCAACGCCCCGTACACCTTCCACGGCAAGGCCCCGGGCCGGGCCTTCGGCGTGGACCTGGAGCTCTTCTCCACCGCCTACGACGTGCCCGCGGGCCACCGGCTCGCCCTCGTCGTCGACACCGTCGACCCGCTCTACATCGAGCACAACCCCACCGGCGCGCAGCTGACCTTCTCCTCGCCCGCGGGCGACCCCAGTTACGTCTCGGTGCCGCTGCGCGAGCAGTGATCCACGGCGGCGGCCGGGCCTGGGCGGCCCGCTCCCGGGCTCCTCAGTGCTTGAGGATCTTGGAGAGGAAGTCCTTGGCCCGGTCGCTCTCCGGGGCGGTGAAGAACTCCTCGGGGCTCCGGTCCTCGACGATCCGGCCGTCCGCCATGAACACCACGCGGTTGGCAGCGGAGCGCGCGAAGCCCATCTCGTGGGTGACCACGACCATGGTCATGCCCTCCTGGGCGAGCTGCCGCATGACCTCCAGCACCTCGTTGATCATCTCCGGGTCCAGTGCGGAGGTGGGCTCGTCGAAGAGCAGGGCCTTGGGGTCCATGGCGAGGGCGCGGGCGATGGCCACGCGCTGCTGCTGGCCGCCGGAGAGCTGGGCGGGGAACTTGTCGGCCTGGTCGGCGAGGCCGACCCGTTCCAGAAGCTCCCGGGAGCGCCGGTCCGCCTCGCGCTTGCCCCGCCCGCGGACCTTGACCTGCGCGAGGGAGACGTTGGCAAGAACGGTCTTGTGCGCGAAGAGGTTGAAGGACTGGAAGACCATCCCCACCTCGGCGCGCAGCCGGGCCAGGTCCTTCCCCTCGGCGGGCAGCGGTTCCCCGTCGATCAGGATCGTGCCGGACTCGACGGTCTCCAGCCGGTTGATCGCCCGGCACAGGGTGGACTTCCCGGAGCCGGAGGGGCCGATGACCACCACCACCTCCCCGCGGCCGACGGTGAGGCTGATGTCCCGCAGCACGTGCAGCGGTCCGAAGTGCTTGTTGACGTCCCGCAGCTCGATCAACGGATCGACGGCCATGCGCTGCCCTGCCCACTCGGTGTCGGATGCCGGTCAGCGCAAACTATCCAGCGGCGGAAGGGCACTTCGCCGCGACACGCCGCCGACCGCCGCCGACCACTGCCGGCCCCGGCCGGCCGCCGCCGGCGTCCGGCGCTGTCAGCCCTCGGAGGCCTCCGCGTACGCCTGGCTGAGCTCGGGGGAACCGGTCATCGCCCAGGACACCCCCGACTCGATCACGTTCAGCTCCCGGCCCGAGGCCAGGCGGATCACCGGCTGGCCGTTGGGCCACACCTGCCAGGCGGTGCCCGGGACGGTCCGGACGATCACGGTGCCGAGGTAGAAGCCCGCGTCGTTGCCGAGCCAGGGCACCACCTCGGGGTCCCGCCGCCAGCGGGGCATGAGCTGGTCGAGGGCCTCCAACGAGGCGGGGCTCCCGTCGAGTTCCAGCCCGGCCGCCCGTGCGTGGACCCGCAGCATCTCGCACTCCGCGAACAACTCGGCGACGCCCTCGGGATCGTCCACGAGGGCGGCCGCGAGCCCCGCACCCTGTTCCGTTTCACGCCGGTTCAGCCAGTTGTCCAGGAAAGGGATGTTCATACCGCCCAGCGTCGCACCAGGATCCGCCGGTGGCCACAGGGCGCGCCTGGGCCGTTTCGGCGGGCCGTGCCCCTGCCTACCGGTCGAGATCGAGGTCGACGACGACCGGTGCGTGGTCGGAGGCGCCCTTGCCCTTGCGCTCCTCGCGGTCGACGTAGGCGTCGGTGACGGCCTTGGTGAAGGGCTCGTTGCCGTAGACCAGGTCGATGCGCATGCCCTTGTTCTTGGGGAAGGCGAGCATCCGGTAGTCCCAGAAGGTGTACGGGCGGTCGTACTTCAGCGCGCGCGGGAAGACGTCCGAGAGGCCTGCGGCGCGCAGCGCCTCCAGGGCGGCCCGCTCGGCCGGGGTGACGTGCGTGAGTCCCGCGAAGACGGCCGGGTCGTACACGTCCTCGTCGGTCGGCGCCACGTTGAAGTCGCCGAGCACGGCGAAGGGGCGCGGGCCGGCCGCGTCCTCGGCGACGGCCGTGGCCAGGGAGCGGAACCAGTCCAGCTTGTAGCCGTAGTGGTCGTGCTCGACCTCCCGGCCGTTGGGCACGTACACCGACCAGACCCGGACCCCGCCGCAGGTGGCGGAGATCGCCCGGGGCTCCTGGACGCCCTCGTAGTCGGGGCCGCCGGGCAGGCCCGTGACCACGTCGTCCAGGCCGACCTTGGAGAGGAGGGCCACGCCGTTCCAGCGGCCGGTGGCGTTGACCGCGGCCTCGTAGCCCAGCTCGCGCAGCTGCTCGTGCGGGAACTGCTCCGCCGAGCACTTGGTCTCCTGGATGCACACGACATCGGTGCCGGAGCTCTCCAGCCAGGCCAGCAGGCGCGGCAGCCGGGCGGTGATGGAGTTGACGTTGTAGGTGGCGATACGCATACCTGCCAACCTACCGCCCGGCACCGACAGCGGCCGTTACAGCTCGGCGCTGTCCCCGGCGGTGAGGCGCCCGTGGTCGGTGCCGCCCAGCTTGTCCAGAGCGAAGTCGTAGATCGGCCGGGCGATGTCGGCGAGGTAGGCGTCGTGGATGTCGAGGGCCCGGCGCGGCCCCACCTCGCGCAGGTAGTCGATCACCTCGGAGACCTTGTTCCAGGGTGCGTGCACCGGCACCATCAGGGTCTCCACCGGGACCCCGGGCACGGTCAGCGCGTCGCCGGGGTGGAAGAGGGATCCGTCGACGAGGTAGCCGACGTTGGTGACCCGCGGGATGTCCGGGTGGATCACGGCGTGCAGCTCGCCGTGCACCTGTACCTCGAACCCGGCCGCGGTGAAGGTGTCGCCGTGACCGACGGTGTGCACCCGGCCCGGGTAGGCGGGGGCGAGCCGCTCGGCGACGCTGCGCAGGGTCCACAGCCGGGCCGCCGGGTTCGCGTCGAGGGCGGCCCGCAGCCGCCCCTCCTCGAAGTGGTCGGGGTGTTCGTGCGTGACCAGCAGGGCGTCCGCCCCCAGGCCCGCGTCCGGTTCGCTGAAGGCGCCCGGGTCGATGACGAGCGTGCGCCCGTCCTTCTCCAGCTGGACGCAGGAGTGCAGCCGCTTGGTGAGCTTCATGATCCCAGGCTAGTGCTGTGGCCGGAAAGGTTTGCCGGGGCACGGGGTGCCCGCCGGCTTACGGGGTGGTCGTGGAGACCACGTAGACCTTGGGGTGCTCGGGGTCCGTCAGGTCCACCGTGATGTCCCGGCTGGGTCGCGGGTCGTCCTGCTCCAGGCTGGTCCCGTACCAGGTGGCGCGGGGGCTCCAGCTCCAGCCCGCGACCTCGGAGTCGTGGGGGGAGATGGTGACCGCCCCGGCGACCAGCTCGGCGCGGCTGGTGCCGACGGAGGCGAGGAAGCCGTCCAGGTCGGCCGGGGTCACCGCGAACTGGGTGAAGAGCCGGCTGGTGCGCCAGTTGTTGGTCTCCAGGAAGCCGACCTTCCAGGCCTTCGCCGGGATCGGCACCTCGTAGATGCTGCGCTGCACCCTGGAGGGCCAGCCGGGGCGCACCGTGGACGCGCCGACCTTGGCGGCCTTGTCGCGTCCGCTCTCCCGGCTCTGCTGGGTGGAGATCGCGAGGTAGCCCGCGGGCACGCCGATCAGCAGGACGATGATGATCGCGGTGATCCAGCGCCGCTTGACGACGTGCCGGCGGTCCTCGGGGGTGGGCTGCGGCGTGCCGCCCTCGTCGGGGGCGGAGGCCTGGTGGGGCAGGGTGGGCGGGTTCACGACTGGGGGTCGTCCTTGGAGTCCGTGGGGGCGGCGGTCTCGCGCCTGCGGCCCAGCTGGCCGAGCTGCGCGTAGCGCTCGTAGCGCTCGACCCGTCGGCGGGTGGCGCGGCGGAAGCGCCGGGCGACGAGCCGGGCGAGGTCGGCGGCGCCGACCATACCGGCCTCGGGGCCGAGCTGGGCCTTGGCGATACGGGCCTCGGGACGGTAGCCGCGGCCGGTGAGGTGGCGGCGGAAGGCGTCCCGGGCGGGGCCGATCAGCAGGTCGTCGGCGGCGCTGACGCCGCCGCCGATGACGAAGCAGGACGGGTCGAGGGCGGCGGCGAGGTTGGCGATGCCGACGCCGAGCCACTGGCCGATGTCCTGGAGCAGCTCGACGCACATGGCGTCGCCCTCGCGGGCCAGCTCGGTGATCAGCGGCCCGGTGATCTCGGAGACGTTCCCGCCGACCCTGGCGATGATGTTGTACGCGACCGGGGAGTCGGCGGCGGCCAGTTCGCGGGCCTCGCGCACCAGGGCGTTGCCGGAACTGTACTGCTCCCAGCAGCCGCGGTTGCCGCAGGGGCAGCGGTGGCCGCCGGGGACGACCTGCATGTGGCCGAACTCGCCGGCGACCCCGTACCGGCCGCGTTTGACCTGGCCGCCCTCGAGGATGGCGCCGCCGATGCCGGTGCCGAGCGTGATCATGACGAGGTGGTCCTCGCCACGTCCGGCGCCGAAGCGCCATTCCGCCCAGGCGGCGGTGTTGGCGTCGTTGTCGACCATGACGGGGACCGCGAGCCGGGACTGCAGGGCGTCGCGCAGGGGCTCGTCTCGCCAGGCCAGGTGGGGTGCGAAGAGGACCCGGGAGCGGTCGGCGTCGACCCAGCCGGCCGCTCCGATGCCGACGGCGTGCACGTCGTGCCGGTCGGAGAGGTCCAGCACGAGCTCGACGATGGTGTCCTCGACGACCTTGGGGCTCTTGGACTTGTCCGGGGTCTCGGTGCGGATCTTCTCGAGGATGACGCCGTCGGCGTCGACGACCCCGGCCATCACCTTGGTGCCGCCGATGTCGATGCCGACGGTCGGGACGCGTGGGGCGGTCAGGTGCGACCGCCGCTCGCGGGTCCCGATGGTGCGCAGGACGGTGCCTCGCGCCGACCCCCGGTGGGTGAGCGTGAAGTCCCGGTACGTGCTCATCGAGTCGTGTCGTCCCTCTTGGGTGCGGTGGTGCGGGAGGCCCGGTCGGCCGGGCCCGCCGGTGCGGTGCGGCCGGCTCCGCGGGCCGTGGCGTCCGTGACGCCCGGTCCCGATTCTGCCACCCGCTCCAGTTCGTGGCTCAGTTCGTCGAGCTCGGAGCCGCCCGCCATCTGGCGGGTGAGCTCGTCCAGGGTGATCGAGTCACGGGTGTGACTGCCCGCCATGGCGCCGCGCTTGAGCAGCACGAAGCGGTCCCCGACCAGGTACGCGTGGTGCGGATTGTGGGTGATCAGGACCACACCGAGACCGGCGTCACGGGCCGCGGCGACGTACTTGAGGACCACGCCGGACTGCTTGACGCCGAGGGCGGCGGTCGGCTCGTCGAGGACGAGGACCTTCGCCCCGAAGTAGACGGCGCGGGCGATGGCCACGCACTGCCGCTCCCCGCCGGACAGGGTGCCGATGGGCTGGTCCACGTCGCGCAGGTCGATGCCCATGCGCAGCAGCTCGTCGCGGGTGGTGCGGCGCATGAAGTCCACGTCGAGGCGGCGCAGGGGGCCGCGGCCCTTCGTCGGCTCGGAGCCGAGGAAGAAGTTGCGCCAGACGGGCATGAGCGGGACCACGGCGAGGTCCTGGTAGACGGTCGCGATGCCGTGGTCGAGGGCCGCGCGCGGGTTGGCGAGCACGGTCTGCGCGCCCTCGATCTCGAAGGTGCCGGCGTCGTGCCGGTGCAACCCGGCGATGATCTTGATGAGGGTGGACTTGCCCGCGCCGTTGTCGCCGAGGACACAGGTGATCTCGCCCGCGGAGACCTCCAGGGAGACGTCCTGGAGGGCGCGGATGTTGCCGTAGTACTTGGCCACGCCGGTCAGCTTCACCAGGGCGGTCGTCGCGTCCGGAGTCGTGGTGGTGCTGTCGGTGGTCACTTGCTCGCCTCCGCCCGCTTGCGGACCCATGCGTTGAGCAGCGTGGCCAGCAGGAGCATCGCGCCGAGGAAGAACTTGAACCAGTCCGGGTTCCACTGGGCGTACACGATGCCGTTGCTGGTCATGCCGAAGATGAAGGCGCCGACCGCGGAGCCGATGGCGGAGCCGTAGCCGCCGGTCATCAGACAGCCGCCGATGACGGCCGCGATGATGTAGAGGAACTCGTTGCCCACCCCCTCGCCCGACTGGACCACGTCGAAGGAGAAGAGGATGTGCTGGCCGGAGATCCAGGCGCACAGGGCGACGCCCATGTACAGGCCGATACGGGTCTTCACGACGGGCACGCCGACCGCGCGGGCCGCGTCCGCCCCGCCGCCCACGGCGAAGATCCAGTTGCCGGCGCGGGTGCGCAGCAGGATCCACGTGGCCACGGCGACCAGGGCCAGCCACCACAGGACGGTGACCTGCAGGGTGACCGAGCCGATCTCCCACTTGGAGGCGAAGACGGCGCGGGCGGAGGGGAAGCCCTCCATGTCGGCGATGGACTTGGTGGAGACCGTGCCGCTGATCAGCTTGGTGAAGCCGAGGTTCAGGCCGGTCAGCATCAGGAAGGTGCCGAGCGTGATGATGAAGCTGGGCAGCTCGGTGCGGGTCAGCATGAAGCCGTTGAAGAAGCCGATGGCCAGGGTGACCAGCAGGGACACTCCGACGCCAACCCAGACGTTGGCGGTCATCTGGTAGCTGAACATAGAGCTCACCAGGGCCGAGGTCGTGACCATGACACCCGCGGAGAGGTCGAACTCGCCGCCGATCATCAGCATCGCCACGGGGGCCGCCATGATCCCGATGGTGGAGGCCGAGTACAGGATCGTGCTGAGGCTGGAGGCCTGGAGGAAGGTGGGGGCGGCGATGGAGAAGAAGACGAAGACGGCGACGGCCCCGACCACCGCGCCCAGCTCGGGCCGCCCCAGCAGCCGGCGGACCAGGGAGGTCGGCGCGAGCCGTTCGTCGACGGCGGTGGCGGCGCTCATCGGCTGCCCCGCCGGATGTACTCCTCCAGCTCGGCGGCCTCGGCGGCGGTGACGATCTGCGGTCCGGTGAGCACCGGGCGGCCGCCGCCGAGCACGTCCGCGTTGTAGCGGTAGAGCCAGAGCAGGTCGACAGCCTCGTACCCCTGCAGGTAGGGCTGCTGGTCCACGGCGAAGCCGAGGGCGCCGGACTTCAGGTCGCGGGCCACCGAGTCGTTGAGGTCGAAGGTGTCGACCTCGGCCTTGCTCCCGGCGGCCTCCTTGGCCTTGACCGCGGTGGGGGCGAACGGTGCGCCGAGGGTGAGGATCGCGTCGACGGAGGGGTCCGCCTGGAGTTTGGCCTGGATCGCCGCCTGGACGGAGGGCATGTTCGTGCCCTCGACGTACAGGTTCTCCATCGTCCCGGAGAAGGTCTTCTTCGCGCCGGCGCAGCGCTGCTCGTGGCCGACGTTGCCCTGCTCGTGCAGGACGCAGATCGTCTTCTTGCGGCCCCGCTTGTTCAGCTCGCTGCCGACGGCCTCGCCCGCGATCGTCTCGTCCTGGCCGATGTGGGTGAGCGCCCCGTACGCGGCGGACTGGGCGGACCCGGAGTTGACCGTGATCACCGGGATGCCGGCCTTGACGGCCTTGGCGACGACGTCCTTGAGGGCTTCCGGCTTGGCGAGGCTGACGATGATCCCGTCGACCTTCTGGTCGATGGCGTTCTGCACGAACTGCGCCTGCTGCTGCGCCTGGTCGTCGTGGGCGTAGACGAAGTTGATGTTGTCCTTGGCCGCGGCCTCCTTGGCGCCCTTCTGGACGATGTCCCAGAAGGTGTCGCCGTCGCCCGCGTGGGTCACCATCGCGAAGGTCCAGCGCGGGGTGGAGACGGCGGGGCGGCCCGCCTCGGCGGCCTTCGCCCGCTCCTCGGCGCGCTTGCCGCCGGTGCTGCTGCACCCTGCGAGCGAGGCCCCCAGTACCGTCGCGAGCACGGCGCCCACGACGCGTACCCCTGTCCGAACCCTAGCCACGTCGCCGCGCCCTTCCCTCGTCCGTCTCGTCCGTCGTCCCGGCTGTCATGCCGTCCGTCATCATTCGGTCATTCCGGTGTCAGCCGCCCAGTATCCGCCACAGTGGACCATGAAGGGCCATCGGGGCATGCACCCGCAGACCGGCACGACGCGATCGCAGATCAGCACGGGAAATCCTCAAGATCGATGCGAGCGGATTGACAGGTTCCCCCGACGGGGCCAGGTTGAGTTCATGCGCATCGGGCTCATCGGAACCGGCCGGATCGGCTCGTTCCACGCGGCGGCTCTCGCCCGCCACCCGGAGGCCGGCTCGCTCCTGCTCGCGGACTCCGATCCCGCACGGGCGGCGCGCCTCGCCGACCGGCTCGGGGCCACGGCCGCGCCCTCCGTGGAACAGGTCTTCACCTGGGGTGTGGACGCGGTGGTCGTGGCGTCCTCCACCGACGGGCACGCGGAGCTGGTCGTACGGGCGATCCGCGGCGGCCTGCCGGTGTTCTGCGAGAAGCCGGTAGCCCCCGACCTGAACCGCACCCTGTCCGTGCTGCGCGAGGTCTCCGCCCTGGGCGGGCTGCTCCAGGTGGGCTACATGCGCCGCTTCGACGCGGGCTACCTCACGGCCCGGGAACTGGTCCGCTCCGGCGCCCTGGGCCGGCTGCACACCGTACGGACGATGACGGCCGATCCGGCGCCGCCGGCCGCCGACTACCTGGCGACCTCGGGCGGTCTCTACCGGGACTGCATGGTCCACGACTTCGACATGGTGCGGTGGGTGACCGGGCACGAGGTGGTGGAGGTCTACGCGGCCGGGTCGGACGCCGGTCCGCCGCAGTTCCGGCAGACAGGGGACGTCGACACGGCGGCCGCAGTCCTCACCCTGGACGACGGGACCCTGGTCACGTCCACCGGGACCCGGTGCAACGGCGCCGGCTACGACGTGCGGATGGAACTGGCCGGGGAGCGGGACCAGGTCTCCGCGGGCCTGGACGACCGGACGCCGATCGCCTCGACCGAACCGAACGGGCCGCCGCCCGCGAGCAAGCCGTGGACCGGCTTCCTGGAACGCTTCGGCCCCGCGTACGAGGCCGAGCTGAACGCCTTCGTGCACCTGGCGCGCGGCGCGGGCGAGAACCCCTGCGACGGGCGGGAGGCCCTGGCCGCGCTGCGGGTGGCGGAGGCCTGCGAGCTGTCGCGGCGGGAGCGGCGCCGGGTCCGGCTGGAAGAGCTCCCGGACCTGCCGGATCGCTGACCGGAACGCTGACCGGATCGGCAACCGCAGCTGCGGCCGGATCGGTAACCGGATCGGTGAACAGGGCATCCGGCCACCCTACGGTGGTGATCCCCGGCTGACTGCGGCGCTTTCCGGACACGCTCGGGGGACCGTGGGACCGCCCTCAGGCGCGGGTCGCGGTGACCGCCCGCCGTCCCCAGGCGGTGCCGGCCAGGACCAGCACGACGCCGGCGTAACCGAGCGGCCCGAGGTGCTCGCCGCCGACGGCGATGCCCGCGACGGCCGCCCACAGGGGCTCGGTGCCGAGCAGCAGGCTGACCCGGGAGGGCGAGGTACGGCGTACGGCCCACATCTGCACGAAGAAGGCGAAGAGGGTGCAGAAGACGGAGAGGAACGCCAGGCCGGCCCACTGGGCGGGCCCGAAGTCGGCCGCGGCGGCCCAGGGGGTCGCGCCGGTCCCGGGTACGGCGGCCAGCAGTGCGAAGACGACCACGGCCCCGCCGAGCTGCACGGTGGTCAGCGACAGCGGGTCGGCACCGCGGACGCCCTCGGACCGGGCCATCAGCAGCACGTGCAGGGTCCGGGCGAGGGCGGCGCCGAGGATGAGCAGGTCACCGAGGCCGGGCGCGGTGAAGCCGGCACCCTGGGTGAGCAGCACGACGCCGAGGACGGACAGCGCGGCGGCGCCGAGGAATCCGGCGGACGGCGCCCTCCGCTTCACCGCCGCATCGGCGAGCGGGGTGAAGATCATGGTCAGGCTGATGATCAGCCCGGCGTTGGTGGCGGAGGTGTGGACGACCCCGTAGGTCTCCAGCAGGAAGATCCCGCCGAGTACGAGGCCCAGCAGCCCGGCGCCGCGCAGCTGGGCCGGGGTCAGCGCCCGCAGCCGCGCCCACCCGGCGACGACCAGCACGGGCAGCACGAGCGCGAACCGCAGCACGAGCACGGCGATCACGGTGTGCGCGGTGGTGATGCCCTTGGCCGCGAGATAGCTCCCGCCCCACACGACGGCGACGGCCAGGACGGGCAGATCGGCGAGCCAGGCCCGGCGGGGTGCGGCGTGCAGGGTGGGCGAGGCGACGGCCACGGAGGTCTCCAACGTCACTCGGGAGGTGGAGACATCGGCGGCTCGCACGGTTGCGGGGCACACCGTACCGGAGCCGATCATGCGGGGCGACCCGTTTCCGGGCCTCGCACCTCTGCCCCGTAGAGTCGGGCGCATGGCTGATCTTTACGCCGTGGATCTGGCGTTCGACCTGCTCGACACCACACCCGACGTCGTACTCGCGGAGGTGCGCCGCCACCTGACGGGAGACGGCCTGCTCTCGCCCCGCGGCCCGGCGTGGCACATAGGCGGGATGCTCGTGGGCGAGTTCGGCCCGGCGGAACGCGACGGCTGGGCCCTGACGGCCCGCCAGGAGATCCACGAGGACCAGCTCCCGGCCCTGGAGGACCTGCTGCTCCTCCTCACCCCGCACATCCGCCCGCCGGGCCCGGTCGGCCGCATCCGTCACCACGCCCACGAGTCCCCGGACCTCCTGGTCCTGCGCGAGGGCCGCGTGGTCCAACTGGCCCTGGACCGGCGGTAGGGGGTGTCCCGCAGCATGACCGAGCCCCGGGACGAGGAGCAGCTGACCGCGCAGGGCTTCCGGCGTGTGTACGCCGAGCTGGACTGCTACGACGGGCCGCGGGCGGGCCTGGCCGACGTGGACGGCAGCCCGCACTACTTCCAGGGCTACGACTACGACCACGCCGACGCGGCCGACGAGTACCTCGTGTGGCCGGCGAGCGAGGCCGCCGTCGCGCTGGAGCGCGAACAGTGGGCGATCTTCGCCGGCTGGAACCGGCGCTACGAAGCCGGATCGGCCGGTCCGGAAAGCCACCCGGGCCACGGCGGCACCGACGCCCGCCACGACGAGCTGACGCATCTCCTCGCCGTGCACCGCCAGCCGCCCGCCGATGCGCGCCGCCTGGTCGGCGAGCTGGGGTTCGACAAGGGAGACCGCTACCGCGCCGAGGGCGTCGACTACTGGTTCCGGTGGCGCCCGGCCAGGTGAGGCAGGTCAGGAGCCGACGGTCCCGAACGTGGCCCGCCCCGTCGGCCGATAGGTGTGGATGGCCATCCCCGACGGTGTCGTGCGGGAGGCCTTCAGCTCGTAGGCGGTGGGCAGCCCGCCGGTGGGGAACAGCCGACGGCCGGTCCCCAGGACCACGGGGAACACCAGCAGGTTGATCTCGTCGACGAGGTCCCGGGCGAGCAGCCACTGCGCGAGCTGCCCGCTCCCGTGCACCTGGAACTCCCCGCCCCCCTCCAGCGCGTCCTTGACCCGGACGATCTCGCTCTGCAGGTTCTCCCCGTCGAGCACGGTCGCCGGCCCCCAGGCCGGCTCCTTCAGGGTGGTCGAGGCCACGTACTTGGGCAGCCGGTTCAGCCCGCCCGCCACGGGATCGCCCGGCTCGTCGTGCTCGGGCCAGTAGCCGGCGAAGATCTCGTACGTCCGCCGCCCGAGCAGGAACGCCCCGGCCCGGCCGAACACCTCGGTGATGAACTCCCCCATCCCCTCGTCGACGTACGGCGCGGCCCACCCCCCGTACTCGAACCCGTCGCTGCGGTCCTCGTCGGGCCCGCCGGGCGCCTGCATCACGCCGTCCAGCGTCACGAAGGTGGTCAGTGTCAGCTCGGCCATGCCTCTGCGCTCCTCGCTCGATGCTCCTACGCAAGAGCAGACTCCCGGGCCGCCCCGGACTCATCGGTGCGCCACGCGAATGACGGCCTGAACGCGGGGTCGGATTCCTGCCAGCGGTGGGGCGTTGGGGGCTATTTGATTGAACCCGCAACCAAGTGGGCGATGTGGGAGGAAGAACACATGGACAGGAACGCGGTGGCGCTGGTGACCGGGGGGAGCCGGGGGATCGGGGCGGCGGTCGCGGTGCGGCTCGCCGAGGACGGGGCGGACGTCGCCATCACCTACGTCAGCGATGCCGAGGCCGCGGACCGGGTGGTCAAGGCGGTGCAGGCACTCGGGCGGCGGGCCGTCGCGCTGCGGGCGGACGCGGGGGACGCGGCGGAGGTCGCGAACGCCGTCGGGGAGACCGTACGGCGGTTCGGGCGGCTCGACGTGCTCGTCAACAACGCCGGTGTGGGGGCGGTCGGACCGATGGAGGAGGTCGGGCCGGCCGACCTCGACCGGGTGCTCGGCGTCAACGTGCGGGGCGCGTTCCTCGCGGCCCAGGCTGCCGCGGGGCGTATGCGGGAGGGCGGGCGGATCATCACCATCGGCAGCTGCATGGCGCAGCGGGTGCCCGGGCCGGGCGGGGTGCTGTACGCGATGAGCAAGGCCGCGACGATCGGGCTGACGAAGGCCCTGGCGCGGGAGCTCGGCGGGCGCGGGATCACCGCGAACCTCGTGCATCCGGGGCCGGTCGACACCGACATGAACCCGGCCGACGGACCGTACGCGGGCCCGCAGGCGGCCATGACGGCGCTGGGCCGCTTCGGCAGGGCGGAGGAGGTCGCGGACGTGGTGGCCTTCCTCGCCGGTCCGGGCGCGGCCTACGTCACGGGGGCGGAGTTCGCGGTGGACGGCGGCCATGCCGCGTAGCCCTCGGCGGTCGGCGGCTGTTACCTGGTCGGGTTCAGGTCGGTGTGCAGCAGGTGGTGGTCCGAGTGGGGGCTGGGGCGGACGTGGTGTGTGCGCGGGGTGATGCCGCGCAGGAAGACGTAGTCGAACTTGCTGTTCCAGTCGGTGGTCGCCGTACAGGCGTCGGCGTCGGCGTCGGCGTCGGCATCGGCGGAGGCGGCCGAGGGGCGGCAGCCCGGGTCC
The DNA here is from genome assembly GCF_001005295.1 of Streptomyces yangpuensis. Classification (GTDB taxonomy): domain Bacteria; phylum Actinomycetota; class Actinomycetes; order Streptomycetales; family Streptomycetaceae; genus Streptomyces; species Streptomyces yangpuensis. Next base: position 184,790 of record NZ_LBMK01000007.1, on the reverse strand, counting down.
GGGTCCGTGGCCAGGGACCACATCGGGGTGAGTTCGGCGGCGTGCGGCGCGGCGTTGAAGTCGCCGAGGACGATCGCGCGGTCGTGGCGCTCGACCTCCGCCGCGAGCACCTTCACCTGGCCGGCCCGTACCTCCGCCTGCCGGCGCTCGGCGAGGTGGGTGTTGAAGACGCGGACGGGCCGGCCGCCCACCAGCGTGGTGACGGCCAGGTATCCGCGGTCCTCGGAGCCGCCGTCGGGGTATTCGACGCTCACCCGGTCCGTCATCGGCGCCGCCGAGAGGATGGCCTGGCCGTAGCCGCCCGGCCGCCACGGCAGACCGCCGCAGCGGTTCCAGTTCTGCAGGACCGGCCCGTACTCGACCCGGTAGACCAGCCCGTAGGCCTCCTCCAGATGGTCACGGATCTGCTCGACATCCCGTACGCACGCCTCCTGCAGGCCGACGACCTGCGGCGCGTACGCGGCGATCTCCGTCGCCCGGCCGTAGTTCTGCCGGCTCCCGCCGCACGGATTGCAGATGTTCCACGTGGCGACCCGGTCCGGGACGGCCTCCGCGATGCGAGACGCGCCACCACCCGGTGTGCCCGGGCCCAGGAGCAGCAGCACGCAGACCGCGGCCGTCGCGCCCGCCGCCCACCGCGCGCCCCTTCTCAGCACCGTCGCCTCCCCCGGAAGTGGACGCACATCATCACACGGCGCCCTCGGCACACGACGGGCACGCCTGCGCACCACCGCCCGCTGCCTCGCCGCGGTGGACGGCTTCCCGGCGGACCGTACGGAGAACGACCGGGCCGCCGTCCGGGCCGCCTGCCTGGCCGTTCCCGAGACCGTACGGCACTACCCGCTCGGCGACACGGACCGCAAGGACCACCCGCTCCGGGTGCTGGTGGCGGGGCCCTGCGCAACGACCACCCCGCCCCGACCACCGTCGGCGACGTCACCTGTCCGGCCGTGGCGCACGCCTGCTGGGGCCGGGGCGGCACCTGGGCGGGCCGTCTGCTGGAACTCGTCCGTTCCGAACTGCAGGCCGGGCCGGCCGGCCAGACCCCCGTCGGCTGGCGCAGGACCGCCCGCCACGAACCGCCGCCGGGGCGCACCGGCGTGCGGTGCGCCCCGGCGGGACGTGCGGCCCCGGGGGGTGTGCGGGCCCCGGGGGTGTCGGCCCCCGGGGCGGTCAGGGGAACGGGGTCAGCCGCCCAGCTCCTGGTGGCGGGCGGTCAGCGCCGCCGCGCCGGCCTCCGTCAGCGAGCCGAAGAGCCGCAGGCGGGAGAAGCCGCCGTCCGGGAAGATGTCGATCCGTACGTGGGTGCCCACAGCCGGGGTGTCCAGGACGAAGCGGTGGTTGGTGTCGGGCTGCAGGCGGGTGCGCGGCAGGAACTCCGTCCACTCACCCTCCTCGCCCGTCTTCACCGACAGCGAGGCCCAGCCGGCCGAGTTGCCCTTGAGGTACGCGGTGTCGATCTCGACGGCGCGGATCTCGGACTCGGTGACGAGCTGGTAGCGGATCCAGTCGTTGCCGTTGTCGCGGCGGCGGGCGGTCTCCCAGCCGTCGTCCATCTTGCGGGAGCGGCCCGGGTTGATGGTGTTGGTCGGCGGGGAGTAGAAGCGGTTGGAGGCGTCCTGCACGGAGCCGCCGTTCTCCAGCGCCACCACGTCGAAGGAGCCGAGCGCCGCGAGCCACCTCGGGTCGGGCAGGACCTCGCCGTAGACGCGCAGGCGGGCGATGCCGCCGTCGGGGTGCTGGTTGACGCGCAGGTGCGTGAAGCGCTGCTCGGTGTCGACCTCGAAGCCGTTGGCGGCATGGCCGCCAACCGCCGTGCGGGGCACGACGGTCGTCCACTTCACGTCGTCGCCCTGGAGCTCCTCCGGGGTCGGCGCGAGGGCGCCCTCCCAGTTGGTGGCCTCGATGGAGACGGCCTGCGGCATGTTGCCGCGGAAGTGGGCGGTGTCGACGACGATGCCGCGGATGACGCCGGGCGCGCCCAGGCGCACCAGCGCCCAGTCGTGGTCCTCGGGGGTCGGCCAGGGCTGGGTGGCGGAAACACCGCGGCGGCGGCGGGTCTCCCAGCCGTCCATGACCTTGCCCTTGTGGCCGAAGTCCTCGGGGTCGAAGTGCGCGGCCTCGGAGATCAGCAGGTTCTCGCGCTGGGCGAAGAACTCGTCGTTGGCGGCGATGACACCGGCGCCCAGCTCACGGGCGGCGAGGTTCGCGTACTGGGCGAAGGGGAAGTCCGCGGTGCGGTAGTCCGCGTACGGGTCGCCGCCCCCGTACGGGTTCGCGTTGCCGGTGAAGGATTCAATCGCCACTGGTCAGTTCTGCCTTTCGAGGAGGAGGCCCGTGGGCTCGGTCGGGGTGCCGTGGTCGGCGATCTGCCTGCCGCGCAGCCAGGTGGACTTCACGACGCCGTGCAGGGTCCTGCCCGCGTACGCCGTGACCTGGTTGCGGTGGTGGAGCTCGGCCGGGTCCACGGTGAACGTTTCTTCGGGGGCGAGCACGGCGAAGTCGGCGTCCCGGCCGGCCTCGATCGCGCCCTTCTGCGCCAGACCCGCGAGGGCGGCCGGGGCGGCGGACATCCAGCGCACGACGTCCTCCAGGGAGCGTCCGCGCCGGCGCGCCTCGGTCCAGATGGCGGGCAGGCCCAGCTGGAGGGAGGAGATGCCGCCCCACGCGGTGGAGAAGTCGCTGGTCTTCAGGTCCGCGGTGGAGGGCGAGTGGTCGGAGACGATGCAGTCGATGGTGCCGTCGGCGAGCGCGTCCCACAGGAGGTCCTGGTTGGCGGCCTCGCGGATGGGCGGGCAGCACTTGAACTCGCTCGCGCCGTCGGGCACTTCCTCGGCCGTCAGGGTGAGGTAGTGCGGGCAGGACTCAACGGTGATGCGGACGCCCTCGGCCTTGGCGGCGGCGATCAGCGGCAGCGCGTCGGAGGAGGACAGGTGCAGGACGTGGACGCGCGCGTTCAGCCGCTTGGCCTGGGCGATCAGGTTGCCGATGGCGGTGTTCTCGGCGTCGCGCGGCCGGGAGGCGAGGAAGTCGGCGTACTTGGGGCCCGGGACGACGGGGGCGGCGTCGAGGTGGTGCGGGTCCTCGGCGTGCACGATGAGCAGGCCGCCGAAGCCGGTGATCTCTGCGAGGGAGGTGGCGAGCTGCTCCTGGTCGAGCTCGGGGAACTCCTCCACGCCCGACGGCGACAGGAAGCATTTGAAGCCGTAGACGCCGGCGTCGTGCAGCGGAGCCAGGTCCTTGACGTTGTCCGGGAGGGCGCCGCCCCAGAAGCCGACGTCCACGTGCGCCTTGGCGCGGGCGACCTCCTGCTTGACGCGCAGGTTGTCGACCGTGGTGGTCGGCGGGAGGGAGTTGAGCGGCATGTCGAGGATGGTGGTGATGCCGCCGGCGGCGGCCGCGCGGGTGGCCGTCCAGAAGCCCTCCCACTCGGTGCGGCCCGGGTCGTTCACGTGGACGTGGGTGTCGACCAGGCCGGGGAGCAGGACGTCGTCGCCGAAGTCCTGCAGCCGGGCTCCGTCCGGTACCTCGGCGTCGTGTGCCAGCACAGCCGTGATCTTCCCGCCGGCAACGGCGACCGAGGCGGCGCGCGTCCCCTCGGGGGTGATGACGCGCGTCGAGCGCAGTACCAGTTCCACAGCCACGTCGGCCACCGGAACCTCCCCATCTACTTCCACAGAGCGAAATTCAACGTTCTGTTGACGGAGTCTTCACGGCGATCCGGGAGCAGTCAAGAGCGCCCGGACGGACCACTGACACACCAGGACCGCAATTGGATGTTTCCACAAGATGGAATTAATATTTCGCCATACAGAATGTAGCTACCGCCACCGGGAGTCGGACGGATAACTTCCCGAGGATGTCCGCCACCAGGACAAACCACCTCTGACCGGCGGCGACGGCCCCGACCCCAGGACTGGGGCCGACGCCGGCCGCCGGGTAGGCTGCTCCCTTGCCTGCCAGCACCGAAAGGACCGCGCCGTGCCGACGTCCAGCGCCAGCACCACCGACGCTTCCTCGAAGACCCCTGCCGCCAGCGGTGGCGTCCAGTCCCTCGAGCGCGCCTTCGATCTGCTCGAACGCATGGCGGACGCCGGGGGCGAGGTCGGCCTCAGCGAACTGTCCGCCGCCAGCGGCCTGCCCCTGCCCACGATCCACCGCCTGATGCGCACGCTGGTGGCCTGCGGGTATGTACGCCAGCAGCCCAACCGACGGTACTCCCTCGGTCCCCGCCTGATCCGTCTCGGCGAGTCCGCGTCGCGCCTCCTCGGCACCTGGGCCCGCCCCTACCTCGCCCGTCTGGTCGAGGAGACCGGTGAGACGGCGAACATGGCCCTGCTCGACGGGGACGAGATCGTCTACGTCGCCCAGGTGCCGTCCAAGCACTCCATGCGCATGTTCACCGAGGTCGGCCGCCGGGTGCTGCCGCACTCCACCGGCGTGGGCAAGGCCCTCCTCGCCCACACCCCCGCCGACGAGGTACGGGCCCTCCTCGCGCGCACCGGGATGCCTGCCGCGACCGAGAAGACCATCACCACACCCGAGGGCTTCCTGGAGGCGCTGGAGCAGGTCCGCCGGGCCGGCTACGCGGTCGACGACAACGAGCAGGAGATAGGGGTCCGCTGCCTGGCCGTGTCGGTGCCGAACTCGCCGACCGCCGCCGCGATCTCCATCTCCGGCCCGGCCGGCCGCGTCACCGAGGCCGTGACCGAGTCCTTCGTCCCGATCCTCCAGAACGTCGCCGCCGAGCTGTCGGTGGCCCTGTCCAACCAGACCCCGGCGTAACCGGAGATTCCCGGCTCTGCCGGACACCGAGCCCCGCCGTACACCGAGCCCCGCCGGATCCGTCCGGCGGGGCTCGCGCCGTGTACGGCCGGCCGCCGCTCTCCGCTGGCGGGGTGCTGCCGGGCCGGGCAGCGTGGGCAGTCCCGTCCGCCTCCCGTCCCGCCCCCGGAGGGCCGCCCATGGCTTCCGACCCCCTTACGGAGCCGGCCGTGCGTCCGCGGCCGGCCCTCCGCGTCCGCCGCCACGGCGATCTGTGGCTGCTCGGGCCGGTCGCCGCCGCGTACGCCGTCGCGCAGCTGCTCCTGGCGGTACCGGGTACCGGGCTCGGCTGGGACGAGACCGTCTACGTCAGCCAGGTCTCCCGCGACGCCCCCGCCGCGTTCTTCAGCGCCCCGCGCGCCCGCGGCATCAGCTACCTCGTCGCGCCGGTCGCCGCCTTCACGCCGTCCGTCACGGTCCTGCGGATCCATCTGGCCCTGCTGTCCTCCGGGGCCCTGCTGCTGTCGCTCTGGCTGTGGCGGCGGCTGCTGCCCACCCCCGTGCTCGCCCTCGCCGGAGCCCTGTTCGCCGGCCTGTGGACGGCGCTCTCGTACGGGCCGCAGGCCATGCCCAACCTCTGGGTCGCCTTCGGGTCGCTGATGGCCGTCGGCTGCTTCCTGCGGGCCGCCCGCGCCCCCGGCGACCGGCGGGCGCTCGCCGGGCTCTGCGCCGCGACCGCGCTGGCGGCGCTCATGCGCCCCGCCGACGCGCTCTGGCTCGCCCTGCCCCTGGTCTGCGCCTCGGTCGTCGTCCCGCAGTGGCGTCGGCCCGCCCTCCCGGCGGCCGTCGCGGCCGGCGCCGTGCTCGGCGGGGCGTCCTGGGCCGTCGAGGCCGAGCTGCACTACGGCGGCATCCTCGCCCGCCTGCACCGCGCCGGCGAGATCCAGGGCGGTCTCGGCTGGCACCCCGCCCTCGGGGACCACCTGCGTGCCCTCGGCGGCCGTACCCTGTGCCGTCCCTGCGACGTGCCGTGGAGCCAGCCGGTGACGGGCCTGTGGTGGCTCGTCCTTCCGGTCCTCGTCGCGGGCGGCCTGGCCGTCGCCCACCGCGGCGGCCCCGGCCCGTGGCGCACACTCCTCGTGCCCACCGCCGCCGCACTGTCGGTCGCGGCGCCGTACCTGCTGTTCGTCGGCTACGCAGCTCCCCGCTTCCTGCTGCCCGCCTACGCGCTGCTCTCCCTCCCGGTGGCGTACTGCCTGGCCCGGGTGTTCGCCGCGGCCCGCGGGCGCCCGCTCGTCCTGACCGGGCTCTGTCTGGCGCTGGCCGCGCACTTCGCACTCCAGCTGGCGATCACCGCCGGCGTGGGTGCCCGCAGCCGGGCGACCGCGGCCGCCTTCACCGCCGTGGCCGCCGAACTGCGCACGCAGGGACTGCGGCCGCCGTGCCTGGTCAGCGGCGCGGAGGCGGTCCGGACGGGCTTCCGCACGGGATGCGCCTCGCGCCAGGTCCTCGGCGGCCACGACGGCAGCATCAGCGCCGCCGGACTCGTCCGCCTCGCCCGCACCACGCCGACGGCGGTCCTCGTCGCCGGTGGCGCCCCTCCCCCGCCCTGGGCCGCACGGTGGCGCCCGCACGACCTGCCCGCGCTCCCGGGCCTGCCCGGCTACCGCGCCTACCTGGCGCCCTCCGCCCGGGCGGAGGGCGCGCCTGCGCGCTGAGCACCCCCGGCAGCGCCCTGGGCTCCCAGGACCGTACCCGCCGGGGCGTCCGCTCCGGCGCCGGTGAGCCGGCCGTCGGCCATCGTCGCCGTACGGTCCATCCGCTCCAGGTGGGCGTGGTCGTGGGTGACCAGCACGGTGGCGGTGGAGCGCTCGCGCGTCAGGGTGACCAGCAGGTCCAGCACGGCCGCGCCTCGCTCGTGGTCGAGGGCGCTCGTCGGCTCGTCGACCAGCAGCACGGCGGGCTCGTTCATCAGCGCGCGGGCGATGTTGATCCGCTGGCGCTGGCCGCCGGAGAGCTGGTGGGGACGCTTGTCGGCCTTGTCGGCCAGGCCCACCGCGTCCAGCAGCTCCAGCGCGCGCCCGCGGACGGCCTTCGCGGGCCGTCCCGCCACGTGCGCCATGACCTGGAGCTGCTCGGCGGCGGTCAGCGAGGCCAGCAGGTTCGGCTGCTGGAAGACGATGCCGATCTTCTCCCGCCGCAGGGCCGACTTCTCGGCGGGGCCGAGCCGCGTCGTGTCCTCCCCCGCGACGACGACCCGGCCGCTGTCCGGGGTGACGAGGGTGGCGGCGACGGCGAGGAGGGAGGACTTGCCGGAGCCGGAGGGCCCGATCACCGCCGTGAGGGTTCCGGCGGGCACCTCCAGGCCGACCGCGTCCAGGGCGGTGAGCCGGCTCTCCCCGTCGGGGTAGGTGAGCGTGACGTCGTGGACGAGGAGGGTCATCGGGCGCTCCCGAGGGCGGTCAGCGGGTCGACGGCGGTGATCCGCCGGATGGACAGGGCCGCGCCCAGCGCGCCGAGCGCGATCATGATCGCGGCGGGGACGAGCACCGTGGCGGCGTCGAGGACGAAGGGCACGTCGCCGCCGCTGATCAGCGCGCCGAAGCCGGCGGCGAGGGCGGTGCCCAGCCCGGTGCCGAGGGCGAGCATCACCACGGCCTGGCCGAGGGCGTCCCGCAGGAGGTAGGGGGTGGAGGCGCCCAGGGCCTTCAGGACGGCGATGTCGCCGCTGCGCTGGATGGTCCACACCGTGAAGAAGGCGCCTATGACCAGGGCCGAGATGGCGAAGAGGAAGCCGCGCATCAGCTGGAGCGAGCCGTTCTCGGCCTGGTAGGAGCCGATGGCGCCGAGGGCCTCTTCGACGGTCTGTGCCCTGGTGCCCGCCGCCCGGTCGGCGGCGGCGAGGTCGATGCCGCTGCCGGATACGGCGACGACGGTGGCGAGGGTGTCGATGGAGGTGCCCGGGTTGCCGATGCGCTGCCAGTCGTTAAGGTCCATCCACACGACCGGGGTGTGGCTGTGGGCGGCCGTGCCTGCGACCGCGGCCACGGTCAGTTCGAGCGGGCCGATCCTGAGCTTGGACCTGGTGGTGAGGCCGCCGAGCTCCTTCGCCGCCTTCTCGGCGAGGACCACCCGGCCCTGCGCGAGGCCCGCGCCGCGCGGCGCGAGCCCGCCCGCGGGGTCCACGCCGAAGACCGAGACGGCGGCGGTGCGCTCACCCGAGACGGCGTTGGTGGTGCGGATGCCGAGGGGCTGCGCCGTCCGCACCCCGGGCTGCTCGCGCCAGGCCAGCCAGGCGGACTCGGGCACCTGGGAGTTGGTGAACGACACCTTCTGGTCCCCGGTGGGCGCGGCGAAGGCCAGGTGCGAGGCGGGCAGGCCGGTGACGGCCGAGATGTTCTCCCGGGCCAGGCCGGCGGTGAGCCCGGACAGCAGGCCGACCAGCAGCGTGATCAGCAGCACGACCGAGCCCATCAGGGCGAAGCGGCCCTTGGCGAACCGTAGATCTCTCCATGCGACGAACATGTCCCCCACCCTGGTCTGCCGCGTGGACACAAGGCATCGCGCCACAGTAGGGATCCTGGTATCGAAGGGCGCACCGGGACATCAAACTTTCGGTTGACCGGGGCCCGGCGGGACCGCTTTACGCTGGTTCGGACATGACTGCTGCCGCTGCCCCCGTTCCGCCCGGTGCCTGCCCGCCCCCGCACGAGCCCGTGACCGCGCCCGCGCCCGTACCCCCGACTGCGCCCGCGACCGCATCCGCCGCCCGGCCCCTGACGCCGGTGTCGAAGGTGCTGACGCTGTGCCTGCACGCCCTGCTCCTGGGGCTGCTGGTCCTGGCCGCCGGCCGGGCCGTCGCCGACTCCGCGCCGCGGGCCGGCTGGGTGATCGCCGCCTGCGCGCTGCTCGCCGCCGTCTACGCGGCGGGCGTACGGGCGCCGGCCGTGCACCGCTCGCCGCGGGCGGGCGCGGTGTGGCTGGCCGGGCTCGGGGCGGCCTGGGCGGGCCTGCTGGCGCTCTCCCCGGACGGGCTGTGGATCGCCTTCCCGCTGTACTTCCTGGAGCTGCACCTGCTGCGGCTGCGCTGGGGGGTCGCGGCCGTCGCGGTGACCGCCTGCGCCGCCATCGGCGGCTTCCTCGCGCACAGCAGCGCGGCGACCCCCGGAGCCTTCCTCGGGCCGCTGCTGGGCGGTGCCGTGGCCGTGGCGACCGTACTGGGCTACCAGGCGCTGTACCGCGAGAGCGAACGGCGCCGGGAGCTGATCGAGGAGCTGATCACCACGCGGGCCGAGCTGGCCGCGGCCGAGCGCAGCGCCGGGATCCTGGCCGAGCGCGAGCGCCTGGCCCGGGAGATCCACGACACCCTCGCGCAGGGCCTGTCCTCCATCCAGCTGCTGCTGCGGGCGGCCGAGCGGGCGCTGCCGGAAGGGGCCCCGGCCCTGCCGCACATCGCGCAGGCGCGGGAGGCCGCCCAGGACAACCTCGCCGAGGCGCGTCGCTTCGTACGGGCCCTCACTCCGCCGGACCTGGAGCACGGCTCGCTGGCGGCGGCGCTGGAGCGGCTGTGCGCGGGGGTGCCGGGGCCCCGGGTGCGGTTCTCGCTGAGCGGCCGGCCGCGGGTGCTGCCCACCCCGTACGAGGTGGCGCTGCTGCGGATCGCCCAGTCGGCGCTGGCCAACGTGGTGCGGCACGCCCGGGCCGGGCGCGCGGAGATCACGCTGACCTTCATGGACGCCTCGGTCACGCTGGACATCGTCGACGACGGCGACGGCTTCTGCCCGTCCTCGGCCGCGACCGGCCCGGGCGCGGCTTCCGGCTCCGCCGACGGGGGCTTCGGGCTGCCCGCGATGCGCTCGCGCGCCGAGAGCCTGGGCGGGCTGTTCACGGTGGAGTCCGACCCGGGCCAGGGCACCGCCGTGGCGGTCACCCTGCCGCTGCCCCTGGAACCGCTGGACGCCATGGACCCCGTGGAGGCGCCGTGACCATCCGTCTCCTGCTCGCCGACGACCACCCCGTGGTCCGGGCGGGCCTGCGCGCGGTGCTGGACACCGAGGCGGACTTCGCGGTGGTGGCCGAGGCGGCGACCGCCGAGCGGGCGGTGGAGCTGGCCGCCCGCGAACCGGTGGATGTCGTACTGATGGACCTGCAGTTCGGGCCGGGCATGCACGGCTCGGAGGCGACGGCCCTGATCACGGCGCGCCCGGGCGCCCCCCGGGTGCTGGTGCTGACCACGTACGACACGGACGCGGACATCCTGGCGGCGGTGGAGGCGGGCGCCTCCGGCTATCTGCTGAAGGACGCCCCGCCGGAGGAGCTGGCGGCGGCCGTACGCACGGCCGCCGCGGGCCAGTCGGCACTGGCCCCGGCGGTCGCGCTGCGCCTGATGGACCGGATGCGGACGCCGGCGGAGGCGCTGACCAAGCGGGAGCTGGAGGTGCTCCAGCTGGTGGCGGACGGACTGTCGAACCAGCAGATCTCCAAGCAGCTCTTCCTCAGCCAGGCCACGGTCAAGTCCCACCTAGTCCACGTGTACGCGAAGCTGGGCGTCGAATCCCGCACAGCAGCAGTGGCAGCCGCCTCCACCCGCCGCCTGATCCGCACCCCGTAGCGGCCGCCCGGGCGGGCCGCGCGGTCACGCCACCCAGTGCGGGCGGTCCACCGACGGGGGGAGGGGGACGCCGTCGTGGAGGGCGGCTGCCAGGCGGCGGACCGCTTCGTCCAGGCGGTCGGCGGGGAGGGTGTACGGGATGCGGAGGCGGTGTTCGAAGGTGCCCGGGTCGACCCCGAAGCGGGCGCCGCGGCCGATGTGCACGCCGGCGGCCGCGGCCCGCTCGGCCAGGGCCGAGCTGACCGGCTCGCCGAGGTCGACCCAGAGCGAGAGGCCGCCCGGCGGTACCTGCCAGGACCATTCCGGGGTGTGCCGCTGGAGGGAGTCCACCAGGGCCGCGCGCCGGCTGCGCAGTTCGGCGAGCCGTGCGGGCAGGGACCGGTCCATGCCCGCCAGCAGCGGGAGGGCGACGAGCTGGTCGAGGACGGAGCCGGTCATGTCGGCGGAGACCCGTACGGCCGTCAGCTCGGTGATCATCTTGGCGGTGGCCCGGACCCAGCCGACGCGCAGGCCGCCCCAGTGGGTCTTGCTGAGCGAGCCGATGGTCACCACGTGGTCCGCGCCGCCGCGCGGGGCCAGGGAGGCCAGCGGCGCGGGGGCCGGCACGTCCAGGGCGATGTCGGCGATGGTCTCGTCGACCACCAGCCAGGTACCGGTGCGCCGGGTCGCCGCGAGCAGCCGCAGCCGCTCCTCCCCGGGCATGAGGGCGCCCGTGGGGTTGTGGAAGTCGGGGATCACGTAGGCCAGCCGGGGCACGGTCTGGCGCAGCGTGGACTCGGCGATCTCCATGTCCCAGCCGGCGTCGGAGACGGCGATCGAGCCGGTGCGCAGGCGGGCGTGGCGCAGGGCGTCGAGGGCGTTGGCGTAGGTGGGGTTCTCGGTGACGACCCGGTCGCCTGCCCGGCAGAGCAGGCTGACGACGAGACCGAAGGCCTGCTGGGCGCCGGAGGTGACGAGGATCTGCTCGGGGCGGGTGGGCAGGCCGCGCCGGGTGAAGCGCTCGGCGACGGCCTCCCGCAGGTCGGGCAGGCCGAAGGGGTGGTAACCGGGGGTGCGGGCGGCCTCGGGCAGCCGGGTGGCGGCCCGGGCGACGGCGTCGGCCAGGAGGCCCTCGGGGGCGCCCATGGCGGCGATGGCCAGGTCGATGCCGGGCTCGCCGTCGGCGCCGTGGCGGGCGGCGCCGACGAGGGCGTGGGCTCCGACGGGCCGGTGGCCGTCGGGGAGCTCGGTCCAGGTGCCGGAGCCGCGCCGGCTGCGGACGTAGCCGCTCTCGCGCAGCAGGTCGTAGGCGCCGGTGACGGTGGCCCGGCTGGCGCCGACGGCTTCGGCGAGCTCGCGTTCGGCGGGCAGCCGGACGTGGAGGGCGATGCGGCCGTCGAGGATCAGGGTGCGCAGGGCGTCGGCGAGCGACCGGTAGCCGGGGCGGGCCCGTACCTCGGCGGGGAGCAGGGCCGCGAGCTGGCGGCTGCCGATGGTTCTGTCCGCTGCGTGGACCACTCGCCCGTTCGCCATGCCAACCTCCCTCGATCGGCTCTGCCGGCCAGGCCAATCCGGGTCCAGACTCGCGGTATTGGCCCCCGATTGGCAAGGAGACGCCGTAATGCCGACCGGCCGTGACGAACGTGCCCTGCCGGCCGCAGCCGGGAACCGGGTGTCCCGTCCGCTGCGGATCGGGGCCGCGCTCGCCTTCGTACGACGCGCCCTCACACCACGTACGCAGGATCGGCCGCAGGATCGGCGTCCGCAGGATCGGCGGCCGCACGCGGGAGCGAGAATCGGTGGCATGTCATCCCACTCGCACTCCGATTCGCCCGTGATCGCGGGACTGCTCCTGGCCGCGGGCGGCGGCCGCCGGCTCGGCGGCCGCCCCAAGGCCCTGCTGCCGTACCGCGGGCGGCCGCTGGTGGAGAACGCCGTACGGGTCCTGCGGGAGGCGGGCTGCGGTCCGGTGCACGTGGTCCTCGGCGCCTCGGCGGCCGAGGTACGCGAGCGCGCCGACCTGAGCGGCTGCGTGGTCGTGGACAACCCGGACTGGGCGGAGGGGATGGGTTCCTCGCTGCGGGTGGGCCTGGCCTCCCTGGCCGGTACCGACGCCCGCGCCGCCCTGGTGTCGCTGGTCGACCAGCCGGGCATCGGCCCGGCGGCCGTGGCCCGGGTCCGGGAGGCCTACCGGTCCCCCGCGAGCCTGGCGGCCGCTGCGTACGGCGGGGAGCGCGGGCACCCGGTGCTGTTCGGCGCGGACCGCTGGGCGGACATCGCGGCCACGGCCACCGGCGACAAGGGCGCCCGGGTCCACCTGGCGCGCCACGCCGGAGAGCTCATGCTGGTGGAGTGCTCCGACGTCGCCGAAGCCTTCGACATCGACACGCCGCCCGACCTGGCACGACTCCTCTGAGCACCGCGTGACGACAGTGGCACTGAGGGCCACCGGAAAGTGGAATCTGTCGACTCAGAGAATCTCGACATCAACAAACCATTGAACTTCCACCATGAGGAAATTACTATCCACTGGTCAGAAGCGCCCTGAACCCACAGACGGCGCCCGCGACCGTATTTCGGAGCTCTCCACACCCGACGGCACTGCGTGCCGTCTCGCGCGAGCATTCCCCGCGGCCGCCAGGCACCGCCGCTGAAGGAGTGACAGATATGTCCGCACCAGCGCCGTCCCCGCTGGCCATCGTCGATGCCGAGCCCCTGCCCCGGCAGGACGAAGTCCTCACCGAAGCGGCCCTCGCCTTCGTGGCCGAGCTCCACCGGCGGTTCGCCCCCCGCCGCGCCGAGCTCCTCGCCCGCCGCGGCGAGCGCCGCGCCGAGATCGCCCGCACCTCCACCCTCGACTTCCTCCCGGACACCGCACAGGTCCGTGAGGGTGACTGGAAGGTGGCGCCGGCCCCGGCCGCGCTGAACGACCGCCGTGTGGAGATCACCGGTCCGACGGACCGCAAGATGACCATCAACGCCCTGAACTCCGGCGCCAAGGTCTGGCTCGCCGACTTCGAGGACGCCTCCGCCCCCACCTGGGAGAACGTCGTCCTCGGCCAGCTCAACCTGATCGACGCCTACGAGCGCCGCATCGACTTCACCGACGCCCGCACGGGCAAGGCCTACGCCCTGAGGCCCGCCGCCGAGCTCGCGACCGTCGTCATGCGGCCGCGCGGCTGGCACCTTCAGGAGCGCCACCTGCAGTTCGAGGGCGGCCCCGCCTCCGGCTCGCTCGTGGACTTCGGCCTGTACTTCTTCCACAACGCCAAGCGTCTGATCGACCTCGGCAAGGGCCCGTACTTCTACCTGCCGAAGACGGAGTCGCACCTGGAGGCGCGCCTCTGGAACGACATCTTCGTCTTCTCCCAGGACTACGTCGGCATCCCGCAGGGCACCGTCCGCGCGACCGTCCTGATCGAGACGATCACCGCCGCGTACGAGATGGACGAGATCCTCTACGAGCTGCGCGACCACGCGGCGGGCCTGAACGCGGGCCGCTGGGACTACCTCTTCTCCATCGTGAAGAACTTCCGCGACGGCGGCGAGAAGTTCGTCCTGCCGGACCGCAACGCGGTGACGATGACCGCCCCCTTCATGCGGGCCTACACCGAACTGCTCGTCCGCACCTGCCACAAGCGCGGTGCGCACGCCATCGGCGGCATGGCGGCCTTCATCCCGTCCCGCAAGGACGCCGAGATCAACAAGATCGCCTTCGCGAAGGTGAAGGCCGACAAGGACCGCGAGGCGGGCGACGGCTTCGACGGATCCTGGGTCGCCCACCCCGACCTGGTCCCGATCGCCATGGCCTCCTTCGACGCCGTCCTCGGCGACAAGCCCAACCAGAAGGACCGGCTGCGCGAGGACGTCTCGGTGGCCCCGGGCGAGCTCATCGCGATCGACTCCCTCGACGCGAAGCCGACGTACGAGGGCCTGCGCAACGCGGTCCAGGTCGGCATCCGCTACATCGAGGCCTGGCTGCGCGGCCTCGGCGCCGTCGGCATCTTCGGCCTGATGGAGGACGCGGCCACCGCCGAGATCTCCCGCTCGCAGATCTGGCAGTGGATCAACGCCGGGGTCGTCTTCGAGAACGGCAGGACCGCCACGGCCGAGCTGACCCGCGAGCTGGCGGCCGAGGAGCTGGCCGCCCTGCGCACCGAGGTCGGCGAGGAGGCCTTCGCGGCCGGCAAGTGGCAGCAGGCCCACGACCTCTTCCTCAAGGTCTCCCTGGACGCGGACTACGCGGACTTCCTCACGCTCCCCGCCTACGACCAGCTCGTCGGCTGACGTCCCGGATCCGGCCGACACGCACAGCGGCCCGAACCGTCCGGCTCCGCCCCCGCCGCCCCAGGCAGCGGGGGCGGAGCCGTGTGATCACCCGACAGAGCCTCAGTCGACCTGCGGGGAAGGGGAGTCGGGCGGAAGCGGAGCGGGGCGACCCGAACGACCGATCGGTCGTTACTGGTTCGTAATGTGACTGTACCTAGCGGTAACAAGCGGGGCCGTGTCACCTTTCCGATGCCACCGGCCGGCGGTAACCCCCACTTCCCAGCCACGTCTCGGGCAACGCGTTCGTTGCCCGGCTTCGCCGTGGCCGAGCGCAGGAGTTCCGCAGTGATCGGATTCCGCAACGTCAGCAAGGACCGGGACCCCAGCCGGGTGCGACGACTGGCCTGTGCCGCCGTGACCGTGCCGCTCGCCGCCGGCGCGCTGCTGGCCGGCGGTGCCGGGACCGCCGGGGCCACCCCCGGGACCGGTCCCACGGCCGTGGTGTCCATGGGCGACAGCTACATATCCGGCGAGGCGGGGCGCTGGAAGGGCAACAGCCTGACCAACACCGGCAGTCGCAACGGCACCGACCGGGGCTGGATCAGCGGCAGCACCTACGACCCGGCCAAGGTGTACGGGGCCACGGCCGGCGGCTGCCACCGCTCCGACTCGGCCGAGGTGCACAGCGCCGGGGCGGTCGCCGACGTCGCCGTGAACCTCGCCTGTTCCGGTGCGACGTCCGACAACGTCTTCCGCGCCGCCAACGGCGGGGTCTCCTACCGGGGCGAGGCCCCACAGGCCGACCAGCTCGCCGCGGTGGCCGCCGGCCACGACGTCAAGGTGATCGCGCTGTCCATCGGCGGCAACGACCTGGGCTTCGCGGACATCATCGAGAACTGCGCGTACGACTTCATCCTCTGGAACTCGTACTGCTACGACGACCAGCAGTACGCCGTCGACCAGAAGATCGACGCGGTCATGGGCAAGGTCGGCAAGTCCGTGGACGAGGTACGGGCCGTCATGCGCACGGCCGGGTACGCCGACTCCTCCTACCGGATCGTGCTGCAGTCCTACCCGTCGCCGATCCCGCGCGGCGCGGAGAACCGGTACACGCAGAGCGACTGGAGCCGGCTCAACACCGGTGGCTGCCCCTTCTGGAACAGGGACTCCGACTGGGCGCGCGACTCGCTCGTGCCGCAGATCGCGGGCCGCATCAAGGGCGTGGCCGCGGCCAAGGGCGTGCAGTTCCTGGACCTGCGGGACATGCTCCAGGGGCGCGAGGTGTGCGCGAAGGCGAGCAAGCAGGTGAGCTCCACCGTTCCGGCCTCGGCGAAGACGAGCGAGTGGGCCCGCTGGATCGACAACAACGAGTCGCAGGGCCTCATCCAGGAGTCCATGCACCCCAATCACTACGGCCAGCTGGCCGCCGGCCGCTGCCTGGCCCTGGCGGTGGCGCAGCCCGCGAACTCCGCCTCCGGCTGCAGGAACACGGCGGGGGGCGACCACACCGGGATGTTCCTGACCCCGGCGCCGTAGGGGCGAAAACCGGATGATCGACAGCGGTGCGGGCTGGCATGCTCTCGCGCATGGCAGTCCGCACCGCACGTCCCAGTCTCTACATCTCCGTCGACATCGAGGCCGACGGACCCATTCCAGGACCGTATTCGATGATCAGCTTCGGGGCCGCCGTCGCGGGCCGGCAGGAGGGGGATTCGTATACGGCAGCCGATCCGGAGCAGCGGACCTTCTACCGGGAGCTGCGGCCGATCAGCGACGCGTGGGTGCCCGAGGCACTGGCCGTCAGCGGGCTCGACCGCGACCGGCTGGTCCGGGAGGGCACCGATCCGGCGGCCGCGATGGCCGCCTTCCGCGCCTGGGTGCGCAAGGTGTCCGAGGGCGCCCAGCCGGTGATGTGCGGCTACCCGGCGTCCTTCGACTGGACGTTCCTGTACTGGTACCTGATGCGGTTCGGCGGGGACAGCCCCTTCGGCCACTCCGGATGCCTCGACATGAAGACCCTCTACGCGACGAAGGCACGGGTGCCGCTGCGGGCTGCGGTCAAGGGGCGGATGCCCCGTGAACTGCTGTCCCGGCGGCGCCACACGCACCACGCACTCGACGACGCGATCGAGCAGGCCGAGCTGATGAGCAACCTGATGCTCTGGCGGCCCTGACCCGCCGCGCCGTCACCGGCTGTACGGGCGCACGGCGGTTCGCCCGTACCGGAACGCGGCGGGGCGCCCGCCCC
>NZ_LBMK01000007.1:0-167912 GCF_001005295.1 Streptomyces yangpuensis | reverse complement strand
GTTCTTCGTTCTTTCCGGGCCGGTCAGTGGACCGGGACCGGTTCGGGTGCGGCCGTCGAGGCCGCGCCCCTCCTGGCGCCGAGGTGGTTGAAGGCCAGGTTCAGCACGATGGCCACCACGCAGCCGGTGCTGATGCCGGAGTCCAGGACGACCAGCAGGTCCTTGGGGAAGGCGTGGTAGAAGTCCGGCGCCGCGATCGGGATCAGGCCGATGCCCACGGAGGCGGCGACGATCAGGGCGTTCTCGCCCTTCTCCATGGCCGCGCCGGCCAGGGTCTGGATGCCGCTGGCGGCCACCGAGCCGAACAGGACGATGCCGGCGCCGCCGAGCACGGGCAGCGGGACCACTCCGATCACGGAGGCCGCCATCGGGCAGAGGCCCAGCAGGATGAGGATGCCGCCGCCCGCGGCGACGACGAAGCGGCTGCGCACCTTGGTCATGGCGACCAGGCCGATGTTCTGGGCGAAGGCGCTGCACATGAACCCGTTGAAGAGCGGGCTGACCGCGCTGCCGAGAGTGTCGGCGCGCAGGCCTCCCGCGATGGCCTCCTCGTCCGCCGGCCGCCCGACGATCTTGCCCAGCGCCAGGATGTCGGCGGTGGACTCGGTCATGCAGACGAGCATGACGATGCACATCGAGACGATCGCGGCGATCTGGAACTGCGGGGCGCCGAAGTGGAAGGGGGTGGGGAAGCCGATCACCGAGGCGTTCTTGACGGCGTCGAAGCTGGTCATCCCCAGCGGAAGGGCGATCAGGGTGCCCGCGACCAGGCCGAGCAGGATGGAGATCTGCTGGAGGAAGCCGCGCAGGAACCTGCGCAGGAGCAGGACGATCACCAGGGTGACGGCGGCCATGCCGATGTTCTGCATCGAGCCGTAGTCGGTGGCGGTGCGGTTGCCGCCCTGCGACCAGTTGAAGGCGACGGGCAGGAGCGAGACGCCGATGAGGGTGATGACCGTGCCGGTGACGACGGGCGGGAAGAAGCGGACGAGCTTGCCGAAGTAGGGGGCGGCGACGAAGCCGATGGCTCCGGCGACGATGATCGCGCCGAAGATGACGGGGAGGGCGTCCGCGCCCTCCCCCTTCCCTATGGCGATCATCGGGGTCACCCCGGCAAAGGAGACGCCGTTGACGAAGGGGAGCTTGGCGCCGATCTTCCAGAAACCGAGGGTCTGCAGGAGGGTGGCGAGGCCCGCGGTGAAAAGCGAGGCGCCCATCAGGAAGGCGGTCTCGGTGGCGGAGAGGCCGACCGCCGGGCCGACGATCATGGGCGGGGCCACGACACCCGCGTACATGGCGGCCACGTGCTGGAGGCCGCTGGTGAACATCTTCAGGGGAGGCAGGGTCTCGTCGACCGGATGCTTCTCCTCCGGAACTGCGACTGCGTCTTTGCGAAACCTGGGCGGGTTGGCCACGGCTTCCTCCGGTCGGGTAACACGTCGGCAGGGACGTGGGTGTCATGGAGGTGGTGCGAAAGCGGTGCGAGTCGAGCGCTGTATGAAGTTGTGGGTGGAGCGACTACTGGCCCCAAGGGGTGCAGAAACGATTCGCCCAATCGCCGCTTCCGCGATGCGCCGTGGCGCCGGTGGCACGAGTCACCGCCCCCGGGGGGCGCCTTCGGAAATCCTCTGGCGCCACCCGGGGAACGGCTGCCCACGGACCCCGCTCGGGTCCGCGGCCGCCGGCCGGGGGCCGTCCCCCCCGGCCGGACTCCGGGGGATCAGGCCTGCGCGATCCGCGCGAGGCGCTGGGCCTCTTCCCGCGTGGACACCGCGATGGCGTCCTCGTCGGCGAAGAGCAGCCGGTTGTTCTCGACGATCTGCTTGCCGTTGACGAACGAGGCCGTCACCGGGGCGGCCGCACCGAAGACCAGGGCGGTCACCGGGTCGGCGATCGAGGAGTGCAGGAAGGTGCTGAGGTTCCACAGGACCAGGTCGGCGCACTTGCCGACCTCCAGCGAACCGATGTTGTCGGCGCGGCCGAGGACCTGGGCGCCGCCGTACGTACCGAGGCGCAGGGCCTGGCGGGCGTTGAGAGCGGCCTCGCGGTGCACCGGGTTCAGACGGTTGATCAGCAGCGCGTTGCGCAGCTCGGTGTGGAGCTCACCGGACTCGTTGGAGGCGGTGCCGTCCACGCCGAGGCCGACCGGTACGCCGGCGGCGAGCATGTCCGGGACACGGGCGATGCCGGCGGCCAGCCGGGCGTTGGAGGACGGGCAGTGCGCCACACCGGTCCTGGTACGGGCGAACGCGGCGATGTCGGAGTCGTTCATGTGGACGCTGTGCGCCATCCACACGTCCTCGCCGAGCCAGCCGGTCGACTCGAAGTAGTCGGTCGGGCCCATGCCGAAGAGCTCGTGGCAGAACTTCTCCTCCTCGACCGTCTCGCTGCCGTGCGTGTGCATGCGCACGCCGAGGCGGCGGGCCAGCTCCGCGCCCTGCTTCAGCAGCTCGGTGGAGACCGAGAAGGGGGAGCAGGGGGCCACGGCGACCTGGGTCATCGAGTCGAAGGAGGCGTCGTGGAACTTCTTGACGGTCGCCTCGGTGTCGGCCAGCGCGCCTTCGAGGGTCTCGACGGCGTGGTCCGGGGGCAGGCCGCCGTCCTTCTCGCTGCGGTCCATGGAGCCGCGGGCGAGGGTGAAGCGGACGCCCATCTCGGACGCGGCGCGGATGATCGAGCCGGACAGGTCGCCGGAGCCCTTGGGGAAGACGTAGTGGTGGTCCATCGCGGTGGTCACACCGCCCTTGGCCATCGCGGCGAGGGAGCCCTGCGCGGCCGTGTACGTCATCTGCTCGTCGATGCGGGCCCACGTCGGGTACAGCGCGACGAGCCAGTTGAAGAGGTTGTGGTCGGTGGCCATGCCACGCGTGATCCACTGGTAGAAGTGGTGGTGCGTGTTGACCAGACCGGGGGTCACGAGGTGCCCGGTGCCGTCGATCCGGCGGACCACGTTCTCGAGGTTCTCGGGGGCCTTGCCCGCACCGATGAACTCGATCTTGTTGCCTGCGACGACGACGTGGCCCGAGGCGTACTCGGTGTCATGGGCGTCGACGGTCGCGATCGCGCAGTTCTCGATGACGATGCGCGGGACGGCGCTGTCAGGGGCTGCCGATGCTGCCATGGGACTTCCTCGTGCTTTCAGTGGCGGTGCGGGCACGGCAGGACCCAGGGGATTTGAGTGCCGGAGCCGGGGCCTTGGCAGCTGACAGTACTGCCGCCCCAGGGGGTGCGTCCGGGTGCCGATTCAGGAAGTTGGGCCGTGTCGCGCGGTCCCGGGGCCACTGCGGTGCCCCGGGCCGCGCGTGCCGCGCTCTAGAGGTTGGTCATGTCCACCGGGATGCGCGCGTCGGCGCCGTCCCGCAGGATCGTGGCCTCGATCAGACCGTACGGACGGTCCGCGGCGAAGTACACCTCGTTGTCGTTCTTGAGGCCGAAGGGCTCCAGGTCGACGAGGAAGTGGTGCTTGTTCGGGAGCGAGAAGCGGACCTCGTCGATCTCCGAACGGTGGTTGATGATGCGCGAACCCATCTGGTAGAGGGTCTGCTGCAGCGACAGGGAGTAGGTCTCCGCGAAGGCCTGCAGCATGTGCTTGCGGGTCTCGGCGTAGGACTTCTCCCAGTTGGGCATCCGCTGCTCGTCGTCCGACCAGTTGAAGCGCCAGCGGCTCGACACCTGGGTGGCCAGGATGCGGTCGTACGCCTCCTGGAGGGTCGTGTACTTGTCCTTCACGTAACCCCAGAACTCGGAGTTCGTGGAGTTCATGACGACCAGGTCCTTGAGGCCGGAGATGACCTCCCAGTTCTGGCCGTCGTAGGTGATCTGGGTGACGCGGGTCTCCTGGCCCTGGCGGACGAAGGAGTGCTTCACCTCGTCGGCGCCGATGAACCTGGAGTTGGCGTCGGACGTGGCGATCCGGTCCCAGGCGTACTCCTCGATCCGGATGCGCGCACGCTGGATCGGCTCCTGGCTGTTCACGAACCAGCGCGCCAGGTGGATGCCGAACTGCTCGGCGGACTCGATGCCGTACTCCTTGGCGAACGCGTACACCGTGTTCTTGGTGGTGTCCGTCGGCAGGACGTTGGCGTTCGAGCCGGAGTAGTGGACGTCGTCCATGTCGCCGGAGAGGGCGACCGAGACGTTCAGGTCCTTGATGTGGTGGGTGTCGCCGTCCCGCGTGATCTTGACGACGCGGTTCTCTGCCTTGCCGTACTGGTTCTGGCCCAGAATCGTGGCCATGCTAGCTCCCTCGGTAAACGGAGTAGCCGAACGGGTTGAGCAGCAGCGGTACGTGGTAGTGCTCGCCCGGGTTCACCGCGAACGTGATGGTGACCTCGGGGAAGAACGTAGCGCTGTCCCTTACGCGGGGGGCGTCCTGCTGCGCCTCGGCTTGCTTCTTCGAAAAGTACGTCTCGGTCTCGAAGTCGAGACGCACGTGGGTGGTGCCCTCCGGCAGCGCCGGCAGGTCCTTGCAGCGCCCGTCCGCATCGGTGGCGGATCCGCCCAGGGCCGCCCACTCGCCGCCCGGTCCCGTACGGGCCGACAGGGAGATGGCGACGCCCTCGGCGGGCCTGCCGATGCTGGTGTCCAGGATGTGCGTGGACACCGAGGCGGTGGTCTCGGTGCTCATGACGGGTCTCACTCTCCTTCTACGAGGCGGGTCAGGCGGATCCGATTGATCTTGACGAGCTCGCCGCGGGCGATCTCCCGTTCCTGCTCCGGCGAGTTGTCGATCCGGACCTTGACCGCGTCCCGCATGAACTCACCGGTCGCACCGGTGGCGCAGATGAGGAAGACGTGGCCGAACTTCTCCTGGTAGGCCAGGTTCAGTTCGAGGAGTTCGTTCCTGAGCTCCTCGGAGGCACCGGCCATACCGCGCTGCTCGCGGGCGGAGGTCGGGTCTCCCGGCTTCGGCCGGCCGATCGGCGCGTGGCCTCCCATCGCCTCGGCCAGGTCCTGCGCGGTGAGCTCCGCCATGGCGGCCTCGTTGGCGGCGAACAGGGAGTCGGCGGTGGTGAAGGGGCGCTGGGCGAGCATCCTGCTCCCCCACGCCGAGCTGGCGCACACCTCGTGCAGCTCGGCCGCGGCCGCACTGTCGTCCAAGGTGTTGATCCGGGTGAGACCCGGGTTCGGACTCGAAGTCACGGTAGGCCTCCGTGGCCTGTTGTTGCTTAGACGGGCTGCGCATAGCTAACGCTCTCCACAACACGGCGTCAACACTTTGTTGAAACTTCCCGTACACAAAAGCCGCCGCCCGGATGAATCGGGCGGCGGCTCGTCACTGTAAGTCAGAATTCGCTCACGCTTGGCTGTTCTTGCCGGGGTTTTCCCTGTTCAAGTAGTTGTAGACCGTGAAGCGGCTCACGCCCAGCGCACCCGCGACCGTCTCCACACCGTGCCGTACGGAGAAGGCGCCCCGCGCCTCCAGTATCCGCACCACGTCCTGCTTGGACTTCCGGTCGAGCTGGGACAGCGGTACGCCGTGCCGGCGCTCCAGCGCGGCCAGGATGTGGTCCAGCGACTCCGAGAGCTGGGGCAGGCGCACCGCGAGCAGGTCCTGGCCCTCCCAGCTGAGCACGACGTCGTCGGGCGTGGCCTGGGCCGGGTCCATCAGCTCGCCGCCCATGGCGTCCACGAGCGGCTTGACCGCCGTGACGAACGGGTGGTCGCGGGGCTCGGTCATGGCGTCTCCTCGCCGATCACGTTGACCTGGAGGGTGACGCGCGTGGCCCCGGCCTCCAGGGAGTCGCGCAGCAGGGCGCCCACGGCGGACAGCACCCGGTCGGCCTCGCCTTCCGCGGTGTTGCCGAACGGACCGACGTCCACCGCCTCCAGCTGGGCCTTCTGGATGACCTCGCGGGCCGCCACGGCATGGTCGGGGGCCTCTTCGAGGTCGAAGGGCTCGGTCGTGAACTCCACTCTCAATCGCACGCCGTCAAGCTACCGCGCGGTCTCGTTTTTTCGGCAGTCCGCACTTGACATCCGCGCGGAGGCCCATGCAATCTTCCATCAGACAGAAAATAACTTCCGCAATACGGAAGGAGCGCACACCCCTCATGGGATACACGGACCAGCGCTTCGATGTGAACCTGTCGATCCTCTTCACGGAACTCCCGCTCCTGGAGCGCCCCGCGGCCGCCGCCGCGGCGGGCTTCACCGCGGTCGAGCTGTGGTGGCCCTGGATCGAGACCCCCACCCCCGCTCAGGAGGAGCTCGACGCCCTCAGGAAGGCTCTTGAGGACGCGGGCACCCAGCTGGTGGGCCTGAACTTCTACGCCGGCCAGCTGCCGGGCCCGGACCGCGGCGCGGTCTCGGTACCCGGTGAGGAGTCGGACCGCTTCAACGCCAACATCAACGTGGCCGCGGACTTCGCCGCCTCGGTCGGCTGCAAGGCGCTCAACGCCCTGTACGGCAACCGCGTCGAAGGCGTGGACCCGGCCGTCCAGGACGAGCTGGCCCTGAAGAACCTGGTCGTCGCGGCGCAGGCCGCGGACCGCGTGGGTGCGATCCTCCTGATCGAGACCCTCAACAAGCCCGAGTCGCCGCTCTACCCCCTGGTGAGCGCCCCGGCCGGCATCGAGGTGGTGGACAAGGTGAACGAGGCCACCGGCCTCGGCAACGCCAAGTTCCTGCTCGACCTGTACCACCTGGCGATGAACGATGAGGACCTCTGCGAGGTCATCGAAAAGTACGCCGCCAAGACCGGACACGTCCAGATCGCGGACAAGCCGGGACGAGGTGCTCCGGGCACCGGCGAGCTGCCCCTCGAGGAGCTGCTCGACCAGCTGAAGAAGGCCGGATACCAGGGCTACGTAGGCCTTGAGTACAAGGCCGCCGACGCTGCCGCCTCCTTCGCCTGGCTGCCGGCCGAGGCCCGCGCCGCCGCGTAGGGGGACGAAGTCCGGGCGATCCGCCAGGCACCTCACGCACTTTTCGTACGAAGCATTAAGAGAAGGACCCTCATCATGAGCAACCCCGCTGCGCTCCCCTCGATCGCCTGGATCGGTCTCGGAATCATGGGTTCCCCCATGGCCGAGAACCTGCTGAAGGCCGGCTACCCGGTCACCGGCTTCACCCTGGAGCAGGACAAGCTGGACCGCCTGGCCGCCGCCGGCGGCACCGCGGCCGGCTCGATCGCCGAGGCCGTCAAGGACGCCGACGTCATCATCACGATGGTGCCCGCCTCCCCGCAGGTCGAGGCCATCAACTATGGCCCCGAGGGCATCCTCGAGAACGCCAGGTCCGGTGCGCTGATCATCGACATGTCGTCGATCACCCCGCAGACCTCGGTCGACCTGGCGAAGAACGCCGCCGAGAAGGGCATCCGCGTCATCGACGCCCCGGTGTCCGGCGGCGAGGCCGGCGCCATCGAGGCCGTACTGTCGATCATGGTGGGTGGCGAGCAGGCCGACTTCGACGCGGCCCTGCCGATCCTGGAGGCCCTCGGCAAGGTCATCGTGCTGTGCGGCCCGCACGGCTCCGGCCAGACGGTGAAGGCCGCCAACCAGCTCATCGTCGCGGTGAACATCCAGGCGTGCGCCGAGGCCGTCGTCTTCCTCGAGAAGTCCGGCGTGAACCTCACCGCCGCCCTGGACGTTCTCAACGGCGGTCTGGCCGGCTCCACGGTCCTGACCCGCAAGAAGGACAACTTCCTGAACCGCGACTTCAAGCCCGGCTTCCGGATCGACCTGCACCACAAGGACATGGGCATCGTCACCGACGCCGCCCGCAACGTCGGTGCGGCCCTCCCGGTCGGCGCGGTCGTCGCCCAGCTGGTCGCCTCGCTGCGCGCCCAGGGCGACGGCGGCCTGGACCACTCGGCCTTGCTGCGCGCCGTCGAGCGCCTCTCCGGCGCCCAGGTCTGAGGTCCCCGCCGGGCCCGCCCAGGGCCCGGACCGTCCCCTCACTCAGGGGGCACTGAGTCTCCGGACGGTGCCGGTGCTGACACCTGTCCTGTCGCGCCCAAGCGCCGGCACCGTCCGGGTCATCTCACCCCACAACTTCGTTCAACAAACTGTTGACGTTTAGTTCTCGCCGAATTTAGGCTGTTCCGCATGACGGAAGACGCTTTCCGTCAGCAGTTACCCGTACGGAAGGTCACCATGTCGAAGCGCACGCTGACGACCGAGTCCGGCGCCCCGGTCGCCGACAACCAGAACTCCGCCACCGCCGGCGTCGGTGGCCCGCTCCTGATCCAGGACCAGCAGCTCCTGGAGAAGCTCGCCCGCTTCAACCGTGAGCGCATCCCGGAGCGTGTGGTGCACGCCCGCGGCTCGGCTGCGTACGGGTACTTCGAGGTGACCGACGACGTCACCGCGTACACCAGCGCCGCCTTCCTGAACACGGTCGGCAAGAAGACCGAGACCTTCCTGCGGTTCTCCACCGTCGCCGACTCCCTCGGCGGCGCGGACGCGGTGCGCGACCCCCGCGGCTTCGCCCTGAAGTTCTACACCGAAGAGGGCAACTACGACCTCGTCGGCAACAACACCCCGGTGTTCTTCATCAAGGACCCGATCAAGTTCCCCGACTTCATCCACTCCCAGAAGCGCGACCCCTTCACGGGCAAGCAGGAGCCGGACAACGTCTGGGACTTCTGGGCGCACGCCCCCGAGGCCACGCACCAGATCACCTGGCTGATGGGTGACCGCGGCATCCCGGCGTCGTACCGTCACATGAACGGCTACGGCTCCCACACCTACCAGTGGACGAACGAGCAGGGCGAGGCCTTCTTCGTCAAGTACCACTTCAAGACGAACCAGGGCATCCGCTGCCTCTCCGGCGAGCAGGCCGCCGAGCTCGTCGGCAGGGACGCGAACTCGCACCAGACCGACCTGCTCCAGGCGATCGAGCGCGGCGTGAACCCGAGCTGGACCCTCTACGTCCAGATCATGCCCGCCGCCGAGGCCGCGGAGTACCGCTTCAACCCGTTCGACCTCACCAAGGTGTGGCCGCACGCCGACTACCCGCTGCAGCGCGTGGGCCGCCTGGTCCTCGACCGCAACCCGGACAACGTCTTCGCCGAGGTCGAGCAGTCCGCCTTCTCCCCGAACAACTTCGTCCCGGGCATCACCGCCTCGCCGGACAAGATGCTCCAGGGCCGCCTCTTCGCCTACGCGGACGCCCAGCGCTACCGCCTCGGTGTGAACCACACCCAGCTGCCGGTCAACGCACCCAAGGCGACGCAGGCCGACAACTACGGCCGCGACGGCGTCATGGCGCTGCGCAACGGCTCGCGCCACGACAAGAACTACGAGCCCAACTCCTACCAGGGCCCGGCCGAGACCGGTCTGGCGCTGGGCGCCCCGAAGGCCGTCTCCGGCTACACGGGCACCCACGAGGCCCCGGCCCACACCAAGGACGACGACTTCTTCCAGGCCGGTGAGCTCTACCGCCTGATGTCGGAGGCCGAGAAGGAGCGTCTGGTGGCGAACATCGCCGGCGGCCTCTCCCAGGTCACCCTCGAGGACGTCATCGAGAAGAACCTGGCTCACTTCCACGCCGCGGACGCCGACTACGGCCGTCGCGTCGAGGAGGCCGTGCGCGCCCTGCGCGACGCCTGAGCCGATATGGATGTACCGGGGGCCTGACGGGAGGTCAGGCCCCGGGTGCTGAGCCCGACCCGTGGACCCGGATGAGGGGTGGTACGCGGCGAGGGCAGACTGCGCCAGCGATGCGGCTGGCGCCGCGTGAGGACCGTGGCGGGCGTGCGAGCCAGTGCGGTGGTAATGGGTTCCGAGGCCCGTCTCTTGACCTGAGGGAGACGACGCCGGAGTTCTCGTCGCCCGTCCGCCACGGTCCCAGCCGCTCCTCTTCTTACAGGGGCTACGCACAGAGCCCCTGTGAGGAGCGGAGATCTCCTCCCCGCACACTCCGCCCGGCGGTGCGAACGTCCTGTCGCGCCAGCCTCGCACCGTCGGGCGGTAACAACCAGAGCGCCGAGTCACGGACGGTCCCGTGACTCGGCGCTTTGTCGTCGGATGACCCCAGGACCCGGCTGCCTGCACCAGGGGTCGAACAGGCCCGTGCGGCAGCGGCGGACACGTGGGATCACTACGCGCTTCTCCGGTCTCGGCGTCCGACGATCCGCAGCCGGTCCGGGGCGGGCTCGACGTTGGTCACGGCAGTGGTGAATTCGCGGCCGGAGGCACCTCGGATGTAGGCCAGCTCCATCCAGCGTTCGATGGCGGCGTCGGAGACGTTCTCGTTGATCACGGCCATCAGCACGCCTTCGGTACCCGAAGCGATGTCGCGGACACGTTGGTGGAGGAGGCGGTGGGGGACGTATTCGTACCCCTCACTCATCGGACGTTCCTTTGAAGGTGGCGAGGAAACGCTCCCAGCCGGCCTGCGCCCGGGTGAGTAGTTCCGAGCTCGGCTCAATCGCAGCCACAGCCGTCGATGAGGAGGTGTCGTCGATACGGGCGGAACAGAGCGTTGCCGCCAGACGGGCGGGAACCTGACACATGGCCATAACTCCTTCAGACAAGCCAAACTCCTCCACTCATGTACATGAGTGATGCCGAGAAGAGTGCCGCGACTCCTGTACATGAGTCAACCCGCTGTGAAGGTGAAATCACAGCGGGTTGGGGTCGGGGGCGTCAGTCGGTCGCCGGGACTCGAAACTCGAAGACGAACTGGTCGGCCGCCATGAGGGTGTCGCAGACCTCGACGACCCGGCCTGCCTCCGTGACCGCGTTCCGGAGCAGGTGCACCACCGTGGCTCCAGGACTCAGTGCCAGCTCGGACGCCTCCGCCTTCGAGGCGGGTCGCGCCTGCAGGGTCTCGACGAACTCGGCGAAGGTGTACCCATGCTCTTCGAGGCGGCGTAGATGCCGCCGCCTCCGGTGTTCTCCGCGAAGAGTTCCGGGATGTCGCGCACCACGTCCCACGGCAGGTAGGACGTCGCGGTTTCCACGGGAGTTCCGTTGCGGAAGTACAAGCGGCGACGCGCAAGCACTTGTGCGCCGGCATCCACACCGAGCCGCTGAGCGATGGCCTCCGGGGCCTCGACAGGGCCGATGTAGACGACGCTCACCTTGGCAGTGGCGCCGGACTGCTCCGACTCGGCGAGGTAAGCGGCTTTGCCGCCCTGCCGCAGGGAGCGACGGAAGCGATCCGACGACCGGTGGCGTACCGGTGGCCGGTCCTTCACATAGGAGCCCTTCCCGTGCCGGGTTTCCACGAGACCGCTGGCGCGGATCTCCAGCATCGCCTTGCGCACGGTCCCGCCCGAGACTCCATAGCGCTCGACCATATCGGCCTCGCTGGGCACCTGGTCTCCCGGCTTCAAGACGCCGGCGCGAACCTGCTGGACGATGTCCTCGGCGATCTGCACATACCGGGGCACGGCGTTGCCTCCTCCTACAGCTGCTCCCATGGTCCTTCGCTTCCTCCTATGCTCATGTACATGAGTAACAGCGTCCCTTCGAACACGTCAACGCCACTTCATTCCGTGTCGGTTGCCGGGGTGGTGGTGCGCGATGACGGCCGACTGCTGGCGATCCGCAGGGCCGACAACGGGACGTGGGAGCTGCCGGGCGGGGTGCTGGAGCTGGCGGAAACCCCGGAAGGCGGGGTACGGCGGGAGGTGCTGGAGGAGACCGGCATCCATGTCGAGGTGGACCGACTCACCGGCGTGTACAAGAACATCAGGGCCGGAGTGGTGGCCCTGGTCTTCCGCTGCAAGCCCTCAGGTGGCTTCGAACGCGTCTCGGGCGAAACCACCGCGGTCCAGTGGCTCACAGCGGACGAGGTGGCCGAGCGCATGTCCGAGGTCTACGCCATCCGACTCCTGGACGCACTCGACGGCAACAGCCCCCACGTACGGAGCCACGACGGACGCCACCTCCTCACGGTCCAGCGCTGAACTGCAGCGCACAGGTCTGTGTGTCCTGAGCTCGTCGTGGCCGTACCGGGGCCGCACGCGAACGCAGCGCGGCCCCCGCCCCTCCTGGGGGAGGAACGGGGGCCGCCGGGTACTGCCGCAGGGCGGGGTCAGACCCTGAGGGCCTTGATCGCGGTCGGGGCGTGACCGGGCTCGGTCGCGAGCTCCTCGAACTCGGTGACGTCGCTCATGTCGACGGTCTTGCTCATCGAGATGTTGGTGACGCGCTCCAGGATGGCCTCGACGACGACCGGGACCTGGAACTCCTGGGCCAGCTTCTTGGCCTGCTCGAAGGCGGCGCCCAGCTCGTTCGGGTCGGTGACGCGGATGGCCTTGACGCCCAGGCCCTCGGCGACCTTGACGTGGTCGACGCCGTAGACGCCGATCTCCGGGGTGTTGATGTTCTCGAATTCGAGGTTGACCTCGAAGTTGAGGCCGAGACCGCCCTGCGCCTGACGGATCAGGCCGAGGTAGGCGTTGTTCACGAGGACGTGGACGTAGGGGACCTTGTGCTGGGCGGCGACCGCCAGCTCCTCGATCATGAACTGGAAGTCGTAGTCGCCCGAGAGGGCGACGATCGGGGTCTCCGGGTCCGCGGTGGCGGCACCGATGGCGGCCGGGATGGTCCAGCCGAGCGGGCCGGCCTGGCCGCAGTTGATCCAGTGGCGCGGCTTGTAGACGTGCAGCATCTGCGCGCCGGCGATCTGGGAGAGGCCGATGGTGGTGACGTAGCGGGTCTCGGGACCGAACGCCTTGTTCATCTCCTCGTAGACGCGCTGCGGCTTCATGGGGATGTTGTCGAAGTGCGTGCGGCGCTGCAGGGTGGCCTTGCGCTCCTGCGCGGAGGCGGCCCAGGCGGAGAAGTCCGGCAGCCTGCCCTCGGCCTTGAGCTCCTTGGCGACCTCGATGAAGAGCTCCAGCGCGGCCTTGGCGTCGGAGGCGATGCCGAAGTCCGGGGCGAAGATCTTGCCGATCTGGGTGGGCTCGATGTCGACGTGGACGAACTTGCGGTCTCCCAGGTACGCGTCCAGGTTGTAGCCGGTGTGACGGTTGGCCCAGCGGTTGCCGATGCCGAGGACGACGTCGGACTCCAGGAAGGTCGCGTTGCCGTAGCGGTGCGAGGTCTGGACGCCGACCATGCCGGCCGCCAGCTCGTGGTCGTCCGGGATGACGCCCCAGCCCATGAGGGTGGAGATGACTGGGATGTTGGTCAGCTCGGCGAACTCGACCAGCAGGCCGGAGGCGTCGGCGTTGATGATGCCGCCACCGGCCACGATCAGCGGGCGCTCGGACTCCAGCAGGAAGCTCAGGGCCTTCTCGGCCTGGGCGCGGCTGGCCTGCGGCTTGTAGACCGGCAGCGGCTGGTAGGTCGCCGGGTCGAACTCGATCTCGGTCAGCTGGACGTCGATGGGCAGGTCGATGAGGACCGGGCCGGGACGGCCGGAGCGCATGAGGTGGAAGGCCTGCTGGAAGACGCCGGGGACCTGCGCGGCCTCCAGGACCGTCGTGGCCGCCTTGGTGACCGGCTTGGCGATCGCGGCGATGTCGACGGCCTGGAAGTCCTCCTTGTGGAGCTTGGAGACCGGAGCCTGACCGGTGATGCACAGGATCGGGATGGAGTCCGCGATGGCGGAGTACAGGCCGGTGATCATGTCGGTGCCGGCCGGGCCCGAGGTACCGATGCAGACGCCGATGTTGCCCGCCTTGGCACGGGTGTACCCCTCCGCCATGTGCGAGGCGCCCTCGACGTGGCGGGCGAGCGTGTGGTTGATGCCGCCCACGTTCTTGAGCTCGCGGTAGAAGGGGTTGATCGCAGCACCGGGAACACCGAACGCTTGTTCGACACCCTCGAGCTTGAGGATCTCAACTGCAGCAGCGGCGGCTGTCATACGAGGCATCAGGTTCTCCTGCGGGTCTGGCGGTCAGGCACTTTCCGTCATACGGAAGTTTTGTTCTGCTATACGGAACAAGCTAAGCGGCGACTTCTTCGACGTCAAGGCGGTACGGGACCCCGGAAACCACCAAAAGCCGCATCTCGCCCGACGACTTGTACAAATCACCGATCGGCCGGCGGGAACGGGACGGAAATGGCGCGCTCGCTCCCCCGGCGGTCGCCGGTGGTGGAGCATGGACCCACGCACGGCGACGGAGGGGATCAGAGGCCATGGCGGAAGCGGTACCGGTGCGCTGCCCGGCGTGCCTGCGCGAGAACGGCTACATCGCGCCGGTCTTCCCCTGCGCCTGCGGAAGCCCGGTCCATCCCCCGCTGGACCTGGCGGCGCCGCCGGTGCTGCTGACCCACCGCACCTGGTCGGACAGCTGGGTGGCGGTACGGTGCACGGCCTGCGGGCGGGAGAGCGAGTGGCCGCACCCCGAGCTGGGGTGCGGATCGTGCGGCACGGTGGTGCGCCTTCCGGTACACCCGCTGGAGCCGCCGGGCGCCGCCGCTGCGGAATGGGGTGCGGGTCGCGGGGGCACGGCGGGCCCGTCGGGGCCGGGCCGCCCGGCCACCCTCCCGGATCCGCGCGGTGACGCCGCGGCCGGTCCCGATGCCACCCCCGGTCCCGATGCCGCGGCTGGTCCCGATGCCGCGGCCGATGCCCGGGCGGATGCCGGGGCCGGCGGACGCGGGGGCGGCCCGGCGGGGGCGCCGCCCGACGTGAACCCGTCGCACACACCCCTGCCGCCGACGGCGGCGGTGCCCCGGCCCGCCTTCCGGCCGGTGACCATCCGTACGGCGCGGGACGCGGTGGCCACGGCCGCGCTGTACCTGCGCTGGCTCGGCTTCCAGGACGTACGGCAGCCCGACGGGCGGCCGATCCCCTCGGCGGCGGTGGACCTGCGGGCTCCGGGGCTGGTGGCCCAGGTGGACCCGACCACGGCGCCGGCCGGGCTGCGGGCGGTGGAGTGCGTCTGGCTGAACGGGCTCACGGCCTCGGCGACCAGCGTCTACTTCTCGCTCGCCGGTTACACGGAGGACGCCCGCAGCCGGGCGGACGCGCTCGGGATACCGCTGTTCGTCATGGATCTGACCGGCATGCCGCAGCCGGTCAACGACCCGGCGGACGCGCTGGTCGGATCGGGGGCCTAGGGTGTCCTGCCGGGCGTGATCGACACCATCGGCTTGATCGACAGGACCGGCAGGACCGGCAGGACCGGCAGGACACCCCCTAAGCTCGTGGGCATTGCCTTCCGCCTGCCGAGGAGAGTTCCGTGAGCCTGTACGACATTCCGCTGACCACCCTGTCCGACGAGCCCACGAGCCTGGCGGCTCACAAGGGCAAGGCGATCCTGCTGGTGAACACCGCCTCGCAGTGCGGGCTCACCCCGCAGTACTCGGGACTGGCCCGGCTGCAGTTCGCGTACGAGGCGAAGGGCTTCACGGTCATCGGCGTGCCCTGCAACCAGTTCGGCGGGCAGGAGCCCGGCACCGCCGACGACATCCAGACCTTCTGCGCGGCCGGCTTCGGCGTCACCTTCCCGATGCTGGAGAAGTCCGAGGTCAACGGCGAGCACCGGCACCCCCTCTACCAGGAGCTGGTGAAGACCCCCGACGCGGACGGCGAGGCCGGGGACATCCAGTGGAACTTCGAGAAGTTCCTGATCTCCCCCGCCGGTGAGGTCGTGGCGCGCTTCCGTCCGCGTACCGAGCCGGAGGCCCCCGAGGTCATCGCCGCGATCGAGGCGCACCTGCCCGCGTAAGGCGGCGCGCAAGGCCGTGCGCACGGCCGCGCGCAAGGGCAGGCGTACGGGCGCCCGCGCGGGAGCAGGTGCGCAGGGGCCTGGCGGGGACCGGGTGGGCGCCGCACCGCCCCGCCGGCCCCGCGGCGCCGGGCTCAGCGCAGGTCGGCCTCGCGGTACTCCGCCGCCGAACCGGCCGCCGTGAGCTCCCGCAGCTCCACCCGCCGGATCTTGCCCGACACGGTCTTCGGTAGCTCGCCGAACTCGATGCACCGGATCCGCTTGTACGGGGACAGCACGGCGCGGGAGTGTTCGAACAGCACCCGGGCGGTCTCCGGCCCGGGCTCCCAACCGCCCGCGAGAGTCACGTACGCCTTCGGGACCGCCAGCCGCAGCTCGTCCGGGGCCGGGACGACGGCGGCCTCGGCGACCGCCTCGTGCTCCAGCAGGGCGCTCTCCAGCTCGAACGGGCTGATCTTGTAGTCGGAGGCCTTGAAGACGTCGTCGGAGCGCCCGACGTAGGTGAGGTACCCGTCGGCGTCGCGCGCGGCGATGTCACCCGTCCGGTAGAGCCCGTCCGCCATGGCCTCGGCGGTGCGCCCCGGGTCGTCGCGGTAGCCGGTCATCACCCCGGCGGGCCGTGCGCGCAGGTCCACGCACAGCTCGCCCTCGTCGGGGGATTCCTTGCCGGTGACCGGGTCCAGCAGGACGATCTCGTAGCCGGGCGCCGGGCGGCCCATGGAGCCGGGCTTGACGGGGACGCCGGGGAAGTTGCCGACCTGGAGGGTGGTCTCGGTCTGGCCGAAGCCGTCGCGGATCGTGATCCCCCAGGCCTCGCGGACCTTCTCGATCACCTCCGGGTTGAGCGGCTCGCCGGCGGCGACGGCCTCGCGCGGCGGCCGGGCGAGCCGGGTGAGGTCGGACTGGATCAGCATCCGCCACACGGTGGGCGGGGCGCAGAAGGTGGTCACCCCGTGCCGGTCCATCTCGTCCATCAGGCGTTCGGCGTCGAAGCGGGTGTAGTTGTGGACGAAGACGGTCGCGCCGGCGTTCCAGGGGGCGAAGAGGTTGGACCAGGCGTGCTTGGCCCAGCCGGGAGAGGCGATGTTGAGGTGCACGTCGCCGGGGCGCAGGCCCAGCCAGTACATGGTGGAGAGGTGACCGATGGGGTACGAGGCGTGGGTGTGCTCGACGAGCTTGGGGCGGTCGGTGGTGCCGGAGGTGAAGTAGAGCATCAGGGGGTCGGTGGCGCGGGTCTCCCCGTCGGGGATGAAGCCGCCCTCGGCGTCCGGGGTGTCCGCGGCCTCGGCGGCATCGGCGAGCGCCAGCCAGCCCGCGGGGGCCTGTCCCCGGTCTCCGGCGGCGATGCGGGTGTAACTGCCGGGCACCTCTTCGAACTTGACCGTGTCCTGGGCGCGCGCGACGACGTGGCGGACGTGGCCCCGCTCGACCCGGTCGCGCAGATCGGCCGGGCCGAGCAGGGGCGTGGCGGGGATGACGACGGCGCGCAGCTTCATCGCGCCGAGCATCACCTCCCACAGCTCGCGCTGGTTGCCGAGCATGACGAGGATCCGGTCGCCGGGTGCCACGCCCCGGGCGCGCAGCCAGTTGGCGGTCGCGTCGGACCGTACGGCGAGCTGCGCAAAGGAGAGGGCCTCGCTGGTGCCGTCCTCCTCGACGATGCGCAGGGCGTCGGCGTCGTTGCCGGCGGCGATGCGGTCGAACCAGTCGAGGGCCCAGTTGAAGCGGTGGGGGCGGGGCCAGGTGAATCCGGCGTGGGCGGCTTCGTAGTCGCCGCGCCGCTCCAGCAGGAAGTCCCGCGCGGCGAGGAACTCGGCGGTGGCGCTGTTCCGGTCACTTTCGGTCGTCATGGCAGGTATCGTGCCGCGTCCGGTGCACGGACCACCAGGGCGACGTCAGCCGTGAGTTGACCGTGAGCGGTGGTCCGGGAGCCATACGAGTACGGCTCAGCCGCGGATCGGCCCGAACCGTACGGACGGGGCGGGGCGGCCGGTCCCGTCCGGCAGCGCGCCCATGTCGGCGATCAGCTGCTCCCCCTCGGCGACGATCTCCTCCTCGGCCCCCTTCGGCACCCGGTCGAACAGTTCGACGGTGAGCGTCCCTCCTTCCAGCTTCCACAGCCCCGCGAGGAACCCGTCGACGAGCAGGGTGCAGTGGGCCTGGTTGCCGGTCCAGCTGCGCCCCTTGACCTCGGGGGCGACCACGCGGGTCCGGTCGGCGTGGGAGAGCAGGAGGTTGTCGAACTCCGGGAGGAAGCGGGGCGGCGCCGGAGTGCCGGCGTCGGGCCGGGGCGCGTCGGGCAGGTCGAACAGCTCCACGCCGTTCTCGTCGCGGAACACCGCAAGTCCGGGCCGCAGCCGCTCGAAGGCCTCGCGCAGCCGGGTCAGCCCGGCCCAGGTCTGCATGTCCTTGACGGAGGCGGGCCCGAAGGCGCCGAGGTAGCGCAGCACGACGTCGTCCACGGGCTGCGCGGCCCCGGCGGGCTCACCGAGCCAGTTCTCGACGGTGGTCAGCCGTACCTGCCCGCTGCGTCCCCACACCCCGCGGGGCGTGACCTGGACCAGCGGCAGCCGGCAGCGCGCCGCGACGGACAGGGACTGCGGGTCGGCGTCGGGCCATTCCCGGAGCAGATCCTCTCGGATCTCGGCCATGGTGCGCGGCGCGCTGTCGACGAGGGCGCGGGCCCGGTCGGCCAGCCGGTCCAGGTCCACCCCGACGAGGCCCTGGCGGAAGTAGGCCACCTCGCGGTCGCGGGCGGGCTGGACGAGCGGGCGCAGGGTGAGGGCGTCGTGGGCGGTATGTGTGTGGATCGTCGACCGCAGGGTGACCATCCGGACCACCTCACGGGACTCCATCAGCCCGGCCAGTTCACCGGGCTCGAAGCCGGCCAGCCGGGCGTACAGCTGGAAGTACGGCGGCTTGACGTTCTGCGCCTGCAGCCCGAGGAGGTGCCCGACGGCGTCCCCCGCGGACATCTCGGCGCGGCTCAGCAACAACTGCCGGGCGAGCGTGGCACGGTTCAGCGCGCGGGTGTCGAGTACGGGATCTGTCGTCCTGGAGGCCATGCGAGCAAGCTATCCCCCCTCACGGACACCTTCAGTCAGCAACTCCGCAACTCCACAGACCCCGTGGCCACCGCCGAGCAGTAGGTGAATATTCCGGCGGAACATCTTTGAACCGCCGGAAACGGCAGGTACCACTGCGTAATCTCGACGCCATGGGGGAGCACACCAGGGATTCCTTACCGGCGGCCGACCGTGACGACACATGGCAGCGGCTACAGGCGTACGCGTACCTCAGCGCACCGGAGCGGCTTGAGTACGTAGCCGTGATGAGAGTCTTCTGCGGCACCCTCCTCACCGACCTATCGGTTCCGGACGTACGGGCGAAACTGGCGGAGGCCGACGGGCCGGCAGGCGCTCCGAGCGCCGACACGCTCACCGCCCGGCTGGAACAGCTGGTGGACTGGGGCGCCCTGCTGCGGAGCAGTCGCTCGGTGAATGCCGCGAGCATCACCGAGTACCAGCGCTCTCGGTCCCGCTACCAGCTGTCGAAGCTGGGCGAGCGCGTCCAGCGGGACGCCGACGAGGTCCTGGCGGGCGCGGACGCGGCGCGTGAGGTCAGCAGCGAGCTGCTGGCGCTGGTCGAGCGCGGACTGGGCGAACTGAACGACCTGCTCCAGAAACCGGAAGAGGCCGGGCCGCAGGACGCGCTGGAGCGAGTCAGCACCCTCTTCGTCCAGTTCACCGAGTTCGCGGACTCCGTGCGGGACTTCTACGCCTACCTCGGGCAGGTGCTGGCGCGCTACGACCTGGACGGCGCCGAGTACCAGGGCTTCAAGGAACTGCTGCTGGACTACGTCGAGGCGATCAGGGAGGACGTCGCCTTCCGCGCTCCCCGCATCGCATCGGTACTCGACCTGCTGTGGCCGCACCTCCCCGGCCTCCTGGAGCGCCTCGACGCTCACGCCCGCGGTCTGTCGGGGGTTGCCGGCGCGGCCGGCGGCCGGTCCGAGGTCCGGGTGCAGCGCAGCCGCGGCCGGGAGATGGCCGACTGGGAGGGGCTGCGAGGCTGGTTCACCGACGTCGACGGGCAGGGAAGCCAGGTCGATCAGCTGCGTGACGCCACCATGCGGGCCCTGCAGTCTCTGCTGACCAACGCCAAACGGATGCTGCGCTCGGCCTCCGGCGAGATGTCGAGGCGCAAGGACCTCCTGCGGCTCGCCCGATGGTTCGACGAGGCGGATCCGGAGGACGCGCACGACATGGCGGTCGCCGCCTTCGGCCTCTACGGCGCCCGCCACCTGGGTGTTCCCCCCGCCTCCGACGACGCGGTTCCCGCGTACACCAGTTGGTGGAACGGCCCGGTGGTGGAGGTACCGGTGGCCCTGCGTGAGCGGGGCAGTCGCGCGCAGCGGGGGCGGGCATCGTCCATGGAGAACCACGCGACGCAGAAGCGTCACCTCCAGGAGGCCGCCCGGGCCCGGGCGGAGGCCAGGAGGGCGGCCGCGGACGAGCTGCGCAGCGCTGCCGGGCGCTTCGCAGAGGTGCGCCTCACCGCGGCGGCCCTCGGCCTGCTTCTGGAACTGCTGGCGACAGCACTCGGAAACGCCCAGCTGCGGCGGACGCATGCCGACATGCCCGGCACAGCAGGTGAGTTCAGCCTGGAGTCCGCGCAGAGCGAGGACGCCGAGCTCGGCATCCGGCTCACCGTTCGTCGTTCCTCCGGCGCCAGGTCGGTGCTGCACTCCGCGGACGGCGTCGTCGAACTGGACGACCTGGAGCTTGAGATCGGACGTGCGGCGGACTCGGCCGGACACGGGGCCGAGGTGAGTGCGTCGTGACGCTCCCTTCGGCACACGACGTGGCTCTGGCCACCGAACGCCGCGCCGCAGGGCGGCTGTTGCTCGCCCACCCCCTGGTGACGTCGACCGGCCCGCACGCGGACTTGTTCCCCTTGATCCGCCGGCACGCCGACTGGTTGGGCAAGCGGTTCCAGCAGGTGCTCGGCTACCGGCTCCTGGTCGACACCTCCTACGCCCGGCTGTTCAAGGCCGGACTGGGTGCCGGCGCAGGGCACCGGCTGGAGCGATCCACCGGCACCGCCTTCACGCCGCGTACCTACTCCTGTCTCGCGCTGGCGCTTTCCGTGCTGGTGACCGCCCCGGAACAGGTGCTGCTGTCCCAGTTGGTCGCCGACATCAAAGCCGCGGCGGCCGACGCGGGTGTGAAGCTGGAGGACACGAGCCGGGCCGTGGAGAAACGGACTCTGGTCGCCGCCCTCCGCCAGTTGATCGACTGGGGAGTCCTGACGGAGAGGGACGGCAGTGTGGGCTCGCTCGTGCAGGAGGAAGGCGGCGAGGCACTGATCACGGTGGACCGGGAGATCGCCCGGATCATCGTTTCCGGGCCCCTCACGCAGAGCCTGGACGGGGCGGACCTGGTGAGGCGGGCGGCCGACCCGGGGTTCGGCGGTCCCCGCACCTATGTGCGCCGCAGGCTCGTGGAAACGCCCGTCGTGTACCTGGACGAGCTGACCGCCGCCGAGCGGGACTGGCTGCGTACCCGGCAACGCCGCGAGGCCCAGGCGTTCTCCGAACTCCTGGGCCTCGAGGCCGAGATCCGCGGTGAGGGTGTGGCACTGGTGGACCCTGAGGAGGAACTCACGGACGTGCACCTGCCCGGGACCGGAACCGTCGCCCAGGCTTCGCTGCTCGTGCTGGAGCGCCTCGTGGAACGGTTGCGGCCCGCTGATCCGGGACACCCGGCGACAGGAGGGCGGCTCGTCATCGGGGTGGCCGTTCCGGACGGCCTGGTGGACGAGCTGCTCGGCCGGCTCATCACCGAATACGGGCAGCGCGGGAACTGGCAGCGCACCTACGTCGAAGATCCCTCGTCGTTGCGGAGGGCGGTTCTGGACCTGCTGAGCCGGATGCGGATGGTGACGCCCGTCGGCCCTCTTCGTTCCGCGGGCCACGGGATACCCGAGGGCTACGACGACACGGTCCCGGAGGGCCGATCCGTGACCGACGTGCTGGGCGCTCGCTCTGCCGGCACCGGCTGGGTCCTCCTCGCCGCAGCCGCGCGCTACGCCACCCATGTCACCGAACGCCGGCCCGCGGGAGCGGCACCCGGCATCGACACACAGCAGGAGCTACCGCTATGACTCCGGGTGCGAACGGCCCCATCCCCCTTCAGCGATCCGGTACAGCGGCCGGCACGCGCTTCCGCCTGCACCGCGCCGGCATCCTCAACGTCTGGCAGTACGACGAACAGGAATTCGACTTCGGTGACGGGCGACTGCTGCTGCGCGGCAAGAACGGGGCCGGCAAGTCCAAGGCCCTGGAGATGCTGCTCCCCTACCTCCTGGACGGCGACTCCCGCGCTCTGGACGCCACGGGGACGGGCCGGACGAGCCTGGTCTGGCTGATGCTGGACGGGTTCGAGCAGACGAACCGCCTCGGATACCTCTGGGTCGAATTCCGGAGGACGACGGACGAGGGCGATGACCGCTACCTCACCCTCGGAGCGGCCATCCGGGCATCGAAGTCGACGAAGAAGGCCGTGCCGGTCTTCTTCGCCACCCCGCTCCGGGTCGGCGAGGACTTCCGCCTGGCCGAGGCGGGCGTGCCCCTGCCGGTCGACCGCCTCAGGGAGGCGGTCGGCGCGGAGAACGTCACGGACCGTTCCGTCCAGCACCGCTCACGGGTCGCCCGCGAGCTGTTCGGCATCACCGACGCGACGCGGTACCGCAACCTCACCCAGCTCCTCCACCGCCTGCGGCGTCCCACCGTGGGGGACCGGATCGAGTCCGGCGGGCTCGCCTCCCTGCTCAGCGAGACGCTGCCGGGGCTCGACGACGACGTGGTCGAGAAGGTGGCACGCAACCTCCACGACCTCGACGCCGTACGAGAGGAGCTCGGCCGCCTGGAACGTACCGACCGGGCCCTCGGCGCGTTCCTGGGCGACTACCGCAGCTATCTGTCCGGAGTGCTGCTCAGGTCGGCGAGGAAGGTGGACGACGAACTGGACACCCTGGCAAAGCGACGCCTGGGGGCCGGCGAAGCGGCGAAGAGGACCAGCGGCCTGAAGGCGCAGGAAGCCGAGGCCCGAGCAGCCCTGCGCGCCTTGCGCGAGGACGAGCAGGCCGCTCGCACGGAACTCGACGCGCTCCGTGCCAGTAGCGCATACCGCAGTCTGGCAGAGCTGTCCGAGCGCCGTGCCACGGTCGGGGCCCTGGACACTGCGGCAGAGACCTCCTTCACCGCGCTCACCAAGGCGCACGACACCGAAGAGGGCGCGGCGGACCGCCTGGCCGAGGGCATCGCCCATCTGGGCCGGCGCCTCGGCGAACTGGGTACGGAGCATCGCGAGCTCGTGGTGCAGTCCGAGAAGGCGGGACTCCCCACCGGCCATCTCGGCGAGGCTGTCGGCCTGCCTCGCACGGATGTGGCCGGAGCTTCGGAAACGGAACTGACGGGACCCGACGCACGGATCCACCTCGTGCGGCACCAACGGGTGATCGCTGTGGACCCCACCGCGGCGGACTCCGCCCTGCGGTCCTGGGAAGGGCAGCTCGAGGACGCCGGCAAGGTGGTGAAGCACCGAACGCGCATGGTCCAGGACGTCGTCGGCCTGGTCGCCCGGGCTGCCGAGGCACAGAGGCGGGCAGCCGGCGCGGACGCCGAGCGTGAGCGACTCGAAGGGGAGGCGGAGGATGCTGCGAGCCGCCTCGAAAGCCATCGGGAGAAGGTGGCCGAGGAGAGCGGAAGCTACGCCCGTCGGACAGCGGCGTGGCTGGACCACGTCCAGGCCGTGACCGGCCCCGACTGCCCCCCGTTGGATGCCGTCCGTGCGGTGGTCACCTGCGAGACCTCGGCGGAGGCCCCCTTCGCGGAGCGGGTGCTGCATCCCGACATCGATACGCAGGCGGAACAGCTCGCCAGGACGGTACTGGAGCCCTACGGCCTCCAGCTGACCCACCGGCGGGACACCCTCGCGCTGCGCCTCGCCCGGCTCACCGAGGAACACGATCTTCTGACCAGGAAGAAGGAAGAATGGGAGCGGCGAACCGATCCGGAGCCGCCGGTCCCCCACCACCGCGCCGCCGAACGCGATCCAGGCGCCGGAGCGCCCTTCTACCGGCTGGTGGACTTCTCCGACGGCCTGTCCCCCACCGACCGGGCGGGCCTGGAGGCGGCGCTCGAAGCGAGCGGGATCCTGGACGCCTGGGTGATCTCGGACGGAACGCTCCTCGATCCCCTGACGCGAGACGTACTGCTCCAGCCCGGGGCCGCGCCGCCCGGCGTCCCGACTCTGGACACCGCACTGCGCCCCACCGCGCAGCCGGACAGCGGCATCGCCCCCGAACAGGTCCGACACCTCCTGTCCGCGATCGCCCTCGTACCGGCCCACGAGGGCGCCGCCACCGGCTCGGTGTACTACGACGGCAGCTGGCGCCTCGGTCCCCTCCGCGGACACCACTCCAAGGACGGCGCCGAATACGTGGGCGCCGCCGTACGCGCCGAGACACGACGCCGTAAGCTCGCCGAACTCGCAGCACGACGGGCGCAGGCCGAAAGGCTGCTGTCCGAGACCCGCGCACAACTCGACGGGCTCGACACCGTACGCCGGGACCTGGCCTCGGCGGAACGCGACTTCCCCCGGCCGCAGTCCCTCACCCTCGCCTGGCACGGGCTCGAAGCCGGGGAGAGGGACCTGCGCGATCTGACTGCCAAGGCCACCAAGGCAGCGCGCCGGGCAGAGGAGGAGCGCGCGCAGTCCGTGGCAGCTCGGGGTGAAGCGGAGGCGACCGCGACGGCTCACGACCTCCCCACCGGCGCCGACGCCCTGGAAAGGGTACGCATCGCCCTCGCGACCCTCCTCGGCGGCATCGGAGGCATGTGCCGGGCCATCCGGGGTGTGGCCGACGGGCTGGACAGGCATCGGGTCGATCACACCCGGTACGCGCAGGCTCGCCGTGACCGCCTGGAAGCGGCGGAAAGCCACGCTCTCCGACTGGGTGAACTGCACAGGGCCCAGCAGGATCTCCGCACCCGCGAGGAAGCCGTCGGCGCCTCCGAGGAAGAGATCCTCGCCCGCGAGGAAGAAGCGAAGCAGCGCGTCGCAGCGGCCGCCCGGGCCCTGCCGGGGGCCCAACGGGAGCACGACGACCTCCATGACCGAAGGG
This sequence comes from Streptomyces yangpuensis, assembly GCF_001005295.1. Classification (GTDB taxonomy): domain Bacteria; phylum Actinomycetota; class Actinomycetes; order Streptomycetales; family Streptomycetaceae; genus Streptomyces; species Streptomyces yangpuensis. Next base: position 143,140 of record NZ_LBMK01000007.1, on the reverse strand, counting down.
TCCGCGCGGAGGAGGACGAGAAGCGGGCTCGCGAACAGCTGCTGGAGCAGCAGACGGCCGTCATCACCGCGGGAGGCACCCTCCGCGGTGCGGTCGGTCGTCCGGAGGTGCTCCGTGGCGCCGGCCTGGACCGTTCCTTCCTGCCCGAAGTGCTGTTGGACGACCCCGGCGCAGAGGTCCGTGACCGCATCCGGTCTCTGCGCGAGCTGGCCGAAGCGGTACGGGACGGGCTCGACCGTTCGCGGAATGCGAGGAAGGAGGTGCGGAAGGAGGTTTCGGACAGCACGCTCCTCAAGAGCCACACGGCCCTGCGTGACCAGTTGGCCGGCGGATTCGACGCGCACCTGGAGGAACTCGCCGGGATCAAGGTCTGCCGCCTGGTCGATGACCACGGTCCGCACGACGTCGCCGTCGTCGGAGAACGTATCGCCGCCCGGGCCGCCGAAGACCGCGGTCGCCTCACCGAGCGTGAGAGCGAGGTCTTCCAACGCTTCCTCACCGGCGAACTCGGTGACCACCTGTCGGCACAGGTCGTCACCGCCGCCAACCTCGTCTCCGCACTGAACGACACCCTCAAGACCGTGCGGACCTCGCACGGGCTCGGCGTCGAACTGCAGTGGAAGCTGGATGAGGACGTCGACGCGGACGTGCGGGCAGCCGTTGAACTCCTCCGCAGCCCTTCGAGCCTGCGCACCCGTGAGCAGGGCGATCGGCTGCGCGAGGTGCTGCAGCGCCGGATCGAGGACGCCCGGCGCACCGATCCGTCCGCCGGGTACGCCGCCCATCTGCGCACGGCGCTGGACTATCGGGACTGGTTCGGCTTCCACACCTTCGTCGTCGAGGATGCCGCCCCCGGCCGTAAACGCAGGCTCACCGGGCGCACCGGGCTCAGCCAGGGGGAACAGCGGGTGCTTTCCTACCTCGTTCTCTTCGCCGCGGCGGCCGCCCATTTCACGACCCTCGGCGAATCTGCGCCGCACGCTCCCCGGCTGATCCTCCTGGACGACGCCTTCGCCAAGGTCGACGAACCCACCCATGGCCGGCTCGGGCGCATCCTCGTCGACCTCGACCTCGACTTCGTACTCACCAGCGAGAGGCTCATGGGCAACTGGCCCGAGGTGCCCTCCCTGCACATCTACGAGTGCCTCCGCGATCCGCACGTACGCGGGGTCGCCACTTTGCACTACACCTGGAACGGCCGGCACCGGCGCCTGGTGTCCGTATGAGCCGCCTCCCCGCCGCCACACGCGACTGGCTGGCCGGCCCCGGTCTCGTCCGGCTCTGGGAATCGGCGCGCAAGCGCCTTGAGGGCAACGGGCTCCGGGCCACCGGCTCGGTGCGGCTGGCGGGGCTGGCTGTGCAGGAGAGGAACGACCTGTCGCTCCTGCTCGGCAGTCCGATCACGGGGGCCGCCGCGACGGTGCGGCTCGACGCGCTCGACACCCGTTTGCGGTCCTCGGCCGCCGGCCTCGGTCTCAGGGACGTACTCCAGGAGCTCGGCCCGCCGCTCAGTGATCGCCGCGCCGCTCGGACGGAGGCCCGGGCACGGCGTGACCGGGTGTGGTCCTCGCTCGCCTCGTCGCTGGAAGGCTGCCGACTCGGCGAGGAGGAGTGGGCCTGGCGGTGGTACGACGGGCTGCGCCGCACGGGCGTACCCAACGGTGTAGCGCCCGCGACAGCGGTGCGTACCCTCCAGCAGGCCGTCCACGTCCTCACTCTGCTCTTCGGTCCCGGGCGGGCCGGCGCGCGGGGGCGGGGCGAACTCGCCGCCGAGGCCACCGGATCGGCCCACGGCCTGGACGACGGGACCTGGCTGGCGCGTCTTGTCCAGCGGGGCATAGCCCTCGCCCACGACACCGAACTCCCCGATGACGCGGCCGGCCGCCGCACCTTGTGGCGGCTGGCATCCGTCACGCCGGACGAGGTCTCCAGCACGGTGCTCGCCTACGGTCTGCGCCCCGACGGCGGAGGCTGGCGGGAACGCTCCCTGTACGAACGAGCGGTCCGCCATACGGAAACCCATCTCACCCTGCGCGACCTGCACGCCCTGCGGCTCTCGCTGCCCACGGGCACGCTGATCCGTATCTGCGAGAACCCCCGTGTGGTGGAGGCGGCAGCGGACGCCGCCTGCTCACAACCGCTGGTGTGCACCTCGGGGAGTGCCGCGACTGTGGTCCTCACCCTCCTCGACGCCCTCGCCGCCACCGGCTGCCGCTTCGCCTACCACGGCGACTTCGACTGGCCGGGCATAGCCCTGGCCAACCGCGTGGTCCACCGCTACGGCGCCGAACCATGGCGGATGGGCTCCGGGGACTACGAACAGCTCGCCGCCCGCACCCAGGCCCGCAACGTCCCCCAGCACCCGCTGACCGGCCCACCCACCACTGCGGACTGGGACCCGGGCCTCGCCCCAGCCATGGCCGCACTCGGCATGGCCCTCCACGAGGAAGCCACACTCGACCTCCTCGTGGCGGACCTGGCGTGAGGGCGAAGCGGGTACGAGCGGGAGCGGTCGGCCGACGGTGCGCGGGCGCAGAGCGACGGGGAGTGGTTCGACGGGAGAATCGTGGCCAGGGAGGCGGGCAGACTCCTGGCGCTCCACCGGCGGCTGGCGCCGGCCGTCGGCTTCCGCAACGCCGTGCTGGCGGTGCCGGGCGCCACGGACATGCTGCTCCATCCCATCAGCGTGGGAGCGGAACAGACCGCCTCGGGCCGGTGGATCGCAGCCGAACTCTTCGCCGTGCTCGTACCGGACATCAGCCCGTTCGAACCGCTGTAGGGCGAGGATCACGCGCGGGTCGACCACCGTCCTCGGTGATCACGCCGTACCGGTACGGGTGCGGGAGCGGGAGCGGGCGAGGCTGCCGAGGAGGATGGCGGCCAGGCCGAGGAGGATCGCGACGTAGGCGCCCCCGAGGCCGTTCCCGGTGCCGAGGCCGCCTTCGGCGGTGGCTGCGACCGCGGCGCCGATGGCCACCGCGAGCGACCCCGCCACGAGCGCGGTGACCGCTCCGTTGCGCCGGGCCCAGGTGAGGACGCGTCCTCGGCCGGTGGTACGGGCCAGCGCGAGGCCGCCGCCCACCGAGCCGAGGAGGCCGGTCAGCGCCGACACAATGGCTCCGATCCGGCCGAGGCTCACGGTGTAGACGTCTGCGGCGACCGTGTGGAGGGTGGCGTCGGTGGCAGCGACGGAGAGTACGGATGGGACGGACATGGGTGGTCCTGCCTTTCGGAAAGTGGCCGGGACGGGGTGTGTGCCGTGCGGGTGGCGCCGCGGGACACCCGCTAGGAACGGGCGGCCGGGCGCAGCAGCGGGCGCGGGGACAGCGATCCGACCAGGGCCAGGGTGCTGAGGGCGAACATCACCACGCCCAGGGGGACGTGCAGCGAGGCCACGTGCGCGATGCCGAGCGCGACCTGGGCCGAGGCGAGGACGAGGAAGCCGGTGGAGTGCAGGATGGGGCGCGGGGATCCGCCGCCCGGGCGCCAGGCGAGGACCGTGGCGAGGACGTACAGCATGGCGGCCCCGTACATCACCTTCGATCCGTAGTCGTGCAGCGTGTAGGCGCGGGACGAGCTCAGCAGCAGGCCTGCGGTGGAGGCCTGGAAGAAGAGCGCGAGGGTCTGCAGGATCATCGCGGTCTTGAGGAAGGTGCCGCCGCGCGGCGCCGCGGTCGTCTGTCCGGTCACGGTGTGGTTCGGCCTCTCCGGTCGTGTGCGGTGGTGCGGGGTGGCAGGTTCGCGGTGTCGCGACATCGCAGGGTCGTGGGGTGGTGTCCTGACGTGTTCGGCCTCAAGACACCGCGTCGGCCGCCCCCGTGACAGCCTGTGGCGCAGATCACCCGACTCATGGCACGTAGGGGCGGGGCAGGGGCGGTACGCCGCTACGGGAGCAGGTCGAGGGTGACGTGCGGGGAGAGCGCCCGCAGGAAGTCGGGGGCGTCGAACATCTCGCCCGCGGCGGCGACACCGGCGGTGCGGGTGCGGCCCGTGAGGACGCGTTCGAGGGCTTCGACGACGAGCGGGGCCGTGACGGCGTAGATGTCCTGGCCGTGGGCCACCGCCCTGCGTTCGGCACCGCCGCGCCGGACGACCGCGTCGACCACGAAGGTCTGGTCGGACCGGCCGCTCTCGTCGGCGGCGGCCGGCGCGGGCGTTGCGGGGGTCGCGATGTCCTGGACGGCGTTGGCCGTCATATAGGTCGTGACCTCCGGGACGGAGAGGTGGGTGGGCACGGTCACCACGTCGGCCATCGTGAACTCCCCGATCACGGGCCGGGTGCCCGTCGGCTGCGGGAAGGGCCATTCGAGGGTGGGCGGGGCGTCGGTGCGGTACTCCCACTGGCCTGCGGTGTAGCGCAGGCGCCGCTCACCGCGCCGCTCCCGGGAGACCGCACCCGACAGCCGCGTCCCCGCGGTGGGGTGCCAGCTGCTCAGGCCGTAGGCGATGTGCACCTCGTCGGCCTCGTCCCAGTCGCCCATGGCGGTGGTGGCCAGCAGGTCGCCGAGACCGCCGAAGAAGGCCATCGCGGGGACGACGACCGCGTCGGCGGTGCGTGCCCGGTCGGCGAAGTGGGCGAAGGTGTCGATGTTGGCCTCCAGTTCGGCCGCCACGTCCAGGTACGGGATCCCGGCCCGCAGGGCGGCTTCGATCACGGGGGCGGTCGTCGAGGCGAACGGTCCGGCGCAGTTGACGACGGCGGCCGTACCGGCCAGCGCGCGGTCGAGCGAGTCCGGGTCGTCCACCGTCGCCGGGCGGGCGTCCAGCCCGGTCTCGTCCGCCAGCGCCTTCAGCTTGCCGCTGTCGCGGCCGGACAGCACGGGGACGAACCCCCGCTCCACCAGCTCCCGCACCACGAACCGACCGGTGTGCCCGTACGCGCCGAACACCGTTACCTGCTGACCCGATCCCATGAACCCGCTCCTTGGCGTGCCGAGTTGTGCGCCGGCGGGGCCTTGGCCTTCGTGGTCCGCCGTGCTCTGTCAGGAAGATCCTGGCGTGAAGCGACCCGGCACACGAGTGTCCGGAACGACATGACCCGTACACTTCCGGACGTGACCACTGTTGCGCTGGCCGTCACCGACGGCATGCTGCATTTCGAACTGTCCCTGGCGACCGAGGTCTTCGGCTCCGATCTGACCCATATCGTCGATCCCTGGTACGACTTCGCGCTGTGCGGTCCGAGCGCCGTCCAGATCGACCGTTTCCATCTGGTCCCCGACCACGGGCTCGACCGGCTCCGGCAGGCCGACACCGTGATCGTCCCCGGCTGGGCCGACGTAGACCGGGACCCGCCGGACGAACTGGTCGACGCCGTACGGGCGGCCCACGAGGCGGGGGCCCGCGTGGCCTCGCTGTGCACGGGCGCCTTCGTGCTCGCCGCCGCCGGCCTCCTGGACGGCCGGCGCGCGACCACGCACTGGGCGCACACCGAGGAGCTGACCAGGCGTCATCCTCGGGTCACGGTGGATCCCGACGTCCTCTACGTCGACAACGGCAGCGTGCTCACCTCCGCGGGCAAGGCCGCCGCCATGGACCTCTGCCTGCACCTGGTACGCCTCGACCACGGCTCGGCCGTCGCCAACACCATCGCCCGGCGCCTGGTCGTCCCTCCGCACCGCGACGGGGGCCAGGCCCAGTTCGTGACCACTCCCGTGCCCACCCCCGGCAACCATCCGCTGGCCCGCCTGTTCCCCTGGGTGCTGCAGCGATTGGACCAGGCGCTCACGGTGGAGGACCTGGCCCGTCAGGCCGGGATGAGCTCACGCCACCTGGGGCGCCACTTCAGGTCGGTGACGGGTACCACTGCGCTGCAGTGGCTGCTCACCCAGCGCATCCGGCATGCGCAGGAGCTGCTGGAGACCACCGACGACACCGTCGAGACCATCGCGACGGCCACCGGTATGGGCACCGCCACCACCCTGCGCCGTCACTTCGCCCGGACGGTCGGCGTCCCGCCGGACACCTACCGCCGCACCTTCCGTACCCGTGGCCGTACCGGGACCGGTACCGGGATGCGTACCGGGTTCAGCCCCGCCCCCGACGAGGGCACCGACGCCGCGGCGGCCATCGACCCGGCCGTCGGGGCCCTCGTCGGCAGGAGCTGACGAGGGCCCCGGCTCGGGCCCCGGCGGCCGCCTCGGGCCCGGCGGGCACCGTCCTCACAGACCGGCGAACGTCAGGGCCGCCGCGATGACGGAGCGGGCGACGGCTGCCGCGAACTCCGTGTCGTGGTCCTGGTCGACGAGGGTGTCGCCCGGGGTGTGGTACTGCCGTGTGCCGGTCCCCGGGTCTCCGTCGGGCGTGGAGAACAGGTCCTCGGAGACGGCTATGGCCGCCCACCCGCGCTCGTGGAAGCTCGCGTGGTCGCTGCGTCCCGCCGCCGGGTCGTCGAGGCCCGTCAGCTGCTGGACCTTCGCCTCGGAGTCGATGACCGGCACCGTACGGGCGACACGCTCGCCCAGCGCGTCGGACGCGCTCACGACCGGGCCCGACACGAGGGAGCCGGCGTGGATCTCGACGATGGGGGTGCTCCCCGGCTGCCGGCCCGCGATCATGTCCATCTGGAAGACGCCGGCGATGCGGTCGCCCGCCGCCGCGGCGGCGCGTGCGTAGTACTTGCTGCCGACCAGCCCCTGTTCCTCGGCGTTGAACAGCACGAAGCGCACGTTCCGGGTGGGCTTCCGCCGGCTGTCGAGGATCTTCCTGAGGCATTCGGCCGCGGCCATGACGGCAGCCGTGCCGCTGCCGTCGTCGTCGGCGCCCGGGGCGGGGTCCACCGCCGGATCGTAGGGACGCGGATCGCCGTCCGCGTCGAAGAAGAAGCCGTTCGCGGCGGTGGAGTCCATGTGCGCGCTGATGAGCACGGTGGAGTCCGCGCCCGGGACCGCGTACTCGGCCTCCACGTTCAGCAGCCGGTGGCCGCGCCACAGGAACGGGTGCAGGCGGACGGTCAGCCGGAGCTCCTCGAAGCGGCGCGCCAGCGCCTCGACGACCAGCGCGTTGTCCGCGGCCGCCGCGTCCCGGCTGCGCACCTTCAACGACCCTTCGCCCTCCAGCGGTTTGATGCCGGAGATACGCGCCACGTACCCGCTCAGCGCGTCGGCCGTCACGGCCTCACGGACCGCGGCGATCGTCTGCGGGGAGGGCACGGTGTCGTCGAAGGCCTCCACGAGCCCTGCGGGCGGGACCTCGGCAGGACGGGCGAGGAGCGCCGGGTCCGGCAGCAGCCGTTCGGTGTGTCCCGGTTTCGCGCCGGGCAGGTGGACCTCCTCGACCGGGGCTTCGGCCGGCGCGGCGAGGTAGACACCGCCGGGCGCGGGCCCCAGCGGAACGGCCGACGGGGCTCCGAGGGCTGCCAGTTCGCCTGCGACGAAGGCGAAGACGGTCGTGGCGCGCAGTGCCGCCTCGGCGTCCGTCCGGGTCGCGGCCGGCGCGTCCGCGAGCCCCTCGACGGGCGGGAGCGGACGGTTGTCGCGGACGAGGAAGGCCACCGTGTCCTCGACGCTGCCCTGCAAGTCGACTGCGTAGCCCGCTTGCTGGAGTGCTTGCACCCCGCTGGTGCTGGCCATGGCGAGTACGAGCCGTGCGGAGGCGACGTGCACCGGAACGACCTCGGCGCCGTTCACGACGGCCTCCAGGCCGGACAGGTCCCGGCCCTCCGGCAGCCCGATCCGGGCCCACAGGACGGGACGGTTCTCGATGGCCGCGAGGGCGAACACCGGGTGGGGCGCCGTGCGCATCCCCGCTTCCCGGGCGAAGGCGCGCTCCTGGGGGTCCTCGCCCACGAAGACGCACGCGCCGGGCTCGACCCCCCGCGCCTGTGCGCTCGCGACCGCCCGGTCGAAGAGCGTCCGGCTGTCCTTCGGCCCCCAGTGCACGAGATCGTCGTCGGTGAAGCGGCCGGGGAACGCCTGGTGCAGGGCCTCCGCCACGGTGGCCTCTCCCAGCGGGCCGGGGTTGGAGAGGATGCCCTTGGGAGCGTCACCGAGGGAGTCGAGGGCCGCCATGACACGCGGCAGGGGGTGGAGCGTCAGCGAGTCCCCCTCCAGGCGGGGATCCGCCAGATTTCCCCCTATGTCGAAGTGGAACACAGGCATCTGAAGTCCTCCGTGACCCGGAAGCCCGGGGGGCCGGCGGCCACGTGCCCGGCCGGTGGCCGGGCACGCTGCTCCGAGGACAGGCTCCCGACCACTCCATCGTGGTCCTGCGGCCGGGCCTCCGCAATACCCTGCGAATGCCGTTGAACGTCGCACAGTTGAAGCGAACACGGGTCCGGGTGCACCGTGCATCCCGGCGGGGCCGTCCGCTTGCCACCGGTGTCACCTGATGTGACGTTTGAAGTGAGCACGCGAAGAGAACGCGCGCGAGGGGCGGGGCAGCAGCAGCCGGGGGCGATCACGGAGGGTCGTGTGATCAGTCATGTCACAGCTGGAAAGATTCCGCTATCACTTCACCGACGACCCACAGGCGGACGCGCCTCCCGGGCCCGAGTCGGTACGCGGTGTGGGCGCCCCGGAGGGCGTCGACGAACGGAGTTTCAACTCGGCCGAGTCCGCCGCACGCTTCTACCTGGCGGAGAAGCTCGCCGTGGAGGAGGCACCGGCGCTGCGTGAGGCCGTTCGCGAGGACCGGCCCGAGCGGGTGCCCGATCTCGTACTGAGCACGGAACGCCGCCAGGCCGGTACCGGCACCACCCTCGTCCGCTTCGAGCAGACCCGGCAGGAGATCCCCGTCTTCGGCGCCGAGGTGCTGGTCGAGCTCGACGAGAACCAGCGGCTGGTGTCGGTGGACGGCAGACTCGGCGAGGTCGTGGGCGTCGACTCCGTGCCGGAACTGTCGGGCACGGAAGCTCTGGAACGCGTCAGGACGGCGACCGGCACCACGGTCGACGCCTCGGCACTGCCGCCGCCCACTCTGACGTACGTCAACCGCAACGACCAGTGGCACCTGGCCTGGCACCTGCGCGAGGTACCGGCCCAACTGCCGGAGAACCGCCGGGAGGCAGGCCAGCGCGGTCATGGCCTCGGGGCGTCGCCGCGCGAGGCATTCCCGCTCACCGGATACCTCGTCGACGCGCACTCCGGCGAGATCCTCAAGTCCTACGGGATGTCCCCCACGATCACCGTACCGATCAGGCTGGAGGGCGAGGACGAGGTCAGCGCCCGGCAGCGGTTCCACGGCAGCCGGCAGAACGGCTCCTTCCTCCTGCACGACAAGTGGCGGCAGATCGTCACCTACGACATGAAATTCGCGGACATCGACACCGCCCCGCCGCCGACCGCGGCGATCGGCTCGCCGCAGGCGGACTTCGGCGCCGGCCACCGGGCCGGGGTCTCGGCGCACGTCAATGCCGAGCGGGTGGAGAGGTACTACCGCGACCAGCTCTTCCGCAACGGTATCGACGATGCCGACATGGACCTGGTCTCCCTGGTCAACTGCACCTACCGCCTGGACGGCCCTGGGCCCGAGTGGTTCAACGCGGTCTGGTTCGACAGGCGGATGTGGTACGGCCAGGTGTCCGAGGGAGGCCGTCTGGTCAGCCTGGCCAAGCATCTCGACGTCATCGCACACGAGATGACCCACGGGGTGATCGAGACCTCCAGCGACCTGATCTACCAGGACCAGTCCGGCGCCCTGAACGAGTCGCTGTCGGACACGATGGGCGTCCTCATCGCCAACTGGTACGAGGCGCCGGACCGCAGCGACGTCGGCACCTGGAGCTGGGAGATCGGAGCCGGGTTGGGCGGCAACGGGAAACCGCTGCGCGACATGAGCGATCCCACCCGGACGGGCGATCCCGACCACATGGACGACTTCCTGGTCACGTCGAGCGACAACGGCGGTGTACACACCAACAGCAACATCCACAACAAGGCCATGTTCAACCTGCTCACCTCGGTGGACGATGAGGGCCGGCCGGTCCTCAAGGTCGAGGAGTGGGCGCTGCTGATCTATCTCGCCCTGGTGCGGCTGCTGAGGGAGTCGGACTTCTCGGACATGCGGCGCGCCCTGCGGGACGTCACCGGCACGTACCTCTTCGGGAACCCCGAGCTGCAGAGCGCCGCGCAGGCGGCGATCAACCAGGCGTACGACAAGGTGGGCATCACCGCCTGACCGCCCTGACCGCCCTGACCGCCCCGACCGGTCCGAACCGGCCCGAACCGGTCCGAACCGGTCCGACCGGGGCAGCCGGGCCGCGCGGTCCGTACGGTGTCACAGTGCGCGCAGGGCGGGCAGCAGGGCCGAGCGGGCCCAGGCGAGGAAGGGTTCCTGCTGGTCGCCGCCGATCTGGACCAGGGCGACCTCGGTGAAACCGGCCTCGGCGTAGCGGCGTACCGCGTCGGTGACGGCGTCCACGTCGTCGCCACACGCAATGGTGTCGGCGACGTCCTCGGGGCGTACGTACCGGGTCGCGTCGGCGAAGCAGGCCGGGTCCGGGAGTTCGGCGTTGACCTGCCAGCCGCCCAGTGCCCAGCGGAACTGGTCGTGGGCCCTGCGTACGGCCGCCTCCCGGTCGGGGTCGTAACTGACGGGCAGCTGTCCCACGCAGGGCTTGCCGGAGCCGCCGTGCTCGCCGAACGCGGTCACCAGGTCGCGCTCCGGCGCGACGGCGACGAGCAGGTCGCCGAGCCGCCCCGCGAGCGCGCAGGAGGCCGGGCCGGAGGCCGCGATCCCGATCGGCGGCGGTACGTCGGGGAGGTCCCACAGTCTGGCGTCCTCGACGTCGAAGTGGGTGCCGTGATGGCTGACGAGGTCACCGTCCAGGAGGGAGCGCACGATCCCCACCGCCTCTTCGAGCCGCTCCAGACGCACGTCGGAGGCCGGCCAGCCCGGGCCGACGACGTGCTCGTTCAGGTTCTCGCCCGAGCCGAGCCCGAGCCTGAACCGGCCCTGCGACAGGATCTGCATCGTGGCGGCCTTCTGCGCGACCACCGCGGGGTGGTAGCGGAAGGCCGGGCAGGTCACGTACGTCATGAGCGGGATCCGGGTGGTGGCCTGCGCGGCGGCACCCAGGACGCTCCATACGTAGGGGGCGTGGCCCTGGGAGTCCAGCCAGGGGAAGTAGTGGTCGGAGGCCACCGAGAAGTCAAAGCCCGCCCGCTCGGCCCCCACCACGTGGTCCACCAGCTCCCGGGGGCCGGCCTGCTCGGTCATCATCGTGTATCCGATGCGCACCATGCCAGGCGCCTTGCCACTGCCGCCGCGTCGAAACCTCCGGGCCCGGGGCGCTCGGACCGCTCTGCGCGCTCGGTGGCGGCCAGGCGTGGGTACGGTGTTCGGAGGGGAGCCGCACCGTAGGAAGGCGGTGGCTGCCATGGCACATGTGACGGTGGAAGGGGGCGAGGTCGTCGTGCGGCTGGGGCTGCGCGAGGGCCTGGCCGCGCGGCGGCGACAGGTACGGGTACCGGTGTCGGCCCTGCGCGAGGTGCACGTCGAGCGGAGCTGGTGGCGCGTCCTGCGCGGCCGGGCCGGTTCCGGAACGTGGTCGCCGGGGCGGTGCAGCGGGGTCCGCAACCGGCCCGACGGCAAGGACTTCATCGCGGTGAAGGCACAGAGCACGGTGCTCTGCCTGGAACTGGCCGAGGGCGCGCCCTTCCGGCGGGTGGCCGTCTCGGTCCCGGATCCGGAGCGGGCGGAGCGTACGGTCCACGAGGCGATGCCGCAGGAGCCCGGGCCCGAGACCGGGCCGGGGCCGGGGACCGATACCCGGGACGCACCGCGCAGGCCACCGCTCCAGCACGAGGGCGGCACGGCGGACGACCACGGCCGACAGCCGGGGGCCCCGTCGCGGACGGGCAGCGGTGCGGGGCGGCCGCCGCTGGACTCCGAGCGGGTTGAGCGGGCCAACGCGGACCGCGTACGCCACGACCATGTCGTCCACCCACACGGCCACCCGGGACACCCCGGGGCCGGCTAGCCTGGCCCGCGGCGCCCGGCACCGCACCTCGCCGCGTTGTCGGGGCGCCCAGGTACGTCCCGTACTCGTCGCGCCTCTCCGCCTCGCGATGCTTCCCCTCGGTCCTGCGGGCCTGGCGGACCGGTACCCGTTCCGCTGCCACCCCGCCCCGGGCGGCCTGAGCCGGCGGCGAGCGGCGACCTGTACCGGCTCTGCAGCGGGGACGTTCGCAGGTCAGGGCCTACGGCCCGTGGCGGAGGCGAAGCCGAGCCAGGTGTGGCGGTTGCCCCACCAGCACCAGCCGACCTTGGGTGCGTTGCGCCGCTCGCGGCCGTCTCGTCCCGAACCGTTGCTGATCCAGATCGCCGGGGTGCGTGTGTCCAGTGCGCCGTTCGCCTTGCGGAGCCGGGAGCCGATGGTCATGAAGCAGTGGTTGCGCTCGAGAGCCGCGGGCTGCTGGAGCACCCAGTGGATGCCTTCCGTCAGCAGCAGGGGGCTGCGGTGCTCCTCGGTGAGGGCGGGCAGTGCCTCTTCGGGGCTCCAGTTGGCCATGCGGTCGCCGCGGTCGATACCGGTGACGAGATAGAGAGGGGCGTCCGGCAGGCCGATGCCGTGGGGGGCGAAGTCGTCGACGTCGGGCATGTCGACGACGACGAAGCCGGACTTGCCGTCGCGCTGGAGCAGCGGCACGAGGGCAGAGGCGGCGACGCGGCCGGGATGGACGGCGAGCAGGGTGTCGTTCCCGGCGTCGGCGGTGCCCGCGGCGGCGCCGGCCGCGGCGAAGGCGCGCAGGTCGTCGGCGGTCATCCCGGCGAGCTCGTGCACCCCGAGCTCGATCAGGCGCTCTGCCTGAGAGGTGAGCGGGGGCAGGGGGGTCACGGCGGCGGACGCGGTGTCGGGCAAGGGACTCCTCGGTCTCCAGTGGGACTTGACAGTCTTTCAACGGGGCGCGGCGGCGGAATGTTCCCGGTGCGGGCCCCGGGGCCGCCGACCGCGCGGACGCCGCGGCAGAGGTGCCGGCCGGCTTGGCGTTCTGCCGGTGCTCGGACAGAACGAGGACGATGCGGCGTGCTGCGCGCCGATGGTCCGCGAGCCGCTCGGGGAGGATGCCGCAGCCGAGCTGTCACGGATGTTCAAGGCCTCTCGGACCCGATCCGGTTGCGGCTGCTGTCCCTGATCGCCTCCCACCAGGGCGGCGAGGCGTACATGTACGACACCGTCATCGGCCGACACCGCGGAACGTGGCGCGACGTCGTCCTCGTCGAACGCCGCAGCCCCGCAATCACCTGATCGGTACCGACCGGGCCGGCGCCGCTTCCGCGCCGGGTTTGGACGGCGGCGGAGGGGTAGTCGCAGAGTGGGGACCGGCGCGCACGGAAGGGGTGTGAGCGGTCATGGCTGACGACAGGGGCGAGAAGAGCCGTACGCCGGGCAGCGGGCGCGAGGAGCGGATCCGGGGGCGGTCCCCGGACCCGGACCGGATGAGGACGGGCGGCCGGCCGCGCTCCCCGGACGAGATCGCGCACGAGCGGGGGCGCGAGGACGCGACGATGCGGGACGTGATGCGGGACCTGGACGAGCAGGATCTGGACGACATGCGAGACGACCGCTGACTGACCGGCCCACCCCCACTCCCACCCGGCCACACCCCCGCTGCCCGGCAGCGGGGGGCGGGCAGCGGGGGACGGGGGACGGGGGACGGGGGACGGGGGGTCAGCAGATTCTGGGGAGTTGTTCGCCGATCGGGAGGTCCACCACCCGGGTGCCGCCGAGGGCGGTGCGGGCCACCACCAGGCCCGGGTGGGCGTCCACGGCCTCGCCTACGACCGTCGCGCCGCGGCCCAGCGGATGGGCGCGCATGGCCTCCAGTACGGCCTCGGCGTGCTCGCGCGGCACGAAGGCCACCAGCTTGCCCTCGTTCGCCACGTACAGCGGGTCGAGGCCGAGGATCGCGCACGCGTTGGCGACGGCGGCGGGGACCGGGACGGCCCGCTCGTGGATCACGACGCCGGTGCCCGAGGCGGCGGCGATCTCGTTCAGTGAGGCGGCCAGCCCGCCCCGGGTGGGGTCGCGCAGGACGTGCAGGTCGGGGGTGACGGCGAGCATGCTCCGGACGAGACCGCCGAGGGCGGCGCAGTCGCTCTCGACGTCCACCCCGAACTCCAGGCCCTCCCGGACGCTCATGATCGCCACTCCGTGGAGGCCGATCTCCCCGCTGACGATCACGACGTCACCCGGCACGACCCGCTGCGGCCGCAGATCCACGCCGTCGGGGATGATCCCGATGCCCGCGGTGTTGATGTAGACGCCGTCACCGTGGCCCGCCTCGACGACCTTGGTGTCGCCGGTGGCGACCTCCACGCCCGCCGCCCGCGCCGCGGCGCCCATGGCCTCGGCGACACGCGCCACCACGGACATCTCCACCCCCTCCTCCAGGATGAAGCCGCAGGACAGGTACGCCGCCTGCGCCCCGCTCATGGCCAGGTCGTTCACGGTGCCGTTGACCGCGAGGTCCCCGATCGAGCCTCCGGGGAAGAAGAGCGGGCGCACCACGTACGAGTCGGTCGAGAAGGCCAGCCGCACGCCGCCGAGGGTGACGGCCGCGGAGTCCCCCAGCTGGGCCAGCACGTCACCGCCGAAGGCGGGGGCGAACAGGTGCTGGACCAGCTCCGCGGAGAGCGCGCCACCACCGCCGTGGCCCATCACCACGCGCGGGCGGTCGCGCAGCGGGGCCGGGCAGGTCCAGCCCGTGATGTCGAGGGTGGGGGTGGTCGCGGTGTCAGACAACGGGGCTCGCCTCCAGCGGGGTGGTCGCGGCGGTGGGAACGGTCCCCAGCTCCAGCCGCCGGTAGAGGTAGTACGCGGCGCAGGCCCCCTCGCTGGAGACCATGGTGGCGCCGAGCGGGCTGCGCGGGGTGCACAGGGTGCCGAAGGCCTCGCACTCGTGCGGTTTCAGCAGCCCCTGGAGCACCTCGCCGCTGCGGCACTCGGCGGGCTCGCGGGTGTTGATGCCGCTGACCGCGAAACGCTGTTCGGCGTCGAAGTCGCGGTAGCGGGCGGACAGCCGCCACCCGCTGTCCGGGATCACGCCGATGCCGCGCCAGGCCCGGTCGGTGACCTCGAAGACATCCTCCAGCATGGCGAGGGCCGCCGGGTTGCCCTCGGGGCGGACGGCGCGCGCGTAGGCGTTGTCGACGGTGTGCTCGCCGCGCTCCAGCTGCCGCACGGCGCGGCGTACGCCCTCCAGGATGTCCAGCGGCTCGAATCCCGTGACCACGATGGGCACCCGGTGGCGCGCGGCCAGTTCGGGGTACTCGCTCACGCCCATCACACTGCACACGTGCCCGGCTGCCAGGAAGCCCTGGACGCGGCAGCTCGGCGACCGCATGATCGCCTCGATCGCCGGAGGGACCCGGACGTGGGAGACGAGCAGGCTGAAGTTGTGGATGCCGAGCTTCTTCGCCTGGTGGACGGTCATGGCGTTGGGCGGGGCGGTGGTCTCGAAGCCGATACCGAAGAACACCACCTGGCGCTGCGGGTTCTCCCGGGCGATCCGCAGGGCGTCGAGCGGGGAGTAGACGACGCGTACGTCGCCGCCCTCGCTGCGCACCTGGAAGAGGTCGCGGCCGGTGCCGGGCACCCGGAGCATGTCCCCGAACGAGCAGAAGATCACGTCGGGGCGGGAGGCGATCTCCAGTGCCTTGTCGATGACCTCCAGCGGGGTGACGCACACCGGGCACCCCGGGCCGTGGATCAATTCGACCTGTTCGGGCAGGAGTTGGTCGATCCCGTGCCGGATGATGGTGTGGGTCTGGCCGCCGCACACCTCCATCAGGGCCCAGGGGCGGGTCACGGTGGCATGGATGTCGTCGAGCAGCCGGCGGGCGAGGGCGGGGTCCTGGAACTCCTCGATGTACTTCACAGCTGGCCTCCTTCCGCCTGGGCGTGCCGGGATGCGGCGGTCTCTCCGGCGGACGGCCCGTCGGCGGACGGCCCGTCGGCGAAGGGCCACGGGGAGTCGGCGCCGGCCTGGGCGGCCGCCTGCTCCCACGGGTCGCCGAACTCCTCCTGCAGCATGCCGAGTTCCTCGAAGAGCGCGAGGGTCTGCCGGGCCGACTCCTCGTCGAGTCGTTGCAGCGCGAACCCCACATGGACGATGGCGTACTCGCCGACCTGGAGGTCCGGCAGGTACTCCAGGCACACCTCCTTGTGGACCCCGCCGAAGTCGACGGTAGCCATGCGGGTGCCGTCCTTCTCCCCGATGTCAAGCACTCTGCCGGGTACCGCCAGGCACATGGGCTTCTCCTTGGTGTGGGTGGTTCTGCGGTGCGGCGGCGGCCGCCACCATGAGCTGGCCGAGAGACAGCCCGCCGTCGTTCGGGGGTACCCGGCCGTGGCGCAGGACGGTGAAACCGGACGCCCGCAGCGTGCGGGCGCACGCGGAGGACAGCAGGGTGTTGGCGAAGACGCCGCCGGTCAGCGCGACGGTGTCCAGGCCGTGCCGCTCGCGCGCGAGTCCGCACAGCTCGACGACGAGGGCGGCGACACCGGCGTGGAAGCCGGCGGCGATCGGCCCGGCACCGGTGCCCGCGCGTACGTCGGCCACGACGGCCGCGAGCAGCGGCGCCGGGTCGGCGACGACCGGGCCGGTGCCGGGGTGCGGCGGGACGCGCAGCCCGAAGGCGTAGCCGGGGCCGGCCGCGCCCGCGCCGAGGGCCGCGGCCTCCAGCTCGATCGCGGCCTGCGCCTCGTAGCCGGCGTGGTGGCAGACGCCCGCCAGGGAGGAGACGGCGTCGAAGAGCCGCCCCATGCTGGAGGTCGGCACGCAGTTCAGGCCGCGCTCCAACTGGCGTTCCAGTACGCGCAGTTCGTCGGGCGGACAGGCGGCGACGCACGGCAGGTCCGGGGTCCGGGCCAGGCCGGCCGCGCGCAGGTGGGCCAGGGCCATCCGGTACGGGCGGTGCACGGCCGCGTCGCCGCCGGGCAGCGGTACGTAGCCGAGGTGGGCGAACCGGGTGTACCCGGCGTAGTCGGCGAGGAGGACCTCGCCGCCCCACACGGCGCCGTCGTCGCCGTAGCCGGTGCCGTCGAAGGCGACGCCGATCACCGGGTACTCGCCGTCCAGGCCGTGTTCCGCCAGGGCCGAGGCGATGTGCGCGTGGTGGTGCTGCACGCGGACGAGGGGCCGGGTTCCGGCGGTGCGCAGCGCCCACCGGGCGGAGCGGTAGCCCGGGTGGCGGTCCGCCGCGAGGAGTGCGGGGCTGACGCCGGTGATGGACTCCAGCTGCCGCTCGGCGCGTTCGAGGGCGGACTGGGTGGCGAGGTCGTCCATGTCGCCGATGTGGGCGGACAGCCAGGCCTTGCGCCCCTCGCCGAGGCAGAAGGTGTTCTTGAGGTCGCCGCCTGCGGCGAGGGTCGCGGGGACAGGGCGGGGCAGCGTCATCGGCAGCGGGGCGTAGCCGCGGGCTCGGCGTACGGTCAGCGTCTCGCCGTCGCAGACCCGCACCACGGAGTCGTCGCACGGTACGTGGATGGGGCGGTCGTGGGTGAGCCAGGCGTCGGCCAGGCCGGCGAGCCGTTCCAGGGCCTCGCCGTCGTCGGTGACGATGGGCTCTCCGGCGAGGTTCCCGCTGGTCATGACGAGCAGGCGGGGACCCGGCGGGTCACCGGGCAGGCCGAGCAGCAGGTGATGGACGGGGGTGTACGGGAGCATCACGCCGAGGTCGGGACAGCGCGGGGCGACGCCCTCGGCGAGTACGCCGAGCGCACCGCCCCCGGGGTCCGCGGCGCCGCGGCGGCGCAGCAGCACGATGGGGCGTACTCCGCCCTGGAGCAGGGCGCGCTCCTCGGGGCCGATGTGCGCGTACTGTTCGGCGTCCTTGAGGTCCCGGGCCATCAGGGCGAAGGGCTTGTCCCCGCGGGCCTTGCGGCGGCGCAGCTCGGCGACGGCGCCGGGGTGGGTGGCGTCGCAGGCGAGGTGGTAGCCGCCCAGGCCCTTGACGGCGAGGATCGCCCCGGCCGCCAGGAGCCGGCGGGCCCCGGCGACGGGGTCCTGGTCCGGGGTGTCGTCCGTGGTCCCGCCGGGGGGCCGTCCGGTGAGCAGGGTCAGCCGGGGGCCGCAGGCCGGGCAGGCGACCGGCTGGGCGTGGAAGCGGCGGTCGGCGGGGTCGCCGTACTCGCGGGCGCAGTCGGGGCACATGGGGAAGCGGGCCATGGTGGTGTGGGCGCGGTCGTAGGGCAGCCCGGTGACGATGGTGAACCGCGGCCCGCAGTGGGTGCAGGTGATGAAGGGGTGCCGGTGGCGCCGGTCGGCGGGGTCCGCGAGTTCGGCGAGGCAGTCGGCGCAGGTGGCGACGTCCGGCGAGACGAGCGTGCGGGCGGGGCCGCCGGTCCGGGAGGCGACGATGGTGAATCCGGTGCCGCCCGCGACGGGGACCTCGTGGTGGTCGACCGCGTCCACGACGGCCAGGGGCGGGGCGTCCGCCGCGAGGTGTTCGCAGAACAGGGTGACGGCGGCCGGTGCGCCCTCGACCTCGGCGACGACGCCCTCGGGGGTGTTGGTGACGTGCCCTGCGAGGCCGAGCCCGGTCGCGCGCGTGTAGACGTAGGGGCGGAAGCCGACGCCCTGGACCACGCCGCGGACGGTGACGCGGCGGCGCTGCACCGCCTCCATCAGCGGGTCTGCGCGGCGGGCTCGGTGTGCGGGGGCCGCCGGTCGTGATCGCGGCCACCGGTACCGCCGTCACCCTGGGGGTGCGTGTGGCCGGACCCGTGGTGGTGGTCGTGGTGGTGATGGTGGTGGTCGGACCCACGGTCGTGATCTTGGCCGTGGCCGTGCAGGTGTCCGTGTCCGTGGTCGTGGCCCTGTGCCGGCTGCCGGCGGGCCATCACGGGGGTGTGCGTCCCGGCGCCCGATCCGGCCGCCAGCGCCCGGTCCAGCAGGATGCCCAGGCCTCCGCCCGCGCGGGCGGAGGTCATGACGATCTCCACGCCGGGATTGACCCGCTCGACGTTGGCGCGGAAGGCCGCCTCGTCGAACTCGACGGCCCGCGCGATGTCGGTCTTGGTGACGACCACCAGCTGCGCGAGTCCGAACGCGGTCGGGTACTTCAGCGGCTTGTCCTCGCCCTCGGTGACCGAGGCGAGCACCACGCGCAGCGTCTCCCCCAGGTCGTAGCTCGCCGGGCAGACCAGGTTCCCCACGTTCTCCACGAAGAGGATCCGGGTGTCCTCGGGCAGCCAGCCGTCCAGGTGCCGGCCGAGCATCCCGGCCTCCAGGTGGCACAGCCCGTCCGTGAGCACCTGCTTGACCGGTACGCCCGACCGGGCGAGCCGCAGCGCGTCGTTCTCGGTCGCCAGGTCCGCCGTCAGCGCGGCGACCGCCACGCCCCGTTCCCGGGCGAGGAGCAGTTCGCGCTCCAGGAGCGCCGTCTTGCCGCTGCCGGGGCTGGAGAGCAGGTTGACCACCGTCGTACCGCGGGCTGTGAGTCCGGTGCGCAGGGCCCGGGCGGCGCCGTCGTTCTTGGCGAGTACCGCCTGCCGCAGATCGACCACTCGGCACATGGTTCAGGCCTCCTCGGGAATCGGTTCGCGGGTACGGGCACCGGCGGAGCCGTCCTCCCAGCGGACGCTGAGGATCTCCAGCTCGCGGCCCGACAGCAGTTCCACGTCGGTAGCCCTGTCGCATGTGGGGCAGCACAGCTCGGGGGGCATCCCCACGGCCCAGGTGCCGGGGCAGGTCGTGCAGCGGGCGTGGGCCGCCACGGTTTCGGTGACGAGTTCGGCCCCTTCGAGGACCGTTGCGGCACAGGCCAGTTCGAAGCAGAAGGCCAGCGCGTCGGGCACCACCCCCGCCAGCTCGCCCACCTGGAGCCGTACGGACGTGACGGCGTGCGCGCCGCCCGCCCTGGCGGCCTCTTCCACCTGGCCCACGACGGCCATGGCGATCGACATCTCGTGCATCGGTCTCCGTCCTGCCGGGGCTCATTACACCGGCGGGGCGGGGGTGCGGCGGGCGGGCACGCCGGTGCGCGGCACCCCCCGTACTCCGTTCGGCGGGGGGTGCCGCGGCAGCCGGGTCACATACGGCGCATGCGGCGGGGGGTGCCGCGGCAGCCGGGTCACATACGGCGCATGCGCAGATAGCGCCTGATGTCGGGGAATACCTGCACCAGGACGGCAGCCAGGGCGGCGACGGCGGCCCCGCTGATGACGGCCTTCTTCATGGGGTTCTCCTCAGTTCGCGGCGGGGTGCGCCGGCTTCGTCGGGGGCCGGGGGGTCGAGCAGATCGAGGGCCATGCGGACGGCCCGCGGTACGGCTGCGGCCACGGGTGCGCTCAGTCCGATGCCCTCCTCGACGCGGGAGGGTTCGCAGCCGAGGACCAGCGTGCGGCGCGGAGGGGTGGCGCCGGTCCCGGCGCACAGGGTGCCCAGCAGGGCCAGGACGGTGTCGGGTGACATGTGGTGGCCGTCGAGTACGGGGCCTTCGCCGGGTCCCGCGGCCGGTGTGCCGGGTGACGCGGCACCGGCACCGGCTCCCGTGCCCGCCACGGCCTCGGCCTCGGCCTCGATGAGGTAGAGGGTGCCCGGTTCGCCGCCGCGGTCGGTGGCGTCGACCAGGACGAGCGTGTCGTAGCCGTCGAGGAGCTGGTAGGCGAGGTGGACCCCGCGCACGCCGAAGTCCACCACCTCGACCCCGTCGGGCAGCGGGTGCGCGGCCAGGGCCCGTACGGTCTCCACGCCGAAGCCGTCGTCGCCGAGGAAGACGTTGCCGATGCCCGCGATCAGGACCCTGGGGTTCACGTGTCCTCCAGCGGGGTGACCTCGTCGGGCTGGAAGTAGAGGAAGCGGCCCTGTTCCCGGCGGATGTCCGCGCCGGGGTCGTCCTCCACCGTGACGGCGAGGTGCACTCCCCCGTCGACGTCGTGCAGGACGGCTTCGACGTGTGCGGCGCGGCCGTGGAGGAAGAGGTCCTGGGCGTCGGTGCGGCGCGGTCCGGGGCGGAGCAGGACCCGGCTGCCGGGGCCGACCGGGGTGCCGTCGACGCTGATCCGGTCGCGGGCCGGGTCGGCGGTGTCGGCCCGGGCGGGGTCCCACCAGGGGGTGTCCGGCCTGAACACGGCTTCCTCGTCGGGGATTTCGGTGATCTGTTCCGGCCCGTGCCCGCCGTCGACCTCGCGCAGCGAGCGCACCGCGCCGTGCAGCCGTTCCAGGACCTCGGGGGGCAGGGAGTCGGCGAGGTCGATGACGGCGGCCGCCCGGGCGTCGGTGCCGCGTGCCTCGCGTTTCTCCTGCTCGGTCAGGGCCGCCGTGCGCAGGGCGAGGATCTCGTCGATCTCGGTGGCGTCGTACATGGCACCCGCGCTCTCGGGGGCGATGGCCGGGTGGTCCTCCAGGATGATCGGGGAGGACAGGACCACGTCGGCGCGGCCCGCCCCGCCGGCGAGCACCGGCCAGGTGTGGCGGTTGTCGCAGGCTGCGACGGCCTCCCGGGCCCATTCGGGCGGGTCGGTCATCGACAGGAAGGAGCCGGAATCGAGGCCCAGCAGGAGGTGGGCGGCGACCAGTGAGCGGGGCAGGGCCGCCTCGCGGTCGGCGTCGGCCGCGCCCGCCGGGGCCCACGGGCTGGTGTTCTCCACGACCGCCGTGAGCCGGAACACCCGGTAGGCGCCGTCGAGTTCCACGGCGCGCAGCCGCAGGACGCCCTCGATCTCCTCGGTGCGCCGCACCAGGCGGCCCGCCGTCCGCCCGTCGGTGTCGAGGACGGCCTCGGTGTCGTCGCGGGCGGGGCGGGTGAACGGGACGGTGACGCCGTCGCCGGTCAGCTCCGCCACGCGGAAGGAGAGTTCGACGTGTTCCTCGGTTCCTTCGTCCCAGGGGACGAGGACCCGGTCGGCCAGGTGCAGCTCGTCGGTGTCGGCGAAGCCCCCGTCGTCCAGGGCCCGCTGGACCGTGCGCCGCTGCGCGTGCAGGAAGCGCAGCTCCAGGGCGAGTGTCGCGTCGCCCCTGGGCTCCATCAGGACCTCGGTCCGCTGGAAGGCGTGCTCGCCGTGGGCGGGCCCCCATGCGGGGGGTACGAGGACCCCGAACTGCCAGCGCAGCCGGTTCTTCGCGGCGGAGGCCCGGTAGGGGTAGAGGACGTACCCCTCCAGGAGGACGGCGTCGGCCACCTGCCGGGCGGCGGCGAAGCGTGGGTCCGCGGTGGTGGCCGTGGTCACGGGGAGGTCCTCTCGGTGAGGCGCGGGCGCAGGGCTCCCGGCCGGACGGACCCCGGCCGGGGCGGGGGCGGCCGGTCCGGGCCGGCCGCGTCCAGCAGGGCGCGTACGGTCGCCTCCCAGGAGGCGAGCGCGTGGCGGGAGCGGTAGGCGAGCAGTTCGGCCATCATGTCGGCGGGCAGCCGGAGCCAGCCGCAGCCGGGGAAGTGCTGCTCGACCATCTCGCGCCAGACGGCCACGGGCATCCGGCAGGTGGCTTCACGGTCCCAGGGCACGGGCTCGACCCGGAAGCCGCCGTCACCGGCGAAGGCGGTGCCGGAGAACAGCATCAGCAGGGGTACCTCGCCGTCCCGCAGGGCTTCGAAGTACCGGGCCGCGGCGATGTCCATGTCGTATGTGCAGGGCACGACCAGGTCCGTCTCGGTCTCCCCGGTGAAGCCGGGCACCATCACCGACACCTGGGCGAACTGCACCGGCTGGAGCGTGGTGCCCCACCGGGAGCGTTCGCCGAACAGGTCCGTGAGGCCCTCGGCCTCGGCGGGGCCGTAGCCGCGCCGGGCCGGTTCGATGCGGATCTGGCAGCGCAGGGCCATGGCGTGCACGCGGGTGTCCGGGTCGGCGGTGATACGCAGCCGGAAGACGAGGGTGGGGCCCGCGGCGTACGGGTCGGCCCGGACCCCGGTGCAGGAGAAGCCGAAGCCGGTCATGAGCGGTCCCCCGTGGGCGCCACGGGCCTGGCCCGCCGTTGGACGTCGTCGAAGAAGGCGCGGAGCGCGGCCCGTGCCTCGGCTCCTCCGTCGAAGCCCTGCCACAGCATCCGCATGCGGCCCACCAGTTCGTAGCAGACGTCGATCGGCACCAGGAAACAGCCGGAGCGGCCCTCCCAGCGGTGCACGAGCAGCGCCTCCGTGTCGGGTTCGAGCATCGTGGCGAGCGGCGCGCCGTCGAGGACCTGCTGCCAGGTCTGCGGGTCGAGTTCGCTCTCGGTCGCCCCGGCCGGGCTGGGATAGAGCGCGACCAGCCGGTCGAGTGCGGCGTTGCGGAAGAAGAAGGCGACGCCGACGGGGATCTGGAGCCGTTCCCACAGCCCCTCGTCGAGGTGGTGGCCCGGGTCGGTCAGGTACCGGTCGGGGACCGCCCGGTAGCGGCCGGTCCGGGTGCCGGGCCGGTCGAACAGCAGGGAGCAGGCGGTGCAGGCGCAGACCAGCGTCCGCTTCTCGGTCTCGACGAGGTGGCGGTGCCCGTCCGGGGGCACCGCCAGCCCGCACAGCTCGCAGGTCTCGGGCCGGGGCGGGCGCGGGCCGGTGAACCGGCGCAGCCCGCGCGGGCCCCCCGTACGGACGGCGGGCCCGCTCACGGCACCCGCGCCGGGCTGTGCGGCCGGGTGCCGATCTGCAGCAGTGCGGGCTGCGGGGCGGGGGCGGGCTCCATCTCCACGCTCGTCACCTCGGGGGCGAAGCAGGTGAGGGTGTCCTCCAGGGTGCGCCGGGCGGCCTCCTCGCCGCCGGGGCCGCAGCCGCAGCCGGTGGGGGCGGCTGCGGGGCGCAGCCGCAGGATGCCGGTGCTCTCGTCGAAGCCGAGCAGTTCGACCGGGTCGGGGGCGCCGGCCAGGGCGCGGGTGATCCGGGTGTGCACGTCCTCGGGGTGCAGGCCGTGCAGGGAGAGCAGGCTCGCCACGAGTTCGTCGTCCGCGGCCGCCGCGAGCGGGCCGTCGCCGAGCTGCGCGGCGATCCGGGCGAGCCCGGCGCCGTAGAACTCCATGAGTACCCGGACCAGTTCCTCGGCGGCCTCGCACGCCGCGCGGTCGCCGGTGGCGGCCAGCCGGTCGAGGACCTCCTCGACGCGGCGGCCCGCCTCCCGGGCGTCGACGGCCGCGCTCATCCGCCCAGTCCGCTCAGGCCGGTGGGGACGTGCATGGTCTTCACCGTCTTGCCGCCGCCGACGTACATGTGGACGCCGCAGGGCAGACAGGGGTCGAAGCTGCGCACGGCGCGCATGATGTCGATGCCCTTGAAGTTCTCCGGGGTGTTCTCCTCGAAGATCGGGGTGTTCTGCACGGCGTCCTCGTACGGTCCGGGCGTGCCGAAGGTGTCGCGGGTGCTGGCGTTCCACGGCGTCGGCGGGTAGGGGTGGTAGTTGGCGATCTTGCCGTCGCGGATGACCATGTGGTGCGAGAGGACGCCGCGGACGGCCTCGGTGAAGCCGACGCCGATGGACTCGTCCGGGACCTCGAACTTCTCCCAGGTCTGGGTGCGTCCGGCGCGGACCTCGGCGAGGCCCTTCTCGGCGCAGTGCAGGGCGATGGCGGCCGCGTACGCCTGGAAGTAGGTGCGGGCGCGGTTGCGTTCCAGCGCGTTGCTCCACTTCGGGATCTTCCACTCGAAGCGGGTCTCGGGCTTGGTCATCGTGCGGGGCAGGTTGATGACGACGCTGTGCCCGGTCGCCTTGACGTAGCCGACGTCGACGAGGCCGGACAGGGCCGTGGACCACAGGCGGGCGATGGGGCCGCCGCCGGTGTCGAGGGCGAGGTGGTCCTTGCCGTCGAACCAGCGCGGGGACATCACCCAGCTGTACTTGTCGTCGAAGTTCCGCTTCTGCGGGGCCGGGATGGTGTGCTGGTTCCACGGGTGGCGGGGGTCGACCGGGTTGCCGAGCGGGTCGTGCGTGACGAACTGCTCCTTGCCCTCCCAGTCGTCGTAGTACGAGCTGCCGAGCAGGATGCGGATGCCGAGGTTGATCTCGGTGAGGTCGTTGGTGACGAGTTTGCCGTCCACGACGACGCCCGGGGTGACGAACATCTTCCGTCCCCAGTCGGTCATGTTGGCGTAGGTGAAGTCGCAGTGCTCCGGGTCGTTGAGGGCGCCCCAGCAGCCGAGCAGCACCCGGCGGCGGCCGACCTCCTCGTAGCCGGGCAGGGCCTCGTAGAAGAAGTCGAAGAGGTCGTCGTGGAGCGGGACGACGCGCTTCATGAACTCGACGTACCGCATGAGGCGGCTCATGTAGTCCGTGAAGAGCTGGACGGAGGCGACCGTGCCGACGCCGCCCGGGTAGAGCGTGGAGGGGTGCACGTGGCGCCCCTCCATCAGGCAGAACATCTCGCGTGTGTACCGGCTGACCTGGAGGGCCTCGCGGTAGAACTCGCCCTCGATGGGGTTGAGGGAGCGCATGATGTCGGCGATGGTGCGGTAGCCGTGCTCGCCCGCGTGCGGGGCCTCGGTGCGCTCGGCCAGTTCCAGGACGCCGGGGTTGGTCTCGCGGACCATCTTCTCGCAGTAGTCGACCCCGACCAGGTTCTCCTGGAAGATGTTGTGGTCGAACATGTACTCCGCGGACTCGCCCAGGTTGATGATCCACTCGCCGAGGTGCGGCGGCTTCACCCCGTAGGCCATGTTCTGCGCGTAGACGGAGCACGTGGCGTGGTTGTCACCGCAGATCCCGCAGATGCGGCTGGTGATGAAGTGCGCGTCGCGGGGGTCCTTGCCGCGCATGAAGACGCTGTAGCCGCGGAAGACCGACGAGGTGCTGTAGCACTCCGCGACGCGCTTCTGCTTGAAGTCGATCTTCGTGTGGATGCCGAGACTGCCGACGATCCGGGTGATCGGATCCCAGGCCATCTCCACCAGGCCGCTGCCGTCGCCGGCCGCCTTCGTGTTCGGTGCCATCGTGTCTGCCGTGACCCTTCTTCGGTGCGTTCTGGGCGTTGTCTGCGGGCGTTGTCTGCGGGGTTGGGCGCAGGGGTGCGGAGCGGGGCCGTCACCAGGGCGGGCGGTAGCCCGTGGTCAGGCTGCGGCCGGTACGCCGCCACTTCGGCTCCTCGTCCACGGTGTGGGCGGTGACCGAGCGGAGCTTGCGGATCAGCGCCCCGTACGCCCCGCTCGCGGTGACGGAGAGCTTCGCGCCGGGGGGCTCGTCCATGAAGGGCATGAACTTGTCGGGGAAGCCGGGCATGGTGCAGGCGATGCAGATGCCGCCGACGTTGGGGCAGCCGCCGATACCGCTCATCCAGCCGCGCTTGGGGACGTTGCACTTCACGACGGGACCCCAGCAGCCCAGCTTGACCAGGCACTTCGGGGAGTCGTACGTGTCGGCGAACTGCCCCTGCTCGTAGTAGCCGGCGCGGTCGCAGCCCTCGTGGACGGTCGCGCCGAACAGCCAGGTGGGGCGCAGCTTGTCGTCGAGGGGGATCATCGGGGCCGATCCCGCCGCCTGGTAGAGCAGGTAGGTCAGGGTCTCCGAGAAGTTGTCCGGCTGGATCGGACAGCCGGGCACGCACACGATGGGGATGCCTGCCTGCGACTTCCAGTCCCAGCCCAGGTAGTCGGGCACGCCCATGGCGCCCGTCGGATTGCCCTCCATCGCGTGGATGCCGCCGTACGTGGCGCAGGTGCCGATGGCGACGACGGCGAGCGCCTTGGGGGCCAGCCGGTCGATCCACTCGCTGGTGGTGATGGGCTGGCCGGTCTCCGGGTCGTCGCCGAACCCGCACCAGTAGCCCTCGGGCTTGATCGACTCGTTGGGGATCGAGCCCTCGACGACCAGGACGAACGGATCGATCTCGCCGCGCTCGCCCTTGAAGAACCACTCGATGAAGGTGTCCGCGCCGCCGACCGGGCCGCATTCGAAGTCGATCAGGGGCCAGTGCACGGCGATTTTGGGGAGACCCGGCAGGGTGCCGGTGACGATCTCCTCGATGCTCGGCTGCATGGCCGCCGTCAGGGACACGGAGTCGCCGTCGCAGCTCAGACCCGCGTTGATCCAGAGGATGTGGATCACGGGGTCTTCGACCGGGTCCTTCGTCACTGCGGCCATGCGCTGCCTCCTCGGGGAGGGGATCAGGGTGTGAGGGGGACGTGAGGCGGTCTGCCTCGGCCCACATTTCTTGCTAACAGCTGCCGGGGCCGGACGCCGCGTCTGATGCGGCCAGTCCAGTGACGCCGGCTCCGGAACCGGAACCGGAGCCGGAGCCGGAGCCGGAACCTGCGCCGGAACCTGCGCCGCGGCGGTCCGCGGCGGCGCGGGCGAGGTGGGCCGGGGTCGCGGCGGGGCACTCCTTGCGCACGAAGGCGCGGCGCAGGGCGTGGTAGGGCGCGTCGGGGTCGAAGAAGGTCCGGCGCATCCGCGCCAGCTCGGCGGCCCGGTAGGCAGCGAGCGGGCGGCGCGCCTCGTGCAGTTCGCGTTCGGCCTTCTTCGCGGCGATCCGGGAGGCGGTGGCGGGCAGGGCGGCCAGGCGGGCCGCGAGGCACTCCGTCTCGCGGGAGAAGTCCGCGGGTGCGCAGTCGACCGTACGGTCGACCAGCCCGACCCGGTGCGCGGCGGCGGCCCCCAGCGGCAGCGCCTCGGAGGTGAGGCGCACCGCCAGGCCGGCTCCGACGCGGCGGGGCAGGGTGTACGTCCAGTACTCCGAGCCGAACAGCCCCATCAGGCGGTAGTGCGGGTTCAGGACGACACCGGCACGGCACCAGACCTCGTCGGCGGCGAGGGCGAGCATGACCCCGCCGGCGGCGGCGTTGCCGCCGAGGGCGCTGACCACGAGACGGTCGGTGGTGGACAGCACCGCTTCGACCAGGTCGTCCATCGCGTTGATGTTCGCCCAGGACTCCTCGGCGGGGTCGTCGGCGGCCTCGATGACGCCCAGGTGGATGCCGTTGGAGAAGAAGTCACGCCCGCCGCCGAGGACCAGGACGGTGGTGGGGCGGGTGCAGGCGGTCCGGTACGCGTCCAGCAGGCGGCGGCAGTGCGCGGTGCTCATGGCGCCGCCGGGGAAGGAGAACGACAGGAAGCCCGTCCGCCCCTCCTCGTGGTAGCCGATGTCGGACCAGGCGGGCCGGTACGGCCCGGCGTCGGGCGGTGCGGGGAGTTCGGGCAGCGGCGGCAGCCGGTCGCCGAGGGCGAGCGTCGCGGGGAGCCGCGGGCCACCGGCCGGCCGTCCCGCTGCGCGGGGGGCGCGCAGCTCGGGGATCCAGACGGCCCCGTCGGCCGTGGCCCGGCAGACCGCGCCGGCCCGGGTGGCGAGCAGTTCGCCGGGGTGGCCGCGCAGGTCGTCCTCGCGGTGGCCGCCGTGCAGGTACCAGTCGGCGCCGAGCAGGTGGTCGCGTACGCCGGGCTGCGAGTCGGCGGCGCGCAGGACGCGCAGGACGCGTTCGGTGCCGTCGGCTGCCCAGTCGATGCGGCGGCCGTCCTGGCGCAGGAACGGGCGGGCCCGGCCGCCGGCCTGAGGCTGCGGAACGTACGTACCGGAGGCGAAGCGCTCCACGGCGAGCAGGACGGCCTCCAGCGCCGCGTCGGCGATCTCACCGCGGTAGAGGTCGCTCTTGCCGACGGGGGGCACGGGGCAGTCCGCCGCCGCCCAGACGTCCCCGGCGTCCATCTCGGCGTTGGCCTGCAGCACGGTGACGCCCCAGCGGGTCTCGCCGTCCTGGACCGCGTGGTCGAGGGAGGAGGGGCCGCGGTCGCCGACCGGACCCGGGTGGACGACGAGACAGGTGTACGCGGCCCAGACCTCCTCGGGGATGGCGGTGCGCAGCATCGGCGCGAGGACGAGGTCGGGGTCGTGGCGCCGTACGGTGTCGGCCAGGGGGACGTCGGGCAGGGCCAGTTCGACCGCCACCCGGTGGCCGTGGTCGCGCAGCTCGGCGTGGACCCGCTGGGTGAGGCTGTTGAACGCGCTCGCGACGAGCAGGACGTACACATGGTCTCCCGGCGGCGGCCCGGGGCCCACCGCGTCGCGGTGCCGGGCCTGATCGGCGGCTGGTGACCGGAGCGTGACCGGCCGCCTGCGATGCTCGTCCCCGCGGGGCGGGGGGTGGCCGAAGCGGAGCGGCGATGTCACCCGAAAGCGCGCCGGGGGGAGCCGCTCGGCTTACACGGGTCCCCTGCGGTGCCCCTGCGGGGTTGCTCGGCGGGTTTGCTTTGCGGGGCTCCGGCCAGGTCGTGTGGCGGGCCCCTGCGGGGTTGCTTTGCGGGAGTCCGGCCGGAGCGGTGGCCCCTGCGGGGCTGCTCGGCGGATTCCGGGCTTGCTTCGCGCGATTGGGATCGCCCTGCGCGGCGGGACACAGGCGTGGCGGGTCGGTCGGGGGGCCGGGCCCCTGCGGGGTCGCTCGGCAGGTTCCGGGGTTGCTTCGCGGTGTCGGGATCGCCCTGCGGGCCCCGGGTTGCGGGCACGGTGGAGCGGGGTCGGGGGGTCGGCGCGTGCTCCTTGTCCCGGCTGTACCCGGTGGTCGCGCCTCGTCCTGCGGGACCCTGCACCGGCTGGGCTGGTCACCCCAGGTCCCCGCGCACCGGGCCGTCGAGCGGGCCGAACAGGCCGTGGCCAAGTGGCGGCCGAAGCAGTGGTCACAGGTAAGAGGACTGCTCAGCGCCTGAGCGCGTGGCCAGTCTTCGAGGACGAGGCCGGCCAGGACCTGCGGCTCGGCCAAGATTTTCGTGATGCGGTGACGGAACGTCACACCGATCGTGTGCCGGCAGCCCTTTCCTCAGCTGCTTTTATGCAGGTGGGGAGGGGTTCTGCGGTCCACCGGAGTCCGTGGCTGTGCGTCGGACTCCGTGGTTGTTGCCGTCGCTCCTGCCGTCAGGGGCCTGGGGTCTCGGGCGGGTCAGGGATGCGGTTGCCGCGTGACTCGGCGACCCGGAGCGCGTCGGCCAGGGCTTCGGTCAGCCGGCAGGCAAGCCAGCGGTACTCGACGGCCGACAGCTCCTTGGCTCCGGGCGCCACGACCTGCCGGGCGTACTCCAGGAGTTCCTCGCCCATGTCGAGTTGTACTTCTTCGATGCTGTCGGCGAGTGAGGAGAGGTAGCCCCTGCCGTCGGTGCTGAGGTAGCAGGGGTTCCCGTCCTGAGTGGTCCATGGCAGTAAGCGGGGACCGGTCACGCCTGCTGCCGCGTCGTGCAGGTCTCTGCGGCGCATGCGGTCCGCGTCGGTCCTGGATGTGCTCACCGTGCACCCCCACCTGGGTCGCCGAATGGAATACGGCGACCGTAGGGGCCGACTGACCGTCACTCCATCCACGGGGCATGCCAGTTGGCAACGGAGGGTGCCGGAACTATCGCGTTGCGTGGCACCTATCCGACTACGGCCAGGTAGGCCGCCATGTCGCGCATCTCGGCGGTGAGGGTGCGCTTGCGCTTCTTCAGGATCTCCTGCATGGTCTCGGCGGCCATCCGCTGATGCCTCAGCCACTCCGGGGACGCGCGGCGGACTCCGGTCAGCTCGTCCATCGCTGCGGACAGGTCGTTGGTCCGAGCGTGGGCGCGGGCCACGTCCAGGCGGTGACGGTTCCAGTTTTCGCCGCTCGGCCGCCCGGCGCTCTTCCATGCCTTGGGTGACATGGCGTCCTCAGTGGATTTACGAACGACCGCGCGGGCGTCTCCAACGACCATGGCGTCTTCCACGCCCTTCATGCGGACGGTGAGCGGCCCGAAGGTCGTCCAGTGCCGGAAGAACGAGCCGGTGTACTCCCGTCCCACGGCGGATGCCGCCGTGTTCGCCACGCGATGGTACTGGCGGGCTTCCTGGGGCCGGTTATTGCGGCCTGCGGCAGCCGCGGCGCGCAGCGCCAGCCACCCCCATGCCGCGCACTCGTCCGGCGTCGCGCGGGACAGTCTCGGTTCGATCAGGTCGGCGGTCTGGGACGCGAGCTGTTCGGCCTCGTCCAGCCGGCCCTGGCGTAGGAGCAGCCAGCACATCCCGATCACGCCGGATGCCCCGGTGAGCGTGTCCCCGGCCTGGCGTGCGTCGGTGATCGCACCGGCTAGCGCGGTGTACGCGAGGTCGTACTGCCTTACCTGCGTCAGGTACCGCCCGGCCAGCTGCAATGCCTCGGCACGGGCCAGGAGCGCCTGGCTGTGCTCCTCGCCGCTGTCGAAGTACGCGACCGCGCTGTTCGCGTCACGCAAGAGCGCCGGCAATTGGGATGCGACGCTCTTGTAGCTGTCGGAGTGGTAGAGCACCACACCGTCATGAACGGTACGGCGGAAGCGGCGTAGATTCGGCTCCTCCTCCGCGCCCTCCCCGTCCGAGTCTGCGAGTCCCACGGGCGGGGTGAGGGCTGCGCGGAGCTGGATCAGGTTGACGCGGTTCGGGTCCTCCGAACGGCCCACGGGCTCCGGGGCGTCCGGCGCCAGAAGTGTTGCCGTGGTCACGCTCAGCGCGCGGGCGAGAGCGTGAAGCGTTTCCATGCGGACGGTGCCGCCCTGTTCCACCTTGCGTACCGTGCCCGGCGAGACGGCCGCGGCGTGGGCCAGTTCTTCCTGGCTCATCCCGGCCCGGCGCCGGTACTTACGGACGTTGTCCGCCAGTTCCGTAGTCATCAGCTATGCACCTCCAGCGCCACGGTACGCCGGTACGGCGAGTCAACCAGAGGCTATTTGGCAGATACCCGCCCAGGAACGGTTACGCACCGCCTGCTCACACTGCGGAATCGGTAGAGGCCGGTGCCCCGCCAGGATCAGGGCCTGATCGGGAGGGGCCCCTCGTCGGTCGGGCAGCTTCGCCATACCAGGGTTCTCCGGGGGCCGCCAAGGCTCACTCTGTGACGCGTGCGCTCGGCCTTGGCGGCCCCCGGGGGTTCCTGGTACGCCTCCGGTGACCGGGCGACGAGGGACCCCTCCCGCAACCCGACCACCCATCACCACGACGGGCCCGCACCCGCACTCGGCCTCCTCCCCCTCGGAGAGAGGGCCGGCCCCTGGGGCAGAGCCCCAGAACAGTCTGCTGTTGAGGGTTGTTGCGCGCCCGGACCGGCGGGGGCGCCGGCAAGCGGGGCGGAGACAGGAGCGGGCGGCGGCCCCGCCGGGCCGGAGCGCGCGGGNCCGGACCGGCGGGGGCGCCGGCAAGCGGGGCGGAGACAGGAGCGGGCGGCGGCCCCGCCGGGCCGGAGCGCGCGGGCCGCATCAGCAGGCCGCCTCCGACCCTGGGGTATTCAGCGGAATTGGGTGATCTGACGGCGCGGTAGCAGAAAGGGCCCGCTGGCCTGCAAGGATGCGAGTGTCTACGTCGTATCCGTTGCGAGAGTCAGGGCACCTTTCTGGTGAACGAGCCTACAGGGTGGGACCAGCGGCTGTCCGTGGCCGCCGACGGCAAAGGGCTGATCGGGGATTCCGGGGCGGCGCTGCTGCGGAGGCTGGCGGACCGTACCGGGCTGACCACCGCGTTGGCGCCGGTGCTGCCCGGGGCAGGCGGGCATGGCTGGCGCGATCGGGGTGTAGTGCTGGTGCAACTCGCCGTCGCGATCGTGCTGGGCGCCCGCAGCATGGCCGAGGCGGAGGCTGTGCAGGCCCACCACCAGGGGCTGTCCGGGCCGGCGGTGTCGGACTCCACGATGCGCCGCACGCTGGCTGACCTGGACGAGCAGGCGCTGGCCGCGCTCGCCCGGGTGCGGGCGGCAGTGCGCCGCCGGGTGTGGACACTTCTGTGCTTACGGCCGGGCGGCTTTCCGTGGCTGACCGTCGCCGGGAAGCGCCTGCACCACTGGATCGTGATCGACATGGATGCCACCATCATCACCGCCGCGTCGAAGAAGCATGGCGCCTCGGCGACCTGGAAGAAGACGTTCGGGTTTCATCCCCTCGCGGCGTGGTGCGCGAACACGCACGAATGTCTGGCGATGTGGCTGCGGACCGGCTCGGCCGGCGCCAACACGGTCGCCGACCACGTGCGGGTGCTGACCGCCGCTCTGGCCCAGGTGCCTGGCGTCTCCACCGCCAAGATCCTCGTCCGCGTCGACGGCGCCGGGGCCACCCATGGCCTGCACGAACACCTGCGGGACCTGAACACCCGCCGTCGCACGGTCCGCTTCACCACGGGCTGGACCATCACGGAAGAGGACGAGAAGGCCATCGCCAAGCTGCCCGAGGCCGCCTGGGAAACCTCCATCAGGCAGGACGGCCGCGTCCAGGAGGGCTACTTCGTGGCCGAGCTGACCGGCCTGAACCGCCGGGAGGGCTGGATCAAGGGCATGCGGCTGATCGTCCGCCGGGTCAAGCCGTCCGGCCGCCCTCAAGGACCTCACCGCGTTCGAGCGACGGACCGGGTTCAAGTACTCGATCACCGCGACGAACATCTCCAAGATGACCCGCATCCGCGGCTCGCACCAGATCCAGTGGCTGGACGCGCTGCACCGCCACCACGCCGTCGTCGAGGACCAGGTGAAGACGAACAAGGCGATGGGACTGCACAACCTGCCGTCGAAGTCCTGGCAGGTCAACGAAGCATGGATGCTCACCGCCAACCTCGCCGCCGACTTGGACGCCTGGCTGCGGCTGCTGACCCTGCACGACCAGGACGACCTCGCCGACGCCGAGCCCGACACGATGCGCCTTCGCCTCTACCACCTGCCCGCCCGCCTGGCGAAGCACGCCCGCCGCCGCTGGCTGCGGATCGAACGAACCTGGCCCGGGGCCGACGCCTTCATCCTGGCCTGGCAGCGACTCGCCAACCTCCCAGCGGTCACCTGACCGCCGGTACCCGCCCCGACGAAGACCAGGAAGGAGGGCGACCCGCACTACCCCGGGCCCGTGGAACCCCGGCGCAGCCGCAGCGACACGCGAAGACCCCGCCCGACACCGCCGGGAACAAACCGGGGTGAACCGATCACCTCACCGAGCAGCGATCACCGCTGACGGATCGAGGCCGAAACCAGGGCGAGGAAATACAAGAGCAGCAGCAGCGCAAAGAACATTCCTCGCGCTGCGTTGAATGATCACGTTCAGTTCACTCGGCGTTGATGATTCGGATGGGGCTCTAATCTCAATCGAGATTGGAATTAGAGCCCCATCCTCAAACCGCTCGAAGGTCTGAGCGGTTTGCTCACCACCTAGATGACTGAATGTCGATTCGGATCCAGGACATTCACCGCTTGCGCATCTAGCATGGACTCAAATTCTTCGAGCGACTCACGCTGGATGAATTCTGCCTCACTCTTGTGGATCGGTAGGAGCCACAAGAATCTGGCACTGCCAGCATCTATAGGGGCCCATTCGAGTTTAGGTCCGTACGGATATGGAAGGCTGACGAGAAGGTGATCCATGCGCGAATTAGGCATCCATGGCCGCCCGATGTCGACGACCGACCCAATGCTCAATTGGTGTACATCGAACGAATGGTAGTGGCTCACCATAGCCAGCGTTTCCGAATGGATAGAGGAGGCCGCCGGTGACATCACGAAGAACTCGATACCCTCGGCGTTGGGTGCATCGAGCGAACAGCCTAGCGTGACGTAAACCCACGCCTCCCCAGCGCGCTGGGGAAATACTTGATAGATGGAGAAGTGTGGCACTCGCTCCAGAATCGGGCCGCGATCCCAAGGTGCAGGTGCCAGAATGTGCCCATTCCAGAAACTCCGGACATGCACCTCGAGAGCATGTAGCCGTTTGTCGTCTTTGGTCATAGTCCCAGGTTTCTCTTAATTGCCTTGGAGACCTTCGTCATCGCAGCCCCTTGTGATCGCTGACACTTGCCACATGCTGAGCCGTCGATGCCTTCGTCCCTCGCATAGGCCCTTCTCTCAGCGTTCGTCATCTCTGAGCCTCCGCCTCGATAGTAGTGCAGAACCAGCGGCGGATTATGTTCGGGGACGGGGGAATGAGCCGTTCCAGCCCTCATCGTTGTACCGCATTCCGAGCACGGCTGTCCCTCGCCGGCAGCCCGGGCGGCCTGCCCGCTGGGACCGTTCGTCTGAGAGCCGCCGTAGTGCTTGGCGCGATTGTAAGGCTCAGTTGCAGTGACGGGATTTTCCAGGTCATTTGCAACACCGCTGGAATCAACCTCGAACCTCGGGGCGCCGCCACAGTTGTGAACGAGTACCGGAGTTGCACCCGCCAGCACATAGTACGTGTGCTGGCTGAGGTGCCGTCATCTGCGTTTCCGCAGGTCAGCGAAATTCGGCCAGTCCGTGGGTGTGCGTGTAAGTGCCCCCTTGTGCGCCCCTGTTGCCGTCGGCGTTGCCGTCAGACGGCTACGCGCGTGAGGGCGGCGGAGTGGGCTTTGGCCGGTGTCCTGTTCGGGTTGGGGTCGGGCATGGTCAGGGGGCCGTACGCTGGCCGGCAACTCGGGCAGGCTTTGATCCTGCCCGGAATTTGAACGAGTGGCCCCCTGGCCTTGCCCGACGCGGGCCCCGGGCCGAACAGGTGGGTAAAGCCCACGGAGCCGACCGATCCCGCCCACGAGCTGCGCACCAGCCGACTCCCCGACGCCGCCTCGCCGTCGGCCTCGCGCTCGTCGTGCGGACGCGTCCCAGCTTCTCCGCGCTTCCGGCACAACGCTGCGCTGTCTCTGCGCGGCCTGGTCGCTGGCCGGCCCGCGGTGGCGGAGCCGAGAGCGGGCCGGGTGGGCGGCCGTGCCGCGCGCGACCCGCGCCAGCGGGTCGCCTTGAAGACGTAGAGAAAGTTTGGACGCATCCCGCTTCGGCGGTACGCCGTGGCCGGTGGCTGTGCGCTCGGCTGGGCTGCTGGCCTGGTGCGATGGCCTGCGGGTTGTGAGGTCCCGTTCCGGCTGTCGGTGGTGGTTCTACTCGGCTCGGGTGACCTTGGCGTGGTCGGTGACGACGCGTCTGAAGAGGTCGTGGCCGGTGCGTCCGGTGTGGTGGAGTGCCCAGTCCTGTGCGGCTTGCTGTTCGTCGTGGGGGCCGGATTCGGCGTCGCAGCCGGCGGTGGCGCAGAACGTCTCGTAGGTGATGCTGCCTTCGGGGACGTGGCGGATGGTGTGGGCGATGTGCCGGTAGACGGCGCGGGGGCTCACTGGTGGCCCTCGGGGTGGCGTCGCATGTAGACGTTGCAGTCGGTGACGGTGGTCATGTCGCCGACCGCGCGGGCCCGGTCACGTACGTTTGCCAGTTCAGTACAGCCCGCACAGCCCTCGACGGGTCTCGGCTCCGGCTCTAGGCGCAAGGGGAGTTCGACCGGAGGGGTCGAGTACCTGGTCGGCTCCGTCACT
Source organism: Streptomyces yangpuensis (assembly GCF_001005295.1). Lineage (GTDB taxonomy): Bacteria > Actinomycetota > Actinomycetes > Streptomycetales > Streptomycetaceae > Streptomyces > Streptomyces yangpuensis. Next base: position 107,099 of record NZ_LBMK01000007.1, on the reverse strand, counting down.
TCGCATCGCCACCTCTCGAACGTCACATGGCCGACCCTTTGACAGGCCGGTGCTCTAGTTCAGTATTCGAGTGGCCGAAGCACTCCCGCTACGGTTCGTAGTGCACTAGTGTGCTGCCACTGACAGCACGTCAACTCCACGGAGGGGCACGCCTTATGCCCAGTCCCAAGACGTTCACGAAGATCGCGGATCACTTCCGGGAGCGCATCCTGGCGGGAGAGCTTGAGCCGGGCGCCAAGCTGCCGACCAACCGCGAGATCGCCGGGCAATGGCAGGCCGCGGCCGCCACGGTCTCGCGGGCCTTGCAGGCTCTCCAGGTGGAGAACTTCATCCGCACCACCCCGCGCGGCACCTACGTCGCCGATGACCCACGCTGGACGCTGTCGGCGCGGGACCGGCTGGCCAGGGTCCAGCGGGTGAAGTCGTTCCTGGCCGAGGGTGAGACAAGCCGGGTGACGGCGGCCGAGCTGATCGTCCCGCCGCTGTACGTGGCGGAGATCTTCGACCTGGAAGCCGGGGATCAGGTGGTCCGGCGAGAGTGGCTGGCCGGACGGGGCAAGACCCGGACCGTGTTCGCAGTGACCTGGTACCCGGCCCCGTTCGCCGCCCTCGTACCGGACCTGCTGAACACCGCCCCGGGCCGCAACCACGGACTGTCCGCCCGGGTCCTGGAAGCCACCGGGCGCACGATCACCCACGCCCGTGACGACATGCACGCCCGCCCTGCCGATGCCCGCGAGGCGAGCGCACTGGGGCTGCCGGTCGGCTCCCCGATCCTGGCTGGTGCTCACCGCTGGTCGGATGCGGAAGGAATCATCGAGTACGGGGAATGGTGTCTGCCGCCCCGGTTCACCATCGGCTACGAGTACCAGCCCTGACCGGTCAACGCGAAGCGTCCCTGAAAGCCAGCTGGCGGCCTTCGGGGACGCTGTCGTTCACACGCCCGTCTCAGGGCCGTCGCGACCTTCGAGACGTTCGACGCGCTCCTCCAGCTCCTCGATCCGCTCCAGGGCGCGTTCCAGCTTGTAGGCCAGATCTCCGACCCCGGCGGTTGGGAACTCCTTCACCGGGGTGTCGGGTGCTTCGGCCGACTCGTCCACCGGTTGCACGGTGACCGGTACTTCGGTTCCGAACTCGCCGCCCAGTACGACGTACGCGACTTCCCGATGCGATCCCCTGGTCTCGTGGATCTTCCTGACCCTGCCCTCCAGGGCGAGGAAGGTCAGGGCCTGATCGGCAGCTTCGGCGTCGCCTCCGATCGCATCGACTACTTCATCCACGGTCAGCGTGGCGCCCCTGGACAGTGAGCCGTCCCTGATCTTGCGAACCAGGCGACCGTGGATGAGCTGGGTGGCGAAGCCGTGGTCGTCCCAGTCGCGTACGTAGACCTCGTCACCGGGCAGCTCGCCCGGGAACCGCAGGAGGAAGTTGCCGGCCAGCAATGCGATGGCGTTGGTGACCACGTTGAGCGGCACCGCGTAGTGCTCAGCCAGCACCTCGCGGGCGGGAAGCCTGGCGCCGGGTGCCAGGGTGCCGGAGTAGATCTGCTGCTGGAGGTCACTGGCGACCTTCTCGAAGGCGTCCTCGAAGTCAGCCGAGCGCGTGACGAACGTGCCGCGCCCTTGGCGGGCGATGACCCAGCCTTCGTTCCGCAGGAGCCGGATGGCCTTCTGCACGGTCAAGCTCGACGCCTTGTAGGTCTGCATGAGCTGGGTCTGCGTCGGGAGCAACTGGCCTGGAAGCAGCTTGCCGTCCCGGATCTCCTGCCGCAGGTCGTCCGCGATGCGCTCGAACGTCAAACGCGCTTCGTCAGCAGGCATGTCCATCCCTGGTCCGGGTCCGATTCATCTCGCAGGGCTGCTCGCTGCTGCCGCATTTCACCAGCTCAGCCCATGGGGTCAGGGTAGCGGCCCTACGGATGGACCACCGCAGCAATGGATGGACTCGCTACGAAATGACTACGGATGGACTGAGGATTGATGTTACGGTGTGCGGCACGTGATCATCCACACGGGTGAATCGCATCCCTCTACCTGGAGGTTTGCCGTGAAGACCATGCCCATCGACCAGTCCCAGGCCCTGATGATCCTGGCCTCCGAGCCCCGGCCGCAGTTCAAGGACCGCGAGGGCCAGCAGCCCGCGATCGATCGGGGCACCGGCGCCCACCTGCACCTGGTGGACGTGATGTTCGCGTTCAACGGTCGCGCCGAAGTGATCGCAGTGAAGGTCCCGGAGCCGGGTCTCGGCAAGGGCCTGAAGGTCGGCCTGCCGGTGGTTTTCACCGGGCTTGTTGCCTCGGCCTGGGAAAACGAGATCAACGGCAAGGACCGGCACGGCGTCTCCGTTCGCGCTGACGCGATCACCGTCAAGGCAGGCGCCTGATGCCCGACAACTCCCTTGGGCTCGCGCTTCTGGTCGTCGCCGTGCTGGCCGCGTTCGGGCTGCTGGGCTGGTCCGGGTACTGCTTCGCACGCTGGTACCGGGCAGATGCCGAGACCCGGGTCAGTCTGCGGCAGGCGCGGCGGATGCGCTGGGGCTGGAAGCGGCTCGCGCCGATGCTCGGCTTGGCCGTCAAGGACGCCACCCCCACCGTGCTCCAGCAGTACGGGCCGCAGGAGCCGCCGACCAAGCCGCGCGTGCTGGTGCCCCGTCTTCACACCCGCGCCGACGCCTTCGGCGTCACCGTCACCGCCGACGCGTTGCCGCAGGTCGGGCTGAGCGCCTGGCAAGAAGCAGGCGAGGGTCTGTGCGACGCCTGGGGCATGCGCCGCATCCGGATCACCCAGCCGGAACCCGGAGTGATCGTCGCACGCGGCTTCCGGCGCGAGCCGCTGGAGGCAGTGATCCGCTCACCACTGCTCGGCGCAGACGGTTCCCCGGCCTGCCGACCGGGGCAGTTCGTCTCCACCGATGACGTGCTGCTCGGCTGGGACGAGGACGGCACCCCCGTCGTGCTGAACCTCGCCTACTCCGCCCACGCCCTCATCGCCGGCGCCACCCGCTCCGGCAAGTCGATCACCGTCAACACCCTGCTCACCTACGCCTCGCTCATGCGGGACGTGCGGCTGATCGTGATCGACCCCAACCTCGGTGCGGTCGCGCCCTGGTGGCGTACCGCGTACAAGGTCTCCGATGCCATCCATCCCGACGAGCCGACCGAGATCCTGCGCTGGGTGCGGGAGGAGATGCAGCGCCGGGAGCGGCTCTTCTGGTCCGGCCGTACCGACCGCATCACCGACTTCAGCCCGGATCTGCCGCTTCTGTTGGTGGTGATTGACGAGGTGGCGAACTACACCCGGCACCCGGACCGCAAGGCCCGCGAACGCTTCGAGGCCGAGCTGCTGGCCGTCGCCAGCCAGGGCGCCAAGTTCGGCATCCGGCTGTGGCTGCTCACCCAGAAGCCCTCCGCTGACGTGCTCACCACCGCCGTCCGCACCAACCTGTCCGCCCGGATCTGCCACCGAGTCGACACCGTCGAGGACTTCCTCCACCTCTTCCCCGACGGCCGGGACCTGGACATCACCGCCGCCGACCGCACCATGCCCCAGGGCGTGTCCATCGCCTCCGTCGGCGACATGCGCACCCCGGTACGGCTGCGCTCGGTCTACCTGCCCACCGAAGCCTGCTGGCAGATCAACGACCTCATGTGCACCGAAGGGCTGAAGGTCCGCGACTTGCCCGCCTCCATCGACCTGGACAAGGCCGCGTGACCCGCACCGGCCAGCCGCCCGAGCGGGCCAGCCCCGGCCCTGACCGAGTCCGTACCGCAGTGATCCCCGGCAAGGGCGTGTAGTCGCCAAACCCTCGCCCCTGCCGGGGCCTCCCTCCCATACCCGTCCACGGCACACGCGTGTGCCGCAGTGCAGAGAGGTCCCGCCAGCATGCCACCGCACCACCCGACCACCACAATCCCCCTCCCCGAACCGGCCACGGCCGCGCTGCCAACGTTCACCGGGTACCGGAACCTGTTCGGCCTGATACGACAGCTCTCCTCGCTCGGCGGCTGCTCCCAGCCCATCCGGCTCGAAGGCCAGCGCACCGAGATCGACACCTTCACCGGGGAGATCCTGCGCGAACTGAAGTCCAAAGAACTGCCCGCCAGACACCTCCTGGTGCGCTGCGGCAACCGCCGCACCACCCGGTGCCCCTCGTGCGCCGAGCTCTACCGAAAGGACACCTACCACCTCATCGCCGCCGGCCTGCGCGGCGGCAAGAGCATCCCCGACCAGGTCGCCACCCATCCCAGAGTGTTCGCCACGCTCACTGCGCCGTCGTACGGGCCGGTCCACGGGCGACGCGTCAACGGCTCCGCCCGCTGCCGCTGCGGACGCACCCACATCAAGGGCGACCCGCTCCTCGGCACCCCGCTCGACCCCGAACGGTACGACTACACAGGCGCCGTGCTGTGGAACGCTCACGCCCCGGGCCTGTGGGCGCGCTTCATGCTCCACCTGCGCCGCACCCTCGCCGCTGCAGCCGGATTCCCGCAGCGACTGCTCTCCAAGGTCGTCCGGGTCTCGTACGCCAAGGTCGCCGAGTACCAGCAGCGCGGGCTGATCCACTTCCACGCCGTGATCCGCCTCGACGGCCCCGCAGGCCCCTACACCCCACCGCCCGCCTGGGCCACCCCCGAACTCCTTGCCGACGCCATCCGGCTCGCGACCACCCGCGCCCGCATCGACGGGCCCAAAACCAACGGCCGTGCCCGCTCCTTCGCCTTCGGCAAGCAGATCGACACCAGGATCATTCGATCCACTGCCTTCCAGGGCGGGACCACGATCACCGAGGGCAAGGTCGCCGGCTACGTCGCCAAGTACGCCACCAAGGGCACCGAAGCCGCCACCGGCACCCTCGACCACCGGCTGAAGAGGATCACCGACCTCTGGTTCGAGTCCGTACCCGAGCACGCCGCCCGCATGATCCGCACCGCCTGGACCCTCGGTAACCGCGACGACCTCAAGCACCTGAACCTGCGCAAGTGGGCCCACATGCTCGGCTTCCGCGGCCACTTCTCCACCAAGACCCGCGCCTACTCCACCACCCTCGGCGCGCTCCGGGCCGCCCGAGCCGCCTGGCACCGCCGCCACACCCCTCCTCCTTCCCCGACCACCCTTGTCCTCGCCCACTGGGTCTACGACGGCACCGGCCTCACCCCCGACCTCGAACGCCTCGCCACCCTCATCGGCGGCGGTCCGACGCGCGAACAGGCGGTGACAACCAGTGCGTGACGACGAACTCCTCACCGTCCCCGAGGCCATGGCCCGCCTCAAGATCGGCCGCTCGGCCCTCTACGACCTGCTGCGCACCCGGCGCCTGGCCTCGCTGACCATCGGCCGCGCCCGCCGCATCCCCGCTCACGCCCTCACTGACTACGTTCAGCACCACCTGGAAGAGGCCGCCCGATGACCGCCCCCAAGCGCAACAAGGCCCGCGCCAACGGCGAAGGCACCATCTACCAGCGCAAAGACGGCCGCTGGGAAGCCGCCGGCTACGTCCTCGCCGCCGACGGCACCCGCAAACGTGTCCGCGTCTACGGCACCACCCGCAAGAACGCAGCCGACAAACTCACCGACAAGATCGCCAACAGCAACCGCGGCCTCCCCGTCGCCACCGCTGACAGCACCCTCGGCGACTACCTGACCTACTGGCTCAACAGCGTCGCTGTCCACCGGCTCCGCGAAAACACCCACACCCGCTACGCCACGTGCATCCGCCTCCACCTCATCCCCGGCCTCGGTACGAAGAAGATCGCCCGCCTCACCGCCAGGGACGTCCGCACCTTCCTCGACCGGCTCCGCACGACCTGCCAGTGCTGCACCCAGGGACTCGACGCCGAACGGAAGAGGTGCTGCGCGATCGGCGAGTGCTGCCAGAAGCGACTGTCTCCCTTGACCGTCACGTACGTGCACTCGGTCCTCAAGTCGTCGCTGGAACACGCCGTCCGCGAGGACGAACTGCCCCGCAACGTTGCTCGAAACGTTAAGACCGCGACGCTCCGACCGAAGCGATTCCGGCCCCTCACGGCGGCCGAGGCCCGTCAGTTCCTCGACGCTGCTCGGGCTGACCGGCTTCATGCGCTGTACGAACTCGCCCTGCGCACCGGCCTCCGCAAAGGCGAACTCCTCGGCCTCCACTGGGAGGACCTCGACCCCATCGCAGGCACCGTCACCATCCGCCGCTCACTCCAGCGCACCCGAACCGGCGGCCTCACCCACCTGCCCACCAAGACACGAGCTTCCGAACGCCGCATCGCTCTCCCCACCGAATGCGTCAACTCCCTCAAGAAGCACCAGGAGCAGCAGGAAAGGGAGCGGGAAGAAGCTGGCGCGAGCTGGAAGGGCATGGGCCTCGTTTTCAGTACCCCGACCGGCAGACCCCTCGACCCTGCCAACCTCACCCGCCGCTTCGGCGACTTCCTCGACCGGGTCCAACTCCGGCGCATCCGCTTTCACGACCTCCGACACTCAACCGCCACCCTGCTCCTGGAGCAGGGCGTTGACCTCGTCGTGATCAAGGAGCTGCTGGGTCACGCCCACATCGGCGTCACCGCCGGCGTCTACGCCCACGTACGACTCCGGCTCCAACGCCAAGCCATCGACTCCCTCGGCAACGCATTGGATGCAACCGACGACGAGGCTGGCGACCCACCCGCCACGGCGGTCATCCGCTGACGTTGCCGTCAGCGTTGCCGTCAAAGGCGCAGAGCCCTCATCGACATCACTGTCGATGAGGGCTCGTGCGTACTTTCTTCAGGGTTTTGCATCATCAGCCACCGAGGAGGCCTGAATGCAAATGAACCCAATTTCACCAAGGTGACGACGCATCGTCCCTACTGGAGCGTCCACTCACCCAATAGGATTGGACGGACTCCAGCCTTCATCATTGAGAACATTGCATTGCGATCTTCCCCATACCGAAAGACCGATGAATCGACCCCTGCATAGAACTTTCCGTCACTTCCCGAGTATACGGTCAGATGAAAGCTGTCCACTCCGACCGGGAACAGAGTGGTGCCAGCAACCTCTGCACATCGGCGAGCCACCTCCGAATCACGGGTGGTGCACACGGCAGACGGATCGAAATGTGTCCAGCTTGAGATCCTCTCTCCAGCGATATCTAGGGCTGGAAGGTGGTCGATCTTCAGGCCGAGGCATTCACCCAAGAAGCCGCTTGCCTCCTCATGAGAGGCAAAGCCGACACGCTCCAGACCTGCCACGATGGCATCCGTTTCACGACGTACCCCAGCCGCCTCCCAGCCGAACGAGCTGAGGAATTCCTCCAGCTCCGACTCGCGCATTCTTCTCATCTCGATAGGTCTGTCGCACCACGACGTACGAGGACACTCTGACAGGACAGGCATGCCGCTTCCGGAGCACCCGTTGAGCTGCGGACGGTCAAAAATTCAATGTCCGTCAACTGCAGGGGACGTTTCACTGCCGCTTCGAAATCGGCCCCGTGGATTGCGATCAGAGCATTGCAGGCCCGAATCTCTGCACAGTTGTCGGCACCTCGGCCAGCTATCTGACCGCCATCCGCGAGAGCAGAATCAATTTCAGGTTCATAAAATGCCGGACGAGACGAGTGACCAGAGTGGCCGGTTGCGATCAATTTGGTCCCCCGGAATCGGGCCGCTGCGCTCATCGTGGCATCTGCGGGTGCCGAATCTGCCGCGGATTTCGCCGCTTTTTCGATGCCTCCACAGTTGTGAACCAGCACCGGCGTAGCCCCCGCCAGCACATAGTACGTGTGCAGGTCGGAGACGGTGAGGTTGTGGACGGTCGTCTTCTGGGTCGCCCACTTCCTTACCGATGCGACCTGGACATGCGTGCCATTACCCGTGCGGAGCCACTGGCCTGGCTGAAGCTCAGCTGCATCCACCCATTTTGCGAGGCTGATAACCCAGAAGGGGTGCTTGTCCGTGGCCGTGATCAGGTCCGGTGCGGTGTCGGGGTCTCCGTCTGTATCGACCTTGATCTCGACGAGGTCCTTGGAGCCAGTGCCGAGAATGGTGGCCGTCACGTCTCGCGCGACGGTCTCGCCTGTCTCGGGGTCGGTGGCCAGAACCTGTTCGCCGATTTCGAGCTCTTCGATCGGCTTGCTCGTGCCATCAGCCATGAGGACGAACGTTCCAGTGGCGAAGCTATTGGCGATCGGACATGAGCCTCCACCGGGGCGGATCTTGCTTGCTGCAGCTCTCAAGGCGCCGCCCGCAGCTTTGAGGATGGGTGCTGCGGCTGCTCCTGCTGCGCCTCCCGCTGCGCCCCAGAGGGCGCCTTCGGCCATGTCGGAGAGGACGCCCATCGTGCTGTGGTCGGCCTTGTCGTCCATCATGTTCGCCACGGCGGCGCCTGCGGCTCCGGCGAGGGCGCCGCAGCCGACTGCGAGGGCGAATCCTGCTCCGCCGGTTGCGACGCCTGTGGCGGCTGCTGTGGCCACGCATGCAGTGCCGACTACAATTTCGGTGGTGATCGAGACGATCATCACCTTGTTCTCGTTCCAGAACTTGTTGACGCTCTTGACCGTCTTCTTCAAGTTGCACTTGGAGAAGATGCCGCAGTCTTTGCCCTTGTTCTTGGGACCTCCTCCGTTGCCCTTGGTGCTGCCGTATCCGCGGACGTACCTTTCCGCGGCTTGGACGACGTTCTGCGGGGAGGACTGGAAGCCCGGGTCGTCGTGGCCTGCGAAGTACTTGAGGCCGCTCGGGTCGGCGTTGGAGATCGGGTTGCCGTTGGAGTAGGTGTACCCGTTCATCTGGAGCGGGTCGGTGATGTCGATGACCGGGTCGACGGACATGAACCGACCCGTGGCCGGTTCGTACTCGCGGGCGCCGATGTGGGTCAGGGCCGTGGTGTTGTCGTCGTTTCCGGTTCCGAGGAAGGAGCGGCTGCCGGGCCAGTTGCCTGGCTGGGTGCCGCGGGGGTTTCCGTAGGGGTCGGACTTGCGGCGGGTGACCGTCTGGCCCGTTGCCTGTTCGACGCTGGTGGTCGCGGTGTTGTGGTGGTCGGTGAGCTGGGCGGAGAGGCTGTGGCCGGTGGTCTTGCCGTTGGTGCGGCGGACGGTGGTCGGGGCGCCGGGGCTGCTGTAGTAGCGGACGGCGTCCATGGCCTGGCCGGCCTTGTTGACGGTGATCTCGGCTTCGCCGAGGTAGAGGGTGCGGGAGCTGCCGGTTTCCTCGACGAGGCGGTTGCCGGATGCGTCGTAGAGGTACTGGGTGCCGGTGTTGGCGAAGGTCCACTGTTGGGCTGCGGCACCGGCGACGCAGGTGTAGATGTCGAGGTCGTTCCCCTCGGCGGGGTTGTCGTTGGGGACGGTGACGCAGGCCTGCGCCTTGGTGCTGTAGAGGGTCTTGTCGGCCCGGTGGGTGAACTTCTGGGCGTCGTCGGCGGGATCGCAGGGCTTCAGGACGGCTTCGCCGCCTTCAGCGGTGAGGCATTTCCCGAGGGCCTGGACGGTGCCGCCGGTCAGGCGCCACTGCTGGGCCTTGGACTCGTTGCAGGTCAGCAGCTGGACGGGGAGGGCGCCTGCCGCGTTGGGGGTGGCGGTGCTGTCGACGTCGAGGCACTTGCCGGCGAGTCCGGTGACGGCGACGGCTCCGATGCCCGGGCTGCTGGCTGAGGTGAGTTTGCTGCGGGGGTCCCAGGTCAGGGTTTGGGTGTCGCCGTCGATGCGGCGGGTCGTGGTGTTTCCGAGGGTGTCGTAGGCGTAGGTCGTGAGCGAGTTGACCGTCAGCCCGGGCTTGGTGGTGGTCTTCGCGGCCTGCGCGAGCGCGTGGGGCTGCTTCTTGTTCCCGCCACCGATGTCTATGCCGTAGGTGTAGGTCGTCTTCTCGCGAGTGGAGCCGTTGGAGGGGTCCTTGTCGAGAAGCTGGGTCCGGTTGCCGATCGCGTCGAACTGGTACTCCTGCCAGTAACCGTCACCATCGGGGCCTGCGGTGGCGTGCGTCGGATCCAGATCGGTGGGCTCCGTGCAGGTGCCCGTTTTGCCGGTCCAGGCCTTGACCAGCTGGCCCAGAGCGTCATAGGTGAAGCACTGGCGGTCGGGGTTCGGTGGCAGCTGCGCGTCCGCCCCGGGCCGGGTGTCGGTGATGGAGGTGGGATTGCCGACGGCGTCGTAGGTGTAGGTCGTGGCGGACAGGAGGTTCGGCGCGGTCTCGCGGTGGTTCTCGCTACTGCTGAGGCGGCCGGTGTTCGGGTTGAACGAGTTGGTGGTCCACACCCGGTTGGGGGCGCTGCCCGATGCGGTGCGCAGGACCTCGCCGAAGGGGCTGTAGATGGTTTCTGCGGTGTACCAGGCCAGGCCCGACATGGTCTGGGGCATGCCGTCGGCGTTGTACCGGGTGATCAGCTTCTCGGCGGCGAGCCCGCCTGGCGTTGCCGGGAGGGTCGTCGACTGGACCTTGCCCGTCGGGGTGTAGGTGGTGCTGTAGGTGTAGGTGCCGGCGAGTCCCTTGGTTCCGGGGAAGTCGGAGGTGCCGGTGATCTCCGGGATGGTGATCTTCGAACCGGTGGGCCGGTACTCGCTGTCGTAGCCGGTGACCTCGCTCGTGAGCGGGGTGTCGCCCACCCAGCGGATGGAGGCGACCGCCTGGCCCTTCGCGTTGGGCAGGGTGTCGTAGGTCCAGGTCGCGACCTTGGGACCGGCGATGGAGTTGTCGCGCAGTTCGGTCTTGCGGCCGAGTACGTCGTAGGTCGTGAACTGCGCCTGGCCGGCGGAGTTCGTGACGGAGGTCTGCTGGTCGAGGTTGTTGTAGGTGAAGGTCGTCCGGCCCGTGTCGGGGTCGTCGGACGCGGTCATGCGGCCACGTGCGTCGTAGGTGTACGACCAGGTGTTGATGTTGGTGGTGTCGGTGACCTTGGTCAGTTTGTTGCGCTGGTCGTAGGTGTAGCTGGTCTTGTTCGACGCGCCGTTGACATTGGTGGTGGTGTAGTGCTCGACCTGCGTGGTACGGCCGAGCGCGTCGGTGGTGGTCTTGACCGCGCGGCTGCCCTTGAGCGGAGTTGTGCCGTCGGGCGACATGCCGGTACGGGACCTGGTCCATTCACCGCCGTACTCGACGGTGCTGGAGTCCTTCGCGTCGCCTGCGTGGAAGGTGGTGGTGCGCAGCGTCCGGCCTGCGCCGTCGTAGGAGACCTTCGTGGAGTTGGGGACGGCGGTGTCGGACTCCGGGATGAAGATCTTCTTCTCGGGCTTGTTGTCCGCGAGGTAGCTGTTGTTCGTCCGGCGGACGGTGCCGTTGGCGTTGTAGAGGGTGTCGGTGATCAGGCGCCCGCCACCGAGGGCGTCGGTCTGGGTCTGACGGGGGCGCAGCAAGCCGTCGTAGATTTCGATCGACTGCTTGTAGGTGCCGTCGTCCTGCAGGGTGGCGGTGGTGATGGTCGGCGGGGTGTGTTCCTTGATCTCGTAGGCGAAGGTGTGGGCTGCGTCGTCAGTGCCCGGCTTCTGTGAGGGTGTCCAGACGGCCGTGGCCCGGCCGAGGGCGTCGTAGGCGGTGGTGACCTTCCGCCCGTTGGCGTCGGCCTCTTCCACCGGCACGCCGCGCCCGGGGTCGTTCTTGGTGGTGCTCGTGTGTCCCAGCGCGTTGGTACTGGTCACGGTGTACGCGGGCCCGGTGGGCGGGCTGTACACCGTCGTGACGGGGTTGTTGGCTGCGTCGGTGGCCTTGGTGGGACGGCCGAGCGTGTCGTACTCGGTGCGGGCAGTGGTGATCCAGCCAGTACCGGCCCCGTCGTTGGTGTCGGCCTGGTACAGGAGCCCCTTGCTGGGGGCGGCTCCGAACGCGTTGAGTGCGTCGTAGGAGTTACGGGTGTCCGAAATCAGCGCCCCAGTGGCCTTCTGGGAGCAGGCACCCGCAGTGGTCCTGACACCGGCGGCCAGTCCGATCACATGCGCCGTGGTGTTGTGGACGTAGGTCGTGCTGGCGCAGGTCTGGTCGCTGAGCTGCTCGCCGCCCGTGCCGTTGGGTGTTGCCACTTCGGACTGGACGGCCTGAATCAGCCCGTAGGACGTGTCGAACTGGGGGTCGTAGGTCTTGTCGAAGGTGTTGCGCTTACGGACGGTGCGGGTGGATCCGTTGCTGAGCCACTGGATCTGGTCCGTGCGCGCGGTGCCGGAGCGGTACGCGTACAGGGTGGTGTTCCCGGGGCGCGCCCGTTCGCCGCTCTTCTCGTGCCAGGGGTAGGTAACGGTGCGCGAGAGGGGGCTGCCGCCCGCCTTCGTGTATGTCGTGGTCTCCGCAGCGATCCCCTGGTACTGCGGGTAGTCCTCGGCGATGTCTGTGCCGTTGGAGTCCTTGACTGTGACCTTGGCGCGGCCGGCGTCGCCGGACATGCCGCGGAAGTACCGGGCCCGGCTTTGTGACTGCTGGGTCGCTTCGTATCCCGGTGTGGTGACGCCTCGCGTGGTGACCACGGAGGCGTAGCCGCGCCACTGGCTGTAGGTGCGCATCGTGGGCTTGGAGAACTCGTCGGTGTCCTTGGCCCAGGCTGCGCCGCCTTCGTAGTCGTACGTGGTGGTGACGTCGGGCTGGAGCGCGACCCGGTCCTTCTCGGTGACCTGGGTGACGACGTATTTGTTGAACCAGGCCAGCGGCGGGTTCTCCAGTGCCGAGTCCGGTGACCAGCGGACGGGGTAGCAGCGGCTGGTGTTGGCTTCGGGCTGCGGGCGAGGTTCCGTGGGCGAGCAGGGCTCGGAGTAGGTGACGTGGATGTCGCCGCCGGTTTCGGTGGCGATGTTCTCGATCCGCAGCCGGTCGAAGTCCGGCCTGGGGTCGCTCGCTCCGTCCTTGACGCGGTTCGGCATGTCCTTGCCGTTGGGGCGGAAGGACACCAGGGGAAGGGACTCACTCAGCTGCGCGCCGGCGGTGTTCTTCTCGGTGCTGTACCCCGTGCGCAGGATGGACTCCAGCCACAGCGGCGGGGAGGTGTCCGTGCGCTGCTCGGGGAAGTAGTGGGCCAGGCTCCACCTGTCGACGAACAGGAGGTCTGTGGAGCCTTCGGTGCGCTGGGCCTTGGTGGTGACGGCGGTCAGGCGCTTGCGGGTCCAGAACGTCGGGGAGCTGACGTAGCAGTCGCTTCCGGTCTTGCAGTGGAGTGTGGAGGGGGTGTCCCACCAGTACTGCTTGTCTCCGTAGTTCTTCGACTCGAACTTGGCGGGGGCGCAGGCGCCCTCCTTGAGGCACCGTTCGTCGACCGTGAACTCGATCTTCGCGGCGGGTGCGGCGGAGAGGTTGGTGTTGCGCAGGCCGTAGCTGATCTGGGTGGGGTAGCCCGCTCGGTGGTAGGTGACCGGTGCCTTGAACTTCTCGTTCTTGGCGTAGCGGCCGTCTTCCCTCGCCCAGTCGATGATCATGGCGTTGCCGTGGACGTCCTCGACGTAGTCGAGGTTCCACCGCCAGGCGGTCTGCTTGCTGCAGGAGGAATCGGCGAACGTCTGCGTGTAGCAGGGCTCGCCGGGGTGGTTGCCGTAGACGGGCACGGTCAGGACCGAGTCGGTGCCGGGGCGGCTGCCTGCGGATCCGTCGACGTCGTGGCGTCCGAAGAAGTAGCGGGTGCCGTCGCGGGTGGTGACGACCCAGTGCTCGCCACCTCGGGCTCCGTTGCTCTCGCCGGCATCCGTCTTGAGTTCGACGCGGGAGCCGTCGTCATTGGCCGGGATCCATTTGCCCGAGGCGTCGTGGACGAGCTCGGTGGTGGAGCCGCCGAGTGACATCACGACGTTGTCACCGGCCCAGCACAGGTCGCCCTTCTTCTTGTCCGTGGCGTTGTTGTTGTTCGCCCCGGTGGGGTTGGCCTCGACATCGTCGGAGCAGGAGCGGTAGCGCCGCTCGACGTAGCCCGGTTCGTAGTCCCAGCCGTCACCGATCCAGGAGGCCTGGCTGTTGGCCACAGAGGTCTTGCCATCGACCGCCTGAGAGGAGTAGGAGAAGGCGATCTTGGGTGTGGGCCCTGCGGGGGGCGCCGGAACGGTCAGCGGATACGTCCAGGAGAAGCCGCCGCCGCTGTTTCCTGCAGTCCAGGAACCGGAGGGCGAGAGCGAGCTCGCCTTGTAGCTGCCGGCCATCCCGGAGCCGCCGTCGGAGGCTGCCAGCACCACAGGGCCGCCACCACCGGTGACGGCCATGGTGCGCAGTCCCTGGCCGAAGGAGCTTCCAGGATCCACGGTCGCCTTGACGGTTCCCGTGGAGGGGTCGTTGGTGCTCGGTACATCCTTGGCGTCGGCGGGAGAGCATCCCTCCTGCACCGGCTTCTCCAGGAAGCATGTCGGCAGCTGCCGGAACTTCAGGCGCGACGCCCAGCCCGTGCCGTAAATGTCCTTGAACTTGGTGTAGTCAAGCTGAACATCGACCGGCGTGACAGCGGTGCCGTCGGCCGGCGGCGTGACCACGATGAGGGCACCATCGATGTCAGCAGCTTCGCTGGCCTCGCGCGAGTCCAGCGTCACCGTCCAGTTGCCCGACGGGTCAGATGACGCCCCGGTGCCCTTGCCGATCTTCACGGGCATGTTGGGGACCTGAACGAGCTCACTGCCGCTGAGTGGTACGGGTTCGGAGGCCGGGGTGGGTAGCGTCACCGCGTTGGGCTCGTACTTGGGCGGAAGAGCGACCGGTGTTGGCTCCCAGTCGTTCATCTGCGCCGCGGCCACCTGGTTGAGTTTGACCTTGAGGTCCTTCTGGAGGCCCGGCAAGGTGACGCCGCTGCGGTCGCCCGGTGGTGCCGCCCAGGCTTGAGATGGCAAGAGTGTCGCCACCAGCACCACGGAGAGCGTGATGCCGGCGCGCCCGGCCAGGCGCGCGCGTGCTGCGCGCGCCTTTCTGTTTCCGGGCAGGCGGAAATTGTTCGCCGAGAACGGCGACATGTAGACCCCCCACGGTCTGCCGCCGTGGCGATGGCACACGACCGGCAGTGAACTGACAATTAGCCAGCTGATTCTCAGCTGAGCTGGCTGGAAAAGCCATGGTTCCAATATTCGGTGTGCCGTTTATCACTGTGCCGCCCGCATACCTTGGGGCAATCGATATAAATCGCCCTGAAGCCCAGGTCAGGCCCTGGGCGGGGTGGTGACGATGTCGGACGGATGGTTCATGCTCGGCAGGCGAGTCATCTGCCTGGAGGACAGTCGAGCGGCCAACAAAGGAGCCCTCGCTGCCGGCTTGGTGACCGGAGTCAGTGTGAGTACCGAGGGCCGCTTAAGCCTGCCCGAGGGGGGAGAGGTACAGCTGTGTCTGTCAGTGAATCCGTGGACGAAAGACCGCCGAAAGCGGCCGGCGAACCAGCCGTCGGTGCGCCTGCCCGTCCGTGGTTCAGACGCCGTCGAGCCCTGGGCGGCCTCGCCGCCCTGTTGGCCGCAGCGGTCGCGATACCCGTCGGCGTCCACGTCACCGGCGGCGGGAAGACAGATTCCCGACCGGACAAAGACCTGCCCATCGCCGCGAACGAAGCGAGGCGTATGGCTCAGGAGACCGGCAAGGAGGTCGAGGCCACAGCGGAGCGCAGTGCGAACACCACGACCTTCGCCCGGCCTGACGGCACGTTCCGCAAGCAGATCTTCAGCTCTGCCGTGCGCGCCAAGGTCGATGGTGAGTGGAAGCCCATCGACACGACCCTGCAGCGCGTGAAGGACGGGTACGCGGCCAAGGCGGTCAACGGCCGCGTCGTCTTCAGCGCGGGCTCCCAGCAGGCAAACAACGGCGAACGTGCTTCACGCGCCGTGACCCGGGTTTCCCTGCGACAGGACATCCCTGCCGAAGTCTGGACGGACCTGGTCAGGCTGAACACCGATGGTCACGACCTGGTCGTCAGCTGGCCCGGCCCGCTCCCCCAGCCCGTCATCGACGGACCGCGCGCCCTCTACGAGAACGTCCGCCCCGGCATCGACCTGCTGATGACCGCACAGGACGGCGGCTACTCGCACCTCCTCGTCGTCAAGGACAAGCAGGCGGCGGCCGATCCCCTTCTTGGGCAGCTGAAGTACCGTCTCGCCTCGCCCGACCTCACCTTCCATCTGGATACCCAGTCCAGTGCGGTCAGCGCCCGGGACGGTGAGGGCGAGGAGATCGCCGGCTCGCCGACCCCGATGCTGTGGGACTCCAGCGGCAAGGTCACCACCACCGACAACGAACCGGCCTGGAAGCCTACCGAGACCGCGAAGCGGCACCCGACCCTCGCCCTGCCCGGCCTGGCCGGCGCGGAAGGCGCACGGCTGAAGCCCGCCACAGCGGCTCTCACCGACAACACCCTGTCCGTCACCCCTGATGCGTCCCTGCTGAACGCCGCGGAGACGGTGTACCCGGTGTTCATCGACCCCTCGTTCAAGGGGCGCAAGCACGCCTGGAGCCTGCTCTACAAGACGGCGGGCAACTCGAGCTTCTACAACGGGCAGAACTACAACGCCAGCGGCACCAACGAAGCCCGCGTCGGCTACGAATCCACGACCGGCGGCACCTCTCGCTCCATCTTCAACTTCGACTTCGGCAGCCAGCTGCACGGCGTCGGGATCGACTCGGCCGTCGTCCGGGCCCTGCAGACCTACTCGTGGTCCTGCAGCCAGAAGCAGATGGACATCTACTCCACTCCGTACGTCACCTCCTCCAGCACGTGGAACAACACCACCGGCTGGTGGACGTGGAAGGTCGCCACCGAGATGGCAGGCTACGGCTACAACAGCTCCTGCCCCGACAACTGGATCGCACCCGACATCAAGGGCCTCGTCACCCACGCCGCCAACAGTGGCTGGGGTGCGCTGTCCCTCGGGTTCGCGGCCCCGAACGAGTCGGACTCCTACTACTGGAAGAAATTCATCGCCAACGGCGAGACCGCCCCCTACATCGAGGTCACCTACCACACGCCGCCGGACGTCCCGCTCGCGACGAACATGCAGACCTTCCCCGGCGGCGCGTGCCTGACCAGCGGCGCAGGCACCGGTATCGGCAAGACGGACGTGACCTTCCAGGTCAAGGGCGTCGACCGTGACGACCTGCCCCAGCAGCAGAACCTCGCCGACGTCCAGATCGAGGTGTGGAACGCCGGAACCGGCGCACCGGTATACAACAAGTGGCTACCGGTCAACAGTGAAGGCGTCGTCACCGCGACCGTGCCCATGGGTGACTTCACCGACGGCCAGAAGTACTACTGGCTCGCCCGCGCCAGGGACAAAGACCAGCAGTACTCGGCCGGCAGCGGCCCGCTCGACTCCGGAGGCGGCGGCTGGTGCACCCTCACCGTCAGCCACACCATCCCGCCGAACCCCGCCGTCAGCTCCGCCGCGTTCCCTCCGCACGGTGACAACTACACCGAGTGGAGCGTCAATGAGGCCAGCACTCCGGGGCAGAAGATCGCCTTCAAGGCCAACGGTGCGAAGCCCGAGGACATCCGCGAGTACCAGTGGAGCCTGAACCGGCCGCTCTTCGACAAGAAGACCACCCCGAATGCGGCGGGTGAGGCGGAAGCCTCCCTCCAGGTCGACACCGCCGGCCCGAACGTCCTCTACGTCCGCACCGTCAGCGCATTCGGGAACATCTCCAACCCCACCCAGTACAAGTTCCTCGTCAAGCCCCAGCCGGGCCAGGACAAGCCGGGCGACGTCACCGGCGACGGGCACCCCGACATCCTCGCCATCGACGGAGAAGGCAACCTCCTCACCTACGCCGGCGACCAGATCGGCGATACCGACCACTACATGCTCGGCGCCGTCCAGAACGGTCTGCCCGTCAACGGATACTGGAAGACCCAGAACGGCGTGCCCGCCCTGATCGGTCACTCCACCGACTGGTTCCCCGGCGACGGACTGACCGACCTCATCGCCCGCATGCCGGACGGCAAGCTGTACATCTACCCTGGCCTCGGCAACAGCGCCGGCCAGTTCGACGTCGACCGCCGCATGGAAATCCTCCTGCCGACGGGTGCACCCAGCCCGGCCACCTTCCGGCAGATCGTCGTCAGCGAAGACGTCGACGGTGACAAGTTCGCCGACCTGTTCGCCATCGACGCCGCAGGCGGATTCTGGTTCTTCTCGGGCTACACCGGCGGCAGCTTCACCTCATACAAGAGGCTGGCCGACAAGGTCTGGGCACCGCGCGATCTCATCGGTGTTCGTGACGTCACCGGCGACAAGGTTCCCGACCTCCTGTTCCGGGACGACGCCAACGCCAACCGCGGCCTCCTCCTCCGTAAGGGCAAGCCCGGTCCCAATGGAGGTGTCGACCTGCAGTCCATCGCCGCCGCCGTAGACTCCGAAGGAGGCCAGGACTACACCTACGCCACCACGGGATGGGGACGGAACGTCATCCCCAAGATCCTCGGCACTGCCGACGCCACCGGCGACGGCATCCCCGACATCTGGGCCGTCGACGCCGGCGGCAAGCAGTGGCTCTACCAGGGGCGGGCAGGATCGATCGGCCCTGCCTCCGGTGTCGACGAGGACGCCTGGAACACCTTCCTCACCATCGGCTGACGATCACGTTCGCACAGCACGCGCTGACTCACCGGGCGTCCCGTCAGGGCATACTCCTGACAGGACGTCGCCGTGTCCAAGCTCCGCCCACGATGGAGATCCGAGTCCGCGCCTCGCGTCTTCCGACCTCAGGACGGTCAGACCCCTGCGCATGTGAGCCTGGTCGGCGATGACCGCGTTCCAGCTCGCGGCCGCGTTCTCCGCGGTGTACGGGTACTTCCCCGGTCGCCGCATCGGGGTCCTGGGCAACGACTCGGCGCAGGTCCTGCGGGACATGGCCACCCAGGTCCGGACGGGCCGCTACCAGGTGCCGTCCTCCGCGGTGGACTTCGAGCCGGCGCTGGCGAAGCTGGACCTGCCGGTCCTGGCCGTCGCCGTCAAGGGCGACGCCATGGCCCCGCCCGGCGGGGTACGGGGCCTCGCCGGGAAGCTGACGAGCGCCCGGGTGACGTACTGGGAGCTGGCGCTCGGCGAGGGCGCCCGGGGCAGCCGGCACTACGCCTGGATCAGGGACAGCGCGGCGCTCGTCGAGCGGGTCCGCGCCTTCGTGGACCAGGTCTGAGGCAACCTCTCCCCGGCCGTCAGCCCAGACGGGCCGGGGAGGAGGCCCCGGGGGTCAGCAGGCGGGGGCTGCCGGAGCCGTCCGCGGGCACGGTCCACAGGTCCGTGCGGTCGGCGGCGCCGTCGGAGGGCAGGGCGTAGGCCAGCGTGCGGTCGTCGAGCCAGGCGGCCTGGTCGTCCACGCTGCGCTTCTCCGCGAGCGGATGGTCCCGCAACGTCCCCAGGTCCATGACGTGTTCGCGCCACAGCGAGGCACCGGTCCGCACCCGCTTCTTGTACGCGATGCGTGTCTCGTCCGGGGACAGGGACGGACACTCGACGTTCTTGGCGAGGGTGGTGACGGAGCGCCGCGAGATCGAGCCCTTGACCAGGTGGGTCTCGCCGGCGGTGGCGAGGGTGGCGTAGAAGGTGTCGTCGTCCTTGGTGAAGGTGACGCCCCAGAAGTTCACGTCCTGGGCACGGTATTCCCGCCCGTCCATGGTGATCGCGAACTCCTCCAGGCTGGCGTCGAGCTTCCAGGTCCGGGTGTCCAGGATCGCGGTGCGCGTGGAGAAGAACGCGGAGCCGTAGGACTCCCCGGAGACGAACACCGTCCAGGCGGCGAAGCGGCCGCTGGGTGAGACGCGGGCCCGGCTGGGCGTGCCGGCCAGGGGGAAGCTGCGCACCTGGCGCAGCTCGGCGTCGACGATGACCGCCTTGTTGTCCTGGGCGAGCGCACCGGGGCTGGAGCGCAGGCAGACGCCGGTCCCGGCGGCGGCGTGGAAGCGCTGGCAGGTGAGGTCGGAGACCGTGCGGGTGCCGTCGGGCGCGTCGGCGGGCACGGAGGCCAGGGCCCCGCGCTGCGGGCCCTGCCCGCTGCCCAGGAAGGCCAGCGTGTCCTGTCCGGCCGTCAGCGTGACAGCGCCCGCGGTCGTCGCGGGGCCGCCCGTACGCGGCTGGTCGGCGCGGGAGGCGGCGCGCACCACCAGGGTGGCGCCGACGCCCCCGAGCAGGAGCAACGCCACCGCGAGGACGAGCAGGCGGCGTGAGCGTGTCATCGGGTTCCTCACGGGCGTCGGGCCGGGTCGGGTGCGGAGGGTGCGGGCGGCGTGGGAGGTACGGAGGGTGCGGGCGGCGTGGGCCGCAGCACGAAGCCGGCGACGGCCGCGCAGCAGAGCAGGCCGGCCGCGGCGGCGGCGAGCGCCGGGCCGGTGCCCCAGAGGGTCCACGCCCCGCCGAAGGCCAGCGAGCAGCCGAAGCGGGCCAGTGCCTGGCCGGTGCCGACCAGGGCCAGTCCGGTGGCGCGCAGCGACTCGGGGACGGTGGCGGCCACGGCGGCGGGCAGCACCCCGTCGGTGGCGGCGTAGAACATGCCGTGCAGGGCGAGGACGAGGTAGGGCAGCGCCGGCCAGTCGGGGGCCCAGAGCAGCAGCCCGTAGGCGGCGAGCAGGAGGGCGTGCCCGGTCAGGAAGACGGTGCGGCGCCCGATCCGGTCGGCGAGGGCGCCGGCCGGGACCGCCAGCAGCAGGAACACGGCGGCGGTGCCCAGCGGCAGCAGCGGGAACCACTGGTCGTCCATGCCGGTCCGGCGCTGGAGCAGCAGGTAGACGAAGGCGTCGCTGACGGTGGTGAGGCCGAGCAGCACCGCGCAGAGCGCCAGGGCGCGCAGCCGGGGCAGGCGCAGCAGGCCCGCCGCGTCGCGCAGCCGTACGGGGTTCGGGCGGGCGGTGGCGGGAGTGGCAGCCTCCCGGGGCGGGGTGTCGCCGGAGCCGGAGCCGAAGCCGGCACCGGAGGGGACGAACAGGATGAGCACGACGACGCCGAGTGCGGCGACGCAGGCGCTGACCCCGAAGACGGCGTCGTAGCCGTCGACGGCCACGCCGAGGATGAGGAAGGCGGCGAGCGGGCCGAGCAGCGCGCCGGTGGTGTCCATGGCCCGGTGCACGCCGAAGGCCCGCCCCTGTAACTCGTCCGGTGTGGACAGGGAGATCAGCGCGTCGCGCGGGGCGGTGCGCAGTCCCTTGCCGGTGCGTTCCAGGGCGAGGATCACGCTGATCGGGCCCAGGCTGTGAACGAGCAGCAGCAGGGGCTTGCACAGGGCGGACAGGCCGTAGCCGATGCCGGCGACCAGCTTGTGGTTGCGGACCCGGTCGGCGAGATGGCCGCCAGTGAGCTGCACCAGGGCGCTGACGCCGTTGTAGAGGCCGTCGAGCGCGCCGAAGCCGAGCGGGCTCAGGCCCAGCCCGGCGATCAGGTAGAGCGGCAGGACGGCCGTGACCATCTCGGAGGAGACGTCGGTGATCAGACTGACCGTGCCCAGGGCGAGGACGGTCGAGGCGACGGCCGGTGACCTGCCGGATCCCCGGCCCGGCGCGGCCTTCGCGCCCGCGGGTGCGGAGCGGTCCGCGAGGTACATGCTCTGGAGCTCCCCCGTGCAGACGATCTGAAGTCACGCGAACGTGCGAGTCGAACCCGAACCCTAATCCTTGTACGGGCCAACTGTGGTGCGTACGAGGGGATTCGGCCGTCCGTACCGGTTCACCCCTGTCGGCTGCTCTCGTCCCGCAGCCAGGTGGAGAAGTCCTGGTCCCGGATGGCCCTGCGGGCGCCCCGGCGGGCGGCGAGCGCTGCCGCCGCGAACACCGCCACCTCGGGGACCAGCGTCGGCCGGGCGCGCAGCAGGGCGCGCAGGTCGGCCGTACCGGTGCGCGCGGACGGCGCGGCGGGCGCGACCGGCCCGCCGGCCCGCCCATCGGCCCGCCCGGCGGAGGGCCCGGCGCCCGGCCACGCCTGCCCGGCCGGCTCCTGTGTGGCCTGGAAGCGCTCGAACTCGGCGGAGGAGGTCGCCGCGCGGACCTTGCGGCGGATCAGGTCGGCCCAGGTGCGCGGCGGGCGCACGACGACCCGGGCCGATTCGACCACGCGCCGCTCCCCCGGCCCGAAGGCGAGGGACGCGGCCAGGTCGTCGGCCATCAGCGGCGGCAGCGCCGCGATCCGCTGGTGCCCCTCCTCGGTGACGGCGATGACGCCCCGGCCGAACAGGCCCTCGCGGACGGCCGGCAGCAGCTGCCACACCCGGTAGTAGGCGCGGACCGGCCAGGCGCAGCCGGTCAGCGGGATGTCCCGGCCGGGCGCGGCGGCGAGCAGGCCCGGTTCCCGGCCGAGCGCGCCCGCGAGGGCCCGTACGTCGGCGGACCCGACGACGACGTCGGCGTCCACGTACAGCCGGGGAAAGCCGCGGGCGTGCTCGTCCCCGACCCTGAGTGCCGTGTGTTTGGAGGGGGTCGGGATCTCCACGACGCGTACGCGGTCGCCGCGCGCGCCCGCCACCCGGGCGGTGTCGTCCGTACAGCCGTTGCACACCACGACGATGTCGGGCCCGGACGAGGAGGTGTCGGCCAAGAGCGCGTCGAGGAGCCGGCCGATGACCCGGCCCTCGTTGTGGGCCGGTATCACGATGCTGGTCACCCGGGCAGTATGCACGCCCGAACACCCGCTCCCGGCGATTCCGCCAACTCTGCCCGGGGGTACGCCCGGTGGACTAGATTGAGCGGCGCCGACCGGATTCGGCGGGCTTCGGCACCGCCGGCGACGATCCGGAACCGGCGAGGGTGGTACGGCTTCGGCTGCTTGTGGGGAACAAGCCGTCGGGCCGGGGGGCGGCATACGCGATTCACGCGGAACATCGGTTGTGGGGGGCCATCACCGTTGAGCAGGGCACGCAGGAGACGCGCAGGCGTCCGGCGTGCCCCTCGGCGACGGCTTTCCCCTCCACCGCACGCGTCCCGGCCATGGGTTGTCGACACGCCAGCCGGCGTGCGCGGAAGGAAGGGGAACGCTGTGAAGGACACCTCGAAGGACGGCGCGCAGAGCGCCGAGCGGACGGTCGGGCAGAGTGCCGGAATCTCCGGCCGGGGGTCCGCGGCACCCTTAGGTGTCGCGGTGGTCGGTGCGGGCTACTGGGGCCCCAACCTGGTCCGCAACTTCCAGTCCACCTCGCAGTTCAGACTGCGGTGGCTGTGCGACCTGGACATCGAGCGGGCCCGGAAGGCGCTCGGCAGGTACTCCACGGTGCAGGCGACCGCGGACTACGCGGCGGTCCTGGCCGACCCGTCGGTCCAGGCGGTCGCCGTGGCCACTCCGGCCGGGACGCACCTGGACGTCGCGCTCGCGGCCCTGCGGGCCGGCAAGCACGTCCTCGTGGAGAAGCCGCTCGCCGCCACGTACGAGGACGGGAAGCGGCTGGTGGCGGAGGCCGAGAAGCGCGGCCTGACCCTGATGTGCGACCACACCTACTGCTACACCCCGGCCGTGCGCCGGATCCGGGAGATGGTCCGCTCCGGTGAACTCGGCGAGATCCACTTCGTCGACTCGGTACGGATCAACCTGGGGCTCGTCCAGAAGGACGTCGACGTCCTGTGGGACCTGGCCCCCCACGACCTGTCGGTCCTCGACTTCATCCTCCCCGACCACGTGCAGCCGGTGGCCGTCGCCGCGACCGGCGCCGATCCGATCGGGGCCGGCCAGTCCTGCGTGGCCTATCTGACCCTCCAGCTGAGCACCGGTGCCATCGCGCACGTGCACGTCAACTGGCTGTCCCCGACGAAGGTGCGCACCACCATGGTCGGCGGGTCCAAGCGCACCCTGGTCTGGGACGACCTCAACCCGACGCAGCGCGTCTCGGTGTTCGACCGGGGCGTGGAGCTGAGCACCCCGCAGGAGATCGGCGCCGACGAGCGTCGCGACATGCTCGTCTCCTACCGGAGCGGCGACATGGTGGCGCCCGCGATCGGTGAGAAGGAAGCGCTGCGCAGCATGGTCGAGGAGTTCGGCGACGCCATCCGGACGGGGCGTCGGCCGCTGACCGACGGCCGGGCGGGCCTGAAGGTGCTGGACATCCTCGAAGCGGCTTCCCGGAGCCTGGAGTTCCGCGGCGCGGTCGTCGGACTGCGCACCGGTCTCTGACCGCTCACGGTCCTCATCCGGACCCTTGGCACTCCGTCACACGCAGGACCACGACCGATTCGGTGGGAGCAGGGCGTTGAGCAGCAGCGTACGAGGCAAGAGGATTCTGGTCACCGGCGGGGCGGGCACCATCGGCTCGCACGTGGTGGACCAACTGGTGGACAACGGGGCACGCGAGATCGTGGTGCTCGACAACTTCGTGCGGGGACGGACCGCCAACCTGGCCCGCGCCCTGCCGAGCGGCGTCGTCGAGGTCGTCGAGGGCGACATCCGCGACGTGGCGGCCGTGCGCAAGGTGACGGAGGGCGCCGACCTGGTCTTCCACCTGGCCGCCATCCGCATCACCCAGTGCGCGGAGGAACCGCGGCTGGCGAACGAGGTGATGGTGGACGGCACGTTCAACGTGCTGGAGGCGGCGGCCGCGGCCGGGGTGGGCAAGGTGATCGCCTCGTCCTCGGCCTCGGTCTACGGGCTGGCGGAGCAGTTCCCGACCACCGAGCGCCACCACCCGTACAACAACGACACCTTCTACGGTGCGGCGAAGGCATTCAACGAGGGGATGCTGCGCAGCTTCCACTCGATGTACGGGCTGGACTACGTCGCGCTGCGCTACTTCAACGTGTACGGGCCGCGGATGGACATCCACGGGCTCTACACCGAGGTGCTGATCCGCTGGATGGAGCGCATAGCCTCGGGCGAACCGCCGCTGATCCTCGGCGACGGCCTGCAGACCATGGACTTCGTCGACGTGCGCGACATCGCGCGCGCCAATCTCCTGGCCGCCGAATCGGACCTGACCGACGAGGTGTTCAACGTCGCGAGCGGGACCGAGACCAGCCTGCTGGAGCTGGCGAACGGCCTGCTGGAGGCGATGGGCGCGGACGGCCTGGTGCCGGAGCACGGCCCGGCCCGCACCGTGAACGGCGTGACCCGGCGCCTCGCGGACACCGTGCGGGCCTCCGAGCGCCTCGGCTTCACGGCCGGGATCGACCTGCGCACCGGCCTGCGGGACCTGGTCGACTGGTGGCGGGCCGAGCGCGCCGCCGACGCGGCGGCGGAGGCGGGCCGATGAGCGCCCCGGACACGGCCCCGGAGGCGGCGGCACCCGCTGCCGGCCCGGCCCGGATCCCTGTGATGGTGCCCTGGCTGGGCGAGGAGGAGGCGAGGGCCGCGGCGGACGCGGTGCTCTCCGGCTGGGTCGCCCAGGGCCCCCGGGTCGCCGAGTTCGAGCGGGCTTTCGCGGAGCGGGTGGGCGCCGAGCACGGCATCGCCGTGAGCTCGTGCACCACCGCCCTGCACCTGGCCCTCGTCGCGCTGGACCTCGGGCCGGGCGACGAGGTGATCGTCCCCTCCCTGTCGTTCATCGCCACCGCCAACGCGGTGCGCTACGTGGGCGCCCGGCCGGTGTTCGCCGACGTCGAGGAGGACACCGGCAACCTGACCCCGGCCACGGTGGACGCCGTCCGTACCCCCCGCACGAAGGCGGTGCTCGCCGTCCACCAGGGCGGGGTGCCCGCGGACGTGCACGCGCTGCGCGCGGCGTGCGCCGAGTGGGACGTCGCGCTCGTGGAGGACGCCGCCTGCGGAATCGGCGCGACGGTCGGCGGGAAGTCCGTCGGCCACGGGGCGCTGCTCGCCGCCTGGTCCTTCCACCCCCGCAAGGTGATCACCACCGGTGAGGGCGGCATGGTGACCACCGACGACGCGCGGTGGGCGGAGCGGCTGCGCCGGCTGCGTGAGCACGGCATGAACGTGTCCGCCGCGCAGCGTCACGCGAGCAGCAAGCCGATCGTCGAGAGCTACCTGGAGGTCGGCTACAACTACCGGATGACCGACATCCAGGCCGCGGTCGGCCTGGTGCAGCTCGGCCGGCTGGACGAGATCGTGGCCCGGCGGCGCGCGCTCGCCGCCCGGTACACGGAGCTGCTGCGCGAGGTCCCCGGGCTGCGCCCGGTACGCGATCCCGCCCACGGGCAGGGCAACTTCCAGTCGTACTGGGTGCTGCTGGCCAAGGACTTCCCCGTGGGCCGGGACGAGCTGCTGGGAGTGCTCTCGGAGGCCGGGATCTCGGCCCGGCGCGGGATCATGGCCTCGCACCTGGAGCCGGCGTACGAGGGCCACGGCGCGGGCCCGCTGCCGGTGACCGAGCGGATCAGCCGCGACTCCCTGATCCTCCCGCTGTTCCACACCATGACCGCGGCCCAGCAGGACCGGGTGGTGGCGGTGCTGCGCGAGCAGGCGGGCGGATGAGCGCTCCGGTGACCGAGGACCTGCTGATCGTCGGCGCGGGCGGGTTCGCGCGGGAGACCGCGCAGGCGGTACGGGACGTGGCGGCGGCCGACGTGGCGGCCGGCCGGCCGCCCCGCTGGCGGCTCGCCGGGCACCTCGACGACGATCCGGCCCTGCACGGCCGGGAGGTCGAGGGGGTGCCGGTGCGGGGCGGCTGCGAGCTGGTCCACGAGCTGCCGGCCGCCCGGGTGGTGGTCTGCGTGGGCAGTCCGCGCGACTACGCCGTGCGGGCGCGTCTGGTGCGGCGCCTGGGGCTGCCCGGGGAGCGGTACGCGACGGTGGTCCACCCCACGGCGGCGGTGTCGGGTTCCTCGGCCGTGGGCCCGGGCTCGGTGCTGCTCGCGCACTGCGTGCTGACGGCCGGCGTCCGGGTCGGGTCCCATGTGGCGGTGATGCCGCAGGTGGTGCTGACCCACGAGGACGAGGTCGCGGACTTCGCCACCCTCGCCTCGGGCGTCCGCCTGGGCGGCGGGGTACGGGTGGGGCGTGGGGCGTACGTGGGGGCGGGGGCGCTGGTCCGGGAGTACGCCGCGATCGGCGCCTGGTCGCTGACCGGTATGGGCAGCACCGTCCTCGCGGACGTTCCGGCCGGGGAGGTGTGGGCCGGCGCTCCGGCCCGCCTCCTGCGGCCGGCGGGGACCGCCGCCCTCGCCGAACTGGCCCGTGACGCGCCGGTGCCCGCCGGGAGGGCGGCGCACGGCACGGAAGACGGCAGCGGCACGGAAGACGGCGCCGGCCCGGACGGCCGGCGGCCGCAGACACGGATGGGGAGTCCAGTCGCATGAACCAGATACCGCTCGTGGACCTGAAGGCGGCGCACGCCGAGGTCGCCGAGGAGTTAAGGGCCGGATTCGACCGTGTGCTGGCCGGTACGGCCTTCATCGGCGGCGCCGAGGTCGAGGCCTTCGAGCGCGAGTACGCCGAGTTCGCCGGGGTCCGGCACTGCGTGGGCGTCGCCAACGGCACCGACGCCCTCGAACTGGCCCTGCGGGCGAGCGGGGTCGGTGTCGGCGACGAGGTGGTGCTGCCCGCGAACACCTTCATCGCCACCGCGGGCGCCGTCGCCCGGATCGGTGCCCGGCCGGTGCTCGTCGACTGCCTTCCCGACACCCTGCTGATGGATCCGCAGGCCGCGCTGGACGCGGTCGGGAAGGCCACCCGCGCGGTGGTGCCCGTCCACCTGTACGGGCAGTGCGCGGCCGCCGCGGAGCTGGCGGAGCGGCTCCCGGCACATGTGAAGGTCGTCGAGGACGCGGCGCAGAGCCAGGGCGCGACCCGGGCGGGCCGCTCCCCCGGCAGCGGGACCATCGCGGCCACGAGTTTCTACCCGGGCAAGAACCTGGGCGCCTACGGGGACGCCGGCGCGGTGGTGACCGACGACCAGGAGCGCGCCGACCTGGTGCGGGCCATCGCCAACCACGGCGGCGTCGCCAAGTACCGGCACGACGTGCCCGGGTTCAACAGCCGGCTGGACGGTCTGCAGGCGGTGGTCCTGCGGGCGAAGCTGGCCCGGCTGGCCGAGGGGAACGCGGCCCGCCGGGCCGCCGCCGCCCGCTACGACGAGCTGCTCGGCGACCTGGCCGCGGCGGGCCGCGTCACGCTGCCGGTGACCGGTGAGGGCAACGTGCCCGTCTGGCACCTGTACGTGGTGCGGATCTCCGGCGCGGACCGCGACACCGTCGTCGGCAAGCTCAACGCGGAGGGGATCGGCGCGGGCGTGCACTACCCGGCCCCGGTCCACCTCACCGGGGCCTTCGGCCACCTCGGCCACGGTCGCGGGGACTTCCCGCACGCGGAGCAGGCAGCGGACCGCATGCTCTCCCTCCCCCTCTTCCCGCACATCACCGCCGCCCAGCAGCAGCGGGTGGCGGAAGCGTTCTCCGACGCCCTGCGCTGATCGGCGCCGGCGTGAAACCGATGAGGTCCACATGAAAAGACGGACAAGGTCGCTGCGCTACGGTCTGTTCACCGTGGCGGCGACCCTGATGGCCACGGTCCTTCCCCCGGCCGCGGTCGCCGGCGCGGCCGATCCCTGCGGCCCGACGACGAACGCGGTCGTCTGCGAGAACTCCAAGCCGGGCACCCCCATGGGGGAGTGGTTCGCGCCCAGCGCGTACGGCGACATCAAGGGCTTCCCGACCCAGGAGAGCGTCCAGGCCGGCGACACCCTGCAGTTCAAGATCCAGTCGCCGACGCCGTACAAGGTCTCGGTGTACCGCCTCGGCCACTACGGGGGCGCCGGGGCCCGCCTGATGTCGACCGCGGCCCAGGCCGCCCAGATCCACCCGGCGAACGTCGCGCCCGGCGGGACCCCGGCCGCCTGCACCACCAAGGCGTCCACCGGCCTGGTCGACTGCGGCAACTGGCCCACCACCGCGACGTGGACCGTGCCGGCCGACGCCGTGTCGGGCCTCTACGTCGCCAACTTCGACCAGGCGGACGGCAACGGCGTGATGCCCTACCCGTTCGTGGTCCGCAAGGACTCCAGCACCTCCGACATCGTCGTGCAGACCAGCGACCAGACCTGGCAGGCGTACAACAACTACGGCGGCCAGGACCTCTACGACGGCGGCGGGCCCGCGCCCGACGGACGGGCGTACGAGGTCAGTTACAACCGGCCCATGGACATCGGCGGGGACAACGGGATCTACGGTTCCGAGTTCCAGATGGTCGCGTGGCTGGAGCGCAACGGCTACGACGTGAGCTACATGTCCGGGATCGACATGTCGGTGCGCGGTGCGACGCTGTTGCAGAACCACAAGGTGTTCATGTCCTCGGGGCACGACGAGTACTGGACCCAGGACCAGTTCACCAACGCCCTGAACGCGCGCCGCGCCGGGCAGCACCAGACGTACTTCGCCGGCAACGAGATCTTCTGGAAGACCCGGCTCGCCCCGAGCATCGACGGGACGAACACCGCCAACAGGACGCTGGTCTCGTACAAGGAGACCAAGCTGTCCTTCCCGCAGCCGAACGGTATCCCCGACCCGAGCGGGATCTGGACGGGCACCTTCATGGACCCGGCCAGCGCCACGAACGGGCGGCCCTTCCAGCCCCAGAACCAGCTGACCGGCTCGATGTTCAGCGTCAACGGCTACCGCAGCGACGCGATCACCGTGCCGGGCACCTTCGCCAAGCAGCGGCTGTGGCGCAACACCTCCGTGGCGAACCTGACCCCCTCGCAGACCGCCACGTTCCCGCAGGGGACGCTCGGCTACGAGTGGGACAGCGACGTGGAGAACGCCAGCCGGCCGCCCGGGCAGATCCAGATGTCGTCCACGACGGTCGACATCGACGACGGCAAGCTGCTGAAGGACTACGGCAACGTCTACGGCAACGGCACCGCGACCCACAGCCTGGTGGCCTTCCGCGACCAGACCTCGAACGCGCTGGTGTTCGGCGCGGGCACGGTGCAGTGGTCCTGGGGCCTGACCAACATGCCCACCTCCAACCCGGACGACACCGTGGTCACCGCCGACAAGCGGATGCAGCAGGCCACGGTGAACGTTTTCGCCGACATGGGCGTCCAGCCCAAGTCCCTCCAGAGCGACCTGATCGCCTCGACCGCCTCCACGGACACCGTGGGCCCCGGCATCACCGTGACCAGCCCGGCGGCGGGCGCCACCGTACCGGCCCTGCGGCCGGTGACCGTCACCGGTACGGCGACCGACACCGGCGGCGGCGTGGTGGCCCGGGTCGAGGTGTCCACCGACGGCGGGACCACCTGGAAGGCGGCGACGGGCCTGGCCGGCTGGAGCTACACGTGGACCCCGACCGCCCCCGGCCCCGTGCAGATCAAGGTGCGCGCGGTCGACGACAGCGTCAACATCGGCGCGACCACCACGGTCGCGCTGACCGTCGGGCCCCAGCAGTGCCCGTGCACCGTGTGGCCCGCCGCGGCCGTCCCGACCAAGGTCAACGCCGGTGACGGCAGCGCCGTCGAACTCGGCGTGAAGATCCGCGCGTCGGTGCCCGGCTCCATCACCGGCGTCCGGTTCTACAAGTCGCCCGCCAACACCGGGACCCACACCGGCAGCCTGTGGAGCAGCACCGGCCAGCGCCTGGCCACCGGCACCTTCACCAACGAGACCGCCTCCGGCTGGCAGCAGCTGAACTTCTCCAGCCCGGTGCCGGTCAAGCCCAACACCACCTACATCGCCTCCTACTTCGCACCGAACGGCGGCTACTCCTTCGACAACACCTTCGCCTCCGGCGACGCGGGCCTGGCCCCGCTCACCGCGCTGAAGAGCGGCACCGACGGCGGCAACGGCGTCTACCGCTACAGCGGCACGGGCGGCTTCCCGAACAAGGCCTCGTCCGGCAGCAACTACTGGGTGGACGCGGTCCTGGACACCTCGGGCGCCAGCACGACCCCGCCCACCGTCACCGGGACCTCGCCGCAGTCCGCCGCGACCGGCACCCAGATCACGGCGGCGGTGACGGCCACCTTCAGCACGGCCGTCGACGCGGACACGCTCACCTTCACCGTGAAGGACGCGGGCGGTGCCACCGTCCCGGGCGCCAAGGTCCTCGGTGCGTCGAACAGCGCCACCTTCACCCCGTCCTCCGAACTGGCCCTGAACACCACGTACACGGCGTCCGTGCAGGCGTCCGACCTGTGGGGCAACGCCATGACCGCGCCGGTCACGTGGAACTTCACGACCAGTGCGAGCCCGCCGGCCGTGAACTGCCCCTGCACCCTGTGGAGCGGCAGCGCCACCCCGAGCACCGCCAACATGGGCTCCGACACCAACTCGGTGGAGCTGGGCACCCGCTTCCAGTCGGCGGTGAACGGCTACATCACCGGTGTCACCTTCTACAAGGGCCCCGGCAACACGGGCACCCACACGGGCAGCCTGTGGTCCGCCTCCGGCACCCTGCTGGCCACCGGCACCTTCGGCAGCGAGACCCTGACCGGCTGGCAGCAGCTGCAGTTCGCGACGCCCGTGCCGATCACGGCGGGGACCACGTACGTGGCCTCCTACCACGCCCCGAACGGCAACTACGCTGTGGACGGCGGGTACTTCAGCGGCGCCCACCGCTCCTACCCGCTGGTGGCCCCGGCCGACGCACCGGGCAGCGCCAACGGGCTCTACAAGTACGGCTCCGCGACGGCGTTCCCGTCGAACACCTTCGGATCCGTGAACTACTGGGTCGGCCCGATCTTCACCACGACCCCGCCGAACACGCTCCAGTCCTCGGACGGATCCACGGAGGTGTCCGGCCAGTGAGCACCGTCAGCGTGGTGATCCCCTGCTACAAGTACGGCCACTTCCTGGCCGACTGCGTCAGAAGCGCCCTGGACGAGCAGGAAGGCGTGGACGTCCGGGTGCTGATCATCGACGACGCCTCGCCCGACGACTCCGCGGACGTGGCGCGGGCGCTGGCGGCGGCCGACCCGCGGATCGAGGTCCGGGTCCACGAGCGCAACCAGGGGCACATCGCGACCTACAACGAGGGGCTGCTGGAGTGGGCCGACGGGGACTACGTCGCCCTGCTCTCGGCCGACGACCGGCTGGTTCCGGGTGCCCTGGTGCGCGCGGCGGCCCTGCTGGACGCGCACCCGGAGGCGGGTTTCGCGTACGGCAGGCCGCTGCGCTTCCAGCACGGCGGTCCGCTCCCGGCGGCCCGCACCCGGTCCACCGGGTCGGTGGTCTACCCCGGGCGGTGGTGGCTGGAGCGGCGGTTCGGGGAGGGGACCGGCTGCATCACCTCGCCCGAGGTGGTCGTCCGTACCAGCCTCCAGCGCAAGGTCGGCGGCTACGATCCGGAGCTGCCGCACGCAGGTGACATCGAGATGTGGATGCGGCTCGCGGCGCACGCCGACGTGGGCTACGTCCAGGGGGCCGACCAGGCCTTCTACCGCGTCCACGGGGACAACATGTCCACCACGGACTTCGGCGGGCAGCTCGACGACCTGCGCCAGCGCCTGATCGCCTTCGACTCGGTGCTGGTCAAGTGCGGCGACCTGCTCCCGGAGTCCGGCCGGCTGGCACGGGCGGCGCGCACCCGGCTCGCCCGGTACGCGCTGCGGCGCGCCTACCGGGCGTACGACCGGGGGCGGACCGCTGTGGTGCCGGTCGGTGAACTCGTGGAGTTCGCGGCCGAGTGCCTGCCCGACGGCTACACCTCGCTGGCCGAGTACCGGGCGCTGCAGCGGCGCCGGCGGATCGGTCCGCGGGTGATGCCCTACCTTCAGCCGCTCGTGCTGTCGGCTGTCGCCGACCGGGGGCGCGAGTGGCTGTGGTGGCGGTCCTGGAAGCGCCGAGGGATCTGATGCCCCGTCTCCACCGGTTCTCCCGGCGGGTCCTCGGGACCGGCGTCGGCGCTCTCGCGCCGGCGCCGGTTCCGGCGTGTGAGGAGCCGGTCGGTCCACAGGGCCGCGGCCACCGCGGTGACCACGGTCAGCAGGGCCGTTCCGGCGAGGCCCCTGACCCGGTCACCGGTCCGCGCGACGGCGTGCGGCTGGACCAGCAGGTCCACGCTCATCCGCGCCGCGTCCGGGATGCCCTGCTGCGTCTGGAGGTCCGCGAGGTGCCGGGTGTAGACCTCGATGATCTTCCGTACGGACGCGTCGGCCACGTCGGGGTCGGCGTGCTCGACCTGGATCTGGAGCGAGGGGATCAGGTGCCGGGGGGTGACGCTGGTGCCGCTGTTGCGCGGTGTCATCCGGTACGTGCCCGCGACTCCCGCCGCCTTGAGCTCGGCCGCCCCCGCGGGCGAGTCCAGCTGCTGCACCACCGAGTACGAGACGGCAGCGAGCGGCGGCTGCAGGTTCGCGAGCTGGTTCGGCTGCCGGCTGGTCACCGGCGGTTTGAGGACCACGATCGCGGAGCTGAGGTGCACCGGTTCGGGCCGCAGCACCGCCGCCGCTCCGGCGGCCGCCAGCAGCACCGCCACGACCAGGACGTACCAGCGCCGACGCAGCGCACGGACCAACTCACCAGGCGACACGGGGATCCTTTCCTTCGGGTCCGATCCTTGCAGGCCCCGGGTAGGTCCGCCATCAAATCCGTTACCCGGCAGGGGTGTTCGTGAGCATTCGGGAAATGGCCGCAGTGCTGCGCCGGCGCTGGTACGTGATCGCGCCGGTGGTCCTGCTCAGCCTGCTGGCGGCGCTGCACCTGTACCGGTCGGTGCCGGTGGCGTACCAGTCGCAGAGCTCGGTGGCCCTGCTGGACTCCTCGGCGGCCTCCAAGCTGCCGCCCGCCTTCGGCAATCCGATCTCCAACGCGGGCGGCGCCCTCGTGGTGACCGCGGACGTGCTGATCAGGACGCTGTCGGGGGCGGACGCCGCCCGCGAACTGCACAGCCTGGGCGTGACCGACCCCTACACCGTCGGGTTCGCCGCGAACACCTCGGGCCCGCTGCTGACGCTCACGGTCACGGGCACCGACCGGGCGAAGGTGCTGGAGGAGACGAACACCCTGACGGCCTTCGCCGGGGAGCAGCTCAACGCGCTCCAGGCGGCCGCCAAGGTACAGCCCGCGTACATGGTGCAGACCGCGCCGGTGGTGCTGCCGCAGACCCCGGTCCCACAGCTCAAAAGCCGCTACCAGCAGGTGCTGGGGGTTCTCATCCTCGGCGTCGGCGCCGGGTTCGTCCTCTCCTTCGTCGCGGACGCGCCGGCGGCCGCCCGGCGGCGCAGGCGCGAGCGTTCCGCCGGGGAGTCGGGCGGGCCGGGCCGGGCGGGCCGCCGCAGGTCGAGGGGCCGCCATGTGGACGCCACGGCGCTGCTCACCGGCTATCTGGCGCTGGCCTTCTTCATCCCGTCGAACCTGACACTGCCGGGGCTGGGCGGGGTGGGGACACCGGCCAACGTGTTCGCCCTGCTGGCCCTGTTCTGGTATCTGGCGACCTGGCTGACGGGCCGGATCCGGCCGGCGCCCGGGACCCGGCTGCCCCGGGTGGCGATGTGGCTGCTGGCGGTTTCGGTGCTGGTCTCCTACGTCGCGAACGCGGGCCGCGGGAGCGTGCGCAAGGAACTGCTGGGTGCGGACCGTGGCCTGATCGCCCTGCTGGTGTGGGTGTCGCTGGTGGTGCTGGTCTCCGCCGGGATCCAGGACCGGGCGCGCCTGGACGTACTGCTGCGCCGGGCCGTGGTGATGGGGACGATCGTGGCGGCCGTCGGCTTCTACGACTTCTTCACCGCGACCAACATCGCCGACAGCATCAGCATCCCGGGGCTGTCCTCCAGCGTCCCCCAGATCACGACCCTCGACCGCGGGGCGTTCACCCGGCCCCGCTCGACGACGGCGCAGCCGCTGGAGTTCGGCGGGATGCTGGCGCTGCTGCTGCCCTTCGCCGTGCAGCAGGCCTTCGATCCGGCACGCAGGCACCTGCGCGCCTGGCGCCGCTGGGCGCCGGTGGCGCTGATGGGCGGGGCCCTGCCGCTGACGGTGTCGCGCACCTCGATCATCGGGGCGCTGATCGTGATCCTGGTGATGGTGCCGCGCTGGAAGCCGCAGCGGCGGTGGACCGCGATCGGTGTGCTGGTGGGTGCGGTCGCCTGCTTCAAGGTGATCATTCCGGGGCTGATCGGCACCATCACCGCGCTGTTCGCGTCGTTCCTGACGAACTCCGACAGCAGTACCCAGGCCCGTACGGTCAAGTACAGCGCGATCGTCCCCTATCTGGACGAGCGCCCCCTGGCCGGGCGGGGTCTGGGCACGTTCATTCCCGAGCTCTACTTCTTCACCGACAACCAGTACATGCTGACCCTCGCCGAGACGGGGTTCCTGGGGCTGGTCGCTCTGCTGTTCCTCTTCCTCGCCGGGATCCACCAGGGCGGGGCGATCCGCCGGCTGGCGGCCGGCGAGTCCGACCGGGAGCTGGGGCAGGCGTTCTTCGCCTCGGCCCTCGTCGCCCTGGTCGTCAGTGCCACGTTCGACGCACTCAGCTTCCCGATGTTCGCCGGGATGTTCTTCCTGACGATCGCCGCCGGAGGCAGTTACCTCGGCTTCATCCGGCGCGCGGCGCCGAAGCCCCGATCCGTGGAGTTCCCATGTCTTCCCGCCGGTCAGCAAGCCCCGAGTCCCTCCCCGCGCCCCTCGCCGGCTCCGGCTCCGGTCCGGTAGCGGTCCTCGTCGTCACCTGGAACAGCGCGGAGGTGCTGCCGGGGTTCCTGGCCTCGCTGCCGGAGGGGATGGCCGGGCTCGACTGGCGTCTCGTCGTCGCCGACAACGATTCCGCGGACGACACGGTGGAGGTGGTCCGTTCCCTGGCCCCGGAGGCGACGGTCGTCCGGACCGGCCGCAACGCCGGGTACGCGGCCGGGGTGAACGCGGCGCTGGCGGCGGCCGCCGGGTGGGAGGGCGGCTTCCGGGCCGCCCTGGTGTGCAATCCGGACATCCGGATGCGGCGGGGCTGCGCCGCACTGCTGATGGACGCGCTCGGCGCCCCGCAGCCCGGCGGCGGCCGGGTCGGGATCAGCGTCCCGCTGCTGTACGAGGAGGACGGCCGGACGCTCCTGCACTCGCTGCGCCGCGAGTCCAGCGTCACCCGGGCGCTGGGCGAGGCGGTGATCGGCAACCGCCGGGCGGGGCGCTTCCCGCGCTGGAGCGAGCTGGTCACCGACCCGGCCGCGTACGAGCGGGAGACGGTGGCGGACTGGGCGACGGGGGCGCTGATGGCGCTGTCCGGGGAGTGCCTGGCGGCGTGCGGCCCGTGGGACGAGTCGTTCTTCCTGTACTCGGAGGAGACCGAGTACTGTCTGCGGGCCCGGGACCTCGGCTTCGTGACCCGGCTGGAGCCTTCGGCCTCGGCCACGCATCTCGGTGGGGACTCCCAGGTGTCGCCGCGGTTGTGGACCCTGCTGACGCTCAACCGGGTCCGGCTGTACCGGCGCCGTCACGGACTGGCGGCGACCACCGCCTTCCGGGCGGCCGTCCTGTTGCGGGAGTCCTCCCGCGCCGCCCTCGGCCGCCCGGCGAGCCTGGCGGCCGCCCGCGCCCTGGCAGGTCCGTCGGCGCCGCACGGTGCCCCGTAGACGGCGGCAACGGACGGGAGGACCCGCGGGTGGTGTCACAGATGCGGATCGGCCGGTGTCCTGTGGCCGCACCCCTGGAACCGGAGGAGGGACCATGACCGAGGACGGCGCCGGTGAGGCGACCGAGAGCTTCGTCGCACACCGCAATCTGCTGTTCACCGTCGCCTACGAGATGCTCGGATCGGCGGCCGACGCGGAGGACGTCC
This sequence comes from Streptomyces yangpuensis, assembly GCF_001005295.1. Taxonomy (GTDB): domain Bacteria; phylum Actinomycetota; class Actinomycetes; order Streptomycetales; family Streptomycetaceae; genus Streptomyces; species Streptomyces yangpuensis. Next base: position 70,664 of record NZ_LBMK01000007.1, on the reverse strand, counting down.
TGCAGGAGACCTGGCTGCGCTGGGTCGAGGTCGACCTGGAGCAGGTGCGCGACCGGCGGGCGTACCTGGTCCGGATCACGACGCGGCAGTCGCTGAACCGGCTGCGGTCGATGAGCCGCCGCAAGGAGGCGTACGTCGGCTCCTGGCTGCCGGAGCCGCTCCTCACGGCCCCGGACGTGGCCGAGGACGCGGTGCTCGCGGAGAGCGTGTCGATGGCGCTGATGCTCGTCCTGGAGACGCTGTCGCCGACCGAGCGCGCCGTCTTCGTGCTGCGCGAAGTCTTCGACGTCGGCTACGAGGAGATCGCGGCGGCGGTCGGCAAGAGTTCCGCGGCCGTCCGGCAGATCGCCCACCGGGCCCGCCGGCACGTCGACGCGCGGCGCCCCCGGCAGGCGGTGTCGGCGGCGCAGACGCGGGCGGCGCTGGAGTCCTTCCGGGGGGCGCTGGAGTCCGGTGACCCGCAGGACCTGCTCGCCGTACTCGCCCCCGACGTCGTCTTCGTGGCGGACGGCGGCGGTATCAAGCAGGCGGCGCTGCGGCCGGTCGCAGGTGCCGAGAAGGTGGCCCGGTTCATGGTGGGCGGGCTCGGCAGGAAGAACCGGAGGAACATCTCCGTCTCCCTCACGCCGACCGTGGTCAACGGCAGCCCGGCGCTCGTCGTCCGGCTGGACGGGGAGTTCGACGGGGTCATGGCGGTCCGGGTCGAGGACTCCCGCATCAGCGGCCTCTACTACGTGCGCAACCCGGAGAAGCTGTCCCGCCTCGGGGCGGAGACCCCGCTGGCGGTGCGCTGACCCCTACGGGGTGTCCGGCCGGTCAGGGCCGGGCCCGGGCCCGCCGGACACCCCCTGACGCCCCGCCCCTCGCGGCTGTCCCTCCCACGCGGTGTAGAAGCTGCCGGGGTTGACCAGGTAGCGGACGGTGGGGCGGGGCAGGTGGCGCACCCGGTGGCGGCGGGCGTAGCGGCGGATGAGTTCCCAGTCCTCGCGGGGCAGTACCTCAGGGGTGCGGCGCAGCCGGCTGAAGTGCAGGGCCCGGCTGCGGCGGGCCACGAAGGCGTTGGTGTCGAGGAAGGCCTCGTGGGCGGCGCGGCGGCGGTCGAAGGGCACCGACAGGATGTCGCGTTCGGTGCCGTCGGGCAGCACCCTGCGCAGTGCGGTGTAGACGGCGTCGGGTCCGTCGGCGGCGTCGAGTGCCGTGAGGGCCTGCTCCAGGTGGTCGGGCTCCCAGAGGTTGTCGTCGTCGAGGAAGGCCACGTACCGGGAGCGGGTGAGCCGGATACCGACGTTGCGCACGACGCCGGCGGTCGCCGTGTTGCGGGCGAGGGAGACCGCGAACAGGCGTGGGTCCGAGGGGAGTTCGGGCAGGCCGGCGCCGTCGTCGACGACGATGACCACCTGGTCGGCAACGGTCTGCGCGAGGGCGGAGCGGACCGCGGCGCGCAGCGCGTCGGGGCGCCGGTGGGTGGCGATCACGGTGGCGACCCGGGCGTACGGCGGCCGGCCCAGCACGGCGGCGAGGCGGGTGGTCTCGGCGTCCTCGAAGCGTCTCAGCCGTACGCCCGAGGGCAGGAGCAGCAGCTTGTTGCGGGCCTCGAAGAGCACCAGCCAGCCGAAGGCCCGCTTGAGCAGTTCCCAGGGGGCCCGGGCGATACGGCGCATGTCGCTGTCTCCGTGGTGGGGCGGTTGTCAGGGGGCGGGTTCGACCGGGCGGCCGTCGGACATGCGGTTGTTCTTCCACACGTTTCCGGCGCCGCCCGCGTTCCAGGCGGTGACCGGGCCGTAGGCGCCGCTCGCCGGGTGGTACTGGGTGGAGAAGACGTTGCCGGTGACCTGGATACCGGTGGCGCCCGGGCCGCCGCCGTAGAGCGCGTACGCGCCGCCGGCGAGCCAGTTGTCCTCGACGACGACGGAGGAGACGACTCCGGTGTCGGCGAAGAGGCCGACGGCGGCGGTGGCTCCCTTGTCCACGGGGGTGGAGTTGAGCAGGGTGTTGTGCCGGACGGTCAGCCGGCCCTTGTTGCCGCCGCCGCTGATGACGGCGTCGGTGTGCTGCCATTCGCCGCCCTGGTTGCGGAAGGCGACGAGGTCGTGGACGTAGTTGTCGTGCAGGTCGCCCTGGCCCATGGACAGGGCGTTGCCGAAGACCGAGATGTCGCACCAGCCGACCTCGATGGAACTGCCGCCCATGTTGGAGACGGCGTAGTTGACCCCTCCGTTGTCGGGGCCCTTGCCGGGGACGGCGGTGATGGTGGTGTGCAGGACCTTCAGGCCGCTGTAGCCGGGGCGCAGGTTGATCCCCCACCAGTTGGTGGAGGTGATCCTGCTGTCGATGACCGTGACGTCGTTGGCGTAGATGTCGAGGGAGCCGCGGATGTCCCAGCCCTTGATGACCGTGCCGTCCTTCTTGACCGACATGTTGCCGGTGTCGTGCCGTTCGAGGGCGATCCGCGGGCCGGTGCTGTCCGCGTCGGGGTATCCGCAGGCGCCGGGCGAGGTGCAGGGGGTGGCGGAGGCGGTGGGTGACGGTTCGCCGGTGCCCGGCGGGGCCGGCGGGGAGGGGGTGGCCGACGGGCTCGGCGCGGCGGTGGTGGGGGCGGGTGCCGCCGTCCCGGGGAGGGTGGCCGAAGGGGTCGTGGGGGGCGCGGCCTTCGGATCGCCGACCCCGGTGCGGTCGGCGTCGTACAGGACGAGGACGACGACCAGCACCACCGCGGCGAGCAGCCACGCCCCCAGGCGCCTTCGGTTCCGTAACATGGCCGGTCGCCTATCCTCGGAGCGTCGTTCGGGCGGGCAGGAGGCACACGGCGTACGCCAGGGTGCCGGCGGTCGCGGTGGCCAGGAGCGCGGGCACGGAGTCGCCGAGGTACCGCTCCAGCAGCAGGAGCACCGCGGTCATCACGGCCCCGCCGAGCAGCGGCCAGGCGCAGGCCCGGGCGACGGTGCCCAGGGGGATGCCGCCGCGGTGCAGGGCGAGGAGGAAGACGGGGACGACGACCGCACCGGCGATCACGACGTGTCCCTGGGCCACGCCGACGATGCCGCCGCCGCGGGCGCCGGTCACGAGGGCCGGGATCAGCAGGACGAGCCACAGGCCCTGGACGGCGATGAGGGAGCGGCGCCGGCCGATGGCGACCAGGCAGTCGTAGGCGAGTTCGCAGCCGATGCGGACCAGGCCGAGTGCCATCAGCCAGGGCAGGGCGCCGGCCGCGGGGAGCCAGCGTTCGCCGTAGACGAGTGCGATGACGGGTGCGGCGAGGGCGGCCAGCAGGACGCAGAGCGGGACGGTGGCCGCCGTCACCACGCCGAGGGCGCGGGCGAAGCCGGCGGCGAGTGCCTGTGGCGAGTCGGCCAGTCGGGAGAAGCCGGCGAAGGAGACCCGGCGGGCCGCTTCGGAGATGATGCGGACGGGCCAGCCGGAGATGTTGAAGGCGAGGACGTAGAAGCCGAGGGCGAGGGGGTCCAGGGTGGAGCCGACGACCATGGTGTCCACGTTGACCACGCCGAGGGCGAGCATGCTCGCTCCGGCGAGCGGGAGGCCGAACTTCAGGAGGGCGCGGGCCTGTTCGCGGTCCCAGCCGAACTTCAGGGTGCCGGGGGCGGCGAGGCAGCAGCCGATGAGGGCGGCGACGTTGCCGACGACGGATCCCCAGGCGAAGCTCATCGCACCCCAGCCCTGGACGGCCAGCAGCAGGGTGACGGCGGTGCTGAGGACGAAGTTGAGCGCGTCGACGGCCATCCGCCGGCCCTGGGCGAACTCCCGGGTGAGGAAGCCGGCGGGCACCTGGGACAGCCCGTCGAGGACCACGCACAGGCACATGACGCGCAGGACCCCGGAGGCCTCGGGCGAGCCGAGCACGTCCGCGACGGCCGGGGCGGTCGCGAACAGCACGGCGTACAGCAGGCAGCTGGAGACCGCGCTGAGGGTGAGGACGGTGGGGGCGAACCGGCGCGGGTCGCCCTCCCAGCGGACGATGGCGAGGGAGACGCCGAGTTCGTTCGCGGAGAGCAGGACGAGCAGGACGGTCTGGGCGATGCCGTACACGCCCCAGGCCTCGGGCCCGAGGAAGTAGCGGGCGAGGATGATGCCGGTCGCGAAGTTGCCGAGGCGCATGACGACCGTGTTGATCAGGCTCCACTTGGCCGCGGAGCCGACCTTGCGCCCGAGGGAGGGCGCCGCCGGGGTGGTCTGCGTGCTCGTGCCGGTGTCGGTCACGGTGATCCCGCCCCGCTCGGGCCGACGGTGCGCAGGGCCATGGTTTCGTCGGCCGCGCCGGGCGTCGCGGCGGCGGGCGTCCCGGCGGGGGTGTCCGTGGCGGGCGTCCCGGCTGGGGTCCGGCGGTTCTTGCCGCGCGGGGTGCGCCTGCGGGCCTCCACGAAGAAGACGGCGACCAGGCTGAGGACGAAGCCGAGCGCGCCCACCATGACGATGTACTGGATCCGGGTCTTGGTCTGTGCCTCCGGCTTCTGCGGGGGCACGATGGTCGCCATCCGGATCATGGCCTCGGGGGCCACGGACTGCTGGGTCTGGAACTCCTTGAGCCGTTTGTCGGCGTAGCCGGCGAGGAGTTCGCCGGACTTGAGGACGGCGGCCGGGTCGGTGCCGGTGACGGTCAGCCACATGAAGGGGCCCTGGGCGTTGTCGGCGATCTTCACTTCGTGCTTGCCGGTGACGCCGAGGGCCTTGAGGTCCGCTTTGGCCCCGTCCGAGTTGAGGTTGCGGGCGAGGCCGTCGGCCATGCCGGTCAGCGAGGCCTGGGTGCTGAGGAAGGGGTTTCCGTCGAAGGCCTCGGTGGCCTTCGACGAGTTGAGCAGCGTCACGGTGCTCTGCGACTGGTACTCCACCGGGATCAGCAGGTGCACGGCGGTGGTGAGTGCCGCCGTCAGCAGCAGTCCGGGCAGCAGCACGTACCAGCGCCTGCGCATGACCCGCCATATCTCGGCGAGATCCATGGTCTTCCCCCTTGTTGCGGATGGTTCGGTTACTGCGGTCCGGGTCCGGCGGCCGGCACGAGGTCGGTGGGTCTGGGCCGGGTGCGGGCGGTCCCGCCGTCGAGGAGGACGGCGGCGATGCGCTCGCCGGCGCGGCCGTCCCACAGGGCGGGGCAGCGGGGTGCGGGCGGAGCGTCGAGGACCTTGTCGGCGGTGGCGACGATCCGGTCCGGGTCCGTGCCGGCCAGGACGTTGGTGCCCTCCTCGATGGTGATGGGGCGCTCGGTGTTCTCCCGCAGGGTCACGCAGGGCACACCCAGTGCGGTGGTCTCCTCCTGGACGCCGCCGGAGTCGGTGAGCACCAGGCGGGCGGCATCCTGCAGGGCGATGAAGTCGAGGTACCCGGCGGCCGGTACGAGCCGGATGCCGTCGGGGACGCCGAGTGCGGCGAGCCGGTCGGCGGCCCGCGGGTGCACGGGCAGCAGCAGCGGGCAGCGGCCGGCGATCTCGCCGAGGGCCTTGAGCAGGCCTCGCAGTGCCCCGGGGTCGTCCACATTGGCCGGCCGGTGCAGGGTGACCAGGCCGTATCCGCCGCGGGTGAGCCCGTGGCGGTCCAGGACGTCGGACTGCCGGGCCCGGTCGAGGTTGGCGAGGAGGGTGTCGATCATGACGTTGCCGACGACGTGGATCTGGTCCTCGCGGTAGCCCTCCGCGCGGAGGTTCGCGGCGGCGTCGGGCGAGGGGGCCAGCAGGTAGTCGCTGACCCGGTCGGTGGCGACCCGGTTGACCTCCTCGGGCATGCTCCAGTCGCGGCTGCGCAGCCCGGCCTCGACGTGGGCCAGCAGGGGGCCGGCCTTCGCGGTGACCAGGGAGCAGGCAAGGGTGGAGTTGATGTCCCCGACGACCACCACGGCGTCCGGGGCCAGTTCGTCGAGCAGCGGCTCGAAGGCGGCCATCACCCGCCCGGTCTGCTGGGCGTGGCTGCCGGAGCCGGCGCCGAGGTAGCGGTCGGGTGTCCGGATGCCGAGGTCGCGGAAGAAGACGTCGTTCATGGACTCGTCGTAGTGCTGTCCGGTGTGGACGAGGACCACGTCGGCGCCGCGGCGCTCCAGTGCGTCCATCACCGGTTTGATCTTCATGTAGTTGGGGCGTGCCCCGGCGACGCAGACGATCCTGGTCATGGGTTCAGAGCACCTCCACCTTCGGTCCGGTCATGCGGTTGCGGGTGTCGAGCACGAAGGAGGCGTGCTCGGTGATCATCTGGTAGTCGAAGGAGTCGTGGTCGGTGAGCAGGACCACGACATCGGCGGCGGCCAGCTCCTTGCGGGTGGCCTCGACCCGGGCGAGGCGCGCGTCGACCTTCACGCTCTCGACCACATGGGGGTCGACGGCGCGGACCTTGGCCCCCATGTCGAGGAGCAGTTGGGCGATGCGTACGGCGGGCGACTCGCGCGCGTCGCCGGTGTTCTTCTTGTACGCGAGGCCGAGCAGCAGGACCCGGGAGCCGTTGACGGAGCGGCGCCTGGCGTTAAGGGCGTCGATCACCCGGCGTGTCACGTACTCGGGCATGTGGTTGTTGATGTCGTTGGCGAGTTCGACGAAGCGGAAGTTCTGGCCGAGTTCGCGCTGCACCCGCCAGTTCAGGTAGGACGGGTCGATGGGCAGGCAGTGCCCTCCGACGCCCGGGCCCGGGGTGAACTTCATGAAGCCGAAGGGCTTGCTGGAGGCGGCTTCGATGGACTGCCAGACGTCGATGTCGAGGTGACGGGCGAACATGGCGATCTCGTTGACGAGGGCGATGTTCACGTGCCGGAAGGTGTTCTCCAGGAGTTTCGCCAGCTCGGCCTCCTTGGGCGAGCGCACGGGCACGGTGGTGTCGACGAGCTGCCCGTAGAAGGCCTCGACGGCCTTCAGGGAGGCGGCGTCGACCCCGGAGACGACCTTGGGTGTCTGCTGGAAGCCCCAGACGGTGTTGCCCGGGTCGATGCGCTCGGGGCTGTATCCCAGGTGGAAGTCGGCGCCGGCGGTGAGCCCGGACCCGTCCTCCAGGATCGGGGCGAACAGTTCCTCGGTGGTGCCCGGATAGGTGGTGGACTCCAGGATCACGGTGGCGCCCGGGCGCAGGAAGCGGGCCAGGGTGTGGGCGGATTCCTCGATGTAGCGCAGGTCGGGTGCCCCGTCCTGCAAGGGGGTGGGGACGGTGACGACGGCGACGTCGAAACCGCCGCAGTCCCGGGCGAGTTCGCTGGGCCGGTAGGTGCCGCGCTCCAGGGCGCGGGCGAGGCGTTCGCAGGAGACGTCCTCCACGTACGACTCTCCGGCGGCGAGGCTCTTGACCCGCCGTGCGTCGACGTCGTATCCGATCACCTGGTGGCCGACTTCGGCGGCCCTGATGGCCAGTGGAAGGCCGACGTACCCCTGTCCCACGACGACGACGCGCATCAGCAGTGACTCCTGTTCGCGGAACCGGCGGACGGTGTGCGGTGGATGAGCTCGCGGACCGTCATGGCGAGGAAGGCGGCATTGGTGGTGAGGTAGCGCTTGCCGAGACGGCGCGGTTCCTGGAGGGTCCGGTAGAACCATTCGAGGCCCATCCGCTGCCAGACGAGCGGGGCCCGCTTGGTGATGCCGGCGAGGATGTCGAAGGAGCCTCCGACGCCGTGCACGACGTGGGCGCCGGTGCGTTTGCCGTAGCCGGCGGTGAAGATCTCCTTCTTGGGGGAGGTCATGCCGAGGAACAGCAGGCGGGCGCCGCTGTCGGCGACGGCGTCGGCGATTGCCTCCTGCTCAAAGTCGCCGAAGTAGCCGTTGCGGCTGCCCGCGACCCGCAGCTCCGGGAAGCGTTCGCCGATCTGCGCGATCATCATCTCCAGTACCTGCTGCTGGGCGCCGAGCAGGTAGACGGGGATGTCCGCGACCTCGGCCGCGGCGAGCAGGCGCATGAACAGGTCGATGCCCGCGACGCGTTCGGGCAGCCGGACGCCCAGGACGCGGCCGGCCCAGACCACGGCCTGGCCGTCGGCCAGGACGAGGTCGCAGCCGGCGACGGCCTCGGCGAGGGCCGGGTCACGCCGCATGTTGACCAGCTTGGCGGCGTTGACCATGCCGATCTCGATCTGCTCCCCGCGCCGTACGGCGTCGAGGCAGCGCTGCACGGTCTCGTCCATGGTCAGGGGGTCGAGTGCGACCCCGAAGAGGGTGTGACGGGTCATCTCTGCGGCCCCCCGAACCAGGCGAACAGCATCCAGCCGAACTCGTACGGGCGGCACTCCCGGTCCACCGCGCGGGGGCGGAAGAGCAGGTCCAGGGGTGCGAGCCGGGCGTTCGGGACGACGCGGGTGGTGAGCCCGCGGGCGGCCCGGACGGCCTTCTTCGGGTCGCCGCGGTAGACCTTGCGCCAGGTGACGCCGAGGTCCTCGCGGATCATCGGCTCGCGCGGGGTCCCGGTGGGCCCGGCGAGTTCGGGCACCTCGGTCATCCAGCGCAGTCCCCGGCGGATCGCCGCGCCGAAGTCCGTGCCGCCCGCCTCGGCGAGGTCGGACAGGGCGGTCGGTGCCATCGCGTGCTGGTGCACGCTGTAGACGGGGAAGCCCTCGATCACGCCGCCCTCGCGGGCGTCGTAGTGCCACCACCACTGTCCGCCGTCGCCCTGGAGGGCGACGATGCGGGCGGCGCAGGCGTCGGCTGCCGCGAGGGCCTCCGGGTCGTCGCCGCTCGCGTGCAGCCGGGCGAGCGCCTGCAACGGATAGGTCTGGTCGGCGAAGCAGGCCACGTGCGCGCGGTAGCCGGGCACCAGGCCGGGGCCGGTGGCGTGCGGGAACAGTGGACCGCTGCCGGTCCTGGCCGCCAGCAGGCGGTCGCGGGCGGCCGCGAGGCGGTCCTCCACGTCCATCACGGCACGGGCCGCCGCGAGGGCGGAGAGCACCCAGGCCGCCTCGACCGTGTACTGCGGCCGCCCGGGCGGGTCCAGGGCGGCGACCCGGTCCAGGGCGTCGGACAGTTTCGGATGGCCGGTCTCGGCGGCGGCCCAGGCGATGAGCGCCGCGTCGCCGAGGTTGACCACCCCGGGCAGCCGTTCCACGAGGACCCCGGTGAACTCCTCGGCGGAGCGCCCGCCGAACAGGGCGCGCTGGCGGTCCTCGGGCAGGAACCGGGCGCCGAGCGCGGTGATGGCCGCGTACCGGGTGCTGGTCCCCCGCAGTTCCAGGCGGCGGGTGCCCTCGGGCGAGACCGCTGCGGCCCGGGTGAAGGCGAAGGTCTCCGTCGCGGGCAGGTACATCGCGGGCAGACCCGCCTCGGCCAGCCCGAGCAGCCGTTGCGCCAGTGCGTGCAGCTCCGGGTCGGCTTCGGCCAGTGCCGCTAATCGTGTGGTGGTCATCGGGTCCCCACCCCGGCTCCCCGGGTGCCGCTCGCACCCCGCATGTCCGAGCTCTTCGGCTCCAACACACCTACCCCCTCTGTTCGCTCCTCGGACGGACCTGGCGGTCGTCATGCCGCGGAGGGGGACTGCGCGTGACGGCGCCCGTGCCCGCGGCGCCAGGCGCGCCGCGGGCACGAGCCGTCCGAAGGCTGCCGTCTGGATCCCCCCAGCGATGCCTCGGACCGGGACACGCGCGCACGGCAGGGTCGGCGGGCGCGGTGGACCCGCGCTCCGCCGGGCGCTGCCCGCGGTGCCTCGTCGTACACAACCCCCCACTGAGCAAGGCCTGTTGCCTGCTCAGATCCCGTGTGCAGGGACACGTTATGCCCACGGATGTTCATTGATTGTGGTTTTGAGGAAATGCTTGTGACCTAAATTGCCGACATTCCGTCAGTTTCGCTCGACGAGCGTGCCGTCCTTCTCGTCGTGCAGCACCCCGGTGCGCGGACACTCCCAGACGCCCGGCCGGTCCTCGGTCTCCACCAGCCGGACCCCGGCCCGGCCCACCCAGCCGATCCGGCGGGCCGGCACCCCGGCCACGAGCGCGAAGTCCGGAACGTCCTTGGAGACCACCGCTCCGGCCGCGACGAGGGCCCAGCGCCCGACCCGCACCCCGGCCACGCACACCGAGCGGGCCCCCAGCGAGGCGCCCTCGGCCACGACGACCCCGGCGGCCTCCCAGTCCCCGTCACGCTTGAGCCGGCCGTCGGGGTCGACAGCACGCGGGTAGAAGTCGTTGGTGAGGACGGCGGCCGGGCCGATGAACACACCGTCGCCGAGCACGGCCGGCTCGTAGACGAGTGCGTAGTTCTGGAGCTTCACGTGGTCGCCGATCCGGACCCCCGGCCCGACGTACGCGCCCCGGCCCACGATGCACCCGCGCCCGAGGCGGGCCTCCTCGCGTATCTGCGCCAGATCCCAGATCGTGGTCCCCTCGCCCAGCTCGGCGCTCTCGTCGACCTGCGAGGAGGGTTGAATGCGGACACTCACGGCGCTGTCCCCTAACGGTTCGTGAGACGTACGGCGCACGGGCGTGCGAAGGCACGGATGTGCGGGTGTTCAGATGTGCCCGTGGTCACACGTACGGAGGCACCCGCCGAGCATATGCGCCGCGGGGCCGTTCCACCGGCGGATCAACCGACTGTTCACGCAACGCACTTGAGCGGACGGAGCGACGGTGGAGCCGTGCGCCCCCGCCGCTGTTCGGACGGTGGGGGCGCACGCCTCGGCGCGTTGGGGCGCGCGCAGTGGTGAAACCCGATCGGCTGTGGGGCGTTAGGGAAGGCGGGCCGCTTGTTCGCCCGTGGTGCACGCGAGAGTACGAGGAGCACGATGACAGACCCGAGGCAGTCCGGACGCGGTCGGATGAAACTGGCGGCCCGGTGCCGGGTGGCCACCGAGGCCCCCGCCTTCGGGGCGGTCGTCTTCTGCCTGATCCTCCTCAACGCCGCGCTGATGGGCGCCGAGACGTACAGCGGGCTGGCCGCCGAGTACCAGCAGCTGCTGCGGACCGCCGAACAGTGCTGCCTGGCCCTGTTCAGCCTGGAGATGCTGCTCCGCATCGGCGCCTTCGCGGACCGGCCGAAAGCATTCTTCCGCGACCCGTGGAACCTCTTCGACCTCGCGGTCGTCGCCTCCGCCTTCGTCCCGTTCGTCCGCGAGAACACCACCCTGCTGCGGCTGCTGCGGCTGGCCCGGGTGCTGCGCACGGCCCGTTTCCTCCCGCACCTGCGCATCCTGCTGATCGCGGTCGGCCGCAGCCTGCCCGGCACCGCCAGCTTCCTGTTCGTCGGCGGACTGGTGCTGTACGTGTACGCCATGGTCGGCTGGGTCTGCTTCGCCGAGTCCGACCCCGGGCACTACGGTTCCGTGGGCCGCGCCATGCTCACGCTCTTCCTGCTGACCACCCTGGACGGCCTCACCGACGCCGTCCGGGCGGGCCTGCAGATCTCCCGCCTCAGCATCCTCTACTACGCCTCCTACGCGCTGCTCGCCTCGTTCGTCCTGGTCAACGTCCTGATCGGGGTGGTCCTCAACTCCCTCGACGAGGCACGCGAGATCGAGGACGCGGCCAACCGGGAACGCAAGCAACCGGGGCCGCCGCCGGTCCCGGCCGGCCCCGACACCGACGTCCGGGACCGCATCGCGACCGCCCGCCGTGCCCTGGACGAGATCGAGGCGAGCCTCCCCGCCCAGGACGGCCGCCCCCGCCGCCTGGAGGCCTCCCACAGCGGCTCCTGACCGGGCCGGGGACCGGCCCCTACTCCTCCCGCTCTCCGTCGATCAAGCTGATCTCCCACGACCCGTCCGGGTGACCCCGGACGGCCCAGCGGTCCGGCTCGTCCCGGAAGGGCACCCCGGAGGAGGGGAAGGTCACGTCCTCGAACCGGACCTGGCCCCGGAAGGTCGCGCCGTCGAAGGTGACGGGGCCGCCGAACGCGGTGCCGGTGGCGAGCAGGCCGCGCTCCCACGCCGTACGCGCGAACACGGCAGCGCCGGCGAAGCGGGCCTCGCTCAGTCCGAGGACGTCCCGGAAGACCGCGCCGGTGAAGTCGGCCGTCTCCTCGACGAAGACCCCGTTCAGGTCCACCACCTCGTCGAAGACGGTGCGGCCGAAGTCGAGCAGGCGTCCGAAGGTGGCGTTCGTGAACCCCACCGTGTCGCGGAAGACCGCCCGCCGGAACGAGGCGGCGGCGTGGAAGTCGCTGCGGTCGAAGGCGGCGAAGCGCTCGAACACGGCGCTGTCGAAGAACGCGGGCCCGGCGAAGTCGGCCCGGTTGAACAGCGCCCGCCCGGAGAACACGGCACGGCGGAAGGAGACTCCTTCCGTGAACACCGTCTCCGCGTTCCAGGGGTCGACGAAGTGCGCGCGGTCGAAGGACGACCGGCCCATCCGGGCCGCTCCCCCGCCCCCGACGGCCCGGAAGACCTGCCCGAGCAGGCCCTGGTCGAAGGTGGTGCCGCGCAGGTCCACCGGCGCCTCCGGCCCGAGCGTCGCGAGGTGGGCCACCCGTTCCTCGCTGTCCGCGTGTGCCAGGCACCGCCGGCCTCCGGGAAGCCGGATGCCGATGCAGCGCGACACGTCGTTGCCACGCATCGTATGGAATCCGCAGGTCGGCCAGTCGATGTCATTGCCCCGGAGTTCACCGGCCTCCGCCAGAGCGTCACCCAGCTCGACGGGATCACCCGTGCACATCCAGCCTTCCCCGTCGAGGCCGAGGGGCGCGAGTGTGTGGAGCGCACCGGGCCCCAGCTGCGCGCCCAGTTCCTCGTGCAGGGTCTGGGAGAGGGCCAGGACGAGGGGGCCGGACGGCCGTCGGCGCCGGTCCACCGTCCCGAGGTGCCGGACGATCCGGTCGGCCTCCGACACGGCACGTAGCCAGGCGTCCGGGGCCGCCTCCTGCGAGGGCCCCGCGGCGAGGCCCACTTCGAGCGAGGGGTGCCGGCCGTACGCTCTGCGGTATGCGAACAGGGCCATGGCCCTGGGTAACCCTGCCAGCAGCCGGCCGGCCTTGCCGAGGGCGTCGGGTGCCTCCAGCCGCAGGGACACCGGGACGCTCGCATCGCCGCTGCTCAACTGCCCGGGCACGTCCGTGTCCGCCATCAGCTGGGCCATCAGGTCCCTCAGCTCCGCGTGCGCCGGGCGCCCCGCCGGATACACCCCGTCGTCCCCGGGCCGTACCGCCAGGCACACCACGGCGGCGCTGTCTGCCTCCTCCGGCGGGTCCGTCGTGGCGTGCTCCGCCAGCACCACGCGGAAGCCGGGCTGTTCCAGCAGGGCGCGGCCCGACAGGAACACCATGCGGTCCGGCCAGACGCCGTGGACGACGCCGATCAGCGCGCCGTCCCGGGAGACCGGGCCGCCCCGGTAGTGGGTCCAGGCCTCCGGTTCCGCGGAGAGCCGGACCAGTTCCCCGTTGCGCGCGCCCTCGTACGGGACCACCTCGCCCGTCAGCGCGACGGGGTCGCCCTGGTCGGTACGGCCGTCGACCCGTACCCGGGCGAAGTGGTGGTCCGCGGTCAGCCAGGGCAGCGGCTCCGCGCAGACGGCCGGGTCCGCCAGGTCCTCGTCGGCCAGCAGCAGCGACACCCGGGGAAGTGCGTCGTCCCACCACACCGGACGGCAGGGAACCTCACGGTCACCGGCCCGCACCCAGGCGGTGGTGCTCCAGGCCGGCGGGGCGTCGCCGACGGTGAGGACCAGGCGCGGCGTCAGCAGGACGCCGACCTCCTGCGGCTCCGGCATGGGCTCGTGGCGGACCCGTACGACCCGGTCGGCGAGGCCCGGGTCCCGCGGCGGCTGCGTGGCGAACGGCAGGGTCGCCTCGGCCACCCGGCGGCGGCCCTCGTGGCCGTCGGTGACGCGGGTCGCGGAGAAGTCCGGCCCGGTGCCCCGGCGGCGGGACATGTACTCCCACACCCGGCGGCGGACCAGTTCCCGGACGGCGGCCACGTCCCCGCGCAGCTGGGAGCCGAGCAGGGCCTCCCGTACGCCGGGCAGGAACTGGAACTCCACCTCCTCGGGGTCCCGTTCGTGGTCCCAGGGCGCGAACAGCCCGCCGAGGGCGACCTCCGCGAGGTGGCCGTGCTCGGAGTCCCGCAGCAGGGAGCGCCGCACCAGGTTCATCACCGGCAGGGTCAGCGGTACGGCGGCCAGGTGCGCGGCGAGCTGCTGGGCGGTCGGGGAGGCGCTCGCACGGAACCGTTCCACCACGTCCAGCGCGCTGCGGACGACGTCGCCCGCCGGGGCGGCCGCGCGGGCGGGCGTCTGCCCCGGCTCCGCGTCCAGCCGCAGACAGGCCAGGCGCCGCCAGCGGCCGTCGCCGGAGACCACCCGCACCAGCCGGGCCAGGCTGCCCGGGGTGACACCGACCACGGGGACGACGTCGGCCGCGTGCCGGCGTCCGGCACGGGAGCGGCGGGCGGTCGCCGCCCGCTGCCAGGAGCGGGTGGCGGTCGCGGGCCGGTCGGCGCGGACGGCGAAGGGGACGGGCCGGACGGCGCCGCGCGTCCAGAGCCGTTCGGGCAGGACGTTCAGCACGGCCACGGCGTTGTGCGTGCACCAGTGCCGGAGCACGCCCTGTACGGAGGCCTCGCGCCAGCCGCCCGCCACGGTGTCGGTGAGGACGAGGATCAGCCTGCGGCCGGCGGGGTCGGCCAGTTCCAGCGGGTTGCGCGGGGCGCCGGACCGGCCCCGGGTGAGCATCGGGGTGGCGCCGGCGCCGGTGCCCGTCAGCCGCCAGGTCCGTACGTCGCGGAAGACCCCGCTGCGGGTCAGCACGCGGCGCAGCTCGTCCACGAGGTCCGCCCAGAGCAGCATCGAGTGGTGGGTGTCCACGACGAGCGCCAGGTCCAGCCAGCGGGTCTCGGCCGGCCGCAGCACGGGCGTCGGCACCATCCGCTCGATGCTGCGCTCGACGGTGAGCTGCTCGTCCAGCTCTTCCCCGGGGCCGCCGATGGAGCGCCGGCCGACGGGGCGCAGGGCGCGCATCAGGGCGAGCGGGTCGTCGAGGGAAGCGGCCCGGGGCAGCCGCAGGGCCGTGCCGCGGCGGCCGGCGCCGTCGTCGGCCGGTTTCCCGGCCGGGTCGGGTACGGAGGCGGGGAAGAGCGTGACGGCCGGCTGCCCGTCAGCCGGGCGTGCGACGGTCGTCGGGTCCTCGGGGGCCGACGGGTCGGTGTCCGGTGGCCGCTCGCCCGGGAGGTCGCCGGGCGTCACGGCGGGCGCGCGGGGCCCGGCGCCGTCCACGCGGGCGGCCAGCCACAGAATGTCGGCGATCTCCTCCGAGCCGACGCCGGGACGCGGGCCCGCCGCGTCGTGGGCGCCGTCGGCGAGGGCGGCGAGCAGTTCCTCGATCACGCCGTGGGCCCGGTGAGGTGCTGCATGACGGTCTTCAGGAAGCGGTCGCGGTCGCCGGGGGCGGACCAGGCTCCGGCGAGGCGGAGCTGGATGGCGTTGAGGAGCTGGTCGGTGGCGAGGTCGCCGTCCCCGGCGCGGTCGATGAAGTCCCGGACGAGCTCCTGGTACTCCCCGCCCGCCTCGACGTCGATGCCGAGCCTGCGGCGCACGATGAGGGCGAGTTTCTCCTCGCCGGGCGGTTCCAGGTGCAGGCGGACGCAGCGGCGCAGGAAGGCGGGCGGGAAGTCGCGTTCGCCGTTGCTGGTGAGGACGACGACGGGGAAGTACCGGCACTGCACGCGGCCCTGGGCGACGCGGACGGCGGCGTCCGGGTCGTCGTCGGTGCCGATGGCGACGGTGGGGTCCTCCTGGGCGAGGCGGGCCAGTTCGGGGATGACGAAGCCGCCGTCCTCGAAGACGGTGAGGAGGTCGCCGGGGAGGTCGATGTCGCTTTTGTCGATCTCGTCGACGAGCAGGACGCGGGGCCGGTCCTGCGGCAGCAGGGCGGTCCCGAGCGGCCCGAGGCGCAGGTAGCGGGAGATCGAGGGCGCGGCGGCGGGCTCGGGTCCGGCCGCGGACAGGACCGCGGCCGTGCCCGTGTCCGTGTTCGTGGTGTCCGGGGCCGTCGTCGCCCGGCCCACCGGGGCGGCGGGCCTGCGCAGTTGCTCCAGCCCGGCCTCCTGGAGCCGGCCGATGGCGTCGTACAGGTACAGGCCGTCGCGCAGGACCGTGCGGCTGGTGATGGGCCAGTGCAGTACGGGCCCCAGGCCGAGGTCCGAGGCGATGCTGTAGGCGAGGGTGGACTTGCCGACGCCGGGCTTGCCGGTGATCAGCAGCGGCCTGCGCAGGTGCAGGGCCGTGTTGACGACGTCCTTCTCCTGTTCGTCGGGGACATAGCCCTCGCCGCGCCGCCGGGTGCGTTCCCAGGCCGGCCCCTCGCACCCGGGGGGTGCGTACCCGGGGTCGGGGGTGCCGGTGAAGTCCCGCCAGGGTGGCGGCGATCCGGCTTCGAGGCGGGCCCGCCGGTCCGTGCCCTGGCCGGTCCCGTGGTACAGCCACCAGTCCTTCACCACTGCCTCTGCCTCCATCGTCGTGTCGCCGTCTGTCAGTGGTCGGGGTCAGGCCAGGGACCGGAAGCCCGGTATGTCGTCGGGATCGTCCCACAGGAGCACCAACTGGTCTTCCCCTGAGGGCTGTTGGGTGGTGCGTGCGGCGCCCGCGGCGGCGCCCGCGGCCGCCCGGCGCACCTCCCGCATACGCGCGGGCAGGGTGAGTACGTCCAGTGCGCCGGGGTCCGGGCGGCCGTCGGGCCCGGCCGGTGCGAGCAGGTCGAGGAGCGGCGGCTGCGGTGTTCCGCCGCCGCGCCGCCATACGGCGACCGGGACGCCGCCTTCGAGTACGGCTTCCAGCAGCCCTGCGTGCGGGGCGGCGGCGGTGTGCGACAGGACGCAGGCGGGTGCCGGGCGCTCGGCCAGTTCCATCCCCAGCACGTCCGTGACCTCTGCCTCCTCCACGACCCGGACGGCCTCGGGGTGCCGGCCTCCCCTGGTGCACAGCCAGCGCCAGCTGCCGTGCCACTCGGCCCGGGTGTCGGCGCGTTCCTGCGGGCAGCGCACCACGACCTGGTGGAGCAGGCCGAGGGCGCGGTGCCGGCCGGCCGGACCACGGGGCACCGGCCACTGGTCGAAGTCGGTGTCGAGCAGCTCGTACGGGACGTGGAACTCGATGCGGTCGACGCCGCCCCGGCTCCGGGATCCGGCCTCGGCGCCGTCGGCGGGGGCCGCGCCGCCGATGAGGGCGAGCTGCCGTACGAGTTCCCCCCGTACCGCGTCCAGGCGTACGGGCGGGCCCTGCGACTCCCAGATGTGCTCGGCGCGTTCGCCGTGCAGCCATATCCGGGCCCGGAAGCCGGGCCCGCCGTCGGGGGGCGGCTCCAGCCCGACGTGCACGACCGTGGTGCGCGCCGGGGGCGGCGGCGGGGGCAGCACCGGCAGGGCGAGCCGCTCGCGGGTGGTGTCGACCCAGTCCTTCAGCCGTCCCGCCCACGCCGTGTCGCCCGCCGCGGCGGCCCGGTCCGCGAGGAACCGTACGAAGGGCACGGGCAGGGGCATGCCGCCGCGTCCGCCGTGGCGTTCGTCGAGGTCCTGGACCACGTCCAGGAGGCTGTCGCCGGGCAGGCCGCCGCCGACCGGGGTGGTGCAGCCGGTCGCCTTGAACGCCCAGGCGTAGGCCTCGTAGGCGCAGCGCGGTGGTTCGCGGCCCTCGAAGAGCGCGCCGAGTCCGTCCCAGGCCTGCTGGTCGAGGCGGGCGGCCCGGGGCGGCGCCGGAGCGGTGGGGTCGTCGTCGAGGAAGGAGCAGGCGTCCCAGTCGCGGTCCACGAGGAACTGCGGGAGCTGCCAGCCCTCGCCGCGTTCGCGCAGTTCCTGGAAGGAGCGGTGGATGCTGCGGGCGGCGACGGGGAGCCCGCTGACGCTGTCCCGTACGGAGGCGCCGCCGAGTTCGGTGAGGAGGGCCTCGGTGAAGCGTCCGGCGCCGCGCTCGGCGTCGTTCTGCGCGGCCTCGCCCTCGCGGGAGGCGTAGAGCCGGAACTGCCGGCGTCCGGGGACCGAGTTGCCGCCGCCGTAGTCGGTGCTGCCGAAGTTGAACCGGGCGTCGCGGGGTGCGTCGACCCGGCAGGAGTCCACGAGTGCGGCCTGGAGCGGGAAGCTGCGGTGTTTGACGAGGTCGGTGCGCCACCAGCGGAGCGCCGAGTCGAGGTTGAGGTGGCGGATCTGGCTGGGGCGGGCGTCGGCGCAGGGCAGCATCAGCTCCTGGCGCGGCCCGAGGTAGCCGTGGCCGGCCCAGAAGATCCACAGCAGGTCGCCGTCGCACTGCGGGAGTTCGTCGAGGAGGGCCGCCTTCACGTTCTCCTCGGTCGCCGGCCGGTACGCGGTCCGCAGGGCGGTCATGGCCGGGGAGTCGGGCCAGTCGAGGGCGTCGGGTGCGTCGAGCGGGGACAGCAGGAGCCTGAGGTTGCCGGGCGGCACCTGGGCGGGGCCGGTCAGCCAGTGGGCGAAGCGCAGGGCGTCGCGGGCCGGGCCGCGCAGGTTCCAGCGGTGGCTGATGTCGTAGCGCTCGACGCCGGCGACGAGCGCGAAGGTGCGCTGCGGGCCGAGTGCCGGGGGCAGGAGGCCGGTGGGGATCACCCGATCTCCGCTTCGGCCACCGCCTGTTCGATCCGTTCGTAGAGGGAGTCCTGTTTCCAGTAGGCGCTGTGGCAGGCGGGGAAGGGCTGGCGGCTGCCGATCTCGTGGTCGGTGATGCGGGGGTCGCCGGGGAAAACCGGTCCGGCGAGGTAGGACAGCACGTCCTGGCGGTCGTAGACGTTGAGCCAGCGCGGGAAGCCGTACGGGAGTTTCCCGCCGGGTTCGAGGGCGGCCAGGGCACCGAGCTCGTGCAGGAAGGCGGCCTGGGAGCCGACGGTGACGAGCAGTTCCGCGCCGGGGACGGCTTCGCCGCGGGCGGCGGCGAGGGCGAGGAGGTCCACGAGGGCGATCCCGCCGAGACTGTGGCCGATGAGTACGGTCGGCCCGGGTGCGGCGGTGATCCGGGCGTGCAGGAACGCGCGCAGGTCGTGGCCCCGGGCCTGGTAGCGCAGGATGTCGCCGAGGGCGGGGGTGGCCCCGGCGGTGAGGGAGCCGCGCCAGGCGTTGAGCAGCGGCTGGGTGGTGACCCGCATCGCGAGCCGGCCGAGGACGGCGGCCGCGCGGGCGCCGGGGACCCGGGCGTCACCGCCGAGGCGGGTAGTGAGCAGTTCGACGAGGCGGTCGCGTTCGGCGCCGGTGCAGTCGGCCTCGGCTCCGGCGGCGGCGAGCGCGCCGGCGGTCACGGCCCGGGCGAGGGCGGTGGCCAGCTCCCGGGCCTGCGGTTCGGCGGTGGCACGCTCGGCGGCGCGGGCCGCCTCGGCGGAGCGGGCGGCGGTGTCCAGGGCGGCGGGGAAGTCCGCGGCGAGCCCGGTGCCGTGCAGCAGGGCGCCGAGTTCGTCCCCGGGGTGGGGCGGCGCGGGCGGTAAGCCGGCGAGCAGCGCGAGCACCCCTGCCCCGGCGGGCTGTACGCCGGGCATCGCGAAGGCGTCGTCGTCCGGGTACGGGCTCCCGTCCTCGCCGTCGGGGCCGACGGCGCCCGGGCCGGGCCAGCCGGCCTCGGCGAGGACCCGTACCTCGCACAGCGGGTCGGCGAGCAGCAGGGTCCATTCGGCCGTCTCCGCGTCGACGGGGTCGGGCGCGGATCCGGCGGCGGGCTTCAGCCCGGGCACGGAGCGGCCGCCGGCGCCGAGGGTGGCGCCGAAGCGGTCGCCCCAGTAGCAGGAGTCGACGGCGGCGCCGGGGAATCTGGCCGTCAGCCGTTCGCGGACCAGGGCGAAGAGCCGGTCGTGCCGCTCGCGCCGTACTCCCGTGCCGTGGACAAAGAGAAATCGCATCGCCGCCCCGCCCCCTCGTGCCGTCGCCCCTCCGCCCCGGCACGATAGCGCCGAGCGCTCGGCAGGGGGTAGGGAACGCCCGGTTCGGCGTCAGCGGGCCCGGGCGGAGCCGAACGCACGGGCGGGGCGTTCGCCGATGCGGCGGTGGCCGGCGGCGTCCGGGTGGAGGCCGTCGGGCAGCGGGAACTCGGCGAAGTCGGCCTCCCCGTACAGGGCGCGCCCGTCGAGGTGGTGCAGGTGGGGGTCGTCGGCGGCGCGCGCGGCGGTGATGCGGGCGGGTTCGTCGCGGACGACGCGCAGGGTCAGCCTTCAACCGGGCGCGGTTCCCGCACCCGGTTTCAGGGCCGGGGCGTGTCCCGGGCGGGAGGCGGCCGGACGGTGTCCGCAGGCCGTCGCATGGCATGCACACGCCGGTACGATCGGCTGTGAGGACGGACACGTCCCGACCTCGGAACCCGGGCCGGGCTCCCCCCATTTAACCGAGAGTCGGACGCGTACGCGGGGCGGAAGGGGCCATATGACCAGCAGGGTTCAGGGACGGGAGCGGGAACGGACCGCGGCACGGGGCCGCGTGGCCGTCGGCCTCGTGTGCGCCCTGGTCCTCGCGGGGGCCGGGTACGCCGCCTGGGAGCTGCGCGGCATCGTCACCACCCGCGCCGACGGCGATCCGGAGCGGGGCGTCTACCAGCAGGACCCCGAGCGTGCCGACCGTACGGCGTCGGCCGTCCTCGACGGGATCGTCCGTGAGGACCCCGAACCGGCCACGGACGGCAAGGTCTTCGCCGGGGACGGTGCGGTGGACTGGCGCTCCGGGGGGTGGCAGCCCTCCGATCCGCTGGTGGCGAGGCCCGCCCCCGCCGAGCCGGCGATCGGCGCGCTCTTCTCCCCCGGCAACGACGGCGACCCCGACCACCACTGCTCGGGCGTCGTGGTCCACTCCCCCGCCGGTGACCTGATCGCCACCGCCGCCCACTGTGTGTACGGCGGCGGCTTCCGCACCAACCTCGCCTTCGCCCCCGGCTACCGGGACGGCATCGCACCGTACGGCGTCTGGGTGCCCACCCGGATCGACGTGGACCCCCGCTGGACCGCGCGGCAGGACCCCGACCACGACGTCGCCTTCCTCCGGCTGCGCCGGCCCGGGTACCCCGGCCAGCGGCTGGAGGACGTCACCGGCGCCAAGACGATCGCCTTCGGCACCGCGCTGCCCGCGCCCGCACGGCTCGTGGGCTATCCGAACGCCGCCGAGCAGCCGCTGGACTGCCGTACCACCGCCCACCCGGCCGGCCCGACGCAGCTGCGGCTGGACTGCGCGGACGTACCCAACGGGACGAGCGGGGGCCCGGTGCTGACAGACGGTCACACCCTGATCGGGGTGATCGGCGGCCGCGACGGCGGCGGCGACGACAAGACCTCCTACAGCGTCCACTTCGACGACGGCATCCGCGCCCTCCACGAACGCGCCACCCGGCCCTGACCCGGCCCGGCGGTGTCACGGGTGACGGGGTGTGGGTGGTTGTCCGTAGCGTCGTCGTCCATGGTTTCGAGTCTGCTCGCACGGGCGGGCGCGGGACAGGCATGCGGTGGGGCGGACGGAAGCGTCGCGGGGGCGGGCGGGAGCGCGGCCGGGGCGGGGTGGGCTCCGGTCACGACGGCGGCGTCCGGCCGCTCCGGGCGGGGATGTTCACGGCCTTCCGGTCCGGCATGGCGGCTCCCCCGACCGGGTGGGTCACCGAGGGTGGGACCCGGGGGGTGTCTCGGGACTCACACGGGTGGGCGCGGATACGGCAGCCGCAGGCCAGTAGGCTGCGGGTCCGCCCTCTTTTCCCCTTCCCGCCCCGAGGTACCGCGCAGTGAGTTCCGCACCGCCCCCCATACCCGTGACGGTCGTCGGCCTCGGCGCCGACGGGTGGGCCGGGCTCACCGCCGCCGCGCGGTCGTCGCTGTCCCGCGCCGAGGTCCTGATCGGCGGGCCCCGCCAGCTGGACCTGCTGCCGGCCGCCGAGTGCCCCGGGCAGCGGGTGGCGTGGCCGAGCCCGCTGCGGCCGGCCGTGCCGAAGCTCATGACCGAGCACGCCGGGCGCCGGATCGCGGTCCTGGCCAGCGGCGACCCGATGTTCTACGGGATCGGCCGCGCCCTCGCCGAGGAGCTCGGACCGCGGTCCCTGCGGGTCCACCCGCACCCCTCGTCCGTCTCCTACGCCTGCGCCCGCCTCGGCTGGCCGGTGGAGGACACCGAGGTGGTCACCGTGGTGGGCCGCCCGGTGGCCCGGCTCACGGCCGCGCTGCACGACGGGCGGCGGGTGATCGTGCTCAGCGCCGGCGCCTCCTCCCCCGGCGAGATCGCCGCTCTGCTGCGTGAACGCGGCTTCGGCCCGAGCCGGATGCGGGTGCTGGAGCAGCTCGGCTCCGAGCGCGAGGACGTGTACGAGGGCACGGCCGACGGCTGGGACCACGCGCCGGGCGACCCCCTGAACGTGGTGGCCGTCGACTGCCGCCGGGACCCGGCCCACGCCGGGCCGCGCCTCGGCGCCACCCCCGGCCTGCCCGACGCCGCCTACGAGCACGACGGCCAGCTCACCAAGCGCCACGTCCGCGCCGCGACCCTGTGCGCGCTCGCCCCGGCCCCCGGCGAGCTGCTGTGGGACATCGGCGGCGGCTCCGGCTCCATCGGCATCGAGTGGATGCGTACGCACCCCTCGTGCCGGGCGGTGGCCGTGGAGCGCGTCCCGGAGCGGGCGGCGCGGATCACCCGTAACGCGGCGGCGCTCGGCGTGCCCGGCCTGCGTGTGGTCGTCGGGGCGGCGCCGGAGGCGCTCGCCGGGCTCCCGGCCCCCGACGCGGTGTTCATCGGCGGCGGGCTGACCGCACCGGGCCTGCTCGACGCGGTGTGGGCGGCGCTGGCCCCCGGCGGCCGGCTGGTGGTCAACACGGTCACGCTGGAGTCGGAGGCGGTCCTCGCCGAGCGCCACCGGCGCCACGGCGGTGACCTGGTGAAACTGGCCGTCGCGCACGCCGTGCCGGTGGGCGGCTTCACCGGCTGGCGGCAGGCCATGGCGGTCACCCAGTGGTCGGTGACGAAGCCGGCGACCGCGCCGCGGACGGCGGAGCGGACGGCAACGAAGGAGAAGGATCAGACATGACCGTGTACTTCATCGGTGCGGGCCCCGGCGCCGCCGATCTGATCACGGTGCGCGGTGCCCGGACCCTGGCCGCCGCCCCCGTCTGCCTGTACGCGGGCAGCCTGGTGCCGCGCGAGCTGCTCGCCGAGTGCCCGGCGGACGCCCGCCTCGTGGACACCTCGCAGCTGAACCTGGACGAGATCGTCGCCGAGTGCGTGACCGCCCACGAGGCGGGCCAGGACGTGGCACGGCTGCACTCCGGCGACCCGTCGATCTTCAGCGCGGTCGCCGAGCAGATGCGCCGGCTGGACGCGGCCGGTATCCCCTACGAGGTCGTCCCGGGCGTGCCGGCCTTCGCCGCCGCGGCCGCCGCCCTGAAGCGGGAGCTGACGGTGCCCACCGTCGGGCAGACCGTGATCCTCACCCGGATCGCCCAGCAGGCGACCCCCATGCCGCCCGGCGAGGACCTGGCCACCCTGGGCCGCAGCGGGGCGCTGCTGGTCCTGCACCTGGCCACCCGCTACGTGGACCGCGTCGTCGACGAACTGCTGCCGCACTACGGGGCCGGGTGCCCGGTGGCGGTGGTGGCGATGGCCAGCCGTCCCGACGAGCTGATCCTGCGCGGCACCCTGGCCGACATCGCCGGACAGGTGAAGGAGGCGGGCCTGGTCCGCACGGCCGTCATCGTGGTGGGCCGCACCCTCGGGGCGGAGCAGTTCCGCGACAGCCACCTGTACTCCCCCGAGCGCGACCGGCATGTCTGCTGACGCGGCTGCGCACCACGTCCTGATCCTGGGCGGCACCACGGAGGCCCGCCGCCTCGCGGAGGCGCTGGCGCGGGAGTCCTCGTACCGGGTGACGACCTCGCTGGCGGGGCGGGTCGCCGCGCCCGTGCTGCCGCCGGGCGGGACCCGGATCGGGGGCTTCGGCGGGCCCGCCGGGCTGGCGGCCTGGATCGGCGCACACGGGGTCACCCGCGTGGTCGACGCCACCCACCCCTTCGCGGAACGCATGAGCTTCAACGCGGCGGAGGCGTCCCGGCTCTCGGGCGTACCGCTGCTCGCCCTGCGCCGCCCCGGCTGGCAGCCCGGCCCCGGTGACGCGTGGACCTTCGCGGACTCCCTGGCCGGGGCCGCGGGCCTGCTGCCGGGCCTCGGCGGCCGGGTGTTCCTGACCACCGGCCGGATGGGCCTGCACACCTTCGCGGACCTCGACGGCCTGTGGTTCCTGGTGCGTTCGGTGGACCCGCCGACGGGGCCGGTCCCGGCCCGCCTCGAAGTCCTGCTGGACCGGGGCCCGTTCACCCTGGAGGACGAGCGGGAGCTGCTGGCCCGGCACCGGATCGACGTCCTGGTGACGAAGGACAGCGGCGGCTCGGCCACCGCCCCCAAGCTGACGGCCGCCCGCGAGGCGGGCATCCCCGTCCTCGTCGTACGCCGCCCCCCGGTCCCGGAGGGCGTGGCGGAGGCGGATTCGGTGGCCGCGGTACTCGACCGGCTGCGGCAGCAGGCGTGAAAAGGCCGGGCCCGGGGTGAGGAAAGCACCCCGGGACCGGCTTGCGGTCAGGCTACCCGGTCACGGGTAGCGGCGCGGCGTCCAGGTGATCCGCGACCCGTCGGGCCGCTCGGTGACCTGCGTCTGCGAGGAGCCGATCAGCAGGATCGTGCGCATGTCGACCTCGGACGGCTCCAGTTCGCCGAGCGTGACGATCCGCACCGACTGCTCGGGGCCGCCCACGTCGCGGGCGACGACCACCGGGGTCTGCGGGGAGCGCAGTTCCAGCAGCAGTTCGCGGGCCTGGGCGACCTGCCAGGTCCGGCTGCGCGAACCGGGGTTGTAGAGGGCGAGCACCAGGTCGGCCGCGGCGGCCGCGCGCAGCCGCTCCGCGATGACCTCCCAGGGCTTGAGCCGGTCGGACAGCGAGATCGTGGCGTAGTCGTGGCCGAGCGGGGCGCCGGCCGCGGCGGCCGCCGCGTTGGCCGCGGTCACCCCGGGCAGGACCCGTACGGGCACGTCCTTGTACTCCGGCTGGCCGGCGACCTCCAGGACCGCCGTGGCCATGGCGAAGACACCCGGGTCGCCGCCGGAGACCACGGCCACCCGCTTGCCACGGCGCGCGAGGTCGAGGGCGAACTCGGCGCGCTCCGACTCCACCTTGTTGTCGGAGCCGTGCCGGACCTGACCCGGCTTGACGGGCACCCGGTCCAGGTACGTCGTGTAGCCGACCAGCACCTCGGCGTCCGCGAGGGCGCGCCGGGTCTGCGGGGTGAGCCACAGCGGGCCGGCCGGGCCGGTGCCGACGACGGCGACCTCGCCGGGGCCGGACGGCACGCTGCCCGGGTTGCCGATCCGGCTGGGCACGACGGCGACGGCGAAGTACGGCACGCTGTCGGGGTCGGTGTCGGCGAGGACTCCGGTGCGTTCGCCCTCCATCGTGGCGCGTTCGACATAGCGGGCCTCGGCGAGCCGGCCGCTGTTCTCCATCGCGCCGCGCACGGCGGGGAAGGTCCGGCCGAGCTTCATCACGACCGCCGAGTCGGTCGCGGCGAGGCGGGCGGTCAGTTCCTCCTCGGGCAGCGTGCCGGGGAGGATGGTCAGGACCTCCTCGCCCTCCACGAGGGGGGTGCCGAGGCGGGCGGCGGCGGCACTGACCGAGGTGACGCCGGGGACGACCTCGGTCTCGTACCGGCCGGCGAGCCGCTTGTGCATGTGCATGTACGAGCTGTAGAAGAGCGGGTCGCCCTCCGCGAGCACGGCCACGGTCCGGCCGGCGTCCAGGTGGGCGGCCAGCCGGGCGGCGGCGGCCTCGTAGAACTCCTCCATCGCGCCCTGGTAGCCGCCGGGGTGGTCGGTGGTCTCGGTGGTGACCGGGTAGACCAGCGGCTCCTCGATGTGGCTCTCGCGCAGGTGCTTCGCGGCGATCGATCGGGCGATGGACCGGCCGTGACGGGCGCTGTGGTAGGCGACGACGTCCGCCTCGCCGATCACCTCGACGGCTCGCAGGGTCATCAGGTTCGGGTCGCCGGGGCCGAGTCCGACCCCGTACAGGCGGCCCTTGGGCTGCGCGTCGCTCATTCGGCCACGCTCGCGATGGCGTTGAGGGCGGCCGCGGCGATGGCGCTGCCGCCGCGGCGGCCGCGCACGACGAGGTGGTCCAGGCCGCAGGGGTGGGCGGCGAGGGCGTCCTTGGACTCGGCGGCGCCGATGAAGCCGACAGGCACGCCGATGACGGCGGCCGGGCGCGGGGCGCCCTCCTCGATCATCTCCAGCAGCCGGAACAGCGCGGTCGGCGCGTTGCCGACCGCGACCACGGAGCCCTCCAACAGGCCGCGGTCGCGCCACACTTCGAGGGCTGCGGCGCTGCGCGTGGTGCCCATCTTCGCGGCGAGCTCCGGGACGGCGGGGTCGGAGAGGGTGCAGATCACGTCGTTGTCGGCGGGCAGCCGCTTGCGGGTGACGCCGCTGGCGACCATCTGGACGTCGCACAGGATGGGCGCGCCCGCCTCCAGCGCGGCGCGGGCGCGCAGCACCACCTCGGGGGTGTACCCCAGATCCTGGGGGAGGTCGGTCATCCCGCAGGCGTGAATCATGCGCACCGCGACCTGGGCGACCGAGGCGGGCAGCCCGGAGAGGTCCGCCTCGGCGCGGATCGTGGCAAAGGACTGGCGGTAGATCGCGGCGCCGTCCTTCTCGTACTCGAACACGGTGTACTCGCTCATTTCTTCACTGCGGCTTCGGACTCTGGGGTGATGAGGTGGTCTCGCGGGCGGCGGTGAGGGCGGCCGCCAGGTCCGGCCGGTGCGGCAGGGGCCGCCCGTGCACGGAGAGCCGGTATCCGTCGGCGGTGGCGAGCGCGTCGACCCAATGCGTTCCCCGCGGGTGGCCGCACCGGCGCTCGCAGCCGGACCAGTGCACGGGCAGCGGCCCCCGCGCCCGTTCCACGAGGGCGCGCGCGTCGGCGCGTACGTCCGCCAGGGATTTCGCACAACCGGGGCGCCCGGTACAGGCGGTGACGGACTGCCAGGGACTGTCGGCGGCGACGACCAGGCCCGCTTCCTCCAGCAGGGCGGGCCCGTCGACCGGCCCGCGGAGGGGGGCGTCGGGGAGGACGACGGTACGCCAGGGGGTGATCCGCAGCCCGTCGCCGTGCCGGGCGACCTCCGCCAGGGTCCGCCACTGGCCGGTGGTCATCCGGCCCAGCGGGGGCAGGACGCACAGGTCGCCGCGCGGACCCGGGCCGCGTCCCCACGGCCGGGGCGGTGCGGCGTACGGCCAGTCCACCTCGGCCTCGCGGACGGCGCCGATGCCGGCGGCGGCCAGCCGGGCCGCGAACTCCGCGTCGTCCAGGGCGTGTCCGGCGGGCAGTTCGGCCACGCGCCAGGCGCGGGTACCGGCCGCGTCCACGGCGTCGAGGAAGTACTCGGCGGCGAGCAGCGCGGCCAGCGGGGCGTCCTCGCCGGCGACGGCGACGGCTCCGGCGGCCGCCCCGAGGCGGACCAGCGCCCGGTCGCCGGAACGCCCGAGCACGGTGATGTCCGGCTCCAGGGCGGCCACGTCGCCGCGGCCGTCGTCGAGGGCGAAGAGGAAGCGGCCGGACAGGGCGGTGACGCGGGTGTTCGCGCACAGCAGCCGGTCCAGCTCGCGCACCCAGGGCAGGACGTCCTGCGAGGTCGGGGTGGCCACGATGTTGCGTACGCGTTCGTGCGTCGGCGCGGGCAGCAGTCCGGCGGCATCCAGCACGGCGGCGAGTCCGGTGCCGCAGCCCTCGGCGAGGCCGCGCAGCTGCACGTTGCCGCGGGAGGTGAGTTCGAGGTGCCCGTCGCCGAACCGGTCGGCGGCGGCCGCGAGGTGCGCGGCCTGCGCGGCGGTCAGCGCGCCGCCGGGGATCCGGACGCGCGCGAGGTACCCGTCGTCCGCCGCGTGCAGCCTGAGCGCACCGGGGCAGGCGTCACCGCGGTCCCGTATGACGGGTTCGTCCCGCGATACGGCGGAGGGGGGCTGGGGCATGGCGGCGAGCATACCCACGATTCCCCTCCCCGGAACTGTGTCCACCGCCACCCTCCGTCACCCACCGCACCCCCAGCGCCATCCCGGCCCCGCCGCACACTCCCGGCCCCGCCGCACACTTCCAGCCCCGCCGCACACTTCCAGCCCCGCCGGCGTTTGAGGCGCGGGGGCCCGGGGGCAGAGCCCCCGCAACGATGCCGCACCCGCACACCCACCCGCCTCACCCGGCGGAGCCACCCGCAGAGCCCCCGCAACGGCGCCGCACCGACACACCCACCGGCCCGACCGCCGGAACCACCCGCAACGGCGCCGCACCGACGCACCGACCCCGCCCCAGTCGGCGGAGCCACCCGCGGAGCCATCGGCCACCCCCACTCCCGACCACCGCAAACGCCACCTAGGATGACCTTCCGGCGGCCCATACGGTCCGCCGTCGCCGAGGACGGCGACATGGGAGGAAGCCCGGTGCGAATCCGGCGCGGTCCCGCCACTGTGAACCCGGCAGAGCCACACGGCCGGGTGAGTCAGGAACTCCCGCTGTCCTCACTGCCCGGGGCGCGGAAACCCCGAGGAAGGCCTGCCGCCGCATGATCCTGCTGCTGTCGACGTCCGACACCGATCTGCTCAGCGCCCGCGCAGCGAACACGGCGGACGCCCCCGTCCCGTACCGGTTCGCGAACCCCTCCCGCCTTCCCCTCGACGACCTCCCCGGCCTCCTCGACGGGGCCGACCTGGTCGTCGTACGCCTCCTCGGCGGCCTGCGCGCCTGGCAGGACGGCCTGGACCTGCTGCTGGCCCCCGACCAGACCCGCCCGGTCGTGGTCCTGACCGGCGAACAGGCTCCGGACGCCCAGCTGATGGAGGCCTCCACGGTGCCGATCGGCATCGCGGCCGAGGCGCACGCCTACCTCGCGCACGGCGGCCCGGCCAACCTCGGACAGCTGGCCCGGTTCCTCTCCGACACCGTCCTGCTCACCGGCCACGGATTCGAGCCGCCCGCAGCCGCCCCCACCTGGGGCCCGCTGGAGCGCACCACGCAGCGGACGGACGGCCCCGAGGTCGCCGTGCTCTACTACCGCGCCCACCAGATGAGCGGCAACACCGGCTTCGTGCACACGCTCTGCGAGGCCATCGAGGCCCAGGGCGCCCGGCCGGTCCCCCTGTACGTCTCCTCCCTGCGCACGCCGGAGCCGGAACTCGTCGCGGCCCTCGGGTCCGCGGACGCGGTCGTCACCACCGTCCTCGCGGCCGGCGGCACCAAGCCCGCCACCGCCTCGGCGGGCGGGGACGACGAGTCCTGGGACGCGGGCGCGCTCGCCGCGCTCGGCGTTCCGATCCTCCAGGCCCTGTGCCTGACCGGCTCCCGCGCCGCCTGGGAGGAGAACGACGAGGGTCTCTCCCCGCTGGACGCCGCGACGCAGGTCGCCGTGCCCGAGTTCGACGGCCGTCTGATCACCGTCCCGTTCTCCTTCAAGGAGCTCGACGAGGACGGTCTGCCCGCCTACGTGGCCGACCCCGAGCGGGCCGCCCGGGTCGCGGGCATCGCCGTACGCCACGCGCGCCTGCGCCACATCGAGCGCCGTGACAAGAAGATCGCTCTCGTCCTCTCCGCGTACCCGACCAAGCACTCCCGCATCGGCAACGCGGTCGGCCTGGACACCCCGGCGAGCGCGGTGGAACTGCTGCGCACCCTCATCGCCGAGGGCTACGACTTCGGCCCGGTCACCGAGATCCCCGGCCTGGTCTCGGGCGACGGCGACGAGCTGATCCGCGCCCTGATCGAGGCCGGCGGCCACGACCAGGACTGGCTCACCGAGGAGCAGCTGGCCCGCAACCCGGTCCGCATCCCCGCCGCCGACTACAAGCGCTGGTTCGCCGAGCTCCCGGCCGAGCTGCGCGACAGCGTCGAGGAGCACTGGGGCGAGGCCCCGGGCAACATGTTCGTGGACCGTTCGGCGAACCCCGAGGGCGACATCGTCCTGGCCGCCCTGCGCCGCGGGAACCTCCTAATCCTCATCCAGCCGCCGCGCGGCTTCGGCGAGAACCCGATCGCGATCTACCACGACCCCGATCTGCCGCCGTCGCACCACTACCTGGCCGCGTACCGGTGGATCCAGGCGCGCGCGGAGGACGGCGGCTTCGGCGCCGACGCGATGATCCACCTGGGCAAGCACGGCAACCTGGAGTGGCTGCCCGGCAAGAACGCGGGCCTGTCCGCTGCCTGCGCGCCGGACGCCGCGCTCGGCGACCTCCCGCTGGTCTACCCGTTCCTGGTCAACGACCCGGGCGAGGGCACCCAGGCCAAGCGCCGCGTCCACGCCACCCTGGTCGACCACCTGGTGCCGCCGATGGCGCGCGCGGAGTCGTACGGCGACATCGCGCGCCTGGAGCAGCACCTGGACGAGTACGCCCAGATCTCCGCGATGGACCCGGCGAAGCTGCCGGCCATCCGCGCGCAGATCTGGACGCTGATCCAGGCGGCGAAGCTCGACCACGACCTGGGGCTGGAGGAGCGTCCGGACGACGACGGCTTCGACGACTTCCTGCTGCACGTCGACGGCTGGCTGTGCGAGGTCAAGGACGCCCAGATCCGGGACGGTCTGCACGTCCTGGGCGGTGCGCCGACGGGTGAGGCGCGGGTCAACCTGGTCCTCGCAATCCTGCGCGCCCGCCAGATCTGGGGCGGTACGACGGCCCTGCCCGGGCTGCGCGAGGCCCTCGGCCTCGACGAGTCCAAGGCCACCCGTACGTCCGCGGACGACATCGAGGAGCAGGCCCGCGCCCTGGTCCAGGCGATGGAGGACGCCGGCTGGGCGCCCGACGCCGTCGCCTCGGTCGCGGCGGACCGGCCTGCGGACGTCGCGGCGGTCCTGTCCTTCGCGGCCCGCGAGGTGGTCCCGCGGCTGGCCGGCACGACGGACGAGATCGCCCATGTGGTCGCGGCCCTGGACGGCCGGTTCGTCCCGGCGGGCCCCTCGGGCTCCCCGCTGCGCGGCCTGGTCAACGTCCTTCCGACGGGCCGCAACTTCTACTCGGTCGACCCCAAGGCCGTTCCGTCCCGCCTCGCGTGGGAGACGGGCCAGGCCCTGGCCGACTCCCTGCTCACCCGCTACCGCACCGACAACGGCGAGTGGCCGGCCTCGGTGGGCCTGTCGCTGTGGGGCACGAGCGCGATGCGCACGGCGGGCGACGACGTGGCCGAGGCCATGGCACTGCTCGGCATCCGGCCGGTGTGGGACGAGGCCTCGCGGCGCGTGACCGGGCTGGAGCCGATCCCGCTCGCGGAGCTGGGCCGGCCGCGCATCGATGTGACGCTGCGCATCTCGGGCTTCTTCCGTGACGCGTTCCCGCACGTGATCGGCCTGCTCGACGACGCTGTCCGGCTCGCGGCCTCGCTGGAGGAGCCCGCCGACCAGAACTTCGTCCGCGCGCACGCCCAGGCGGACCTGGCCCTGCACGGTGACGAGCGCCGCGCGACGACCCGTATCTTCGGCTCACGGCCGGGTACGTACGGGGCGGGCATCCTGCAGCTGATCGACTCCCGCGACTGGCGTACGGACGCCGACCTGGCGGAGGTCTACACGGTCTGGGGCGGCTACGCCTACGGCCGCGGCCTCGAAGGACGGCCCGCCCGGGACGAGATGGAGACGGCCTACAAGCGGATCACGGTCGCGGCGAAGAACACGGACACCCGCGAGCACGACATCGCGGACTCGGACGACTACTTCCAGTACCACGGCGGCATGGTGGCCACGGTCCGCGCCCTGCGCGGCACGGCCCCGGAGGCGTACATCGGCGACTCCACCCGGCCGGAGACGGTCAAGACCCGCACCCTGGTCGAGGAGACCTCGCGCGTCTTCCGGGCCCGTGTCGTGAACCCGAAGTGGATCGAGGCGATGCGCCGCCACGGCTACAAGGGCGCCTTCGAGCTCGCGGC
Organism: Streptomyces yangpuensis; assembly: GCF_001005295.1. Lineage (GTDB taxonomy): Bacteria > Actinomycetota > Actinomycetes > Streptomycetales > Streptomycetaceae > Streptomyces > Streptomyces yangpuensis. Next base: position 38,892 of record NZ_LBMK01000007.1, on the reverse strand, counting down.
GACGGTGGACTACCTCTTCGGCTACGACGCCACGACGGGCGTGGTCGCGGACTGGATGTACGACAAGCTCACCGAGACGTACGTCCTGGACCCGGTGAACCGCGCCTTCCTGGAGGAGGCCAACCCGTGGGCCCTGCACGGCATCGCGGAGCGCCTGCTGGAGGCGGAGTCCCGCGGTATGTGGGAGAAGCCGGACGCCCGGATCCTGGAAGCCCTGCGCCAGGTCTACCTGGACACCGAGGGCAACCTGGAGGGTGAGGCGGAGTAGCCCGCCGGCCGCCCCCGTACCCGGCGAAGGCCGTCCTCCCCACCCGTCAGCGGGTGCGGGGGGACGGCCTTCTCGCGGTCGCCCTTCGCCGGCCGGATCCGCGTACCCCGAGTACGCGCACCGCCGGAGGGAAGGGCTGCTACGCCTTGACGGTCTGGTTCAGCGCCACGAGCGCCTGCGCCCACCGTACGTACTTCAACTGCCCGAAGTCGGCGACGGTCCTGACGCCGAACGCCTCGTGCAGCAGCTCGCCGTCCTTCTCGCTGACGCCCTTCAGCGCGGCCACGGGAGCGGCCAGCACATCGGCCAGCGGCTTGTCGGCCCACGCCTTGTCGAGCACCTTGTCCAGATCGATCGCCATGAGTGTCCCTCCGGGAACATCGGCACGCACCACATACACGGGCAAACCTAACTCAATCGGACAATCAGCTCGTGCTGCGGCACGCCGCCGGTGTGTCAGGAGATGTCCTCGACGCGCTTGCCGTCGACGAGGTACCGGGGCAGGTGCGGCAGCCGCTCCGGATCCATCGGGAAGCCCTGGTCGTGGGCGAGGCAGGCCATGGCGAGCGGACCGAGCGCCACCCGTGCGCGCGGCACCCCGGAATCCCCCCAGTAGCCGCCGTGTTCGGCGAGGGCTTCGGTGAGCGCCCCGCGGAAGGCCTCGTGGTCCCCGGTGAAGAGGCGGTGGAAGAGCGCGACCGGCTGGTAGTCGACGCGGTTGACGAACTCGTCCGGGGAATGCGTCAGCATCTCGGGCAGGGACGCCTGCATGGTGGCGAGCAGCTTCTCCACGACCGCGTCTCCGGTGCCGCCGGAAAGGTACGTCCGCAGGGTGTCGGCCCAGTGCAGGACGTAGGCGTCGACGCTGTCGTCCTGCCGCAGCGTCTCCAGCGGGACCCGGCACAGCCGGGCCACCTGGTCGTGCGCGCGGCAGGCGAGCGCGAGGTAGACGGCGTCGAGCCAGGCACGGGCGTCCGGGGGCGGGGCCGCGGGCGTGGCGGGCAGCCGCAGGGTGTTCGCCTCACCCAGAAACCACTGCTCCGGCCCGGAGCCGGCGAACAGCGCGGTACCGAGCCGCACGGCCGTGGCCCACGCGTCCCACGTGTCGAGCTCGGACACGACGGGATCGGCGGTACACCGGACGTGGGCCAGCGCCAGGGCCGAGGCGAAGGCGTCACCGAGCCCCGACGGATCCTCCGCGAGCCGCGCCACGGACTCGATGGTCGTACGGGTCAGCTCGGCCGGATCGGGGGCGTCTCGACCCGCGAGGATCCGGCCGGCGCCGTCGAGCCGGACCAGCCCCTTCATCAGGGCCACCAGCTCCTGCGGCGGCTTGAGCGACAGCGTCCGCGTCTCCTCGTCGACGACCGTCAGCGAGGTCAGGCCGCCCCGGTACCACCAGTACACGCGCGGCGACAGGCTCCCGGGCCCGTCCTCGTAGGCGCCCAGGGCGTACATGGCCAGGTCGTTGAGGGCGTCCACCACCGAGCCGTCGGCTATCGGATGGAAGGCCAGCAGGTGCCGGGTCGGGACGACCACGAGCGCGCCGGCGGAGGGCAGCGACTTGCCGGTGACCTGCCGCGCGAGTTCCCCGAGGTACAGCGCCTTGGAGGCCACGAAGTGCGAGTCGCCGAAGACGGAGTGCAGCGTGGCCCGCCCCTCCAGGGTGATCTCCTCGTACCCGACGGGCACCCGCATCAGGTTGGCGTACGCCGCCTGCCCCAACTCCTCGATCCCGACGCGCTCCACGTCGCCGTCGGTGAGGGAACGCACGCTGGTGGGCCCGTCGAAGGCGTAGGCGAACACCAGCTCGTCGGCCACGACCCGGGCATACCGCATCCCCCCGGCCACCTCGGGCGTCACCAACCCGACGGGCAACAGCCGCGCGTGCACCCCCCGCAACAGCTCCTCGGCGCTCTCGCCGCCACGACCGCCACTGGATTCAGCTGAGTTGTCTCGATTCACCCCCGAACCCTACGAGAAACCCCCGACCATCACGGCACCCAGGCCCTGGGAGCCTCCGCTCCCGCTCAGAAGCCGCCGTCAGGCTCCGAGCCGCTACGGGCCGACGGACACACAACGCACGAAGCTGTATGGCCCCGTTCCGTCCGAGAGGACGAACATCCGGCCCGGCACACCGCCGACGCCGGAATCCGAACCGGCCTCCGAAGCTATCCGGCAGATACCCGTCCGGGGCGGTAGCTCAACGCTGCGGGCGGTATTGAGCCCGCGGCCAGCCAGCATCGCGCAGGGCCAGGCTCCGGCAGGGTCGGGGCCTGAGTGGGAGGGGTCCCACGCTGGTCGGGCAGCTTCGCCGTACCAGGGTTCTCCAGGGGCCGCCTAGGCTCACCAGGTGACGCTTGCGCTTGGCCTTGGCGGCCCCCGGGGGTTCCTGGTACGCCTCCGGTGACCGGCCAGCGAGGGACCCCTCCCGCGACCCGACCACCCATCGCCAAGACAAATCCGCAGCCGTATTTTCGGCCTCCTCGCCCTCAGAGGGGGCCGGGGCCTGGGGCAGAGCCCCAGAACAGTTCCCGCTGGAGGCTGTTGCCCGCCCGGACCAGCGGGACGCCGGCAAGCGGGGGGGGAGACAGGAGCGGGCGGCGGCCCCGAAGGGCCGGAGTGCGCGCGGGCCGCGTCAGCGGGCCACCTTGATCAAGTAAAGTCACGGCCAGCCCAATTGGACCAGCGCCCCTGGGGGTACGCGTACGCCCCGTTGCCGCAGCGTCAGCAACTGCCGTCACGGCGGCCAAGGGGCCCCGCCGGAAGAAATTCCGGCGGGCTCCTCTAGCCGTTCGAACCGCCTGCTTGCTTCCGTTCAGGGGTGACTGTCGATCACATGCACTTGAACACGGTGCAAGCTCTTCAGTCATCCAGCAAATGGTTGCAACGCTCCCTCGGCTTCTCGAATTTGCGCAGCTCTTAGAGCTGCCTGCGCCTCCCCTTCGACCTCCCGGCGACAGCCGAGCGGAAGTATTCAAATCGCACAGAATCTGAATCTGTGAATTCCAAGATATCCAGCGCCGTCTCACTGTCTCCTGATGCCGCCTCCTTGTAGATCGACCAGATCCCTTCCCCCACTGCAGATCGGCATTCCATTTCTAGATCTGGACGACCTACTTCCACCTCTGTCGCGTGAGATTCCCCTGTCACCAAATACCAGAGGATGTTCATAAAATGAGACCTGATGAAAGGCGGCAAATCCTCGGTCAGGGCTGCGAGAATAACGAAAGTTGCGTGAGGGGCCACCTGGAACAACATGGACTCTCGCTCCAAATGACCATCGAGTGTATACCCGATGGTTTCCTCTACGGTGCGAGCCTCGAGGAGAGCGGTGAACGAAGATGGGATATGAGCGCCCGAATTTCCACATCCACATCTAAGCGAAGCCCAGTCGTGGCGCTCCAGCTCGATACTAGCTACCCTCACCCTGCCCCCAACATCCAAGATCCGGCGGGGTCATACAGGACGCCCGAGACAAAGTTATCGGGTCCATAATTCCCCTGACAAACAGTACATATTTCCTTCTCCTGAAGGATCTTCCCCAAACCGTCACCGATATCCTCCCTTCTCATGGCTCGAGTGAAGATCACATCATTCGCTGCCCACCCAGTCGCATTCAGGATGTTCGGTTCCGCGCAGCTTCCGTTCCCGGAACAGCTGACAGCGATATCACCTGTCCTCCTGTGCACTGCTGCCGTGAAAGTGCGCGCCTTCGCCGCCCCCGTCGCCGCTTCAGCGACTTTGTCACGGAGAGCGCTGGCATCCGAGATCCGCGCCTCCATGTCCCAGTTTCCCTGAGCGCGATCCACTACCAGTGCGGGCTTGAACTTTCCTTGCGGGCCTCGGGTTCCAGAAGGACAGTTGTGAACCAGGACCGGAGTGGCCCCTGCCAGCACATAGTACGTGTGGAAGTCGTCGACCGTGAGGTTGTGCGTGGTGACGGCGAACGGGTAGTTGCGGGTGCTCTGAACCGTGAGGGTGGTGCCGTCGGGCTGGCGGAGTTGTTCACCCGGGAGGAATTCGCCGGCGTCGAGCCACTGGCGGCGGGTTTCGTTCCAGTGCGGGTGGTGGGAGGTGGAGGTGAGGGTGGCCGGCGGGCCGCGGGGGTTGGCGTCGTCGGTGAGGGTGAGGTCGGTGAACTCCTTGTCGTCCGGGGTGAGGATGGTCGCGGTGACCGTCTTGGGTGCGGTGTCGCCGCTCTGGGGGTCCGTGGCCAGGACCTTGTCGCCCACCTTGACGTCCTCGATGGCCTTGCTCGTTCCGTCGGCCATGCGGACGCGGGTGCCCGTGGGGAAGCTGTTCGTCTTGACATTGACGGAGCATGAGGATCCGGATGAGGACTCGGCGGAGCGTGCGTCCGCTCCACCCCCGCCCGATTCGGCGTCGGCGTCGCCTCTGTCCGCCTTGGACTGCGTGCCGGCGCTGTCGCTGGCGGTATCCGTAGATGCTTTCTCGTCCGCCGACTTGCGTGCTTGAGCTGCAGCGGCGGTTGCTTCGTCCTCGGCCTTCTTGGCCTTGGTCACCGCCGCCATCGCCCTGGATACCTTGCTCTCCGCGGCGTCGACGGCTGCGTAGGCCTTGTTCAGCTCCTTGTAGATCTTGAAGGCTTGAATGCCGATCTTGATGGCCTTGGCCACCTTGCCCCAGGGGACGGCGTTGAGGGCGGTGTTGATGCAGGCCATGACGTCGCCCTTGGTGAAGCAGTCGCGGGCGTCGTTGTAGCCGATGAGGTCCATGACCAGGTCGATGACGGCGTGCTTGAGGGCGTCACGGCGCTTCTTGGCCTTGTTCAGCTCACCGTTGGCCCTGTTCAGCTCCTTCGTGGGCCCGTCCGAGCCGCTGCCTCCGTTGGCCGACGTGGAAGCGTTGACGTTGCTGGTCGTTCCGGTCTTGGTGTTGTGGGAGCAGGAGCTGAAGTTGTCGCAGAAGACCTTCAAGCCGGTCGCGTCCGACTTGTTGATGGGGTCATTGTTGGAGTAAGCGTAGGCGTTCCACTGCTGCGGGTCGCCCGGGTCGATGATCGGGTCTGGGCTGATGAACCGGCCGGTGGTGGGGTCGTATTCGCGGGCGCCGAGGAGGGTGAAGCCGGTGGCCTGTTCCTTGGTGCCGCCGACGAAGCCCTTGTCGCCCGCCCAGGAACCCGGGGCGGGCTGGGTCCCCCGCTCGTTGCCGAAGGGATCGGCGGGGCGGCGGATGTGATTCAGGTCGGTGGCGTCGAACTGGACGCCGTTCGTCCCGTGGTGGTCCGACGACTGGTAGGAGAGGGTCGACTTCCCGGCGGTCGTCGTGCGGGTGATGGACAGGCCGCCGGGGGCGCCGTAGGTGCGGACGTTGGAGACCTTGCCGGTGGCGGTGTCCAGGGTGATCTGGTCGGTGCCGAGGTTGAGGGTGGTCTTGCCCGGGTCGCGGCGGATGAGCTGGTTGCCGCCAGTGTCGTAGACGTAGCTGGTGCCGGCGCTCTCGCCGGTCCCGGTGATCTTGTCGAGCTTGCCCTGGTCGTTCCAGGTCAGGGTCTTGGTGCCCGGAGTGCTGGTGATCGAGGCGGTGTTTCCGCCCGCGTCGTAGGTGTACGAGGTGACCTTTGTGCCGGAGGCGCTGGTCTCGGTGGACTTCATCAGGGCGTGCGGGCCGCCGGTGCCGCCGCCGGTCTTCGGGTCCGAGGACGGGGTGTTGGGGCCGGTGCCGAAGGTCTGGGTGACCGTCGTGTCCTTGGCCGGGTTGCCGGTGACGTCCTTCCTGACCAGCTTGGTGCGGTTGCCGATCTTGTCGTACTCGTACTGCTGCCAGTACGGGGCCGGTCCGCCCACGCTCGGCTTGCCCGTGCCGTCGACCGCGGGTGCGGTGCTGTTGGTGCAGCCGCCGATGCCGCGGACGCTGGGCTGCGGCGCCGTCGTCGTGGTACCGCTGTCGGTCCACGCCTGAGTCAGGCGGCCCAGGTAGTCGTGGGTGAAGCACTGCAGGTCCCGGGCTGCCCCATCCTGCGTGTTACTGATGGAGGTCAGCTGCCCGACCCGGTTGTAGGTGTAGTCGAGGACATCGACGCTGGCCGTGGCCGCTGTCTGCTTGTCCAGGGTGGACCGGACGGGCCGGCCTGTGGCCTGGTCATAGTCGACGGTGGAGACGACCTGCATGCCGGTCTCACCGACCGTGGTACGGATGGCCCGGCCGTGCGGGTCGTTGAGGACGTCCACGACGTAGGGAGTAAGGACGTCCCCGATGGTGCCGGCGATCGACGACAGCTTACCGACGTCGTCGATACCGAAGGCGAGCCTCTCCGAGTCCAGGCCGGCGGCCGCGATGGCGGGCAGGTCCGTGGCCCTGAGCTGACCGTGCTTGTCGTAGGTGTTCTTGGTTTCGTACGTGCCCGCCAGCTGCTTCTCGGCCGCGGGAATGGTGACCTTGGTGCCGAGGGGCCGGTATCCGCTGTCATAGCCGGTGACCTCGGTCTTGTAGGCGGTGCCGGACTCACCGCCCACGTAGCGGGTGCTGGTCGCCGGCTTGCCGAGGGCCTTGGGCAGGGTGTCGTAGGTGAAGGCGCCGACCTGCTTGGCCGGGTCGACGGCCTTGCCCTCGTACGTCGCGACCGTGCGGCCCAGGAGATCGCCGACCGTGGTGGCGCTCTTGCCGCGGGCATCGGTGACGGTGACGAGGTTGTTGGCGTCGTCGTAGGCCGTGGTGGTGATTCCCGAGTCGGGGTCGGTCGTCTTCACCGTACGGCCGAGGAGGTCGTACTCGAACGTCCACTCGTTGCCCGCGGAGTCCTTGCGCCGCAGCTCCTGGCCCTGGCTGTTGACCTCGTAGAGCGTCTCGTCGTAAGCACCGGTCGGGGTGTTGCTCTTGTACTGGCGCAGGAGCGAGGTGGTGCCGTTGGAGATGCGCGTCGTGGCATAGCCGCCTGCGGGAGGAATCGAGCGGACCTCGTCGGCTCCCGGGTACTCGGTCTTCGAGCGCCACTGCTCGACGCCGTAGGACTGGAAGACGGAGGCGGTGGCACGGCCGAGGCCGTCGAAGACCGAGACGGTCTGCGCCGGAATCTGGCTGTCGGGGTTCACACCGCCGTTGGGCAGGAAGAGCGCGCCCGAAGGTTCCTTCTCGTCGTTGTAGTAGGGGGCGCTCGTCTTGACCTGTCGGCCGTGGGAGTCGAAGAGAGCGTCGGTGATCATCCGACCACCCGCCCCGGAGGGTGTGTGGGCCTGGGTCTGGCGAACGCGGCCGAGGCCGTCGTAGATGGTGTAGCTGTTGATGTACGTCTGCTTGTTGGCCATGAGCGTCTGGCTCAGAACAGTCGTCGGCGCCTTCGTGCCCTTCATGGCGTACGAGAATTTGCGGACCGGCGGATCGGTCGTCCGGTCCTGGCCCGGCTGCCAGACAGCGGTGACCCGGCCGAGGGCGTCGTAGCCGCGTTCGGCGACGTGACCGTTCTCGTCGGTGGTCTTCATCGGCAGCGCGCGGCCGGTGTCGAGGGTGGTGGTGGTCTTCCAGCCGAGGGGGTTGGTGTGGGTGACCTCGTATGGCAGCGCGTTGGGAAGGGACTTGTACTCGGTCTTGGTGACGGCGCCGTCGGGGTGGGTGGCGTCCTTGCGGAGCTTGTTGGTGCTGGTCGACAGGCGGCCGTAGACGTCGTAGGTAGAGGTGATGTTCAGCCGGTAGACCGGCTGGCCCGCGGCGTCGTACTTCTCCAGGACCTCGGTGCCGGTCTGGTCGGCGGTCGCGGCCGCCTGGCCGAGGGGCTTGCTGTCGAAGTAGGCGCGGGTGTCACCGACCGTGTTCGCAGCCGTGGGCGTCTGCGCGCACCCGCCGGCACCCTTGAGAACCAGGGTGCGGGAAGCGAGCTCCGTCAGTGCGCTGCCCGGCCCGGCAGCGTACGTGAAGGCGGTGCACAGGCGCTGGTCGGGGCGGGACAGGTCGCTCTTGTCGTCGACCTGGACCGGCCTTGAAAAGGCGGTGTCGTCGTAGGTGGAGGTGCGTTCGCTGACGCGCCAGGAGGTACCGTCGGCGAGTTTGGCGCGGCTGGTGACCTTGCCGGTGTTCATCACGCGCGCGGTGATGGCGGGCATGCCGCCCGACTGGGCGCGGGTGGCGGTGGGCTTGTCGCGGGTCCAGGGGGTGGAGACCTCGTCGGCGATGACGGTGCCGCCGTCGCGGTCGTAGGTCTGGGTCTGGCGGACGAATCCGGAGAGGCCCTCGTCAAACTGCTCGCAGGCCTGCACCTGCCCGACTCCGGGTCTCTGACCTGGGACGGGGTCGAGGTGCGGGACGCCGACCGGGAGCAGGTCTTCGACCGGGTCGCGCTCCTCACCCAGGACTTCGAGCGCTGGCCGGTGACGGCCCGTACCAACATCGCCATCGGGCGGCCCGGGACGGAGGGGGCCGAGGAGGCGGTGGAGCAGGCGGCGGACGTGGTCGCGGCGGCCCGGTACGCGGGTGCCGACCGCATCGTCGAGAAGCTGCCGGGCGGCTACGAGACGCTGCTGGCACGGGTGTTCAGGGGAGCTTCGGAGCTGTCCGGGGGCCAGTGGCAGAAGTTCGGGCTGGCCCGGACGCGCTTCCGGGACGCCCGCGTCATCGTCGTGGACGAGCCGACCTCGGCGCTGGACCCGGAGGCGGAGATCGCCGCCTTCGACAGCATCCGGGGGCTCGTGGGGCCGCAGCGCGCCGTGGTCCTCGTCACGCACCGGATGTCCGGCGTGCGGTTCGCCGACGTCATCTACGTGCTCCACGAGGGACGGCTCGTCGAACAGGGCGGCCATGAGGAGCTGTTGGCACTCGGCGGCCGGTACGCGTCGATGTTCCGGATGCAGGCCGAGCAGTTCGACCGGCAGCCCTCCCCCTCCCCCTCCCCCTCTCCCCCTCCCCCTCCCTCCCCGTCCCCGTCCCCGTCCCCCTCTCCGTCCTCATCCCCGTCGCCGTCCGGGTCGCGTTCCGGAGCCTCCCCTATCCCCCGGCAGGCCGGCGCGTCGCCCAATGACTCCCCCGTCACCTGATGCGGTGAACTCCGCCTTGGCCCGCGGACAGCACGGGTAGAGCGCTGCTGATCTCTTGCGGGGGCCGGGCCACCGGCCCCCGCACCTTTGGACGAAGGGCCCACCTCACCGTGACGCAGCCGTTCCGACTGCCGGACTTCTATGTGCCGTATCCGGCGCGACTCAACCCCCACCTGGAGGTGGCGAGGGCCCACACCAAGCAGTGGGCGCGCGACTTCGCGATGCTGGAGGGTTCCGGCGTCTGGGAGGAGAGCGATCTCGACAGCCACGACTACGCGCTGCTCTGCTCCTACACCCACCCCGACTGTGACGCCGAGGCGCTGTCGCTGGTCACCGACTGGTACGTGTGGGTGTTCTTCTTCGACGACCACTTCCTGGAGACCTTCAAGCGCTCGCAGGACCGCACCGGCGCCAAGGCGTACCTCGACCGGCTGGCCGCCTTCATGCCGATGGATCTGGCCGACGGCTTCCCCGAGCCCACCAACCCCGTGGAGGCGGGTCTCGCCGATCTGTGGCGGCGCACCGTGCCGTCGATGTCCGCCGACTGGCGGGAACGGTTCTCCTTGTCCACGAAGAACCTCCTCGACGAATCGATGTGGGAGCTGGCCAACATCGGCATCGGGCGGGTGGCCAACCCCCTCGAATACATCGAGATGCGCCGCAAGGTGGGTGGCGCCCCCTGGTCGGCCGGTCTGGTCGAGTACGTCGCCGCCGAGGTCCCGGCGCGCGTCGCGCACGCGCGCCCGCTGGGCGTACTGCGGGACGCCTTCTCGGACGCCGTCCACATCAGGAACGACCTCTTCTCCTACGAGCGGGAGGTCACCGACGAGGGCGAGCTCTCCAACGCCGTGCTGGTCCTGGAGACGTTCCTCGGCTGCACCACCCAGGAGGCGGCGGAGGTCGCGGGCGACCTGCTGACCTCCCGCCTCCAGCAGTTCGAGCAGACCGCCCTGGCCGAACTCCCGCAGCTCTTCGTCGACTCAGCACTGGATCCGGCCGAGATCGCGGCCGTCCTCGCCTACACCAAGGGGCTTCAGGACTGGCAGTCCGGCGGCCACGAATGGCACATGGTCTCCAGCCGCTACATGAACAAGGAGGCCCGGGCGACCGCCCCGATCACCCTGCCCTTCATGCCGACCGGGCCGGGCACCAGCGCCCTCGACCTGCGGTCCGTTTTCAACCGGCGTTCGATGGAGCTGCGCCGCCGCTCCTTCACCCACGTCCCCTACGAGCGCACCGGGCCCTCCGTGATCCCCGAGATCTACATGCCGCACCGGCTGTCCCTGAGCCCCCATCTGGCCCACGCCCGCGAGGAGTCGGTGGCGTGGGCGCGCCGGACGGGCCTGCTGGAGCCGCAGCCGGGTGATCCCGGTTCCGTGATCTGGACCGAGGAGAAGCTGCGCGGCTACGACTTCGCGCTCTGCTCGGCCGGAATCGACCCGGACGCCACACCCGACGAGCTCGCACTCAACGCCTGCTGGCTGACCTGGGGCACCTACGCCGACGACTACTACCCGGTGGTCTTCGCGGGGGCCAAGGACCTGGCGGGGGCCAAGGCGGCCACGGCCCGGCTGATCGCCATGATGCCCGTCGACCAGGCCGCGCAGCCGCAGCCGCAGCCGCAGCCGCAGCCGGCCACCGCGATGGAGCGCGGCCTCGCCGACCTGTGGGTGCGTACCAGCGCCGCCATGCCGTCGGAGCAGCGCTCCGAGTTCCGGGCGACGGTGGTGGAGATGCTGGAGAGCTGGCTCTGGGAGGTGGACAACGCGGTCCACCACCGCATCCCGGACCCGGTGGACTACGCGGAGATGCGACGGCGCACCTTCGGCAGCCGGCTCACCATGTACCTGTGCCGGCTCGGGCACCGGGGGCGGGGCATTCCCGAGGAGATCTACGCCTCGGGGACCATCCGCTCACTGGAGAACGCGGTCGCCGACGCGGCCTGCCTGATCAACGACGTCTACTCCTACCAGAAGGAGGTGGAGTTCGAGGGCGAGGTCCACAACCACATCCTGGTCACGCGGAACTTCTTCGACATCGGCTACCCGGAGGCGCTGCACATCTGCCACTCGTTGATGACACAGCGCACCGAGGAGTTCGAGCACATCGTGGCGAACCAGCTGCCGCTGCTCTACGACGACTTCAAGCTCGGGGCCGAGGCGCGGACCGCCCTGGACACGTACGTGCAGGAGCTGCGGGACTGGCACGCCGGTGTCCTCAACTGGCATGCGCAGTGCCGTCGTTACCGGCCCGAGGATCTGCACCGGCCGGACGGCGGGCTGGCCGCCGCGGTCCACGGACCCGGTTTCGCGATGGCGGCCGCCAGGCTCTCCCTGCCCGCGTGAACCGGGCGGTGGGGGCGGACCGGCCCCGCCCCCACCCCCACCCCCGCCTGACGCGGGCTAGAACTCGTCGCCCGTGTGCGGCAGTACGGGCGTGTGCAGGGCGGCGTCCAGGGCGTCCGCCGCCCCGGGCGTGTGCTCCTGGACCAGCCCGGCCGCGACGAGGTCGGCGACCCGGGTCCCGCCGAGGTAGCAGGCGGCCAGCTCGCGGACGTCGAGGGCGAGGTCGGCGGCGCCGTCGGCATGGTCGTACGTCGCCCCGTGCGGGCCCGCCTTGAGGCGGAAGCGCCCGGCATTGTCGGGGAGCCGGGCGTCGTGGACCTCCAGCACCAGTTCCACCGGCGCGGCCCAGGACCGCGCGGTCAGCGCCGCGCGTACGTCGACCAGGCGCAGCCAGAGCGCCGGGAACTGGGCGGTGACCCGCACCTGGTCCCGGTCGGCGGCGAAGTGCAGCAGCGGGTCGTCGGCCGGGCGGCCCCAGGCGGAGACCTTGCCGGTGAGGTCGAGGGCGGCCACGTACTCCCAGAGGGCGGCGGCGACCGCCGGGGTGTCCGCCTCCAGCTCGGCGACGCGGACCAGGCCCGGGGTGCGGGCGGCCGCGCCGTCGTCCTCCGGCTTGGTGCGGTAGATCACGTACCCGGCGACGGGCTCGCCCGGGTCGCCCAGGACGATGATCCGGGGCGGGCTCAGCTCCTCGTCCTCCTCGTCCTGTTCGGTGAGCCACTCCTCGCGCCAGCGCTCGGGGCTGCGGCTGGGGCGGCCGGGGCGGCCCGCGCGGGCGGCCTCGTGGAAGGGGCCGATGACGTCGACGGCGTCCTCGGGGTCGACGAGCCGCAGCGGCCGCCGGTCGGGGTCGATGCGCAGGGCCAGCGGCCGGGTGGAGTCGATCTCGACGGTGGCGCCGGTGGTGGCGGCGCCGTAGCCGAAGCGTCCGTAGATGGCGGCCTCGGAGGCCCAGAGGGCGGCGATGGGGCGGCCGGAGTCGGCGGCGCGGCGCATCATCCGTGCCATCAGAGCGGTGAGCACGCCGCGGCGCCGGTGCGTGGGCGCGACGCAGACGAAGGTGAGCCCGGGGCAGGGCAGGTCCGTCCCGGGCACCGAGAGCCGGAAGTCGTGCGCGGCCATGAAGCCGACCAGGGTGTCGCCGTCGTAGGCGCCGATCCGGTCGCAGCGCGCGAGCAGCGCGTGGTGCCGCTCGCGCGCCTCCTTCTCGGGCCGGTCATGGAAGACCAGGTAGGCGAGCTCCAGGGCGCGGTCGATGTCGGCCTCGGGTACCTCACGGATGTCCACCATGATCGCGAGACTAATCGGTCATCGGGGACCAGTCACACCATATTGGCTTGATCAGCAGGTTCGGCCGGTTTCCGCACCTTCCTACCGGCCGGCCGGACCGGTCCAGGAGGCCGGGACATGGCCGAGGCGGATGCGCTGGGGGTGGTCGCCGACGGGCACGGACACCCGCTTGGCACCGGTGGCGAAGTCGATGGCCGTCACCCGGTCGGTGCCGCTCTCGGAGATCACGCAGGCCGTCCCGTCGCCGGAGACCGTGGCCCAGTACGGCTTGGCAGCGGCCACGAGCGGCCCCTCGGTGAGGGTGGCGCGGTCCACGACGGTCGCGTAGTCGTCCATGGTGCCCGCGATGCAGAGCTTCGCCCCGTCGGGACTCATCGACATGCCGTGGTGGCGGGAGTCGTTGACCCAGCTGGTCCGGTCGGTGCTGGTGGCCGGGTTGGCGGGGAGGTCCTTGAGGCGGGTGATCCGGTCGGTGGCCACGTCGTACTCCAGGAAGCCGCCGAAGAAGGACACCTGGAAGTAGAGCTTCGACTCGTCGGGGCTGAAGGACACCGGGCGCACGGAGTCGGACAGGTCCCTGCGGCCGAAGGCGTCCAGCCGCTCCCGCATGTCGATCACGCGGACCGTGCGGAAGGTCTGCGTGTCGACGACGGTGATCTTCCGGTCGCCCTTCGTCCAGTCCAGCCAGGGCGCGTCGAGGGCCGTGTTCACCTCGCCGATGGAGCTGTTCCACAGGTAGCGGCCGTCACGGGTGAAGGTGTTCTCGTGCGGCTTGTCACCGGTGCGGAAGGAGCCGGTCTGGCGCCCGGTGGCGATATCCAGGACGTGCACGGTGTTGGAGGTGGAGGCCGAGACGGCGATGCGGGTCCCGTCCGGGGAGACCGCCATGTGGTCGGATCGGTAACCGGAGACCGGGAAACGCCAGTTGATCCGCCCGGAGGCCAGGTCGATGGAGACGACGTCGGCGAAGCTGGGACGGGAGACGACGACCGCGGAGCCGTCCGGGGTGGTGAACATGTCGTCGGCGAACTGGTCGTGACCCTCGCCCGCGCTCTCCCGGATACCGAGGAAGAAGGCGAGCTTGACGGGGTTGAGGTAGATCTCGCGGAGCCGCTCCGCCTTGTCGGGGATCACGTCGATCCGGCCGACCTTGGCGAGGTCGCCGGTGGAGGCGAGGACGTCGGCCGTCCCCTCCCAGTTGTTCCCCACGAAAAGCACCTCGCGCAGCCCGCCGGCCGGCGCGGCGGAGGCGGCGGGCGCGGCCGGGGCCGGAGCCGGCGTGAAGGCGGTCAGCAGGGCGGCCGCAGCCAGCACGCCCAGGGTTCGCACGGTACGCAACATCCGCTCAACTCCGTTGTGAGGAAGGGCTGGAGAGGGTGATCCTCCGATTACCGGCGGGTAAGATAGGGGGAACACCAGAAGGGCGCAACCCCCACGGGGCGCGCCCTTTCCTCACCTTTCGCCGTCACTCCTTCAAGCGACGGATCCGATCCTGTCGATCACCGTGGTCGCGACGTCCGGGTGGATCGGGATGTGCGCGCCGGTGAGGGCCGCGCCGCTGCCGCCGCGGCGGTTCGCGACGATCTCCGCGGCGATGGACAGCGCGGTCTCCTCCGGGGAGCGGGCGCCGAGGTCCAGGCCGATCGGGGAGCGCAGCCGCGCCAGTTCGAGCTCGGTGACGCCGACGTCGCGCAGCCGCTTGTTGCGGTCCTCGTGGGTACGGCGGGAGCCCATGGCCCCGACGTAGGCGACGGGCAGCCGGAGGGCCAGCTCCAGGAGCGGGACGTCGAACTTGGCGTCGTGGGTGAGCACACACAGGACGGTCCGGCCGTCCACCGAGCCCTCCGAGGACTGCGCCTCCAGGTAGCGGTGCGGCCAGTCCACGACGATCTCGTCGGCCTCGGGGAAACGGTTCTTCGTCGCGAAGACGGGCCGCGCGTCGCAGACGGTGACCCGGTAGCCGAGGAATGTGCCGATCCGCACCAGCGCGGAGGCGAAGTCGATGGCCCCGAAGACGATCATCCGCGGCGGCGGGACGCTGGACTCGACCAGCACCTTCAGCGGTTCTCCGCAGAGCCTGCCGTCGGCGCCGATCTCCAGCACGCCGGTCCGGCCGGCGTCCAGCATGGCGCGGGCCTCCTCGGCGACGGTGCGGTCCAGCTCCGGGTGTCCGCCGAGGCCACCCGCGTAGGGCCCCTCCGTACGGACCAGCACGGCGCGGCCCATCAGCTCGTCCGGCCCCTCGGCGATCCGGGCCAGCGCGGCGGCCTCGCCCCGGGAGGCGGCGGCCAGCGCGGCCTCGAACACCGCGCGTGCGGCGGAGCCGACGGGGACCGGGGTGACGAGGATGTCGATGATCCCGCCGCAGGTCAGGCCCACCGCGAAGGCGTCGTCGTCGCTGTAGCCGAAGCGCTCCGTGACGGTCCGGCCGTCCTCCAGCGCCTGCCGGCACAGCTCGTACACCGCACCCTCCACGCATCCGCCGGAGACCGATCCGATGGCCGTGCCCTCGCTGTCGACGGCGAGCGCGGCACCGGGCTGCCGGGGTGCGCTGCCGCCCACCGCCACGACCGTGGCGACGGCGAAGTCACGTCCCTGCTCGACCCACCGGTTCAGCTCTTCGGCGATGTCCAGCATGTGCGGCCTCCTCGGAGGATTCGGTTTCCAGTATGGGACAGGTGGAGGGTGCGGGTCTTACTGCGGGTGACCGGCACCACCGCGGTGCCCGGCCGGTACTACGGGGGTCAGCCGACCCCGAGCCAGCCCTCGATCGGGTGGAGCGCGAAGAAGACCAGGAAGATTCCGGTCAGCGCCCACATGAAGCCGCCGATCTCACGGGCCTTGCCCTGAGCGATCTTGATGGCGACGTAGGAGATGACGCCCGCGGCGACACCGGCGGTGATCGAGTAGGTGAACGGCATGATCACAACGGTCAGGAAGACCGGGATCGAGGTGGAGGTGTCCGCCCAGTCCACGTGGCGGGCGTTCTGCATCATCATCGCGCCGATGACGACCAGGGCCGCGGAGGCGACCTCACCCGGGACGATCTGCGTGATCGGGGTGAAGAAGAGGCAGGCGGCGAAGAACAGGCCGGTGACGACGGAGGCGAGACCCGTGCGGGCACCCTCACCGACGCCGGTGGCGGACTCGACGAAGACGGTCTGGCCGGAACCACCCGTGACGCCACCGATGGCGCCACCGGCGCCGTCGATGAACAGGGCCTTGGACAGACC
This sequence comes from Streptomyces yangpuensis, assembly GCF_001005295.1. Taxonomy (GTDB): domain Bacteria; phylum Actinomycetota; class Actinomycetes; order Streptomycetales; family Streptomycetaceae; genus Streptomyces; species Streptomyces yangpuensis. Next base: position 22,769 of record NZ_LBMK01000007.1, on the reverse strand, counting down.
CGGCATGCGGCCCTTGTCGTCGGCGAGCTTGGCCTCGGTGCCGACGCCGATGATGGTGGCCATCGCGTCGAAGAAGCCGGCGAGCACGAGGGTGAAGACGATCATGCCGACGGTCATGTAGCCGACGTCGCCCCAGCCGCCGAAGGAGACGTCGCCGAAGAGCGAGAAGTCCGGCATCGAGACCGCGGAGCCGTCCAGCTCCGGCGGGCCGTTCTTCCAGGCCTTCGGGTCGATGTCCACGATGGCGTTGAGGATCGCGGCCAGGACGGTACCGCCGACGATGCCGATCAGGATCGCGCCGGGCACCCTGCGGGCCTGGAGCATGAAAATGGCGATCAGGGTGATCGCGAAGAGCAGGACGGGCCAGCCGGACAGCTCACCGGTCGCGCCGAGCTGGACGGGGGGCATGAACTCCCCGCCGTTGCCGACGAAGCCCGCCTTCACGAAGCCGATCAGGGCGACGAAGAGGCCGATGCCCATGGTGATGGCGTGCTTGAGCGCGAGCGGGATCGCGTTCATGATCATCTCTCGGAGGCCGGTGACGACCAGGAGACAGATCACGACACCGTAGAGCACACACATGCCCATGGCCTGCGGCCAGGTCATCTGAGGGGCCACCTGCGAGGCGAGGACACCGGACACGGAGAGTCCGGCGGCCAGCGCCAGCGGAACCTTGCCGACGAAGCCCATGAGAAGCGTCGTCACGGCGGCGGCGAAAGCCGTGGCGGTGATGATCGCGGAACCGTCCATCGTGGTTCCGGCGACGTCCTTGCCCGAGAGGAGCAGGGGGTTGAGCAGGAGGATGTACGCCATGGCCATGAAGGTCGTGATACCGCCACGAACCTCGTTGCCGACGTTGGATCCTCTGTGGGTTATATGAAAGTAGCGGTCGAGCCAAGAGCGCCCGGCGGGATTGCGGGAGCCGTCTCCGGCTTCCTCCGCGGTGGTCTTGGACTCCACTGACGACTGGGTCATGGTGCCTAACTCCCAAGGTTCAAAGGGGCACCCGCTTGGGGATTGGAGATTGCGGGATTTGGGATGCTGCGTTTGGCTGCACGACCCGGGGTGACGGCCCGAGGCGACGCGAAGGTGCACTGCGTGTACTGCGGGTAGTGCGGGGTGACCGCTGGTACTACATGGGGGTTTTCGCAGGGGTACTGCCGGCTGAAGGGACCGCGAGCGGTGCGGTGCTTCGTATGTACTCCGGGCGGTGCGGCAGTGAAGTGTGACGTTCCCGAGTCACACCGCCCGGAGAGTCCGAAGGGGTCCGGGGGCCTCGCGGCCCCCGGACCGGGTCCGTCCTAGAGGGTCCCGGTGAGGGCTTCCGGACGGATCGGGGTCTTGTTGAGCTCCAGCCCGGTCGCCTGCCGGATCGCCGCGAGGACGGCCGGGGTGGACGACAGGGTCGGGGCCTCGCCCAGACCGCGGAGCCCGTAAGGGGCGTTCGGGTCGGCGAGCTCCAGGACGTCGACCGGGATGGTCGGGGTGTCGAGGATGGTCGGGATCAGGTAGTCCGTGAAGGAGGGGTTGCGCACCTTCGCGGTCTTCGGGTCCACGATGATCTCCTCCATGACCGCCACGCCGAGACCCTGGGTGGTACCACCCTGGATCTGGCCGACCACGGAGAGCATGTTGAGGGCCTTGCCCACATCCTGGGCGGTCGCCAGCTCGACGACCTTGACCAGGCCGAGCTCGGTGTCCACCTCGACGACCGCGCGGTGCGCGGCGAAGGTGTACTGGACGTGGCCGTCGCCCTGGCCGGTCTTCAGGTCGAAGGCGGCCGTCGGACGGTGACGGAACTCGAGTTCGAGGTCGATCGCCTCGTTCTCCAGGATGTCGGCGATGTCCGCGAGGACCTCGCCGCCGTCGGTGACGATCTTGCCGCCCTCCAGGAGGAGCTCGGCGTGGGCCCAGGCCGGGTGGTAGGAGCCGTTCTTGCGGCGGCCCATCTCCAGCAGCGCCTCGCGCACGGCCTCACAGGTGTTCTTCACGGCGCCACCGGTCATGTACGTCTGCCGCGAGGCGGACGTGGAACCGGCGGAGCCGACCTGCGTGTCCGCCGGGTGGATGGTCACCTGCGTGACACCCAGCTCGGTACGGGCGATCTGCGCGTGGACGGTGACACCGCCCTGGCCGACCTCCGCCATGGCCGTGTGGACCATCGCGACGGGCTCGCCGTTGATGACCTCCAGGCGCACCCGGGCGGTGGAGTAGTCGTCGAAGCCCTCGGAGAAGCCGACGTTCTTGATGCCGACCGCGTAGCCGACGCCGCGGACGACGCCCTCGCCGTGGGTGGTGTTCGACAGACCGCCCGGCAGCGCGCGGACGTCCGCGCCCTCGCCGGCCGTCTCCCACTGGCGCTCCGGCGGCAGCGGGCGGGCCTTGACCCGGCGCAGCAGCTCGGCGACCGGCGCCGGGGAGTCCACGACCTGGCCGGTGGGCATGATCGTGCCCATCTCCATGGCGTTCAGCTGGCGGAACTCGACCGGGTCCATGCCCAGCTTCGCCGCGAGCTTGTCCATCTGGGCCTCGTACGCGAAGCAGGCCTGGACGGCGCCGAAGCCGCGCATCGCGCCGCAGGGCGGGTTGTTCGTGTAGAGCGCGATCGCCTCGATGTCGACGTCGTCGACGACGTACGGGCCGACGGAGAGGGAGGACGCGTTGCCGACGACGGCCGGGGAGGCCGAGGCGTAGGCACCGCCGTCGAGCACGATCCTGCACTTCATGTGCGTGATCTTGCCGTCCTTGGTGGCGCCGTGCTCGTACCAGAGCTTCGCCGGGTGGCGGTGCACGTGGCCGAAGAAGGACTCGAACCGGTTGTAGACGATCTTGACCGGCTTGTTGGTCGCGAGGGCCAGCAGGCAGGCGTGGATCTGCATCGAGATGTCCTCGCGGCCGCCGAAGGCACCGCCGACGCCGGAGAGCGTCATGCGGACCTTCTCCTCGGGCAGGCCGAGGACGGGGGCGATCTGCTTGAGGTCCGAGTGCAGCCACTGCGTGGCGACGTAGAGGTCGACACCGCCGTCCTCGGACGGCACGGCGAGACCGGACTCCGGGCCGAGGAAGGCCTGGTCCTGCATGCCGAAGGTGTACTCGCCCTCGACGATCACGTCGGCGCGCTTGCGGGCCTCCTCCACGTTGCCGCGGATGATCGGCTGGCGGTGCACGATGTTCGGGTGCGGGACGTGACCGGAGTGGTGGTCGTCGCGGCCCGGGTGGATCAGCGGCGCGTCGGCGGCGAGGGCGGAGGCCTCGTCCGTGACGAGCGGCAGCTCCCGGTAGTCGATCTTGATCTTGGCGGCCGCGCGGCGGGCGGTCTCCGGGTGGTCGGCGGCCACGAGGGCGACCGGCTCACCGTGGTGGCGTACCCGGCCGTTGGCGAGGACCGGGGTGTCCTGGATCTCCAGGCCGTAGTTCTTCATCTCGGCCGGCAGGTCGTCGTACGTCAGGACCGAGTAGACGCCCGGCATGGCCAGCGCCTCGGAGATGTCGATGGAGACGATCTCGGCGTGGGCGACGGTGGACCGCAGGGTCTGGCCCCACAGCATGTCCTCGTGCCACATGTCCGAGGAGTAAGCGAACTCACCGGTGACCTTGAGGGTGCCGTCCGGGCGGAGCGTGGACTCGCCGATGCCGCCCTTGTTGTGCTTCTGGGTGACATTCGTCGGCGTACCCACGGTGCGGGTGTTCTGAGCCATGATCAGACCGCCTCTCCCTGACGGGCGGCCGCGAGGCGGACCGCGTCGAGGATCTTCTCGTAGCCCGTGCAGCGGCAGAGGTTGCCGGACAGGGCCTCACGGATGTCCTGGTCGGACGGGTCGGCGTTCTGCTCCAGGAGAGCGTCGGCCTGCACGAGCAGACCCGGGGTGCAGAAACCGCACTGGACCGCGCCCGCGTCGATGAACGCCTGCTGGATGCCGGAGAGCTCGACTCCCTCACCGGTCTGCGAGTCGGTGCCCTGGGCGGACCACTGCTTGGCCTCGTCCGTGGACACGCCCTTGCCGCCGCCGCCGCACGCGCCGCTGCCGCAGCCGTGGCCGTGCTCCTCGCGCTGCTTGGCGAAGTCGGCCAGACCCTCGACGGTCACCACGTCACGGCCCTCGACCTGACCGGCGGCCACCAGACAGGAACAGACCGGCACGCCGTCGAGACGGACCGTGCAGGAACCGCACTCGCCCTGCTCGCACGCGTTCTTGGAGCCGGGCAGCCCCAGGCGCTCACGCAGCACGTAGAGAAGGGACTCGCCCTCCCAGACGTCGTCGGCTTCCTGCGGACGACCGTTGACGGTGAAATTGACGCGCATGATTACGCAGCCCCTTCAAGCGAGCGGCCGTTCGTGCCGCGGTACTGCTCCCAGGTCCAGACGAGCTGGCGGCGAGCGAGGATGCCAACCGCGTGACGGCGGTACTTCGCCGTGCCACGGACGTCGTCGATCGGGTTGCAGGCGGCGGAGGCGAGCTCACCGAACTGCTTGGCGATCGACGGGGTGATGACCTTGCCGTTGTCCCAGAAGCCGCCCTCTTCGAGCGCGGCGTTCAGGAACTCCTCGGCGGCCTTGGCCCGGACCGGGGTCGGGGCGGCCGAACCGATACCCGTACGCACGGTGCGGGTGTCGGGGTGCAGGGCGAGGCCGAAACCGCACACCGCGATGACCATCGCGTTGCGGGTGCCGACCTTCGAGTACTGCTGGGGGCCGGTGGCGTTCTTGATGTGGACCGACTTGATCAGCTCGTCGGCGGCCAGCGCGTTGCGCTTCACACCGGTGTAGAACTCGTCGATCGGGATCATGCGCGAGCCGCGTACGGACTCCACCTCGACCTCGCAGCCGGCGGCCAGCAGGGCGGGGTGGGAGTCACCGGCGGGCGAGGCGCAGCCGAGGTTGCCGCCGACACCGCCGCGGTTGCGGATCTGCGGGGACGCCACCGTGTGCGAGGCGAGCGCGAGACCCGGCAGCGTGGCGCGCAGGTTCTCCATGATCTGGGTGTACGGGACGGAGGCGCCGAGCTTGGTGACCTCCTCGCCTACCTCCCACTCCCGCAGCAGCTCGATGCGGCCCAGGTCAAGGAGGTAATCCGGACGGCGGTGGTCGAAGTTGATCTCGACCATGATGTCGGTGCCACCCGCAATCGGCACAGCTGTGGGGTACTCGGCCTTAGCGGCGAGCGCCTCCTCCCAGCTGGCGGGGCGAAGGAAGTCCATGTGCGGCTCTCTTCTTCTTCATCGTGTCGTTCACTTCAAGCCAGGAGGCCAAAGGGCCCTCGACTGGTCGTTCACGTGCTGTTAACGCGGTGTGGACTCAGTACACAAGCCGCCCGTCCCTCGGGTGCAGTCACCGAAACCATGAAGGAGTTGGCTGACGGCCTCCCTCGTCTTGTAGATTCGTATGAAAGGCAGGATGCGACGACCTGCCCGATTTCCAACGGCAACATTCGAGACAGATCGGCGGCGACATCATGCGGCTGCGCGCACTGCTGGAGACCGAGGCGCTGGGGCTGCGGCTGCTCGGCGGCGGGGACGAACTCGACCGTACGGTCCGCGGGGTCATGACGACCGACCTGCGTGATCCCAGCCGGTACCTGTCCGGAGGCGAACTCGTCCTCACTGGCCTGGCATGGAGGCGAAATTCAGCCGACTCCGAGCCGTTCGTACGAATCCTCGCGAGCGCCGGCGTCGCGGGGCTCGCCGCGGGCGAGGCGGAGCTGGGCGACATCCCCGACGATCTCGTGTCGGCCTGTGTGCGCAACCGGCTGCCGCTGTTCGCGGTGAACGAGGACGTTGCATTCGCCACGATCACCGAATACGTCGTGCGGCAGGTCTCGGGCGAGCGCGCCGGGGACCTGGCGGCCGTCGTGGACCGGCACCGCCGCCTGATGACATCGGGTCCGGCGGGGGGCGGCCCCGACGTGGTGCTGGATCTGCTCACCACCGACCTCGACCTCCGGGCCTGGGTGCTGTCCCCCACCGGCCGGCAGATCGCCGGGGCAGGAGAGCCGCTGGCGCCGGGCATCTGCGCAGCGCTGGCGAGCGAGCACCTCGCGGCGGTCCGGACGGGCCGCAGAGGACCGCACCGGATCTCCATCCAGGGTATTACCTACTCGCTCTTCCCGATCAGGGGACACGGTCGCGGTGCGGGCGGCCCGGCCGCCGCCCGCGACATGCGCGAGACCGTGCTGTCCGACTGGCTGCTCGCCGTCGAGGCGGACGCCGGCGACTGGCCCGCCGAGCGCCTGGACCTGCTCCAGGGCGTCACCCAGCTGATCGCCGTGGAGCGCGACCGGCGCGACGCGGCCCGCACCGTGCGCCGCCGCCTCGCGCAGGAGGTCCTGGAACTGGTCCAGACGGGCGCCCCGCCCGCCGAGATCGCGGCCCGTCTGCGGGTGGCGGCCCCGGTCCTGCTGCCCGGACTGGGCGCCGCCCCGCACTGGCAGGTCGTGGTGGCCCGGGTGGACTGGGAGAACGGGGACATCCCCGGCGGCCCGGTGGCCCAGTCGCTGCTGGAGGAGATCCTCGTCGACCCGTCGGTCTCGGGACCGGAGCCGTCCGACCGGATCGCCGTGGCCCATACGGGTGACGAGGCCATCGCGCTGGTCCCGCTGCCCTCGCTGTCCGGGGACGCCGGGGAAGACAAGGGCCCCGACTCGGCCCTGCACGCCGACGAACTGCTGGCGACCGTACGGGATCCGCTGGCGGCCGGCCTGGCCGACGACGGCCGGCTCACGCTCGGCGTCAGCGCGGCCGTGCACTCCGCCGAGGGGCTGCGCGGGGCGCTGGAGGAGGCCCGGCACGCCCGGCGCGTCGCGGCGGCCCGCCCGGGCCGGGTCTGCGCGGCGGGCCACCACGAGCTGGCCTCGCACGTGCTGCTGCTGCCGTTCGTCCCGGACGACGTGCGCCGCGCCTTCACCGCCCGGCTGCTGGACCCGCTGCGGGACTACGACCGGCGCCACCGGGCGGAGCTCATCCCGACCCTGGAGGCGTTCCTGGACTGTGACGGCTCCTGGACCCGCTGCGCGACCCGGCTGCACCTGCACGTCAACACCCTGCGCTACCGGGTCGGGCGAATCGAGCAGTTGACGGCACGGGACCTGTCCCGGCTGGAGGACAAGCTCGATTTCTTCCTCGCACTGCGCATGAGCTGAGGAGATCCCTGGCACCACCTGCCACGGCGTGACCGGCGGCGCTGATGATCCGTCCGGACTTTGTGAAAGAGTTCACCCGACCCCTTGGCCGGAGCCGCCGATCCGTGCTCTCATTTCGCCCCAGGGCTCAACCATGTGCTGCTTGATTGCTTCGGGGAGGGCAATGTGGCGGATACCGCCATGTCGGGTGCCGGTTCCACCGGGGGAGACGACCCCCTCCAGCGGGCGATATGGCGGCTGCGCTCGCGCGGCTGTTGGACCGACGCGGCGGCCCTGCTGACGCCCCACGTCGGCAGGGCCGGTCAGGCCACCGCCGCGGTGCAGCGGACCGCGCTGCTGGTCGAACGGTGTCTGTTCACCGGCCAGGGCTGGGCCGAGGCCGAGGACGCGCTGCGCGTCGCCGAGGCGGTCGCCCAGGACGACGACGACCGGGGCGCGGCGGCGTGCGAACGGGGCCAGCTGGCCTACGCCGCGACCGTACTGGGCGTACGCGACCGGGCCGACGAGGCCCGCTCCGCGCTGGGCCGGGCCGCGGCCCTGCTGTCCCCGGGCTCCCGGACCCGTCCGCTGCTGGACTTCCGCAGGGGCCTGGTGGCCGAGCACCTGGCGGACGCCCCGCAGTCGGCGCGCCCCGCGTACCACCGCGCCCACGCGGGCGCGGAGGCGCACGGCGACACCCTGCTGCTGTCCTTCACCTGGCGGCACCTGGCGGCGCTGGCCCTGCGGGACGGCGAGGTCGCCGAGGCCCGCAAGGGCTTCGCGGAGTCGCTGCGGATCCGGGAGGACCTGGGGTTCCTGATCGGCACGGCCCCGGCGCTGGCGGCCCTGGCCGAAGCCGAGCCGGAACCGGAAGCCGCCCGCCTCCGCGCGGAGGCCCGCCGCCTGTTCCACCTCCTGGGCGGCATCCCGACCTGGCTGGCGGACCAACTCCACGCCACCCCGGCCCCCACCCCCGCAGCCTGACCCCGCCCACACACGCCCCGAACCTCGAAGCCCGGCCCGGCCCCCACCCTCGCCGGCGTTTGATGCACGGGGCTCGCCAACCCAGCCTCGCCGGCGTTTGATGCGCGGGGTCCGGGGCGGAGCCCCGGCACCTCAGCCCGTCCGGCGCTTGAGGACAGGGTCCGGGCGGAGCCCGGTTCCCCCGACACCGGAGGGGTCAGCCCCCGGAGCCGGCGAAGTGTTCGCGGACCAGGGCCTCGACCACCGGGAGGTCCCGCGCGATCAGGGCTTCCAGCAGCGCCGAGTGCTCCGCCGCGTCGGCGACGAGATCGGCCCGGCGGACCCGCGCAGCGCCCGGCAGCGGCCACTGGGCGCGGCGGTGGAGTTCCTCCGCCACCTGGACCAGCTGGTCGTTGCCGGCCAGCCGCAGCACCGCCCGGTGGAAGGCCCGGTCGGCCTCCGCGTAGCCCGGCAGGTCACCCGCGGCGGCCGCCTCGGCAGTGGCGGCCGCGGCCGGGCGCAGGGCCTGCCAGGAGGCTCCGGGCACGGTGCGGGCCAGTCGCAGCATGACGGGGACTTCGAGCAGGGCGCGGACCTCGGCCAGCTCGGCGAGCTCCCGCGGGGTGCGTGACAGGACGCGGAAGCCCCGGTTGGGGAGGCATTCCACCGCGCCCTCGACGGCCAGCTGCTGCATCGCCTCGCGCACGGGGGTCGCGGAGACCCCGAAGCGCTCCCCCAGCGCCGGGCCGGAGTAGATCTCCCCGGGTACGAGCTCGCCGTCGACCAGGGCCGCGCGCAGGGCGTCGAGGATCTGCCCGCGCACCGAATGGCGCAGTACCTTCCGCTTTTGTTCCGGTACCCGGGCGTGGGCCGTTTCGTGCACTCGGTCCTCCTCCGGGTCGCGACCTGTCCCGAGAATAGGTGACGCGTCGCGCGCGCGGTGGGTGCGGATCGACCGAAATCGAGTAAGGTAAGGCTAACCTGTTAACGATCGTGCGATCGGTGGTCCGTCATGGCCGTCTCGACCCTCCCGGCGCTCGCCCCCGCCCCGCCCGGCTCCGCGGTGGCGGATGCGTACGCCCGGCTGGCCGACGTGTACGGCGGGCTGCGGGTCGTCGAGCGAGCCGCGCACGAACCCTCCCCCCGCGGCGCGGGGTGGGTGGGCGCGGACGAGCTGGCGGCCGGCGGGGCCGCCCTCGACGCCTTCCTCGCCTGGGACAACGCCCAGGTCCTGAGGGATTACGGCACCCAGGCGCGGCCCGATGTGATCGCGAGCTTCGGGCTCCACCGGTACGCGTGGCCCGCCTGCCTGCTGATCACGCTCCCGTGGTTCCTCCACCGGCGGGTCCCCCGGCTCCCCGTCGCCGAGGTCGCCTTCCACCGGACCCTCGGCCGGATGGCCGTCCACGTCGAGAGCTTCGCCTGCCTGCCGGACGATCCGGCGGCCGGCCTCCCCGGGGCCCACGTCGTGCCCGACGAGGAGGCGCTGCGCGCAGAGGTGCGGGCTGCGGTGGCCCAGCACCTCGAACCCGTGCTGGAAGGTTTCGCCCCGCGCATGCGGCGCGGCCGCCGCGCCCTGTGGGGCATGGTGACCGACGAGGTCGTCGAGAGCCTCTGGTACGTCGGCCACCTGCTCGGCGAGGAGCACCGGACGATGGCCGAACTGGAGGCCCTGCTGCCGGGCTCGACGGCCCCGTACACCGGCGGTGCCGGCTTCCGCACCCTCTCCGGCCCCGACGGCCGCGAACTGCCCACCCGCGACCGGGCCAGCTGCTGCTTCTTCTACACGATCCGCCCGGAGGACACCTGCGTGACCTGCCCCCGCACCTGCGACGCGGACCGCATCACCCGCCTCACGGCGGAAGCCGCCTGACCCCCCGGCAGGAACGCCCGCACGCGGACACCGACCTGCGGACCGTTCCCGGCGGCCGACTCTAAGCCACCCCTGGAGGTGGCGGTATTCGAACGCAACTCTGGCCACACGGGCACCAGTTCGAGATACAACACCCTATCCGGCGGGGCCCGCACCCCGATGGCGTCCACTTGCCCCGAAACCCGCGTGCACGGCGCACCGGCTGCGCCACTATGGCGCCCGGAAAGCCGCACAGCCGCATACGCGAGGCAAGGGACATCCGCATGAGACTGACCGACATATCGCTGGACTGGCTGCTGCCCGGCAGCCTGCTGATCCTGGGCGTACTTGCGGCGGTTGCGGTACTGGCACGGGGCAAGCGCGAGAGCGAGAAGGCCGCGGCCGACGACAGCTGGGAACGCAGCGAGGAGCGGCGGCGGCGCAAGGAGGCCGTCTACGGGACGGCCTCGTACGTCCTGCTCTTCTGCTGCGCGGCGGTGGCCGCCGCGCTCTCCTTCCACGGGCTGGTCGGCTTCGGCCGGCAGAACCTCAACCTCTCCGGAGGCTGGGAGTACCTGGTGCCCTTCGGCCTCGACGGCGCCGCCATGTTCTGCTCGGTGCTCGCCGTCCGCGAGGCCAGCCACGGCGACGCGGCCCTCGGGTCGCGCATGCTGGTCTGGCTGTTCGCGGGAGCGGCCGCCTGGTTCAACTGGGTGCACGCCCCGCGCGGTCTGGGCCATGACGGCGCTCCGCAGTTCTTCGCGGGTATGTCGCTCTCGGCCGCCGTCCTCTTCGACCGCGCCCTCAAGCAGACCCGCCGGGCGGCCCTGCGCGAACAGGGCCTCATCCCGAGGCCGCTGCCGCAGATCCGGATGGTCCGCTGGCTGCGGGCGCCCCGGGAGACCTTCGGCGCATGGTCCCTCATGCTGCTGGAGGGGGTCCGCACCCTCGACGAGGCCGTGGACGAGGTGCGTGAGGACAAGAAGCAGAGGGAGCAGGACCGGCACCGCAGGCGCGACCAGAACCGGCTCGACCGGGCGCGCATCAAGGCGCTGGGCCGGCAGAACCGGGCGTTCGGACGGTCTCGCGGCCGTCAGGTCGAACTCCCGGAGCTGACGCAGGGAGCTGGCTCCGCGCCGGTCGGCGCGGAGCCGGCCATACCGGAAGCGGGACAGCTGCCGCTACGCCGCCGGCCCTCCCTGCAGGCCGTGGGCCACACCGAATTCACTGACGTGACCGGCACCCGGACGGTGGACCTCACCGCCGAGGACGACACCCAGACCATTCCCCGGCTGGACTCGCTGGAGCGCAAACTCAAGGACCTGGAGCAGCAGTTCGGCTGACAGGTCCGGACCAGGGGACACCCCGCAGGGCCCGCCCGTTCAGGCGGGCCCTGCGGCGTACGGGGCCTGGGCCGGAGCCGGGGCGGGGCCGTCGCGGCGGCCGTCCAGCTCGAACCACACCACCTTGCCGCCGCCCAGGGCGAGCGCGTCCACGCCCCAGTCGTCGGCCAGCGCCTCCACCAGCACGAGTCCCCGGCCGTGCGTACCGTCGTCGGCGGTCGGTACGTACGGCCGGGGACGGCGTGCCGTATGGTCCCTGACCTCCACCCGTAACCGTGCGGCCGTGAGGCTGACGGACACCTCCGCGCCGCGGTCGGTGTGGACGAGAGCGTTCGTGACGAGCTCCGTGATCAGCAGTTCGGCCACGTCGGTGGCCTCGGTCCTGCACCGGTGGCGCATCATCTCCCTGAGGGCCCGGCGGACCTCGCCCACCGCCTTCAGGTCCGCGCGGCGCACGCTCCGGCTGATGCGCAGCGTCTCCGCCGCTGCCCCGTCCTCGACGCCGGACGGCTCGCGCGGTACCGGCGCGCCTCTCCTCCACAGCTTCCCCGTCTTCGCCCCCACCCGCACGGCGGTGTCCCTCCCGTGTCCGTCGCTCTCGAACAGGTCTACGGGATGCATGCCCCCGGGGTGGATCCGCACTCCTGCGGGCTTACGTACGGGGCACGTTGCGGAGGTTGGATCGAGCCATCCGGATCATCCGCCCCACCCCTCCGTCGAGCACGATCTTGCTGGCGGACCGTGCGAATCCGGTCACCGTTTCGGCGCTGGTCTTCGGAGGAACCGACAGGGCGCTGGGGGCGGTCACCACATCCACCAGAGCGGGTCCGCGATGCCGGAAAGCGTCCTGCAAAGCCCCGCTGAGCTGCCTGGGCTTGTCCACACGGACCCCGTGCGCACCCGCCGCGCGGGCGGTCGCGGCGAAGTCCGGGTTCTTGTTCTCCGTCCCGCAGGAAGGAAGGCCGGAAACCGGCATCTCCCACTCGACCATGCCGAGGGACGAGTTGTTGAAGAGGACCACTTTGACGGGGAGGTCGTACTGCACCAGTGTGAGGAAATCTCCCATCAGCAGGGAGAAACCGCCATCGCCGGACATCGACACCACTTGACGGCCGCGATCGGTGAACTGTGCGCCGATGGTCTGCGGGAGGGCGTTGGCCATCGAGCCGTGGCTGAAGGAGCCGATGATGCGCCGCTTGCCGTTCGGGGAAAGATAGCGCGCCGCCCCCACATTGCACATGCCCGTGCCGACCGTGAGCACCGGCTCCATGCCGGCTGGTTCGTCGAGGACCGAGGCCATGCACCCGGGATGGATCGGCGTGTGGTTCTCCACCGTGTGCGTGTACGTCGTCACGACCGCACCTTCAGGGCGAGCACGGCCCTCCGGGCCTCGCAAGCAGGCAGGCAGGTGGGTGGATGGGCGGATGGGCGGGCGTCACTCGAATGGAGTAATCCAGCGCGCCACCCGAACGGGTGAAGATCAAGCTGAGTAGTGGCATGCCCAACCGAGACAATCCGTGAAAGGGAAACCACATGCGCATTCGACGAACTCTCGCCGCCGTCATCGCCACGGCAGCCCTCGCCGGACTCGGCCTCGCCGGTGCCGCCACCGCCACCGCTGCCCCCACCGCCACTGTCGCCGGAAGCCTCACCCCGGGTGAGTGCGAGAAGGGCGGCGGAACGGTCGACTGGGCGACCAACACCTGCAAGGGTGGCACGGGCGACGGGCAGATGGTCGACTGACACCACCTGGACGCCCCGCAGCCACGCGCCGCGGGGCGCTCCCGCGCGTGTACCGCACCCTCACGGTCCCGGCACGCCTTGCGCGTATCCCGGTCCCGACGGGAGCCCTGACCCGGCCGGCGCACTTCGTCACCCAGGCGTGCGCCCCGGCCGTGCCGCTGCCGCCCGGCCGGCCATGCCCGCGCCGGTTACGCCTCCCAGACCGCGGCGGCCGTACGGTCGTCGGCGTACCCCTTGAGGCGGAGCTGGGTGTCAGCGAGGAAGGCGGCGAGGCCGGGCGGCTCCGGCTCGGACCAGCGGGCGGCGAGCTCGGCCTGGAGGGCGGCCTCCTCCCGCATCGGCTCCGCGAGGCCGCCCGAGCACAGGAGCAGGGTGTCCCCGGGCCTGGCCACGGAGGCCCGGAACCGGAAGGCGCTCCCGGGCTCGCCGGCCGTGTCGGCGGTGCCGGCCGGTCCGGCGGTGTCGGCGTCGGGCTGCGCCGCGGGCCCGGGGGTCCCGGCGGCTCCGGGGGTCCCGGCGGCTCCGGGGGATTCCAGGTCGTGCCATTGGCCCGAACGGAGCCGGAAGAGTCCGCCCGCGCCGGCGCCGAAGGACACCCGGGTGCGGCATTCCGGGTCCACCGGCAGCAGCAGCCCGCGCAGCCCGGCCGTGTACTGCTCCTCAGCGAGCCCCAGCTCGGCGGCACGGGCCCGCAGGCGTCCGTAGCCGCGGTCGGTGAGCCGCTGGAGGCCGGAGCGCAGGGCATCGCGGCGCCCGGCCCTGATGTCGTCGGCCAGCCGGCCCTGGCTCCGGCCGACGGCCGCGGCGACCGTGCGGCACAGGTCGGCGGCGGCTTCGGCGGCACCGGGGGCGGCCCGGTCGCCGCCGGCGAGGGCGACGAGGACCAGGGCGTCGTCGCCGGTGCCGAAGCGGGCGGTGAGCAGGAAGTCCCGGCGGTTCTCCCCGCGGTAGCGGGCGGAGTCGCCGCGCAGGGAGGCGGCGCGGAGGGTGTAGCCGCCGTAACGGGCTCCCTCCAGGACGGTGTCCGGGACCAGCGCGTCGAGGGCGGCCGGGTCGGCGGGCGGGAGCGGGCCCGGTTCGGCGGCGTAGGTGGGCGCGCGGTCGCCGAGGTGGTGCACTTCGGGCCGCGGTTGCGGCGCGGCGGGGGCGGGGGCGGGGGCGGGCTGGGGCACCTCCTCGGTGCGGTCCTCCGGGCGTGGGGCCTGCGCCCGCCGGGCGGGCGGCACGTCGACGCCCCCGAGGACGTAACCGGTGGCACCGCCGGTCCGCGGATCACGCGGCTGCGCCCCGTGCCAGGGCGGCGCCGAATCGGGCGCCGGCCCGAACCGCTCCCCGGCTGGCTGCCCGGAAGCCGGCAGCGGGGACCAGTACCCGGCACCTGCCGAGCCCCCGTCCGCAGCCGACGGCCCACCCGGCCGGCCGGGGTCGAGCCGCAACGCCGAAGCCGCCGACGCGGCCTGGTCGTCCGGCGGAGCCGGTGGGACGGAACGTTCGCCGGGTCCAGCACCCGGTGCCGACGGTGGGGCGTACCGCTCGCCGGGCCCAGCACCCGGCGCCGACGGCGGCGCGTACCGCTCGCCGGGCGGCGCAGCCGCTCCCGCGTTGGGCGGCGCGGACGGCGGAGCCGGTGGGAGGTGCCGCTCGCCGGGCGGTGCAGAACCTGCCCCGGTGGACGGCGGTGCCGGCGGTGGGGCGGGCCACTCGCGGGGCGGCACGGCCGGAGCCGGGGGCGCAGACGCTTCGGGGGACGGGCGCGGGGGTGGGACCGGGGTCGTCGGCGGGGGCCCGGCGGTCGGCTCCGGGCGCGGGGTCGGCAGCGGCCCGGCCGGGTCACCCGTCACGCCCGCCGCCGACCGGAAGCGGTTGTCGAGGGTGTCCCCCGGGTCGGGTGCCGGCCCCGCGTCCGGATCCTCGTAGAGCTTCTGCCACCAGTCGTCCGCGCCCTGCTGACTCATGCCCTCATTCTCGGCTGCCGGTGGGGACGGAAAACGCCGAATGCACGAAAAGAGTCCAGGTCGCACGGATCATCGGACGTCGCACATCCGCGCGACCGCCAGGGTGACCGTCGCACCCTTCGCCCCGGCCGGTTCCACTCTCCGCGAGGACGGCCGCTGCAGCCGCGCCGATCGCCGTGCGCGATATCGGGCGCATCGCTCTCCCCGGGTGAATTACGGCCAACTGCTGCATTGCACGGCAAAGATGCCGCCCAAATGACGGCCGGCCGACGGATGTTGGTGCTGCGGCGGCGCAACCTTGGCAGAGGGGCGGGGGGTACGGCGATGATGTCGGCGGCGGGTTCGCGCCGTGGCCGCTTCCCGCCAGGCGGTGTTGTGTCGAAAGGTGGTGGACGGGTTGCTGGGTGCCATAGGCCTGGACGAGGGCCAGGAGTCCGCGTACCGCGCCCTGGTGGCGCTGGGCGCGGCCGAGGTCCCCGACCTGGCGCACCGGCTGACCCTGCCGGTGCCGCAGACCGAACGGACCCTGCGCCACCTGGAGCGGCACGGGCTGGCGGCGCAGTCCTCGGCCCGGCCGGGGCGCTGGGTGGCGGCTCCACCGGGTGTCGCGCTCGGGGCCCTGCTGACCCGGCAGCGGCACGAGCTGGAGCAGGCGGAACTGGCGGCGGCGCTGCTGGCGGAGGAGTACCGGGCGGAGGCGGCCGAACCGGCGGTGCACGACCTCGTGGAGGTGGTGCAGGGCGCGAGCGCGGTGGCGCACCGCTTCCACCAGCTGCGGCTGGGCGCGCAGAAAGAGGTGTGCGCCCTGGTCAGCGGCCGCCCGCAGGTGGTGACGGGCACCGACAACGAGGCGGAGGACCGGGCCCCGGTGCGCGGCGTCGATCACCGGGTGGTGATCGAGCGGGAGGTGCTGACCCTGCCGAGCGGGATCCGGGAGGCCTCCTCGGCGCTGGCCCGGGGCGAGCAGGTCCGGGTGACGTCGGAGGTCCCGACGCAGCTGGTGATCGCGGACCGGACCCTGGCCATGGTCCTGCTGACGGCGCACGGCGCGCAGCCGGCGGCGCTGGTGGTGCACGCGTCCGGGCTGCTGGAGTCGCTGACGGGCCTGTTCGAGGCGGTGTGGCGGGAGTCGGTTCCGCTGCGGCTGGGCGCGGCCGGGTCGGCGGAGGAGTCGGGGGGCGTCCCGGACGCCACGGACCTGGAGATCCTGTCGCTGCTGCTGGCGGGCATGACGGACGCGAGCGTGGCCAAGCACCTGGAGCTGGGCCTGCGGACGGTGCAGCGGCGGGTCAAGGGCCTGATGGAGCTGTCGGGGGTGACGACCCGGCTGCAGCTGGGCTGGCACGCGTACGAACGCGGCTGGGTGGCCCGGTAGCCACCGGTCGGGCACGCTGAGCGGGTGGACGTGCCGCAGCTGCTCCTGGTGGGTCTGGTGCTGCTGCTCGGGCTGGTCGGGGTACTGGTTCCCGGCGTGCCGGGGACCTGGCTGGTGTGGGCGGGGCTGCTGTGGTGGGGGCTGCACGAGCGGTCGACGCCGGCGTGGTCGCTGCTGGTCGCGGCGACGGCCCTGCTGCTGGTGGTCCAGGTGGTGAAGTGGCAGCTGCCGCCCCGGCGTACCCGCGGCCTCCCGGCCACCCCCCGGACGGCGGCCTTCGCGGGCGCGGGTGCGGTACTGGGCTTCGTACTGGTCCCGGTGGTGGGGGCGGTCCCGGGCTTCGTGGGCGGCATCTACCTCTGCGAGCGGCTCCGGCTGGGCGGGCACGGCGAGGCCTGGGCGGCGACGCGGGTGGTGATGCGGGCGGTGGGCACGAGCGTGCTGGTGGAACTGTTCGCGTGTCTGCTGGTGGTGGGGGCGTGGGTGGGCGCGGTGGCCGCGGGCTGACCCCGGTGCCCGCTCAGATCGCGGCCCTGGAGCGTCCGGGCGGGCCGGCGCCGACGGGGCCCGCCTGCCGCTCAAGATCATCAGGGGGGCAGAATGACACGTATGCCCATGACGAACGCTCCGAAGACGGCCACGGTCGACGATGCCCGTATGGTCGGCCGCACCCTGGCCGCCGCCTTCGACGACGACCCGATGATGCGCTGGTTCTTCCCCGACGACTCCTCTCGCGAGGCCGGGCTGATCCGCTACTTCACCACGCTGTTCACCCGGCAGTACGTCCACCACGGTGTGTGCGAGCGCACCGACGCCGCGGCCTCCTTCTGGGTGTCGCCGGCGGGCCGGGACAAGGCCGTACCCGACGCGGAGACCGTCCGCGAGCTCCAGGACATCCTCGGCGACCGCGCCGAGCTGTTCCGCGAAGCCGTCGAGGAGGCCGCCAAGCACTCCCCGGCCGAGCCCCACTGGTACCTGGCTGTGATAGGCGCCAACCCGGCCGCCCGGGGCCAGGGGCACGGGGCGGCTCTGCTGCGCTCGGGCCTGGCCCAGGCCGACGCGGCGGGCCTGCCGGTCTACCTGGAGTCGTCCAAGCCCGACAACCTGCCCTTCTACGAGCACTTCGGCTTCACCGTGCTCGGGGAGGCCCGGCTTCCCGGGGGCGGCCCCGCCCTGTGGGCGATGCGCCGCGCTCCGCGCACCCCGGCCGGAGCCTGACACCGCCGCCGCGGCCGGAGGGGTTCGACGGTGAACCCCCTCCGGCCCGGCGGGATACCCTCGCGGTCTCCGAGGCGGTGCCACCGCCTCCACCCGGCCGGGGAGCCGCCGTGGACACGCCCGTACCGGACCCGCCCGTACCGGACCCGCGCGTACCCGGCCCGCCCGTTCCCGGCCCGCCCGCCGAACCGTCGGACGCCGGCGAGCCGGCCTGCCTGCTCCACCTGGTCTGCGACGCCTGCGGCCGCCTCGACACCGACCGCGCCCACGACGCCCGCCACTGCCCCGCCTGCGGCGCCCCGTTCCCGGACACCCCGTAGGGGCGGCTCAGGTCTGTCGGACCTGTCCGGTCCTCGGGTAGAGGGGGCCGGTCCAGTGGGTGCCGTCGTACGTGACGACGTCCGGTACGACCTCCAGGTCGAGCTGGTCGACGCCGGCCTTCGGGATGTCGAACACGTACGTCACGGTCGCGGACCGGCCGGGGCTGATGCTGCCCTCGAAGCCGGCCCCGATGCCCTTCGCGCTGTCGAAGACCCGCTCGGCCTGCTCGCCCGCCTTCCCGTACTTCGCGTACACGGCGACCAGCGCCGTCGCGAAGGCCTCGGTGGTCGAGTTCTTCAGCGTGACCTTCCAGGCCACCGCCTGGTTGCCCGCCCGGTGGCCCGCGGAGGTGCCGCTCGGGGTGAAGGCGGTGGGCCGGGCGACGGTGACGGCCAGGCCGTCGCTGTAGGTCCTGGTCTGCCCCCAGGTAAGGGTCGACGGGCCGGCGACGTGCTGCACGGCACCGGCGTTCGTCGCGAACCCGAGCGTCAACACGCTCGCCATGCCCACGTACGCGGCCAGACGCCTGCCCGCACGGGCCGCTCTCGGGCGGTGGATGGTGTCCATGCGTCCAGCATCGGTCCTGCCGCCACGGCTCGCGCGGCAGGCGCCCGCCCTCTCCTCGGCGCGGTCCGTCCGCCGTCCGCCCCCCGGACCGGGGTCCGGGGGGCGGACGGCCCGGGTCAGACCCGGCCGCCGCGCTTGGCGGAGTAGTTGGCCCGGCCCACCGCCGACTTCAGCCGCCAGTCACGACGGATCTCCGACCGCAGCCGGGCGTCCGTCTTCGCGACGATCCGCTGGTTCTCCCGCAGCAGCTTGCGGTAGCTCTCCAGGCGCCGCTCCGGCAGGGCCCCCGATTCCAGCGCCGCGAGCACCGCGCAGCCCGGCTCCGCCTCGTGGGCGCAGTCGTGGAAGCGGCATTCGGCGGCGTAGTCCTCGATCTCGGAGAAGACCTGTCCGACCCCCGCCTCCGCGTCGAACAGCCCGACGCCGCGCAGGCCCGGGGTGTCGATGAGGACCCCTCCGCCCGGCAGGACGAGGAGGTTGCGGGTGGTCGTGGTGTGCCGCCCCTTGCCGTCGACGTCACGGGTGGCCTGGACCTCCATGGCGTCAGCGCCGAGCAGCGCGTTCGCCAGGGTGGACTTGCCCGCGCCGGAGACGCCGAGCAGGACGCTGGTGCCGTCGGCGACGATCGCGCCGAGGACGTCGGTGCCCTCCCCGGTGTGCGAGGAGACCGTGAGGACCTGGACGCCCGGGGCGGTGGTCTCCACGTCCTGAACCAGGTGGCCGAGGGTGACCGGGTCCGCGACCAGGTCCGCCTTGGTGAGGACGACCAGCGGCTGCGCACCCGACTCCCAGGAGTCCGCCGGCGTACGCAGCAGTGCCTCGCCGCTCGAACTGGACATCGCGAGCGCGAGGAACCGTTCGATCCGCCCGAGGTCGAGTTCGACCGCGAGCGACACACAGATGACGATGTGATCGATGTTGGTGGCCAGCACCTGGCCCTCGGACCGCTTGGACGACGTCGACCGCACGAAGGCGGTCCGCCGAGGCAGGATCGTCTGCGCGTACCGAGGATCACTGCCCTCGGGGTCGACGGCGACCCAGTCCCCCGTGCACACGACCTTCATCGGGTCACGGGGAACGACGAACGCGGTGTCGGCACGGACGACGCCGTCAGGGGTGACCACATCACACTGACCACGATCGACCCGGACGACCCTCCCAGGGAGGAGCCCCTGAGCGGCGTGCGGGGCGAACTCGGCCTCCCAGCCCTCGTCCCAGCCGTAGAGGGCGAGCGGGTGCTGGATCGCGGAAGCGGAAAACGGGTGGAGCGGAGCGTTGGACAAGGGGAACCCTTCGAAGGGTGGCCCCGGCGGCGCGCTCCGAGCGCGCGGATCGAGTGGGTGTCAGCCGGAGACCACAGGGGTGGGAACGATGAACTCCTGAATGCGGGCAGAGCCCGTCACCGTGACAGTCATCAATGTCCTCACCCCCTGCTTCTTCTCAACGAACCGACACCGTGCCCTCGGCAACGACACAGCCGCGCCTCGGGACGAGCAGAACCATAGCCCCACCCCAGGACACGGCACCACCGATTAGATTCCGGGCCTCCCCCGGAGACGTCGACAGCGGGTCTGTCAATCGAACGATTCACGGTCCTGAGGGCGGCGCCTCGGCCCAGGTGGCTGGTCGTCCTCCTACGGGGCCCTGCTCCCCGAAATCGCCCCACCTCCCGCAGTGGTGGCCACGTCGGCACCCACACCATCAGCACCGCGCAGCCGCCCACGACGGTGTTCCGGATGAGTGAGGTCAGGTGGTGATTGCGGCGTGGTGGCCAAGGCGCGAGACGCGGGCCGGATAGGGGTCTGGCATGACGACGTTTCCCCTGCGCCGGCGTCCGGCTCTCCTCGGCCTGGCCGCCGCCGTGCTCCTGGCCGCACCGACCGCGATGGCAGCCACGCCACCAGCCCCCTCCCGCGGCGCCCTCGCGGAATCCCTGGCCTCGGCCCACGGGAAAGCCTCTCCGTCGACCGACACCGACCGGCAGGTCGAGAGGTTCAAGCACCAACTGGCCAAATCCGGCTACGTCTCGCAGTCGGGAACCGAGGCCGTCTTCGACCTGAACAAGAGGTACTGCGAGGGCGCCGTATTCAGCGCGATGTGGCCCAATCCCCAGTCGCCCTACATCGTCACCGGCATGCCGGAGGTCCCGGGCCAGGCACCCAACACCAACCCACCCGCGACGTGGCGCCTGCGGCAGGACGAGGCCATCGTCCTGATCGGCACCACGCCGCCGCCGGAGGAGTACTTCTCCTTCGACCTCACCATGCTGAAAGGCTCCCTGCCCACCGGACCGCTCCTGTGGACCTCCGTGGGCGACCCGGTCAACAACAGGACCGTGCGCACACAGGGTCGGACACCGTACGACCGGCCGTTCGCCCTGGTGATCACCGGTAACGGGCGCACCCGGGCGGAGGTGAACAGGATGCTGGACGCCTCCGGACTGGCGCACGCGACGAACAACATGACGATCCCGCCGGCCATGTACCGGCTCGGTCTCGACCAGGATGCCGATCAGTTCCTGCTCGGCATCCGCACGGCCGTGGCCGAGCCCGGCTTCGAGAAGGCGCTCGACGACTACCGCGCCACACCTCCGCTCCAGGTCTTCCGGGTACGCCCGCAGAGCAACTCCGGGAACGAGGCGACGCCGGTGTACGGACCCGATCCGCTGCCCGTCCCCCATCTGCGTGTCTCCGGGACCGGGGCCACCGAACTCGACCTCAACCCCACCCTGCAACTGCTGCGCCAGCGAATCATCGACGCCCACCCGGGCTATGAGGCGCGCGACGAAGTGGTCGAGCGCGGCTTCGAGGAGTCGAACCCGGGACTGCAGGACAACCTGGTGATCGATCCGCCCATCACGGGGGTGGGCGCCCTCTCCAACGACGCCGACGACCCGATCACCCGGAACTTCAGCCTGCCGGACGGCTCCTTCGTGGTCGCGTACGGCACGAACCATGCGGCCACCGGCCAGGCGACCTACTCGAGCGCCACCCTCTACGCCGACGCCAAGGCCGCCGTGGCCCTGACTGCCAAGAACAACCGCGAACTGCAAGGCAGCGCAGACGACTTCATCCCCGACCAGCCGCACGCGGACAAGCTCTACGCCTGGACCTTCAGCCGCGCCGGCGACACCGGACCGGCCGGACCGCACGTCACCACACTCCCGCCCACCAGCACCGACTTCTGCGCGCAGCACGGCACCGACCGGCCCGTCGACATGAGCACACTCCGGTTCGTAGCACGCGCCTACATGCAGCCCGACACCCTCACCCGCCCCGCCCTCTCCTCGCTGCTCCTCGACCGGCTGCTCGTCTTCACACCGAAGAAGTAGGGCGCCGGCAGGGCGAGCAACGGTCCGCCGTCAGGGGTTCCCGTCGTTCCGCTCTCGAACGGTGCCGGTCGAACGGGAGTCCCGATCGGATGATCACGGTCGGTGCCGGGCAGGAGAACGGGGCGTTTCCTCCGGGAGGCGCCGGCACCCCTGAGCGTCGCGGCCATTTCTTTTTCCGCGCCGTCAGCCGGCGGCTCCGGCGAGCCGTCGTGCCAGCACCTGTCCCGGCCAGTCGCCGGAAAGGAAGCGGTCCGTCGGGGCGAAGCCGTTGCGCTCGTAGAACGCAACCAGTTCACCCCCGCCGCCCGCCCAGCAGTCGACACGCAGGAGGGTGACACCGGCTCGCCGGGTCTCCTCGGCGGCGTGCTCCAGCAGCGCCGCCCCAATGCCCCGGCCCGCGTGCCGCCGGTCGGAGACCAGCAGCCGCACGTACCGCTCGGGTTCCGCAGCCGGTGCGATCGGCAGCTGCGGACTCGGCCCGGAATCCAGCACCAGGGCGCCGACGGGCACCCCGTCCGACTCCGCGATGTACGGGGTGTTCTCGGTCGTGTACCGCTCGACCCGCTCGGCGCCGCCGGGCCGCTGCGAGTACGGCGTCGTGCCCCACTGCTCCGTGTTGCCGCGGGCGTTCATCCAGGCCACGGCGGAGTCGAGCATGTCCAGCAGGGCCGGTGCGTCCGCCGGGCCGCCCGGCCGGATCCGTATCTCGTTCACGCCCGAAGCCTAATGCGGGGCCCCTGCGGGGTTGCTCGGCGGAGCACCGGCACGGTGCGGGTCGGTCGGGAGGCCGGGCAGGGGTATCTCCTCGGCTCGGCGCGTGCGACCCTGGCCCGGCCAGACGGCTTTGTCGCGCCTCGTCCTGCGGGGACACCCCTCCCCGTCCCCCCTCCAGCAGCGCGAGCCGGCTTCGGGAGCGGGGGTGTTGTCCGGCCGGAGCCGTGCCGCGGGGCGGGGTACCGGCACGGTGCGGGTCGGTCGGGGGGCCG
>NZ_LBMK01000006.1:211109-334605 GCF_001005295.1 Streptomyces yangpuensis | reverse complement strand
CCACGCACAGCAGCAATCTCGTCCGGAGTCACACCCCTTCAACGCAACACCAGGCCAGAAGGAAACGCTCAACCGCAACCGACCTGACCAAGCACTACTAGGGCTCCCAGGGCAGCGTCGTGCGGGCCGGCGCGGACAGCGCGTACAGCTCGTCCACGGCCCGCACCTCGAAGACGGCCGCCCCCTCCCGCCCGGCGCGCGGCACCCCGGGGAGATAGAGCGCGGTTCCGCAGGTCCCGCCGAGGAAGCGGCGGCCGCCGTCGGGCAGCACCCGGTGCACCTCGTAGTGGCGCGGCCGTCCCCCCGCACCGGCCGCCGCCCGCCAGGACAGGCGCAGCCAGGCCCGGCCGTCCTGCCGGGCCGCGGCGTCCACGGCCGCCGCGGTGGGCGGGGCCGGGCGCCGGCCGGCGGAGCCGTCGTGCACCGACAGGGCGCCGAGCCGCCACACCAGCGGCCCGCCCCCGGGCGCGGTGATCCGTACGGCCAGGGCGTACGCGGTCCTGCCCGCCAGCGGTGCGAGCGCGGCCCGCGCCGTGCGCCAGCCCGGCCCCGCGCCCGTGCTTCCGGCCCGCAGCCAGACGTACGGGACCGGGCTGCCGGGGGCGGAGGGCTCACGGGTGGCCACGCCGACCTCGACCGTGACCGGACCCGACCCGGTCGCGTGCACCAGTTCCACCACGCTCCCGCGGGTCAGCGGCAGCCGCGTGGCGTGCAGCCCGACGGTCACCGGGGCCGTCGGGGCGCCCGACACCAGCAGGCTGGAACCGCCGCGCCAGGCGTCCGCGAAGTCCAGGGTGACGGACGGACGCGGCCCGGCGGTCTCCACCACCCAGCGGCGGCCCGGCAGCCGGTCCTGGAGCCCCAGGTGGTTCCAGGGCGTGTCCGAGACGACCTCACCGTCCTCGTACCAGCGCAGCCCGTGACCGGTGTTGAAGGAACACGCGAAGGGCAGCCCGGAGACCGTGGACCGGTCGGCGACGACCGTCGCGGGAGCCCGCCAGGACCTCTCCGGCGCGGGCCGGGCCGGGTCCAGGGACTCCCCCGTCCAGAAGCGGTCGTCCGCGTGGTGGAAGGCGCCGGGGGAGCGGTCCGTGAGGTGGTTGCGGGTCCACTCCGGCCGGTAGAAGCCGTAGCCGACGACGTGGTCGCGTGTCCGCGGGACGATCGCGTCCCAGCGGACGGCCGCATTCCAGCCCCGGGACTCCGTGTCCACCGCCGCCCACAGCTCGTACCGCGAGCGGCCCAGCCGGTCCGCGAGCGCGCCCGAGGAGGCCAGCGTGTCCGGGGTCCAGCGGAAGTCCACGAACATCGAGTCCGCGACCTTCCCGGCCCGGTCCTCGTAGAACTCCTGGTTGAGGGCGTTCAGGGCGCCCTGCCAGCCGACCCGGCCGGTGCTGTTCATGGCGTCGTACCAGGTGATCCGCAGGCCGTGCGGCGCCCCCGCCGCCCGCAGGGCCCGCAGGAACTCCCGCATCCGGCCGGCCAGCGCGCTGTCGCCGCCGTCGGTCTCGGCGTTGACGAACCAGCCGTCGAAGCCGTACGCCCGCGCCACCCGGACGAGCTGCTCCGCGATCGGGAAGCGGCCCGAGGGGTCGCGCCGGACCAGCTCGCGGGTCCACCGGAGGTCGCCCCCGTACGCCACGGGCGGCAGGAACACGTTGCCCAGCACCCGGACCCCGTTGCGGTGCGCGGCGTCGACCACGGGCGCGTTCGGGGCCAGGACGATCCCCTCGCCGGCGGAACCGCCCCAGAAGACCAGCTCGTCGATGTACGCCCAGTGCGTGAGCGCGTAGTAGTCGGCGGTGGGAGAGCCCTGCGAAGGGTTCCCGGCGGTCGGGGCGAAGGAGACGAGGGAGGAGATCCGGGCCTGTCCGGCCCGGGCGGTCCTGTTGGCCGGGACGGGCGTGAACCGCTCGGCGAGCGGCACGGTCGCGGTGTTGTGGGCCAGATCGGGGTCGTCCTCGGGGGTCCACCGGCTGAGCGAGCGCCATATGATCCCGGGCCCCGGGGTGCCCGCCGGGAGGGAGTCCGGGAACCAGTAGGAGGCGTACGGAGCCAGGCCGGCCGGCTCCGGCCCGGGTATCGGTGCGGGGGCCGTCGGGTCCGTGCTGGTCGCGGCCCGGGCCCGGCCGGCCAGGCCCAGCAGCGCGGCGGCGCCGGCCCCGGTGGCCAGCACTCTGCGCCGGGTCGGCCGTAACGGGACGGGCGGCGTACGGGGATCGACGCCGCGGTCGGTCTCGGACATGCGGGAGCTCCTCACGAGCGGTCGGGTCGGATGACGGGGGATCGGGCCGGGTCACGAGGGTCTGGTCACGAGGGTCTGGTCACGAGCGGTCTGGTCACGAGCGGTCGGGTTCGGGGGATCGGGCCGGGCCACGACGGGCAGGTCGCGAGGGTCGGGTCACACCACGTCGCGTACGCGCAGCACCTCGGTGATGCCGCGCGCCACCAGATGGGCCGGGTCCTCGGCGCGCTCCGCCAGCACCACCGCGGGCCGCACCCCCCGGTCCGTCAGCACGGTCCAGGCGTCGAAGAACGTGCCGCCTGGGGCGCACACGGAGCGGCCCGGGGCCGCCTCCGCCCCGCCCACGTCCACCGCGAGCGCGGTGGGGCGCGGAGCGGGCCGGTGCGCGCGTCCGCGCCACTCCCGGGCGATCCGGGCGAGGGCGGCGGCGGCCGGCTTGGCCGCGCCGTCGTTGGTCAGCAGGCCGAGGCCGTACTCCAGCTCCGGGAAGTCGGCGAGCTCCCGGGACACGTCGTGCGAGCACCACCAGGTCACGCCCCACAGGTCCGGGCAGTCCAGCACGTTCACGACGGTGGCCTCGGTGAACCGCGCCGCCTGCTCCGGACCGATCAGCGGCGCCGGGGCGCCGGCCTCCTGGAGCCACACCGGGCGGTGCGGGTCCGCGGCCCAGGCCTTGGAGAGCTCGATCAGGTACGCCGCGTGGTGCTCGGTCGCCGTCCCGCGCGCGCCGTGGCGCTGCGCGGTGCCGTCGAACACCCAGGAGTGGACGGCGGTCGCCCCGCCCAGCCCGGCGGCCTGGGCGGGGGTGAAGGGGTGGTCGTCCCGGTACCAGACGGCGTCGTACTCGGCGTGCAGGTGGAGGCGTCCGGGTGCCCCCCGCTCGCAGGCGGCGAGCATCCGCCCCAGCCAGTCGGCGGCCTGCGCGGGGGTGATGCGGTCGGGGTCGGGGTGCGGGGCGCCGGAGAACTGGTTGATCTCGTTGCCGACGGTCATACCGAGGAAGTTCGGCCGGTCGGCGAGGGCCGCGGCCAGCGTGCACAGGTACTCCTCCTGCCCGGCGACCACGTCGGGGTCGGTGAAGATGTTGCGCCGGTGCCAGGTCGTGGTCCAGGCGGGCAGGAAGTCGAAGCTCGACAAGTGCCCCTGCAGACCGTCCACGTTGACGTCGAGGCCGCGCTCGGCGGCCGCGTCGGCGAGCGCGACGAGCTGCTCGACGGCGCGCGGCCGGATCAGCGTGCGGTTCGGCTGGAAGACCGGCCACAGCGGGAAGACGCGGACGTGGTCCAGTCCGAGCGCGGCGATCGCGTCGAGATCGGCCCTGACCGCGTCGAGGTCGAAGTCGAGCCAGTGGTGGAACCAGCCCTGGGCCGGAGTGTAGTTGGCACCGAAGCGGAGCGCGTGATCCTGCACGAGGAGTCCTGGGGTTCTGGGGTGCATACGAATTCACCGGACGCGCCACAAACTGCCGCCGCCGATGCGGAAAGTCAACAGGGCCTCCGGAGCGTCGACTTATGCGCTTGAGCCCAGGCGCGGCAAGGGGGAGTGTGGTGAAGCGGCCGGGAAACTAATGCGGTTTAGTACGGGCAACGGCCAGGGAAGTGTGCGGAAAGGTGCAGCGGGTTTCCGGTCACGTTCGGCGCCGTCCGGGCCGACGCCGCACACCGGAAACCGGGCTGGGAGTGGTGGTTGACGGGCCATCCGCCGACGGGTCCTCCGGCAGGCGTGCGGCCGTCCGGGCTGCCCGCCGAGGCCGGATCGCGTACGGTCCGGCCATTGCCGTCCGCTCGGTTCCGGACCGGCCGAAGGAGGAACGAGACAGGCCATGGCCCGCAGACCCACGATCAAGGACATCGCCCGACGGGCCGGAGTGTCCGAGAGCGCCGTCTCCTTCGCCCTCAACGACCGGCCGGGTGTCTCGCAGGACACCCGGGCGCGGATCCGCCGCGTCGCCGAGGAACTCGGCTGGCAGGCCAACAGCGCCGCCCGCGCGCTCTCCGGCGAACGCTCGGGTGCCGTCGGACTCGTCCTGGCCCGCCCCGCGCACACCCTGGGCGTCGAGTCGTTCTTCCTGCAGCTCGTCTCCGGTATCCAGGAGGTCCTCTCCGCCGCCCGGACCGCCCTGCTGTTCCAGGTCGTCGAGGACGTGGACGCCGAATGCGCGGTCTACCGCCGCTGGTGGGCCGAACGCCGGGTCGACGGTGTACTCGTCGTCGACCCGCGTACGGGGGACCCGCGCCCGGCGCTGCTGGCGGAGCTGGGCCTGCCCGCGGTCACCATCGGCGAGCCCGGCCCGCCGGCCGGGCCCGTGACGGTCCCGGCACCCGCGCCGGACCCCGGCTCCGGGCCCGTGCCCGGCTCCCCGCGCACCCCCGCGCCGGCACCCGCGCCGGTGTCGGTCTCCGCGGTCCGGGCCGACGACGCGGGGGCGATGGCGCAGGTCCTGGACCACCTGCACGGGCTGGGGCACCGCCGGATCGTCCACATCGCGGGGCTCCCCGGCCTCGCGCACACGGTCCGCCGGATGGACTCCCTCCGGTCCGAGGCCCAGCAGCGCGGGCTGGGCCCGGACCACGTGCGCTCGGTGGTCACCGACTACTCCGACGCGGAGGGCGCGGCCGCCACCCGCCGGGTCCTCGCCGAGCCGCAGCCCCCCACCGCGCTCGTCTACGACAACGACGTGATGGCCGTGGCCGGCAGCGCGGTCGCCGCCGAGCTGGGCATCCCCGTACCGGACCGGCTGTCGATCGTGGCCTGGGACGACTCCGCGCTGTGCCGGGTCACCCACCCCCGCCTCACCGCCCTCGTCCGTGACACGGCCGGCTTCGGGCGGCTGGCCGCCGAGGAACTCCTGTCCGTGCTGGCCGGCGGCCCGCCCCGGGTGCGCGAGAGCGAGCGGCCCCGCCTGGAGCCCCGCGACAGCACGGCGCCGCCCCCGGCGCATACTGATTCCTGACCCCTTCCTGGAGCCGCCACCGTGATCACCCCCACCGCCCCGTCGCCCACACCGCCCGCCGCCGAGGCGGGCGCCGGACCGACGGTGGCGATCGACATCGGCGGCACGAAGATCGCCGGGGCGCTGGTGCACCCCGATGGGACGATGTCGGCCACCACCCGCCGCGCCACCCCGCGCGGAGTGGACGCCGAGGGCGTCATGGCGGCGGTCGCCGAGGTCGTCGCAGACCTGTCCGCGTCGCCGCTGTGGGCGTCCGCGGTCCGCTGCGGGATCGGCAGCGCGGGCCCCGTGGACACCTCGCGGGGCACGGTCAGCCCGGTCAACATCGGCGCGTGGCGGGAGTTCCCGGTTCAGGAGCGGGTCGCGGCCGAGCTCGCGGCGCGTGGCGCCGACCTGCCGACCGTGCTGGCCGGCGACGGGGTGGCGATGACCGCGGCCGAGCACTGGCTGGGCGCGGCCCGCGGGTACGCGAACGCCCTGTGCATGGTGGTGTCCACGGGCGTCGGCGGTGGCCTGATCCTCGACAACCGGCTCCACCCCGGCCCCACCGGCAACGCGGGCCACATCGGCCACATCAGCGTGGCCTTCGACGGCGAGCCGTGCGCCTGCGGCGGCCGCGGCTGCGTCGAGTCGATCGCCTCCGGCACGGCGATCGCCCGCTGGGCCCTCGACCAGGGCTGGACCCCGCCAGCGGGCTCCGGCACAGGCGGCGCGGGCGGCGCGGGCACTTCGCGCGACGCAACGGCGGCGGGCGTGGCCGCGGCCGCCGCGCAGGGCGACCCGATCGCGCTGGCCGCCTTCGACCGCGCCGGCCGCGCCCTGGCCGCCGCCATCGCGGCCGGCGCCACCCTCGTGGAAACGGACATCGCGGTCATCGGAGGGGGCGTGGCCGCCGCCGGGGAAACCCTCTTCGGCCCGATCCGCAGCCACCTCGCGCAGTACGCCACGCTCTCCTTCGTCCAGGGGATCCGGGTGGTGCCGGCGGCCCTGGGCACCCATGCGGGCCTGATCGGCGCGGCCGCGGCGGCGACGATGCTCTCGGCCCCGCCCCCGCCCCCGCCCGCGTTCGTGTCCGAGCCCTCGCCCGAGGTGTGAGCGTCAGGGCTTGACGGACCGGTAGTACCGGCCGGCTCCCTCGTGGAGCTCCAGGGGATCGGTGTAGATCGCCGTGCGCAGGTCCACCAGCTGCGCCGCGTGCACCGCGCGCCCGACCTCGTCGCGGCTGCCGATCACCGTCCGGGTCAGCCGCTCGGTCAGCTCGGGGTCGGCCTTGGCCGTGGTCACCAGCAGGTTCGGAACGGCCAGCGTGGTCACCGAGCTGGTGTTGCGCGCCCGGCTGTAGGCGTCCTGCGGCATGACCGCCGTCCGGTAGTAGCGCGTCGGGCTGCCGCTCCCCTGGAGCTGCTCCACGAGGTCGCCGAGCTGCACCAGCCGGATGTCGAAGCGCTCGGACAGCTCCTTCACCGCGTTCGTCGGCAGGCCGCCCGACCAGAAGAAGGCGTCGATCCGGCCCGCCTCCAGCTCGGTCGGCATGGTGTCGATGCCGATGGACACCGGTGTCAGGTCCAGGACGGGGTCGATGCCGGCCGCGGTGAGCAGCCGTTCCGTGACGAGCCGCACCCCGGAACCGGGCTGGCCGATCGCCACCCGCTTGCCCCGCAGGTCCCGCGCCGACTGCACCGTGGACCCTGCGGGCACCACCAGCTGCACGTAGTCGTCGTAGAGCCGCGCGCATCCGCGCAGCAGGTCCGCGCCGGGCTTGCCGTCGTACTGGTACTTCGCGACGGCGTCCGCCGTCGCCATGGTGAAGTCCGCCTCGCCGGTGGCCAGCCGCTTCAGGTTTTCCTGCGAGCCCTCGCTGGTCACCAGCGTGACGTCCACCCCGGGCATGTCCTGCCCGAGCGCCTGCTGCAGGAGCGTTCCGTAGCGGTGGTAGACACCGGTCCGCGCGCCCGTGCTGAAGGTCAGCTCGCCCTCCGGCTCCGACGGCCCGAAAGGCTTCAGCCACCATGTGAGGGCGCCGAGCACGGCGAGTACGGCCACCAGGACCCGCAGGGCGTGGCGCCTGCTGATCCGGGGCGGTACGAGAGGCATGGCCGAGATCCTGCCACCCGGCCGCCGTCCTGTCACGGCGCGGGCCGTCCGCGGAACCCGCCCGGGACCGCCGCTCACGCCCTTGACCTGCGGTGCTTCCGGTTCGGACGGGTCCCGCGGGGGGACCGGGCGCACGGCGGCCGGAGGGCTCCCGTCCACCACCTACCCTTGTTGCATGACCAGCAGCGACCGGAGCCAGGCAGTGGACGAGAAGCGAAGCTACGAGGTGCGCACCTACGGGTGCCAGATGAACGTCCACGACTCGGAGCGGCTCTCCGGTCTGCTGGAGGACGCCGGATACGTCCGGGCGCCCGAGGGCTCCGACGGCGACGCCGACGTGGTGGTCTTCAACACCTGCGCGGTCCGTGAGAACGCCGACAACAAGCTGTACGGCAACCTCGGCCGGCTCGCCCCGATGAAGACCAAGCGCCCCGGCATGCAGATCGCCGTCGGCGGCTGCCTCGCCCAGAAGGACCGCGACACGATCGTCAGGAAGGCCCCCTGGGTCGACGTCGTCTTCGGTACGCACAACATCGGCAAGCTCCCGGTGCTACTGGAGCGCGCCCGCATCCAGGAGGAGGCGCAGGTCGAGATCGCCGAGTCGCTGGAGGCGTTCCCCTCCACGCTCCCGACCCGCCGCGAGTCCGCGTACGCCGCCTGGGTCTCGATCTCCGTCGGCTGCAACAACACCTGCACCTTCTGCATCGTTCCGGCGCTGCGCGGCAAGGAGGAGGACCGCCGGCCCGGCGACATCCTCGCCGAGGTGGAGGCGCTGGTCGCCGAGGGCGTCTCGGAGATCACCCTGCTCGGCCAGAACGTGAACGCCTACGGCTCCGACCTGGGCGACCGCGAGGCCTTCAGCAAGCTGCTGCGCGCCTGCGGCCAGATTGAGGGCCTGGAGCGGGTCCGTTTCACCTCCCCGCACCCGCGCGACTTCACCGACGACGTGATCGCCGCGATGGCCGAGACGCCGAACGTGATGCCGCAGCTGCACATGCCGCTGCAGTCCGGCTCGGACCCGATCCTGAAGGCGATGCGCCGCTCGTACCGCCAGGAGCGCTTCCTCGGCATCATCGAGAAGGTCCGCGCCGCCATCCCGCACGCCGCGATCTCCACCGACATCATCGTGGGCTTCCCCGGTGAGACGGAGGAGGACTTCCAGCAGACGATGCACGTGGTGCGCGAGGCCCGCTTCGCGAACGCGTTCACCTTCCAGTACTCCAAGCGGCCCGGCACCCCCGCCGCCGACATGGACGGGCAGATCCCCAAGGAGGTCGTACAGGACCGCTACATGCGCCTGGTCGCCCTCCAGGAGGAGATCTCCTGGGAGGAGAACAAGAAGCAGGTCGGCCGCACGCTGGAGGTCATGGTCGCCGAGGGCGAGGGCCGCAAGGACGG
The DNA here is from genome assembly GCF_001005295.1 of Streptomyces yangpuensis. Taxonomy (GTDB): domain Bacteria; phylum Actinomycetota; class Actinomycetes; order Streptomycetales; family Streptomycetaceae; genus Streptomyces; species Streptomyces yangpuensis. The sequence continues at coordinate 325,915 of NZ_LBMK01000006.1, read as the reverse complement.
CGCCACGCACCGCCTGTCCGGCCGCGCCCCCGACAACCGCCTGGTGCACTTCACCAAGCCGGAGCAGGAGGTCCGCCCCGGTGACGTGGTCACCGTGGACATCACCTACGCCGCCCCGCACCACCTGCTGGCCGAGGGCCCGACCCTGACCGTGCGCCGCACCCGCGCCGGCGACGCCTGGGAGAAGCGCAACGCCGCCCCGGCCCAGCCGGCGGGCGTCATGCTCGGCATCCCGACGCTGGGCGTCCCGGCGCCCCTTCCGGCCGTCGCCTCCGGCTGCTCGGTGCCGGCCTCCTCCTGAGGTCCCGCCAGCCGTGGGGCGGCGGCCCGGCTAGGCTGCGGATCATGCTCGTAGCCGCTGCCGTCTGTCCCGCCCCGCCGCTGCTCGTACCGGAGGTCGCCGCGGGCGCCGCCGCCGAACTCGGCGACGCCCGCACCGCCTGCTCCGACGCGCTCGCGGTGCTCGCCGCCTCCCGGCCCGACCTGCTCGTCGTGGTCGGGGCCGCCGCCGAAGGCGGTGGGTACGACCAGGGCACCCCCGGCAGCTTCGCCGGGTTCGGCGTGGACCTGACCGTCACCCTGGGCCCGGACCTCGGCGAGCCGCCGAGCGGCCAGGCCACGGGGGCCGCGCTCCCGGCCTCCCTCGCCGTGGGGGGCTGGCTGCTCGGCCAGGCCCGCTGGTCGGCCGCCCCGGTCGCCGGAGTGGCCGTCGCCGAGGACCTCCCCCCGAGCGGCTGCGGCCTGCTCGGCGCGGACCTGGGCCGCTCCGCAGACCGCGTGGCCATGCTGGTCCTCGGGGACGGCAGCGCATGCCGCACCCTCAAGGCCCCCGGCTACCTGGACGAACGCGCCGCGGCCTTCGATGCGGCCGCCGCCCGTGCGCTGGGCGCCGCCGACGTGGCCGCGCTCGCCGGTATCGACGCCGCGCTCGCGGCCGACCTCCAGGCCGCCGGCCGGGCCCCCTGGCAGGTGCTGGCCGGCGCCGCCGAGGGTGCGGACCTCACCGGACGCCTGCTGTACGAGGACGCCCCGTACGGCGTGGGGTACTTCGTCGCCGCCTGGTCGTAGGGCGCGGGCAGGGGCGGCCCACGGGTCCGGGAATGCCGAAGGGGCGCGGAACCGGACGATGCCGGTTCCGCGCCCCTTCCGTGAACGCGTCAGGGGCCCGTCGGCGGCGTCGGCCCGCCGGGAGCGTCCTTGTGCGCGATCTTGCCCAGAGCGTCCTTCGCCTTGCCCGTCCCGCTCGTGATCTGGCCGCTGTACTTGCCCTTGGTCTTGGAGTCCACGGCCTTGGCGACCTTGTCCAGACCCTCGCTGATCCTGCCCTCGTGCTGGTGCGCGAGGTCACCGACCTTGTCCTTCGCCGGAGCGAGCTTGGCCTTCAGATTGTCCAGCAGGCCCATGGGTCACCTTCCGTTGGCGTGTCCTACGTCCGGGCGCCCTCGCCGGCCTCGCTGTCCGCGGCCACCTCGGCCGACTGCTGCTTCGGAATCTCCACGGCTTCCACCGGCTCGCTCTCCGCGACAGCAGCTCCGGCCTCGTCGGCCGCACCGGACTCCGCCGCCGGAGCCGCGGCCGCGACCTCCTCGGTCACGGCCTCGCCCCTACGACGGAAAAACCGATCAAAAACGCCCATGTCTACTCCCGTAACGTTACGCGTGCGAGTGAAGTTCCGCGGTGGCCGAACCGGTCTGCGCCGGGCGTGCGTACGGCGTGCGCCCGGCCGGAACCCCGCCAGGGCAACGACCCCCCTCCGGCCCCGTCACGTAGCTCGATCGGGTACATGGACGTGTCTTGACCGGGGGCTGAGAGACTGGGGCGGTGAGGAAAGCAGCCCCCGCCCCGCGGGTCATCGCCGTCGTCGGTCCCACCGCGGCAGGAAAGTCAGACCTGGGCGTAGCCCTGGCACGCCGGTTCGACGGCGAAGTCGTCAACGCCGACTCCATGCAGCTGTACCGGGGGATGGACATCGGCACCGCCAAGCTGACGACCGAGGAGCGCGGCGGTGTCCCGCACCACCTCCTCGACATCTGGGACGTCACCGACACCGCCAACGTCGCCGAGTACCAGCGGCTGGCCCGCCTGGAGATCGACAGACTGCTCGCCGAGGGCCGCACTCCCGTCCTCGTCGGCGGATCCGGCCTGTACGTCCGGGGCGCCCTCGACGTCATGGAGTTCCCCGGCACCGACCCCGAGGTCCGCGCCCGGCTGGAGGAGGAGGTCACCCTGCGCGGCCCCGGCGCCCTGCACGCCCGCCTCGCCGCCGCCGACCCGGAGGCCGCCCGGGCCATCCTGCCCAGCAACGGCCGGCGCATCGTCCGCGCGCTGGAGGTCATCGAGATCACCGGCAAGCCGTTCACCGCGAACCTGCCCGGCCACGAGTCCGTCTACGACACCGTCCAGATCGGCGTCGACGTGGCCCGGCCCGAGCTCGACGAGCGGATCGCGCTGCGCGTCGACCGGATGTGGGAGGACGGGCTGGTGGACGAGGTCCGCGCGCTGGAGGCCCGCGGGCTCCGGGACGGCATCACCGCCTCCCGCGCGCTGGGCTACCAGCAGGTGCTCGCCGCGCTCGCCGGCGAGTGCACCGAGGACGAGGCCCGGGCGGAGACGGTCCGGGCGACCAAGCGGTTCGCCCGCCGCCAGGACTCCTGGTTCCGCCGTGATCCGCGGGTGCACTGGCTCAGCGGGGCCGCCGCGGACCGGGGGGAACTCCCCGGACTTGCCACGTCGTTGGTCGAACGAGCGGTTACAGCCTGATCACGTGATGGCATCGGGAAGCCCCGGGCGCCCGTAGCGGGCCCGAGGGCGTGCCATCATCAAACTCCAGCGGGTGCGATCACCTGCGATGCATGGCGGCGTACTGAGTCCGAGTAGGGAGGGCGCGTGGCGATGGAGGCCGGCCCTCGCGACACCGGGCGGGACGACACCCGGCGGGAGGCGGATCCGATGCTTCTCGGCGGGACGGACGGGACCGCGGGCCTCGGGCTGCCCGCTGACCCCGCGCGACTGACCCCCGACGGCCCGGACGCCCCGGACACCGCCGAGGCCGAGGCGGCCGCCGGACCCGAGTTCGAGGTCGAACTGCGACCGCAGCGCCGTCTGCGCGTCTGGCAGATCGCCCCCATTGTGATGCTCGCCGCGGCCGGTTCGCTGATGTTCGCCTTCCCCCTCGCCTTCGAGTTCGGCGACGGCGGAGCCGTGGTCGCCATGCTCGGCTTCCTCATCAGCTGCTGCGCCGGAGGCTGGGGGATGATGGCCGCCCGACGGGTCGGCTACACCTGGCCCGGCCTCCCCGCCCGGGGGAGCGGCCGCCGCGCCGACTGGCGCATGGCCGCGCTGTACGCCGTGGTCGCGCTGGTCGTCGTGGGCCTCGCCGTGTACCGGGTCGCCCGGCTCCGCTGACCTCCACCGCGGCTCCGAGCAGGTGCTCGGTACGATGGGCGGGTGACGCAGACCACCCTCCCCTTCCTCAAGGGCCACGGCACCGAGAACGACTTCGTGATCGTCCCGGACCCGGACAACGCCATCGAGCTGCCCGCGTCCGCCGTCGCGAAGCTCTGCGACCGGCGCGCCGGCATCGGCGGCGACGGGGTCCTCCACGTCGTCCGGTCCGCCGCGCACCCCGAGGCGGCGCACCTGGCCGACGAGGCGGAGTGGTTCATGGACTACCGCAACAGCGACGGCTCCATCGCCGAGATGTGCGGCAACGGCGTACGCGTCTTCGCCCGCTACCTCCAGTACGCCGGTCACGTCGAACCGGGTGACCTCGCCGTCGCCACGCGCGGCGGCGTCAAGCACGTGCACCTCGACAAGGCGGGCGACGTCACCGTCTCCATGGGCCGCGCCGAGTTCCCCGAGGGCGAGGTCACCGTCAGCGTCGGAGCGCGCAGCTGGCCCGCCCGCAACGTGAACATGGGGAACCCGCACGCGGTCGCGTTCGTCGACAGTCTCGACGACGCCGGGAATCTGGACACCGCCCCGCCCTTCAGCCCGGCGTCCGCCTACCCGACGGGTGTCAACGTCGAATTCGTCGTCGACCGCGGCCCCCGGCACGTCGCCATGCGCGTCCACGAGCGCGGCTCCGGCGAGACCCGCTCCTGCGGCACCGGCGCCTGCGCCGTCGCCGTGGCCGCCATCCGCCGCGACGGCGTGGACCCCGCGACCACCGGCGAACCGGCCACGTACACCGTCGACCTCCCCGGCGGAACGCTCGTCATCACCGAACACCCCGACGGCCGGATCGACATGACCGGACCGGCCGTGATCGTGGCCGCGGGCGCGTTCGACGAGGCCTGGCTCACCGAAACGGCTTTCTCCTGAAGCTTCCCTCTAATGGGTGATCCGTTTCACGCTGCGCGAGAGGTGGACTGCGCCACGTGGTGGGGTCGGTAACATCAGGCACCGGCCCTGAGGGCTCACCCCATGCCCCCCACCGCCGGTCGAAGCCGCCGGAGGTGCCCATGAGTGCAGAGGCCACGAACCCCGAAGCACACCCCGAAGCGCGCCCTGAGCTCCGCAGACGGGGCCGGAGCAGGCTCGATCTGCGCCGGCTCGGGCGCGCGGCCCTGCTCGGGCCGACGTCCCGGGACCGGCTCCCGGACGCGATCGGCCACGTCGCCGAGGCCCATCGCGCCCACCACCCGGACGCCGATATGTCCATTCTGCGACGTGCCTATCTCCTCGCGGAGAGCTCCCACCGCGGCCAGATGCGAAAAAGTGGTGAGCCGTACATCACACATCCGCTCGCCGTTACCCTCATCCTCGCCGAACTGGGCGCCGAGACAACCACTTTGACGGCCTCTCTGCTGCACGACACCGTCGAGGACACCGACGTGACCCTCGATCAGGTCCGTGCCGAGTTCGGCGACGAGGTCTGCTTCATCGTCGACGGCGTCACCAAGGTCGAGAAGATCGACTACGGCGCCGCCGCCGAGCCGGAGACCTTCCGCAAGATGCTCGTCGCCACCGGCAACGACGTCCGCGTGATGTCCATCAAACTCGCCGACCGGCTGCACAACATGCGCACCCTGGGCGTGATGCGCCCCGAGAAACAGGCACGCATCGCCAAGGTCACGCGGGACGTCCTGATCCCGCTGGCCGAGCGGCTCGGCGTACAGGCCCTCAAGACCGAACTGGAAGACCTCGTCTTCGCGATCCTGCACCCCGAGGAGTACGAGAGCACCCGCGCCCTCATCGCCGCCCACGCCGGCGAGAGCGACCCGCTGCCCGGCATCGCCGACTCCGTACGGACCGTCCTGCGCGAGGCCGGCGTCGCCGCCGAAGTACAGGTCAGGCCCCGGCACTTCGTATCCGTGCACCGGATCTCCCGCACCCGCGGCGAGCTGCGCGGCTCCGACTTCGGCCGCATCCTCATCCTCGTCGGCGAGAACGCCGACTGCTATGCCGTCCTGGGCGAGCTCCACACCTGCTTCACCCCGGTGGTCTCCGAGTTCAAGGACTTCATCGCCACCCCCAAGTTCAACCTCTACCAGTCGCTCCACACCGCCGTGGCCACCCCCGAGGGCTACGTGGCCGAGGTCATCGTGCGCACCCGGCAGATGCACCGCGTCGCAGAGGCCGGCGTGGTCGCGCTCGGCAACCCGTACGCCACCGCTACCCCGGACGCCACCGCCCACCCGGACGAGGAGCGGGCCGACCCCACCCGGCCCGGCTGGCTCTCACGGCTGCTCGACTGGCAGCAGTCCGCGCCCGACCCCGACACCTTCTGGACCGTGCTCCGCGCCGAGCTCGCACAGGACCGGGAGATCACCGTGTTCCGGGCCGACGGGGGCACGCTGGGCCTCCCGGCCGGAGCCAGCTGCATCGACGCCGCCTACGCGCAGCACGGCGAGGCGGCCCACGGCTGTATCGGCGCCCGCGTCAACGGGCGCCTCACCTCGCTGTCCTCACCGCTGTCCGACGGGGACACCGTCCAGCTGCTGCTCGCGCAGGACACCTCCTCCGGACCGGCCGCCGAATGGCTGGACCACGCCAGGACGCCCGCCGCCCGCATCGCCATCAGCAGCTGGCTCGATGCCCACCCCGACCGTGCCATGGCCACCACCACGGCCGCGCGGGCCCCGCTGTCGGTCGTCGGGGCCCGGGGCGGCGGGGCCAACGCCGTCGCCGACCTGCCCGACGCCACCGTACGGCTGGCCGGGTGCTGCACCCCGGTCCCGCCGGACGCGGTGGCCGGCTTCCTGGTCCGCGGCGGAGCCGTCACCGTGCACCGCGTCCAGTGCGCGGCCGTGGCACAGATGCGCGCCGTGGGCCGGACCTCCGTCGCCGTGCACTGGCGGGCCACGGCGGACTGCCGGGTCACCCTGCTCGCTGAATCGTTCGGCCGCCCCCATCTGCTCGCCGACCTGACCGAGGCCATCGCCCGCGAGGGCGTCGAGGTGGTCTCCGCGACCGTGGAACCGCCCGTCGAGGGGCGGGTCCGGCACACCTACACCCTCCAGCTGCCCGACGCGGCCGGACTCCCGGCGCTGATGCGTGCCATGCGGGACGTGCCGGGCGTGTACGACGTCAGCCGGGCGTAGGGGGCGGCCGCCGGAAGATCCCGTTCGGGTGGACCCGTCGCGCGCCGTGCACGGCCCCGCGGCGGGCCCTGGTAAGCGGTGGTGGATGCAGCTCTCCTCGCCCCGCCTGCGCGCCGCCCTGCTCGCCGCGGCCTCCCTCACCCTCGTCGCCGCGGTACTGCCCCCGCCGAAGCCCCTGGGCATCGGCGACCGGCTCTTCCCCGAGCTCGGGAACCCCGGCTACGACGTGCTCTCGTACGACCTGTCCTTCTCCTACAAGGACAACCTGACCCCGCTCGACGCGGTCACCGTCATCGACGCCCGGGCGCTGGAGCCGCTGGAGCGGATCAACCTGGACTTCACCCACGGCAAGGTGGCGTCCGCCGAGGTCAACGGGGAGCCCGCACGGTTCGAGAGCGTGGGGGAGGACCTCGTGCTGACCCCGCGGCGCGCGGTCGCCGACGGCGGCGCGCTGCGCATCACCGTCCGGCACACCAGCGATCCCCGCGGCCGCGGGGACGGCGGCTGGGTGCCCACCGAGGACGGTCTGGCCATGGCCAACCAGGCGGACGCCGCCCACCGCGTGTTCCCCTGCAACGACCACCCCGCCGACAAGGCCCTCTTCACCTTCCGGATCAGCGCCCCCGCCGGGCTCACGGCCGTCGCCAACGGGCTCCAGTCGGGACCGGCCCGGCGTACGGGCGCCTCGACGACGTGGACGTACCGGACCCGGCACCCGATGGCCACCGAGCTGGCCCAGGTCTCCGTGGGCCGCTCCGTCGTCGTGCACGGGACCGGCCCGCACGGACTGCCGCTGCGAGACGTGGTGCCCGCCGCCGACCGGCAGCGCCTCGACCCCTGGCTGAAGAAGACCGCCGGCCACATCGCGTGGATGGAGGAGCGGGTCGGCCGCTACCCCTTCGAGAACTACGGGATCCTGATCGCCCGGGCCACGACCGGCTTCGAGCTGGAGACGCAGACCCTCTCGCTCTTCGAGAGCAGCCTGTTCTCCGGCGAGGGCTACCCCGAGTGGTACGTCGAGGCGGTCATGGTCCACGAGCTCGCCCACCAGTGGTTCGGTGACAGCGTGAGCCCCCGGACCTGGTCCGACCTGTGGCTCAACGAGGGACACGCCACCTGGTACGAGGCCCTGTACGCGGACGGGCTCGGCAAGTACTCCCTGGAGCGGCGCATGCGCGAGGCGTACCAGCGCTCCGACCAGTGGCGGGCGGCGGGCGGCCCCCCGGCCGCCCCGAAGGCGGCCGCGCCCGGCGAGAAGATCGGACTGTTCCGGCCCGTGGTCTACGACGGCTCCGCGCTGATCCTCTACGCACTGCGGCAGGAGATCGGCGCCGCCGCCTTCGATCGGATCGAACGGCGCTGGGTCGAGCAGTACCGGGACGGCATCGCGGGCACGGCGGACTTCGTACGCCTCGCCTCGCAGGAGGCGGGCCGTGACCTGGGGCCCTTCCTGGAGCCGTGGCTGTACGGGGCCAAGACCCCGCCGATGCCGGGGCACCCGGAGTGGAGCGCCCCGGCGGCCGACAAGGCCGCGCCCGCCGGGAAAAGGGTGTGACCGCCGAGGAACGGGCATGTCACCATCGACGGGTCCGTTCGGGGAATCCCCGGGTGGTGTGACACGTTGGACGAGACAGCTACCGTGTCCCCGCCGGACGTGACACGGCTATTCGAATCGACGTAAGGATCCAATGACCTCCTCTTCTTCCCCTTCCCAGGACGCGCGGGACGCATCCGAGATGCGTGATTCGCAGAGCTTCACCGAGAGCCTTCGGGCCGATGCCCTGATGGAAGAGGACGTCGCCTGGAGCCACGAGATCGACGGAGACCGGGACGGCGACCAGTTCGACCGCTCCGAGCGCGCGGCCCTGCGCCGCGTGGCCGGCCTCTCCACCGAGCTCGAGGACGTCACCGAGGTCGAGTACCGACAGCTCCGCCTGGAGCGCGTCGTCCTCGTCGGTGTCTGGACCTCCGGCACGGTGCAGGACGCGGAGAACTCCCTCGCGGAGCTCGCCGCCCTCGCCGAGACGGCGGGTGCTCTCGTACTGGACGGCGTCATCCAGCGCCGCGACAAGCCGGACCCGGCGACCTTCATCGGTTCGGGCAAGGCCCGCGAGCTGCGTGACATCGTCATGGAGAGCGGCGCCGACACCGTCGTCTGCGACGGCGAGCTCAGCCCCGGTCAGCTCATCGCCCTCGAAGACGTCGTCAAGGTCAAGGTGGTCGACCGGACCGCGTTGATCCTCGACATCTTCGCCCAGCACGCCAAGTCCCGAGAGGGCAAGGCACAGGTCGCGCTCGCGCAGATGCAGTACATGCTGCCGCGACTGCGTGGCTGGGGTCAGTCGCTGTCCCGGCAGATGGGTGGCGGCGGCGGTGGCGGCATGGCCACCCGAGGCCCCGGTGAGACCAAGATCGAGACCGACCGGCGACGGATCCGCGAGAAGATGGCGAAGATGCGCCGGGAGATCGCGGAGATGAAGACCGGACGTGACATCAAGCGGCAGGAACGGCGCCGCAACAAGGTGCCCTCGGTCGCCATCGCCGGTTACACCAACGCGGGCAAGTCCTCGCTGCTCAACCGCCTCACGGGCGCGGGCGTCCTGGTGGAGAACGCGCTGTTCGCCACCCTCGACCCGACCGTACGCCGGGCCGAGACGCCGAGCGGCCGGGTCTACACCCTGGCCGACACGGTCGGCTTTGTCCGGCACCTGCCCCACCACCTCGTCGAGGCGTTCCGCTCCACGATGGAGGAGGTCGGCGACTCCGACCTGATCCTGCACATCGTCGACGGTTCGCACCCGGCGCCGGAGGAGCAGCTGGCGGCGGTGCGCGAGGTCATCCGGGAGGTCGGCGCGGTGAACGTGCCCGAGATCGTGGTGGTCAACAAGGCCGACGCCGCGGATCCGCTCGTGCTGCAGCGGCTGCTGCGCATCGAGCGGCACTCCATCGCCGTCTCGGCGCGGACGGGCATGGGCATCGAGGAACTCCTCGCGCTCATCGACTCCGAGCTGCCGCGGCCCGAGGTCGAGGTGGAGGCCCTCGTGCCGTACACGCGCGGCTCGCTCGTCGCCAAGGCGCATGCCGAGGGCGAGGTGATCTCCGAGGAGCACACCGCGGAGGGCACCCTGCTCAAGGTGCGCGTCCATCAGGAACTGGCGGCGGACCTGGCGCCGTACGCGCTGGCGAAGCAGTAGCCGGGCGGTGCCCATCGCCTGACGGTGTGGGCATGACGGCGTGACGTTCGAGGGCCCCCTGCGGTGCAGGGGGCCCTCGGCCGTTCACTCTCGTCCTCGTCCCCGTCCTTGTATCGCTCCGGGACGGGGCGGGACGGTACGGAGGCGGGAACTACTTGAACTTGCGGCTGACGGCGTCGAAAATGCCCTTCGCCTCCGGGCCCAGCCGCGGTCCGGCCAGCCATCCGGCCTTGGCCGGGCCGATCGAGGTGTTCGACACCAGCGCCGGCTTGCCGTCGGAGCCCGTCGCGACCCAGCCGCCACCGGAGGCGCCGCCGGTCATCGTACAGCCGATGCGGTACATCACCGGCTCGTTCGCCCGCAGGGTCAGCCGGCCCGGCTTGTCCACGCACTGGTAGGCCTTCTGGCCGTCGAAGGGGGCCGCTGCCGGGTAGCCCGTCGCCGTCAGGCTCGCGACCTTCGGCACGGCGGGGGCGGTGAACTCCACCGGGAGCGCCGAACCGACCGTCTCCTCAAGAGACTTCCCGCTGCCCTTCTCGGGGGTCACGTGCAGCACGGCGAAGTCGTACGGAGCACCCGCGCCGCCGGTCGGACCGCCGGTCGCGATCCACTGGTCGGAGGTCTGTGCCCAGTCGCTCCACCACACGCCGAACGGAGCCACCTGCTCGCGGGGCGCGCCCTTGAGCTGCGCCGACGGCTTGCCCGCGTTGTTGTAGGAGGGGACGAAGGCTATGTTGCGGTACCAGCCGCCCGCCTTGCCCGCATGTACGCAGTGGCCCGCCGTCCAGACCAGGTTCGACTTGCCGGGGTGCGCGGGGTCCTTGACCACGGTCGCCGAGCAGACCATCGATCCCTCGGGGCCGTCGAAGAAGACCTTGCCGGACTCCGGAACGCTCTTGTTGTAGGGCGCAGTGGCGGGCTTGGCCGCGACCGGCACCGGGGTCGGGTCGGTGACGCCCTGGTCCTTGCCCGCGTCCGGGTCGACCGACGGACGCTGCGGCTGCTCGGCGTCGCGCATGCGGTCGGGGTTCCAGAGGTCCTCGATGACCGGGTTGATGTAGTCCCCCGCCTCGCGGAGCCAGTCCTCCTGCTTCCAGTTCTTCCACTCACCCCCCTTCCACTTCTCCAGGTCGATGCCGCGTTCCTTGAGCTTTTCCTTCAGCTGGTCCGGGATCTTTATCCCGTCCGTGTTCGGCAGGCTCGCCGCCACGGTCGGCTTGGCGTCGCCGCCGGCCTCCCCGTCGCCGGGGCCGCAGGCAGCGGCGGTCAGCACGAGGGCGGCCGCGCACAGCGTCGCGGTGACCGGTCGGTTCGGTCGCATGTCGTTCGTCCCCCTGGAGGTTCGAGGCTTGGAGTGGAGCCCCCCACTATGCCGCTGCCGCCTTGGACGACACAGCCCGGGTCAGCGGTTCCTTTTACTCACATCTTGAGTACCAAGGATCTTGCGTCCACCCGTGATCCGTCGCCTTCACCGTCGTTGGTACGTACGGGGGATGGAGGGGAGCGTCGGTGTTCGAAGGGCAATCCGTCAGCGCAGTCAGTGTGGGAGGAGCGGCACTCGTGGCTTTCACCGAGCCGGCCGGGGCGGCGGCGGCCGCGACACAGAGCCCGCCGCGAGCGACGCCCCAAGTGCCCCCGCAGGGCGCCCGCGCAGCAGGTCACGAGGGCATCCTGCGACGGCAGGCGCAGCGGGAGTCCGCCGCCCGGACCTATGCCCGGTCCCTGCCCATCGTCCCCGTGCGGGCCCGCGGACTGACCATCGAGGGGGCCGACGGCCGGCGTTACCTCGACTGTCTCTCCGGCGCCGGCACCCTCGCGCTCGGACACAACCATCCCGTGGTGCTGGAGGCAGTCCGCGGTGTCCTCGACTCGGGTGCGCCGCTCCACGTGCTGGACCTCGCGACACCGGTCAAGGACGCCTTCACCACGGAACTGTTCGCCAACCTGCCGCCGGAGCTGGCTGCCGACGCGCGCATCCAGTTCTGCGGGCCCGCCGGCACGGACGCCGTCGAAGCCGCCCTGAAACTGGTCCGCACCGCGACCGGGCGATCCGGACTGCTCGCCTTCACCGGGGCGTACCACGGGATGACCGCCGGAGCCCTGGAAGCCTCGGGAGGCGCTGCCGAGACCAGGGTGACCCGGCTTCCCTACCCGCAGGACTTCCGCTGCCCGTTCGGCGTCGGCGGCCCGGAGGGAGCCGAACTCGCCGCGCGCTGGACGGAGAACCTGCTCGACGACCCCAAGGGCGGTATCCCCCTCCCCGCGGGCCTGATTGTCGAACCCGTGCAGGGCGAGGGCGGGGTCAACCCCGCCCCGGATGCCTGGCTGCGTCGCATGCGCGAGATCACCGCGTCGAGGGGGATCCCCCTCATTGCCGACGAGGTGCAGACGGGGGTCGGCCGGACCGGAGCCTTCTGGGGCGTCGACCACGCCGGGGTGGTGCCCGACGTGATGGTCCTGTCCAAGGCGATCGGAGGCAGCCTGCCCCTCGCGGTGATCGTGTACCGGTCGGGCCTGGACGTCTGGACCCCCGGAGCCCACGCCGGAACCTTCCGCGGCAACCAGCTCGCCATGGCCGCCGGCACCGCCACGCTCACCTTCGTCCGTGAGAACCGGCTCGCGGAACGCGCCGCCGTCCTCGGCGACCGGATGCTGGCCGCCCTGCGCGGTCTGGCCTCAGGCCACCCCTGCATCGGGGACGTCCGGGGCCGGGGCCTGATGATCGGCCTCGAACTCGTCGATCCCGACACCGGGGCCGCCGCACCGGCCCTCGCCGCGGCCGTCCGCCAGGAGTGCCTGGAGCGGGGCCTGATCGTCGAACTCGGCGGCCGCCACGGCGCCGTAGTACGCCTGCTCCCACCGCTGACCCTGACCGACGAGCAGGCCGCGGCGGTCCTCGACCGCCTGGCCGACGCCATCCCGGCCGCCGCCCGCCGGACCCGCTGACCTGCCACCCGAGGACCCGCGATGCCCGAGCCGCACCAGTCCACCCCGACCACTCCCCTCACCCCGACGACACCGATCCGCTCCAACCCCCTTCCGGTCACCCCGGCTTCCGCTGTCTCCCTGCCCGCCGCCCTCGAATGGCAGGCGCCCCCGCAGCCACAGCAGCCACCGACACGGCCGCAGCCCGACCCGGTCCGCACGGCTCTCCCACACCCAGAGCCCACAGCCGCCGCCCCGGGGCAGCCGTCACCGGACCCCGGTCCCGAACCCGCGGCGTCCGCCGCCGCCCCCGTACGGGACCCTGCTCCGCCGCGGCCGTCCCCCGGGCCCGTCCCGGCCACCAGCACACCGGCATCGCCGGCCCCCGCGACGTCCCGGGGCGCGGAGCACGTGCAGGCGGCGGCCCCGGAGCCCGGCCCGGCCGACCCGCACATCCCCTCGGCCGAACCGGCCCCCGTACCCCGCTCCGATGCCGCCGCCCCCACCGACGGGCACACGACCGAGCACCCCCTGGGCCAGGAGGCCGCGCCCGGCACACTGCCCCCGCAGTCCGGCGCGGCCGACGCCGGGGCGACCGCCACCGTGCCCCGCCAGAAGGACGGCACCCCCAGAGCGCGCACCGGTTGGCCCGGCTTCATCCGACCTGAGCCGATCGCCGGCCCCGACCCGCTGGACGACCCCGACCCGGCCCGCGCCGCCGAAGCCGCGGCTGTGGAGAACCTGCTCCGGTGCTGGGTCCGCGAATCCGGACTCCACCGCCCCGACGGCCCCGCCGGGAGCCCGCTGCGCATCCCCCTTCCCGCGTCCGGTACCGCCGTGCTGGCCGGCGTACGCCACTGGTCCCACGCGGGCTGGCACCGCTTCGGCCCCGCCCGCCTGGAAGGCGCGGCCCCCACCGCGCCCTGCCTGGACGCCGTCACCCTTGCCGCGCTCATCGCCCGCGAGGGCGCGGGCGACGGTCACGGCAGCGCCGATCTCGTCGGCCGGGTCGCCGACTCGGTGCGCCGTACCACCGAGTTCATCGCCGACCGGCGAGAGCGCCCCACCGCCCCGGCCCCTGTCTCCGCGGACCGCTTCCTCACCGCCGAACAGTCGCTCCTGCTCGGTCACCCCCTCCAGCCCGACCCGAAGAGCCGTGAAGGACTCTCCGAGACCGAGGCCCGTCGTTACTCACCCGAACTCCACGGCTCCTTCCCCCTGCACTGGTTCGCGGTCGCTCCCTCCGCGCTCGCCACCGAATCCGCCTGGACCGAGCGCGGCCGGCCCGTCTCAGCACCGCAACTCCTCGGCCGGCTCGCCCCCGGACTCTCCATGCCCGACGGCACCACCCCTCTTCCCCTGCATCCCTGGCAGGCCCGAGACCTCCTCCAACGCCCCTCCGTCACCGCCCTTCGCGACGCAGGACTCCTGCACGACCTGGGTCCGCACGGCGAGGCCTGGTACCCGACCTCCTCCGTCCGCACCGTCCACCGGCCCGGCGTCCCCGCGATGCTCAAGCTCTCCCTCGGCCTGCGCATCACCAACTCCCGCCGCGAGAACCTCCGCAAGGAACTCCACCGCGGCGTCGAGGTGCACCGGCTGCTCCGCACCGGCCTCGCCGAGCAATGGCAGGCAGCCCACCCCGGCTTCGACATCGTCCGCGACCCGGCCTGGGTGGCCGTGGACGCCCCCGACGGCACCCCCGTCCCCGGCCTCGACGCCCTGCTCCGTCACAACCCCTTCCGCTCGGGCGACGACGCCGTCTGCATCGCCGCGCTCACCTCCCCCCGCCCATGGCCCGGCCGGACCACCATGAGCTCCCGACTCGCCGAGATCGTCACCGGTCTCGCCTACGCCACCGGACACACCACCTCAGCCGTCGCCGCCGAGTGGTTCCTGCGCTACCTCGACCACGTGGTCCTTCCTGTCCTCGCCTTCGACGCCCTCGCCGGCATCGCCCTCGAAGCGCACCAGCAGAACACGCTGGTCCTCCTCGACCAGGCCGGCTGGCCGGCCGGCGGCCGCTACCGCGACAACCAGGGCTACTACTTCCGCGCATCCCGCCGCGCGGAACTGGAGCAGAGGCTCCCCGGCATCGGCAGCCGCAGCGACACCTTCGTGTCTGACTCCGTCACCGACGAGCGCTTCGCCTACTACCTCGGCATCAACAACGTGCTCGGCCTGATCGGTGCCTTCGGCTCCCAGCGCCTCGCCGACGAACGCGTCCTCCTGGCCGCCTTCCGCCGCTTCCTCGCCAAGGCAGCGGGCCTCGGCCCGCTCCCCACCCGGCTCCTCGACTCGCCCACCCTGCGCTGCAAGGCGAACCTGCTCACCCGCCTGGGCGGCCTCGACGAGCTGGTCGGTCCCGTCGACACCCAGTCCGTCTACGTCACCATCACCAACCCCCTTCACGATTGACGCGTCGGCGCCCGACGCGGAGGAGATCCCCGATGCGCCTCACGGACACCGCCGCCGTTGCAGCCGGACCCCGTCTCGACGCCCCGCGCGACGTCGATGCCTTCGAGGTCCTCGGCCTCGTGCAGCCGACCGCCGCGACTCGTCTCAACGCCGACCTGTTGCCCCTGCTTGCCGAGGCCGACCTGCTGGATTCACCGGCCACCTGGGGCAGCGTCACCACCCGGGCCGGAGCCTTCCGCCTCGAACCCGTACGGCCGGGCCGAGACCTGCCACTCCTCACCCGCTGGATGAACGACCCCGAGGTGGCCGCCTACTGGGAACTCGACGGGCCCGCCGCGGTCACCGCGGCCCACCTGCGGTCCCAGCTCGACGGCGACGGCGAGAGCATCCCCTGCCTCGGCCTCCTCGATGGCACACCGATGAGCTACTGGGAGATCTACCGGGCCGACCTCGACCCGATCTCCCGGCACTACCCGGCGCGCCCCCACGACACGGGTATCCACCTGCTCATCGGAGACGGCACGAACCGCGGCCGCGGGCTGGGCACGGCTCTGCTCCGCGCCGTCGCCGACCTCGTCCTCGGCAACCGTCCCCGCTGCACACGCATCGTCGCGGAACCGGACATCCGCAACACCCCCTCCGTATCGGCCTTCCTCAGCTCAGGCTTCCGCTGCCATGCGGAAATCGACCTCCCCGAGAAGCGCGCCGCCCTGATGGTCCGGGAACGGGCCCTGCGCAATCTCCTCTGATCGCCGTACCCGCTCGCCCGACCGTCGTGGCCGCTTGCACCTCTCCCCTCGAAAACTCTGCGCCGCGCAGCAAAGTTCCCGATCTCCGAGGAGTCCGTGCCGAACTTCCCAGCAGCCCCGACCCGACGGAGCCCGTCCTGCCGCCGTCGCCCCACCGCCCCCACCCGCATCGGCGTCCCCGACCTCCTTCGGGGACCCGTACGCCTTCCTCGTCCGCGCCCGCACTCTCCTCGGCCTCGACGGAGCCACCCTTGGTCACCTCGTCCGCGAACGCAGCGCCACCCTTGCCGCCGACGCCCGGCTCGACCACACCGCCCTCACCGCCGACGTCCTCGCCGACCTGGACCACGCGGCCCTCGAAGGCCACCAGACCGGCCACCCCTCGCCCGTCCTCACCAAGGGCCGCATCGGACTGTCCGAACATCGGAGTCTTCCGCTACCTGTCCGCTCTGTGGAGGACCGCCTCGACGTCCCGGAGGACGATTTCTGGTCGCTCGTGAGGGCCGAGATCAGGCGCCACCAGGCGCGCTTCGACGAGCTCAAGGAGCGCTACGAGCCCTTCGACCTGCTCGGCGAGCGCATCGCGAGGCTGTGTCTGAACAGGAACGGCTCTACGAGGACGGCTACCGCGACCGTCCCGACCGCCCGCACGCCCTGCGGTACGGGACCGCGCCCAACCTTCTCCACCGGCCATGAATCGCCGTCGGTGTGCGCCCGCTGTCAGCGGGGCCCCGTAGGGTTGTCAGTGCTATGACGAAGCCCTCCCTCCCCGACCTGCTGCACGCCGCCGTCTCCGCCGTCGGCGGTACGGAGCGCCCCGGCCAGGTGGCCATGGCCGAAGCCGTCGCCGAAGCGATCGACGACAACTCCCACCGGCTCATCCAGGCGGGAACCGGCACCGGTAAGTCCCTCGGCTACCTGGTGCCGGCCCTCGCCCACGGCGAGCGCGTGGTCGTGGCCACCGCGACCCTCGCACTCCAGCGGCAACTCGTCGAGCGCGACCTGCCCCGGACAGTGGAGGCCCTGCACCCGCAACTGCGCCGCCGGCCGCAGTTCGCCATGCTCAAGGGCAGGTCGAACTATCTCTGCCTGCACCGCCTGCACGAGGGTGCCCCGCAGGACGAGGAGGAGGGCCTCTTCGACCAGTTCGAGGCGGCCACCCCCACGAGCAAGCTCGGCAAGGACCTGCTGCGCCTGCGCGACTGGGCCGACGAGACGGAGACCGGCGACCGGGACGACCTGACCCCGGGCGTGTCCGACAAGGCGTGGTCGCAGATCTCGGTCTCCTCCCGAGAGTGCCTGGGTGCGACGAAGTGCGCGTACGGAGCCGAGTGCTTCGCCGAGGCGGCGCGCGAGCGGGCCAAGCTCGCGGACGTGGTCGTCACCAACCACGCGCTGCTCGCCATCGACGCCATCGAGGGGGCCCCCGTGCTGCCGCAGCACGAGGTGCTGATCGTGGACGAGGCCCACGAGCTGGTCTCCAGGGTGACCGGGGTCGCCACCGGCGAACTGACCCCCGGCCAGGTCAACCGGGCCGTGAAGCGCTCCGCCAAGCTGGTCGACGAGAAGATCGCGGACGCGCTGCAGACCGCCTCCGAAACCTTCGAACGCGTCATGGAGCTGGCGCTCCCGGGCCGCCTGGAGGAGATCCCCGAGGACCTCGGTTACGCCCTGATGTCCCTGCGGGACGCCTCGCGCAATGTGATCTCGGCGATCGGTGCCACCCGGGACAAGTCCGTCCACGACGAGGACGCGGTCCGCAAGCAGGCCCTGGCGGCCGTGGAGAACATCCACTCGGTGGCGGAACGGATCACGAACGGCTCCGAGTACGACGTCGTCTGGTACGAGCGCCACGACCGCTTCGGCGCCACCCTCCGGGTCGCCCCGCTGTCGGTGTCCGGGCTGCTGCGCGAGAAGCTCTTCGAGGACCGATCGGTGGTCCTCACCTCCGCCACCTTGAAGATCGGCGGTGACTTCAACGGCGTCGCCGCGTCCCTGGGGCTCTCTCCGGAGGGCGTCGAAGGGGACGACGTGCCCCTGTGGAAGGGCCTGGACGTCGGCTCGCCCTTCGACTACCCGAAGCAGGGCATCCTCTACGTCGCCAAACACCTGGCCACGCCGGGCCGGGAAGGCACCCGCGGCGACATGATGGACGAGCTCGCCGAGCTGATCGAGGCGGCGGGCGGCCGCACCCTCGGCCTGTTCTCCTCCATGCGCGGTGCCAAGGCAGCCGCCGAGGAGCTGCGCGCCCGGCTCGACAACCCGATCTTGCTTCAGGGCGAGGAGACACTCGGCGAGCTGATCAAGAACTTCGCCGCCGACCCGAAGACCTGCCTGTTCGGGACGCTGTCGCTGTGGCAGGGCGTGGACGTGCCCGGCCCCAGTTGCCAGCTGGTGATCATGGACCGGATCCCCTTCCCGCGCCCCGACGACCCGCTGATGAGCGCCCGCCAGAAGTCGGTGGAGGAGCACGGGGGCAACGGCTTCATGGCCGTCGCCGCCACGCACGCGGCCCTGCTGATGGCTCAGGGTGCGGGCCGGCTCGTACGGGCCTCGGGTGACCGGGGTGTCGTCGCGGTCCTGGACCCCCGCCTGGCCACGGCCCGGTACGGGAGCTTCCTGCGGGCCACGCTGCCGGACTTCTGGTACACCAACGACCGCAACCAGGTCCGCCGTTCGCTGGCCGCGATCGACGCCGCCGCTCAGGCGGACGGCAAGTAGTTCGCGGACGCGGAAACAGGGGCAGCAGCAGAGGCAGTGGGGGCCGGGAACAGAACAACCCCCGGGACCGGCGCAGTGGGTCCCGGGGGCTGGCTAGGGAGGGGCGGGGTCAGACGCGGCGCAGGACCGCGACGACCTTGCCGAGGATGGTCGCCTCGTCACCGGGGATCGGCTGGTAGGCGGCGTTGTGCGGGAGGAGCCAGACATGGCCGTCCTCGCGCTTGAAGCGCTTGACGGTGGCCTCGCCGTCCAGCATCGCGGCGACGATGTCGCCGTTCTCCGCGACGGGCTGGCGACGGACCGTGACCCAGTCGCCGTCACAGATGGCGGCCTCGATCATCGAGTCGCCGACGACCTTGAGGACGAAGAGCTCACCGTCGCCGACGAGCTGGCGGGGGAGCGGGAAGACGTCCTCGACCGACTCCTCAGCGAGGATCGGGCCGCCGGCGGCGATTCGGCCGACGAGGGGAACGTAGGAGGCGGCGGGCTTGCCGGTGGTGTCCGTGGGCTGCGAGCTGGGCTGGTCCGAGCCGCGCACCTCGTAGGCCCGGGGCCGGTGCGGGTCGCGGCGCAGGAAGCCCTTGCGCTCCAGAGCCATCAGCTGGTGCGCCACCGACGACGTGCTGGACAGGCCGACCGCCTGGCCGATCTCGCGCATCGACGGCGGGTAACCCCGGCGCTGCACGGAGTCGCGAATGACCTCGATGACCCTCCGCTGCCGGTCCGTGAGTCCGGAGCTGTCGGCGCGGATGCCTGGAGGTCGACCTGGCAGCGAGCGCGCGGGACGCACAGCGGCGTCCGCATCCGGGTTCAGGTTTGCGTCGTTCATGGCATGCACCGGCTCGAGTCGGCTCTGGGAGCGGTTCTGGGCAGTGATGGCGGCGGCACTGTCTGCGGTGGTGGTCACGTCGGCCCCTCTCGAAATGTTCTCCCTAGCTGGACAACGGTAGTTGCTTTCGAAAGGTTGCGCCAAACACACGTTCGAGTGAAAAATCGCAGATCGCCCTGCGTGGGTATATCGCGGGGTGTATGGGCGAAGGAACGACGAACGCGGGTTCGGTCCGGCTTCCGCTGCTTACGGTACCCTTCCGGGTCGGATCCCGGCCGTGCGGCCCCTGTGCCCAGTGTGGCACCGGGAGGCTCCGTATCCGGCTATCGGACGCTGCGACACGCAGAGGCATCCAAATCCACCGCAACCCAAGATCTAGTGGTTGGATGGGCGCGGCCACCCAGAAGTTGTGGTCCCTGGGTCCGCTGAGGCCTCCGGGATCGCATATGCTTGTGCCTGCTCCGCGAGCCCCCGACAGAGTCCGTCTCCGTCGTTCAGGGGCTCGGTGGGGTGATTCGGTCGTGTCAAGAAGGAGGGTGAGGGAACCATGCACTGCCCCTTCTGCAGGCACCCCGACAGCCGCGTCGTCGACAGCCGCACCACGGACGACGGTACGTCGATCCGCCGGCGCCGTCAGTGCCCCGACTGCTCCCGTCGCTTCACGACGGTGGAGACGGCCTCGCTGATGGTGATCAAGCGCAGCGGAGTGACCGAACCCTTCAGCCGTACCAAGGTCATCTCCGGTGTGCGCAAGGCGTGCCAGGGACGGCCGGTCACCGAGGACGCCCTCGCCAAGCTCGGCCAGCGGGTCGAGGAGGCGGTGCGCGCCACCGGGAGCGCCGAGCTGACCACCCACGACGTGGGTCTGGCCATACTCGGCCCGTTGCAGGAGCTCGACCTGGTCGCGTACCTGCGGTTCGCGTCCGTCTACAAAGCGTTCGACACCCTCGAAGACTTCGAGACCGCCATCGCGGAACTCCGCGAACGGCGGCCTCGCCCTGAAGAGTGCGAGCACGGCGGGGCCGGTTCGGTCCCCGTGCCCGCCTCCGCCGCCGACTGACCGGGCTGCCCGCGGCACGGTGCTCATATACCGGGTCGCGGCCGGTCGGCCGCGCGAAGAGACGTAGATACAGAGACACAGCACTGTGCCGCGGAATATCGCTGGCACTTTAGGGCGTTTTTGCCCGCATATGGGAGGCAGCGGCATGACAGAGACGGCGAGCAGCTCGGCACGTGGTTCCCGCGCCAAGGGAACCAAGGCTGCCAAGGGCGGCCTGCGTATCGAGCGCATCCACACCACCCCCGGCGTGCACCCTTACGACGAGGTGAACTGGGAACGCCGTGACGTCGTCATGACCAACTGGCGCGACGGCTCGGTCAACTTCGAGCAGCGCGGCGTCGAGTTCCCCGACTTCTGGTCGGTGAACGCGGTCAACATCGTCACCAGCAAGTACTTCCGCGGCGCCGTCGGCACGCCGCAGCGCGAGACCGGTCTGAAGCAGCTGATCGACCGGATCGTGAAGACGTACACGAAAGCCGGCGAGGACCACGACTACTTCTCGTCGCCCGCCGACGTGGAGATCTTCGAGCACGAGCTGACCTACGCCCTCCTGCACCAGATCTTCAGCTTCAACTCCCCGGTGTGGTTCAACGTCGGTACGCCCCAGCCGCAGCAGGTCTCCGCCTGCTTCATCCTGGCCGTCGACGACTCCATGGAGTCGATCCTCGACTGGTACAAGGAAGAGGGCATGATCTTCAAGGGCGGCTCCGGCGCCGGCCTGAACCTCTCCCGCATCCGCTCCTCCAAGGAGCTCCTCTCCTCCGGCGGCAACGCCTCCGGCCCGGTCTCCTTCATGCGGGGCGCCGACGCGTCCGCGGGAACGATCAAGTCGGGCGGCGCCACCCGCCGCGCGGCCAAGATGGTCGTCCTGGACGTGGACCACCCGGACGTCGAGGCCTTCATCGAGACCAAGGTGAAGGAGGAGGAGAAGATCCGCGCCCTGCGTGACGCGGGCTTCGACATGGACCTGGGCGGCGACGACATCACGTCCGTCCAGTACCAGAACGCCAACAACTCCGTCCGCGTGAACGACGAGTTCATGACGGCCGTCGAGAACGGCACCGAGTTCGGCCTGCGGGCCCGCATGACCGGTGAGGTCATCGAGAAGGTCGACGCCAAGGCGCTCTTCCGCAAGCTCGCCGAGGCCGCGTGGGCCTGCGCCGACCCGGGCATCCAGTACGACGGCGTGATCAACAACTGGCACACCTGCCCCGAGTCCGGCCGCATCACCGCGTCCAACCCGTGCAGCGAGTACATGCACCTGGACAACACGTCCTGCAACCTCGCCTCGCTCAACCTCATGAAGTTCCTCAACGACGACGGCAAGGGCAACCAGTCCTTCGACGCCGTGCGCTTCGCCAAGGTCGTCGAGCTCGTCATCACTGCGATGGACATCTCCATCTGCTTCGCGGACTTCCCCACGCAGAAGATCGGCGAGAACACCCGCGCCTTCCGCCAGCTGGGCATCGGCTACGCCAACCTCGGCGCCCTGCTGATGGCCACCGGTCACGCGTACGACTCGGACGGCGGCCGCACCCTCGCCGCCTCGATCACCTCGCTGATGACCGGCACCGCGTACAAGCGCTCCGCCGAGCTGGCCGCCATCGTCGGCCCGTACGACGGCTACGCCCGCAACGCCGAGGCGCACAAGCGCGTCATGAAGCAGCACGCCGACGCCAACACCGTCGCGCCGCGCACCGAGGACCTGGACAACTCGATCTGGGCCGCGGCCACCGAGGCCTGGCAGGACGTCCTGCGACTCGGCGAGAAGAACGGCTTCCGCAACTCCCAGGCCTCCGTCCTCGCGCCGACCGGCACCATCGGTCTTGCGATGTCCTGCGACACCACCGGTGTCGAGCCGGACCTGGCCCTGGTCAAGTTCAAGAAGCTCGTCGGCGGCGGCTCGATGCAGATCGTCAACGGCACCGTCCCGCAGGCCCTGCGCCGCCTGGGCTACCAGGAGGAGCAGATCGAGGCGATCGTCGCCCACATCGCCGAGCACGGCAATGTCGTCGACGCCCCCGGTCTGAAGACCGAGCACTACGAGGTCTTCGACTGCGCCATGGGCGAGCGCTCCATCTCCCCGATGGGCCACGTCCGCATGATGGCCGCGATCCAGCCCTGGATCTCCGGCGCGATCTCGAAGACGGTCAACATGCCGGAGTCGGCGACCGTCGAGGAGATCGAGGAGATCTACTTCGAGGCGTGGAAGCTCGGCGTCAAGGCGCTCGCGATCTACCGCGACAACTGCAAGGTCGGCCAGCCCCTCTCCGCCAAGAAGAAGGAGGAGGAGAAGGAGGAGGTCACCGCCAGGACGGAGGAGACCATCCGCGCCGCCGTCGAGAAGGTCATCGAGTACCGCCCCGTCCGCAAGCGCCTCCCGAAGGGCCGTCCGGGCATCACCACCTCCTTCACGGTGGGCGGCGCCGAGGGCTACATGACCGCGAACTCCTACCCGGACGACGGTCTGGGCGAGGTCTTCCTGAAGATGTCCAAGCAGGGCTCGACCCTCGCGGGCATGATGGACGCCTTCTCGATCGCCGTCTCGGTCGGCCTCCAGTACGGCGTGCCGCTGGAGACCTACGTCTCGAAGTTCACGAACATGCGCTTCGAGCCGGCCGGTATGACGGACGACCCGGACGTGCGGATGGCGCAGTCGATCGTGGACTACATCTTCCGTCGCCTGGCACTGGACTTCCTGCCCTTCGAGACCCGCTCGGCCCTCGGCATCCACACCGCCGAGGAGCGCCAGCGTCACCTGGAGACCGGCTCCTACGAGCCGCTCGAGGAGGAGGTGGACACCGAGGCGCTGGCCCAGTCGGCCCCGCTCGCCGCGGTGCCGTCGGCGCCGAAGCCGGCCCCGGTCGCCGTCCCGGTCCCGGAGCGGAAGACGGCCCACAGCAGCGCCGAACTGGTCGAGATGCAGCTCGGTGTCTCCGCGGACGCCCCGCTCTGCTTCTCCTGCGGTACGAAGATGCAGCGCGCCGGCTCCTGCTACATCTGCGAGGGCTGCGGCTCCACCAGCGGCTGCAGCTGACACCGGGCGGAGTAGTCCGCACGGGTAGCTGACCCACGGTTCCCACGGTTCACGAAGGGGACCGGCCCATGGCCGGTCCCCTTCGTGCGTGCGCCGACAGTGAGGGAAGCGACGGGCGGGGCGGATGACGAGATCCTCACGGAACTCCGCGATCCGGGAGTGGACCTGGCGCATCAGATGGATGTCCTCGATGCGGTCCAGGTAGAGGCAGCGCGCGGCGGGGCCCGGCAGGTCGAAGGCGAAGCACTGCGACATCAGGGGGTTCACGAAGAGTTCGCCGCCACTGGTGCGGGAGGGGAACCGGACATCGCCGAAGGCCCCGCCTATCTGGAGCGGATCGGCCTTCGGGAGAATTGCCTGGCTACGGGGGAACTCCGGGCAGACCTCGCCACGTTGTACGCAGTGCACCGGGCTCATACCGCCGCCATCACCTTCGAGAGCCTGGACGTCCCGCTCGGCCGCCCCGTCGCGGGACCGAGCGGCGGCTCGTCGGCCCGGACGAGATCCTCACCGTGCTCGACCGGGAGTTCGGTCTTCGGCTGCCTGATCGGGAAGCGGAAGAACTGGTGGGGATGTACCTCGCCGGGGACTGACCGGGGCCGCGCCCGGCCCGTACGATGGCGCAGTGCTGGTCAAGTGGATTCGCTGCACGGTGACGGACCGACGCGGGTTCGAGCGGGGGCAGCGAAAATGGGCGGGGCTGCCGGGCGAGCCGGGATTCCGGGGGCAGGGCGGCGGTTGGAGCAGAGGCCGGCAGGGGGTCGCGCATGTCTTCGCGTTCTGGGAGAGCCGGTCCTTCTACGACTCCTTCATGGCGCGCTCGCACGACAGACTGGCCGCCGCGCAGCACGGCACCTACACCGACCTGCGCGTCACGCTCTTCGACCACCGCTTCGACGTGAAGACCGGCTTCGAGCCGCGCTTCACCGATGCCGATGTCGTCCGGGTCGCGCACACCCGGGTCCGGGAGGGCAGGGTCGATCACTTCGCCCTCATGCAGGAGAAGGTGTGGAACCCGGCCATGGCGGGTTCGCCCGGGATGGTCCGGGGTCTCTTCGGGGAGGCGCCGGGCCGCGAGTTCCTGGTCCTCTCCATGTGGCACGCCGCCGCCGAGCACGGCAAGTACCGGCAGGAGCGGGTCGAGCGGCTGTCCCTGCGCGCCCAGATCCAGGCCGACGTCGAAGCCCTCACCGGTGACGTCGTCGACCTCGAACCGTCCTGGACGGTGTGACCGTACGACAAGCGCCAGGCCGACCGGCGTGCCCGGTCGGCGGGCCCGGCCGTGGCCGAATAGGGTCGTGGGATGGTCCGACCACGGCGCATCGTCCTTGTCCGACACGGGGAATCGGAGGGAAACGCCGACGACACGGTGTACGAGAGGGAACCCGACCACGCCCTGCGGCTGACCCGGAAGGGCCGTGAACAGGCCGCGGCGTCCGGGGTCCGGCTGCGCGAGATCTTCGGTAACGAGACCATCAGCGCGTACGTCTCCCCCTACCGGCGGACCCTCCAGACCTTCCGCGAGCTCAGGCTCGACCCCACACGGGTCCGGATGCGCGAGGAGCCGCGGCTGCGCGAGCAGGACTGGGGCAACTGGCAGGACCGGGCGGACGTACAACTCCAGAAGGCGTACCGGGACGCGTACGGGCATTTCTTCTACCGGTTCGCGCAGGGCGAGTCGGGGGCCGACGTGTACGACCGGGTCGGAGCCTTCCTGGAGAGCCTCTACCGCAGTTTCGAGGCCCCGGACCATCCCCAGAACGTGCTGCTGGTGACGCACGGGCTGACCATGCGGCTGTTCTGCATGCGCTGGTTCCACTGGTCGGTGGCCGAGTTCGAGGCCCTGTCCAATCCGGCGAACGGCGATTTCCGGATGCTCCTGCTGGGCCCCGATGGCCGGTACCGGCTGGACCGCCCGTTTGAGCGGTGGACCACACCCGAGCCTTATGACCTGGACGGCTAGAGTGACCCGCGATGACGCCTGACTCCACTCCCGAACGGCGCTACGCACGCGCCATGGCCAGCCTCCGAGGGCTGGCGCTGGGTGATGCCCTCGGCTCCCAGTACTTCGTCCCCGTGAACTACCCGCTGCTCAAGCGGCGCGAGCTGCCCGCCGGCACCGAGACGTGGCAGTGGACCGACGACACCGAGATGGCCTGCTCGGTGGTGGCCGTGCTGGCCTCGCACGGGCGGATCGACCAGGACGCGCTCGCGAGTTCCTTCGCCCACCACCACGACTTCGACCGGGGCTACGGCCCCGCCGTGAACCGGATGCTGCGTCTGGTGCGGGAGGGCGAGGACTGGCGCACGCTGGCCGCCGAACTGTTCAACGGGCAGGGCTCGTGGGGCAACGGCGCCGCCATGCGGATCGCACCGCTGGGCGCCTGGTACGCCGACGACCCGGAGCAGGCCACGCACCAGGCGGAGATCTCCGCCTACACGACGCATCAGCACCGCGAGGCCGTCTGCGGGGCGATGGCCGTCGCCGCGGCGGCCGCGCTGGCCGCGGGTACGGACACCCCGCCGAAGGCGGCCGATCTGCTGGACGGAGTGATCGCGCTCGTCCCCCGCAGCGCGGTCGGCGCCGGGCTGCGGCGTGCCCGGGACATGCTGGACTACGGCGACGCGACCACCGTCGCCGCCGTGCTGGGCTGCGGGCGGCGCACGAGCGCCCACGACACCGTGCCCTTCGCCCTCTGGTCGGCGGCGCGGGCACTGGACGACTACGAGCGGGCGTTCTGGACCACCGCCCAGGTGGGCGGGGACGTCGACACGACCTGCGCGATCGTCGGCGGAGTGCTGGGCGCGCGCGGCGACGCCGTGCTGCCGGCCGAGTGGCTGGCGCGCACCGAGGCGCTCCCGGCCTGGGTGCCACCGACGCCCGCCCGGTAGAGGGTGCCCGGCGGATCGGGGCCGGGCCTTGGGCCGTGGCGAAGGCGGGAGTCCGCCTTCCGATTGTCACGGTCCTGCCACAGCGTGCTTTTGATCCTGTTCAAAACCGCCTGCCGGCTGCCTAACCTGTCCTCATCGCCGCCCCGATCTGAACGCCGGGGCGGCCGACAGGGGAGGGGACCCGATGTCAGAGAACACCGGCGGGGCGAACGAGGCCCAGCCGAAGGCGGCCGACGCGGAGGCCGCGACAGAGGTTTCGCCCGTACACCCGGCTCCGGCCGGTAGCCCGACCGCCGAGGCGACCGGGCCCCGGCCGGGCGCGCACACCGGCCGGCCGGGCTGGCAGCCACACCACCACCCGCAGCAACCGCAGCCCTGGGGACCGCCGCACCCGAGGCAGCCCGCCAAGCCCTCCTGGGCCACGGTGGTGCGCCCGGCCGAGGCCGCCCCGATCCGGACGGTGACCCTCGTCGCCGTGCTCGCCTCCGGGCTCGCGGCCGCGCTGCTCCTGGCCGACGGCGTGGGCCCCGGCCTGCTGCTGGCGGTGGTGCCCGCGGTCGTCGCCGCGTACGCCGCCGCCCGCGTGGCCGGCCGTACCGCCCGGCCCTGGACCCTCGCCTGGGTGATCGGCTGCCTCGCGCTCCTCGCCGTACCCGCCCTGCGCGACTCGGCCTGGCCGTCCACGCTGGCGGTCCTGGCCGCCGTGCTGTTGGGCGCGCTCGCCCTCCACGGCAGCCGCACCTGGCCCGGGGTCTTCCTCAGCCCGCTCGGGTTCGCCGACTCCACCGTGTCCGGCATCGCCTGGGTCCTGAAGGGACTTCGCTCACGGGGAGGGGTCGGCAAGGACCGCTGGCTGCCCGTCGTCAAGGCGGCGGCCGTCGCCGTGGCGCTGCTCGTGCTCTTCGGCGCGCTGTTCGCCTCCGCAGACGCGGCCTTCGCCGACCTCCTCGGCGGCCTCGTGCCCGACGTGTCGGTCGAGGACGGGCCCATCCGCTTCATGCTCTTCGTCCTCGGCGCGGTGATCGCGGTCGCGGCGGCCCGCACCGCGGCCGCCCCGCTGCGCTGGGACCGGATCCAGGTGGCCCCGGGCAAGCCACGCTCCCGGATCGAATGGGCCCTTCCGCTCGTCGTGCTCAACCTGCTCTTCGCCGGCTTCAACGCCGTCCAGGCGACCGTCCTGTTCGGCGGCTACGACAAGGTCCTGCGGAGCACCGGCCTCACCTACGCCGAGTACGCCCGTCAGGGATTCTGGCAGCTGCTCTGGGCCACCCTGCTCACCCTCGCGGTGATCGCGCTCGCCCTGCGCTGGGCCCCGCGTTCCGGGGCGGGCGACCGGCGCCTCGTCCGTGTCGTCCTCGGGACCCTGTGCGCGCTGACGCTCGTCGTGGTCGCCGCCGCGCTGCGCCGCATGGACCTCTACGTGGACGCGTACGGGCTGACGAGGCTGCGCGTCTCGGTGGCCGCGATGGAGCTGTGGCTCGGCCTGGTCATCGTACTGATCATGGCGGCCGGGGCGTTCGGCGCGCGCTGGCTGCCCCGCGCGGTCGCCGGCAGTGCCGCCGCCGCGGTCCTGGCCTTCGGCCTGCTGTCCCCGGACGGGATGGTCGCGGAGCGGAACGTGGCCCGCTACGAGAAGGACCAGAAGATCGACCTGGCCTACTTCCAGTCCCTGTCGGCGGACGCCGTTCCCGCACTGGACCGGCTGCCCGAGCCCCAGCGGTCCTGCGCCCTGCGCGGGATCAACGACGACATGTCCCGGGCCGGCGACGTCCCCTGGTACGCGATGAGCATGGGCGAGTACCGGGCCCGGCAGATCCTGCGCGAGCGCCCGGTGACGGCGTCGTACGAGGTCTGCTCCCGCCTGGGCACCTTCGGCAGCCGCACCGAGTACTGAGGCCGGCGCGGCAGCGGGTACCGGGCCGGGCGCGGGAGAGATCCCCGCGCCCGGCCCTTGTGTACGGGAGCCGGTCAGGCGGCGGGACCGGCCTTGGCGGCGGCTCCGGCCAGTGCTTCCAGGTCGCTCTTGCGCACGCGGATCACCAGCAGGGCCGTGGCCAGGGCGAGGCCGGCCATGGCCACGGCCGCCATGAACGATGTGGAGATGCCCTGGGCGAGGACGAGGTCTCCCCAGGGATCCGGCAGCCGCCCGGTCTCCTGGAAGGCGGTGGCGGCCGCGGGATCCGCCTGGGCCAGGAAGGCCGGGACCTGCTGCGTGGCCTCCTCGCGGCTGGCCGTGCCGAAGACGGTGACCAGGATGGACAGACCGAGGGAGCCGCCGACCTGCTGGCTGGCGTTCAGCAGTCCGGAGGCCGCACCGGCCTCCTTCGGGTCCACCCCGGAGACGGCGGTGAGGGTCAGCGTCACGAAGTTGAGGCCCATGCCGAAGCCGAACAGGAGCATCGGTCCGAGCACGCCGGACAGGTACGAGCTGTCGGTCCGCAGCAGGGTCAGCCAGGCCAGCCCGGTGGCGGTGAGCGCGGACCCGATGACCATGAAGGGCTTGGGGCCGAAGCGCGGCAGGAAACGCTGGGAGAGGCCGGCGGCGGAGACGATGGCGACCGTGACCGGCAGGAAGCCGAGCCCCGACTGGATCGGGGAGAAGCCCAGCACGTTCTGCACGAACTGCACGATGAAGAAGAACATGCCGAACATGGCCGCGGCGAGGCCGAGCATGATCACGTAGGTGCCGGTGCGGTTGCGGTCGGCGAACATGCGCAGTGGGATGATCGGTTCGCGGGCCCGGGACTCGATGACGACGAACAGCGCCAGCAGCACCAGGGCCGCAGCGAACGAGCCGAGGGTGAGCCGGTCGCGCCAGCCCTCCTCCGAGGCGCGGATGAAGCCGTAGACCAGCGAGGCCATGCCGCCGGTGGAGGTGAGGGCCCCGGCGATGTCGAAACGGCCGGGGTGGCGCTCGGACTCGCTGATGTAGAGCGGGGTGAGCACCGCGATCAGCACGCCGATCGGCACGTTGACGAAGAGCACCCAGCGCCAGTCGAGCCACTCCGTCAGCATCCCGCCCGCCAGCAGGCCGATCGCGCCGCCGCCCGCTGAGACGGCGGCGAACACCCCGAACGCCCGGTTCCGCTCGGGGCCTTCGGCGAAGGTCGTCGTGATCAGGGCGAGCGAGGTCGGGGAGGCGATCGCGCCGCCCACCCCCTGAAGGGCCCGGGCGGCGAGCAGCTGCCACGGCTCCTGGGCGAAGCCGCCGAGGAGGGAGGCCAGGGTGAAGAGAAGGATTCCGGCCAGGAAGACCCGGCGCCGGCCGAGGATGTCGCCGGCCCGGCCGCCGAGCAGCAGCAGTCCGCCGAAGGTGAGGGTGTAGGCGCTGAGCACCCAGGAGAGGTCGGTGGTGCTGAAGTCGAGAGCGGTCTGGATGTGCGGGAGCGCGATGTTCACGATGGTCGCGTCGAGGACGACCATGAGCTGGCAGGCGGCGATGACGGCGAGGGCCACGCCGGGGCGCCCCTCCCGGCGCGCCGCGCCCGGTATCCGGGGCGCGGCGAGTTGAGAGCTTGTCACTGAGGATCCCCCCAAAGTGAAATAGTGAACGCTGTCGTTCACTACGGGACCCACGGTAGGAGCCGGGGTTAGTGAACACAAGCGTTCACTAAGGCTGGAAATGTATGCGGCGGCCTCTCGGGCCGGTCGGAAGGTGGAGAGATGATGGGTTCGCGCTGGTCGTCGGCATCGCCGGGGCGCAGGCGGGGTCCCGAACTCGAACGGGCGATTCTCGACGCGGCGTTGGAGCAGCTGAGTACGGTCGGATGGAACGCGCTCACCATGGAGGGCGTCGCCGCCGGAGCGCAGACCGGCAAGGCCGCCCTCTACCGGCGCTGGCCCTCGAAGGCGGACCTCGTGGCCGAGGCGCTGCGGACCGGCCTGCCGGGCATCGGTGAGATTCCCGACTCCGGTTCGATCCGTGAGGACCTCCATCTGCTGTGTGTGCGGGCGAGGGACGTCATGTACTCGCGTGCCGGGCAGGCTCTCTGGTCGGTGCTTCACGAATGCGATCACAAGACGGCGGAACGGTTCCACGGGGTTATCTGGTCCGGGCTGCGGGAGCCTGTCCAGCGCCTGATCAGGGAGCTTGTTCTGCGCGGAATCGAGCGGGGGGACGTGAGACCGGACGCTACTGGTCCGTTTGTCGTGGATGTCATTCCGGCGATGCTGATGTACCGGGCCAAGGTGTGCGGTAGCGAATGGGCGGAGGGGGACATCGCCGAGTTGATCGACGAGGTGATGGTGCCGCTGCTCAGGGTGTGAGACGGGAAGGTGTCGCCGGGGGGCCGGTGGGACGGGGCCCGCGGCCGGTCCCGTGCCGGTAGGGGTGGGGCGGGGGTGTGCAGTGGGCTCGGGGCGGCGTAACCTTGCTGGCGCCATGCCGTACGAAGCACCCACCCACACCGTCGAGCGCTCCCTCCGTGCAACCACCGGCGCCAAGATCGTCGCCGGGGTCGACGAAGTCGGACGAGGGGCCTGGGCCGGTCCCGTGACCGTGTGCGCGGCGATCACGGGCCTGCGCCGGCCGCCCGCCGGTCTCACCGACTCCAAACTGCTCACCCCCAAGCGACGCGACACCCTGCTCGATGTCCTGGAGGACTGGGTCACCGCGTACGCGCTCGGGCACTCCACGCCCGAGGAGATCGACGAACTGGGGATGACGGCCGCGCTGAGGCTTGCGGCGGAGCGCGCGCTGGAGGCCCTGCCGGTGCGGCCCGACGCGGTGATACTCGACGGCAAGCACGACTATCTCGGCCCGCCCTGGCGGGTTCGTACGGTGATCAAGGGCGACCAGTCCTGCATCGCCGTCGCCGCGGCTTCGGTCATCGCCAAGGTCCGTCGCGACCGCATGATGGCCGAACTCGGCGAACAGGGCGGTGGAATCGAGGACTTCGCCTTCGCCGCCAACGCCGGATACCCCTCGCCCGTGCACCGGGCGGCCCTGGAGGAGCGGGGGCCCACCCCCTACCACCGGCTGTCGTGGTCGTACCTGGACGCGCTGCCCAGGTGGCGCCACCTGAAGAAGGTGCGCCGCAGCGAGGAGTCGATGGAGCTGGAAAACGGAGGCCAACTCGGCTTCGATTTCTGATCGCACCCATGTGCCGCCGACCGGTACGTTTCGTACCGGTGTTTGATAGACATCAACTCATGCCTCTCACCCCCGCCATCGAGGAGCCTCAGATTCACGAGAGTGCCCAGGGTCCCCGCGTCACGCCGGCCGCGAGCCGCACCGCGCAGACCCCCCGCCCCGTACCTGGTCCGCGTCCCGCCGCCGTTCCGCGGCCCGGCCGCCCCGGTCCTGCCCGGCCCGCACCCCCCGCGCAGCGTGCGGCGCAGGCCACCCCCGGACCCGTTCCCGCAGTCCCCACCGCACCGTCCGTCTCCGCGGCGGTGCCGCAGGTCCAGCTGATCCCGGCGTCCGCCGAGGGTGCGCTGGACGCGGCCGAGGAGGCCGTGGACCTGCTGCTCGACACCGGGCGAGCGCCCGGCGACATCCTGGTGCTCACCACCGGCGACCCGCACCCGTGGGCCGCCCACGAGCTGTCCTTCGGCGAGGCCGCGTACTGGGCCCTGCACGACGCCGGGGACGACGTCTTCTACGCGGACGCGGCGCAGGTCGAGCGTGCCGCCGGCCGTCCCGTCGTGGTCTTCGCGGCCAACGGCGGTTCGGCCGAGTCCGTCGCGGGCTCCCTCCCGGTCGCGCTCACCCGGGCGGGTGCGCTGCTGATCGTGTGCGGTGACCCGACGCAGATCAACTCCGTGCTGGGTGCGGGCGTCTGACGCCCTGTACCCCGGCACGGGCGAGGGGCGGGGCAGGTGTGGAGCCGGCCCCGCTGAAGCCCGGTCAGCGATCCGGGCCGAGGCGCGAGCCGCGGCCTGAGTCGAGGCCCGTGCTTGCGCCCGTGCGGATGCCGGTCGCCTGATCCGCCGTACGCCCGGTCCCGGGTGTACGGCCGTGAGGCCTGCCCGCGAGCAGGCTGTGCCAACGCGAACGAGGCCGCAGGCCGCGTGGGGCCGCGTGTCGCTACGGATTCACCGCGCGGCGGTCCGGCGCAGGGCCTCGGCCGAGCCGCCACCGGTGTGCAGGGCGAGAGGGGCGAATTTGGCCACCGTGTCGCCGAGCCGCTGCGGGCGCGAGTCCGAGCTGGGCCGCCGGCCGCCCCGGCCTTCGCCCAGCACCTGCCAGCCGTCACGGGTCAGCGTGATGTACGCGCCGCAGCGCAGCCCGTGCAGCGTGCAGGCGTCCCGCAGCCCCCACATCCACGCCCCGTCCTCCGGGGTCCACCGCTCGTCGCCCTCGCGGCAGTAGAGCAGGACGGCCGTCCGTACCGGCGTCCGTCGCCGCAGGTCGTGCGGGAGGACCCGGCGCAGCCGGGACAGCAGGGCATTGCGGTACTCCCAGCCGTCGGCCGACGCGGAGGGCTGCACGAAGGAAGCGCTCGCCACCAGCTGTTCCTCCGGGCCGAGGACGGCGATCACCGCGGTCGAGGGAACCGGGCTGTGCCGGGAGTGCAGCCCGCTGACGACCTCGCGCGGATTGCGCAGCAGGGGAATGCCCGCCGACATCCACTCGGACGGTTCCAGCAGTCTGCCGTGCCGGCTCGCGCCGGTGGCAGTTGCCAGAGACGAAGTCGAAGGCGGCGTGAATCCGAAGGTCACGTTCCTCCCTTCGGGTACACGCCCGCGGACGGGCACGGCTGGAGTCAGGGCGCGCCGCAGCGCGGCCCAGGAGGGTGCCGAGGAGCCGAGCGGGAGCACTCCAATTCTCGCGTGGGTTCCGAGCATGCGGCAACGAGCAATTGATGACGCCGACCGGAATTCGCCGGTATGCCGTTCATATCCTTGCCCCGCCACGCCGAGAACGACGCATCAGGTCACCCCTGGAGCGCCAGCACCAGCGGGAACACCTCCTTTGCGCCTGCACGTCGCAGGAGCCGGGCGGCCACGGCGAGTGTCCATCCGCTCTCCGCGCGGTCGTCCACGAGCAGTACCGGCCCGGGAGTCCGCTCCAGCGCCGCAGCCAGCTCCTGCGGGACGGCCAGGGCGTGGTGGAGACCTCGGACCCGTTGGGCGCTGTTGGACGACGCGAGCCCGAACTCGGGTACCTGATCGGTGTAGGCGACCGTACCCAGCAGGGGCATCCGCCCCACCTCGGCGATCCGTGCGGCCAGCGAACCGACCAACTGGGGGCGGCTGCGCGACGGCAGCGCGACCACGCCCACCGGACGTTCCGGCGCGTCCGGGGCTCCGGAGGCCCAACCGCCCGGGCCCCGGGCCCAGTCGGCGAGCACCGCGACCACGGCCTGCGCGACATCGTCCGGAACCGCTTGGTCGGGAGCGTGTGGGGCGAGCATCGGGCGCAGCCGGTTGCCCCAGCCGATGTCGGACAGACGGCCCAGGGCCCGGCCCGTCGAGGCCTGTTCCCCGGCGGGGATACGCCCCTTGAGGTCCACACCGACCGCGGCGAGCCCGGTCGGCCACATCTTGCGCGGCTCCAACTCCACACCGGGGCGACCGAGCTCACCACGCGCAGTGTCCAGAGCCGTGGTGGACACCTCGGCGGCGAACCGTGCCCCCGCGCAGTTGTCGCAGCGGCCGCAGGGAGCGGCCTCCTCGTCGTCGAGCTGCCGGCGCAGGAACTCCATCCGGCAACCCGTGGCCGCCGCGTAGTCGCGCATGGCCTGCTGCTCGGCGGCCCGCTGGCGGGCCACCCAGGCGTAGCGCTCGGCGTCGTACACCCACGGCTCACCCGTCGAGGTCCAGCCGCCCTTGACGCGGTGCACGGCGCCGTCGACATCGAGGACCTTGAGCATGGTCTCCAGGCGCGTGCGGCGCAGATCGACCAGCGGCTCCAGGGCGGGCAGCGACAGCGGACGCCCCGCCTGGGCGAGGACGTCGAGGGTGCGGCGCACCTGCTCCTCGGGCGGGAAGGCGACCGACGCGAAGTACTGCCAGATCGCCTCGTCCTCCCGGCCGGGCAGCAGCAGGACCTCCGCGTGCTCCACACCACGGCCCGCACGGCCGACCTGCTGGTAGTAGGCGATCGGCGAGGAGGGCGACCCCAGGTGGACGACGAAGCCCAGGTCGGGCTTGTCGAAGCCCATCCCGAGGGCGGAGGTCGCCACCAGCGCCTTGACCCGGTTCGCCTGCAGGTCGTCCTCGGCCTGCTGGCGGTCCGCGTTCTCCGTTTTGCCGGTGTACGAGGACACGGTGTGCCCACGGTGGCGCAGGTACGCGGTGACCTCTTCGGCCGCCGCCACCGTCAGCGTGTAGATGATCCCCGATCCGGGCAGCTCTCCGAGGTGGTCCGCGAGCCAGGCCAGCCGGTGCGCCGCGTCGGGCAGGGTCAGGACCGCCAGGCTGAGGCTCTCGCGGTCCAGCGGGCCGCGCAGCACCAGCGCGTCCGTGCCGGCGCCGGTGCCCAGCTGCTCGGCGACGTCGGCGGTCACGCGGGCGTTGGCCGTGGCGGTCGTCGCGAGGACCGGGACGCCCGGCGGGAGGTCCGCCAGCATGGTGCGCAGCCGGCGGTAGTCGGGGCGGAAGTCGTGCCCCCAGTCGGAGATGCAGTGCGCCTCGTCCACCACGAGCAGGCCGGTGGCCGCCGAGAGCTTGGGGAGTACCTGGTCGCGGAAGTCCGGGTTGTTCAGCCGCTCCGGGCTCACCAGCAGGACGTCGACCTCCCCCGCCGCGACCTCGGCCTGGATCCCTTCCCACTCTTCGGGATTGGCGGAGTTGATGGTGTGGGCGCGGATCCCGGCCCGGGCCGCCGCCTCGACCTGATTGCGCATCAGCGCGAGGAGCGGCGAGACGATCACGGTCGGTCCGGCACCCGCCGCCCGCAGCAGCGACGTCGCGACGAAGTACACGGCGGACTTGCCCCAGCCCGTGCGCTGGACCACGAGGGCCCGTCGCTTGTGCGCGACGAGGGCCTCGATCGCGAGCCACTGGTCCTCGCGCAGCCGGGCGGTACCCGTGGGGTCCCCCACGAGACGGGCGAGTACGGAGTCGGCCGAGGACCTCAGGTCTGCGTTCATGCCCCCATGCAACCCGATGCCTCCGACATTGCGCCAATGCTGCTCGCGCGCTGTGGAAGTTGAAGCGTCAACACTTATCCACAGGGCTTTCGGGATCTGATCACGCACGGGACCTTCGGGGCATGACGAACAACAGCGAATCCCGCCGCCCGTCCGACCGGTCCTTCATCAGCCCGTCCGGAACCACCGACGAACCTCAGATCACCCTGCGCAGCCCGGCCGAACTGGCCGACGCGCTGCCCTACATGCTCGGCTTCCACCCGTCCGACTCCCTTGTCATGGTCGCCGTGCACGGCGAGGGCGGGCGTTTCGGCGGCCGGCTCCGTGTCGGCATCCCCACCGCTCCCGCCGAGTGGGAGGACACCGCACGACAGGTCGCGGACTGCCTCGTCCGGGGCAGCGAACGACGCGGGGGCAAGCCCGACGGCATCGTCGTCTACCTCTGCCAGGAGCCGCGCGGGGAGGAGGACGGCCAGGGCGTGATGACGCGGCTGCGGCCGTTCGCACAGCGGATCAGGCTGGCCTGCGGCGCCCTGGACGTGCCGGTGCTGGAAGCTCTGTGCCTGTCAGCGGGCCGCTTCTGGTCCTACGTCTGCCCCGACGAACGGTGCTGCCCCGCCGAGGGCAGTCCGCTCGCCCCGGTCGGCACCTCGGTGATGGCAGCCGCCGCCACCTTCGCCGGGCTCCGCATCCGAGGCTCCCTCGAAGAGATCGAAGGCAGGCTGGCGCCCCTGCGCGGGGCCCTGGCCGAGGAGACGGAGCGGGCTCTGGACCGGGCCGCTGCCGCCCTGATGCCGAGGATCCTGCACGGGGCCACCCGGGAGGAGGTCGGAGCCGAGACCATCACGCTGGCACAGGACCTGATGCGGCGCATGACCCTCGCGCCGCCCGTCGAGGGCGGCACCCGGGGCGACGACTGGGACGACGCGCTGCTCGGCCACGACGAGGCCGCCTCACTGATCCTCGGCCTCCAGGACCGCGAGGTCCGGGACATCGCGGCCGAATGGATGGAGGGGGAGGAGGCGGCCCCGGCCCTGCGCCTGTGGCGGGCCCTGGCCCGCCGCTGCGTCGGCGCCTACGGTGAGCACGCTGCGGCCCCCCTCACCCTGGCCGGCTGGGTCTCCTGGTCCACCGGCGACGAACCGACCGCCCGGATCGCCCTCGGCCTGGCCCTGCGGGCCGACGCCGAATACCGCTTCGCCCAACTGCTCCACCACGCCTGCAACGAGGGGATCGACCCCGAAGGACTGCGGCAGTGCCTGAGGGAGGAGCGGCGCCGCCGGGAGCCCAGGCGCAGCCGGTCCGCCGCCGTCACCAGGCCGCCCGGCCGACGGGGCCGGACGGCACCCGGCCGCGGATCCCGCCGCACTGCGGGGAGTGGGCAGTGAGCGCGCGCCGGCCGCTGTACGGCCGACCCGCGCGGGTGCTCCGCGGCGCGCCGAGCCCGGCCTCGCGCAACGGGCACGGTCCCCAGGACACCCGGCCGGAGCCACGGCCCGTGACCCGGGCGGGGGCGGGGGCGTTCAGCTGGGGGGAGGTGCCGCCCCGGCGGCGCCACCGCCCAGCTGAACCCACCGGAGCGCAGACAAGGCGACACATGTCTCACCCCGCACCTCCCCGCCCAGCCGGCGTGCCCGCGGCCCGCAGGCCCGAGCTGCCGCCCGTGCACGGCGCCGTCGTCTGCGTCGCCGCTCCCTGTCTGGTCATCTCGCCGGAGCACGGCCAGCTGACCGGGCGGGGGATCGACGGGTTCTACCGCTCCGGGCGCCGGCTCCTTTCCCGCTGTGTGCTGCGTGTCGGAGGCCGGGAACCGGTTGCCCTCCAGGGGCGCAGCCTCGGAGCGGACCGTGCCGCCTTCACCGCGACCGTGCGCACCGGCGCCGAGCCCGGCCCCGACCCGGACATCGGCGTGGAACGGGTCCGCCACGCCGACGGCACCGAACGGATCACCCTGCGCAGCTTCTCGCCCCGGCCGGTACGCCTCCCCGTGGAGGTGCTGCTCGGCACCGACCTGGCGGAGCTGGCCGCGGTGGCCGCCGGCCGCTCCGGGCCGGAGCTGCCCGCCGGAGTGCACGCCGCCGGCCTGCGCTGGAGCGCGGGCGGAGCACAGGCCGTCACCACGGCGGAGCCCGCGCCCGACGACGCAGTGGCCTCGGCCGGGCTGCTGCGCTGGCAACTCGAACTGGGCCCGGGCGAATCCCGCACGATCGAGCTGCGGACCGCACAGGACCGGGTGGTGCGGGCTCCTGTCGGCCAAGTGGCGAACCCGCTGGCCGACGCCCGGGCCGAAGGGGACGACCCGAGGACCGAGGCATGGTTCCGCGCGAGCGTCGAGGACCTGGGCGCGCTGCTCTCGCGGGACCCGGAGCAGCCCGGCGACGTCTTCGCGGTGGCCGGGGTGCCCTGGCGGCTCGGGCTGGCACCGGCGGAGTCGCTCTGGGCCGCCCGTATGGCCCTGCCGCTGGGGACCGGGCTCGCCGCCGCCACCCTGCGCATCCTCGCCCGGACACAGGCCGAGGGACGCGAGGCCGACGGCGGAAGGATCCCGGGGCCCCTGCGCGGAGCGGGCCCCCAGCTGCCGCCGGCCTGCACCGGCACCGAGGCGACCCTCGCCTTTCCGGCGGTGCTCGCCGAAGCCCGCCTCTGGGGCATGGCGCAGGAGGAGGTCGCCCGACTGCTGCCGACGGCTGAACGGTGCCTCGACTGGCTGCGCGGCGCCTTCGGCGAGGACGGCTTCCTGGCCGATCCCGACCCCGGCCCCCGGCGCTGTGAGACCCAGGCCCACGCCCACCGGGCCGCAGTGCTCGGCGCGGACCTCCTCGCCGGATGCGGACGACCCGGTGCCGAGGAGTGGCGGGAGCGGGCGGCCGCGCTGCGCGAGCGATTCCGGGAGAGGTTCTGGATCGACGGCCCGGACGGCGGCCGTCCGGCTGCCGCCCTGCACCCCGACGGGCGGCCGCTGCCGCGACTGACCGGGGCCGCCTGCCACCTGCTCGACACCGGGCTCATCGGCGGCGGCCGGCTCGCCCCCGGGCTCCTCGACCGGCCCCGGACCGAGCAACTGGCCCGGCTGTTCGGTGCCCCCGCCATGGACTGCGGATGGGGACTGCGGAGCATGGCCCTCAAGGAGCCCGGACACAACCCCTTCGGCCACCGCTCGGGTGCGGTGCGTGCGTACGAGAGCGCCGTCGCCGTGTCCGGCCTGGCCGCGGCGGGCTTCGAGAAGGAGGCGGCAGGCCTGCTCCGGGGCCTCCTGGACGCGGCGGAAGCCTTCGGGTACCGGCTGCCGGAGATGTTCGCCGCCGAACAGCGCACCGCCGGCAGCGTTCCCGTCCCGCACCCGGCGGCCTGCCGCCCCGCCGCCGTGGCCGCGGCGGCGGGGATCCATGCACTGACCGCCCTCGCCGGAATCCGCCCCGACGCCCCAGCCAGCACCGTCGCCCTCGTACCGCTGCCCGGCGCCCCCCTCGGCGCGATCCGGCTCGCGGGTCTGCGGGTGGCGGGGGAGCCCTTCTCCGTCCGGGTCAGCCGACTCGGCCTCGGCATGGTGGAGGAGGCCGCGGATGCGCTCCAACTGGGTGGGTAGGCGGGCGCCGTGGCCGGGCTTCGTGCAAGCTGTGGCGTTCCGGCCGGGGCTCGCGGACCGCGCACATCGCGGGCCGCGCCGACCCGGCGCATCCATCGGCCTGCGGGCCATTGTCTTCAAGGTCACCAAAGCGCTGTTTATCGTCAGGCAGACGACTATGATCGCGGCATGTCGCCCTACGACCCGTCGGCCTATCCGCCCTTCGCAGTCACCGTCGACCTGGTCGTGCTCACCGTGCGGCGCCACGCGCTCTGCGCGTTGGTCGTCCGGCGGGGTGAGCAGCCGTTCCAGGGGCGCTGGGCGCTGCCCGGTGGATTCGTCCGCGACGAGGAGGATCTCGCGGCCGCCGCCGCCCGGGAGCTCTCCGAGGAAACCGGCCTGTGCGCGCACGACCCCGCCATGCCGGGCGCGGGCAACGGAGCGCACCTCGAACAGCTGGCCACCTACGGTGACCCGAAGCGGGACCCGCGCATGCGGGTCGTCAGCGTGGCGCATCTGGTGCTGGCTCCGGACCTTCCGGCACCCCGGGCCGGCGGCGACGCCAACAGCGCGCGCTGGGCCCCCGTCGACGAGCTGCTGGCCCTCGGCGACGAAGGCTCCGCAGGGCTCGCCTTCGACCACGCGCAGATCCTCGCCGACGGTGTGGAGCGGGCCCGCTCGAAGATCGAGTACTCCTCCCTGGCCACGGCCTTCTGCCCGCCCGAGTTCACCGTCGGGGAACTGCGCAGGGTGTACGAGGCCGTGTGGGGGGTGGCCCTGGATCCGCGCAACTTCCACCGCAAGGTCACCGGCACCCCCGGCTTCCTGGTGCCGGCCGGCGGAACGACGACCCGTCAGGGCGGGCGCCCGGCCCAGCTGTTCCGGGCCGGCGGGGCGACCCTGCTCAACCCGCCGATGCTGCGCCCGGAGGTCTGACGCCGCGGCGCACGCGCCGCCGGTCCCGCACCGGCCGATGACCGAATCCGGCCCCTGCCTGAAGGCGGACCTCTGGCCGGGGGCGGGCTCCCGGTTGGGGGTGAACCCGACGGAACGATCGGCATCCCACCGGACCGGTTGCGCCGAAAATCGGACATATCGCGTTATCTTGCTTGGGGTACTCACTCTGCCGCTGAGCGGTCTCACCCCCCGCGAGAGAAGCGATGCTCCAGGCCATCGGACTCACCAGCAAACCACGTTCCGACGCCCCGCCCCTTGTGGACGACCTCACCTTCGAGGCCCGCCCGGGGCATGTGACCGCCCTGCTCGGCGAGCCGGGATCGGGCAAGACGACCGCCCTGCGGCTCATGCTCGAACTCGAACCGGGCCGCGGCGTCACCTACTTCCGCGGCCGCCCGCTGCACCGGATCCCGCACCCCGGCCGTGAGGTCGGAGTGGTGCTCGGAGACGTCCCCGGCAACCCGGCGCGGTCCGTCCGCAACCAGCTGCGGATGCTCTGCGCCGCCGCCGGGGTGCCCGCCTCCCGGGCCGACACCATGCTCGAGGTCGTCGGTATCGCGGGCCTGCGCGACGAGCGCCTCGGCTCACTGTCGCTCGGCATGGAGCGCAGGGTCGCCCTCGCCTCGGCACTGCTCGGCGACCCCTGCACCCTGCTCCTCGACGAGCCCGCCGCGGGCCTCTCCCCCCGGGAACGCGGCTGGCTGTACGGGCTGCTGCGCGGCCACGCCTCCCTCGGCGGTGCCGTGCTCTTCACCACCGCCGACGCCAAGGAGGCGGCCCGCAGCGCCGACCGCGTCGTCAGCATCGAGGCGGGCCGCCTCGTGGCCGACCAGGAGGCCGGGGAGTTCGCGCGCACCCGGCTGAGGCCCAGGGTCGCCGTGCGGACCCCGCACGCAGCCCGGCTGGCCGACGTACTGGGCAGGGAAGCCCGCGCCGCCCAGCGCGCGGTGGAGATCGTCGAGGAGAGCGGCAGCCGCCTGTCGGTGTACGGGAGCAACTGCGCCGAGGTGGGCGAGGCCGCGTTCCGCCACGGCGTGCTGGTCCATCAGCTGGCCGACGAGACGGGCGACGCCGGCGGGCCGGCCTCGCCGGTCCCGCACGCCAGGGCCGCGGCCGCCACCGGGACCGGCGCCGCGCCGGAGCGTGCCGAGGCCTCCGAGGACTCCGGCGGCCGTTCCCGGCGCGCCCGCTCCGAGGGCCCGGTCTCGGCCGTGCGGCGCGTGGGCGGGCCACTGCGGCCCCTGCGCTACGAGCTGCTCCGTGTGTTCGGTACCGCCACCCCCGCCCTCACCGCCGCCCTCGTGCTCGTGGTCTCCGTCCTCACCGCCCTGGTGCTCGCCCGGGCCGGGCAGACCCCGCAGGCCAGGCTGCTCGCGGCGTGGCCCGAGCTGCTGCCGCTGCCCCCCGCCGCCCTGGGCGCGGGACTGCTCGGCGCGCTGGCCTTCGGCGAGGAGTACCGCTACCCCGCCCTCGCCGCCGACCGGGGCACCGTGCCCCGCCGGCTGGGGCTGCTCACCGCGAAGCTCGGCGTGTGCGCCGCCCTCGCCCTGTTGCTGGGCGCCGCGGTGGTCGCCGCCGACGCCGCCGCCCTGGCTCTCGTCTTCGACAGCGGCCCCCTGCGGGCCCCGGTGGAATGGCTCTCCCCGGCGGCGAGTTGGGCCGGCCTGCTGATCGGCTGCGCCTGGGCCGGCGTACTGGCCTCCGGCGTCTTCCGGTCGGCCACCGCGGGACTGGCGGCGGTGCTCGCCGTGCCCGTGGGAGTGGTTCCGCTGGTGCGCGAGGCACTGGAGGGCTCATCCGCGTACCCGGTGACCGGACTGGCGTCCAGGCTGCGGGGCCTGTCCTGGGTGCAGTGGCCGCCGGAGGCGGACCGGCTGCTGGTGGGGGCCCTCCGGGTGATGACCCAACCCGTCGCGACCGCTCTGCTGCTGTCGCTGATGGTCCTGTTGTGCGCCTATGGGTTCACCGGACTGCGCAGCAGGGTCCGTTGGTGATCGTTCCGGCGCCGGAGCGGTCACCAACGGGACCGTTGTCGTCCATGTCGCGGCAAGCGGACCGTAACTCCCCGCAATAGGCCCGGTTCTTTACGATAAGTCGTCAATTGCGTAGGTGGCACCGATCACCCTTTCGTGTGCTTTTCACCAAAGACCTCAAGGGTCATGGAGGCACGACCGACAAAGGATTCGTGAGTCCCCTTGCGCACACCATGATGCCCGCCGCCCGCCATGCCGACTCCGGCCTCGCCGGCGCGGGCGAACTCGACCGCTACCCCTACGCGGAGGCCCCCGGGCCCGACCGCGTCGGACCACCCCACTGGGACGGCGCCGACGTCGAGTTGAGCCGGGTCGGCCGCCGCGCGGCAGGCAGCCGCGGCCGTGGGCTGCACGGCCAGCTCGTGCAGCAGCTCGGCCAGATGATCGTCTCCGGCGATCTCGGTGCCGACCGCCCGCTGGTCCCCGAGGAGATCGGCCAGCGCTTCGAGGTCTCCCGCACGGTCGTCCGCGAATCGCTGCGGGTCCTGGAGGCCAAGGGCCTCGTCAGCGCCCGCCCCAACGTGGGCACCCGGGTCCGCCCCGTCGCCGACTGGAACCTGCTCGACCCCGACATCATCGAGTGGCGCGCCTTCGGGCCCCAGCGCGACGACCAGCGCCGCGAGCTCGGCGAGCTCCGCTGGACGATCGAACCGCTTGCCGCCCGCCTCGCCGCCGGCCACGGCCGCCCGGACGTCCAGCAGCGCCTGGCCGACATGGTCGAGATCATGGGACACGCCCTCGGCCAGGGGGACTCGATCACCTTCGCGCGCGCCGACAACGAGTTCCACGCACTCCTCATCCAGGTCGCCGGCAACCGCATGCTGGAGCACCTCTCCGGCATCGTCTCGGCCGCCCTCCAGGTCTCCGGCAGCCCGATGACCTCCTGCGACCGCCCGAGCGAGACCTGCGTCGCGCACCACGCACGGATGGTCGAGGCCCTCGCCGCCGGTGACGCGACGGGCGCCGAGAACGCGATGCGCCAGCTTCTGACGGTTCATCCGGAGGTCGAGCGCGTGGTTCCCGCCCCGCGCGAGCACTGACGGCGGGCGCGCGGGGGTGTACGACACGTCGCCGGGCCCGGCCGGGCCCGGCGACACCGGCGTGCGGGCCCCCTCCGGATCTCCCTCCGGATCTTCCTCCGGAGCAGCCGCGGCCCCTCCGCGACCGCGAGGGTGCGACCGTATGACCGGCGCTCGCGCATACGGGGTGTGACTCGGGCCACGAAGATTGGGCGTAACGCTCCGCGAGGTCGCGCGATGACTTAAGAGGTGATGGCCGACGGAGGGAAGACAGCAGCCCTTGGGGGTGCTGTGCAGCTCCCCGGCCCCTGCCCGCGCCGCCGGCCCATCCCCGGTCGGTGGTCGTCGGCTCCGGTCCAGCACCACCAGGCCCGGGGTCGGAAGCCGTTCCCATCGTTCCGAGAGGTTGTTCGTGTCGGCCAGCACATCCCGTACGCTCCCGCCGGAGATCGCCGATTCCGAGTCTGTGATGGCGCTCATCGAGCGGGGCAAGGCCGAGGGGCAGATCGCCGGCGATGACGTGCGTCGGGCCTTCGAGGCTGACCAGATTCCTGCGACCCAGTGGAAGAATGTTCTGCGCAGCCTCAACCAGATCCTCGAGGAAGAGGGTGTGACGCTGATGGTCAGTGCCGCGGAGTCGCCCAAGCGCACCACCCGCAAGAGCGTCGCAGCGAAGAGCCCGGCCAAGCGGACGGCCACCGAGCCCGTCAGGAAGACGGCGGCCAGGACGACGGCGGCGCAGCCCGCGGCCCCCGCGGTCCCGGCGGCCGGGTCGGTGGACCCGCAGACGCCGGACGACCTCGTCGAGGAGGCCGCGGCGGAGCCCGTTGCCAAGAAGGCGGCGGCGAAGAAGACGGCCGCGAAGAAGGCCGCGCCCGCCAAGAAGGCCGCAGCGAAGAAGACGGCGGCGAAGAAGACCGCGGCCAAGAAGGACGCTGACGAGGCCGGCGAGGACGAGAACACGGACGAGGGGCCCGACGCGGTCAAGGCCGAGGGCGAAGAAGACGAAGAGGGCGGGGAGAACAAGGGCTTCGTCATCTCGGACGACGAGGACGACGCCCCGGCCCAGCAGGTCGTGGTAGCCGG
The DNA here is from genome assembly GCF_001005295.1 of Streptomyces yangpuensis. Classification (GTDB taxonomy): domain Bacteria; phylum Actinomycetota; class Actinomycetes; order Streptomycetales; family Streptomycetaceae; genus Streptomyces; species Streptomyces yangpuensis. The sequence continues at coordinate 281,847 of NZ_LBMK01000006.1, read as the reverse complement.
TGCCACCGCCGACCCGGTCAAGGACTACCTCAAGCAGATCGGCAAGGTCCCCCTCCTCAACGCCGAGCAGGAGGTCGAGCTCGCCAAGCGGATCGAGGCGGGCCTGTTCGCCGAGGACAAGCTGGCGAACTCCGACAAGCTGGCACCCAAGCTCAAGCGCGAGCTGGAGATCATCGCCGAGGACGGCCGCCGCGCGAAGAACCACCTGCTGGAGGCCAACCTCCGCCTCGTGGTCTCCCTCGCCAAGCGCTACACCGGCCGCGGCATGCTCTTCCTGGACCTGATCCAGGAGGGCAACCTGGGCCTCATCCGCGCGGTCGAGAAGTTCGACTACACCAAGGGCTACAAGTTCTCGACCTACGCGACGTGGTGGATCCGCCAGGCGATCACCCGCGCCATGGCCGACCAGGCCCGCACCATCCGCATCCCCGTCCACATGGTCGAGGTCATCAACAAGCTCGCCCGCGTGCAGCGCCAGATGCTCCAGGACCTGGGCCGCGAGCCCACCCCGGAGGAGCTGGCCAAGGAACTCGACATGACCCCCGAGAAGGTCATCGAGGTCCAGAAGTACGGCCGCGAGCCGATCTCCCTGCACACGCCGCTGGGCGAGGACGGCGACAGCGAGTTCGGTGACCTCATCGAGGACTCCGAGGCCGTCGTCCCGGCCGACGCCGTGAGCTTCACGCTCCTGCAGGAGCAGCTCCACTCGGTGCTCGACACCCTGAGCGAGCGCGAGGCCGGCGTGGTCTCGATGCGCTTCGGTCTCACGGACGGCCAGCCCAAGACCCTCGACGAGATCGGCAAGGTCTACGGGGTCACGCGTGAGCGGATCCGTCAGATCGAGTCGAAGACGATGTCGAAGCTGCGCCACCCCTCCCGCTCCCAGGTGCTGCGCGACTACCTGGACTGAGCAGGCCCGGCGGGCCTCGGCTGCGAAGGCGCCGAGGCCTGGCGTCGGCAGCCGCGGCGGTGGCCGCGCGGGTGCGCTCGGCCACGTGGCATCCCACTCTGGGTGGAGTCATGCACACTCGGAGTCAGGAGGCCTCATGCGTCGTCCCTTTGCCCGTGTCCTGGCGGGCGCGCTGACCCTGGCGGCGGGAGCGGCCGCGGCGCCGCTCGCCCAGATGCCCCAGGCGGCCGCGGACAGCGTGGTGATCGGCGGGAAGCCGGTGAAGGTGGCCGACAGCCCCTGGGTCGTGGCCCTGGCCAGCCGTGACCGGTTCGGGGGTACGCGGGACGGGCAGTTCTGCGGGGGTGTCGTCGTCGCGCCGACCAAGGTGGTCACCGCGGCGCACTGCCTGGGCCGGCAGGTGCTCGGCGGCCCGGTCGAATCAGTGTCCGATTTCCGGGTGATCGCCGGCCGTACGGAGCTCCGGGCGGCCGACGGCCGGGAGATCGCGGTGCGGGGTGCGCGGGTGAACCCTGACTACGACCCGCAGAGCAACGCCGGGGACCTGGCCGTGCTGGAGCTGGCGGAGGCCGTACCGGCGGACCACGTGCTCCCCATGGCGGAGGCGGGGCACCCCGCGTACGAGGCCGGCACCGCGGCGGACGTCTACGGCTGGGGCGACACCAGCGGCTTCGGTGACTATGCGTACGCCCTGCGTGCGGCGCGCGTGACCGTGCTGGCGGACGAGATCTGCGGGCGTGCCTACCCCGGCGACGCGGACGGACAGTACCGGGCCGAATCCATGGTGTGCGCGGGGGACGGCGGGGGCGGCAAGGACGCCTGCCAGGGCGACAGCGGCGGACCGCTGGTGGCGCAGGGGAGGCTCATCGGGCTGGTCTCGTGGGGCCGGGGGTGCGGCCGCGCCGACAGCCCGGGCGTGTACACGCGTATCGCACCGCTGGCCGGCTTCGTGACGGCCCCGGAGAGGGCCGCGCAGCCGCGCGGCGTCCAGGACGCCGCGTGGGCACCCGGGAGGACCTCCGGAGCCCGGGCAGGGTCCGTGCAGGGGCATCGTGCCGACTAGCTAGGAGCGACCGGCGGCGGACGTGAGGACGGGCGGCACCCCTGGGTCTCAGGGGTGCCGCCCGTCGACCGGCCTGGCCGGTCCTGGCTCGTCGGATGCGAGGTTCGGCCTGTGTGTCAGCGGTCCTCGGGTTCGGCGTGGGCAGCCGGAGCGGACGTGAGCCGCTCGGTCTCATCCTGTATTTCCGCGGCGATCTTCTTGAGTTCCGGCTCGAACTTGCGCCCGTGGTGGGCGCAGAAGAGCAGTTCACCGCCGCTCAGCAGGACGACGCGCAGATATGCCTGGGCGCCGCAACGGTCGCATCGGTCAGCGGCCGTCAGCGGGGTCGCGGGTGTCAGAACAGTAGTCACGTCGCCTCTTCTCTAGCTCGACGAGCTGTCGTACCAGGGTCAACATCCAACCAGGCCGAAAACGTTCCCGCTCGCGGCTTTTCCTCGAAACTTCCTTCCGAAGCTGGCCGGCTGTTGCCGGTTGGCGGCGAAGGAGCCGTATTGCGTTGCTTTACGGTTTCGCGTTGTCACTCGTGCGCTTGTTGCAGTTCCATCCTCCCCGGCGTGAGTGCCAGGTTGTTCATGAGGACGTGCCCGAACCCTAAATGGTTCATGCGCGGAAGGGAACGTGATGTTTCCTTCACCCGCCCGGGGGATCGAACATCCGTGCGGATCTGGACTAGGCTGAGGAAAGGGCGAGGGTGGCGTTGCATCGGCTCTACCTGGCCTCGGTACCCTTCGACGGGCACCCGAGCCACCCCTGCGCCCGACCGGGCCAGAAAAGAAATTCAGCGAGGAGCGAACTGCGTGACCGCCGACACGTCCGTGCCTTCCAGCGCGCTGCTGTCCGGAGCAGACCGGGACGGTTCCAACTACACCGCGCGGCACCTGCTCGTCCTCGAAGGGCTTGAGGCCGTCCGCAAGCGCCCCGGCATGTATATCGGCTCGACCGACAGCCGGGGCCTCATGCACTGCCTGTGGGAGATCATCGACAATTCCGTCGACGAGGCCCTGGGCGGGTACTGCGACCACATCGAAGTGATCCTCCACGAGGACTCCTCGGTCGAGGTCAGGGACAACGGCCGCGGCATCCCCGTGGACGTCGAGCCCAAGACCGGCCTGTCCGGCGTCGAGGTCGTCATGACCAAGCTGCACGCCGGCGGAAAGTTCGGCGGCGGCTCCTACGCGGCCTCCGGCGGCCTGCACGGCGTCGGCGCCTCGGTGGTCAACGCCCTCTCCGCCCGTCTGGACGTCGAGGTCGACCGGGGCAGCTCCACCCACGCCATCAGCTTCCGCCGCGGTGTCCCCGGCCTCTTCACCGAGCAGGGCCCCGACAGCCCCTTCGACCCGGCGAACGGCCTGCGCAAGGTCAAGCGCATCGCCAAGGGCAAGACCGGCACCCGGGTCCGGTACTGGGCCGACCGCCAGATCTTCCTCAAGGATGCCCGCCTCAGCCTGGAGACGCTCTACCAGCGCGCCCGCCAGACCGCCTTCCTCGTCCCCGGCCTGACCCTGGTCGTCCGCGACGAGCGGGCCATCGACGGGGCCGGCAAGACCGAGGAGACCTTCCGCTTCGACGGCGGCATCAGCGAGTTCTGCGAGTACCTCGCCCAGGACAAGGCCGCCTGCGACGTGCTGCGGCTGACAGGATCGGGCACGTTCAAGGAGACCGTCCCGGTCCTCGACGACCGCGGCCACATGACCCCCACCGAGGTCACCCGCGAGCTCGGAGTGGACATCGCGCTGCGCTGGGGCACGGGCTACGAGACCAACCTCAAGTCCTTCGTGAACATCATCGCCACCCCCAAGGGCGGCACCCACGTCACCGGCTTCGAACGCTCCGTGACCAAGACCGTCAACGAGGTGCTGCGCTCGGCCAAGCTGCTGCGCGTCGCCGAGGACGACGTGGTCAAGGACGACGCGATGGAGGGCATGACGGCCGTCGTCACCGTCCGCCTCGCCGAGCCGCAGTTCGAGGGCCAGACCAAGGAGGTGCTCGGCACCTCCGCCGCCACCCGGGTCGTCGCCGCCGTGGTCGCCAAGGAGCTCAAGGCCTTCCTGACCTCGACGAAGCGCGACGACAAGCAGCAGGCCCGCGCCGTCATGGAGAAGATCGTCGCGGCCGCCCGGACCCGGATCGCGGCCCGCCAGCACAAGGAGGCGCAGCGCCGCAAGACCGCGCTGGAGACCTCCTCGCTCCCGGCCAAGCTCGCCGACTGCCGCAGCGACGACGTGGACCGCAGCGAGCTCTTCATCGTCGAGGGCGACTCCGCGCTCGGCACCGCGAAGCTCGCCCGGAACTCCGAATTCCAGGCGCTCCTGCCGATCCGAGGCAAGATCCTCAACGTCCAGAAGTCCTCCGTCTCGGACATGCTCAAGAACGCCGAGTGCGGGGCGATCATCCAGGTCATAGGGGCCGGCTCGGGCCGGACCTTCGACATCGACGCGGCCCGCTACGGCAAGATCGTGCTGCTCGTCGACGCCGACGTGGACGGCGCGCACATCCGCTGCCTGCTGCTCACGCTCTTCCAGCGGTACATGCGGCCGATGGTCGAGGCCGGCCGGGTCTTCGCGGCCGTGCCCCCGCTGCACCGGATCGAGCTGGTCCAGCCGAAGAAGGGCCAGGACAAGTACGTCTACACGTATTCGGACAACGAGCTGCGCCAGACCCTTCTGGAGTACCAGCGCAAGAACATCCGGTACAAGGACTCGATCCAGCGCTACAAGGGCCTCGGCGAGATGGACGCGGACCAGCTGGCGGAGACCACCATGGACCCCCGCTTCCGTACGCTGCGCCGGATCAACATCGGCGACCTGGACTCGGCCGAGCAGGTCTTCGACCTGCTCATGGGCAATGAGGTGGCGCCGCGCAAGGAGTTCATCACGAGCTCCGCGGCGACGCTGGACCGCTCGCGCATCGACGCCTGAGCCGAAGGGCACCGGTGGCCCGCGACGCCTGACACGGGCGGGCGCCACGGCATACCGGTGCCCTTCGCCCCATCACCTGTTGGAGTGAAGAGCGCCGGTACACCAGTCCGGAAACCGTCCATTCCGCACATCCTTGTGGGCACGCGGCCAATGCGGCAGCGGACAAGGAGAGTTCGGTGGACAAGCACGAAGGTCGTGATGCCGGAACGATCCGGCTGGACGACCCCTGGTACGACGCGCTGGCCGTCGGCTGGGGCGAGGGCGAGGAGCCGTCCCCGCCGCGTCCGGCCGCTGCCGGCCCTCAGGCACCCGGCGCATCCGACATCTACCTGGAAGTGCAGCGCAGTGCCGCCTTCCAGGAGGTCCGCAGCCGATATCGCCGGTTCGTCGTCCCCGCGACCGCCGGGTTCCTCCTCTGGTACGTCGCCTACGTCGTCGCCGCGACGGCAGCGCCCGGCCTGATGGCCCGGCCCGTCCTGGGCGCGGTCAACGTGGCCATGCTGGCGGGGCTCGGCCAGTTCCTCAGCACCTTTCTGCTCACCTGGGCCTACGCCCGGCACGCCCGGCTGCGCCGGGACCGGGCCGCGCTGGACCTGCGCTGGACGGTCTTCGAGCAGGAGCGCGGCCAGGACCGCAACCGGGCGAGGAGGGCGGGCCGGTGACCTCCGAGCACCAGACCCTGGCGCTGATGCTGTTCAGCCTGTTCATCGCGGTGACCCTGGGCATCACCACCTGGGTCAGCCGCAACCGGCACGGCTCGGCCGAGGAGTTCTACGCCGGCGGGAGGCTCTTCTCGCCGATGGAGAACGGTTTCGCCATCGCGGGCGACTACATGTCCGCCGCCTCATTCCTCGGCATCTCGGGTCTGATCGCCCTTTTCGGCTATGACGGCCTGCTCTACTCGGTGGGATTCCTCGTGGCCTGGCTGGTGGTGCTGTTCCTCGTCGCCGAACTGGTCCGCAACTGCGGGCGCTTCACCCTCGCCGACGTGGTCGCCGCCCGGATGAGCGAGCGCCCGGTGCGGATCGCCGCCGGTACCTCCTCGGTCGTCGTCTCGGTGCTCTACCTGGTCGCGCAGATGGTCGGAGCGGGCAGCCTGGTCGGGCTGCTGCTGGGCAACTCGAGCGCCGCGGTCCGGACCCTCACCGTGATCGGGGTGGGCGCCCTGATGGTGGTCTACGTGTCCTTCGGCGGCATGCGGGCCACCACGTGGATCCAGATCGTGAAGGCCGTGCTGCTGATGGGCGGTGCGATCACCCTGACCGTGCTCGTGCTGCTGCGCTTCCACGGCGACTTCGACCGGCTGCTCACCACCGCCGCCGAACGCAGCGGATACGGGCTCGACTTTCTGAGTCCCGGCCTCAAGTACGGCGGGGACTGGACCGCTCGCTTCGACTTCATCAGCCTCGGTCTCGCGCTGGTCCTGGGGACCGCCGGACTGCCGCACATCCTGTCGCGCTTCTACACCGTGCCCACCGCCCGCGCGGCCCGCCGCTCGGTGGTGTGGGCGATCGCGCTGATCGGCGGCTTCTACCTGATGACCATCGTGCTCGGCTTCGGAGCGGCGGCCCTGGTCGGTCCGGACGAGGTGCGGGCCTCCAACGCGTCGGGGAACACGGCCGTGCCCTTGCTCGCGGCCTACCTCGGCGGCGGCGCCGAAACCACCGGTGGCGCCGTGCTGTTCGCCTTCGTCGCCGCCATCGCCTTCGCCACCATCCTGGCCGTGGTGGCCGGCATCACCCTCGCCTCGTCCGCCTCCGTCGCACACGACCTGTACGCCTCCCTCAAGCGCAGGCGCGCCAGGCAGCGCAGCGAGGTCTCGGTGGCCCGGGCCGCGGCCGTCGGCATCGGGGCGGTGGCCATCGCCCTCGGACTGCTCGCCCAGGACCTGAACGTGGCGTTCCTGGTGGGACTGGCCTTCGCGGTGGCCGCCTCGGCCAACCTGCCGGTGCTGCTGTACTCGCTCTTCTGGCGCGGATTCACCACGCGGGGAGCCGTCTGGTCGGTGTACGGGGGCCTGGTCCCGGCCGTGCTGCTCGTGGTGGTCTCGCCCGTGGTGTCGGGCAGCCCGGAGTCGCTGTTCCCGGCTGTGGACTTCCAGCTCTTCCCGTTGCAGAACCCGGGTATCGTCTCGATCCCGCTGGGCTTCCTGGCCGGCTGGCTGGGCACGGTCACCTCGGGCGAGGAACCGGACGAGGCCAAGTACGCGGAGACGGAGGTCCGTTCGCTGACGGGCGCCGGAGCGGTCTGAGCCGCGGGCATCCGAGCGGAGGCGCGGCAACCGGAGGGGCCCGGTCGACGGAGCCCGGCCGGAGGCGTCAGGCCGGGCCCTGCGGCGGGAGCCAGGTGTAGCGGTGCTCCGGGCGGCCGGTCTCCCCGTAACGCAGGGCCAGCGAGACGCGGCCGGAGCGTTCGAGGAGTTTCAGGTAGCGCTGGGCGGTCTGCCGGCTGATGCCCGCCCGGTCGGCGATCTGCTGGGTGGACAGGGGGCCGTCGGCGGAGCGCAGGACCTGGCGGACCAGCTCCGCCGTGGTGGGGGAGTGGCCCTTGGGGAGTTCGTTCACGGAGCTCGCACCGGCGAGGGCGCCGAAGATCCGGTCCACCTCGGCCTGTTCGGCCTCACCGCCCGTGTCCAGGGTGCGGCGCAGCGAGCCGTACGCCTCCAGCCGGGCACGCAGCCCGGCGAAGGTGAACGGCTTGACCAGGTACTGGAGGGCCCCGAGGCGCATGGCTGCCTGCACGGTGGCGAGGTCCCGGGCGGCGGTGACCATGATCACATCGGTGCCGTCGCCGCGCTGGCGCAGGCGGCGGACCAGGTCCAGGCCGCTGCCGTCGGGGAGGTAGTGGTCCAGGAGGACCAGATCCACGGGGTGGACGGAGAGGAAGTCCAGTGCCTCCGCAGCCGAATGGGCCTGCGCCACCACCCGGAAACCGGGAACCTTCGCCACGTACGCCGCGTTGATCAGGGCAACACGCATGTCGTCGTCGACGACCAATACGTGGATCGGGGTCTCGTTCATCGCAGGGCCTCCGGGAGTACGACGGAGAATTCCGCCCCTCCGTCCGCTGCTTCACCGGCCCGGGCGCTGCCGCCCTGCCGCTCCGCGAGGCGGCGTACGAGGGCGAGGCCCAGCCCGCGCTCGCGGTGGGCCCTGGGCTGCTTGGTCGACCAGCCCTCGGTGAAGATCTCCTCGCGGCGCCCGGCGGGGACTCCGGGGCCGCTGTCGCGCACCCGCAGGACGGCGGTGCGGCCCTCCGCGCGCAGTTCCACCTCGACCCAGGGCGCCGCTCCGCCGGCGGCGGCGTCCAGGGCGTTGTCCACCAGGTTGCCGACGATCGTGACGAGCCCGCCCGGGTCGACCAGGCGGTCGGGAAGGAGGGTGGCGGACGCCAGCCGCAGGGGGATGCCGCGTTCGGCGGCGACCGTCGCCTTGCCCACGAGCAGGGCGGCGAGCAGCGGGTCGTGGACCTTCTCGGTGACCTGTTCCGCGGTCGTGCGGTGCACGCCGACGACTTCGGTGACGAATTCCACCGCCTCCTCGTGCAGGCCCAGCTCCAGCAGGCCGAGGAGGGTGTGGAGGCGGTTGGCGTGCTCGTGGTCCTGGGCGCGCAGTGCGTCGATCAGACCACGGGTGGAGTCGAGTTCGCGGCTCAGGTGTTCCAGCTCGGTGCGGTCGCGCAGGGTGGCGACGGCGCCTCCGTCCGCGGTGGGCATGCGGTTGGCGACCAGGACGCGGGGGCCCTGGACGGTGAGCAGGTCCCGGCCCGACACGCGGCCGGAGAGCACGTCGGCGGTGCGGCCGGCGGTGAGGACGTCGTCCAGCGGGCGGCCAGCGAAGGCGCCGGGGGAGTCCGGGGCGAGGCCCAGCAGGCGGGCGGCCTCGTCGTTGACCAGCCGGACGCGGCCGTCCGGGGCGAGGGCGATCACGCCTTCGCGGATGGAGTGCAGCATGGCCTCGCGTTCGGCGAGCAGGCCGGCTATGTCGGAGAAGGCCAGGTCACGGGTCTGGCGCTGGATCCTGCGGGAGAGGAGGTAGGCGGCGAGGGCGCCCGCGGCCAGGGCGCCGCCGGCGTAGGCGAGCAGGCCCGGGACGGCCCCGAGCAGGCGGTCGCGGACGCTGTCGTAGGCGATGCCGACGGAGACCGCGCCGACGATCTCGCCGTCGGCGGCGAGGAGCGGGACCTTGCCGCGTGCGGAGCGTCCCAGGGTGCCGTCGTCGATCTCCATGACCTCGCGGCCGGCCAGGGCGTCGCCGGGGTCGGTGGAGACGGGCAGCCCGATCCGGTCGGGGCTGGGGTGCGAGCGGCGGATGCCGTCCAGGTCGAGGACGACCACGTACTCGGCGCCGGTCGCCCGGCGGATCCGTTCGGCGGAGGCCTGCACCGGGCCGTCCGCCGATGCCTCGGAGTCCAGGAGGCCGGCGGCGATCGCGGGGTCGGCGGCGGCGCTCTGTGCGATGGCCAGGGCGCGCCGCATGGCCTGGTCGTCGAGCTGGGCGCCGAGCGGCGCGAGGAACAGTCCCGTGGCCAGGACGACGACACCGGCGGCGATGGCCAGCTGGGTCAGGAGGATCTGCGAGACCGCCCGTCTGGGCAGCCCGAGGCGCCGAGCGCTCATGTGGGGGAACCGCATGGGCAGCAACGGTAGGTCGGCCCCGGCCCGAGCGGAACGTTCGCGCCCCGCTTGTCGGATACGCCACTCACGTCCCGCGTGGTCCGGTCGCCACCGGTGGGACGGCGGCGGACGTCGTTCAGGGCATCGGCCGGGGCGGGCGGGGCCCGTGGTACTGGCCGCTCGGCCGCATGCGCAGGGGGCGTTCCTGGTACTCCTCCAGCGCGTGGGCGATCCAGCCCGCCGTGCGGGCCACCGCGAAGACCGTCTCCCCGGCCTCGGCGGCCATGCCGCACGACACCGTCAGGACCGCCAGCGCCAGGTCCACGTTGGCGTGCGGCCCGCCCTGACGGGCCATCACCGAGGCCACCTCGCGGGCCGCGGCCAGAGCGGGACCGGCCTGGTCCAGCCCTTCCAGGCGGGCGAACAACGCCCCCGCCCGGGGGTCCTGGCCCTGGTAGAGGCGGTGGCCCAGGCCCGGGACCCGGCGTCCGGCCCGCAGGTACTCGGCGATCACCGGCGCGGCTCCGCCCTGTTCGAGGACCTCCACCAGCATCCGGTGCGCGAGCCGCCCGGCGGCGCCGTGCAGCGGCCCTTCGAGGGCGCCGAGCCCGGCCGACACCGCCGCGTACGGATGCGCGCGCGCCGACGCCGCCACCCGTACGGCCAGTGTGGAGGCGGCCAGGTCGTGGTCGACCAGCAGCGCCAGCGCCAGGTCCAGCACGGCGAGGGCGTCCGGGTCCGGCTCCCGCGGGGTCAGCCGGGACCACAGCTGCCGGGCGATCCGGCCGTCACCGGCCCACCCGGCGCCCACCGCGGGCAGTGCGCCGGCCAGCGTCGGGATCAGGCAGCGGGCGGAGCCGAGCACGGCCTCCTCCGACAGGTCGAAGCGCAGCGGATCCGCGACCGCGGCGGCGGCGACCGCCACCCGCAGACGGTCGACCGGGCCGCTGTGCGCCGGCAGGGCGTCCACCGCCCGGCGGGCCGCCTCCAGCACCTCCGGGGGAGCGGTGAACCGGGTCCCCGGGGTGAGCGTTCCCGTCCAGAGCCACTCGGCGACCTCCTCGTAGCGGTACCGCGAGGCCAGGGCCACGGCATCGACGCCCCGGAAGTAGAACCGGTCGGGTTCGATGAGGGTGAGCGCCGTGCGGACGGAGAGCTCGCCGGCGGCGGGAGCCGCCGCCTCGCGCCGGCTGCGGCGGGCCAGCGCCTCCACCTCGGCGGCGTCGAAGCTGCTGCCCCGCCCGGCCGGATCGCGGCGGCTGGCCAGCTGGCCCCGGCTGACATAGGCGTACACCGTCGCCGGCTTGACGCCGAGCACCCGCGCCGCCTCCTGCGTGCTGAGCCTGCGTCCGCCGTCCGTCTGGTCACTCATGCCGAACACCCTACAGATGGACGCATGCATTGATTCAATCAACATTGACACGGATTGAATCCATCATGGATGGTCGATGCATGAACACCACCGACACCACCATCGAAGGACCGCGGGGCCTCGCGGGAGTCGTGGTCACCGAGACCGAGCTGGGCGACGTCCGGGGCCGCGAGGGCTTCTACCACTACCGCCAGTACTCGGCCGTGGAGCTCGCCGCCGGCCGCAGTTTCGAGGACGTGTGGCACCTGATGTTCCGCGGCACGCTCCCGGCGGACGCCGCCGAGCGGGCCGCCTTCGCCGCCGAGACCGCCGGGCTGCGCCGACTGCCCGACGAGGTGCGCGAGGCCCTGCCGGGCATCGCCCGCGCCGGCCGGCTCTCCGGACCGCTTGCCGGGCTGCGCACCGCGCTCTCGCTGCTCGGCGCGTCCGCCGGCTTCCGTCCGGTGTACGACCTCGACCCGGCGCGCCGCGCGGCGGACGCCCTGGCCGCCTGCGCCGCGGTGCCGACTCTGCTGACCGCCCTGCACCGGCTGGGCCTGGGCCTGGAGCCGGTCGAGCCTCGCGAGGACCTCCCGTACGCCGCCAACTACCTCTACATGCTGACCGGCGAGGAGCCCGATCCGGTCCGCGCCCGCGCGGTCGAGCGGTACCTGATATCCACCGTCGACCACGGCTTCAACGCGTCGACGTTCACCGCCCGCGTGATCGCCTCCACCGGCGCCGACGTCGCCGCCTGCCTGACCGGGGCCATCGGCGCGCTCTCCGGCCCGCTGCACGGAGGCGCCCCCAGCCGGGCCCTGGACACCCTCGACGCGATCGGCACCGTGGACCGGATCGGGCCGTGGATCCGTGAACGGGTCCTCGCCGGCGACCGGATCATGGGCTTCGGGCACCCCGTCTACCGCACCGAGGACCCCCGCTCGCGCATGCTGCGCGACATCGCCCTCGGCTTCGGCGGCCCCCTCGTGGACTTCGCCGTGGAGGTCGAGCGCCAGGTGGAGGAGATCCTCGCCGAGCTGAAGCCGGGCCGGGAACTGCACACCAACGTGGAGTTCTACGCAGGCGTGGTCATGGAGCTGTGCGGACTGCCGCGTGAGATGTTCACCCCGACCTTCTGTGCCGCCCGGGTCGTCGGCTGGAGCGCGAACATCCTGGAGCAGGCCACCGATTCGAAGATCATCCGGCCTGCCGCCCGGTACACGGGACCCACCCCGCCGCAGCCGGTGCCGCTGCTGGACTGACCGGGCGCCGGGCCTGACTACGATCGACCGGGTGAACAGCAGGCAGCCCATCCCCGTCGTCGTCCTCGCCGGATTCCTCGGATCCGGGAAGACCACAATGCTGAACCATCTCCTGGCGAGCCGCGGCGGCACCCGCATCGGGGTCGTCGTCAACGACTTCGGATCCATCGAGATCGACGCGATGTCGGTGGCCGGCCAGGTCGGGGACTCGATGGTCTCCCTCGGGGGCGGCTGCCTGTGCTGCGCCGTCGACGGCAGCGAGCTGGACGCCTACCTGGAGAAGCTCTCCGCGCCCGTCCACCGGATCGACGTGATCGTCATCGAGGCGAGCGGCCTGGCCGAACCCCAGGAAATGATCCGCATGCTGGTGGCCAGCGAGAACCCGGCCGTCCGGTACGGCGGCATGGTGCAGGTCGTGGACGCGGCGGAGTTCGACGGGACCAGGGCCCGGCACCCGGAGACCGACCGCCACCTCGCCGTCGCGGACCTGGTGGTGCTCAACAAGACCGACCGGGTCGACGCGCGCGAACAGGCCAGGATCGAGACCGAACTGGCCGCGCTCTGTGGGCCGGGCACCCCGGTCGTGGGCGCCGACCACGGCCGTATCGACCCGGAACTGCTCTTCGACCGCCGGCCCTGGACCGAGACCCGGGGACAGCTGTCCTTCGAGGACCTCCTCGCGGAGGCCGAGGGTCACGACCACTGTGCCCACGCGCACACCGCCTACGAGAGCACGGAGTTCCGCTCGGAGCAGGCCCTCTCCCCGCGCCGGTTCATGGACTTCCTCGACCGGCGGCCGGCCGGGCTCTACCGGATCAAGGGCTTCGTGTGGTTCGGGGTCCCCGGACACGACGAGCGCTACGAGGTCCAGGCGGTCGGCCGCTTCCTGCGCTTCGCCCCGCAGCCCTGGGGGCGGGGCGAAGCACGCCTGACGCAGCTGGTCCTGATCGGCGCGGGCACCGACGGCGAGGGACTGGTGCGCGCGTTGGAGGCCTGCCGAGAGGAAGCCCCGCAGGACGCGAACCCCGAGAGCATGTGGGGCGTGCTCCGCTACGTGGACCGGCCCCGGCCCGCGGCCCCGCCCGAAGCTGAAGCAGAGGTCGAGATCGAGGCCGAAGGGGTGCCCGACCCGGACGCAGAGGTTGACGACAGGGTCTAGCCAAGGGCTGGCCCGTCATCCCCGGCGGGCGCACGACGACGGCTACGGCACCTCGCCGCGTTGTCGGAATGCCCGAATATGCCCGATATGAGGACGCCCCTCCGCCTTGCGATGCACCGCATCTGACGCCGCGCGCTGATCCGCCGGGGATGACGGGACAGTTCTTAGGCGACCTCGACGCCGTACTCGCGCAGCAGGTCCTCCAGGCCGCCCCGGTAGCCCTTGCCGCCGATCACGAAGTCCCAGTCGCCGTTCGACCGGCGCCGGAACGAGCCGAGCACCAGCGCGGTCTCCCCGGCCCGGCCGTCGGAGACCTCCAGCTGCCCTGCCTCCGTGCCCGCCGAGTCCAGCAGCCGGATCCGGGCATCGGTGAAACCGGCCAGGTCGGCGTGCGGATCGGCCTCCGGGTCGACGGCGGCCACGAGCACCAGCCGGTCGGCCTCGCGCGGCAGCGCGTCGAAGGAGACCTCCAGCGCCGCCTTGTCGGGCGCCGCGTGCGCCCGGGCGCGTACCGAACCGTCCGGTGTGCGCGGGTTGTTGAAGAACACGAAGTGGTCCTCGCTGAGCACCCGGTTGCCCGCGCAGACCAGGGCGCACACGTCCAGAGCGACCCGGCCGGACCAGGACATGCCGAGCACGTTGTGGTCGGCCGACGGCTCGGGATCGGGAGCGCGCCGCGCCGGGGCCGACGCCCCCGGGCCGCCGCCGAGGCGCCCGCGCAGCCCGTACTGGTGCAGGAGCTCCACCAGCTTCTCCCCGGGAACCAACTCCAGCGGCTTGCCGTTGGAGAATGTGTACGACGTCGGCCCGAAGGACGAGGTGGTGACCAGCACCCCCTTGTTCGCGCCCTTGTCCTGGACCGTGCCGTACAGGTCCCGTACCGCGGTGGGCGGCACGGTGTTGCGGTAGCGCTTGACCTGGACCACGATCCGGCCGCCGGTGATCGGGGAAGGGTCGTTCGCCTCGATGTCGACGCCGCCGTCGCCGGACCGCTGTGTGGTGACCGCCTCCATGCCCATCGCCCGGAAGAGCTCCGCCACCAGGTTCTCGAAGGCGATCGGGTCCATGGCGAAGAGGTCCGGCTCGTCCTCCTCGTCGCCCGTGTGCCCGCCGTGGCTGACGACTCCGCCGCCGACCTCGTCGGGCCTGCGCCCGGCGCGTACGGCCGTCAGCTGGTCGGGCCGCGCCGACAGCTGTCCGCGCAACCCCTCCACCAGGCAGTCCACCGCGCTGACTTGCTCCAGCCGGAGCCCGGTGAAGGTGCTGCGCGGCGCCGGCACCGAGGCGAGCACGATGCGCGCCTCCTGCCCGGTCACCGGATCGTGGTCGTCCACGAAGCCGTTGACCACGACGGACTCCAGCGCGCCGAACTCGTCCGCCGCGTAGAGCTCGTGCACCACCAGCAGCAGGCACTGCGCCAGCAGGTCCCGGTACAGGGCGCGACGTTGCGTGGCGGGGCGAGCCGTCTCCTTGTCCTGGTCCGTGCTCGGCATGTACCGGACCGACTTGGCCTCGGGCACCACCTGGAAGCCCGGCAGCTGCCAGTCCAGCACCAGCTCGCGCGCGCCCGGATCGTACGCGGCGGCCAGCTGTCTCGGCAGCGCCTCGGGCCAGGCGGTGGAAGCGAAGAGGGCGGCCGAGAAGTACTCCACGGCGGCCTCTGCGTCACCCGCGCGCAGCGCCCTGGCCAGCTCGGCGAGACCGTTGTTGTGCTCCCGGATTCCGGCAAGCTGCTGCGCCGCCCACCGGTCGTACTGCTGCCGGTAGGCCGTCAGTTGCTGCTGCCGTTGCATCTCCGCAGCGTGCGCCGCCTGCCAGGCCTGGGTGTAGCGGGCGTGTGCCTCGCGCTCCGCCTGCGCCCGGCGGTTCGGGCCGAGGGTCCAGCCGCTGCTCTGCTGCTGGAACTGCTCAAGGCGCGGCATCGGCAGCGGGTGGGCGAGATTCCCCGGGGCGAAGGGCTCCAGCTGCTCCGGCCTGACCAGTGCGGCCGTACGGAACGCCGGTGCCCGGCAGCCCGCGGCCAGCAGTCCCTGGAGCGCGGCGACCTCCGCCTCGATGCGCTCCGTCCGCCGTCGTGCCTCGGCCTCGCGATGCTGCCGGTAGGCGGCCTGCTGCTCGCGCTGCCCCCGGGCCGCCTCCCGTTCGTACGCGCGCTGCCGGTGTTCCGCCTCGCGGTGCTGGATCTGCTGCGTCTGCTGCATCCGGCGCTGGGCCTCGGCCCAGTCCCCGATCAGTCCGCCCGACCGACGACTCATCAGCTCTGTGTTCTCCCGCCCCACCCGACAGTGCCAAGAGGGAAAACACTAGTCGCCGTTCGGGTGATACGTCCCCCGGACGTACCACCCGAACGGTCTGGAACCTCCTACAGTGCGGGCCCTGCCAGCGTCGCCACCGCCGCCGGCAGCGGCGCCCCCGAGCCGTCCCGGCGCGGATCGGTCGCCGGCAGCTCGGCCGGGGCGCCGTTCGCCGCCGCCGCCCGGGCGGGCGCGCCGCCGGCCCAGGCCAGCACCAGCAGGTCCTCGCCCTTCAGGAACCGCTGGCAGCGCACGCCGCCGGTGGCCCGGCCCTTGCGTGGGTACTGGTCGAAGGGGGTCAGCTTCCCCGACAGCATCGAGTCGTCCAGGGTCCCGTGCGAACCGGCCACCGTGAACACCACGGCGTCCCGGCCCGGGTCGACCGCCGAGAAGTGGATCACCTTGGCGTTCTGGGAGAGCTTGATGCCCGCCATACCGCCCGCCGGGCGGCCCTGCGGGCGCACCTGGCCCGCCGGGTAGCGCAGCAGCTGGGCGTCGTCGGTGATGAAGACCAGGTCCTCCTCGCCCGTGCGCAGCTCGACCGCGCCGACGATCCGGTCACCGTCCTTGAGGGTGATGACCTCCAGCTCGTCCTTGTTGGCCGGGTAGTCCGGCACGACGCGCTTGACCACGCCCTGCTCGGTGCCCAGCGCCAGCCCCTGCGAGGACTCGTCCAGCGAGGTCAGGCAGATCACCTTCTCGTCCGGCTCCAGCCCGGAGAGGAACTCCGAGACCGGCGCACCGCCCGCGAGGTTGGGCGCGGCGTGCGTGTCCGGCAGCTGCGGCAGGTCGATCACCGAGAGCCGCAGCAGCCGGCCCGCGGAGGTGACCACGCCCACGTCGGCCCGTGCGGTCGCGGCGACCTGCGAGACGATCAGGTCGTGTTTGGCCCGGGCGCCGCCCTCGTCCTGCGGCAGCGGCTCGCCGTTCGCCGTACGGGCCAGCAGGCCCGTCGAGGACAGCAGCACCCGGCACGGGTCGTCCGCGACCTCCAGCGGGACGGCCGCCACCGCGGTGCCCGCCGACTCCAGCAGGACCGTACGGCGCTCGGTGCCGAACTTCTTGGCGACGGCGGCCAGTTCCGCGGAGACCAGCTTGCGCAGCTCGTTGTCCGACTCCAGGATCCCGGTCAGCTCGTCGATCTCGCCCGTCAGCCGGTCGCGCTCGGACTCCAGCTCCAGGCGGTCGAACTTGGTGAGCCGGCGCAGCGGGGTGTCCAGGATGTACTGGGTCTGGGTCTCGCTCAGCGAGAACCGCTCCATGAGCCGGGCCTTGGCCTGGGCGGAGTTCTCGCTGTCGCGGATGAGCCGGATGACCTCGTCGATGTCGATGAGGGCCACCAGCAGGCCCTCGACGAGGTGCAGCCGGTCCCGGCGCTTGGTGCGGCGGAACTCGCTGCGCCGCCGGACGACCTCGAAGCGGTGGTCGAGGTAGACCTCCAGCAGCTCCTTGAGGCCGAGGGTGAGCGGCTGCCCGTCCACCAGCGCCACGTTGTTGATGCCGAAGGACTCCTCCATCGGCGTCAGCTTGTAGAGCTGCTCCAGCACGGCCTCCGGGTGGAAGCCGTTCTTGATCTCGATGACCAGGCGCAGGCCGTGGGCGCGGTCGGTGAGGTCCTTGACGTCGGCGATGCCCTGCAGCTTCTTGGAGCCGACCAGGTCCTTGATCTTCGCGATGACCTTCTCGGGGCCGACCGTGAAGGGCAGTTCGGTGACGACCAGACCCTTGCGGCGGGCCGTCACGTTCTCCACGGTCACCGTCGCGCGGATCTTGAAGGAGCCGCGGCCGTTCTCGTAGGCGTCCTTGATGCCCGAGAGCCCGACGATCCGGCCGCCCGTCGGCAGGTCGGGACCCGGGACGAAGCGCATCAGCGCCTCCAGGTCCGCGTGCGGGTAGCGGATCAGGTGGCGGGCGGCGGCGATGACCTCGCCGAGGTTGTGCGGGGGCATGTTGGTCGCCATGCCGACCGCGATCCCGGACGCGCCGTTGACCAGCAGGTTCGGGTAGGCGGCGGGCAGCGCCACCGGCTCCTGCTCCTGGCCGTCGTAGTTGGCGGTGAAGTCGACGGTGTCCTCGTCGATCGACTCCGTCATCAGCGACGTGGCGTCGGCCATCCGGCACTCGGTGTAGCGCATCGCGGCCGGCGGGTCGTCGTTGCCGAGCGAACCGAAGTTGCCGTGGCCGTCGACCAGCGGCAGGCGCATCGAGAAGGGCTGGGCCATGCGCACGAGGGCGTCGTAGATGGAGGCGTCGCCGTGCGGGTGGAGCTTGCCCATGACCTCGCCGACGACGCGGGCGCACTTCACGTACCCGCGGTCGGGACGCAGCCCCATCTCGTTCATCTGGTAGACGATGCGCCGGTGCACCGGCTTCATGCCGTCCCGGGCGTCGGGCAGGGCACGGGAGTAGATCACCGAGTACGCGTACTCGAGGAAGGAGCCCTGCATTTCGTCGACGACGTCGATGTCGAGGATCTTCTCCTCGAAATCCTCCGGCGGCGGGGTCTTCGTGCTGCGGCGGGCCATCGCTGCGCGGCTCCTTAACCAAGAATGGGATGTGCTGGGTGTCTGGCTGGTCTGGCGGGGTCTGGCTGGGTCCCGCCGGTGTCCGGCGGGGTACGACGCCGACCATTGTGGCCCGAGGCGCCGACAACGCCGACTCCGACCCAGGTCTGGGCCGGGAACTTATCCGGTGGCCGACGCGCTTGCATACAGTGGCAGGTCTGACGGAAATCTCTGCATCGCGATCGAAGGGACCACATGCCCATGGGTCACACGGCCACAGCCCAGGCCGGCTCCGGCGGCCTGACAGCGACCGAGCACCGGCTGGCCAACGGCCTGCGCGTGGTGCTGTCCGAGGACCACCTGACCCCGGTCGCCGCGGTCTGCCTCTGGTACGACGTCGGCTCGCGCCACGAAGTCAAGGGGCGTACCGGCCTGGCTCACCTCTTCGAGCACCTGATGTTCCAGGGTTCGGCGAGCGTACCGGGCAACGGCCACTTCGAGCTCGTCCAGGGCGCCGGCGGTTCCCTGAACGGCACCACGAGCTTCGAGCGCACCAACTACTTCGAGACGATGCCGACCCACCAGCTGGAGCTCGCGCTCTGGCTGGAGGCGGACCGCATGGGGTCCCTGCTGGCCGCCCTGGACGACGAGTCCATGGAGAACCAGCGCGACGTCGTCAAGAACGAGCGCCGGCAGCGCTACGACAACGTCCCGTACGGCACCGCCTTCGAGCGGCTGACCGCCCTCGCGTACCCCGAGGGCCACCCGTACCACCACACCCCGATCGGCTCCATGGCCGACCTGGACGCCGCCTCCCTGGAGGACGCGCGCACCTTCTTCCGTACGTACTACGCACCCAACAACGCGGTGCTGTCGGTCGTCGGGGACATCGACCCGGAGCGGACGCTCGCCTGGATCGAGAAGTACTTCGGCACCATCCCCTCCCACGACGGCAAGCAGCCGCCGCGCGACGGCTCGCTGCCCGACGTCATCGGCGAGCAGCTGCGCGAGGAGATCGTCGAGGAGGTCCCGGCCCGCGCGCTGATGGCCGCCTACCGGCTTCCGCACGACGGCACCCGCGAGTGCGACGCCGCCGACGTGGCCCTGACCATCCTGGGCGGCGGCGAGTCCTCGCTGCTGCACAACCGCCTCGTACGCCGCGACCAGACGGCCGTCGCCGCCGGCTTCGGCATGCTGCGCCTGGCCGGGGCGCCGTCCCTGGGCTGGCTGGACGTCAAGACCTCCAGCGGGGTCGAGATCCCCGCCATCGAGGCGGCCGTCGACGAGGAGCTCGCGCGGTTCGCCGCCGAGGGCCCGACCGCCGAGGAGATGGAGCGCGCCCAGGCGCAGCTGGAGCGCGAATGGCTGGACCGGCTGAGCACGGTGGCCGGCCGCGCCGACGAACTGTGCCGGTACGCGGTGCTCTTCGGCGACCCGCAGCTGGCCCTCACCGCCGTCCAGCGCGTCCTCGACATCACCGCCGAGGAGGTGCAGGCCGTGGCCGCGGCCCGACTGCGCCCGGACAACCGCGCGGTGCTCGTCTACGAGCCGCTCGCGGCGGACGGGGCCGAGGGCGACGAGGGCGAAGAGAACGCCGACAGCGACGAGAACGAGGGGGCGGAGCAGTGAGCGACACCGCAGCCGTCACGATGACCTTCCACCCGCGCCCGCAGGCCGGCGAGCCGCAGCCGTGGGCCTTCCCGGCCCCCGAGCGCGGGACGCTGCCCAACGGGCTGACCCTGCTGCGCTGCCACCGCCCGGGCCAGCAGGTCGTCGCGGTCGAGATCAACCTGGCCGCGCCGCTCGACGCCGAGCCCGAGGGCCTGGACGGCGTGGCGACCATCATGGCGCGCGCCCTGTCGGAGGGCACCGACAAGCACTCCGCCGAGGAGTTCGCCGCCGAGCTGGAGCGCTGCGGAGCCACCCTCGACGCGCACGCCGACCACCCGGGCCTGCGGGTCTCCCTGGAGGTCCCGGCCTCCCGGCTGGCCAAGGCGCTGGGCCTGCTCGCCGAGGCGCTGCGCGCCCCCGCCTTCGCCGACGCAGAGGTGGACCGGCTGGTGCGCAACCGGCTCGACGAGATCCCGCACGAGCTGGCCAACCCGCAGCGCCGCGCCGCCAAGCAGCTCTCCGCGGAGCTCTTCCCGGCCTCCCTGCGGATCTCCCGGCCGCGCCAGGGCACCGAGGAGACGGTCGCCCGGATCGACGCCGCCGCCGTACGCGCCTTCTACGAGGCCCACGTACGCCCCGCCACCGCCACCGCGGTGGTCGTCGGCGACCTGACCGGCATCGACCTGGACGCCGTACTGGCGGACACCCTGGGCGCCTGGACCGGCGACACCGCCGAGGCCCGCCCCGTGCCTCCCGTGACCGCCGACGACACCGGCCGCGTGGTCATCGTCGACCGGCCCGGCGCGGTCCAGACGCAGCTGCTGATCGGCCGCATCGGGCCGGACCGCCACGACCGCGTCTGGGCGGCCCAGGTGCTCGGCACCTACTGCCTCGGGGGCACTCTGACCTCCCGCCTGGACAAGGTGCTGCGCGAGGAGAAGGGGTACACCTACGGCGTGCGGGCCTTCGGCCAGGTGCTGCGCTCCACCGCCGACGGCAAGGGCGCCTCCATGCTCGCCATCAGCGGCTCGGTGGACACCCCCAACACCGGCCCGGCGCTGGAGGACCTCTGGAAGGTGCTGCGCACCCTCGCGGAGGGCGGTCTGACCGACGCCGAGCGCGATGTGGCCGTGCAGAACCTGGTGGGCGTGGCCCCGCTGAAGTTCGAGACGGCCGCCTCGGTCGCCGGTACCCTGGCCGACCAGGTCGAGCAGGAGCTGCCGGACGACTACCAGGCGCAGCTGTACGCGCAGTTGGCCGAAACCGGCACGGTGGAGGCGACCACGGCGGTCGTGAAGGCGTTCCCGGCGGACCGGCTCGTCACGGTCCTGGTGGGCGACGCCGCGCAGATCGAGGAGCCGGTGCGGGCCCTCGGGATCGGTGAGGTCACGGTCGTCACCAACTGACGTCGTGGTCGACGTCGTGGTCATCACCAACTGACGCACGTCACCAACTGACGTAAAGGACGCCCGGATGACGGGCGGCCGACGCACTTCGCACGAGGCTCCGGCGGTTTTCCGCCGGAGCCTCTTTTGTCCGTTTAGTGGTGAGGTTGCTTGTATGTGATGTGGCGTACGCAACAAAAAGGCGCGTCTGTTTGGCGATTGACTGATGATCCGCCTAGCGTCGGCCGTGCTGTCCGTCAGTTGTGCCCGCCGCACCCGCGGCACCGGGCAGCGATCGCCGAGTCCCCGTCAGGCGCGAGCCTGGGGAGCCGGGGACCCACATCAGTCCCTGGGGTGAATCGGACTCCCTCGCAAGAGGAGGTCCGTAGGAGACCTTCCTGCTCCGAACCCGTCAGCTAACCCGGTAGGCGAGAAGGAAGGAAAGGATCAAACCCTTCATGGCGTTTGGCAGTCGTCCCGCTGGTACCGGCAAGCACCGTGGTTCCAGCCGCCTGAGCAAGAAGACCGCCGGCTACGCCGGTATCGCCGCGATCGCCACCACGGGTGTGGTCGGCTCCCTCGCCGCCCCGGCCTTCGCCGCGGACAACCACAGCAGCTCCGCCCCGGAGAACGGGCTGGGTGCCGTCGTCGTCGCCGAGGACCTCGCGGGCGACATCCAGGACCAGGCCGAGTCCCAGCAGCGCGCCGCCGAGCACGCCGCCGCCAAGGCCCAGGCCGAGGCCGACGCCAAGCAGAAGGCCGCCGAGGCCAAGCGCCTCGCCGAGGCCAAGGCGAAGGCCGAGCGCGAGGCCGCCGAGCGCGCCGCCCGCGAGGAGGAGCGCAAGCGCCTCAACACCTTCGTCTCGCCGCTGGCCGACTCCTACGTCAGCACGCAGTACAAGGCGGGCGGCGGCATGTGGTCCTCCGGCAGCCACACCGGCATCGACTTCCACGCCGCCTCCGGCACCTCGGTTCAGGCAGTGGGCTTCGGTACCGTCGTCGAGGCGGGCTGGGGCGGCGCGTACGGCAACAACGTCGTCATCAAGCACAACGACGGCACCTTCACGCAGTACGGCCACCTGTCCTCGCTGAACGTCTCCGTCGGCCAGCAGGTCACCCCGGGCCAGCAGATCGGCCTGTCGGGATCCACCGGCAACTCCAGCGGCCCGCACCTGCACTTCGAGGCCCGCACCGGCTCGCAGTACGGCTCGGACATCGACCCGATCGCCTACCTGCGCTCGCACGGCGTCAGCCTCTGACCCCTCGGCGCCGCCCACCGCGGCGCGCGTGCAGCGCACAGCTTCACGAAGACCCCGCTCCCGAGCCGGGGTCTTCGTGTTTTTGCATCCGGGTGCAATGTTTCGGATTTCCGTCCGCTCTCGAAATTATGCTGTGCTGCAATAGAGTCGTGGCGTGCGCGTGTGCGCACGGGGACTGGCGATCGGAAATAGGCGGAGGTTCGGTCTTGCGTATTCCTGCGCACGCGGTATGCACGGCAATTCGCGACGACATCGTCTCCGGGGTGTTCGAACCGGGAGGTCGGCTGACCGAGGAGGTGCTGGCCCGCCGGTACGGGGTCTCGCGCGTCCCGGTCCGCGAGGCCCTGCGGACCCTGGAGTCCGAGGGCTTCGTGACCACGCGGCGCCACGCCGGGGCCTGTGTGGCCGAGCCGACGGCGCAGGAGGCCGCGGACCTCCTGGAGCTGCGGATGCTGTTGGAGCCGCTGGCGGCCGCCCGGGCCGCCCGGCGCCGCACCGACGCGCACCTCAAGGTGCTGCGGGGGCTGGTCAGGCTGGGTCAGGAACGGGCCAGGCGGGGGCAGGGCGAGGACCTGCGGTCGCTCGGCGGCTGGTTCCACGAGACGCTCGCGCAGGCTTCCGGCAGCCCGGGGCTGATCGCGCTGCTCACGCAGATGCGGCACAAGGTGGCGTGGATGTACGTGGTGGAGGCGCCGGCCCGGCCCGTGGAGTCCTGGGCGGAGCACGGCGCGATCGTGGACGCGGTGGCGCGCGGGGACGCCGAGCGGGCGCGGACGCTGACCGCGGTCCACGCCGATCGCGTGGCCGCCGCGCACCGGCTGCGGAAGCGGCCGGCGGTGAGCACTTCGCAACCTGCCGTAAACATGTCGAGCGGCCGGCATTAACAGGAGCCGTATACAAAGGATGGCACCGTGCGAATTCCGTGCGCTGAGTAATTCGCTGCGCCGAATTCCGGTGGACCGCGTGCGATGCCGCGCGGCGCGAATCGGGCCGGGCCTTTTCGGCGGAGCCGAATTACCGGGCGGCCGGTTCCCCAGGCCTTCCGTACCGGAGAACGACGCAGCCGCGGCCCCCGTCCGGGGCCGCGGCTTCGCCGTTCGCGTGATGCGGGGTGAACCCGAAGGGTCAGACGGTCTCGGGGAGCTCTTCGAGACCCTCGGCGACCAGCTTCGCGAGGCGGTCCAGTGCGGCCTCCGCACCCTCGGCCTCGGAGGCGAGGACGATCTCCTCGCCACCCTGCGCGCCCAGGCCCAGCACCGCCAGCATGGAGGCGGCGTTGACGGGGTCGCCACCGGACTTCGCGATGGTCACCGGGACGCCGGAAGCGGTCGTCGCACGGACGAAGATCGAGGCGGGACGAGCGTGAAGGCCCTCGGCCCAACCGACGTTGACGCGGCGCTCTGCCATGGTGATGCCCTTCAGGTTCTCAACGTTGTCTAGACCAGTCTCTCACGGCACCCCGAATGCTCCGACCGACCTCCGGCCCGAATGCCGCCGCTCCTCGACCTTCCCCAGCTTGCACCGGTCTGACCCGGCTTGCCTACTACGCCGCGCGAGCGCTGTCCGCCCCGGTCCGGCCGTAAGGTATGCGCATGACCATAGAGTCGGACCCGTCCTACCCGGCCCACTGGGAAGCCGACGTCGTCCTCCGCGATGGCGGCACCGCCCGGATCCGGCCCATCACCACCGAGGACGCGGGCCGGCTCGTCAGCTTCTACGAGCAGGTCTCGGACGAGTCGAAGTACTACCGCTTCTTCGCGCCCTACCCCCGCCTCTCCGACCGCGACGTGCACCGCTTCACGCACCACGACTACGTGGACCGGGTGGGCCTCGCCGCGACCGTCGGCGAGGAGTTCATCGGCACCGTCCGCTACGACCGCATCGGCCCCGACGGCCGGCCCGCCTCAGCCCCCGCCGACGAGGCGGAGGTCGCCTTCCTCGTCCAGGACGCCCACCAGGGCCGCGGCGTCGCCTCCGCACTCCTCGAACACATCGGCGCGGTGGCCCGCGAGCGCGGCATCCGCCGGTTCGCCGCCGAGGTGCTGCCCGCCAACACCAAGATGATCAAGGTGTTCACGGACGTCGGCTACCAGCAGAAGCGCAGCTTCGAGGACGGGTCCGTCCACCTCACCCTCGACCTCGAACCCACCGCCGAGTCCCTGGCCGTGCAGCGCGCCCGGGAACAGCGCGCCGAGGCCCGCTCCGTGCAGCGCCTGCTGGCCCCCGGCTCGGTGGCGGTCGTCGGCGTCAGCCGTTCCGGCGCCGGCGTGGGCGCGGCCGCACTGCGCAACCTCCGCGACAGCGGCTTCCACGGCCACCTCTACGCCGTCAACGAGGCCGTCACCCGCGACCTCCTCGACGGGGTGCGCGCCTACCGCACCGTCGGGGCCATCGGCGCCCCCGTCGACCTCGCGGTGATCGCCGTCCCGGCCGACCGGGTCCCGGACGCGGTGGCCGCCTGCGGCGAGCACGGCGTGCAGGGGCTCGTCGTCCTCTCCGCCGGGTACGGGGACAGCGGCCCGGCCGGGCTGGCCCGCCAGCGCGAGCTGCTGCGGCAGGTGCGCTCGTACGGGATGCGTCTCATCGGACCCAACGCCTACGGGGTGATCAACACCGCCCCGGAGGTGGAGCTCAACGCCTCCCTGACCCCCGCGCCGATGCCGGTGCGCGGCCGCACCGGCCTGTTCACCCAGTCCGGGGCGATCGGCATCGCCCTGCTCTCGGCGCTGCTCCGGCGCGGCGAAGGCCTGTCCTCCTTCGTCTCCGCCGGGAACCGGGCCGACGTCTCCGGCAACGACATCCTCCAGTACTGGTACGAGGACGAGGCGACCGACGTCGCCCTGCTCTACCTCGAAACCCTCGGCAACCCGCGGAAGTTCACCCGCCTCGCCCGCCGGACCGCCGCAGTCAAGCCCGTGGTCGTCGCCAAGGGCGGCCGCCACACCCCCGCCGGACACGTCGTCCCCGGCACCCGCCTGTCGGAGGACACCGTCTCCGCCCTGCTGCGGCAGGCCGGCGTCATCCGGGTCGACACGGTCACCGAGCTGGTGGACGTCGGCCTGCTGCTGGCCTCGCAGCCCCTGCCCGCCGGACCCCGGATCGCCATCCTCGGCAACTCCGAGTCCCTCGGCGTCCTCACCTACGACGCCTGCCTCACCCAGGGCCTGCGGCCGCTGCCGCCCCTGGACCTGACGACCGCGGCGTCCCCGGAGGACTTCCGCACCGCCCTGGCCGCCGCCCTCACCTCCGACGACTGCGACGCGGTGGTCGTGACCGCCATCCCGTGGGTCAGCGAGCACGCCCTCGCCGACGACCTGGCCGACGCGCTCCGCGAGGCCGTCGCCGAGGCCCCCGGCAAGCCGGTGACGGTCGTGCACGTGGAACTGGCCGAGCTGGTGCAGGCCCTGTCCGCGACCCGCGCACCCGGCGCCACCACCGCCGACGCGGACCGCATCCCCAGCTACCCCGCCGCCGAGCGCGCCGTGAAAGCCGTCGCGGAGGCCGTGCGCTACGGACAGTGGCGGCGGGCCCTCGCCGACGCCGGGCAGGTCCCCGAGTACGAGGACATCGACGAGGCCGGCGCCGCGGCCCAGCTCGCCGGGCTGCTCGCGGACGTCGACGGCGGGGCCGTGCTGACCCTGAGCGACCCGGACGCCCGCGAGCTGCTCGCCCGCTACGGGATCCGCGTCCTGCCCACGCTCCCCGCGCCCAGCCCCGACGCCGCCGTCCGGGCCGCCGGGATCCTGGGCTACCCGGTCGCCCTCAAGACCACCGCCCCGCACCTGCGCCACCGCGCGGACCTGGGCGGCGTACGGCTCGACCTCACGAACGAGGCCGAGCTGCGGCGCTCGTACGAGGAACTCACCGACGCGCTCGGCAAGCCCGCCGAGCTCCAGCCCGTGATCCAGGCCATGGTGCCGCGCGGTGTCGACACCGTCGTCCGGTCCGTCATCGACCCGGCCGCCGGCGCCGTCCTCTCCTTCGGGCTCGCCGGGGTCGCCTCCGAGCTGCTCGGCGACACCGCCCACCGGCTGGTCCCCGCCACCGACCGGGACGCCGCCGGACTGATCCGGTCCATCCGCGCCGCTCCCCTCCTCTTCGGCTGGCGCGGCAGCGACCCCGTCGACACCCCCGCCCTGGAGGAGGTGCTCCTGCGGCTGTCCCGGCTCGTCGACGACCATCCGGAGGTGATCGGCGTCTGCCTGGAGCCCGTCGTCGTCGCCGTCGAGGGGATCTCCGTGCTCAGCGCCACCGTCCGGGTCGCCCATCCGCCCGCCCGCGGCGATCTCGGGCCGCGGACCCTCCCCAGTTACTGACCGGGTACGGCGCGGTAGGAGGGCACCCGAGGGGCCTTACCATTGACCCCATGGCGAAATCCGGTACGACGACCCAGGGGCTGCGCACGGCGATCGAGCGCAGCGGCTACTACCCGGCCCTCGTGGCCGAGGCGGTGGAGGCCGCGGTGGGCGGCGAGCCGATCTCGTCGTACCTGGTCCACCAGGAGACGACCTTCGACTCCAACGAGGTGCGCCGCCACGTCACCGTGCTCGTCCTGACCGGCAACCGCTTCATCGTCAGCCACACCGACGAGCAGGCCGCCGACGCCGGGTCCCCGTCCCCGTACGCGACGACCTCCACCGAGTCGGTCAAGCTCTCCAGCATCTCCTCCGTGGTGCTGAGCCGCGTCGTCGCGAACCCGGAGTCCTACACCCCCGGCACCCTGCCCCGCGAGGTCGTCCTGACCATCGGCTGGGGCGCGGTCTCCCGGATCGACCTGGAGCCGGCCGCCTGCGGCGACCCCAACTGCGACTCCGACCACGGCTACACCGGCAACTCCACCGCCGACGACCTCAGCCTGCGGGTCAGCGAGGCCGGCGACGGACCGGAGGCGGTGCGCCAGACCCTGGTCTTCGCGCAGGCCCTCTCCGAGGCGACCGCGGCGACCTCCACCCCCTCCGCCCGCTGATGGCGTACTCCGCACCGCAGGACTGGACCGAGCCCGAGCTGCTGGACCTCGCCGGCGCCCCCGTCCCGGAGTATGGCGCCGGCTCGCTAGCCGACCTGCTGCCGACGCTCGTGGCCGGCCAGGGCGTCCCCGGCTACACCGCCGCCATCGCGGAGCTGACCCCGGCCGACCGCAACTGCGTCTTCCTCGTCGACGGCATGGGCTGGGAGCAGATCAGGGCCCACCCGGACGAGGCCCCCTACCTCACCTCCCTGCTCGGCAGCTCGCGCGGCGGCACCGGGCGCCCGATCACCGCGGGCTTCCCGGCGACCACCGCCACCTCGCTGGCCTCCGTCGGCACCGGGCTGCCGCCCGCCCGCCACGGACTGCCCGGCTACGCCGTCCGCAACCCGGCCACCGGCGAGCTGATGAACCAGCTCCGCTGGCACCCGTGGGCGCCGCCGAAGCCGTGGCAGCCGTACCCGACGGTCTTCCACGAGGCCGACAAGGCCGGCGTGGCGACCGCGCAGGTGTCCTCGCCCGCCTTCCAGACCACCCCGCTCACCAAGGTCGCCCTGAGCGGCGGCACCTTCCTCGGCCGGATGACCGGCGAGGAGCGGATGGACGTGGCCGCCGAACGCCTCGCCGCCGGTGACCGCTCGCTCGTCTACACCTACTACAGCGAGCTCGACGGGGCCGGACACCGCCACGGCGTGGACTCGGACGCCTGGCGCGGCCAGCTCATGTACGTGGACCGGCTCGTCCAGCGGCTCGCCGAGCAGCTTCCGCCGCGCACCGCGCTGTACGTGACCGCCGACCACGGCATGGTCGACGTCCCCTTCGACGAGGACGCGCGGATCGACTTCGACGAGGACTGGGAGCTGGGCGCCGGCGTCGCCCTGCTGGGCGGCGAGGGCCGGGCCCGGCACGTGTACGCGGTGCCGGGGGCGGAGGCCGACGTGCTGACCGTGTGGCGCGAGGTGCTCGGCGACCGCTTCTGGGTCGCGAGCCGCGAAGAGGCCCTGGAACTGGGATGGTTCGGCCCGCCCGGGGAGTGCGACGAGCGCGTGCTCGGCCGGATCGGCGACGTCGTCGCGGCGGCCCAGGCCGATGTCGCGATCACCGCTTCGCGCAACGAGCCGAACGAGTCGGCACTCACCGGAATGCACGGCTCCATGACCGCGGCGGAACAGCTCGTCCCGCTGCTCGAAATCCGCACCTGACCGGTCCGGTCTCCGGCCGCCACCCCCGTACCCGCCCACGACCCGAAAGGTCCGTACTTCCCATGCCCGAGCTGGTGTTCTTCTCCGGAACGATGGACTGCGGAAAGAGCACTCTGGCGCTCCAGATCACGCACAACCGCTCGGCCCGCGGCCTGCAGGGCGTGATCTTCACCCGCCAGGACCGGGCCGGCGAGGGCAAGCTGTCCTCGCGTCTGGGCCTGGTCACCGAGGCGGTCGAGGTCGCCGACGCCATGGACCTCTACGCCTACCTCGTGGGCGAGCTGTCCCAGGGCGGCAAGGCGGACTACGTGATCGTCGACGAGGCCCAGTTCCTGGCTCCGGAGCAGATCGACCAGCTGGCCAGGATCGTAGACGACCTCGACAAGGACGTCTTCGCCTTCGGTATCACCACGGACTTCCGCACGAAGCTCTTCCCGGGCTCGCAGCGCCTGATCGAACTCGCCGACCGGATAGAGCAGCTCCAGGTCGAGGCCCTGTGCTGGTGCGGCGCCCGCGCCACCCACAACGCCCGCACGGTCGGCGGCGTGATGGTCGTCGAGGGCGAGCAGGTCGTCGTCGGTGACGTGAACCGCCCGTCGGAGGAGATCGGCTACGAGGTCCTCTGCCGCCGCCACCACCGCCGCCGCATGACCTCCGCCGCGGCCCACGCCGCCGCCCTCTCCCCGGACGTCCTCCCCGTCACCTCCGGCTGACCGGTCAGTCGGAGCGGGGGCGGGGGCGGGCACCGATGCCCTGGGGGTCGGGGGTGCGGGCACGGGTGCGGCGGGCGGGGTCGGGGTACTCGCGCTCGACGGCCTCCCGCAGCAGGGTCAGTTCGGTGTGGACGGCCGGCAGGGGGCCCGGGGGCAGGGCGGTAAGCAGGCCCTCCAGCAGGGCGCGCAGCCGCCGGCAGATCTGGACGGACGAGGTGCCGTACTCGCGGATCTCGGTCACGGCCAGCTGGAGGTAGTCCTCCCAGTCCCGGCCCTGCACCACCAGCCGCGGCGTGCCGTCCCGGTCGGCCAGCACGTAGCGGTTGCGCAGGCCGGTGCGGCCGACCGTGTGGAGGAACGTCTCGATCCGGTTGAGCACCTGGACCGCGGTGGTCGGGTCGTTCACGGCGGGGGAGAGCGCCCGGACGGCGATGTCCACGAGGACCCGCAGCGCGAACGCCGGGTCCTGCTCGATGGTCCGCTCGGAGCCGAAGGCGATCAGTCCGGTCACCCGCCGCGCCGCGGGGGCCGGGCCTGCGCCGTGCACCTCGACGACGACGGCGCCCGGCGGTACGTAGTCGCCGACCAGGCGGGTGACCACGAGGAGGCAGTCGTGGCGCGCCGCCAGGGCCGTGAGCCGTTCCGGGTGGAACGCCTGGATCACACCGCCGCGTTCGGACCGAACGTAGGTGACCGGACCGCCGGCCGGAGGCGGTACGGGGTCGCCCGCGCGCGGCGCGGCGCCGAGGACCGCGGCCTCCCCGCGTGCCAGGACCTCCTCGCCCATCCGTCCGACCAGGCCGGCGATGGCCACGGGCCGGAGGTTGTGGGTGAACCGGT
Source organism: Streptomyces yangpuensis (assembly GCF_001005295.1). Lineage (GTDB taxonomy): Bacteria > Actinomycetota > Actinomycetes > Streptomycetales > Streptomycetaceae > Streptomyces > Streptomyces yangpuensis. Next base: position 251,795 of record NZ_LBMK01000006.1, on the reverse strand, counting down.
TGAGGTAGACGAGCAGCAGCAACAGGCTGACGGACACGGCCGACCCGGCCATGGTGACCCCGAGGTCGGGCACGGAGTCGGACTCGATGCTGCGCAGCAGGGCGAAGGAGAAGGAGAAGGTCCCGGTGAAGGTGGCCAGCACGGCCTTCTGCAGCCGGTCGCGGTACCACAGGCGCATGTAGCGCGGGGACAGGGTGCCCGTCGCCTGCTGGACGACGAGCACGCCGATCGTGACGACGAATCCGAGCAGGGCGATCATCGCGCCGACGATGGCGGTGAGTACGCCGCCGGCCGTCGAGGCGGAGTACCGCCAGCCGGCCGGGAGCCACTCCGTGGCGTCCACGGAGACGGCCCATTCCGCCAGCAGTACGCCGAGGACCAGACCGATCAGCGGCACGATCCAGAGGCTGGCCTTCGTGTACTGCAGCAGCCGGAAGCGGGAGGCCCAGGACATCAGGGACCGGAGCGGGCGTCCGGTGGCCCGGCGGGCGCCTTCGTGCGCCTGTGCGGCAACGGCACGTGTGACCTCCGACCTCCGGTTCGCGGTTCGGGACGGCTTTCGGCCCCACGGTAAGGCCGTCTCCCGCCCTCCGCATGCCGCCGGTGGCGAGACCGGGAGGCGGTCACCCCGGACGCGGTCACCCCGGACGCGGTCACTCCGGACGCGGTACGGGACCGAGCAGGACGAGGAGGTCGTCCGCCGCCGGGGAGACGGTCCCGCCCTCGGTGACCGGGTGGAGCCTGCCGTCGCCGCGTACCACGAACAGCGTCTCGGAGCCCGCCGGGACCGGCCGGGAAGCAGGCTGCACCAGGTACCGGGCGCCCCGCCGGTACCGCTCGGCCAGGACGTGCCGGACCAGACGGGCGCCGAAGAGGACGTCGCCGCCCGTGTAGGGGGCGACGACGCCGTGACCCTCGTGCGGGGGCGCGACCCGGTAGACGGGCCCCTCGACGTTGCCCTCCACCACGACCGAGGCCAGGGCGTTGAAGTCGTCGTCGTCCGTGAGCAGGAAGACGGTGGTGACGCCCTCCAGCCGGGCGCGCGGATTGGTGGCCGTGGCCAGGAGCTCCCCCTGGGCCAGTTCGAGTCCGGCGTCCTTGATCCGCTCCCGCTCGTCCTCGTCGCCGGCCCACATGAGGACGTCGAGTCCGGCCGACCGCAGGGCCCTGCCCAGGTCGACGACCCAGTGGTCGCCGCCGACCAGCAGGGGACGTGAGCGGGACGGGCGGACGACGCCGAGCCTGCGGGCCACGGGCGCGGCGGTCAGGGCGTAGAGCAGGACGGTTCCCACGATCACCAGGAAGGTGACGGGCAGGATCTTCCCCGCCCCGGCCAGACCCTGGTCGGACAGGGTGGTGGCGAAGGCGGAGGCCGTGGAGGCGGCGACGATGCCGCGCGGGGCCATCCAGCCGATGAACCCACGCTCCCCGCGGGTCAGCCCCGACCTCCCCGTGGAAAGGAAGGCGACCAGCGGCCGTACGACCAGGACCAGGAACGCGACGAGGGCGAGCGAGGGGAGCAGTACGGGCCGCAGGGAGGCCGGGGTGACGGTCGAGGAGATCGAGACGAACAGCAGGCCGATGATCAGCTGGACCAGCGTCTCGAAGAAGGGCCGCCGGGCGGGCATGTCGAAACCGGGGAGGTTGGCGACGGCCAGACCGGTGACGGTCGCGGCGATCAGTCCGGTGTCGTCACGGACGACGTCGCATCCCGCCGCCACCACGATCACCACGGCCAGCTGGGCGATCGTGCCGAGCGTCTCGCCGAGCCGCAGCACGCGCAGCGTCAGCCACAGCAGGGCGACGCCCACGACGCCGCCGACCAGGCCGACGCCCATGCTGATCGCGAACTGGCCCAGCTGGTAGCCCCGGCCCAGGTCGGCCTGCGAGGAGGAGACGGCGTGGAAGACGAGCGCCCCGAGGATGCCGCCGATCGGGTCGATCAGCGTCCCCTCCCAGACCAGGACGCGCCGCAGCCTGTCGGTGGGCCGCACGTATTCGAGGAGGGGCCCCACGACCGTCGGGCCCGACACCACGAGGATCACGCCCACCATCGCGGCACTGGCCAGGGACATGCCGAACAGGGCGGGGGCGACGGCGCCGACGGCCAGGAAGGTGACGAGGACGCCGGTCGCCAGCAGCCGGCCGACGATCCCCCGGGTGCGGCCGGTGAGCCGGCTCACGTCGAGCCCGAGCCCGGCGTCGTACAGGATCACCGCCACCGACAGGGAGACCAGGGCGGAGAACTCCGGCCCGAGCAGGTTGTCCGGATGGATGACGTCGGTCAGTGCCCCGGCGACGAAACCGGCCGGCAGCAGCAGGAGCAGCGCCGGTACGCGCAGCTTTCCGGCGAGGATCTGGCAGGAGGCGGCCAGCCCCACCGTGAGGGCGATGCCGAGGAGGATCCGGTCCTCGTTCACGACGGCGTTCCCCTCCGGTCTTTCCGCTGCGGCGGACGGCCCTCAGGCCCCATCGGCGCCCTCGCCCGGTCCGGCGGCGCCGCCGCGGCGCCGCAGGTCGGTGTCGGTGAGCGACTCCAGCTCGCCGTGCGTGTCCAGCCAGTACAGGAGGAAGACGGCCGGGGCGACGATCACCAGCGAGACCAGGGTGACGAACACCAGCCACGTCAGGGTGGACGGGGCACCCGCGGCGTCGGCGACCGTCAGCGAGGTGGGGATGAGGTAGGGACGCTGGGCCATGCCCCAGGCGAGGACCGCCGCCGCGACGACCCCGACGGCCGTGACGCGTACCCAGGTCCCCGGCGGGCGCAGCAGCAGCCACGCCGTGGCGAAAGTGGCCGCCGCGGCCAGGAGGACGAAGCCGAGCCCCACGCCGTGGGTGAGGCCGTGCCAGATGTGCGGGGCGTCCGTGCGGGTGACGAACAGCGCGACCACGGCCAGTACGGCCACCACGGCCAGCGAGGCCAGGGCCCGCCCCCGGAAGTGGTCGACCAGATCGGGCGCGTCGAAGCGGCGGGCGTCGCCGGAGAGGAACACGGCGCCGAGGAAGGCCGTGGTCGCGATGGCCAGCAGCCCGAACATGAGGGAGGTGGGGTTGGACCAGGCCTTCGCCGAGGCCTCCGTACCGAGCGCGACCCGGCCGGAGGCGATCCCGCCGACGGCCGCGCCGAGGAAGAAGGGCGTCAGAAGCGAGGACACGGCGAACAGGGTCCCGAACAGGCGCCGCCCGGCGATCCGCTGCGAGGCCTTGCGGAAGGCGAAGCCGGCGCCGCGCAGGACCATGCCGACGGCGGCCAGCGCGAGCGGTACCCACATCGCGGAGAACACCGTCTGGAAGAAGACCGGGAACCCCGTCCACATGATGACGAAGATGAAGATCAGCCAGACGTTGTTGACCTCCCACACCGGGGCCATGGCGTGGTCGATGAGCCACCGGGGCCGCTTGCCCCGCTCCGTCCCTCCCGCGGTCAGGTCCCAGAAGCCGGCCCCGTAGTCGGTGCCGCCCGCGCAGGTGTAGGCGGTCACGGCGAGCAGCAGCACGAAGGCGATGACGTCGGCGGTCACGGGCTGCCGTCCCGGGAGGCCGATGCCACGGACGAGCGCGGTCCGTACGGTGTGTCCGCCTCCGGTGGCTCGACCGGACGCCCCGCCCCCTCCTGCGCGTCGGCGAGCCGCCATCGGGTGCGCATCTTCAGCAGGACGGCGAGGAACGCGCCGAAGACGAACACGTACACCACGATCACCAGCCCGAACATGATCCACAAGGTGGTCGAGCGCGTCGCGGTGACGGCCTCGGCGACCCGCATGTTCTGGTAGACGATCCACGGCTGGCGCCCCACCTCGGTGGCGACCCAGCCGCATTCCACGGCCACGACGGAGGCGACCCCCGCGCAGGCGGCGCTGCGCCAGAACCACTTGGACTCCGGCAGCCTGCGGCGCCGCCACCAGACCAGGGCGTACCAGAGGGCGAGCAGCACCAGCACGGACCCGATCACGGCCATGAGGTCGAAGGCCCAGTGGGCGATGGTCGCCTGCGTGGCGTTCGGCCGGTCGCTCTCGGGCACCGAGGACAGCCCGATCACCTTCGTGTCCGGGCTGAAGCCGGCCAGGATGGAGTCGAGCTGCGGGACCTTGATACCGCCCGAGACCGTTCCGTCCGGGTGCAGCCGGCCGAACAGGTACTCGGGGACGTGGGTGTCGGTCTCCCAGACGATCTCCAGGGCGGCGAACTTCACCGGCTGCTTGTGGAACACCTGCCGGGCGATGGAGTCGCCGAGGAAGAGCTGGATCGGGGTGGCGACGGCGGCGACGGTGAAGGGGACGGTGAAGCCGAGCCGGTGGTAGTGGTCCCGGCGGCCGCGCAGCCAGCCGACGGCGTAGACCCCGGCCACCACGTATCCCGCGGTCAGCACCATCGCCACGACGAAGTGCCAGTACTGCGGGCCGAACATGGGGGTGAAGACGGCCTTCCAGATGTTCACGTCGACCGGGTTGCCCGCGGAGTCGAGGGTGAAGCCCCGCGGTGTGTTCATCCACGAATTGGCGGCCAGGATGCCGAACGCCCCCATCAGCGCGGCGGCCGGCAGCGGGAGGCCGAGCAGGAAGTGCGTACGGGGCTTCAGCCGGCGCCAGCCGTACAGGTAGATCGCGATGAGCACCGCTTCGAGGAAGAAGGCCCAGGCCTCGACACCGAAGCCGATGCCGAACACGTCGCCCCACTTGCCCATGAGCCCCGGCCAGAGCAGCCCGAACTCGAAGGACAGGACGGTGCCGGTGACGACGCCGACGGCGAACTGCACCGCCATGACGGCCGACCACCGCCGTGCCAGCAGCAGGGCGGTGGGGTCGTCGCGGCGGATGCCGCGGTAGTGCATCAGCAGGGTGATGAAGGGCAGGGCCACGCCCAGCGGTACCAGGATGATGTGCGAGGCGAGGGTGAAGGCCATGAGCTGTCGGGCCGGGAGCAGCTGGGCCGGCGCGTCCGCCGCCAGCAGCTGGAACATCGTGTGCATGCGTGCCTTCGCTGCTAGGACCTGGCGGAGGGGGAGCGGTCAGCCGCCGGTGGCGAATCCGGGGAAGAGGGTCATCCCGCCGTCGACGTAGAGAGTGGCCCCCACCACGTAGTCCAGAAGGTCGGAGGCGAGGGCGACGACCGCGTTGGCGATGTCCTCCGGGTCGCCGATCCGGTCGTACGGGATCAGCTTCAGCAGGTCCTCGCGGGCCTGTTCGGTCTCCCAGGCGTCGCGGTTGATCGGCGTCCTGATGGCTCCGGGGGCGACCGCGTTCACCCGGATCTTCTGCGGCGCCAGCTCCTGGGCCAGGGTTTCCATCATCATCTGCACGCCGCCCTTGGAGGAGGCGTAGTTGACGTGCCCCGCCCACGGAATGATCTGGTGCACCGAGCTCATGCAGATGATCTTCCCGGCCGCCCGGGACACCTCGGGTACCACGCCGCGCCGCAGGAACTCCTTCGTCGCCTCCCGCGCGCACAGGAACTGGCCCGTCAGGTTGACGTCCAGGACCTTCTGCCACTGGGCGAGGGTCATCTCGGTGAACGGGGCGTCGCGTTGCAGGCCGGCGTTGGCGACCATGATGTCGATCGTCCCGAACTCCCGGACCATCCGCTCCACCATGGCGACGACCTGGTCCTCCTGGGACACGTCCGCCTCGTACGCCGCCGCGCGCACCCCGAAGGAGGTGATCTCCCGGACGACCGCCTCGGCGGACTCCTGGTCCGCCACGTAGTTCACGACCACGTCGGCGCCGGCCCTGCCGAGCCCGATGGCGGTCGCCTTCCCGATACCGGAGTTGGCGCCCGTGACCAGCGCCTTCTGGCCCTTCAGCAGGTGAGCCGGATTCACACCCTGCGGTGCGCCGACGGTGGAATCCACGTTGTGCTGCCTCCTCGACGAGCGGGCCCGGCGCGGCCGGGCCGCGGGCGGCCGGACCGACCGCCCACGTAATCACCGGCTGTGGCGGCGGGCCCGCCGGGCGGGCCCCGGTTGGGCCGTTCGGCCGAGGATCTTCCTCCGGTCGGCGCAGGTCCGCGCAGGTCCGCGCAGGCTCTCGCAGGTCCCCGCCGGTCGGTGACCGGCGGGGCCCGGGGCGGAGGTCAGTTCAGCCGGGCCAGGAGGTGGTCGCCGACCCGCAGGGCGTTGGCGATCGCGGTCAGGGACGGGTTGACCGCGCCGATGCTCGGGAAGAAGCTCGTGTCGACCACGTACAGGTTGTCGAGGTCGTGCGCCTTGCAGTTGAGGTCCAGTGCGGAGGAGGCCGGGTCCGTGCCGAAGCGTACGGTGCCCGCCTGGTGCGCGGTCGCCCCGATCGGCATGCCCTTGTGCAGGTAGATGCTGTGCGACAGCAGGTGGTGCTCGTGCATGCCCAGGTGGCCGAGCATGCTCTGGAGCTTGTGCCGCAGCCGCTTCAGGCCCTCGGTGTTGTTCTTCTCGTCGAGTGCGAGGTGGATGGCGCCGTCACCGTCCAGGGTGACCCGGTTGCCGGGCTGCGGAAGGTCCTCGCCGCACAGCCAGAAGTCGACCGCGTGGTGCGCGAGTACCTCGAAGGGCAGGTCCGGGGTGACCGCTCCGGCCCAGCGCGGCGCCTCGCCGTGGATCTGCTCGGCGTCCGACTTGCCCAGCATCTGGATGCCGCCCAGCGGGAAGTCCCAGTCGTCCGCGCCCAGGTACCAGTCGTGCAGCGCGAGGGTCTTCTGGAACTGCGTGGGGTTGGGCTCCTTCGACACCGCCATCAGGGCCAGGTTGTTGTGCCGCATGTAGTGCCGGCCCACCACGTCGGAGCTGTTGGCCAGCCCGCGGGGGTGACGGTCGTTGGCCGAGGCCAGCAACAGGGCGGCGGAGTTGACCGCCCCGCAGGAGACGACCACGACATCCGCGGAGAACCGGGTCTCGCGGCCGTCCGGCAGCCTGACGACGACGGCGGTGACGCTGCGCCCGGCCGGGTCGGTCTCCAGCCGGACCACGTGGGCGCCGGTGACCAGTTCCACGCCGGGGTGTTCGAGGGCGGGCTCCACGCAGATCACCTGGGCGTCGGACTTGCCGCGCACCAGGCAGGGGAAGCCGTCCACCCGGTTGCAGCGGATGCACACGCTGGAGGGGACGGCCCGTCCGTCGGCGTCCTGCACCAGGTCGACCCCGATGGGCAGGTGGAAGGGGTGCAGTCCCTTCCTCTCCAGGTCGTCGCTCAACTGCTGGATGCGCGGCTCGTGTTCGACCGGCGGGTAGGCGTACTGCGCGCTCGCCGGGCCCTCGCCGGGGTCCTCCCCGTGCCGCCCGTGCACGCGGTAGAGGTGCTCGGCCTGCGTGTAGTACGGCTCCAGGTCCTCGTACCGCAGCGGCCAGGCGGGGGAGACGCCGCCGTGGTGGCGGATCTCGCCGAAGTCCTCGGGCCGCAGCCGGAAGAGGGCGGCTCCGTAGAACTTGGTGTTGCCGCCGACGTAGTAGTTGACCTCGGGCGGGAACTCGTTGCCGTGCCGGTCGAACCAGAACTCCGGGGCCCGGTACTTGCCCCGGACGAACACGGCCTTGGACTCCCAGTTGTCCCGCTCCCGCGGCAGCCAGCCGCCGCGTTCGAGGAGGAGCACGCGCTTGCCGGAGGGCGCCAGCCGGTGGGCGAGGGTACCGCCCCCGGCGCCGGTGCCGATGATGATGACGTCGTAGGGGGAGGAGTCGCCCACGTCGACCACCGTCCTTGGGTTAGGGACCGCCGTCACAGCACGGCGACCGGGTTCACGGGGGAGCCGGTGGCACCGGGCAGGCGCAGCGGCGCGACCACGCACAGGAAGCTCCAGCGGCCGGCCCGTGCGCAGGCGCCCGCCAGTTCCTCGAACTGCAGGTAGTCCATGAGGTGCACGCCCATCGCGTGCACCGCCAGGACGTGCACGGGGAAGGCGACGTCCGCCACCGCGCTGGGGGCGGTGTCGTTGTTGCCGTCGCCGCCCAGGACCGACACCTCCCGCTCGGCCAGAAACGTCAGGGCCCGCGGGTGCAGGCCCGCCCTGGCCCGGGCCGCCTCCCACGCCCCCAGCTCCCGGCGGCGGCGCCGGTGACCCACCCGGACCAGCAGCAGGTCCCCGGGGCCGACGCGGACCCCCTCGGCCGCCTCGGCGGCCGTCAGGTCCTCCACCGTCACGTGGTCGCCCGGCTCCAGCCAGGGCACGCCGCGCAGCCGCGGCACGTCCAGCAGCACACCCCGTCCGACGATGCCCTCCCGGACCAGGTCCACGGAGAGGGAACGGACCTCCGGGGCCGTCGGGTCGCCGGCCGGGACCCCGTCGTAGAGCTCGCCGTCGTACAGCACGTGGTTCAGCGCGTCGAGGTGGCTGTCCGCGTCCCCGTGGACGTTCATGGCGAACCGGTCGAGGGCGAAGTGCAGCCCGTCGGCCCCGGCCTCCCCGGTGGCGGGGCCGGTCATCCGGTGTTTCGCCGGCTCGGGGTTGTCCGGGCCCGGCCGGGTCTCGATCGGAGCGGCCAGGGACACCGTGCGTCCGAGCCGGACCTCGGCCGCGGCCGCCGCGACACGGGCCGGGGTCAGGTGGCGCAGCGCCCCGCGCCGGCCGCCCTCCGTGCCGGACCGCGCCGCCCGGCGCAGCCGCTCGTACAGCGTCCGGAAGTCCTCCGTGCTCATGGGCCGCGGCGCGGGAGGTCCGGGAGGTCCGGGGGGCCGGGTCATCGGGTCCCGTCCGGGTCCGCGCTTCTCCAGGGGCGCAGGCCCCAGCGGAGCACATGGCCGGCGCCGGGCTCCAGGACGGTGAGGCCGCTGCCGGTCCGGAAGGCGTCCGCGGGGCAGGACATGGGCTCCACGGCGACACCGCGCCGACGCCGCCCGGGCTCTGCGAGGGTGTCGCCCGTGTAGATCTGCACGTACCGGGTGCCCTCGCCGAGCCACAGGTCGGTACCGCGCTGCCCCGACGGGTGCGCCAGCCGCACCACGGCCCGCCCCTCCGTGTCGCGTTCGAGTCCGGTGAAGGCGGTGTCCAACGCCTGCGTGCCGATGGGCCGGGCGGTGCGGAAGTCGTACGCGGTGCCCTCGACGGGCTCCTCGCCCGTCGGCAGGCCCTCCTCGCCGGTGGTCAGCCGGTGGCGGGCGGGCACGGTGAGCAGCGCCGTGTCGACGAGACCGGTGCCTACCGTCAGGTACGGGTGCTGCCCCACCCCGTACGGGGCCCTCGTGGGGCCCGCGTTGACGGCGCGGACCAGCACCGTCAGGCCGTCGTCGCCCAGCCGGTACTCGGCGTACACCTCCAGCAGGAAGGGATATCCGGGCTGCGGGTGGAGGGTGGCCCCCACCCGGACCGCGTCGCCGGAGTGGGCGAGCAGCCGCCACGGGGTCCAGCGCAGCAGTCCGTGGATCGCGTTGCGCCGCTCCGGCTCGCTCAGCGGGAGCTGCAGGTCGGCGCCGTCGAAGCGGTAGCGGCCGCCGCCCACCCGGTTGGGCCAGGGCACCAGCAGCTGACCGCGGCCCGAGGTGACCGGCTCGTCGGCGGCGAACCCGTCCAGCAGGGGCACTCCGTCGGCCTCGTAGTGGCGCAGGGCGCCCCCGAGTTCGACGACGACGGCCCGCTGCCCGCCGTGGCGCAGCTCCCACTGCTCACCCGTGGGGCCGGCGGACCGGGGCGTCTGCTCGGGCATGGGGGTCTCCTCGGACGGCGGGGACGGGGCGGCGAGGTCCAGCAGGGAGAGCGCGGCCGCCGCCACGGCCTCCGGCGGCTGGTCGACCTCGACGACGACGGGGTGCTCGTCGGGCCCCGGTTCCTGCAGGTCGGCGAACTGGCTGTCCAGCAGGGCCGGCGGGAAGAAGTGGCCGTGCCGGGCCCCCAGGCGGGCCCGTACGAGGTCCGGCGTGCCGTGCAGGTACAGCAGGCGCACCCCGGGCCGGCCCCGCAGCAGCCGGTCCCGGTAGGAGCGCTTGAGCGCCGAGCAGGTGACCACCGCCGGGCGGTGCGCCGCGGCCTCCTGGTCCATCCAGGCGCCGATGGCGGCGAGCCAGGGGGCACGGTCGGCGTCGTCGAGGGGGTGCCCGGCGGCCATCTTGGCCCGGCTGGCCGGGGAGTGGAACTCGTCGGCGTCCCGGTAAGGCCAGCCGAGCCGTTCCGCGAGCAGCCGGGCCACCGTGGTCTTGCCCGAGCCGGACACCCCGACGACGAGCACCAGCGGAGTCGGCGGCGCGGCTTCCACCGGCATCCGGGATCAGTCCTCCAGGAAACCGGGTGCCGTGCACAGGGCCCAGACGATCAGACCGTCGACCGCCAGGAGCACCAGCGCCCAGAACGGCGTGTACGGGAGCCACATGAAGCTCGCGACCATGCTGAGGCCCGCCAGCGCCAGGCCGACGATGCGGGCCCACAGTGCGCCCTTGATCACGGCGAATCCGGCGAAGAAGATCACGACGCCCAGGATGAGGTGGATCCAGCCCCAGCCCGTGAGGTCCAGCTCGTAGGCGTAGTGCGGGGTGGGGATGAAGACGTCGTCCCTGGCGAGCGCGGAGATGCCCGAGAACACCATCATCAGTCCGCCGAAGATCATCAGGAATCCGGCGAAGAGCAGCCAGCCGTTGCGGGCGCTGAAGCCGCCCTTCCGCGCGGTCGGCACCGCGCCGTTCGGGCGTGCTCCGCCCGCATGACTCGTCATGACGTGCTCCTTCCTCACTTCGCCCCGGCCGCGGGGACTGCGACCGCCCTGCCCACAGGGGGGACCTCGGGCCCGGGCGGCAGCAGTTCGGTCACCACGAAGGCGACCACGGACGCGAGGATGATCACGGGGATCATCGCGCCGCTGCCGAGCAGCAGCACGACGAGCACCACGCTGCTGACCGGCAGCCGCAGCGCACAGGTGGCCGCGGCCGCCATGCCGGCCGCCATGCCCGGTATGACGCCCAGCCCGGGCAGCGGTGCGACCAGCACGCCCGCGGCCGCGCCCAGGAACAGAGCGGGGAAGATCGGGCCGCCGCGCAGGCTGCCCAGACAGAGCGCGTACGCCGCGCCCTTGCACAGCAGGACCGCGATCAGCGCCCCGATGCCCCAGGCCTGCGGATCGGCGGCCATGCTGCCCATCACGGCCTGGCCCGAGGACGCCACGTCGACGGGGGAGTTGCCGGTGACGAGCGCGTACAGGGCGCCGAAGGCACCCGCCGCCACGGCGCAGACGGCCGTGTGGGCCACCGGCCGCCGGGCCACGTACACGGAGGCGAACCGGCCGCCGGCCAGCACCATGTGCATGAAGACGCCCATGACGGCCGCCAGGAGCAGCGACCACAGCACGTCGGGGGCGTCGAGGCGGGGGAAGGGCGTGTCCAGGTCCAGCGTCAGGCTGCCCGTCGACAGGCCCGTCCAGCGGCCGAAGCCGGTGAACACCAGCTCGCCGACCCCGCTGGAGAGCAGGGCCGGCAGCATGATCGCGAACAGTTGCGGTCCGCCCACGCCGGCCACCTCCATCAGCAGCACGGCACCGATCAGCGGATTGCCGAAGATCGCGGAGATGGCCGCCGCGGCGCCGGCCGCACCCAGGATGGCCGTGCTCTGCGGGGTCGCGGGCGCCTGCGCCAGGTCCCGGAAGAGCAGCGCGAGCCCCCCGCCGAGGGCGATCAGCGGGGCCTCCGGGCCGAGGGTCGCACCCAGCGGCAGGCTGAGCACGGCCGCCAGGATCACGCCCGGCAGCGCGGCGGAGGAGGCACCTCCGGCGTGCAGTCCCGAGGCGGGGATGTGCCCGCCCGCGCCGGGCAGCCGGGTCACCACCAGCCCGACCAGGACACCGGCCACCAGCAGCAGCGGCAGCGGCCACCACCAGGGCGGGGCGCTCCAGCCGAACGCCTCCGGGAGGTCGGTCCACATCAGGTGCTCCAGCTCGTGGAGCCCGACCAGGAACCAGAACGCCGCGAGGGAGACGGGGATGCCGATGAGGGCGCACAGGACGAGGAGTTTCAGGTAGCCCGGCGTGCGCAGCATGTCCCGCAACCGGTCGCCCTCCGCGGGCGGTTCGGCGGATGCCGGTGCCGGGGTACGCGGTGCCGTCATGGGGTCATCCCTTCCCGTCCCCCGTGACCGACCGGCTCCTCAGCCGAGGAGTCTGCTCTTCTGCTGGGCGAACTCCTCCTCGGTCAGCAGTCCCTGGGCCTTCAGCTCGCCCAGCTTCTGCAACTGGTCGAGCTTGCTGCTCATGTCGTCGCCGGCGGGCGGGGCCGGGGGCGGGGGAGGGGGAGGGGCCTGCTGCTGTTGGTACGCCTGCTGCTGTTCGTATTCCTGCTGCTGCCAGCGGCCCGCCTGCCGCCGCGAGACGCGGTTGGACACCGCGGTGGCGGTTCCGGCCACGACGGCGGTACGGGCTACACCGCGAAGAAGTCCGGGCATGGGGCGTCATCTCCCTGGTTGCCTTGGGGCGGACGGCCGCCGTGCGCGTCCGGTCCGCGGGTCGTCAGGTGCCAAAGGCCGCAGGCCGGGCCGCTGCCCGCCTGCCGCCCCCGGCTCGGGCTCACGCCTCCATGGCGTCGAGCGAGGCCAGCAGCGCCTGGACGGGAATCCGGCCGCCGGCCACCAGCTGCGCACCGCCGCGGCGCAGGGCGCGGGCGAACGGCGCCGCCCAGACGTTCTCGTACACCAGGATCCCGGCGGAGTTGCCGGCCTCCAGGGCGGCACCGGCCTCGTCGATGTCGTCCTGGCCGAGCAGGCCCGAGGCCGCACCCTCGAAGACGGTCAGGTCCATCTCGCCGCCGCCTGCGTCCTTCAGCTCCAGGGCGACGACCGAACCATCGGCATCCTTGCGGACGAAGACCAGGTCGAGGATGCGGATGATGCCGCGATCCACGAGATCGACGAGCAGGGGCAGGCCCTCGCCGGTCATCCTGTTGCCGGGGAACTCGACGACCAGGTAGTCGACCGGCCCCATCGTTTCGATGTCTTCGCTGATCTCGTCGCTCATCACCACTCCTCATGTGCGATGCGGTGGGGGTGACCGCGTCGTGAGCCGCCACACTGCGGGGCAGCCCACCAGCTCATTGCAGCACCCCCACGACGCCTTCGCACCTCCGGCCGGCGGCCCCCGACGGCCCCCGACGGCCGCGCCCGGCGCGGTCCGTGAACGGCGTATGGCAGTCGTGTGTCGGGCCGCGGCGCTCCCTTCACCTCGCCGCGCGGTGCGCCTACGGTCGTACCCGAAGCGCCACCACGACCGTGTGCCCGAGTGGCCCAGGGGCCGGACTGCAAATCCGGTGACGCGGGTTCGAATCCCGCCACGGTCTCTACGACGGAGGGTCCGCCCGGTTCCAGTCCATCCGGGACCAGGGCAGGGCCAGCCCGTCCCGGCCCGCCACCTGCCGCGGGGCCAGCGAGCCGACGGGGACGGCCTCCCGGTGCCGCGCGTACACGGTGTCCACGTACCGGTGGCCGGTGTCGGCGGCGACGAAGAGGACCGTGCGCCGCGGCGACCGGGCTCGCTCCCAGCGCGCCGCCAGATAGCCGGCCCCGGTGGACAGCCCGGCGAACACCGCGTGCCGGCGCAGCAGGTCGACGCTGCCGGACAGGGCGGCCTCGAACGAGATCCAGTGGAGCGTGTCGTACGACGCGTGCCGGACGTTCCCGAACGGGATGGAACTGCCGATCCCGGCGATGATGATCTCCGGGTCGGCGACGTGCTCCGCGCCGAAGGTGACACTGCCGAAGGGCTGCACGCCGACCAGCTCGGTGCCGGGCGCGTCCTCGCGCAGGTAGTGGGCGAGGGCTCCGGTGGAGGCGCCCGAGCCGACCCCGCCGACGAGGGTGAGCTCCGCACCGTCCGTGGCCCCGCGGATCAGGTCGGCCACGGCCCGGTAGCCCAGGTAGTGGACGTCGTCGTGGTACTGGCGCATCCAGTGGTGCCCGGGGTGTTCGGCGAGGATCTCGTGGACCCGCTCGACGCGCCGCTTCTGGTCCAGCTTCAGGTCGCTGCAGGGCTCCATCTGCTCCAGCGTCGCGCCGAGCACGGCGAGTTGGGTGCGCAGGGTGTGGTCGACCGTCGTCGAGCCGACGATGTGGCAGCGCATGCCGTACCGGTGACAGGCCAGCGCGAGGGCGTACGCGTAGATCCCGCTGGAGCTGTCCAGCAGGGTGTCACCGCGCCGCACCACGCCCGTGTCGAGCAGGTGGCGGACCGCGGCGAGGGCGGAGACCACCTTCATCGTCTCAAAGCGCAGACACACGAGCCGGTCGTCGAGGCGTATCAGGTCCGGTCGGCCGATGGCCTCCGCGATGTGCTGGTCCACTCGGGGACTCCTTGGTCGTCGGGAAGGTCGTGAACGTGCGGGTGGCGGGGATGCCCTCGCCCTCCAGGGCCCGCAGGCAGCCGCGGACCCGGTGGTGCAGCCCCGGTGCGGACGGGTCCAGCAGCAGCCCGGCCACCGCCCCGCTGTGCGCGATCTGCACGCCCACGGCCCCGAGCCGCCGGGCGATGCCGACGAGCGCGTCGAACTCCGGATGGCGCAGCAGCCGCTGCCCGCGCCGGGCACTGGCCGTCGCCACCCGGCCGAGCAGTGCGGCGTCACCGGTGGTCACCGCCCGCCGCAGCAGCACGCGCAGACGCTCGAAGGCGCGGACGTCGTGGTCGTCGTACTCACGGGCGGGGAGCGAGAGCGTGTCCACGGGCGCGCCCCCGCCCAGGGCGCAGCCCACGACCACGAGGGACGGCAGACGGTGGCCGAGCACCTCCAGCACCCGCCCCTCGCGCTGGGCGAAGAGCACCGGGCGGGCGTCGAGCATCAGCGGGTCGCAGGCCAGCTCGGCACGGACCGCGAGCCGGGCGACGGCGGCGGCCGGGAGCCGTATCCCGTAGGAGTCCGCGACCGCCCGGACCACCGCGATGACGTCACTGGTGGAGCTGCCCATGCCCAGCCCCACCGGGATGTCACCGGAGATCCGCAGCTCCCCGCCGCACGGCGGCTCCCCGCGGCGCAGGGCGCACTCCTCGATGGCCAGGACCGCCGCGCGCGCCGCTTTCGTACGGTCCGCGGGCCGTACGGTGAGCCGCTCCGGCGGGGTGCCGGGCCGCCGGGTGAACTCGGCCCCGCTGCCCGGCCCGCTCATCGGCAGGGTGACCAGCCCGGCGCACCGGCGCCCGGCGGCGTCCAGGAAGACGCCCTGGAGGATCTCGCCGTGGTGGCAGGAGGCGTGCCCGGCGCCGCGGCGGTCGGCGCCGGGGGAGTTCCGGCGGGTCGCCGCGATCACGCCGGGCCCGCCGTCCGGTAGCGGTACAGGGTGGTCGGGTCGGCGCTGAACTGGGAGAAGGGGAAGGGCTCGGCGGACAGGGCGGTCACCCCGGCGCCGAGGAAGGCACGGGCCACGGCGCTGCCGCTCTGGGCGTACACGACGAGCGGGATCCCCCGCGTGCGGCAGCGGTCGAGGATGGTGTCGAAGGAGCCGTTGCTCAGGGTCATGCCGGTGGCGACGACGGCGTCGGCGCGCTCCAGCACCTCGTGCATGTCGGTGGTGACGGGGTCGCCCCACTGGGTGGTACGGAGGTTGAAGTCGCAGGGCAGCGGTGCGCCGCCGCGCTCGCGGATCGCCGCGACCAGCGGGTTCACCACGCCGATGAGGCCGACCGCGGCCCCGCGGTCGATGTCCAGCAGCCCGGCGATGGCCGCGTCGCGGGCCCTCGCCCGCACCTCGGGGGTACCGGCGGGGAGGGTGACCGGCTCGGCCCCGGAGTCGCGGTGCGGGTGCCGGAAGGCCAGGTAGGCGTCGAGGGCGGCGATCCGCAGCGGGCGCGGTGCCTCACGCAGCAGGACGTCCAGCGGGGCGCCGGAGGAGTCGCGGCAGATCGCCGGGTCGATCTCACCGGCCTCGAAGGCGCAGCCGCCGAAGGCGCCGCCGAGCCGGACCAGGACGTACTGGTTGAGGTAGGTGGTGTCGCCGCCGGCCAGCCGGGTGCCGTGGTGGATCCAGAACACGCTGGTCGCCGTCAGCCCGGAGGGCAGTGGCCCGTGCTCGCCGGCCAGTACGGCCTCGATCAGGGCGTCGACGCCGGCCGGGGGAGCGGTGGTCGTCGTGGGGGCGGGGTTCGTCATGGGTTTCCTTGTCGGAGCGCGGATCGGGAGGGGCCGGGAGGGGATTCAGGGGGCGGACGGGGAAGCGGACGTGGAGGGGGCCCGGGGCGCGGTGCCGCGCAGGGGCCCGCGGTAGGTGACCGCCGGCCGGCCCAGGGCGTCGGCGGACAGTTCGGCGTCCACCTCGAAGAACCGGGCGAGGTTCTCCGGGGTCAGGACGTCGGCGGGAGCACCGGAGGCGACCAGCCGGCCGCCGTACAGCAGCAGCAGCCGGTCGCAGTGGCGGGCGGCCAGGCCCAGGTCGTGCAGCGCGACCAGAACCGTCTGATCGGCTCCGGACAGCAGCTCCATCAGCTCCAGCTGGTGCTTCACATCGAGGTGGTTGGTGGGCTCGTCCAGCAGCAGCCCGTACGGCTGCTGCGCGAACGCCCGCGCGATGTGGGCCCGTTGGCGCTCCCCGCCGGACAGGGACTTCCACGGGCGCCCGGCGAGCGCGGTGAGTCCCACGCGTTCGAGCGCGGCGGCGACCACGGCCCGGTCGTGGGCGTCCGGTCCGCGCCAGCGGTCACGGAACGGGGTCCGGCCCAGCCCGACCACGTCGGCCACGCGCAGGTCGGTGTCGAGACCGGAGTCCTGCGCGACGAAGGCGACCCGGCGGGCGATCGTGCGGGCGCTCAAGTCCCGTACGGACACGCCGTCGTAGCGCACCGTGCCCTCGTCGGGCACGCGCAGCCCGGCCAGGCAGCGCAGCAGCGAGGACTTGCCCGAGCCGTTGGGGCCGATCAGCCCGACGGTCTCGCCCGGTGCGATGTCCAGGCCGACCCGGCGGACGACGGGCGTGCCCGAGACCGACCAGCTCAGCCCTTCGGCGGTGATCCTCACAGCTCCCCCCTCCTGCGCAGGACGACGAGGAACAGCGGGACCCCGATCAGCGCGGTGACCACGCCGACGGGCACCTCCCGGGGCGCGAAGACCACCCGCGCCAGGGCGTCGGTCCACACCAGGAACACCGCGCCCGCGAGCGCCGCGTGGGGCAGCAGCACCCGGTGCAGCGGCCCGGCCAGGAAGCGCACCCCGTGCGGGACGATCAGCCCGACGAATCCGATGGCGCCGACGGTGGCCACCGCGACCGAGGTCAGCACGGCCGTCACCACCAGCAGCAGCATCCGGGTGCGCCGTACGCCGATCCCCAGGGAGGCGGCGGTGTCCGCGCCGAAGGCGAGACCGTCGAGGGCGTTCGCGCACAGCCAGGCGGCGCCCAGTCCCAGGGGGGTGACGACCGCGCAGACCACCACGGCGTCCCAGCGGGCCGGGGCCATCGAGCCCAGCAGCCAGTGGGTGACGGCACGCGTCGTGTCGGCGTCCGCCGAGGCCATCAGGGCGAGCGAGGTCAGGGCGGTGAAGAGCTGACCGACGACCACACCGGTCAGCACGATACGGACCGAGTCCAGTCCCGTGCGGCGCAGCAGGAGCAGCAGCCCCGCGAACGCCAGCAGCGCCCCGGCGAGCGCCCCGCCGGTGACGCCGAGGGTGCCGGCGCCGGCGCCGAGCACGACCACGGCGACCGCTCCCGCCCCGGCGCCCGAGGAGACCCCGAGCAGGTACGGATCGGCGAGGGCGTTGCGCGTGACGGCCTGGAGCACCGTGCCGCAGACCGCGAGCGCGGCGCCGACCAGGGCCGCCATCAGGACCCGCGGCAGCCGCAGGTCCCAGACGAGCGAGTCCAGCAGCGGCGGCAGCGGTTCGGTGTCCAGCCCGAGCCGCGCTCCGAACACCCGGGCCAGGTCGGTCCATCCCACGTCGGCGGTGCCGACCCGGGTGGCGGCCGCCACCGAAGCGGCCAGTACGACCGCCATGGCGGTCAGCAGCCCGGCCCGCGCGGGACCGTACCGGGGGGCCGCCGCGGACGGCGGGGGCGGCACGGCGGCGGCCGGGCCCGGGGTGCGGGCCGAGGGGTGCAGCAGGCCGACGGACGGGCCCGTCGCCGCGGCCGGTGCCGGTTCCGGCGCGAGATCCGTTGCCGGGGCGGCCGGCCGGGCCCGGCCGGCCGCGTCAGCGGACATACCCGAGGTCCTTCATCCCGGCCGCCAGCAGGCCCAGTGCGTGCACGGACCGTACGGACGGGTCCAGTTCGATGCCGGGAACCTCGACGATCCTGTTGTCGCGCACCGCCGCCAGCTTGGAGACCACCGGGTCCTCGGCCATCGCCCTGCGCTTCTCGGCGGCGCTGTCGCCCGGCCGGCCGCGCTCGGACAGGTCGCCGATCACGATGAAGTCCGGGTTCCGCCGCGCGACCTCCTCCCAGGACACCTCCGGCCAGTCCTCCTCCACGTCGTCGAAGGCGTTTCGCGCGCCGACGATCCGGCTCATCTCGCTGGGCAGGCCGGTCCGGCCCGCCACGTACGGCATGCCGTTGAAGACGGAGTAGAGGTAGACGACGGTGGGCTGCTTCCCGTCCCGGGCCGTGCCGGCGGCGCTCTCGCCGGCCTTGGCGACGGCGGCGCGCTGCTCCCGGGCGAGGGCGGCGGCCCGGTCCTCGGCCCCGAAGACCTTCCCCAGCGCTTCGTAGTCGGAGAAGAGCAGTTCGAAGGGGGACTTCCCGGCCTCGTTCTGCTGGGGGCAGTCCACCGCGCTGACGAAGGCGGGGACCTGGAGGGCGGCCAGTTCCTCCCGGGTGCCCGCCCGGTCCTTCGTGTAGAGGTCGGTGGAGCCGGCCACCACGAAATCGGGTGTGGCGGCACGCAGTTGCTCACCGGTCGCGATCTTGGGGGCGATCACCGGGACCTTGGCGTAGGCCTCCTGGTACTGCGCGGGAATCTTCGTCTTGAGGTTGGCCGTCCCGGCCATCCGGTCCTGGAGGCCCAGTTCGAGGAGGGTCTCGGTGGAGGTCTGGTCCAGGGCGACGGCGCGTTTCGGGGGTCCGTCGAAGGAGAGCCGGCTGCCGCAGCTGGTGACTGCGGTCCGGGCGGCGGCCGCACCCGCCGCGGTGCGGTCCGTGCCGCGGTCGGGGGTGGTCGCGCAGCCCGCGGCGGCGGCCGCGGAAGCGAGAACGAGGGTCAGGGCAAGGCCGGTTCGGGCGCGGTGGCGCATGGAATCTCCGTCGGGGAGGGCGTGGGTGTGGGCGTGGGTGTGGGGGGATGCGGACGTGGTCGTGCACCGGGCGGGAGCGCCGCGTTCACAGAGTACTGTAATGGTTATCGTTTTCATTAATGGAATGAGGAGCACCACATCGTGGCGACCACACCTGCCCCCACGGAGTCCAAGAGCCGTCCACCGCAGGCACGTTCCGTCCTGCGCGACATCGCCTTCCTGCGTCTGTGGGCGGGCACCACCGCCTCCGGACTCGCGACCTGGGCCCTGCCCTTCGTCCTGGGCCTCGCCGTGCTGCAACGGGAACTGGGCGCGGCCGGCCTGGGGCTCGTCCTCGCGGCGCGCACGGCCGGCTTCCTCGTCGCGGTGGCCGTCGGCGGGGTGCTGGCCGACCGTCACTCCCGCCGGGCCGTCGTGCTCTGGTCCGCCCTGGCTGCCGCGGCGGCAGCACCCCTCCTCGCGGTCGGACTCGGCCGCTCGCTCCTGCTGATGACCGTCGCCGCCGCCCTGGCCGGCGCCGGCCAGGGGGCCTGCCGCCCCGCCTTCCAGGCGCTCACGGCCGAGGTCGTCGACGCCGACCGCAGGCAGCAGGCCAACGCCGCGACGACCCTGGCCGTACGCGCCTCCACCCTGGCCGGGCCGGCCCTGACGGCGCTGCTCGCGGCCTTCACCGGCGTCGCGACCCTGCTGCTCGGGATCGGCCTGCTCTGGCTGGTCGCCGCACTCCTGCCGGGCCGGGGGGCCACGGCCGCAGCGCCGGACGACGCGCCCCGGCCGCGGCGGGCGTCGCTGCGCGCCGAGTTCGTCGACGGGATACGCGAGGCCCGCCGCCACCCCTGGTTCCTCGCGGGACTGGGCGCCCTGACCGCCGTGATCGCGCTCGGCTACTCCGCCACCAGCGTCGCCCTGCCCCTGATCAGCCGTGACCGCTACGCCACCGAGTGGGTCCTGGCCGCCGCCATGACGGCCTACACCGTGGGCGCGCTCGGCGGCGCCCTGGTCACCGCCCGCCTCCGGCCGCGCTCCCAGGGCTGGGCGGCCTTCGCGGGCCTGGCCGCCTACGGCTTCGCGCCGCTGAGCCTGATGTTCCCCGTGCACCCGGCCGTGGTGATCGGTGCCTACGCGGTCGCCGGTATCGGTATCGAACTGTTCAACGTGCCCTGGTTCACCGCCACGCAGCGCGAGGTCGCCCCGGACAAGCTCGCCCGGGTCTCCTCACTGGACTTCCTCGTGTCCTACGGCCTCGCCCCGGTGGGCCTGGCCCTGATCGCCCCGGCCATCGACACCTTCGGGGTCACCCCGGTCCTCGGCGCATGCGCCGCGGCCTGCTTCCTCGTGCCCGCGGCGGCCGCGCTGGCGCCCACCGCCCGCCACTTCGGCCGGCCGCCGGCGCCGCGGGAGACTCACTGAGGACGCTGTGGGCGCAGGAGGGCGAACACCGCGCCCTCCGGGTCCGCGACCGTGGCCTGCCGTCCGCGCATGCCCTCCCGGGGCGGGTCGACGACGCGTCCGCCGAGCTCCTCGACCCGGCTCGCGGCGGCGTCGGTGTCCTCCACCTCGAAGTAGGCCAGCCAGTGCGGACCCCGGTCGTGCGGCAGCGAACGGCCCACGCCGTGCACGGCGGCGACGGGCCGCCCCGCCAGGTTCAGCGTGAGGTGGTCGAAATCGTCCGCGGCGGTGGCATGGGTCTGTGCCTCGTGGCCGAATACGTGCTCGT
Source organism: Streptomyces yangpuensis (assembly GCF_001005295.1). GTDB lineage: Bacteria > Actinomycetota > Actinomycetes > Streptomycetales > Streptomycetaceae > Streptomyces > Streptomyces yangpuensis. The sequence continues at coordinate 231,005 of NZ_LBMK01000006.1, read as the reverse complement.
AGAACTTGCCGACCGTCGAGGTGTCCTGGGTGATCAGCTCGTGCCAGACGGGGGTGCCCGGCCCGCCGTGCGGCCGGGCGCCCAGGTGGGCCTGCGCCTGCCACAGCCCGAAGACCGCGCCCAGCGGGTCCGAGCAGATCGCCACCCGCCCCGCGATACCGGCGTCCAGCGGTCCCACCGCGACCGTGCCGCCGCACGCCCGGACCGACTCGGCGGTCGCGTCGGCGTCGTCCGTGGCCAGGTACGTGGTCCACGCCATCGGAAGATGTCCGTCGGGCGGCATCTCGCCGATCCCCGCCACCTCGTGGCCGTCCAGCACGGCACGGACGTACGGCCCGAGCTGCTCCGGCCCGGGCACGTACTCCCACCCGAACAGGTCGGCGTAGAAGTCCTCGGTGCTCCCGAGGCCGTGCACCATGAGACTCACCCAGCACGGGGTGCCGGGGGTGCGCCGGGTCGCTTCCGCTGCCTCGGTCATGTCAGCCGTCTCCTCCGTCGTGCCGTCACCGGTGCTGATGGTTCCACTCCGGCGCACGCGGCGCGCCCCGACCGCGCCGCATTCCGGTGGTCCGGAACGGAGTTGACCGGAACAGGGTGCCCCGCTGATGACGGCCCTGTTACGCGGGTGCCGGGCGGGGAGGAAGATGGCCGGCATGACTGCGAACACTGCGATCCTTTCCGCCGCCGAACTGGGGAACGAGCTGGCGGGCTCCCGGCCGCCGGTCCTGCTCGACGTCCGCTGGCAGCTCGGCGGCCCCGACCAGCGGCCCGCGTACGAGGCCGGACACCTGCCGGGCGCCGCGTACGTCGATCTCGACCGTGAACTGGCAGGTCCGGCCGGGTCGGGCGGACGCCACCCGCTGCCGGACGCGGAGGCCTTCGGCGCGGCGATGCGCAGGGCCGGGGTCCTGGCGGACGCGCCCGTGGTCGTGTACGACGGCGGCCAGGGCTGGGCGGCGGCCCGCGCGTGGTGGCTGCTGCGCTGGACGGGTCACCCGAACGTGCGAGTCCTGGACGGCGGCCTGGCCGCGTGGACGGCGGCGGGAGGCGAACTCACGGCCGAACGGGTGATTCCGGTTGAGGGCGATTTCAAGCCAACCCCGGGTGCTCTCGGGCTGCTCGACGCCGACGCGGCGGCGCTGCGGGCGCGCGAAGGCGTCCTCCTCGACGCCCGGGCGGGGGAGAGGTACCGCGGAGAGGTGGAGCCGATCGACCCGGTGGGCGGCCACATCCCGGGCGCACTGTCGGCCCCGACCACCGAGAACGTGGGCCCCGACGGCCGCTTCCTGCCGGCGGACGCACTGCGGGCCCGGTTCGAGGCGCTCGGCGCCTCGGAGGGGAGGCCCGTGGGTGTGTACTGCGGCTCGGGAGTCTCCGGAGCCCATGAGGTGCTCGCCCTGGCGGTGGCCGGTATCGAGTCCGACCTCTACGCGGGCAGCTGGTCGCACTGGTGCGCGGACCCGGCCCGTCCGGTGGCCACGGGTCCGGACCCCCAGTAGCGGCCCGGGGGCCGGGCGCTGCCCGGCCCCCGGGGCTACTCCTGCTTCTTGCGGCGGGTGCCGAAGACGATCTCGTCCCAGCTCGGCACGGCCGCGCGGCGCCCGGGGCGGACCCCGTCGGCCTCGGCCTGCCGGTCGGTGGTGCCCGTCAGCCGGTCGCGATGGCCCGCCACCGTCCGGGGCATCAGGACGTCCGCGTACGCGGCGCCCGCACCCGCCGACGCGGCGGGAGCCGGCGGCTCCTCCGCCTCCGGTTCGGTGTCCGTCGGCTCGGTGCGCTCGGGGACGATCATGTCACCGCGGAAGCTCGGTACCGCCTCCAGCAGGCTGGTCAGCGTGTCCCGCTCCTCCTCCGGCTCCGGTACGGGCGCGGGCCGGGGCTCGACCCGCTCCAGCTGCCGGTCCAGGGCACGGTCCAGCGGCCGGTCGCGCGGCAGGCGCGCGATCCTCGGTACGAAGGGGAAGCTCGGCTCCGGCGCCGCCGGCAGGTCCTCCGACTCACCGATCAGCGAACGCGCCTCGTCGTCCACGGCCACGACCAGCCGGCGCGGCGGGTCGTAGGTCCAGCTGGCCGCGTGGGGTTCACCGGCGACCCGGTAGACCAGGAGGACCTCCCAGGTGCCGTCGTCGCGGCGCCACGAGTCCCACTGGACGGAGTCCTTCTCGGCCCCGCGCAGGGTGAGGCGTTCCTGCACGGCCTCGCCCAGCTGCGGCCCGGTGTTCTCGCCGGGGCGGCGCACCGGGGTCTTGCGGGCGCGTTCGGCCATGAAGGCGCGCTCGGCGAGCACGGGGCCCTCGAAGCGGCGGACGCGGTCGACGGGGATGCCGGCGAGTTGAGCGACCTCCTCCGCGGAGGCACCGGCTCGTATGCGCGCCTGGATGTCGCGGGGGCGGAGGTGGCTCTCGACCTCGATCTCGATCTGGTTCAGGCGCGCGCGGTCGTTGCGTACCGCAGCCCGAAGCCGCTCGTCGATCGGAAGCGTGTACTCCGTACTGTCCGCAGCCTTGAGCACCAGTCGTGTGCCGTCATTGGAGACGGCCACGACACGCAGTTCGGGCATGGGGACCTCCCGGGTGGTGCCTGCCGACGTCACGTGCGTCGCTGCTTCCGCTAGTCGAGTGTGGCCTGCCCGGGTGCAGCCTGCCACAACCTTGCCGAGTTAAACCGGCGTGTCGGGCATGCGCCCTTGATCGCCGTTATGGCACGGTTACCTGTTGGGCACGCACAGTGACCAAGTGGTTACTGTGCGCAGCAGGAACCGTGCAATGCCGCGGCATCGCCGGTCTTCGAGTGCCGCTTTCCGTCAGCCGGCCCCCTCTCCCGGGTCCGGACATCCGAAAGGAAGGACAGACCCAGGGCTCGCCACAGTACTCCATTCGGGCCACCTGGGTGGACCGCCGCGCCGCCGAAGTTTCCTCGGACGGCGGGAGTTGGGCTGCCCGCTGTCGGGTCCCGCCCTTGTGTGCCGACTTGTCGCGGGTGTCCTGCTTCACAGAATCACCCGAAACGGAACTATCCCCTTCGCTCAGCTGTCAGTAACTGCTGAAAGAGCGGAAGCACGAGAGGCCGGACACACAGGGGATGGCGATGGGCCGGAGGACGACGGGTGACGCCGGGGTTGAACCGGAGGCGAAGAAGCTCGACCTGAGCGTGGCCCAGGTCGCCGGATCCTCCCTCGCCACCGTCGCCGCCGCCCTGCTCGCCTCGAAGATGGGCGTCTACGGGACCATCCTCGGCGCCGGTGTGGTCAGCGTCGTCACCACCGCGGGCGGACCCGTCATCCAGCACCTGTTCCGGCGCACCGGCGGCCGGCTGCGCGAGAGCACCCGGCCGAGGGCCCGTCAGGTGCCGCCGCACCACGAGGAGGGGGAGGCCGCGGCGGCCGCGGGCCCGGCGCAGGAGTTCGGCGCGGCCACCGTGCACGGCACCCGGATGCGCGGATGGAAGCGCACCGCGGTGGCCTCCGGCGCCGCCTTCGCCCTCGCCATCGGCGGCCTCGGCACCTACGAGGCGCTGGCAGGCACCTCCGTCAGCAGCGGCGGCGGCACCCTCTTCTCCGGCGGAACCCGCACGGCGGGCGAGGATCCCGCCCCGCCCGAACACGGTCCGGCCGACGGGGAGAAAGGGCGGCGGGGCGGCGCCGGCACCCCCGGGCCGGGGACCTCCCCGACCCCCTCCCGGCCTGACGGGAGCCGGAGCCCGGCTCCGGACCCCGGACCGTCACGCTCCGGCGAGCCGGCGCCGGGCCCCTCGGCGCCGACGCACGGGCCGGCGCCGACCCCCACACCGTCGGCGCCCGACCCGGCCCCGCCGACGGCGCCGAGCGCCGGCGGTGCGACGCCGTCGCCGCGGACGAGTGCCCCCTGACCTGCCTCAGGCCCCCAGGACGCGCCGCAGGTAGTCGTTGCCGAAGACCCGGTCCGGGTCGAGGCGGTCGCGCAGCGCGGTGAACTCGCCGAAGCGCGGGTAGATCCGGGAGAAGTACGCGGCGTCCCGGGTGTGCACCTTGCCCCAGTGCGGGCGCCCGCCGTGCGCGGTGAAGATCTGCTCGGCCGCGGTGAAGTACGCCTGGTACGGGGTGCCCCGGTACATGTGCACCGCGATGTAGGCCGTGTCGCGCCCCGAGGCCGTGGACAGCGCGATGTCGTCCGCCGGGGCCGTCCGGACCTCCACCGGGAAGCTGATCCGCAGCCGGGAGCGGTCGACCATCGCCCGCAGCTCCCGCAGCGCCTCCACCACGGCCTCGCGCGGGAGGGCGTACTCCATCTCCACGAACCGCACCCGGCGCGGGCTGGTGAACACCTTGTACGGGATGTCGGTGTAGGTGCGCGCCGACAGGGCACGGCTGGCCACGCGGGCGATGGAGGGGATGGTGGCCGGGACCGCGCGGCCCAGTGTGTTGACGGCCTGGAAGAGGCCGTTGGAGAGCAGCTCGTCCTCGATCCAGCCGCTGACCGGGCCGGGCGGGGCGGCGGGGCCCTGGCTGCGGTTGTTGCGCTTGGTGTTGCAGTTGCCGGTGTGCGGGAACCAGTAGAACTCGAAGTGCTCGTTCTCCGCGAAGTGCTCCTCGAACTCCGCGGTCACCCGGTCGAAGCCCATGGGCTCTTCACGGGCGGTCAGGAAGAAGAGCGGCTCCACGGCGAAGGTGATCGCGGTGACGATGCCGAGCGCGCCGATGCCCACCCGGGCCGCGGCGAAGACCTCGGGGTTCTCCTTCTCCGAGCAGACCAGCAGCTCGCCGTCCGCGGTGACCAGTTCCATGGAGCGGATCTGGGCGGCGATGGAGGCCGAGTCGCGGCCGGTGCCGTGGGTGCCGGTGCTCGTGGCGCCGGAGACCGTCTGCTCCATGATGTCGCCCATGTTGGTGAGCGAGAGGCCCTCGGCGGCGAGGGCCCGGTTGAGGTCCTTCAGGGCCGTGCCCGCCGCCACCGTGACGGTGCCCGCGGCGCGGTCGACCGAGCGGATCCCCGCCAGCGCCTGGGGCCGTACGAGGACCCCGTCGGTCGCGGCGGCCGCGGTGAAGGAGTGGCCGGTGCCGACCGCCTTCACCCGCAGCCCGTCCTCGGCGGCCCGGCGGACCGCCTCCTGGAGCTCCCCGACCGATGCCGGGGTCACCACGCGGGTGGGCGTGGCGGTGACGTTGCCCGCCCAGTTACGCCACGCGGTCGCCGTGCTGCCGTTCCGTGCTGTCGCCGTCCCCATCGGTTGCAGGCTCCTCCCCTTGCGCCGGCCTCGTCAGCCGGCGGTATCCCGCGAACGCAACCGCCGCCGCGGCCGCCCCCGCCGAGAGGGAGACGACGTACCCGGTCCGTGCACCGGCGGCGTCGACGACCCAGCCGGTCACGGAGGACCCGAGCGCGATACCGACCGCGAGGCCGGTGCTGATCCAGGTCATGCCCTCGGTCAGCTTCGCGTGTGGTACGTGCGCCTCGATCAGGGCCATCGTGGTGATCATCGTGGGAGCGATGGCGAGGCCCGAGACGAAGAGCGCCACGGCCAGAATCGGAAGGTTCCCGGCCAGTAGGAGGGGGATCATACTCACGGCCATCGCACTGATGCCCACCACCCAGCGAGGTTCGGCCTTGCCCTTGAAGTGCAGCAGGCCGAAGACGATCCCCGCGAGGCAGGAGCCGAAGGCCCACACGGCGAGGAAGATGCCGCCGAGGGACTTGCTGCCGTGCTCCTCGGCGAAGGCGAGGGTGGCCACGTCCACGGAGCCGAAGATCGCGCCGGTCGCCACGAAGGTCGCCACGAGTACCTGCAGGCCGGGGGAGCGCAGCGCGGACGAGAGGTCCGAGTGCTCGTGCCGCGGATGCGGCTTCGGCTCGGTGGCCGTCAGGGCCGTCAGCCACCACACGCCCGTCACGAGGAAGACGACGGCGACCACGGGGCCGGCCTCGGGGAACCAGCCGGCCGAGAGCGTGGCGGCGAGGGGCGGACCCACGATGAAGCAGACCTCGTCGAGGATGGACTCGAAGGAGTAGGCCGTGTGCAGCTGGGGGGTGTCGCGGAACAGGGCCGTCCAGCGGGCCCGGACCATCGAGCCGACGCTGGGCACGCACCCGGCGACGACGGCGAAGACGAAGAGCGTCCAGCTCGGCCAGCCCCGGGCGGCGGCGGCCAGCAGGCCGGTCACCGAGGCGGCGGCGACCAGGGTGGCGGGGCGCAGCACCCGGCGCTGTCCGTGCTGGTCGACCAGCCGGGAGACCTGGGGGCCCACAGCGGCGGCGGACAGGGCGATGGTGGCGGTGATCCCGCCGGCGAGGGCGTAGCTGCCGCCCAGCTCGGTGATCATCGTGAGGACACCGATGCCCACCATGGACAGCGGCATCCGGCCTATGAGGCCGGCGGCTGTGAACCCCTTGGTGCCGGGGGTCGCGAATATCGCGCGGTAGGGACTGGGCACGCTGCCCTCCGTAAGGGACTGGATTGGCTCACACAGGTTACGTCTGCCAGTGAAGCGCGCGCACGGGAATGCGACGGGCAGGAACTTAGGGTGACCTTACCTGTCATCCGGGGTGTGAGACGGACCCGGGTCCGTTACCGGGGGCAGCGGCCGGGTGGCAGGATTCGAGGCATGTCAGACCAGTTCCGTGCCCCCGGCGCCGAGTCCGCCGCCCCGTACGACGCACTCCTGCTGCTCTCCTTCGGCGGCCCCGAAGGACCCGACGACGTCGTGCCGTTCCTGGAGAACGTCACCCGCGGGCGCGGCATCCCGCGCGAGCGGCTCAAGGAGGTCGGGCAGCACTACTTCGGTTTCGGCGGGGTCAGCCCGATCAACCGGCAGAACCGCGAGCTGCTCGACGCGCTGCGCAAGGACTTCGCCGGTCACGGGCTGGACCTGCCGGTCTACTGGGGCAACCGGAACTGGGCCCCCTACCTGAACGACGTGATGCGCGAGATGGCCGCCGACGGCCGCCGCCGGATCGCGGTCCTCGCCACCAGCGCCTACGCCTCGTACTCGGGCTGCCGGCAGTACCGCGAGAACCTGGCCGACGCCCTGGCCGCGCTGGAGCAGGAGGGCGTGGAGCCGCCGCGCGTCGACAAGCTGCGGCACTACTTCAACCACCCCGGCTTCGTGGAGCCCATGATCGACGGCGTGGTGGCCTCGCTCGACGCGCTCCCCGAGGAGGTACGCGCCGGCGCGCACCTCGCCTTCACCACGCACTCCATCCCGACCGCCGCCGCCGACACCTCCGGCCCCGTCCCGGACCACACCGAGGGCGGTGAGGGCGGCGCGTACGTCAAGCAGCACCTCGACGTCGCCCGGGTGATCGCCGACGAGGTCGCGGTGCGCACCGGCGTCGCCCGCCCCTGGCGGCTCGTCTACCAGTCCCGCAGCGGCGCCCCGCACATCCCGTGGCTGGAGCCGGACATCTGCGACCACCTGGAGACCCTGCACGCCGAGGGCGCCCCCGCCGTGGTCATGGTCCCCATCGGCTTCGTCTCCGACCACATGGAAGTCCTGTACGACCTGGACACCGAGGCCACCGCCAAGGCCGCCGAACTGGGCCTGCCCGTCGCGCGCTCCGCGACCGTCGGCGCCGACCCGCGCTTCGCCGAGGCCGTACGGGAGCTCGTCCTGGAGCGGGCCGCCAAGGAGCGCGGCGAGGCGGCGCAGGAGTGCTGGGTGGGCACGCTCGGACAGAGCCACGACCTGTGCGCGGTGGGCTGCTGCCCGGCGCGGGCCCCGCGGCCGGCCGCCGCGGGCGCGGACAGCCCGTACGCCTAGGAAGAGGAGGGGAACCGTGATCTCCGAAGAACTGAAGGCCGAACTGCTGGCGGTCGGCATGGAGGCCGCCCGGCAGGCCGGGGCCCTGCTGCGCGACGGCCGGCCGGCCGATCTGGCGGTGGCGGCGACGAAGAGCAGCCCCATCGACGTGGTGACCGAGATGGACATCGCGGCGGAGAAGCTGATCACCGGCATCCTCGCCGAGCGGCGCCCCGAGGACGGGCTGCTGGGCGAGGAGGGCGCGGACAGCCCGGGGACCAGCGGGGTGCGGTGGGTCGTCGACCCGCTGGACGGCACCGTGAACTACCTCTACGGACTTCCCAGCTGGGGCGTGTCCGTCGCCGCCGAGTACGAGGGCGAGACCGTGGTGGGCGTCGTGGCGGCGCCGATGCGCGGCGAGGTCTACCACGCCGTCCTCGGCGGCGGCGCCTGGCTGGGCCCGGCACGCCTCGCCTGCCGTCCGGCCGCCCCGCTGGACCAGGCGCTGGTGGGGACCGGGTTCGCCTACGTCCAGACCCGGCGGGCGCACCAGGCCGACGTGGCGCAGCGGATCATCCCGCTGGTGCGGGACATCAGGCGGGGCGGCTCGGCGGCGCTGGACCTGTGCGACGTGGCCGCGGGACGCCTGGACGGCTACTACGAGCGCGGCCTGAACCCCTGGGACCTGGCCGCCGGGGAGCTGATCGCCCGCGAGGCGGGGGCCGCGACCGGCGGCCGCCCGGGGGAGCCGGCCTCGGGCGAGCTGGCCCTGGCCGCCACCCCGGCGGTGTTCGCCTCGCTCCAGCCGCTGCTGGAGGAGGCCGGGGCCTGGCACGACTGAGCGCGGCCGGACGTGCGTGGACCCCGGCCGCCCGAGGGGGCGGCCGGGGTCCACGCACGTTCTGGAGCCGGCGCTCAGCAGCCGTCCGGCAGACCGGTCAGCAGGCGGGAACGCAGGCCGAGACCGGGACGCCGTGCTCGGCGGCCAGGCGCTGCAGGTCTTCCAGCTCCGCCTGTTCCACTTCCGCGAGGAAGTCGTCGCCCGTCTCACGGGCGTGCCTGAGATCCGACTGCGTGGCCCTGATGCGCTGCAGGAGACCCGCGCTGAATGCGTCCATGATGGGTTCGCCCCCTCTTCGTGGGTCGGCGGCGGCACGTGGCGATACCGCCGTCAGGGAGTGGATGGGGTGTTCTCACGTCCTCCCCGGCACCCTGGCCTCAGAAACCTCTCGGGGCGAGGGAATCCTCACTTCCGCCCCGTGAGCCCCCGCAGGACCCGTCTTACAGCCGGTTTACGGCCGAAACGGGCAGGATGTACGACGCAATACACGTGTGCCCTTCTGGGCTCGGAGGAAGGAAACGACGTGCGCGTACTCGTCGTCGAGGACGAGCAGCTGCTCGCCGATGCGGTGGCCACCGGCCTGCGCCGGGAGGCCATGGCCGTGGACGTCGTGTACGACGGCGCCGCCGCCCTGGAGCGGGTCGGCGTGAACGACTACGACGTGGTGGTGCTCGACCGGGACCTCCCGCTCGTCCACGGTGACGACGTCTGCCGGAAGATCGTCGAGCTCGGCATGCCCACCCGGGTGCTGATGCTGACCGCCTCCGGCGACGTGAGCGACCGCGTGGAGGGCCTGGAGCTCGGGGCGGACGACTACCTGCCCAAGCCCTTCGCCTTCACCGAGCTCACCGCCCGGGTGCGGGCGCTCGGCCGGCGCACCACCGTCGCGCTGCCGCCCGTACTGGAGCGGGCCGGCATCAAGCTGGACCCGAACCGGCGCGAGGTGTTCCGTGAGGGCCGCGAGGTGCAGCTGGCCCCGAAGGAGTTTGCGGTCCTGGAGGTCCTCATGCGCAGCGAGGGGACCGTGGTCTCCGCCGAGCAGCTGCTGGAGAAGGCCTGGGACGAGAACACCGACCCGTTCACCAACGTGGTGCGTGTGACGGTGATGACCCTGCGCCGCAAGCTGGGCGAGCCGCCCGTCATCGTGACGGTGCCCGGTTCCGGATACCGGATCTGACCGCATGGCGACCACTCCGGCGCCACCGGCGGCGCCACCGAAACCGACCTGGGACCCCGGCCAGCCCGAGGGTCCCTTCCCGTGGCTGAGGCCGACCATCCGGATACGCCTCACCCTGCTCTACGGCGGGATGTTCCTGATCGCGGGCATCCTGCTGCTGTCGATCATCTACCTGCTGGCGGCCCAGGCCCTGCGGCAGGGCAACGCCCTGCCGTTCCAGATCGTCGGCGGCCAGGTGAAGGTCACCAGCAGTTCCTGCCCGGGAGTGGTGGGGCTCGAACTCACGCCCGACCAGTTCAACGCGGCGATCGGCCAGTGCATCCTCGAACAGCGCAGGCACGCCCTGGACGACCTGCTGAGCCGCTCGCTGATGGCCCTGCTGGGGCTGAGCATCATCGCCTTCGCCTTCGGCTACGCGATGGCCGGCCGGGTGCTCTCGCCGCTGGGCAAGATCACCCGTACCGCCCGCCGCGTGGTCGGCTCCGACCTGACCCGGCGGATCGAGCTGGACGGGCCGGACGACGAGCTCAAGGAGCTCGCCGACACCTTCGACGAGATGCTCGACCGGCTGGAGCGGGCCTTCACGGCCCAGCAGCGGTTCGTCGCCAACGCCTCGCACGAGCTGCGGACGCCGCTGGCGATCAACCGGACCCTGCTGGAGGTGCACCTGTCGGACCCGGGCGCCCCGGTGGAGCTCCAGCAGCTCGGCAAGACCCTGCTCGCCACCAACGAGCGCAGCGAGCAGCTGGTCGAGGGCCTGCTGCTGCTGGCCCGCAGCGAGAACCAGATCGTCGAGCGCAAGCCCGTGGACCTGGCGGAGGTCGCCTCGCGCGCCGTCGACCAGGTGCGCGGCGAGGCCGAGGCCAAGGGTGTGGAGATCCGCGGCGAGCGCGCGCCGGCCGTCGTGCAGGGCAACGGCGTCCTGCTGGAGCGGATCGCCCTCAACCTGGTGCAGAACGCCGTCCGGTACAACGTGCCGGAGGACGGCTGGGTGGAGGTCACCACCGAGGCCCAGCACGGCCAGGCGGTGCTCCTGGTGTCGAACACGGGTCCCGTGGTTCCCGCGTACGAGGTGGACAACCTCTTCGAACCGTTCAGGCGGCTGCGTACGGAGCGTACGGGCAGTGACAAGGGTGTCGGGCTGGGTCTGTCGATCGCGCGCTCTGTGGCGCGCGCACACGGCGGCAGGATCCAGGCGATGCCCCGGGAGGGCGGTGGCCTCGTGATGCGTGTCACTCTGCCTTTGTGAGAGCCTCACCCCGTGTTCGCTTTTGGCTGAATTCATGGCCTCTGAATACATCCACCCCTGTGTGATCGATCACAGTGGCCGGTGTCCAGGCCTGTGCGTTCGGTGACTCGGGGGAGGCCGGAACGCCCGGGACGTCCGGGTTTCCGGCCCCCCGAATGGCGGGAAATACACGGGGTGGCGTTTGTGCAAGACGGCGCCCGGACCGTGTACGGTCCCGGTCGTCATCCCAGCCGATCGCCCCTCCAGGCGGGCGGCTGGGTGTCGATTGAGTAACAGACCTTGATGTGAGGCAAAATCTCCGCCTCAGGTCGGGCACAAGTCCGGCCTCTCGTGCGTTACGTGCGCTGAGACACCGCTAACACCCAGAGGGGGAGAGCGAACAATGGCAACGGACTACGACACCCCGCGCAAGACCGACGACGACGTTGACAACGACAGCATCGAAGAGCTGAAGGCTCGACGCAATGAGAAGTCGTCCTCGTCCGTCGACATGGACGAATTCGACTCGGCCGAGAGCCTGGAGCTTCCCGGTGCGGACCTCTCCAACGAGGAGCTGGCCGTTCGGGTCCTGCCCAAGCAGGCCGACGAGTTCACCTGCATGAGCTGCTTCCTGGTGCACCACCGCAGCCAGCTGGCGCGCGAGAAGAACGGCCAGCCGATCTGTCGCGACTGCGACTGAGAGGCGTCGGCCGTGGCTGGCTCGACACCGTTTCGGAAGGGCATCTTCCGGAAGCAAGGTGATCCGGCGGAGACGCAGGTGGTGACCACGGACCCGGAGACGGGTCCCGAAGCCCCCGGCGGCTCCGCCAGTGCGGCACTCGCCGTTCCCTCCGCCGCCGCCCTGGCGGCGTCGGACGCGGAGCCCGGCGACGGGCCCCGGCGCGGCCCCGGCGGCCGCCGGCTGCAAGCCGTCAGGAACGGCGTGCGCAAGGGCGGCGAAGGCGTGCGCGGCGCCGCCCTCTACGTCACCGACAGGATCATCGAGAACGCACCGCGCGTTCCCGTCCGGGACCTCGCGACGCTGCGCGCGCAGTTCCCCGGCCTCGGCCCCGACCAGCTGGCCGACAAGCTGATCTCGGGCGCCTGCGCCGCCTCGGCGACCGTCGGGGCGAGCATCGGCGCGGCGGCCATGCTGCCCGTGCCGCCCGCGATGCCCGCCGAACTCGCGGCGGAGATCACCGGCGTCGCGGCGATCGAGCTGAAGCTCATCGCGGAACTCCACGAGGTCTACGGCCGGCGGCCGCACGGCAACCTCAAGGAGCGCACGTTCGCCTACCTGACGGCGTGGACCGAGGAGCGCGGGGTGGACCTGACCAGGCCCACCACGCTGAACGCGGCGCTCGGCGGCCAGATGAAGCGCGAACTGCGCCAGCAGATCCTCAAGCGGATGATCCGCAGCCTGCCGAACCTCATGCCGTTCATGGTGGGCGCGGCGGTCGGAGCGGTCATGAACCGCCGCGACACCCGCAAACTCGCCGAGAAGGTCCGTGGAGACCTGCGCAGGCAGGCGGTGGCCTGGGAGGCCCTGCGCGCCCTGCCGCCCCTGGAACGGCCCCTGGAGCCCCTTCCCGAGGCCACCAGGGCAGCCCTGGAGGGTCCGGAGTACCTCACGCGCGACTGACGCACTCCGCCCGAAGCGGCCGGGCGGCGGCTCCGGGCAGGTGCCGTCAGGCCGCCCGCGCCGCGCGCAGGGCCGCGACCAGGGCCTGCGGCTCGCGGGTGGAGACGTAGACGTACGGGGTCGGGTCGGCGGCGTCGGTGACCTCGATGCGGACCGCCGTCGGCACGTAGCTGCGCATCAGCATGAAGGCCCGGGTGTCCGCCTTGTACGTACGCCAGGCGCGTGCCTCCTCGGCGTCCAGGATCTCCGGCTCGCCCAGCGCCGACACCGGGATCCGCGCGTCGCCGACGGCCAGCGCCCCGTTCATCACGCGCACGCGCGCGGACCCGTACGAGCTCACCAGCAGACCGGCCAGCGCGGTGCCCCCGACGAGGCCGGCCAGCAGCGGCAGCGTGCCCAGGGGCAGCAGCATCAGCGCGCCCGCGAGGCCGGTCATGACGGCGATGCCCCACCAGGAGCGGGGGGCGGTCAGGCGTTCGTCGTGGTGCGCGGTGGAGAGCTGCATGCCGTCAAGCCTGCCACGAGGCGACCGGCGGGTAGCCGCGCGGGTAAGGTCTGCGGCTGTGAGTGGACGAAACACAGCGTTGACGCCCCCGGCCGATGCCGCCGCACCAGTCCGGCACCCCGACGCGCCCGCACCCGGTGAGCTCCTCGGTGCCCACTACGAGCACTGCTTTGGCTGCGGCGGGGGCCAGCCGCACGGACTCCACCTGGAGGCCCGGGCCGGCGACGGCGTGCGCGTCACCGCCGAGTTCACTGTCAAGCCCGCCCACCAGGGCGCGCCCGGGCTCGCCCACGGCGGGGTGCTCGCCACCGCACTCGACGAGACGCTGGGCTCGCTGAACTGGCTGCTGCGCGTGATCGCCGTGACCGGACGGCTGGAGACGGACTTCGTGCGGCCGGTGCCCGTGGGTACCCTGCTGCACCTGGACGCCGAGGTCACCGCCGTCGCCGGCCGTAAGATCTACTGCACGGCGGTGGGCCGGATAGGCGGGCCGGAGGGCGAGGTCGCGGTCCGCGCCGACGCGCTCTTCATCGAAGTGAAGGTCGACCACTTCATCGACAACGGACGGCCCGAGGAGATCCAGGCGGCCATGGCCGACCCGGACCAGGTCAGGCGCGCACGCGCCTTTGAGGTGAACCCCTGATGTCCCTGAACAGCAACGGATCCCGCCACGACGTCGACGTGCTGATTCGTCGCGTCGACCCGGAGGTTCCCATTCCGGCGTACGGTCACCCCGGTGACGCCGGCTGCGACCTCGTCACCACCGAGGCCGCCGTGCTGGAGCCCGGTGAGCGCGCGGTGCTGCCCACCGGGGTGGCGATCGCCCTGCCCGACGGGTACGCGGCCTTCGTGCACCCGCGGTCGGGCCTGGCCGCGCGCTGCGGGCTCGCGCTCGTGAATGCCCCGGGGACGGTGGATGCCGGGTACCGTGGAGAGATCAAGGTGATCGTGGTCAATCTCGACCCTCGCGAGAGCGTCCGGTTCGAGCGTTTCGACCGCATTGCCCAGCTGGTTGTCCAGCGGGTCGAGAAGGTGCGCTTCCACGAGGTGGCGGAACTTCCCGGCTCGGCCCGGGCCGAGGGGGGTTTCGGCTCCACCGGCGGTCATGCGGCCGTGGCCGGATCCGGGGCTGGTCAGCAGGGTGGGAATGGCTACGCTTCGGTCGTAACCGACCGGGAAGGACAGTGACGTGTTCGGACGTCGCAAGAAGAACGACTCCGCCAAGGACGGCGGCGCGGCCGAGCAGGTCGTAGACGGCGTCGCCGCTTCTGAGCAGGACGGCGCGGGCGAGCCGGAAGAGGCCGCCCCGCGCCGGATCAACCTGCCCCCGGCCCCGCGGCCGGACGGCCCGTGGGACGTCTCCGAGGTGCTCGGGAACCCGGCCGACGGCCGGGTCGACCTGGGCGGCATCTTCGTACCCGGTGTCGACGGCATGGAACTGCGCGTCGAGGTGGCCGGGGACGCGATCGTGGCCGCCACGGTGGTCCTGGGCGACAGTGCCGTGCAGCTGCAGGCCTTCGCCGCGCCCAAGAAGGAGGGCATCTGGGGCGAGGTCCGCGACGAGATCGCCGCGGGCATCACCCAGCAGGGCGGCATCATCGACGAGGTCCAGGGCTCGCTGGGCTGGGAGCTGCGCGCGCAGGTCCCCGTCCCGCTGCCGGACGGGCAGACCGGCGCCCAGCTGGTCCGCTTCGTCGGCGTCGACGGCCCGCGCTGGTTCCTGCGGGGCGTCATCTCCGGCCAGGGCGCGGTGCGCCCCGAGTCGGCGGGCGTGCTGGAGCAGATCTTCCGGGACACCGTCGTCGTCCGCGGCGACGGCCCGATGGCCCCGCGCGACCCGATCGTCCTGAAGCTGCCGAACGACGCCCAGATGGTGCCGGACGGCGTGCAGACGACGGAAGAGCAGGAAGGCTCCCGCTTCGGCGGCGGCATGGGCCAGCTCGAGCGCGGCCCGGAGATCACCGAGGTCCGCTGAGGCCGGCCGACCCGGACCGCCCCCGCGCACAGGGGGCGCGTCGTGCTCCGCAGCCGGTGGGCCCCACTCCTTCGGGTGGGGCCCACCGGCTTTCGCATGCCGCTGCCCGGCCGCGGCGGTGCGGCGCCCGCGCCGCGTCAGGGATCCGTCAGAGATCGGCCCGGGGCCCGTGATCGGTGCGTACGCGGTCCGGACGTCCCCGAGAATGAGCCCATGGGACGCGGCAAGCTCAGGATCTACCTCGGCGCGGCACCCGGTGTGGGCAAGACCTACGCGATGCTCTCCGAGGGGCACCGCAGGGCGGAGCGCGGCGCGGACTGCGTCGTCGGCTTCGTCGAACACCACGGGCGGCCGCGGACCGAGGTCATGCTCCACGGCCTCGAACAGGTCGAACGCAGGACCCTGCGCCACCGCGGCGCCTCCTTCACCGAGATGGACGTGGACGCGCTCCTCGCCCGAAGGCCGGCCATCGCACTCGTGGACGAGCTCGCGCACACCAACGTCCCCGGCTCGCGCAACGCCAAGCGCTGGCAGGACGTGGAGGAGCTGCTGCGCGCCGGCATCGACGTGGTGTCCACCGTCAACATCCAGCACCTGGAGTCCCTCGGGGACGTGGTCGGGTCGATCACCGGGGTGCGGCAGCGGGAGACCGTGCCCGACGAGGTCGTCCGCCGCGCCGACCAGGTCGAGCTCGTCGACATGTCGCCGCAGGCGCTGCGCCGGCGCATGGCGCACGGGAACATATACAAGCCCGAGAAGGTGGACGCGGCCCTCTCGAACTACTTCCGGCCCGGCAACCTCACCGCCCTGCGCGAGCTCGCGCTGCTGTGGGTGGCCGACCGGGCGGACGAGTACCTCCAGCAGTACCGGGGCGAGCACGGCATCCGTTCGACCTGGCAGGCGCGGGAGCGGATCGTCGTCGGGCTCACCGGCGGGCCCGAGGGACGCACCCTCGTCCGGCGTGCCTCACGGATGGCGGCCAAGGGCTCGGGCAGCGAGATCCTCGCCGTCTACATCGCCCGCAGCGACGGCCTGACCGCGGCCTCGCCGAAGGAGCTCGCGGTCCAGCGGACGCTGGTCGAAGACGTCGGAGGAACGTTTCACCACGTCATCGGCGACAACATCCCCGACGCCCTGCTCGCCTTCGCGCGCGGGGTCAACGCCACCCAGATCGTGCTCGGCTCCAGCCGCCGCCGCTCCTGGCAGTACCTCTTCGGTCCCGGTGTCGGCGCCGGCGTGGCCCGCGACTCGGGACCCGACCTCGACGTCCACATCGTCACCCACGAGGAGGCCGCCAAGGGACGCGGCCTGCCCGTCGCCCGCTCCGCGGCCCAGCTCGGCCGCAACCGGGTGCTGGCCGGCTGGGTGGTCGGAACGGCCTTCCCCGTGCTGCTGTGCCTGCTGCTCACGCACATCCAGGCCGACCTCGGGCTCGCCAACGACATGCTGCTGTTCCTGGCGCTGACGGTGACCGCCGCGCTGCTGGGCGGGCTCCGGCCGGCCCTCGCCTCCGCCGCCCTCGGTTCGCTGCTCTTGAACTACTTCTTCGCGCCGCCGCTGCACCGGCTCACCGTCTCCGACCCCAGGAACATCGTCGCCATCACCGTCTTCTTCGGCGTGGCCGTCTCGGTCGCCTCGGTGGTGGACCTCGCCGCCCGGCGCACCCACCAGGCCGCCCGGCTGCGCGCCGAGTCCGAGATCCTCTCCTTCCTCGCCGGGAGCGTGCTGCGGGGGGAGACCACCCTGGACGCGCTGCTGGAACGGGTGCGCGAGACCTTCGCCATGGAATCGGTGGCCCTGCTGGAGCGGCAGAACGACCTGGAGCCATGGAAACCGGCCGGCAGCGTCGGCCCCCACCCCGTCGCCCGGCCCGAGGACGCCGATGTGGACATGCCCATCGGCGACCACATGGCACTGGCCCTCTCCGGACGGGTCCTGCCCGCCGAGGACCGCCGGGTGCTCGGTGCCTTCGCCGCCCAGGCGGCCGTGGTCCTGGACCGCCAGCGGCTGGTCGGCGAGGCGGAGGAGGCCCGCCGGCTGGCCGAGGGCAACCGGATCCGGACCGCCCTGCTGGCCGCCGTCAGCCATGACCTGCGGACCCCGCTGGCCTCCATCAAGGCCTCCGTGACCTCACTGCGCTCCGACGACGTGGAATGGTCGGACGAGGACCGGGCCGAACTCCTGGAGGGCATCGAGGACGGGGCCGACCGCCTCGACCACCTGGTGGGCAACCTGCTGGACATGTCACGGTTGCAGACCGGGACCGTCACCCCGCTGATCCGGGAGATCGACCTCGACGAGGTGGTCCCGATGGCGCTGGGCGGCGTACCGGAGGACAGCGTGCTGCTGGACGTGCCCGAGTCGCTCCCCATGGTGGCGGTGGATCCCGGTCTGCTGGAACGGGCCGTGGCCAACGTCGTGGAGAACGCCGTCAAGTACAGCCCGGCCGGAAATCCGGTGCTGGTGGCGGCCAGCTGCCTCGGCGACCGCGTCGAGGTGCGGGTCGTCGACCGCGGCCCGGGCGTCCCCGACGAGGCCAAGGACCGGATCTTCGCCCCTTTCCAGCGGTACGGGGACGCGCCGCGCGGCGCCGGAGTGGGCCTCGGGCTGGCCGTCGCCCGGGGATTCACGGAGTCCATGGACGGCACCCTCGCCGCCGAGGACACCCCCGGCGGCGGGCTGACCATGGTGCTGACCCTGCGCGCCGTGCCCCACCGCCCCCCGCCGGCCCGTGGCACGGTGGACGCCGACGGAAGCGGCGGCGAGGACGGCCCCCGAGCCCCCGGTGCGGACGCACCGCAGACCGGTCACGACCGTGACCGGAGAACGCGACAGAAGGCAGGACCTCAATGACCCGGGTGCTCGTGGTGGACGACGAGCCGCAGATCGTCCGAGCCCTCGTGATCAATCTCAAGGCACGCAAGTACGAGGTCGACGCGGCGACCGACGGCGCGAGCGCACTGGAACTCGCGGCAGCCCGCCACCCCGACGTGGTCGTCCTCGACCTCGGCCTGCCGGACATGGACGGGGTGGAGGTGATCAAGGGGCTGCGCGGCTGGACCCGCGTACCCATCCTGGTCCTGTCCGCCCGGCACAGCTCCGACGAGAAGGTCGAGGCCCTCGACGCGGGCGCCGACGACTACGTGACCAAGCCCTTCGGGATGGACGAACTGCTGGCCCGGCTGCGCGCCGCCGTCCGCCGCGCCGAACCGGCCGCCGGGTCCGGCGAGGACGAGGTGGTCGTGGCGACGGAGGGCTTCACGGTGGACCTGGCCGCCAAGAAGGCGGTGCGTGAGGGACGCGACGTACGGCTGACGCCCACCGAGTGGCACCTGCTGGAGGTCCTGGTCCGCAACGGCGGCAAACTGGTCAGCCAGAAGCAGCTGCTCCAGGAGGTCTGGGGTCCGTCCTACGGCACCGAGACCAACTATCTGCGGGTCTACATGGCCCAGTTGCGGCGCAAGCTGGAAGCGGACCCCTCACGTCCGCGGCACTTCATCACCGAACCGGGCATGGGATACCGCTTCGAGCGGTAGTCGGCGCGCCGGTAGGCTTTCCTGTATGAGTGCTGAACCGCGTCCCGAGAAGCCCGCACGGCCGGCCAGGCCGGCGGGCCGGTTCCGCCGGATGATCGAGCGGCTGTCGACCTCGCAGGAGGAGCTGCATTCGGCGGAGCTGCAGGAGGACGCAGAAGCCGCGGGCTGTACGCGGATCTGCGACTGCGACGACCGCCAGATAGTCAAGGTGACCGGCACCCTGCGTACGGTCACACTGCGGCCCAGAGCGGGCGTCCCCGCCCTGGAGGCGGAGCTGTTCGACGGCTCCGGCGCGCTGGACGTGGTCTGGCTCGGGCGTCGCTCGATCGTGGGAATCGAGCCCGGGCGACGCATGATCGCCTCGGGGCGCATCTCGCTGAGTCACGGCCGTCGGGTGCTGTTCAACCCGAAGTACGAACTCCGACCGCTCGGACAGGAGCAGTAACCGGCGATGTCACTCGACAAACCGACCAACCCGGAGCCCGGCGCCGAGGCGTCAGCGGCGCCCGAAGCGTCAGTGGCGCACGTGGCGCACGAGGCGCACGTGGCGCACGAGGCCTCCGCGGACCAGAAGGCCGTGACCCAGGCGGCGCTGTTCGACGCGTTCGGAGGCGTCCGGGGCACCGTGGAGACGATGCTCCCCGGGCTGCTCTTCGTGATGATCTACACGATCAACAAGGACGTGAAGATGTCCGCCATCGCGGCGGGCGCGGTCGCCGTGCTGCTGGTGATCGTGCGGCTGCTGCGCAAGGACACGGTGAAGCACGCGTTCAGCGGGGTCTTCGGCGTGGGCGTGGGCGTGGCCTTCGCCCTCTTCACGGGCAGCGCGAAAGGTTTCTACCTGCCCGGCATGATCTACGGCGTCGGCCTGGGCGTGGCCTTCACGGTCTCGGCGCTGGTGGGCTTCCCGCTGCTGGGCGTGATCCTCGGCCCGGTCTTCAAGGAGAACCTCTCCTGGCGCACCCGCAACCCGGGGCGCAAGAAGGCGTACACCAAGGCCAGCCTGGCCTGGGGGCTGATCTTCCTCGCCAAGTACGCGATCCTCTTCCCGCTGTACTGGTGGGGCGACGCGACGCAGCTGGGCTGGGTGCTGATCGCGCTGAAGCTCCCGCCGATGGTGCTCGCCGTGTACTTCACCTGGGTCTTCCTGGCGAAGGCGCCGCCGCCGATCGATGTGATCGCGGAGTGGGAGGCCAGGGAAGCGGCCGAGGAGGCACGCAAGGCGCCGTCCCACCGGAAGCCCTGACCGGGCCGGTATGCGACGAACGACCGCAGGGGCGG
>NZ_LBMK01000006.1:165190-211091 GCF_001005295.1 Streptomyces yangpuensis | reverse complement strand
GGGGCGGTGCCGTGCGATGGGCGCCGCTTCTCGCGGGCTGCGGTGTACGCGGGCTGGGGGCCGCGGCGTACGGCTGGGGCGGGGGACCCGCCACGCAGGTGTGGCAACGGCCGCCTGTACCGGCGTACCGGATGCCAGGGCGGGGGCACGGCGGAGTGTCCCCTCAGGACGAGCGCGCAACCACCGCCCGGCGCTCGAAGCCGTGCCCGCAGGCGCGAGCCGAGGAGACATTCCGCCGGGACCCCGCCCACCGCACACCACGGCCCGGGAGGCCCCGCCCGGCAACCCTGGCCCCACGGGCCCGCCACGGCCCTACGGCGCCCGCCGCGACCGGCGGCCTGGGTCGCCGGGGCGCGTGCGGGCCGCGGGCCCGGGGGTGGGAAGCCCGAAGGGGGGCGCACCCAGCGGGTGCGCCCCCCTTCGGGGCCGTCGAGCGTGCCCGCAGGGCTACTGGCGGGCCTGGAGGAGGTCCTCCAGCTGCTCCTCGCGGGCCTGCGCGGCCACGAACAGCAGCTCGTCGCCCGGCTCCAGCGTCTCCTCGCCGTGCGGCGTGAGCACCCGGTTGCCGCGGATGATCGTGACCAGCGAGGTGTCCTCGGGCCAGTTGATCTCGCTGATCTGCGTACCCGCGACCGAGGAGTCGGCCGGCAGGGTCAGCTCGACCAGGTTGGCGTCGCCGTGGCTGAAGCGCAGCAGCCGTACCAGGTCGCCGACGCTCACGGCCTCCTCGACCAGGGCCGACATCAGACGCGGCGTGGAGACCGCGACGTCCACGCCCCACGACTCGTTGAAGAGCCACTCGTTCTTCGGGTTGTTGACGCGGGCCACCACGCGCGGCACCCCGTACTCGGTCTTCGCGAGCAGCGAGACGACCAGGTTGACCTTGTCGTCGCCGGTCGCGGCGATGACGACGTTGCAGCGCTGCAGCGCCGCCTCGTCCAGCGAGGTGATCTCGCAGGCGTCGGCCAGCAGCCATTCGGCCTGCGGCACCCGTTCCACCGAGATGGCCGTCGGCGCCTTGTCGACCAGGAGCACCTCGTGGCCGTTCTCCAGCAGTTCGCCCGCGATGGAGCGGCCCACCGCGCCTGCCCCGGCGATAGCGACCCTCATGCGTGTGCCTCCTCGGGCCCCTCGGCGAAGGCCGCCTCGACCTTGTCGATCTCGTCCGTGCGCATCATCACGTGGACGAGGTCGCCCTCCTGCAGCACCGTCTGCGACGTCGGCAGCATCGCCTCGCCCAGCCGGGTGAGGAACGCGACACGGACGCCGGTCTCGTCCTGGATCTTGCTGACCTTGTGCCCGATCCAGGCGGGGGAGGTGTGCACCTCGGCGAGCTGGACGCCGCCGCTCGGGTCCCGCCACAGCGGCTCGGCGCCCGAGGGCAGCAGCCGGCGCAGCATCTGGTCGGCGGTCCACCGCACGGTGGCGACGGTGGGGATGCCCAGGCGCTGGTAGACCTCGGCGCGCTTGGGGTCGTAGATGCGCGCCGCGACGTTCTCCACGCCGAACATCTCCCGGGCCACCCGAGCGGCGATGATGTTGGAATTGTCACCACTGCTGACGGCCGCGAACGCGCCCGCGTCCTCGATTCCCGCCTCCCGCAGGGTGTCCTGGTCGAAGCCGACCCCGGTCACGCGGCGGCCGCCGAAACCGGCGCCGAGCCGGCGGAATGCGGTGGGGTCCTGGTCGACGACTGCGACCGTATGACCCTGCTGTTCCAGGGTTTGCGCGAGGGCGGAGCCCACCCTTCCGCAACCCATGATGACGATGTGCACGGCCGTCCTTCCGGCTGTCAGCGACGCGCTGGTTCCCAGCCTCATTGCATGCTCTGGTTTAACAGGGTCTCAGACCATGGCCCAAGCTACACACGGGTGGTCACGGGTGTGGCCACTTGGGGCTTCCCGGGACCCGCCCGGGAGGTACCAGGGGCGCCCGGGGGGTATACGCGGTGTATCCCGGGTGTATCCGGGGCGCACTCGTGGTGCGGTCGTGGTGCGCTCGGGGAGGAAATGCAACGGGATTGCGGTGTGAGGGGGTGGGGGGTTCGTCAGCATGATTTCGAACGCTTACGATCCTCTCCGTGTCCAAACTGACCGACGTGCCCAAACGGATCCTGATCGGCCGGGCGCTGCGCAGCGACCGCCTCGGGGAAACGCTCCTTCCCAAGCGGATCGCCCTTCCTGTCTTCGCCTCCGACCCTCTCTCCTCGGTGGCGTACGCCCCGGGCGAGGTCCTGCTGGTCCTGTCGATCGCGGGCGTCGCCGCGTACCAGTACAGCCCCTGGATCGCCCTCGCGGTCGTCGTGCTGATGTTCACGGTGGTCGCCTCCTACCGGCAGAACGTCCACGCCTACCCCAGCGGTGGCGGCGACTACGAGGTGGCCAACACCAACCTCGGGCCGCGGGCCGGTCTGACCGTCGCGAGCGCCCTGCTCGTCGACTACGTGCTGACCGTCGCCGTGTCGATCTCCTCCGGAGTCGAGAATCTCGGCTCGGCCGTGCATTTCGTCATCGAGCACAAGGTGCTCTCGGCGATCGTCATGATCCTTCTGCTCACGCTGATGAATCTGCGCGGTGTGAAGGAGTCCGGCAAGCTCTTCGCGATCCCGACCTATGTTTTCGTCGCGGCCGTCTTCATCATGATCGGCTGGGGTGCCTGGAAGGGCATCGTCCTCGGCGAGACCATGTCGGCGCCGACAGCCGATTTCGAGATCGAACCCGAGCAGAAGGGCCTGGCCGGCTTCGCCATGGTCTTCCTGCTGCTCCGTGCCTTCTCCTCCGGCTGTGCCGCACTGACCGGCGTCGAGGCGATCAGCAACGGCGTCCCCGCCTTCCGCAAGCCCAAGAGCAAGAACGCCGCGACCACCCTCGCCCTCATGGGCGGCCTGGCCGTCACCATGTTCTGCGGGATCATCGGCCTGGCCATGGCCACCGACGTGCGGATGGCCGAGAACCCGGCCGAGGACCTGCTGCACAACGGCGTCCCCGTCGGCCCCGAGTACGTCCAGGACCCGGTGATCTCCCAGGTCGGCGAGGCCGTCTTCGGCAACGGCAGCATCCTCTTCGTCCTGCTGGCCACGGCCACCGCGCTCGTCCTCTTCCTGGCCGCGAACACCGCGTACAACGGCTTCCCGCTGCTCGGCTCGATCCTCGCCCAGGACCGCTACCTGCCGCGCCAGCTGCACACGCGCGGCGACCGGCTCGCCTTCTCCAACGGCATCGTGCTGCTCGCCGGCGCCGCCATACTGCTGGTCTGGATCTACGACGCGGACTCGACGAAGCTGATCCAGCTCTACATCGTCGGCGTCTTCGTGTCCTTCACACTGAGCCAGATCGGCATGGTCCGGCACTGGAACCGGCACCTGAAGACGGAGCGCGACGCCGCCGCCCGCCGGCGCATGCACCGCTCCCGGGCGATCAACACCTTCGGCGCCTTCTTCACCGGCATGGTCCTGGTCGTCGTCCTGGCCACCAAGTTCACGCACGGCGCCTGGGTCGCCCTGCTCGGCATGGTGATCTTCTACGGCACGATGACCGCGATCCGGAAGCACTACGACCGGGTCTCCGCCGAGATCGCCGCCGCCGAGGGCCCCAGCGACGACAGCGTGCGCCCCTCCCGCGTCCACTCGATCGTCCTGGTCTCCAAGGTCCACAAGCCCACGCTGCGCGCCCTGGCCTTCGCCAAGCTCACCCGCTCGGACACCCTGGAAGCGGTCAGCATCAGCGTCGACACGGCCGAGACCAAGGCGCTGCGCGAGGAGTGGGACCGGCGCGGGATCAACGTCCCGCTCAAGATCCTCGACTCGCCGTACCGCGAGATCACCCGCCCGGTGATCGAGTACGTCAAGGGCCTGCGCAGCGAGAACCCGCGCGACGCGGTCAGCGTGTACATCCCCGAGTACGTCGTCGGCCGCTGGTGGGAGCACCTGCTGCACAACCAGAGCGCCCTGCGCCTCAAGGGCCGGCTGCTCTTCACCCCCGGTGTGATGGTCACCTCGGTGCCCTACCAGCTGGAGTCCTCGGAGCTCGCCAAGCGGCGGGCGAAGAAGCGCCAGGACTGGAACGCCCCGGGCTCGGTGCGCCGCGGCCCGGTGGACACCCCGCGGCCGCCGAAGGCACCGACCGGCAAGGGCTGAACGGGTTGGTGAACGGCCGGACGAGATCCACGTAAACTGGTGGGTCGGTCGTCCGGCCGTTCACTTTGTGGTCTTTCTTATCCTTGGAGCCTTCCCGCCATGACGGAGCAGAACGAGAAGCAGTCACTGGTCGGGGAGGAGTACGAGGTCGAGGTCGGCCCCGTCGCGCACGGCGGCCACTGCATCGCCCGTACCTCCGAGGGCCGGGTCCTGTTCGTCCGCCACACCCTGCCCGGCGAGAAGGTCGTCGCGAAGGTCACCGAGGGCGACGTCGACTCCCGCTTCCTGCGCGCCGACGCGATCACCGTCCTCGACGCCTCCAAGGACCGCGTCGAGGCCCCGTGCCCGTACGCCGGCCCCGGCAGGTGCGGCGGCTGCGACTGGCAGCACGCCAAGCCGGGCGCGCAGCGCCGGCTCAAGGGCGAGGTCGTCGCCGAGCAGCTGAAGCGGCTCGCGGGGCTCACCGCGGAGGAGGCCGGCTGGGACGGCACCGTCATGCCGGCGGAGGGCGACAAGCTCCCGGCGGGCCAGGTCCCGCAGTGGCGCACCCGCGTGCAGTACGCCGTGGACGAGGACGGCACCGTCGGCCTGCGCAAGCACCGCTCGCACGAGATCGAGCCGGTCGACCACTGCATGATCGCGGCGCCGGGCGTCAGCGAGCTGGGCATCGAGAAGCAGGACTGGCCCCAGATGGCCACGGTCGAGGCGATCGCCGCGACCGGGTCCCAGGACCGCCAGGTGGTCCTCACCCCGCGCCCCGGCGGCCGCCTCCCGCTCGTCGAGCTCGACAAGCCCGTCTCCGTCCTGCGCGTGGAGGAGAAGGACGGCGGCGTCCACCGCGTCCACGGCCGCCCCTTCGTACGGGAGCGCGCGGACGGCCGTACGTACCGCGTGGGCATGGGCGGCTTCTGGCAGGTCCACCCGCAGGCCGCGGACACCCTGATCAAGGCCGTCATGCAGGGCCTGATGCCGCGCAAGGGCGAGATGGCCCTCGACCTGTACTGCGGCGTCGGCATCTTCGCGGGCGCCCTGGCCGAGCGCCTCGGCGAGACGGGCGCGGTGCTGGGCATCGAGTCCACGAAGCGCGCGGTGGAGGACGCCCGGCACAACCTGGCGGACTTCCCCCGGGTCCGCATCGAACAGGGCAAGGTCGAGACGGTCCTCCCGAAGACCGGCATCACGGAGTGCGACCTGGTCGTCCTGGACCCCCCGCGCGCGGGCGCGGGCAAGCAGACGGTCCGCCACGTGGCCGGCCTCTCGGCCCGCCGCATCGCGTACGTGGCCTGCGACCCGGCAGCCCTGGCCCGCGACCTGGCGTACTTCGCGGAAGCCGGCTACAAGCCCCGCACCCTCCGCGTCTTCGACCTTTTCCCGATGACCCACCACGTCGAGTGTGTCGCGATCCTCGAGCCTGCCGAAAAGGGTCGCTGACCTGCGGCTTCTCTGAGTGTGCGTTACGCGCCCGGTTCGTCGAACCGATGGTGCGGATGGGGGCGGCCCGCTTCGGGTCCGGGTGGGGCAGGAGACACGGCCAGCGGTGGAACCGTCATCGACGCGGCGGCGGGCATGGACCCTCCGTCGGCCCTGCAGGGTTTCTTGGTGCTGGGCGCCTACACCGTGATCCTCGCGGCGCTCGGGCCGAGCCGTTTCACCCGCTACGAAGCGTCCTGAACGCTCGGCAAGCTCATCCAGAACAAAGGAGAAGACACATGACCAAGAGCCGGATTCAGATGAAGGCCCGCGGTGAGGGACTGATGTGGGCGGCGGCAGCCGTATGCGTGCTCGCTGCTGTTGTCGCACCGCTGTTCGGTGACAGCGTGACCGCCATCGTGATCCCTTGCGCAGGTGCGGTGAGCATCGTCGGCGGCATCGCGTGGCTCCGCAGCAATCAGGCCTCGTAGCGCCGCCCCATGGCCGGTCGCTGCGGCGTGCGGCGCCCCGGTCCGAAGGAATGACCACCCTGTGAAGCGCTCAGCAGCCCTTCGAGCCGCCGGAGGCCTGGTCGCCGGCGCGCTCGTGGCCGGGGTGCTCACCGCCACCCGCCGGGGGCTGGCCGAAATCCTCGGCCGCACCCGCACCCGCACCCGCACCTCGGGGTTCCGGCGTGCATGAAGGGGGCGGTCCGGCAGGGTTCTTCAGGGTCACGGTGAGTGCGTTGCCGGTGGCGTGGGCCAGGGTGTGGGAGTGCTGGAAGGCGGCGGCCAGGAGGAGGTGTACGGCGGAGGGCTCCACGGCGGGGTGGCGGGCTCCGGCTTGAAGGGGCCGGCCCGGTTGGTCATGAGGATCATCATCGTGGCGGTGAAGACCAGGGTGATCACGATGAGCGCCAGACCGACGGGGTTGCGAGGGTTGTAGTAATAGCGGTTCGTCCCCCACATGCTTCGCTTGAAGACGGGTTCGTCGTCATAACGCATTCGCTGCATCCCCTTGTCGACTGCGGCCCGGATCCCCTCCCGCTTCCGCAGTCCGGCATCCGGGCGGTGCCGGCTGCCGCCGTGACATGATCCTGCCGTCCTGTGCGCGATGGTGCAGTGCCGTTGACCGGCAGTTTTTACGTCGTCTTGATGCCGGTGATCGCGCTCGGCCCAGCACGTGTCACCCTGGTCCCTGCGTCAAGGGAACGTCAGCGGGCGCGGGATCGGGGGAGCAGCATGGCCGAGGCGGCAGCGCCGACAGAGAACGTAGCGGGGTGTGCTCAGATATTGCTCGACGCCAGCGCCACAGGACGTCGGCTCACCCGCGACGAGTTGGAGTCCCAAAGGGCTCAGGGCGCGCGGGCCGCGGAAGCGGGACTGGCGCTGCGTGGCCTGATCAGGGACCATCTGGCGGCGGCGCGGGAGATCCATTCGCGGTTGCCGTCCGGCTCGATGGGCTCCCTGCTGGCAGCAGTCGAACAGGCGGTGGACGCGTTCGCCGAGGGATACGAGCGGGCACAGCACCAGGCCGTGCGGCAGGAGGAGGCCGCTCGCCGGGAGTTCGTCGACGACCTGCTCTACGGGCGCAGTGACCTGGGCAGGCTGGCTGAGCGGGCCGAGCGGTTCGGGCTCCGGCTGTCCCAGGCCCACGCGGTGGCAGTGGCCGAGGGCTCGGAGCCCTACGGTGACGGCTACCCCGTGGCCCGGGGAATCGAGGAAACCGTCCTGGCCCGGTTCGGCAACCGGCAGATCCTCCTGACCACGAAGGACGGCAGGCTGATCTGCGTGGCTCCCGGCGACCAGCCGGACGTCCTGGCCTACTTCGCCAAGCAGGCGTACGCGGCCACGGACGGCGGACGCGTGGCGATAAGCCGGTCGCACTCCGGGGCGGGAGGCGTTGTGCACGCGTACGAGGAGGCGCTCAACGCTCTCGATCTCGCGGAGCGGATGGGCCTGGAAGGGCCGGTGCTGCACTCTGCCGACCTGCTGGTCTATCCGGTCCTGACCCGCGACCGGCAGGCCATGGCCGATCTGGTGGAGAGCGTCCTCGGCCCGCTGCGGCAGGCCCGCGGCGGTGCCCAGCCCCTCTTGGACACTCTCACCGCGTACTTCGACAGCGGCTGCGTGGCGACCGAGGCGGCCCGGCGGCTTTCGCTGAGTGTGCGCGCGCTCACGTACCGCTTGGAGCGCATCCACACGCTCACGGCCGCCGACCCGGCGGACCCCCATACCCGCTACACCCTCCAGACCGCTGTGATCGGTGCCCGCCTCCTGGGCTGGCCGGACACGGTGGCGTGACGACAGCGGACCGAGGCCGCGCCGGCCGGCGCCCGTCAGGACGGGCGCAAGGCACGGAATGCCTCGTCGACCAGGGAGGGGAGGTCGAGGGCGCCGTCGCTCTCGACCCAGACGGCAAGAGCCGTGGTCACGGCGCCGAGGGCGGCAGCCGCCACGACCCGGGTGGAGAGACCGCTTTCTCCGGGGTTGCGTGACCTGAGGGCCTCGACGAACAACTGCTGGGTGGCGTACTGGTTGTCCCAGGTGCGGGCGCGAAGCGCCGGTGTCTCGAAGATGAGCCGGGTACGGGCGAGCAGGGCGTCCTTGCCGGTGGCGTACACCGCCTCCAGTCCCTGGCCGAGAGCGTTGCGGAGGGCGGTGAGGCTGTCCTCGTGCGGCGGTCTTTCCTGGATGAGGCGGGCGATCAGCGGGTCGTAGTCGTCGGACTCCACGACGGCTTCCTTGGTGGGGAAGTGCCGGAAGAACGTCATGTGGGAGACCCCGGCCGCCGCCGAGATCTCTTCGACGGTGGTGTTCTGGTACCCCTTGGCCAGGAACAGGCGCAGCGCCTCCTCCTGGATCGTCCGCCGGGTCTGCGCCTTCTTCCGTTCACGTAGTCCGGGGGCCGGTGTGGGCGTACTCATGGATCTGCCGCCTCCGGGCGTTCTCGGTGCTCGCTCACTGCATTGTGCCGTTCCCGAGTATGCGTGCCAGCGCCGCGTCCAGGGCGGTCGGCGAAGTTCCGCGCCAGGCCAGGTGGGCGTCAGGGCGTACCAGCAGGCTGTGCCGCCGGCTCCCCGGCGTGCTGAGCGCGGTCAGGCCTCCGGCGCCGAGGTGTCGCACGGCGACGGCCTCAAGGGCTGCGGGTACCGCTGCGGGTGTGAGCAGGGCCCAGCCTGTGCGCAGTTCCTCGTACAGGCGGGCGGGGGTGCCGTCCTGGCGGACGCAGGCACGGTCGGGTACCCGGTCGCCGGGGCGCGGGGCGGAGCGCGGAAGCTGACCGCCGCTACCGAGCGGGCCTTTGCGGTAGGTGAGGGTCAGCTGGGAGGACTTCTCCCAGAGCCGGCGTTGGACTGCGGGCCGGTTGAGCAGGGGGACGAAGACGTGATCGCGCATGGCCCGCGCCCACGCGGTCCGTCCGAGGACCATGCCGGTCATGGCGGTGGTGGATGCCAGTACCTCGGCTGCGATGGGCCTGCGTTCGGCCTCGTAGGTGTCGAGCAGGCCGTCGGAGGACCGCCCTGCGGCGACCAGGGCCAGCTTCCAGGCCAGGTTCTCCGCATCGCCCAGGCCGGTGTTCATGCCCTGACCGCCGAAGGGGCTGTGGATGTGCGCGGCGTCACCGGCGAGCAGGAGCCTGCCGTGGCGGTATGACGAGGCGAGGCGTCGGTGAATCCGGAACGTGGAGGTCCACAGGACCTCGCGCACGGCAGTCCGGGGAATGCCCGCCTCGTGCTGGAGCAGCTCCGTCAGCGTCTCCATCGGGTCCGTGGCGGATCCGGCCGGTGCGGGCGCCATCAGGCGCCACACGTTTTTCCCGGGCAGGGGAAACACCCCGAGCATCGTGTCCCCGCGCAGCCAGACCGCGACCGTGTCTCGGGGCACCGGCAGACGGGCCCTCACATCGGCCAGCAGGAACCGCTCGACGACGGGAACACCTGGGAAGCCGATCCCGGCGGCCTTGCGTACGCGGCTGTGCGCGCCGTCGCATCCCAGCAGCCAGTCGGTCCGCTCCTCACCGTCGCCGAGGCGGAGGACGACCCCGTCCGATTCCTGCCGCACGTCCAGCAGTTCCCGGCCCCATTCGACTTCGACGCCGAGTCCGGTCAGGCGGTCCCGGAGCCGGGTCTCGACTTCGGCCTGGGACATGAGCAAGCCGGGCCTGGTCACCAGCTTCGTGCGCTGTCCCACCGGGAGCCTCGCCAGCGGTCTGCCGTCGACATGCGTGACGACCTCGGCGATGCGCACCGATCGCTCGGGCAGGTCGCCGAGCGCCCCGAGGCGGTCGAGCACCTCCGCCCCCCGGGGCTGAAGACCCAGGGCCCGCGAGGTCGCCGCCGGCCCGGCCGCCTGGTCCAGCACGCGGACGAGGACTCCCGCCGCGCGCAGTCCGCAGGCCGCTGCCAGTCCCGTCGGCCCGGCGCCGACCACCACAACCGCCGACGAGGGCATAGCGAGCACCTTTCGTTAGTGACTAACTCAAGTTAGAGACTAACATCAACCCCCGCGGTTGGTATCCGTGCGGCGTCAAAGGGGCGTAAAGACTGCCGGTGACCGGCAATGTGCGATGGGGACGCGGCGGGGCAGGATGGGGCCGAGGCCGCGACGGCCCACGCACCTGATGCCAGGTGTCGGAAGGGAGGGGGAGGCGTGGACGAGTTCATGAGAGCCGCTCTGGGTTTCCCCACCGTGCTGTTTACAGCGGCCCTGGTCGTTGTCCTCGGGTTCTGGGTGCTCGTGCTGTGCGGGGCCGCGGATCACGATGGCGTCGGTGCTGATGCCGGCAGCGGTGCTCTGGGTATCGGTGGGGTGCCCGTCACGGTGTCGGCCTCGCTGCTGATCAGCCTGGCCTGGTTCACCAGCCTCACCGGCTCCCTGCTTCTTGCCCGTACGGGATGGCCCGGTGCACTGGTCCATTTCCTCGGCGCCGCCGTGCTGTTCGCCTCGATGTGCCTGTCATGGCTCGTGACGCGACGCCTCGTACGGCCCCTGGCCAAGCTCTTTCCTGATGAACCCGGGCCGTCCCGGCTCGACTTCGTCGGTCTGACCTGCGTCATCCGCACGGGGCGGGTGGACGCGGGCTTCGGTCAGGCCGAGGTCACGGCTGCGGACGGCGCCACCGCGATCGTCCAGGTCCGCCAGCACGGCAGGGATCCGCTCGTGCTCGGCAGCACCGCGCTGCTCTACGCGTACGACGACGCCGGCGAGTTCTTCTGGGTCGCGCCTTTCGACCAGGCGCTCGACCCGCGCGGCTGATCCGCCGCCTCCCTCAGTCCTTCGCGGGCTCTCAGCCCCGACTCCTCACGTGGGGATTTCTCATGGATGCCATCTCGGCGGGCTTTGCCGTGCTCGTCATCGTCGTACTCGTTCTCGTCGTCGCCACCCTGCTCGTGCTGACCCGGCTGTTCCGTAAGGTCGAGCAGGGCAAGGCGCTGATCGTCTCGAAGATGCGGAAGGTCGATGTGACCTTCACCGGGCAGGTCGTCCTGCCCGTGCTGCACAAGGCCGAGGTCATGGACATCTCGGTGAAGACCATCGAGATCTCCCGGACCGGCCGCGACGGTCTGATCTGCAAGGACAACATCCGCGCCGACATCCGTATCTCGTTCTTCGTCCGCGTCAACAAGACCGTCGAGGACGTCATCAAGGTCGCCCAGGCCATCGGCACTCAGCGGGCTTCGGACAAGGAGACCTTGCAGGAGCTGTTCAACGCCAAGTTCTCGGAGGCGCTCAAGACGGTCGGCAAGCAGCTCGACTTCACCGACCTCTACACGATGCGCGACGAGCTGCGGGACCGGATCATCAACGTCATCGGTACCGATCTGAACGGCTACAGCCTGGAGGACGCGGCGATCGACTACCTGGAGCAGACACCGCTCTCCCAGCTGGACGCCGGCAACATCCTGGACGCCCAGGGCATCCGGAAGATCACGGAGCTGACGGCGGTCGAGAGCGTGCGCACCAACGAGTTCCGCCAGCACGAGCAGAAGGAGCTCACCCGGCAGAACGTCGATGCCCGCGAGGCCATCCTGGAGCTGGAGCGCCGGCAGGCGGACGCGGAGATCAAGCAGCGCCGCGAGATCGAGACGGTGCGGGCGCGGGAGGAAGCGGAGACCGCGCGGGTGGTGGAGGAGGAGCGGCTGCGGGCGCAGAGCGCCTTCCTCAAGACGGAGGAGCAGCTGGGCATCCAGCGGGAGAACCAGGCGCGTGAGGTGGCCGTCGCGCAGAAGAACCGCGAGCGGGTCATCGCCGTCGAGAACGAGCGGATCGAGAAGGACCGCCTGCTGGAGGTCATCGCCCGGGAGCGGGAGACCGCCCTGACCCGGATCGCCGCCGACAAGGAGGTCGAGACCGAGAAGCGGGACATCGCCGAGGTCGTGCGGGAGCGGATCGCGGTGGACCGTACGGTCGCCGAGCAGGAGGAGTCCATCAAGCGGCTGCGGACGGTGGAGGAGGCCGAGCGGGAGCGGCAGGCCGTCGTCATCGCCGCCGAGGCGCAGGCGCAGGAGAAGCTGGTCAAGGACATCAAGGCGGCCGAGGCGGCCGAGCAAGCGGCCGTGCACCGGGCGGCCGAGGAGCTCACCTTGGCCGAGGCCCGCAACAAGACCGCCGACCTCGACGCCCGTGCCAAGATCCGCCTCGCCGAGGGCATCCAGGCCGAGGCTGCCGCCGAGGGCCTGGCCGCGGTCGCCGTACGGGAGAAGGAGGCGGGCGCGATCGAGAAGGCCGGCTTGGCCGAGGCAGGGGCGACGGCGGCCCGGCTGAAGGCGGAGGCCGACGGTGCCCGCGAGATGGCGCTCGCCGAGGCGACCGCGATCGGCGAGAAGCTGAAGGCGGAGGCTGAGGGCCTGACCGAGAAGGCGGCGGCGATGGCCGCGCTGGACGAGGCCTCGCGCGTCCACGAGGAGTACCGGCTGCGGCTGGAGGCGGAGAAGGAGATCCGGCTCGCCGGGCTGGACATGCAGCGGCAGGTCGCCGAGGCGCAGGCCACGGTGCTGGCGACGGGCCTGGAAAGCGCCGACATCAGCATCATCGGCGGCGAGTCGGCGTTCTTCGACCGGATCGTCGGGGCGATGTCGATGGGCCGTGCCGTGGACGGGTTCATGGACAACTCGCAGACCGCCCAGACCCTGGCCGGACCCTGGCTGGACGGCTCCGCCTCCTTCACCGACGACCTCACTACGGTCCTGGGCTCGGTGTCCACGTCCGACGTGCAGAACCTGACCGTCTCGGCCCTGCTGATGAAGCTCATGCCGGCCGGATCGGGACAGCTGGACGAGCTGATGGCCAAGGCCCGCCAGCTCGGCCTGGCAGACCTTCCGGTGAGCCAACTCGCCGGGCCCAAGGGCGCCGTCCTCAACGGCGCCGCCAAGAACTGACCGCCACGGGGGTGCGGTCAAAGGTTGCGGAGCCGCCGAGGAGGGGATGGCGGCTCCGCAACCGCACACCACCTGGTACACGAGGGAGCTGGAGCAGATGACGACGGGGTTGGACGCGGGGACGTACGAGGTGCTGCGCGACCGGCTGGCGGCGCAGGCCGGCGAG
Source organism: Streptomyces yangpuensis (assembly GCF_001005295.1). Taxonomy (GTDB): domain Bacteria; phylum Actinomycetota; class Actinomycetes; order Streptomycetales; family Streptomycetaceae; genus Streptomyces; species Streptomyces yangpuensis. The sequence continues at coordinate 197,999 of NZ_LBMK01000006.1, read as the reverse complement.
CTGGCCCGGCGCGCGGAGGCCCTCAACACCGCCCGGGTCGCAGAGTTCGGCGGAGCCGGGCTCACGCTCTCGGGTTCCGAGCGCATCCGCACCGAGCACAGCCGCGTACCCCGCGACATCGTCGCCGTCGGGGACGTGCTGCTCTTCGGTTTCAACGGCGCCACCGGCCAGGGCCGCGAGATGCACGTGGGGGACGTCCTCGCCCTGTACGACCGCGATCTGAATCCGCTCCCCGACGGCGCGGTGCCGGGCCTCCTCGACGACCCCGGCTTCGTCCGCGAGTTCGGGGCACTGCACCGCTACTACCAGGGCGCGCGCCTGCTCCAGCTCCGCCACATCGACGGCAAGCTGCTGGCCGTCTTCCAGACCGGAGAGCAGGCCGAGGACATCCGCGTCCTGCGCTGGTCCCTCACCTCTGCCGGCGAGGCCCGGTTCCTGGACGCCCAGGGCGAGCGCGACCACGTCTTCCCGCCCGCCCACGACGTCGAGTGGCGCGAGACCACCCGGGACGACCACGTCCTGGGCCGCCACCCCCACACCTCCATCGAGGGGCGGCTCTTCGTCTCCACGGTCGGCGGCGCGCTCACCGTCAAGACCGACAGCGACACCGAGACCGGCGAGGGCATCCACCGCGAGCCGGTCGACGAGCCGCTGCAGTCCCTCGCCGACGCCGAGGTCGCCTACGCCACCGTGGGCGGCCTGATCCTGCTCCGGATCCGCCCCTACAAGGAGGAGACCAGGCGCCACCTGGTCTTCAACACCGTCACGAACACCGTCGTCCGCCTCGACGGCATCGGACAGTCCTGCCGCCGGCTGCCTGACGACGAGGGCATCGTCTTCCCCGGCGGCTACTGCCTCGCCTCGGGCACCGTCAAAACCTTCGACCCCGGCAGCACGGACACGACGGACCTGGAATTCGAGAAGGCCGTGCGCTCTCCCAACGGAGAGGACCTCCTGTTCACCTTCCACGCCCGCGCCCAGGGACGCGGCCTGCTGCTCTCCTACAACCTGATCCGCAAGGAGGTCGCCGCCCCCATCTCCTGCCACGGCCACGCCCTGTTCGACGACGGCACCCTCGTCGTCCTGCGCGCCGAGGCCGCCGAGCCGGCCCGTATGCACCCCGTGCAGATCTGGCGCACCCCCTACACCTCCGACACCCACGAGTCCTCCTCTTCGAACGGCCCGCTCGCCCGCATCGGCAACGCCGACCTGGTCAGGGGCATCGCCGACTGCCTGTCCATCGCCAGGCAGGCCACAGAGACCGCAGCCGTGCCCTCAGGGGCGGTGTACGAGACGCTGCTCGCCGCCTGCATCCGGGCCGCCGACCGGTTCCCCTGGCTCGGCGACGCCGAGACCGGAGATCTGCACGGGCCGCTGGACGAGGTCCGGTCGACCGCCGCGCAGGTGCTGGAGGAATTCGAGAGCGTCCAGAACCTCACCCGGCAGGCTGCCGACGCCCTGGCCGAATCCGCCCAGTCGATCGCCCGGCTGGTCCGCCGCATCCGCGGCGAGGCCCCGGCCACCGCCGAGGAGTGGATCGACCGCATCACCGAACTGCGCCGGGCGCAGGGGCATGTGGTCACTCTCCAGGAGATGCGGTACGCGGACACCGACGGCATCGAGGCCCTGGCCGCGAACGTGGAGGGCGACATCACCTCCGCGGCCCAGCGTGCCGTCGCCTTCCTGCACCGCGAGGACGCCTTCGCCGCCTACCACGCCGAGGCGGCACAGCTCACCGCCGACGCCGAGGCCATCACCACCGTCGTCGCGGCCGCCCCCGTCGAGGAGCGGCTGGACGAGCGGACCTTCGGCCTCCAGAGCCTCGTCGAGATCATCGCAGGCCTGGACATCGCTGACGCGACCGTACGCACCACCATCCTGGAGCGGATCGCCGAGGTCCTCGGGTCCGTGAACCGGGCCCGCGCCACACTCGCCGCCCGCCGCCGAGAACTCCTCGACCGGGAAGGCCGGGCCGCGTTCGCGGCCGAGTTCGCGCTCCTGGGCCAGGCCGTCACCGGCGCCCTGGCCGCAGCCGCCACCCCCGAGGACTGCGAGGCCCAGCTCGCCCGGCTGCTGCTCCAACTGGAGAACATGGAGTCGCGCTTCGCCGAGCACGACGGATTCCTCGCCGAGATCACCGGGAAGCGGACCGAGGTCCACGACGCGTTCTCCTCGCGCCAGCAGACCCTCCGGGATGCCCGCGCCCGGCGCGCAGAAGCCCTCGCCGACTCCGCGCGCCGGGTCCTGGAGACGGTCACCCGCCGGGCATCGGGGCTGGAGAGCCTGGATGCTGTCAACACCTACTTCGCCTCCGACCCGATGGCGGCCAAGGTCCGCCGCACCGCCGACGAGCTCCGCCGGCTCGGCGATCCGGTCCGGGCGGAGGAACTGGAGGGCCGCCTGCTGGCCGCCCGCCAAGAGGCCGGACGGGCCCTGCGCGACCGCGGCGAGCTGTTCGCGGACGGCGGCGACACGATCCGCCTGGGCCGCCACCGCTTCGCCGTCACCCGCCAGGCGCCCGAGCTGACCCTCGTACCGCACCCGGACGGCCTGGCCTTCGCCCTGACCGGCACCGACTACCGCAGCCCGGTCACCGACCCGGAGTTCGCCACCACCCGGCCCTACTGGGACCGCCGGCTGCCGTCCGAGTCCCCGCAGGTCTACCGAGCCGAGTACCTGGCCTCCCGGCTGCTGGCCGAGCACGGTGCCGATGCCCTCAGCGCCGCCGACCTGCCCGCGCTCGTACGACAGGCCGCCGAAGCGGCGTACGACGAAGGCCACGAGCGGGGAGTCCACGACCACGACGCCACCGCGATCCTGGGCGCGCTGCTGCGGCTCCGCGAGAGCGCCGGACTGCTGCGCTACCCACCGCGCGAGCGAGCGGCGGCCACTCTGTTCTGGGCACACGCCACGACGGAGGGCTTCCGTGACACCTTCACTCGCCGGGCGGTGTCCCTGGCAAAGGCCCGCGAGACCTTCGGGCTCGCCCCCGCCATCGACGGACTGCTGGCCGAACTCGCGTCTGAGGCTGGCCGGTTCACCGACGGGGCGGCAGATCCCGGCCGCGCCGCCGAGTACCTCTTCGAGGAGTTGGTCTCCGGCCCCGCCGGATTCGCGGTGTCCGCCCCGGCCCGCACCCTCCTCGAGAAGTTCCACCGCAGCGTAGGAGCGTCCCCGTACGACCAGGACCTGGCCGCTCTCCCCGACCTGGCCGTACGCCGGCACCTCGTCGAGGGCTGGCTCACCTCCTACGCGGCGGCCTGCGGCGAGGACATCGACGCGGGCGACATCGCCGAGGCCGCCGCCGTCGAACTGTGCCCCTCCCTGGAGCGCTACGACGTCACCGGCGAAACCACGGCGACCGTCACCGGGCTGCTCGGCACCCATCCGCGGATCACCGGGCGCTCCCTGAACCTACGGCTGGACGAATTCCTCTCCCGCACCACCGACTTCGCGGCCGAGGCCGTCCCGGGCTTCCGCACCTACCAGCAGCGCCGCAGCACCCTCCTCGCGTCGATGCGCACACAGCTGGACATCGACGCGTTCCGGCCCCGGGTCATGTCCTCCTTCGTCCGCAACCGGCTCGTCGACGAGGTCTACCTGCCCCTCATCGGTGACAACCTCGCCAAGCAGCTCGGTGCGGCCGGGGACGCCAAGCGCACCGACAGCAGCGGCTTGCTCCTGCTCCTGTCACCACCCGGCTACGGCAAGACCACGCTCGTGGAGTACGTCGCCGAGCGCCTCGGGCTGCTCCTGGTCAAGGTGGACGGACCGGCCCTCGGGCACCACACCACCTCCCTCGACCCGGCCGAGGCTCCGGATGCGGCCGCCCGCCGCGAACTGGCGAAGATCGCCTTCGCACTCGCGGCCGGCAACAACGTCCTGCTCTACCTCGACGACATCCAGCACACCTCGCCGGAGTTCCTCCAGAAGTTCATCCCGCTGTGCGACGCGACCCGCACCCTCGGCGGGCGCGACCTGCGCGGAAAGCGGTTCGCCGTCTGCATGGCAGGCAACCCGTACACCGAGTCCGGACAGCGCTTCCGCATCCCCGACATGCTCGCCAACCGCGCCGACGTCTGGAACCTCGGCGACGTACTGACCGGAAAGGAGGAGGCCTTCGCCCTCAGCTTCGTCGAGAACGCCCTCACCTCCAACCCGGTCCTCGCCCCGCTCGCCGCCCGGGACCGAGCCGACCTGGAGCTGCTCGTACGCCTCGCCGCCGGCGACCCCACCGCCCGCCGCGACCGGCTCACCCACCCCTACGCCGCGGCCGAACTGGACCGGATCCTCGCCGTCCTGCGCCACCTGCTCACCGCCCGGCGGACCGTCCTCGCGGTCAACGACGCCTACATCGCATCCGCGGCCCAGACCGACGCGAGCCGCACCGAGCCGCCCTTCCGGCTCCAGGGCTCCTATCGGAACATGAACAAGATCGCGGCTCGCATCTCCCCGGCGATGAACGAAGCGGAACTGGCCGCGCTCATCGACGATCACTACACGTCGGAGGCCCAGACCCTCACCACCGGAGCCGAGGCCAACCTCCTCAGGCTCGCCTCCCTCCGCGGCGCCCTCACCGACGTCCAGAAGGCCCGCTGGGCCGAGATCACCGCCTCCTACATCCGTACCCAGGCCCTCGGCGGCTCCGGCGAGGACCCCCTGAGCCGGGCGGTGGCTGCCCTCGGCCTGCTCGCCGACCGGGTGGCTGCCGTGGAGAGCGCCATCACCCGCGCCACAGACCCCCGCCACCTGCTCGTCCGCCCGAACGGCAGGCACGCGGCCCGCGAGGAGTGAGTGGTGTCAGGCACCGGAGTGGCGTCCGTGATCCTCTGCGAAGGCCTCGAAGACCTGCTGCGGCGTGCCCCGGGTGTGGAGGAAGCGCTGGTCGAGGATGACGGCGAGGTCTTCAAGCGCGGCGCGCAGCACGGCGGCTGACAGCCTGACATCGGGGTGCCGGGCACCAGCCGCCCGGTCGGCCAGGGTGCATACGTAGGTGATGTGGCGGGCCAGGGAGGTGCGGTCGTCGCCGTCGTAGAAGTAGTACGACTCGGCGTACTGCATGAAGTCGACCGAGAGCACCGAGATCCCGGCCGCCAGGCTGTCGAGGATCGCCGCCCCCGCGTCCGTGTCGATCTGCTCCGCCGTGGGATGGGTGCGGGAAAGGTGGGAGAGCCTGAGCGCCATTGCCCGGCGGCGGGCCAGCGCCGGGTAGATGCCGAGCGTCCAGGAAACCGTCGCGGTCAGCAGGACGAAGCCGACGAGGGCCTCCAGTGGAGCGAGGATCCGTAGCCATCCCGCGGTGGGCGCGATGTCACCGAGGCCGAGCGTGGAGATGTGGACCAAGGAGATGTACAGAGCGTCCGTGAACGACGAGTGCTCGGCGGGGAGCAGCCCGGCCGTGTAGGTGAACGCCTGCGGCATGTGCGGCCAGTAGATCAGTGCCCACCCCACGACCACGGTCAGCGACCACAGCGCCACCACGGCCACCATCGCGATCGGTCCGGCCAGGCCGGACGCACGACGGCGCGAGGTCACGGAGGCGGACAGCCGCCACAGCCCCGTCATGACCAGCTTGCTCAGACCACCGTGGCTCGTCGGATGCCACAGCGTGTGGAAGACATCCCGCAGGACGAACAGCACCAGGGCCGCCCCCGCGATGTTGGCCAGCCAGTTCACCTGGCACCCCTTTCTCTCGTCGGCCGAGGCCATCTCGCCCAGTGACCCATCGGCACGAACCGCAGTAGACCGGACAGGGTCGTTCGCCCAGTAGAACCTCTCCCGGCGCCGTGCAGGCCATCACGGCGCCCGAGGGGGCGTCGAGCATGCGGGGGACGGCGTTCAGTGGCATCACGGCATAGAGGCAGAGGCAGAGGCAGAGGCAGAGGCAGAGGAAGGCCCACGCGTAGGGGCGGACGGCCGGCCGCCGTCCGCGCAGCCCACGCGGCGTCCAGCCCCTGAGTATCGCCAGCCCCAGGGGGAGCACGAGCAGTGTGCCTACCGCCAGCGCGATGCCGTGGTACTGGGGATTTCCGTTCATGGACAGCTCTCCGATGTGTACGCCCACGATGGCGGGCCGATGAGTGACGCGTTTATGCCGGAGTCCGGCAATGTGTGGCCGTCCGGACTGCCGTCAGGGCCCCGTCAAGACGGCGTAAGGGATAAGTAAAGTAGCCGGTGGAGTGCCGGGAAGCCTGGTCGGCGGATACGGAACACATCTCTTCTGGAATCGGGGGCTTCTGCCATGGTGCTCGTCGCTGTCTTCGGCGTGGCGTTGCTGATCGCGGTCCTGCTCTCCGGCCTCGCCGCCCGCACGGTGCTGTCGACCTCGCTGCTGTTCCTCGTGGGCGGAGCGCTGGTCAGTGACGGGTTCCTCGGGCTGATCCACATCACCGCCGACAGCCCGATCGTCGCTGTCACCGCGGATCTGGCCCTGTTCGCCGTGCTGTTCACCGACGGCATGCACGTCTCCTTCCCGAAGCTGCGCGAGAACTGGAAGAACCCGGCCCGCGCACTGGGGCTCGGCATGCCGCTGGCCATGGTCGGCATGGCTCTGATCACCCACTACCTCGTCGGCCTGGACTGGACGACGTCCTTCCTGGTCGGTGCGGTGCTGGCACCGACGGACCCGGTGTTCGCCTCCGCCATCGTGGGGCGCAAGGAGGTTCCGGCGAAGCTGCGCCAGCTGCTCAACGTGGAGAGCGGCATCAACGACGGTCTCGCCCTTCCGGTGGTCCTGATCCTCATCGCCGTCGCAGGACCGACCTCCGGCCGGATGCCGGCATCCATCCCGATGATCGGCCTGGAGCTCGGGCTGGGCCTCCTCTTCGGGATCGTCCTCCCGCTCGCGGTCGCCGGCCTGGTGCGGCTGCGGCTGCTGGGCGCGGAACCCAAGCTCCAGCCGCTGCTGCCCCTGGCGACCGGCATCATCCTGTACGGGCTGTGCCACCTCACCCACGCCAACCCCTACCTGACGGCCTTCTCCGCCGGCGCCGTCCTGGCCTCCGTCTCGCCCGAGGCCAAGACGGTCTTCGAGCCGCTCGGCGAAGCGCTGGCGGAGCTCGCGAAGTTCGCCGCCCTGCTCGTCTTCGGCGCCCTGCTCACACCCCAGCTCTTCGGCGACCTGTCCCTCGGCGGGTATGCGGCCGTGATCCTGGCGATCGTCCTGATCCGCCCGGCCTCGCTGCTCCTGTCGCTGCTGGGTACCCGGCTGGAGCGGCGGGAGAAGCTGGTCGCCGCGTGGTTCGGCCCCAAGGGCTTCGCATCCGTCGTCTACGGTCTGCTGGTCCTTCAAGCAGGTATCCCGCAGGGCGAGGAGGCGTACACCCTCATCGCGATCTGTATCGCCTTCTCGATCATCGCCCACAGCAGCACCGACGTACCGATCGCCCGACTCTTCCACGTCGACGACCTCGCCGGAATTCCTGCCGCCGGGTCGCCCAGGCCAGCCCACCCGCAGGTCACCGATGACCGGGAGACCAGCCGCGTCCCGTCGTAAGACGGGTCACGGCCGGCGGACACGCGCCCGGCGCAGGCGTCGTCTGCAGGCCGGGGGCGTGCCGGCCTTCCTCGGCGGGCTGGGCGGATCCGCGGTGGCCGCCGCCCTGTTCGCACGGCTGCCGGAACCGTAGAGGACGAGCACGCCCATGCAGCGGCCGGCTCCGGCTTTGGCCGTATGCCTTCGTCGCGGCTAGGGTGTGCCGCCGTACTCGGCGGATCGCTCCCTGGGGAAGGTGGGAATGGGGCTCATTGATGCAGACCACGTGGGGCTGGTCGTCGCGGCGCAGGCCGGTGAGGATCGGGCGCGCGAGGAGCTGATCGCCGCGTACCTGCCGTTGGTCTACAACATCGTCGGGCGAGCGCTGAGCGGACATGCCGACGTCGACGACGTCGTCCAGGAGACCCTGCTGCGCGCGGTGCGTGACCTGCCCGCCCTGCGTGCCCCGGAGAGCTTCCGGTCCTGGCTGGTGTCGATCACGCTCCGCCAGATCAACAGCCACCTGCACCGGCAGCACGCCCTCGCCGACCGGACCACGGTCATCGACGAGGCACGCCGGATACCGGACGCCGGCGCCGAGCCCGTGGACGTGACGATCCTGCGGCTGCACGTGTCGGACGAGCGGCGCCGGGTCGTCGAAGCCGGCCGGTGGCTCGACCCGGACCACCGGCTGCTGCTGTCGCTGTGGTGGCAGGAATGCGCCGGCCTGCTCAGCCGGGAGGACATGGCCGCCGCGACGGGGCTCACGGTCGCGCACGTCGGAGTGCGCCTGCAACGCATGCGCGAGCAGCTCGAACTGTGTCGGACGATCGTCGCCGCGCTGGAGGCCGACCCGCGCTGTCCGCAGCTGGACGGGACCGTCGCCGGCTGGGACGGTGACCGTGCGTCGGTGTGGCGCAAGCGGATCGCGCGGCACACCCGTGACTGCCCGGTCTGCATGGGGACGTCGGCGGAACGGGTTCCGGCCGAGCTGCTGCCCCTCAGCCTCACGACGCTGGCCGTCCCGGCCGCACTGATCACCGCGCTGGCAGCCAAGGGCTTGCTGTCGGGTACGGCAGCGAGCGCCGCCGGGCTGGCCGCGGCCCCCGTCGCCGTCGGCACGGCGACGGGGGGAGGCGGTCTGCACAGCGCTCTGACCGGCAAACTCCAGGCGGTGACCGCTCATCCGCTGGTGAGCCTCGCGGCCGGCGCGGTGTTCGTCACCGGAACCGTCACCTACGCGACCTGGCCCGAACCGGCGCCCCGAGTGCCCGGCGCCACCGCCGCTCCCACGGTCGCCGCTCCCACTCCTCTTCCCTCGCGCACCGCCACCTCAGCCGGACCGTCCCCGGCGAGTCCGTCCCCGGTGAGCCCGCCCCCGGTCGGCCCGTCCGCCGTCGCGGGCACCGTTGCGCTGGGCGCACGGTCGCTGGAGTCCGCGGACAGTCCCGGCCTGTTCGTCACGTACACGGGCGACTTCGCGTCGCTCGGCGGCGTCGCCGCGTCCAGCAGCGCGCAGGCACGTCAGCGGGTCACCTACACGGTCGTCGGGGGACTGGCCGACCCGCGCTGCGTCACCTTCCGCGCCGCGGACGGCCGGTATCTTCGCCATCACTACCTGCGGCTGCGGCTGAGCACCGACGACGGCAGCGCACTGTTCCGTGAAGACGCCACCTTCTGTCCGCGTCCCGGGGCGGTCGCCGGGTCCGTGACCCTGCACGCGCACAACTATCCGGGATCGGTCCTCCGTCACCGCGACGGTGGCATCTGGCTCGACGGCTCCGACGGCACGCGGGCCTTCGCCGGCCAGGCTTCCTTCATCGTGCGCACCCCCGGGGCCTGAGCACCACTCCCCGGGCGGTCCCGGCCGAGTCGCACGGTCCCGGCCGGTGGTCCTCCAGCACCAGTCCCCACGGTTGCGCCCCACCGCGGCCGGCGTTCACCGCTGATCGGTGCAACGCCCCTCTCCCGCGGGCGCGCGCGGCCTTCCCACGGCGCCCGGCATAACACTTTCTGCCCGCGAGATGCATCACTGGGCAATCCCGCGGGCGGCGCCACTTTTCTGTTACGAGACCGCGTGCCCACAAGCCTCCACTTCAGGGGTGTCTTTCCCGCCGCCGTCATGACGTGCCGACGCGGCAGGGTCCCGACCTCCCTCACCGACGTATCCCCTGAAGAGAGCCCCTCACATGACGCAACACACCCACGAACCCGGAACGACCGGTACGCAGGACCCCGGAGCAGAATCATGAAGGGCCTGCACCGGCTCCGCCGGGGTCGCCGGACATGGGCGGCAGGACTGTCGGCCACGGCGCTGGTGGCCGGCGCCGTGACGCTCCTCCCCAGCTCCGCCGGAGCCGCGGGCCTGGGGACCCAGGCCGGTCCCTCGGGCAGGTACTTCGGCACGGCCGTGGCCGCCGGCAGGCTCGGCGACTCCGCGTACACCGCGATCGCGGACCGGGAGTTCAACATGATCACCCCGGAGAACGAGATGAAGTGGGACACCGTCGAACCGTCCCGCGGCAATTTCAACTTCGGCCCCGCGGACCGGATCGTCGATCGTGCCCTGGCACGCGGCCAGCGCGTGCGCGGCCACACCACGGTCTGGCACTCGCAACTTCCCGCCTGGGTCGGCTCCATCCGCGACGCGCAGACGCTGCGCGGTGTGATGAACCATCACATCACCACCCAGATGACCCACCACAAGGGCAAGATCTACGCCTGGGACGTGGTCAACGAGGCGTTCGCCGACGGCGGCAGCGGCCGACTGCGCAGCTCGGTCTTCAAGGAGGTGCTGGGCGACGGCTTCATCGAGGAGGCGTTCCGCACCGCCCGCGCGGCCGACCCGTCGGCCAAGCTCTGCTACAACGACTACAACATCGAGAACTGGTCGGACGCCAAGACCCAGGGCGTCTACCGCATGGTCAAGGACTTCAAGTCCCGTGGCGTGCCGATCGACTGCGTCGGGTTCCAGAGCCACTTCGGGGCGGGCGGCCCGCCGGCGAACTTCAAGAACACCTTGGCCGGCTTCGCCGCCCTGGGCGTCGACGTCCAGATCACCGAGCTGGACATCGCCCAGGCATCGCCCATCCACTACGCGAACACGGTCAGCAGCTGCCTGTCCGTGGCCCGGTGCACCGGCATCACGGTGTGGGGTGTCCGTGACAGCGACTCCTGGCGCAGCGGCGAAAGCCCGCTGTTGTTCGACAGCGGCGGCAAGCCCAAGCCCGCGTACACCGCCGTTGTGAGCGCTCTCCAGTCCGGCTCCGGTACCACCCCGGGCAAACCGACCGACGGTACGGGGGAGATCAAGGGCGTTGCCTCCGGCCGCTGTCTCGACATCCCCGGCTCCGCCACCGCCAACGGCACCCGGGCACACCTGTGGGACTGCAGTGGACAGGCGGGCCAGCGCTGGACCTACACCGCCGCCAAGCAACTGAAGGTGCACGGCAACAAGTGCCTGGACGCCAAGAGCAAGGGCACCACCAACGGCACCCCCGTGATCGTCTGGGACTGCAACGGCGGCGCCAACCAGCAGTGGAAGATCAACCCCAACGGCTCGGTCACCGGCGTCCAGTCCGGGCTGTGCCTCGACGCCGTCGGCGCCGCCACCGCGAACGGCACCACGATCCAGCTGTACGCCTGCGCGGCCGTCAACAACCAGAAGTGGACCCGGACCGCCCCGTCCGGGACGGGCAGCGGCACGTGTGATCTCCCGGCGACGTACAAGTGGAGCTCGACGGGTCCCCTCGCACAGCCGTCGAACGGATGGGCCGCGGTGAAGGACTTCACCCACGTGGTGCTGGGCGGCAAGCACCTGGTCTACGCGTCGAGCGCGGCGGGAACCTCGTACGGCTCGATGGCGTTCAGCCCCTTCACGAACTGGCCGGACATGGCGTCGGCCGGGCAGATCCGGATGAGCCAGAACGCGGTGGCGCCCACCCTGTTCTACTTCGCGCCCAAGAAGATCTGGGTGCTGGCGTACCAGTGGGGTGCCTCGCCCTTCAGCTACCGCACGTCGAGCGACCCCTCCAACCCCAACGGCTGGTCCGCGCCGCAGCCGCTGTTCACCGGCAGCATCCCCCGCACCGAATCGGGCACCGGACCGATCGACCAGACCCTGATCGCCGACGAGAAGAACATGTACCTGTTCTTCGCCGGTGACAACGGCAAGATCTACCGCGCGAGCATGCCGATCGGGAACTTCCCGGGCAACTTCGGCTCGTCGTACACGACGGTCATGAGCGACACGGAGAAGAACCTCTTCGAGGCACCGCAGGTCTACAAGGTCCAGGGCCAGAACCAGTACCTCATGATCGTCGAGGCTCGGGGTGTGAACGAGCGGCGCTACTTCCGCTCGTTCACGGCCTCCAGCCTGAGCGGTGCGTGGACCCCGCAGGCCGACAGCGAAAGCAACCCCTTCGCGGGCAAGGCCAACAGCGGCGCCACCTGGACCGACGACATCAGCCACGGTGACCTGATCCGCACCAACCCCGACCAGACCATGACCATCGACCCCTGCAACCTGCAGTTCCTGTACCAGGGCAAGTCCCCCACCGCGGGCGGACCCTACGACCAGCTGCCGTACCGGCCGGGCGTCCTCACCCTGCAGCGCTGACCTGCCCGATCCACGGTTGCACAAGGAGAAACACCCCCATGAACAACCCCACCAACGCCGGGCGCCGCGGACGTCACCGCCGTCGCAGCACCGCCACCGCTCTGCTGCTCGGTGTGCCCGCCACCGTCGTGCCGTACCTCCTGTTCGTGCAGGACGACTCGCAGGCCGCGACGGTCGACGACAAGGCCTACTACAAGCTGGTCTCGGTGCGCAGCGGCAAGGTGCTGGACGTCAACGCCTTCTCCACCGCCGACGGCACCCGCATCCAGCAGTGGACCGACCAGAACACGGCCAACCAGCAGTGGCGGCTGCGGTCCACCGGCGACGGCTACTACGAGCTGGTGAACCGCAACAGCGGCAAAGTGCTCGGCATAGCGGGCGATTCGACCGCGCAGGCGGCTGCCGCCGAGCAGCAGACCGACAGCTCTTCCGCCTCCCAGGAGTGGCGGATCGACGACGTGAGCGGTTCCGACGCCGTCACCCTCACCTCCCGCGGGACCGGCCAGGTCCTGGACGTCTCCGGAGCCTCCACGGCCGACGGCGCGGCGGTCATCCAGTACGGCGGCCATGGCAGAACCAACCAGCAGTGGAAGCTGGTGAAGACGGCCGAGGCGCCGGCCACCGGGACCGGACCGTACGCGTGGAAGAACGCCCAGGTGGTGGGCGGGGGGTATGTCACCGGGCTGGTGTTCAACCCCCGGGAGAAGGGGCTGCTGTACGCGCGCACCGACATGGGCGGCGCCTACCGCTGGGACGCCGCAGCCGAGCAGTGGATCCCGCTGACCGACTGGCTCGGAGAGAAGGACTGGAACCTGCTGGGCATCGACGCGCTGGCCACCGACCCCGTCGACCCCGGCCGGCTCTACCTGGCCACCGGCACCTACACCAACGACTGGGCCGGCAACGGCGCGATCCTGCGCTCCACGGACCGGGGCCGCACCTTCCAGCGCACCGACCTCCCCTTCAAGCTGGGCGCCAACGAGGACGGCCGCGGGGCAGGCGAACGGCTGGTGGTCGACCCCTCGGACAACCGCAACCTGTTGCTCGGCACCCGCAAGAACGGCCTGTGGCGCAGCACGGACAGCGGTGCGACGTGGCGGCAGGTCTCCTCGTTCCCGGTCAAGGACGGGGCGGGCAGCGGCGCGGGCATCTCCTTCGTGACGTACGGCCCGGCAGGCAGCAACACGGTCTACGCCGGCGTCGCCGACAAGTCCACCTCCCTGTACCGTTCCACCGACGGCGGCAGCACCTGGCAGGCGGTCCCCGGGCAGCCCACGGGCCAGTTGCCGCAGCACGGCGTGCTCTCCGGCGACGGCTCGCTGTACCTGACGTACACCAACGCCCTCGGACCCAACGGCGTGACGGCGGGATCGGTCTGGAAGTACGCACCGGCCGGCGGAACGTGGAAGAACGTCTCCCCGTCCCAGGGCGGCTACGGGTTCTCCGGCCTGGCCGTCGACCCGCGCCAGCCGTCCACGGTGATGGTCACCACCCTCGACCGCTGGTGGCCCGAGGACGAGATCTACCGCTCCACGGACGGCGGCACGACCTGGAAAGCGCTGGCGGACAAGTCGGTGCGGGACGCCTCCGGCGCTCCCTACATCGGCACCCACACCGGGCACTGGATGACCGCCCTGGCCATCGACCCCTTCGACTCCGGGCACGTGCTGTACGGCACCGGCAACGGCATCTGGCGCAGCAAGGACGCCAACGTCACCGACAGCGGCGGCACCAGCCACTGGGCCGCGGGGGCGCGAGGGCTGGAGGAGACCGCGCTGATGGACGCGATCGCCCCGCCCGGCGGCGCCGCTGTCGTCACCGCCATGGGCGACCAGGGCGGTTTCCGCCACGACGACCTGACCAAGGTCCCGGCCGGGCGGCTGGGCAATCCGGTGATGACCAACAGCACCGACATCGACTTCGCCCAGTCCAACCCATCGATGATGGTCCGCGTCGGCCGCGGCGGGGCGCAGGACGGCGCCTACTCCACCGACGGCGGCATCAGCTGGAACGGCTTCAGAGCCGAGCCGGTGGCCGGTGCCCAGGACGGCCGCGTCGCGCTCGCGGCCGACGGCTCGACCATCGTCTGGACCCAGGCCGGCCAGGTCCCGTACCGCTCGACCGACAAGGGGGCGACCTGGTCGAAGGTCAGCGGCCTGGGCACCGACGCCGTGGTCGTCGCCGACCGTTCCTCGGCCAGGACCTTCTACTCGCTGAGCGGCGGCACGCTCTACGCCAGTACGGACGGCGGCGCGACCTTCACCGCCCGCGCCTCCAGCCTGCCCTCCGGCCGGCTCACGGCCGTCCCCGGCATCGCCGGAGACCTCTGGATCGCCGACGGTGGCCAGGGGCTGCTGCACTCCACCGACGGCGGCCGCACCTTCACCGCGCTCACCACGGTGAAGTCCGCCTCCGCCCTCGGCTTCGGCAAGGCCGCACCCGGCGCCTCCTACCAGGCCCTGTACCTGATCGGCACCGTCAAGGACGTCACCGGCGTCTTCCGGTCCACCGACAAGGGCGCCACCTGGCTCCGCGTCAACGACGACGCCCACCAGTGGGGCAGCATCGGCGGCGTCGGCGTCATCACCGGCGACCCCGACACCTACGGCCGCGTCTACGTGGGCACCAACGGCCGGGGCCTCCAGTACGGCGACCCCTCCTGACCCCGGCACCGGTGCGGACGAACGTCTGACGTCCGAGCCGGCGTGCTGTCCGCAAGGGACTGCCGTCCTCCGACAGGTGCGACACCTGTCCGGAGGGCGGCATTGCGTCGGAGCGGACGGCACTGTCCACGGTGCATGGGCCGGTGGTCCTGGCTCACCCTCCGGGGCGGGCGCCGAGCCGCGCGGCCCGCACGTCTCGGATCGCTGAGCGGCTCCATCGTGCCGTGGCCGTGGCCGGCGCGGGGTACGAATCGAGACGTAGGTCTCGCCGTCCACGAGGGGCTGCTCCGGGCTCAACCGGCCGCGGCCATCCGTTCGTACGGGGTGAGCACGAGCCGCCGGGTGCGGTATTCGCCGTACATGCCGGTCTCGTCGCTCTTCAGGCCGCGGTGGTGGCGGTGATGTGAGACAGCGGGTACGCGGTCTGCCCGGGTGGTGGCTTTGCGTCCTATGATCGTCACTCCTTGTGTGAGGGGGCTTGGCATGGGGGCTGGGTTGTCGCAGGAGGCGCGGCGGCAGGAGCGGTTGCTGCGTGAGCAGTGGGAGGCCGCCCGGCGGCAGGTGCGGGAGCGGCGAGGGGCGGCCGGGGAAGGGGAGCGGCGGGTCCTCGCGCAGTTGCTGGTGCTGACCGCCCGCGGGTGGCGGTTGCTCGTCGGCCGCGGGGACGTGGTGCTGGTCGGACCCGGCGGGGTGTTCGTCGTCGGCGTCGGGCCGGGGGCCGGGGTCGGCGCCGGGGACGGGGGTGCGGCCGGGCTGCTCGCGGCGACCAGGGTCACCGAGAGTGCCGTCGCGTCGCTCGGGATGTCGCCGGTGGCGGTGCAGCCCGTCATGGTGGCGGCCGGGCAGGGCCCTGACCACGGGCACGGACGGATACGGGTGCTCGGCGAACAGGAGGTCGGGCGGGTGCTGCTGGCGCAGCCGCGCCGGCTGCGGGCCGAGTCCGTTCGGGCGATCGCCGACCATCTGGAGCGGGTCCTCCCCGGCAAAGAAGGGCTCGCGCTCCAGCAGGGAGCCGCTCCGTCGCTCCACCCGGGTTCCGACGGGCTGTTCGATCTGGACGGGCTGCGGGACGCGGCCCTGGAAGGGGCGCGGCGGGCGCCGATCGAGCAGTGGATGACCTTTCTGCACCCGGACCAGGTGGCGCTCGTACGCCGCAACTGGTCCGGACCGGCACGCATCAGCGGACCGGCGGGCACCGGCAAGACCGTCGTCGCGCTGCACCGCGCGGCCCACCTGGCCAGGCGGACCACGGGCCGCATCCTGTACGTCACCTTCGCCAACAACCTGCCCCGCGTGCAGAGCACCTTCCTGCGGACCATGGCCCCCGCCGTCGCCGACCGGGTGGACTTCCGCAGCCTGCACTCCTGGGCCCAGGAGTTCCTGCAGGAGCGGGGCGTACCGGTGCGGTTGAACGGGGACAAGGCCGAGACCGCCTTCAGCCGCGCCTGGACGCACGTCGGGCGGGAGAGCCTGCTGGTCCGGATCGACCCGGGGCCTGGGTACTGGCATGAGGAGATCGACCACGTCATCAAGGGGCGCGGCCTGACGCGGTTCGAGGACTACGCGGTCGTCCCGAGGCGACGGCGGAGGGCGAGCCTGCACCGTACGCAGCGGCAGGCCGTGTGGGAGCTGTACGAGGAGTACGAGGCGCGGCGTCATGAGCGCGGCGTGCACGATTTCAACGACGTGCTGTCCATGGCCCTCGCGCAGGCGTCGCAGGAAGGCGGACCGCCCCCGTACGCCGCCGTCGTCGTGGACGAGGTCCAGGACCTGACGCTGGTCGGGGTGCGGCTCCTGCACGCGCTCGTCGGCGATGCCCCCAACGGTCTGCTGCTCGTCGGCGACGGCCAGCAGACTGTGTACCCAGGCGGCTTCCGCCTTACCGACGCCGGCATCGACATCCGCGGCGACCGCGGGCAGGTGCTGCGCACCAACTACCGCAACAGCAGGCAGATCCTGGACGCCGCCCTCGCCCTCGTCGCCGACGACGTGTTCGAGGACATCGACGGAGTGCCCACGCCGGGCCGCCGCGACGTCGATCTCACCTACCACGACGGGGACGTCGTACGCGTCGCCGAGCCCACGGCGGAGGCCCACGACCGGGAGCTGGTGGGCGCCCTGCGGGTGCTGCCCGACGGCGCGCTCGCCGACACCGCCCTGCTGTGCCCCTCCAGACGGGCCCTCGGCCACTACCAGCGGCTGCTCGCACGGGCCGAGATCCCGGTGCGCCCGCTGGAGCAGTACGACGGCAACCCCGTCGACGCCGTCAAGCTGGGCACCTATCCCCGGGCGAAGGGACTGGAGTTCAAGAATGTCTTCCTGCCCCGGTACGACACCGCGCTCACGGACACGGCGCCGGAGACCGACACGGCGCGGGAGCGTGCGGAACTCGTGCGCAGCCGGCTCTTCGTGGCCATGACCCGGGCCCGCGACCTGCTGTGGCTGGGCAGCGTCACCGGCCCGCCGGCCCCCCGGCGATGAGGCCGCGCACCGGCGCGGCTGGGACCTGCGTGCCGTGACACCCTCGGCCCTGTCGACGGGCGCAGCGATCTCGGCAAGCCGGCAGAGCGTGCCGCACGCTTCGGGAACCGGCACATCCTGGTGGCCACCGAGGCCGCCCGGCTGCTCTGCCTCAGCGTGCGCGCGCTGACGTACCGGCTCCAGCGCATCCGACCCTCACCCGGCACGACCCGGCCGGCCGGCGGCACCGCTGCACCCTGCGGACCGCGGCGATCGGGGCCCGTCTGCTCGGCCGGCCCGCGAGCTCCTCCGGCTGAGCCCGGCCTGATCGGCACGACATCCGCTACGTGTCGCGCCCGCGCGAATTCGTGGCGTACGCGGCCAGGACGCCGGCCAGGCACGCCCAGACCAGGCCCTGGCCGCCGCCGAGCAGCCAGCCCAGGGAGCCGAGCGCGACCGTGACGACCGCACCGGCCGCCAGGGCCCGCCGGTCCTTGAGGAACGCCCACCGGGCCCGGCCCCGGCCCGGTTCCCTCAGCTCTTCGACCGCCGCCCGGATCACCAGGGCGGCGAGGACGACGGTGGCGAGGAGCAGTGTCGGTTCCACCCGGTCCTCCTGTCGGTCTCCGGCCGGGCCGCGCCGGCCGGAACAAGCTCTGCCAGCAGTACAGCCGTGGAAGCGGGCTGCGTCAAAGAAGTCGGGAAGGCGGCCGGGAAGCCGGGCGGGCCGCCACGGGCGAGGGGGCAGGCCGCGCCCCGTACGCGATGGCAGGCCCGTACAACCGGGAGTTCCACAGGGCGGCGGACGGCGGCCGGCGGCCGGCGCCTGGCCCGCCAGCGGCCCGGCGTCCGGTGGACCATGGGGGAGGACACCGGCCCGGAGGCCAGGCCTTCCGCCGAGAGATGTTGATCTTGTGGCTCGGTGATCCCCGACAATGGTCCTCCCAGTACAGGAGAGCAAGGAACAGGCGATGGAGTCGTACGCGTACCCGCCCGCAGAGGATCCGCAGTTCGGGACGGTCACCGTCGAACTCGACCACGAGGCGGGGACCCTCGTCGTGGACGGGGACGGGGTACCGCGGGTCGAGGTGCGGCGGACCGACGGGGCGGAGGTGGACAGCCAGGTGCCGATCGGGACCAGGGACCCCGAACACCTGCTGATGCACGTCGGGGGCGTGGAGACGGAGTTGCGGCCCGCCAAGGGGTTCCTGACCCGTACGTCCTACCGGGTCGACGTCGGAAGCCTGCGGTTCGTGCCGGTCTCGCTCGACGGCAGCCGGCTGTCCCGCGACGGCGTGGAACTCGGGATGTTCGTGTCGACCGGGGACGGGCGGGTGAGCGCCGAGTGGGAGGGCGGGCAGCCGGAGGCGTACGAGGCGGCCGTCGGATACGCGCTCGCCGCGGCGTTCGGGACCGGAGCCGAGCCGATGTGGAAGCTCACTCTGGACGCCGTGCTGGACGCCATGCCCTGAAAGAAACCATGCCTGAAAGCGGAAATTGGCCACCTGTTCACCCGATCCTGTCGAGTGTGGCGACGGCCTGGATATCGTGGCGCGAGGTATCCGTGAACCATCTCCGCATCGAGGGAAACCATGAGCAGATCTGGGCGAACGGCAAGGCCGCGGCATTATCTGATGTGCCGTCCGCATTACTTCGACGTACGGTATTCGATCAATCCATGGATGGATCCCACGCAGCCCACGGTGACGGAAACCAGCCTTTCCCAGTGGAAGCGGCTGCACGACCTGTTCGTCGAGCTGGGGCACCGGATCGACCTCATCGAGCCGGTGCCCGACCTGCCGGACATGGTGTTCGCGGCCAACGGGGCGACCGTGCTGGACGGGCGGGTGCTCGTCGCCCGCTTCCGGCACGAGTACCGGGCGGGGGAGTCCCCGGCGTACCTGGACTGGTTCGCGGAGCGGGGCTGGGGAGAGGTCCGTCAGGCGGAGTACGTCAACGAGGGCGAGGGTGACTTCCTGCTCGCCGGCGACACGCTCCTGGCGGGCAGCGGGTTCCGCAGCGACCCGCGCGCGCAGCAGGAGGCGGAGGAGTTCTTCGGGCGGGCGATCCTCGGGCTGACGCTGGTCGACCCGCGGTTCTACCACCTCGACACCGCGCTGGCGGTCCTCGACCGCGACGAGATCATGTACTACCCGGCGGCGTTCTCCCCGGAGAGCCGCGAGGTGCTCGCGGACCGGTTCCCGGGCGCGGTCCTGGCCGAGGAGGCCGACGCGGTGGCGTTCGGGCTGAACGCCGTCTCCGACGGCCTGCACGTGGTCCTGCCCGAGCAGGCGCGGGGGCTGGCCGGCCGGCTCGCGGAGCGCGGGTTCGAGCCGATCGGTGTCGATCTGTCCGAGCTGCTCAAGGCCGGCGGCAGCGCCAAGTGCTGCACGCTGGAACTGCGTCCGGCGCCGGCCGTCTGACCCTCCCGCCCTCCTCGGTGGGCCGGGCCCGCTTTCCGATGCGGCGTCCGCCGGGAATCGGCCTCGGGTAATGCGGGAAACGGCTGTGGTGCGGTCCCCGTCGACGGGACAGCATCACAGCCGTATCGCGGGCCGCACACCGGGGGTTGTGAATTCTTATGCGTTCGCTCGGATGTTTTTGAATTCCCGCCGCCCATTCGGCCCGTACGGGTCAGCGGTCCACCGGCAGGCCGGTCGGCTCCTTGATGCGCTTCATGATGATCTGCGAGTTGACCTCGGTGATACCGGTGAGGGCGGTCAGCTTCTCGATCCACAGCCGCTCGTACGCACGCAGGTCCGCGACGGCGATCCGCAGCAGGCAGCCCGGGCTCCCGAAGAGCCGGTACGCCTCGATCACGTCCGGGATGTCCTGGAGGGCGGCCTCGAAGGCCTCGACCGCGGCCCGGTCACGGCGCACCTCGACCGAGACCAGCACCTCGAAGCCGCGCTCGACGGCCTCCGGGTCGATCACGGCGCGGTAGCCCTGGATCACGCCGTCCTGCTCCAGCTGGCGCACCCGGCGCATACAGGGCGACGGCGTCAGCCCCACCCGCTGGGCCAGCTCCTGGTTGCTCAGCCGTCCGTCGGCCTGGAGCTCGCGCAAGATATCGCGGTCAATGGCGTCCATGGCGCAATTATCACCCATGCTTTCCCGCCCACCCGGGCGGAAGGCGCAAGCCTATTGCGCGCAGATCGCTCTATCATTGCTGCTTTGAGTACATATGTACGAGTGAAGGGCGGCCACGCAGCATGGGACGGATCGTCGTCATCAGCACCGGCGGCACGATAGCCAGCCGCTGGCAGGGCTCCGGCTTCGCCGCGGACGCCGACGGGAACGAGGTCATCGCCACGGCGCCGCTGCCGGAGGACATGACCGTCGAGGTCGTCGACCTGTTCAGTGTGAACAGCCCCCGGCTCACCACGGCCCACCAGCTCACCCTCCTGCGTACCGTGCACGAGGTGCTCGCCGACCCCGGCGTCGACGGCATCGTCGTCACCCACGGCACCGACACCCTGGAGGAGTCGGCGTTCCTCGTCGACCTCCACCACCACGACCCCCGCCCCGTGGTCTTCACCGGCTCGCAGCGGCCCATGGGCACCGCCGACGGCGACGGACCGGGCAACCTCTACGACGCGCTGCTCACCGCCGCCACCACCCGCGGCCTCGGCGTCCTGATCGCCTTCGCCGGACGCGTGCACGCCGCCCGCGGCACCGTGAAGACGCAGGCCGTGGACCTGGACGCGTTCGCGGACCCCTCCACGGAGCTGCTCGGCAAGGTCGGCTTCGGCAAGGTCACCCTCCTGCGCACCCCCCGGCGCCCCGCCGCGCTCCCGCTCCCCGCGATGCCCGAGCTCCCGCCCCGCGTCGACGTGGTGATGCACCACGCCGACGCCGACCCGGTGCTCCTGAACGCCGCCGTCGAGGCCGGCGCCCGCGGCATCGTCCTCATCGGGACCGGCGCGGGCAACGCCACCCCCGAGATCGTGGAAGCGGTCCGCGCGGCCGTGGCCGGCGGCGTGCTGGTCGCCCTGACCACCCGCGTCATGGCCGGACCGGTCACCGAGATCTACACCCACGGCGGCGCGGTGGACCTCGTCGCGGCCGGCGCCGTCCCCACGGGCACCCTCCGCGCCGGCCAGGCTCGTATCGCGGTCCTCTCCGCCCTCCTCGCCACCGACGACACGGCGGAACAGGCCCGCATCCTCCGCGAGTCCCTGACTCCGGCCGGCCCGGTACTCGTCGAGGCCTGACCGCGTGACGGCGTGAGCGTGCCCCTGGCCCCCGGACACAGGTCCGGGCCCAGGGGCACGGCCCTTTCGTCCCGCGGCCCCCGCGGCCGGCGCGTGGCCCGCGATGGCGGCCCGCGGCCGGGGTCAGCCGCCGAAGGCCGACAGGATGCGGTCCGCCGCCGAGGTCGGGGTGACCGAGCCTGCCCGTACCGCCGCCTCCAGGTCCGGCGCGAGTTCCCGTACGGCCGGGTCCGCGCGCAGCCGCTCCAGCAGCTCGTCGCGGACCATCGACCAGGTCCACTCCACCTGCTGCGCCGCCCGCTTCGCCGCCAGCCGGCCGCCCGCCTCCAGCAGGGTCCGATGCTGCTCCAGGCGGTTCCACACCTCGTCCAGGCCCGCCGACTCCCGGGCGCTGCACGTCAGGACCGGCGGCGTCCAGGCCGCGTCCACCGGGTGCATCAGCCGCAGCGCGCCCGACAGTTCGCGGGCGGCGGCCTTCGCGTCGCGCTCGTGCGGGCCGTCCGCCTTGTTCACCGCCAGCACGTCGGCCAGCTCCAGGACGCCCTTCTTGATGCCCTGCAGCTGGTCGCCCGTACGGGCCAGGGACAGCAGCAGGAAGGAGTCGACCATCCCCGCCACCGTGGTCTCCGACTGGCCCACGCCGACCGTCTCGACGAGGACCACGTCGTAGCCCGCCGCCTCCATCACGATCATCGACTCGCGCGTGGCCTTGGCGACCCCGCCCAGCGTGCCCGCCGACGGCGACGGCCGCACGAACGCCGCCGGATCCACCGACAGCCGCTCCATCCGGGTCTTGTCACCCAGGATGGAGCCGCCCGTACGCGTCGACGACGGGTCCACCGCGAGCACCGCGACCCGGTGGCCGAGCCCGGTCAGCATGGTGCCGAAGGCATCGATGAAGGTGGACTTGCCCACCCCCGGCACCCCGCTGATGCCGATCCGGCGAGCCCGGCCCGCGTGCGGCAGCAGCTCCGTCAACAGGTTCTGCGCGAGCGCCCGGTGAGCGGGCAGGGTGGACTCGACGAGGGTGATCGCCCGCGCGATGAACGCGCGCTTCCCGTCGAGCACCCCCTTCGCGTACGCCTCGATGTCGATCCTCGGCACCGGCGCCCGCCTACAGCTCGTGGCCCAGGTCCGCGGCCAGCCGCGTCACCAGGTCGTGGGCCGCGTCCGGGATGACCGTTCCGGGCGGGAACACCGCGGTCGCGCCCATCTCCAGCAGCGTCGGGACATCGGCGGGCGGGATCACCCCACCCACGACGATCATGATGTCCTCGCGGCCCTCCTCCGCCAGCTGCTCGCGCAGTGCCGGTACGAGGGTCAGGTGGCCGGCCGCCAGCGACGACACGCCCACCACGTGGACGTCCGCCTCGACGGCCTGCCGGGCCACCTCCGCCGGGGTCTGGAACAGCGGGCCGACGTCCACGTCGAAGCCCAGGTCCGCGAAGGCGGTCGCGATCACCTTCTGGCCGCGGTCGTGCCCGTCCTGGCCCATCTTGGCCACCAGGATGCGCGGGCGACGTCCCTCCGCCTCCTCGAACCGGTCCACCAGCGCACGGGTGCGCTCCA
This sequence comes from Streptomyces yangpuensis, assembly GCF_001005295.1. GTDB lineage: Bacteria > Actinomycetota > Actinomycetes > Streptomycetales > Streptomycetaceae > Streptomyces > Streptomyces yangpuensis. Next base: position 175,001 of record NZ_LBMK01000006.1, on the reverse strand, counting down.
CGGACGGGGACTCGCCTGCTTCGTTGCGGTACACCCCCGCGATCGTACGGATCTGGCTCGCGTGCCGCCCGTACACCTTCTCCAGTGCGTCAGAGATCTCACCCACGGTCGCCTTGGCGCGCGCCGCGTCCACCGCCAGGGCCAGCAGGTTGCCGTCGCCGCGCTCCGCCGCGTTCGTCAGCGCCCGCAGCGTGTCCTGGGTGACCGCCTCGTCGCGCTCCTCGCGCAGCCGCCGCAGCTTGGCGATCTGCTGGCTGCGCACCGAGGAGTTGTCGACCTTGAGGACGTCGATCGCCTCGTCGTTCTCCACGCGGTACTTGTTGACGCCGATCACCGGCTGCCGGCCCGAGTCGATCCGCGCCTGCGTGCGCGCCGCGGCCTCCTCCACCCGCAGCTTCGGGATGCCCGCGTCGATGGCCTGCGCCATGCCGCCGGCCGCCTCGACCTCCTCGATGTGCTGCCAGGCCCGCCGCGCCAGGTCGTACGTCAGCTTCTCCACGTACGCGCTGCCGCCCCACGGGTCGATCGACCGGCAGGTCCCCGACTCCTGCTGCAGCAGCAGCTGGGTGTTGCGGGCGATGCGCGCCGAGAAGTCCGTCGGCAGCGCGAGCGCCTCGTCGAGGGCGTTGGTGTGCAGCGACTGGGTGTGCCCCTGGGTCGCCGCCATCGCCTCGATGCAGGTACGCGTCACGTTGTTGAAGACGTCCTGCGCCGTCAGCGACCAGCCCGAGGTCTGCGAATGCGTGCGCAGCGACAGCGACTTGGCGTTCTTCGGGTCGAACTGCTTCACCAGCTTCGCCCACAGCAGGCGGGCCGCGCGCAGCTTCGCGACCTCCATGAAGAAGTTCATGCCGATCGCCCAGAAGAACGACAGGCGCGGCGCGAACGCGTCCACGTCCAGCCCCACCGCCTGCCCCGCCCGCAGGTACTCCACGCCGTCCGCGAGGGTGTACGCCAGCTCCAGGTCGGCCGTGGCACCGGCCTCCTGGATGTGGTAGCCGGAGATGGAGATCGAGTTGTACCGCGGCATCTTCTGCGAGGTGAACGCGAAGATGTCGGAGATGATCCGCATCGAGGGCTTCGGCGGGTAGATGTAGGTGTTGCGGACCATGAACTCCTTGAGGATGTCGTTCTGGATGGTCCCGGCGAGCTTGTCGGGGGAGACCCCCTGCTCCTCCGCCGCCACGATGTACAGCGCGAGGACGGGCAGCACCGCGCCGTTCATCGTCATCGACACCGACATCTTGTCCAGCGGGATTCCGTCGAACAGCTGCCGCATGTCGTAGATCGAGTCGATCGCCACGCCCGCCATGCCGACGTCACCGGTCACGCGCGGGTGGTCGCTGTCGTAGCCGCGGTGCGTGGGCAGGTCGAAGGCCACCGACAGGCCCTTCTGACCGGACGCCAGGTTGCGGCGGTAGAAGGCGTTCGACTCCTCGGCCGTGGAGAAGCCGGCGTACTGCCGGATCGTCCAGGGCTGGTTGACGTACATCGTCGGGTACGGGCCGCGCAGGTACGGGGCCACGCCCGGGTACGTGCGCAGGAAGTCCAGACCCTCCACGTCCCGCCCGGTGTAGAGCGGCTTGACGCCGATGCCCTCGGGCGTCTCCCACAGCAGGTCGGCGGCCGCGGTGCCGGTGGACTCCTTCACCGAGGAGCGCCACTGCTCCTCCGAGACCCCGGCGGCGGCGGTGGGACCGAGCGCCAGCTCGGAGAAATCGGGGATGCTCATGCGGGCACTCCCATCCGGTCGAGTACGGAGGACAGCACGGCGACGGCGTCACAGCCGGCGAAGACGTACTCGTCCACGGAAGCCTCTGCGGTGCCCGGCCGGCCGGCGAGGAAGACGGTCGTGGCGCCTGCGGCGCGCAGCGCTCCGGCCACCGCCGCGGCCTGCTCCTCGTACAGGGCGTCGCTGGAGCAGAGCACGGCCATGCCGTCGGCGCCGCTCGCGGCGTACGCCTCGGCGGCCGTCTCCGCGTTCACCGACACCGGGTCGTGCACGGACTCGATCCCGCCCGCCTGGAACAGGTTCGAGGCGAAGGTGGCACGCGCGGTGTGCGCGGCCGCCGGGCCCAGCGCGGCGAGGAAGATCCTCGGCCGGGCGCCGGTCGCCGCCAGGTGCGCGTCGCTGCGGGCGCGCAGGGCCTCGTACGCCTCGTCGCGCCGGACGCGCGGCAGGCCGCCCGTGGGAGCCGCGGGCGCCGGCTCGCGGACGACCGGCTTCTCCGACAGCAGCGGGAACTCGCTGACCCCGGTGATCGGCTCGCGCCGCCTGGCCAGCTTCTTGGAGCGCTCCGCCCAGGTGGCGGCGAGGCGTTCGGTGACCAGGCCGGAGCGCAGGGCGGCGGCCATGCCGCCGGCCTTCTCCACCGTCCGGAAGAACTCCCAGGCGGCGTGGGCGAGTTCGTCGGTGAGGCGCTCGACGTAGTACGAACCGCCGGCCGGGTCGATCACCCGGGCCAGGTGCGATTCCTCCAGCAGGATCGTGGAGGTGTTGCGGGCGATGCGGCGCGCGAAGGCGTCCGGCAGGCCCAGTTCGTTGTCGAAGGGGAGCACGGTGACCGAGTCGGCCCCGCCCACGCCCGCGGCCATGCAGGCCACGGTGGTGCGCAGCATGTTCACCCACGGGTCGCGGCGGGTCATCATCACCGGCGAGGTCACGGCGTGCTGGCACTGGGCACCCGCCTCCGGGGCCCCCGAGGCCTCGGCGATCCGGGCCCACAGCCGGCGAGCGGCACGGAACTTGGCGATGGTGAGGAACTGGTCCGCGGTCGCGGCGTAGCGGAACTCCAGCTGACCGAGAGCGGCTTCGACGCTCAGCCCACCTGCGGAGAGGGCGCGCAGGTAGGCGACGCCGGTGGCCAGCGAGAGCCCCAGCTCCTCGGCGGCGCTGCCGCCGGCCTCGTGGTAGGGCAGGGCGTCCACGGTCAGCGCCCGCACCCCGGGCAGGCCGGCGGCGGCCTCCCGGGCCAGCTCGACGGCGGCGGCCTGGTCCAGCGCCTCGCCGGTCCGGGCCTCGTGGCCCAGCGGGTCGGCACCCAGGGAGGCCCGCACGGCCTCCGGAGCCACCGAACGCTCGGCGAACAGGTCCAGCAGGGCGCGGGCGGCCCCCGCGTAGTCGGCTCCGGCGTCCAGGGCGATCGGGGCGAGGTCCAGGTAGACCCCGTCCAGGGCCCGGGCGAGACCGTCGGCCGGGATGCCGCCGCGGCCCACGGTGAGCCAGAGGGAGGTGACCCCGTTCTCCAGGTCCGCGAGGGCCGCCTCGTTCAGGCGCTGCGGATCGGTGCCCGCGAGGCGCTGGCGCACGTCCCAGCCGTTCGCGGTGGTGCCTTCCGGCCTGCCTCCGCGGACGAAGGGGGCGAAGCCGGGGAAACCGGTGTCGGGCACCGTCCCGTCGGACGGCGCGGTGTACAGCGGGCGGGTGGTGAGCCCGTCCTCGAGTCGGGTGGACAGCGCATCTTCTGCGGCCTCGCCGGATGCTTCCTTGCCCGACTTGCGCAGTACGCCTTCTACAAGGCGCTGCCACTGCTCATGCGTCGCGTCAGGGAACTCGGCGGCCAGGGAGAGCCCGTCGTCAGGCAGGACCGTCATGGCTCGAATGTAGGGGAGCGCGCTCAGGTGGCACCATACCGGCGGGTGTGATCTCCCCCTCTCGGAGCGTGCGGCCGGGTCCGGGAACACCCGGCTGAGCAGCACGGTTGCGGCGGCCCCCGGCAGCCCGGCCGCACCCGCGCGCGGGACCGCGATCCGTGTGGAGCCGTCGCAGACGCGCGAGACCTCCAGCGCGGCACCCCGCACCTCCTCCGAGCGCCCCTCGCGCAGGAAGCCCGCCGACACGGTCACGACCAGGCCCGCCGGATTGCAGACATCCGACAGAACGGACGCCGCCCGGCCCCGCCCACACAGCTGCCGATCGGCGAGGGCCACCGGCAGCGGGACGGAGCGGCCCGGCCGGCTACCGCGCCGGAGCGGCCCGGCCCGCCGGCCGCGGCGGAGGGGTCCGGCCCGCTGCGGCGTCCGGCCACGGCGTCCGGCCACGGCGTCCGGTCGCGGCGCCGAGAGCGGTGCCGGCGGGCGCCGCCCGCAGGCATCCGGCGGCCGCCGCCGGGCCCGGGCAGCTCGCGCAACAGCACGGTAGGCGGCTCCTCCGCCGGGCGGCAGGTGCCGATCCCGGCGAACGCGTGGCGGCCGGATTGCGGCACCGTGAAATCCGGCCACGGTTTTCGGCCGCCGGGGCGGGGTGGCGAGTGGGGCGTCGTACGGGGGAAAGGGCAGGTCGGACCAGGTGTACGGGGTGGACGTGGGGGGCGGCGAGGCATGCGCGGGGTGGCTGCGGACGTGGGTTGACCCAGGTCCGGGGCACTGACACGCTCCGGGACATGACCGCGAACGAACACCTCGCCCCGCGGCTCCGCACCCCCGGCCCCCGCACCGCGCCGGGCCAGTGTCCGGGCCGCTGTCCGGCCCCCTGTCGCCCCTGACATCTTCCGCAGCCCGGCACCTGCGCATCGCACCGCCGCGTGGCGGCGGCGATCCGCACGGACGGACCGGCAACGGACCGGCCGGCTGCCGCAGCCCCATGGCCGGGCGGCGGCGACGTGCAGCGGACACCCGTGGTCGGTCCGGTGGCCCGCAGGCCTGACGGGACGGCTGCGCGCTCCGCCGGCCCGGGGACCCGGGCCTGTGTTCCCCAGGCTGACAGGGCTCACCAGCCCGAAGGCCTGATGGCCTGTGGAGTCCGCGGGCCGCTGCTCGAACTGCTGGTCCGATGACCATGAGACGGGCTGCGGTCCAGGGGCCGGTCCGGCGGGTTGCAGGCCCGGCTGACCGGGCACCGCGGCCCTACGGTCCGGGGGCCGGAGCGGCGGTTGGCCGGTCCTGGCCCCGAGCCCCACGGGCCGCGTGGTCGGCGGGCGCCGGCCGGTGGTCCGGCCGTTCACGGCCGACAGGTCGGCCGGGTCACGAGCCCGGCGGTCTGCGAGCCTCGACGCGGCCGACGGGCGGATCCGCCCGGGGCGGGGGACCGAGGGCCCTCCGCGACCTCGGTCCGACGCCTCCGGGCCCGCCCCGTACGCATCACCCGTACCGCACTGCCCCAACCCGCGCCCGTTTCGAACCCGCCGCCCTCGCATCCCCCCTGTCGATCCCGGCACCCGTATCGAGCCCGCGCCCGCCGTCGCGGCCGCACCCGTACCGAACCGGCCCCGCACGGCGCCGGCACGGCTTCCGGAGCCGTATCCGTACAGCCCCGCACCGCTCTGTTTCTGCCGCTGCGGAAGTAGCCCCCGCAGCCTTACCGAGGAGTCACCATGGCCACTGCCACCCACACCGCCACCACGCTCACCGTCACGAAGATCGGCGGGCGTATCGGCGCCGAGATCGGCGGCGTCCGGCTCGGCGGGGGTCTGGGCGACGCCGATGTCGCCGGGATCCGGGCCGCCCTGCTCGCCCACAAGGTCGTCTTCTTCCGCGGCCAGGGGCACCTCGACGAGGCCGCCCACGAGGCCTTCGCCGAGCTGCTCGGTGCACCCGTCGCGCACCCCACCGTGCCCTCCGCGGACGGCCGTTACGCCCTCGGCATCGACTCCCACCACGGCGCCCGCGCCAACCAGTGGCACACCGACGTCACCTTCGTCCCCGCCTACCCCGCCTTCTCCATCCTCCGGGCCGTCACCATCCCCCCGTACGGCGGTGACACCCTCTGGGCCAACACGGCCACCGCCTACGCCGGCCTCCCCGAGCCGCTCCGCGCACTCGCCGACGGCCTGCGCGCGGTGCACTCCAACGAGTACGACTACGCCGCCCTGCGGCCCGACGTCCTTCCCGAGGCCCTGGCCCAGTACCGCGAGGTGTTCACCTCCACCACGTTCCTCACCGAGCACCCCGTGGTCCGCGTCCACCCCGAGACCGGCGAGCGCACCCTGCTGCTCGGCAACTTCGTCCAGCGGATCCAGGGCCTCACCGGCCGGGACAGCCGCGCGCTGCTCGACCTCTTCCAGGCCCACATCGAGGGTCCCGAGAACACCGTCCGCTGGCAGTGGCAGCCCGGTGACGTCGCGATCTGGGACAACCGCGCCACCCAGCACTACGGCGTGGACGACTCCGACGACCACGAGCGCACGCTGCGCCGCGTCACCGTCGACGGCGACGTCCCGGTCGGCCCCGACGGGGTCCCGTCCCGCCTGATCAGCCCGGAGACCGTCCCGGACCCCTCCTTCGGGATCCCGTCCGGCGCCTCCACCCGTTCCGGTTCCGCCGCCACCGGCTCCGGTTCAGTCGCCTGACCCGCCGTCGTCAGAGTCCGTACGCCGCTCAAGGAGCCACCGTGCCCAAGCTGCTCGCCCTCACCGGCAGCCCCTCCGCCCACTCCCGTACCGCGGTCGTCGCCGACCACGCGCTGCGCCACCTCACCCACGCCCACGTCGGCTTCGAGACCGCCACCCTGGCCGTGCGCGAGCTCCCCGCCGCAGACCTGCTCGCCGCCCGCCGCGGCGAGCCCGAGATCCGCCGCGCTCTCGAGGCCGTCGCCGAGGCCGACGGCCTGATCATCGCGACCCCCGTCTACAAGGCCTCGTACACCGGCCTGCTCAAGGCCTTCCTCGACCTGCTCCCGCAGGACGGCCTCGCCGGCAAGACGGTGCTGCCGCTCGCCACCGGCGGCAGCCTCGCGCACGTCCTGACCATCGACTACGCCCTGCGCCCCGTGCTGGCCGCCCTCGGAGCCCGGCACGTCACCGCCGGCCGGTTCGTCCTGGACTCCACCGTCGAGCGGGGCTCCGGCCCCGACCGGCTGCGGCCCGAGGCGGAACTCGACCTCCTCCAGGCCGTCGACGAGTTCGCGGACGCCCTGCGTGCCGCCCCCGTGCCGACCGCCGCCCCCTCGCTGCTCACCGCCCCCGCCACCGCCACCGCCCCCGCCATCGTCACCGCCGCCGCCCCGTAGGTCCGTCCCCGCCCCTCGCCCGCGACCCGTACGACAAGGATCCGTCATGCCCGCAGCACTCACCTCGACCACCACCTCCCGGCGCCAGTTCCTGACCCTGCTCGGCATCTCGGCGGCCGCGGTGAGCTGCGGCACGGCCACCGCCGGCGGCGGATCCGGCTCCGGCTCCGCCGGCCAGGTCACCGCCCTGAAGTACCAGGGGAGCGTGGGTGCCGTCACGCTCCCCGAACTCGCCGCCGACCTCGGCTACCTCGGCGACGTCAAGCTGGAGTGGATCGGCAACACCATCAGCGGCCCGCAGGACATCCAGTCCGCCGCCACCGGCCAGATCCACTTCGGCGGCGCCTTCAACGGGGCCGTGGTCAAGCTGGCCGCCAGCAAGGCCCCGATCACCTCGGTCATCTCCTACTACGGCTCCGACCAGCACTCCTACAGCGGCTACTACGTGCTGGAGGACAGCCTCATCCGGACCGCCCGCGACCTGATCGGCAAGAAGGTCGGCATGAACACCCTGGGCGCGCACTCCGAGGCCATGCTGGAGATCTACCTGAAGCGCAACGGGGTGTCGAAGGCGGACGCGGCCAAGGTCGAATCCCTGGTCGTCCCGCCGGTCAACACCGAACAGGTCCTGCGGCAGAAGCAGATCGAGGTCGGCGTCCTCGGCGGGGTGCTGCGCGACAAGGCCCTCGCCGCCGGCGGGCTCCGCCCGCTCTTCACCGACTTCGAGCTGCTCGGCCCGTTCAGCGCGGGCAGCTACGTGATGACGAAGCGCTTCGTCAAGGAGAACCCCGACACCGTCCGGACCTTCGTCACCGGCGTGGGCAAGGCCATCGAGTGGTCCCGCACCACCCCGCACGACCAGGTCATCGCCCGGATGACGGAGATCGTCACCAAGCGCGGCCGCAACGAGGACACCGCCACCCTCAAGTACTGGCGTTCGTACGGCGTCGCGGAGACCGGCGGCCGGATCTCCGACAAGGAGTTCCAGGTCTGGCTGGACTGGCTCGCCGAGCGCGGCGACATCAAGGAGGGCCAGCTGAAGGCGGCCGACCTCTACACCAACGAGTTCAACGGAAACGGGAAGGGGTGACGACGGCCATGGCGAAGATCGTGTTCGAGGGCGTCCGCAAGACCTTCGGGGACTTCACGGCCCTCGACGGCATTGACCTGGAGATCCGCAGCGGCGAGTTCCTCGTGGTCGTCGGCCCCAGCGGCTGCGGCAAGTCCACCCTCCTGGACCTCCTCGGCGGACTGTCCACCCCGACGTCCGGCCGGATCCTGCTCGATGGCAAGCCGGTCACCGGGCCGGGCCTCGACCGGGGCATCGTCTTCCAGCAGTACGCGCTGCTGCCCTGGCGCACGGCGCTCGGCAACGTCGAGTTCGGCCTGGAGGCCACCGGTGTCCCGCGCCGCGAACGCAGGGCACGGGCGACGGAGTTCCTCGACCTCGTCGGCCTGACCGGCTTCGAGGACCGACACCCGCACCAGCTCTCCGGCGGCATGCGCCAGCGCGTGGCCATCGCCCGCTCGCTGGCGTACGACCCCGACGTGCTGCTGATGGACGAGCCGTTCGCCGCCCTCGACGCCCAGACCCGCGAGTCCCTCCAGGACGAGCTGCGCCGCATCTGGCAGCGCACCGGCAAGACCGTCGTCTTCATCACCCACGGCATCGAGGAGGCGGTGTACCTCGGCCAGAAGGTGGCCGTCATGACCTCCCGGCCGGGTCGGATCAAGGAGATCGTCCCCGTCTCCTTCGGCGAACGCCCGGAAACCGCCGCGGTCGGCACTGGCACCGGCACCGGCACCGGCCCACAGGGCGAGGAACTGCGCTCCAGCCCGGAGTTCGCCCGCTACCGCCACGAGATCTGGACCCTCCTCCACGACGAGGTGGCCCGCGCCCAGCAACTGGAGAAGGAGGAGGCCTCCGTATGAGCACCGGAACCGACACCGCTGCCCCTGCCGTGCGGCCCGCCGCCCCGGCCCCCGCCGGGGAAGTACGGCACGCCGCGCCCCCGCCGCGTCCGGCGCCCGACGCCGGGCACGCGGTACGCCCCGCCCGGCAGCCCCTCAGAGCGCTCGGCCGCCGGCTGCGGGCCCTGTCCCTGCGCTCAGCGGCGATCCTCGTGCTGCTCGCCGTCTGGGAGACCGCACCCCGCCTGGGGCTGGCCGACCCCACCTTCCTGCCGCCGGTCAGCGAGGTGGCCGCCGCCTGGTGGGAGCTCCTGGGCAACGGCCAGCTCGGCCGGCACACCTGGGCCAGCCTGGTCCGCTCCTTCGGCGGCTTCGCCATCGCCGTCGTCGTGGCCGTCCCGCTGGGACTGCTCATCGGCTGGTACCGGCCGGTCGCCGCCCTGCTCGGCCCGCTGCTGGAGGTGTTCCGCAACACCGCCGCGCTGGCCCTGCTGCCGGTCTTCGTGCTCCTGCTCGGCATCGGCGAGACCTCGAAGGTGTCCATCGTCGTCTACGCGTGCGTCTGGCCGATCCTGCTGAACACCATCAGCGCCGTCGGCAACGCCGATCCCACGCTCGTCCGGCTCGCCCGCTCGATGGACCTGTCCACCCCGAGGCTCTTCCAGAAGGTGATCCTTCCGGCCTCCGTACCGGCCGTGTTCACCGGGATCCGGCTCGCCGGCGCCGTGTCCATCCTCGTCCTCGTGGCCGCCGAGATGATCGGTGCGAAGGCGGGTCTGGGTTACCTGATCAACGCCTCGCAGTTCAACTTCGCGATCCCGCAGATGTACGCGGGCATCGTCACCATCTCCGCCATCGGCGTCGCCTTCAACCAGCTCCTGGTCACGATCGAACGCAGGCTCAGTACCTGGCGCGTCCCCTCCTGACGCCCGTCCGGCCGGCCCGCGCTGCCCC
>NZ_LBMK01000006.1:0-165178 GCF_001005295.1 Streptomyces yangpuensis | reverse complement strand
CCACCCGCCCCTGCCGCCCCTGCCGAGGACACGCCTCCCCGCCCCACGCCACGCCACGCCACGACCAGAACCACGAGGACCTGCCATGACCGCTCCCCGGACCCTGCACCTCAACGCCTTCCTCATGAACGCCGGGCACCACGACGCCGCCTGGCGCCACCCCGCCGGCGCGCCCGAACGCGTCACCGACCTGACGTACTTCCAGGAACTGGCCCGCACCGCCGAACGCGGCCGGCTCGACTCGATCTTCTTCGCGGACGGGCTCGCCCTCTGGGGCAAGGCCCGCTACAACGCCCTCGGCGGATTCGAGCCGCTCACCCTGCTCTCCGCCATCGCCGCCGTCACCGAGCACATCGGCCTCATCGCCACCGTCTCCACCACCTTCAACGAACCCTTCAACCTCGCCCGCAAGTTCGCCTCCCTCGACCACATCAGCGGCGGCCGGGCCGGCTGGAACATCGTCACCTCCGGCACCCTCGACGAGGCGCGCAACTTCAACCGGGACGAGCACCTGGAGCACGGCCTGCGCTACGACCGGGCCCGTGAGTTCCTCGACGTCGCCACCAAGCTCTGGGACAGCTGGGAGGACGACGCGATCGTCCTCGACAAGGAGGCCGGCATCTACGCCGACACCGACAAGCTGCACCCGGCCGCGCACCGCGGCGAGTACTTCGGCGTCGCCGGGCCGCTCAACGTGCCCCGCTCCCCGCAGGGATACCCGCTGCTCGTGCAGGCGGGCTCCTCCGAGTCCGGGAAGGAGTTCGCCGCGCAGTACGCCGAGGCCGTCTTCACCGCGCAGCAGACCCTCGCCGACGGCCAGACCTTCTACAAGGACCTCAAGTCCCGCCTCTCCCGGTACGGCCGCGCCGAGGGCGACCTGCTCGTGCTGCCCGGCATCGCCCCCGTCATCGGCTCCACCGAGGCCGAGGCGAAGGCCCTGGAACAGGAGCTCACCGACCTCCAGGTGCCGGAGTACGGTCTCGCCCAGCTCTCCGGGATGCTGGGCGTGGACCTCACCGGCCTGCCCCTCGACGGCCCGCTGCCCGACCTGCCGGAGGAGCGGGACATCAACGGCAACAAGAGCCGTTTCACGCTCGTCGCCGAACTCGCCCGCCGCGACGGCCTCACCCTGCGCGAGCTGATCGCCCGCCTCGGCGCCGGCCGCGGCCACCGGGTCTTCGCCGGCACGCCCGAGCAGATCGCCGACCAGCTGGAGCACTGGTTCACCCAGGGCGCCGCCGACGGCTTCAACATCATGGCGCCCGTGCTGCCGACCGGCCTGACCGACTTCGTCGACCAGGTCGTGCCGATCCTCCAGCGCCGCGGACTCTTCCGCACCGAGTACACCGGTCGCACCCTGCGCGAGCACTACGGCCTGCCCCGCCCGGCCAACCGCCACACGGCCGCCGCCCGGCCGGTCTCCGCCTGACCGGGAGCGGGCGGGTGCCCGTCGCGGCCGAGGTGCTCCGCCCGGCAGCCCGCCCGCACGCGCCCTGCACCCGCCCGGGTGCGGGCCGTTCCGCCGGGCCGTTCCGCCGGGCCGTTCCGCCGGGCCGCCGGACCGGGCCGCCTACCGCCCGCTCGCCGGGGCGATCACGTCAGACCGTCAGGACGATCTTGCCGCGCGTGCGGCCCGCCGCACTCAGTTCCCAGGCCTTGGCCGCCTCCGCCAGCGGCAGTGCGTGTTCCACGTTCACCGTGAGCTTCCCCGCGTCCGCCAGCTCCGCCAGGAAGGCCAGGTCGGCGGCGTCCGGGCGCACCCACAGCTGGTGGGCGCCCTTCGCCGCGGCCTCCTGGTCGGCGATCGACACCACCCGGTCGCGCTGTCCGACCAGTGACTGGAGCGTTTCGATGACGTCGTCGCCGTAGAAGTCCAGAGCGGCGTCCACGCCCCCGGGCGCCAGCTCGCGGACCCGGTCCGCCAGCCCTTCCCCGTACAGCACGGCCTCCGCGCCGAGCGAGCGCAGGTAGTCGTGGTTGTGGGCGCCGGCGGTGCCGATGACCCGCAGGCCGAGGGCGACCGCGATCTGCACGCCGAAGGAGCCCGTACCACCGGCCGCGGAGTGGATGAGGACGGTCTCGCCGGCCCGGACACCGACGCGGGTCAGCGACTGGTACGCGGTGAGGCCGGCCAGCGGGACACCCGCGGCCTGTTCGAAGGTCAGCCCGCGCGGCTTGCGGGCGAGCGTGCGGACGGGGGCGGCGACCAGCTCGGCATAGGTGCCCAGCTCCACCCACTCCTTGCGGACGTAGCCGTACACCTCGTCGCCCACGGCGAAGTCTGAGGTGTCCGGGCCGACCGCCTCGACGACACCGGCCACGTCCCAGCCGGGTATGACCGGGTGGCGGACCTCGAGGACCGGATCGAGGTAACCGGCGGCGAGCTTCCAGTCCACCGGATTGACCCCGGCGGCCTTGACGCGGACGAGCACCTCAGCAGGCCCCACCTTGGGCTGCGGGGCGTCAACGAGCTCGAGGGAGGCGGGAGTTCCGTATGCGTTGTATGTGATGGCCTTCATGATCGCCCCAACGCGGGCTGTGCTGCGGCTATTCCGGGACCGTCAGGCCGGCAGCGTGTTGCGGTGGGAGCGCCTGCGTGCGGCGCTGAAGAGCGCCTGGATCTGCGCTCCCGACTGCTCGACGTCGTCGAGGGCCGAGGGGAAGGCCAGCCGTACGTCGTGGTGGCCGCGCCGCTCCTCCAGGCGCAGGGTGATCCCGTAGCGGTCCATGGCGAGCGGCAGGGCGCGCACGACCGCGGCCGTGGGCTGCGGCTGGACCAGGCGCAGCAGCAGTGTGACGAGATCGTGGTGTTCGTCGAGGAGGTGCGTGAGCATGCCCGCCTCGTACGAGGCGAGCGGGTCGGGGGCGGCCTCGTCCAGCTCCTCCAGTCCGACGTACGCGATGCCCTCGGCGGTCTCGAGCTCGGCGCGCTCGAACTCCATGCAGGTGGACTCGGCCCCGGAGCCGGCCCCGGACCCGGCGGACAGGTCGGAGTAGGGGGTGAGCAGCCGGCCCAGCACGGTGACGCGGGCGCGCACCCGGTCCCGTACGGGGGTGGGCGCGACGTCGGTGAACTCCAGCCGGATCGCGGGCCGGTGCTCCGCGTGGCCGCCGGGCTCGGCGGGGTGCAGGTGCAGCCGGCCCATGGGGTCGCCGCCGTCGAGGTGGCGGACTTCGGAGCGCAGGCCGTCGGTGACCACCGTCATGGAGTGGGCGGCGGCCAGGACCGACCGGATCCGCTCGGCGGCGGTGGGCAGGGCGGCCGAGGGCGCGGGGTCACCGAACAGGCGCATGCGGATCTCTCCATCCTCCGTGTGGGTTAGGTATGCCTAACCTAACCCATCCTGGTTCCCGAGAGTACCCGGCACCGCTCGTGTCGTTGTTGGGCTGAACGGGTGAAACACGAGAGGATGGGGGGATGCACATGAAGCACGCGGCCGAGGCGGCCCGGTGAGCAGGTACGACGTCACCGACGAACAGTGGGAGGGGCTCGCGCAGGTGGTACCCCTGCGCAGTCGCAACGAATGGCCCTCCCGGGTGGACCACCGCACGATTCCCAAGTCGCCCGGGGCGACGGCGGCGGAGCAGCGGCGCTTCGTGGTGATCAGAGTCCAGATCTTCGCGGACGCGCGGGAGGTGGCCGAGTACCTGATCGCGCAGATCCCGGTACTGCTCGACCTCACCGGTGCGGACAGCGAAGTGGCCAAGCGGATCCTGGACTTCAGCAGCGGGGTGGTCTTCGGGCTGGGCAGCGGAATGCACCGGGTGGACCGGAACGTCTTCCTGCTGGCGCCCGTCGGGACCGAGGTCGAGGGGATCGCGGCCGCGGCCGTCCCCCGATCGTAGGAAGGTCCGTACGAAGGAACGGTTCGCCGGGGCCGCGGGGGGCCCGGCGGCCCGTACCGTCCGGCGCATGGACGCCACCGCCGTCGCGCCGGGCGACGACACCCGAACCGATTCCCCCGAGGCCGGACCGTCCGGCGAGCCCTCCACAGTCCCACCACCGCCGCCGGCCCGGCACGCCCCTCCCACCGCCGGCCCGGCAGCGCCCGACGCTCCCACCGCCACGGCTGCGGCCGGCGTCCCGGGCCCGTCCGTACCTCCCGCACCTCCCGCGGCCTCCGGTGCGGGCGCGGATCCCGTCGTGCCGGCGCAGGCGGCCCGGCGTGGCGCCGGCCGGCCCGTCGAGCCCGCGCAGCGGCAGCCGTACGCGCGGCCCGTGATCGCCGAGTTACGGCTGTCCGCCTTCGGGCGGCACCGGTCCGCGGCCTTCCCGCTGGGGCCGGTCACCCTCTTCGCGGGACCGAGCGGCAGCGGCAAGTCCCAGGTCCTGGCCGCCTACGAGGCGCTGGCCGGGCTGGGCTCGGGCGCCACCCTCGAAACGGTCTTCCCCGACCCCGGCGCCCGCATCCCCGACTGCGCCCTCCCCGACGCCCAGCGGCGGCGCGGCTTCCGGCTCGGCTGTACGGTCGACGGCCCCGCCGGACCCGTCCGGCTCGAACTCGCCGTCCAGGCCGAGCCGGCCCTGCGGATCGTCGGCGAACGGCTCTCCCAGGACGGGCAGATCCTGTTCGCCACCGCCCTGCGCGACCCGGGCCGGCGCTCGGTGCAGGCCTCCTGGCTGACCGGTGGCGCCGTCGGCGTCACCCGGGCCCCGCTGCCCGACGACCGGCTCGGCACCGCGCTGCTCCCGCTGCGGGTCGCCGGATCCACGGCCGGCCAGCGGCAGGTGCTCGCCGCCGCCGAGCAGGCGGTCGTGGCCCTGCGCTCGGTGTTCGCCTGCGATCCCCGCCCGGACCGGATGCGCGCGCCCGTCCCGCCGGGCGAGGGCCGGCTGCTGGGCGACTGCGCCAACCTCGCCGACGTCCTGCGCCGGACCCGCCACGAATGCGGGACCCGCCACGCGCTGCTGGCCGAGGCCGCGCGGACCGGCTGCGGGGGGCCCGTCGCCGGGCTGGACGTACGCGCCGCCGCGGGCGGCGCCGTCACCGCGGTCCTGGACCGCGGACCCGGCCGCCCCGCCACGGAACTGGCCCGGCTCGGCTCGGGCGAGCTCCGCTTCCTCGCGGTGGCGCTGGTCCTGCTCACCGGGCCGGGGGTGTTGGACATGGACCCGGCCGCCGAACTGCTCTCCGCGCGGCAGGCGCTGACCGTGCTGGCCGACGGCCTCGACCGCGGACTGGACCGGAACCAGGCCGCCGAGCTGCTGCGGCTGGCGCTGCTGTCCTGCGGCCGCGGCCACGTCCGGCTGGTGGCGGCCGTGGGGGAGGGGACCGCGGCCGCCGCCCGCCGTCTGGACGGCGTTTCGGTGGTAGACCTGCCGGTATGAACGAGACGCAGGAGCCCCGGCCGTACAAGCGGCGGTCCGACGAACGGCCCGACGAACGGCCCGACGAACGGCCCGACGAACGGCCGTACGAGCAGCCCGGCGAGCGGCCCGAGGAACGGCTGGACGTGCTGCAGCGCAGGCTCGCGCAGTTCGCGGCGGCGCGCGGCTGGGAGCCGTACCACACCCCCAAGAACCTGGCCGTGGCACTGAGCGTGGAGGCGGCCGAACTGGTGGAGATCTTCCAGTGGCTGACGCCGGAACAGTCGGCGAAGGTCATGGAGAAACCGGAATCCGCCCACCGCGTGGCCGATGAGGTCGCCGACGTGCTCGCGTATCTCCTGCAGTTCTGCGAGGTTCTCGGGGTGGATGTGCTGGATGCGCTCGCCGCGAAGATCGAGCGGAATGAACTGCGCTTCCCTGTGCCGGGTGGTCCGACACCGAATCGTCACTCTTCGGAGTGATGGACTCCTCCACAATCACGTTTCTGTCCACATTTTCCGAATACCCCTGGCTTTAATGGCCGGTTACCCTCACTCTGGGTAGTGGTGAGGATGGCGGATGTCGTGCGGACGGGGGACGGCATATGGATGCGGTACGGCTCATCGCGGCCGGCCGGCACGCGCTGGCACAGAGCGGGGCTGCGTGGGGAATCGTGGGCGAGGCCTGGCAGGCCCAGGCGCTCGCGCAGGGGATAGGGAGCTGGCTGGCGGTCACCGGGCCGCCGGAGCTGAGATCGGAGGCGCGGGGACTGGGGGAAGCGGGAGGCAGAGGATGCGGGGTACTGGACCGGGCGGCCCTGCGCGGCGAGGGCAGCGCGCCCGAGTACCCGCCGCGAGCCGCACAGCTGAGCGGGGTGGCGGATCTCCGGCAGGCACTGCTGGGACTCCAGGCACTCCTGGGAGAGGTGGGCATAGCCCTGGTCGGGGTGGCCTGCGGCACGGACGACGAGACCCTGTACTGGCAGTGCATAGAGTCGATCGACGCGGCTGACGAGTCGAGCGACCGGGTACGGGCACTCCTGCGCCGTATGACGGTGCGTGAGCGGGGGTCCGCCTCGGGCGTGGCCTGAGCCGGGCACGGCCCGGTACGGGCGGCGCGGAGAGCGGTACGGGCCGGGTCCCGTCATGTGCGACGGGACCCGCACGGTCAGGCGGACCGGCGGGACGGGCGCTCGCTCCCGGCGGTGCGGTCCGCGGCCCCATTCCCGGGGGAAGGGGGCGGCGGACGCACCGGCGCGAAGCCGCCGCCGCACGGGCCGGGCGGGGCAGGATGGAAGGCATGGATCTTCGCATTTTCACCGAGCCCCAGCAGGGGGCGAGCTACGACACCCTCCTGACCGTCGCCAGGGCCACCGAGGACCTCGGCTTCGATGCATTCTTCCGGTCCGACCACTATCTGCGGATGGGAGCGGGTGACGGCCTGCCCGGCCCCACCGACGCCTGGATCACCCTCGCGGGCCTGGCCCGCGAGACCAGGCGGATCCGCCTCGGCACCCTGATGACGGCCGGCACCTTCCGGCTGCCCGGAGTCCTCGCCATCCAGGTTGCCCAGGTCGACCAGATGTCCGGCGGCCGCATCGAACTGGGCCTGGGCGCGGGC
The DNA here is from genome assembly GCF_001005295.1 of Streptomyces yangpuensis. Lineage (GTDB taxonomy): Bacteria > Actinomycetota > Actinomycetes > Streptomycetales > Streptomycetaceae > Streptomyces > Streptomyces yangpuensis. Next base: position 158,250 of record NZ_LBMK01000006.1, on the reverse strand, counting down.
TGGTTCGAGGACGAGCACAAGGCCTACGGGATCCCCTTCCCCGCGGACCGGATGTCCCGGCTGGAGGAACAGCTGGCCATCGTCACCGGTCTGTGGGCCACCGCGCCCGGCGCCACCTTCGACTACGCGGGCGACCACTACCGCGTGGAGAACTCGCCCGCACTCCCCAAGCCCGTCCAGGCCAGGATCCCGGTCCTCGTCGGCGGTCACGGGGCCAGGCGCACCCCTCGCCTCGCCGCGCGGTACGCGGACGAGTTCAACATGCCGTTCGCGTCGATCGCCGACAGCGAGCGGCAGTTCGGCCGGGTCCGGAAGGCCGCCGAACAGGCCGGCCGGGAGCCCGACGACCTCGTCTACTCCAACGCCCTGGTGGTGTGCGTGGGCAAGGACGACGCCGAGGTGGCCCGCCGGGCCGCAGCCATCGGCCGGGACGTCGACGAGCTCAGGGCCAACGGCCTCGCCGGCTCCCCGGCCGAGGTCGTGGAGAAGATCGGGGCCTACGGGGCCGTCGGCTCCTCCCGCATCTACCTCCAGCTGCTCGACCTCGACGACCTGGACCACCTGGAGCTGATCTCCGCCCAGGTGCTCTCCCAGCTCCGTTGACGGAGAGGAGAAGCGATGCCCCGCGCGACAGGCCCGCTCGCCGAAGCCCTGGCCCACCGGAGCGTCGTCCTGGACGGCGGACTCAGCAACCAGCTCGCCGACCAGGGCTGCGACCTCACCGGCGGCCTCTGGACCGCCCGTGTGCTCGACGAGCGGCCGGTCCAGGTCGAGGCCGCCCACACCGCGTACGCGCGGGCCGGCGCCGAGGTGCTGATCACCGCCGCCTACCAGGTCGGCTACGAGGCCTTCGCCGCCCGCGGCCGCGACCGCGACGCGACCACCGCCCTGCTGCACCGCAGCGTCGCGCTCGCCGCCCGGGCGGCCGAGGCCGCCGACCACGAGGTGTGGGTGGCCGCCTCGGTCGGACCGTACGGAGCGGTGCTGGCGGACGGCTCCGAGTACCGCGGCCGGTACGGCCTGAGCGTGCGCGAGCTCGCCGCGTTCCACCGCCCCCGCATCGAGGCCCTGCTCGCCGCGGGCCCCGACGTACTGGCCGTGGAGACCCTGCCCGATCCGGCCGAGGCCGAGGCGGTGCTCACCGTCCTCGCCGAGACGGACGCCCCGGCCTGGCTGAGCTACACCGTGGCCGGCGGCCGTACCCGGTCCGGACACCCGCTGCCCGGGGCCTTCGCGCGCGCCGCACAGGCCCCCCAGGTCATCGCGGTCGGTGTCAACTGCTGCGACCCCGCGGACGTCCTCCCGGCCCTGGAAGCGGCGGCTTCCGTCACCACCAAGCCCCTGCTGGCCTACCCCAACGACGGCTCCGTCTGGGAGCCTGCCACCGGCACCTGGCGGGCACCCGGCTCGCTGCCCCCCTGGCCCACGGACGCCTGGTACCGCACCGGAGCCCGGCTCATCGGCGGCTGCTGCCGCATCGGCCCCGACCGGATCGCGCAACTGGCCCGGGAGCACGGCCGGCCGGCCGTATGACGATGCGTCAGCACCCGGTCATTCGTCGACGAGTTCCGGCCAGCTCCTCGGGCGCCCCTCCGCCCTGCCATGCTTCCCCTCGGCGTGCGGGGGAGAGTGCATGGCGCTCCTGAGAGCCGAACGCGGTGCGGAGCGCGCGAGCCTGGCCAGAAGGTTGCAGATCGTACGTGTCCTCGTCGGAAATCCGTTGGCCCGAACACGACCCGACAGTCATGCTGAACCGTATGTTCCTTACGATCACCACCACCGGGACCGCCGACAATCCGGCGACTGACCTGGGATTTCTCCTGCACAAGCACCCGGACCGGGTACGCGTGGAGAACCAGTCCCACGGCACCGCCCACGTGTTCTACCCCGAGGCCACGGCCGAGCGGTGCACGGCGGCCCTGCTGCTGGAGGTCGACCCCGTCGCGCTCGTCCGCCGCGGGAAGGGCAAGGGCCGGGGCGGAGCGCCCGACGCCGCGCTCGCCCAGTACGTCAACGACCGTCCGTACGCCGCCTCCTCGCTGCTCGCCGTCGCGCTCAGCGGGGTGTTCCGCACCGCGCTGAAGGGGAGTTGCGTCCTGCGCCCCGAACTCCCGGACCGGGCACGCCCGCTGCGCGTCGAGATCCCCGTGCTCCCCGCACGCGGCGGCGCCGCGATGGTGCACCGGCTCTTCGACCCGCTCGGCTGGGACCTCGTACAGGCCGAGGCCGTACCGCTCGACGAACAGTTCCCCGAGTGGGGGGACTCCCGCTACGTACGCCTCGTGCTGGAGGGCGAGCTGCGCCTCGCAGACGCCCTGCGGCAGCTCTACGTGCTCCTGCCCGTCCTCGACGACGCCAAGCACTACTGGATCGCCCCCGACGAGGTCGACAAGCTGCTGCGCGCCGGGGACGGCTGGCTCGCCGCGCACCCCGAGAACGCGCTGATCAGCTCCCGCTACCTGGCCCGCCACAAGCGGCTGACCCAGGACGCCATCGAGCGGCTGGAACTGGTCCGCCTCGCCGAGTCCGACGGCAGCGAGGTCGAGGAACTCGACAACGCCGTCGACGAGACGCGCGACACGCAGGAGCGGCCCGTACCGCTCGCCGCGCGGCGGCGCGAGGCGATCCTCACCGCGCTGCGCGCCGCCGGCGCCCAGCGTGTGCTGGACCTCGGCTGCGGACAGGGCCAGTTGGTGCAGGCGCTGCTGGGGGACCCCGCGTACACCGAGATCGTCGGCATGGACGTCTCCGTGCGGGCTCTGACCATCGCCGCCCGGCGGCTGCGGCTGGAGCGGATGGGCGAGCGGCAGCGCTCGCGCGTTACCCTCCTCCAGGGCTCGCTCGCGTACACCGACAAGCGGCTGGCCGGCTACGACGCGGCCGTGCTCAGCGAGGTCATCGAGCACCTGGACCTCGAGCGGCTGCCCGCGCTGGAGTACGCCGTGTTCGGCTCGGCCCGCCCCCGTACGGTCCTCGTCACCACCCCGAACGTCGAGTACAACGTCCGCTGGGAGACCCTGCCGGCCGGACACGTACGGCACGGCGACCACCGCTTCGAGTGGACCCGCGAGGAGTTCCGCGCCTGGGCCGGCCAGGTCGCCGCACGCTTCGGCTACACGGTCGCGTACGTCCCCGTCGGCGACGACGACCCCGAGGTCGGGCCGCCGACCCAGATGGCCGTCTTCACCCAGGACGACGCCCGCCCCGGCACCCCGCCCGGCGCCGCCATCGGCACCGATGCCGACGCCGCCACCACCGGCACCACCACCGAGTCCCCGAAGGAGGGCGAGGCAGCATGACCACCACCGGGAGCAAGCGCACCCTTCCCGTCACCGACCTGTCCCTCGTCGTCCTGATCGGCGCCACCGGATCGGGCAAGTCCACCTTCGCCCGCAAGCACTTCAAGCCCACCGAGGTCATCTCCTCCGACTACTGCCGGGGCCTGGTCTGCGACGACGAGAACGACCAGAGCGCGAGCCGCGACGCCTTCGACGTCCTGCACTACATCGCCGGCAAGCGCCTCGCCGCCGGCCGTCTGACCGTCGTCGACGCGACCAGCGTCCAGTCCGAGGCCCGCCGCCAGCTCGTCGCGCTCGCCCGCGAGCACGACGTCCTGCCCATCGCCATCGTCCTGGACATGCCCGAGCAGGTCTGCGCCGAGCGCAACGCGGCCCGCCCCGACCGGGCCGGCCTGCCCCGCGCGGTCATCCAGCGGCACCGCCGCGACCTGCGCCGCTCCCTGCGCGGCCTGGAGCGCGAGGGCTTCCGCAAGGTGCACGTGCTGCGCTCCGTCGAGGAGGCAGAGGCCGCCGAGGTCGTCCTCGAAAAGCGCTTCAACGACCTCACCCACCTCACCGGCCCCTTCGACATCGTCGGTGACATCCACGGCTGTTCCTCCGAGCTGGAGACGCTGCTCACCAAGCTCGGCTACGAGGACGGCGTCCACCCCGAGGGCCGCACGGCCGTCTTCGTCGGCGACCTGGTCGACCGCGGCCCCGACAGCCCGGGCGTCCTGCGCCGCGTGATGGGCATGGTCAAGTCCGGCAACGCCCTGTGCGTGCCCGGGAACCACGAGAACAAGCTCGGCCGTTACCTCAAGGGCTCCAAGGTCCAGCAGACCCACGGCCTCGCCGAGACGATCGAGCAGCTCTCCCACGAGCCGCCGGAGTTCGTCGAGGAGGTGCGGGAGTTCATCCGCGGCCTCGTCAGCCACTACGTCCTCGACGGCGGGAAGCTGGTGGTCTGCCACGCCGGGCTGCCCGAGAAGTACCACGGCCGCACCTCCGGCCGGGTCCGCTCGCACGCCCTGTACGGGGAGACCACCGGCGAGACCGACGAGTTCGGCCTGCCCGTGCGCTACCCGTGGGCCGAGGACTACCGCGGCAAGGCCGTCGTCGTCTACGGCCACACCCCGGTCCCGGACACCGCCTGGATCAACAACACCATCTGCCTCGACACCGGCGCCGTCTTCGGCGGCCGGATGACCGCCCTGCGCTGGCCCGAGCGCGAACTGGTCGACGTACCTGCCGAGAAGGTCTGGTACGAGCCGGTCAAGCCGCTCGTCACCGAGGTGCCGGGCGGGCACGACGGCCGCCCGCTCGACCTGGCCGACGTGCACGGGCGCCGGGTCGTGGAGACCCGGCACCTGGGCAACGTGGGCGTCCGTGAGGAGAACGCGGCCGCCGCCCTGGAGGTCATGAGCCGCTTCGCCGTGGACCCGCGGCTGGTCCCGTACCTGCCGCCGACCATGGCGCCGACCGCGACCTCCCGCGAGGACGGCTACCTGGAGCACCCGGCCGAGGCCTTCGCCCAGTACCGCCACGACGGCGTCGACCGCGTGGTGTGCGAGGAGAAGCACATGGGCTCCCGCGCCACCGTGCTGCTCTGCAAGGACGCCGACGCCGCCCGCGCACGGTTCGGCGTGGACGGCCCGACCGGATCCGTGTACACGCGCACCGGACGGCCCTTCTTCCACGACCCCGAGGTCACCGAGGAGGTCCTGGCCCGGCTGCGCGCCGCGGTCACCGGCGCCGGGCTGTGGGAGGAGCTGGGCACGGACTGGCTGCTGCTCGACGGGGAACTCCTGCCCTGGTCCCTGAAGTCGGGCGGCCTCCTGCGCAACCAGTACGCCGCCGTGGGCGCCGCGTCGCGGACCGTCTTCCCCGGTGCCGTCGCCGCCCTGGAGTCGGCGGTCGCCCGCGGCGTCGACACCCGCGCCCTGCTGGAGCGCCAGCGTGCCCGGGCCGCGGACGCCACGGCCTTCACCGAGGCCTACCGCCGCTACTGCTGGACCACCGACGGGCTGGACGGCGTACGGTTCGCGCCGTTCCAGCTGCTGGCCGCGGCCGGGCGGTCGCTGGCCGCCGTACCCCACGACGAGCAGCTGGCCTGGCTCGACCGGCTGGTCGAGGCCGACGACCCGGGCACCCCGGGCGGCACCGGACTGCTGCGCCGCACCGCCCGGATCCTGGTGGACACCGGGGACGAGGCGTCCGTACGGGCCGGCACCGACTGGTGGCTGGAGCTGACGGCCGCCGGCGGCGAGGGCATGGTCGTCAAGCCGCTCCGGGCCTACGCCCGCGACGGCAAGGGCCGGCTGGTCCAGCCCGGGGTCAAGGTACGCGGACGGGAGTACCTGCGGATCATCTACGGGCCGGAGTACACGCGTCCGGATCAGCTGGAGCGACTGCGCGAGCGGTTCCTCGGGCACAAGCGCTCGCTCGCCCTGCGGGAGTACGCGCTGGGCCTGGAGGCGCTGGACCGGCTGGCGGCCGAGGAGCCGCTGTGGCGGGTCCACGAGCCGGTCTTCGCGGTCCTCGCGCTGGAGTCGGAGCCGGTCGACCCGCGGCTGTGACGGCGCCGGCCGTGGCCTGGGGGGTGTCCGGCGGAGGGCCGGACACCCCTCGCGGCCACGGCCGCGGCGTAAAGGCGGAGCCCCCGTACGGCCCCGAATTAGGTCGTATGGGGGAACTTTCACGGAGAACGCCGGGGAAACCGTGGGCGGGATCGTTCATCCAGGGCAGCGGAACGACCGTGACCCTGGAAGGACGGAACGTCACCTATGAAGATGACCGCGCGCGGAAGCATTGCGGCGCTCTTGACCTGTATGGCAGCGGCCGGTGTGGCCACCCCGGCCGTGGCCGACGGGGTGCCGGTGGGCGTCCCGCTCGAAGGTGTGGAGACCACGACCGGCCTGGCCGTGCCGCGGATCGCCACCGCGGTGCCGCTGCCGGTCGTCGGAGCACCCGAGGCCCCCCGCATGCACAAGGGGGACATGCTTCCCACGCCGCTGCTCCCGGCGGTCCCGATCGCCACCGAGCTCGGAGACACCCTGGTCACCTCCCCGCTGCCGAACCTGCTGGGCCGCCCGGAGACGGACGGCGAAGGCTCCGTGGAGTCGCCCGCCACCACCGTCCGCACCCGCACCCCGGGCGCGGTCCTCGGTTCCCCGCTCACGATGCCTGACGGGTCCAACTCCGGGCTGCCGAACCTGACCACGCCCAAGCTGGGTCTCCTCGCGCCGGAGATCACGGGTGCGCCCGAAGCGCTCCTCGGCGTCGGCCTGCCCCGCTGAGCCGAGGCCGCCTCAAAAGGCCGCCCGGTCTGCGAACGTGTACGACATGGGATTCCACGTCGACTCCGAGACCGGGCGGCTGCGCCGCGTCATCCTCCACCGGCCCGACCTGGAGCTGAAGCGGCTCACACCGAGCAACAAGGACGCGCTCCTCTTCGACGACGTGCTGTGGGTGCGCAGGGCGCGTCAGGAGCACGACGGCTTCGCGGACGTGCTGCGGGACCGGGGCGTGGAGGTCCATCTCTTCGGGGACCTGCTGTGCGAGGTGATGGAGGTCCCGGAGGCCAGGCGCCTCGTCCTGGACCGGGTCTTCGACGAGAAGGAGTACGGGCCGCTCGCCACCGACCACCTGCGGGCCGTCTTCGACGGGCTGACTTCGGCGGCGCTGGCGCAGGCGCTGGTCGGCGGCATGACCAAGCGCGAGTTCCTGGAGCGGCACGCCGAGCCCGTGTCCGTACGCTTCCACGCCCTGGACCTCGACGACTTCCTGCTGGGACCGCTGCCCAACCACCTCTTCACCCGCGACACCTCCGCCTGGATCTACGACGGGGTGTCCATCAACGCGATGCGCTGGCCGGCCCGGCAGCGCGAGACCGTCCACTTCGAGGCGATCTACCGGCACCACCCGCTCTTCACCGCCTCCGGGGCCTTCCACTACTGGTCGCAGGGCCAGGCGGACTACCCCTCGACGATCGAGGGCGGTGACGTCCTCGTCATCGGCAACGGCGCCGTGCTGATCGGGATGAGCGAGCGGACCACGCCGCAGGCGGTGGAGATGCTGGCGCGGGGCCTGTTCGCCGCAGGCTCCGCGACCTCCATCGTGGCCCTCGACATGCCGAAGCACCGGGCTTTCATGCACCTGGACACGGTGATGACGATGGTCGACGGAGATACGTTCACTCAGTACGCCGGGCTCGGCATGCTCCCCTCCTACACGATCGAGCCGGGCGACGGGGGCAACGAGCTGAAGGTGACCGACCACCCGGCGGAGCACATGCACCGGGCCATCGCGGCGGCGCTCTCGCTCGACTCGATCCGGGTGCTGACCGCGACCCAGGACGTGCACTCGGCGCAGCGCGAGCAGTGGGACGACGGGTGCAACGTGCTCGCCGTCGAGCCGGGTGTGGTCGTCGCCTACGAACGGAACGTGACCACCAACACGCACCTGCGCAAGCAGGGCATCGAGGTGATCGAGATCCCGGGCAGCGAGCTGGGGCGCGGCCGGGGCGGACCGCGCTGTATGAGCTGTCCGGTGGAGCGGGACGCCGTCTGAGCAGGCGGGTCCGCGGCGGGCGCGGGACAGGTCACACCCCCAGCTCTGTATATCAATACGGTGGATCGTATAGACTTCCAGCATCCCCTGTCACCGTGACGCTGGAGCGACCCCATGGCCCCCGACCTCAAAGGCCGCAGTTTTCTCAAGGAGCTGGACTTCACGGCCGCCGAGTTCCGCGGCCTGATCGAGCTCGCCGCCGACCTGAAGGCGGCCAAGCGGGCCGGGGTCGAGCAGCGCCTGCTCCGGGGCAGGAACATCGCGCTGATCTTCGAGAAGACCTCGACGCGCACCCGCTGCGCCTTCGAGGTCGCCGCCGCCGACCAGGGCGCCCACACCGTCTACCTCGACCCGGCCGGCTCCCAGATGGGGCACAAGGAGTCGGTCCGGGACACCGCCCGGGTGCTGGGCCGCATGTTCGACGGGATCGAATACCGGGGCGACAGTCAGGAGGCCGTCGAGGAACTCGCCGCCCACTCCGGTGTCCCCGTCTTCAACGGCCTGACCGACGACTGGCACCCCACCCAGATGCTTGCCGACGTCCTCACGATGACCGAGCACAGCACCAAGTCGCTGAACCGTATCGCCTTCGCCTACCTCGGCGACGCCCGCTTCAACATGGGCAACTCGTACCTCGTGACCGGTGCCCTGCTGGGCATGGACGTACGGATCGTCGCGCCCAAGGAGTACTGGCCCGCCGACCGGGTGGTGGCCGAGGCGCGCCGGCTCGCGGCGGACAGCGGCGCGCGCATCACCCTGACCGAGGAGGTCGCCGAGGGGGTCGCGCAGGCCGACTTCGTCGTGACCGACGTCTGGGTGTCCATGGGGGAGCCCAAGGACGTCTGGGACGAGCGGATCGCGGCCCTGGCCCCGTACGCCGTCACCATGGACGTGCTGCGGGCCACCGGGAACCCGGACGTGAAGTTCATGCACTGCCTGCCGGCCTTCCACGACCTGGGCACCAAGGTGGCCCGGGAGATTTACGAGCGGCACGGGCTCGACTCGCTGGAAGTGACGGACGAGGTGTTCGAGTCGGAGCACTCCATCGTCTTCGACGAGGCCGAGAACCGGCTGCACACCATCAAGGCCGTACTCGTCGCCACGCTCGGCCGGCCCGGCCCGGGTGACGCATAGCCATACGGAGGGCCGCCGCCCCTCGGGCCGCTGCCGTCAGGCGCCGGCCGGAAGGAGCCGCCGCGCTGGCAGGGTGAACCACACCGCCTTGCCGTGCGGCGTGCGGCGGTGACCACAGGCCGAGCTCAGGGTCCGGACCAGCAGCAGGCCGCGGCCGTGCTCCTGCCAGGGGTCGGGGCGGGCGTCACCGGGCCGGGCTTCGCCGGGCCGGGCCGAGAGATCGCCGGGCGGCTGCGGGTCGCCGTCGTGGACCTCGACCTGGCAGCCGTTCGCCAGGAGTTCCACGACCAGCTCGATCGGGGCGCAGGGCGGGGTGTGCTGCACGGCGTTGGCGACCAGTTCCGCGGTCAGCAGCTCCGCGGTGTCGCCGTCGGCGGGCGCGTCGGCATCGGCGAGCGCCGTGCGGACGAGAGCGCGGGCCAGGGGTACTGCGGCCGCCGAGTGGGGCAGGGTGATCCGCCGGGCGGGGTGTGCGGGCACTGCGGGATCCTCCTTTCCGTGAGGGGCCGCGTCGCGCCGGGGGCCGGGCCGGGGACTCTCGCATGGGGTCCGTGCCGGCCGGCTCGCGCCGGGGTGTGTGGTCCGTGGGGGTCAGTGGGGGCGGTGGGGGCAGTGGGAGTCCAGTCAGGAGCTATGTGTTTCAACGATACGGAGTCGAAATTCGATCCCGCGGAGCGCACCGGCCCCGTAACGGGCCGCTCGGGCCAGGTGTGTAGCGTTTCTCTGACGGTAGTCACGATCTGGTGATAACGTCGGTCGTGTGAGTCCCTTCACCGGTTCCACACCAGCGACCGAACGGTGGCACCACCTCCGGATCACCCGGCAGGACGGCGTCGCCACCGTCACCTTCGACCGCCCCGAGAAGATCAACGCGCTCACCTTCGGCGCCTACGCCGACCTGCGCGATCTGCTCGCCGAACTGTCCCGCGAGCGTTCTGTGCGCGCCCTCGTCCTCGGCGGCGAGGGCCGCGGCTTCTGCTCCGGCGGAGACGTCGACGAGATCATCGGCGCCACCCTCGCCATGGACACCGCCCAGCTCCTCGACTTCAACCGGATGACCGGCCAGGTGGTCCGCGCGATCCGCGAATGCCCCTTCCCCGTGATCGCCGCCGTGCACGGGGTGGCCGCCGGGGCCGGGGCCGTCCTCGCGCTCGCCGCCGACTTCCGCATCGCCGACGCCACCGCACGCTTCGCTTTCCTCTTCACCCGCGTCGGCCTCTCCGGCGGCGACATGGGCGCCGCCTACCTGCTGCCCCGCGTCGTCGGCCTCGGCCACGCCACCCGCCTGCTGATGCTCGGCGAGCCCGTCCACGCCCCCGAGGCCGAACGGATCGGCCTGCTCAGCGAGGTCACCGAGGAGGGCAAGGCCCACGTACGGGCCGCCGAACTCGCCGCCCGCCTCGCCGCCGGCCCCTCCCTCGCCCACGCACAGACCAAGGCGCTGCTCACCGCCGAACTCGACATGCCGCTCGCCGCCTCGGTCGAGCTCGACGCGGCCACCCAGGCTCTGCTCATGAACGGCCAGGACTACGCGGAGTTCCACGCGGCCTTCACCGCGAAGCGGCCGCCGGAGTGGAAGGGCAGGTAGCGCCATGCCGCACGGCAGCGCATTGCGGGTCGCCGTCGTCGGCGGCGGACCGGGAGGACTGTACGCCGCCGCGCTGCTGGCCCGCCGCGGCCACACCGTGGAGGTGTGGGAACGCAACGCCCCGGACGACACCTTCGGCTTCGGCGTTGTCCTCTCCGACGAGACCCTCGGCGGCATCGAACGCGCCGACACCGTCGTCCACGCCGCCCTCAGCGCCGAATTCGTCCGCTGGGACGACGTCGACGTCGTGCACCGCGGACGGCTGCTCTCCTCCGGCGGCCACGGCTTCGCCGCCATCGGACGGCGCCGGCTCCTGGAGATCCTGCACGAGCGCTGCGCCGGCCTCGGAGTCCGGCTCCGCTTCCGCACCGAGGCCCCGGACCTCACCGAGCTGCGCGCCTCCCACGACCTGGTCGTCGCGGCCGACGGCGTGCACAGCGCGATCCGCGAGGCCGACGCCGCCCACTACCGGCCCACCCTCACCCCCGGCCGCTGCCGCTACATCTGGCTCGCCGCCGACTTCGCCTTCGAGGCCTTCCGCTTCGAGATCGCCGAGACCGAGCACGGCGCCATGCAACTGCACGCCTACCCGTACGCCGCGGACGCCTCCACCGTCATCGTCGAGATGCGCGAGGAGGTCTGGCGGGCGGCCGGCCTCGACCTCTGCGACGAGGTGGAGTCGGCGGCACGCTGCGCCAAGATCTTCAGCGAGGCCCTGCGCGGACGGCCGCTGCACGGCAACCGCTCCGCCTGGACGCAGTTCCGTACCGTCGTCAACGAGCACTGGTCGCACGGCAACGTGGCACTCGTCGGCGACGCCGCGCACACCGCCCACTTCTCCATCGGCTCCGGCACCAAGCTGGCGGTCGAGGACGCCCTCGCCCTCGCCGAGGCCCTGGACGCGTCCGACGGGGACGTACCGGCCGCCCTCACCGCGTACGAGGCGGCCCGCCGTCCGGCGGTCGCCAGCACCCAGCGGGCCGCGGCCGCCAGCAGCCGCTGGTTCGAGGACCTCGCCGGATACCTCGACCAGCCCGCCCGGCAGTTCGCCTTCAACCTCCTCACCCGCAGCCGCCGTGTCACGCACGACAACCTGCGGCTGCGCGACGAACGCTTCACCCGCGCCGTGGAACGGGACTTCGGCTGCCCCGACGAGACCACCCCGCCCATGTTCACCCCGCTCACCCTGCGCGGCCTCACCCTGCGCAACCGGGTCGTCGTCTCACCCATGGACATGTACTCGGCCCAGGACGGCGTGCCCGGCGACTTCCACCTCGTCCACCTCGGCGCGCGGGCGCTGGGCGGCGCCGCACTGGTCATGACGGAGATGGTCTGCGTCAGCCCCGAAGGGCGCATCACCCCCGGCTGCACCGGGCTCTACACGCAGGAACAGGCCGAAGCCTGGCGGCGGATCACCGACTTCGTCCACACCTCGGCGCCCGGCACCGCACTCGGTGTCCAGCTCGGCCACTCCGGCCGCAAGGGCTCGACCCGGCTGATGTGGGAGGGCATGGACGACCCGCTCCCCGAAGGCAACTGGCCGCTGGTGGCCGCCTCCGCCCTGCCCTACCGGCCCGGCGTCTCCGCCCTCCCGCGCGCCCTGGACCCGGCCGACCTCACCGCACTGCGCTCCGACTTCGCGGCGGCCGCCGTCCGCGCCGCCGACAGCGGCTTCGACCTGCTCGAACTGCACTGCGCCCACGGCTACCTGCTCTCCGGCTTCCTCTCGCCGCTGACCAACCACCGCACCGACGCCTACGGCGGCTCCCTGGAGAACCGCCTGCGCTTCCCGCTGGAGGTCTTCGACGCCGTCCGCGCGGTCTGGCCCGAGGACCGTCCCATGACGGTCCGCCTCTCGGCCACCGACTGGGCGCCCGGCGGCACCACGCCCGAGGAGGCGGTGGAGATCGCCGCCGCGTTCGCCGCCCACGGAGCCGACGCCATCGACGTCTCCACCGGCCAGGTCGTCGCGGACGAGGCCCCCGAGTACGGGCGCTCGTACCAGACCCCGTACGCCGACCGGATCCGGGGCGCGCTCGGCGTCCCCGTCATCGCCGTCGGCGCCATCTCCTCCTGGGACGACGTCAACTCCCTGCTGCTGGCGGGCCGGGCGGACCTGTGCGCCCTCGGCCGCCCCCACCTCTACGACCCCCACTGGACCCTGCACGCAGCCGCCGACCAGTCCTACGAAGGCCCGGCCGCCCCCTGGCCCACCCCCTACCGCGCAGGCAGCCGCAAACCCCCCACAGGCCGAGCCTGACCTTCTTCCAAGCAGCCGATGGTTGAGCGAGGACGGGCCGAGGCACGGGGCCGGGATCGCGACCGGCGGCCAGACGGGCGGGCCGAGGCGCCGCACGGGATCGCGACCGGCAGCGGGACCAGGCGGGCCGAGGCACCGGGGCGGGATCGCGAAGGACAGCCGGGCCAGGCGGGCCGAGGCACGGGGCCGGGATCGCGACCGGCGGCCGGGCCGGGGGCGGTCCACCGGAACGGGAGCCGCAGCGACGGGTTGACCGTGGGGTCCCTCCGGGAGGTCTCCTCGGCTCGCGCCAGACGGCCGCGGTCCTGCCGTTCGGCCCCGGTTGCGCGCTCGTCCTGCGGGGACCTCCCTGCACGCCCCCACTCCCCCTCCGGCAAAGCCGCAGCCGTCCGGGCAGGACACCACCGCAAGGGGCGGGGACACGGCGGAGTGTCCCCGCAGGACGAGCGCGCAACCCAGCCCGCCTCAACACGACCAACCCGCACGCGCCGAGCCGAGGAGACACTCCGCCGGGGCACCGCCCCACCGCACACCACCGCCCAGCCACCCAGCCGCCCAAACCGCACACACCGCCGAGCAACCCCGCAGGGGCGACGCANACCGCACACCACCGCCCAGCCACCCAGCCGCCCAAACCGCACACACCGCCGAGCAACCCCGCAGGGGCGACGCACCGCCCCACCAACCACCACCGCCCAGCCGGGCAAGCCGTAAACACCCGCCGAGCAACCCCGCAGGGGGCCCGTTACAGGTCTACGAACTCCGCGCCGGTGTCCCTCAGACGGGTGTGGAGTTCGGTGAAGACGGCGGCCGCGCGGTCGCCCGGCCAGTCCGCCGGGAGCAGTTCGCGCGGCAGGCCGGGGTCGGCGTACGGCAGGCGGCGCCAGCTGTCCAGCGCCAGGAGGTAGCCGCGGTAGGCCTCCTCCGGGGTGGGCCGCGGGCCCGACTGGAGCGCGCGCAGGGCCGGCTCGTGCAGGTCGAGGAACTCCTCGTGCTGCTTGGCCAGCGCGGCCAGGTCCCACCACCGGGACACCGCCTCGGCGGTCGGGGCGAAGCCCAGGTGGCCGCCTCGGAACAGCTCCACGTACGGCGTCAGGTGCAGCCGCTCCAGCGTGTGCGCCGTTTCCTCGGCCAGCCGGGCCGGGGCGATCCACACACCCGGCGCCACCGATCCGAAGCCGAGCCCGGCCAGCCGCGAGCGCAACAGATGCCTCTTGTGCCGCTCCTGCTCCGGCACGGAGAACACCGCCACCAGCCATTCGTCCGACGGCTCGGGGCTGCCGTAGATGCGGCGGTCGCCGTCGTCCAGGAGCCGGCGCGCCTCGCCGGAGAGCTCGTACGCCGCCGAGCCGTCCGCCGCGCGCGCCGGCAGCAGGAAGCCGCGCCGCTTCAGCCGGGACACCGACGAGCGGACCGACGGCGCGTCGACGCCGGCCGCGCCCAGCAGGCGGACCAGCGCGGACACCGGGACCGGGCCCTCGAAGGCCCGCCCGTAGGCTCCGTAGAACGTGACGATCAGGGATCGCGGAGTGTGCTGCTCGACCACGGTTTCACTCTAGGCCGTCGGGCCCGCCGGACCCGCCGGGCCCCGCTTCGTGATCGCGGAGCCGGAAACGCTGGAGCTTGCCCGTGGCCGTCCGCGGGAGCGCCGGCAGGAAGACGAACGAACGCGGGCACTTGTGCGGGGCCAGTTCCGCCCGCATGAAGGTGCGCAGGGCGTCCTCCGTCAGCACCACCCCGTCCCGGGAGACGGTGTACGCCACGACGATCTGCCCGCGGCGTTCGTCCGGGCGGCCCACCACCGCGACCTCCATCACGTCCGGGTGGCGCAGCAGGGCCTCCTCCACCTCGGGGCCCGCAATGTTGTAGCCCGCCGAGACGATCATGTCGTCGGCCCGGGCGACGTAGCGGAAGTAGCCTTCACCGTCGCGTACGTAGGTGTCGCCGGTCAGGTTCCAGCCGTCCCGCACGTACTCCGCCTGGCGGGGATCGGCCAGGTAGCGGCAGCCCACCGGGCCGCGTACGGCCAGCAGCCCCGGTTCGCCGTCGGCGACCGCCCGGCCGGCCCGGTCCACGACACGGGCCTGCCAGCCCGGTACCACACGGCCGGTGGTACCGGGCCGGATGTCCTCGTCGGCGGCGGAGATGAAGATGTGCAGCAGCTCGGTCGCCCCGATGCCGTTGACGATGCGCAGGCCGGTGCGCTCGTACCAGGCCTGCCAGGTGGCGGCGGGCAGGTTCTCCCCGGCCGAGACGCAGCGGCGCAGCGCGGACAGGTCGTACATGCCCACGTCGTACGGGCCGAGGGCGTCCAGCATCGTCCGGTAGGCGGTCGGCGCGGTGAAGAGCACCGTCACCCGGTGCTGCGCGAGCGCGGGCAGCAGCCGGCGCGGCACCGCGTCCTCCAGCAGCAGCGCGGACGCGCCGGCGCGCAGCGGGAAGACGACGAGTCCGCCCAGGCCGAAGGTGAAGCCGAGCGGCGGACTGCCGGCGAAGACGTCGTCGGGCCGGGGCCGCAGCACGTGGCGGGAGAAGGTGTCGGCGACGGCGAGCAGGTCGCGGTGGAAGTGCATGCAGCCCTTGGGCCGCCCGGTGGTCCCGGAGGTGAAGGCGATGAGGGCGACGTCGTCGGCGGAGGTCGGGACGGCCTCGAAGGGCCGCCCGGTGTGTCTTTGCGCAAGCCGGAGCAGGTCGTCGGGGGCGCCGCCGCCGTACGGGGTGATCCGCAGCCCCGGCACCTCGGCCTTCACCAGGTCGTCCAGCACGTCCGCATGACACAGGGCGTGCTGCACGCGGGCCATCTCGCACACCGTCGCCAGTTCCTGCGCGCGTTGCTGGGGCAGCACGGTGACGGCCACCGCGCCCGCCTTCATGACGGCGAGCCAGCAGGCGGCGAGCCAGGGGCCGGTGGGGCCGCGCAGGAGCACCCGGTTGCCGGGGAGGACGCCGAGGTCGGCGGTGAGCACGTGGGCGAGGCGGTCCACGCGGTCGCGCAGACCGCCGTACGTCCACACCGCGCCGGAGCCGTCGCGGAAGGCCGGGCGGCCGGCGCCTTCGGGGCCGAACCGGGCGATGGTTCCGTCGAGCAGCTCGGCGCCGCAGTTCAGCCGGTCCGGATAGGCCAGTTCGGGCAGCTCGAAGAGCAGTTCCGGCCAGGCGTCCGGGGGTGGCAGGTGGTCGCGGGCGAAGGTGTCGACGTGAGCGGAAGGCTTGAGGTCCAAGGCGGGTTCGCCCCCCTTGCAGCGGTCCGGAGTGGGGTGGAGCCGGCCGTGCGGTCGTTTCTCCCGGCGACCGCCGGGAGGTACTCATTGGAGCGTATCGTGATGGTGACGGCAGTCAACAGGACGCGATAGATGCGGGGATGTTCGGATGACCGGATTCGCGCTCGGGGCGGACCAGGAGGAGTGGTGCGGGCGATTGCGCGCACTGGCGGCGCAGCGGCTGAGGCCGCTGGCGGAGAAGGGGGAACCGGGCAGGGTCAACCGGCCGCTGCTGGCGGCCCTGGGTGAGCTGGGCCTGCTGGAGCGGGTGTTCGCGTCGGGCGCGCTCGAACTGTGCCTGCTGCGGGAGTCCCTCGCCTACGGGTGCACGGAGGCCGAGACCGCGCTGGCCCTGCAGGGGCTGGGAGCGTACCCGGTCCTGCGGGCGGGGAGCGAGGCGCAGCGGGAGCGATGGCTGCCGCAGGTGCGGGCAGGGCGGGCGGTGGCCGCCTTCGCACTGAGCGAGCCGGGGGCGGGCTCGGACGCGGCGGCGCTGGCACTGGCCGCGGACCCCGATCCGGCGGGCGGGGGCGGCTGGCGGCTCAGCGGGGAGAAGTGCTGGATCTCCAACGCACCCGAGGCGGATTTCTACACCGTGTTCGCCCGGACGGGTGAAGGGCCGGGGGCCAAGGGGGTGTCGGCCTTCCTGGTCCCCGCGGACCGCGCCGGGCTCACCGGCGAGCCGCTGGACATGCTCTCCCCGCACCCCATCGGCTCGCTCCGCTTCGACGGGGTCCCGGTCGGCCCGCAGGACCTGCTCGGCGAGCCAGGGCGCGGCTTCCGCGTCGCCATG
Source organism: Streptomyces yangpuensis (assembly GCF_001005295.1). Taxonomy (GTDB): domain Bacteria; phylum Actinomycetota; class Actinomycetes; order Streptomycetales; family Streptomycetaceae; genus Streptomyces; species Streptomyces yangpuensis. The sequence goes on along the minus strand of NZ_LBMK01000006.1, from coordinate 141,368 downwards.
GACACCCTGAACCTCTTCCGGCCCAGCGTCGGCGCGTTCGCGGTGGGCATGGCCCGCGCCGCGCTCGACGCGACGCTCACCCACACGGCCGGGCGCACCGCGTTCGGCGGAACGCTGAGCGACCTCCAGGCGGTGGCGCACCGGGTGGCCGAGATGGCCACCCGCACGGAGGCGGCCCGGCTGCTGGTGTACGCGGCGGCGGGGGCGTACGACCGGGGCGCGGCCGACGTGCCGCGGCGGGCGGCGATGGCGAAGCTGCTGGCGACGGAGACCGCGCAGTACGTGGTGGACCATGCGGTCCAGCTGCACGGAGCGGTCGCGCTGCGGCGCGGGCACCTGCTGGAACACCTCTACCGGGAGGTGCGGGCGCCGCGGATCTACGAGGGGGCGAGCGAGGTGCAGCGCACGATCATCGCGAAGGAGCTGTACGGGGCGCTGGGCGCGGCGGTGTCGGTGCCGGTGCCGCTGCCGGTGCCGGGCCCGGTCGGGGAGGTGACGGGCCGATGAGCCTCGACCGGATCAACCCGGCGGAGCTGTCCCCGGCGACGGGTTTCTCGCACGCGGTGGTGGCCACGGGCTCGCGGATGGTGTTCCTGGCGGGACAGACCGCGCTGGACGGCGCGGGCAAGGTGGTGGGGGAGACCCTGCCGGAGCAGTTCGAGACGGCCCTGGCGAACCTCCTGTCGGCCCTGGCCGCGGCGGGCGGCGCGCCGGCCGACCTGGCCCGGGTGACGGTGTACGCGGTCGACGTGGCCGCATACCGGATCCATGCGGCCGAACTGGGCCGCATCTGGCGGCGGCTGGCGGGCCGCGACTACCCGGCGATGGCCGTCATCGGCGCGGTCCGCCTCTGGGACGAGGCGGCGCTGGTCGAACTGGACGGGGTGGCGGTCCTCCCATAACCGTGCCTCTTGGCTCCCGCCGGGGGTGCGGGTCTGCTTCGGCGCGGCCGTGCGGTTCGGCTCCCGCCGGGGGCTGGCTGGCTCCGCGGGGCGGGAGTGGCCGTGTGGGGCGGTGCCCCGTCGGGGGTGTCTCGTCGGCCCGCCCCGTGCGGTTCGGCTCCCGCCGGGGGTGGCTGGGTTACCGCCGGGCGGGATGGTTCTGGTGGCGCTGTGCCCTGCCGGAGTATCTCCTCGGCCCGGGCCCGTGCGGTTCGGCTTCCGCCGGGGTGGCCGGGTTTTCGCGGGGCGGGACAGGGGGTGTGGTGCGGTGCCCTGCCGGAGTGTCTCCTCGGCTCGGCGCGTGCGGGGTGTCGCGGCCAGGCGGGCTGGGTTGCGCGCTCGTCCTGCGGGGACACTCCGCCGTGTCCCCACCCCACGCCCAGGCTTCGGTACTTCCGGAACCGGGCTCGTACTGTTGGAGTGGGGACGGGGAGGGGTGTCCCCGCAGGACGAGGCGCGACCACCGGGTCACAGCCGCGACATGGCCGCACGCGCCGAGGCGACGTTCCGGAGGGGCCTGCGATCGACTCGCCTCTGCCGGACACTGTCGCAGCGCACTGGCCCGTCCGATCCGCCCCTGGCCGGCAAGATTTCGTAGAGACGGCCTAGTTGTATTGACCCGTAGCGTTGTCCACGTGGCTGATGGGCGGGCTCCGCGGTCCGGGTCTGGGTGAACAGCTTGGACTTGTGGCAGGAGCCGTTGTTGGTCAGGACGCGTCCGACGGTTTGGCGTGGGCGGCGAAGAAGACGTTCGCCCGTTGTAACAAGCCGGCGGCGGCCTCCTTGCGCTCGTCGGGCAGGACTTCGTAGTGGGCGAGCTGGGATTGGCTGTCGATGGCGGAGTGGACGTAGCTGTAGCCGATCACCGGTGTGATGCTCCTGCGCCGGTAGGTCGTGGCCTGCGGTTGTCGGCCGGTCAGCCGACCACGAGCGAGCTTCCGCCGTTGGGGATGCTGCAGAACTTCTTGACGTCGACGTGGACCAGGTCACCTGGTCGGACCCGTTCCTGGCTGCGGACTCGCTCGCTGGAGGGCCGGTCGCGCCAGGGCAGCCGGTTCAGCCGGCTTTGCCCTGTGTCCGCCAGTGGCGGATCCACTTGTGGGCAGTCGGGCGCGATATCCCCATCACGGCGGCGACGTGAGCGACCGGACGGCCGCCCAGGACGCGTTCGACCAGATCCGCCTACATAGGACATCGCGTAGCAGATGCCTGTCAGACCACCGGACGCCGCGCGCGCCGGACGCAACGACTTCGGCTGCGCCCCGCATGGTTTGGCCAAGGGGTGCGGTGAACCGCATGGGTATTGCGACGACTTATGGACAGCAAGGGGTAGGCGGCGCTCCGGATCCTCGACAGCAGGTTTGCGGCGTCCGAGCGGATCTACACGCAGAGCGCGTAGAAGGGCACTGGTCCGATGCCCCTGCCACCTGTGCCTCTAACGCCCACACGGCGTACGTCGGCCGGAACCCGCACGCCATGAGAGATCAGCCCAGTGCGTGGTCAGGGAGGGTCCTCGCGGAACCCGGCGAACTCAAACCCATCACCTACGCCCCAATCTTGAAGCGTAGGCCTCCGCTCGACGACACCTTGCCGGGCACTCGGGATCCTCCAACTGACCTGTTTTGCAACATCTTTCGTGTCACCGCTGTGTCGGGTCCGTGGGCAGAGTCGTTCGGCCGTCGCCTCAAGGGAGTGGGTTGTACGCACCGCTTCGGACAGGCCGATCCAGTCTTCCCGGATCTGTGGGTTTGCCAGGAGTGTCGCGCGGTGCTGGGCTTGTTTTAGGAGGTTGCAGCCATGGAACTACGGGCCATGCTGGAGATTCTTGGGTGTGTATTCGTCGCAGCGGGACTCGGCTTGTACCTCTTATTGGGGCCCATCACGAGACGGGTCGGCGGAAGTCGTCTTGCGGCGCTGAGCGGCAAGGAAAGGATTGAAGCGGAGAGCCTTATTCGTCAGACTCTCATTCATGCCGCCGGTGGCATATTTCTGGCCGGCACGCTCGCAGCTAGCGCGATCGCAGCCAAACAATCTTTCGAGACTCTTGAAGCTCAGCGCGACGCTCAGGTGACCGACCGCTACACAAAGGCCGTGGATCAGCTCGGGAACAAAAAGAAATCGGTGAGGGCTGCGGCGATCTTCGCACTTGGGCGCATAACTGAAGATTCGCCTCGGGATCGTGAAACCATAATGATGGCACTGTCCTCATTCATTCGTGACGGTGCCAAGCGGCCCGATGCGAAGACGGAAGCAGAGCTGCAAGAAAGCGATGAACCGGAGGCTGACATCAACGCTGCGATCGCTGTGCTTGGGCGGCGAGACGATGAAGGGTACGCGCAACGTCTGAAACTGGAGGAGGTCTACCTGCCTAATGCAAAACTGTACGCTCTCCACCTACCCCGTACGCTCTTCAATCGTGCCAACCTGGCCGGAATTCGTGCGCGCGGAACGGACACCAACTTGCGCAACGTCGACTTCAGTCAGGCGATCCTTGTGTGCGCGGATCTGCGATGGGCTGATATATCAAGCTCCGAACCGCGCGGTGACGAACTCTCCAAGAGAACAAATATGCGGTACGCCGATCTTAGAGGCGCCAAGCTGTCGGATACCAAGCTGCAAGGAGCCTTAATGAAAGGGGCGAACCTCGACTATGCCCATCTGGAAGGAGCTGACCTCTCGCATGCGAAAGACCTGGAGTCTGAACAGCTCTCGCGGGCGTTCACAGACGACAAGACCAAGCTCCCCAAGGGAATTAAAGTGGAGGGCAGGTACAAGGGTCCCGATTACGAGTGCTGGAGTTGATGCCAACTGGGCGTGGGGGATGGATTCAGTGGCACTGAGGCGGCGTGGATTCAGTGCTCCGCGTTTGGGGTGCACGGTGCCCCTCAGTGGCCCTGTCGAGATTAAGGGGATGCCGGGGCGGGGTCGCAGGCGTCGGCTGTTCAGGTGGCCAAAGGAGGCCTTCTACAGGCGGGCCATCGAGGTGATGGTCAGCGGGCCCAGCCGGGTTTCGCGTAGGACGGTGTAGCCGAAGTGGCGGTACAGGGGGACGTTCGACGGGTCCGCCGTGGTCAGGTAGGTGGCGTGGGCGGTGGTCAGGACGTGGTCCAGGAGGGCGCGGCCGGCCCCGCGGCCGGTCAGGTCCGGGTGGACCCCGATGAACTCCAGCGTCCAGGCCCCCGGCGGCACACCGCCCTCGGTGGCGCGCAGGTACCGCAGCGTCCGGCCGAGGGCGGGCGGCCCGCAGCGCAGTACCGTACGGGCCGCCCAGCCGGCCTGGGCGACGGCCGACGGGGCTGCGCCCGGCGGGGTGAGGACGGCCGCCGCCAGGAGCCGGCCGTCGGGCCCGACGAGCGCGGCCCGCCGGGCACCGGCGAGGCGGGCGTGGGTGCGCAGGGTGCTGCGGAACCAGTGGGTGCGCGCGGAGGCGGAGTCGCCGCAGATCCAGGAGACGGCAGGTTCCCGGGCGAACGCGGCGGCCAGCAGGTCGGCGCAGCCGACCGGATCGGGGTCGGCGTCGATCCGCCAGGAGGTCTCAGGCATCGTGCCTCTCCTCCAGCGGGGCCTCCGGTACGAGGTGGCAGACGAGCAGTTTGAGGAAGAACAGCGGTGCGAACCAGGCGAGTGCGGTTGTCACCGGCAGCCAGAAGAGGTTGACCAGGACGGCTGCCATCAGCACGGCCATCGCCACCGGCCGCCGCAGCCGTACCGGTGCGAACTCCACGGCCACCGCCCCGCCGAGGAGCAGCGCGGCGTTGCCCAGGGTCCAGTCGAGGTCGCCGTCCAGGACGAAGAGTCCCATCGCGGCGAGGTGGATCAGGTGCGCGGAGACGAACAGCAGCCGTGCGCGCCGGGCGGTGGGGTCGGCCCGGTGGTACCAGCGCTTGGCGGCGTTGGTTGCGTTGGTCAGCACCCCGCCGATCAGGTCGAGTCCGGCCAGGGCCACCACGACGAGTTGGGCGGTGGACCAGTCGCGCGCCGCCCCCGAGTTCCACACTCCGGCGGCCAGGAGCAGCGCGCAGCCGACGAGGCCGACGGTTTCCACCGCGTTCTCGGAACGGGACTTGCCCGGGCCCATGAACCGTTCCAGGCGTCCGGCGAGGCCGGGCGGGGTGGCCGGTATCTCCCAGGAGATCTGCAGGTCAGAGCGCACGGTCGGGTTCCTGTCCGGTCGGTGCCGCGCCCCACAGGCCGCGCAGCAGGGTCCACAGCTGCCCCGACGGGTCGTCCGGGTCGGGGCCGGTCGTCATCCGGGCCAGGGCCCAGGCGTCGGCGGCGCGGATGACCGCCGCGGTCGCCGCGACCGTCAGCGAGGGGTCCACGTCGGTACGGATCAGCCCGATCCGGCTGCCGTCGGCGACCAGGGCGGCGAACCAGTCGAGCCAAGGGCCGTCGGCGGTGCGGCCGATGGCGGCGTCGGCGAGGGCCAGGTCCTCGGGGTGGCCGCCCAGGTGGGTGGCGAGGGCGGTGGAGCCGGCGGCGAACCGGGCTGCGAAGTCCTCTTCGTCGCGGGCCGGTTCCCAGGGCCCGAGGGCGTCGAGCAGACGGCCGAGGACTCCGTCGAGGACGGCGGTGAGCAGGTCCTCACGGCCGTCGAAGTAGTGGTAGACGGCGGTCTTGGAGACCCCGGCGGCCTCGATGATCTTGTTGTAGGAGGCGCTTTCGGCGCCGTGTTCGGCGAAGTGTCGCCGCGCGACTTCCAGGATGTGCTCCCGGCGCTCGGCAGGCAGGCGGTCGAAACGGGGAAGTGGCATGCTCCCATGGTACGCACTGATGGGGTGTACCGCCAGTACACCCCATTGGTTCAGTTGCGGCCGTCCTCCAGGAGACGGGCCATCCAGTCCTCGATCCCCGCGACCGTGCGCGGCAGTGCGCCCGACATCAGGCGGGCACCGTCCGCCGTGATCACCAGGTCGTCCTCGATGCGGACGCCGATGCCCCGCAGCTCGGCCGGGAGGGTCTCGTCGTCGGGCTGGAGGTACAGGCCCGGCTCCACCGTCAGGACCTGGCCCTCTTCCAGGACCCCGTCCAGGTAGGTCTCCGCCCGCGCCTTCGCGCAGTCGTGCACGTCCAGCCCCAGCATGTGCCCGCTGCTGCACAGCGTGTACCGGCGGTGCAGGTCGCCCACCGCGTCCTTCAGGACGCCCCACTCGGCCAGGCCCTCCGCGATCACCCGCATGCCGGCACGGTGGAAGTCCCCGAAGCTCGCTCCGGGACGCAGGGCCGCGATGCCCGCCTCCTGGGCGGCGAGGACCAGTTCGTACACCTGCCGCTGGACGGGCGAGAAGCGCCCCGACAGCGGGAGGGTGCGGGTGATGTCCGCGGTGTAAAGGGTGTCCGTCTCCACGCCCGCGTCCAGGAGGAGCAGCTCGTCGCCGTTCAGGCGGCCGTCGTTGCGGATCCAGTGCAGGGTGCAGGCGTGGGCGCCCGACGCGGCGATCGTCTCGTAGCCGGTGCCGTTGCCCTCGGCCCGGGCGCGCAGGCCGAAGACGCCCTCGATCCAGCGCTCCCCGCGCGGGTGCGCCAGCGCGCGCGGCAGGGCCCGTACGACATCCTCGAAGCCCGCGGTCGTGTGGTCGACGGCCAGCTGGAGCTGCTCGACCTCCCAGGCGTCCTTCACCAGGCGCAGCTCGGAGAGGGCCGCGGCGAGTTCCGCGTCGGCGGCGGCGTCGCGGCCCGCCGGGGCGCCGAGGGTCTCCAGGTGGGCGCAGCGGATGCCGGTGAGGCGCTCCGCCTCCGCCAGGTCCGGGCGGCGGCCCACCCAGAACTCCCCGTAGCGGCGGTCCCGGTAGAACTCCCCGTTCCCGTCCGCGCGCGGCGAGCGGGGCCGCAGGTACAGCACGGCCTCGTGCGCGTGCGGGCCCGACGGCTCCATGACCAGGACGTGGCCGGCCTGGTCCTCGCCGGTGAGGCCGGTCAGCCAGGCGTACGCGCTGTGCGGGCGGAAGCGGTGGTCGCAGTCGTTGGAGCGGACCTTCAGCTCGCCGGCCGGTACGATCAGCCGCTCGCCCGGGAAGCGGGCCGAGAGCCGTGCCCGGCGGGCCGGGGTGACGTCGTGGGCCGCGACCCGTGCGGAGGCGGGCAGCGGGGAGGCGGCCCAGTCGCCCGCCATGAACCGGGACAACTCCGGTGACACCGGACGGTCGTGGCTGCCCGTGTTGAGGCGGGCGGGGGTGTCGGTCACGGGGGGCTCCTTCACGGGAAGACACGAAAGACGCGAACTGATGGGCGCACAGGTCTTGTCAGTGCAATTTCACATTACTATGTTACAGCTCACACCGCGGCACGTTAATCCCCGTCAAACGCCGCGTGACGCAGGGCAGTTCACGCACCACCCCCCACCTCACACTCTCCGAACAGGAGTTCTCGGTGCTCAAGCACAGAGCTGTGCGCTCTTCCCTCCTCGCCTCCGCCGTAGCGGTGACCCTTCTCGCCACCGCGGCACAGGGCACCACGCAGGCCGCCGAGTCCGCGGCCCCCGCCGCGTTCACCGGCGCCCCGGCCGCCGCCCCCGCCACCGCGGCCCACGGCCCGACAGGGAACCCGTTCGACGAGGTCGACCGCTTCGCCGACGCGAAGGACAACGCTCCGGCGCCCGCCCCGGCCCCGGGCGGCCTGAACATCTCCGGCCAGGTCCCCGGCGCGGCCCCGGCCAGTGCGCCCGCCCAGGACCTGGAGAAGCGGGGCAGGGCGGCCAAGTCGGCCCCCACCGCGAAGAGCGTCGCCGCGGGCGTCCCCTGCACCCTCGACGGGATCACGAGGCTCACCCCCGAGCAGTTCGCGGACTTCCTCGCCGACCAGGCGGTCCTGGCCGACGGCTGCCTGCGCGGGCTGATCTGGACCTGGGACGCCCGCCTGGCCCCCGTGATGTCGGACGCGCACGTCCAGGCCGTGTCCCGCCGGATATCCGCCCTGGCCGCGGCCCACGACGGCCGCAACTCCTCGCACCTGGAGGAGATGTTCACGTACCTGCACGCCGTCGCCTACCACGACTTCTCACGCGACGAGATCGACGTCACCGACGCCCCGACCACCGCCGCGATACGCAAGGCCATCGACGACTACGGCAACGCCGCCCGGACCTTCGACGTCACCCCCACCAACGCCCGCACCCTGCGCGAGGCCCTCTACGCCGCCGGTCCCGGACTGCGCCAGCACCAGCTCGGCCTGGTGAAGAAGGTCCTGGCCACCATGGACCCGGCCCACCCGGCCACCCACCTCGACCCCGCCTGGGCGGGCGCCGTGCTCGCCGCGCTCTCCACCAACTACCTCGGCGTCTACCCGGGCAACCAGGACACCGCCTTCCACGCCGCCTTGGCCGCGGACCCCGCCTACCGTGACGCCTTCAAGGCCTTCGCCGGCTACACGCACCTCAAGGGCACGGCCAACGCCTGGGTGGTGCGCGACGCGCTCAGCGAGTACGCCCGCTTCGGCCAGGTCCAGGGCCTGCGCGACCAGGTCGTCGCCGACCTCGGCGCGATGCTCGGCCCCCTCCGGGCCGGTTTCGGCGACGGCAGCGAGCCGTGGGCCAAGGTCGTCTCCTGGCTCAACTTCTACGAGGCCTGCAAGCCGTACGGGGTGTGCAAGGAGGACATCGAGAAGCAGATCTTCCCCTACACCTACACCTACGACAACGGCGCCATCAAGGTCCGCACCGGCCTGGACCGCGCCACCGTCGACCAGCTCTACTACGCGAGCAAGCAGGTCAAGGCCCAGTACCACCGCGTTCTCGGGACCGACCAGCCGCTCGCCGGCGACCCCAACGACACGCTGAACATCGTGCTCTACGGCTCCCGCGCCGACTACGTGAACTACCACCCGATCCTGACCGGCTACGACACCAACAACGGCGGCATCTACATCGAGAACGGCGCCACCTTCTACACCTACCAGCGCCGTGTCCCGCAGGACTCCTCCCTCACCCTTGAGGAGCTCTTCCGCCACGAGTACACGCACTACCTCAACGGCCGCTTCGCCGTCCCCGGCTTCTTCGGCCAGGGCCCCTGGTACGAGGGCGACCGCACCACCGCCATGGACGAGGGCACGGCCGAGTTCTTCGACGGCGCCACCCGCGACAACGGCATCGCCGTCCGCAAGTCCCTCGTGAAGAGCATCATCAGCGACACGGCCGGCGGCGGCCCGCGCATGACCGTCGAGCAGCTGCTGAACGCCACCTACGACGGCGACGGATTCCGCTTCTACAGCTACGCCGGCACCTTCTTCGAGTTCCTGTGGACCGAGAAGCCCTCGCTGCTGCGCGAGATGTACACCCACCTGCGCAACAACGACGTGGCGGCGTACGACGCCTGGCGCCACCGGCTGGGCTCGGACACCTACCTCCAGCGCGACTACGACCGCTTCCTGGACGTGCAGATCGCCAAGGTCGACCAGCTCTTCGTGCCCAACACCGCCTTCACCCCCAACGACCAGCTGCGCGACTCCGCGCTCGCCTCGGTCAAGTCGGCCTTCGCCGCCGCCACCTACAACACCCCCGACTGCGTGGAGAACGGCGACCCCGGCAAGCGCCGCTTCACCTGTACGGGCCGGATCACCGCGAACCTGAAGAACTGGCGCAGCGACGACCAGAACTTCAAGGACATGTCGGAGACGGTCGACTACTTCATCCTCGACCGCGCGGGCGCCGCCTCCAACAACCTCGCCGACATGAACTGCTCCTTCGGCCCGCCGGAGATCTGGAGCAACAAGGTCGCCGCGACCTCGAACTACAGCTGTGAAGGGCCGCTGCGCAGCTGACGGACACCGGACCGGTCCCGCACCTGAGGAGGGTGCGGGACCGGTCTGGGCAGGCACTAAAGAATGTGACATATTACTGTCGTGCTCAAGAGACACTCCCTGGACGCCGTGATCATCGGCGCCGGCGTCGTCGGAGCGGCCTGCGCCTACTACGCGGCCCGCGCCGGACTCTCCGTGGCCGTGGTCGACCGCGGCGCCGTCGCGGGCGGCACCACCGGCGCCGGCGAAGGCAACCTGCTCGTCTCCGACAAGGAGGCGGGTCCCGAGCTCGATCTCGCTCTGCTCTCCACGCGGCTGTGGAGCGAACTGGCCGAAGTCCTTCCGCCGGAGGTCGAGTACGAGCCCAAGGGCGGGCTCGTCGTCGCCCCGGACGAGGCCACCGTGAAGGCCCTGCACGCCTTTGCCGAGGGACAGCGCGCCGCCGGGGTCGACGCGGTCGAGGTGCCGGCGCACGCCCTGCACGACCTGGAGCCGCACCTGGCGCCGGGCCTCGCGGGGGGATTCCACTACCCGCAGGACGCCCAGGTCCAGCCGGCCCAGGCGGCCGCCCGGCTGCTCGCCGCCTCGGGCGCCGAGACGCACCTCGGCGAGGAGGTGACGGAGGTGCTGCTGGACCGGGGCGCCGTACGGGGGATCCGCACCCCGCGCCGCGAACTCCTGGCCCCCGCCGTGGTCAACGCGGCCGGCACCTGGGGCGGGCACATCGCCCGGCTCGCCGGCACGGAGCTGCCCGTCCTGCCGCGCCGCGGCTTCGTCCTGGTCACCGAACCACTGCCGAGGGTGGTCCGGCACAAGGTCTACGCCGCCGACTACATCGCGGACGTCGCCAGCGGCTCCGCCGCCCTGCAGTCCTCGGCCGTGGTCGAGGGTACCCCCGCCGGACCGGTCCTGATCGGCGCCACCCGTGAACGGGTCGGCTTCGACCGGAGCCTGTCGACGGAGGCCCTGCGCCGGCTGGCCTCCCAGGCCGCGGCCCTCTTCCCCGTACTGGGAGGCGTACGGGTCCTGCGCACCTACCACGGCTTCCGCCCCTACCTGCCCGACCACCTCCCGGCCATCGGCCCGGACCCGCGCCGACCCGGACTCCTGCACGCCTGCGGTCACGAGGGCGCGGGCATCGGCCTGGCCCCCGCCACGGGCCTGCTGATCGCCGCCGCCCTGACCGGAGCGGCCCCGGCGCTCCCGCTGCACCCCTTCCGCCCGGACCGCTTCGGCGCCGGCCCGGCGGGCCCCGAAGGCGGGCCGGCGTGAGGCCCGGGCCCGCCCGGCGCGCCGCCCGGCCCGCACGCCACCGCCCGCCGTACGGAGCAACCCATCCGAGGAGGACCAACTGATGCGCAGCCCCCGCGCCCTGGTGGGCGGCAGCCCGCAAGCCTGCTTCACGGTCGACTTCGACGGCCGGGAACTGCCCGCCCAGGACGGCCAGAGTGTCGCCGCCGTGCTCTGGGCCGCCGGGATCCTCGCCTGGCGGACGACCCGCGAGGGCGGCGCCCCGCGCGGTGCGTTCTGCGGGATCGGCAGCTGCTACGACTGCCTCGTCACCGTCAACGGCCTGCCGAACCAGCGCGCCTGCCTGGTCCCGGCCCGGCCGGGGGACGCCGTCACCACCCAGGAGGGAACCGGCCGTGCCGACCTCGCCGTCTGACCCGGCTGACGCCGCCGCCCCGGCGCTGTCAGGCGAACCGGCTGGGCCGCGCGTCCACGCCGCCCCGGCCGAGCCGGTTGTACCCGCCGCGCGGCCCGGAGCCGCCGAGCCGGACCGGTCCTCCGGGCAGTCCGGATACGCCGAGCCGGCCGGGCAGTCTGCTGCCGCCGAGCCGGCCGGACCTGTCGGGGCTGCGCCCGCCGAACGGGCCGCGGCGGGCGGGTCTGCCGGGGCGGGACCGGTCGACCTTGCCGTCGTCGGGGCCGGGCCGGCCGGGCTGGCCGCGGCCGTCACCGCCGCCTCCCTGGGGCTGCGGGTCGCCGTTCTCGACGCGGGCGACCGCCCCGGCGGGCAGTTCTACCGCCACCCCGCGCCGGGCCTGGGCGCGGACCGCCCCGAGGCCCTGCACCACGACTGGGCCGCGTTCGCGACCCGCGAAGCCGCCCTGCGCGCCCACGAGTCGGCCGGCCGGATCACGTACCTCCCCCTTCACCACGTGTGGACGGTCGTCCCGGGCGGGGCGGCCGGGGCAGGAGCCGGGCACCCCGCGCCCGGCCGGACGGGTGTCGCCGAGCCCGCCACGGAGTGGACCCTGCACGCCGTCGCCGGCCACGCCCCCGACGAGCGGGCCGCGACCGTCGCCGCCCGCGCCGTGCTCATCGCCACCGGCGCCTACGAGCGCCAACTGCCCTTCCCCGGCTGGACCCTGCCCGGAGTGATCGGGGCCGGCGGCGCGCAGGCCATGCTCAAGGGCGGCCTGGTGCTGCCCGGCAAGCGCGTGGTGGTCGCCGGGAGCGGTCCGCTGCTGCTCGCGGTCGCCGGGTCGCTCGCCGCCGCCGGAGCCACCGTGCCCGCGGTGGTGGAGGCCGCCGCCTACACCGCGTACGCGAGCCGGGTGCCCACCCTGCTGCGCAACCCCGGCAAGCTCGTCGAGGCCGCCTCCTACGGCGGGGCGCTGGCCCGGCACCACGTCCGGCTGCTCACCCGGCACGCCGTCACCGAGGCCCACGGCACCGGCCGGGTCGAGGCCGTCACCGTGGCCCGGCTCGACCGCGACTGGCGTCCGCTGCCCGGTACCGCCCGCCGGATCCCCTGCGACGCGCTCGCCGTCGGCCACGGGCTCGTGCCCCAGCTCGAACTCGCCACCGGACTAGGCTGCGCCATCCGGCCGTCCCCCGACGGCACTGTCGCCCTGGAGGTGGACGCCGAACAGCGCACCTCGGTCCCCGGCGTCTGGTCCGCGGGGGAGACCGGCGGTATCGGCGGGGCCCGACTGGCACTGACGGAGGGCGAGCTGGCCGCGTACTCCGTCGCGGCCGCGCTGCGGCCCGCGGCGGCCGCCTCCCGGGCCGGCCGCCCCGGACGGCTCGCCCGCCGCCGCGCCCGGCTGCGCGCCTTCGCCGACGCCATGGCCGCCGCCCACCGACCCGGCGAGGGCTGGACCGGCTGGCTCCGGGACGACGCCGTCGTGTGCCGCTGCGAGGAGGTCCCGGCCGGCCGGATCCGCGAGGCGGCGCGGGACCTCGGGGCGCGGGACGCCCGTACCGTCAAGCTGCTCACCCGGGCCGGCATGGGCTGGTGCCAGGGCCGGATGTGCGGCCCGGCCGTCGCCGCGCTCGCCGGGGCCGAATCCGGGGCCGAATCCCTGGCGGAGCCCGCGGCGGACCGCCGGCCCTTCTCCTGCCCGGTCCCGCTGGGCCATCTCGCCGAACTTCCCGCCACCGACCGCTGATCAGGGGTGCCCCGGCCCTTGTGGCCGCACCTCACCCACTAGTAAAATGTCACACACCACACTAGGGAGCCTCTCATGACCAACGCGCACATCCCCGCGCCCCGCACCCGTCCCTGGCACGGAATCATGGTCGCCACCGCGCTCCCCCTGCGCGAGGACCTCACCGTCGACCACGACGCCTACGCCGAGCACGTGGCCTGGCTGATCGCCAACGGCTGCGACGGCGTGGTCCCCAACGGCTCCCTCGGGGAGTACCAGACCCTCACCGACGAGGAGCGGGCGCGCGTCGTGCGCACCGCCGTCGAAGCCGCCGGGGACGGTGCCCGCGTCATGCCCGGCGTCGCCGCCTACGGCAGCGCCGAGGCCCGCCGCTGGGCCGACCAGGCCGCCGAGGCCGGCGCGGGCTCCGTGCTCCTGCTGCCGCCCAACGCCTTCCGCGCGGACGAGGAGACCGTACGCGCCCACTACGCCGAGGTCGCCCGCGCCGGGCTGCCCGTCGTCGCGTACAACAACCCCATCGACACCAAGGTGGACCTGGTCCCGTCCCTGCTCGCCCGGCTGCACGCCGACGGATCCATCGTCGCCGTCAAGGAGTTCAGCGGCGACGTGCGCCGCGCCTACGAGATCGCCGAGCTCGCCCCCGGCCTGGACCTGCTCATCGGCGCCGACGACGTCCTCCTCGAACTCGCCCTCGCCGGGGCCGTCGGCTGGATCGCCGGCTACCCCAACGCCCTGCCGCGCTCCTGCGCCACCCTCTACCGGGCCGCCGTCGCCGGTGACCTCGACACCGCCCTGCCGCTCTACAAGTCCCTGCACTCGCTGCTGCGCTGGGACTCCAAGACCGAGTTCGTCCAGGCCATCAAGCTCTCCATGGACCTGGCGGGCCGTCCCGGCGGCGCCACCCGCCCGCCGCGCTTCCCGCTCACCGGCGAGACCGAGGCTGCAGTCCGCGCCGCCACCGAGAAGGCCCTGGCCGAGGGCCTCAACTAACCAGCTGGAGGGGACGCCTGATGCGCACGCGCCACGTCTACCACGCGGTGGACTCGCACACCGAGGGCATGCCGACCCGGGTCGTCACCGGGGGAGTCGGGGTGATCCCCGGTGCCACCATGGCCGAGAAGCGGCTCCATTTCATCGAGCACATGGACCACGTCCGGACCCTGCTCATGTACGAGCCGCGCGGGCACTCCGCGATGAGCGGCGCCATCCTGCAGCCCCCGACCCGCCCCGACGCCGACTACGGCGTGCTGTACATCGAGGTGTCGGGCCTGCTGCCCATGTGCGGGCACGGCACCATCGGGGTGGCCACCGTCCTGGTCGAGACCGGCATGGTGCCCGTCGTCGAGCCGGTCACCACCGTCCGGCTCGACACCCCGGCCGGGCTGGTGAGCGTCGACGTGCGGGTGGAGGACGGGGCGGCCACCGCCGTCACCCTCACCAACGTCCCCTCCTTCAGCGTCGGCCTCGGCCTCAAGACCGAGGTCCCCGGATTCGGCACCGTCGCCTACGACCTGGCCTACGGAGGCAACTTCTACGCCTTCGTCGAACTCGACGCCCTCGGGCTGCCCTTCGACCGCGCCCGGGGGGACGACCTGCTCGCCGCCGGGCTCGCGATCATGGACGCGGTCAACGCCGGACCGGACCGGCCGGTCCACCCCGAGAACCCCTCCATCGCCGGACTCAAGCACGTCTACCTGGCCGCGCCCGGCTCCGACGCCCGCCGCTCCCGGCACGCCATGGCCATCCACCCCGGCTGGTTCGACCGATCGCCCTGCGGTACGGGGACCAGTGCACGGATGGCCCAGCTGCACGCCCGCGGCCTCCTCGGCCTCGACACCGACTTCGTCAACGAGTCGTTCATCGGGACCGAGTTCACCGGCCGGCTGATCGCGCGGACCACCGTCGGCGGACTGCCCGCCGTGGTCCCCACCGTCACCGGGCGGGCCTGGATCACCGGCACCGCGCAGTACTTCCTCGACCCGTCCGACCCCTTCCCCGGAGGCTTCCTGCTGTGAACACCGTCCGAACGGTGGACTACCACACCGCCGGCGAGCCCTTCCGGATCGTCGACACCGGCGCCGCGGGCATGCCGCCCGTCCCCGGCGACACCGTCGCCGAGCGCTGTGCCACCGCCATCGGCCCGGGCGGATCGGGGACCGCGCCGCGCCGCGGCCCGCTGGACGACGTACGGCGGACGCTCGTGCAGGAGCCGCGCGGACACGCCGGTATGTACGGCGGGTTCGTGGTGGAGCCCGACGACGACGGGGCCCATCTCGGGGTGCTGTTCTGGCACAAGGACGGCTACTCCACCGCCTGCGGGCACGGCACCATGGCCCTCGGGGTCTGGGCCGTGGACAGCGGCCGGGTCCCCGCCCCGGACGACGGGGACGTCCCGGTGCGGATCGACGTACCGTCCGGGCGGGTCACCGCCACCGTCCACCGCGGCGGCGGCCGCACCACCGGGGTCACCTTCCGCAACGTGCCGGCCCGGGTGAGCGCCCGCAAGGTCCCCGTCGCCACCTCGCTCGGGCTGGCCGAGGCGGACATCGCGCACGCCGGCGCCTGCTACGCCTCCGTCCGCGCCCGCGACCTGGGCCTGGAGGTCTCGCGCGCCGCACTGCCCGACCTGGTGCGCGCCGGGCAGGAGATCCGCGCCGCCCTCGCCACCCATCCCGCCACCTGGCACCCCGACGGCCCGCTCCTGTCCGGGGTCTACGGGGTGATCCTCCACGAGGAGCTGCCCGACACCCCGTTCGGGCCGCACCAGCGCAACGTCACCGTCTTCGCCGACGGACAGATCGACCGCTCGCCCTGCGGCTCCGGCACCTCGGCGCGGCTCGCGCTGCTCGCCGAGGACGGCCGGCTCGGCCCGGGCGAGGACCTGCTGCACGAGTCCGTCACCGGCACCGTGTTCACCGGCCGGATGCTGGAGGGCGGGGTCACCGAGGTCACCGGCACCGCCTACCGCACCGGTGAACACGCCTTCGCCGTGGACCCGTACGACGCCCTCGGCACCGGATTCCTGCTGTGACGGGGATACCCCAGCTCGGCGCCGAGGCCATGGCCCGGGCCCTCGGCCCGGCCGCGGCCGCCGACGCCCTGGCCGCTGCCCTGCGCGGCGGCCTCGACCCCGAGGGCTGCCCGCCGCGCTCCGCGATCGGCGTGCCCGGGGGCGGCGAACTGCTGCTGATGCCGGCCGCGTCGGGGGCGTACGCCGGGGTGAAGATCGCCGGGGTCGCGCCCGGGAACCCGGCCCGCGGGCTGCCCCGTATCACCGGCTCCTACCTCCTGCTGGACGGGCCCACCCTGCGCCCGCTGGCCCTGCTCGACGGTGCGGCCCTGACCTCTCTGCGCACCCCGGCCGTCTCCGCCCTCGCGCTGCGCCATCTGGCGCCGGCGGGCCGGCCGCTGCGGCTGGTGCTCTTCGGCTCCGGACCGCAGGCGTACGGGCACCTGGAAGCGACCCGCGCCGAAAGGGAGTTGGAGCAGGTCGTGGTGGTCGCCCGCAACCGGGAGGGGGCCGAGCGCCTCGTCGCCCACGCCCGCGGCCAGGGCCTGCCGGCCCGGACGGGCGGCCCCGGGGACGTGGCCGACGCCGATCTGGTCGTCTGCTGCACCACGGCCCGCGAGCCGCTCTTCGACGGGCGGCTGGTGCGGCCCGGCGCGGTGGTCGCGGCCGTCGGATCGCACGAGCCGGCCGCCCGCGAGACCGACACCGCCCTCGTGCGACGCGCGGCGGTGTACGTGGAGTCGCGGGCGGCGGCGCTGCGGGAGGCCGGTGATCTGCTGGTCCCGGAGGCGGAGGGGGCCATCGGGCCGGGCCACATCACAGGCACGCTCGCGGACCTGGTCGCCGGACGCCTGCCGGGGGGAGGCGAACGGGGTTGTCCACAGCTCTTCAAGAGTGTGGGCATGGCCTGGGAAGATCTTGCCGTGGCGGTCGCGCTGTACGAGGCCGCTGAAGTGTGAGCAGCGCAACGTGACATTGTACGCTGGTCCTCTGCTCATCGGCAGGCGTAGGGGTCTCGGAGGAAACACTATGGGTGACCTGAAGCAGCACAGCCTCATCAAGGCCCAGGAACGACTCCGCGACCAGGTCGGGCACGCCCTCCGAGCCGCCCTGATAGCGGGTGAGCTGCGCCCCGGCAGCGTCTACTCCGCGCCCGGCCTCGCGGCCGAACTCGGCGTGTCGGCCACCCCGGTGCGCGAGGCCATGCTCGACCTCGCGCGGGAGGGCCTGGTCGAGCCGGTGCGCAACAAGGGCTTCCGGATCACCGAGGTCAGCGAGCGCGACCTCGACCAGTACACCGAGCTGCGCACCATGATCGAGGTGCCGACCATCGGCCGGATCACGAAGACGGCCACGGCCGAGCAGCTGGAGGAACTGCGCCCCATCGCGCAGGAGATCGTCACCAGCGCCCGGGAGCACAACCTCATCGGCTACCTGGAGGCCGACCGCCGCTTCCACCTCACCCTGCTGGGCCTCGCGGGCAACGAACGGCTCGTGGAGACGGTCGGTGACCTCCGCAAGCGCTCCCGCCTGTACGGTCTGACCGGCCTGGACGAGGCGGGCAAGCCCCNGGCTCGTGGAGACGGTCGGTGACCTCCGCAAGCGCTCCCGCCTGTACGGTCTGACCGGCCTGGACGAGGCGGGCAAGCTCGTCTCCTCCGCCGAGGAGCACCTGGAGCTGCTGGACCTGATGATCAGCGGCGACGCCAAGGCCGCGGAGGCCTGTATGCAGCGCCACCTCGGCCACGTCCGCTCCCTCTGGGCCCAGGGCCGCGACGAACCGGTCGGCCGCACCCCGGGCCGCCTGGGGTCCGGCATCTAGTGCTGTGACCGGCCGGGGAGAGCCGGGGCGGGGTCTGCGCCGGGCGGGTGGACCTCGTGAGGCCTGCGGGTGACGGTGGCGGACGGAGGTTGATCGCGCCCCGGATCGGTCTACCAACGCATAGTCCTGTGCACCGAGCGAGGGGTTGTACCGACTGTGTTGAAGACTGCGTTCCGGATCGCTTCCACCGCCGCCCTGGTCACCGTCCCGCTGGTGTTCGGCTCGCCCGCCGGCGCCGCGACGGATCCGTACCCGGGCACCCCGCAGCAGATCCGTGATACCGGGCCCTGCGGCCCCACCGGCGGCTACAAGGCGGCGGAGTGGGAACAGACCACGACGGAACCGGGGATCCGCCCGGAGGTGGACCTCGCCGCGGTGCGCGAGGCCTGGTACTGGCGGCACGACAGAAACACGCTGTGGCGGGGCGACACACGGCCGAACCCCGACGCGATTTTCGCGAGCGGCTTCACGCCGCGCGGTACCGACCTCACCCCGCTGGCCCAGTGGATCATCGGGGGCGCCGGACAGCAGAACGCCGCGCACGTGAGCACCAGTTGTGAGCGGTGGGTGGCGCAGGAGTTCGCCACGGGTGGCGGGAACGACGGCTGGGTCTACGCGATCCAGGCCCCCGGCGGGATCGACGTCAACGCCACCGCGCGGCAGACCGGCATCCAGTCGCCCTACCTGTGGAACAAGGAGATCGACTTCCCCGGCGGTATCGAAGGCAGGTTCATCGAGGGGGCCTGCCAGTACCACTTCGTCGGCCTCGACCCGCAGACCAACGACCGGATCTACCAGAACCTCGGCTGCGTGACCAACAGCAACTTCGACCCCGGCTGGAAGAAGAGCACGGAGCACAAGGAACACAAGGAGCACGAGGAGCGCAAGGAACCGGCCGGTTCGCCGCACTGATCCATCCCCGGCGGGAGCGGTACCGCTCCCGCCGGTCGCGGCCGGGCCTCCCAACCGGGCTTCGGGGCAGGGGATTTGGACACGGCTGGGTAACGGGGGGCGCAACCCCTTGTCAGTGCAATTTCACATTACTATGTTACCGGTCACATCGCAGAGTCGCAGGCCGTAGAGCGTGCCCCTCCCTGGAGTGACCCATGACCAAGCGCACCCAACTCGCCCTCGCCACCGCCCTGGTGGCCGCACTCGCACTCGGCGCCTCGGGCTGCTCCGGCACCACGAAGGGTTCGAACGGTGCCGGCGGCGCGAACCCGGCCGCCGCCAACGACGGCAAGATCCTCGGCGGTACCCCGGTCAAGGGCGGCACCCTCACCGTCCTGTCCAACCAGGACTTCGCGCACCTCGACCCCGCGCGCAACTGGACCATGCCGACCATGGACTTCGGCACCCGGCTGCTCTACCGCACGCTCGTCACCTTCAAGGCCGAGCCCGGCAAGGCCGGCAGCGAGCTGGTCCCCGACCTCGCCACCGACCTCGGCACCCCCTCCAACGGCGGCCGCACCTGGACCTTCACCCTCAAGGAGGGCATCAAGTACGAGGACGGCACCCCGGTCAGGGCCCAGGACGTCAAGTACAACGTCGAGCGCTCCTTCGCCCCCGACCTCACCGGCGGCCCCGACTACGCCGCCCAGTACCTCGCCGGCACCGAGGGCTACAAGGGGCCGCTCCAGGGACAGCACCTCGACTCCGTGAAGACCCCGGACGACCGCACGATCGTCTTCGAACTGAAGCGGCCCGTCGCCGAGTTCTCCGCCACCGCCACCCTGCCCACCTTCGCCCCGGTGCCCCAGTCCCAGGAGAAGGGCACCCAGTACGACGCCCGTCCGTTCTCCTCGGGCCCGTACAAGATCGAGTCGTACGACCGCGACAAGAAGCTCGTCCTCGTCCGCAACGAGCACTGGGACCCGGGCACCGACACCGTCCGCAAGGCCTACCCGGACAAGTTCGTGGTCGTCATGGGCCTCAAGGGCGGCCAGATCGACGACCGGATCATCGCAGGCGAGGGCGCCGACGCCTCCACCGTCCAGTACGCCGACATGCGCCCCGAGAGCGCCCCCAAGGTGCTGCCCAAGCCCGAGGTCAAGGCCCGGCTGCTCGCCGAGTCCCAGGGCTGCACGGAGATGCTCCACCTGAACAACTCACGCGCTCCCTTCAACGACCCCAAGGTCCGCCAGGCCATGCAGTACGCCGTCGACAAGGAGGCCATCGTCACCGCGGGCGGCGGACCGGCCCTCAACGAGATCGCCACCGCCTACCTGCCCCCGGCCCTCTCCGGCGGCAAGCAGGCCGACACCCTGAAGATCCCCCCGGCAGGCGACCCGGCCAAGGCCAAGGAACTCCTCAAGGCCGCCGGCAAGGAGACCCTGAAGGTGTCCCTCTCCGTCTCCACCGGCGACAAGGGCAAGGCCGAAGCCATCCAGCAGGGCCTGTCCCGCGCGGGTATCGAGGTCGTCATCGACACCGTCGACCCGGGCGCCTACTACGACGTGATCGGCGACCTGTCCACCACCCCCGACATGACCCTCAGCGGCTGGTGCCCCGACTACCCCTCCGGCTCCACCTGGATCCCCTTCGTCTTCGACGGACGCACCATCAAGGAGAAGGGCAACCAGGGCAACTACAGCCAGTTCCGCGACGAGGAGGTCATGAAGCGGATCGACGAGATCAACGCCATGGCCGACGCCAAGCAGGCCAACCAGGCCTGGATCGACCTCGACGCGGCCCTGATGGCCAAGTCCCCGAACGTCCCGCTCCTGCTGGAGCGCAAGCCGCTCCTCGTCGGCACCAACATCGCGGGCGCCTTCGGCCACCCCGTCTGGACCGGCACCATCGACTACGCGACGGTCGGCCTCAAGGACCCCTCGAAGAGCCAGGGCTGAGGAACCCGGGGCCCTCGACACCATGACCACCACCATCCCCGGCGCTGCCCCCGACGCCGCCGCCGACACCGCCGCGGACCGGTCCGCGGCGGCCCCCGGCAGCAGCCCCTGGCAGCTCGCCCGGCGCGAACTGCGCCGCCGTCCCGCCGTCCGCGTCAGCCTCTGCATCGTCCTGCTCTTCGTCCTGATGGCCGTCGGCGCCCCCTGGCTGGGCGCCCTCGGCGGCTGGTCCCCGCACGAGTTCGACAAGAGCGCCGTGGACCCGTACCTCGGGGGCCAGCCGCTCGGCGCCCTCGGCGGGATCAGCCCCGAGCACTGGCTCGGCGTCGAACCCGTCACCGGCCGCGACCTGTACGCCCGCGTCGTCCACGGCGCCCAGGTCTCCCTCCTGATCGCCTTCGCGGCCACCGCCATCGTGGTCCTCGCCGGCACCGCCGCCGGGATCGCCGCCGGCTACTTCGGCGGCCGCACCGACACGGTCCTGTCCCGGCTGATGGACCTGACCATGTCCTTCCCGTCCCTCATCTTCATGATCGCGCTGCTCTCCGTGGCCAAGGACGTCAACCGGATCGTCCTCATGACCGCCGTCATCGGGATCTTCGGCTGGCCCGGCATCGCCCGCGTCGTCCGTGGCCAGACCCTCTCCCTCAAGCACCGCGAGTACGTCGACGCCGCCCGCGTGGGCGGCGCCGGCCCCTGGCGGATCCTGACCCGCGAGATCCTCCCGGGCGTCGCGGGCCCGGTCATCGCCTACACCACCCTGCTCATCCCCGGAATGATCAGCACCGAGGCCGCCCTCAGCTACCTCGGCGTCGGCGTCCGCCCGCCCACCCCCTCCTGGGGCCAGATGATCGCCGAGTCCGTCGCCTACTACGAGACCGACCCCATGTACTTCGTCATCCCCAGCGTCTTCCTCTTCCTCGCCGTGCTCGCCTTCACCCTGCTCGGCGACGCACTGCGCGACATCCTCGACCCGAGGGGCGGCCGCACATGATCGCCTACCTCGCCCGCCGGCTGCTCGCCCTCGCCGGCGTGCTCCTCGCCATCGCCGCCGTCACCTTCCTCATCTTCTACGTCCTGCCCGCCGACCCGGCCGCCGCGGCCTGCGGCAAGACCTGCAGCACCGAACGCATCGCGGACGTACGCCAACACCTGGGCCTCGACCAGCCCCTGTGGAAGCAGTTCGCCGACTTCCTGACCGGCATCTTCACCGGCCGCACCCTCGGCACCGGCCAGTACGCCGTCTCCTGCGACTTCCCCTGCCTGGGATACTCCTACGAGAGCTCCCTGCCCGTGTGGGACCTGCTCATGGACCGGCTCCCGGTCTCCGCCTCCCTCGCCCTCGGCGCCGCCGTGCTGTGGCTGCTCCTCGGCCTCGGCGCCGGAGTGACCGCAGCCCTGCGCAAGGACACCGCCACCGACAAGGCCCTCATGGTCGGCGCCGTCGCCGCCGCCTCGCTGCCCGTCTACTTCACCTCGGTCATGCTCATCTACGGCATCATCCGCATCGCCGGACTGCTGCCCTATCCCACCTACCAGGCCTTCACCGACAGCCCGATCGGCTGGGCCTCGAACCTGCTGCTGCCCTGGACCGCGCTCGCCCTGCTCTACGCCGCCATGTACGCGCGCCAGAGCCGGGGTTCGATGATCGAGGCGATGGCCGAGCCCTACATCCGTACCGCCCGCGCCAAGGGCATGCCCGAGCGGACGGTCGTCGTCAAACACGGCCTGCGCTCCGGGATGACGCCGATCCTGACCATCTTCGGCATCGACCTCGGCGGTCTCCTCGCCGGCGCCGTCATCACCGAGTCGATCTTCGGACTTCCCGGCATCGGCAGGCTCTTCTACGGCGCCCTGGTCAACTCCGACCAGCCCGTGGTCCTCGGCGTCACCCTCCTCGCGGCCTTCTTCATCGTCGTCGCCAACCTCGTCGTCGACCTCCTGTACGCCGTCATCGACCCGAGAGTGAGGTACTGATGACGACCACCGCCGCTCCGCTCCTCGACGTACGCGACCTGCGCGTCACCTTCACCACCCCCCGGGGGACCGTCCGGGCCGTCGACTCCGTCGGCTTCACCGTCGAGGCCGGCCGCACCCTCGGCATCGTCGGTGAATCCGGCTCCGGCAAGTCCGTCACCTCGCTCGCCGTCATGGGCCTGCACCGCGGCCCGGTCGAGGTCACCGGCTCCGTCGCGCTCGCCGGACGGCCGCTCACCGGCCTGACCGAGCGCGAGCTCGCCAAGGTCCGCGGCCGCCGGATGGCCATGATCTTCCAGGACCCGCTCTCCAGCCTGCACCCCTACTACACCGTCGGCGAGCAGATCGCCGAGCACTTCCGCGTGCACTTCAAGGCCGGCCGCGCCGCCGCCCGCAGACGCGCCGTCGACATGCTCGGCGAGGTCGGCATCCCCGAACCTGCCCGCCGGGCGGGGGAGTACCCGCACCAGTTCTCCGGCGGCATGCGCCAGCGCGCGATGATCGCCATGGCCCTGGCGTGCGAACCAGACCTGCTGATCGCCGACGAGCCGACCACCGCCCTGGACGTCACCGTGCAGGCCCAGATCCTGGAACTGATCGCGAGACTCCAGCAGGAACGCGGACTCGGCGTCGTGATGATCACCCACGACCTGGGTGTGGTCGCCCGCGTCGCCCACGAGGTCCTGGTCATGTACGGCGGCCGGGCCGCCGAACAGGCCCCGGTCGACGAGCTGTTCGCCGACCCCGCCCACCCCTACACCCGCGGTCTGCTCGACTCGCTGCCCCGCCTCGACACCGCCGACGACGAACCGCTCCCCTTCATCCCCGGCTCCCCGCCGTCCCTCCTCGCACCCGCCCCCGGCTGCGCCTTCGCACCGCGCTGCCCACTGGCCGCCGACCGCTGTACCGACGTACGGCCCGGCCTCGCGGCGTACGGGGACGGCGCCGGCCGTACGGTGGCCTGCCACTTCGCCGGGGCCCGCACCGCCCAGGAGGCGGCCCGATGACCGAGACCACCACCCCGGCCGCCACCGGGACCACCACCGCGGCCACCACCGAGGCCGCGCCCGGCACCCCCGCACCGCTGCTGTCCGTACGGGACCTGACCATGACCTTCCCGGGCCGGCGATCCGCGACCGGGCGCCGGGGGGCGCCCGTGCGCGCCGTCGACGGGGTCTCCTTCGACCTGGCGGCCGGACGCACCCTCGGCCTGGTCGGCGAGTCGGGCTGCGGCAAGTCCACCACCGGACGGATGCTCGTACGGCTGCTGCAGCCCACCTCCGGCCGGGTCGTCTTCGACGGCGAGGACATCAGCCGCCTCTCCCAAGGCGCCCTGCGCCCGCTGCGGGGGAGCATCCAGATGGTCTTCCAGGACCCGCACTCCTCGCTGAACCCCCGCCAGACGGTGGCCCGGATCATCTCCGAACCGCTGCTGGTGCAGGGCCGCAGCGCCGGGGACGCCCGGCGCCGGGCCGCCGAGCTGATGGAACTCGTCGGACTGATCCCGGAACACATCGACCGCTACCCGCACGAGTTCTCCGGCGGCCAGGCCCAGCGCATCGGCATCGCCCGCGCGCTGGCCACCGGCCCCCGGCTGATCGTCGCCGACGAGCCGGTCTCCGCCCTCGACGTCTCCGTCCAGGCGCAGATCGTCAACCTGATGGAGCGGCTGCGCGCCGAACTCGGCCTCGCCTACGTGTTCATCGCGCACGACCTGTCGGTGGTCAAACGGGTCAGCGACCGGGTCGCCGTCATGTACCTCGGCCGGATCGTCGAGATCGGGGACAAGGCGTCCCTCTACGAGAACCCCCAGCACCCCTATACCCGGGCGCTGTTGTCCGCCGTACCGCTGCCCGACCCGGCGGCGGAGCGGCGGCGGGAGCGGATCGTGCTGCTCGGCGACCCGCCGAGCCCGGCCGCCCCGCCTCCGGGCTGCACCTTCCATCCGCGCTGCCCCAAGGCGCAGGAGATCTGCCGGACGGAGCGGCCGCTGCTGCGGCTTGCCGCCTCGCGCGAGGTGGCCTGTCACTTCCCGGGTGACTGACGGGGATCACGGGAAGAAGCGGGGACCCGGGGCCGACACGATCCGCCCCGGGTCCTTGCGTTACCCGATGTTCCCCCTGGTCTGCCGTAGCATCACGCACCACAAATGATCTAGGGGCGGACATGACATCGAGTAGTGGTGGATTCACGGCGAACGCCGCGTCCATCAACGGAAGTTCCCATCTCCTCGTGGAACTCGCGGGCCTGCTGTACGCGGGGCGCCCGGACGGCGAGCTCACCGTCATGGCCCGGGTGCCCCGCTCGCACCAGGAGGTGTCCATGGCCCTGGACTCCTTCGCGCGGTTCGGCAACGACCAGTACCTGGACACCGTTTCGCTGCTGGCGGCGCTGGCCACGAAGCTCAAGGTGGCCGGCGGCGACTACGCGCAGACCGACCACGCCACGGAGGGGGCCTTCCGCTCGGTGCTCGACAACGGCCGGTTCATACCGGCCGAGGACAGGTGACGTCATGACCTACCGCACCGAGGTCGAGTTCCTCGAACTGTGCAGCCCTCCCCTGATCGAACGCACCGCCCACGAGTACCGCAGGCTCCACCTGCTCCTGGACTCGGCGGACCCCGCCTTCCTGAAGGCGACGCGCACCCAGTGGGTGAGCGAGGCCGAGGAGCTCTACGTCAAACGGCTGGGCGAGGCGGAGAAGCTGGCCACCGCCCTGTCGGGCGCCTTCCGCACCGTCCACGCGGCGCTCGTCGACTACGCCGAGGCCGTCGGCCGGGCGAAGGAACGCTTCGAGAGCGGCCTGGCGAGCGAGCGCGCCCTCTCCCGGGTCATGGCGCGGGTGGCCAGCCCGGTGACCGAGACCGCCCAGCGGGCCGAGCCGATGCGGCAGTGGGAGGACCTCCGCAAGCGCACCGGAGTCCTCGACTGGCTGGCGGAGATCACCGTCGACGTCGACGAGATCCGCGAGGAGGCGGAGCAGCACTACAACAGTGCGAAGGACGCCTTCGGCGACGCCGACCGCATCGAAAGCGCAGCACGCACCACGTGCGTGACCGCACTGGGCAAGGCCCGAAAGGACCTGCCCGACTTCCGCGGCGACCTGCCCCACCCGTCGGTGCTCCTCGCCGGGATGCCGGCCCTGCGGCAGGAGGTGGGAGAGGCGGCGCACGACCCCCACGCCGTGCTGCCCGGCGGCGGCCCCCGCGTCGACGGCATCGCCGCGAACCCCGGCGCCGAGACCGTGTCCCCCAAGCTGCGGGAGATCCGGTCCCGGCTGGCCGGACTTCCGCCCGCCATGGACCAGAACGAATGGCTGCCGTCGGACTCGGACGAGGACCGGCGTGAGTGGATCCGCGCCAACCGCGCGCACATCCGGGACGCGGCCGCGTACACGGGCCTGCCGGCCGACATGCTCGCGGGAATCGCCTGGAAGGAGGTGCAGGGCGACCCGAAGTGGGCCGACAACATCGCGGTGAACTACCGGCGCAACCAGTACGAGGTCTGGCCGGAGTTCCAGTGGGTGGCGGACAAGGCCGGCCTGTCGGGCGAGGCGGACCAGACGTCCATGGGGCCGATCGCCATCCAGCTCCGCCGCTCCGCCGAAGTGCTCGGCTACGACCCGGAGAACCTCACGCGGGACCAGCGGGACGAGATCCAGACGGCGACGCAGAACCCTTCGACGAACATCTACATCGCCGCCGAGTACCTCGCGCAGCTCAAGGCGGAGAGTACGTTCGCGAACGTGCCCGCCGAGCAGATGACCCCTGCCCAGTACCAGGAACTCGCCGCCCGGTACAACGGCGGACCGGGCTGGCGTACGGACGAGGCGCAGGCCTACGGTCGTGGCTTCGGCGCGAACATCGACAACGCGAGGCGGGCCCTGAATGACTGAGCGACGGACAGCGGGAGCCACGCTCGCGCACGCGGTCACGGCCGCGTGGGGGGCCGTGCTGGTGGGGCTGCACGCGGTGGCGGGGTTCTTCGTGCTGAACGCGGTGCTCACCGCGTCCGAAGGGCCCTGGGACCGTACGGTGACGGGCACCGCGCGGCTGATGGCGGGGCTCGGGCTGACGGTGGAGCTGGTCGCCCTCGCGGTGACGGCGGCCGGCGTCAACACGGGACGGCTGCGGCGCTGGTGGTACGCGCCGGCGGCGGCTCTGGTGGTCATCGCCCTGGTGCGCATGGTGTTCGCCCCGCGGCCCTGACCGCCCGGCGGCGGGGCGGTCAGGGGGAGCGGGCGAAAGACCCGTCAGACCCGGCCGAGTTCGCTGCGGAAGAACTCCAGCTCCAGCGCCATGATCTTCTCGCGGGTGCCGCCCGGGGTCATGTGGGTGACGCCCGGCAGGGCCAGCAGCTGGTGCGGGCGGCCCGCGTCCGTCAGGGCCTGTGACAGGCGCAGGGTGTGCGAGGGGTGGACGTTGTCGTCGGCCAGGCCGGTGACCAGCAGCAGCGGCCGGGACAGCTTCGGGGCGTCGGGCAGCAGCGAGTCCCGCTCGTAGACCTCCGGGTGCTCCTGCGGCAGGCCCAGGTACCGCTCGGTGTACGCGGTGTCGTAGTGCCGGAAGTCGGTGGGCGCGGCCCCGGCGGCCGCGGCGTGGAAGACGTCGGGGCGGCGCAGCACCGCCATGGCCGACAGGTAGCCGCCGTACGACCAGCCGCGGACGCCGACCCGGCCCAGGTCCAGGTCGCCGTGGCGGGCGGCCAGCGCGTGCAGCGCCGCGACCTGGTCGTCGAGGGTGACCTCGGAGAAGCCGCGGTACATGGCGTGGGTGTGGGCGGGGGAGACGTACGCGGTGCCGCGGTTGTCGACGGTCACCACCGCGAAGCCCTGGTCGGCCCACCACTGGCGGTGCTGCCAGCGGCGCGGGTCGGCGGTGATGTCCTGGGCGCCGGGACCGCCGTAACTGTCCATCAGGACGGGCAGCTTCCGCCCGGGGACGTGCCCGCGGGGCAGTACGAGTGCGGTGGGGATCGCGTGCTCGGTGACCCGCTCCAGGACCGGGGTCACCCGGTAGGGCAGCGGCTGGGACAGGTCGGCTGGGCTCAACTCCCGCCCGTCGGGGGTGCGTACGGTGCGCCGGACGCCGTCGGCGTCGGCGGAGGTCAGCAGCAGGAAGCCGGCCGAGGCGGTCACGCCGTGGACGCCCGGCCCGTCCGCGAGCGGGGTGGTCTCCCCGGTGGCGGTGTCCAGCAGCAGCACCTGCTGCTCGGCCGGGTCGCGCAGCCCGGCCTCGATCAGCAGCCGCCCCTGGTGGACCCCGGCCACCCGGCGGACCTGGACGCCGTTCCCGGTGAGCGGGACGCCGTCCACGGCGAGGCCGCGGGCGGCCCCGTCGGGGGTGTCGGCCGAGGTCAGCATCCGCCCGTCGGGCAGGCGGGCCGGGGTGCCGGGGACCAGGGGGTCCACCCACTGCGGGTGCGTGGTGCGGGACAGCTCCCGGGTGCGGCCGGTGGCCGGGTCGGCGGTGAGCAGCAACACGGTCTGCTGGAGCCGGTCCTGGACGGTGAGCAGGATCTCACCGGCCGACTCCCAGCCCGCGTCGGAGACGTACGGGAAGGCCTTGGTGTCCCATTCGATCCGGGTCCGGGCCCCGTCCGGGCCGAGTACCCACAGCTGGACGTCGGCGTTGGGTCCGCCGGCCTCCGGGTAGGCGAAGTCCTCGGCCGGCAGCTCGGGGTGGGCGGGGTCGGTGAACCACCGGCGCTGGAGGGCGGATTCGTCGACGCGGGCGGCGAGCAGCGTGAATCCGTCGGGGGACCACCAGTGGCCGCGGGAGCGCCCGAGCTCCTCGGCGGCGGCGAATTCGGCCAGGCCCCAGCGGGCCCCGTCGTCGGGGCTGACCCGGCCGCCCGGGGCGACGTACAGGACGTCGTCGGCGACGTAGGCGGTGCGCGAACCGTCGGCGCTGGGCCGCGGGTCGAGCGCGGGGCCCGCGGCGGGGATCTCCCGGAGGGTTCCGGCGCCGTCGGCGGTGACCTCGTAGAGCCGTCCGTACAGCGCGAAGGCGGCGCGCCGCCCGTCACCGGAGAGGGCGTACGAGCCGATCCCGGAGGCCACGAGCCGGGTCCGCTCGCGCAGCCGGCGCTCGGCGGTGGGGAGGGGGCCGGGCTCGGGGCACAGCTCGCGGGGATCGGCAAGCCGGATCTCTGCGCCGGTGGTGGTATCGAGCACCCAGAGGCTGTCGAAGGCATCGGCGGGTCCGGTCGACCGGAGGAACCAGAGCAGCCGGCCGTCGTCCCCGAAGGACAGTGCCCGCGGGGCTCCGTGGGTGAAGCGGGCCGTGCTCGCGGAGAGCCTGAGGAAGTCATCCATGCCCGTAGTGTGACATGTGAAATGTCACCCCCACTAGGCCGTTCGAGTGGTGACCCCAGGGGTGCGGGCTTAGCGTCGGGAGGGTGGACCCGAACGCTACGCCGAGCAGACGGACCGACGGCGACGACGGCACGGTCCGAGGAAGCGGCAACGGACTCGCCCTGTTCGTGATCGCGTCCTGCCAACTCATGGTGGTTCTCGACATCACGATCGTGAACATCGCGCTACCGCACATCCAGACCGCGCTGGACTTCTCCACCGAGAGCCTCTCCTGGGTCGTCAACGCCTACACCCTCGCCTTCGGCGGCCTGCTGCTCCTCGGCGGCCGCACCGGCGACATCCTCGGCCGCAAACGCGTCTTCATCTTCGGTGTCCTGCTCTTCGGCCTGGCCTCGCTCCTCGGCGGACTCGCCCAGAACGAGGGTCAGTTGATGGCGGCGCGGGCCCTCCAGGGCGTCGGCGGCGCCATCGCCTCGCCGACCTCCCTCGCACTGATCACCACCACCTTCCGCGAAGGCCCGGCCCGTAACCGGGCGTTCGGCGTGTTCGCCGGGGTCTCGGCGGCCGGCGGCGCGATCGGGCTCCTCGCGGGCGGCATCCTCGTCGAGTGGCTCGACTGGCGCTGGGTCCTCTTCGTCAACGTCCCCATCGCGCTGGTGATCGCCGTACTGGCCCGGAAGGTCCTGCGCGAGTCCGAACGCCACCCCGGCCACTTCGACTTCGCGGGTGCGCTGCTGTCCACCCTGGGCATGGTCGCGCTCGTCTACGGATTCATCCGGGCCTCCCAGGAGGGCTGGCGCGACCCGGTGACGCTCGGCTCCTTCGGCGCCGCAGTGGTCCTGCTGACGCTGTTCATCCTCAACGAGCGGAGATCGCCGCAACCCATCACGCCGCTGCACATGTTCGCCGACCGCAACCGGGCCGGCACGTACGGGATCATGCTGATGCTCGCCTGCGCGATCTTCGGCATGTTCTTCTTCCTGACCCTCTTCGTGCAGATCGTGCTCGGCTTCAGCCCGATCCAGGCCGGGCTCGCCTTCCTGCCGGTCAGCGCGGTGATCGCGGTGGGTGCGGGCCTCACGGCGAAGCTCCTGCCGAAGTTCGGGCCGAAACCGTTCATGGTCTGCGGCGCGCTGTCCTCGGCGGTCGGGCTGGCCTGGCTGACGCAGATCGACGTTCACTCGACGTACCTCGGCAGCATCCTGGGCCCGATGCTGTTCTTCGCCCTCGGCATGGGCCTGCAGTTCGTCTCGCTGACGCTGATGGCCCTGTCCAACGTCCCCGACCGCGAGTCGGGAGCGGCGTCCGGGCTGCTCAACACGATGCAGCAGGTGGGCGGCTCGCTCGGGCTGTCGATCCTGGTGACCGTCTACGGCACGGCCAGCCGCAACGAGGCCAAGGAGCAGGTGCCCGACTTCCTCGCCACGGCGGGCCCCGTGCAGAAGGCCTTCTTCGAACGCACCGGACAGCTCCCCAAGCCGTGGAGCGACCAGGTGCTGACCTCGGGCATCAGCACCGCCTTCGTCGTGGCGGCCCTGTTCACCCTGGTCGGGGCGGTGATCGCGCTCTTCGTCATCCAGGTCCGCCCCTCCGACCTCGAACGCCTCCAGGGCAACCACAAACCGGCGGCCGACCGCATCTGAACCGCCGGGCCGACCGCCGGCCGCCCGTGGGGACGGGAGCGGGCTCAGGCCACCGGGACCCCGGTGACACGGGACACGAAGCCGTTGAGATTCGCCGCCATGCGGGCGAGGCGCTCGTCGACGGTCAGCGACTCCTCCTGCCGGCCGGCGCGCAGCTTCGGCTGCCGCTTGCCGCGTACGTAGAGGGAACAGGCCAGGTCCGCGCAGATGTACGTGCCGACCGTGTTGCCCTCGCGGCCGCGGGCGCCCGCCAGCGGCGCGGCGAGCAGGGTGACGCCGGAGGAGGCGTGGCCCGTCAGGCAGATCTGGCACAGGCTGGACTTCACCGCGCTGGTGCGCCCCACGGACGGCACGCGCAGGGAGATCCCCACCGGCCCCTCGGCCCGGGGCATCACGAGATGGGCCCGCAGCGGGGCACCCGGGTCCACCCAGCCCAGGAAGTCGAGGTGCTCCCAGGGCGTGTCGGCGAAGTCGAGCGGCAGCCGCATGCGGGCCGCCTCGCCCTTGGTGCAGTTCACGAAGGACGCACGGATCTGTTTCTCGCTGAGTGGTTCCACGGGCGTCGACCTTATGGCGCACCCCGGCCGGCCCGCACCCCAATATCGGGCGCGGGCCGCCGGGCGGTCGCTACCGGTCCAGGCGGCGGACCCGGCAGCGCGCCGGTCCCGCCGTCCGCAGGGTGATCCCCGCGCTGACCGGGACCTCCGCGTCCAGCGCCTCGAACGAACAGGTCCGCAGGATCATCGCCAGCGCGAGCACCGACTCCAGCATCGAGAAGTGCTGCCCGATGCAGGCGCGCGGGCCGCCGCCGAAGGGGAACCACGCATAGCGCGGCCGCCCGGCCTCCGCCTCCGGTGTGAAGCGGTCCGGGTCGAAGCGGTCCGGGTCCGGCCAGTAGTCCGGGTGGCGGTGCGTCACCCAGGGGGCCACGATCACGTCGGCGCCCGCGGGGATCGTGCGCCCCCCGATCCGGGTCGCGGCGACGGCCTTGCGGCCGATGACCGGCGCGGCCGGGTACAGCCGCATGGCCTCCTTGACCACCCGCGAGAGGTACGGGAGCCGGTCCAGGTCGCCGGCCTGCGGCGGGCGGTCGCCCAGGACGCTGGTGATCTCCTCGCGGACCCGGTCCTGCTGCTCGGGGTGGCGGGCCAGCAGGTGCAGGGCGAAGCAGAGGGAGGTGGCGGTCGTCTCGTGCCCGGCGAGCAGGAAGATCAGCACCTGGTCGCGGAGCTCGTCGGCGTCGAACTCCCCGTCGTCCGCGCTCCGGGCGGCGGCCAGCAGCGTCAGCAGGTCCTCGCCGGTGCCGTCGGCGGGGCCGTCGGCGGCGGGGCCGCTCGGGCCGGCCTGCCGCCGCTGTGCGACGATCCGGTCGCAGACCTCGTACAGCTCGTCGATCGCGGCGGCGGCCCGCCGGTTGCCCGGGGTGGGCCAGTGGCGCGGGATGTTGGCGGGGGAGTACCCGCGGCGCAGCACGTACTCCGTGATGACCGGGAAACAGCGGGCCACGACATCGGCGGTGGCCTCCACGTCGGTCCCGAACAGGATCCGGGTGACGGCGCGCAGGGCGAGGTGCGTCATCTCGTCGGAGACGTCGACGACGCCGTCCAGGGCCTCCTCCCAGGCGGCGATGACGGACGCGGTCTCGGCGGCGATCGCCCCCGCGTACCCGTCCACCCGGCGCCGGGTGAACAGCGGCTGGACGAGCCGGCGCTGGCGCAGGTAGTCCTCGTCCTGACTGGTCAGCAGGCCGTTGCCGATGGAGTCCCGGACCTCCTGGTAGAAGGAGTTGTCCTTGCGGAAGTTGGCCGCCTCGGAGGCGAGCACCTGCTGCGCGCCCTCGGGGGAGAACACGCAGTACAGCTCGGCCCGCATCCCGGGCGGCCCCGCCGAGACCCGTACGACGTCACCGCGCTGCTGCTGCGCCCGCAGATAGGTGCCGAGCGAGTCCGACTTCAGGTCCTGGAGGGACCCCAGCAGCGGCGCCCCGGGAAACAGGGGAAACTCCGAACCCGTGCCGACGACGCCTGGGTTCCTGCCCAATGCCATACCGATGCCCGTCCCCTCGTCCCTGCCGGAGCCCGATTCTGCCCCCCGCCCCCGCCCCCTGGCGAGCCCTCCGCCCCAACGGAACAGAGCGGATCCGCCTATCCGCGGCAGGGGTCCTCCAGTACGGGAATGCAGGGCGACAGGGCCGTCTCCGTGTCCTCGGTGACCCGGCCGCGGACCATGCGCAGGACACGGACCTCGTTCTCGCGGCCGGGATCCTCGTCGTCGCGCACGTGCATCACCCCGTAGGAACCGGGCGCCAGGCCGCCGACCTCGCCGAAGAACGCCAGGACCGCCGGGTCACGGTGGTTGCGGAAGCCGCCGAGGTGGAGGAACAGCTCGCCGTTCATCCACCGCAGGTCGAGCAGACCGGGACCGGCGATCTCCCCGGTCCGGGCGGTGACGGCCCCGGCGATCCGCCGGAGGCCGTCACCGCCCGGACTGCCGTCGCTGTCCTCGTCGTCGGCGCTCTCCTGGACGCTGATCCAGCCCTGGTACTCGAATCACGGCCTCAGAGCACCCGCCGGTAGCGGAGCTCGGAGAGGGTGACGCCGTCGTAGACGTCGTCCTGCGTGCCGCCGTCGGCCTGATAGCCGGCCCGCTCGTAGAACCGCCGGGCCCGCCCGTTGTCCTGGAGGACCCACAATGCCGACGTCTCGAAGCCCCGGCCCTTCATCGCCGCGTGGGCCTCGTCGAGGAGCTCGCGGCCGATGCCGGTGCCGATGACGTCGGGCGCCACGTAGAGGGCGTAGACCTCACCCACCCGCGCCACGCCGGGGATCCCCTCCTGGGGCGGGCCGAAGCAGACCCACCCCACCGGGCCGCGGTCGCCGACCGCCACGAGGTCCCTGGTCTTCCGCCCGGGGCGGAAGAACCGCTGCCTGCGCCGGTCGGCGTCCTCCCCGACCGTCATCGCGTCCAGGCAGGACCGGGGAACGATGCCGGCGTACGCCGCCTGCCAGCCCCGGACCCGGATCGCCGAGACGGCCTCGATGTCGGCCTCGTCCATCTCACGCACGCGCACATGCACCATCGCGCCAAGGTAAGCCACGCCCGGCGCGCCGAACCACCGATTACCGACCGGGGGTTGAGGCGGGCTACGCCGGTTCGACGGGCAGCCACAGCTCGCAGGTCGCGGTGCTGAAGTCCACCGCGCGGTCGAGGGTGGCGACGATCGAGGGACCCGGCCGCAGGCGCCACGGGTTGGAGGGGAACCAGTCGGTCGCGGTCGCCGCCCAGGTCGTCTGCAGGGCCTGCGGATGCGGTCCGCTGGTACGGAAGACGGCCCACATCCCGCCCGGCACCTCGATGGTGTCGAGGCCGTCCGGGGCCGGGGTGTCCCCGCCCAGGGCGACTCCGTGCAGGTAGGTCAGTTCGCTGCCCTCCGTGGCGTCGGGGTCGAGGTCGTCGGAGACCTGCAACAGGCCGCCCGGTTCGGTGTCGCCGAGGGCCTTCAGCCGGAGGTGTTCCTCCCGCGGCAGTGCGCTGATGTGCTCCTGGATGTGCGGGTTGACGCCCTGGTGCACGAGCGGGACCCGGGCGGCGTGTCCGACGAGCCGGAACGCGGGGCGGTTGACGAGGCGGGTGTCCATGGGGACGCTCCCTTCGACGGTCAGGCGGAACCTGAGCTGCGGTTGTGTACGCAAGGGGCCGCCGGTCCGGCGTACGTCGCCGGGCCCGGCACCGTGGACCGCCCGGAAGGCGCGTCCGAACGCCTCGCTCGAGCCGTATCCGTGCCGGACCGCGATGCTCAGCAGATCCGCCTCGCCGCGCACGACGTCGGCGGCGGCAACGGTCATGCGCCGCCGGCGCACGTATTCGGACAGCGGCATGCCGGCCAGGGACGAGAACATCCGGCGCAGGTGGTACTCGGTAGTGCCGAGCGACCCGGCCAGTCCCTGGACGTCGGGCTCCTCGGCGAGGTGCTCCTCGACGAGATCGACCAGCTGGTTGAGCGCAGAGATCACGGGGCCTCCTTTCGACTGCAACCCTCGCAGCGGCCGCCCCCGCCGCACCCGACCGCCGCGAACCGATCCGATCAGGCCGGCCGCAGACCCCTCAGCGGGCCAGCGACGCGAAGGTGGCGGCCGCCACGGCTGCGCCCATCGCGGTGCCCGCCAGGACCTGGGCGGGGGTGTGGTCGCGCAGCACCACGCGGGACCAGCCGACGACGGCGACCACGGCACAGGCGAGGAGCACCCACG
Source organism: Streptomyces yangpuensis (assembly GCF_001005295.1). Lineage (GTDB taxonomy): Bacteria > Actinomycetota > Actinomycetes > Streptomycetales > Streptomycetaceae > Streptomyces > Streptomyces yangpuensis. Next base: position 106,429 of record NZ_LBMK01000006.1, on the reverse strand, counting down.
GCCCGTGGACCATGGCGAGCATCGCCACGCTCCCGGCGGACACGCCCGCGTGCACGCTGATCTTCCACGCGGGGGTCACGGCGAGCAGGGCCGCCAGGGTGACCAGCATCGCCGCGATCAGCGCGGTCATCGTCCGGGGAGCGCCGAGGGCCCACAGCAGCAGGGTGCCGGTGGCGACCGAGGCCCCGGCGAAGGACATCACGAGGATCCGCTGCGGCCGCGGTCCGACGTGCCGGTCGGCCCAACGGCCGCGGCGGATGCCGTACTTGATGAAGGCCAGCGGAATGCCCGCGGCGAACAGGCAGCCGAGGAGCCCCCACCCGATCCCGGCGAGACGGTCGGTGTGCCAGCCGACGAGGACGCTGTCGGCGATGATCCACGTCTTGGGATCGAGCCCGTCGGTGACCAGCCGCGCCGTCCGGGCCGCGCCGGACGTAGTGACCGGGTGGCCTTGAACTTCCGCAGGGGGCATCAGACGCTGTCGAAGATGCTGCCGACCGTTTCCGTGAGCCGGTGCCGCCACTTGTGGCGGCGGTTGCAGTACTGGCTCGGGAACCAGCGCCGCTCCTGCGGAATCGGCTGGTTGCACCATTTGCACAGCACCGTACGGCCCCTGCTCGCGAAGTCCCCCATGCCCGTGACCCTACCGGCTGTTCTCCGAATGGCTCGTGGCGGGCGGTCCGGTGGAGACCGGGACGGTCTGCCAGGTCAACCCGTAGGCGCCGCCGAGCCGGCAGGTGTTGCCGGCGTACTGACCGCCGGCCCACCGAACCTCGCCCGGGTCAGCGTGGGGATTCGACCAGGCCGGTCGCGATGAGTTCCTTGGTGCGGGTGACTGCTTCCGCGATCTCGGGGTGGCGGCCTGCGGGCGGGAAGAAGTCGACCGCGCCGACCGCGCCGTGGTTCGCCCACAGGCAGGTGGTCATGGGAAAGGTCTCCCAGACGTTCTTCTGGCAGGTAATGGCGGCCGTCGTGGTGGTGACCGTCTCCGCCTCGCCGACCAGAGTGCGTTCGTCGTCCCCGGCCAAGGACGTGCTGTACACGGTTTTGACGGTCTTGAGCGGGTCGGGAACGGATCCGTAGAGGTCGTACTCGGCCGCGATGTGCGGCGCCGCCAGCGTCCGCCCTCCGACGGCGAGGCTGATCCGGTCCGGGCCGTGGCAGACGTAGTCCTCGGAGGCGTTCTCCCCCTTGTGCTCGGGCAGGGACTCGTCCTTGTGGGCGTTGAGGCCGTACCGGATCGAGCCGCGCTTGCGGTCACAGGTCATGTTCTGGACCGTCGGCACCCGGGACTTGTCGTACCGGATCCCGGTGTCCTCGCCGAGCAGCTCTGCCTTCGGCTCCGTCTTCGGCTCCGTCTTCGCCTTCGGCTCCGCCTGCGGTTCCGATGCGTCACCACCGCACCCCGCCAGCAGCAGTACCAGCCCCGCGGCCCCCACCGCGCCCTTCCAACCGCGCATGTCCGCGCCCCCTCGCTGCTCGCACCGTCTGATGATCGACTTCGGAACCATAGGCGAGCCATGCCGGTTGGCCGGAATCCGGCGTTTCTACGCATTTCTTCCCAGAGGAAGGCTCTGCCCGGGCTCCGCGGCTGCGGGGACGGGAGAGCCCCCACACCGTAGTCGGTGCGGGGGCCGCGGTGCGGGGGCCATGCCTGGTCGGGCAGCGGCATCGCTCACGGCGCAGGATCGCACCCTTCTCGCCCTCTTACTCCGCGACGATCTGCAGCTTGTACTCGGGGCTGAACGTGCGGCGCTTCGGCACGGGCGCCGGGTCGACTGCGGACGGACTGGTACTCGTCATCACGGTGGAACTCCTACTCGGAGCCCTCTCAGGCAACCCGCCGCAGCGAAATGTCTCTCCCAAGGCGTCAGAGTTCGACCGGGCTGTCGTCCGTACCGAGTTCGGCCCAGAACTTGCCAAAATCGTCAAGGCCGGCGAGCGGCGAAGACTGGGCGAGATCGACGATGCCTCGGACAACGGCGTGAACCATCTGTGGGTCCCCTGAGTCCATCGCCTGGTCAAGGCGGATGAACATCTCTTCACTGGTGTGCGCGCGCTCCGCGAAGACCCGCTTGAAGTAGAGCTTCAGGCTCTTCTCGGCCGCGTGGATGCGATCGACCTGGACATGCTCCGCCGCGGCGATGGCAGCGCGCTTCGTCCGCTCCTGCTGCCGAATCCTTCCGTACTCGCGGGCGGCCGCCACGATCTCGTTGAGGGCGGCGAACGCATCAGCAGTGGGAATCGGTGAGGACTTCGATCGCAGGACCTTGCCGGTGTGCACCGTGTCAGACATCCACGGCCTCCTTGATCAGGGTTCGGTACCTCATCTTGAAGCCAGCCGTCTCCTGGTTCAGTTCTCCGGATTCGTCGACGACTTGGGTCGACGCAACGTCGCGAACGGCCATGGTCAGCGTCAGCGCCTGCCGGAACGGACCCGCGTGGTTCGCGGGGTCGAACGGCTCGGACTCGAGCAGGTCGAGGGCGGATGTCGCTCGCACGACAAGCTGGTCGAGCACCATCTCCAGTTCCTCGGCCCGCACGGTGATCGCGTCGAACTTCACCTTCGTCGCCTGCATCTCGGCGATGGCGACGTTGACCTGGGCCTCGTTCTCGCGAGCTTTGGTCTTTGCCTTCTCGCCCTGCCCGGCGACCACGAGGCCGCTCACGAGGATCGCGGGCCCTACCGTGACGAAGTTGAGGGCAGCGGCTCCGACCGCCATTCCGCCGCCGCCCGACGCAAGGCTGCCACCACCGAGTGCGGCCAGAGTCGCGTTCGTCATGGCCACTCCGGACAGGCTCGAGATGGCGGTACCGGTACTCGCGGTGGCGAGCGTGGTGACCGCGGCGGTGACCCCGGTGTTGATCCCGACCCCCGTCACCGCGGCCCGTACGATCCCGCGCATCCAGGAGACGGCGTCCTGCCCAAGACTCCGATCGAGCTTGACCTGTCCGGTCGTCGAGTCGAGTCCGTCCACCAAGAGCTTCTCGCTCTCCGACACCTGCTTCTCGTGGCGCCGCAGGAAGTCGGCCATGCGCTCGACGACCACGTGGAAGGCGTGCTCCTGGCGGGTGCCGAGTGCCTTCAGCTTCTCGTTCGTGACCAGCTCGTGCGCCTCGAGCTTGTGACGTTCCTCATCGTAGCGCTCTCCGGCCTTCCGGATACGGCTGTTGGCCTGCTTGATGTCGTAGCCACCCTTGAGTCCAAGGGCCGCACCGCTCGCACCGCTGACGACCCCGACGCCCATCAGGACAAGCGGAACCAGAGGAAGGACCATCGAATTTCTCCCCATCGGATCACGGTGCTCGCAACCCTCGAATCGTAGTGTCATCGGGCCGGGCCTGCGGGAGAACGGAAAGGATGCCCCGCCTGGAGGCCTCGTGGCCGACCAGGCCCGGCGCACCTGCGGGCGCCCTGCACGACGAGGCCGAGCTCGCCGTGCTCACCGGAAGCACGACCCGCGACGTCCCCGTCTGAGGGCGCCGGGCGGCGGTGTCTGGCGGCTGTCGGAGGCTTCGCCTAGATTTCGCGACATGGCGCTGAATGACATCACCCGATCCGCGGTTCTGCAGGCCGTCGAGGAGTACGACCGGCGGGGCCGGGATGCGTTCCTGGAGAAGTACCGGTTCGGCCCCGCTCGCAGCTACGTGCTCTTGATCGATGGCAAGGAGTACGACTCCAAGGCCATCGTGGGGGCGGCGCACGGCCACCTCCCCGGCCTCGAGCCGTTGGGGAGTGACGAGTTCTCCGGCGGCAAGAACCACGCCGCCAAGCTGTTGGGCGACCTCGGTTTCGAAGTCGTGGCTCGCGACGCGGTCTGACGTCCCGGTGCCCGACACCGGGGGTCGGTGTCGGCCACCGAGTACGGAGTACGAGGGAACGACGCACATGGCTCTCCGGACGGGAGGAGAGCCATGTGCGTCATGAGCTGCTCAGACCTGGTCCTGCATAACTGGTATGCGCCGTCTCACGAGCCGAGCTGTCCACTGCGCACGCCCTCGACGATCGCCGCGAACGAGCTCGGCGCGATGAGCAGCGCCGCTCCCTGCGGGTCCTTGCTGTCGCGGATCGCGATCTGGTGCTGGCATGTTGAGGTGTCGTGCCCCGTGCCGCCAAAGGGCACGACACCCCGCCGATCAGATGTCGCGGAAGATCTCGATCTGGGCGCCCACCGAGTTGAGGCGCTCGGCCAGTTCCTCGTAGCCGCGGTTGATGACGTAGACGTTGCGCAGCACCGAGGTGCCCTCGGCCGCCATCATCGCCAGGAGGACGACCACCGCCGGGCGGAGGGCCGGCGGGCACATCATCTCCGCCGCGCGCCAGCGGGTGGGCCCCTCGACCAGGACGCGGTGGGGGTCCAGCAGCTGGAGGCGGCCGCCCAGGCGGTTCAGGTCCGTCAGGTAGATGGCGCGGTTGTCGTACACCCAGTCGTGGATCAGGGTCTGGCCCTGGGCGACGGCGGCGATGGCCGCGAAGAAGGGGACGTTGTCGATGTTCAGCCCCGGGAAGGGCATCGGGTGGATCTTGTCGATCGGCGCCTCGAGTTTCGAGGGGCGGACCGTGAGGTCGACGAGCCGGGTGCGGCCGTTGTCCGCCGTGTACTCCGCCGAGCGGTCGTGGTCGAGGCCCATCTCCTCCAGGACCGCGAGCTCGATCTCCATGAACTCGATCGGGACCCGGCGGATCGTCAGCTCCGACTCCGTGACGACCGCGGCGGCGAGCAGGCTCATCGCCTCGACCGGGTCCTCGGAGGGGGAGTAGTCGACGTCCACGTCGATGTTCGGTACGCCGTGGACGGTGAGCGTGGTGGTGCCGACGCCCTCGACCTTGACGCCCAGCGCCTCCAGGAAGAAACACAGGTCCTGGACCATGTAGTTGGAGGAGGCGTTGCGGATGACGGTCACGCCGTCGTGCCGGGCGGCCGCCAGCAGCGCGTTCTCGGTGACGGTGTCCCCGCGCTCGGTCAGCACGATCGGGCGGTCGGGGGAGACCCCGGTCGCGACCTTCGCGTGGTAGATGCCCTCGGTCGCGGTGATGTCCAGGCCGAAGCGGCGCAGGGCGATCATGTGCGGCTCGATGGTGCGGGTGCCGAGGTCGCAGCCGCCGGCGTACGGCAGACGGAAGGTCTCCATCCGGTGCAGCAGGGGGCCCAGGAACATGATGATGCTCCGGGTCCGGCGGGCCGCGTCCGCGTCCATGGCCTCCATGTCGAGGCGGGCCGGCGGGACCAGCTCCAGGTCCACGCCGTCGTTGATCCAGCGGCTGCGGACGCCGATGGAGTTCAGGACCTCCAGGAGGCGGTAGACCTCCTCGATGCGGGCCACCCGGCGCAGCACGGTACGGCCCTTGTTGAGCAGCGAGGCGCAGAGCAGGGCGACGCACGCGTTCTTGCTCGTCTTGACGTCGATGGCGCCGGAGAGGCGTCGGCCGCCGACTACGCGCAGGTGCATCGGGCCGGCATAGCCGAGGGAGACGATCTCGCTGTCGAGAGCTTCACCGATTCGGGCGATCATCTCAAGGCTGATGTTCTGGTTGCCGCGCTCGATCCGGTTCACTGCGCTCTGGCTGGTGCCGAGGGCTTCGGCGAGCTGACTCTGTGTCCAGCCCCGGTGTTGCCGGGCGTCACGGATGAGCTTGCCGATGCGTACGAGGTAGTCGTCTGCCATGGGGGCACCGTATCTCACATATGAGATGACTCCTGCGTCGGGTGTGGCGGACGGGTGTGTCGCCCGGCGTGTCGGGCTGGGTGGGTCGGGTGGGTCGGTACCGCCCCGAGGGTTACTGACCGTCAGATCCCATGGCGGGGCCGCCGTGTGCGTGATGCTCGACGATCCGCCCCAGGAGGCGGGTGAGCTGCTCGCGCTCCGCCGCCGACAGGGGGGTCAGGAGTTCGCCCTGGGCCGCGTCGAGGAGCTGCTCCAGCCGGCGCAGCCGCCGCCGGCCGAGCGGGGTGAGGGTGATGACGTTGCGCCGGCGGTCCCCGGGATCGGGGGCGCGCTCGACCAGTTCGCGCGCGGCGAGTTCGTTGATGACGGCGACCAGGTCGCTGCGGTGGATGCCGGTGCGGTCGCTCAGTGCGGCCTGGCTCGCCGGGCCGGACTCCTCCAGGGCGACCAGAGCCGCATAGTGCCATTTATGGGCATCTGCCCGGCCCAGGGCCTCGGTCACCAGGCGCTGTGCGTGGGTGGACGCCTGTCCCAGCAGCCGGCTGGGCAGTTCGCGCAGTCGCGCGGGGACGGCCGCGCCCCCGTTCTCTCCCGTGGTCATGGGGTGATGCTACGCGCTTGCGTTGGTGTCACTAACGATATAGTTTCGTTTGTGGCACTAACGTTAGTCACGCGAACGATTATGGAGAGGGTCTCCCATGGCCACGATCGACGTACTCGACTCGACGATGTACTACGAGGACCGGGGCGAGGGCACGCCCTTCGTCTTCCTGCACGGCAATCCCACCTCCTCCCATCTCTGGCGGCACGTGCTGCCCCGGATCGAGGGTCCGGTCCGGGTCCTGGCCCCCGACCTCATCGGCATGGGCCGGTCCGGCAAGCCGGGCGGGGAGTACGCCTTCGCCGACCACGCCCGCTACCTGGACGCGTGGTTCGACGCACTCGGGCTCGACGAGGCGGTGCTGGTCGGTCAGGACTGGGGCGGCGCGCTCGCCTTCGACCGGGCCGCCCGCCACCCCGGGCGGGTGCGCGGGATCGCCTTCATGGAGACGATCGTGCGCCCGATGGGGTGGGGCGAGTACCCGCCCGCCGCGCGTGCCCGGTTCGAGGCGATACGCACCCCCGGAGTCGGGGAGGAAATGGTCCTCGACCGGAACATCTTCATCGAGGACAGCATCCTGCAGACCGTGCTCACCCCGATGGCCGAGGCGGACCGCGCGGTCTACGGCGCCCCGTACCCCACCCGCGAGAGCCGGCTGCCCATGCTGAAGTGGGCCCGCTCGCTGCCGATCGGCGGAGAGCCGGCCGACGTCGTCGCCGTCGTCGAGCGGTACGACGCCTGGCTGGCCGGCAGCCCCGAGGTGCCCAAGCTCCTGCTCACCTTCGACGGCTCGCCCGCCCTGATGGTCGGCGCGGAGGCGGCCGCCTGGTGCGAGCGGAACATCTCGGCGCTGGAGAGCGAGTACTGCGGGGCCGCGGCGCACCTCTGCCCGGAGGACCGGCCCGAGGAGATCGCCGCCGCCGTCAACGCCTGGGCCGCCCGCCACGGGCTCGCCGGCTGAGCCGCGCCGACGCAGCCCCGGGCTCCGAGCCGCCCCGCCACCTACGCCGCCCGCCGCCTACGTCGCCCCCGCCCCCCGCCTACGCCGCGCCGGCCCAGCCCGACAGAAGACCTGAACGCGTTCAAGGCGGGGCGGGCTGCCGCGCGCCGCACCGCACCGGCGACCTGCTGCCCGCCGGCTCCCGCCGGCGCTTGAGGGCATACGAAAGCATCCTCCCGGCCCGCCGCCCCTCCGGGCGCGGGTGCGTGCCTCGTCGTCGCGGCCGGACATGTACTAGAGTTATCTCGACATCGAGATATCTGCCGAAGGCGTACCGCAGCCGCCCCCGCTGGTAAGGGCTACCTAACTTAGCCTTACCTTAGCGGATTGGCCAAGGGGCGTGGCGGCAGGATGCGGTAAACGCGCGAATTCATGCATGAAGGAGACTGTCGTGTCGGCGAACAGCTTCGACGCCCGCAGCACGCTGCAGGTGGGCGACGAGTCGTACGAGATCTTCCGGCTGGACAAGGTCGAGGGCTCCGCCCGCCTGCCCTACAGCCTGAAGGTGCTGCTGGAGAACCTGCTCCGCACCGAGGACGGCGCGAACATCACCGCCGACCACATCCGGGCGCTCGGCGGCTGGGACTCCCAGGCCCAGCCCAGCCAGGAGATCCAGTTCACGCCGGCCCGCGTGATCATGCAGGACTTCACCGGCGTCCCCTGCGTCGTGGACCTCGCCACGATGCGTGAGGCCGTGAAGGCCCTCGGCGGCGACCCGGCGAAGATCAACCCGCTCTCGCCCGCCGAGATGGTCATCGACCACTCGGTCATCGCCGACAAGTTCGGCACGAAGGACGCCTTCGCGCAGAACGTCGAGCTGGAGTACGGCCGCAACAAGGAGCGCTACCAGTTCCTGCGCTGGGGCCAGACCGCCTTCGACGACTTCAAGGTCGTCCCCCCGGGCACCGGCATCGTCCACCAGGTCAACATCGAGCACCTGGCCCGCACGGTCATGGTCCGGGGTGGCCAGGCCTACCCCGACACCCTCGTCGGCACCGACTCGCACACCACCATGGTCAACGGCCTCGGCGTGCTGGGCTGGGGCGTCGGCGGCATCGAGGCCGAGGCCGCGATGCTCGGCCAGCCGGTCTCCATGCTGATCCCGCGCGTCGTCGGCTTCAAGCTGACCGGCGAGCTGCCCACCGGCACCACCGCCACCGACCTGGTGCTGACCATCACCGAGATGCTGCGCAAGCACGGTGTCGTCGGCAAGTTCGTCGAGTTCTACGGTGAGGGCGTCGCCGCCACCTCCCTCGCGAACCGCGCCACCATCGGCAACATGTCGCCGGAGTTCGGCTCCACCGCCGCGATCTTCCCGATCGACGGCGAGACCCTGAAGTACCTCAAGCTCACCGGCCGCTCCGAGCAGCAGGTCGCGCTCGTCGAGGCGTACGCCAAGGAGCAGGGCCTGTGGCTGGACCCGGCCGCCGAGCCGGACTTCTCCGAGAAGCTGGAGCTCGACCTCTCCACGGTCGTCCCCTCCATCGCCGGCCCGAAGCGCCCGCAGGACCGCATCGTCCTCGCGAACGCCGCCCAGCAGTTCGCCCAGGACGTGCGCAACTACGTCGACGACGTGGACGAGGCGGGCAAGGAGTCCTTCCCGGCCTCCGACGCCCCGGCGAACCACCCGAACGGCAGCCCCTCGAAGCCCACCCTGGTCACCCTGGCCGACGGCTCCTCCTTCGAGATCGACCACGGCGCCGTCACCGTCGCCGCGATCACCTCCTGCACCAACACCTCGAACCCCTACGTCATGGTCGCCGCGGCGCTCGTGGCCAAGAAGGCGGTCGAGAAGGGCCTGACCCGCAAGCCGTGGGTCAAGACCACCCTGGCCCCGGGCTCGAAGGTCGTCACCGACTACTTCGACAAGGCCGGCCTGACCCCGTACCTCGACAAGATGGGCTTCAACCTCGTCGGGTACGGCTGCACCACCTGCATCGGCAACTCCGGTCCGCTGGACGAGGAGATCTCGAAGGCGATCAACGAGCACGACCTCGCGGTCACCTCGGTGCTCTCCGGCAACCGCAACTTCGAGGGCCGGATCAACCCCGACGTCAAGATGAACTACCTGGCCTCCCCGCCGCTGGTCGTCGCGTACGCCATCGCGGGCTCCATGAAGGTGGACATCACCACCGAGGCCATCGGCATCGACACCGAGGGCAACCCGGTCTTCCTGAAGGACATCTGGCCCTCCGAGGCCGAGGTGAACGACGTCGTGGCGAACGCCATCGGCGAGGACATGTTCAGCAAGTCCTACAGCGACGTCTTCGCGGGCGACGCCCAGTGGCAGGCGCTGTCGATCCCGACCGGCAACACCTTCGAGTGGGACCCGCAGTCCACCTACGTCCGCAAGCCCCCTTACTTCGAAGGCATGACGATGGAGACCACCCCGGTCTCCGACATCGCCGGCGCCCGCGTGCTGGCGAAGCTGGGCGACTCGGTCACCACCGACCACATCTCCCCGGCCGGTGCGATCAAGGCCGACACCCCGGCCGGCAAGTACCTCACCGAGCACGGCGTCGAGCGCCGCGACTTCAACTCGTACGGTTCCCGCCGCGGCAACCACGAGGTCATGATCCGCGGTACCTTCGCCAACATCCGCCTGCGCAACCAGATCGCGCCGGGCACCGAGGGCGGCTTCACCCGCGACTTCACCGTCGAGGGCGGCCCGGTCTCCTTCATCTACGACGCCTCGCAGAACTACCAGGCCGCCGGCATCCCGCTGGTCATCCTGGCCGGCAAGGAGTACGGCTCCGGCTCGTCCCGCGACTGGGCGGCCAAGGGCACCGCGCTGCTCGGCGTCAAGGCCGTCATCGCCGAGTCCTACGAGCGCATCCACCGCTCCAACCTGATCGGCATGGGCGTCCTGCCCCTGCAGTTCCCCGAGGGCGCCACCGCGGCCTCGCTGGGCCTCACCGGCGAGGAGACCTTCTCCTTCACCGGTGTGGAGGAGCTGAACAACGGCACCACCCCGCGCACCGTCAAGGTCACCACCGACACCGGTGTGGAGTTCGACGCGGTCGTCCGCATCGACACGCCGGGTGAGGCCGACTACTACCGCAACGGCGGCATCATGCAGTACGTCCTGCGGAACCTCATCCGCGGCTAAGGGCGCGCCAGGCGGAGCGATCCGCCGTCTGTCGGCACCATAGGGCCGTACCCCCGACGAGGGGGTGCGGCCCTTGTCGCTTTGCGCGGCGGCGGTCCCGGATGACGGACAGGTCTCAACTCGGAAAAGCCGGGAACGATCCTTGTGCACGATCTTGCTCAGTCGAGCGGAAGTGGACTATACCTGTGCCCGTCCGGGCCGCCACTGTGTGACGAGCGGCCCCGGGCCGGGGGCTGCCGGGGGACCTGCGGTGATGCCCGCATGCACGGTAACTGCCGCGATTTCCGGCCTCCTTCACACTTCTGACGAAGGCGAGGACATGAGCATGGGATCCACTGGTGAGGGCCTCGGCCGCCGTGATCTGATCAAGCGTTCCGCAGCGCTCGGACTGATCAGCGTGCCGACGATGAGCTTCCTGTCCGCCTGCGCCTCCGGCGGTGGGGACACGACGAAGGGCCCCGACAAGGCGGCCGTCTCCAAGGAGAACCCCTTCGGCGTCTCGAAGGGGGGCAAGATGGATGTTGTCGTCTTCAAGGGAGGCTTCGGCGACGACTACGCGAAGGCCTGGGAGGCCGCCTTCGACAAGAAGTGGGGCACCACCAGCTCCCACCTGGGCACCCAGGAGATCACCGGCAAGCTCCAGACCCGCTTCAACGGCGGCAACCCGCCGGACGTCGTCGACAACTCCGGTGCCCAGAAGATCAAGCTGGACGTGCTCTTCAAGAGCAACCAGCTCGCCGACCTCACCCCCGTGCTGGACGCACCCTCCCTCGACGACCCGGCCAAGAAGGTCCGCGACACGCTCATCGCGGGCACCATCGAACAGGGCACGCAGGGCGGCAAGTTCGTCTCGCTGAACTACGTCTACACCGTTTACGGCTTCTGGTACTCCGGGAAGCTCTTCAAGGAGAAAGGCTGGACGCCGCCCAAGACCTGGGACGAGTTCCTCGCGGTCTGCGCCAAGGCCAAGGAGGCCGGCCTCGGCGGCCTCGCCCACCAGGGTAAGTACCCGTACTACATCAACGTCGTCATCATGGACCTGATCGCCAAGAAGGGCGGTCTGGAGGCCATGAATGCCATCGACAACCTGGAGCCGAACGCCTTCGAGGGCAGCGCGGCCGCCCTCGCCGCCGTCGAGGCGGTCTACGAGGTGGTCGAGAAGGACCTGCTCCTGCCCGGCACGAACGGCCTGACCCACACCGAGTCCCAGACCTCCTGGAACCAGTACAAGGCCGCCTTCATCCCGTCCGGCTCCTGGCTGGAGAACGAGCAGCTCAAGCAGACGCCGGACGACTTCGACATGCAGTTCCTGCCGGTCCCGGTGCTCGCCGACAGCAAGCTGCCCTTCGAGGCCATCCGGGCCGGCGCGGGCGAGCCCTTCATCGTCCCGGAGAAGGCCGCCAACAAGCCCGGCGGTCTGGAGTTCATCCGTTCGATGCTGTCCCGCGAATGGTCGACCATCTTCGCCCAGCAGGCCAACTCACTCACCGTGGTCAAGGACGGCGTGGACCCGGGCGTGAAACTGCGTCCCGGCACCCAGTCGGCGGTGGCCGCCCTCAAGGCGGCGGGATCGAACACCTTCAACTACCTTTATCCCGACTGGTACAGCGAGATGGACACGGCGATCCAGGACGCGTCCAACGAGCTGATGGCCAAGCGGATTCAGCCGAAGGAGTGGATCAAGCGGGCCCAGGCGGCGGTGAACAAGGCGGCGCAGGATCCCAACGCCAAGAACAACCGTCGCAGCTGACAGCACGCCCCACCGGTCACCGGCACACCAGGGACGGACACCATGAGCCAAGTAGTCCAGGGCCGGGGACGGGCCGGCTTCATCGTCGGCTTCCTCCTCGCACCCCTCGCGCTGTACCTGACCTTCGTCATCTGGCCGTACGTACAGACGTTCGGCTACTCCTTCACCAACTGGTCGGGGCAGTCGCCCACGTTCGACTTCGTCGGCATGGACAACTACTCCGCCCTGCTGAAGGACGAGGTCTTCCGCGGAGCCCTCTGGAACAACCTGCTGCTCCTGGTGTTCGTCCCGGTGGTCACCATCCTGCTCGCCCTCTTCTTCGCCTTCATGGTGAACGCGGGCGGGCGGGGCGGGGCCGGCGGCGTACAGGGCGTGGCGGGCTCACGCCTCTACAAGGTCGTCTACTTCTTCCCGCAGGTCCTCTCCCTCGCCATCCTCGCGGTCCTCTTCGGCGCCGTGTACCGCACCGACGAGGGCGGCCTGCTCAACGGCGTCCTCATCCGCCTCGGCATCGTCGACCGGCTGCATCCGATCGAATGGCTGAACGAGCCGAGGCTCGTCCTGTGGTGCCTGCTCCTCGTCGTGGTCTGGCACGGCGTGGGCTTCTACCTCGTCCTCTTCTCCGCGGCCATGCAGTCCATCCCCAAGGACATCTACGAGGCGGCCCTCCTCGACGGGGCGGGACGCGCGCAGACCTTCTTCCGGGTCACCCTGCCCCTGCTCTGGGACTCCGTACAGACGTCCGCGGTCTATCTGGGCATCGCCGCGATGGACATGTTCGTCCTGGTGTCGACGATGACCTCCGGCCAGTTCGGCGGCGGCCCCGACCACCACAGCGAGGTCATGGCCACCGTCCTGATGCGGAACTTCCTCTACTTCGGCAAGAGCGGCTACGCCTGCGCCATGGGCGTGGTCATGCTCGTCCTCACCATGATCCTTTCCGTCATCACGCTGCGCGCCACCCGCCGCGAGCGCATCGAGTTCTGAGCGGGAGACCGTCATGACCACAGTGATCAAGGCTCCGGGCGAATCCGCGGCGGAGCGCTCCGGCGGAACCGGACCCGGCGGGCAGCGCAGCGGCGGACGCTCCGAGGGCATGGTCCTCAACGTCTTCTCCCACGGCTTCCTCGTCGTCTGGGCCGTGATGATCGTGCTGCCGCTGATCTGGCTGGCGCTCGGCTCCTTCAAGACCGACGCGCAGATCGGCGGCTCGGCCCTCAGCTGGCCCGCCAACTGGAACTTCGACGCGTTCGGGCGGGCGTGGGACAAGGGCATCGGCGACTACTTCGCCAACACCCTCATCGTGATGGTGTTCTCCGTCCCGCTGACGATGCTGTTCGGCTCGATGGCGGCGTACGTCCTGGCCCGCTACCCCTTCCCGGGCAACCGTTTCATCTACTACTTCTTCGTCAGCGGGGCGATGTTCCCCGTGTTCCTCGCGCTCGTCCCGCTGTTCTTCATGGTCAAGCGGTTCGACATGCTGAACACGTACCAGGGCCTGATCCTCGTGTACGTGGCGTACTCGATGCCGTTCACCGTCTTCTTCATGCACTCGTTCTTCCGCACGCTGCCGACGGCGGTGCACGAGGCGGCGGTGATCGACGGCGCCTCCGACACCCGGATCTTCTTCCAGGTGATGGTGCCGATGGCCAAGCCCGGCCTGATCAGCGTCGGGATCTTCAACGTCCTGGGCCAGTGGAACCAGTACATCCTGCCCTCCGTGCTGATGCAGCCCCAGACGGGATCGGACCCCGAGCGCTACCTGCTCACCCAGGGTCTGATCCAGCTCCAGCAGCAGCAGGGCTACGAGACCGACCTGCCCGTGCTCTTCGCGGGCGTGACCATCGCGATGATCCCGATGCTGGTGGTCTACCTGTCCTTCCAGCGCCAGATCCAGGCGGGCCTGACCTCGGCGACGCTGAAGTAGCGGCCCCAGGGGCAGACGCAGCCTCAGGTCTTCCGCAGCTTGTACAGACGCCCGGAGCCGGGGCCGCCGATCTCCTGCCGGATCCGGGGCTCCCCGGCGGTGCCGTCGACGCCCCAGGCCTGCCAGTGGCACTCGGGGATCTCCACGCGGACCTCCTGCGACCACACGTCCCGCCCCGGCTCGTACGACCAGGTGCCGGAGCCCGAGCACCGCCGTGAGGGGTCGTCCGGGTGGTCGCCGGGCCGGTGCACGCCGATGCCGGAGGCGGTGACCCGGCCGTCCGGGGTGAAGACAAGGGTGTTGCCCGTGTGGTCGGACCAGCTGCCGGTCATGGTCTCGGGCCCGATCCGCGGCGGCTCGTACGCGGGCAGCAGGCCGACGGCGAGCCCGAGCGCGCCGACCACGCCAGTCCCCGCCACCACCGCCGTGCCCCACAGCGCAACCCGCCGCAGGAGGCCCTCGCCCCGGGGGAGGGCGACCACCACGCCCAGGGAGAGGGAGGCCGTGGCCGAGGCCCAGAAGACCAGCGTTTCCACCGGCCGGGCGTCGTTGTACGTCGCGAAGATCAGGACGGGCGCCGCCAGCAGGGCCGCCACCGCCGCCGGCGCCGCCCACCAGGCCGTACGCCCGCCGAGCCCCCGGGAGAGGAGGTCGACCAGCGCGACCGCCGGCAGCACGAAGACCAGCGTCAGCAGGAACGAGACGAAGCCGACGAGTGGCGTGAGGGCGATCAGGCTCCCCCCGATGCCGGCCCAGTCGGAGGGCATCTCCGGCGGCGGCTGCGTCCGCACGTACACGAGGACCACCACCGCCGTCAGCGCGACCTCCAGGCATCCCACCAGCGTCGAGACCACCAGCGCGCGGCCGTACGACCGTTTCTGACGCATGCTCAACCCCCCTTGATGGCCCGGCGGACGGACACGTCCGCCCGGCCGGCGATGTCACGGATCCATAGTGCCAGCCGGGCTGAACGTGTTCAATTCATCCTGCCTCCGGCTACAGCCACGTGCCGAAGCGGCGGATGTGCCAGGCCTTCACGAGCTGGGTCAGGGTGCAGTACGCGAGCAGCACGCCGATCAGCCACGGGAAGTAGCCCGCCGGCAGGGCGACGAAGCCCAGCGAGGAGGCCAGCGGCGAGAAGGGCAGCCAGAGCCCGGTCAGCACCGCGAGGACGGTCATCAGCATCACCGGCCAGGAGGCGCGGGACTGGACGAAGGGGATCTTCCGGGTGCGGATCATGTGGACGATCAGGGTCTGGGAGAGCAGGCCCTCGACGAACCAGCCGGACTGGAAGAGGGACTGGTTCGCCGCGCTGTCGGCCGCGAACACGTGCCACATGATCAGGAACATCGCGATGTCGAAGATCGAGCTGATCGGACCGATGGTGACCATGAAGCGGCCGATGCCCTTGGCGTCCCAGTTGCGGGGCTTGCGCAGGTACTCCTCGTCCATCCGGTCCCACGGGGTCGCCAGCTGCGCGATGTCGTAGACCAGGTTCTGGACCAGCAGCATGATCGCGAGCATCGGCTGGAAGGGGATGAAGGCGCTCGCGACCAGCACCGAGAAGACGTTGCCGAAGTTCGACGACGCCGTCATCCTGATGTACTTGATCGTGTTGCCGAAGGTGGTCCGGCCCTGGAGGACGCCCTGCTCCAGGACGGTGAGGTCCTTCTCCAGCAGGATGATGTCCGCGGACTCCTTGGCGATGTCGACGGCGGTGTCCACGGAGATGCCGACGTCCGCGTCGCGCAGCGCGGCCGCGTCGTTGATGCCGTCGCCGAGGAAGCCGACGGTGTGCCCGTCGGCCTGCAGCGCCCGGACGATCCTGGCCTTCTGGACCGGGTTGACCTTGGCGAAGACCGTCGTACGGGCGGCCAGCGCGCGCAGCTCGGTGTCGTCGAGGGCGTCGGTCGCGGGGCCGAGGACCACGGTGCCCACGTCGATGCCGACGTCCGCGCAGACCCGGGCGGCGACGAGCTCGTTGTCGCCGGTGACGACCTTCACCGTGATGCCCTTGTCGGCGAGCGCCTCCAGGGCCCGGGCGGCGTCGGCCTTCGGCGGGTCGAGGAAGGCGAGGAAACCGACCAGGGTCAGCCGGTCCTCGTCGGCGACGCCGTAGGTGTCGCGGGGGTCGGTGATCGTGCGGGTGGCGACGGCGAGCACCCGCAGGCCCCGCCGGTTGTTGTCCTCGGCGATCCGGGTGACGTGCCACCGCAGCTGCTCGGTCAGTTCCACCCTCGCGCCGCGGTCGGTCATGTGCGTGCAGAGCGCCAGGACCTCCTCCACCGCACCCTTGGTGATCATGACGTGTCCGGCCTGTCCGGTCTGTCCGGCCTGTCCGGCGTCCCCGGAGCCGCCCGCGAGCGGGTTGCGGGCCAGGACCACCGACATCCGGCGCCGGGCGAAGTCGAAGGGGATCTCGTCGACCATGGAGAAGCGTGTGTCGACGACAACCTCCTCGGCCTCGCCCACGCGGTCGATGACCGCCCGGTCCATCAGGTTCCGCAGGCCGGTCTGGAAGTGGGCGTTGAGGTAGCCGTACTCCAGGACCTCGCCGTCCTCGTTGCCGTGCACGTCCAGGTAGCGGTCCAGGACGATCCGGTCCTCGGTGAGGGTGCCGGTCTTGTCCGTGCAGAGCACGTCCATCGCGCCCAGGTTCTGGATCGCGCCCAGCCGCTTGACGACCACCTTGCGCCTGGCCATGGCGACCGCGCCGCGGGCGAGGTTGGCCGAGACCACCATCGGGAGCATTTCGGGGGTCAGGCCCACGGCCACGGCGATGCCGAAGAGGAAGGCCTCGTCCCAGTCGCCCTTGGTCAGGCCGTTGATCATGAAGATGACGGGGACCATGACCAGCATGAAGCGGATCAGCAGGAAGCTGACCTTGCGCACACCGGTGTCGAAGTTGGTCTGCGGGCGCTCGCCGACCAGGGAGCCGGCCATCGAGCCGAACCAGGTGTCGGAGCCGGTGGCGACGACGACCCCGGTGGCGGTGCCGGAGGTGACCGAGGTGCCCATCAGAGCCAGGTTGTCGGCCTCGACCGGGTCCGTGGTGGCCTGCTGGCCGAGGTCCTGCACGCGGGTGTCCGCCTTGGCCACCGGCAGTGACTCGCCGGAGAGCGCGGCCTGGCTGATCATCAGGTCCTTCGCGGTGAGCAGCCGCAGGTCGGCCGGGATCAGGTCGCCGGCGGCCAGCTTGACCACGTCGCCGGGGACCACCTGGTCCATGGGCACCTCGAGGGTGGTGGGCAGGGAACCGCTGCCGGCCCGGCGCTGGACCGCGCAGGTGGTGGTGACGAGCTGCGCCAGCGCGTCGGCGGCGCGCCCCGAGCGGAACTCCTGCCAGAAGCGCAGCAGCCCGCTGATCCCCACCATCACGGAAAGGATGACCACACCGGGGTCGGCGGGGTCCTGCCAGTACATGACGGCGGCCAGGAGGACCAGGACGGCGATGAAGGGGTTCCGGAAGGCCTTCGCGAGCTGGACGTACCAGCGCGGGGCGCGCTCCTGGGCGACGGCGTTCGGGCCGTGGCGCTCCAGGCGCAGTGCGGCCTCGGCGCGGGTGAGGCCGCCGGGGGACGCGTCCACGGACTGCAGCGCCCGGACGCCCGGGGCGGCGCTGAGCCCGGCGAGCCGCTCGCCGACGAGCCGGGTACGGGACTCCAGCTCGGCGGCCCTGCGCTCGCGGCGGGATCGGCCCGGCGGCGCGAGCCTGGCCGGGGTACGGGGGGTGAGCATGGTCATGGCACATACCTCCCTCCGCGGTTCCCGGGCAGCACGGAGCCGCACGGTCACGCGGAGTGATCAGGGGTCGGCGTGCGACGGCCGCGCGGGCCGTCGCGTAGCCGACGGACAGAGATGACGCACGCCGGACGGGGCCGCCCGGTCCTGCGGCAGGGAGGGGAAGGTGAGGAAAGACGCGAAAGGTACGCGAAAGGAATGCGAGAGGAACGCGAAAGGAACGCAGCCGCGCACGGGGCAGGCGGCGGACCGCTGCCCTGCGCACTCATGGAGAGGCCGGTGGGTCAGCCGTTCGGCGGATCAGCCGGAGAGAGCGCTGCGAAGACTTCGATCGGGACTCATCCCGAACACCTCCTCGCGTCGCGCTGACATGGCAGGCGCCCGGTCCGGCCGGAAGGGCCGCAGAGGACCGGCGCCTCAGCGACCGTAACACGATCCACTGGGCCGCTCCCTCCCCCTTTCGGCCGGTAGGCCCGTTTCGTGTCGTGTCAGCCTCTTGACGTGCGGATGCGCAAAGGCTCGACTTAAGGTTCACAAGTTGGAGAGACGCCGGGGTCTCGGAGCGCGCCGTCGCGATGTGTCCCGGCCGGGGGGCGACGGCTGGCCGTCGCTTATGGGCAGGAGTGGATGAGTCGTGCAGACTCCCGGATCGCAGTCGTCACTGCACCGCGCGAATCTCGAACGGGTCGTACGGGCGGTGCGGCTCGCGGGGTCGCTGACCCAGGCGGAGATCGCCCGTACCACCGGACTGTCGGCGGCCACGGTCTCCAACATCGTCCGGGAGCTGAAGGAAGGCGGGACCGTCGAGGTCACCGACACCTCGGCCGGGGGCCGGCGGGCCCGGAGCGTGTCGCTCAGCGGTGACGCGGGCATCGTGATCGGCGTCGACTTCGGCCACACCCACCTGCGGGTGGCCGTGGGCAACCTCGCCCACCAGGTCCTCGCCGAGGAGACCGAACCGCTGGACGTCGACGCCTCCTGGGCGGACGGCTTCGACCGGGCGGAAGCCCTGGTCGGACGCCTGATCGAGGGCATAGGAGTCGGCCTGGACAAGGTCATCGGCGTCGGTCTCGGCGTCCCCGGCCCGATCGACGTGGAGTCCGGGACCCTGGGCTCGACCGCGATCCTGCCGGGCTGGGCCGGGATCAATCCGCGCCAGGAGCTCTCCCAGCGCCTCGGTGTGCCCGTCTACGTGGACAACGACGCGAACCTCGGCGCCCTCGGTGAACTCGTTTGGGGGAGTGGCCGGGGAGTGAAGGACCTGGCCTACATCAAGGTGGCCAGCGGCGTCGGCGCCGGCCTGGTGATCAACGGCCAGATCTACCGCGGCCCGGGCGGCACGGCGGGCGAGATCGGGCACATCACGCTCGACGAATCGGGCCCGGTCTGCCGCTGCGGGAACCGTGGCTGCCTGGAGACCTTCGCCGCGGCCCGGTACGTCCTGCCGCTGCTCCA
Organism: Streptomyces yangpuensis; assembly: GCF_001005295.1. GTDB lineage: Bacteria > Actinomycetota > Actinomycetes > Streptomycetales > Streptomycetaceae > Streptomyces > Streptomyces yangpuensis. The sequence continues at coordinate 87,179 of NZ_LBMK01000006.1, read as the reverse complement.
GGGCACGCACGGGCCGGAGCTGACGATGGAGCGGGTGGTCGAGCTGGCCCGCGACGGCGACCCCGGCTGCCGCCGGGTGATCACCGACGTCGGCCGTCACATCGGCAGCGGGGTGGCCAGTCTGTGCAACCTGCTGAACCCGAGCCGGGTGGTGCTGGGCGGCTCTCTGGCGGAGGCCGGTGAACTCGTCCTGGCGCCCATCCGTGAATCAGTGGGGAGGTACGCGATCCCCAGTGCGGCCCGGCAGTTGTCGGTGCTCACGGGGTCCCTGGGCGGACGGGCCGAGGTGCTGGGCGCACTGGCGCTCGTGCTGAGCGAGATGGGCGATTCGACGCTTTTGTCAGATCATGGAAGTGGAGTGCGAGCTCCAGCCGTCTTGCCTTCAGGTAGATAACGAATGGCACCGTTGTCATCTCGTTAAGAATTCACTCCTTGACGGCAAAACGCGGCCGGGGTTGACTCACATCCACCTCGGCCGCGGCGTAGCGGCCACGTCAGGGAGGTTCAAGTAATGAACACGCGTATGCGCAGAGCCGCCGTAGCCGTTGCCGCCGGCGCCATGGCCGTTTCCCTCGCCGCCTGTGGCAGTGCCAAGGAGGCCGGCGACAAGACGAAGGAGTCGTCCGGCGCGGCCAAGGGCGACGCGATCAAGGTCGGTCTGCTCCTGCCGGAGAACCAGACCGCGCGTTACGAGAAGTTCGACAAGCCGCTCATCGAGAAGAAGGTCGCCGAGCTCACCGGCGGCAAGGGCGAGGTCGTCTACGCCAACGCCAAGCAGGACGCGACCACGCAGAACTCCCAGGTCGACACGATGATCACCAACAAGGTGGACGTCCTGATCATCGACGCGGTGGACTCCAAGGCCATCGCCGGCTCGGTCAAGAAGGCCAAGGACGCCGGTATCCCGGTCGTGGCCTACGACCGCCTCGCCGAGGGCCCGATCGACGCCTACACCTCCTTCGACAACGAAGAGGTCGGCAAGGTCCAGGGCAAGGCGCTGCTGGAGGCGTTGGGCGACAAGGCCAAGGACGGCCAGATCGTCATGATGAACGGTTCGGTCACCGACCCGAACGCCAAGCTCTTCAAGTCCGGCGCACACTCCGAGCTCGACGGCAAGGTGAACATCGGCAAGGAGTACGACACCGTCGAGTGGAAGCCGGAGAACGCCAACACCAACATGGCGGCCGCGCTCTCCGCGCTCGGCAAGGACAAGGTCATCGGCGTCTACTCCGCCAACGACGGCATGGCCGGCGGCATCATCACCGCCCTCAAGGCCGCCGGCGTCTCCCCCCTGCCGCCGGTCACCGGCCAGGACGCCGAACTCGCCGGTGTGCAGCGGATCGTCGCGGGCGAGCAGTTCATGAGCGTCTACAAGCCGTACGCCCCCGAGGCCGAGGCCGCCGCCAAGATGGCCGTCGCCCTCGCCAAGGGCGGGAAGGCCGAAGGCAGCACGTCCACGGTCGACAGCCCCACCACCAAGGGCGTCGCAGCCGTCCTGATCCCGGTCGTCTCGCTGACCAAGGCCAACATCAAGGACACCGTCGTCAAGGACGGCGTCTACACGGTCGACGAGATCTGCACCGAGAAGTACGCGGCCGCCTGCGCCGCCATCGGCCTGAAGTAGCGGCCCCCGCCGCCTCCCCACGAGACGGCCCCACGTACCTGACCGGCGCCCCGCCCCTCCTTTCCCCGCCACCCGGCGGGGCGCCGGGCAGAAACGTTCCCCCATTCGCCCCGCTCCTGCTCTTCTGCACGACATCCCCGCCGGTCAGGCGGCGAAGGAGATGGTTCATGTGTCCGCTGCGCCCGTGCTGGCGTTGCGAGGGGTCTCGAAGCGGTTCGGCGCCGTTCAGGCCCTGACCGACGTAGAACTCGAGATCCACTCCGGTGAAGTGGTCGCCCTGGTCGGCGACAACGGTGCCGGCAAGTCCACGCTGGTCAAGACGATCGCCGGCGTGCACCCCATCGATGACGGAGTCATCGAGTGGGAGGGGCGCCCGGTTTCCATCGGCAAGCCCCACGACGCCCAGAACCTGGGCATCGCGACGGTCTACCAGGACCTGGCGCTGTGCGACAACATCGATGTCGTCGGCAACCTGTTCCTCGGCCGCGAGCTCAAGAAGTTCGGCGTCCTCGACGAGGTGGAGATGGAGCGGCGCGCCCGCGAGCTCCTGACCACGCTGTCCATCCGGATCCCCAGTGTCCGGATCCCCATCGCCTCGCTGTCGGGCGGTCAGCGCCAGACCGTGGCGATCGCCCGTTCCATGCTGGGCGAGCCCCAGCTCGTCATCCTCGACGAGCCCACCGCCGCCCTCGGCGTCGAGCAGACCGCTCAGGTGCTCGACCTGGTGGAGCGGCTGCGTGAGCGCGGCCACGCCGTCATCCTCATCAGCCACAACATGGCCGATGTGAAGGCCGTCGCCGACAAGGTGGCGGTCCTGCGGCTGGGCCGCAACAACGGTGTCTTCAACGTCGCCGACACCTCGCAGGAAGAGATCATCTCCGCCATCACCGGTGCCACGGACAACGCCGTGACCCGCCGGGCGGCCCGCACCTCGGAGGCCGGCAAGTGAGCACCCCGAACCCTGCCACCGGTCCCAAGGGCACCGTCGACCAGCAGGAGCACATCAACCCGGTCAACCCCGCGGCCGCGCACGACGCGATCCCGGCCGTGGACCCCCGCCTGCTCGTCAGGGAAGAGGGCCTCGCCGGCTACTGGGGCGAGTTCAAACACAAGATGAAGGCGGGCGACCTGGGTTCCCTCCCGGTCGTCATCGGCCTGATCGTCATCTGGTCCATCTTCCAGGGGCTGAACTCGAACTTCCTCTCCCCGGAGAACCTCAGCAACATCGCGATCACGATGACCGGCACCGGCATGATCGCCATCGGCATCATCTTCGTGCTGCTGCTCGGCGAGATCGACCTCTCGGTCGGCTCGGTCAGCGGTGTCTCGGGCGCCATCGTCGCCGTCCTCGCCGTCAGCCACGGTGTGAACGAATGGCTGGCCATCCTGGCGGCCGTCGTCGGAGGCGCCCTGATCGGCTCCATCCACGGTTTCTTCTTCGCCAAGCTCGGCGCCCCGGCCTTCGCCGTCACCCTGTCGGGCCTGCTCTTCTGGCTCGGCGCGATGCTGCAGATCCTCGGCAGCAACGGCACGATCAACATCGACTCCGACGGCGTGGTCGGCCAGCTGACCACGTACTTCTTCTCGGACGTCGCCGTCGCCTACGGGCTGGCCGCGGTCGCGGTGGCGGGCTACTTCGTCGCCGCCTTCCTCGACGCGAGGCGCCGCGAGGCGGCCGGGATGCCGTCCCGGCCGCTCTCCGAGATCCTGCTGCGCACCGGCCTGCTCGCGGTGTTCGCCTTCGGCCCCGCCGTGGTGTTCAACCAGTACAAGGGCCTGCCGCTCGCGGTGGTGCTCTTCCTGCTGGCCCTGATCGTCACGGACTTCCTGCTGCGCCGCACGACCTTCGGGCGAAACGTTTTCGCACTGGGTGGCAGCGTCGAGGCCTCCCGCCGTGCGGGTATCAACGTCACCCGGATCCGGGTCACGGTCTTCGCGATCTCCAGCACCTTCGCCGCCATCGGCGGCCTGTTCTGGGCCTCCAAGATCGCGGCGGCCAACCAGAGCGCCGGTGCCGGCGACCTGCTGATGAACGTGATCGCGGCGGCCGTCATCGGCGGCACCAGCCTCTTCGGCGGCCGGGGCCGGACCTGGAACGCCCTCCTCGGCGTCATGGTCATCGTCTCGATCCAGTACGGTCTGGCCCTGGAAGGCATCGCGACGCCGATCCAGTACATGATCACCGGCGCGGTGCTGCTGGCCACCGTGGTGATCGACTCGGTCACCCGCAAGACCCAGAAGTCGGCCGGCCGCGCCTGACCGCGCGTCCGACGGCCCGCCGGAGCTGCCTCCGGCGGTAACACCGGTCACAGTGCCCGGCGCCACTTCCCGTGGTGCCGGGCATCGGTGCGTGCATGTGCGGGGTACTCGTGTGCGGGTATACGCCCGTATGCGAGGTGTGGCCGCCCGGTCGGGCGTACATGTATGACAAAGGTGTGACCGCTCCGGGACGGCCCGATGACCGGGCGCGGAGACGGAACATTAGACTCGACAGACCAGCAAGCAACTGCAAGGAGGCACGGGTGCTGCTGCCCCGCATCAAGGGACCGCGCGATCTGGACCGGCTCAGCCAGGAGGAGCTCGACCAGCTCGCGGCCGAGATCAGGTCCTTCCTCGTCGACGCCGTCTCCAAGACCGGCGGGCACCTCGGCCCCAACCTCGGGGTGGTCGAACTGACGATCGCCCTGCACCGGGTCTTCGACTCGCCCAAGGACAAGGTCCTCTTCGACACCGGCCACCAGGCCTACGTCCACAAGCTGCTCACGGGCCGCCAGGACTTCGCCGGGCTGCGCACCAAGACCGGCCTGTCCGGCTACCCCTCGCGCGCCGAGTCCGACCACGACGTGATCGAGAACTCGCACGCCTCCACCGTGCTCGGCTGGGCCGACGGCCTCGCCAAGGCCAACGAGGTGCTGGGCCGCGAGGACCACCACGTCGCCGCCGTCATCGGCGACGGCGCGCTGACCGGCGGCATGGCCTGGGAGGCGCTGAACAACATCGCCGCCGCCAAGGACCGCCCGCTGGTCATCGTCGTCAACGACAACGAGCGCTCCTACGGCCCCACCATCGGCGGCCTCGCCAACCACCTGGCCACCCTGCGCACCACCGACGGCTACGAGCGCTTCCTCGCCCGCGGCAAGGAGATCCTGGAGCGCACCCCGGTCGTCGGCAAGCCGCTCTTCGAGACCCTGCACGGCGCCAAGAAGGGCCTCAAGGACTTCATCGCCCCACAGGGCATGTTCGAGGACCTCGGGCTCAAGTACATCGGGCCCATCGACGGCCACGACATCGAGGCACTGGAGTCCGCCCTGCAGCGCGCCAAGCGCTTCAGCGGGCCCGTCATCGTGCACTGCCTCACCCAGAAGGGCCGCGGCTACACCCCGGCCCTGGAGCACGAGGCGGACCGCTTCCACGCGGTCGGCGTGATCCCCCCCGACCCCGGCCTGCCGGTCAAGACCGCCGCCGCCAGCTGGACCTCCGTCTTCGCCGACGAAATGGTCAAGATCGGCCACGAGCGCGAGGACATCGTCGGCATCACCGCGGCCATGCTCCACCCGGTCGGCCTCAACAAGTTCGCCGAGGCCTTCCCGGACCGCATCTACGACGTGGGCATCGCCGAGCAGCACGGCGCCACCTCCGCGGCTGGCCTGGCCACCGGCGGCGTCCACCCCGTCTTCGCGGTGTACGCGACCTTCCTCAACCGCGCCTTCGACCAGGTCCTGATGGACGTGGCCCTCCACAAGTGCGGGGTCACCTTCGTCCTGGACCGCGCCGGCGTCACCGGCGACGACGGCGCCTCCCACAACGGCATGTGGGACATGTCCATCCTCCAGGTCGTCCCGGGCCTGCGCCTCGCCGCACCGCGCGACGCCGAACAGCTGCGCTCCCAGCTGCGCGAGGCCGTCGAGGTCAAGGACGCCCCGACCGTGGTCCGCTTCTCCAAGGGCGTCGTCGGCCCGGCTGTCCCGGCCGTCGGCCGGATCGGCGGCATGGACGTCCTGCGCGCCCCGGGCGCCGAGGTCACCCGGCCGGACGTACTGCTCGTCTCGGTCGGTGCGCTCGCCCCGATGTGCCTGGAGATCGCCGACCTGCTCGACAAGCAGGGCATCTCCACGACCGTCGTGGACCCGCGCTGGGTCAAGCCCGTGGACGAGGCCCTGGCCCCGCTCGCGGACCGGCACCGCGTGGTCGTCACCGTCGAGGACAACGGCCGTGCCGGCGGCGTGGGCTCCGCCGTCTCGCAGGCCCTGCGGGACGCGGGGGTCGACGTACCCCTGCGCGACTTCGGCATCCCGCAGCGCTTCCTCGACCACGCCTCCCGCAAGGAGGTCATGGCCGAGATCGGGCTGACCGCTCCGGACATCGCCCGGCAGGTCACGGGCCTGGTGGCCAAGCTGGACGGCCGCTACGACAGCGAGCCGGCGGCCACCGTCGACTAGCACGGACGGCGGGTACTAGATCGCCGCGCGGTTGCACGTCACGGGCCGGGAGATCACTCTTGAGGAGTGGGCCTCCCGGCCCGTTCGCGTGCGTCGACACCTGTTCGGAGGTGCGTCGGTGAGTAGGGATATGAACAGCCCCTTCCGCACCAAGACGGTGGAGCAGTCCATCCGCGACACGGAGGAGCCGGAACACGCGCTCCGCAAGTCGCTCTCCGCCTGGGACCTGACGGTGTTCGGTGTGGGTGTCATCATCGGCACCGGCATCTTCGTCCTCACGGGCATCGCGGCCCGGAACAACGCCGGACCCGCCACCGCCCTCGCCTTCGTGGCCGCGGGCATCGTCTGCGCCCTCGCGGCGCTCTGCTACGCGGAGTTCGCGTCCACCGTGCCGGTGGCCGGATCGGCGTACACCTTCAGTTACGCCTCCATCGGTGAACTGCCCGCCTGGATCATCGGCTGGGACCTGGTGCTCGAGTTCGCGCTCGGCACCGCGGTGGTCGCGGTCGGCTGGTCCGGCTACGTGCGCCACCTCATGGACACCAACCTCGGCTGGACCCTGCCGACCTCCCTGTCCGGCCCCGATGCCGGCGGCCACTTCGACCTGCTGGCCTTCCTGCTGGTCCTGGTGCTGACGTGGATCCTGGTCGTCGGGACGAAGCTCTCCGCGCGGATCACCGCGGTCGTCGTCGCCATCAAGGTGACCGTCGTGCTGCTGGTCATCATCGCCGGTCTGTTCTTCATCAAGGCCGACAACTACTCGCCGTTCATCCCGCCGGCCCAGCCCCAGGCCGAGGGCGTCAGCGGCTGGCACGCGCCACTGGTCCAGCTGCTGTTCGGCTACGAGCCCACCAACTTCGGCGTGATGGGCATCTTCACGGCGGCCTCGCTCATCTTCTTCGCCTTCATCGGCTTCGACGTCGTGGCGACGGCTGCCGAGGAGACCAAGAACCCCCAGCGGGACATGCCGCGCGGCATCCTGGGCTCGCTGCTCATCTGCACCGTGCTCTACGTCGCGGTGACCCTCGTGGTCACCGGCATGCAGAAGTACTCGGAGATGTCCCCGACCGCGCCGCTCGCCGAGGCCTTCAAATCGGTCAACCAGCCGTTCTTCTCGGGCGCCATCAGTCTCGGAGCGTCCGTCGGCCTGATCACGGTCTGCATGATCCTGCTGCTCGGCCAGACCCGCGTGTTCTTCGCCATGAGCCGTGACGGACTGCTGCCCCGGGTCTTCTCCGTGACCCACCCGAAGTACCGCACCCCCTACCGGGCGACCGTCCTGCTCGGCGGGATCATCGCGATCGTCGCGGGCTTCACCAGCCTGGAGAGCCTCGCGGAACTGGTCAACATCGGCACCCTGTTCGCCTTCGTGGTGGTCGCGCTCGGCGTGATCGTCCTGCGCCGGACCCGCCCCGACCTGCACCGGTCCTTCCGGACCCCGTGGGTGCCGTTCATCCCGATCCTGTCGATCGCGGCCTCGCTGTGGCTGATGCTCAACCTGCCGGCCGAGACCTGGCTGCGCTTCGGCATCTGGATGGCCATCGGCGTCGTCGTCTACTTCCTCTACGGACGCCAGCACAGCCGTCTCGGCAAGGTCGGCGCGGACGCCAAGTTCTGAGAAACCGCGGCCGCGCGAACGCCGGAGCCGGCCGTACGGGTTCACCCGTACGGCCGGCTCCGTGTCCGCCCAGGGGTCCCGTCAGCCCTTGGCGGGGGACTCCTTCGCGGAGGCGGGAACCTTCTCGTCCTTGCGCAGGGCGTCCCACAGCTGGGTGGCCTGCGGCTCGGCCACCACCACGCGGTTGGGGTCCACCTTGTCGTAGGCGACCGGCAGCATGATGGTCTCCATCGTCTCCGGGTCGACGCCCTTCATGCTCTGCGCGAAGTCCGACAGCGCGGTCAGCGAGGCCAGATCGGAGTCGGTGGTCAGCGACTTGGTGCCGGCGTCCGCGAGCTTGTAGAGCCGCGCCGGGTTGCCGAGCGCGTCCTGCTTCTTGATCTCCGCCAGCATCGCCAGCATGAACTGCTGCTGCAGGCCGATGCGTCCGAGGTCGCTGCCGTCGCCGTAGCCGTACCGGGTACGGACGAACTTCAGCGAGTCGGTGCCGTTCAGCCGGTGCGTGCCCGCGTCGAGCTTCAGACCGCCCTTGGCGCCGCTCATCGGCTTGTCCAGGGTGACGGTGACCCCGCCCAGGGCGTCCACCAGGCCCTTGAAGCCCGCGAAGTCCACCTCGACGAAGTGGTCCACGCGGACACCGGACATCTGCTCGACCGTGTTGACCACGCAGGCCGGACCGGCCAGCGAGTAGACGGAGTTGAACATGACCCGCTTCGCGGACGGCACGGCCTTGCCGTCGCGGTCCTTGCACTCGGGCCGGGTGATAAGGGTGTCGCGGGGGATGCTCACCGCGGTGGCCTTCGCCCGGCCCTCGGGTATGTGCACCAGCATCGCGGTGTCCGAGCGGGCGCCACTGACCGATCCGTGGTCGAGGTCGCCATTGGCCCCGGCCCGCGAGTCGGAGCCGAGCACCAGGATGTTCTGCGCGTTCGCGACCACCTTGGCGGGCCGGTTGTCACCGATCGCCCGGTCCAGGTCGACGCTGTCGATGTTGCCGTTGAGGTGGCTGTAGGTCCACCAGCCGGCTCCGGCCGCGCCCAGGATCAGCACGGCGACCAGCAGCAGGGTGATCCGCAGAATGCGGCGTCGGCGGCGTCCGGGCCGCGCGTGCGTTTCCGTCGCGTGCGTTTCCGTCATGGGGGTGAATCTTAGACAGGTATTCGAACGGCCGAGGCCCGCCCCCTGGAGGGAGCGGGCCTCGGCTGTCGAACAGCCGCCTGCGGTCCGGACTAGGCCGGGACGCTCGCGATGCCGGGGGCGAGGAACTTCTTGCCGTTCACCCGCTCCGAGACGCCCTCACGGTCCAGGTACGGCGTGATGCCGCCCAGGTGGAAGGGCCAGCCGGCACCGGTGATGAGGCAGAGGTCGATGTCCTGGGCCTCGGCCACGACACCCTCCTCCAGCATCAGGCCGATCTCCTGCGCCACCGCGTCCAGGACCCGGTCGCGGACCTGCTCCTCGGTCAGGACGGAGTCGCCCTGGACCAGGAGCGCGGCGACCTCGGGGTCCAGCTCCGGCTTGCCGGAATCGTAGACGTAGAAGCCGCGCTTGCCGGCCTTGACGACCGCAGCGAGGTTCGGGGAGACGGTGAAGCGCTCCGGGAAGGAGCGGTTCAGGGTCTCGGAGACGTGCAGGCCGATCGCCGGGCCCACGAGCTCCAGCAGCACCAGCGGGGACATCGGCAGGCCGAGCGGCTCGATGGCCTTCTCCGCCGTGGCGACCGGGGTGCCCTCGTCGATGACGTTCTGGATCTCGCCCATGAAGCGGGTCAGGATGCGGTTCACGACGAACGCCGGGGCGTCCTTGGTGAGGACCGCGGTCTTCTTCAGCTTCTTGGCGACACCGAAGGCCGTGGCCAGCGAGGCGTCGTCGGTCTGCTCACCGCGGACGATCTCCAGCAGCGGGAGGATCGCGACCGGGTTGAAGAAGTGGAAGCCGACCACGCGCTCCGGGTGCTGGAGCTTGGAGGCCATCTCCGACACCGACAGCGAGGAGGTGTTGGTGGCGAGGATCGCGTGCGCCGGGGCGACCGCCTCGACCTCCGCGAACACCTTCTGCTTGACGGACATCTCCTCGAACACGGCCTCGATGATGAAGTCCGCGTCCGCGAAACCCTCGGCCTTGTCCAGGACACCGCTCACCAGGGCGGTCAGGCGGTTGGCCTTGTCCTGGTTGATGCGGCCCTTGCCGAGCAGCTTCTGGATCTCGGCGTGGACGTAGCCCACACCCTTGTCCACGCGCTCCTGGTCGATGTCGGTGAGGACCACCGGCACCTCCAGGCGGCGCAGGAACAGCAGCGCCAGCTGCGAGGCCATCAGGCCCGCGCCGACGACGCCGACCTTGGTGACCGGACGGGCCAGGGACTTGTCCGGGGCACCGGCCGGGCGCTTGGCGCGCTTCTGGACCAGGTTGAAGGCGTAGATGCCCGAGCGCAGTTCGCCGCCCATGATGAGGTCGGCCAGGGCCGTGTCCTCGGCGTCGAAGCCCGCCTGCAGGTCGCCGTCCTTGGCCGCGGCGATGATGTCCAGGGCGCGGTAGGCGGCCGGAGCGGCGCCGTGCACCTTGGAGTCCGCGATGAAGCGGCCCTTGGCGACGGCCGCGTCCCAGGCCTCGCCGCGGTCGATCTCCGCACGGACGACCTCGGTGGTGCCGTTCAGGACGTTCGCGGTCCACAGGAGCGACTGCTCCAGGAAGTCCGCGCCCTCGAAGATCGCGTCGGCGATGCCGAGCTCGAAGACCTGCCGGCCCTTCAGCTGCCGGTTCTGGTTCAGCGAGTTCTCGATGATGACCGAGACCGCGCGCTCGGCGCCGATCAGGTTCGGCAGGATGGCGCAGCCGCCCCAGCCGGGAACCAGGCCGAGGAAGACCTCGGGCAGAGAGAAGGCCGGGATGGCCTTGGAGACGGTGCGGTAGCTGCAGTGCAGACCGACCTCGACGCCGCCGCCCATCGCCGCGCCGTTGTAGTACGCGAAGGTCGGAACGGCCAGCGCCGAGAGGCGCTTGAAGACGTCGTGGCCGCCCTTGCCGATGGCGAGCGCCTCGTCGTGCTTCTTCAGCAGCTCGACACCCTTGAGGTCGGCGCCGACCGCGAAGATGAACGGCTTGCCGGTGATGCCCGCACCGACGATGGTGCCGGCGGCGGCCTCCTGCTCGACCTGGTCGATCGCCGCGTTGAGGTTGGCGAGGGACTGCGGGCCGAAGGTGGTCGGCTTGGTGTGGTCGAAGCCGTTGTCCAGCGTGATGAGCGCGAAGCGCCCGGCGCCGAACGGCAGGTCCAGGTGGCGGACGTGCGCGGACGTGACGACCTCGTCCGGGAACAGCTCGGCCGCACCCTTCAGGAGCTCAGCGGTGGTGCTCACTTGGAGTCTCCCTCGGCGTTGAAGTTCGGGTTCTCCCAGATGACCGTCGCGCCCATGCCGAAGCCGACGCACATGGTGGTCAGGCCGTAGCGGACGTGCGGCTGCTCCTCGAACTGGCGGGCCAGCTGCGTCATCAGACGCACGCCGGAGGAGGCCAGCGGGTGACCGAAGGCGATGGCGCCGCCGTACTGGTTCACCCGGGCGTCGTCGTCGGCGATGCCGTAGTGCTCCAGGAAGGCGAGCACCTGGACCGCGAAGGCCTCGTTGATCTCGAAGAGACCGATGTCGTCGATCGTCAGGCCGGCCTGGGCCAGGGCCTTCTCGGTGGCCGGGATCGGGCCGTAGCCCATGACCTCCGGCTCGACACCCGCGAAGGAGTACGAGACGAGGCGCATCTTGACCGGGAGGTTGTTCTCGCGGGCGAAGTCCTCGGACGCGATGATCGCGGCGGTGGCGCCGTCGTTGAGACCGGCGGCGTTGCCCGCGGTGACCCGGCCGTGCGTACGGAACGGGGTCTTCAGGTTCGCCAGGTTCTCCAGCGTGGTGCCGGGGCGCATCGGCTCGTCGGTGGTGACCAGGCCCCAGCCCGTCTCGCCCGCGGCCTCGTTGGTGTTGCGGACCGAGATCGGGACCAGGTCCTGCTGGATCTTGCCGTCGGCGTACGCCTTGGCGGCCTTCTCCTGCGAGCGCACGGCGTACTCGTCGGCGCGGAGCTTGGTGATCGTCGGGTACCGGTCGTGCAGGTTCTCGGCGGTCATGCCCATGAACAGGGCGGACTCGTCGACCAGCTTCTCGGAGACGAAGCGCGGGTTCGGGTCGACGCCCTCGCCCATGGGGTGGCGGCCCATGTGCTCGACACCGCCGGCGAGGGCGACGTCGTACGCACCGAAGGCCACACCGCCCGCGACGGCGGTCACGGCGGTCAGCGCGCCGGCGCACATGCGGTCGATGGAGTAGCCCGGGACGGACTGCGGGAGGCCCGCGAGGATGCCGGCCGTGCGGCCCAGCGTCAGGCCCTGGTCGCCGATCTGCGTGGTCGCGGCGATGGCGACCTCGTCGATCTTCTTGGGGTCCAGGTCCGGGTTGCGGCGCAGCAGCTCCCGGATCGCCTTCACGACGAGATCGTCGGCGCGGGTCTCGTTGTAGATGCCCTTCGGGCCCGCCTTGCCGAACGGGGTGCGGACGCCGTCGACGAAGACGACGTCCCTGACGGTACGAGGCACGTTGGCTCTCCTCCAGGTGCGGGATGGCACTGCTGCGCGGGGGCGCGTTCGGCATACGTTGCTGAGCGCCCGCTCACCCGACCATGCTACTTGCGGGTAACCAATGTGCACACCCCCTCCCCGAGGAGCGGCGAAGGTCACACTCCGCCGGCCCTCCCGCGGCGGGCACGACGAAGCCCCCGGCCGGGGACCGGGGGCTTCGTGGGGGGGGGGCACAGGGCCGGGTCAGGCCGTCGCGGCCAGGGCCGTGACCAGGACCGGGGTCACCTGCTCGATCTGCCAGGGCCGGGCGCCGTACAGCGCCAGGGTCCCGGCCACCGCGTCCGCGTCCAGCCGCTGCGGGGGCTCCCAGCACAGGCGGCGGACGGTGTCCGGGGTGATCAGGTTCTCCTGGGGCAGGTTCAGCTGCTCCGCCAGCGCCGAGACCGCGGTGCGGGCGGCGGCCAGCCGGGCCGCGGCGGCCGGATCCTTGTCGGCCCAGGAACGCGGCGGGGGCGGACCGGACGGGGTCGCCCCCGGCTGCGGCAGCTCGCTCTCGGGCAGCGCCTTCGCGCGGTCCACGGCGGCCATCCACTGGTCGAGCTGGCGACGGCCCATCCGCTGCCCGTAGCCGGGCAGGGCCGAGAGGGTGTGCACGTTCGTGGGCAGGGCCAGGGCGGCCTCGACGATCGCAGCGTCGCCCAGCACCTTGCCCGGCGACACGTCACGCCGCTGCGCGATCCGGTCCCGGGACTCCCACAGCTCCCGTACGACGGCCATCTGCCGGCGGCGGCGCACCTTGTGCATGCCGGACGTACGGCGCCACGGGTCCTTGCGCGGCGGGGCCGGCGGCGCGGAGGCGATCGCGTCGAACTCCTGCCGGGCCCACTCCAGCTTGCCCTGCCGGTCCAGCTCCTTCTCCAGCGCGTCCCGCAGGTCCACCAGCAGCTCCACGTCCAGGGCGGCGTAGCGCAGCCACGGCTCGGGCAGCGGGCGGGTGGACCAGTCGACGGCGGAGTGGCCCTTCTCCAGCGCGTAGCCGAGAACGCTCTCGACCATCGCGCCGAGTCCGACCCGGGGGAAGCCGGCGAGCCGGCCCGCGAGCTCGGTGTCGAACAGCGAGGCGGGGACCATGCCTATTTCGCGCAGGCACGGCAGGTCCTGGGTGGCGGCGTGCAGGATCCACTCGGTGCCGGAGAGGGCCTCGCCCAGCGAGGACAGGTCGGGGCAGCCCACCGGGTCGATCAGTGCGGACCCGGCACCCTCGCGGCGCAGCTGCACGAGGTAGGCGCGCTGGCCGTAGCGGTATCCGGAGGCGCGTTCGGCGTCGACGGCCACGGGGCCGGTGCCCGCGGCGAAGGCCGCGACCACTTCGGCGAGGGCGTCCGCGTCGGCGACCACCGGAGGGATCCCCTCACGGGGCTCCAGCAGGGGGATCGGCAGCCCACCGGGCGGAACAACGACGTCGTCCGGGGGGCCGCCCCCGGTGGTGGTGCGCAGGTCTGCTGCGGTCTCTTGGGCGTCGGTCACCGGTCAAGGGTATCCGTGTATACGACGCGCCCGTCGCCGGAACGTTCCGTCGACGGGCGCGATCAGTACGAGGGGTGTTTTCCCAGGGTGCCCCGGACGTTCGTCCGGGTGTCTGTCCCGGTGTCTGTCCCGGTGTCCGTCCGGGCGTTCCGGACGTCTGCCGGGCGTTCCGGACATCTGCCCGGGCGTTCCGGACGTCTATCCGGGCGCTCCGGCCCGCGCTCAGTGGATGATCCCGGTGCGCAGCGCAACGGCGACCATTCCCGCGCGGTCACCGGTGCCCAGCTTGCGGGCGATACGGGCCAGGTGGGACTTGACGGTCAGGGCGGACAGGCCCATCGAGACGCCGATGGCCTTGTTGGACTGGCCCTCCGCGACGAGGCGCAGGACCTCGACCTCGCGGCCGGAGAGCTCGCGGTAGCCGCCCGGGTGGCTCGGGGCACCCGGGGGGCGGCGGTGCATACGGGCGGCGGCGGCACCGATGGGGGCGGCGCCGGGCCGGGTGGGGAGCCCGATGTTGGTGCGCGTACCGGTGACGACGTAGCCCTTCACCCCGCCCGCGAGGGCGTTGCGGACGGCGCCGATGTCGTCGGCGGCGGACAGGGCCAGGCCGTTCGGCCAGCCCGCGGCACGGGTCTCGGAGAGCAGGGTCAGACCGGAACCGTCGGGCAGGTGTACGTCGGCCACGCAGATGTCGCGCGGGCTGCCGACGCGGGGGCGGGCCTCCGCGATGGACGACGCCTCGATCACGTCACGGACTCCGAGGGCCCACAGATGGCGGGTCACGGTGGAACGGACGCGCGGGTCGGCCACGACGACCATGGCCGTCGGCTTGTTCGGGCGGTAGGCGACCAGGCTTGCGGGCTGCTCGAGAAGAACGGACACCTAGGCCTCCTGGGGGAGTGGCGGGACGGCCGGCTCGGGGAAGGAAGCCGGTGCGAACCGTGCGGATGGTCACTGACTCCTTCGGCACGTCACCCGCCCGGCTTTAGGGAATGATCACGATTTGGTGAGTAACAATTCGGGCAATTCGGACGCACGATCGATCATCGGGTGATCAGAAGCCCACAACGGAGGCCGCGTTGTGACACTCCGGCCCCGGCTGCCTCCGGGAGACGCCCCTCGGGGGGCCGCCGTACGGCCCCGTGCCTACGGGTGGTGCGGACCGCGGCGCTGTGGCAGGGAGACCACACCCGTCGCCGTGTCCGTCGGACCCACCGGCGGCAGCCCCGCGATCTGGCAGATCAGTTCGCACCACGCCGACAGGTGCGCGGAGGTGTCCGGGACCCCGCCCACGCCCTCGCGCGGCGTCCACGAGGCCCTGATCTCGATCTGCGTCGCGGGCCGCCGCTCCGCGAGCCCGCCGAAGTAGTGCGAGCTCGCCATGGTCACCGTCCCGCTCGCCTCCCCGTAGGCCAGCCCGCGCGCCTGAAGGGCCCCCGTCAGCCAGGACCAGCACACCTCCGGCAGCAGCGGATCCGCGGCCATCTCGGGCTCCAGTTCCGCCCGTACGAGCGTCACCAGACGGAAGGTCCCGTGCCAGGCGTCGTGCCCGGCCGGATCATGGAGCAGGATGAGCCGGCCGTCGGCCAGGTCGTCCTCCCCGTCCACCACCGCGGCCTCCAGCGCGTAGGCGTACGGGGCCAGCCGCTGGGGCGGCTTCGTCGGATCGATCTCGACCCCCGGACGCAGCCGGGCCTTCTTCAAGCCTTCGACCGCCCGGCGGAACGGGAGGGGGACCGAGCTCTCCTTCGCGCTGTCCGTACCGTCGGCGCCATCTGAAAATCGTCCCTGAGCCGCAGCCATGCGGGGAAGACTAGGCGGTATGTGCGGCCGTACGGCGCAGGGACACCCGCGCCGGGCCGGGCACTTCTTCATACGTGCGAAGATTTGGGTCGTGAGCGCCAACGACCGCCCCAAGGGCCAGCCGAGCCAGACGTACGATTCCGCCTTCCTGAAGGCGTGCCGGCGGGAGCCGGTACCGCACACGCCGGTGTGGTTCATGCGGCAGGCCGGGCGCTCCCTCCCCGAGTACCGCAAGGTCCGCGAGGGCACCGCGATGCTGGAGTCCTGCATGCGGCCCGACCTGGTCACCGAGATCACCATGCAGCCGGTGCGGCGCCACAACGTCGACGCGGCGATCTTCTTCTCCGACATCGTGGTCCCGCTCAAGGCCATCGGCGTCGACCTGGACATCAAGCCGGGCGTGGGCCCGGTCGTCGCCCAGCCGATCCGCCGCCGCGAGGACCTCGCACAGCTGCGCGACCTCACCCCTGAGGACGTCTCGTACGTCACCGAGGCGATCGGCATGCTCACGAGTGAACTGGGCTCCACGCCGTTGATCGGCTTCGCGGGCGCGCCTTTCACCCTCGCGAGCTACCTCGTCGAGGGCGGCCCGTCGAAGAACCACGAGCACACCAAGGCCCTCATGTACGGGGACCCGCAGCTCTGGGCCGACCTGCTCGACCGTCTCGCGGAGATCACCTCCGCCTTCCTGAAGGTCCAGATCGAGGCCGGCGCCTCCGCCGTGCAGCTCTTCGACTCCTGGGTCGGCGCGCTCGCCCCGGCGGACTACCGCCGCTCCGTCATGCCCGCCTCGGCGAAGGTCCTGGAGTCCGTCGCCTCCTACGGGGTTCCCCGCATCCACTTCGGCGTGGGCACGGGCGAGCTCCTCGGCCTGATGGGCGAGGCCGGCGCCGACGTCGTGGGCGTCGACTACCGCGTCGCGCTCGACGAGGCGGCCCGCCGCGTCGGCCCCGGCAAGGCCCTCCAGGGCAACCTGGACCCGGCCGTGCTCTTCTCCACCACGGAGGCGGTCGAGGCCAGGACGGACGAGGTCCTCGCGGCGGCCGCCGGCCTGGAGGGCCACGTCTTCAACCTCGGCCACGGCGTCCTCCCGACGACCGACCCCGAGGCCCTGACCCGCCTGGTGGACTACGTCCACACCAAGACCGCCCGCTGAGGCCCGGGGTACCGGACCGCGACCGTCCGCGCCGCGCCGTGCACCGCACGGCGCGGAACAGCGCTCAGACGCCTGCCGCGCGGACCGCTGAGACCGCTTTGCGGGCCGCTACCAGGACCGGGTCCCAGACCGGGGAGAACGGCGGGGCGTAGCCCAGGTCGAGGGAGACGATCCGGTCCACCGTCATGCCCGCCGTGAGGGCCACCGCCGCGATGTCCACCCGCTTCGCGGAACCTCCGCCGCCGACGATCTGTACGCCGAGGAGCCGGCCCGTACGGCGTTCCGCCAGCATCTTCACCGTCATCTCCACCGCGCCCGGGTAGTAGCCCGCCGTGTTGGTGGAGGTGATGGTGGCCGTCACGAAGCGCAGGCCCGCCTCCAGCGCGTCGCGCTCGCGCAGCCCCGTACGGGCGATCTCCAGGTCGCAGACCTTGCTGACCGCCGTGCCGACCACCCCCGGGAAGGTCGCGTAGCCGCCGCCCACGCCCGAGCCGATGACTTGCCCGTGCTTGTTGGCGTGGGTGCCCAGCGGGATGTGCCGGGTTCGGCCCGCGACCAGGTCGAGGACCTCCACGCAGTCACCGCCCGCCCAGACGTCCGCCTGGCCCCGGACCCGCATCGACAGGTCCGTGAGGATCCCGCCCGAGGGGCCGAGCGGAAGGCCGGCGGCGCGGGCCAGCGCCGTGCGCGGCTCCACGCCGAGGCCGAGCACGACCACGTCCGCCGGGTACTCCTCGCCGCTCGCCGTGGCCACCGCGCGGGCCCGGCCCTCCTCGTCGGTGAGGATCTTCGTCACCTCGGCGCGTGCGACCGTGACGATCCCCATCCGGTTCATCGCCCGGTGCACCAGACCGCCCATGTCGGGATCCAGCGTGGACATCGGCTGCTCGCCCCGGTGCAGGACGGTCACCTCGAAGCCCCGCAGCACCAGGGCCTCGGCCATCTCCACGCCGATGTAGCCCGCGCCGACCACGACCGCCCGCCGGCCCCGCGTCCGCTCCAGGGCGTCCATGAGGCGCTGGCCGTCGTCCAGGGTCTGGATGCCGTGCACCCCGTGCGCGCCGATGCCGGGCAGGCGCGGACGCACCGGCCGGGCACCCGTGGCCAGGACCAGCTTGTCGTAGTGCGTCCAGGCCTCGGACCCGCCGTCCAGATCGCGGGCACGGACCCGGGAACCGGCCAGATCGAGCTCCACCACCTCCGTGCGGGTACGCAGGTCGATGTCCCGCGCCCGGTGCTCCTCGGGGGTGCGGGCGATCAACTCGTCGCGCCCGGCGACCAGACCGCCGACCCAGTACGGGATCCCGCACGCCGAGTAGGAGGTGAAACGGCCGCGCTCGAAGGCGACGATCTCCAGCTCCTGCGGCCCCCGCAGCCTGCGGGCCTGCGACGCGGCGGACATCCCCGCCGCGTCGCCCCCGACCACCACCAGTCGTTCCCTCGCCATCGCCCGTACCGCCCCTTCACCGACGTCGAATGGTGAACACGCTACGTGCGAACGCGCGTTCAGTCCTGCACGTCGGCCCCGGTGTCCGGAGCCACCGCCCGCTGCGCGGGGACCGCCACCCGCTTCGGGGCCAGGCCCGTCTTCGGCCGCGCCGGCCGCCACCGCCGGTACGCCCGGACCAGGGCCGCCACCACCGCGGCCGTCAGCAGGAACGGCAGCAGCGCCCCCAACGCCGCCAGCAGGTAGCGCAGGATCTTCGTGAAGACCTCCCAGCCACTGCCCAGCGCACCGAGGAAGGTGGGCTCCTTCTCCTTCTTCTCCGCCTTCGCCGGGGCCGGCTCGGAGACCGCCAGCGTGATCGTGCCCATCGAGGTCTGGTCCTTCAGCGCGGTCCGCTGCGCCAGCAGCGACTCCAGGTCCGACTGGCGCCGGCTCAGCTCGCCCTCCAGCATCACCACCTCGCTCAGCGCCGAGGCCTTGCCCATCATCTCCCGCACCCGCGCCACGCTCGCCTGCTGCGAGGAGACACGGCTGTCGATGTCGGCGACCTTCTCGGTGACGTCCTGCGCGTCGACCTTGCGGTGCAGCAGCTTCCCGCTGCCCTCCATGGCGCCGAGCACGGAGTCGTAGCGCTCCCCGGGCACCCGCAGGGTCACCGTCGAGGTCATCCGGCCGTCCTTGCCGCGCTGGGTCGACTCGTTGCCGACGTAGCCGCCCGCGCCGTCGGCCGCGGTGCGGGCGGCCGCGAGGGTCTTCTGGACGTCGGCCGTCTCGATGCCGAGCGTCGCCGTGCGGATGACGTTCGGCCGGACCGCGACCGGCGCCCCGTCCTTCGCGGCGGACGACCCCGCCGACCCCGCCGGGGCCGGGGCCGCCGCGGCGCCCGCCGCGCCCTCCCGGGCCTTCCCGTCGGCCGCGGGCGGCGCGACCGCCGCCTTGTCGCTCGCGGAACCCTGCCCGTCCGCCCCGCAGCCGGTGAGCGCGAGCACCCCGGTGAGGGAGAGGGCGGCCAGGGCCGCCGCGGAACGGTGTCTGCTGATGCTGCGCACGCTGTGAACCCCCGGTGATCGGCTGCTGTTTGCCGTTTCGACGTACAGGGTCCCGTCGCGGGTTTCGCACACGTGGTCCCGGGCCGGTTCCGATGCGGTCACGGTCCGGCCTCGGTGATCGGTCTGAGACGATGTGTCCATGCAGGAAGCGGACATGCGTACGGATCGGCCGGGGAGCCCCACCCGGCAAGCCGGCTCCCCGGGCCACGTCGTCGTGATCGGCGGCGGCATCGCGGGCCTCGCGGCGGCCCACCGGCTGCTCGCCGAGGGCGCCCGCGTCACGCTGCTGGAGGCCGGACCGAGGCTCGGCGGCAAGCTGTACTCCGGCGAACTCGCCGGAAGCCCCGTCGACCTCGGCGCCGAGTCCATGCTCGCCCGCCGCCCCGAGGCCGTGGCCCTCGCCCAGGCCGTGGGCCTGGCCGACGCCGTGCAGCCGCCCGCCACCGCCACCGCCCGCCTGTGGACCCGGGGCGCGCTGCGGCCGATGCCGCGCGGCCACGTCATGGGCGTCCCCGGAGACCTCGGGCCGCTCGCCGCCTCCGGTGTCCTCTCCGCCGAGGGCCTGGCCCGCATCGAGGCCGAGCGGACGCTGCCGCCCGCCGAGATCGGCGAGGACGTCGCCGTCGGGGAGTACGTGGCCGCCCGCCTCGGCCGCGAGGTCGTCGACCGGCTGGTGGAACCGCTGCTCGGCGGGGTCTACGCGGGCGACGCCTACCGCATCTCGATGCGGGCCGCGGTGCCCCAGCTGTTCGAGGTCGCCCGTACGCACGCCCTGCTGGGCGACGGCGTACGCGAACTGCAGCGCAGGGCCCAGAGCGGGCCCCAGCAGGCCGGCCCGGTGTTCGCCGGCATCGACGGCGGCATCGGACGCCTTCCGCTCACCGTGGCCGAGGCCTGCCGTGCGGCAGGCGCGCGGATCGTCACCGGCGCCCCCGTGCGCGAGGTCCTTCGTACGGCTGAAGGCTGGCGGGTCGTGGCCGCCGCGGAGACCGTCGAGGCCGACGGCGTCGTCCTGGCCGTCCCGGCCGGGCCCGCCGCCCGGCTGCTGGACACCCTCGCACCCGCCGCCGCGGCCGAGCTGGACCAGGTCGAATACGCCTCGATGGCGCTGGTCACCCTGGCCTTCCGGCGCCGCGACCTGCCCGCGGCCGTCTCCGGCGGCGAGGCCAGCGGCTTCCTCGTCCCGCCCGTCGACGGCCGGACCATCAAGGCGTCCACCTTCTCCAGCAACAAGTGGGCCTGGGCCGGCACCGACCCGGACCTCTTCCTCCTGCGCACCTCCGTCGGCCGCTACGCCGACGAGCGCGACCTGGAGCGCGAGGACGGCGAACTCGTCGAGGTGTCCCTCGCCGACCTCGGCGAGGCCGTGGGCCTGACGGCCCGTCCCGTCGCCTCCACCGTCACCCGCTGGGACGGCGGACTGCCCCAGTACCCCGTCGGCCACCTCGGCCGGGTCGCCCGGATCCGCGGCGCCGTCGAGGCCCTGCCCGGCCTCGCCGTGTGCGGTGCGCTCTACGACGGAGTGGGCATTCCGGCCTGCATCGCGAGCGCCGGCCGGGCCGCTGACACGGTGATCGCCGCGCTCGGTGCGCGTACGGCACCCCTGGCTCCGACCACTGATCAGCGCACGGGACAATAGGCACATGACTGCACCAGAGAAGATTCCCAACGCGGGGAAGAAGGCGAAGGACCTCAACGAGGTCATCCGCTACACCCTGTGGTCCGTCTTCAAGCTGAAGGACGTCCTGCCGGAGGACCGCGCCGGCTTCGCCGACGAGGTTCAGGAACTGTTCGACCAGCTGGCCGCCAAGGACATCACCGTCCGCGGCACCTATGACGTCTCCGGCCTGCGCGCCGACGCCGACATCATGATCTGGTGGCACGCGGAGACCGCGGACGAGCTGCAGACCGCGTACAACCTGTTCCGCCGTACCAAGCTGGGCCGCGCGATGGAGCCGGTGTGGTCGAACATGGCCCTGCACCGCCCGGCCGAGTTCAACAAGTCGCACATCCCGGCCTTCCTGGCCGACGAGGTCGCCCGCGACTACGTCAGCGTGTACCCCTTCGTCCGCAGCTACGACTGGTACCTGCTGCCCGACGAGGACCGCCGCCGCATGCTCGCCGACCACGGCAAGATGGCCCGCGGCTACCCGGACGTGCGCGCCAACACCGTCGCCTCCTTCTCCCTGGGCGACTACGAGTGGCTGCTGGCCTTCGAGGCCGACGAGCTGTACCGCATCGTCGACCTCATGCGTCACCTGCGTGCCTCCGAGGCCCGCATGCACGTCCGCGAAGAGGTGCCCTTCTACACCGGGCGCCGCAAGTCCGTCGCCGACCTGGTGGCCGGGCTCGCCTGATACCTCCCCTGGGGGGAAGGACCGGAGGACGACCACACCGTCAGGTGAGTGCCTCCGGTGGATCGGGAGGCACAGCCCCCGAAACGACGCAGCCGGAGATCCCGCCCGGAAGTTCAGACGACAGGCGGCAGCAGTGCCCTGCGGGCACCCGCCGCCCGGTCGTCCAGCGACACCGGTGCGGGCTCCGGATGCGGCGCGCAACGCACGCGCCACCCCGGGGTGGCGCCCGTCAGCAGATACCGCTCCACATGCCGGTCCACGCAGCCGTTGCGCCCGCCGGCCACGCCGTGGGAGCCGGCCCCCGTTTCCGTCACCAGCGAAGCCCCGGCGCCGAGCCGCCGCTGGAGCTCCGGCGCACCCGCGTACGGGGTCGCTCCGTCCCGCTCCGCCGCGACCACCAGCGTCCGCGGCAGCCGCTCGGGCTGGGCCCCGACCGCCACCGGCGACCGCTCCGCGCGGACCGGCCAGGAGGCGCACGGCAGATTGAGGAAGGCGTTGGCCCAGGTCTCGAAGGGGGCGGTGCGGGCCAGTTCGGTGTGGTCGCGGTCCCAGGTCCCCCAGTCCGCGGGCCAGGGGGCGTCGTTGCAGAGCACCGCCGTGTACACGGCCGTCGCGTTCTCGGCCTCGGCCGCCACCGCCGGATCGGGGGCGGCCTGGGCGGCCAGCACCGAGGGATCGCCGCGCAGGAACGCGGCCAGGGCCGCCGCCCGGTCCGGCCAGACGTCGTCGTAGTACGCGGCCTGCAGGTAAGCGGCCCGCAACTCGCCGGTCCCGACGGTCCCGCCCGCGGGGGTGCGGGCCACCGCGTCCCGGACCCGCTCGTAGCCGGCCTGCACGGCCTCCGGGGTGGTGCCGAGCCCGTACACGGCGTCGTGGCGGGCCACCCAGACGCGGAAATCGCGCCAGCGTCCCTCGAACCCCCGTGCCTGATCCAGGTTGTTGCGGTACCAGACGCGGCGCGGATCGGGATCGACCGGCGAGTCGAGGACCATCCGGCGGACGTGGCGCGGGTACAGGGTGGCGTAGACGGCACCGAGGTACGTGCCGTACGAGGCGCCCATGAAGGTCAGCTTCTCCTCGCCGAGCGCGGCGCGCAGCACGTGCAGGTCACGGGCGTTGTTCGCGGTGGTGTAGTACGGCAGGGCCGGGCCGGCCCGGCGCGCGCAGCCGCGGGCGTACGCCCGGGCCTGCGCGAGGCGCCGCATCTTGTACGCGGGGGAGGGGTGGACGGGCTCCTGGACGGGACCCTTCGCGTGGGACGCCGGGTCCTGGCAGGACAGCGGGGCCGAGCGTCCGACCCCGCGCGGGGCGTAGCCGACGAGGTCGTAGGCGGCAGCGATCCGCTCCCAGCCGGGGAGACCGGCGACGAGCGGGAAGGACATCCCGGATGCCCCGGGGCCGCCGGGGTTCTGGACGAGCGCGCCCTGGCGGGCGGCGCCGCGGGCCCCGGTGGCGGTGGCCCGGCTGACGGTGAGGGAGATCTGCGGGCCGTCGGGACGGGCGTAGTCGAGCGGTACGCGCAGGGTGGCGCACCGGACGTGGGACGGCAGGTCCTCGACGGCGGGACAGGCGCGGAAGTCGAGACCGGCGGCGCCGCCACCCCGGGAGGCGGCCGCGAGGGTGGCACGACGGGCGACGAGCGCGGCCCCTGCGCTCTCGGCGTCGCCGGTGTCGGGGATGCGGGAGGTGCCGCCGGCGGCCGGGGCTTCCGGGGGCGGAGGGGCGGGTGCGGCGGCGACGTCGGGCGCGCCCAGCGTGAGGAGGAGGGCGGCCACGGCGGCTCCGTGACGTGCGGTTCTCGTGCGCATGACGCCCCTGCCTCTCATCCGATGAACCGATGAGAGGCCCGGACGCCGCACTTGTAAAGGATCACCGGCCGGTGTCGGCGGCCGTGACCCGAATTGCCGTATCAGGAACTGCTGGAACTGCTGGAGCAACTGGAACTGCTCGAACTCGAACAGCTGGAACCGGAGGAGCTGCTGCCGCAGCTGGAACCGCTGCCGCTGCCGGAGGAGCCACAGCCCGAGCCCGAGGATCCGCAGCCGGAACCGGACCCGCAGCCCGAACCGCCGCTCCCGCCGCCCCCGTCGCTCGTCGCGCACCACAGCACCGGCAGCAGCTCGGCCGAGGAGTCGGAGGACGACGAGTGCCGATGGTGGGGGCGCGCGCCCGACTGGGCCGCCGCCAGCCGGGTGCCGCGCGCGGCGGGCACCAGCTGCTGGCGCAGGAACGGGTCGCGCAGGCCGCGCAGCCCGAACAGCGCCGTCTGCACGTGCGGGCTGTGGTCGTGCCCGTACGCGGACCGCAGGGCCAGCAGGGCACGCAGCCCGGCCGGGGTGACCCGGTTCCCGGCCCGGGCCCTGCAGAACAGGCCGAGGACGAGGCCCGCGAACAGTGCGGGCGCCACCGTCACGACGAACGGCACGCCGGGGTCGGCATCGAGGGCGAACTCCACGACGGTCAGCGGGACCGAAGCCACCAGCCACACCCCGCACACGACGGCCTGGACCAGCCCCCAGCGGCGTGGGGCCCGGCCGGTGCCGGGCGGGGCGACCAGCCCGCGGGCGGCCAGGGCGTCCCCGATCTCCTGGACGGCCGGGTCGCACATGGCGGCGTACCGCACCTGGTAGAGCCAGCCCGAGGGAGCGCCGGCGTGGGCCTGGAGCACGGCGCGTTCGGTGGGGTCGCCGGCCCACGCGCCGGGGCGTACCTGGACGATGCCGGGACCGCCGACGAGCAGTCGGCCGTCCCCGAGCAGCGAGACGAGCGCGGTGTCCACGACGGTGCCGGGGCCGCCCACCAAGAACGCGGCCTCGGACAGGTCGTGGAGGCCGGCCGCCGGGGCCGCGGGGGCCGGCCGGGCCCGGCGCAGCCCGCGTACGAGCAGGACGGAGGAGACGACGACGGCGATCCAGATCGCTACGGCGAGGACGTTCATGCCGCCCTCCCCGCGAGCGCCCGGGCCCAGCGCACGATGCGGCGCGGTGGCCTGGCCCCCGCCCGCTCCCGCCACCAGGCGGTGAGCCGGCGCCGTGCGGCCGGGTCGGCCGGGAGGTCCTGGATCAGCAGGTGCTCGGCGAAGTCCAGCGCGTCCCTGCGGTATCCGGCGGTCATCGGGCGGCCCTTCGCGTAGGCGAGGAAGGCCTCCCGGTACGGTGCACGGCCGCCGAGGATCCCGGGCAGCTCCGGAGCCACCTTGGCGACGACGTCGGCCCGCTTGGCGGCCAGTGCCCGCACCTGCACCCGGATCCGTGCGCGGTCGAAGCCCTCGGGCACGGGCGTCCCGGCCACCAGCACGGAGAGCAGGGCGGCCTGCGCGAGCCCCACCCGAGTCCGGGCCGCCTCCCCGGCCCCGGGCTCTGCCGCGGTCCCGTGCTCAGGCCCGCCCACGGGCTCTGCCCCGGCCCCGGGCTCCGGCACGGATCCCGGTCCTGGGCCGCTCACCGGCTCCGGCCCCCGCACCGGCTCCGCGCCGGCCTCGGGCGCGGCCGCGGCCTCGGGCTTCGTGCCGGCTGCCGGGTTCTTCGCCGCTTCTCGCGCAGTGTCCGGCGCGCCCGCCTGCGGCAGTGCCTGCGCCGTTGCCGTCAGAACCTCGCGGATCGCGGTCAGTTCGCCCGCGAGTTCCGCCTCGGGCGGGAAGTCGTCGTCCCGCTCCAGCAGAACACCCGCCGGTGCCACCCGGGAACGCAGTTCGGCCAGCAGGTCGAGCACCACCGGCGGCACGGGGTGCGCGTGGGTGTCGTGCCAGACGCCGCCGCGTTCGACGCCGCCCGCCACGTGCACGTACGCCAGCGCCTCCAGCGGGATCGCGTCCAGGACGGCGGCCGGGTCCTCGCCCCGGTTGACCCGGTTGGTGTGCAGGTTCGCCACGTCGATGAGCAGCCGGACCCCGGTCCGTTCGACCAGTTCCGTGAGGAACTGCCCCTCCGTCATCTCCTCGCCGGGCCACGAGAACAGCGCGGCGATGTTCTCCAGCGCCAACGGCACCGGCAGCGCGTCCTGCGCGATCCGCACGTTCTCGCACAGCACGTCCAGCGCGTCGCGGGTGCGC
The DNA here is from genome assembly GCF_001005295.1 of Streptomyces yangpuensis. Taxonomy (GTDB): domain Bacteria; phylum Actinomycetota; class Actinomycetes; order Streptomycetales; family Streptomycetaceae; genus Streptomyces; species Streptomyces yangpuensis. The sequence goes on along the minus strand of NZ_LBMK01000006.1, from coordinate 61,541 downwards.
GGCACCGGCAGCAGGTGCCCGGCCTCCAGCAGCGGCGATGACGTCCGTACGAAGGCGATGTGCTCGGTGACGAGCGGCGCCCCCAGCGCCACCGCCCGCTCCCCGAGCGCCGCCAGCTTCTCCGGATCCGGACGGTCGGCGCCGCCGAGGCCGAGGGAGACCCCGTGCGGCACGATGCGCGTGCCGCGCTCGCGCAGCCGCCCGAGCGCCTCGGGCAGGTGGCCCGGGCAGATGTTCTCGGCCACCACCTCGACCCAGTCCAGGCCGTCCAGCCGTTCGACCGCGTCCGCGATCTCCGGCCGCCAGCCGATGCCCACCCCCAGGTGTGCCATGGGCTTCATGTCCCCCGCCCCCTCTCGTCCTGTTGTGTGCGGATGTCATGGCCCCGACGCAGTAGCGCCAATCCGCACGAGGGGACGTTCAGAGCAACATTTGAGGTTCCCGGCGGCCGGCGCGGGCCCGCCCCGGCCGCCGGGAGGCCGCCGGGAGGTCGCCGGGAGGTCGCCGGAGCGGCTGTCGGAGAGGCCGTCAGAGCCGGGCCCGCAGCGCCGGATGGTCGGCGACGACGGTCGCGCTGCCGGGCGCGATCTCGGTGAACCCGGCGTCGCGGACCACCGGCAGCCCGCTCCCGCCGAGCTCCGCCCACCGCTCGCGCGCGGCGGTCCGTACGGCCAGCCGGAAGCCCGACTCCTGCCAGGCGGCCCGCTCCGCACGCGTCAGCTCCCACCACGCCAGCTGTGCCGCGTGCCCGGCCTGGGCCATCGCCTTGCCGGCCGACATGCCGACGTCCGGGTTGAGCCACAGCACCGGCAGGGCGGCGCCGTCGGCCGCGGGGACCGGCTCCGGGTCGTCGAGGTCGGTGCCCGACACCTGGAGCTTGGCCAGCTCCTTGGGCCAGCCGTCGAGGGGCACCGGCGGGAAGACCCGGACCTGCGCGGCGTCACCGTGGACGGTGATGCCCGGCAGGGCCTCCGCCTTGCGCCACTCCGCACCGCGCGCCCGCCGGACCACCTTGCGGATCCGTGCGTCCTGCCAGTCCCGGACGGCCTGCGCCCACTCGCCCTCGCCCCGCGCCCGCTCGTCGGTGAGCAGCACCAGCACGGCCCGGGCCGCGGTCTCCAGGGCGTCGGTACGGGCGGGCGGCTCCGCCTTCTCGATGCGCACCACCAGCGGCAGGACGAACTGCCGGGCCTCGTCCCGCAGTACGTGCTCCCGCCGGAAGGCACTGTCGGCCCCGACCGCGGGTACGCCGGAGGTGTCGTTCGTGTGCTGGCTGCTCATCCCGCCAAGGATGCCAGGCTCCGCCTTGAGGAGGATGTCCCGGGTGCCTGCCCCGGGCGAGGATCGGGGCCATGAAGAGTGATCTTTTCGCGTCCGAGAACCTGGCGCGGGCCGCCGAGACCCCCGGCATGAGCCTGCAGAACGCCAAGTCCGTGAAGTACAACGTCAACGGGGAGATGCTGGCCCGTCAGGGATCGATGGTCGCCTTCCGCGGCGACCTGCAGTTCGAGCGCAAGGGACAGGGCATAGGCAGCATGCTCAAGCGCGCCGTCACCGGCGAGGGCCTGGCGCTGATGTCCGTACGGGGCCGGGGCGAGGCATGGTTCGCCCACCAGGCGGGCAACTGCTTCATCATCGACATCGAGCACGGCGACGCCCTCACCGTCAACGGGCGCAACGTGCTGTGCTTCGACCCGACGCTGTCGTACGAGATCAAGATGGTGAAGGGCGCCGGCATGACCGGCGGCGGCCTCTTCAACAGCGTCTTCACCGGCACCGGCAAGCTCGCCGTCGTCTGCGACGGAAACCCCATCATCATCCCGGTCACCGCCCAGGCCCCCGTCTACGTCGACACGGACGCGGTGGTCGGCTGGAGCGCCCAGCTGGAGACGGGTCTGCACCGCTCCCAGTCGGTCGGCTCGATGATCCGCGGCGGCTCCGGCGAGGCCGTCCAGCTGATGCTGCGCGGCGAGGGCTTCGTCATCGTCCGCCCGAGCGAGGTCACCGAGCAGGCGGCCGCGCACTGAACCTCACAGGTGTGGGCCGCCGCTACGGCCGGCGTCGGCCGTGGGTGCTGCGGGGGATCTCGCTGGAGGTGCCGCCCGGCACCCTCGTCCGGGTCGAAGGCGGCAACGGCGGCGGGAAGTCCACTCTCCTGCGGGTCGTCGCCGGGGTCGACGCGCCGACCGAGGGGCGCGTCGGGGGACGGCCGAAGCGCACCGCCTACGTACCCGAGCGCTTCCCGGTGGCGCTGCCGCTGACGGCCCTGTCCTACCTGACGCACCTGGGACGGGTGCACGGGCTCGGGCGGGCCGAGGCGGTCCGCCGGGCGACGCACTGGCTGGAGCGCTTCGGAGCCGCTGGGCACGCCCGCACCCCCATGGCCGAACTCTCCAAGGGCACGAGCCAGAAGGTGGCCGTGGCCCAGGCCCTGCTCGCCGGTCCCGAGCTGCTCGTCCTCGACGAGGCCTGGACCGGACTGGATGCCGCGGCCCGGCGCGAGCTGGACCTCGCCGTGGCCGAACGCACTGCCGCCGGGGCCTCCGTGGTGTTCGTGGACCACGACCCGGCGCGGCTCGCGGGCGTGCCCGACGCGCACCACCGGCTCGAAGGAACCTCACTCGTACCGGTGGCGCCCTCGGGCACGGCGGGACCCCGGGTACGGATCCGGGCCGCCGCGCCGCCCGGTGGCGTCCTGCCGCCAGACCTGGCCGGCCGGCCGGGCCCCGACGGCGTCGTGGTGCTGACCGTGGACGCCGCCCGCTCCGACAAGGTGCTGCGGATCCTCCTCGGCGCCCGCCCGCCCTGGCACGTATGCACCGTGGAGGAACTGCCGTGACCGCCCTCCTCCGCTACCAGGCCGCGCTCCTGCTGCGCTCCCAGCGGTGGCTCGCCCCCTGCGTCGCGTACGCGGCGTTCGTGGCCGTCGGGATCCGGCCGGGCGACCCGGTGCTGGACTCCCTCGGCTACGCGGCCGCCGGCCTGCTCCCGTTCGCCGCCTGGCTGGTCCGGATCTGCGCCGACAACGAGCCCCGCGCCGCCCGCGACTGCGCGGCCGCCGCGGCCGGTCCGGTACGGGTCCAGGCGGCGGCCCTGCTCACTGGCCTCGTCGGGGCGCTGATCGCGGGCGCCCTGGGATCCGGCGCGGCGTTCCTGCTCGGCGACCGGGCCGGAACCACCACCTCCGCGGCCGCCGTCGCGGGCGGCCTGGTGACGGCCGTGTGCGCCCTGACCGGCGCGTCGGTCGGCGCGCTGTGCGCCCGGCCGCTGCTGCGCCGCCGCGGCCTCGGTGTCCTGACGGCGGCCCTCGGCTCCCTGCTGGCCTTGGTCCTCGCGCCCTCCCCGGCGCACGGCGCGGTGTCCGCCCTGGCCACGGGGGCCCGCTCGGGAAGCACGCCGCTGCCGCTCACGGCCCTCGCGGTCGCGCTCGCCCTGGCCGGCGCCGCGGGCACCGTGGCCTGCCTGGCCGCCGAGCGGCGGGGGTGAGGGGACACCGCCTACGTCCCGATCAGTTCGGAGACTTTCACGAAGCGGTAGCCGCGCTTGCGGAGTTCCGGGACGATCTTCCGGATGGCCTCCTCGGTGACCGGGGCGGCGCTGCGCGTGCAGTGCATCACCACCACCGAGCCGGGCTTCACCCCGGCGAGGACCTGTTCCGCCACCGCGTCGGGGTCCTTCGCGAAGGCGTCACCGCTGACCACGTCCCACTGGACCGCCGTGACCCTGGCCGTGGACAGGGCCCGCAGCGCCGGGTCGTCGTAGCAGCCGCCGGGGAAGCGGAAGTACGGGACGGTGTTGACGGCCCCGGCCTGCCGGAAGGCGGCGAAGGCCCGGTCCACGTCGGCCCGGGCGGCGGCGCCGTCCAGCGCGGGGAGGCCGTAGCAGGGGGACGTGAAGGCGTGGTGGCTGTACGAGTGGTTGGCGATCTCGAAGTTCGGGTCGGTCCCGATGGACTTGGCCTGGTCCGGGTACTCCTCGGCCCAGCGGCCCGTCATGAAGATCGTCGAGGGCACCTTGAGGGTGCGCAGCGTCGAGATCAGCTGCGGGTTGTCGAAGCGCTCCCCGCCCGCGGCGCGCGGCCCCTGGTCGGAGGTCATGTCGGCGTCGAAGGTCAGCGCCACGGTCTTGTCCGTCTGCTGCTTCGCCCGCTCGAAGACGGGGGTCAGGCCGTTCGGGCCGGGTGCCAGGGTCGGGGCCCTGCCGGGAGCACCGGCCGGCGGCGCGCCCGGGGCGGGGCCGCCCGGGGAGGCGGCCGCGGCACCGGGTGCGGAAGCCGCGGGTGCGGAAGCCGGCGGCGCGGAAGCCGCCGGGGCGGATGCCGGCGGCGTGCCCATGCGGGCTTCGCGGCCGGCGTCCGGGGTGCCGGAGCCGCCGCCGCAGCCCGCGAGGGAAGCGGTGAGGGCGGCACTGAGTGCGGCCGCGGCCGTCACCTTGCGCATGCGCACAGAAATGGTCACGCACGCAAAATATATGACTATGTGACAAGTGGGTGTCCGCGGCACTCCCACCGGTGCCGAGAGACCCCCGGTCAGCGCCGCCAGGGGCCCGTCACGGCGAAGGTCGTGCCGGGGGCGTAGGCGTTGACGTACATCGTCCGCCCGTCGGGGGAGAAGGTGACCCCGGCGAACTCCCCCCACTCCGGGGTCCCCGGAGCGCCGATGTCCTGGGGGTTGCGAGCCACCGGGTAGACCTCGCCGCCCGCCGTCACCCCGAACACGTACTGCGCCCCGCCGCCGTCCTCGCACACCATCAGCCCGCCGTCCGGGGCCAGACAGATGTTGTCGGGGGACTCCCCGGGCAGCTGTACGTCGGCGGCCGGGCCGAAGAGCACGTCGAGCCGGAGCCGGGCGCGGCGCGGATCGTAGAACCACACCTGTCCGTGGTGGTCGGCGGACGCGCCCTCGCCCGTGCGGGCGTAGCTGGACACGAAGTGGACGCCGTGGCCGCCCCAGTAGCAGCCCTCCAGCTTCTGCGCGTGGGTGATGCCGCCCCGCCCGAAGTCCTGGTGCCGGACCGGGGTGCCGGCGGCCGAGGGGTCCGGTACGGGCACCCACTCCACCGGGAACTCCGCCCCGGGCTCGTCCACCACCGCCAGGTCCGCCAGACCCGGCACCCGCAGGGCCTCCAGGGCGCCCCCCGCCCGCAGCGAACCGGCGCCGCCGAGCGGCCGGTCCGGCAGGAACCGGTAGAACAGCCCGAAGGGCCGGACGAAGGCGTCCTCGGTCTCGTAGACCACCCCGCGGTACGGGTCCACGGCGACGGCCTCGTGCGCGAAACGGCCCATCGCGGTGAGCGGGACGGCGCCCGTGCGCCGCGGCCGGGCGGGGTCCACCTCGAAGACGTAGCCGTGGTCGCGGTCGTAGCCGGAGGTGCCGGCCCGGTCCTCGGTCTCCTCGCAGCTCAGCCAGGTGTTCCAGGGGGTGCGGCCGCCCGCGCAGTTGACGGCGGTGCCGGCGAGGGCGACGCGCTCGCCGGTGACCCGCCCGTCCCCGGCGAGGTCCAGGGCCGTGCAGCCCCCGAGCGCCCCCGGGTCGTACGTCAGCCCCGGCACGGCGGGGACGCGCAGGGCGGCGGTGACGCGGTTCTCGTGGTTGCGCACCAGCCGTACCCGGCCGCCCCCGGCGTCGAAGGCGGCCATGCCGTCGCAGTTCGCGGGGACGGCCCCCTCACCGGAGCGCAGCGGGTCGCCGGCGCGCGAGAGCACCCGGTAGCCGAACCCGGCGGGCAGGTCGAGCAGCCCGCGCGGGTCCGGGAGCAGCGGCCCGTACCCGCCACCGGCCCGGGCGGCCCGGGCGGAGGCGGGGGAGCCGCCGGCGAACAGCGCGCCCAGTGCTCCGCTGAAGGCGACCGCGCCCGCGGCGAGCAGGCTGCGTCGGGAGACGGACATCGGCGGCTCCTGAGGGAACGTCGGGAACGCGGGAACGCGGGAACGGGGGAACGCGGGAACGTCAGGGGCGGGTGGTGCCGGGGAGGCAGGCCACCGCCGGGTTGAAGGTCTCGTGCAGGCCGCGGGGGTTCTTCTTCCACAGCCACAGGTGCAGGGCGTAGTGGACCGGCTGGCCGGGGAAGTTGCCGGGCTTGGGGCCCTTGAACGCGGTGCCGAACAGGGTGGGGCGGTCGTCGTCCGTGGTCAGCTTCTGGTCGCGGTCGTAGACCAGCCACTGCACCCCGACGAGGCGCTTGCCGCCGCGCCCGTCGTCCTCGTAGTACAGCGCGGCGGGCTTCCTCGGGTCGACGGAGTTGTCGTACGTGTGGTTGAAGTGCGGGTAGCCGAGCGCGCCGGTCCGGCCCACCCTGTCGAAGACGCAGTACTTGTCCGGCACGTAGCCGTCCGCCACCGCGTTGGCGTGCACCTGGTACCTGGCGGTAGCGCCGTACGCGGTCGCCCGGTCGGCCAGGGCCTGGCCGGTGGCCGGACCGTGGTCGGCGGAGGCCGTCGGTGCGGTGACGGCCGCCAGGGCGAGGGAGGCGGCTGCGATGAGGGCGGGGGTGAGACGTCGGGCCATGCGCGGGGCTCCTCGTGACGGACTGGCTGGTGGCACAGCAGCCCTTCCCGCCGGCCGCCGTACCCGCCCCGCGTCCGCCGCGTACACGGCACGGACGGACGACCGCCGATCGGCCGACGGCCGCCGGGCGGTCACCGGGCGGCCGGGCGGGTGCTCACCGGGCAGCCGGGCGGGCGGCCGGCCCGCCGTCCCCCGGCCGACCGCCGGCCGGACCTCCGTACGCCGGCGGCCCGGCCACCGGCGCCGGCGGCTCACCCGAACGGGAGCGGCGCCGTTTCGCGGCGCACCGGCACGGGGAACCGGTGAGTCCGCAGACGGCCGTTGCGACGGCCACGGCCACGGCCCCGGCGGCCGGTGTGACGGAGGGTGCGGAACATGGCGCAGCGGGATGCGGCACCGAACGGCGACGGAGGACTGCGGGACATCGTCTCGGCCGTCTCGCGGGGCGCGCCGGAGTACCGGCAGTGCCCCCACCCCATGTACGCGGCCCTGCGCGAGCAGGACCCGGTGTGCCGGCTGACCCCTCCCCACGGGATCGACACCTATCTGATCACCCGCCACGACGACGCCCGCGACGCCCTGTCGGACCCCCGGTTCAGCAAGGACATGCGCGGCGCCATCGACACCTACCACGCGGTGTACGGCAGCTTCTTCGACGCGCTCGACGACAACGTGCTCTTCTCGGACCCGCCCCGGCACACCCGGCTGCGCCGCATCCTGCGCAGCGCCTTCACCCCCCGGCGGGTGGAGCAGATGCGGCCGAGGATCACCGAGATCGCGCAGACGATCCTCGACGGGTGCCGCAGGGCCGGCACGGTCGACCTGATGGCCTCGTTCGCGTTCCCGCTGCCCGTCGCGGTCCTGTGCGAGCTGATGGGCATCCCGCAGGAGGACCGGCCGGAGATCCTGGAGCAGTTCGCGGTCGTCACCCGCTCCCGGTTCGACCCCAGCCGCCGGGCGGAGCTGAAGGCAGCCGAGGAACGGCTCCAGCACCGGCTGGAACGGCTCATCCAGGACACCCGTGACCACCCGTCGGACACCTTCCTCAGCGACCTGCTCCGGGGGGAGGAACAGCTGGACGATCCCGAACTGGTCGCTTCGCTGTGGGTCCTGTTCTTCGCCGGCCACAAGACCACCGCCTACCAGATCGGGAACTCCGTCCTCAACCTGCTGCTCCACCCCGAGCAGGCGGCCAGGCTCCGCGAGGACCCCCGGCTCATCCCGGGGGCGGTCGAGGAGATGCTGCGCTTCGAGGGCTCGGTGGAGACCTCCACCTTCCGGTACGCGGCCGAGGAGGCCCGGATCCGGGACACGGTGATCCCCAAGGGCTCCCTGGTGCAGATCGCGATCTCCGCGGCCAACCGGGATCCGGAGCGGTTCGACGCGCCCGACGACCTGGACGTGACGCGCGAGGGCATCCAGGGCACGCACCTGGGCTTCGGCCACGGCACCCACTACTGCCTGGGCGCGCCCCTGGCACGGCTCGAACTCGAGATCGCGCTCGGCTGCCTCCTGCGGGAGTTCCCGGACATGCGGCCGGTGGACCTGGCGGAGACCCGCGGCGCGTGGCTCAAGGGACCGGTGGCGGCCTTCCGGGGGCTGGAGCACCTCCGGCTCGTCCTGGAGCCCTCACGCCCGGACGGGGACCCGGGCGGGGACCCGGACGAGCCGACCCTGGCCGCCGTGGCCTCCGGAAAGTGACCCCAGACCCGATGGGCGGTGGATTGACATGACGGATTCCGTGAGTACCCCCGCACTGCGTCTCCTGGGGACCCCGGCGGACGAACTGCGTATCGCCGCGGTGGGCACCAGCGAGGTCATCCGGATCGCCCGGAACCCCTCCGCGCCGGCCCGGGACGCGGCGGGCACGGTCCACTCGAAGATCGACATGCACCATCACTACTGCGCCCCGGAGTGGCGCGAGTGGGCCGTGCACCACGGGCTGGTCACGCCCGGGCAGCTGCCCCCGTGGACCCGCCTCGGCACCGATGCGGCGATCCGCTTCATGGACGACGCGGGCATCACCACCGCGGTCCTCAAGCCGATGCTGCCGGCCCGCTACCACTCGTCGGCGCAGCTGCGCGAGGCGATCAACATCACGCTGCGGTCGATGATCGAGGTGGCCTCCTCGCACCCGGGCAGGTTCTCCTACTACGTGCCGCTCTTCCTCGACGACCAGGAGGCGTCGTCCTGGGCCGTGCGCCGCGGGCTCGGACAGCTCGGCGCCGTCGGCGTCAACGTGACCGCGAACTACGGGGGCGTCTACCTGGGGGACCCCGCCTACGACCGGCTCTTCCACGAGCTGAACGAACGCTCAGCGGTGGTCGACACCCATCCGCACAACCTCCCGGGCTGCGCGCCCGGCGCGTCGACGGTCCCCGGCATCCCGAACTTCATGTGCGACTTCCTGCTGGACACCACCCGGGCCGCCGTGAACATGATCAGCAGGCGGACCCTGGACCGCTTCCCGGACATCTCCGTCGTCCTGCCGCACGCCGGCGGCTTCCTGCCGTACATCGCCACGCGCCTGCAGGCCCTGGGGCGGTTCTGCGAGCCGAGCGTGGAGCCCGCCGCCGTACGCGACCACCTGAGCCGCTTCTACTACGACACCGCGGGCCCCATGGCGCCCGCCGCGACCCTGCTGGAGCACGTGCCGGCCGACCACGTCCTCTTCGGTACGGACTGGCCCGCCGCCCCCGCCGACACGGTCATGGACCTGGCGCTGCCCGCTCTCGACGCGGACCCGGCCTTCACCCCGGAGCAGCTGCGGGGGATCTACCACGGCAACGCGCTGAGCCTGATCCCGCAGCTTGCGACGGCCTGAGCCTCTACGGCCTGAGCCCCGACGGCCCGAGCCCCGACGGCCCGAGCCGCAGGGGTAAGTGCCGCAGGGGGACGGGGCCGCGCCGTGCGGCCCCGTACCCCCGTCGGCCGTGATCAGGCGAGCTTGGCGCTCAGGGTGATCGTCGTGCCCGTCAGGGCCTGGCTTACCGGGCAGTTCTTCTTCGCGTCCTCGGCGGCGGCGACGAAGGCGTCGTTGTCCAGGCCCGGGACCTCACCCTCGACGGTCAGGTGGATGCCGGTGATGCCCTCGCCGGGCTGGAAGGTGACGTCGGCCTTGGTCTCCAGGCGGGTGGGCGGGGTGCCCGCGCCCGCGAGGCCGTGGGACAGCGCCATCGAGAAGCAGCTGGAGTGGGCGGCGGCGATCAGCTCTTCCGGGCTGGTCTTGCCGTTCGCGGCCTCGGAGCGGGCGGGCCAGGAGACGTCGTACGAACCGATGCCCGAGGAGTCGAGGCTGACGACGCCCTTGCCCTTCAGCAGGTCGCCTTCCCAGACGGTGTGCGCGTGACGCGTGGTGGCCATGGTGATCCCTTCGCAGAGGTGGGGAAACGGCCGGGCTCCCGAGAGGGGGCCCGGCCTTCCCAAACCTACTGGGACACCAGGGGTTTCGCGTCGCGCGCCAGCGCGGTGAGCCGCGATATGGCGCGGAAGTACTTCTTCCGGTAACCGCCGTTCAGCATCTCCTCGCTGAACAGCTTGTCGAAGGGGACACCGGAGGCCAGGACCGGGACCTCACGGTCGTACAGCCGGTCGGCCAGGACCACCAGCCGCAGCGCGGTGGACTGGTCCGGCACCGGGCCGACGTCGGTCAGGCAGACCGCCGTGATCGAGTCGGTCAGCGCGCCGTAGCGGCTCGGGTGGACCCGGGCCAGGTGTTCCAGCAGCCCGGGGAAGTCGTCCAGGCTCGCGCCCTCGGTCGCGTACGCGGCCTTGGCGACCTGCTCGTCGGAGAACGGCGCCGGGGCCTCCGGCAGGCCGCGGTGGCGGTAGTCCTGGCCGTCGATCCGCAGCGGCCGGAAGTGCGCCGACAGCCCCTGGATCTCCCGCAGGAAGTCCGCGGCGGCGAAGCGGCCCTCGCCGAGCTTGCCGGGCAGCGTGTTGGAGGTGGCGGCCAGCGCCACACCCTGCTCCACGAGGCGGCTGAGCAGCGAGGACACCAGCACGGTGTCGCCCGGGTCGTCCAGTTCGAACTCGTCGATGCACAGCAGCCGGTGCCCGCCCAGGGTCTGCACGGTCTGCTGGAAGCCGAGCGCGCCCACCAGGTTCGTGAGCTCCACGAAGGTGCCGAAGGCCTTGAGCGCGGGCTCGGCCGGGGTGGCGTGCCACAGGGAGGCGAGCAGGTGGGTCTTGCCGACGCCGTAGCCGCCGTCGAGGTAGACCCCGCGCGGCGCGGCGGGGGCCGCGGGCTTCTTCGAGAACCAGCGCCTCTTCCCGGCGCCGCTCGCGTGCGCCCCGCCGAGGCCCGCGGCGAAGCCGCTCAGCACGGTGACCGCCTCGGCCTGGCTCGGCTGGGCCGGGTCCGGGTTGTACGTGTCGAAGCGGACGGAGTCGAACCGCGGCGGCGGCACCATCTCGGCCACCAGCCGTTCGGCGGGAACCCGCGGCTCCCGCGCGCACAGGGCCTGCGGCCCGGCGTCGGCTATCGGGGGCCGACCGGAGAGGGAACCGGAGGTGGAGAGTGATGTCGACACAGCCCTTAACTCTACGGGGCGTGGCACACTGCACCGATGCGACGCCTGTTCCCTGTGACCGATCAGACACCAGCCCGGAGCCAGGACGGGGCGGACCGGGAGTGGTCGCTCGACGAGCTCGCGGACGCCTACGCCTACCCCGCCCTGGCGGCGGACGGCCACTGGCTGCGGGCCAACATGGTCTCCACCCTGGACGGCGCCGCCCAGCACGACGGCCGCTCCCAGCCCATCTCCGGCGAGACCGACATGCGGATCTTCGGCACCCTGCGGGCGCTGGCCGACGTGGTGGTTGTCGGCGCGGAAACGGTTCGCCAGGAGGGCTACCGCCCGGCCCGCGCCCGGGAGGCGTTCGCCGCCCGCCGCGCCGCCGCCGGGCAGGGCCCGGCCCCCGCCATCGCCGTGATCACCGCCGCCATGGACCTGGACTTCTCGCTGCCCCTGTTCACCTCCCCGCTGGTGCCGACCCTGGTGGTCACCGGCGCCGCAGCACCCGCCGGCCGGGTGGCCGAGGCCCGGGCGGCCGGGGCCGAGGTGGTGGTGGCCGGTGACGGGGCCTCCGTCGACGTGGCCCGGGCCGTACGGGAGCTCGCCGGGCGGGGGCTGCGCCGTCAGCTCACCGAGGGCGGGCCCCGGCTGCTGGGCCAGTTCGTGGCCGCCGACGTACTGGACGAGCTGTGCCTGACGATCTCCCCGACGCTCACGGCGGGCGGCGCCCAGCGCATCGCCGGAGGGCCTTCCGTCACGGTTCCGCACCGGCTCGCGCCCGCCTGCGTACTGGAGGAGGCCGGGTTCCTGTTCACGAGCTACCGTCGGATCTGACAAGGGGCGGAATTTCCCGTTCCGCTTTGCTTCCGCTGGGCACATATACCTGCGCAGGCCCCGTGCGACAGCGGGGCAGGATGGTTTCCGCAGGGGCCGGCCGACCGGCCTCGGGCCCATGAAGGAGAGGGCGTCCGTGTTCACGAGCGTATTGATGATCGAGCAGCCGCTGACCACGGTGGACGTGGACTTCGTCACCAGCCTCCACGGAGACGACCCGGTCTCCTTCGTCGTCCTCATGCAACCCCGGGGCGACCAGGACCGACTGCTGCGCGCCATCGACGACGTCGCGCTCGGTGAGCTCCCGGAGGCCATCCGTGAGGGCGACGAACCCGAGGGCGAGGACGCGCTCGGCCCCGCCGCGCAGGCCCTCGCGCACTCCCTGAACGCCCTGCGACAGAAGGGCGCCAAGGCCGTCGGGCAGATCGTCGAGAAGCACCCGCTCGACAAACTGCAGTCCGTCGTGGACGAGACCGGCGCCGACGAGGTGATCGTCCTGACCTCGCCGCACTTCGTGGAGGAGTTCTTCCACCGGGACTGGGCCTCGCGGGCGCGCCACAAGGTCGGCGTTCCCGTGCTCAAGCTCTTCGCCCACAACGAATAGGCTTGGGCCCCAGCGCCCGGCTGGGCCCCAGCGCCCGACCGGGTCCCAGCGCCCGACGCACACAAGCACCGCACTCGATCCTGGAGCGACCTGAATGAAGCCCGGCCTGCCGACCGCCATGGAACGGCCCCACTTCATCGGCATCGGCGGCGCCGGCATGTCCGGCATCGCGAAGATCCTGGCCCAGCGCGGGGGGAAGGTCGCCGGCAGCGACGCCCGCGGCGACTCCGAGACCGCCGAGGCCCTGCGCGCCCACGGCGTCACCGTCCACGGCGGACACGCGGCCGACAACCTCGCCCCCGACTCCACCTGCGTGGTCGTCTCCAGCGCCATCCGCGCCGACAACCCCGAGCTGGCCCGCGCCGCCGAGCTCGGCATCCCCGTCGTGCACCGCTCCGACGCCCTCGCCGCCCTGATGGACCGGCTGCGTCCGATCGCCGTCGCCGGCACCCACGGCAAGACCACCACCACCTCGATGCTGGCGGTCTCCCTCTCGGCCCTGGGCCTGGACCCCTCCTACGCCATCGGCGGCGACCTCGACGCCCCGGGCTCCAACGCCCACCACGGCGAGGGCGACATCTTCGTGGCCGAGGCCGACGAGAGCGACCGGTCCTTCCACAAGTACACCCCGCAGGTCGCGATCATCCTCAACGCGGAACTCGACCACCACGCGAACTACGCGTCGATCGACGAGATCCACGAGTCCTTCGAGACCTTCGTCGGCAAGATCGTGCCCGGCGGCACCCTGGTCGTCGCCCACGGCCAGGAGGGCGCCGCCGAGATCGCCCGCCGCGTCGCGGGCCGCGAGGGCCTCACCGTCGTCACGTACGGCGAGGAGGAGGATGCCGACATCCGGATCACCAAGATCACCCCGCGTGGTCTGACCAGCGAGGTCACCGTGGTCCTGGACGGCCGGATGCTCACCTTCACCGTCTCCGTCCCCGGCCGCCACTACGCCCACAACGCGGTCGCCGCCCTCGCCGCGGGCGTGGCCCTCGGCATCCCCGCGCACAACCTGGCCTCCGCGCTCGGCAAGTACACCGGAGTCAAGCGCCGCCTCCAGCTCAAGGGCGAGGCCGCCGGCGTCCAGGTCATCGACTCCTACGCGCACCACCCGACCGAGATGAACGCCGACCTGGAGGCCATCCGCGGAGCCGCCGGCGACTCCCGCATCCTGGTCGTCTTCCAGCCGCACCTCTTCTCCCGCACCCAGGAGCTGGGCAAGGAGATGGGCCAGGCCCTCGCCCTCGCCGACGCCTCCGTCGTCCTGGACATCTACCCCGCCCGCGAGGACCCGGTCCCCGGCGTCACCAGCGAGATCATCATCGCGGCCGCCCGGGCCGAGGGCGCGGACGTCACCGCCGAGCACGACAAGACGGCCGTCGCCGACGTCATCGCGGGAATGGCCAAGCCCGGAGATCTCGTTCTCACCATGGGCGCGGGCGACGTCACGGACCTCGGTCCGGCCATCCTCGCCCGCCTGTCGAGCTGACGGAACGAGGGAGCGGGAGAGTCATGTCGTATGAGGTCGAGAAGACGGACGAGCAGTGGCAGGCGGAGCTGACCCCGTCCGAATACCAGGTGCTGCGTCTCGCCGGCACCGAGCCGGCCTTCCGCGGTGAGTACACCGACACCAAGACGGAGGGCGTCTACTCCTGTCGCGGCTGCGGGGCCGAGCTGTTCCGTTCCTCGGAGAAGTTCGACTCGCACTGCGGCTGGCCGTCCTTCTTCGACCCGAAGGACACAGACGCCGTCGAGCTGCTCGCCGACACCTCGCACGGCATGGTCCGCACCGAGGTCCGCTGCGCGACGTGCGGCTCCCACCTGGGCCACGTCTTCGAGGGCGAGGGCTACCCGACGCCCACGGACCAGCGGTACTGCATCAACAGCATCTCGCTGCGCCTGACCCCGGCCTCCGACGCGGGCTGACCCTCAGGACACCGACAGGCCCTCCCGGCCCCCTGCGGGCCGGGAGGGCCTCGTCGTGTCCGGAACCGGACGGGGATGATGTCGGGGACGTCGCGGTTCGATTCCGATCCGGTCTCTGGCCTGGGGCGATCCCACGGAGATAGCACGTTCGGCCTGTGAAGACACCTATCCGTTTCTTCCGTCTGTCTGGTTATGATCGGCCCCTCACATCCCGTCACGACCACACCCGTTGCGGTCGTCCCCTCCGCAGTCCCGTGCCCGGTCCGGCCGTTCGGCCACCCCTGACGTCCCCAGCCGCCCCCCGCCCCCGAGGACCGATGTCTCCCATAGAACCCGAAGGCGTAAGAGGGCAGTCGACGACGCGTCGGTGGCGCAACGTGCGCCTGCGCACCCTCCTGATCTGGCTGGCCGTGGTTCCCACCGTGGCGATGGGCACCCAAGTCACGGTGACCGCCGAACGGTTGCTGGAGCAGTCGGCGCGGCTGCGGGCCGACGTGGAGGCCGCCGAGCGGGTCGGCGCACCGCTCTACACGCTCCTGGTCGACATGCAGGAGGAACGGACGGCGACCGCGGCCCAGTGGGCGGGCACCGACGGGGCCGAGGCCGAACTGCGCATACGCCGCGCCGCCACGGACACGGCCGCGGCCGAGTTCCGCCGCCTCGCGGACGATCCGTCGAGGTCCTTCACCGAGGTGACCCGGCAGCTCGACCGACTGCCCGCGTACCGCCAGCGCGCGGACACCCGCAGCGGCGGCGCCGACAGCACCCTGGCCTACTACTCCGATGTGATCGGAAAGGTCATCCAGGTCTACCAGCAGGAGTTCAGCCACGCGGAGGACGCCGAACTCGCCCAGGCGAGCCGCCCCGTCGTGTCGATGCTCCAGGCCACCGAGATGGTGGCCCGTGAGGACACTGTCCTGGCCCTCGCCGGACCGTCCGGGGAACTCAGCTTCGTCGGCTACGACCAGTTCGTCAGTTCCCTGGGCGCCCAGCGCTACCTCCACGAGGCGCTGATCGTCCCGCACCTGACGGAGCGGGACGAGCGGTTCTACGAACGGGTCGTCGGCTCCGAGGACTGGCAGGCGAAGACGCGCATCGAGAACGCGGTCCTCTCCGGGCACAAGGACACCGTCGCCGGCATCAAGGTGCCCGCCGAGGTCGGCGGCTGGAAGTCCGCGCACGCCAACTTCTCCGTGCAGATGACCACCCTCAACATCGACCTGGCCCGTTCGGTCCTCGCCCGCGGCGAGGCCAAGGCCGCGGAACTGCAGGCCGAGGTCGCCTGGCTGATAGCCGGGAGCGGCGGCGGGCTGCTGGCCGTCGTCGTCGTGGTCGTGTTCACCACCCGGTCCGTCCTGCGCCGCCTGCGCGAACTGCACGAACGCACGGTCACCGTGGCCGAGGAGACCCTCCCCGACGTCGTCGCGCGGCTGGAACGCGGACAGACCGTGGACCCCGAGGCCCTGCCGTCCGTCACCGGCGACCGGGACGAGGTCGGGCGCATCAGCGACGCGTTCGCCCGGGCCGTCTCCGTGTCGGTCGACGGACACCGCAGACTGGCCGCCGAACGCCACGGCTTCGGCCTGTTCGCCTCGGGTATCGCCTCGCGCACCGGGAACCTCGTCAGCCGCCAGCTCAGCCTCACCGAGGACCTCCAGGACACCTTCGGCCACGACGAGGCGCTGCTCGCCCAGTTGATGCGGTCCGACCAGCTGACGGTCGGCATGCGACGCCAGATCGAGAACCTCCTCATCCTCGCGGGCGGCGAGGTCCCCGACCCGCACACCGAGCCCATGCGCGTCGCCGACCTGCTGCGCGAAGCCGCCGCCGAGGTCGAGGACTTCCGGCGCATCGAACGGCAGGCCCTCGACGAGACCAGCGTGGAGCCGAGCGTCATCAGCCAGATCAGCCACCTGCTGGCCGAGCTGCTCGACAACGCCACCCGGTTCTCCCCGCCGAAGTCCAAGGTGGTCATCCGGGCCGAACTGGTCGCGGACGGGCTGACCGTCGAGATCGAGGACCGCGGGCCGCGGGTGAGCCCCGAGCGGTACGAGGAGATGAACGGGCGCCTGCACCAGGCCCCGCCGTACTCGGTGCTCGCACAGAACGCGCACCGCCTCGGCCTCTTCGTCGTGGGCCACCTCGCCGACCAGCTCGGCGCCACGGTCACCCTGCGCCGCTCCGTGTACGGGGGCACCTGCGCGGTGGTGGTCCTGCCGGCCGAGCTGCTGCTGCCGACCGAGGGGGAGACCCCGCGCGAGCCGGCCCGCCGCGAACCCGCGCTCCCGGCCCCGGCCACCGAGCCGGCCGCCGCCGCGGCCGTGCCCGCTCCGTCGGAGCCCGGGCCGGCCACCGCCGAGGAGCCCGAGCGGGAGCGCGAGCCGGAGCAGGAGCAGGAGCAGGAGCCGGACACCGAGCCCGAGCCGGACGCCGAGCCCGAGGCGGTCGCGCACACCAGCGCCGGACTGCCCAGCCGGCGTACCAAGGCGCCCCGGCCCGCGGCCGCCGCCGTACCCGCGGCCCGGCCGGCCCCGGCGGCCGCCCCCACGCGGCCGGCCCTCCCCGAGCGGGTCCCGCAGACCCACATAGCCGACCAACTGCGCGCGCCCCGCGCGCCGGAAACACGGGTTCCCCAGGACACCGCGACCCCCGAAGAGGTCGCCGACGCCTGGGCGGACTACGAACAGGGGACCCAGACAGTGGAAGAAGAGCTCCGACGGGATCAGCCATGACCACCTCATCGAACACCGCAGCATCCAACGACGCGATCTACAGCGTCCTCGACAACAACCTGAGCAGAATCGCCGGCATCCAGGGAGCCGTGCTGCTGTCCAACGACGGCATCCGGCTCAGCGCCTACCTGCTGGACCAGCCCCAGGCCGAGCGCATGGCGGCAGCCGCCTCCGGTATCGCCTCCACGATGAAGGCGATATCCCGCGAGATCGACGGCGGCCGCGTCATCCGCCAGCTCGTCGAGATGGACGACAGATACCTCTGCATCGTCGGCTGCGGCGAGGGCAGCACCCTCATCGTGGTGACCTCCCGCAAGGCGCGCCTCGGCGAGCTCGGCGGCGAGGCCGTCCGTACTGCGCAGGCGCTCGGCGAATGGCTGGGCACCCCCGAGCGCGGCCAGGTGCCGAACCAGTAATGCCGCAGGACGAGTCGCAGCCGCAGCCCGCAAGCCGCCGCCGTACGCGGCTGTACGCCCTCACCGACGGCCGTACGGCCGCTGCGCACACCGTCCTGACCATGGACACCACCATCACGGCGGCGGTCGCCGGCGACGCGCACGGGGCACTCCCCACCGAGTGGCAGGAGATCCTCGTCATGTGCGCGCCGCCGGGCGGGCGGGCGGTCGCGGAGATAGCGGCGCGGATGAACATCCGCCTCACCCCGATGACGCTGCTCCTCGGCGAACTCGCCGAACGCGGGCTGATCACCCACCGGCCGCCGCTGGCGGCCTCCGACACCACCGACGTCAACCTGCTCATGAGAATCAGGGACAACCTTGCCCGGATATGACACGCCCGCCCCGCCCGACTCCGGGGAACCGGACCCGGTCAAGATCCTCGTCGCCGGTGGATTCGGGGTCGGCAAGACCACCCTGGTGGAGACGATCTCCGAGATCGAGCCGCTGCGGACGGAGGAGCGGCTGACGGCCGCGGGCGTCGGCGTCGACGACCTCGCGGGCATCGAGTCCAAGACCCTCACCACCGTGGCGATGGACTTCGGCCGGATCACCCTCACCGACGCCGGAGTCGTCCTCTACCTGTTCGGCACACCGGGCCAGGAACGCTTCTGGTTCATGTGGGACGACCTCCTGAACGGCGCCCTCGGGGCGATCGTGCTGGTCGACACGCGGCGCCTCGACCGCAGCTTCCCGGCCGTCGACTTCTTCGAGAGCCGAGGCCTGCCCTTCGTCGTCGGCGCGAACTGCTTCCACGGCGAACAGCCCTACACCGCCGAGGAGATCGCGGCGGCCCTGCACCTGCGCGACCCGGGCACCCCCGTCCTGATGCTCGACGCCCGCTCCCGCACGGACGTCCGCGCCTCCCTGCTCGCCCTCCTCGACGTCCTCATCGACCGTGCGGAGCAGACCCCCACGGCCGTCCCCGGCTGACCACCCGGCCACCGCCCTCGCTCCCGCCCGGCCGGGCGTCCGCCAGGTGGTCCGCCAGGGTGCGGTGCGGGCTCCAGCCCCGGGAGCGGGCGCGGGTCAGGTCCAGGACCACCGGGTGCGCCAGCTGGTCCACCGCGTAGCGGCTGAGGGCCGGTTCGGCGGTCGGCAGGGCCTCCGCGACCCGGGCCGCCGTACGGGCCAGCCGCAGCGGCAGGTGCCGGATGCGGGCCCGGACGCCGTGCGCGTCCAGCACCGAGCGGACCGCGGCGTCACGTTCGTACGGCTCGCCGTCGGCGACGTTGTACGCCCCCGGCGGCCAGGCCGCGGCCGCGAGGCAGGCCTCCGCCAGGTTCTCCACGGCCGTCAGGCTCAGCCGCACGTCCGGGCCCGGCAGCAGCAGGGTGCCCGCGCGGACCCGGGACAGCAGCCGGGGCAGCAGCGTGGTGTCGCCCGGCCCGTACACGGCCCGCGGGCGCAGCACCACCGCCCCGGCGGCCAGCGCCAGGGCCTCGCCCGCCGCCTTCGTACGGCCGTAGGCGTTCAGCTGGCCGGCGCGCGGATGGTCCTCGCCGACCAGCGAGCGGTCGAGCCGCGGGTCGTAGACACTGGCGCTGCTCACCCACACCACCGGCCGGCCCGCGGCGGCCCGCATCAGCCGCTCGGTGCCGACGACGTTGACCTCGTGCATCAGGGCCTCCGCCGCGGAACCGGGGGAGGGGTCGCCGACCGCCGCCGCGCAGTGCACGACGATGTCCACCCCGGTGAGGTCCGGGTCGCCGGAGGCCGCGTCCCAGAACCGGTGCGCGCCCACCGGGCCCGGCCTGCGCCCCAGGCCCACCACGCGCGCACCGGCCGCGGCGGCGGCGCGCGCCACGTGCCCGCCGCAGAAGCCGCTCGCGCCCGTGACCGCGATCATGACGCCGCCCGTACGCACAGCGTCCGCCAGCCCGGCAGCGCCGCACCCCGGTCCACCCGGGCCCGCGTCACCACCGGCCGGTGCGGGGCCAGCGCCGCCAGTACGTCGGCCAGCTGGACGGAGGCCAGCCGGGCCCCGGGACACGCGTGCGCCCCCACCCCGAACACCAGCCGGGACCGCGCCGGTTCCGCGGGCCGACGGGCGTCCGGGTCGCGGCGGTGCGCGTCCGCCGCGTGCCGGGCGACCAGCAGCAGCCGGTCACCGCCCCGCACCGGGCAGCCGCCGACCGTGCCGTCCGCGGCGGCCACCCGCGGCAGCAGCGGCGAGGCCGCCGTGACCCGCAGCAACTCGGCCGCCAGCGCCGGGCGCAGCGCCTCGTCGGCGGCCTGGTCCCACAGTCCGGCGTCGGCGCACCAGGCCACGGCCCGCGGCAGCGCGGCCACGGTGGTGTTCACGGCGGCCACCGCCACCATCGCGGCCGACGCGCCGTCGGCGGGGCCCGGCCGGTCCGCCGCACCGCCGTTCTCCGCCGCCTCGCCGGCGCGCGCACCGGACGCCACCGAGCCGTCCTGAGGGCCGACGGGCCCACCGGCCGGTGCCCCCGGCGGGGCCAGCAGGTCCCGCAGCCGGGCGGCGGCCCGGACCGCGGCGGCCTCCGCGCGCGGGCGGCGCGGGCCGGGCAGGTGGCTGCGCACGGAGGCGGCCGCCGCCTCGGCGGCGGCCCGCGCGACCTCGCACGGGTCGGCGCCGGAGCCCAGCAGGGCGCACACCACCGTCCCCGACAGTTCCCGGGCCAGCTCGACGAGGTCCACCTCCCGGCCCGCGGCGAGCGGCGCGAGGCGGGCCGCGAGCAGGGGCTGCCACCGCGCCCGCAGCTCCTCCACGCCGGCCGCGCCGAGGCCGGCCGCGAGGTCCCGCCGGCCGGCCCGGTGCCCGCCGCCCTCCTGATCGAAGAGCACGCCGCCCTCGCCCGCCAGCGCGGAGCGCGCCGCGCCGCCCGTGGTGCCGGCCGCCGTCCGGTCGAGGGGCAGCCGGGTCAGGGCCTCCCGGTAGGCCTCGGCCCCGTGCACCAGCAGGGTGCCGCCGATCCGGCGGACGGGCCGTCCGCGCGTCGCGGCGAGCAGCCCGAACAGCAGGGGGTGCCCGCCCAGGTAGACCCGGCGGTCGCGGCGCCGCGCCTGGGCATGGGACGTGGGGTTCATCGAGGACGTACCTCCTGGGACGGGTGGGCGGGGGAAGGAAGGGACTGCGGGGGGCGGAAGGTCGGAGGTCGGCAGCGGCCACGCGCCGCAGTTCCTAGTCCGGCGGCCCGGTTCCGGCCTGGCGGCCAGGATTCGGCCCGGCGGCTGAGTCCCAGGCCGGGATGGGGGCCGCTGCCGGTACGGCCCCGCCAGGGCCAGGGCAAGGGCCGGTGCCAGGCCCGCACCGCGCCCCCGCCTGGGGCTCGTACCGGGCCGCGCCGGGCTCGCATCGGGCCACCGCCGGGCGCGGGCCATGCCCGGCCCCGGCCCCGCACTGGGCCACGCCCGGCCCCGGGCTTGCACCGGGCCACGCCCGGCCCCGCGTCATGGCCGGGACAGGCGGCGGGCTGCCAGGGCGGACGTGGCCGCGCGGTCCGGTTTGCGGGAGCGCCCCGACAGGGGGATCCGGGCCAGGAGGACCTCGTCCGGGCGGGCCGTGCCCATGCGGGAGACCGGCTCCGACAGGGCCGCGCGCAGGGCCGGTTCGTCCGCGCCGCGCTGCGGCTGTACGACGGCGACGAGGCGTTCGTCGCCGTCGTCCGCCGGGATCCCGACGAGCACGGCCAGCTCCACCCCCGGCACGTGCAGGGCGGGCTCGTACAGGCCGGGGTAGATGTTCTCGGCCCGGCGCAGCACCATGTCCTTGCACCGGCCTTCCAGGACGATGCGGCCCGTGCCGTCCAGCCGCGCCCGGTCGCCCGTACGCACCCACGGGTCGGGCTCCTCCCCGAGGTAGCGGTGGCGGGCCGCCGGCCCGGCCAGCAGCAGCTGTCCCGCCTCGTCCCGTTCGGCCCGTACGCCCGGCAGCGGGGCCCCGACCAGGTCCCCGGCCGCGTCGAAGGCGGACTTCTCGCGGGACTCGACCGCCGCGGCGGGGAACAGCTCGGTGAGCGCGTACACGCCCCAGGCCTCGGCCGCGCCCGCGTCCCGTACGCGTTCCAGCAGTCCGGCGCCGGCCGGCGCCGACCCCGTCCACACCCGGCCGTGGAAGCGGGCGCCGGCCCCCAGCGCGTCCCGCAGCCGCGGCGGGGTCAGATAGGTGTCGCAGGGCCGCAGCCCCGCCAACTGCCGTGCCAGCAGACGGGTACTTGTGGCCGGCAGGGCCACGGGGGCGCCCCGGGTCAGTGCGGGCACGAGGACGAAGAAGGTGCCGCCGAGCACCGGCTCGTCCCCGGGGGCGTCGAACAGGGAGGAGACCGTGTCCATGCCGGCCGACAGGCTCGCCCGCGTGTGCACTACGGCCCGCGGCCGGGAGGTGGTCCCGGAGGTGAACACGATCACCGCGTCGGCGTCGCCGTCCACGGCGGTCCGGGCCGGCACACCCACCCGGGGCGCCCCCAGGTCCAGCGCGGGCGCGCACCCCGGCAGCCGGGGCCCGACCGTGGCCACCGGCCCGAGGCCGGCCAGGCCGGGCAGCGCGAGCCCGGCCCGGCGGGCCAGCGGCCGGGCCCAGCCCGCCACCGCCTGCGCGGCGGCGTCGGCGAGGACCAGCGCGGGCCGCGCCAGCGCGAGGCGGGCGCGCAGGACGTCGGGCCCGGCGCCCGGGTCCAGGACGGCCCCGCGCAGTCCGAGCCGCCACAGCGCGAGCAGGACGGCGAGGGCCCGCGGGCCCGGGCGCACCGCGACGCCGACGGTGTCCCCGGCGCGCAGCCCGCGCGCGTGCAGGGCGGCGGCGAACGCAGCGGCCAGTTCGGCAAGTTCGCCGCGGGTGGCGCGCACCCGGGGTGCCCCGGTACGCGTCGCGGTGAGCACGGCGGGCCGCTCGGGGCGGGTGGTGCGCAGGGCGTGGTCGAGTCGGTCCAGCATCAGCGGGGGTCGTCCGTTCCGTGCTTCCCGCTGCCCTGGTCCAGGTACCAGCGGGCGGTGCCGGCGAGCCCGTAGGCCCGCAGGCGCCGTGTCGAGTTCTCCACGACCATCTCCCGGCAGTGGACGATCCGGTCGGTGTGGCGGCGTACGGCGTTGAGGAAGAGGCGGTCGGTCGGGGAGGGGCGCCGTGGCATCCCGCCGACGGCCAGGTACAGCTCGGCGGTGATCGCCATGTTGTTCCCGGCGTGCATGCGGTACGGCGCACGGTAGCCGTGGCGGCGGGCGTGCCGCGGCCGCAGCCGGCCGAACAGCGCCGCGAGCGCCACCAGCACGCCGAACCCGGCCCGGCCCAGCGGGCCGTGCTCGTCGCGGCGGGCCGTGATCCGCCCGCACACGAGCCCGGGGCGGCGGGTGAGCGCGGTCCGCGCGGCGCCCGTCCAGCCGGGCCGGGGCAGGCAGTCGGCGTCGGTGCGGGCGAGGAGGGCCGCGCCGCGGCCGATCGCGTACCGGAAGCCGGTGTCCACGGCGGAGCCGACCCCCTTCTCGGGTTCCTCTATCACCTCCACCGGGAAGGGCGCGGACGCCGCGAACTCCCGGGCGACGGACCCGGTGCCGTCCGCCGAGGCGTTGTCGACGACGAGAAGGGTGAAGTCCCGGTCGCGCTGCGCGGCGAGCGCCCGCAGGGTGTCCGCGAGCCGGGCCTCCTCCTCGTGCGCGGGCACCACGACCCACAGGCGGCTCACGACTTCTCCCAGACCATCGTCATGATGCTGATGCCGCCGCCCAGGCCGACGAACAGCACCCGTTCGCCCGGCGCCAGTGCGGGGAAGACGCGGTCCAGCTGTACGCCGATGCTCGCGCTCGCGATGTTGCCGAGCTCCGGCACGGTCACCACCAGCTTGTCGGCGGGCACCCCGGTCAGTTCGGCGAACCGCTCCAGGTAGGGGACCGTCACCTGGTGGACGAGGACCTTGGCGAAGCCGTCCCAGCCCATCCCCGTGCGGTGCAGCGTCCGGTCGATGACGGCGGTGCCCACCTTCTCGAAGACGCCGCGCAGTTCGTGCCCGTCGCCGCGGAAATAGGTGTAGGCGTCCCCGCGCGGGTGCCGCGAACCGCCGCCGGGTATGCCGCCGACCTCCCAGTGCTCCGAGTGGGTCTCGGTGTCCACGTGGAGGATGCCGCCCCGGTCCACGGCCTCCACCACGACGGCCGCGCCCGCGTCGCCGAAGGTGTAGCCGGCGAACCCGTCGCGCAGCTCCGCGAGTCCGGACGGGTCCTTGCGCACCGCCCGGCTCGGGGTCTCGCCGGTGACCACCAGGGCCCGCCGGGCCCGGCCCGCGAGGATCATGGACCGGGCGAGGTCGATGCCGTTCACGAAGCTGTTGCAGGCGTTGGTGACGTCCAGGGCGTGGGCCCGCGAGCCCAGTTGTGCCTGCACGATGTGCGCGGTCGCGGGCTCGACCATGTCGCGGGAGGCGGAGGCGAAGAGCAGCAGGTCGATGTCGAGCGGGGAGAGGGAGGCGGATTCCAGTGCCCGGCGGGCGGCGCCCACGGCGAGCGTGGAGGCGTACACGCCCTCGCCCGCGACACGGCGGGAGACGATCCCGGTGGCCTGCGTCAGCAGCCTCGGCGGCAGCGTCAGGCCACTGCGGCGCGCCACCTCCGCCTGGAGGGCCTCCGAGGAGAGTGCCTCGTCGGGCAGGAAGCTGCCGACGGCGGTCGGCCCGGCGCTGCGCGGCGGGTCACACGGCTCGATGAACATGTCCCCACGATGGCAAGGCGGGTGCGTCCGGGCCTGAGTACGGATGCTCAGTTCGCCGGGGTCCGGTGCACGGCCCGGATGAGTAGGAACGCCGTATTCCGGCCAAGTGGCCCGTTCTCGTTTTCTGTTGTGGGGCGCGTGGTGCGCCGTACCCTCCCAGGGGCAAGGCAGGGGCAAGGCAGGGGCGAGGCAGCGGCGAGGCAGCAGCGGGGCACCGGGCCCCCGGGCCGCACCGGAACGCCTTCCGTTCCCCAGGTGTACCGCGCGGAGTCACGAAGACACCCCCGTCCGGTACCCCGGGACCGCTGTCCTTGGGGCGCCCCTCGACTCCCCCCTCCTCACCCCAGAGGTCGTCACCCCATGGCAGAACTCAACCGTCGCAGGTTTCTGCAGATAGCCGGTGGCACGGCCGCCGTCGCCATGCTGAACGACAGCATCGCGCGGGCCGCCGCCATCTCCGCCCAGGGCACCACCGGAACGATCCAGGACATCGAGCACATCGTCGTCCTCATGCAGGAGAACCGGTCCTTCGACCACTACTTCGGCGCGATGAAGGGGGTCCGGGGCTTCGGCGACCCGCGGCCGGTCCTCCAGGACAACGGCAAGTCGGTCTTCCACCAGTCGAACGGCACGAAGGACATCCTGCCCTTCCACCCGCAGGTGGAAGACCTCGGCATGCAGTTCCTGACCGGCCTGAACCACGACTGGGCCGGCGGCCACCAGGCCTACAACAACGGCAAGTACGACAAGTGGATCCCGGCCAAGACGGCCACCACCATGTCGTACATGACACGGAACGACATCCCGTTCCACTACGCCCTCGCCGACGCCTTCACGGTGTGCGACGCCTACCACTGCTCCTTCATCGGCGCCACGGACCCGAACCGCTACTACATGTGGACGGGCTACACCGGCAACGACGGCGTGGGCGGCGGCCCGGTCCTGGGCAACCAGGAACTCGGCTACGGATGGAAGACCTACCCCGAGCGCCTGGAGTCCGCCGGGATCTCCTGGAAGGTCTACCAGGACATCGGCGACGGCCTGAACGCCGCCGGCTCCTGGGGCTGGATCAACGACGCCTTCCGCGGCAACTACGGCGACAACTCCCTGCTGTACTTCAACAGCTACCGGGGCGCCCAGCCGGGCAGCCCCCTGTACGAGAAGGCCCGCACCGGCACGAACGTCAAGGCGGGCGACGGCTACTTCGACCGGCTGCGCGCCGACGTGGTGGGCGGCACGCTGCCCCAGGTCTCCTGGATCGCCGCCCCCGAGGCGTTCAGCGAGCACTCCAACTGGCCGACGAACTTCGGCGCCTGGTACATCTCCAAGGTCCTGGACGCCCTCACGGCGAACCCGGCGGTGTGGGCGAAGACCGCCCTGTTCATCACCTACGACGAGAACGACGGCTTCTTCGACCACGTGGTCCCGCCGTACCCGCCGGCGTCCTCCGCCTGGGGCCTGTCCACGGCCGACGTCAAGGGCGACCTGTACGCGGGCGGCGGCGGTTACGCGGCCGGACCGTACGGCCTCGGCCCGCGCGTCCCGATGATCGTGGTGTCCCCGTGGAGCAAGGGCGGCTACGTCTGCTCCGAGACCTTCGACCACACCTCGGTGATCCGCTTCATGGAGAAGCGCTTCGGGGTGCACGAACCGAACATCTCCCCGTGGCGCCGCGCCGTCTGCGGCGACCTGACCTCGGCCTTCGACTTCACCCGGGCCGACGCCGCCCCCGCCGCGCTGCCCTCCACGGCCGCGTACGTCCCGCCGGACAAGGACCGCCACCCGTCCTACCACCCGACGCCGCCCGCCACCGGAGCCCTGCCCCCGCAGGAGGCCGGGTCCAAACCGACCCGCGCGCTCGGTTACGTCCCGTACGTGGACGGCGCCCGCACCGTCTCCACCGGCAAGTTCACCCTCACCTTCGCCTCCGGCCCGGCCCTGGGCGCGCACTTCCACAGCATCTCGGGCAACCGTACGGACGGCCCCTGGCCCTACACCGTCGAGGCGGGCAAGACCCTCTCCGACACCTGGTCCACCAGCAGCTCCACCGGCAACCGGATCGACCTGACGGTGTGGGGCCCCAACGGTTTCCTGCGCACCTGGAAGGGCCCCGCGAAGAAGGCGGGCCCCGAGGTCACGGCCCGCCACGTCACCGCCACCGGCAACCTGGCCCTGACGATGACCAACACCGGCACGGCCGCCGTCAACCTCACGGTGACCAACGCCTACGGCGGCGCCGCCCAGACCTTCCGCCTCGCGGCCGGCGGCACGGCCACCCACACCGTGGACCTGGGCGCGACGGGCCGCTGGTACGACGTCAAGGTCGTCTCCGACCTCGACACCACCTTCCTGCGGCGCTTCGCCGGCCATGTGGAGACCGGCGCTCCGGGCGTCTCCGACCCGGCGATCAGGACCGCCTGATCCGGTCCTCCGGTGCGCGCAGCAGCCGCCGTTCCAGGACCGCCAGGTCCGCGGGACGGTGGCTGCGGGCGTGCCGGAGCAGCAGGTCCCGGGCGGTGTCCGGGACCCGGCGCCGCTTCGGGTGGCGGGTGGTGAACTCCTCGCCCGCGAAGAACCGCACGGCGCCCTCCAGCCCGGCGCGGTCCGACTCCCGTACCGCCCAGGCCAGTTCGGCCGTCGCGGCCCCCGCCAGCAGCCGCATCGGAGCCCGTTCGGCGAGCAGCCGCGCCGCGTCGCGCGGCTCCTGCCGTACGGCGCCCAGCCAGCCGAAGGCCACGCTCAGCGGCACCCCGGCCGGTGGCGCGGGCTCCTCGGCGCCCGCGGCCAGGGCCTCGGCGTACTCCCGCAGCGCACCAGGTGCCGCGACCGCCCAGCGGGCCCGGTGGCGGGCCGGGATCCCGTCGGGGGACAGCGGGTCCAGCAGCCGTCCCGACTCGGGCGTGGGGTGGCGGGTCCCGTCGTCGTCCCCGCACGAGCAGTCGAACAGGTACTCGCCGGCCTCGGCGGCGAGCCTGCGGCCGAGTTCACGGACGGCCCGGACCTCGGCGGCCTCGGCGGGGTCGGTGATCTCGTAGCTCCGCGGGTGATGGGGGTGCCGGGCCCCGTCCGGCCGCGAGAAGTCCCCCATGACCAGCCGGTCCGTGCGCGATGTCGGCCTCACGGTGTGATGGTAGGCGCGTTGGGCATGACGTACGGCGTCGGCTGTCACCACGCCCGTCACCGAGGGAGAACGCATGGCCATCGCCCACCGTCGGATCGGCACCGGACCCGTCCGCGTCATCGTGCTGCACGACTGGTTCGGCACCTCCGCCAACTGGGGCTCCGTGCTGGACCACCTGGACCCCGAAGGGTTCAGTTACGCCTTCCTCGACTACCGCGGTTACGGTGAACGCCGGGACGTCCCCGGCCGCCACACCCTCGCCGAGATCGCCGACGACGTCCTCGAACTCGCCGACGAGCTCGGCTGGGACACCTTCTCCCTGCTCGGCCACTCCATGGGCGGCAAGGCCGCCCAGCAGGTCCTCGTCCGCACCCCCGAGCGGATCGAGAAGCTGATCGGGCTGGCTCCTGTGCCGGCCGCGCCCTACGAGATGGACGACGCCACCCACGAGCTGTTCTTCGGCGCCGCCGAGAGCCCCGGCAACCGGCGCCTCATCCTCGACCTCGTCACCGGCAACCGGGCGAGCCGCCACTGGCTCGACCGGATGGTCGACCACTCCCTGGAGGTGTCCCGGCCCGAGGCCTTCGCCGGCTACCTCGCGAGCTGGCAGTCCCTCGACCTGTCCGCCGCGGTGAAGGGGAACACCGTCCCGGTGCTCGTGCTGGTCGGGGAGTACGACCTGGCGCTCACCGCCGACGTGATGAGGGCCACATGGCAGGCCTGGTACCCGAACTGCCGGATCGTGACCCTCGCCGGCTCGGGGCACTACCCGCCGCACGAGACCCCGGTGGCCTTCGCCACGGAGGTGGAGGCCTTCCTCCGCGACTAGGCCCTTCAGGCCCTGTCGCGCGACCAGCGACGCCGTGACGAAAAAACCCCTGGGGTACGAGAACCTCGTACCCCAGGGGTATCAGGGTGAGTGACGGGACTTGAACCCGCGGCCACCTGGACCACAACCAGGTGCTCTACCAACTGAGCTACACCCACCACGAAGGGCGGCGGACCGCCCGTTCGATGTGCAAGCACAGCATAGCCGATCTGCGGGGTGGTCCTGCGACGCGTTATCCGGCCGGCCGGCTCGTGGCCGGGGTGGTGGCGAGCCTGGCCCCGACCCCGTCCCGGCGGCGGCCGGCGGCGTGCCGGACGGCCGCCTCGGCGAGGGCCCTGATGATCGGATGGGGCCGCGCCGTGTCCCCCTGGAGCTCCGGCTGGAAGAGCGTGGCCAGGAAGAACGGGTGCCCGGGCAGCTCCGCGATACGCGCCTGCCCCTCCTCGTCGTGCCCCGACAGCCGCAGCCCGTGCGCGGTGAGGGCCGGCAGGTGCCGGGGAGCCGGCCCGTAGGTGCAGTGGTAGCGCTCCATCGACCGCTCCGCGCCGAGCGCGGCCTCGGCGAGCGACCCGGGCTCGGCCCGCACGAGGCCCTCGTGGCCGACGAGCGAGCAGGCGAGCGGGGCGATCAGCAGGTCCCGCGCCCCGGGGTCGCTCTCGGCGTGCGCGACGTCGTCCAGCCCGCACACCGACCGGGCGTACTCCAGCAGCGTGTGCTGGAAGCCGCCGCACGTCCCGAGGAAGGGGATGCCCTCCTCACGGGCCACCCGGATCGCCGCCAGCGCCCCCGCCTCGCTGGCGTACGGGCTGCCCGGCAGCACCCACACGGCGTCGAAGCGGGCCAGGGTCCCGGCGGCGGCCTCGGCCGCGGCGTCGCCGGTGGGGATCCAGTAGGCGTCGAGGACGAGCCCGTCGCGGGCGGCGAGGGCGTCGAGGAGGAGCGGGATCCGGGTGTGGGACGTCACGTGCGGGGAGCGGTCGCCGACGAGGGCGATCCGCGCCACCCCCGAGGCGTCGGCGGTGCGCGCCGTGTCCGCCGTGTGAGCCGTGTCCGCCGTGTGAGCGGTGCCTGCCGTGTGAGCTGTGGGAGCCGTGGGAGCCGTGCGTGCGGTGGTCATGCGGATCATCCTGGGGCCGCCGTCCACTTCAGCGCCAACGATTGTCCGTGCACCTGCGATAAGTGATCCTGATGGCCATGGATCCGCACCTGCTCCGCACCTTCGTCACCGTGGCCCGGCTCTCCTCCTTCTCCGGCGCCGCCCGGGAGCTGGGCTACACCCAGTCCGCCGTCTCCCAGCACATCGCCGCGCTGGAAGGGGACCTGCGGGCGGAACTCCTCACCCGCCGCCCCGTCGCACCGACCCCGGCCGGGGTGCGGCTCCTGGAGCACGCCGGCCCCCTCCTGCTGCGGCTCGACGCCGCCCGGGCCGACGTACTGCGCCTGGCCGCCGCCCCGCCCGGGCGCGTCACCCTCGCCGTGTCCCCGCTCGCCGTGGGTCCGCGGCTGCTCGCGGCCCTGCCCGCCACCGGCGTGACCCTGCGTGTGCTGCCCCCGGCCGAGGTGCCCGCCGCCGTGGCCACCGGCGGCTGCGACCTCGGGCTGGTCGACGGACCGGCCGCCCCCAGCGACCCGCTGCGGCTGCCCGACGTGGCGCCGCTCACCGTGACCGGGGTGGGGGAGGAGGAGCTGGCCGTGCTGCTGCCCGACGGACACCCCTTGGCCGGCCGGGCCGCCGTCCGGCTGGACGACCTCGCCGACGCCCGCTGGATCGACGCCCCCGGCGTCGGCCTGCCGCTCACCGCCGCCCGTGCCGCCGTCCGCTACGAGGGCACCGACCTGCTCGCCCTCTGCGCCCTGGCCGCCGCCGGGCACGGCCTCGCGCTCCTGCCGCGCCGCGTCGCCGAGGCCGCCGGCGCGGGCGTCGCCGTACCGCTGTCCGGCCCGCGCCTGGTACACCGTACGGAACTGCTCTCGCCCGGCACCCCGACCGGCGCGGCCGCCGCCCTCGCGGCACGGCTCACGGCAGGATCCCCCGTATGACGGATGACATCGACGCCGCCGGCCCCACCCCCTTCACCGCGGCCGACTACGCCGCCCGTATGGCCTCGGCCGCGCGGAGCGCCGCCGACGCGGGGCTCGCCGGACTGCTGATCGCCCCCGGCCCCGACCTCACCCACCTCCCCGGATACCGCCCCACCGCCGAGACCGAGCGGCTGACCCTCCTCGTGCTGGCCGCCGGCCAGGACCCGGTGCTGATCGTGCCCGCCCTGGAAGCCCCCGACGCGGCCTCCGCCCCCGGCGCGGGCGCGCTGACCCTGCGGGACTGGGCCGACGGGACGGACCCGTACGCGGTGACCGCGCCACTGCTGGACTTCCGCGGCCGCTTCGGGGTCAGCGACAACACCTGGTCCCTGCATCTCCTCGGCCTCCAGAGGGAGTTGCCGAACACCTCCTACGCGGCGCTCACCGACTGCCTGCCGATGCTCCGCGCCGTGAAGGACCCGCGGGAGCTGGAGCGCCTCGCCGCGGCGGGAGCCGCCGCGGACGCCGCCTACGCGCAGATCCTCCACCTCCCCTTCGCCGGCCGCCGCGAGAGCGACGTCGCCGCCGACCTGGCCGCCCTGCTGCGCACGCACGGACACTCCCAGGTCGACTTCACCGTCGTCGGCTCCGGCCCCAACGGCGCGAACCCGCACCACGAGGCCGGCGACCGCGTCATCCGCCACGGCGACATGGTCGTCCTCGACTTCGGCGGCCTGCGCTTCGGCTACGGCTCAGACATCTCCCGTACGGTGCACGTCGGCAAGCCCACCGCCGAGGAGCAGCGGGTCCACGACATCGTCCGCGAGGCCCAGCAGGCGGGCGTGGCGGCCGTCCGGCCCGGCGTCGCCTGCCAGGAGGTGGACCGGGCGGCCCGGGCCGTGATCACCGAGTTCGGCTACGGCGACCGCTTCATCCACCGCACCGGCCACGGCATCGGCGTCACCACCCACGAGCCCCCCTACATGGTCGAGGGCGAGGAACAGCCCCTGGTGCCCGGCATGTGCTTCTCCGTGGAGCCCGGCGTGTACCTGCCGGGCCGCTTCGGCGTCCGCATCGAGGACATCGTGACCGTCACCGAGGACGGCGGGCGCCGCCTCAACCACGCCCCGCGCGAACTCGCCGTCGTCGAGTAGCCCCCGCGACGCTCAGAGCCCGAGGACCACCGCCGACTCGCCCGGCAGGTGGATCCGCCCGTCCGGCCCGGGGTGTCCGAGCGGTTCCCAGGACGCCAGCACCCGCACCCCGCCCCGGCCCAGCGCGATCGTCACCGGCTCGGCGGACAGGTTCACCGCCACCCGTACGTCGCCCCGCCGGAAGGTCAGCCAGCGCCGCTCCTCGTCGTGGGCGACCCGGACCGCCGCCAGGTCCGGGTCGCGCAGGTCCGGGTGGGTGCGGCGGAGTGCGACCAGGGTGCGGTACCAGTCCAGCAGGCGGGCGTGGACCGGCTGTTCGGACTCCGACCAGTCCAGGCAGGAACGGTCCCGGGTGGCCGGGTCCTGCGGATCGGGGATCTCCTCGGCCTTCCAGCCGTGCGCCGCGAACTCCCGGCGCCGGCCGGACCGTACCGCCTCGGCGAGTTCCGGATCGGGGTGGTCGGTGAAGTACTGCCAGGGGGTGCGCGCGCCCCACTCCTCGCCCATGAACAGCATCGGGACGAAGGGCCCGGTCAGCGTCACCGCCGCCGCGCAGGCCAGCAGCCCGGGGGAGAGGGAGGCCGAGAGCCGGTCGCCGAGCGCCCGGTTGCCGATCTGGTCGTGGGTCTGGGAGTAGCCGACGAACCGGTGGGCAGGGGTCCGGCGATGGTCCACCGGGCGGCCGTGCGTGCGGCCCCGGAAGGACGACCAGGTCCCGTCGTGGAAGAAGACCCGGGTCAGGGTCTTGGCCAGGGCGGCCAGCGGGGCCTCGGCGAAGTCGGCGTAGTACGCCTGGGATTCGCCGGTCAGCGCGCAGTGCAGGGCATGGTGGAAGTCGTCGTTCCACTGGGCCTGCAGCCCCGGGCCGCCGGCGGCGCGCGGGGTGGTGGTGCGTGGGTCGCACCGGTCGGACTCGGCGATCAGGAACAGCGGCCGGCCGGTCTCGGCGGCGAGCGCGTCGACGGCCGCGGACAGTTCCTCCAGGAAGGTCAGCGCCCGCCCGTCGGCCAGGGCGTGGACGGCGTCGAGCCGCAGCCCGTCGATGCCGTAGTCGCGCAGCCAGGCGAGCGCGCTGCCGATGAGGTACGCGCGCACCTCGTCGGAGCCCGGCGCGTCCAGGTTCACCGCGGCGCCCCACGGGGTGTGGTGGGTGTCGGTGAAGTACGGGCCGAAGGCGGGCAGGTGGTTGCCGGAGGGGCCGAGGTGGTTGTGCACGACGTCGAGGACCACGCCCAGCCCGGCCGCGTGCGCGGCCGCCGTGAAGCGGGCCAGGCCGGCCGGGCCGCCGTACGGCTCGTGCACGGACCAGGGCGCGACCCCGTCGTACCCCCAGCCGTGCCGGCCGGAGAAGGAGCACACCGGCATCAGCTCCACGTGCGTGACCCCGAGGGCGGTGAGGTGGCCGAGGCGGGCCGCGGCGGCGTCGAAGGTGCCCTCGGGGGTGAAGGTGCCGATGTGGAGCTCGTACAGGACCGCGTCCTGGAGCGGGATGCGCGTCGACGGCACGGACCGGGCGGACTGCGGGGCGGACCGCGGGGCGAGGGCGTCGAGGTCGACGACGGCGGACAGCCCGTCGGGACCGTCCGGGAGCCGCCGGCCGCGCGGGTCGGGTCGCGGAACGGTTTCCCCGCCCAGGAGGAAGCCGTAGCGGCTGCCGTCCCCGGCCGGGGTCTGTACGGTCCACCAGCCGTCCCGGTCCGGATCGCGTGCCATGTCGTATGTCGCGTCGTCGAGTCGCAGGGCGACCCGGCCCGTCAGCGGTGCCCACACCTCGAACCGCACGGGCGGCCCCCTCGTCTGTCGGCGGTGTCCAGCATGCTCATCGTGCCCATCATTGCGGGCGTGGCGGGGGTGTTCTGGACACTCTGCCCCCGACGGGCCGACAATCACCCTGTGACGTCGAGTTTCGAACTTCCTGCCTTCCCCGCGCCGCGGCTGTCGGACGCCGAGCGAGACCGTGCGCTGGGCCAGCTCAGGGAGGGCGCGGCCCTCGGCAAGCTGTCCCACGACACCTTCCTGCGCCGCATGGAACTCGCCCTGGTGGCCCGCCGTTCCGAGGACCTCGCGGTCCTCACCGCGGATCTCCAGTCCCGGGAGGCCGCCGAAAGCCCGTGGACCCGCAAGCTGTTCGGCTGGGTCGGCCGCGTCTCGGCGGTCTCCGCCGGTGTCCGGCGCGCCTGGAACGCCGAGCGGCTGCCCAAGCTGCTGCTGCCGCACCCCAGCGCCGCGGCCCTGCGGATCGGCCGCGACCCCGGCAACGGGCTGCGCCTCAGCCACGAGACCGTCTCCCGGACGCACGCGGAACTGAGCCTGCGCGACGGGGTGTGGGTGCTCAAGGACCTCGGCTCCACCAACGGCACCAGCGTCAACGGCCGCCGTGTGACCGGCTCCGCGGTCGTCCGCGAGGGCGACCAGGTCGCCTTCGGCAACATGACCTTCCGCCTCTCGGCCGGCTGAGTCCGGGGGCCGGGCGGGCGCCGGCTGTACCCCTCCGCCCCTCCCTCCGTCCCTCCCTCCCCGTCCCCCGGTCCGCCCCCGCCGGAGGCGACGAGGGGGCGATCCGCTTCTACGACCGCCTCGGCGCCGCCGCGAACCCCAAGCTCCGCTACGCCCTGCCCGTGGAGGGCCCGGCCGCCACGAGTCGCGCGTAGGCGGCCAGGACCGTACGGGACTGGTGCTCCACCTGGGTGGCCACCGGGATCCAGCGGGCCCCGAACCGGGCCGCGAACTCCTCGCACCAGCCGGTGACCAGCCGGTCCAGGCCGGGCGCCGCCGGGTGCCCCTCGGCGCGCAGGACCCGCAGCAGCATCGCCGCCGCGCGTAGCGACAGCCGGCGCCCGAAGGCGTCGATGCTGGCGATGTACGCCGCCGTGGCCTCCGCGGGGGCGCCGGGGCCGGTCCACTCGACGGCGATCCGGGGGATCAGCGCGAGCGTCCAGTCCACCGCGCGCAGCAGCGGGGCCGCCGCCGGGTCATCGTGCGCACCCGGCCCCGGCCGGTCCCGGCTCCGGGCGCGCTCCCGGGCCTCGGCGACGAGCGCGGCGTCCGCCGTGAGCCGCCCGGCGAGCATCCGCAGGGCGCCGCGCGGGTCGGGGTGCGGGGCCGGGTCGTCCACCAGGTCGGAGGCCCACATGGGGACTTCGACGATCGCGGTGGTGCCGTCGTAGCGGTGGGCGTGGTACCAGGTGCTCAGCCGGGTGTCCTCCGGGTGGAACGCTCCGGCGGCCTCGCTGCCCGGCTCCGGGATCACGAAGATCCCGGGCCCGGGGGAGGGCCAGCCGGCGGCGTCCGAGGCCCCGTTCTCCACCGGGATGCGCAGATCGGCGGCCGATTTGGCGAACGGCTCGGCGAGGCCCGGTATGTCGCGCGTGAGCTGCACCCAGGAACCGCCTAGGTCGGTGGCGTGCAGGGAGACCTGGAGGACGGGCCGCAGCTCGTCGATGAGCGCGAGGAGCGCGAGGGTTTCCGGCGGCAGCCGGTCCGCGGGCAGTAACGAGGGCGCCCACTCGGGCTGTTCGGGCCCGGGTGGCCGGAAGAAGTACCGGTGGTAGTCCAGCAGCGAGTACGGGCGGGGCGTGCGGTGCAGGGCCGCGCCGTCCGGGTCGGCGCAGAGCAGGAAGTGCCAGCCGCAGCCGGCCCGCGGCGCCGGGTCGCGCAGGAGCCGGCGGGCGAGCGAGAGCGCCGTGGCCCCGCCGACGGGCTCGTTGGCGTGCGCTCCGGCGACGACGAGGACATTGCGGCCGCCCCCGCCCCCGCCCCCGCCCCCGCCGGGGCCGTCCGCGCCGTCCGCCGGGTCCGGGCTGCCCGCGCCACCGTCCGGGTCGCCCCCGTCGGCCGGGACGCGCGTGCCGGCCGGGCCCGCCGGGGGCGTCGCGGCTACGGACAGGACCCATATCGGCCGGCCGGACCGGGAGGTGCCGGCCTGGCGGAGCCGGACCTCGCCGGGGTGTTCGTCCGCCAGAGCTCGGGCGGCCAGCCCGAGTTCCTGCGGAGTGGGGTAGCACATGTCACGGAGGAGAGTCACAAGGGATGCCATGCCCGCCGGGCCCGCCGCCTACTGCTGTACGGCCCCCGCAGTTCCCCCGAGATCCGGCGAAATCCCTGGCCAAGGCTGTGCCGCCCCGTCCCCGGGACGCCCCGTCCCCGGGACGCCCCGGAACCAGGGCGGCGGGCACTACGGCCGGGCGGGACGGGAGTGGTCGGCCAGGCTGAGCAGCAGATGCGCCGTCTCGGGATGGTAGAAGTCGGAATGCGCGCCGACCGGGTTGATCCGGGTGCTGCGGTAGCGCCAGCTCGCGTCGACGTTCACGAAGGCGTGGTCCAGCGACGTGAGCGGGTAGGGGGTGTCGGCGCGCAGCAGCCGGGTGGTCCATACGTCGTTGGGCGCGAGTCCCGCGCCCGCCCGGGACAGACGCATGCCGGAGTGCCCGATGCCGGGCTTGCGCTCGCGCACCAGGTGCCAGAATCCGGTCGCCCGGTCGTGGCGCGAGTGGGTGAAGACCATCGGCCCGCCCACCGGCGAGGTGTGCCCCAGCGGCCCGGGGCGCAACCGCTCGAACAGCGACGTGAAGGCCTCTGTGGGGGCGGCCATCTGGAAGACCGTCAGCGTGTCGACGGTGAACGGGCGCGACGGATGGGCGGTGGTGCTCCAGCCCAGCGTCCCGCCCTTTCCGGTGTCCGCGGCCCGGCCCACCGCCTCGCACAGGAAGCGGCCGCCGAAGGAGTGGCCGACCAGGTGCAGGTACTGGCCGCCCCGGGTGCGCAGGGTCCGGTCCGCCGGATCGCCCCGCTCGGTGTGCAGATAGCCCAGCAGGTGACCCAGGACGTGCGGGGCGTATCCGGTGCCCGGGGCGCTCATCGCGTGGGCCCGCTTGCGGATCTTCCCGTAGGCCAGCGATGAAGAGGGCCAGCGCACCACGACCGTCCACGGCGCGTAGCGTTCGCGCAGGCCCGGATAGAGCGCCGCGCGGGCCGCGCGCTGACGGTCCATGAGGGCGAGCAGCCGCTGCGCCGAGCGCACGGCCGAGTCCGGGCCCGTACGCCAGCCGTGCACGTACACGATGATGTCGGTGGCCCGGGCCGGCGGCACGAGCCGCTCGGCCAGGTACCGGGTGAGCCGGTCGGCGCGCACCGGCCGCCCCGTGGCCGCGGACAGCAGCCACCCTTCCTCGTCGAGGTCCACGGTGGTCAGGGCGTCCGGCGCCGGGGCCGCGGGCCGTACCGGTCGCCGCGTGGCCACGCGGCGCGGGCGTCGTGTGCTCATGAACGCGTCGGTCCTTCCTGGGAAGCGGGCAGACGGCTGTCCATCCCGCAGACGAGGCCGTAGGTCAGCGCCAGCGGATTGCGGTATTCCTTGGCGAACCAGCGCACGGCCTCCAGCACGGCCCGCCCGGCGGGCAGGCCCTCGATCATGTAGAAGGTCAGGAAGCGCAGGGCGAACGCGGCCCCGAAGACCTGCGGCATGGCGATGGACGGGGCCAGAACACCGAGGGCGCCGTGCTTGACCAGGGCCGCGGCGATACCGGCGTAGCCCGCGGTGGCCGGGGCCCCGGCGAAGCACACGTTGAGCAGGATCATGGGGTGGAAGAGGCAGAGCGTGCCCTCCCGGGCGTTGGCCTCGGTGTGCCGCTTGCGGTACCGGTCCACGATCGAGGCGTCGATCGGGAGGGCATCACTCAGGCGCAGGGCCTGCCAGGTCCGGTCCCCCTGCCGGACGTATTCGCCATGGCAGTAGAAGTACATCAGGTCGTGGTCGACGACCGGCTGGTGCAGCGTCGCCAGCAGCTCGCTGCCGTGGAAGCGCTCCACCAGCTTCGTGCGGTCGCCGAGCAGCTCGATGACCTCGCCCGCGAGCAGGGTTCCCGTCAGTTCCTCGTCCGTCCACGCGCTGGAGGCGGGGCGGGTACGGGTGGACTCGTACCAGTACGCGGTCGGATAGACACCCGAGAGCGCCTCGATCTCGTGCCGGTGGCCCAGGAACGTGGCGAAGGGGTCCGCCGGGGCCTCCTCGCCGGGTATGCCGGCGGTGTGACCGGCGCCGACGGCCAGCAGCGGCCAGGGCAGGTCGAGATCGGAGTCGAAGCGGATCCGCAGGTCCTGGCGCCCGAGCAGATCCATCAGGCGGCGCCGCACCTCGGCGAGTTCGCGGCCCTCTCCGGCGAGGAGCTCGTCGAGCAGGTACTCGCCCTCCTCGGCCAGATCGGCCACCTGGGCCAGCACCTCCACGGACGAACGGGCGCTGAGATCGGCCAGGTTGGTGTGCGGCAGGACATCGAGCGGCCCCCGCTGCCGGGACGGCTGGTAGGCGACGAACTCCTGCCAGCGGGATATGAGGCGCGCCGACAGCGTCCTGAGCTCCTCCGCGCCGGTCTCCAGCTTCGCGTAGTACGAGCCGGTGCGGGGCTGTGGCAGGACCTCGGGGTCGCCCCACAGACAGAGGGTGGTCACCGTGTCGGATGGGGTGCGGATGCAGACGGTCAGGTGCCGCTTTCCACAGGCCGGGGGTTCCGCGAGCAGCCGGTAGCCGCGGCTGGGGTCCTGCGGGGCGGACAGGGCGAGCTGGACGTTCAACGGTTCAGAACTCCGGTCCTTCGTGCGGGGCGGAGCCGAGGAGGGCGGGCTCCACGGCGTCCAGGGTGGCGTCGAGTTCCTGCAGCACCACGCCGAGCGCGCGGTCGTAGACGGTGATCCGCAGCCGGTGCCGCCCCGGAGTGTGCGCGGTGAACGTGAAGGCCGCGGGCTCCGCTCCGGGAGCCTGTACGCGGTAGTCCGCGCACGGCGGTACGAGGGTCGAGCCGGCTCCGCGCGGTGACGCCACCAGCATCAGCTCGGCGGGGGCCCGGGTGTCCCCGGAGGACCGGTGCCAGGGGTGACCGGCGGGAACGTCGAGGGCGAACTCCAGCCGGACGGCGCGGCCCACGTGCGCGGGGGCGTCGAGCAGGGTCAGCCGGGGGGTGCACGCCGGCAGCCGGAGCCGACGGGCCTGCATCGCGGCCGCGGCCGCGGCGGCCTCGGCTTCGGCCTCCGCCGCCTCCGCCCCGCCGGACGGCGCGGCGGTGACGGCGGGCGGCCGGGGTGCCGCCTGCGTCCCGGGATCCGGTGCGGGTGTGCCGCGCAGCAGAGCCAGACCGTGCCAGCTCGCCATCAGCAGCACCCGGACCGTCCCGTAGGCGGCACCGAACACGGCCCCGGACAGGACGGCTGTCAGCGGGTCCGGGGCGGAGGGGCGGCTCACCAGGTGCCAGCCGAAGAGCGTGACCAGGGTGACCAGCACACCCGTCAGGAAGGCCGCCATGGCGCGGCTGGTGGCGGTGGTGAACAGGTGCACCAGCTGCTCCCGCAGGTACTCCCAGAAGGAGCGGGGAGGCCGGTTCGCGACGGCCCAGTGCCCGCCGGGCACGGGTTCGTGCTGTTCGGCGAGCCGGCGCAGCGAGACCACGGCCGGACCGGCGGAGGTGCGGGCGCCGGGGTGCGGGGAGAGCAGGACCTCCAGCAGCAGGGTGAGCTCGGCCTCGCCGGGAACCCGGGGAGGGCGGGCGTCGTGCACCTTCCGGATCCAGCGGAACCTGCGCAGCGGCCCGTACAGGAGGCTGCGGCTGCCCATCAGGATCTCGTAGAGGACCATCCCGAGGGCCCACAGGTCCCCGGAGCGGGTCGGGGACGGAGGCCGGTCGGCCGTCCGCCGGGCCAGTTCGGGCGCGGTGTAGCGGGAGTCGGGCCGCCAGGGCCGGATCCAGGGCCCCTGTCCGTCGTGCGGCGAGGGGGCCGTTCCGTAGCCGGCGAGGGCCAGGGTGCGGTCGTCGCGGAAGAACACGTTGCGGGGGTCGAACCGGCCGTGCGCGATGCCCGCGTCGTGCATCTCCTGGAGGGCGGCCGCCATCTCCACCCCGAGGTACGCGGCCCCCGCGCCGCCGAGTTTGCCCTGTTCCCTCAGTAATCGGCGCAGGGAGAAAGGCTGGACGGGATCCATGACGACCCAGACGGACCCGTCGTGCTCGAACACGTCGTGCACGGCGAGGAGATGGGGTGTGCGCGGTGAGGCGACCCGCTGGACCTGCCGCAGCAGATCACCCGGTACGGCGACCAGGTCCTTGCTCGCAGGCGTCTTGCCCGCCGCCTTCAACGGCTCCGTCCCGCCCTTCTCCGCCGGCGGGCGGGGCACGGCCACCGCCGCCCGGCCCTGGAACGCCGCCGACAGCGGCGCGGCCCTCGACGGCTCGGCCAGCGGCCGCAGTTGCTGGATGAACACCTCCCCCCGGTCCTTCTGGTCGAAGGCGGACCAGAAGACGGTTCCTTCGTGCTCCTCCCAGGCCTCGCCCAGCCAGTACCGCTGCTGGAGCACCCCGGGGTTCTCGGCCTCCATGCACTCGCCCCCTCCACCCGGTCGCGCAGGCCGTGCGGCTCGGGTGGGAGGAAGCCTAGCGTCCGGCAGGGCCCGGCGCAGGGGTTCAGCGGCGCAGCCACACCCCCACCGGACGGCCGGCCAGCAGCACGGCCACATCAACCGAACTACTGTGCTGTGCAAGGGATTTCGAATCGGAGGCGGAAGGGAGCGCAGGGGCCCACGTGCCGGGCGGCAGGTCCAGCCGGGTGCCGCGCCAGCCGCCCGACGCCGCCAGCCGGTGGGACAGCCGGGTGGCCGCCACCAGCAGGCCCGGGGCCCGGGTGAAGGCCACCAGATGGCCGGCCGCCGGGCCCCGGGCCGCGACGGGGGCGTAGCCGCGGAAGAGCTCCGGCCGGGCGCGGCGCAGCCGCAGCAGCGCCGCCGTGAGGGCCAGCTTCTCCTCGGCCGGGCCGTCCGGGGCGGCACCGGCGTCCAGCCGGGCCAGCGCGCCGCGCGGGAAGTGCGCCGGGCGCCGGTTGTCCGGGTCCACCAGGGCCCGGTACTCGGTCTCCGCGCCCTGGTAGACCTCCGGGACCCCCGGCATCGCGAGGTGCAGCAGCGCCATGCCGAGCAGGTTGGCGCGGGCCGCCTCCGCGAGGTCCGGCGGGAGGTCGAGCGGGGCGGGGGCATAGCCGGGTACGCCCGTCTCGTACTCCTCGTTCCGGTCGGTCCAGCTGGTGTGCAGGGCCGCCTCACGGGCCCCCTTGAGCAGCGCGTCGGCCAGACGCGGCACCGCCTCGGGGGCCCGGCCGAGCCCCAGCGCGGTCTGCCGGGCCACCCAGGCCAGGTGGGGGTCCGGCGACGCGTCCTCCCCGTCCATCAGCTCCGGAGCCTGCGACAGCGCCGAGATCCGGGCCCGGACGTCCGCGCTGCGCTTGGTGTCGTGCGTGGACAGCACCGTGCCGGTCCCGGGCCAGTCCCGGGCCAGGGCGGCGCAGTACGCGTGGAACTCCTCGGGCGACACCGCGGGACGCCCCGGCTCCCCGCCCACCTCGGTGGCCGACAGCAGCGGCGCGTACCGGTAGAAGGCCCGGTCCTCCAGGGACTTGGCACGCAGGGCCGCCGAGGTCTGGGCGAACCGGGCGGCGAACGCCGGGTCCCGCAGCAGCAGCTCCCGTACGCCGGCCACCGCGACCGGACCGGCCAGCTCGGCCGCCCGCTCCAGCGCCTGCGGCGGCAGCTCCGGCTCGCCGGGATAGGGCCGGTAGACCGGGAAGGCGATCAGCAACTCGCGCACCGCCGCAGCCAGTTCCCCGCCGGCCCGGCGCTCCAGCGCCCCCAGCTCGGCCGCCAGGTCGCCGGTCAGCACCTCCCGCGCACACGCCCGGGCCGTCTCCGCCCACTGCGGCAGCCCGGTCGACTCCCCGTACCGGTCCGCCAGCTCCGCGGCGCCCGCGGGATCGGTGAACACCCCGTCGACCCGGTGCAGCGCGTCGTACCCGGTGGTCCCCGCCACCGGCCATCCGGCCGGCAGCCGCTCGTGGCGGGCCAGGATCTTCTCCACCACCACCCAGCAGCCGTCCCCCGCCGCGGCCCGGAGCCGGCCCAGGTACTCCTCCGGGTCGGCCAGGCCGTCCACGTGGTCGATCCGCAGCCCCTGCGTGACGCCGTCGCGGACCAGCTCCAGCACCTTCGCGTGGGTGGCCGTGAACACCTCCGGTTCCTCCACCCGGACCCCGATCAGCTCCGAAATGGTGAAGAAACGCCGGTAGTTGAGCGCGGTCGCGGTCTCCCGCCACCAGGCGGGCCGGTACCACTGCGCGGCCAGCAGCTCCGGCAGGGCCAGCTCCTCGGTCCCCTCCCGCAGCGGGAACTCCTGCTCCCCGTGGCGCAGCACCCCGCCCTCGACCCGCAGGTCGCAGGATTCCGCCGGCCCCGGGAGCAGCGGGAGCACCAGCTGTCCGCCGCCGGCCTCCCAGTCGATGTCGAACCAGCGCGCGTACGGCGAACCGGGCCCATCCCGCAGCACCTCCCACAGCGGCCGGTTGAGCCGCAGCGGTGTCGGTACCGCCATGTGGTTGGGCACGATGTCGAGGACCAGGCCGAGGCCGTGCGCCCGGGCCGTCGAGGCCAGCGCCCGCAGTCCGGGCTCGCCGCCGAGCTCGGCCCGTACGCGCGAGTGGTCGGTGACGTCGTACCCGTGGGTCGATCCGGGCGCCGCCTCCAGGACGGGGGAGAGGTGCAGGTGCGACACGCCGAGCGAGGCGAGGTACGGCACGGTCGCCTCGGCCGCCGCGAAGGGGAATTCCGGGCGCAGTTGGAGGCGGTAGGTCGACGCCGGAGTGACGGGTTTCGGAAGATCGGATTCCGATGCGGGGGTCGGTTGCGGCTGGCTCATGAGAACGTACGTACCCAACCTGCCGGATTCCGTGCCATGACCCAATGCATCCGAGTGACTGCGCCGGGTTAGTGTCGATCAAGTGCTCGGAACCGTCACCACGTATCGAAGAGTCATCGCCCTGACCGGGCCCCTCCTTCCGCTCGTCTCCTTCCTCGCCCGCCTGCCAGTCGCGATGTCCCAGTTCGGGAGCTTCCTGCTGGTCGCCCAGACCAGCGGCTCCCTGACCACCGCGGGCATCGTCGGCGGCACCCTCTCCCTCGGCCAGGTCCTCTTCGGACCCGTCCTCGGCCGGCTCGCCGACCGGCACGGGCAGCGGCCCGTCGTCCTGGTCGCCGCCGCCGTCAACGCCGTCGCCACCGCCGCCCTCGTCGCCGGTGCGCTCACCCATCTCGCGACCCTCCCGCTCGCCGCGATCGGCGCCGTCACCGGTGCCTCCGTGCCGCTGATCGGACCGCTCGCCCGGACCCGCTCCGTCGCCCTGGCCCGCCGTGCCGGGGCCGACGAGGGCGTCGTGGGCGCCGTCCACGCGCTGGAGGGCACCCTGGACGAGGTCTCCTTCGTCTTCGGGCCCGCCCTGGTCGGGCTCGCCGCGCTGATCGCACACCCGGCCCTCGCCCTGGCCGGGGCGGCCGGCCTCGTCGCCGTCTTCGGCGGTGCCTTCGCCCTGCACCCGACCGCCTCCGCCACCGCCGGATCACCGGCGCGCGAACGGCGCGCCGGAAGCCGGGTCCGGCCGCCCGCGGTGGTCCACGCGGTACGGGTCTCCCTCGCGCTCCAGGGCGTGATGTTCGGCGCCTGCCAGGCCGGCATCACCGCGCTCACCATCCGTCTCGGCGTCCCGGACCAGGCCGCCGTCGTCTACTCCGCGATGGGTGTCGTCAGCGCCGCCGTCGGCCTGGCGCTCGGCGCGCTGCCCGCCCGCTTCGGCCTGCGGCTGCGCTGGCAGGTCGCCACGGGCGCCGCCCTCGTGCTCTCCGCGCCCCTGCTGGTCACCGACGGCCTGTGGCCGCTGTACGCGGTCGTCACCGTCCTCGGGGCCGCCTACGCACCCCACCTGATCACCGCGTTCGCGCTGACCGAGCGGGCCGTGGAACTGGACCGGCTCGCCACCGCCATGGCCTTCGCCGCCAGCAGCCTGGTGGCCGGGCAGGCCGCCGCGCTCGTGGTCGCCGGGCGCCTCGCCGAGCGGTACGGCCCGAGCGCGGCGTTCGCCGTGGCCGTGGCGGCGGCCGGGCTCTGCCTCACCCTGGCCCTCGCCACCCCCGTACCCGCCGCCCGTACCTCCCCCGCCCCGCCCGCCGAGCCGGGCGCCGGAACGGCAGCCGAGCCCGCCGCCGAGCCGGGCCGGCGGGACGAGCCGGACGCCGGGCCGGATGCCGAGCCGGGCCGGCGGGGCGAGCCGGACGCCGGGCCCGCCCCGCAGCCCGGCCAGGACACCGGACCGGGCCGGCGGCCGGCCCCGGACCCCGCCTACGCGGGCCGCTGAAGCACCACCAGACACCGTCCCGTCAGCGCCACCCGGTCGCCGGCCGCGTACTGCGGCCCGGTGCCGGGTGGCAGTACGTCCGCCCGGGCGGTGTCCACCACCAGCCGCCACTGCGCGCCGTGCCCCGCCGGAACGGTGAACTCCTGCGGCTCCGCAC
Source organism: Streptomyces yangpuensis (assembly GCF_001005295.1). Classification (GTDB taxonomy): domain Bacteria; phylum Actinomycetota; class Actinomycetes; order Streptomycetales; family Streptomycetaceae; genus Streptomyces; species Streptomyces yangpuensis. The sequence continues at coordinate 17,813 of NZ_LBMK01000006.1, read as the reverse complement.
CGGCGTTGAACATCAGCAGGAACGAGTCGTCGGTGATCCGCTCCCCGCGGCTGCCCGGCTCGGAGATCGCCTCCCCGTTGAGGAACACGGTCAGCGCCCGGGCGTGCTGCGCCTGCCAGTCCCGCGCCCGCATCTCCTCCCCGTGCGGGGTGAACCAGGCGATGTCGGAGAGCTCGTCGTGCGTGCCCTCCACCGGCCGGCCGTGGAAGAACCGGCGCCGCCGGAAGACCGGGTGGTCGCGGCGCAGCCACACCATCCGGCGGGTGAACTCCAGCAGGGAAGGGGCCGGTTTCCCGGGCTCGGGCCAGCTCACCCACGACAGTTCGTTGTCCTGGCAGTAGGCGTTGTTGTTGCCGCCCTGGGTGCGGCCGAACTCGTCGCCGTGGCTGAGCATCGGCACCCCCTGCGACAGCAGCAGGGTCGCCGTGAAGTTGCGCATCTGGCGCTCGCGCAGCGCCGTGATCTCCGGATCCCCGGTCGGGCCCTCCACCCCGCAGTTCCAGGACCGGTTGTGGCTCTCGCCGTCCCGGTTGCCCTCGCGGTTGGCCTCGTTGTGCTTCTCGTCGTACGAGACGAGGTCGTTCAGGGTGAAGCCGTCGTGGCAGGTCGTGAAGTTGATGGAGGCCAGCGGGCGCCGCCCGTCGTCCTGGTACAGGTCCGAGGACCCGGTCAGCCGCCCGGCGAACTCCGCGAGCGTGCGCGGCTGCCCCCGCCACAGGTCCCGTACGGTGTCGCGGTACTTGCCGTTCCACTCCGTCCACAGCGGCGGGAAGTTGCCGACCTGGTAGCCGCCCTCGCCGAGGTCCCACGGCTCGGCGATCAGCTTCACCTGGCTGACCACCGGGTCCTGCTGGACGAGGTCGAAGAACGACGACAGCCGGTCCACCTCGTGGAACTGGCGGGCCAGCGTCGCCGCGAGATCGAAGCGGAAGCCGTCCACGTGCATCTCGGTGACCCAGTAGCGCAGCGAGTCCATGATCAGCTGGAGTACGTGCGGGGACCGCATCAGCAGCGAGTTCCCGGTGCCCGTGGTGTCCATGTAGTGCCGCGGATCGTCCGAGAGCCGGTAGTACGAGGCGTTGTCGAGCCCCCGGAAGGACAGCGTCGGGCCCAGGTGGTTGCCCTCGGCGGTGTGGTTGTAGACCACGTCGAGGATCACCTCGATCCCGGCCTCGTGCAGGGCCCGCACGGCGGACTTGAACTCCAGCACCTGCTGGCCGCGGTCGCCCGAGGCGTAGCCGTTGTGCGGGGCGAAGAAGCCGATCGTGTTGTAGCCCCAGTAGTTGCTCAGCCCGTCGTTGACCAGCCGGTGGTCGTTGACGAACTGGTGCACCGGCATCAGCTCCAGCGCCGTGACCCCGAGCTTGGCGAGGTGGCCGATGACCGCCGGGTGTGCGAGCGCCCCGTAGGTGCCGCGCAGTTCCTCGGGCAGGTCGGGGTGGCGCATGGTCAGGCCCTTGACGTGGGCCTCGTACAGCACGGTGTGGTGGTACTCGTGGCGCGGCGGCCGGTCGTTGGCCCAGTCGAAGTACGGGTTCACCACCACCGAGGTCATGGTGTGCGGGGCGGAGTCCAGGTCGTTGCGGGAGTCGGGCCGGCCGAAGTGGTAGCCGTACACCGCCTCGTTCCAGTTCACCCGGCCGCTGATCGCCCGCGCGTACGGGTCCAGCAGCAGTTTCGCCGCGTTGCACCGCCGGCCGCGTTCGGGCTCGTACGGGCCGTGCACGCGGAAGCCGTAGCGCTGGCCCGGCATGATGCCGGGCAGGTAGGCGTGGCGGACGAAGGCGTCCGTCTCGCGCAGTTCGACGGCGGTCTCCGACCCGTCGTCGTGGAGGAGGCACAGCTCGATGCGGCGGGCGGCCTCGGAGTAGACCGCGAAGTTCGTTCCGGCGCCGTCGTACGTGGCGCCGAGGGGATACGCCTGTCCCGGCCAGACCTGCATAGACAACGACTCTTCCCTCGGTGTCGAAAGACGTCCCGGATGATCCGGCATGGACAGCGTCACTGCCAGATCTTCCCCGAAAGAGGGCCCTCACGCGCGGACTTGGGAGTGGTCCTACCGGGTGACCCGCAGAGCTGATATGCGGGTCAGCGGACTGTCCGTGCATCCGATAATGGGTCGACGGACGGCCTTCGTAAGCACCATCGGGCTGCACCGGGCCGCACGCGCGGGATACCCTTCCGTGATCACTGGAGACGGGCGTCCAGACGCAGAAGGCGGTGCACGGGTGAGCTCGGGAGGTCTGGAGCTGCCCCCTGGTGACAGCAGTCACGAGGGTGGCCCGGCGGACGCCCCAGGAGGTGCCCCCGGCGGGGCGCCGACGGGGATCCCGGCGGGGACGGTCTCCCTGGCGGGCGGGCCGGAGGAGGCCGGGAGCGCGGGGGCCGGCGCCGAGCTGGACTGGGGTGCGGAGGCCTGGAGCGAGGTCCGTACGCGGGCGCAGCGGGCCGGCCGGGCGTACATCTGGCTGAACCTGATCGAACAGCGGCTGCGGTCGGTGGTCGGCGCGGTGCTGCGGCCGATCTACGAACCGGTGCACGGCGGGGACGACTGGGTCGTCGCGGCCGCCGGGCCCGCCGGGCAGGAGTGGGTGCAGCGGGCGGTGGCCGTGCGCGAGGTCAGCCGGCGCAAGGGCTACCTGCTCGACTCCGCCGACGACAACGTGCTGAGCTTCCTGACCCTGCCGCAGCTGCGGGAGCTGATGGTCCAGCACTGGCCGTGCTTCGAGCCGTACTTCGACGACCGGCGCGAGATCGAGCTGGCCCTGGACGAGCTGGAGGTCACCCGCAACGTCGTCTCCCGCAACCGGGCGCTGTCGCGGCCCGTGCTGGAGCAGGCGGAGCGGGCCTCGGCACGGCTGCTGGAGGTGCTGGGCGGCGGCTCCGGCAGCCCCGCCGCGGACCGGCTGCCGATCGACGCCGTCGAGGACCTGGTGGGCGACCGGTACGCGGACGTCGTCTCGGTCCACCCGGACCGGGTCCGGCTCCAGCGCAATCTGCCGGCGGAGGACCTCTTCGGGGGCGCGCGGCGGCTCGACGCCATCGGCATAGGTCTCAACCTGCTCGTGCAGAACTTCTCCGGGCGAAGACTCGTCCGGCTGACGGAGGCGGGCTGCCGGGTGCGGCTGCTCTTCCTCAACCCGGCGAGCAGCGCGGTCAAACGCCGCGAGCGGGAGCTGGGGCTGCGCAAGGGCGAGCTGAGCCGCTCGGTGGAGATGAACATCCTGCACGTGCGACGGGTCCGGGCGGGGCTGCGGGACCCCTCGCGCTTCGAGATCCACGTCTTCGACGAGACGCCCCGCTTCACCGCCTACCTGGTGGAGGGGCAGTCCTCGGGGATCGCGGTGGTCCAGTCGTACCTGAGGCGGGCGCGGGGGATGGAATCGCCGGTACTGGTGCTGCGGGGCGGCGGACGCGGGGTGCCCAAGGACGCGGACCACGGACTGTTCGCGACCTACCGGGAGGAGTTCGAGTCGATGTGGGAGGACTCCCGCCCGGTGTCGTGAGCCTCCCGGGAGGGGGCGTCGCCGGGCTTGTCAGTGGCCCGTGGCAGGCTGAAACCCGTTGACCGAAGGTGTACGGGGGAAGGACACGGGGTGGAGGAGCAGCACGGTACGGGGGGCTGGCACGGCCGGGTACTGATCGGGTTCGACCTGGAGACGACCGGCACGGAGCCGGGGGAGTCGAGGATCGTGACGGCGGCCGTGGTCGAGGTGCGCGGCGGTGCGGTGCACGAGCGGCGCGGCTGGCTCGCGGATCCGGGGATACCGATTCCGGAAGGGGCCTCGGCCATCCACGGGATCAGCACGGAGCGGGCCGTCGCGGAGGGCCGCCCGGTGCGGGAGGTCGCCGACGAGGTCGCGCAGGCGCTGGTCGCGCACTGGCGTACGGGGGCGGTGGTCGTCGCGTACAACGCCGCCTTCGACCTCACGCTGCTGAGCGCCGAACTGGCCCGGCACGGGCTGCCCTCGCTGGCCGACCGGCTGGGCGGGGCGCGGACCGGCCCGGTGGTCGACCCGCTGACCATCGACCGGGCCGTGGACCGCTTCCGGCGTGGCAAGCGGACCCTGGAGGCCGTCTGCGGGGTGTACGGGGTCACGCTGGAGGAGGCGCACGACGCGGGTGCGGACGCGCTGGCCGCAGTCCATGTGGCCCGCGCGATAGCCGAGCGGCACCCGCGGGTGGCCGCTCTGACCCCGGCCGACCTGCACGCGCAGCAGGGCACCTGGCACGCCCGCTGGGCCCGGGACTTCCAGTCCTACCTGCGCCGCCAGGGCACCCCGGACGCGGTGATCGACACCGCCTGGCCCCTGCGCGACCTGGTCCCGGCCTGACCGGACCCGGCCGGACGGGGCGGTGGCGGGGCACACGGATATCGGTCGCGCCGACCCCGTACGGATGTGCGACGATCACTCGTCGCACATCACCATGGGGGGTCCATGACAACCGCATCGGCGTCCGAAAGACGCCTGGTTTCCACCGTTTTGACGAGCTTGCTCGGCGTCCTCGCAGCACTGCTCCTGCCGGTGGGCACCGCTCAGGCCGCACCGGTCGCCGAGGACTGCGTCGCCGTCACCGAGGGACGGTACGCGGGCACGTTCACCGCGCCCGGGCAGACGCACTGCCTGGAACTGCCGAGCCCGCAGGGCGCCCGGATCGCCGCCCTCACCTCCCGCGGCGGCGCGGGCCCGACGGTCCAGGTCGAGGTGGCCGACCGGAACGGCACCGCGCAGTGCACCGCCGGTGATCTGGTGCGGGGCGAGTGCGCACTGACCGGAACGGCACCCTTCCGCGCGCTGGTGCGCGCCGACGACACCGAGGCCACCGGTCCGTACGGCGTCCACTTCGTCCGTACGGACGTCCTCCAGAAGGACTGTCAGACCCTGCCCGCAGGGACCTTCGCCGACGACTCGGGGACGGTGCGCCTGGAGACCGGCAACGGCGTCTTCTCACACTGCCTGACGATCCCGGCCGACGCGCACTCCACCTCCGAGCTCCTCCGGGTCCGCTACAGCCTTCCGGACGACGCGGACCTGTTCCCGGACTACGCGATCACCATGATCGACACCGACGGCAACGGGCCTTCCTGCTACACCCACCCCACCCCGGGCCAGCAGCTCCGGACCGACGGCCTCACCAGCTGCTCCTTCACCGAGGGCAAGGCCTACACCGTGCTCCTGGAGGGCCAGGACGTGCCGCGCGGCCACACCCTGGACCGCCGTGACGTCACCGCCACGGCCCGCGGCTGCGTCATCTCCGCGGCCACGACGGTCGGAGCTCCGGCGACGACCGGGACGTCCGGCCAGAGCGGCACCCTGCGCTGCCACCGGATCACCACGGCCGCCGCCACGGACCGGCTGCACGTTGACGTCCGGGACGCCCACGACAGCACGAACATGCTGATCATGAACAACGCCGGTGGCATCGCCTGCCATCCGCGGACCTGGGCGTGCACGCCCACCGGGTCCACCGGCTACCAGGTCGTCACCCAGGCTCCCGAGAGCTGGTCCCTGCCTGCTTCCTACCGCCTCGACGCCTGGCGGATCGCCACGGCCGCCGGGCCCGCCGCCGACTGCCCGCGCGTCGGGTCGGTCGCGTACGGGTACGGTCCGCTGACCGGCACGCTGTCCGAGGAGCGGACCGGCGTGTGCGCCGTCCTGCCGAGCGTCTCGGGCGACCGGTTCAGGGCCGACATCGCCGCCACGGACGGCGGGATGCACACCCCGCGGCCCCTGCTGTACAGCAAGGCCGGGACCGACCTCTGCATGGGCAGGTCGCCCTCGTACGACTGCCAGGGCTCCGACCAGAGCCTGTACGTCCTCGCGCTGCCGGACCGGACGGAGCGCACGGCCTACCGCGCCGAGCTCGTCTGCACCTCCGCGCCGTGCGGATCGGAGGAGGTGACCGTCGGGACGGTCACGCCGACCACCGTGCAGAGCGGTACGGTCGCCACCCTCACCGTGCAGGGCACGGCGCTGGGCATGAGCACCACCGTCAACCTGACCGGAGGACCGGCGACGCTGACGGCCAAGACCGTCTCGGTCTCCGACGACGCCCGCACCCTGAAGGCGACCGTGGACCTGCGCACGGCTCCCGCGGGCAACTGGAACATCAGCGTGAGCGCGCTGAACCACCAGTACGCGGCGGGCACGCTGACGGTGACGCCGCCTGCGGTCTCGGGCCTGGGCACGTACAGGCCGGTCACCCCGACGCGGCTGATGGACACGCGCAGCGGGCTGGGTGTGCCGAAGGCGAAGGTGGGCCAGGGCGGGACGGTGACCTTGCAGGTCGCGGGTGCGGCGGGCATTCCGGCGTCGGGTGTCACGGCTGTCGTCCTGAACGTGACGGCGACCGACCCGACCACGGGCAGCTACGTGTCGGTGTTCCCGGACGGTACGGCGCGGACCAGTGCGTCGAACCTCAACTTCACGGCGGGGCAGACGATTCCGAACCTGGTCATCGTCCCCGTGGTGAACGGGAAGGTCGCCTTCTACAACAACGCCGGTTCGGTGGACCTGATCGCCGATGTGGCGGGCTACTACACCACGGACGGCTCCGGTTCCTCGTACAAGCCGGTCACGCCGGCCCGGTTGATGGACACGCGGGCCGGCCAGGGTGTGCCCAAGGCCAAGGTCGGCCAGGGCGGGACGGTGACCCTGCAGGTCGCGGGTGCGGCGGGGATCCCGGCGTCGGGTGTCACGGCTGTCGTCCTGAACGTGACGGCGACCGACCCGACCACGGACAGCTACGTGTCCGTGTTCCCGGACGGTACGGCGCGGACCAGTGCGTCGAACCTCAACTTCACCACCGGGCAGACGATTCCGAACCTCGTGATCGTCCCCGTGGTGAACGGGAGGGTCAGCTTCTACAACAACGCGGGAGCGGTCGATCTGATCGCCGACGTGGCCGGCTACTACACGAAGTAGCGCCGGAACCCCGTCCTTGCGCCGGCCGATCGGGCCGGCGCAAGGACGACAGGGCCTAGCGGGCCAGGAACGGGAGCAGTGCCGCCGTGAGTTCGGCGGGGGCGTCCATCGCGATGAGGTGGGCGGCGGTGGGGAACTCGATCAGGACGGCGCCGGGGATCTCGGAGGCGTAGCGGCGACCGATGTCCTGGAAGTCGGCGACGTCGAGCGTGCCGATCCCGACCAGGGTGGGGACACAGATGCCGGACAGGTCGCCCCGCACCACGCCCTGCGAGTGCTCCCCGACGACGTCCTGGTTCACCAGCGACGTACGGATCGGCTCGCGGAGCCGGTCGGCCAGCCCGGTGGCGACGTCCTCCCAGGCGCGGGCCGGTCCGCGCACCCACATGTCCAGGTTGGTCGCGACGGCCGCCTCCAGGTCGCCGGCGGCCAGCGCCCGCGTCTCGGCCGCGTCATACGCGATCATCTCGGCGGACCAGTCGTATCCCGGCCACGGTGCGGCCAGCACCGCGAGGGAGTGGACCCGGTCCGGGTGGGTGAGGGTGAAGTCCACGGCCACGCGGCCGCCCCAGGACGCGCCGACGAGCCGGACACGCTCGTGGCCGAGGTGGTCCAGCAGCCGGCGCAGGTCGTCGGTCTCCCGGAACGGGCCGCTGGGCGGAGCGGACTCCCCGAAGCCGCGCAGGTCGTAGCGAATGACGGTGTGCCGCTCCGCGAGGGCGGGCACGACCGCGTCCCACATGTGGTGGTCGGCGATGCCGGCGTGCACGAGCACGACGGGCGGCCCGTCGCCGGTGACGAGATAGGAAAGGTGCCCGAGGTCATCGGAGAGTGTGATCATCCGCGGATACTCGCAGGTCCGCGCCGTACCCGCCATCGACTAGAACGAATACCACCGCGTCCGCGGGTCGCCCTGCCTGAGCGAGGCCACGCGGCGGCGGAACTCGGCCCCGGCGGCCGCGTTGGCGGGTGCGTGCTGGGCGACCCAGGCGCAGCCGGCCGTCTCGCGGGCGCCGCGCAGGACCGCGCAGCCCGCCCAGTCGCGGACGTCCCACCCGTACGCCGCCACGAAGGCCTCGTACTCCCCGGCGGGCATGCCGTACCGGTCGTGGGCCAGGGACATCACCACCAGGTCGTGTTCGCGCAGGTCGGCCGATACGGTCTCCAGGTCGACCAGGACCGGTCCGTCCGGGCCCACATGGACATTGCGGGGCAGGGCGTCACCGTGGACCGGGCCCGGCGGCAGGTGCGGGGTGAGCGCCGCCACCTCGTCCGCGTGGGCGTCCCGGCGGGCGCGCAGGTACGCGGCATCGGCCGGGTCGATCGCGTCCCCCGCCAGCCGCAGCCAGCGCTCGACCCCGCCCAGCAGGTCCCGCGCCGGCAGGGCGAACGACGGCTCGGGCAGCGCGTGGACGGCCCGCAGCAGCACCGCCAGGTCCTCGGGCCGCGCGGGCCGCACCGCGTCCGGGAGACGGTGCCACAGGGTCAGCGGATGCCCGCCCACCAGCCGCGGCTTCGGTTCCGCCGCGCGGACCGCCGGGACGCCGGCCGTGGCGAACCAGCCGGCCACCGCGAGTTCGCGCTCGGCCCGTGCCAGCAGAGAGGCCTCGCGGCCCACCTTGACCACGAGGTCGCCGACCGCGAACACGGCGTTCTCACCGAGCGCGAGCAGCTCGGCCTCCCGGCGCCCGCCGCCGGTGAGGCCCGCCGCCGCCAGTACGTCCCTCGCCCGCGCTTCGTCCATACCGCTGTTCTACCACCGCCCTGACACGCCCGGACGCGACGGGATGCGAGGGCGCGTTCCGGTCAGAGGGGGTCGCCGAGCGGGCCGTACTCCGCCTCCAGGTTCTTCGCCCAGTGGGCGGCGAAGTCCGGCCGGGTACCGTCGGCGTCGGTGAACCCGTACTCCTCGTACAGGCCCCACGTCGCCAGCGCCCGCCCGGTCTTGGCCATGATCCGCGGGTCGGCCGCCAGCGCCGCGACCGCCCGGCCCAGATACGCGGGGGATTCGGAGTGGGCGAAGTTCGGGTCCTGCGCCACCGCGTCGCGCCAGTCGGCCTCGGTGACGCCGAAGTGGTCGAGCACGGCCTCCGACCGCAGGAACCCGGGGGTGATCGCCACGGCGGCCACGCCGTGCGGCCTGAGCTCGGCGGACTGCGCGAACGCGAGGCGGATCACCGCGGACTTGGCCAGGTCGTAGAAGAACGTGCCGCGGTAGCGGGCGGTGTTGCCGTCGGTGACCTCGACCACCAGGCCGCTCCCGCGGGCGACCATCAGCGGCAGCGCGTACCGGCTGGTGATCACATGGGTCTCCACGGCCTGCCGCAGCAGCCGCAGGCCGGTCTCCAGGTCCTGCTCCCACAGGGGGCGTTCCCAGTCGGTCAACGGGTCGCCGCCCCAGACCGAGTTGACCAGCACATCGAGCCGCCCGTCCTGTTCGGCGGCGATCCGCTCGACGAGGGCCCGTACCTCCTCGGGACGGCTGTGGTCGGTCCGTACGGGTATGCCCAGGCCGCCCGCGGCCGTGATCCTCGCCGCCGTGTCCTCGATCGTCTCCGGACGGTCCAGGTCCGAGCGCCCTGCGCCGCTGCTGCGCCCGGTGACGTACACGGTCGCGCCGGCGGAGCCCAGCTCGACGGCGATGCCCCGGCCGCCGCCGCGGGTGCCGCCGGCGACCAGGGCCACCTTTCCGGCGAGCGGGCGTGTGTCGGTGGTCATGATTCCTCCGGTTCGTGGCCGTGCCGTGGCGGGAGATGGGGGTGCAGTACGGCGTCGAGTTCCCGCCGCAGCCGCTGGGCGAGGGTGCCGCTGCGTTCGATGGCCCAGGTCAGGCCCGCGCCGGCGGTGATCGCCTGCACGGTGCCGGCCAGGGCCGCGACGTCCGTCGCGGCGCGGAGTTCACCCGCGGCGACGGCCTCCGCCAGCAGCGCGGCGATCGCCCGCCGCTGGGCGTGGTGAACGGCCAGGGCGCGTTCGTACAGCTGCGGATCGGTGAGGTCCGTGCACAAGAAGGCCAGGTGGTGGGCGAAGCTCTCCGGCGTGTCCGTCCCGGCGAGGCTCTGCGAGGTCAGCGCCGCCAGGGCGTCGAGCGCGCTGGCGTGCGCCCCGCGCGCCCGGGCGGCCAGCTCGCCGGCCTCCTCGGCGGACCGGTCGGCGAGCGCCAGCAGCAGACCGTGCTTGGACCCGAACCGCTGGACGAGGGTGCCGGGCACCAGACCGACCTCGCGGGCCACGGCGGCCAGGGTGAGCCCCGTCGGCCCCACCCGGCCCATGACCCGCGCGGTCGCGCGCAGGATCACCTCGTCCTCGATCCCCCGGGGGCGTCCCACCGCCGCCCACCTCCCTCGGTAACGCAGTTAATGAATGACTGTTCATTCATTAAATCGGGAGTTCTCCCCCGACGGCACGTCCCGCCGCCCCGCCGCGGGCGGGTGGTGGCTTCCCGCCGACGGCCCGATGCTGGAGTGGTGGGCGCCGAACGCGACGGACGCGCAGGCCGCGGCCCCGGTACGGTGGCGCGGCGCGCTATCCGCACCACCCTCGCCGCATGCGGCAGCTTCTACCTGTTCCTCTACGGGCTGGACCAGCCCGTGGCGGCCACGTACGCCCTCTTCGGCGTCGTGTCGATGGCGGCGCTCTCCCACATCCCCGGGACCGGGCGCCAGCGGGCGGCCGTCATGGTCCGCACGACGCCCGCCGTTTGGCTGCTGGTGACGGCCGGCACCTTCCTCGCGGTACGGACCTGGACCGCGGTCGCCGGCATGCTGCTGATCGGCTTCGTCCTCGCCTTCGTGGCGGCGGCCGGTCCCCGGGCCGCCGGCGCGACCCCCGGGCTGCAACTGCTCTACATCATGCCCAGCTTCCCGCCCTACGCCCCGGACACCCTCGGCCAGCGGCTCCTGGGCGTGACCTTCGGACTCGTCCTGCTGGTCCTCGCCGAGCTCTTCGTGCTGCCCGAACCGCGCGGCCCCACCTACCGGCAGCGGGCCGCCGAGGCGGGCAGGGTCGCCGTACGCTGCGCGGACGAGCTGGGGCGGGCACCGTACGCCCTGTCCGCCGCCACCGTGGCGGCCGTCCGCGAGGCCGGAGAGTCGCTGCGCCCCCTGCGGACCGACGAGGCCGACCGCCCTGCCGGGCCGGGTCTGCGCGACCGGGCTCTCGCCCATACGGGTCTGGCCGTCCGTACGCTGCTCGGCCGCATGCAGCACCTGCCGCCACCGCCCCCGGGCAAGGCCCCGCTGCAGCCCGGGGCGGACCTGCTGGACGCGGTCGGCCGGGCCGCCGCCGCGACGGCCGCCCTCCTGTCCGGCACCGGCCGCGCGAACGACGAGGCCCTCACCCTGCGGCGGCTGCGCGAGGAGGCCGCGGACCGCGCCGAACACGAGCGGCAGGGACTGACGGCCGCCCGCGGCCGGCGCCGGGCCGCGCTGCTGGAGGTCGCGGACGCCGCGGTGGCCTACGCCGACGCCTCGGAACTGGCCGTACGGGGGCGGCGCGCGCGAATCCCCGGCGGGGTCGACTCCGTCCGCTTCTGGTACGCCGGCAAAGGGGCGCCGCTGCTGTGGTGGCACCGGCTGTGGGCGCATGCCGGACCGCGGTCGGTGTACTTCCAGAACGCCGTCCGCATCGCCCTCGCGCTCGGTGCCGCCCGGACCGTCGCGGGTGTGGAATCGCTGCCGCACGGCTTCTGGGCGATGCTCGCCGTCCTCAGCCTGACCCGGACCACGGCCGCGCAGACCCGGGCGACCGTGCGCCAGGCACTCGCCGGCACGCTGCTCGGGGCGCTCCTGGCCGCTGGCGTCCTGGCCCTGGTCGGCGGGCGGACCACCGTCTACGCCGTCGTCCTGCCGGTCGTCATGGTCGTCGCCTTCCGGGTCGGGCCCGTGCGCGGCGTGGGCTGGGCCCAGGGGATGTTCACCCTCGTCGTGTCCTTCGTCTTCGCGCAGCTGGCGCCGGTGACCTGGCGGCTGGCCGAAGTACGGATCATGGACGTGATCATCGGCAGCATGATCGGCGTCGTTTTCGGACTGCTCGCGTGGCCGCGGGGAGCCCAGGCGGAGCTGCACCGGGCCGTGGCCGAGCTGCTGGAACGGGAGGCCGAGACGGTCGAGCGCACCACGGCCGCCGTGGTGGCGGGTGTCCCGGGTGCCACGCCCGACGACCGGGCGCTCCAGCGTGCGCTGTCCCTGGCGGAGAGCGCGTACGCACAGCGCCAGGGCGAGCCGAGGGCGCCGGCGCAGGGGGCACCGGACTGGCAGGCGGCCATGATGACGGGCCATCACGTGCTGTGGGGCTCGCGCCGGCTGCTCGCCCGCTCCGGGCCCGTCCTCGACCCGGTGCACCGGGACCGGCTCGGCGGCCGGACCTCCGAACTCGTCGCCGCGATGTACGCCGCGTCCCGCCGCGCCCGGTCCGAGCCGCCCGCGGCCACCGCCGGATGGCTCCCCGCGCGCACCGCCGGCGCCCCGGCCTCTTCGGCCGCCGGACAGCCGCCCCCGGAGGCCGGGGCGGGCGGGGAGTGGCCGTACCCCGATACGCCCGAGAGCGTGGCGCCGTCGCGGTATTTCGGGGCGCTCGCCTGGCTCGAATCGCTCGCCGTCGACGTCGAACGCGTCCTGGAGCCGTGCCGTGCCCCGTCGGGTGAGGGAGAAGAATCCCGAAAGTAGTTGCACGAGACGTATCGTCTCGTTAAGGTCGGTGCATGACCTCAGCGAAGCCCGCCCACATCGCCATGTTCTCCATCGCCGCCCACGGGCACGTCAACCCGAGCATCGAGGTGATCCGGGAGCTCGTCGCCCGCGGCCACCGCGTCAGCTACGCCATCCCCGCCGCCTTCGCCGACAAGGTCGCCGAGACCGGCGCCACGCCGGTGATCTACACCTCCACCCTCCCCACCGACGACGACCCGGAGGCCTGGGGCACCGAACTCATCGACAACCTGGAGCCCTTCCTGAACGACGCCGTCCAGGTCCTCCCGCAGCTCGCCGCCGCCTTCGAGGGCGACGAACCGGACCTGGTCCTCCACGACATCACCTCCTACCCGGCGCCCGTGCTCGCCCACCGCTGGGGCGTCCCCGCCGTCTCGCTCTCCCCGAACCTCGTCGCCTGGGAGGGGTACGAACAGGAGGTGGCCGAGCCGATGTTCGCCGGGCTGAAGGCCTCCGAGCGCGGGCAGGCGTACTACGCCAGGTTCGCGGCATGGCTCACCGAGAACGGCCTCGGCGACCAGGTCGACCGCTTCCAGAGCCGCCCCCGCCGCAGCCTCGTCCTGATCCCCAAGGCCATGCAGCCCCACGCCGACCGCGTCGACGAGGCCGTCCACACCTTCGTCGGCGCCTGCCAGGGCGACCGCAGCGCCACCCAGGGCACCTGGAGCCGGCCCGATGCCGCCCACGGCAAGAAGGTCGTCCTGGTCTCGCTCGGCTCGGCCTTCACCAAGCAGCCCGCCTTCTACCGCGCCTGCATGGACGCCTTCGCGGACCTGCCCGACTGGCACGTCGTCCTGCAGATCGGCAAGTTCACCGACGAGGCCGACCTGGGCGAGATCCCCGCCAACGTCGAAGTCCACCGCTGGGTCCCCCAGCTGGACATCCTGCGCCAGGCCGACGCGTTCATCACCCACGCGGGCGCCGGCGGCAGCCAGGAGGGGCTCGCCACCGCGACCCCGATGGTCGCCGTCCCCCAGGCCGTCGACCAGTTCGGCAACGCCGACATGCTGGCCGCCCTGGGCGTCGCCCGGCACGTCCCCATGGCCGACGCGGACCCGGCCACCCTCCGGGAGGCCGTCCTCGCCCTCGTCGCCGACCCCGCCGTCGCCGCCCGCGCCGAGGAGATCCGGGCCGGGATGGCCGCCGAGGGCGGCACGCACCAGGCGGCCGACCTCATCGAGGCGGAACTGTCATAGCCGCGGCCTAGGGTGGCCCCCATGACGAAGAAGGCCACGGCGACGACCAAGTACGCCGCACTGCTGCGCGGGATCAATGTCGGCGGCAGCAGGAAGGTCCCGATGGCGGAACTGCGCACGGTCCTGGAAGGACTCGGGCACGGGGACGTGCAGACCTACCTGCAGAGCGGGAACGCCGTGTTCAGCAGCGCGCAGACCGACCCGGTGGCCCTCGCCCGGGAGCTGGAGGCGGCCATCGAGGCCCACTTCGGCTTCCGGGTCGCGTGCCTGGTGGTGGACGGCGCGTACCTGCGCGCCGTCGCGGAGGCCTGCCCCTTCCCGGCCGCGGAACTGGAGGGGAAGCAGCTCCACGCCACCTTCTTCTCCGAACAGCCCGGCCCGGAACGCTTCGCCGCACTCGACGGCGCCGCGTTCCTTCCCGAGGAGTACCGGCTCGGCGACCGCGTCCTCTACCTCTACGTCCCCGCCGGCCTCGGCCGCTCCAAGCTGGCCGAAGCGCTCGCCCGGCCCGCCGTCGTCAAGGGCATCGACGTGACCACCCGCAACTGGAACACCGTCGCCAAGCTTGTGGAACTGACCACGCCCTGAAGCGACTTCCGCACCGGGCGGCCCGGGCCCCGACCCGGGTACGCTGCGGGCGTGAACGAGGGTGACCAGCCGGACCTGGACGAGATCGACGCGTGCTTCGCCGCCGGCGCGCCGCCCACCCGGCCTGATCGCCCCTAGGGGGCGCCCGGCACCGGCGTGGCCTGGTGGTAGTACATCCGCCAGCCGGCCCCGTCGTCCGACCGCCGCCAGATCGAACTCCGGCGCGCCCGCCGCCCGTCGATCACGGTCTCGTACATGAGGTGCACCACCCCCGGCGCGAGCTCGACCCCCGTCATACCGGCGGGCTCGTAGCGCGGTCCGTCCTCGGCGCCGCCCTCCATCTCCGGCAGCGCCGCCAGCATCGCCCGCCGGTCCCACCTGCGGCCCGAGGCACCGACCTCGACGAACTCCGGATCGAGGAGCCGGTCCGTCAGCACCCTCGACGTCCGCACGCCCGGACTCATCAACTGCATCTCGCGCGCGACCGCCTCGGCCACGGCCTCTCCGTCCCCACCCATGGGAGCATCCTGCCCCGGCCGGACGCGGCACCGGTGACCGCCCCGGGGGAGACGTGGGTGGTGGGGTGTGCCAGGCTCATCGGCATGCGGTACATCATCATCGGCGCGGGCGCCGTGGGCGCCACCATCGGCGGACGGCTCGCGGAGGCGGGCGGCGAGGTCGTCCTCGTCGCCCGCGGCGCGCACGCGGAGGCCCTGCGGGCCGGGGGACTGCGGCTCACGACGGCCGACGGGAGCCGGGTGCACCGGCCCGACGTGGTCACCGGACCGGACGAGCTGGGCGAACTCCGCCCGGACGACGTGCTGTTGCTGGCCGTGAAGACCCAGGACGCCATCGCCGCGCTCGACACCTGGGGCGACGCGGAGGTCGCCGGCGGCGGCACGGCCGCGCAGCGGCTTCCGGTGTTCTGCGCGCAGAACGGCGTGGAGAGCGAGCGGCTGGCGCTACGGCGCTTCGCGCGCGTGTACGGGGTGTGCGTCTGGCTGCCCGCCACCTTCCTGGAACCCGGCGTGGTCTCGGCCCTGTGCACGCCCCTGACCGGCATCCTGCACCTGGGCCTGGCCGCGGGCGGCACGGACGCCCTCGCCCGGACCGTCGCGGAGGACCTGACCAAGGCCGGCTTCGAGGCCCCGCTGGTCGAGGACGTCATGCGGTGGAAGTACGCGAAGCTGCTGGGCAACCTGGGCAACGCGATCCAGGCGACCACCGGCCCGGAGCCCGACCCCGCGAAGGCGGCACTGCTGCTGCGCGCCGTCCGCGAGGCCAAGGCCGCCTTCGGGGCGGCCGGCATCGCGTACGCCTCGGACGCGGAGCAGTCGCAGGCCCGCGACGGGAAGGTCGAGCAGCCGCCGGGCGTACGGGGCGGCTCCTCCTGGCAGAGCCTGGCCCGCGGCACGGGCTCGGTGGAGGCGGACTACCTCAACGGGGAGATCTCGCTGCTGGGCAGGCTGCACGGGGTGCCCACCCCGGTCAACGACGTCCTGCGGCACGCGGCGAACATCTTCGCCCGCGAGGGTCTGCCGCCGGGGGCCATGTCCATCGCGGACCTGACGGCCCTGGCCGACGAGGCCGCCGCCCGCGCGTAGGCGGCGCGGCGGTTCTCAGACCGTCACGCCGTGAGAGCCGGGAGGCGGGCGGGTGCCGCCGCGGCCGCGTCGTAGCGGCGCAGCAGGAGGAGGGCCAGCTCCGGGGCGGCGCCCAGGACGTCGGCCACCACGTCGGCGCCCGCCGCCCCGGCGCCGGCCACGATGCGGTCCGGAAGCCGGCCGGGGGCGATGACGTACGGGGCCACCGCCACCCGGGCGAAGCCCTCGGCGCGCAGGGCCCGTACGGCATCCTCCGTACGGGGCAGAGCGGCGGAGGCGAACGCAGGCCGCACGGCGCACCAACCGGTGTGCCGCCACTCCCGCGCGATTTCAGCGATCACTGCGATCGCCTCCGGGTCCGTGGATCCGGCGGACGCGAGCACCACCGCGGTGGTGGCGCGGTCCGCCGGGGTGATGCCGGCTTCGGACAGCCGGCGTTCGAGCGCCTCGACGAGCAGCGGGGACGGGCCGAGGACGTCCGCCACCGAGACCGCCAGCCCCGGCAGCCGGGTGAGCGCGTCCGCCAGCGCCGCCGGGATGTCGGCCTTCGCGTGGAAGGCCCGGGTCAGCAGCAGCGGCAGGGCCACCACGTCGCGGACGCCGTCGGCGTGCAGCGCCGACAGCACCTGCTCGACCCGCGGGGCGTTGAAGTCCAGGAAGGCCGTCTCGACCCGCAGTCCGGGCCGCAGCGCCCGCACACGCCGGGTCAGGGCGTGCACGGTCGCGGCGTGCCGCGGATCGCGGCTGCCGTGGGCGATGACCAGCAGGGCGGGCGACATGCGCGTCAGCTCTTGACCAGGAGGCCGCGGCTGCGCAGGACGTACCGCTCGATCGGGCTGAAGATGAGCAGGTCGATGGCGATGCCGACGACGAGGATGAGGATGATCGCGAGGAAGACGCCGGGCAGGTCGNTCGATCGGGCTGAAGATGAGCAGGTCGATGGCGATGCCGACGACGAGGATGAGGATGATCGCGAGGAAGACGCCGGGCAGGTCGATGTTGTTGCGGCCGTTCTCCAGGAGCTGGCCGAGGCCCAGGCCCAGGTCGGGGGAGGAGGCGATGATCTCTGCGGCCATCAGCGAGCGCCAGGAGAACGCCCAGCCCTGCTTGAGGCCGGCGACGTAGCCCGGCAGCGCGGCCGGCATGACCACGTGCCGGGCGCCGCGCAGGCCGGTGGCGCCGAGGGTGCGGCCGGCGCGGAGGAAGAGGGGCGGGATCTGGTCGATGCCGGAGACGAGGCCGTTGGCGATCGAGGGGACGGCGCCGAGCAGGATCACCGTGAACATCATGGCGTCGTTGAGGCCGAACCAGAGCACGGCCGGCGGCACCCAGGCGACCGAGGGCAGGGACTGCAGGCCCTGGAGGATGGGGCCGATCGCGGCGCGGACGAACTTCACCCGGGCGACGAGCAGGCCGAGGGGGGTGCCGATGGCCAGGGCCAGCAGGAAGCCCAGCAGACCACGGGAGACGGAGGTCCAGATGACCTCCAGCAAAGTCCCCTTCAACCACATGTCGGACAGGCTGTCCCACACCGCTGAAAGGGCCGGGAGCTTGGTCTCGTCGGTCACCTTCAGGGAGACGAGGACCTGCCAGATCACCAGGACCAGGCCGACCGCCAGGAACGGCGGCAGGACCTTCTTGACCAGGACCTCACGGACCGGCGTGCGCTGGGTCTGCACGGCGTCCAGGGCGTCGAGTCCGGCCTCCAGACCGGCGAGGTCGTCCGTGGGCGCCTTCGTTTCAGTG
The DNA here is from genome assembly GCF_001005295.1 of Streptomyces yangpuensis. Lineage (GTDB taxonomy): Bacteria > Actinomycetota > Actinomycetes > Streptomycetales > Streptomycetaceae > Streptomyces > Streptomyces yangpuensis. Next base: position 45 of record NZ_LBMK01000006.1, on the reverse strand, counting down.
CTGGCCATGGCGGCGGATCTCCCCACGCAGGTGTTCAGTGATCTC
>NZ_LBMK01000005.1:541328-560684 GCF_001005295.1 Streptomyces yangpuensis | reverse complement strand
CTGTGGGAGAGTAGGACGCCGCCGAACAATCATTGTGGGAAAGCCCCGCACCGTCATGGTGCGGGGCTTTTCTGCGTTCACGGGCCGGTCGGGTGACCCCGTGCCGAGGTGGGCACGGCGGAACCGTGCGACATCCGATTCCTCCGTAATGTGGGTGTATGGGCTACGACCTTGTCATCTTCGACAACGACGGCGTGCTGGTGGACAGCGAGCCGCTCGCCAACAACGTCCTCGCCGGGTACCTGACCGAGCTGGGGCACCCGACCACCTACGAGGAGTCGGTCCGCGACTACATGGGCGCCGCCGTGCACCGGGTGCACGATCTCGTCCAGGAGCGGACCGGGCAGCGGCTGCCGGCGGACTTCGACGAGACGCTGCACGCGCGGACCTGCGCCGCGTTCGAGCAGGAGCTGAAGCCCGTTCCCGGAGTGGAGGAGGTCCTCGGGGCGCTGACCGCCCACGGGATCGGGTACTGCCTGACCTCCTCCGGCAGTCACGAGCGGATCCGCGTAGGGCATCGGGTGGCCGGCCTCGACGGATGGTTCGAAGAAGAGTGGATCTTCAGCGCTGACGACGTGGGCGAGGGCAAGCCGGCACCCGACCTCTACCTGCACGCCGCCCGGCAGATGGGCGTCGAGCCCGCGCGCTGCGTCGTCATCGAGGACAGCCCCCGCGGGATCGAGGCCGCTGCTGCCGCCGGGATGGACGTGTACGGATACACCGCGCTGCTGCCCGCCGACCGGCTTCCCGGAGCCACCGGCTACTTCGGCGACATGATGCAGCTCCCGCTGATCCTGCAACTACCCGTGTGATCTCTCTACCCACGGGTAGCACCGGGGCCTACGCTGACCCGCCATGACGGATGATGTGCGGCTGCGGCGCGGCCGCGGCGCCCTGGGGTTCAGCTTCTTCGTGCAGGGCGTCACCTTCGCCCTGCTCGTCACCCGGATCCCGGCCATCCAGGACCGGTACGGGATATCCGACGGGCTGCTGCCCGTCTTCCTCGCCGCCGTCCCGGTCCTCGCGGGTGTGGCCAGCGTCGGTACCGAGCACCTGGTCAAGCGGGTCGCGCCCAGCGTCGTCCTGCGGTGGGCCCAGCCGCTGGTCCTGCTGTCCCTGCTCGGGGTGGGCGCCGGCGAGCGGCTGTGGCACGTGGCGGTGGCCCTGGGGGCGTTCGGGCTGTCGGTGGGTGCGCTGGACGCCTCGATGAACATGCTCGGGGTCAGCCTGCAGCGTGCGTACGGGCGCAGCATCATGCTGGGTTTCCACGCCGCGTACAGCCTGGGCGGGATCCTGGGGGCGTCGGCTGCCTGGTACGCGGCGCACGCGCACCTGGGCCTGTTCGTCAGCTACCTGCCGGCCGTGGCCGTGCTGGTGCCGCTCGTGCTGCTCGGCAGCCGGTACTACGCCGACCGGACGGACCGGACGGACCGGACGGACCGGACGGACCGCAGGGACCCGGAGGGTCTGCCGGGGAAGGGGCTGGGTCCCGGCGGGTTCTCGCTCCTGCTGCCGCTCTGCCTGGTGATGGCGTGCGCGTACATCGGGGACTCGACGGTCGCGAACTGGAGTGCCAAGTACCTCCAGGACGTGCTCGGGAGCTCTGAGCAGACGGCGACCGTCCCCTACAACGTCTACATGGTGACGACGCTCGTGGGGCGGGCCGTGGGGGACCTGGGTGTGCGGCGGTTCGGGGCCGTGGCCGTGGTGCGCTGCGGGACCCTGCTCGCCGCCGCGGGGTTCGCCGTGGTGGCGGCCGCGCCGGGGGTGTGGGCGGGGATGCTCGGCTTCACGCTGCTGGGGATCGGGCTGTGCGTGATCGTGCCGCAGACCTTCGCGGCCGCGGGGCGGTTGTTCCCCGGTTCTTCCGACACGGCGGTGGCACGGCTGAACATCTTCAACTACGTCGGGTTCCTGATCGGGTCGCCGCTCGTCGGTGCGGTCGGCGACGCCTGGAGCTACCGGGGCGCGATGCTGGTGCCGATGGTCCTCGTCCTGATCACGCTGTTCCATGCCCGCTCGTTCGGGCCGCGGGAGGCCCGATACGGTGTCGACCATGAGCGGCGAGCCGGTGACCGGGCTGTTGATGTGGGACGAGGCGGTAACGGGGTATGACTTCGGACCGAGCCATCCGATGGACCCGGTGCGCCTGGCGCTGACCATGGGCCTGGTGCGTGCCTTCGGGCTCGACCGGGAGATGGAGGTGCGGGCGGCCCGGCCGGCCGGGGACTCGACGCTGCGGCTCGTCCACCGGGAGGACTACGTCGCCGCGGTGCGCGAGGTGTCGGCCGACCCCGGTGCCGCCGACGGCTCGTACGGGCTGGGCACGGTGGACGATCCGGCCTTCCACGGGATGCACGAGGCGTCCGCGCTGATCGCCGGGCAGTCCGTGGCGGGTGCGGAGGCGGTCTGGCGCGGGGAGGCCGGGCACGCCGTGAACTTCGCCGGCGGGCTGCACCACGCCATGCCGGGCGGCGCGGCCGGTTTCTGCGTGTACAACGACGCGTCGCTGGCCATTGCCCGGCTGCTGGAGCTGGGTGCGGAACGCGTCGCGTACGTGGATGTGGACGTCCACCACGGGGACGGCGTGCAGGCCGCCTTCTGGGACGACCCGAGGGTGCTGACGATCTCGCTGCACGAGCATCCGCGGACGCTGTTCCCGCAGACGGGCTGGCCGGAGGAGACCGGTGGCCCGGCGGCGCAGGGGTCGGCGGTGAACGTGGCGCTGCCGGCCGGTACCGGGGACGAGGGATGGCTGCGGGCGTTCCACGCGACGGTGCCGGAGCTGCTGGCGGACTTCCGGCCGCAGGTGCTGGTGACCCAGCACGGGGCCGACACCCACTTCGAGGACCCCCTCGCGCACCTGGCGGTGTCCCTGGACGCCCAGCGGGCCGTGCAGGAGGCCTGTCACGAGCTGGCGCACAGTTGCGCGGACGGGCGGTGGCTGGCGCTGGGCGGCGGCGGGTACGCGGTGGTGGACGTCGTTCCGCGGTCGTGGACGCATCTGGTGGCGATCGCCGCGCACCGGCCGGTTGATCCGGAGACGGCGGTCCCGGCCTCGTGGCGCGACGAGGTGTACGCGCGGACGCGGCAGTTGGCGCCCGGGCGGATGACGGACGGGCGGAGCCCGTCGTGGCGGGACTGGGACGCGGGCTACGACCCGGCGGACCGAACGGATCAGGCCGTTCTCGCCACCCGGAGGGCGGTCTTCCCGTTGCGCGGCATGCTGACCTGAGAGCCGGTGCGGCCGTTGATGCATCGTTACGCCAACTGTGGGGCTGTTCGCCGGAATTGATGACCCGACAGGTGGGGTGGGGGAGCATCGGAGGGTGTTGAGCACCGGCGCGTTGCGTGCGCATCTGCTGGCCGCCCGGTTGGCCGGGCCCGTCGCCACCTCCCGTGAGGAGAGCCTGCGCAGTTACCGGCTGTTCGCGGCGCGGGATCCGCGGGTGCTGCTGGGCCTGGATCCCGAGCGGGGCTGGGGCGAGGGTGATCTGCTGAGGCTGATGGCGGCCAAGTGCGGTGTCTCGGCGGACCCTTCGCACGTCAGCGGGCCGGACGTGATCGATCCGGAGCGGACGGTGGCCGCGTTGGAGGCGTTCGCGGGGCGGTTACGGGAGGCGGCGAGGGCGGGGTCGTGCGTGCTGTTCGGAACGGGTCATCCGCATCGGCTCCTGGGTTTCTACGCCGGTTTGGCCGAGGCGATGTCGGCGGCGGGATGTGTTGTCCTCACCCCGGCGCAGGGGGCGTGTGTCGACATGGCGACCCGGTTCGGCGTACGCACGCACCGCATCGCCTACGTACGGGGGGTCGCACTGGTGCGGGAACCCGGCGTGCGGGCGCCGGGGAGTGCGACCGGCGTGCACAGTCATTCGCCCCTGCCGGTTCGGGTGGCTCTGGGGGCCCTCGCGGAGGCCGGCGGGCCGCTGCCGGACCTGGTGGTGGGGGACCACGGATGGGTCTGCGGTGCAGGTCAGCTCGGCGTGGAGGCGATCGGGCTGGCGGACACCGATGATCCCGCGCTGTTCGTGGGGGAGGCGGAGGGGCGGGTGTCGGTGGCCGTTCCGCTTGATGACGCGGTGCGATCGGACTACTACCATCCGCTTGCCCGGTACGTGCTGGGCCGGGCGAGTCTGACGGGGCGACAGGAGTGGCCGTAGCTCCTCTTCCCCACTCGTATCACGCGCCCCTACTCTGGGGAGTGAGCGTGCGACGACGAGGAGTAACCGGAGGGGAAGCCGGTGCCCGTCATGCGCGGAAGGTCAAGGTGTGTCATGGCTGCTGGCGAGAGGCCTCTCAGTGAGGTTCAGTTCCTGACCGTGGCGGAGGTCGCCTCGGTGATGCGAGTGTCGAAGATGACCGTGTACCGGCTGGTGCACAACGGTCATCTGCCCGCAATCCGGGTGGGCCGGTCCTTCCGGGTCCCCGAGAACGCGGTCCACGAGTACCTCCGAGAGTCCTATGTGGGGGTGGAGTCGGCCTGAGACTGACGGACCCCGACTCCTTCGTAACCCCTGGGAAGCACTCGGATTACGGGCTCGGAGCTCGGGCGGGTAGGCTAGGCCGACGTAGGTCGTGTGGGCCCAGACGCCCCGCACCAGTGAAGAGAAGTGAGCGAGGGTAGTCGTGGGCTCTGTTATCAAGAAGCGGCGCAAGCGGATGGCCAAGAAGAAGCACCGCAAGCTGCTCAAGCGCACCCGCGTCCAGCGCCGTAACAAGAAGTAAACGGCAGCTGTACGTGTTCTCCGCAGCCCCTCCACCATTCTTGGTGGAGGGGCTGCGGTGCAGCCGGGTACTTCTTCGAGGGAGGCGCTGAGCTCGTGGGGAAGGTCGTGCTCGTCACCGGGGCTGCCCGGCAGCTGGGCGGGCGCTTCGTGCGCCGGATCCAGCGCGACCCGGAGGTCGAGCGGGTGATCGCGGTGGACGCCGCGACGCCGCCGCACCGGCTGGGGTCGGCGGAGTTCGTCCGTACGGACATCAGGCAGTCGTCGATCGCCAGGGTCCTCGCCGAGCACGCCGTGGACACGGTGGTCCATCTGGCGGTCACGGGAGGCCGGCCGGTCGGGGGCGGCGCGCACAGCGCCGTGAAGGAGACCAACGTCATCGGGACGATGCAGCTCCTCGGGGCCTGCCAGAAGTCCCCGACGGTGCGGCGGCTCGTGGTGAAGTCCAGTACCAGCGTGTACGGGGGCGCCCCGCGGGATCCGGCCGTCTTCACCGAGACCACGCCGCCGAAGTCGCTGCCGTCGGGCGGCTTCGCCAAGGACGCTGCCGAGGTCGAGGGCTACGTACGGGGCTTCGCGCGCCGGCGGCCGGACGTCGCGGTGTGCGTGCTGCGGTTCGCGAACATCCTGGGGCCCTTCGCCGACTCGGCGCTCGCCGAGTACTTCTCGATGCCGGTCATGCCGACCGTCCTGGGCTACGACCCGCGGCTGCAGTTCGTGCACGAGGACGACGTGCTGGAGGTGCTGCGGCTGGCCGCGCAGGAGCCCCGGCGCGGGACGCTGAACAGCGGGACCTTCAACATCGCGGGTGACGGCGTACTGCTGCTGTCGCAGTGCTCGCGGCGGCTGGGGCGGCCCACGCTGCCGCTGCTGCTGCCCGCGCTCACCTGGGTGGGGTCCGCGCTGCGGGCGGTCGGGGTCACCGACTTCTCGCCCGAGCAGATGAGGCTGCTCACGCACGGCCGGGTCGTGGAGACCACGCAGATGCGCGAGGTCCTCGGCTTTGAGCCGCTCTACACCACCACCGAGACCTTCGCGGACTTCGCACGGAGCCGCGGCAACGGACTGCTGCCGCCCGAGCGGGTCGGACGGGCCGTGGACCGGGTGGCGGCCATGCTGGACGCGGACGGCCCGCGGGACGACGTCGACACGGTTGAAGGAGCGAAGCGATAGTGGCGGACGCCAAGGTCATTCCGTTCGACGAGGACCGGCCGCGCCGGCGGATGCCCCGCCGGGTGCGGGCGGTGCCGGCACCCGAGCCGGTGGAGCCGGAGCCGTCCGCTCCCGCGCCGGAGCCGGCGCCCGCCCCGGCGGAGCGTGGCGACGCCTGGGACCGGCGGATCGCCGGCGGGCTGGCGTTCCTGCGCCGGCGGATCACCGGGGAGTACGAGGTCGACGACTTCGGCTACGACAAGGAGCTGACGGACCAGGTCCTGATGTCCCTGATGCGGCCGCTGTACGACAAGTACTTCCGGGTCGAGGTCAAGGGCATCGAGAACATCCCCGCGGAGGGTGGTGCGCTGATCGTGGCGAACCACTCCGGGACGCTGCCGCTGGACGGCCTGATGCTGCAGGTGGCCGTGCACGACCACCACCCGGCGGAGCGTCACCTGCGGCTGCTGGCGGCGGACCTGGTCTTCATGCTGCCGGTGGTGAACGAACTGGCCCGGAAGGCGGGGCACACGCTGGCGTGCGCGGAGGACGCCCAGCGGCTGCTGGAGGCCGGGGAGTTGGTCGGTGTCATGCCGGAGGGCTTCAAGGGGATAGGGAAGCCGTTCGGAGACCGGTACAAGCTCCAGCGCTTCGGGCGCGGCGGGTTCGTGTCGACGGCGCTGCGGGCGGGCACGCCGATCGTGCCCTGCTCGATCGTGGGGGCGGAGGAGATCTACCCCATGGTCGGGAACGCGAAGACGCTGGCGCGGCTGCTGGGGGTCCCGTACTTCCCGATCACGCCCACGTTCCCGTGGCTGGGGCCGCTGGGTGCGGTGCCGCTGCCGACGAAGTGGACGATCCAGTTCGGTGAGCCGATCCCGACCGACGGGTACGCCGCGGAGGCGGCGGAGGACCCGATGCTGATGTTCAACCTGACGGACCAGGTGCGGGAGCAGATCCAGCACACGCTCTACAAGCTGCTGGTGCAGCGGAGATCCGTCTTCTTCTGAGGTGCTGCGACTGCTGAGACGGTGGTGGGCCGGGGCGCCGCCCGGGGCCCCGGCCCACCACCGTTTCGGCCTGCTGTTACTCCGCGTCCTCCGCGCCGAGGCCCAGGCCCGGGAGGAGCCCCGGGAGCAGGGGCGGGAGGGTGATCTCCGACTTCGGGCTCTCCGAGGTGCCCGCGGGGGGCTGCGCCGACTGGCCCGCGGGCGGGTTGAGCAGGTCGCCCGTACCCCCGAGGAGGCCGCCGTCGGCCGGCGGCCGGGTGCTGCCCGAGGGGGACGGTGCCGGGCTGCCGCCGGACGGCGTGCCGCCGGCGGGGGCGGAGTGCTTGGCGCCGCCGGACGCGTCGGGCCCGGCGGGGGAGCCCGACGAGCCGTTGCCGCCGCGGGTCTGCTCGGGTGGCTTGGGCAGCAGGCTCTGGAGCGGCGCCACGTCTTCGTCTATGGCCTGGAAGACCGAGTCCACTTCACCGCCGACGTCGGTGAGCTGCACGGGGAGCTTCTCGCGCAGCTTGCCCCAGGTGTCGCGGTGCGAGCGGGAGAACGACGACAGCGTCTGGATCGGGCCGAGGGAGCCGTCCCGGTCGTACGCGGCCTGGAGGAGGCGGTGGCCCTCTTCCGCGTCGTGCTTGACGCCGGACAGCGCCCGGCGGATCGCGCCCAGGGACTCGTGGTCCAGGGTGCCGGTCCGGCCGCGCTCCATCAGCCTGCGGGCTTCCGACAGGCGGTTGGAGGCACGGTCGAGATAGAGCTCGCCGCGCTCCGCGTCGTCGTCGGCCATGCCCAGCTTCAGGTCCTCCATGCCCCGTTTCACGGGGTAGAGGTGGTCACCGGGCAGGGCGTCGGAACTGGCAGCGGCCACTCCGCTGAAGGCCCCTGCGGCCACACCCACGGTGAGGCCGCCCGCTGCGATGCCCTTGGACCAGCGGGAGCGGGGCCGCAATTTCCGGAGCGGGGTCGCCCGGTGGGCGCCGCGCCCGGTCCGCTGTTCGGGCACCTGAGGGTCCGAGGCGGCACCGCCCCCGGCCCTCTCCTCCAGCACCATGGCCTCCATGGCGGCAACGAGCTGGGCTCGCTGCACCACTTTGACCTCGGGGTCCAGCGATGGGCGCGGCATCCGTTCGCCGAGCACGCTCGCCAGGGCCAACAACCGGTCGTGGTCAGCAGATTCGGCAGGTGCCTCGGACTGCTCGGCCGCCGGGTCCGGTTCCGAAAGGTCGGATGGGTTCCGATCCTCCAGGGCCTGGGCGAAGGCGTTCGCCCGCCGGTGCGGGGTCACGTTCGCGATCACTGGCGGCACCTCCTCTCGTCATGACGATCGACTCCCCAAGGTGTCCGGAAGGTTGCCTTCCTTGAGCACGTCCACACTTTCGAGTGGGCGGCTTCGGGCAGGGCGTGTCCACAGGGAGCCTGCATTCCGCACAACGAGCGTCGCGGCAGTTGGGTTACGGACGAAGGATGATCGGACCACAGCGTCATCGAGGGGTCACCGAATGTGAGGTCGGGGAGATTGTCTGGACGGGTCCGTCAGCGGGCGTCTTCGGGGAGGAGGCGGGCCAGGGTGCGGACCGCCCGGTACTGGAGCGTCTTGATGGCGCCCTCGTTCTTCCCCATCACCCGGGCCGTCTCGGCGACCGAGAGGCCCTGCAGGAAGCGCAGGGTCACGCACTCCTGCTGCTGCGGATTGAGTTTCCGTACGGCCTCCAGCAGGGCCGCGTTGGAAAGGGACTCCAGGACGGAGTCCTCGGGGCTGCGCTCCACCTCGTTGGCGTCGAGCATCTCCCCGGTGGTGACCTCCAGCCTGAAGCGGCTGGACTTGAAGTGGTCCGCCACCAGGTTCCGGGCGATCGTCACGAGCCAGGCGCCGAAGTCGCGGCCCTGCCAGGTGAAGGTGGAGATGCGGCGCAGGGCGCGCAGGAAGGTCTCGCTGGTGAGATCCTCCGCGGTCGCCTTGCCGCCGACGCGGTAGTAGATGTAGCGGTAGACCGTGTCGCTGTACTGGTCGTACAGGCGGCCGAAGGCCTCGGCCTCGCCGGCCTGGGCGCGCTCGACCAGGTCCATCATGCGGGCCTGGTCGCTGTCCGCCAGGGGGCGGCGGGGGGCGGCCTGGGTGCTCGTGCCGGCTGCGCCGTTCGAGCCCCCGGCGGCCGAGCGGCCTCGTCTGCCCACCGTCGCCCCGCCGTCGGTCAGGGCGTAGCAGGGACCGGCCGGGCCGAGGCCGGCAGGAACCGCGGCGGCGAAGGCGGGGGCGGTGTACGCGGTGGGGACGAAGCCGCGCAGGTGGTCGAGGACCGTTGCGCGCAGCTGAGCCAGGCCCGAGGCGTCAACCCCGACAGGTGGGTACACGGGACTCCCAGAGGCAGAGCTTCCATCACGTGCAGTGCGGGGCCGTTCACCCGTCGTGGCGACAGGTGAGCGGTGGCATGCGTCTGAGGAGAATAACGCTTCGTACAGGCAGCGCTACACCCAGTTGCACAAATCACCGGTTCCGACACTTCTGTTGCGTGTCGAGGGCATATTCGGTCGCGGTTGGTGATCGATTCTTGATCGCTTGGGTGCGCGGAATGGACGCTTCCACGGGGGCGCGCGACCGAGTCGGGCAGCGTGGAGTGCCGCGCCCGGGGCGCGGGTAGGGGTGAGCGAATGCCCGTGGCCGGGGCGGACGGTGGCGCCGGCGGTCGGGGGGCGCGGTGTGGCCTGGGCCTGGGCCCGGAGTGGTTACTTGCGGCGTCGGTGCAGGGCGATGGCGGCGGCCGCGCCACCCGCGATCGCGCCGACTCCGGCGGCCGCCGGGACGCCCACCTTCACGGCCTTGCGGCCGGTCCGATAGTCGCGCAGCCGCCAGTCGTTGATCCGGGCATGCTTGCGCAGTTTTGTGTCGGGATTGATCGCGTACGGATGTCCGACCAGCGACAGCATCGGGATGTCGTTGTGCGAATCGCTGTAGGCGGCGCAGCGTTCGAGTTCGAGTCCCTCGGCGGCGGCCAGGGCGCGGACCGCCTCGGCCTTGGCGGGGCCGTGCAGCGGTTCGCCGACCAGGCGGCCGGTGTAGACGCCGTCGACGGATTCGGCGACGGTGCCCAGGGCGCCGGTCAGGCCGAGCCGGCGGGCGATGATGGTGGCGGTCTCCACGGGCGCGGCGGTGACCAGCCACACCTTCTGTCCGGCGTCGAGGTGGGCCTGGGCCAGGGCGCGGGTGCCCGGCCAGATCCGCTCGGCCATGTACTCGTCGTAGATCTCCTCGCCGATGGTCATCAGTTCGGAGACCTTGTGGCCCTTGACGATGGACAGGGCGCTGTCGCGGGCGTCCTGCATGTGCTCGGGGTCCTCGACGCCGGCGAGCCGGAACCAGGCCTGCTGCCAGGCGAAGCGGGCGAGTTCGCGGCGCCGGAAGAACTCGCGCTTGTAGAGGCCGCGGCCGAAGTGGAAGATCGCGGCGCCCTGCATGACGGTGTTGTCGAGGTCGAAGAAGGCGGCGGCCAGGTCGTCGCCGGCGACCGGGAAGACGGGTTCCGCGGGACCCTCGACCGCTGCCGGCGCTTCGAGGGGTTCGACGCCGGCTTCTTCGGGCTCGGCCTCGGCGGGGCCTTCGGGCCCGGTCAGCGCGGTCTTGCGGGCGGCTTCGGCCGAGGCCTCCCCGGCCAGCACGCTACGTGCGGTGGCGGAGCGCCTGCGAGGGGTGAGCCATCCGGGAGCGGCCATGACGCGAGCATAGCCACTGTGTTCGGGAGTTCCCGAACCGATGGGAAACGGAGGCGTTAACTCTTCGCGTCCTCAACGGACGGAACGGGCGGGCGGCGGGGACGCGGGAGAATGGGGAGATGAGCCCTTTGTTGCGCCGTAAAGAGAAGAAGAGTCCCGGCGAGCGCCTGGTGACGCTCATCGGGAAGCCGGGGTGCCACCTGTGTGACGAAGCCGAGGAGGTCGTCGCGAAGGTCTGCGCCGAGACCGGGGCGCAATGGGAGAAGAAGGACATCTCGCAGGATGCGGAGCTCTACCGGCTTCACTGGGAGCAGATTCCGGTGGTGCTGGTTGACGGCGAACAGCACACCTTCTGGAGGGTGAACCCGGACCGGCTCCGACGGGCGTTGGGAGCCTGACCCTCCGCCCGGTTACCATCATGGGCGATTTGTGGGGTCTGGGGGCGTATCTGTGAGGAGTGTGCACGGTTTTGCCCCCTTTGGTATTTGAACGGGTTCGGCGTGCCGTCGGTTCCGGGATTGCGTGCCGATGTCGCGTGACCCCGGTCACTTTGGTCGGACAAAGCGGACACAATCTTTGTGCACGCGTTCACAAAGGCATAGCCTGCTGTCGACGGGGCGGTCCTGGGACACGAGGCCGCCTGCAGCCCCGCTCATCCCGCAGGAGCATCGTGGCAACTGGCCGAACTCACCGACCGGCGACCCGCAGCCGAGGTATTCCCGAGGCCACTGTCGCCCGGCTTCCGCTGTACTTGCGTGCCCTGACCGCGCTCTCCGAGCGATCGGTCCCCACGGTGTCCTCCGAGGAGCTCGCGGCCGCCGCCGGAGTCAACTCCGCCAAGCTGCGCAAGGACTTCTCCTACCTCGGTTCCTACGGCACCCGCGGTGTGGGCTACGACGTCGAGTACCTCGTCTACCAGATCTCCCGTGAGCTCGGCCTGACCCAGGACTGGCCGGTCGTGATCGTCGGCATCGGTAACCTCGGCGCCGCCCTCGCCAACTACGGCGGCTTCTCCGCGCGCGGGTTCCGCGTGGCCGCGCTGATCGACGCCGACCCGGCGATGGCCGGCAAGCCGGTCGCAGGCATGGCCGTCCAGCACACCGACGACCTCGAAAAGATCATCGAGGAGAACGGCGTCTCGATCGGCGTCATCGCGACGCCCGCCGGCGCCGCCCAGCAGGTCAGCGAGCGGCTGATCGCGGCCGGGGTCACCTCCATCCTGAACTTCGCGCCGACCGTGCTGTCCGTGCCCGACGGCGTGGACGTGCGCAAGGTCGACCTCTCCATCGAGCTCCAGATCCTCGCCTTCCACGAGCAGCGCAAGGCCGGCGAGGAGGCCGCCGCGGCCGCCACCGAGCCCGGCTCCGCCGTGGGCGGCGCCGCACCCGCCGCGGCGGTCGTGCCGCCGGCCGGACGCACCACCGCCGAAGCGCGCAAGGGCGGCCCCGAGGGCGACGTCCCGGCGGTGATGCCGGCATGAGCCTGCTCGTCGTCGGGCTGAGCCACCGCAGCGCACCCGTGAGCGTGCTGGAGCGCGCCTCGCTGTCGGCCGACACCAAGATCAAGCTGCTGCACGACACCCTCGCCGCCGAACCGGCGACGGAGGCGACCGTGCTCGCCACGTGCAACCGCATCGAGCTGTACGCGGACGTGGACAAGTTCCACGCCGGCGTCGCCGAGCTGTCCACGCTGCTCGCCCAGCACAGCGGAGTCGCGCTGGAGGAGCTCACCCCGTACCTGTACGTGCACTACGAGGACCGGGCGGTGCACCACCTGTTCTCGGTGGCGTGCGGGCTGGACTCCATGGTCGTCGGCGAGGGGCAGATCCTCGGCCAGATCAAGGACGCCCTCGCGCTGGGCCAGGAACAGCACTCCGCCGGCCGGCTGATCAACGACCTGTTCCAGCAGGCGCTGCGGGTCGGCAAGCGGGCGCACTCGGAGACCGGGATCGACCGCGCCGGCCAGTCGCTGGTGACCTTCGGGCTGGAGCAGCTCGCGGTGCACACGCCGGTCGCCGAGTGGGCGTCCGGCAAGCGGGCCCTCGTCATCGGCGCCGGATCGATGTCCTCGCTGGCCGCGGCCACCCTCGCGCGGGTCGGCATCGCCGAGATCGCCGTGGCGAACCGGACCGCCGAGCGGGCGGAGCGACTGGCGGAGATTCTGGTTGCCTCAGGCACGGGAGTGCGGGCCTCGGCCATCCCGATGGCCGAGGTCGCCGATGAGCTGACACGAGTCGACGTGGTCGTGTCCTGCACCGGAGCCACCGGGCTGGTGCTGACCGCCGACGACGTGCTCGCCGCCGTGTCCTGGGGCTCCGCCCCGGACCCCACGCCTCCGGCGCCGACGGGGCTGAACGCGGCCCCCGTCGCCGGGCCGGATGTGGCCGGGCTGGACGCCGATGTGCTCGCCCGGCTGGTCGCCGCCGCCGAGGCCGGCGCGCGGCTGGCCGATGCCGGCGCCGTGCGGACCATCGCCGCCCCCGAGGGCGACGGCTGCCCCGTCGCGCTCGACGGACGCTCCGCGCTGACCGGCGTCGACGCCAACTCCCTCGAACTGCACGGGACCTGGGCCGACCAGGGCGAGGCCGCCGCACAGCGACAGCCCCGCCGCAGCGCCCGTACGCAGGCCCACGCCACCGACGTACGGCTCGCGCTCCTCGACCTGGCCATGCCCAGGGACATCGACGCCGCCGTGCACCGGATCCCCGGCGTACGGCTCGTGGACATCGAATCCCTCGCCGAGGCGTCCGCCGACGCCCCGATGGCGGCCGACGTCGACGCCGTACGCGGGATCGTCGCCCAGGAGGTCGCCGCCTTCGGCGCGGCCCAGCGGGCCGCCCACATCACGCCCACCGTCGTCGCCCTGCGCGCCATGGCGGCCGAGGTCGTGGCCATGGAAGTGGCCCGCCTCGACGGGCGGCTCCCCGACCTCGACGAGCGACAGCGCGCCGAAGTCACCCAGACCGTGCGCCGCGTCGTGGACAAGCTCCTCCACGCGCCGACCGTGCGCGTCAAGCAGCTCGCGAGCGAGCCCGGCGGCGCCGGGTACGCCGAGGCGCTGCGCGAACTCTTCGACCTCGACCCTCAGACGGTTGCTTCCGTCAGCCGGGCGGACGCGGCCGATCCGAAGAACGACGACGACCCAGGACGGGCATCATGAACACACGTCCCGACCAGCCGCTGCGGCTCGGTACGCGGCGGAGCAAGCTGGCCATGTCCCAGTCGGGGCACGTCGCCGACGCGGTCCGGGCGCTCACCGGCCGGACCGTCGAACTCGTGGAGATCACGACGTACGGCGACGTCTCGCGCGAGCACCTCGCCCAGATCGGCGGGACCGGCGTGTTCGTCACCGCCCTGCGCGACGCACTGCTGCGCGGCGAGGTCGACTTCGCCGTGCACTCGCTGAAGGACCTGCCGACCACGCAGCCCGACGACCTCGTCATCGCGGCCATGCCGCAGCGCGAGGACGTCCGCGACGCGCTCGTCGCCCGCGACGGCCTGACCTTCGAGCAGCTGCCCGACGGCGCCCGCATCGGCACCGGCTCGCCCCGCCGCACCGCCCAGCTCAACCACCTCGCGCGCTCGCTCGGCAAGCGGATCGAGACGGTGCCCATCCGCGGCAACGTCGACACCCGCATCGGATTCGTGCGCGACGGCGAGCTCGACGCCGTCGTCCTCGCGGCCGCCGGCCTGAACCGGATCGGCCGCGGTGACGAGGCCACCGAACTGCTGTCCGTCGACAGCATCCTCCCCGCCCCCGGCCAGGGCGCCCTGGCCGTGGAGTGCCCCGCGTCCTCCACGGACCTCATCGCCGCGCTCGGCAGGCTCGACGACCCGCACACCCGGGCCGCCGTGACCGCGGAGCGTTCTCTGCTCGCCGCCCTGGAGGCCGGCTGCAGCGCACCCGTGGGCGCGTTCGCCGACCTGCTGGCCGACGGACGGATTGTCAATGAAATGCGCCTGCGCGGCGTCGTCGGAACCCTCGACGGCTCGACGCTGGTGCAGCTGTCCACCACCGGTCCCGTGCCCCAGTCGTACGACGAGGCCATGGCGCTCGGCCGCGAACTCGCGGACGAGATGCTGGCCAAGGGCGCGGCCGGTCTGATGGGGGAGCGATCGCTTTGAACCCCTCAATTCCGACCACCTCCGCCTTTCCGGCCGTCGCCGCCCACGGACGCGTCACCTTCCTCGGTGCCGGCCCGGGCGACCCGGGTCTGCTGACGCTGCGCGCCGTCGAGGCGCTCGCCGCCGCGGACGTACTGATCGCGGAGCCCGAGGTGCTCGAGGTCGTACGGACGCATGCGCGCGCGGGTGTCGACACGCCGCAGCTGACGGTAGCTGACGAATTGTCAGCAGCCGCCGGGGTCCCGGTGATCCGGGACGCGGTCAATCTTGTCATGGAGGCCGCACGCTCCGGCAGGCGGGTCGTGCGTGCCGTCACGGGCGACCCCGGACTCGACGGCAACGCCGCCGACGAGATGCTCGCCTGCGCGACCGAGGGGATCCCCTTCGAGGTGGTGCCCGGTGTCGCGACCGCCGTCGGCGTGCCCGCGTACGCCGGTGTCCCGCTGCGCGACAAGCAGGGCGCGGACGTGCGGTTCGTCGACGCGAAGACCGCGTCGGCGCGCTGCTGGAGCGAGGCCGGGACGAGCGACGGGATCCTCGTCGTCTCCGCGACGCTGGAGACGGCCTCGGCCGCCGCCGCCGAGCTGGTGAGCGCCGGGCGCAAGCCCGACACCCCGCTGACGGTGACGGTCTCCGGCACGACGACGCGCCAGCGGACCTGGTCGGCGACCCTGGGCACGATCGCCCAGGTGTTCAAGCAGGGCAAGGTGCTGCCCTCGCCCGAGGGCTCCCGCCCCGTCATATGCGTGGTCGGCGAGCACGGCGCCGCCGCGCGCCGCGAGGACCTGTCCTGGTTCGAGTCGAAGCCGCTGTTCGGCTGGCGGGTCCTCGTACCGCGGACGAAGGAACAGGCCGCCTCGCTCTCCGACCAGCTGCGTTCCTACGGCGCGGTGCCGCACGAGGTGCCGACGATCGCGGTGGAGCCGCCGCGCACCCCGCAGCAGATGGAGCGCGCGGTCAAGGGCCTGGTGACGGGCCGCTACGAGTGGATCGCCTTCACCTCGGTCAACGCCGTCAAGGCCGTCCGGGAGAAGTTCGAGGAGTACGGGCTCGACGCGCGCGCCTTCGCGGGCATCAAGGTCGCCGCGGTGGGCGAGCAGACCGCGGCCGCCCTGGTGGAGTTCGGCGTGAAGCCGGACCTCGTACCGAGCGGGGAGCAGTCCGCGGCCGGGCTGCTGGAGGACTGGCCGCCCTACGACCCGGTCTTCGACCCGATCGACCGCGTCTTCCTGCCGCGCGCCGACATCGCCACGGAGACGCTGGTCGCCGGGCTGATCGAGCTCGGCTGGGAGGTCGACGACGTCACCGCCTACCGGACCGTGCGCGCTTCGCCCCCGCCGGCGGACACGCGTGAGGCGATCAAGGGCGGCGGCTTCGACGCCGTTCTCTTCACGTCGTCCTCGACCGTCCGCAACCTGGTCGGCATCGCGGGCAAGCCGCACAACGTGACGGTCATCGCGTGTATCGGGCCGGCGACGGCCAAGACCGCCGAGGAGCACGGCCTGCGGGTCGACGTCCTGTCTCCGGAGCCGTCGGTGTCGAAGCTGGCGGAGGCTCTGGCCGAGTACGGCGCGGCGCGCCGCGAGGCGGCCAAGGCGGCCGGCGAGACGGTGTTCCGCCCGAGCGAACGCCGCCCGGGCGCACGTCGGCGCCGTACCACGTGAGCGGCTTAGCCGGCCGGAGAACGGCCGACGGTACGGGTGAGGGGCCCGGGTGCGGAACGATTCCGCACCCGGGCCCCTCGCACGTAATCCCGTTGTGCGGCGGGCTGCTGTCCGGAAAGGATCGCCGCCGGACGCAACGGGGACACGGGGGAACACAATGGCGGACGGGGACGCGCAACTGGTGGCGGCGGTACGGACGGGGAACCTCCGGGAGGTCCACGCCCTGCTGTGGCCCGGGGGTAATCCCGACGCGGCCGACGAGGACGGCCTGCCGATGCTGTGCACGGCGGTGGCCGCAGGCGAAGAGGAGATCGCCGAGGCCCTGCTGCGCGCCGGAGCCGATCCCGACGCGGTGGGCGCGGACGGAGTGCCGGTGCTGTGCACGGCCGTGGCCGCGTTCGCCCACCGGACCGTCGCGGCCCTCGTAAGTGCAGGGGCCGACCCCGACCGGGACCTGCCGGACGGAACGACCCCGCTGCTGCGGGCCGTCGAGGGCGGCTCCCCGGCCACGGTCACGGCGCTGCTGTGGGGGCAGTACCTCCCGGCGCCGGAACCGCCCCTGGCGCAGCCGGTGCGCGAGCGGCTGCTCGCCGCGGCCCGCCACTGGTACGAGACGGGCGCGGAGGCGGAACTGCACCGCCGCACCGGCGCCACCGGCCCGGCGAAGACCTCGACCGTCGACGACGACTGGCACGAGGTCGAGCAGATCACGCTCGGCGGGCGGACCGTCCGCGCCGGACACGGCGCCGTCCTGACCACCCTGGAGGCGGCCTTCGGCGTCCCGACCCCGCTGACGGAACTGGTGGCCCGCGCCGTCCGGCACCCCGACCCCGGCCACGTGGACTGGCGCGCGTCCAGCAGCCGGCTCGGCAGACGCTCCGACGAGGAAGCACGGGAACTGGTGACGTCCCTGCGGCACCATCCGTCCGCAGACCATCGGCGCTTCGCCGCCGACGTGCTGGGGTCCCGGCAGTACTTCCTGAAGGGCACGGCGTACCCGCACCACGCGGAAGACCGCGACTTCCTCGCCGCCTGGGCGGAGACGGAGACGGACGCCGTGGTCCTCGCCGAGGTGCTCCGGGCCCTCACCGAGCACGCCGAGGAACACCCCCGACTGGAGGCCATCGGCCTCCGGCACGCCGGCCACCCCGATCCGCTGGTGCGCCGGATGGTGTCCGACTGCCTCTGGTGGCCCGACCGGCACCTGACGGTCGAGGCCGCTGCTGCGCTACGGGTCCTGACACACGATGCGGATGCCGAGGTGCGCTTCCAAGCCGCGCTGATCCTGGTCGGGGACGAACGCCAAGACCGGGACGGACCCCGGGCTGTCGTACGGGACCTGGTCCGCGACCCGCACAGCCCGATGCGCGGGGGAGCCGCCGAAGCCCTGGCCGAGTCCGACGACCGCACGGCCGACGCCACGGGGCGCTGGAAGCTCAGGAACGCACCCAGCCCGTGAGTCCCGCCCAGGCGGTGGGGGCGAGGGTGAGGACGGGCCCGTCGGCGACCTTGGAGTCCCGGACGTGCACCTGTGCGGCGGCGCAGGCGGCGACCTCGACGCACTGCCCGCCTTCGTCACTGCTGTAGGAGGACTTCCGCCAGGCGAAGGCGGCCTCCAGGCACTGGCCGCCCTCGCTGCCGCTGTAGCTGGACTTGAACCACTTCAGTGGGGTGCTCATGTCTCTCCTAGCAGCCGGTCCAACAGGTCCTTCGTCTCGGCGAAGTTGAGGGCCTGTGACCGCAGCATCGCATACTTCTGGGAGAGGATGCTGACCTCGTTCGGGTCCCTGACGAGAAAGCTCCCGCGCTGGGTTTCGGAGTAGGCGAGGTGCTGGAACTCGGGTGTCTCCAGGAGGGTGAAGGCGCCGTCGAGACCTGCGTGGGCGGTGAGCCCGAGGGGCAGCACCTGGAGGGAGAGGGCCGGGCGGTCGGCGCAGGCGCGCAGGTGCCGGAGCTGCTCCCGGTGGACCTCGTCCCCGCCGATCCGGTCCCGCAGGGCCGCCTCCCAGACCACGAAGCTCAGGGTGGGCGGGACGGCGCGGCGCAGGATCTCCTGGCGCTTCATCCGGTGCGCGGTCTGCAGCTCTATCTTCTCCTCCCCGACGAAGGGGACGCGGCAGCCGAGGACGGCGCGGGCGTAGGCCTCGGTCTGTAGCAGCCCCGGAACGGTCAGGGTGTCGAACCACGACAGCGCCAGGGCCTCCGCCTCCCGCGCCATGTACTCCTCCGCCCAGGCCGGGACCATGTCCACCTCGGGGAGGCGGTTGGCCGCGACCGACAGGAGGCCGGGCAGGGCGAGGGCGCGGTCCATCTTCTCGGCGACGTTGGGCATCAAGGTGCGCCTGCCCTGCTCGATGGAGGCGATGGTCTCGACGTCCATGTGCAGCGCCTCCGCGAAGGCGCGTTGGGTCAGTCCTCTGGCGATGCGTGCGGAGGCGACCTGAGCGCCGACCATCTTCATCGCCGTCTCGTTGGGCCGTGGCCTCTTGCGTGGTGGCATGTCCCTTGAACTCCCCGCCGTTGTACGCGAGATACCCGTGCCAACCCGTACTCCTCAAGGAGTACGGGTGGCGCGACTCCTCCACGCTAGTCACGCAGGGCAACGATCGGCGGGTGAATGTGGAAATCCAACCGGCTTTGCTGCGCGAGCGGTTCTATCCCCGCAGCCGCCAGACTGTGCGTCCTGCCAGGGAGTTCGCGGCCGAGACATTGCACGCGTGGGGTGTCACATGCCGCCACGACGAGGTGTTGCTCTGCGTGAGCGAGCTGGCGACCAACGCCCTGCTGCACGGCGTCCCGCCCGGCCGCGGCTACCGGCTGCGGATGCTGCGGTACGAGGGGACCGTACGGGTCGAGGTGCACGACAGCGGCGGCGGCCGGCCGCGCGTCGCGGACCGGGACCCGGGGGCCGAGGGCGGTCGCGGGTTGCTGCTGGTGGCGGCGGTCGCGGACCGGTGGGGGACCGTGCTGCGCGTGCCGGGCAAGG
>NZ_LBMK01000005.1:499662-541274 GCF_001005295.1 Streptomyces yangpuensis | reverse complement strand
GGGCGGCGCGGTCGGGGCGGTCCGGGCGGGCGGGCCGCCGGACGGGCTCTAGGCTGGTTGCGACTGCTGTCGATGCTCGAAGAGGCGACTGGAACATGAGCGCGTACGGATCCTTCCCCGGTTCGCGGCCCCGCCGGCTGCGCACCACCCCGGCGATGCGGCGGATGGTCGCGGAGAACCGGCTGCACCCCTCGGACCTGATCCTCCCGGCCTTCGTGCGCGAGGGCATCAGCGAGCCCCTCGCCATCTCGGCCATGCCGGGCGTGGTCCAGCACACCCGGGACACGCTGCGGAAGGCGGCCGTGGAAGCGGTCGAGGCGGGCGTCGCGGGCATCATGCTCTTCGGCGTCCCGGCCGACGAGAACAAGGACGGGCGCGGTACGGCGGGCACCGAGCCGGACGGCATCCTCCAGGTCGCGATCCGCGACGTGAAGGCCGAGGTCGGAGACGACCTGGTGATCATGTCGGACCTGTGCCTCGACGAGTACACCGACCACGGCCACTGTGGCGTCCTCGACGAGCACGGCCGCGTCGACAACGACGCGACGCTGGAGCGCTACGCCGAGATGGCGCAGGTCCAGGCGGACGCTGGCGTCCACGTGGTCGGCCCCAGCGGAATGATGGACGGCCAGGTCGGCGTCATCCGCGACGCCCTCGACGAGACCGGGCACGAGGACGTCTCGATCCTCGCCTACACGGCGAAGTACACCTCCGCCTTCTACGGCCCCTTCCGCGAGGCCGTCGCCTCCTCCCTCCAGGGCGACCGCAAGACGTACCAGCAGGACCCGGCGAACGCCCGCGAGTCCCTGCGGGAGCTGGCCCTCGACCTGGAGGAGGGCGCCGACATGGTGATGGTCAAGCCGGCCGGCCCCTACCTCGACATCCTGTACCGGGTCGCGGAGGCCGTGGACGTACCGGTGGCGGCGTACCAGATCAGCGGCGAGTTCGCGATGATCGAGGCGGCCGCGGAGAAGGGCTGGATCGAGCGCGACCGGGCCATCCTGGAGACCCTGCTCGGCATCAAGCGCGCGGGCGCGGACACGATCCTCACCTACTGGGCGACCGAGGTCGCGGGCTGGCTGCGCGAGGCCCGCTGACGCTCCTTTCGCCCTACGGCCAGTCGACGAGGCCGTGGAAGACGATGAAGTCGAAGACGACGGCGGCCGGGGCGATCACGGCCGGCCACACCCTGGCGGCGGCATTGCCCCGCCGCCAGGGCAGCGCCCACGCGGAGAGCAGCACGACCAGGACCACCACCAGGCCGAACCCGAAGACGGGGAAGGCGAGCTTGTAGGAGTCGTCGAACCGGTCGCTCACCGCACCCCCGCAGGAGTCGCAGGCCATCGGAGCCAGCCCGACGAAGAAGAACGCGACGGCCGCCATCGGCAGCGTCAGCAGGGTCGAGACGAGCGGCGCGACGAACGCGCGCGGATGCCGGTCGGTGCCGCTGTCCGGGGTCGGGGCCGTGGCCGGGTCCGGGGCCGTGGTCGGGTTCATGCCTCCAGTGAACTCCGCGACAGAACGGCGAACATGAGTGCGCGTACTCAGGTGCGCGGCGCGGAGGTCTGTGAACCTCATAGGCATACGTGCGCACTTGGCACGTCGTACCGAGAGGTTCTGTATGCAGGATGAACACCTGTCCGTTGCCGACCAGGCGTCCTGGGAAGGGGCGATCCGGCACCTGTACGAGGACGGGTTCGCGTTCATCGCCACCGGTCCGCGCCAGCACGAGGACTGGCGGGCCGACGTGCTCGCCGTCATGGAACGCGCCGTCCCCGATCCGCGCGGATGGGCGGGGATCGACCCGATCGCGCACGAACGCACTGCGGAGCACCCCGCCGTCCCGTTCTGCCGCCCGGCCTTTAGGGACGATCCGTTGCGCCCGCTCACCCCGGCCGACGTCGGGGAACGGCTGTACGAGATTGACCGTGCGAGCGCCGAGAATCTCCTGCTCGCACTCACAGACGACGGCTGCACCCTGCGGAACCTCGAAAGATTTAGTGAGAGCTTCGACGAGCTGCAGGAAATGGCTCGCACCATTCTCGGCCGCTACGGGGACACATTCACCTGTCACAGCAACCTCAGCCAAGCCAGGCGCACAGGCAAGCTGGACTTCGGGGGGAAATCCATCGGCTGGACGCCGATGACCTTCTACGGGGAGGACTGCGGCCTGGTCGTCGTCTCCGGCACTGAGGTCGGGCTGTTCTGGGCATTCGGCGACATCTGAGCCCGCGAGGCCCCCTCGTGCCTACCTCAGTGCCTTCTGGCCGTTCAACGCGAATTGAGACAATGATCCGATGCTGACCCGATCCGCCACCTACCCCGACCGGGAGACCGCACAGTGGGCCACCCAGCAGGTGGTGACCGCCAATGAGCAGGTCATCCACCGCTGGCTCGCCCAGGGAACGCGGGCCCGACTCACCATCGAGGCCGCCTGGCCGTCCCGTGAGGAGCCCGTCGGCCGGGTGCAGTTGGAGGCCATGCTCCTTGCCGGACAGGGGCCCGTCGACGTCCGCGCCGCCCGCGTCGTCCTGCGTCGTGAGGCGGACAGCCCATACGGATTCGTCGTCCAGACCACCGTCCCGTTCTACCTGTAGAGGCAACCGACCGTGCCCATGAAGCCCCTCGAACACGACCGGCGCTACGGCGAGCTCGATCAGGTGATGCGCGCCTACCTCGGCCAGCAGGGGGAGGACACGGCCGAGCGTCGCAGCCCTGCGCTGGACGCCTATCTGCGCCACACCTGGCACACCCGCCCCTGGGCGATCGCGGAGGCGGAGCGCCAGCTGCGCGAGTACAGCCGGAATCCTCCGGGGCGTCTGCGGATCGACCTCGGCGAGTTCTACGCCGTCCCCGACGTAGGGATTCCGCAGGCCGCGATCGGCGACTGGCTGCTCGTGCTCGCCGACCACCTCAAGCAGAGCGTCGAGGACGGCGAGGTGCCCCCGCCGGCGATCCCGCAGACGCACTGGGAGTGGCACGCGCGGTTCCCGGAGGCCGCCCAGCTGCTGGGCGGCTGGTTCTCGCAGGACATCGTCGAAGAGTTCCCCGACCACGAGGCTGCGGTCGCGGACTACGCCGCCACCACCGACCCGCAGCTCGTCGCCCGTCTTGTCGGTGAGCTCCACGAGCTGATCGCCCTCCCGCTGGACGAGGGGGACTACGCCCTGGCCGCGGCGGAACTCGGCATGGAGGTCAACCCGCCCGAGCCGTTCTCGTACGGGGCGTGGTTCCAGTCGGTGGCGACCAGCCTGGCCGGCGGCTGACCCGCCCGAAGAACCGCCGTACGCGGCTCTGATGCTGCCCGGCCGTACCGCCGCCCCCGTGCCGCCGCCCCGCCGATTTCGCCCGGCCCCGGCCCGCCCCCGCCCCCGCCCCTGCCCGTCGGCCCGGTGTGGTTCCGGTCGCGTTCGTCGGGGCGTGGGCGCACTCTGGAGGGAAGGGTGACCCCTGGAGGTGATGCACCATGGCCACGCTCGTCGGGTGGCATGTGGAGCTCGAATTCACCGAGGAGGGCCACCGCACCAGTGCGGCGGCCCTGGTACGGCTCGGGGACGGCTCCGAGATCAGGGCGCGAGGCTATGCCTTGCGTCATCCCTCCGACCCGGAGCAGATGAGGGTCGGGGAGGAGATCGCGGGCGCGCGTGCGCTCATGGATCTCTCGCAGCAGCTGTTGCAGAAGGCCCACTCGGAGATCGACGAGGCGACGGGCCGTCATTCCTACCCGCTCAACCGCTGAGCGGCGGGCGGACCACCGGCCCGCTGAGGGGCTCCTGCCGGAGCCGCTCAGCGGGTCCTGCTGCGGAACAGGACGGCCGCCAGGGCCACGGCCGCGGCCGTGATGCCCGCGCACCAGGCCAGGGCCGTCCAGGGGGCGCTTCCGGCGGGCTGCGCGAGGAGCAGCGCGCGCAGGGATTCGATCACCGGGGTGAGCGGCTGGTGCTCGGCGAAGGCGTGCAGCCAGCCGGGCATGGTCTCGATGGGGACGAAGGCGCTGGACGGGTACGGCAGGAACATCATCAGGAAGGTGAAGCCGCCCGCCGCCTCCGGCGTCTGCGCGAGCAGCCCGAGTGCGGCGGCCAGCCACGAGATCGCCGTGATGTACGCGAGGAGCAGGCCGACCGCGGCGAGGAAGGCGGCCGGTCCGGCCTGGGGCCGGAAGCCGATGGCGATGGCGACGGCGAGGACCAGGGTGGTGGAGAGCAGGTTGCGCAGGACGGAGGCGGTGACGTGTCCCGCCAGGATGGGGATGCCGCCGATGTCGAGCGTGCGGAAGCGGTCGATGACGCCGCTGCGCATGTCGTCGGCGACGCTGACGGCGGTGGAGGCCGCGCCGAAGCCGGCGCAGAGCAGCATGGCGCCGGGGACCACGTACGTCACGTACTCCGTCCCGGTGTCGATGGCCCCGCCGAAGAAGTAGACGAAGATCAGCATCAGCATCACGGGCAGCATCAGCGCGGTGATCAGCGCGTCGGGCTGCCGGCTGCTGATGCGCAGGCTGCGGCCGGCCAGGGTGAGGGCGCTCACGGGCATGGCGGTCATCGGTCGGCTCCCGTCAGGGTGAGGAACACGTCGTCGAGGGTGGCGGTGCGGACGGCGAAGCGGTCCACGGCGGTGCGGTCCGGGTCGAGTTCGTCGAGCAGGGCGCGTACGTGGGCGGCGCTCCCGTCGGTGGTGACACCGAGGGTGAGGTCGTCCGGGGCGAGGTGGACGGCGCGCGGGGCCAGGGCCTCGTAGGCGGCCTGCGTGGTGAGGGTGAGGTCGAGCCGGTGGCCCGCGACGCGGGCCTTGAGCTCGCCGGGCGTGCCCTCGGCGGCGATCCGTCCGTCGGCAAGGACGACGACGCGGTCGGCGAGCCGGTCGGCCTCCTCCAGGTACTGCGTGGTGAGCAGCACGGTCGTGCCGTCGGCGCGCAGTTCCCGTACGAGTTCCCACAGGTCCTGGCGGCTGCGCGGGTCGAGCCCGGTGGTCGGCTCGTCGAGGAAGATCACCTCGGGTCGGGAGACGAGGCTCGCGGCGAGGTCGAGGCGGCGTCGCATGCCGCCCGAGTACGTCTTGGCGGTGCGGGCGGCGGCGTCGGTGAGCCCGAAGCGGGTGAGGAGCTCGTCGGCGCGGGCGCGGGCGGCGCGCGGGGAGAGGCCACAGAGCCGGCCCATCATGCGGAGCGTTTCGGCACCGGTCTGGAGTTCGTCGACGGCCGCGAACTGTCCGGTGAGGCTGATGCGTTCGCGGACGCGCGCCGGGGCGGTGGCGGTGTCGTGGCCGACGACGCGGGCGGTGCCGGCGTCGGGCGCGGTGAGGGTGGTGAGGATCCGGACGGTGGTGGTCTTCCCGGCGCCGTTGGGGCCGAGGAGGGCGAGGACGCTGCCGCGGGGGACGGCGAGGTCGATGCCGTCGAGGACGCGGACGTCGCCGTAGGACTTGGTCAGTCCGGTGGCGTGGATGCCGAGGGCGGCGGAGGCGTGCGTGGTCATGAGGGGAGGTGCTCCCTTCGCGGGGGCTTCTGCGTATGCCTTACGCTCTTCTGTGTAAGTAATACACAGAACTAGGATGGGGGTCAATCGAGGAGTGGGCGGTCATGGCGGACGAGGACGACGCGGGCGGCGAGGGCAGCGTTACCGGGCTCCCGGCGAGCCTGGAGATGGCCTGGGGGCTTCGCGAACGCCCCGGCAAGGGGCCGCGCCCCACGCTCACGCTGCCGCGCATCGTGGAGACGGCCGTGACGCTGGCCGCCGGTGAGGGCATGGACGCCGTTTCCATGGGCCGGGTGGCCAAGGAGCTGGGCGTCTCCACGATGTCCCTCTACCGGTACGTCACGGCGAAGGAGGAGCTCTACATCCTGATGTCGGACGCGGGCGTCGGTGCCCCGCCGGCACTGCCGCCGGAGGCGGAGGGGTGGGGCTGGCGCGAGCTGGTGACCCAGTGGGCGTACGCGCAGCGGGCCGTGCTGATGGCCAACTCCTGGATCCTGCGCATCCCGATCACCGGGGCCCCGGTCAGCCCGAACCAGCTGGCCTGGATGGAACGCGGGCTCGCGGCGCTGGCCGGCACGGGCCTGACCGAGGGCGAGAAGATCTCGACGATCATCCTGATCGGCGGTCTGGTCCGTAACGAGGCGACGATGGCGGCCGACATGATGGACGCCATCGTGAAGTCGGGCGTTTCACCGGACCAGGTCATGGGCCAGTACGTGCGCACGCTGCGGCTGATGACCGGCCCGGACACCCACCCGGCGGTGACGCGGCTGCTGGAGTCGGACGCCTTCACGGGATCGGACGAACCGGACTTCCAGTTCGGCTTCGGCCTCGGCCGCATCCTGGACGGCCTGGCGGCGCTGGTCGAGGGCCGACAGGCCGTCCAGGACGGGGCCGAGGCCTGACGGCGCGGCGGCGGTGAGGGGAGAGACCGCCCTCAGGCGGGCGGCAGCAGGTCGCTTTCGCTGACGGTGTAGGTCAGCGGGGGGTAGCGGAAGTCCGTTTCCTGGTTCTCGCGGCGCCGTAGACGGTAGAACTCGCGGCTCTGTTCGTCGTCGGCCGAGGTCAGACGGGCGCCTTGCGGGAGGTAGGCGTGTCCGTCGCGAAACCGAAGGAAGGTCTTCGACGTCCGGAAGGTCACGCCCAGCCACTGGTTCTCGGCGGCCGGGGCGTCCAGCACGATTCTGTGCCTGAGCCGCCGATTCGAGTCCACGGAGAACATGACCACGCTGTGGTGGGCGAGGGGGAACTCGAACGCGGCGTCGGACTCCTTCGACTCGAAGACCAGCTTCCTCGGGGGGCCCGCTTCGGGGTGCTGGTAGCAGGAGAAGACGGCGATGAAGGAATCGTCGGCCAGGTCCAGGGCCTGGTCGCAATGGCTGCCCATGGTGCGGTAGGCGTTCGTGTAGCTCTCGACGAGAGCGTTGTTGAAGCCGACCGGGAGGGCAGCGTGTTCCTGGATCTGTCGCGCCAGCCGTTCGTGCACCGCGCGGAAGCGCTGGGTCGGGTTGACGTATCGCGTGGTGGTGCGTACGAGGGGCGTACCGTGCTCGTCGATCCGGGTGAGCGTGGCGCCCCGGCGGCCTTTTCCTACGTCTTCCCAGTGGACCGACGCGGACAGCTCCGCGAAGAGGTTCTGCTCGATCGGCAGAACGTACGACGAGATCCTAGGCTCGGGGGGCAACGTAGTCTCCCGAGTTCATGCTGAAGAGGAACCGGTCGCCGTAGTCGATGAAGGACGAGGTCCTGTTCTCCTCGGCGTACAGCCTGCGCAGTTCGTCCATGCCTTCCTGTGTGGGCGGCCCCAGCTCCACCAGATCACCGGCCGTTCTGAGGAAGGTCTGTCCGTTCCGGTGGACGGCTTCGGCGCTGGAACAGCGCACCACGTATCCCAGCCGGGTCGGGAGCGCCTCGGCGTTCAGCGTCGAGGGTCGGATCTCGTGCGTGTACAGGCGGTTGGTGGACAGCGGCATGAAGAAGACAGAGCCCGGATAGAGGGTCAGAGAGAACTGCGGGGGCAGCCCGTCCGCCTCCTCCTTGAGGCGGAAGTGGAGTCGGGTCAGCCCGCTCGCGCGCTTCAGGCCGTGGTCGAAGGGGTCGTCCGCCATCGGTTGCAGTCTGTCGAGCCCGTCGTAGAACGTGCAGAAGGCCATGATGCCGTTGCCGGGCATGTCCTTCGTCTTGTCGGCATGGGCCGATATCTTCGCCTTGGACTGCTTGCGCTCCGCCGTGGCCAGCGTGTTGTGGTAGATCTGCGCGAGAACGTGGTTGAGCGGTGCATGGCCCCGGAAGACGGAGGCCGCCTCGCGGTTCAGCGCATCGACGATCTCCGTGTCCGTGGCCCGAAACCCCTCGGTCGGCCCCGAGAGATTCGTCGAGCACCGGAGCAGCCGGAAATGCAGTGCGTCACCGTCCTGCGTGACGGGCGTCAGATAGATACCGCTCCGATGGGCCGTCCCGGGCTTCGTGGACTCCGTCAGTGACTGGAAGGCGTGCTCCGCCCGGATCCGTCCGAAGTGATCCGCGTCGAGGTCGAAGAACCGGCGGTAGTACACGCCGGCGCCGTGCACCCGCACGGGAACTCGCCCGGCCCCGACAACGGTCCACGGCCCGTCCCCCCGGGACAGCTCACGGACGACGAATACCCGCGCCGCCGACTCCAGGTGGCGGCCGTCGATCCCGGACACGTCGCCGCACAGGTAGACGGTCCTGCCCGCGAGGTCGGCCGGGGCCAGCTCCTCAGGCGTGATCGTGGCCCCGAAGAAGTCCCTGATCAGGTCGTGGTCTCGCAGCATCGAAGGCGCAACCAGTATGTTGCCCGCCTCGTCGATGCAGGCTTCGGTCCGGTACATCGAACGGCACCTGTCATTCGCAGAAATGGGTCGCTACTCGAAGCATCGTCCCGAGGGTGGTGCCGGATCAAGCGTTGACCGGCCTCTAACGCCCGATCAGACCGGCTGAGGCGTTGTCAGAGCCCCATGCCAGGATCGTCCCAGGCCGGTGACGCAGGTGCCGTGGCAGGTACGGTCCACGGCCGCCTCCGGGGCTGCCCGGTCTCCGACCCACGCCACGCACGCGGGCGGCGCGTCAAGAAGGGATGCGGATGAACATGGACGTGGACGACGTCGCGGAGGCGTGGCGCCCGACCACACCTCTGTCACGGCTGCGGGAGTTGGCAGCGCGGGGGCCCGGGCCGGCCCGGATCGTGGCCTCCCGCATAGGCCTGCCGGCCGGGCTGGCGCAGGAGGTGGCCGTACGGGCACTGGCAGGCGGCCCGGACTGGTTCGGGGTCCTGTGCGCGCTCGCCGCCCAGCCGGCCACCCCGGCCGAGCGGCTGGCCGAGCTGGCCGCTCACCCGGAGGAGTCGGTGCGCCGGGTGGTCGCGGTGCACCGCGCGACCCCGAAGGCGGCGATCAGAACACTGGCCCGGGACGGATCGACGGCGGTGCGCCGGGCGCTGGCCGGCCGCGAGAAGCTCCCCCGCAAGGTGGCCGGGTCGCTGGTCACCGATGCTTCGGGGGAGGTCCGGCTGGCTCTGGTCCGGCGGGTCGACGCCCGTCCGGAGCATCTGCGGGCCCTGGCCGCCGACCCGGACGCCCGAGTCCGCCGCGTGGTCGCCGCACTCGGCCACGCCGGCGATGCGGACCTCACCGACCCTGACCCCGGGGTGCGCCGCACCGCCGTGCACAAGCGCTCGGCCCCGGAACTGATCGCGCTGCTGGACGCCCTGGCGCAGGACCCGGACACCCGCGTTCGGGAGCTGGTCGCCCAGCAGTACCGCAACCACACCCCGGCCGTACTCGCCCGCCTCGCGTCCGACGCCGAGCCCTGCGTCCGGGCCGCCGCGGCCGCCAACCCCTTCACCCCCGTTCGGCAGCTCACCGAACTGGCCGCCGACCCGGACCTGACCGTGCTCGCCGCCGTCAGCGAGAACATGACGGCCCCGCCCGAGACACTCGCCCGACTGGTCGACACGGTTTCACGCCTGTCCGATGACGGTGAACGCACGGCCTTCGACCGGGAGGAGGACGTCCAGCGCCTGGCGTATGCGGCACTGGAACACCCCGCCACCCCTCCCGAGTCGCTGCGCGCACTGCACGCAGCGAACCTGTGGCCGTACTTCCACCCCGGGAACGCCATGGACCAGCCGAACTGGCCGCCGGACCTGCTGATCGAATTCGGCCTGACGTACAGCGCGAGCACGGTGTCGGGCAAAGCGGAACAGGCGAGCTTCGCGGCGATCGACGAGGCCCGGCACACCGAACCGCCGGAGGACGTGCTCGCCGCCATGGTCCACAGCCCGGTCTACTACCTGCGCCGCGCGGTCGCCAACCGGCACACCCCGCCGCAGGCCCTGGCCGCTTTCGTCCGCGATGGCGCGCACGCCGACGACACCAGCCAACTCGACGACATCGCCAAGAACCCGGCGACCCCGGTCGAGATCCTGCTGGCCTGGGCCGAGGCCGGCGAGTACCACTACGAGATGCTCAAGAACCCTTCTCTGCCCGAGCCCGTGCTCGCCGCCATCGCGGCGAGCACGGACACCTCGTACGCAGGGCAGGCCCGGTGCATGCTGGAGGTCCGGGCGCTCCGGGCCGGAACGGAGACCCCTTGCTGACCATGTCCTCGTGGCGGGCCCGGTTCGACCGGCTCGCCGACACCTCCGCGGTGGTCGAGCGGCTGGGCTCCCAGACGAACATGGCCGACTACCTCCAGGACACCGGCATCGCATGGCAGTACCACCCGGGCGACCTGGTGGTCCCGGAGGACCTCGCTCTCGACATCGCGCTGGTCGTCGACGGCGACCTGATCGTGCACGGCTTCCTGGACGACTACGTCCGGGACATCGGCATGCTGGTGGTGCTCGGCGACCTGGTGGTGCGCGACCTGGTCTCCTGGGGCTCGGTGTACGTGGGCGGCGACCTGCGGGCGGAGGGCATCGTCTACGGCTACTACAACGACTTCACCTTCGAGGTGGCGGGTCAGGTACACGCCCGGGCACTGGTGCTGTACGACAAGTCCGCCTCCTACAGCACGGGCGAGCTGGGGGTGGAGGTGGAGTCCTACCACCCGCCCAAGGAGCAACTGCGCGCCGCCCGCGACATCTTCGTACCGCAGGTGTACGACGGTGGCGCGAAGCGGGCCAGGAAGGGCCTGCCACCGAAGCTGAGCCGCCCCAGCTACCAGCGGGTCTGCCGCCGGCTGCGGGACGGCAAGCCGCTGTTCCGCGGTGCGTAGGCGCCTGCCGACCGGCTCCCGCCCCCTTGCGCGGGCTATCGAGCGAGCCAGCCCGTCAGTGCCGCCCAGCTCGCCGGGGCGAGGTCCAGGACCGGGCCGTCCTGGACCTTCGAGTCCCTGACGTGCACCGTGTCCGGGCCGGTGGCCACCTCGACGCACTGGCCGCCGTCGCTGCCGCTGTACGAGGACTTGCGCCAGCCCACGGCGACCTCCAGGCAGGCGCCGCCTTCGCTGCCGCTGTAGCTGGACTTGAACCACTTCAGTGCGGTCGTGGCACTCATGTCTCTCCTGCCAGACGGTCCAACAGGCCCCATGTCTGCTCGGTGTTGAGGGCCTGAGTCCGCAGCATCGCATACCTGCGCGCCAGGATGCTGACCTCATCGGGGTGGGAGATGAGCTGGCTGCCGCGTTGGGTCTCGGTGTAGCCGAGGTGCCGGTGGTCGTGGGTTTCGACAATGGTGAACGGGCCGTCGAGAGCCGCGTGGGACGTCCGGCCCAGTGGCAGCACCTGGAGGCTCACGTCCGGCAGGGCGGCGCAGGCGCGGAGGTGGCGGAGCTGCTCCGCGTACACCTCGTCCCCGCCGAGCCGGTCGCGGAGTACGGCCTCCCAGACCACGAAGCTCAGGGTCGGCGGAGTGTCACGGTGCAGGATCTGCCGGCGGGCGAGGCGGCGGGTGGTGAGGGCCTCGATCTCCGCCTCCGGGTGGGCGGGGACGCGGCAGCTGAATACGGCCCTAGCGTAGTTCTCCGTCTGGAGGAGGCCCGGTACCACCTGGTTGTCGAACCAGGAGAGCGCGATCGCGCGGTGTTCGAGATCCATGTACTCCTCCGCCCACGGCGGGGTCGCGTCGATCGCCGGCATGCCGTTGGCCGCCAGCGCCAACAACCCCGGCAACCCCAGGTGCAGATCCATCAGCTCCGCGACGTTCGGCATCAGGGCGCGCCGCCCCTGCTCGATCGACGCGATCGTCTCCGCGTCCAGGCGGACCAGTTCGCCCAGTTGTCGCTGGGTCAGGTTCTTGGCGACGCGGCCGGCGGCCACCTGCGAGCCGACCATCTTCATGGTCGTCGCGTTCGGCCGTACTCGTTTCCTCGGTGGCATGACTGCGAACTCCCCGCCTGGACACGTGGGCTACCCCGTGCGGACCCGTACTCATCAAGGAGTACGGGTCGGCGCTCGGCCACACGCTAGTCACGCAGCGCGACGATCGTCCCGTGAATCCAACTATTCAGGCAGCGCTCGTGCGCGAGCGTCTCTACCTGCGCTCGCCCCGAACCGTCGCAGCTGCGCGCCAGTTCACACGTGACACCCTGCAGGCGTGGTGCGTGGAGGAACGCCGCGACGACCTGTTGCTCTGTGTGAGCGAACTGGCGACCAACGCGCTGAGGTACGGCGTCCCGCCCGGCCGCGGTTACCTGCTGCGGCTCTTCGGCTTCGAGGACGCGACCGTCAGGGCCGAGGTGCACGACAGCGGGCCCGGGCTGTCGCGGATCGCCGGACGGCCGCACGGTCGGGGGCTCACCCTCGTCGAGGCGCTCGCAGACGACTGGGGGGTGGTGGGCCGGGCGCCCGGGAAAATCGTCTGGTGCGAGTTCCGGATCGGATGCCGATGACGATTTCCCTGAATAGGCTTTCATGGAATTCGTATGCGGAAATGAATTCCAGGCCCAAGAGATTCGTTTCTCCGTAAATGATAGCCCAAGTGACCCTGGAAATGCCGACACGGCAATGCGGCGCGACCGAATTCCGAGTATTCGGTGCGAGTATTCCCTTGCTTGGATCGCGAACCCCGTGGTGGGTCGACCGTGCACGGGTTCGCGCCATCTTCACTCCAGAAAGAAGGCTGCCATGGCTATCCCCCTTCCCGACGACGTGACGGCGTTCCAGGACAACTGGCGTTTCTGCAACCACTGTTACACCCTGTGGTGGAACGGCCGCCCCGACAACGGCGCCTGCCCCTCGGGCAGCTCCCCGGACGGCCAGCACCACGGCCAGCAGAGCTGGAACTTCTACCTCCCGGCCAATCCCGGCGAGTCCATCTGATCCGATCGCGTGAGCGCACAATGATGCGCGGACTGTGATGGAGCGAATACCCCCGACTGCCGAAATCAGTCGGGGGTATTCGCGCTTGAGGCGACCGGTGACCGGTGGTCGGTCGGCGGTCGGCGGTCGGGTCGGCCGATCAGGCGGGCTGTTCCGGGGCCGTGGCCTTGATCACCGAGAAGACGCCGCCCTGCGGGTCGGCGAGGACGGCCATGCGGCCCGCCACCATGTCGAAGGCCGGGTTCATGACACTGCCTCCGGCACGCACCGCGGCGGCCTGGATCTCGTCGACGTCGTCGACGTGGAAGTACGGCATCCAGTGCGGCGGCACGCCGTCCGGCAGCTGGGCGAGGTCCATCATTCCGCCGACGGCGCGGTCGCCGACCTTGAACTCGGTGTACTCGCCGGCGCCGGGCATCTGGGACTTCGCCGTGGTGACGGGGAGGATCGAGGTGTAGAAGGCGGCCGCGGCGGGGACGTCCCCGGTGCTCAGCTCGTTCCAGATCAGGGCGCCGTGCTCGTTGACGATGCCCGCGCCGTCGAAGGTGCCAGCCTGCCACAGGCCGACGGCGGCGCCGGTCGGGTCGGTGATCACGGCCATCCGGCCGAGGTCCATGACGTCCGTCGCGCCCAGCATGACCGAACCGCCCGCGTCGGTGACCGACTTGAGGGTGGAGTCGATGGAGTCGGTGGCCAGGTACGTGGTCCACGCGGTCGGCGGCATCGGGTCGGGCACGGTCCCGTCCGGGTTCATCGCCTTCATGATGCCGGCGACGGGCTTGCCCTTGAGGAGGCAGACGGAGTAGCCGCCCTGCTCGGCCGGACCGACCTCGCCCTGCCAGCCGAAGAGGTCGCAGTAGAAGTCGAGGGCCGCCTGCTGGTCGGGGACCATCAGGTCGATCCAGCACGGGGTGCCGGGCTTGTAGGGGCCGTTCATGTCGGGCACGGATGCCTCCGCTGGTGGATGGGGGAAGGACGCGCCGTCCCCTACCCGGCCCGTAGGGCCCGAATCGCCCCATTCGGGTGACCGTCGAACCCTTGGGGTGGCTCACCAGCCGCTGATATCTTGTTCTCGGATCGTATATACGGCGGCGTTGCGACCTGGAGGCGGCCATGTCCAGAACGGTGATCGACCTGGACGACGACGCGCTCGCCGAAGCCGCGCAGCTCCTGGGCACCACGACGAAGAAGGACACCGTCAACGCGGCGCTGCGGGAGATCGCGGACCGCAGGCGACGGGCGGCGGCCATCGAGCGGATGCGGCAGATGGTCGACGAGGGCGAGATCGACTTCAGGACGATCGGGCACGGCGACGGCGACGCCGACGGTCCGGCCGACGGCAAGGGGCAGTCGGCCGCGTGAGCGAAAGCTTCCTCATCGACACGAGCGCGCTCGTGCGGTTCTACCGGCGGCAGGCCGGATCCGAGTGGGACCAACTGGTCGAGTCGGGCCGCGTGGGGCTGTGCGAGCCGGTACGGCAGGAGTTCCTGCGAGCGGTCGGCGGCCGGCCCGCCTACTACGAGGCCGACGGCCTCCTGCGGGCGGTGTTCCCCTACTGGACCGCACGCGATGCGGTGTGGACCGGGACGGAAGCCCTCCAGCGGGAGTTGGCGGACGCCGGTGCGCACCAGTGCGCGAGCCCCGTGGACCTGCTCGTGGCCGTCATCGCGCAGCAGCACGGGCTGACGGTCCTCCACCAGGACGCCGACTTCGAGACGATTGCCAAGGTCACGGGGCAGCCGGTACGGCGCATCCTCGGCTGACGGGAACGCGACGGCCCCCGGCGTATCCGCCGGGGGCCGTCGCGTGGATCAGGGGATGAGGTCAGAGCTTCTCGGGGGTGCGGATGCCCAGGAGGGACATGCCCTTCGAGAGGGTGCGGGCCGTCAGCTCGCACAGGAACAGGCGGTTCTCGACCTGCTCCGGCGTGTCCGCCTTGAGGACCGGGCACTCCGAGTAGAACGACGTGTACAGCGACGCCAGCTGGTAGAGGTACGCCGCCAGCTTGTGCGGGGCGTGCTCCGAGGCCGCCTCCGCGATCAGCTCGCCGAAGCCGTCCAGGTGCAGGCCCAGCGCACGCTCGGTCGGAGCGAGCGCCACCTCCGGGTGGGCGGCCGGCTTGGCGTCGCCCGCCTTGCGCAGGATCGACTGGATACGGGCGTACGCGTACTGGAGGTACACGGACGTGTCGCCGTTCAGCGAGACCATCTGGTCCAGGTCGAACTTGTAGTCCCGGGCGGCGGACGTCGAGAGGTCGGCGTACTTCACCGCGCCGATGCCGACCTGGGCACCCCGCTCGGCGATCTCGGCCTCCGTCAGGTCCTGGGCCTTCTCGCGGACCACCGCCGAGGCGCGTTCGATCGCCTCGTCCAGCAGGTCCACCAGCCGGACCGTCTCGCCCTCACGGGTCTTGAACGGCTTGCCGTCCTTGCCGAGGACGGTGCCGAAAGCCAGCTGTACGGCCTTGACGTCGTCGTTCAGCCAGCCCGCCCGGCGCGCCGTCTCGAAGACCATCTTGAAGTGCAGCGACTGCCGCGCGTCGACCACGTAGATCAGCTCGGTGGCGCCGAGGTTGGTCACGCGGTCACGGATCGCCGACAGGTCGGTGGCCGCGTAGCCGAAGCCGCCGTCCGACTTCTGCACGATCAGCGGGGTCGGGTTGCCGTCCGGGCCCTTGACGTCCTCGAAGAACACGCACAGCGCGCCGTTGGAGCGGACCGCGACGCCCGACTCCTCCAGCAGCTTGCACGTCTCGACCAGCATGTCGTTGTAGCCGGACTCGCCGACGACGTCCGGGTCCTGGATGTCCATGTCCAGCTTGTGGAAGACGGAGTAGAAGTAGATCTTCGACTCGTCCACGAACCGCTGCCACAGGGCCAGCGTCTCCGGCTCGCCCGCCTGCAGGTCCACCACCCGCGCCCGGGCCCGCGTCTTGAACTCCTCGTCGGAGTCGAAGAGGGCGCGCGAGGCCTTGTAGAGGCGGTTCAGGTTGGACATGGCCTCCTCGCCGGAAGCCTGCTCGTCGCCGTCGCCGGACCTGTGGTCCAGCTCGTGCGGGTGCTCCAGCAGGTACTGGATGAGCATGCCGAACTGGGTGCCCCAGTCGCCGATGTGGTGACGCCGGACCACCTTCTCGCCCGTGAACTCCAGGATCTCCACCATCGCCGCGCCGATCACGGCGGACCGCAGGTGCCCGACGTGCATCTCCTTGGCGACGTTCGGCTGCGCGTAGTCGATCACCGTCGTGCCGGCGGACGCGTTCAGCGGCACGCCGAGCCGGTCGTCCGCGGCACGCGCCGCCAGCGTCGAGATGATCGCCGCGTCCGCGACGGTGATGTTCAGGAAGCCGGGGCCCGAGACCTCGATCTCCTTGATCAGGTCACCGGTCGGGATGCCCTCGACCACGGTCGTGGCCAGCTCGCGCGGGTTGGCCTTGGCCTTCTTCGCGAGCGCCAGGATGCCGTTGGCCTGGAAGTCGGCCCGGTCGCTTCGTCGCAGCAGCGGGTCGGCGCCACCGGCCTCCGGCAGCGCGGAGGCGAGGGCGTCGGCGACGCGCTGGTTGACGGACGAAGCGAGCGAAGGGACCGAGGCCATGAGCTGCCGTTCCTGTGAGTCTGGTACCGGGGTCGGACTTGGGTCTTCCGACAAGTGCCGAGTATCCCACGCGGCCGCCATCCGTTTCTCGGGATATCACTGGGTGGAAGCAACCCCGGAGTGGCCCGTTCCGTCTGGGAGAATGGCCGTAGCCAGCATTCGAGATAGAAGGACGTGTCGTGGCTCAGAGCGCGCAGAGCAGCACCGAGACCGACTGGGTCTCCCGTTTCGCGGACGAGGTCATCGCCGAGGCGGAGCGCCGAGCCCCGGGCAAAGCAGTCGTCGTCGCGTCCGGACTCTCCCCCTCCGGCCCGGTCCACCTGGGCAACCTCCGCGAGGTCATGACCCCGCACCTGGTCGCCGACGAGATCCGCCGCCGTGGCCACGAGGTCCGCCACCTCATCTCCTGGGACGACTACGACCGCTTCCGCAAGGTCCCCAAGGGCATCCCCGGCGTCACCGAGGAGTCGCACGCCCAGCACATCGGGCGCCCGCTGACCGCCGTCCCCGCCCCCGAGGGCTCCGCGTACCCGAACTGGGCCGAGCACTTCAAGGCCGCCATGGCCGAGTCCCTGGCCGAGCTCGGCGTCGAGTACGACCCGATCAGCCAGACCGAGCAGTACACCACCGGTGTCTACCGCGAGCAGATCCTGCACGCGATGAAGCACCGCGGCGACATCGACGCCGTCCTCGCCCAGTACCGCACCAAGGTCAAGCCCGGCGGCAAGAAGCCCCAGCAGAAGCAGGTCGACGAGGCCGAGCTGGAGGCCGCCGAGGGCTCCGGCGCCGCAGCCGAGGACGACGGCAGCGCCGGCGAGGGCGGCTACTTCCCGTACAAGCCGTACTGCGGCCAGTGCGGCAAGGACTTCACCAAGGTCACCTCGTACGACGACGAGACGACCGAGATGACCTACGTCTGCACCGAGGACGAGTTCACCGAGACGGTCAAGCTCAGCGAGTTCAACCGCGGCAAGCTCGTCTGGAAGGTCGACTGGCCGATGCGCTGGGCCTTCGAGGGCGTGATCTTCGAGCCCTCCGGCGTCGACCACTCCTCGCCCGGCTCCTCCTTCCAGGTCGGCGGCCAGATCGTCCACATCTTCGGCGGCGAGCAGCCCATCGGCCCGATGTACGCCTTCGTCGGCATCAGCGGCATGGCCAAGATGTCCTCCAGCAAGGGCGGGGTCTTCACCCCCGGCGACGCCCTGCAGATCATGGAGCCGCAGCTCCTGCGCTGGCTCTACGCCCGCCGCCGGCCCAACCAGTCCTTCAAGATCGCCTTCGACCAGGAGATCCAGCGCCTGTACGACGAGTGGGACAAGCTGGAGGGCAAGGTCGCGGACGGCAGCGTGCTGCCCGCCGACGCCGCCGCCCACGCCCGCGCCGTACGCGTCGCCTCCCACGAGCTGCCGCGCACCCCGCGCCCGATGCCCTACCGCACCCTCGCGTCGGTCGTCGACATCACCGCCGGGCACGACGAGCAGACCCTGCGCATCCTCTCCGACCTGGAGCCGGACAAGCCGCTCACCTCCCTCGACGAGGTACGGCCGCGCCTGGACCGCGCCGAGAACTGGATCACCACCCAGGTCCCGGCCGACCAGCGCACCCTCGTACGCGAGGACGCCGACACCGAGCTGCTCTCCTCCCTGGACGACGAGGGCCGCGAATCGCTGCGCCTGCTCCTGGACGGCCTCGACTCGCACTGGTCGCTCGACGGGCTCACCACGCTCGTCTACGGCGTCCCGAAGGTCATGGCAGGACTGGAGCCCGACGCCAAGCCCACCCCCGAACTCAAGGTCGCGCAGCGCACCTTCTTCGCCCTGCTCTACCGGCTCCTCGTGACCCGGGAGACCGGGCCGCGCCTGCCCACGCTGCTGCTGGCGGTGGGTGCGGACCGCGTGCGCAAGCTGCTCGCCGTCTGAGACCCCGCCACGGGCCGCGCCCGGGCACGCCGTATGCGGAAGGCCCGCACCCGAGCTCGGGTGCGGGCCTTCCGCATGGAGACACCTGTCTGCCTGCCGCTACGCCGGCTCGGCCTCCCGGTCCTTGTGGTGCTGCTGCCGGAACGACGCGATCATCCGCCGCAGGAGCGAACCACTGCGCGGGTGCGTCACGCCATAACGGTCCGCCAGCACTATGTCGAGGGCCTCGGCGGTCGGATAGTCCTGCGTCTCCTCGGCCAGCGCACAGAACACCTTGTACGCGATCTGCGCGAACTCGACCTCGTCCGGGGACTCCGCCTCCGGCACCTGCTCCGGGAGGTACCCGTCCGGAGCCGCCTCGTGACGCGGCTCCGGAACCGGGAGCTGCTGCGCCTGCTGGTCGTCCGGGCCCATCGGCGGCAGGACCGGAGTCGGCTCCAGCCCCTCGACGTACTGCGGGTTGTAGCCGCCCTCGTACGCCGCCTGCGGGGCCTTCGGTGCGGCGAACCAGGCGCTGTTGTGCGCCGCGGGCATCGCCGTCGGGTCCACCGCGAACGGCGGCGCGGCGTGGGGGGTGGCCGCCGCGGGCGCCACCTGCTGGACCTGGGCCGAGAGCTGCTGCGGCTGGGCCTGGTGTGTCTGCTGGGGCTGTTGGGGCTGCTGGGCCGGAGCGTCCCACTCCGGGGCGCCCGCCACCGGGCCCGCCACCGCGCCCGCCGCCGAGGCCTCCAGGGCCGGAGCCGCACCCGCGCCCGCGAGCTGCTGCTCCAGCGGCGGCAGCACCGCCGGGTCGATCCCGGTCGCCGCCAGCGCGTCCGGCGCCGTCTGCGACAGCGGGACACCGATCCGGGCCAGCTTCAGCGGCATCAGCGCCTCCACCGGCGCCTTCTGCCGCCAGAAACGCCCGTACCGGGCCTGCAGCCGCGCCTGGTAGATCAGCCGGTCCTGCTCCATGCCGATCGCCTGCTCGTAGGAGCGCAGCTCCCACAGCTTCATCCGGCGCCACAGCTTGAACGTGGGAAGCGGCGACAGCAGCCACCGGGTGATGCGCACGCCCTCCATGTGCCGGTCCGCCGTGATGTCCGCGATCCGGCCCACCGCGTGCCGGGCGGCCTCCACCGTCACCACGAACAGGATCGGGATCACGGCGTGCATGCCCACACCGAGCGGATCCGGCCACGACGCCGCGCCGTTGAACGCGATCGTCGCCGCCGTCAGCAGCCACGCCGTCTGGCGCAGCAGGGGGAAGGGGATCCGCATCCAGGTCAGCAGCAGGTCCAGCGCCAGAAGGACGCAGATACCGGCGTCGATGCCTATCGGGAACACCAGGGAGAAGCTGCCGAAGCCCTTCTTCTCCGCCAGCTCGCGCACCGCGGCGTACGAGCCCGCGAAGCCGATGCCCGCGATGACGACGGCTCCGGCGACCACGACACCGATGAGTATTCGGTGCGTACGAGTCAGCTGCATCGCGGCCACCCGCGATCCCCTCCCCTTGTCGAGCACAAACCGAGCGCTGAGCGACGAGTGCCGAGCGCGCTGCGCGCCGAGCGCTTACCGAGCCTTTACAGTGCTGCGGCAGGCACAGCGTACGGGTGACTGGAACTCAGCGCTCCAGGAGGCCCCGACCTGGTGCCGCTCCTACTGGGGCTGGGGGGCCTGCGGCTGCTCCGCGGGCTTGTTGGCACCCGCCACCGAGCCCACGGCCTCCTTCGCCGCGGCGAGCGCGTCCTGCAGCAGCTTCCCGTGGTCCGGGGCGCCGGCGCCCTCGTAGGCGGCACCGTTGTAGTCGAGCGTGATCACGACGTTCTGGGTGCGCGCCACGATCGTCGTGTTGAAGAAGTCGACGTCCTTCTTCACCGAGTAGGCGACCGAGGTGCCCTGGTCGCCCAGGCCCTCGGCGGGCTCGGCCTTCACGTTCTGCGCGCCCTCGGTGGCCTTCGCGCCCTCGACCTGCTTGCCGTACTGCTCCTCGGCCCGCTTGTTCGCGCCGCCGAGCGAGGCGTGCGAGTCGGTGCGGAAGAAGGAGAGGGAGAGCCAGCGGTACTGCGAGCCCTTCAGGCCGTCCTCGTCCAGGCCGTTCCAGGAGCAGCTGGCGCGGCTGGCCAGGTCGTTCGACTTGGTCGCCGTTCCGTTCTTGTCCTTCGCCTCCGGGACGAGGTTGTCTATCGTGCCGCCCTGGATCGCCTTGCAGGGGTCCGGGAGGGTGGCGAAGGCCGCCTTCTCCAGCTCCGGCTTGGGCTTCTTCTCGCCGGGCTTCGCGGAAGCGGACGAACCGGACTTCTTGTCGTCCTTGGCGGCCGACTCCTTGCCCGAGTCGGAGGAACACCCGGCCACGGTGAGGATCACCGGGACGGCTGCGCAGGCGAGAACGCGGGTGAGGCGCGAGGCTGATCGGTGCATGGTTCCTTCAGTGCTTCGGGGGTCTTCTTCGGACGCGGGACCCGGGCAACGGTAGCCCGATCGGGTGGTCGACTGCTGTGCGCGCCGTCACGCCCGGGCGTGGCGCGCACGGCTCACTCGTTGAGCCGTTCGGCGAGAGCCTGCGCCAACTGCCTTGCTTTTTCCTGGGTTTCGCCGCTCGGCGGGACCGCGCCGGGCAGGGTCGGCTGCACGCTGTACTCGACCTTGACGATGACATTCGAGGTACGGAACACAATCCGCACGGTGCGGGACTGCGCGGCCGTCGCCCCGGCCGGGCTCAGCTTGTCGTCCAGGAACGCCTCGGTGCCGAGTCCTTCGAGGACGCGGGAGCCGAGTTCGGGCTGGGGGGACGGGCTCGCGCCGGGGGCGGGCGTCCCGGAGGCCGCCGATGCTCCGGGCGCGGGCGCACCGGCCGCGGGCGCACCGGCCGACGGCGCGCCGCTCGCGGGCGGTGCGGCGGGCGGGGGTGCGGAGGCGACGGGGTTGCCGGGGGCGGGGGTCGCGGGGTTGGCCGGGTTGGCGGCGCCCGGGCTGGGCGGCGTGGCCGGGCCGGGGAAGGGGAGGTGTGCGTCGGTGAGCAGGCGTACGTAGACCTGCTTCGCCTTGTCGTCGTCGCTGGCGCCGCGGTCGTAGGAGACGACGCGCTCGAAGCCGACCGACAGCAGCCGGGTCTCCTCCGGGGTCTGCGCGGTCCAGCGGCAGCCGACGTGCCGGTCGCCGTCGTACGAGCTGTCGGCGACGCCCGCGTACAACTGGTCGCGCTGTTCGGCGGTGAGGCTGTCCGGCGCGGGCAGCATGGCCTTCAGCTTCTTGCTGTCGGCGGCCGCCCTGCAGGGTGCGGGCAGGCTGCGGTACTTGCCCGGCTGGGCGGGCGCGGCGGAGCTGCCGCCGGCCTTCGAGTCGCTGGTGCTGCCCCCGGTGCTCCCGCCGGTGCACCCGGTCAGGCCGGCCGAACCGGCCACGAGCGCGGTGAGCATCGCGATGCCGGGCAGGACTCGCCGTACCGCTTTGCGCTGCACGTCCACTGGCTCCCTTCGACCCGCGGACCCCCGCCGGTCAGGAAAATGCGTTGCCGCGACTTGAGTGCGGCTGGACACAATGTCTATCGCACACGCTGGTGCTGGCGCCGGTCCCCTGTCGTATTTGGGATCAAGAGCGAGGCTTTTGCGCATTCTCACCTTTCTGTTGGTTTCGGGGGATTGATTCCTTATGTCGTTCGTAGAGGTACCGGGGGCCCAGGTCCCGATCAGGATGTGGACCGACCCGGCGTCGGTCGAGGCCGGCGCGATGCAGCAGCTCCACAACGTCGCCACCCTTCCGTGGATCAAGGGCCTGGCCGTCATGCCGGACGTCCACTACGGCAAGGGGGCCACGGTCGGCTCGGTGATCGCCATGAAGGACGCGGTCTGCCCGGCGGCGGTGGGTGTGGACATCGGCTGCGGCATGTCCGCGGTGAAGACCTCCCTGACGGCGAACGACCTCCCGGGCGACCTCTCCAGGCTCCGCTCGAAGATCGAGCAGGCGATCCCGGTGGGGATGGGCCTTCACAAGGAGGCGGTGGACCCGTCGCGGCTGTACGGCTTCTCGGTGGAGGGGTACGAGGACCTGTGGAAGCGGTTCGACCACCTCACCGATGCGGTCAAATTCCGTCAGGAACGTGCTACGAAGCAGATCGGAACGCTCGGAAGCGGCAACCACTTCATCGAGTTCTGTCTCGATGAGTCAGGTTCGGTCTGGTTGATGCTGCACTCCGGTTCCCGGAACATCGGCAACGAGCTCGCGGCGCACCACATCGGCGTGGCCCGGGGCCTTGCGCACAACCAGAACCTGGTCGACCGGGACCTGGCGGTCTTCCTCGCGGCGACGCCCGAGATGGAGGCGTACCGCAATGACCTCTTCTGGGCGCAGGAGTACGCGAAGTTCAACCGTGCGGCGATGATGAGCCTGTTCAAGGAGGTCGTCCGCAAGGAGTTCCGCAAGGCGAAGGTCTCCTTCGACCGCGAGATCAGCTGCCACCACAACTACGTGGCGGAGGAGCGGTACGACGGCATGGACCTGCTGGTCACCCGTAAGGGCGCGATCCGCGCCGGGAGCGGTGACTACGGGATCATCCCCGGCTCGATGGGCACGGGCTCGTACATCGTGAAGGGGCTCGGAAACGAGAAGTCCTTCAACTCGGCCTCGCACGGCGCGGGCCGGAAGATGAGCCGGACGGCGGCGAAGAAGAAGTTCTCGGCGCGCGACCTGGCGGAGCAGACGAAGGGTGTCGAGTGCCGTAAGGACGCGGGCGTCGTGGACGAGATCCCGGGTGCCTACAAGTCGATCGAGCAGGTCATCGACCAGCAGACCGACCTCGTCCAGGTCGTGGCGAAGCTCAAGCAGGTCATCTGCGTCAAGGGCTGAGGCCTGAGGGCTGATGTCTGAGGCCCGGGCGCGGCCGGCGCGGCTCTCGGGCTTTCGGGGGAGTGGAGGGGCCCGGACCGGTGCAGACCGGTCCGGGCCCCTCCGCGTGCTTCAGTCCTCGTCGCCGTCGAGGAGGAGATCCACCGAGAGTTCCACGGAGACCCCGAGGGACTCGGGGAGCGGGACGGATGTGCCCCGCTTGAAGGCCTTGCGGAGGCGGTAGGCGCCGTTGCGGGGGTCCGTGTGGAGGACGACCTCGTCGTGGTGGCGGTCGGCGATGACGTAGACGGGAACGCCGGCCCTGGCGTAGCTCTCGACCTTGATGCCGATGTCGTCCGACCAGTTCGAGGAGGTGACCTCGACGATCAGGCGGAAGGCTTCGGGGGAGTAGCAGTTGTAGGCCGCCCGGGTGCGCTTGTAATCCGCCTCGACCAGGGCGAAGTCGGGGATGGCGAAGTCGTCCGGCCCGGTCGGCAGTGCGATGCCGATGGTCTGGAGGTACTTCAGTCCGGCCTTTCTGGCCCCGGCTGCCGCGAACTCCTCGATGAGCCACGTGAGCGTCTCCGAGTGCGCTCCGTCGGCGGGTGGTGTCACGGTGAGCCTCC
This sequence comes from Streptomyces yangpuensis, assembly GCF_001005295.1. Lineage (GTDB taxonomy): Bacteria > Actinomycetota > Actinomycetes > Streptomycetales > Streptomycetaceae > Streptomyces > Streptomyces yangpuensis. The sequence continues at coordinate 517,576 of NZ_LBMK01000005.1, read as the reverse complement.
CCTGGAGGATTTCCACTCGGTGTCCGGGAAGCTCCTTGGAGAGTCGATCGGCGGCTTCGGCGATCGTGGTCTCGTGCTGCATCACGGCCATAGCTTCCTCCCTCTGGGGGCTCACGCTTTCGGATCGTAGCCGCGCCCGCCGGCATACCGCGCGCATTCACCCGTATGGGCCTCGGCGGAGCCCGGATCGCAACTCCCTTCCGGTGTAAGAGGGTTGACCGGGCGGGGGCCGCCGGGCTGGGGCTCCGGCGGGCCTGATGGCGCATCTGAAGGGGTGCCGGAGAGGGCCTAGAGGTCGCGGTGGACCTTGGTGTTCGAGGCCTGGGCGCGGGGGCGGACCACCAGGAGGTCGATGTTGACGTGGCTGGGGCGGGTGACGGCCCAGGTGATGGTGTCGGCCACGTCGTCGGCGGTCAGGGGCTCGGCGACGCCCGCGTAGACCTTGGCCGCCTTCTCCGCGTCGCCGCGGAAGCGGGTCTTCGCGAACTCCTCCGTCCGGACCATGCCGGGGGCGATCTCGATGACGCGTACGGGCTGGCCGACGATCTCCAGGCGGAGGGTCTCGGCGAGGACGCGGGCGCCGTTCTTGGCGGCGACGTAGCCGGCGCCGCCCTCGTACGTGGCGTGGCCGGCGGTGGAGGAGAGGACCACGACCGTGCCGTCGCCGGAAGCGGTGAGGGCGGGGAGCAGGGCCTGGGTGACGTTGAGCGTGCCGATGACGTTGACCTCGTACATGGTGCGCCAGTCGGCCGGGTCGCCGGTGGCGACGGGCTCGGCGCCGATGGCGCCGCCGGCGTTGTTGACGAGGACGTCGCAGCGGTCGAGGGAGGCGGCGAGGGCGTGGACGGCGGCGCGGTCGGTGACGTCGAGGGCGTGGGCGGTCGCGGAGTGGCCGGCCTCGGTGAGTTCCGCGGCCAGGGCTTCGATGCGGTCCTTGCGGCGGGCGGTGAGGACGACGTGGTAGCCGGCCGAGGCGAGCTGCCGGGCGGTGGCCGCGCCGATGCCGCTGCTCGCACCGGTGACTACGGCGGTTCGGGTGGCGGCCGTGCTCATGTGCGGGCTCCTCGGTCGTTCGTACGGGCGATTACCCGCCAGCATAGGCGCGGCGGGGCGGCTCAGCGGTTGCGCGGGGCGTACATGATCACGGCCATTCCGGCGAGGCAGACGAGGGCGCCGACGATGTCCCAGCGGTCGGGGCGGTAGCCGTCGGCGACGGCGCCCCAGGCGAGGGAGCCCGCGACGAAGACCCCGCCGTAGGCGGCGAGGACCCGGGCGAAGTCGCCCTGGGGCTGGAGGGTGGCGACGAAGCCGTAGAGGCCGAGGGCGATCACGCCGGCGCCGATCCAGGCCCAGCCCTTGTGTTCGCGGACGCCCTGCCAGACGAGCCAGGCGCCGCCGATCTCCAGGAGGGCGGCGAGGGAGAAGAGGGCGGCGGAGCGGGCGATCAGCATGGCTCAAAGGTACGCAGGGCAGATGGGGGTGGGCGCGCCCTCGTTCGTGTGATGGTCCGACTTATCGGGGCCGGTCGGGGCTAGCCTCCGCGCGAGACGCGAGACGCGAGACGCGAGACGCGAGACGCGAGGAGGAGGNTCGGGGCGGGTGTGCCCGGGCCGGCGCAGGCGTGGGGTTCGGGGTGGGCCGGGCCGGAGGCGGACGTCTCGTACCACGGCCGGGTGGCCCTGTCGGGGTCGCAGCTGAGGGTGTGGCTGGTCCCGGAGAACGACGGTCCGGCCGCGCTGCCGAACGCGACGCTGCGGGTGCGGCTGTCGGCGGACCTGGCGGACCGGCAGCAGCTGGCGGAGGGCTGTGCGCGGGCCGGTCTGCGGGAGGTCGTGTGCGAGACGGGGCCGATGCCGCTGCGCGGGCGGGGCCGGCACGTGGGGCTGGCGCTGGAGCTGCGGGAGCGGGTGCCGGAGGTGGTGGTGCGGGTGGACACATGGTGGAACGGCGGTGCGACGGACCGGAACCACGCGAACGACGACCACGTGGTGCTAGCCCTGGACACCGGCGACGCCTACTCCTTCTAGTGCTGTGACCCGGTGAACCTTTCCGGTTACAGCACTAGCCGCCGGGTCCTGGTCTGACCGCGGTCGGGGCCGCGGCTGAACCGGGGCGGGGCCCGGGCCGCGGTCGAGGCTGCGGTAGGGCCCGGGCCGGGCTGGACTGGGCGGTGTCGCTTCCGTCGGCTCCGGTTCCGGGCCCCCGGCCGCACACCCGTAGCCCGGCCTCGGCCACATGCCCGGCCCGCGGCCGTGCAGCCGTGGCCCGGCGGCTGCCCGCCCGCGCGGGGGGCGTCAGGCCGGGCCGAACTCGATCAGGGCTTCGTCGACGATGCGTTCCAGCCGGGCGTGGTGGGCGCCGCGCCAGTAGACGCGTTCGCAGGCGGCGCATTGGGCGAAGACGTCGTAGGAGCGGTGCGTGCCGTGTTCCAGGCGGTCGCCGACGCTCTCCTTGTCGGCTTCGTGGAGGGGACCGTTGCAGGCGGTGCAGCGGGTCCAGGGGGCGAGGGCGGGGGCGAAGCGGCCCAGTACGTCGCGCAGTTGCTCGTCGGGGTTGTCGCTGTAGACGTACGCGCCGGCGAAGATCTCGCGGCGGCGGAGCAGGCCGCGGTCGCGGGAGAGCAGGACGCGCTGTTCGGCGGCGGAGCGGGTGGCCAGGGCGGGGTCGCCGATGTCCTCGTTCTCGTAGGCGGCGTCGACGCCGAGCAGGCGCAGGCGGCGGGCGAGAGTGCCGAGGTGGACGTCGAGGAGGAAGCGGAGCGGGGCGCCGTGGACGTGCTGGGGGCGCTCGACGCCGAGGACCTCGACGCTCTGGCCGTCCCGGGGCACGTAGGAGACGGGGACCTCGTGGCCGTCGACGAGGAGGCGGCCGACCTCGGTGAGCGGGACTCCGGCGGATTCGACGACGTGGCCGAGGCTGGAGGCGCCGTCGGTCGCGGTCGGTACGCGGTCCGCGCGCCGGCTGGGCGGGGCGAAGAGGCGCAGTTCGGGGGCGAGGGTGAGCTGAATACCGGGTCCGTTCACCCTGTCAGCATGCCATTGCGGGGTGGCCGGTCGCCCCTGATTTCAGGAGGCCGCGGCGGCCCGGTCGTAGGTGTCCCGGTGGGCGCTGACCTCGTCGAAGTGGTTCTCGGCCCAGTCCTTCACGGAGGAGAGGAGACAGCCGAGGCTGCTGCCGAGGTCGGTGAGCCGGTAGTCGACGCGGACGGGGACGGTGGGGGTGACGTGGCGGGTGACGAGGCCGTCGCGTTCGAGGGAGCGCAGGGTCTGGGTGAGCATCTTCTGGCTGACGCCGGGGATCCTGCGGCCGAGGTCGCTGTAGCGCATGGAGCGGTCGTCGGCCTCGCCGAGGGCGCTGACGACGAGGCCGACCCACTTGTCGCTGATGCGGGCGAGGAGCTGGCCGGTCGGGCACTCCTTGAGGAAGGCGTCGTAGGCGGCCCGGGCTTCCTCGCGGCGGGCGGCGGCGGTGCTGGTGGCCATGGGGCACCCACTTCCGGGTCGGGTACGCACCTTCGAGTACGTACTTACGAAAGGAGAGTACCTCTCCCTAGGTTAGTGGTCATCGGAACGAGCGAAGACAACGGAACGGAACGGGGAGAACGATGAGCGAGCAGCAGACGGTACGGACGATGGCCGCGGCCGTGGTGAACGGGTTCGGCGGCCCGGAGCGGGTCGAACTGGCCGAGGTGCCGGTGCCGCGCCCGGCGGCGGGACAGGTCAGGGTCCGGGTGGCGGCCGCCGGGCTCAATCCGGTGGACGCCGGGGTCCGCTCCGGGATCTTCGGCGGCGCGGGAGAGCGGCTCGGTCTCGGCTGGGACGTCGCGGGGGAGATCGACGAGACCGGCCCGGGGGTGACCGGCTGGAGCCGCGGGGACCGGGTGGTGGGCCTGCACTACGGCGCGGTGAAGCCGCTGGGCACGCACGCCGAGTACGTGGTGCTCGACGCGGGCGCGGTGGCCGCCGCGCCGACCGGGGTGGAGGTGCCGGCCGCGGCGGCGCTGCCGCTGGCCGGTCTGACCGCGGCCCGCGCGGTGGACCAGCTGGGGCTCGCCCCCGGCTCGTCGGTGCTGGTCACCGGCGCCGCAGGGGTGGTCGGCGGACTGGCGGTGCAGCTCGCCGCGCGGGCCGGTCTGGTGGTGACGGCTCTGGCGGGGCCGGACGACGAGGAGCTCGTACGGTCGCTGGGCGCGGCCGCCTTCGTCCCGCGCGGCGGGGCTCCGGCCGGGCCGGTGGACGGGGTGCTGGACGCGGCCGTCGTGGGCGGGGACGCGCTGGCCCTCGTCCGTGACGGCGGGGTCTACGTCGGCCTGATCCCGAACCACGCCCCGGCGGCGGAGCGCGGCATCCGGGTCGAGGAGCAGGAGGTCGCCGCGGACGGGGAGCTGCTGGCACGTCTGGTGGCCCTCGTCGAGGAGGGTGCGCTGACGCTGCGGGTCGCGGAGGTCTTCCCGCTCGCCGAGGCGGCGAAGGCGCACGAGCGGCTGGCGACGCCGGGGGTGCGCGGGCGGATCATCCTGACGGCGTGACCGGGGCGGGGCCGAGGCCGGGGCCGGGGCAGTGACCGGGGCCGGGGCCTTCGGCCCCACCCGGTGGCGCCGGTCGAGGCTCGGGTGGGGCACGCCGGGCGGCGGTTCATGACTGCACGTCAAGGGGCGCCTCCACGGTGTGACGAAGGGGCGTCGGAGGGCGGCGGGGGGCGGCGGACGCCGGGATTTTCTTGCGCGTGTTCGTGGCCCGTCCGGGTGGCGCGCATCCGGACAGTGTCCGCCTGTGCCGCCCCGCCGCGCCCCGGGCGTGGCTGACCTGCGCCGGGGCCCTGGCCGAAGCGCGGGCGGCACACCGAAATGGAGGGCGGCCGGGGCGGATATCGAACACTGAATGATCAATTCCAAACGTCAACGGTCCCTGTTGCAAAGGGAATTGACCTTTGACTTCCGATCGGCGTGGCCTAGCCTGGCTATCAGCCGACCGGGGGGAAGGGCTTCGGCTGCCCTGCCCTCTCACTGCATCAGTCACCACCCGACGAGGGGGAGTAACGAGTGCTCAGTAAGAGGATTTCGGCCGGATTCATCGCGATGGCGGCCGTCGCCGGCGTCGTCGCCGCGGCACCGTCCGCATCGGCCGTGGACCGTACCTGCTACGACGGCAATTTCTGCATCTACAAGGACCGGGACTTCTCCAAGAACAACTCGATGTACCGGACGAAGTACGAGTCCGCGCGCTGGGACATCGACATGCCGGCCGTCTACGAGGCCGACAGCTCCTGGTGGAACCGGCGCGGCCAGTCCTCCAAGACCTACGGCGGTCGCTGGATGTCGCTGGGCGTCGAAATCTGTCTCATTCCCGGTGGTTCCGTGAACTACTACTGGGACGCCAACGACGATGGTGCGAGCAACACGCTGAACGACGGCTCGCGCTGCTGACCATCGCTCGAAGGCCGGGCCGCCCCCGCAGCTGCGGGGGCGGCCCGGCCGCACCCTCCGGAGGACACGGACATTGAACAAGCGCACCCGGGTTGTGACGGCGATCGCGGTGGTGGCGGTGTTGACGGGCTCCGCCTCCGCCTGCTCGGAGGAGTCCCCCAAGGACATGGAGACGGCCCGCCGGGCCCAGGCCGCGCTCGACAGTGCCGACGAGGCGCTGGATCAGGAGCGTGAGGCCGAGACCAAGCTGATCCGCAAGTGCATGAACGACCAGGGCTTCAAGGTCTTCCCGTCCGACGGCACCAACAGCAACAAGGGCCGGAAGCGCAGTGAGGACCTCACCCCGACGTCCGAGGCCGCGCGCACCGTGGGCTACGGCGCGGACCCGCGCCGGTCGGAGAACCAGAAGACCCAGGAGGCCGGCGACGACTTCGACGCGCTGCCCGAGGACGTCAAGCGGGCCCACAGCATGGCCATGGACGGCTACGTCGACAAGCCCGAGGGCGGGGTCGAGTTCGACTTCGGCGGCGGCAAGGTCATGGTGCCGTCGAAGGGCTGCCGCGGCGAGACCCTCAAGGCCGTGTACGGAGACGTGAAGGAATACCTGCGGCTCAACTGGACGGTGTACAACACCGTGAAACAGGACAGCGCGCGCATTCTCGGAGACGACGACGCATATCAGAAGGCGTTGTCGGAATGGGCCTCCTGCATGAAGGCCGGCGGCTATCCGGAGATTCCGACTCCCGAGAAGGCCAGGGAGGCGGCACTTTCGCATTATGCGAACGTCCCGGACGGTGATACCGCGGCGCTCGACAATGCGCAGCGCGCCGAGATCAAGCAGGCCACCACCGATGCCGATTGCGGTACGAAGGTCGGGCTCAACGCGAAGGCGCGGGAGGCGAAGAGCAAGGCGTCCGCCGATTCGCTGGTGAAGCACGAAGCGGAGATCACCGCCTGGCTGGAACTCATCACGAAAGCCAAGGCCAAGGCACAGGAACTACTGCGAGAGACGTCGTAATACCGTGATGAGCCTCGAACACCCCGAGGAGCCCCAGGCGGCCGAGCCGTCCGGCGGGCGGGCCCGGCACCGGTCCAGGAGGGCCCTCGTCATCGCCGCCGCCGTCGTCGTGCTGTTCGGAAGTTCCGGATCGGTCTGGTGGATCGCGTCCCAGGCCAGAACACCCGAGCAGCGTGCCTCGAACGCGGCGGCGCCGCCGCCCTCCCGGATCACGGGGAAGGTCTCCGGCCAGCAGCTCGTCGAGAGGATGGAACTGACCGGGAAGGTCGAGACGGCCTCACGGACCACCATCGCCGGCGTCCAGCCGCAGGGCACCAGCCGCGCGGTCGTGACGGGTCTGCCCGCGGCCATGGGCAAGACCCTCAAGGCCGGCGCGGTCGTCGCCGAGGTGTCCGGCCGGCCGGTCCTGCTGCTCCCGGGGCGCTTCCCCGCGTACCGGGACCTGAAGGCAGGTGACAAGGGCCCAGACGTCCAGCAACTGCAGCGCGCGCTGCAGCCGTTGTACGGGACCGCCGTGAACGGCACGTACGGACCGGCCACCGTCGAGGCGGTACGCAAGCTGTACGCGGCGGCCGGGTACGAGGCGCCCTCCGGGCAGGGCCAGAGCCAGGGCGGCGGCGGTGCCGGCGGGGGCGGTACGGGCGGGGGCGGTGCCCCGTCCGGCGCGTCCGGCGGCGGCAGCGCGCCCCGCGGCGGCGCGGAGACCGACGGCGGCACGGGCGCGGCCCCCGGTACCAAGGCAGGCGCGAGCGCGCCGCCCGCCCGCGGCTCCGACGCGCCGCCGGCCTCCGGACCCGCCAAGGCCGGGGAACTGCTGCCGGCCGCGGAGGTCGCGTACGTCAGCACCCTGCCCGCCGCGGTGGTGCAGGTCACCGCGGCGGTCGGGGACGCGGCCGACAAGCCGCTCGTCGTCCTCGGAAGCGGCGGCCGCCAGGTGCGGGCGACCCTCACCGCGGACCAGCGCACCCGGCTGCGCGATCTGCCGGACGACGCGGTGATCCGCTTCGGCACCGGCCCCTACGAGGGCCGGGAAGGCAGCCTGGGCTCCCTCGCCGGCCCCGCCGACGCCAAGAGCGGCGACCAGCAGGGGAACGCGAAGACCGGCGGACAGGACGGCGCAGGCACGTCAGGCGCCGCGGGTACGGCGGGTACGGCGGGCGCGGGAGGCGGCAACGGCGCGGGTGGGGGTGGTGGCGCCGGCGCAGGTCAGCACGAGGCGCTGTTCGTCCCCAGCGGGGCCGAGGCCAAGGAGGGCGCGGTCCAGCAGATCAGCGTGGAGCTGCGGCGCAGCCCCAAGGGCGCGCTGACCGTTCCGGTGTCGGCCGTGTGGACCGACCTCGGCGGCGGGTCCACGGTCACCGTCAGCGACGGCGGCAAGGAGCGCGACGTCCCTGTCGAGGTGCTGTTCACCCATGAGGGGCTCACCGCGGTCACCGCGCTCGACGCGAACCTCGGCGCCGGCGAGACGGTGGTCCTCGTGCGCCGCGGAAAGGCGGCGGACGGCGCCGAAGGGGGCACCGATGACTGACCCGGCCGGCGGCCCGGCGGCCGGCCGGGCTGTCGACCCGGCGGCCGGTCCGGCCGGCGGCCCGGCTCTCGACCCGGCCCCCGTCATCGAGATGGCCGGCATCGCCAAGACGTACCCGGGGCCGCCGCCCGTGCACGCGCTCACCGACGTCACGCTCGACATCCGGCCCGGCCGGCTCGCCGCGATCGTCGGCCCCTCCGGCTCGGGGAAGTCCACGCTGCTGAGCGTGCTCGGACTGCTCGACGTCCCCACCCGCGGCCGCTACCTGCTGCAGGGCAGGGACACCACCGACCTGTCCGAACGGGCCCGCACCGCGCTGCGCGCCTCGACGCTCGGCTTCGTCTTCCAGGCCTTCCACCTGGTCCCGCACCTCACCTGCGTACAGAACGTGGCCCTGCCGCTCGTGCACCTCGGCGTGCCCCGCGCCCGGCGGCGGCCGCAGGCCGTCGCGGCCCTGGAATCCGTGGGCCTCGGACACCGCCTCGACGTCCGTCCCACCACCCTGTCCGGCGGGGAGCGGCAGCGGGTCGCGGTCGCGCGGGCGATCGTCCACCGGCCCGCCGTGGTGCTGTGCGACGAGCCGACCGGCAACCTGGACACCGCCAACTCCGCCCGCGTCATGGACCTGCTGACCGGACTGGTGGCGCAGGACCGGGCCGTCGTCGTCGTCACGCACGAACCCGAGGTCGCGGCCCGCGCCGACCGCGTCTTCAAGGTGGTGGACGGCCGTGTTTCGTAGCCGCAGGACACGTGAGCGGTCCGCGGACGTGGAGGCCGGACCGGACGCGGAGGGGACGGCGCCCGCGGCCCCCCGGACGTCCGCCGCGGACCTGCTCGTCCAGGCGTTCCTCGCGCTGTTCGGCCGCAGGTTCCGCACCCTGCTGACGATGGTGGGCATCTCCGTGGGGCTGGCCGCGGCACTCGCCACGCTGGGCATCACCGCCAGTGCGGCCGGCGCCGTCTCCGACCAGTTCGACGCCCTCAAGGCGACCCGGGTGACGGTCAAGTACCCGTCGGAACCGGTCGCCGGGGTCCGGCCGCGGCCCGACGGCGGCGACGCCCAGCGGGTACGCGGCCTCAACGGCGTCCGCACCGCGGGTCTCGTCAGCAAGGCCGGTGAGCAGCCGGTGGTCTCCCGGCTGGCGTCGGGCGGGTCGAACGACCTGCCCGAGGGGACGGTCCTGGCTGCCCAGCCCGACGCCCTGCCGGCCATGTCGGCCGAACTCACCCAGGGCCGGTGGTTCGACACCGGGCACGACGCGCGGCGGGAGCGGGTGGCGCTGATCGACACGGCCGCCGCGTCCCGGCTGACCGTCGACGGCGGGGCCGGCAACTCCGTGATCCACGTCAACGGTGTCGCGTTCAGCGTGCTCGGCGTCTTCCGCGCCCCCACCGGCGACACCGACCTCACCGGCTCCGTCGTCGTCCCCTACTGGGCGGCCCTCCAGGACCCGGCCGGTCTGGGCTTCGCCCCCGCCGAAATGATCATCCGTACGGATCTGGGTGCCGCCGACCAGATCGGCGCCGAGGCCCCCTTCGCCCTGGCCCCGGGTGCACCGGACAAGCTCGTCGCGCTGGTGCCGCCGGACCCCCGGTCGCTGCGCCAGGGCGTCGAGTCGCAGACCCGGGCCCTGTTCCTGGGCCTGGCCGCCGTCTCCCTGGGCGTGGGTGCGCTGGGTGTCAGCAACACCGCCTACGTGTCCGTCCTGGAGCGGCGCTCGGAGATCGGCCTGCGCCGTGCCCTGGGTGCCTCCCGGCGGGCGGTCGCCGGGCAGTTCTGCATCGAGAGCGGTCTGGTCGGGCTCGCCGGCGGTGTCGTCGGCACGGTCCTGGGCATCCAGATCACCGCCGTGACCTGCCTGGCCAAGAACTGGCTGGTGGTCCTCGACCCCGTCCTGACGACGGCGGGGCCGCTGGTGGGCCTCGTGGTGGGGCTGGCCGCCGGGCTGTACCCGGCCCTGGCGGCCGCCCGTATCCTGCCCGCCGAGACGCTCCGGGCGGGCGTGTAGGCGGGGCGGTGTCGCGTCGGCGGTGCCGCGTCGGCGGTGTTTCAGCTGCCTCAGCTGCGCTGGAAGAACTCCACCTCCGCCAGGGCGAGAGGGCGCTCCGGAGCCGAACCGGCGGGCTCCTGGAGGGTCAGCCGGACCGTCGCGACATCGCTGATGCCGGTGGGGAACGTCTGCGGGCCCGGCTTGTCGCTGAGGACGAGCTGCTTGTGGACCGTGGCGCCGTCCCGGTCCGTCACCTCCATGTCGATCCGCAGTGCCCGGCCCTGCTTCGCGTACTCCTCGGGGGCGGGCGAGGCGCCGTTGGTGATGATCACGGCGACCAGACGGAACGGCTTGCCGAAGGTGTACGTCGCCGAGGTGCCGGGGCCGGGCGCGGCCCAGTAGCGGTTGCTGAGGCCGTCCGTGCTCAGGCCCACGGGGTGCCCGGGGAGTTCGGCGCTCGCCTGGGCGCGGGTCGGGGTGACGGCCTTGGCCTTGCCGAGCTTGTCCAGGGTGTCCTGTACGAGGTGCTGCCCGGCGGGCAGCAGCAGGAACCCGGCCGCGCACAGGGCCAGTACGACGGTCAGGACCACCAGGAAGCGGACCAGGCGGCCGGAGCCGGCCCGGGTCCGGCGGCGCAGCGGCCAGACCGTGCGCCACCAGGGCAGCGGGGCCGCGATGGTGGAGGGCGTCAGCGGAGCCGCGCAGCGGCGGCAGAAACGGCGGTCCGGCGGGTTGGGCGTCCCGCAGGCCGGGCACGGCACGCCGGAGATGTTGTCGCTCACGGCGAGCGGCCGTACGACGGGCCGCGGCGCGACGGGCACGCCGGGCAGCACGGGAGCGGGTGACGCTGCCGCTGGGTGTACAGGTGCCACCGGCCCGGCCCCGCTGGCCCGTTCCGCGCCGCGGCCCGAATCCGCCGCGGGTGCGGGTGCCACGGGCTGGGGGCCGGCCGTGTGCTCCGGGCCGCGGCCCCCGTCCGCCGTCGGCGCGGGTGCCACCGGCCCGGCGCCGGCGGCCGGGCCCGCCGTGCGGGCGTCCGCCACTGGGTCGGGGTCGGCCGCGTGTTCCGGGCTACGGGCCCGGTCCGCCGCGGGTGCGGGCGGGTTGGGCCGCCTGCGCAGCCAGGACAGCCACCGGTTCGCTGCGGCGGGCGCGGGCGCGCCGGGTTCCACCCCGGTGGTCGGAGGGGAGGCGGGAGAGCCGTCCCGCTCCGGGACGGTGCCGCCCTGGGCATCGTCTTGGGCTGCGCCGCCGTGAGGAACACCCTCCTGGGCCGTCCGGCCTTGGGGGGCGGCCGCCTCGGTCGCGCCCCCCGGGTGCGTTCCGCCGGGGGCGGCGGCGCCGGGCATGCCCTGTCGGGGCGTGCCGCCCGGAGGCGTCGCTTCCGGGGCGGTGCTCTGTCGGGGCGTTCCGCCCTGGGCCGTCCGGCCGTGCCGGGGCAGGTGGCCCTGGGCTCCGGGTGCCGTGCCCTGGGGGGTGGCCTCCTCGGGCGTGCCGTCCTGGGCTGTTCCGCCGGGCGCGGTGGCCTCGCCGGGTGTGTCCTGGCGGGGCGTTCCGCCCGGGGGCGTGGCCCTATGGGCGGTGGCCTCCTGGGAAGTGTCTGCCTGGGCCGTGTCCTGCCTTGGGGTGCCGGTCTGCGGCGCGTCGGCCCGAGGGGTGGCCCCCTGGTGGGTGCCGTTTCCGGCTGTCCCGGTCCGGTCCGTGCTCTGCCGGGGTGCGTCGGCCGCAGGGGTGGCCCCCTGGTGGGTGTCCTTCTGGGGCGTGCCCGCCTGAGGGGTGGGCTCCTGGGGGGTGCCGGCTCCGGTCGTGTCGTTCCGGGGTGGGTCGTTCCGGGGTTCGTTCTGCCCGGGCGTGCCCGCACCGTTGCGGGGGGTGGGGGGCGACCAGTTGAGGTAGGCGCCGCAGTTGGGGCAGAAGTCTTCCGTCGGGGCGGTCGGCGATCCGCAGGCAGGGCATGTGCGCATCGGGGTCAGCTCCCTTCGGTCGCGGGCGGGCCGGGCAGGATCTCCACCCGGCAGAGCGTGTGGACGGGGCACAGGGTGCGGACCAGCGCGCGGACCCGGTCCGCGTCCACCTCGGGCGCGGCGCCCGGGCCGCCGCGCGGCCACACCCGTACGAGGACCTCCCCGGCCGCCGCCGGGGTCGGCTCGGTGCCGTTTGTGCGGGACCAGACGGCCGCGCCGTCACCGCTGACGTCGGCGGACACGCCGAGGACCAGCCGCAGGGCCTCGACGAGCCCGCGCCGGGTGCCGCGCCACCGGTGCAGTTCCACCGCGCGGGCCACCGCCTCGCGCCGCAGCGCGGCCGGCCAGTCCGGGTCGTCCGCACCGCCGACCCAGGAGGCCAGCCAGGCGAGGAAGTCGGCCGGGGCCAGCCGGGGGTCGAAGTACGAGGGCAGGTTGTCGAGGGTCGTGAACACCGGGGCCAGGACGGTGTCCAGGCCCGCCGTGAACCGCTGGGCGAAGTCGTCGTCGGCGTACAGCGCGGGCAGTTGCCCGCCGATCGGGTGCCGGCTGGGCAGGCCGGGTACGGCGGCCCGGCTCATCCGTGCACCTCCTGCTCGGTGACGACGACCTGGTGCTGGTAGGAGAAGACGAGCGTGCCCGCGCCGACGTCGATGCGGTCGACGGGGGCCCCGCGCCGCCCGGTGATCGGGTCGGCGGCGAACAGCCGGATCTCCTCCACCAGGACGTCCCCGACGGCGCGTTGCAGTACCCCGAACACCTCCCCGTACTGCACGGGCCGGCCGAACGGCCAGCCCGTGCCGTCGGGCCCGCCGTGCAGCGGGTTGAGGTGCCGGAACAGCGCGGCGAGCGCCGCGTCGCGCACCCGGTCGGCGTCGGCGGCGGGCGCCGAGAGCCGGGCGACGACGGTGACGCCCTGGTAGACGGGCGGTTCCACGACGAGGCTGGTGCCGATCAGGCGCCGTTCGTCGAGGGCCGTGGTGATCGCGGCGAGGACCTGGTCGGAGGGGATCAGCTGCTCGAAGCGGAGCCGGTCGCCCTCGTCGGCGACCGCGTCCGGCACCACCAGGACCCGTACCGAGCCCGCGCCGCGCCCGCCGTCGGTGGCGGGCAGGCAGCGGACCCGGCGGACCGAGGGCGCCGCCCGGCGGGCGATGATCTCGAAGTCCTCGGCCGTCACCGCGCGTTCCTGCATGCGCAGGGCTTCGGGGGCGCGCAGCTTGGCGTTGTCGATGGTCTCCCCGGCGACACCGCCGCGCGCCGCCTCCCGGTTGGTGACCCGGGCGACGTACGGGACGGAGCTGCGCAGGACGGAGATCGCGCCGCGCGAGACGTTGCCCGCGGGGCCGCCGCCGGTGCGGTGGCGGGCCACCCGGATCTGCGCGCCCTTGGGGGGTACGGCGCCGCAGGGGCGCAGGCTGCCGTCGGCCTCGCGCAGCACGGGCGGGAAGGAGAACTCGCCGGTGGTGGCGTCCACGCGGACGTGCCGGTCGTCGGGTCCGGAGCGGCCGAAGTGCTCGACGATCTCCCAGCGCTGCCAGCCGTCGGGGGAGGACACCTCCACGACCGGAGGTTCCCCGTCGAGGAGTACGGGCGGCCGGCCGAGGCGGAAGCTCTGCCCGGCGACGCCCTCCGAGGTGCCGAGGGGGACGTCGCTCACGCGTTCGGCGTGCTCGACGGTCATGGTGCCGCCGACGGTGAAGACGGCGGCCTCGCGGACGGTCGGGGACTCGGAGTAGAAGGGCTGGCCGGGCTCGGGTTCGGTGACCCGGCAGCGCAGCCAGCCGGCGCGGGTCCCGCCGATGACGGACGCGGTGTGTCCGGCGGGGACGTACACGATGATCTCGCCGGGCCGGTTGAGGCCGCCGGTGCTGTCGGAGTCGGTGGCGCAGCGCTGCCAGCGGCCGCCGTCCCACGCCTCCCAGACCAGCGGGGGCTGGCGCGGGTCGACGCCGACGCCTTCGACGCGGCTGTCGAGGCGCACGGCGACGATGCAGCGCGGCACCGCTGTCGGCAGGCCGAAGAGCAGGGCGTCGCCGGGTTCGGGCGTCGCCTGGAAGCAGGGGATGTCGCGTCCCTCGGTGAGCGCGCCGGTCCGGTCGGCGGGCTCGCCGGTGCGGGGCGCGGTGACCAGTCCGGTCAGTTCGCTGGGCAGGATCCGCAGGTCGTCGGTGGTGGCGAAGACCACGGCTTCCTCGGTGTCGCCGGCTGCGGTGGTCACCTCGGTCGTCACCTCGGTGCCGGCGGGCAGGGTGACGGTGTCGGGCTGGGGGGCCGACAGCCAGAAGTCGACGTCGGCGGTGGCGGCCGAGGGCGGGTACAGCTGGATGCCCAGCAGGTCCAGGAACGCCAGGTAGTTCTTGTCCGGGACCCGGTTGAGCCGGTACAGGAGCTGGTCGACGAGGTAGGCGAACGTCTCGATGAGGGTGACGCCGGGGTCGGAGACGTTGTGGTCGGTCCACTCGGGGGCGCGCTGCTGCACGTACCGCTTCGCCTCGTCGACGAGCTGCTGGAACCGTCGGTCGTCCAGGTTGGGGGAGGGCAGGGCCATCAGTCCGCGACCATTTCCTCGGCCCCCTCCTCGGAGGGGATCGTGTAGAAGGGGAAGACCAGGTTGCGCCGGTCGTTGGTGGTGCGCACCGTGTAGTGCACATCGATGTAGAGGGTGCCCGCCTCGACGGCGTCGAAGGCGACGACGACGTCGTCGACGGTGATCCGGGGCTCCCACCGTTCCAGGGCTTCGCGTACCTGCTGGGCGACCCGGCCGGCGGTGTCGCCGTCGCCGGGGGCGAAGACGTACTCGTGGATGCCGCAGCCGAACTCGGGCCGCATGGGCCGTTCGCCGGGGGCGGTGCCCAGGACGAGGCGGATGGCCTCCTCCAGTTCGCGTTCGCGTTCGACCATGGCGATCCCGCCGGTCGGGCCGACCCGCAGGGGGAACGCCCAGCCGCGGCCGATGAAGCGTTCGCTCATCACACGCCTCCGATCAGGACGTTCATGGCGCCGGTGAGGATCTGTGCGCCGCAGGCGGTCTGGTCGCGGGCGCGGGCGGCGGGGAGGCCGCCGATGAGGACCGTTCCCGCGGTGAGTGCGGCCGGGTTCGGCACGATCACGTTGGCGGGGCCGAGGGCGGCGTGCGGCGGGACCACGCAGACGTGCAGGCTGCCCACGACGGCGGCGGGCCGGCCGCCGATCAGCACCGTGGCCACCCGCGCGGCGGCGCCGGGCGGTGGCGTGGCGAGCCGGCCACCGTGGTTGGTGGGGTCGCCGGTACGGGCCGCGGCTGGCATCGGATGCTCCTCGGGGACGGTGGTCGTGCTGCAAGGGGTGGGCGGTCGTGCTGCAAGGGGTCGGCGGGGAAGGTCAGTTGATGCGGATGAGGCGGGCCTTGAGGACGGCGAGCAGGCCGCCGTCGACGGTGACGTCCGTGGTGCCGTTCACCTTCACCGACCGGCCGCCGATGCTGACCCCGGCGGTGCCGTCGATGTCGACCTGCCGGCCGGACACCTTCACGGTGCCCTGCCGGGCGTCGAGCGTGATGCCGTTCTTGTCCATGGAGACGGAGGTCAGCGGCCGGCCCCGGCCCGCGTACACGGTGAGCTCGATGCGGTCCCGGCGGTCGTCCATGCGTACTTCGAGCCGCTCGTCCCCGGTCACCAGCCGCAGCCCGGAGGGGCCGGGCGCCGCCGCGTCGAGCAGTTCCACGCGGTGGCCCGAACGCGACACGATCGAGCGGCGGTTGACCTTGCCGCTGGTCTTGTCGATCAGTGGAACGTCGTGCGGTGAGGGCTGGTCGACGCCGTTGTAGAGGCCGCCGATGACGTACGGGCTGTCGAGCAGGCCCTGCTCGAACCCGACCAGCACCTCGTCGTTGACCTCGGGGCTGACCACCCCGCCGCCGCCCTTGCCGCCCCACTGGACGCTGCGCACCCAGTCGGTGACGTAGGTGTCGTCCAGCCAGGGGAACTTCAGCCGGACCGCACCGCGCTGGGAGCCGTTCGGTTCGCGTACGTCCGTCACCACGCCGATCGCCAGACCGGGGATGCGGGGGCCCCGGCCGGGTGCGTTGGCGCCGGTCACCAGGCCGGTCAGGGAGCGGTCGGGGCTGGCGCTGACCCACACGGTCGTGCGGAAGCCGCCGTGCGGTTCCAGGACGTGCTGCACCGCTGTCGCCGTGTACCGGCCGGAGAAGGCCTGCCCGACGTTGCCGAGCGCGACCGGTTTGCCGGCCCGCAGCAGCGGGTTGCCCTCGGCCACGGCCTCCAGTTCACCGAAGCCGGAGCTGATCTGGGCGGCCGTGGCCTTCGCGACCGCCGTGGTCTCGGCCTGGGTGCGGTAAGGGGTGTCGGTGACGGACACGGCGGCCGTCCCGAAGCGTGCGGCGGTCTGCGGGCCGAGGCCCGGCACCACGGTGTCGCTGACGACGGACGGGTGCTCGGCGACCAGCGGCCGCTTCGTGGTCACGTCCCAGCCGCGGACCTGCACCTTGGAGGCGCCGTCGGCGGCCGACAGGGCGGCCCGCAGGGCGAGGAGGTTGCGCCCGTACTCCAGGACCATCGGGTCGCGGACCGCAGACGTCGACGGGGCGGGCGCCCCGGACGCCTTCACGGGCCGGGTGAACTGCAGCAGGCCCTGGTCGTCGACGCGTACCTGTGCGCCGCTCTCGCCGGCGAGGTACTGCAGGAAGTCCCAGTCGGAGACGTTCGCCTGGGACAGCTGCTTGTACGTGACCGGCGCGGCCTCCACCTTCCCGACGGCGAGCCCCGCTCCGGCGGCCACCTTGCGGACGATGGCGGCGGCCGTCATGTTCCGGTACGCGACGACCTTGCGGCCGCGCTGGAGCCGGTGCGCCTTGGAGTAGGCGCGTACGACGGTGAACGAGCCGGTGCGGTCCCGGTCGATCTCCAGGGCGGTGACCTCGCCGTTGAACAGCCGTTCCCGGGCCTGTCCCTTCACGGTCGCCACCGACACCCGCAGCGGGGTGCCGATGGTGATGCCGGTGGCGCGCAGGAACTCGTGGTCGGGGTCGCGGTAGGTGAGGACCGCGGTGTCGGGCAGGCCCACGTTCTCGTCGACGACGCAGGAGACGAGCTGCGCCGCCCAGATCTGCGGCAGTTCGCCGGGGGCTTCCACGATGGGGTCGGCCGCGAACGACCGGCCTCCGGGCTCGGACCCGCTCACCGCTGTTCCTCCTCGCCGTGCTGGTCACGCGTGCCCGGCACCACGATCTCGGTGCCGGGGACGAGTGCCATGGGGTCGTCTATGCCGTTGGCCTCCGCGATGACCCGCCAGGCCGTCGCGTCGCCGTATTCGCGCCAGGCCAGCATGGCCAGGCTGTCGCCCGCCACCAGGGTGTGCGTGCTGCGGGCGGTGCGGGAGCCGGAGGTCGGGTTCTGGCCGGGCGGGTCGACGCTCGCCTCCTCGATGGAGAGGGAGCAGGTGGCCCGCAGCGGCTTCCCGTCCACGTCGAAGAGCGTGTACGACACCGACAGGTTGGACAGCACCCCGTCGAAGGAGGTCGTCCGCGCGCTGCCCCACTCGAAGCGCACCCAGGGGCTCGCGGGCTTCTTGCGGCCCAGGCTGGCCGGGGTCGGCACGCACGCCTTCATCAGCTTCTCCACCGCCTGCTCGACGGAGTTGTCGTGCTTGGCGGTGGCGTCCAGGAACACCTCCAGGCTGAGGGTGCGCGGGCCGCTGCCCACGAACTCGGGCAGCGCCGACTGGCCCGCCATCCGGGACGGGGACCGCCGCCACTCGGTGGTCTTGCCCAGCTGCAGGGTCGAGGGGTTGAACTGCAGGTCGAGGCGGGCGATCGTCCCGCCGGGCTTGGCCCCGACCGAGGCCGGGGGCTCCTTGAGGGTGAGCTGGGCCCGGGCGCGGCTGGCGCGTGCCGAAGAGGCCATGCCGTGGACTTCCTTCCGGGGCGGGACGGGGCGGGGCGGGGGTGGGGCGGGGTCAGGGACGAAGGGGAACGGCCGGTCAGGAGGG
>NZ_LBMK01000005.1:355283-499487 GCF_001005295.1 Streptomyces yangpuensis | reverse complement strand
GAGGGTGATGTTCGACCAGGTCACGCGGCCGGGCAGCTGCCAGGTGAAGCCGTTGTTGCCGCCCTCGGCATAGCTCTCCATCTCGACCTCGGCGCCCATGCCGGAGCAGGTGTGGAAGGCGCCGAGGTCGTTGCCGCCGATCGCCAGCCGGAAGAACACGCTGGTTGCGAAGATGTTGTCCGTCATCGGTCCGTCGTCGTCCGTTTCTCGTTCGTACGTGTCCTCAGCCGTGCTCTCGGCCGTGTTCTCAGCGGCGGCCGTCGAAGGGCCGGCCCGCGCGTTCCCGGCCGCGCCGCAGCTCGGTGCGCAGCAGGCGCGCGACCGGGTCGAGAAGGCGCCGTGCCAGGTCGTCCAGGTCGAGGTCGCCGCCGCCGTGCGCGGCGGCGTCGCGCGCACCGTCCGGCCGGCCCGCCGAGGTCCCGCCGGGCCGGGCCGAGCGGGCCGGGCCGAGCGGGCCGGGCCCGCTCCGGCCGCCACCGGTGTCGCGCTGCACCGGGGGCGGCGGGCCGGCCGGAGGCGGCGGTGCGGGGACGGTCGCCGGCGGGCCGCCGGCGGGGGCCGGCGCCTTGGGCCGTACGACGGGTACGGAGCCGGCGACCGGAGTGGCGGGCGCCGGCTGGACCACGAGCGGGGGCGTGTACGGACCGGTCACGGGCAGGGGAGTGGCGGTGGCCCGGGCCGCGGGCGTCGGGCGTACGGCCTGTGCGGGGCGTGGGGCGGGGGTACGTGCGGCGGCGGGTGCCGAGGCTCGCTGTACGGGCTGCTGCGGTGCCGGCTGCTGCGGTGCCGGCTGCTGCGGTGCTGTGGTGGACGGGGCGGCCCAGCGCGCCGGGACCACGGGGCGGCTCGCCGGACGGGGTGCGACGGCGGGTGCGCTCCCCATGCCGGCCGCGTCCTGGGTACCGAGGGCGAGGGGGCGCGCCGCCAGCAGCTGGAGGGACGGGGGCGTCGTACGGGCCGCGCGCGCCCCGCCGACGGTGCGCGCGGCGACGAGCGGGACCGGCCGCGAGGGTGCGCCGGTACGGCGGGGCGCCGTGCCTGTGCCTGTGCCTGTGCCCGTGCGTGGCCGGGGGGCGTGGACGGACGGGGTCGAGGGCCGCGCGGCGGCAACCGTCGGCATCGAGGGCAGCGGCGCCCCCAGCCCGGAGCGCACGCGCGGCACGGCGGGCACGGCCGTGGCCGGGAGCGCGGCGAGCGGCTCGCCGAGCGGCGCGCGGGTGCGCACCGGCTTCTCGCCCGCCGGGCCGCTGGGTTCTGCCTGGCGCTGCATGGTGGGCAAGGCGGGGCTGGTGGTGGCCGGTGCGGGGGCCGGCGGTGTGGCGGTGGGCGGGAGGTGGGTGAGGGGCTCGCCGAGCGGGGCGCGGGTGCGCATCGGCTTCTCGGCCGCCGGGCCGGTGGCCGCGGGTTCGGTCTGGCGTTGCACCGTGGGCATGGCCGGGCCCGGTGTGGCCTGTGCGGGGGCCGGCGGTGTGGCGGTGGGCGGGAGTTGGGTGAGGGGCTCGCCGAGCGGGGCGCGGGTGCGCATCGGCTGGGCGGGGGCGCCGGCGGTCGGCTCCGCCGTGCCGGTGGCCGCAGCCTCTGCGTGGCGCTGCACGGCGGGCCTGGCGGGGCTCGGGGTGGCCGGGGCGTGGGTGTGCGTCCGCTGGACGGGGGTCTCCGCCGTGGGCTGTTGGGCCGGGGTCTCGGACTCCGGCTGGCGTTGCACCGTGGGCATGGCGGGGCCCGGGGTGGCCCGTGCGGGGGGTGGCGGTGTGGCGGTGGGCGGGAGGTGGGTGACGGGCTCGCCGAGCGGGGCGCGGGTGCGCATCGGCTGGGCGGGAGTCTCGCTCGCCGTGCGCTGCACGGTGGGTGCGTGCGGTGCCGGGCCGCTTGCCGCAGGTTCGGCCTGACGTTGCACCGTCGGCCTGGCGGGGCTCGGGGTGGCCGGGGCGGGGGTCTCCGCCGGGCCGGTGGCCGCGGATTCGGTCTGACGTTGCACCGTGGGCATGGCCGGGCCCGAGGTGGCCTGTGCGGGGGTCGACGGTGTGGCGGTGGCCGGGAGTTGGGTGAGGGGCTCGCCGAGCGGGGCGCGGGTGCGCATCGGCTGGGCGGGGGCGTCGGCGGTCGGCTCCGCTGGGCCGGTGGCCGCAGCCTCTGCGTGGCGCTGCACGGCGGGCCTGGCGGGGCTCGGGGTGGCCGGGGCGTGGGTCTTTGCCGTGGGCTGTTGGGCCGGGGTCTCGGACTCCGGCCGGCGTTGCACGGTGGGCATGGCGGAGCCCGGGGTGGCCGGTGCGGGGGCCGACGGCGTTGCGGTGGCCGGGAGTTCGGTCAGGGGCTCGCCGAGCGGGGCCCGGGTGCGCATGCGCCGGACGGGGGCGCCGGCGGTCGGCTCCGCCGGGCTGCTCGCCGCGGGTTCGGCCGTGCGCTGCACCGTGGGCATGGCCGGGGTCTCGGGGACCGCTTGGTGCTGCACCGTCGGCATCGCGGGGCCAAGGGTGGTGGGCGGGATTTCGGTGATCGGGGCCCGGGTGCGCATGCGCTGGACGGGGGTGTCCGGGCCGGCAGCCGTGGGTGTGGCGGTGGCCGGTCGTACGGCGGGTACGCGGCGCCGCGGGGTCGCCGGGACCCGGGCGGTGGTGAGCGCACGTGCGACGGGGCGCGGCCGGACCGTGACGGTGCCGGGCGCGCTCTCGCCCGTACGGCTGGGCCGGGTGTCCGAGGCGGCCCGTACGGACGGGGCGGACGATCCGGGGACCACCGCGATGCGGCGGACCACCGGGAAGTGCGCGGGTGCCAACGTACGGGCGGGCTCGGCGGCCCGCTGCACGGCTGCGGGGTGCGGGGACGTGAGGCCCCGCGTACCGGCCGTGGCCGCAGAGGCGCCGGGGTCCGCGGACGACCCGGGCCGTACGGCACCCGGCGTTGCCGCGGCCCCGCGGGCCATGGCCCGCGAGACGGTCGGCCCCGGCGGCGGGGTGGCGGGTGCGGCTCCCGCCGGCTCGGGCCCGGTGGGCAGTGCCCGCAGCAGCAGCGGGCCGCCGCCGCTGGGGGCGGGGCGGGCCGTGGCGGGGCGGGCGACCCCGCGGACGAGTCCGGCCGGGGCGGACGGCAGCAGGCCGTGGGCGAGCCCGGTGTCGAACGAAGGGTCGCGCCATGCGGCCAGGCCGGAGCGGAAGGCGAGCCCGTCGCTGACGCCCGTGACCGACCGCGAGACGGTCAGCGGGGGCGGCGTGGTCGCGCGCCAGCCGCCGTCCCAGTCGCCGGGCACGGTGGGCCCGCCGGGCACGCCAGGCCCACCGGGTACGGCGGTCACGCCAGGCCCGGTGCCTCGCGCGCCCGCGCCGCCCCGGGCCCCGGCAGCGGTGTCCGGCACGGCGGTGCGCCGGCGCAGCCTGTCCCGCCATGCCATCTGCTCAACCGCCTTCGTTCACACGGGTGTTGATACGAGCTATCTCGGTGACCCAGTCCTGGCGCTCGCCGTGGGTCAGGTCGAGGATCTCGTCGCGCCGCCAGTGGAAGTGGTAGGCGATGTACGCGATCTCCTCCCGGAGCCGGGGGAGCGCGTACGTCACGATTCCCCCAGGCGCCCACCGGAGAGGTCGACCTCGAAGCCGCCGTCGCAGTGCGGGCAGGTGACCGCCGCGCGGGTGTGGCCCTCGCTGTTGACGCGCCGGTAGAAGTCCTGGAGGAACGCGACATCGGTCGCGTACATCCGCTCGACGACCCCGGCGTGCACGTCGGTGATGGTGCCGAGCCGGGTGATCACCTGGCTCAGCAGCACCACGCTCAGGTACGCCGGGTTCTCCTTGACCCGCAGGTCGATCTGCGGGCGGAGCTCGTCGCGCGCGGTGGCCAGGCGCATCGCACCGTGCCGGTGCACCGTGCCCGCCTCGTCCACGTACCCGCGCGGCAGCTCGAACTCGAACTCCGTGCGCAGCCCGTGGTCCTCGCGGGGGGCCGGAGCGGCGGCGGCCGGGGGTGCCGCCGCCTGCTCCGGGGCCTGGGCGGGCGCCGTGACCTGGAGGATCTCCTCCAGGCTGCCCGCGGTCACCGTACGGCGCCTCATTCGACGATGATCTCCTCGAACACGATGGTCACGGACTCGGTGGCCGCGGCGGACTCGCCGGCCTTGAGGGAGGGGCCCTCCCACTTGGAGGCCCAGCCCTGCATCAGCTGGATGCGGCGGATGGTCGCGCCCGTGGAGTCCTTGATCTCGATCGTGAGGTTCTGCCGCGCGGTGTCGACGGCGCCGTTGTTCAGCGTCTCCTTGATCCACTTGGTGAACTCGCTGCTCTTGTCGAGTCCCCGGGTGATCGTGACCTCGCCCGCCTGGCGCGCGCCGGGCTGCTTGCGGATGATCTGCTTGCCCTCCGCGCTGACCTGGCGGACCTCGACGACCTCTTCCTCGACGGTCAGGCCGCTGATCTCCTGGATCGATTCGACCAGGTAGCCGCCGAGCTGCACGCCGAAGATATGGGTGGAAAGAGCATCGCCCTCTGCCATGACTGTCCTTCACCTTTCCTTGCTGATGCTGCTGGTGCTGCCGGTGCCGGTGCTGCTGCCGCTGCCCGGGCGGGTCACTCGTCGACGAGGCTGGTGCTGTCGGAGAACTGGGCCAGCCGGAACACCACGAACTCGGCGGGCTTGACCGGCGACACACCGATCTCGCAGACCACGCGACCCTGGTCGATCGACTCCTGCGGGTTGTTGTCCCGGTCGCACTTGACGTAGAACGCCTCCGCCGCCGTGCGGCCGAACAGCGCGCCGCGGCGCCACTCCTCGGTCAGGAAGGCGGTGACGTTGCGCCGGATACTGGACCAGAGCCGGTCGTCGTTCGGCTCGAACACCACCCACTGGGTGCCCAGGAGGATAGACTCCTCCAGGTAGTTGAAGAGGCGGCGCACGTTCAGGTAGCGCCAGGCCGGGTCGGAGGAGAGGGTGCGCGCGCCCCAGATCCGGATGCCGCGGCCGGGGAAGGCCCGTACGCAGTTCACGCCGATCGGGTTGAGCAGGTCCTGCTCGCCCTTGCTCAGGCGCAGCTCCAGGTCCACCGCGCCGCGGATCACCTCGTTGGCGGGGGCCTTGTGCACGCCGCGCTCGGCATCGCTGCGCGCCCACACACCGGCGATGTGGCCGCTCGGCGGGACGGTGGTGTTGCGGCCGGCGGCCGGGTCGAAGACCTTCACCCACGGGTAGTAGAGGGTGGCGTAGCGGGAGTCGTAGCCGGCCTCGTCGTTGCGCCAGTTGCGCACCTGCTGTGCGGACAGCCCGGGCGGGGTGTCCAGGACGGCCACCCGGTCGCCCATCTGCTCGCAGTGGGAGATCACCGCGAGCTGTACGGTGCGCACGCCCTCGGAGTCGATGTCGCCGCGCTGGTAGGCGCTCATCAGGTCCGGCACCGCGACCATGGTGATCTCGTCGATGGTCTCCAGACCGGCGAAGCCGGTGCGGGCGCCCGCGTCGCCGACGTACTCGGCCGGGTCGAGCCGGGACACGGTGCCGTTCCCGGCCGCGGCGGCCACGGCGCCGGGGGCGTCGGGCAGGGCCACGGTCTGGCCGGCGGGCCGGGTCTGGGCGGCGGACCGCTGCTCGGTGACCTCGATCAGCTTCGAGGCGCGGGCCTGGGTGACGAGGTAGCCCTTGACGTTCTTGCGGGCGGAGGCCTCGTAGGTCTCGGCGACCTGCTCGCCCTGGCGGACCAGGAGCTTGAAGCGGTCCTCCGGCGGGTTCTCCCCGTCGGCGTCGGCGATCTCCACGGACACGCCGGTGACGCCCGGCCGGGCCGTGATCAGGAAGCCGCCGAGCTCGACGGGCTGCGCCGCGCGGGCCTGGGGGACGGCACCCGCGGCGGCCGGTGCGGATGCGTCGCGGTCGGACCCGCCGATGCGGACGACGTACGCGGCGCCGCCGCCGTTGGCGAAGTATCCGTAGACCGCGTGGGGCAGGTAGGTGCCCTCGGCGAAGCCGCCGAAGTGCTGGGAGTACTGGTCCCAGCTGGTGACCAGCGTCGGTTCGTGGAAGGGCCCGCTCTGGGCGAACCCGACGAACGCGGCGACGGCGGTGCCGACCCCTTCGATCGGGCGAGCACCGGACTGCACCTCCTCCACGTACACGCCCGGGGTGAGGTACGTCGGCATGCTCGCTCCTTCGTCACGGCTTGCAATCAGGTCTGGTCACAGCCTCGCGCGCGACAGCCGGCGTCGGCAGGGACGTTCGGGCCCGGTCAGGGGCAGATGCACTGCCCTCGCGGTCGCCCCCGCCGAGCCGTCCAGGCAGCCGGGCCGGACCGCCTGCCGGTCACACGTCCGCCACCTGGCCCAGATACGGTCCGAACTCGCCCTCCAGGACCAGGCGTCCGAGCTTGCGGTACTCCTGGGCGACGGCGGTCATCACCTGGCGCATCGTCAGTGGCTCGCCGGAGGCCGCCGCGAAGTAGGCGGCCGTCACCGCGCAGGCCCGGATGGAGCCCCCGGCCAGTTCGAACCGGTCGGCGCAGAACCCGAGATCGACGTCGTCGGCCCGCGGCAGCCGGTCGCCCAGGCACCGTTCCCACAGGGCGCGGCGCTGGACGGCGTCGGGGACGGGGAAGTCCGCGATCACGTCGAGCCGGCGGGTGAACGCCTCGTCGAGGTTGGCCCGCAGGTTGGTGGTCAGGATGGCGATGCCGTCGAAGGACTCCATCCGCTGGAGCAGGTACGCCGACTCCATGTTGGCGTGCTTGTCGTGAGAGTCCTTCACGTCCGAGCGCTTGCCGAAGATCGCGTCGGCCTCGTCGAAGAGGAGTACCGCGTTGACGGCCGAGGCCTCGGTGAAGATCCGTTCCAGGTTCTTCTCGGTCTCCCCGACGTACTTGTCGACGACCGTGGACAGGTCCACCACGTACAGGTCCATGCCCAGGTCGGCGGCCACCACCTCGGCGGACATGGTCTTGCCCGTGCCGGATGAGCCCGCGAACAGGGCGATCACCCCGCGGCCGCGGCCGCCGCCGGGCCGCATGCCCCACTGCCCGAGCACCTGGTCGCGGTGGCGAGCGCGCACCGCGAGGTCGCGCAGCCGGCGGTGCGTGGGGGCGGGCAGTACGAGGTCGTCCCAGCCCACCGCCGGTTCCACCCGGCGGGCGAGGCGGGCCAGGCCCGCGCCGTTCTGGGCCCGTACGGCGCTGCGCAGGTCGTCGGGGGAGACGGGCCGGCCGTCGAGGGCGGCGGTGCGCGACGCGGTGTCGGCGGCGCGCCGCAGCTGCCCGGCGTCGAGGCGGTGCGCGGACACGGACCGGGCGAGGGCCTCCGCCCCGGCCGCTTCACCGCCCGCCCCGGCCGCCGCCCCCCGGTCGCGGGCATCGTCCGTACGGCCGTGCTCCGCGGCGGCCCGTTCCAGCGCGTGCCGCCAGCGCACGGCCTGCCGCTCGGGGGTGGGAGCCGTGACGGTCAGGGAGACAGGGGTGGCGGCCGCCCAGGCGGGCTCCCAGCCGCTCGTGCCGTGCGTGAACAGCGGGATGCCGCGCAGCACCGTGCACAGCGTGCGCAGGACGTGCGCCCGCTCGTCGGGCTTGTCGGGCAGCGCCTCCAGCGGCCCGAGCAGTACGCCGGCGCCCAGCAGCCTGGCCTCGCGGGCGGCGGCGCGGGCCAGCGCCGGCAGGGCGCGGGTCCGGTGGGTCAGCGCCACCGGGTCCAGGACCAGCAGGCCCAGCCCGCGGGCTTGCAGTGCGGCGGCGGCCAGCCCTTCGGGGTCACCACCGCGGGTGCGCAGATGGACGTGACCGGTGCCGCTCGCGCCCGCGGCGGCGGCCAGGTGCAGTTCGCCGGGGTCGACGGCCGGATCGTCGGCGGCCTCGCCGAGCACCTCGGCCAGGTCCGGATCGGGCGAGGCGTCGCCGAGCAGGTGGGCGGTGACCCGGTCCGGGACGGTCAGCGTCCGGGACAGAGGCGGCCGTTCGGGATCGGTGACCTCCAGCAGGCCGCCCGCGACGAGCGGGGCGCCGGGGGAGAGCCGGAAGCGAGCGGCGGCGGCGTGGTCGCGGCCGCACAGTGCGAGGGCGAGCCCCACGGTCGGCCGGCGGCGGGTCAGGTCGTCGTTGAGGTAGCCGTAGAGCCGTTCGAACCGGGCATCGAGGTCCGGGGCCAGGGCGACCAGGAGCAGGTCCAGGTCGACGGGCTCCAGCCCGAAGCGCGCGGCGAGGACGTCGAGCGGCGAGCCGGGCGGCGGCGGCCCGGCCGGTGCGAGGGCGGGCAGGCCGGGGCCGTGCTCCTCGCCCCCGTCCAGGATCCGGGCGACCGCCTCGGGCGTGAGGTACTGGCCGCGGTAGGGGTCGTCCGGGTCGGGATCGACGGAGCGCCGCAGCGCCACGGCGTGCCGGACCCGGTCCTCGACGAGCCGGAGCCGCGCCCACAGGTACGGGACCCCGTCCCCGCGACCCGGATCCCGGCCCGTGACCCGTTCCTGGGCCGGAGCCTGTTCCCGGGCGGGAGCCGCAGCCTGTTCCTGGGCCACGGCCGGGGCCTGCTCCCGGGCCGGAGGCCGAAGGGTGTGCGTCACGGCTGCCGTTCTCCTCGTCGGCGGCGGGCGGGGGCCTGGGGCCGTTCCCGGGAGCCGCCGAAGCCCTCCGGTCCCGGTGCGCCCAGTTCGACGTAGCGCAGCCGGCGCCGGCTCCCGTCGCCGTCCGGTCCTGTCTGCGGTACGGAGTTCACCACGAGGCCCTGGGTGACGGGCGGGGCCGCCACCTTGCTGATGCCGGCCAGCGGAGCCTTCACGCGCAGTCCGAGGGACGGCTTCAGTTCGCCGCCCAGCGCCGACCACACGTCGGAGGCGGCCGGGGCGTCCATGCCGGTGCCGCCCGCGTCCACGTCCACGAGCAGGCCGAGGTCGGCGAGCGTGCCGGTGAGCAGGCGCGGCGGCAGCGTGTCGGTGGCGACGAGGCAGGACAGCACCTGGGACAGCAGCCGGTGCTCGTCCTGCGGCCTGCTCGCCCAGGCGGTGACCAGGTACGTCAGCTCGAACCAGCGCGGCGGGGTGCGGCGCGCGACGACGAGTCCGTCCTCGTCGTACACCTCGCCCCCGCCGCTGCCGCGCCGAGTCGGGTCCTCCCGGATGTCGTACAGGAACACGCAGACGGTGGGCGCGCTGCGGCGGGCGGCCCAGTCGCGGGTCGGCGCGTCGAAGACGACCTCGACGCCCGACGCCTCCAGGCCGGATTCCGCCAGCAGCCGCCGCAGCCCTTCGTCGACCTCGTGGATCACCGGCGGGCCACCTCGTCGGGCGGCTGCACCGTGCCGTTGACCACGAGGAAGTCGGTCTGCACGGGGGAGAATCCGGGGCCGCTCGCGGTGATGATGCGCGGGCCGGTCTGGTCCTTGGCGAGGATCAGCAGCTGGCCGATGAAGGTGCCGTCGGCCTGGGGCACGGTCGGTGCGGCCGCCGCGGTGATGCCCGGCTTCCACGCGAACCGCACCGGCGCGCCGGGCGGGAAGTCCTCGCCGCGGACCGAGGTGACGAAGCCGGGCCTGCCGATCGGCGGGACGGCGACGATGCGCGGCTGGAGGATGCGCAGCTGCTGGCGGGCGGCGTTGTCGCCGGGGTCGGCGTCCGTGCCGGTCGTGGTGAGGGTCGCGGTGATCTCGGCGGTGAGCGCCTTGTCGGGGCTGAGGACGACCCGCAGGACGTTGCGGGCGCCCGGTGCCAGGTCCGGCAGTACGCACGTCCAGTTGCGGTCGCAGCCCGGCGGCGGGCCGTCGTGGGGGACGCCCTCGGGCAGGCCGAGGCGCAGTCGCAGGCCGGTGGCGAGGGCGCTGCGGCCGTTGGCGACGGTGTAGGTGACGACGACGCGGCCGCCGACGTAGCCGGGGTTCGGCTGTGCGGTGATGCTCACGCCGGGGCCGGCCTGGGGCGCGGGCGGCTGCGGTGCGGGCGCCGGTGCCGTGGGAGGCGTCGTGGGAGGCGTGGTGGGAGGCGTGGTGGGCGGGGTCGTGGGCGGGGTCGGCTTCGGCGTCGGGGTGGGCGTCGGCTTCGGCGGTACGGGGGCCTCGCGCACCGGCACCACGGTCCGGCCGGCGTTGTCGCTGGGGCGGGGGTCGAGGACGGTGCCGGTGACCGACCACTCCACGGGCTGGTCGCCGGGGGTGATGCCGGTGAGGGTGACGGTCACCGGGACGGTGGTGCCGGGCGGTACGACGCCCAGGGCGCAGGTCAGCGCTGCGGCGTCGCAGGTGGCGCCGGGGGCGGTGAGCCCGGTGACGCTCACGCCGAGCGGCGGCGCGACGGTCAGCCGGGTGCCGGGGGAGGCCGCCGGACCGTGGTTGACGACGTCGACGCGGACGGTGGCCGGGCCGCCGACGGTGAGCGGCGGGGTCCGCTCGGGCGCCCGCACCGCGAGGTCCACCGACTGCTGGACGGCGGGCTCCTTCTGACGGCCCGGCAGGCCGGTGACGAGCAGGTTGTGGGAGCCGGTCGCGACGTCCACCAGCTTCAGCTTCTCCGGGCTGCCCACGGCCCGGGAGCCGCGGCCGGTGAGCACGAGGGACTTGCCGTCGGCGGTCCAGGCGGCGTCACGGGGCTGGTAGGGGCCGTTGCCGGTGGTCTCGGGCAGTTCGCGGCCGCAGGCGCCCGGCTTGTCGCGGGCGGCGTCGGGCAGCAGGACCCGGCAGGTGCCGCCCGTGGCGGAGGCGAGGAGGATGCCGGTGCGCTCGTCGACGCGGCCGCCGCCGTTCTTGCGGTTGAAGGCGATCGTGGCGCCGTCCGGTGAGAACGCCGGGCTGTCGTCGATGACTTCGCAGGCGCCGAAGCAGACGGTGGCGCTCAGGTCGCGCTGCTGGTCGAGCCGGTCCACGGGCACGGTCCAGATGTGCTTGTTGCCGCCGTGGCCGTTGATCACCAGGTTGCGGGTGAAGGCGAGCATGGTGCCGTCGGAGGACCAGGTGGGCTGGGCGTCGCCGCCCCTGGGCCCGCCCGCGGGCGGGGTGATCTCGCTGCGGATCGCGCCGGTGGCGGCGTCCGCGATCAGGATGCGGCTGGGGCCCGCGGCCTCGCCGACGCCGCCGGGTGACGTACGGGTGAAGGCGAGGTACCTGCCGTCGGGGGAGAACGTCGGGTCGGTGTCCCAGTCCCTGGGGCCGCGGCCGGCCAGCGGCAGGGCCGCGGCGTCGGTGCCGTCGGCGTCCGCCATCCAGATCCGCTGGATCCGGGCGTCCGCCTTGCCCTCGAAGCGGGTCACCACGATCCTGCGCCCGTCGGGCGTGTAGCTCTGCCGTTCCGTCCACGGGTCGAAGCCGGGGCCCGGCCGGAACAGCGGGTCCTTGGCCGGGTCGGTGTTGGTGTCGGCCGCCGGGTCCTCGTCGAGGATGGTCAGGCCCAGGTCGCGCGGGTCGGAGCCGTCCGTCCGGGCGTCCTGAAGGGTCACGGCGTTCCGGCCGGCCGCCGAGATCCGCTCGACGACGGCGCCGCCGCCCTTGAGGGGGCCGAGCCAGGTGGGCGAGCCGATCTCGCGGTCCTCGCTGTACACGAGCTTCGGGGTGTCCGCAGAATGCGCGGGCACCTGGAAGACGTGGTCCCAGTCACCCTTGCAGTCACAGGTGCGGTCCGGGCTGAGGAAGAGCAGGCCGTTCCCGTCGGGCAGCCACGCTGCCCCCCGGGTCCGCCAGCCCGCCTGGGCGCCGGCCAGCAGCTGCCCGTCGGCGCGCCCGTTCGTCCACCGCAGGCGGGGCCCGGAGGCCCCGGTGGCGGTGTAGGCGATCACGTCGCGGTTCGTCGCGTCGTCGACCGGATTCCACACCGGTTCGGTGGCCCGGCCGTTCGCCGGGTCGGTGAGCCGGGTGGCGGCCCCGCCGCGCAGGGGGCGTACGTAGACCTGCGCTCCGGCGGCCCGGTCGGCGTCGGAGGAGTACGCCAGGCGTCCGCCCTCCGGGGAGACGGTGGGGTGTTCCTCGTTCGCCGGGGTGTCGGTCAGCCGGGTCAGGCCCGTGCCGTCGGTGCGTACGAGCCACAGGTCACGCTGGACGCCGCCGGCCGCGGCGCGCTGGGCCGAGTCGAAGACGACCGACCGCCCGTCGGGGGTCAGCCGGGGGTTGCCCACGTCCAGGCCGCTGGTCAGCCGGCGGACCGAGCCGTCCGCGGACCGCAGGTAGACCTGCGGGGTCCGCTCGTCGCGGCGGCTCGCGAAGACGAGCTGGTCGCCGAGCGCGGAGGGCTGGACGTCCAGGTGGACCGGCCCGTCACCGAACAGCGGGGTGCTGGTGTCGGTCTTGTCGCCCGCCACCCGCCCCAGGCTGCGGTGGCGCGTACCGGCGTACGCGACTCGGCTGTTCCCGGCGTCGGCCGCGAGGGGCTGCGCCCCGGCGTCGCCCGGTCCGGCGGCCGCCGTCACCGCGAGCAAGGGCGCCAGCAGCAGCATCGACGCGCCGGCCCTTCCCCAGCGGTGTCGCCGACGGCCGGACCTATCCGTGCCCCTCACGGCCCACCTCACAGTCCGGTCCAGCATCCTGCCTGTCACCCCGCCACCCTGCGGGCCGGCCGCGCGGGCCGGGAGGGCCGCGGGGCCGGACCCGGGGGAAGCGCCGCTTGCGCTTTCGGGCAGTGGCGGGCGGCCGGACCGTCCGCCACCGCCCCGTACGCGGTCAGATCAGCCCGTTGCGCAGGGCGTAGCCGACCGCGTGCGTCCGGTTGCGCAGCTGGAGACGCGTGATCACCTCGTGGAGCACGTTCTTGACGGTCCGTTCGGAGTAGGAGGTCTTGCGCGCGATCTCCGCGGTGTCCAGGCCCTCCGACACCAGGCGCAGCATGTCCGCCTCGCGCGAGGTCAGGGTGGACAGGGACACCGAGCGCGGGTCGAGCGCGGAGCGCTGCAGGCTGCCCATGTGGTCGAGGAGTTTCGCGAGCAGGTCGCCGGGCAGCACGCCCTCGCCGTTGGCTATCGCCAGGACCAGCCGCAGGAGCCGGTCCTGGTCGGCCTCGGCCCGCCGCAGGACCGCGCTGACCCCGCATTCGATGGCACGCTGCAGCGCGTCCCCCGACTCGAAGGTGCCGACCACGAGTCCGGTGCGGGTGTCGGGGTTGTGCCGCAGCCGGTACAGCAGTGCGGCCGTCTCGTCGTCCACGCTGTCCACGGTCACGAGCGACACCTGTGCGCGGTCGGCCTCCGTGTCCGGGACGAGCTCGATCTCGGGGCGTTGGCGCAGCTGGTGCACGACCCCGACGCGCAGGATCGGATCCGATGCGTACACGGCGACGCTCACCCGTCGGCCGGTTCTGCGGGGAGGAGCCGGGTTGGGGGGCTGGGATATCCCGGTGCCGGTGCCTGAGGTGAAGTTGGGGCTGGTGTTGTCAGCGCAGCGCATGTGTCGTACCTGTTCCGTGATGCGTATGTGGGGTGACGGAAGGCCGGCCGGGTCGGATCTCGACGCTGAGGTCCAACCGATGGCCGTACATGAGGAGTTGAGAAAGTCTGTGGGGGCATCCGGACTGCCCGGGGCGTTGCCCTCGCGTCCGTGGTGGCGGCCGGGGCGCCGCCGTAACGTCGTGGCGTGACATCCCCAGCTGCATCTCCCAGCCCTGGCGCGCCCGTCCTCGACATCGAGCCGGTGTCGGTGATGCCGGGCGGTATCGCCACCACGAGCCTGACCGTCCGCAACGACAGCGACATCGTCGAGGCGTACCGCCTGGAGGTCGTCGGCGACTGCGCTGCCTGGACCACGGTGGAACCCGAGCGCGTATCGCTGTATCCGGGCACCTCGGAGACGGTGACGATCCGTCTGGCGCCGCCCCGTTCGTCCCAGGTGCGGGCCGGGGACGTGCCGCTCGCCGTGCGGGTGCTGCCCACCGAGCAGCCCGATGCGGTACGGGTCCCCGAGACCACGGTGCATGTCGCGCAGTTCCGGGAACTGCGCGCAGAGAGCGCTCCCAAACGCCGCCGCGGATGGCTGCGAGGGCGATACCGCCTCGCCGTGCGCAACGAGGGGAACGCCCCGGTGAAGGTGGGCTTCACGCCCGCGCAGCCCGGCGAGGAGCTGAAGTTCGACTTCGCACCGGCCGCGTTGAAGCTGGAGCCGGGCGAGTCCGCCGAGGTGGTGCTGAAGGTCCGTACCGGTAGCCCGGTGTGGTTCGGATCCCCCGTGACCTGGCCGTTCACCGTGGAGGTGGCCGAGACGGGGGACGGCGAGGACGGTGACGCCGCCGCGGCGCGTCCCGAGCAGGAGGCCGTACGGGCGCCGCTGGAGGTGGAGTTCGTCCAGATCCCGATCTTCCCGACGTGGCTGCTCGCGGTACTGGCCGCGCTGCTCGCGCTGCTGCTCGCCTGGTTCATGCTGGTACGCCCGGCCGTGCGCTCCACGGCCAAGGAGGCCGCCGCCGAGGCCGCCAGGAATCCGGCTCCGGCCGCGGACGCGGCGGGGCAGACCCCGGTGGCCGGTGGCGGCAAGCAGCCGGGCGGCGCGGGTGCGGGCCCGGGGGCGGCCAAGGGCAACCAGCCCGGCGCGGGCGGCGGCGGCGGTGCCGGAACCGGCGGTGGCGGCGGTGGGGGCGGGCTGCAGAGCTCGGCCACCATCGACCTGCAGACCGGCGGCGGTCAGAGCAAGACCGGCTCGTACACGGTGCCCGCGGGCAAGGTCTTCGGGATCACGGACCTCGTCGTCGCCAACTTCCAGGGCGACGAGGGCGTGGTGACGATCAACTTCGGCGACCGCAAGATCACGACGATCGCGCTGGAGACGTTCCGAAACCAGGACTACCACTGGGTCACCCCCATCAGCATCACCGAGAGCCAGACTGTGACCGTGCAGGTGACCTGCGCAAAGCCGGGCACGCCGGCCACCGGCCGTCAGGCGCAGGAGTGCCACGAAGTCCTCAACGTGAGTGGTGTGCTGAGCGACCTCAGGTGACCCGAGCGGCACGGACATCGTCCGTCAGGCTCGCCCAGGAACAAAGCGGACCCGTGCCGGTCCGTCCGGAAAGTGCTTACCGGACGGACTGGTGACGGGTCGTCGGCAATCGCGCCTTCCGGCGCGGTAACGCCGTTCCACGGCTGTTTGCCGACCTACTGGGCGGTAGCAAGGCAGGTGAAAAATATGGCTGTAATTCGCTGTTGCTCCGAAGTTCCTCGCGGTCGCGCGCGAGGGCGCACCGCCCGGGCGCAGGGGCGGTGGGGTCGCCGGGGGTTACGGGTGGTAGCCGTCGCCGTGCAGTCGGTGGCTGAAATCCTGCGGTGAGGACCGGCTCAGGGCCAGACGAGGCAGTACGGCTGGTGGCCGGCCTCGTGGAGGCGGTGGCTGAAGTCCTGCCACTCGTGGAGCAGCTGGTAGACGTTGAAGGCGTCGCTCGGGCCGCCGCGGTCCGGGACCGTGGACCAGATGAAGGCGGCGGCGCCCACGGACTCCTCGCCGATCCCGCGGAGCGGGTCGACCGCGGTCATCGGGAGCTTCACCACCGCGTAGTCGGGGTGGAGCACGACCAGCTCCAGCGGCGGCACCTTGTGCAGGGGTATGCCCTCGATGCCTGTCAGGACCATCGCGGCCACCGTCTCCGGCTTGATCTTGGTGAACAGGCCGCCCATGCCGAGCTCGTCTCCGCCGAGCTCCTCCGGCCGCATCGTCACCGGCACCCGCGCCGCCGTCGCCCCGTCCGGGGCGCCGAAGTACTTGTACGTCACGCCCATGCCGCGGCCCCGGGGCACGTCCTCCGGCTCCGCCACGGGCTCCGGCGCGGCGTCGGCCGCCTCGGTCGCGCGCCGGCGGTGCTTTCCCCGGCGGCGGGCCTCGCGGGCTTCGCGGGCGCGCTGCGGATCGAGGCCGTCCGTACCCTCGCCCGGTCCACCACCGCGTTGCATATCTCCACCCGACTGGTCTTGCTCGTCCCGGCCCCGCGACCTCCGCCACGCAGCCTGATCATCATGGCAGTGACCTCCCCCGCGGCGACGCGGTGAAACGCCCGCCCGCAAGTCTGTCGCAGCCTCTGAGACCATGGCTGGTGTGAGCTACCCGTACCCGTATGAAGCCCCAGTTTCGCAGACGCTCTTCGAGCGCGCCTCCCTCGTGACCCCCGGCGGCGTGAACTCTCCCGTGCGCGCCTTCCGCGCCGTGGGCGGTACGCCCCGGTTCATGGTGTCCGGCACCGGTCCGTACCTCACCGATGCCGACGGCCGCGAGTACGTGGACCTCGTCTGCTCGTGGGGGCCGATGATCCTCGGCCACTCCCACCCCCAGGTGATCGAGGCCGTCCAGGCGGCCGTCGCCCGCGGTACCTCCTTCGGTACGCCCGGTGAGGGCGAGGTGGCGCTCGCGGAGGAGATCGTCGCGCGCATCGAGCCCGTCGAGCAGGTGCGCCTGGTGTCCTCCGGGACGGAGGCGACCATGTCGGCGATCCGGCTGGCACGCGGCTTCACCGGTCGCGCCAAGGTCGTGAAGTTCGCCGGCTGCTACCACGGTCACGTGGACGCCCTGCTGGCCGCCGCCGGTTCCGGTCTGGCGACTTTCGCGCTTCCGGACACCCCCGGCGTCACGGGCGCGCAGGCCGGCGACACGATCGTGCTGCCCTACAACGACCTCGAAGCGGTCCGGTCCGCCTTCGCCGCACACCCCGGTGAGATCGCCTGTGTGATCACCGAGGCGGCGCCCGGCAACATGGGCGTGGTCACCCCGGCCGAGGGCTTCAACCAGGGGCTCGCAAACCTGTGCCGCGAGAACGGCGCGCTCTACATCTCCGACGAGGTCATGACGGGCTTCCGCACCTCGCGCGCCGGCTGGTACGGCGTCGACGGGGTCAAGCCCGACCTGATGACCTTCGGCAAGGTCATGGGCGGCGGTTTCCCCGCCGCGGCGTTCGGCGGCCGCGCCGACGTCATGGGCCACCTCGCCCCCGCGGGTCCCGTCTACCAGGCCGGCACGCTCTCCGGTAACCCCATCGCCACCGCCGCCGGCCTCGCGCAGCTGCGGCTGCTCGACGCGGCGGCGTACGAGAAGGTCGACGCGGTCTCGGCGCAGATCCAGGGCCTGGTCACCGGGGCGCTCGCGAAGGAGGGCGTGGCGCACCGCCTGCAGACGGCGTCCAACATGTTCTCCGTCTTCTTCACCGAGGACGCCGTCCGCAACTACGACGACGCGAAGAAGCAGGAGAGCTTCCGTTTCAACGCGTTCTTCCACTCGATGCTGGCGCAGGGCGTCTACCTGCCGCCGTCCGCCTTCGAGTCCTGGTTCGTCTCCACCGCCCACGACGAGAAGGCGATCGAGCGCGTCGCGGCGGCACTGCCGGCCGCCGCCCGGGCCGCCGCGGAGGCCACGGCATGAGCGACGACGGCCGCGACGTGACGTCCGACCTCACCGTCGTGCACCTGGTGCGCCACGGCGAGGTGCACAACCCGGACGGGGTCCTGTACGGGCGCCGCGAGGGCTACCACCTCTCGGAGCTGGGCCGCCGGATGGCGGACCGGGTCGCCGAGCACCTCAAGAGCCGGGACATCGCCTACGTGGTGGCCTCCCCGCTGGAGCGGGCGCAGGAGACGGCCGAGCCGATCGCCAAGGCCCACGGCCTGGACCTGGCGACGGACGCGCGGCTGCTGGAGGCGGAGAACGTCTTCGAGGGCAAGACCTTCGGCGTCGGCGACGGCGCGCTGCGCAAGCCCGGCAACTGGAAGCACCTGACGAACCCGTTCAAGCCCTCCTGGGGCGAGCCGTACGTCGAGCAGGTGGTCCGGATGATGAGCGCGCTGGAGGCCGCACGCGACGCGGCCCGCGGCCGCGAGGCGGTGGCGGTCAGCCACCAGCTGCCGATCTGGATCGTGCGCAGCTTCGCCGAGAAGCGCCGGCTGTGGCACGACCCGCGCCGCCGCCAGTGCACGCTCGCGTCCCTGACGTCCTTCACGTTCCAGGGCGACCGGCTGGTCTCCGTGGGCTACAGCGAGCCGGCCCGGGACCTGGTCCCGGCGCACCTGCTGGCGGGTGCCAAGCCGGTGAAGGGCGCGTCCAAGGCGTTCGGCGCCTGATCAGGAGCTGCCGCGGTCCTGGTCCCGGTCGTGTCCGAAGGTCTGTTACGGGCCGTTACAGGCCTGTCTCATTAAATACAAGATGCGCGGGAATCACCGTGTCAGCACACATGTCCGGCCAACTTGTCCGTTTATATGGGCTTTGGGGTGGATGTGGTGACGACGATGGGGACGGTGACATGCGCGACATCAGGGGAGTCAGCCGGAGGGGGTTGCTGGGACTGGGACTTGGCGCCGCGGCGGCGATGGGAGTCGCCGGCTGCGGACTGCCCGACGTGTCCGGTCCCGGCACTCCCGGACCCGTGAGGAACCCGAAGCCCGGACAGAGGCCGGGCAGGCCCATCGGTGACGGCTCCACCGCCGACACCGGCCCGCAGCCCCACCAGCCGGACCGGCCCGTGCCCCTCCAGCCGGGCGAGACGCCGCCGCAGTTCGTGGTCTTCAGCTGGGACGGCGCGGGGGAGATCGGCAGCGGTCTCTTCCCGCGCTTCCTCAAGCTCGCCAGGGACCACGGCGCGACCATGACCTTCTTCCTCTCCGGCATCTACCTGCTGCCCGAGTCGAAGCGGAGCCTGTACCGGCCGCCGAACAATCCCGTCGGCGCGTCCGACATCGGCTACCTCAAGGACGAGAACGTCCGTGCCACCCTCGCCTGCCTGCGCGAGGCGTGGCTCGACGGGCACGAGATAGGGACGCACTTCAACGGCCACTTCTGCGGGGGCCCCGGCTCCGTCGCCCGCTGGACCCCGGCCGACTGGGAGAACGAGATCGACCAGGCCATGTCCTTCGTCACGGGCTGGCGCACCAACACCGGCTTCACCGACGTGGAGCCGCTGCCCTTCGACTACCGCAAGGAACTGACCGGCGCCCGCACCCCCTGCCTCCTGGGCCGGGACAACCTCCTGCCGACCGCCCGGAAGCTGGGCTGGCGCTACGACGCCAGCTCGCCCGGCGGCCTCCAGGTCTGGCCCGAACGCCGGTCGGGCGTCTGGGACCTGCCGCTGCAGTCCCTCCCCTTCCCGGGGCACTCCTTCGAGGTGCTGTCGATGGACTACAACATCCTCGCCAACCAGTCGAAGAACACCACGCAGGGCGTGCCCACCAACTACCCCGCCTGGCGCTCCCAGGCCACGGCCACCTACCTCGGCGGCTTCCGCCGGGCCTACGAGACCAATCGCGCACCCCTCTTCATCGGCAACCACTTCGAGGAGTGGAACGGCGGCATCTACATGGACGCGGTCGAGGAGGCGCTCAAGGGCATGGCAGACAAAAGAGACGTAAGGCTCGTATCCTTCCGGCAGTTCACCGACTGGCTGGAGGTCCAGGACCCCAAGGTGCTCGCCCGGCTGCGCACCCTCGGCCCCGGCCGGTCACCCACCGGTGGCTGGAACACATACCTCGCCGCCGCCTGACACGTCGCCTGACCAGGGCATTGACACCCGGCCGGGGGGTGCGGAAAATCCGCGAATTGCTCATGCGAAACTTTTCACATGAGCCTTAGCCGCGCCCCCCGACGCCGCTCACCCAGCGGCCGCGCCCTCCTGCTGACCGCGGTGACCGTCACCGGCGCCCTCACGCTCACGGCGTGCAGCGGTTCGGACAGCGGCAAGCCGACCGGCAGCGGCGGCAACTACGTCACGGGCGCGAGCGGCATCTCCACCTCCGTCAAGGGCGAGCGCACCGAGGCCCCGGGGCTCGACGGCGAGACCGTCGACGGCAAGACCCTCGACACGAAGGCCCTCAGGGGCAAGGTCGTCGTCCTCAACGTCTGGGGCTCCTGGTGCCCGCCGTGCCGCGCCGAGGCCCCGGCCTTCGCGAAGGTCTCCAAGGAGCTCGCCGACGCCGGCAAGGACGTCGTCTTCGTGGGCGTCAACGTCCGCGACAACAGCAAGCAGAACGCCGCCTCCTTCGAGGAGACCTTCGGGATCACCTACCCGAGCCTCTACGACCCCGACGGCAAGCTGCTGCTCCGCTTCCCCAAGGGCAGCCTCAACCCCAACGCCATCCCCTCCACGCTCGTCCTGGACCGGGAGGGCAAGATCGCCGCACGCACCCTGGCCCCCCTCGGCGAGGACAAGCTGCGCTCCATGATCGACCCCGTCCTCGCGGAGCAGTGACCTCGTGGTCCACTACGTGCTCGCCGCCGAGGTCACCGGGGTGAACGAGACCGTCCTGAACGGGGCGCTGCTGCTGGCGCTGCCGATCGCGCTCCTCGCGGGACTCGTCTCCTTCTTCTCGCCCTGCGTCCTGCCCCTGGTCCCCGGCTACCTCTCCTACGTGACCGGCGTCAGCGGCGCCGACCTCGCCGAGGCCCGGCGCGGACGCATGCTGGCGGGCGCGCTGCTGTTCATCGCCGGCTTCACCGCCGTCTTCGTCTCCACCGGAGCGCTCTTCGGCTTCTTCGGCCAGACCCTCCGGGAGAACAACGAGATCATCTCCCGCGTCCTGGGCGCAGTGGTGATCTTCATGGGCCTGTTCTTCATGGGGGCGATCCCGGGTCTGACGATGCGGGAGTTCCGCTTCCACCGGAAGCCGACGGCCGGCCTGCTCGGCGCGCCCCTGCTCGGTGTGCTCTTCGGGGTCGGCTGGACCCCCTGCATGGGCCCGACCCTCGCCGCCGTCACCACCCTCTCCCTCGACCAGGCGAGCGCCGGCCGCGGCGCGCTGCTGACGGTCGTGTACTGCCTGGGCCTCGGCGTGCCCTTCGTCCTCGCCGCGATCGCCTTCCGCAAGGCGCTCGGTGCATTCGGCTGGGTGAAGAAGCACTATGCATGGGTGATGCGCATCGGCGGCGGCATGCTGATCCTCACCGGCCTGCTGCTCGTCACAGGTTTGTGGGACAGCATCGTCACCGACATGCAGGCCTGGACCCAAAGCTTCACGGTGGGGATCTGAGGAACCGACGGACATGAGTACGACTGACAAAGCGTCCACCGAGGCGCCCAACGAGCCCGTCCCGGCGGACGCCGCAGAGGAGGCGGCCGGCTCCCAGCTGTCCACCGCCCCCGTCGAGGACAGCGGTCCCGTCGGCATCGGCGTGACCGGCTGGGCCCGCTGGTTCTGGCGGCAGCTCACCTCCATGCGGGTGGCGCTGATCCTGCTCTTCCTGCTGTCCCTGGGAGCCATCCCCGGATCCCTCGTCCCGCAGACCAACGTCGACGCGCTGAAGGTCGCCCAGTGGAAGAAGGACCACCCGTCCTTCGTCGGCGTCGCCGAGGCCCTCCAGCTCTTCGACGTCTACAGCTCGGTGTGGTTCTCCGCGATCTACCTGCTGCTGTTCGTCTCGCTGATCGGCTGCATCATCCCGCGCGCCTGGCAGTTCGTCGGCCAGCTCCGCGGCCGCCCCCCGGCCGCTCCCAAGCGGCTCGACCGGCTGCCCGCCCACACCACCTGGCGTACGGACAGCACCCCGGACGAGGTTCTCGCGTACGCGAGGACGATGCTCGCGGGCAAGCGCTTCCGCACCGAGGCGGGCGGCACCCATGTCGCGGCCGAGAAGGGCTACCTCCGCGAGGCCGGCAACCTGGTCTTCCACGTCGCGCTGATCGTGATGCTCGTCGCCTTCGCCTGGGGCCAGTACTTCAAGTCCGAGGGCGGCAAGCTGGTCCTGCGCGGCAGCGGCTTCTCGAACACGCTCACCCAGTACGACGACTTCAAGCCCGGCACGCTCTTCCACCCGGACGACCTGCCGCCGTTCAGCTTCACGCTGGACCGCTTCGACGCCACCTACGAGATGTCCGGCCCGCAGCGGGGCACCCCGCGCGACTTCAAGGCGTACGTCACCCTCAGCGAGGGCGCCCACGGAACGCCGCAGAAGCGCGAGATCCAGGTCAACGAGCCCCTCGAAATCGACGGGTCCAAGGTCTACCTGCTCGGTCACGGCTACGCGCCGATCATCTCGGTGACCGACCCCACCGGGAAGGTGATCTACAAGGACGCCGTCCCGGTGCTCCCGCAGGACGGCAACCTCACCTCCACCGGAGCCGTCAAGGTCACCGACGGCTACAAGGACAAGGACGGCAAGCAGGAACAGCTCGGCTTCAACGCCGTCTTCGTGCCGACCTTCGCGGGCGAGGGCATGGGAACGATGTTCTCGCAGTTCCCCGCCCTCCTGAACCCGCAGCTCATGCTCAACGCCTGGCACGGAAGCCTCGGCGTCGACTCGGGTCTGCCGCAGAACGTCTACCGCCTCGACACCTCCAAGATGGAGATGTTCAAGGACGCGTCGGGCCAGCAGTTCAAGCAGAAGCTGGCGCCCGGTGACACGATGACCCTGCCCGACGGCGCGGGCACCGTGAAGTTCGAGGGCATCGAGCGGTGGGCCACCTTCTCCGTCACCCACCAGCCCGGCAGCGGCCTCGCCCTCGCGGGCGCGATCGCCGCCATCGCGGGCCTGGCCGGGTCGCTGTTCATCCAGCGCCGCCGGATCTGGGTCCGCGCGGTGACCGGCGAGGACGGCGTCACCGTCGTCGAGATGGCGGGCCTCGGCCGCAGCGAGTCCGCCAGGCTGCCGGAGGAGCTGGCGGATCTCGCCGCCACGCTGCACGAACAGGCGCCGACCGCGACGCCCGGGTCGCCCGCCGAACCCGTCGAAGAAACTCCCGAAGGAGAGCGCGGATGACGCCGCTCGCTGCCGCAGCCAACGAGAACCTGGCTGAGATCAGCAACTACCTGATCTATTCGTCGATGGCGGTCTACACGCTCGCCTTCTTCGCGCACATCGCCGAGTGGACCTTCGGCAGCCGCAGCAAGGTCGCCCGCACGGCCGCCGCGCTGACCGGTGCCAAGGAGGCCGCCGCCGCCCCCGCCGTGCAGGTGCGCGGCAAGGGCGGCGCCACCGCCGTACTGGACCGGCCCAAGGTCACCACCCGCTCCGGCGCCGGCACCCGTGACGTCCCGGACGGCCCCGGCGCCGCCGGCGGCACCGTGCAGGGCGACCTGTACGGCCGGATCGCGGTCTCGCTGACCGCGCTCGCCTTCCTCGTCGAGGCGGCCGGAGTCGTCACCCGCGCCATGTCGGTCGAGCGGGCCCCCTGGGGCAACATGTACGAGTTCTCGATCACCTTCTCCACGGTGGCCGTCGGCACGTACCTGGTGCTCCTCGCCCTGAAGAAGAACGTCCGCTGGCTCGGCCTGATCCTGGTCACCACCGTCCTGCTCGACCTCGGCATCGCGGTCACCTGGCTCTACACCGACAGCGACCAGCTCGTCCCGGCCCTGCACTCCTACTGGCTGTGGATCCACGTCTCCACCGCCATCTTCTGCGGCGCCGTCTTCTACCTCGGCGCGGCCGGCGCGGTCCTCTACCTCTTCCGCGACGCCTACGAGGGCAAGCTCGCCGGCGGCGGCAAGCCGGGCCGGATCGCCTCCTCGGTCCTGGAGCGGCTGCCCTCGGCGGCCTCGCTCGACAAGTTCTCGTACCGCATCAACGCGGCCGTCTTCCCGCTGTGGACCTTCACGATCATCGCGGGCGCCATCTGGGCCGGCGACGCCTGGGGCCGCTACTGGGGCTGGGACCCCAAGGAGGTCTGGTCCTTCGTGACGTGGGTGGCGTACGCCTGCTACCTGCACGCCCGCGCCACCGCCGGCTGGAAGGGCCGCAAGGCCGCCTACCTGGCGCTCTTCGCCTTCGCCTGCTGGATCTGGAACTACTACGGCGTGAACATCCTGCTCAGCGGCAAGCACTCCTACGCGGGCGTCTGACCGGCGGGAGTGGGACGCTGGTGGCATGTCCCTCGTGAGCCATGCCACCAGCGAACGGCGCGGCGAGAACCACTGGCTGCTCCGCTTCGAGCTCCACCTGCCGTACTCCTACGAGGCCCTCTGGCACGCCATGACCACGCCCGACGGGCTCCGTGGCTGGCTGGCCGCGGCCGACGTCCTGGAGCGGCACCTCGGCGGGGCCGTCACGCTGCGCTGGCTGAACACCGCAACGGTGGCGAGCGGCCACGTCTCGGCCTGGGACGTGGAGCGCGTCGCCGAGTACACGGTGGCCGGGCTCGGGCGGATCCGCTTCCACCTGGAGGCGGTCGGCACCGACTCCACGGTCATCCGGTTCGTCAACGAACGCGGCGGGTCCGACGAGACCCGCCTGGACTGCCTGGCCGCCTGGCACGAGCACTTCGAGCTGCTGGAGGCCGCGCTGGCGGGGCGGCCGACGGACTGGTCCACCTGGACGGACAGCCGCTGGGCCGACCTGCGCGCCTCGTACGCGTCCTTCGGCCAGGCCCGCAAGGCATCCTGAGCCACTGCCCTCTGCCCTCTGCCGCTGGGGCGGCGTGCGCGCCGATCGCCCCGCCGGGGTGCCGCCGCGCAAGGAGACCCGCCCGGGCTGCCCTAGTCGGCGTCCTTGCCCTGGTCCTTGCCGTTGTCCTTGCGGTCGCGGTCCTCGCGGTCCTTGTTCTCCTGCTCCTCGCGCAGGGACTTCAGGAACTCCGGGTTGTCGTCGGGGGCCACCCACTGGGTGCGCCTCCGGGGTCCGCGCCCGCCACCGCCGGCGGCCACCCGCTTCCTGCCCGCGAACAGCCACACCACCGGCCCCACGATGGAGAAGAGCAGGATGATGATCACCCACATCGCCTTGGGGAGGTGCTTGACCTCTTCCTCCGGCGTGTTCAGGCAGTCGATGAAGGCGTAGATGGTCAGCGCGATGATCAGCAGGAACGGCAGATAGCGCAACACGGTGTGGGACCGACTCCCGGGCAGTGGCGGCGGACCCGCAAGGGGCCCCGGTGACGCTCCCAGCGTAGTTGGTGACGGATACTGACCCCTATGGCTTACGACGATCTCCGCTCGCTGCTCCGGGCTCTGGAGCGAGAGGGCGACCTCAAGCGCATCAAGGCCGAAGTCGACCCGTACCTGGAGGTCGGGGAGATCGTCGACAGAGTGAACAAAGCGGGTGGTCCCGCGCTGCTCTTCGAGAACGTCAAGGGCTCGGCGATGCCGCTGGCCATGAACGTCTTCGGTACCGACCGCCGCCTCCTGAAGGCCCTCGGCCTGAAGTCCTACGCCGAGATCAGCGAGAAGATCGGCGGCCTGCTCAAGCCCGAGCTGCCGCAGGGCTTCATCGGGGTCCGTGAGGCCTTCGGCAAGCTCGGCTCGATGGTCCACGTGCCGCCGAAGAAGGTGAAGGGCGACTCCGCGCCCGTCCAGGAGGTCGTCCTCACCGGCGACGACGTCGACCTGGACCTGCTGCCGGCCCTCTTCACCTGGCCCAAGGACGGCGGCTCCTTCTTCAACCTCGGCCTGACCCACACCAAGCACCCCGAGACGGGCGTGCGCAACCTCGGCCTCTACCGCCTCCAGCGCCACGACAAGCGCACCATCGGCATGCACTGGCAGATCCACAAGGACAGCCGCAACCACTACGCCGTCGCCGCGGCCAAGGGCGAGCGGCTGCCGGTCGCGATCGCCTTCGGCTGCCCGCCCGCGGTCACGTACGCCTCCACCGCCCCCCTGCCGGGCGACATCGACGAGTACCTCTTCGCCGGCTTCGTCGCGGGCAAGCGGATCGAGATGGTGGACTGCAAGACCGTCCCGCTCCAGGTTCCGGCCAACGCGGAGGTCGTCGTCGAGGGCTGGCTGGAGCCCGGGGAGATGCTCCCGGAGGGCCCCTTCGGCGACCACACCGGCTTCTACACCCCGCAGGAGCCCTTCCCGGCCCTGAAGATCGACTGCATCACGATGCGCAGGCGGCCGCTGCTGCAGTCGATCGTGGTGGGCCGCCCGCCGACCGAGGACGGCCCGCTGGGCCGCGCGACGGAGCGGTTCTTCCTGCCCCTGCTGAAGATCATCGTCCCGGACATCGTCGACTACCACCTGCCCGAGTCGGGCGGCTTCCACAACTGCGCGATCGTCTCGATCGACAAGAAGTACCCGAAGCACGCGCAGAAGGTCATGCACGCCATCTGGGGCGCCCACATGATGTCGCTGACCAAGCTGATCATCGTGGTGGACAAGGACTGCGATGTCCACGACCTGCACGAGGTGTCCTGGCGGGCCCTCGGCAACACGGACTACTCCCGCGACCTCACCGTCGTCGAGGGCCCGGTGGACCACCTCGACCACGCCTCCTACCAGCAGTTCTGGGGCGGCAAGGCGGGCATCGACGCGACGAAGAAGCTCCCCGAGGAGGGCTACACCCGCGACGGCGGCTGGCCCGACATGGTCGAGTCCGACCCGGCCACGGCCGCCCTCGTCGACCGCCG
This sequence comes from Streptomyces yangpuensis, assembly GCF_001005295.1. Taxonomy (GTDB): domain Bacteria; phylum Actinomycetota; class Actinomycetes; order Streptomycetales; family Streptomycetaceae; genus Streptomyces; species Streptomyces yangpuensis. Next base: position 473,345 of record NZ_LBMK01000005.1, on the reverse strand, counting down.
CTGGAAGGAGTACGGCCTGTGAGTTCCGAATTCGGTGGACCGGCGCTGTTCATCGGCGAGGACACGACGTTCATGCTGCTTGTGCGCCCGAAGCTCGACCCGGCGGACCCACACGTGCAGGACGCGGCCCAGCGGGCGGGCGTCTCGGCCGAGGAGTTCGCGGGCCACGGCAACATGTGGGCCCTGGTGCTGGACGACGGTTACGAGGCCGACGCCGGCTTCGAGCTGCCCGGCGTACGTGACGCCGAGGTCGAGGACTTCGCGGAGCGCCTGCAGGCCGGGCTCGGCACCGGTGAGGCGTTCACCGTCGAGGCGGGTGCCGTGCTCCGGGTGGAGGCCCGCCCGAGCAGCTCCGAACGTCTCGGCGAGGGCTACGTGTTCACGGTGCACGCGACCCCGCCCGAGCCCGAGGGCGCGCCCACGGTCTCCCTGGAGACGGGCATCGTGCCCCTCGGGACCCTGCTGGACAGCCTCGAACGGTTCCGGGAGGAACTCCGATGATGACCACCGCCGATGGAGTGGTCGGACAGGGGCCCGCGCCGGAGGCGGCCAACAAGGTCAGGGCCTTCCTGCGGCTGGTGATGATCGAGCACTCGGTCTTCGCGCTGCCGTTCGCCTACATCGCGGCGCTGACCGCGATGTTCCAGCTCGACCGGACCGTGCACTGGGGCAAGCTGCTGCTCGTCACCGTGTGCATGGTGGGGCTGCGCACCTTCGCCATGGCCGCGAACCGGATCATCGACCGCGAGATCGACGCCCGCAATCCGCGGACCGCGGGGCGCGAGCTGGTCACCGGCGCGGTGTCCGTCCGATCGGCCTGGACCGGCGCGGGGATCGCGCTCGTGGTCTTCCTCGGCTCGGCGGCCCTGCTGAACCCGCTGTGCCTGGCGCTCGCGCCGGTCGCCGTCGTCCCGATGGTGGTCTACCCGTACGGCAAGCGGTTCACGGACTTCCCGCACGCCATCCTGGGCCTGGCCCAGGCGATGGGTCCCGTCGGGGCCTGGCTGGCGATCACCGGCGAGTGGTCGTGGGACGCGGTGATCCTGGGCCTCGCCGTCGGCGTGTGGATCGGCGGCTTCGACCTCATCTTCGCCTGCCAGGACGTGGCCGCCGACCGTGCCGAGGGCGTCAGGTCCGTCCCGGCCCGCTTCGGCGTCCCGGCCGCCCTGTGGGGGGCGCGCGGCTCGCACGTCGTGACCACGGCCCTGCTGGCCTGGTACGCGCTGGCCACGGACGCCGGCCCGCTGTTCTGGGCCGGCCTGGCGATCGTCGTCGTCGCCTTCGTCTACGAGCACACCATCGTGACCCCGCACGACCTGTCCCGCCTGAACCGCGCCTTCTTCACGGTCAACGGCTTCATCGGCATCGCCCTCTTCGTGTGCGCCCTGGCCGATCTGGTGGCCCGAGGCCTGACGGTGTAGGTATCGTCCGGCCCACCATGACGCGCGTGAACAGGGAGGCCGGCATGTCCGACCCGGACACCGACGGCCCGCCCTCCCGGCTCAGCCGCTTCGCGGACATGTTCCCGGGACACCGGACAGAACTGGTTGAGGGCGCCGTCGTGCTCACCCCGCTCCAGCCGCACCACGGAGGCACCATCTGGCCCTTGTGGACGGCGCTCGACGCTCAGCTTCCGGGCGGCTGGGGCTTGATGAGCGACGTCGCCATCCCGTTCGACGAGGACAACGAGTTCTGTCCCGACCTGGCGCTCGTCCCGGCCGTCGAGGTCGCCAGGAACCTCAGCGCCTACCCGCCCGACCTCATCGAACTGGCCGTCGAGGTCGTCTCACCGGGCAGCATCCGTAACGACTACGAGGTCAAGGACCGGGCGTACGCCCGGCGCGGGATCCCGCACTACCTGATCTTCGACCCGTACAGGGCGCACTGCGTGACCCTGTGGAACCCCGGCCCGGACGGCTACCGGGGCCGGGACACCATCCCGTACGGCGGCGAGGTCACCGTCGAGACCGGCATCGGCAAGCTCGTGATCGACACCTTGGGCCTGCCCGTGGACCCGTCCGTCGTCAGGCCGTGACGGCCGGGCGGCGGCGGGCCGGGCGCTGGAAGTAGAGGGCCGTCAGGACGCCCGCCACCAGGCCGCAGAGGTGGCCCTGCCAGCTGACGCCCGAGTCCGTCGGGAGGATGCCGGAGAGGACCGTGGTCCCCCAGACGGCCGCGACGCCGACGGCCACCGCGATGCCCAGCGCCTTGCGCTCGACGAAGCCCCGTACGAGCAGGTAGCCGAAGAGGCCGAAGACGATGCCGGAGGCACCCAGCGTCATGGTCCCGGACGGGGATATCAGCCAGGTGCCGAGGCCGTCAGCCAGCAGGATCAGGCCGCACACCGCGAGGAACCGGCGGATCCCGGACAGGGCCACGAGGAAGCCGAGGACCAGCAGCGGGACGCTGTTGGAGGCGACGTGGTCGAAGCCGAAGTGGAGGAAGGCCGAGGTGACGACGCCGGTGAGGCTGTCGGGGTCGCGGGCGACGATCCCGTACTGGTCGAGGGCGTGGCCCGTGGCGTGGTCGACGGCCTCCAGCACCCACAGCAGGGCCACCCAGCCCAGCATCAGCTTGGCCGCCGCCTTGGTCCGGTCGGTCTGTGTCAGGCCGGTATCCACCGTCGTGCTCATCTTCGCCCCCTTCGTGGCTCCCCTCACGGGAACGTGCGGTCACCTTACTGAGTGCCCGCCGGGCGTGGCCGGATAGTCTCGGAGGTATGACAGAGCGCAATCGCACCCCGTGGGTGGTCGGGGTTTCCGGAGCGTCCGGGACGCCTTACGCGGCGGCGGTGCTCCGCGGGCTGCTCGCCGCGGGGGAGAGCGTCGACCTGGTCGTGAGCCGGGCCTCGCGCCTCACCCTGCTGGACGAGACCGGCATCGCCTTCCGTGACGCGCACTGGCGCGAGGACCTCGCGGAGTGGCTGGCGCGCGGGGCCGACGGCAAGCCGGGGACCTTCGAGGGCCTGACGGCCGGTGCGGACGTCCGGTACTGGGGTGCCGGGGACCTGGCGGCCGGCCCGAGCTCGGGCTCGTACCCGGTCAAGGGGATGCTGATCGTCCCGGCGTCCACGGCCTGTGTGGCGGGGGTGGCGCTCGGACTGTCGAAGGACCTGCTCCAGCGCGTGGCGAGCGTGACGCTCAAGGAGCGGCGCCGGCTGGTGGTCGCGGTACGGGAGACCCCGCTGAACGGGCAGACGCTGAAGCATCTGGTGGCGCTGGACGAGGCGGGCGCGGTCGTGCTGCCCGCCTCTCCGGCGTTCTACGCGGGTGCGACGCACATCCAGGATCTGGTGGATTTCGTCGCGGGGCGGGTGCTGGACGCGGCAGGGGTGCCGCACCGGCTGTACCGCCGTTGGGAGGGGGAGCTGGGAGGCTCCCGCGCTCCCCAGAGGTCGAACGGTGGTGAGCAGGCCGGTGACTAGGCCTTCTTGCGGCCCAGCGGCTTGCGGGCCTTGTCGACGCGGACGGCCGCGGCGGGCTGGTGGGCTCGGGATCGGTTGGCCAGCTCCTGGAGCTGTCGCATGTGTGCGTGCGCCATCTCGATCGTGAACACGGTGTACCACTCCTGAAGATCGTTATTGATCTGCTGTAAGAAATCACAGGGTGTTGACCCTGTGTGCCTTAGATTCTATACCCAGACTTGCAGGATCGCCGAATAATGGAAGGCTCCACGTAATGGACACGGTGGACAGGCAGCTCATCCAGGCGCTTCGGGAGAACGGCCGCGCCTCGTACGCGGAGCTGGGCCGTCTCGTGGGCCTCTCCGGCCCCAGCGTCACCGACCGCATCAACCGCCTGGAGACGGCCGGTGTCATCACCGGCTACCGCGCGACGGTCGACTCCGCCTCGCTCGGCCTCGGCGTCACCGCGCTGATCGGCATCTCCCTCTCCGACGCCGCCGACCACGAGGACGTGGCCCGGCGACTGCGCGACCTCGCGGAGATCGAGGACTGCTGGTTCATCGCCGGCGACGACTCGTACATGCTCAAGGTGCGCGCCAGCGACGTGGACGGCCTGGAGAAGATCATCCGCAAGCTCTCCGGCACCAAGGGTGTTTCGCGCACCCGCACCACCATCGTGCTCTCCACGAAGTGGGAGAACCGGGTCGGGGAGCTGCCCGAGGAAGCCTGAGAGTACGGTTGGTCAGGGTTTGCAGGACAGGCAAGAGGCATCTAGAGGAGGCGACCGGCACATGGACGCTGGGCTCAAGCGTGAGCTGGAGGAGAAGGTCCGCTCCGGCGAGCGGCTGACCCGTGAGGACGGCATCGCCCTCTACGAGTCGGACGACCTGGCCTGGCTCGGTGGCCTCGCCCACGAGGTGCGTACGCGCAAGAACGGTGACGTCGTCCACTTCAACGTCAACCGCCACCTCAACATGACGAACGTGTGCACCGCGTCGTGCGCGTACTGCTCGTTCCAGCGCAAGCCGGGCGAGAAGGACGCGTACACGATGCGCATCGAGGAGGCCGTGCGCCTGGCCAAGGCCATGGAGACGGAGAACCTCACCGAGTTGCACATCGTCAACGGCCTGCACCCGAACCTGCCGTGGCGCTACTATCCGCGTTCGCTCTCCGAGCTGAAGAAGGCGCTGCCGAACGTCTCGCTGAAGGCGTTCACGGCGACCGAGATCCACCACTTCGAGACGATCTCCGGGATGTCCGCCTCGGACATCCTGGACGAGCTGATCGAGGCCGGCCTGGAGTCCCTCACCGGCGGCGGCGCGGAGATTTTCGACTGGGAGGTCCGCCAGCACATCGTCGACCACCGCACCCACTGGGAGGACTGGTCGCGCATCCACCGTCTCGCGCACGCGAAGGGCCTCAAGACCCCCTCGACGATGCTGTACGGGCACATCGAGGAGCCGCGCCACCGCGTGGACCACGTGCTGCGGCTGCGCGAGCTCCAGGACGAGACCGGCGGCTTCCAGGTCTTCATCCCGCTGCGCTACCAGCACGACTTCGTGGACATGCAGGACGGCAAGGTGCGCAACAAGCTCCAGGCGCGCACGACGATGGCCACCGGCGCCGAGGCGCTGAAGACCTTCGCCGTCTCGCGGCTGCTCTTCGACAACGTGCCGCACGTCAAGGTCTTCTGGGTGATGCACGGCGTGCAGACCGCGCAGCTCGCGCTCCAGCACGGTGCGGACGACATGGACGGCTCGGTCGTCGAGTACAAGATCACGCACGACGCGGACAACTACGGCACCCCGAACAAGCTGGGCCGCGAGGACCTGCTGGAGCTGATCCGCGAGGCCGGCTTCCGCCCGGTCGAGCGCAACACGCGCTACGAGATCATCCGCGAGTACCCGGGCCCGGACGCGGACCTGCGCGAGACCCCGCAGGCGATGCGCGTCTGACCCGCCCCCGGCCCGCGCCGGGCCCGCGTCCGGCGCCCGCCGGACCTCACTCGGTATGTCGACCCCGGCCCCTGGGCCGGGGTTCGGCTTTTCTGGACGGACCGATCAAGTAACAAGTAAATTTGCCTAATGACCCTTACGTTCACCCTCGATCCGGCCGTCGGGCCCGCCCTGCGCGAGGGAATCCTGGAGCTCTGGACCGACGTCTCCAACGCGGGTGGCGCCGTGGGCTTCGTACCACCGGTCACCCACGACGACGTACGCCCCTTGCTCGACAACCACCTCGCCGGCATCGCCGACGGGAGCTGCCGGCTCCTCGTCGGCCACGACGAGGACGGCGCGGTCGCCGCGACCGCCTTCCTCACCCACAACACCCACCGGCTCCAGCGGCACTGGCTGTGGGCCTACACGGTGATGGTCCACCCGCGCCACCAGGGCAAGGGCTACGGGCGCGAGCTCATGGCGGCGACCGAGGCCGCCGCCCGCTCCGTCGAGGGCATCGACGCCGTCCGCCTCACCTGTCGCGGCGGCCTCGGCCTGGAGCACTTCTACTCCTCCTGCGGCTACAAGGAGGTCGGCCGGGTCCCCGGCGCCATCCGCGTGGCCCCCGGCGACGACCGCGACGACGTCGTGATGCTGCTGCCCCTCCACTGACGGGCCGCCTCCGCGCCCGTACGGCGGGGGTGGCCGGCGTACCCCGGCGGGGGCTGCATCCGTACGGCCCTGCGGGAGGTCTCCGTACCCCGGCGGGCTGCGGGCCGGTCCCGGCGTGCTTCACTGGACGGGCACCGTGCGCCGCACGACGTGCCGACCACGACGAGAGAGAAGGGGTCACCGTGTCCCTCAAGCCGAGCGCAACGATCCGATACACCGCGATGCGCCTGGGCATCTTCGTCGGCTGCCTCGCCGTCGTCGCGGTCCTCGTCCACTTCGGCCTGGTCCCCGCCGGACTGGGCGACGCCAACGGCGCCTGGGTCGTGCTGCTCGCCCTCGTGCTCTCCGCCCCGCTCTCCTTCGTCCTCCTGCGAAAGCAGCGCGACGAGATGTCCGCGCAGATCTCCGGGCGCGTCGCCGGGGCGAAGGACAGGCTCGCCGCCAACCGCACCCAGGAGGACGAGGCGGACGACGCGGCACGCGTCGGCTCGTAACGCGCCTCGGCCCGTCACGCGCGCAGGTCCGTAAGGGCCCAGTTGGCTTCATCACACATCGAACCGCCCCAGCACCGGGTACACCACCCGTAGTGCTGGGGCGTTGGTGTTTTCCGGGTCCGCGCAAGAGGGCCCCGCACGCCGCTGTCTCAAAGCACCCCTTTGAGAATCTCAAAGGAGGAGTGTTAGCGTGTTCAACATGTCGACCACAGCTGCGCACCCGATGATCACGAGCGTCCCGCTCGTGTCGCGCCTGCACGTCGACCTCTGCCGCCGCGCGTCCGCGGCCTGTTGCTGTTGAGCTGAATCGATACAGCAGCGGTCCCGGCCGGCCCTTCCTGGCTGCTGCCGCACCGCAACACCACGCAGAACCACCCCCTCACTACGTGCGCCACCTCCGGAGAGTGTCCGTGTCCGCGACCCCACAGGCCCCTGCCCCCGCCAAGGCCTCGTTCAAGTTCCCCTTCTGGGCCCAGATCGTCGCCGGTCTGGCCCTCGGCGTCCTCTTCGGCTGGATAGCCCGCAGCCAGGACGTCAGCTGGCTCGCCACCACCCTGGAGAAGACCGGCGACATCTTCGTCCAGCTGCTGAAGCTGGCCATCGCCCCGCTCGTCTTCTTCGCGATCCTCGTGTCGATCACCAACCTGCGGAAGGTGAACAACGCGGCGCGCCTCGCCTCCCGCACCCTCCTCTGGTTCATGATCACCTCGCTGATCGCGGTCGGCATCGGCATCGGCATCGGCCTGCTGACCGACCCCGGCGCGGGCACCGGCCTCACCGCCGCCGACGGCAAGGAGCCGAAGAAGACCGGCTCCTGGATCGACTTCCTGACCGGCATCGTGCCCACCGACGTCGTCACGCCGTTCACCGAGCTGAAGGTCCTGCAGATCGTGTTCCTGGCGGTCGTCGCCGGCATCGCCGCCCTCCAGCTCGGCGCCAAGGCCAAGCCGGTCCTCGACCTCGCAGAGTCCGCCCTGGAGCTCCTGCAGAAGGCCCTGTGGTGGGTCATCCGCCTCGCCCCGATCGGCACCATCGGCCTCATCGGCACCGCGATCGCCACGTACGGCTGGGACCTGATCGGCAAGTACGCCACCTTCACCGCCGACATCTACATCGGCTGCGCCCTGGTGATGTTCGGCGTCTACCCGCTGCTGCTCGCGACAGTCGCCAAGGTCAGCCCGGTCCAGTTCTTCAAGGGCGCCTGGCCCGCCATCCAGCTGGCCTTCGTCTCCCGCTCCTCCGTCGGCACCATGCCGGTCACCCAGAAGGTCACCGAACGCCTCGGCGTCCCGAAGGAGTACGCCTCCTTCGCCGTCCCGTTCGGCGCCACCACCAAGATGGACGGCTGCGCCGCGATCTACCCGGCGCTCGCCGCGATCTTCATCGCGCAGATCTTCGACGTGCAGCTGGGCATCAAGGAGTACCTGCTCATCGTCTTCGTCTCGGTCATCGGCTCCGCCGCGACCGCCGGCCTGACGGGCGCCACCGTCATGCTGACGCTGACCCTCTCCACCCTGGGCCTCCCGCTCGCCGGCGTCGGCCTCCTGCTGGCCATCGACCCGATCCTGGACATGATCCGCACGGCCACGAACGTCGCAGGTCAGGCGCTGGTACCGGTCATCGTCTCGGCCCGCGAGGGCATCCTGGACAAGGACGCCTACGCGAACGCCTCGGCCTCCCCGCTGGACGAGCCCGCCCCGGCCCCGGCATCCGTCGACACCGTGCCGCAGCCGGCCGCCGCGACCGCCTGACCCGGCCGCACGCCCGCAGCACTCGCCGCCGCTCCCGCCCCCGTCTGGGCGGGAGCGGCGGCGTGTCCACCGCTCAGTCGACTCCTCTGAGGTAGACCCGGCTGGTGCGGTCGTCGACCCGCGCCACCGCGACCTTCAGCCAGTTGAGGTCCTCCTCGCACGGCGCACACACCTGACCCTCGCGGACCTGGGCCAGCAGTTCGGGCTCCGGCAGCCCGAGGTGCGAGAACGGCGTCGTCGGATTCGTGCTCAGGGCGAGCGGCTGCTCCCGCAGCCGGAGCGGCCGCTCCGGCTTCAGCAAGCCGACGAACGCGTCGACCTCGGCCGTCGGAAGGACGAAGGCCAGGATCAGGCCGTCGTCCTGCAAGCCCTGCAGGTGCGCCGCCTTCGCCTCGGTCGCCGCCTCCGGCAGCTGCACCCCGAGCGTCTTGGAGACCGACTCCACGGTGGCACCGTCCACCCACTGCGTCAGCTGCCCCGACGAGCGCTCCGCGGCCGGGGCACCGCCCTGCACGGTCCCCGAGCACCCGCTCACGAGTCCGCCGACCAACACCAGCCCGCAGACCAGCACCGGACGCCACCTGCCGCGCCGCTCTCTGCTCATCGGGCGTCGAGTCTCCTTCAGGATCGATGCCATGGGCGTCGCCACGCGCGTCAGACCGTGCGGGCGCGGGCGTAGGCGGTCGCCGCTATCAGGACCGGGGCCGCGAACCACCAGCGGCCCATCGTGCGGCGGTAGAGCGGGGTGACGGTGATCAGCAGGCCCAGCAGGCACAGGAACACCGAGAAGCCGCCCATGAAACGGGCGTCCTCGCGCATCTGGTCGTAGGGCGAGGCGGGGCGCATGGCCAGGGCGAGGCAGCAGGTGTACGCCGCGGGGACGTAGAGCGCGACGAGCGGGACGGCGAGCACCAGGCGCAGGCAGCCGCGGTCCTCGGGGAGGTCGATGTCCTCGCGGGGGAGCCTCAGCCGAGCGTCTCGATACGAACCCACGCGATCACCCCCAGCACGAGCGGCGGCGCGAACCACCACGGGCCCAGCGCCCTGCGGACGGGCGGGAGGAACGTGATCACGACCCCGAGCAGGCTCAGGCACAGAGAGAGGAAGACGGCTGCCGCCGTGCCCTCGTATCCCTGGTGGTCCCATGCGGCCTGCGGGCCGTTGAACACGGCGGCGTAGACGAGGACGGCGTTCAGGGCGTGCACCAGGGCGAGGGGCAGCGCGAACACCCAGCGCACCGGTCGACGGCTCCCGGAGGCTTCGCGCTGCGCCCGTTCCGCGTCGAACGACATTCATCCCCCGCATGGTTGGCGACCGTTCATCGGGAGACGCGGGGCGGGAACCTTCGGTTCCGTCAGACTTCGGACGCCTGGGCGACGAACCCTTCCCAGGCGGGGCGGCCGAAGGCCAGGTGCGCGCGTGCGGTGTCCTTGGAGTCGCGGACCAGGACCGCGTGGGGGGTGGCGGCCACCTCGACGCAGGAGTCGCCTTCGCTGCCGTCGCTGTAGCTGCTCTTGAACCAGTCGAGCTCGCGGTTGTCGGTCATGTCTCTCCCAGCAGTTCCTCGATGAAGTCCCGCGACTCCAGGGGGGTGAGGGCTTGGGCCCGGATCATGCCATAGCGCAGCTCAAGGATCCGGAGCTGCCTCGGGTCGGAGACCGGTCGTCCGCCGAAAGCGCCTTCCGAGCGACCCACGGCAGTACCGTCCTCGAACTTCAGGACCTCGATCCCACCGTCCATGCCGGCATGGACCTCCCGGTCGATCGGCATCACCTGCAGGGCCACGTGCCGCAACCGGCCCACCTCCAACAGGCGTTCGAGCTGTCGGCGCCACACCATTGTGCCTCCGATGCGCCGACGCAGACTCGCCTCTTCTTGGACGATGCTGAGCGACGGAGCCGGATTTCGCTTGAAGAGGGCACGCCGAGCCATGCGTGCGGCCACGTACCGCTCCACCTCGTCCTGGCTGTAGGCGGGCTGGCGCATCTCGAAGAGTGCCCTGGCGTACTCCGCCGTCTGGAGAACTCCGTGAATGCCGTGGATGCGGTACGCCCCGATCTCGACGGCCCTCGCCTCCAGCTTCGCCAGGTCCCGCACCTTCTTCGGGTAGCGCACCTGCTCCAGGTCGGCCTTCATCGCGGAGATCCGGCCCCCGGCGTCCAGGACCTCGTCCGCCCTGTCCAGGTACTCGGGGCGGGGGATCCGTTTGCCCGACTCGACCTTGCGGACCTGGTCCTCCCCGTACTGGATGGCCGCCCCGAAATCCGCGGGCCGCAGGCCGGCCGCCTCGCGCCACGCCCTGAGCTGGCGGCCCAGCGCGGCCACCACCGCCGCGCCCTGTTCATCCTCCGGATCGACGTCCCAGCCGGGCTCTTCCGTACCGTCACTGTCCACGCTCATGCGCGCCCACCTCCGACGAGCCGATGTACGCAACGCCTCGTACCCGTCGGGTCGGTCCGGACAGTCGGGACGGGTCCGGACAAGCCCCGGACAAACCCGGGACGCAGGGGCGGTGCCGCTTCTCACGGTACGCACGCACGGACACGCTGAGTGATGTGATTCCTCAACTCGTCGACTTCCAGGTCCAGCTGTCCGCGACCCCGCGCGCCGCACGCCTCGCCCGTCTCCTGACCGTCGAGCAACTGCGTGGCTGGGGACTGCCCCTGATCGAACCCGCGCACGTCGTGGCGGAGCTCGCCGCCAATGCCGTGACCCATGGGCGCGTGCCAGGCCGGGACTTCCGGCTCGCCCTCACGGCGACCCCCGAGACGCTGCTGATCGAGGTGACGGACGCGCGCGGCGACCGGATCCCGCGCATCCGCGACGCGGGGCTCGGACTGGTCATCGTCGAAGCGCTGGCGAACCGTTGGGGCGTCAGGGAAGGGCCGCTGCCGGGCAAGGTGGTGTGGGCGGAGGTACCCCTCACGGCCGGGTCACGGGGGTCCGCGACCCGGCGTGCTTAGACGCATAAAGACCAAAGAACCGAGGGAAAGAACCAACCCACCAACCAAACCCGGCCCCCGTCGCTCGGTCGGGTGAAAGGTGTCAACTGAGCTGGATTTCGGGTGGGTTGGCGGGCATATGCTCGCCGCGACAACCCCAGACATGAGACGGCCCCCGGTGGGACTGGCATCCCGGCCGAGGGCCTGACCAACAAGGAAGTAGCACCACTTCCCAATGGCTCCACAGCACCCTAGCGCGCCCTCGCGCGCCACGTCCCTCGTTCCCTCCGGCGCCGCCCGATCCGGTGTCATCCACGTCAACACGTGGCACGCGAGTCACTACACCGTGGTCGGCAACCACCTCCTCCAGCACCGCGAGCTGTCCGCGACGGCGATCGGCGTCGCGGCCTACATCCAGTCGCTGCCGGACGGCGCCCCCGTCGGCATCAAGGCCCTCGCCGGCCGCTTCCCGGAGGGCGAGGTGCGGATCGCCTCCGCCCTGCGGGAGCTGGAGCGGCACGGCTACCTGGAGCGGCGGCGCGAGCGGCTGGAGGGCGGGCGGGTGGTGACCCGTACGTACTCGTACAACAAGCCGGGCCCCGCCCCGGACGGCCCGCCCCCGCCTCAGCCGCCAGATCGGGAACCCGACCCGGACCCGGAGCCGACACCGGACCCCGAGCCGACACCGGAACCGGAGGCTGCGGCGGTCCCCGAAGCGCAGCCGCCGCACCCCGGGGCCGTCGAGCTGCTCGCCGGGCTGCGGCGGCTCGACCCGCGGCTGCTGCTGGCCGAACGCGACGTGCACCGCCTCTCGCCGCAGGTCTCGACCTGGCTGGAGCGCGGCATCCACCCCGATGACATCCGGTGGGCCCTGACGACGGACCTGCCCGAGGAAATGCGCCGCCCCGCGTCCGTCCTGGCGTACCGGCTGACCGCCCTGCTCCCGCCGCAGCTGCCGCCCGCCCCGCCGGCCCCGGCCGTTGCGAAACCCGCACGGCCGGACCCGCTCCAGAACTGCGACGGCTGCGACCGCGCCTTCCGTGCCCCGACCCCGGGTCGGTGCAGCGGCTGCCCGCCGGCCGTGGCTGCGTAGGGTGCGGAGATGGAACGCTTATCCGATCTGCCCGAGCCCGCGAACACTGCGAACGACTACGACGGCTTCGCCGAGGCGTACGCGGCGGAGAACGAGCACAGCCTCGTCAACGCCCACTACGAGCGGCCCGCGATGCTGGCCCTCGCCGGGGACGTGCGCGGCCGCCGGATCCTGGACGCCGGCTGCGGCTCGGGCCCCCTGGCCGCGGCACTGCGCGAGCGCGGTGCCGTCGTCACCGGCTTGGACGTCAGCGCCGCCATGCTGGCCCTGGCCGGGCGGCGGCTCGGGGAGGGCGTGCCGCTGCACCGCGTCGACCTGCGGGACCGACTGCCTTTCACCGATGGCGAGTTCGACGACGTGATCGCGTCGCTCGTCCTGCACTACCTGGAGGACTGGGGGTCGACCCTGGCCGAGCTGCGGCGCGTGCTGCGGCCCGGCGGGCGGCTGCTCGCCTCGGTGGACCACCCCTTCGTCGCCTACACCTTCCAGGAGCCCCGGCCCGACTACTTCGCGACCACCGACTACGCCTTCGAGTGGGTGATCGGCGGGCATTCCGCCCCGATGAGGTTCTGGCGCAAGCCGCTGCACGCGATGACCGAGGCCTTCACCACCGCCGGCTTCCGCCTCTCCACGATCGCCGAACCCCAGCCGGACCCGGCCGCCCGCGACCTGTTCCCCGACGCCTTCCGGGACCTCTCCCACAAGCCGACGTTCCTGTTCTTCGTCGTCGAGGCCCTGTCGGTGTCCGCCGGCCCTTAGCCCGCCCGGTCCAGCGTGACCTCGGCGCCGGTCGGAGCGGATCGCCACATCACGCCGAGGAGGGGTTCCTGGTCGATGAAGCGGAGTGTGGCCGCGAGCGCATCCGCCCTGGGCGTGCCGATGGCGGCGAAGTCGAAGCCGCTGTCGCCGCCCCCGTCGGCCAGTGGGCCCGCCCAGGGAGAGTCCTCGGCGAAGAACACTTCGAGCTCCACCTTCCAGTACTCGGGCTGCCAGTACGGATCGCTGCGGTCGCCGTGCTCGCTGACGGCCAGCAGTCGCCCGAGGGACAGCGCCAGCCGGTTGCCGTTCCAGTCCCGGACGCCCCACTCGACGATGAACCCGTCCCCGTCGTCCTCGGGTCCTGCGATCCCCTCGACCGGTACCTGCACGAATTCCGCGAAGGCGGCCCAGGCCGCCTCCATCGTGCAGGCATCCGCCGTGATGCCGTGCCGGGTCGCGATCTGCTCGAACACTGCGGCGCTGGACCGCCACGGTACGGACATTCCGGCCACGTATTCGCGCACTGGCACCGGTCAGTCCTCCAGGAGGTCCAGCTCGGCGTCGGTGAAGCGGGCGCCGCACGCGTCCTCGGTGGCCATCATCGTGGCCATGTCCAGCACTCCCGCGACGTGGCGGGCGTGGAGGGTCCATTCCTGCTTCTTGTACTGGGCCATGACCATCGAGCTCTTGCCGACCGGCACCTCCTCGACGGGGCGGAACTCCTTCCAGCCCCGCTCCACCAGACCGGCGAGGGCGGCGTAGAACTGCTTGCGCGCCTCCGCGGGGTCCTGCGCGGAGTCCGGGCCGTTCGACAGTGACCAGCCGACACTGCACTCCGCCATCCGCGCCACCACCTCGTCCCGGGCCCGCTCCCTGTCGGTGGTCGGTAGGTCGGCAGGGTCGGGCGAGGCCGGGCGTGTAGGGGTCAGGGGCGTCGTCTTCCCGGGGAGGCCGGCGGCCTCGGTGGCCGCGGCCAGGTCGGCCCGTACGGCTTCCTTGCCGAAGGCCGTCGGGGCGGCGGCAGGGGCAGGGGTGGGGGCGGCAGGGGCGGCGGGTGTCGCGGCGCCCGCCCGTACGGCGTCGCCGCCACCGCATCCGGCGACGAGTATCGCGCCGACGACGGCTGCCGCGGCCCGGGCGGCCCGGGCGGCCCGCCCCGGTCTGGTCATGGTGGTGCGCATGCGGTGTCTCTTCCTCCGTGATCGGTCGCAGGAGTTTCGCACGGCATCGCCGCAGCTCGCGGCGCAATATCGCCCCCGCCCAACCCGGCCCGAGGCGAAGACCGTTGAACAGATGAGAGCGATGGTGCTAGCTTCAATGGCACCATGCTGCTGAGGCTGAACATCGCGGATCACCGCCCCCTGCACGAACAGGTCGCCGCGGCCGTGCGGCGGGCCATCGCCGAGGGCGAGTGCGCGCCCGGGGACCGGCTGCCGCCCGCGCGGGACCTCTCGCAGGCGCTGGGCGTCAACACCAACACCGTCCTGCGCGGCCTGCGGGCCCTGCGCGACGAGGGGTTGCTGGAGTTCCGGCGCGGGCGCGGGGTGACCGTGGCCGGTGGCGCGGACCGCCGCTCCGAGCTGCTGGAGCGCGTACGCGAACTGGTGGCGGACGGAGCCCGCCTGGGCTACGGGAAGGCCGATCTCATCGAGATGATCAGGGAGTTGCCGTGAACGGTGGCAGGGGTTGGGGATTAGCCGGCTGGGCGGCCGGGATACCGGTGGTGCTGGTCGCGCTGCCGCTGGCGGCGCGCGGACGGCTGCCCGACCGGATGGCCACGCACTGGGGCGGCCCGTCCGGCGCGCCCGACGGAGCCTCGTCGTTCGCGGGCGCGGTGGTTTTCCCGGTGGCGGTGTGGGCCGTACTGGTCCTCGGGGTCGCGGCGTTCGCCGCCGCCCGGGCCTGGGCGGCGACCGCGCTGCTGCCCGGCGGTGTGGCCCTGGCCGGTGCGCAGGCGGTGGTCGTACGGGCCAACCTGGACCAGGTGGACTGGCGCCGGGCCGACCTGCCGGATGTGTGGGTCGCGGCGGCGGTGTGCGCCGCGGTCGTGGCGGCCGCCGCGACCGGGTGGTTCGTCGATCGGCGGGCGGGGGTGCCGGGCGCCGGCCGCCCGTCGGCCCGCGGCCCCGTCATGGACGTTCCCGCCGGNGGCGGGCGGGGGTGCCGGGCGCCGGCCGCCCGTCGGCCCGCGGCCCCGTCATGGACGTTCCCGCCGGTGAGCGGCTCGTATGGCTCGCGCGGACGTCGAACCCGTGGCTCCGGCTGACCGCGGCCGTGCTGGGCGCCGCCGCTGCCGTCGGCGCGGTCGCCGGGGCGGGCGGCCTGGTGGACGGGCCGGTGTGGTTCGTGGGGCCGCTCGCCTTCGCCGCCCTCGCGGTCCTCGCGTGCTCCTCCGTACGGGCACGCGTCACGGGGGAGGGCCTGGAGGTCGCGTTCGGCCCGCTCGGATGGCCCGTACGGCGCTGGCCGGCGGCCGTGGTGGAGTCGGCCCGGGTGGAGGAGCGCCGGCCGGCGCAGGTCGGCGGCTGGGGCTACCGGCTGAGCGGTCTCGGCACGACGGTGATGCTGCGCGCCGGCGAGTGCCTGGTCGTCCGTGCGGGCGGCAAGGACTTCGCGGTGAGCGTCGACGACGCGGCCCGCGGAGCGGCCCTCCTCAATTCCCTCGCGCGGTGCGGTGGCGGCGGTGGCCGCGTGGAGCGTCGGTGAAGAAGGGCTCCGAGGGCTGGTCGGACGGGGTTTCCCCTCCGTAAATTACCGGCGGTAACACTCGTGTGAGCCGAGGAGGGTGCGCCGTGGAAGCGGAGCCGAAGCTGGTGGAGCCCGTCCGGACGGTCGTCGACGGAGTGGTGCGCGAGGTACGGGTGCCCGCGCTCGCCCCGGTCCCCACGCACGGCTCCCTCGGGGACATCCCCTTCGACAACGCCGCACAGGCCCCGGACGAGGCCGTACTCGCCCGCAAGGACGCCGACGGGACCTGGCACGACGTCACGGCCGCCGAGTTCGCGGCCGAGGTCCTCGCCGTCGCCAGGGGCCTGATCGCCGAAGGGCTGCGCGAGGGCGACCGGCTCGCCATCATGGCCCGTACGACCTACGAGTGGACCCTGCTCGACTTCGCCGGATGGGCGGCCGGGCTGGTGACCGTACCGATCTACCCCACCTCTTCCGCCCTCCAGGCGCGCTGGATCATCCAGGACTCCGGCGCCGTGGCCTGCGCCGTCGAGGACACCGCGCAGGCCCGCATCATCAGCGCCGAGCGGGCGAACCTGCCGTGGCTGGCCCACCTGTGGGAGTTCGACACGGGCGCGATCGGCCGGCTGGTGAAGGCGGGGGAGCGCATCCCCGATGCCCTCGTGCACGCGCGGCGGGGCAACCGGACCCCCGATTCCGTCGCGACCCTCATCTACACCTCGGGCACCACCGGCCGGCCCAAGGGCTGCGTCATCACCCACGCCAACTTCTTCGCCGAGGTCGACAACTCCATCGAGCTGCTGCACCCCGTCTTCAGATCGGTCAGCAAGGACCCGGCCTCGACGCTGCTCTTCCTGCCGCTCAGCCACGTCTTCGGCCGGATGGTCGCGGTCGGCTGCCTGCGGGCCCGCGTCAAGCTCGGGCACGCGCCCAGCATCCGTACCGAGGACCTTCTCGCCGACCTCGCCGGCTTCCGCCCGACCTTCCTGCTGGCCATCCCCTACGTCCTGGAGAGGGTCTACAACACCGCCCGCGCCACCGCCGAGAAGATGGGCCGCGCCTCCTCCTTCGACCGGGCCGCCCGCATCGCGCGCCGGTTCGGCGAGAGCATCGAGGGCAAGGCGCCCGGGCCGATGCTGCGTGCCGCGCGGGCGCTCTACGACCCGCTCGTCTACCGGCGGATCCGGACCGCGCTCGGCGGCCGCGTCCGCTACATCCTGAGCGGCGGATCACCGCTGGGGCGCAGACTCGCCGCCTTCTACACGGGCGCCGGCATCGAGGTCTTCGAGGGTTACGGGCTCACGGAGACGACCGGCGCCAGCACCGTGACCCCGCCGCTGCGGCCCCGGCTCGGCACGGTGGGCTGGCCGCTGCCGGGCACGGCGGTGCGGATCGCGCCGGACGGGGAGGTGCTGCTGGGCGGCCGGCACGTCTTCGCGGGCTACTGGAACAGCGGGCAGGCCCTCCCGTCCGGCAGCTGGCTGGCCACCGGGGACATCGGGGAGCTCGACGCGGACGGGTACCTCACCATCACCGGCCGCAAGAAGGACCTGATCATCACCTCCGGCGGCAAGAACGTGGCCCCGGCGCCGCTGGAGGACTGGCTGCGGGCGCACCCGCTGGTCGGACAGTGCATGGTGGTCGGCGACAACCGCCCGTACATCGCCGCGCTGATCACCCTGGAGCCGGACGGGCTGTGGCACTGGCGCCAGATGCGCAAGAAGCAGAACGTGCCGATGCGGGAACTGGTGCGGGACGAGGAACTGCTCGCCGACCTCCAGCGGGCCGTCGACGACGCGAACCAGCTGGTGTCGCGGGCCGAGTCGATCCGCCGGTTCGCCGTCCTGCCGGGCGACTTCACCGAGGCGCGCGGCCATCTGACCCCGTCGCTGAAGCTCAGGCGGGGCGCGATCGCGCGCGACTACGCCGACCGCATCGACGAGCTGTACCGGGGGCCGCGCGAGGGGTGAGGGTGCGGGTCGGTCGTGGTGCGGGTCGGTCGTGGTGCGGGTCGGTCGTGTGGCGGGTCGTGCGAGTCGTCCGTTTGCCGATAATCCGCGACGGATCGAATGCCGTTACGCTGGCGGACATGACGGCCATGGCACCCAAGCGCACCGAACCGGACCTGTCCTTCCTCCTGGATCACACCAGTCACGTGCTGCGCACCCTGATGAGCGCGCAGCTCGCCGAGATCGGACTCACCCCGCGCATGCACTGCGTACTGGTGCACGCCCTGGAGGAGGAGCGCACCCAGGCGCAGCTCGCCGAGATCGGGGACATGGACAAGACCACGATGGTGGTCACCGTCGACGCGCTGGAGAAGGCCGGTCTGGCCGAGCGCCGGCCGTCCAGCACCGACCGGCGGGCGCGGATCATCGCGGTGACCGAGGCGGGGGCGAAGGTCGCGCAGCAGAGCCGGAAGATCGTCGACGGCGTCCACGCCGGTGCGCTGGACTCGCTGCCCGCGGAGGAGCGCGAGGTGCTGCTGCGCGCGCTGAACCGGCTGGTCACCGGGCATCTGGAGACCCCGGTCGAGGGGCCGCGGCCGGCGCGGAGGGCGCGGCAGAAGGGGTGACGACGCGACGGGCGCAAGGCTCGGGTCCGTAGTAGATAGTCTGCAACAAAACTATCTGCTACGGTCTTTCCTGTTGGCTCCCGACGACAGGAGAGACCGCCGTGTCCGTGTCCGTTCCCCCGTCTGTGTCCCCGACTGCGTCCGTGCCCGTGTCCGTGCCTGAGGCCGCCGCTTCCGCATCTGCAGCCACGCAGACCCCCGCGGTCGCGTCTGCGGCTGCGCCGAGAGTCGAGCCTGCCCAAGCCGTCACTTCGGCTGCGGCCCCGGCAGCCACCCGCTCCCGTCGGCTCGCGCTCGGCGTACTGGCGACCGGGATGCTCATGACGGTCCTCGACGGCAGCATCGTCACCGTCGCCATGCCGGCCATCCAGAGCGACCTCGGCTTCACCCCGGCCGGGCTGAGCTGGGTCGTCAACGCCTACCTCATCGCCTTCGGCTCCCTGCTCCTGCTCGCCGGCCGCCTCGGCGACCTGATCGGCCGCAAGCGGATGTTCCTCGCCGGGACCGGGCTCTTCACCGCCGCGTCGCTGCTGGCAGGCGCCGCCGCGTCCCCCGGGGTCCTGATCGCCGCCCGATTCCTTCAGGGCATCGGCAGCGCGATGGCCTCGGCCGTCAGCCTCGGCATCCTGGTCACGCTCTTCGCCGAGCCCCGCGAGCGGGCCAAGGCCATCGCGGTGTTCAGCTTCACCGGCGCGGCCGGCGCCTCGATCGGCCAGGTCCTCGGCGGCGTCCTCACCGACGCGCTCGCCTGGAACTGGATCTTCCTGATCAACCTGCCCATCGGCATCGCGGCCGTCCTCGTCGCCCTCCCCACCCTGCCCGGCGACCGCGGCCTCGGTCTGAAGGCCGGCGCGGACACGCTCGGCGCACTGCTCGTCACCTCCGGACTGATGCTCGGGATCTACACCGTCGTCGGGATCGACCAGTACGGAGCGACCTCGGCCCACACGCTCGGCCTCGGCGCCCTCTCCCTCGCCCTGCTCGCCGGATTCCTCGTCCGCCAGGCCACCGCGCAGAGCCCGCTCATGCCCCTGCGGATCTTCCGCTCGCGCAGCGTCACCGGCGCCAACCTGGTCCAGATGCTGATGGTCGCCGCCCTCTTCTCCTTCCAGATCCTCGTCGCGCTCTACATGCAGAACGTGCTCGGCTACGGAGCGGCCCGTACCGGCCTCGCGATGCTCCCGGCCGCGGCCGTCATCGGCGTGGTCTCCCTGACCGTCTCGGCCCGCCTCAATGCCCGCTTCGGCGAACGCAGGGTCCTCCTGACCGGCATCGTCCTGCTGATCGGCGTACTGGGTCTGCTGACCCGGATCCCCGGCGGCGCGGGGGAGGCGGACTACGTCACCGACCTGCTGCCCGTGATGCTCCTCGCCGCCGGATTCGGCCTCGCCCTGCCCGCCCTGACCTCGCTGGGCATGTCCGGTGCGAAGGAGGAGGACGCGGGACTGGCCTCCGGCCTCTTCAACACCACCCAGCAGATCGGTATGGCCCTCGGCGTCGCGGTCCTCTCCACCCTCGCCGCCTCCCGCACCGAGTCCCTCGCCGCCGCCGGCCGCCCCGTCTCCGAGGCCCTGACCGGCGGCTACCACCTGTCCTTCGCGGTCGGCGCGGCCCTCCTCGTCACCGCCCTGGCCGTTGCGGCCACCGTCCTGCGCCGCCCGTCCCGTACCCCCGCGCCCTGACACGCCGGCGGCCCCGCCGCCGCATCAGGCGGCGTCGGCCCGGTGGCTGCGCGGCAACGCCCGCACGGGACGCTCGGGCGCGCCCCGGGCGGCGGGCCGCATGGGGACGAGCGTGCCGGTGGCCGCGCGCTCCCCGGAGCCCTTGATCGCGCCGGGCGCCACGCGCAGGGCTCCCACGGCGATGGCCGCCTTGAGCAGGGCGAGACGGTGGATGCTGGTCATGACGTACTCCTCGGTGCTGCGGGTGAGCGGTGTCCCCGGCCGACCGGTCTGAACGGCCCGGACCTCGTACGACCATTGCGCCCCGCCACCCCCACCCGGTCACGCCACGGCATCTCGGGTCTTGACGCCCCGAAGCGGGGGCGTGTACGAGGCCACGCGCGGGGCGGGGGCGGCGGCCCGCGGAAACGGCGGGCCGGTGGTGCGTTACGGCTTCGCCTTGCGGGTATCGGGCTGCACGGGAGAGGGGGCCGGTGTGCGCGCTGTTGTGCGGGGGTTGGGGCGGGGTGTGGCCGGGGTCGGGGTGGTCGTCACGTTGGCGGCGGCCGGGTGGCTGATGTGGGTGCTGCCCGGACCGCAGATGGGGGCCGTGCTCGGTTTTGGGCCCGTCGACGGGGTCTTCAGGGTCCACCGCTGCTACGAGGCCACCGACGCGGAGGGCTATACGACCGGTACCGACTGCACCGGCTGGTACACCCCGCGCCGGTCCGGCGAGGCGGCGCGCGAGATCGTGCTGGCCACGGCCGCCGACGAGTACCGGCCCGGCGCCCGGGTGGAGGTGCGGACGGCCAGGGGCCGGGCGTACGAGCTGTCGGGGGGCGCCGTGTTCAACTTCGGCGCGGCCGCCGGTCTCCTGCTCGTACCGTTCCTGACGCTCGCGGCCTGGCTGTTCGCCTGCGCGCGCACCGGCACCGTGGCGAACGGCGACGGGTACTTTCTCGCGTCCCTGGCCGGTCTGTTCGCCGCCATCGTGCTGGCGGCGGTGGCCGGCCTCCTGGCCGGGATCGGGAACGCCCTGTTCTGACGGAGCGCACCACCCTGATCCGACGGGCCGCACGGCCGGCTCCCGCCGACCGGCCCGGCCGTGCGGCCTGCCCGCGGTCCCGTCGGCGGGGTGCGGCTCCGGTCGCGGCTAGGCCTTGGCGGCCGGGCGGTAGGTGCACACGTGCACGCCCGCCGGGCTGATGGCCGTGGCGGTCAGTTCGAGGGTGTGCAGGCCGCCGTCCTCCGGGAAGATCGACTTTCCGCCGCCCAGCAGCACCGGCATGATCATGAGCCGGAGTTCGTCGACGAGGCCCTCGCTCAGCAGGGTGCGTACGAGGGTGGGGCTCCCCATGACCACCAGGTCGCCGCCGTCACCGTCACGCAGCTCACGGATGCGGGCGACGGCCTTGGCGCCGTCGATGCGCGTGGTGTTGTTCCAGGTCAGTTCGTCGTCGCCGAGGGTGTCGGACACGACGTACTTCGGGAGGGCGTTCATCCGGTCGGCGAACGGGTCGCCGGCCCGCTCGGGCCACGCTGCGGCCATGTTCTGCCAGGTGCGGCGCCCGTACAGCAGTGCGTCGGCCTTCTCCAGCGCCTCGGTGAAGGAGCCGCCGACGACCTCCGGGTCGAAGAAGGGGTGGGTCCAGCCGCCGTGGGCGAAGTCGCCGTCGTTGTCCTCGCCCTGGCCGCCCGGGGCCTGCACGACGCCGTCGAGGCTGATGAATTCGGTGATGACGATGCGCATGGGATGCGCTCCTCTGCTGTCCGGGTCGGTCGGTCGGCCGATTCGTTGGTCGGTTCGTTGACCGGTTCGTTGACCGGTGTGTCGGTGTGTACGCAGCTAAGACCGGCGGGCCCGGCAAAATGCATCGGTCCCGCCGGTTCTTCCCGAGTGATCCGGGTCACATTTCGGCGGGGTGGCCGGGCGGGCCGTGGCCGGCAGCGATGGCCAGCGTGACCGCCCTCGCGTTCGGTTGTCCTGAACGTGCGGGATCTGGCTGGAATCAGGTGGTCTTCGGGCCATTTCGGACGGAGAGTTGACACCGTTGTCCGTTCTGTCATCAGACCCCGGTGAAGTCGAGACGAATGGTGCGTCACATCTGCCGGGGGGACGGCGAGTCGGGTCGGAATACCTGATAGACAGTGGATATTCACGGCCGGACCGGCCGCATACCCTTGAACGGCTCCTTGGGGGGATCGCCGCACTGTGAAGCCGCTTCACCGCCACATCGTCAACACCTCGCGCAAGGTCCTGTGCACGGCCGCGCTCGCGGCCAGCCTGACCACTGCCGCGGTCGTGTCCACTCCGTCGACCGCGGATGCGGGAGAGTCCGAACCGACCCCGGACAGCCCGCAGGCCACCGACCGCGGTGACGCCCGGCTCGACCTGCCGGACATCGTCGCCGACCCGCCGCCCGCCGCGGGGACGGGAACGGGCGCGCAGGAGGGCGCCAGCGGTATACCCGCGACCGCCCTCGACGCCTACCACCGCGCCGAGGTGTCCGTGGCCGCCGCGCTGCCCAACTGCAAGCTGCCCTGGCAGCTGCTCGCGGGCATCGGCCGGGTCGAGTCGGTCCACGCCTCCGGCTACGGGCTCAAGGCCGACGGCTCCACCGAGAAGCCGATCCGCGGCCCGCGCCTCGACGGCAACGGCTTCGCCGAGATCCGCGACACCGACCGGGGCGAGTTCGACGCCGACGTGGTCTACGACCGCGCCGTCGGCCCGATGCAGTTCATCCCCTCGACCTGGGCCACCTGGGGCGCCGACGGCAACGGCGACGCCAAGCGGGACCCGAACAACATCTACGACGCCGCGCTGGGCGCCGGCCTCTACCTGTGCGGCGGCGACCGGAACCTCTCCGTGGCCGCCGAGCTCGACAAGGCGATCCTCAGCTACAACAACTCCCGCGAGTACGTGAACACCGTGCTCGGCTACATGCGCCAGTACCAGCAGGGCGCCACCGAGGTGGCCAACCCGCCGGTCGGGAACTACCCGCCCGCGCAGCCGGGCACCCTGCCCACGCCGCGTCCGGCGCAGAACCCGGTCACGCCGACGCCGACCCCCAAGCCGACGCCGACGCCGACGCCGACTCCCAAGCCGACGCCCACCCCGACGCCCACGCCCACCCCGACCCCGACTCCGACCCCGGAGAAGCCGGCCCCGCACCTGGCCGAGCTGACGGTGCTGGACGGTCCGGGCCTCACCGCCGAGGCGGGCGCGGCCTTCACGGTGGTCCCGCGGGTCAAGCTGCTCCTCAGCGACGGCAAGCCCGCCGCCGGCCGGGAAGTGATCTTCGCGGTCGAGGAGGACACCACCGGTACGCCCGGCACCCTCTTCGGGACGGCGAAGTCCCTGGTGGTCAAGACGGGCGCCGACGGCATCGCCGCCGCCCCCGGCCTGAAGGCGGGCGCCGCGGCGGGCACCTTCACCCTGCGCGCCTCGGCCTACGACACCACGAGCCGGCTCACGGTGAACTTCGCGGGCAAGGTCACGGCCCCGGCCGCCGACCTGCTCGCCCGCCCCACGGGCTCCAAGCCCCCGACGGCGGTCGCCGGTACGAGCATCAAGGGCGTCGAGGTCCTGGCCACGGCCAAGGGCAAGGCCGTCGCGGTGTCCGGTGTCGTCGCAGGCTTCGGCCAGGAGAAGGAGGACGGCACGTGGGTGCCGGCCGACCCGGCGACCGCGAAGGGCCCGTACTTCAAGGACGCGGCCGGTAAGAAGGTCTTCAGCCTCACCCTGGCGGCGACCGCTGCCGACGGCCGGATCGTCCTGCCGGAGCTCCACACGGACGCGGACCTCGCCCCGGGCACCTACCAGCTCCGTCTGGTCACCCCGGACGACGTGACCCTGGTCATCGACATCGAGATCACCGCCCCGGCCCCGGCCACCGCCCCGAAGTAACACCGGCCGTACCACGCCTCTGGGCCCGCACCGTGCACACGGTGCGGGCCCAGAGGCGTTTCGGTCCCCCCACCCCGGAGGGGAAAGGCAGGAGCCCCGCCGCTCTGCTCGCGCAGGGGTGACGGGGCTCCTTGGGTACTGCTTTTCCAACCCGCGATTGAGGTTGGCCCAGGCGACTAGGCCGGGGTGACGTTCTCCGCCTGCGGGCCCTTCGGACCCTGCGTGACGTCGAAGTTCACCGTCTGGTTCTCCTCGAGGGAGCGGAAGCCAGAGGCGTTGATCGCGGAGTAGTGGACGAAGACATCCGGGCCGCCGCCGTCCTGGGCGATGAAGCCGAAGCCCTTTTCAGCGTTGAACCACTTCACGGTTCCGGTAGCCATGAGCCCTCCTATGGGCCAAAGGGTCGCCCTGCTCCAGAACCTGCTAAGAAGTCTGAAAACTACAAAAGCCTGCGGGTCACATTCTCCGCAGGCCTCGTACTGCAAGGGAAACCAAACTGCAACTTGCGTCGAGCCTAGCACGCACCCTGCGGCGGAGACCAGAGGGAAAGATCACGTCACCCGGACGTTTGAGACCCGCCGCAAGGCTGACGCAGACCGTGGGACTAGTCTCGCGATGTGGACGTCTACCGCAGCCGGCCCCGCGTCGGCCACATTCAGTTCCTGAACTGCCTGCCCCTCTACTGGGGGCTCGCCAGAACCGGCACGCTGCTGGACCTGGAGCTGACCAAGGACACCCCCGAGAAGCTCAGCCAGCGGCTCGTCGAGGGGGAGCTGGACATCGCCCCGATCACCCTCGTCGAATTCCTCCGCAACGCCGACCGGCTCGTCGCCTTCCCCGATCTCGCGGTCGGCTGCGACGGTCCCGTGATGTCCTGCGTGATCGTCTCGCAGGTCCCGCTGGAGCAGCTCGACGGAGCCCGCGTCGCCCTCGGATCGACCTCCCGTACGTCCGTACGCCTGGCCCAGCTGCTGCTTTCCGAGCAGTACGGCGTACGCCCCGACTACTACACCTGCCCGCCCGACCTGGGCGTGATGATGCAGGAGGCCGACGCCGCCGTGCTGATCGGCGACGCCGCGCTGCGGGCCTCCCTCCACGACGCGCCCCGGCTCGGACTGACCGTCCACGACCTGGGGCACATGTGGAAGGAGTGGACCGGACTGCCTTTCGTCTTCGCCGTCTGGGCCGCCCGCAAGGACTACCTCGCCCGCGAGCCCGCCGTCGTGCAGAAGGTCCACGAGGCCTTCCTCGCCTCCCGTGACCTGTCCCTCGAAGAGGTCACCAAGGTCGCCGAACAGGCGGCCCGCTGGGAGGCCTTCGACGCGGAGCTGCTGGAGCGGTACTTCACGACGCTCGACTTCCGCTTCGGACCCGATCAGCTCGCCGGTGTACGGGAATTCGCCCGCCGAACCGGACCCACGACGGGGTATCCCGCGGATGTGTCCGTGGAGCTGCTGAGTGCGATGGTCCAGGAGTGCTGACCGGCTTTACCGCCGGTTGATCCGAAGTGCCCGGCAGCTGAATGCCCGGTTTCCCGGGAATTCCCGTCCTTTCCGCATTCCTCCACCGGCACGGGGAAATGCAAAAGAGTGACGCCCCGCCCCTCTCCCCGGCATGATCGGCAAGGCACCCCCTAGGCTGCTGCTCGGCCGGGGTGTCACAAGACGCCCGGGATCACGGGGAATTGGGGGACGGGATGCATCCGCTCGAAGCCGGTGAGCCGCGCACCATCGGCGCGTACCGGTTGCTCGGCCGGCTCGGCGCGGGCGGCATGGGCCGTGTCTACCTGGGCCGCAGTGCGGGCGGCCGGACCGTCGCCGTCAAGATCGTGCACCCGCACTTCGCCTCCGACGAGGAGTTCCGGACCCGCTTCCGCCGCGAGGTCGAGGCGGCCCGGCGGGTCGGCGGCGAGTGGACCGCCCCGGTGCTGGACGCGGACCCGGAGGCCCCGGTCCCATGGGTGGCCACCGGATACGTGGCGGGCCCCTCCCTGGACCGCGCGCTCGCCGCGCACGGGCCGCTCCCCGAGCCCTCGGTTCGGGCCATCGGCGCGGGGCTGGCACGCGCCCTGGTGGCCGTGCACGGCCTGGGCCTGGTCCACCGGGACGTGAAACCGTCGAACGTGATGCTCACCCTCGACGGGCCGCGGCTGATCGACTTCGGGATCGCGCGGGCCACGGACGGCACCGCCTCGCTGACCTCCACCGGCGTCTCCGTCGGCTCGCCCGGCTACATGTCGCCCGAGCAGATCCTCGGCAAGGGGATCACCGGGGCCGCGGACGTGTTCTCGCTCGGCGCGGTGCTGGCCTTCGCGGCGACCGGCCGGCCGCCCTTCAGCGGGGACAACTCGGCCACGCTCCTCTACAAGGTGGTCCACGAGCCGCCCGAGCTCGGCGAGCTCCCGGCCGGTGACCTCCGCGACCTGATCGAGGCCTGCCTGGCCAAGACGGCCGCCGACCGGCCCGCCCCCGATGCGGTCGCCGATGCCCTCGGCGGGGCCCTCGGTGCTCCCGGCTGGCTCCCCGCCCCGCTGGTCGAGGCGGCCAGCCGGGCCGCGGTGGCCCTGCTCGACCTGGACGCCGAGTCCTCCGAGGACCCCGCGGACGCCGGCCCGGCCCCGGCCGGGGCCTCTGCCGGAATCGCAGCCGCAGCCGGAGTCGCCGGCCCGGCCGTCCCGGAGGCCGCCTCCGGCCCGGTGCCGTTCACCGCCGGGACGTACACCCCCGCGGGCCCGGGCGCCGGCTTCGGGGCGCCGGACCCCTCGTACGGGGGCCAGGGCGCGGGCTCCCCGTACGCACTCCCGGCCGCGGGCCCGTACGGCAGCCCCACCGAGACCGCCGGCGCGGCCCCCGGGGCGGGCGCGGTGCCGCCGCCGCGGACCGCCGCCGGCGGGCGGCAGGTCAGCGTCAGCGCCGCCGGGCGCCGGTTCAGCTGCACCCTCGTGCTGGCCGCCGCGGCCGTCCTGGCGGTGCTGTCCGGCGGGATCTACTTCCTGGAACTGCTGCCCGGGCAGGGCGGCGAGCGGCGTGACGCGGCCGGCGCCGGCGCGCACCCCTCCGCCTCCTCGCCGGCCCCGGGCGCCTCGGCCCCGGAGCCGAAGGCGAGCCCCGCGTCGCCCGCGGCCGGGACCCGTACCGACGTCCCCCAGGGGCTCATCGGCACGTGGAAGGGCACCGTCACCACCAACGCGCGCCTGACCACCGAGTTCGAGATCACCATCAAGGCGGGCCGGGTCGGTGAGATCGTCGGCCGCGACAAGTCGATCATCCCCGTCCTCGGCACCGACTGCGGCGGGGACTGGAGGCTCGTCTCGGCGACGGACCGCACCCTGGTCCTGGACACCTCCGCCGGTCCCAACCCGGCGCCCGGCCTGTGCTCCAACGGCTCCACGAACGAGCGCTTCACCCTCAACGAGAACGGGACCCTGCACTACAAGTCGGGTGACTCCCCGGCCGGAAACCCCGAAGGCGACCTCACCCGCAGCCCCTGAAATCCGCCGCCGGGCCCTGGCGTAGGCTGGATCGGTCCGGACCTTGAACACAGACACACCGCCGAAAGGTGACTCCCGGTGACCGACCAGGCCGTTCTCCAGTCTGTCCTCGACCGCGCCGCCGCGGGGGGCCGGATCACCAAGGAAGAGGCGCTCGACCTCTACCGCCACGCGCCGCTGCACGCGCTGGGGCAGGCGGCCGACGCGGTGCGCCGCCGCCGCTACGCCGGTACCGAGCACATCGCGACGTACATCATCGAGCGGAACATCAACTACACGAACGTGTGCGTCACGGCGTGCAAGTTCTGCGCCTTCTACGCGGCCCCCAAAGACACGAAGAAGGGCTGGTCCCGCGACCTCGACGACATCCTGCGCCGCTGCGCGGAGACCGTCGAGCTCGGCGGCACGCAGATCATGTTCCAGGGCGGGCACCACCCGGACTACGGCGTCGAGTACTACGAGCACCACTTCTCCGCCATCAAGAAGGACTTCCCGCAGCTGGTCATCCACTCCCTCGGCGCGTCCGAGGTCGAGCACATGGCCCGGATCTCCGGCGTCTCCGCCGAGGAGGCCATCCGGCGGATCCACGCCGCCGGCCTCGACTCCTTCGCGGGCGCCGGCGCCGAGCTGCTGCCGGCCCGGCCGCGCAAGGCGATCGCCCCGCTCAAGGAGTCCGGCGAGCGCTGGCTGGAGATCATGGAGATCGCCCACAAGCTGGGTGTGGAGTCCACCTCCACCATGCTGATGGGCACCGGCGAGACCAACGCCGAGCGCATCGAGCACATCGCGATGATCCGGGACACGCAGGACCGCACGGGCGGCTTCCGCGCCTTCATCCCGTACACCTACCAGCCCGAGAACAACCACCTCAAGGGCCGGACCCAGGCGACGATCTTCGAGTACCTGCGCATGATCGCGATCGCGCGCCTGTTCCTCGACAACATCGCCCACATCCAGGGCTCCTGGCTGACCGTCGGCAAGGAGGCGGGCCAGCTCTCGCTGCACTACGGCGCGGACGACCTCGGCTCGATCATGCTGGAGGAGAACGTCGTCTCCTCGGCCGGCGCCAAGCACCGCTCCAACCGCCAGGAGATCATCGACCTGATCCGCAAGGCGGGCCGTACGCCGGCGCAGCGCGCGACGACGTACGAGCACCTCCTGGTGCACGACGACCCGGCGAACGACCCGGCCGACGACCGCGTCGTCTCGCACATCTCCTCCACCGCCATCGAGGGCGGCACCGCGCACCCCGAGCTGAAGCTCATCTCCGCGAACTGACGCGTGGCGACACGATGCTGACGCTGCACGCCGCCGAACTCCTCGTCACCGGACCGGGATCCGCGCCGCTGGAAGGCGGTGCGGTCCTCGTCGAGGGGGACCGGATCGCCCGGGTGGGTCCGTACGAGGAGCTCGGCGCGGCCCATTCGCACGCCCGGGTCCGCCGCTGGCCCGGGGTGCTCACCCCGGGGCTGCTGGTGCGCGGGGCGGACGAGCTGCTGGAGCGGACGTACTACCCGGACGACCCGTACGAGGTCACGGAGCTCGGCGCGGACCCGATCAGCGGCGCGGAGGCGCTGGACGCCCTGAAGATGACCGAGGCGCGGTGGGGCAACAGCGCACGGCGCGGCACGCAGCGGCTGCTGGCCCGCGGGGTGGTGGCGGTGTGCGGCCGCTTCACGGTCGCGGCGGTGCGCACGGCGCTGTCCCGGTCGGGCCTGACGATCCTGCCGCCGGCGCCCTACGAGGGGCGGCCGGCCCTGGATCCGTTCGCGGGCCGGGCGTCGGCGGCGGAGGCCTTCCACGGGGTGCTGGAGCCGGGCGCGGCGGCGCGCTTCGCGGTGTTCGCGGTGGCGGACGAGGCCGAGCTGCTGGCGCGGGGCGCGACCACGTGCGTGGCCACGGTCATCGGGGGACGGCTGCTGCACCGCCGCCGCTGAGCGGGTCGGCGCGGGGCCCGTCGGCGGCGGGTGCCTGCTCGCGGGGCGGGAGGCCGGCCGGTCTGCTGCCCTCCCGGGCGAGGGCGGCCAGCAGACAGGCCTGGAGGCGGCTGATCCCGCCGAGCTTGGCCCGTATGTTCACGACGTGGAACTTGACCGTGCTGACGGACAGTTGGAGTTCCCCGGCGAGTTCCCGGTTGGAGGCGCCGGTGGCCAGGCACAGGAACACCGCGGACTCCTGCTCGGTCAGCAGCGCTTCGAAGGACCGGTTTCCGTGCTGCGCGGGCGGCCCGTCCGGCTCCTCGTACGAGGGGAACCACGATGGGACGCTGAAGCTGACGACGCGCACGGTTCCACTCCTCGACCCCCCGGGCGGCCCCTCCGTCGGCCGTCCTTTCCCTAGAGGACGGACGGACCCGACAGATAGGTTCCGTTCGCGTCGAACGGCCAGGCATTGGAGGTGCATCCGTCCAGGCCCTTGATCTGCTGCATCATCGCAGGGGCGGGCTTTCCGGGGCCCGGGCAGCCCTCGTGGCCGCGGCCGATCTCGTGCCCGACCTCGTGGTTGACGATCAGCGCCCGGTACTCCTCCACGGAACCGCGGAACTGCGGCGAACCCTCCTTCCAGCGCTTGAGGTTCACCACCACGGTGTGCCCGACCCGGCAGTTGGTCTCCCCGATGAGCTCCGGGGTGACCACGTCGCACAGCAGGTCGGTGGTCTTGGGCGAGGCGATCTTGACGGTGAAGTCCACCGGCTGGCCCGCTCCCACGAGCTGGAAGCCGTACCGCGGGTCCTTGGTCCAGCCGCGGGGATCGCCGAGGATCGCCTCGACGGAGCGGGCGGCCGCCTCCGGGTCGACCCCGCTGCCGTCCTCGACCTCCAGCCGCCAGCGCCGGGTCGTCCCCTTGCCCTGCACGCCGCCGGAGCCGGTCGAGCCGGCGAAGGTGCCGGGCTTGCCCGGCGTCGCGGGAGCGCCGGTGGACGGCGAGGGCGAGGCGGGCTGCGGCGAGGGCGCGGCGGGGGACGGCTTGGCCTCGGGGGACTTCGCGCCGCCCTGCGGGAGCGGGTTCCCCGCGGCGTCGGTGCCCTCCCCGTCCGGTGCGTCGGTCCGGGAGGCGGTGCGGCCCTTGGCTGCGGTGGTGCTCTCGTCCTCGGGGAGCAGCGCGTAGGCGGTCGCCGAGACGGCGACGAGGGCCGCCGAGCCGATGAGGATCGTGCGCCGCAGCCGCCTGCGCCGCGCGGCCCGGCGCCTGGCGCGCGGGCCGTCACGGCGGGAACGACCGGTGGAATGGCCTGCCGGCATCGTGAAGCTTCCTGTTCGTGGCGGCCACTGCCGGACCCGCCCACGGTTGCGGTTCTGATCCGGTGGGTGACCCTCACCGGGCCGCACCCTGGCAGTCAACGCGCATGCGACGTAGCAGCGTAACTGTCCTTCGGACCAGTTCTACGGTCGGGTACGGGGCCGGTACGGCGCGGTACGGCGGAGCCCGCGCCGCCCGGGCGGGTGTGGCCTGAGAGGATGGGGACGTACCCGCCGATCCGCATCGCAACACGAGGGGCGAACGCCAGTGACAAGGGCATCCCTGGACAAGCAGCCGCACGAAGTCGCCTCCATGTTCGACAGGGTCGCGGCGAACTACGACCTGACCAACGACGTCCTCTCGCTCGGCCAGGACCGGGTGTGGCGCAAGGAGGTCGCCAGGGCGGTCGACGCGCGCCCCGGACAGAAGGTCCTCGACCTGGCCGCCGGTACGGCGACGTCCTCGCTGCCCTTCGCTGCGACGGGCGCGTACGTGGTCCCGTGCGACTTCTCCCTGGGCATGCTCATGGAGGGCAAGAAGCGCAACGCCTGGCTTCCGCTGACCGCGGGCGACGCGACGAGGCTGCCGTTCAAGGACGACGTCTTCGACACGGTGACGATCTCCTTCGGCCTGCGCAACGTCCAGGACACCGACGCGGCGCTGCGCGAGCTGTACCGGGTGACCAAGCCCGGCGGGCAGGTCGTGATCTGCGAGTTCTCGCAGCCCACCTGGGCGCCGCTGCGGACCGTCTACACCGAGTACCTGATGCGGGCGCTGCCGCCCGTCGCCCGCGCCGTGTCGTCCAACCCCGACGCGTACGTGTACCTGGCCGAGTCCATCCGTGAATGGCCCGACCAGCCGGCGCTGGCCGCCCTGCTGCAGAAGGCCGGCTGGTCCAAGGTCGCCTGGCGCAACCTCAGCGGCGGCATCGTCGCGCTGCACAGAGGAACCAAGGACTGACCGCCGTGCCCCACGCCCTGCCGCCCGACGCCGTGTCCACGGACTACAAGCCCCTGCTGGAGCGGATCGCCGCCGACATCGCCCCGCTGCTGGGCAGCGGCACGCCCGCGGAGTACATCCCGGCGCTCGCCGCCGTGGACCCGGGGCAGTTCGGGATGGCGATCGCCGATCTCGACGGGAACGTCTTCGGGGTGGGGGACTGGCAGGTGCCCTTCTCCGCCCAGTCGATCACCAAGGTCTTCGCGCTGGCGCTGGCCCTGGCCGAGGGGGGCGACAGCCTGTGGGAGCGGGTCGGCCGGGAGCCCTCGGGCAATCCGTTCAACTCGCTCGTGCAGCTGGAGTACGAGAACGGCATTCCGCGCAATCCGTTCATCAACGCGGGCGCCCTCGTGGTCACCGACCGGCTCCAGACGCTGACGGGCGACGCGAGCAGCGAAGTGCTGGAGTTCCTGCGGCAGGAGAGCCAGAACCCGGACATAGGGTTCGACGCCGAGGTGGCCGCGTCCGAGCAGGGCCACGGGGACCGCAACGCGGCCCTGGCCCACTTCATGGCCTCGTACGGGAACATCGACAACCCGGTGCCGGCGCTGCTGGAGCACTACTTCTGGCAGTGCTCGATCGAGATGAGCTGCGCCGACCTGGCGCGCGCCGGACGGTTCCTGGCCCGGCACGGGCTGCGCGCCGACGGCTCGCGGCTGCTGACGCGCAGCGAGGCCAAGCAGGTCAACGCGGTGATGATGACCTGCGGGACCTACGACGCGGCGGGCGAGTTCGCCTACCGCGTCGGGCTGCCCGGCAAGAGCGGGGTGGGCGGCGGGATCGTCGCCGTCGTCCCGGGCCGGTGCACGCTCGCCGTGTGGAGCCCGGGCCTGGACGCCCGCGGGAACTCGGTCGCGGGCGTCGCGGCGCTGGACCGCTTCACGACCCTGACGGGCCTGTCCGTGTTCTAGTGCTGTGACCCGGTGAACCTTTCCGGTCACAGCACTACGCCCTGCCGGGGGACCCCCTGGTCACCCGGCGGACGCGTCCCGGAGGGCGAGCGTGTAGCGGCGGGCCGGGTTGCCGCCCGGGGTGGTGAACTCCTCGGCCAGGGTCATCCCCAGCCGCTCCGCCACGGCCACGGAACGGGCGTTGCCGGCGTGGATCATCGCCACCACCCGCTCGATCCCGGCCTCGCGGGCCCGCTCCAGGGTGGCCAGCGCCGCGGCGTACGCGTAGCCGCGGCCCCAGGCCGCCCGCCCGAGCCGCCAGCCGATCTCGATCTCCCCGACCGGGCCCCACGCCTTGTCCGCCGGCCACGGCTGCGCCCCGGTGAAGCCGATCACCTCGCCGTCGCCGTCCAGCAGCGTCCACAGGCAGAGGCCGAGCTGTGCGTCGTGCATGCGCTGGCGCGCGGTGAACTCCTCGTACTCCGACAGCTCGGCCGGGCCTCCGAGGAACTCCATGACATCGGCGTCGTTGAAGACACGGTGCCAGGCGTGCGCGTCCTCGTCGGTGGGCACGCGCAGCCGCACCGCGGGGAGCGGCGGCCGGGTCGGCGAAGTCGTCATCGGGGCAGCCCTTCGGATCGCGATCACTCTCGCTGCATAGACTGCACGTGTCCGGTGCCGCCTGGCACCCTTTATCGAGCCTTCGGGAGACCCCGCAGTGACCGAGCTCCTCTCCGAACACTCCGCGGACGTGATCGTCGTCGGGGCCGGGCCCGCCGGCTCGACCACCGCCTACTACCTCGCCAAGGCCGGATTGGACGTCCTGCTGCTGGAGAAGACGGCGTTCCCGCGCGAGAAGGTGTGCGGCGACGGCCTGACTCCGCGCGCCACCAAGCAGCTGGTGGCGATGGGCGTCGACATCTCCGAAGAGGCCGGCTGGCTCCGTAACAAGGGCCTGAGGATCATCGGCGGCGGACAGCGGCTCCAGCTGGACTGGCCGGAACTCGCCTCCTACCCGGAATACGGACTCGTCCGCAAGCGCGACGACTTCGACGAGATCCTGGCCCGCCAGGCGCAGAAGGCCGGCGCCCGGCTGTACGAGCGCTGCAATGTCGGCGAGCCGGTCCGTGACGCCCGCACCGGCCGGATCACCGGCGTGCAGGCGAAGCTGGGCGAGGAGAAGACCCCGGTCACCTTCCACGCTCCGCTGGTCGTCGCGGCCGACGGCAACTCCTCGCGGCTGTCCCTGGCCATGGGCCTGCACCGGCGCGAGGACCGCCCGATGGGCGTCGCGGTGCGTACGTACTTCACCTCGCCGCGGCACGACGACGACTACCTGGAGTCCTGGCTGGAGCTGTGGGACCGGCGCGGTCCGCAGGACCGGCTGCTGCCCGGCTACGGCTGGATCTTCGGCATGGGCGACGGCACGTCCAACGTCGGCCTCGGCATCCTCAACTCCTCCTCCGCCTTCAAGGAGCTGGACTGGCGCGAGGTCCTCAAGGCCTGGTGCGCCTCGATGCCGGAGGACTGGGGCTACACCCCGGAGAACATGACGCAGCCGATCCGCGGTGCGGCGCTGCCGATGGCCTTCAACCGGCAGCCGCACTACACCAAGGGCCTGCTGCTGGTCGGTGACGCGGGCGGCCTCGTCAACCCGTTCAACGGCGAGGGCATCGCCTACGCCATGGAGTCGGGCCAGATCGCGGCCGACGTCATCGTGCAGGCTCAGGCCCGGTCCACCCCGGCGCAGCGCGAGCTGGCGCTGCACAACTACCCGAAGGTGCTCAAGGAGACCTACGGCGGCTACTACACGCTGGGCCGCGCCTTCGTGAAGCTGATCGGCAACCCGAAGGTCATGAAGGTCGCCACGCAGCGCGGTCTCACGCACCCGCTGCTGATGAAGTTCACGCTGAAGATGCTGGCCAACCTGACCGACCCGGCGGGCGGCGACGCGATGGACCGCATCATCAACGGCCTCTCGAAGGTGGCCCCGAAGGCCTGAGGCCGGCGGAGGGCGCTCACGATGGACTGCGGTCCCCGGTCCCCGGGTGTTCGGGGCCGGGGCCGCCGTGCACGCTGCGCACGCACCGGGCCAGCAGGACCAGCCCGCACACCAGCAGGGCGCCCGATGCGGTCCAGCCGGCCGTGAGGAGGAGGGCGGGTCCCGGCTTCTGCCAGGGGCGGAGGGTGTTCAGCAGCAGGCCCCCGACGGCGAGGAGCCCGAGGCCGACGGCGGCCCGGACCGCGGTGGGGTCGCCGGCCTCGTGGTGCTCGTGCGGCTGTGTGCCCACGGGACCACCACCTCCAGGGTCTGCGCTCGGGGCCTGCCCCGCTATCTTCGCAGGGACCGGAACGCCGCGTACCGGCGCCCACGACAACGGCCGCAGGGCCGGTACTCCGCCCCCGAGCGGGGGAGTACCGGCCCTACGGCCGTGTCTGCTGCCGTGGCCTGAGCGGGGCTCAGGAGCGGGCTCAGAGGACGCGGACGGCGCCCGTCGGCTTGTCGTAGCTCAGGCTGCGCTCGACGATGCCCGTGCTGGGGTTCTGCGCGCCGACGAACTTGCCGCCGCCGACGTAGATGGCGACGTGGTACGCGCTGCCCTTGGAACCCCAGTAGAGGATGTCGCCCGGCTGAAGGGCGTTCAGGGAGACGGACGTACCGGCCGTGGACTGCGCCTGGGACATGCGCGGCAGGGTGATGCCGGCCTGGCGGTAGGCGGCCTGGACGAGGCCGGAGCAGTCGAAGGAGGACGGGCCGGTGCCACCCATCACGTAGGCCTTGCCGACCTGCGCGCGGGCGAAGTTGACGATGGCGGCGGCGGAGCCGGTGGCCGGGGCCGTCACGGTGCCGGTGCCCTGGGGGGCCTTGGCGGCGGCGGTGGAGGTGCTCTTCAGCGAGGTGCGCTCGGAGTCGCGGGTGGCGCGCTCGGCCTCGGCCTTGCGGTCGGCCTCCTCCTTCGCCTTCTTCTCCGCGGCCTTCTGAGCCGTCTCCTTGGCCTGCTTCGCCTCGGCGGCGGCGCCGGTGCGGGCGCTCTCCTCCTGGGCGGTCAGTTCGCCTTCCACGGCGGCCAGACGGGTGTTCTCGGCGGCCGTGGTGACCGCGGAGGAGACCTCGGCGGCCAGGTCCAGGTTCAGGACCGGCATTTCGAGCGTCGTCTCGGCCACGGGCTCGGACGGGGACGCGCTCGCGGTGCCGGCCATGGCCAGGGTGCTGAGGACGCCACCGGCAACTCCGGCGCGGACCGCGAGCTTCGAGGCGCTGCGGCGGGGCTTCCGGTGGCTGGGTATGTGAGCGGTGTGGGACATGAGAACAACCGCTATCAGGGCGCCAGGGGTCCCTTCAAGAAACGTGGGGTGCGCCACAGTTGCGCGTGAAGGGCGCGAACCGGGCGCGTCACGCTTCTTATTGACGCCCTAACGGGCGAAACGGACACGCCTTCACAAGGCTGTGATCATGGGGTTTCAGAATTAAGTCCGAATTGATCCACGGACTACCATCCCTCCGTACAGATGGCCAAGCCCGCTTTCGGAACGCCTGGTTCAGAGTGGCGCAGGTCACAGGAGGATCACGCCATGCGGACGCTGTGGCCGGTCCGTGACCTTCCTGTGAAGCGGGCCCCTCGCGCGCCGCCGGGAAGTTCGTGAACGGATGCACGCACTCGGAGCCCCGCCCTGCCCTCGTATGCCCCGCGTCCACCTCCGTACACGCGGGCCCCCCGACCGGGCGACACGGATCCCCTTACCATCCCCATCGCATCCAGGCCAATTTGCCTGCAACTGCCAACGTTTGATAGAGCAGCGCGCCGTTCACCTGCGGGAACGGGCTCGAATGTCACCTTTGGTGATCATGCGGATGCTTCGCGTATGAAGATCACCACTCATCGGACTTCATGATCGTTCGTCAGGTGGTGGAGATCACAAACTCCGTGTTGTTACCCGTGTCGCAGATCACAGACGAGCAGGCATAAGATGCGCAGCAGTCCGGCTTGTGAACTGCCTCACATGTGCACGATCTTCGCGAGGCGGGGCACGCCCCCCGCTCCCACTGGGAGGGGTCCCGGCCGGCGGCGGTCCAACGGTCAAGGACGACTGGAAGGAGCGAGGAGCGTGAATGCGTACGCGCCCATCCTCGTGCTCGGCGCCCTCGGCGCAGGGTTTGCGATCTTCTCCGTGGTCATGGCCACGCTGATCGGTCCAAAACGGTACAACCGGGCGAAGCTCGAAGCCTACGAGTGCGGCATCGAGCCGACACCGATGCCGGCCGGCGGCGGCCGCTTCCCCATCAAGTACTACCTGACGGCGATGCTCTTCATCGTCTTCGACATCGAGGTTGTCTTCCTCTACCCCTGGGCCGTCACCTTCGACTCCCTGGGGATCTTCGGGCTCGTCGAGATGCTGCTCTTCGTGCTCACCGTCTTCGTCGCCTACGCCTACGTCTGGCGCCGCGGCGGCCTGGAATGGGACTGAGGGGCTGAATTTCCCATGGGACTGGAAGAGAAGCTGCCGAGCGGCTTTCTGCTGACCACCGTCGAACAGGCCGCGGGATGGGTGCGCAAGTCGTCCGTCTTCCCGGCGACCTTCGGCCTCGCCTGCTGCGCCATCGAGATGATGACGACCGGAGCGGGCCGGTACGACCTGGCCCGCTTCGGCATGGAGGTCTTCCGCGGCTCCCCGCGCCAGGCCGACCTGATGATCGTGGCCGGACGGGTCAGCCAGAAGATGGCGCCGGTGCTGCGCCAGGTGTACGACCAGATGCCGGCTCCCAAATGGGTCATCTCCATGGGGGTTTGTGCATCTTCAGGCGGAATGTTCAACAACTACGCGATCGTCCAGGGCGTCGACCACATCGTCCCGGTGGACATCTACCTCCCCGGCTGCCCGCCCCGCCCCGAGATGCTGATGGACGCCATCCTCAAGCTCCACCAGAAGATCCAGGGCGGAAAGCTCGGCGTGAACCGGGAGGAAGCGGCCCGCGAGGCGGAGGCGGCGGCCCTCAAGGCGCTCCCCACCATCGAGATGAAGGGGCTGCTCCGGTGAGCGAGACCCAAGAGCCCGGCCATGGCAACGGCACCGACGCGGACGGCGGCCTGCCCGCGCCGCGCGCCCAGGGCCCCGAGGTCATCGGCGTCCGCAAGGGCATGTTCGGCGCCGCCAAGGGCGGCGACACCAGCGGCTACGGCGGGCTCGTCCGCACCGTGGCCCTGCCCGGCGCGACCGCCCGCCCGTACGGTTCGTACTTCGACGAGGTGGCCGACGAACTCGAAGGCGCCCTGGAGGAACAGGACCTCGTCCCCGAGAACGCCATCGAGAAGACGGTGGTCGACCGGGGCGAGCTCACCTTCCACATCGCCCGCGAGCACCTCGTACGGGTCGCGCGCACCCTGCGCGACGACCCCGCCCTGCGCTTCGAGCTCTGCACCGGGGTCTGCGGAGTCCACTTCCCCGGGGACAAGGGCCGCGAGCTGCACGCCGTCTACCACCTGCGCTCGCTCACCCACGGCCGGATCCTGCGGCTGGAGGTGTCCGTCCCGGACAGCGACCCGCACGTCCCCTCGCTCGTCTCCGTCTACCCGACCAACGACTGGCACGAGCGCGAGACGTACGACTTCTTCGGCCTGGTCTTCGACGGACACCCGGCCCTCACCCGGATCATGATGCCGGACGACTGGCAGGGCTTCCCGCAGCGCAAGGACTACCCGCTCGGCGGCATCCCCGTCGAGTACAAGGGCGCCCAGATCCCGGCTCCCGACCAGCGGAGGTCGTACAGCTGATGTCCCCCATCACGAATGAAGCAGACAACCACTCCTCCGCCCGCGAGACGACCGAGGGCACCGTCTACACCGTCACCGGCGGCGACTGGGACGAGATCGTCCAGTCGGCGGCCAAGGCCGACGACGAGCGGATCGTCGTCAACATGGGTCCCCAGCACCCGTCCACCCACGGAGTGCTCCGGCTGATCCTGGAGATCGACGGCGAGACGGTCACCGAGGCCCGCTGCGGCATCGGCTACCTCCACACCGGAATCGAGAAGAACCTCGAATTCCGCAACTGGACGCAGGGCACCACCTTCGTCACGCGCATGGACTACCTGACGCCGTTCTTCAACGAGACGGCGTACTGCCTCGGCGTCGAGAAGCTGCTCGGCATCACCGACCAGATCCCGGACCGCGCCACCGTCCTGCGCGTCCTGCTGATGGAGCTGAACAGGCTCTCCTCCCACCTGGTGTGCATCGCCACCGGCGGCATGGAGCTGGGCGCGACCACGATCATGATCTACGGCTTCCGCGACCGCGAGCTGATCCTCGACATCTTCGAGCTGATCACCGGCCTGCGCATGAACCACGCGTTCATCCGCCCCGGCGGCCTCGCGCAGGACCTGCCCCCGGGCGCCGTCGACCAGCTGCGCGAGTTCGTGAAGACCATGAAGAAGAACCTGCCGGAGTACGACAAGCTCGCCACCGGCAACCCCATCTTCAAGGCCCGCATGCAGGACGTCGGCTACCTCGACCTCGCCGGCTGCATGGCGCTCGGCGCCACCGGCCCGATCCTGCGTTCCGCCGGCCTGCCGCACGACCTGCGCAAGTCGGACCCGTACTGCGGCTACGAGAACTACGAGTTCGACGTGCCGACCACCGAGACCTGCGACTCCTACGGGCGGTTCCTGATCCGCCTGGAGGAGATGCGCCAGTCGCTGCGGATCGTCGAGCAGTGCCTGGAGCGGCTGGAGCCCGGCCCGGTCATGGTCGCCGACAAGAAGATCGCCTGGCCGGCGCAGCTGGCCATGGGCCCCGACGGCCTCGGCAACTCCCTCGACCACATCAGGAACATCATGGGCACCTCCATGGAGGCCCTCATCCACCACTTCAAGCTGGTGACCGAGGGCTTCCGGGTGCCGGCCGGGCAGGCGTACGCGGCGGTCGAGTCGCCCAAGGGCGAGCTCGGCGTCCACGTCGTCTCCGACGGCGGAACCCGCCCCTACCGGGTCCACTTCCGCGATCCGTCCTTCACCAACCTGCAGGCCATGGCCGCGATGTGCGAGGGCGGCCAGGTCGCCGACGTCATCGTCGCCGTCGCCTCCATCGACCCCGTGATGGGAGGCGTCGACCGATGACCACCAGTCCTCAGAACCGAGGGGTCTCGCTGGGCATGCCCCAGCTGCCCGCCCCCGACTTCCCGGCAGAGGTACGCGCGCGCCTCGAAACGGACGCGAGGGAAGTCGTCGCCCGCTACCCCGACAGCCGCTCCGCGCTGCTCCCGCTGCTGCACCTGTGCCAGTCGGAGGAGGGCCACGTCTCCAAGACCGGCATCCGCTTCTGCGCCGAGACGCTGGGGCTGACCACCGCCGAGGTCACCGCCGTCGCGACCTTCTACACGATGTACCGGCGCAGGCCCTCGGGCGACTACCAGGTCGGCGTCTGCACCAACACCCTGTGCGCGGTCATGGGCGGTGACGCCATCTTCGAGGAGCTCAAGGAGCACCTCGGGGTCGGCAACAACGAGACCACCGCAGACGGCAAGGTCACGCTGGAGCACATCGAGTGCAACGCGGCCTGCGACTACGCCCCCGTGGTGATGGTGAACTGGGAGTTCTTCGACAACCAGACGCCCGAGTCCGCCAAGGCCATGGTCGACGACCTGCTGGCCGGCCGTGAGGTCGCGCCGACCCGGGGCGCGCCGCTGTGCACGTACAAGGAGACCGCCCGGATCCTGGCCGGTTTCCCGGACGAGCGTGCGGGCGCGGTCGAGGCCACCGGCGGCGGCGGACCCGCCTCCCTGATCGGCCTGCGCATCGCCCGAGGCGAATCCCCGCACACCCCGATCGTGCACCCGCGCGGCGAGACCCGTACCGAGGGAGGGGAGTGATGAGCGTGTCCACCGAGCTCAGCAAGAACGGCACCAGCCCGGAGAAGCTGCTGGCCCCCGTCCTGTCGGCCTTCTGGGACGAATCCGCATCGTGGACGCTGGAGACCTACCGGCGCCACGAGGGATACGAGGGCCTGCGCAAGGCGCTCGCGATGACGCCGGATGAAGTGATCGCCTACGTGAAGGACT
Organism: Streptomyces yangpuensis; assembly: GCF_001005295.1. GTDB lineage: Bacteria > Actinomycetota > Actinomycetes > Streptomycetales > Streptomycetaceae > Streptomyces > Streptomyces yangpuensis. The sequence continues at coordinate 432,792 of NZ_LBMK01000005.1, read as the reverse complement.
CCGGGCTGCGCGGACGCGGCGGCGCGGGCTTCCCCACCGGCATGAAGTGGCAGTTCATCCCGCAGGGCGACGGAAAGCCGCACTACCTCGTCGTGAACGCGGACGAGTCGGAACCGGGAACCTGCAAGGACATCCCCCTCCTCTTCGCCAACCCGCACTCCCTCATCGAGGGAATGATCATCGCCTGCTACGCGATCCGCTCCGAGCACGCCTTCATCTACCTGCGCGGCGAGGTCGTACCGGTCCTGCGGCGCCTGCACGAGGCGGTGCGCGAGGCCTACGAGGCCGGATACCTCGGCAAGGACATCGACGGCACCGGGCGCAACCTCGACATCACGGTGCACGCGGGCGCGGGCGCGTACATCTGCGGCGAGGAGACGGCGCTGCTCGACTCCCTCGAAGGCCGGCGCGGCCAGCCCCGGCTGCGTCCCCCCTTCCCTGCCGTCGAGGGGCTCTACGCGTGCCCCACTGTCGTCAACAACGTCGAGTCCATCGCCTCGGTTCCCGCGATCCTGAACAAGGGCAAGGACTGGTTCAAGTCGATGGGGACCGAGAAGTCCCCCGGCTTCACGCTGTACTCGCTCTCCGGGCACGTCGCCGGCCCCGGCCAGTACGAGGCCCCGCTCGGCATCACCCTGCGCCAGCTCCTCGACATGAGCGGCGGCATGCGGCCCGGGCACCGGCTGAAGTTCTGGACCCCCGGCGGCTCCTCCACCCCGATGTTCACCGACGAGCACCTCGACGTCCCCCTGGACTACGAGGGCGTGGGCGCCGCCGGCTCGATGCTCGGCACCAAGGCCCTCCAGTGCTTCGACGAGACCACCTGCGTGGTGCGGGCCGTCACCCGGTGGACCGAGTTCTACGCCCACGAGTCCTGCGGCAAGTGCACCCCCTGCCGCGAGGGCACCTACTGGCTGGTCCAGCTGCTGCGCGACATCGAGGCCGGCAAGGGCGTCATGTCCGACCTCGACAAGCTGAACGACATCGCCGACAACATCAACGGCAAGTCCTTCTGCGCGCTCGGCGACGGCGCGGCCAGCCCGATCTTCTCCTCGCTCAGGTACTTCCGCGAGGAGTACGAGCAGCACATCACGGGCAAGGGCTGCCCCTTCGACCCCAGGAAGTCGACCCTCTGGGCCGACACGGAGGTGAACGCATGACCGTCACCACTACGGCCGCCTCCGGGGGAGGAGCGGCCGTCCCGCCGGAGGACCTGGTCTCGCTGACCATCGACGGGGTCGAGCTCTCGGTGCCCAAGGGCACCCTCGTCATCCGCGCCGCCGAACAGCTCGGCATCGAGATCCCCCGGTTCTGCGACCATCCCCTCCTGCCCCCGGCCGGCGCCTGCCGCCAGTGCATCGTCGAGGTCGAGGGCCAGCGCAAGCCGATGGCCTCCTGCACCATCACCTGCACCGACGGCATGGTCGTCAAGACCCAGCTGACCTCCGAGGCCGCCGACAAGGCCCAGCGCGGGGTGATGGAGCTGCTGCTCATCAACCACCCGCTGGACTGCCCCGTCTGCGACAAGGGCGGCGAATGCCCGCTGCAGAACCAGGCGATGTCGCACGGCAACGCCGAATCCCGCTTCGAGGGCCGCAAGCGCACCTACGAGAAGCCCGTCCCGATCTCCACCCAGGTCCTGCTGGACCGGGAGCGGTGCGTGCTGTGCGCCCGCTGCACCCGCTTCTCCAACGAGATCGCCGGTGACCCGATGATCGAGCTGCTGGAACGCGGTGCGCTCCAGCAGGTCGGCACCGGCGAGGACGACCCCTTCGAGTCGTACTTCTCCGGCAACACCATCCAGATCTGCCCGGTCGGCGCCCTCACCTCGGCCGCGTACCGGTTCCGCTCCCGCCCCTTCGACCTCGTCTCCTCCCCGAGCGTGTGCGAGCACTGCGCGGGCGGCTGCGCGACCCGTACCGACCACCGCCGCGGCAAGGTGCTGCGGCGCCTCGCAGCGGAGGACCCCGAGGTCAACGAGGAGTGGGTCTGCGACAAGGGCCGCTTCGCCTTCCGCTACGCGCAGCGCCCGGACCGGCTGACCACCCCGCTGGTGCGCAGCGCCGCCGGGGTGCTGGAACCGGCGAGCTGGCCCGAGGCCCTGGAGGCCGCGGCGAACGGGCTCGCCGCGGCGCGCGGCCGGGCCGGGGTGCTCACCGGCGGGCGGCTCACCGTCGAGGACGCCTACGCGTACGCCAAGTTCGCCCGGGTCGTGCTCGACACCAACGACATCGACTTCCGGGCCCGCGTGCACAGCGCGGAGGAGGCCGACTTCCTGGCCGCCACCGTCGCCGGCACCGGCAAGGACCTCGACGGCGACGGTGTCACCTACACCTCGCTGGAGGCGGCGCCCGCGGTGCTGCTCGCCGGCATCGAGGCCGAGGAGGAGGCCCCCGGGGTCTTCCTGCGGCTGCGCAAGGCCCACCGCAAGCACAAGCAGCGGACCTTCGCCCTCGCCCCCTTCGCCACCCGCGGGCTGGAGAAGGCCGGCGGCACCCTGCTCGCGGCCGCCCCCGGCACCGAGCCCGACTGGCTCGACGCGCTGTCCTCGCGGACCGGCCTGGAGGCGGGCGGCGCCGAAGCCGCCGAGGCGCTGCGCGCGCCGGGCGCCGTCATCGTCGTCGGGGAGCGCCTCGCTGGCGTGCCCGGCGCGCTGACCGCCGCCGTCCGGGCGGCCGCCGCGACCGGGGCGAAGCTGGTGTGGATCCCGCGCCGGGCCGGGGAGCGGGCGGCCGTCGAGGCCGGCGCGCTGCCCTCCCTGCTGCCGGGCGGCCGTCCGGCCACCGACCCGCGGGCCCGCGACGAGGTCGCCACCGCCTGGGGCCTGGACGAACTTCCGCACCGCTACGGCCGCGACACCGGCCAGATCGTCGAGGCCGCTGCCACCCGGGAACTGTCCGCGCTGCTGGTCGCCGGCGTCGAGGTCACCGACCTGCCGGACCCGGCCCGCGCGCGGACCGCCCTGCAGGAGGCCTTCGTGGTCTCCCTGGAGCTGCGGCCCTCCGAGGTCACGGACCACGCGGACGTGGTCCTGCCGGTCGCCGCGGTCGCCGAGAAGGCGGGCGCGTTCATCAACTGGGAGGGCCGGGTCCGGCCGTTCGAGGCCGCGCTCAAGCCCGACCAGATGACCCGCCGGCTCGCCCCGGCCGACGCCCGCGTGCTGCACATGCTGGCCGACGCCGCCGACCGGCCGATCGCGCTGCCCGACGTGCACGCCGTACGCCGGGAGCTGGAGCGGCTCGGCCCCTGGGAGGGCGGACTCGCCGCCGAGCAGTCCACCGACCCGGTGCCGCTGCCCCGTCCCGGCGTCGGCGAGGCGGTCCTCGCGGGCCACCGGCTCCTCCTCGACCTGGGCCGGCTCCAGGAGGGCGACGAGGCCCTGGCCGGCACCCGCCACGAGGCGAGCGCCCGGCTGTCGGCCGCCACGGCCGCCGAGACCGGGGTCAAGGACGGCGACGTCCTCGCGGTCACCGGCCCCGCCGGCACCGTGGAACTCCCGCTGCGGATCACCGAGATGCCCGACCGTGTCGTCTGGCTCCCGTTGAACTCCACCGGCTCCGGCGTCCTCGCCGACGCCGGAGCCCGCCCGGGCACCCTCGTACGGATCGGCCCGGCGACCCCGGCCGGCGCAGGCGACACCACTGCGGAGGTGGGCGCGTGAACACCGTTCAACTCGCTGCCGAGGACCTGTCCCTCTTCGGAGGGGACGTCTGGTGGCTCGTCGTCATCAAGGCGGTGTTCTGCTTCGCCTTCCTGATGGTGACGGTGCTCTTCTCCATCGTGTGGGAGCGCAAGGTCGTCGCCTGGATGCAGCTGCGCATCGGCCCCAACCGGCACGGCCCCTGGGGCATGCTCCAGTCGCTGGCCGACGGCGTGAAGCTGATGCTCAAGGAAGACATCATCGTCAAGCGGGCCGACAAGGTCGTCTACGTCCTGGCCCCGATCATCGCGGCGGTCCCGGCCTTCATGGCCATCGCGGTGATCCCCTTCGGCCCGGCCGGCAACGAGGTCTCCATCTTCGGCCAGCGCACCTCGATGCAGCTGACCGACCTGCCCATCGCGATGCTCTACATCCTCGCGGTGGCCTCGGTCGGCATCTACGGCATCGTGCTGGCGGGCTGGTCCTCCGGCTCCACCTACCCGCTCCTCGGCGGTCTGCGCTCCTGCGCGCAGATGATCTCCTACGAGATCGCGATGGGCGCGGCCTTCGCCTCGGTCTTCCTCTACTCCGGGTCAATGTCGACCTCGGCGATCGTGGAGGCCCAGCAGGACCGCTGGTTCATCGTGCTGCTGCCGGTGTCCTTCATCATCTACGTCGTCACGATGGTCGGCGAGACGAACCGCGCCCCCTTCGACATGCCGGAGTCCGAGGGCGACCTCGTCGGCGGCTTCAACACCGAGTACTCGTCCATCAAGTTCGCGCTGTTCATGCTGGCCGAGTACGTCAACATGGTCACCGTCTCGGCGGTCTCGGTCACCCTCTTCCTGGGCGGCTGGCGGGCCCCGTACCCGATCAGCTCCTTCTGGGAGGGCGCGAACCACGGCTGGTGGCCGCTGCTCTGGTTCGTCCTGAAGGTCCAGCTGCTCCTCTTCTTCTTCATCTGGCTGCGCGGCACGCTGCCGCGCGTGCGCTACGACCAGCTGATGAAGCTCGGCTGGAAGGTCCTGATCCCGGTCTCCGTGGTCTGGCTGATGATGGTCGCCACCGTCCGGGCCCTGCGCAACGAGGCGTACGAGATCGCGGACATCGCGCTCTACGTCGGCGGCGCCGTCGTGGCGATCCTGCTGCTCTCCTTCGTTGCTGACGTCTTCCGCGACAAGCGCGAGAAGGCGGCGGCCGCGGACGCGGCCAAGGACACCGCGCCCTTCGATCCGCTGGCGGGCGGCTTCCCCGTACCGCCCAAGCCCGGCCAGCACCTGGCACCCGTACCGCGCAGGCGGCCCCGCAGCGAGCGGGAGCTGATCGCCAGCGGCGGGGCGAACACCGACAGTGACCGAGAGGAGGCTTGAGAAATGTCTGACGAGAAGTGGCAGAACCCGGTGGCCGGCTTCGGCGTGACCTTCAAGGCCATGTTCAAGAAGCGCCTCACCGAGCAGTACCCGGAGCAGCAGAAGACCACCGCCCCGCGCTTCCACGGACGGCACCAGCTCAACCGGCACCCCGACGGTCTGGAGAAGTGCATCGGGTGCGAGCTGTGCGCCTGGGCCTGTCCCGCCGACGCCATCTACGTGGAGGGCGCGGACAACACCGAGGAGGAGCGCTACTCCCCGGGCGAGCGCTACGGCCGCGTCTACCAGATCAACTACGCCCGCTGCATCCTGTGCGGACTGTGCGTCGAGGCGTGCCCGACGCGCGCACTGACGATGACGAACGAGTTCGAACTGGCCGACGCCAGCCGCGAGTCGCTCATCTACACCAAGGAGCAGCTGCTCGCGGGCCTGAGCGAGGGCATGGTCGAGGCCCCGCACTCGGTCTTCCCCGGCACCGACGAGCAGGACTACTACCGCGGGCTGGTGACGGGCGCCGCCCCGGGCACCGTCCGGCAGGTGGCGGTCTCCAAGGGCGAGGAGCCGGCCGACGCCGCCGGCGGCAGCGCGGCGGAGGTGGGGGCATGAGCACCGTCGCCGCGACCGTCACCTCCAGCGGTGAGGCCGTGCAGTTCTGGATCCTCGGCACGGTCGCCGTCATCGGCGCGCTGGCCACCATCCTCATGAAGAAGGCCGTGCACAGCGCACTCAGCCTCGCCGGGACGATGATCATCCTGGCCGTCTTCTACCTAGCCAACGGGGCGTACTTCCTGGGCGTCGTCCAGGTCATCGTCTACACCGGCGCGATCATGATGCTCTTCCTCTTCGTGGTCATGCTCGTCGGCGTCACCGCCGCGGACTCCCTGAAGGAGACCATCAAGGGGCAGCGCTGGATGGCCCTCCTGTGCGGGCTCGGCTTCGGCATCCTGCTGTTCACCGGCATCGGCCACGCCGGGCTGAACCACTTCAACGGGCTCGGCCGGATCAACTCCGGCGGCCACGTCGAGGGCCTGGCGCAGCTGATTTTCACCAAGTACGTCTTCGCCTTCGAGCTCACCGGCGCGCTGCTGATCACCGCGGCCGTCGGCGCGATGGTGCTCACCCACCGGGAGCGCACCGAACGGGCCGCGACCCAGCGCGAGCTGGCCGAGCGCCGCGTGCGCGAGGGTGTGCAGCTCCCGCCGCTGCCCGCGCCCGGCGTCTACGCCCGGCACAACGCGGTGGACGTCCCCGGCCTGCTGCCGGACGGCACCCCGTCCGAGCTGACGGTCAGCAAGACGCTGCGCGCCCGCGGCCAGATCCGCGACGTCTCCGGAGAGGCCCTCGACGACCTCAAGGCGCTGGAGCAGCGTTCCGCGGAGCGCCTCGGCCGTGAGGAGGCCTCGAAGTGAATCCGGTCAACTACCTGTACCTGGCGGCCCTGCTGTTCACCATCGGTGCCGTCGGCGTACTCATCCGCAAGAACGCGATCGTGCTGTTCATGTGCATCGAGCTGATGCTCAACGCCTGCAACCTCGCCTTCGTCGCGTTCTCCCGGATGCACGGCAACCTCGACGGCCAGATCATCGCCTTCTTCACGATGGTCGTCGCCGCCGCGGAGGTCGTGGTCGGCCTGGCGATCATCGTGTCGCTGTTCCGTACCCGCCACTCGGCCTCGGTCGACGACGCCAGCCTGATGAAGCTGTAAGGGGTCGCTGTGGAGAACCTGATTGCGCTGCTGATCGCGGCGCCCCTGCTCGGAGCGGTGGTGCTGCTCTGCGGCGGCCGCCGCCTCGACCGGACCGGCCACTGGATCGGGACGCTGCTCGCGGCCGTCTCGTTCGGCATCGGCGTCGCACTGTTCGCCGACATGCTGGGGCGCAGCGCCGACGACCGGACGCTGACGCAGAACCTGTACACCTGGATCCCCGTCGAGGGCTTCCAGGCGGACATGGCCTTCCAGCTGGACCAGCTGTCCATGACCTTCGTCCTGCTGATCTCCGGCGTGGGCACGCTCATCCACGTGTACTCGATCGGGTACATGGAGCACGACGAGCGCCGCCGCCGTTTCTTCGGCTATCTGAACCTGTTCGTCGCGGCCATGCTGCTGCTGGTCCTCGCCGACAACTTCCTGCTGCTGTACTTCGGCTGGGAGGGCGTGGGCCTCGCCTCGTACCTGCTGATCGGCTTCTGGCAGCACAAGCCCAGCGCGGCCACGGCCGCGAAGAAGGCCTTCCTGGTCAACCGGGTCGGCGACATGGGCCTGTCGATCGCGATCATGCTGATGTTCACCACGTTCGGGACCTTCGCCTTCGGGCCGGTGTTCGGCGCGGTGGGGGAGGCCTCCGAGGGCATGCTCACCGCCATCGGCCTGATGCTGCTGCTGGCGGCCTGCGGCAAGTCCGCACAGGTGCCGCTGCAGTCCTGGCTCGGGGACGCCATGGAGGGCCCGACCCCGGTCTCGGCCCTGATCCACGCGGCGACGATGGTGACCGCCGGCGTCTACCTGATCGTCCGCTCCGGCGCCGTCTTCAACGCGGCGCCCGACGCCCAGCTGGTCGTGGTCGTCGTGGGCGCGGTCACGCTGCTCTTCGGTGCGATCGTCGGTTGCGCGAAGGACGACATCAAGAAGGCCCTGGCGGGCTCGACGATGTCGCAGATCGGCTACATGATCCTCGCCGCGGGCCTCGGCCCGATCGGCTACGTCTTCGCGATCATGCACCTGGTGACGCACGGCTTCTTCAAGGCCGGTCTCTTCCTCGGCGCGGGTTCCGTGATGCACGGGATGAACGACGAGGTCGACATGCGCAAGTACGGGGCCTTGAGGAAGTACATGCCGGTCACCTTCGTCACCTTCGGCCTCGGCTACCTGGCGATCATCGGCTTCCCCGGTCTGTCCGGCTTCTTCTCCAAGGACATGATCATCGAGGCGGCGTTCGCGAAGGGCGGCACCGAGGGCTGGATCCTCGGCGGGGTCACCCTGCTGGGCGCCGGCATCACCGCCTTCTACATGACCCGCGTCATGCTCCTCACCTTCTTCGGCGAGAAGCGCTGGCAGCCGGACGCGCAAGGCCACGAGCCGCACCCGCACGAGTCCCCGAAGTCCATGACGATCCCGATGGTCATCCTGGCCTTCGGCTCGGTCTTCGCCGGCGCCTTCTTCGAGATCGGCGAGCGCTTCCTGACCTGGCTGGAGCCCGTCACCGGCTACGAGCACGGCAACCCGCCGGTCAGCGCCATGACGGTCACCGCGGCCACCATGGTGATGCTCCTCGCCGGCGTCGGCATCGCCTGGGGGATGTACGGACGCAGGCCCGTACCGGTCCTCGCCCCGCGCGGCTCCTTCCTCACCCGGGCCGCCCGCCGCGACCTCTACCAGGACGACTTCAACCACGTCGTGCTGGTGCGCGGCGGGGAGCACCTGACCCGCTCCCTCGTGTACGTCGACCACAGCCTGGTCGACGGCGTGGTCAACGGGACGGCCGCCTCGGTCGGCGGCCTCTCGGGCCGGCTGCGCAAGCTGCAGAACGGCTACGCCCGCAGCTACGCGGTCTCGATGTTCGGGGGCACGGCGATCCTCATCGCCGCGACCCTGCTGATGAGGGCGGTGTGACATGAACTTCCCGCTTCTGACGGTCACGGCCGCGGTGCCCGCGGTCGGCGCGATCCTCACGGCGGCCGTCCCGGCCGCCCGCCGGACCGCCGCCAAGTGGCTCGCGCTGCTCTTCTCCCTGGCGACACTGGCCCTGGCCGTGCTGATCGCCGTCCGCTTCGAACCCGGTGGCGACCGCTACCAGCTCACCGAATCCCGGTCCTGGATCGCCGACTTCGGCGTCCGCTACGAGCTGGGCGTGGACGGGATCGGCGTGGTCCTCATCGGGCTCACCGCGCTCCTGATCCCCTTCGTGATCGCGGCCGGCTGGCACGACGCCGACCCCCTGGAGACGAGCTCCAAGCGCTGGCGCCCGACCCAGGGCTTCTTCGCCCTGATCCTCATGGTCGAGGCGATGGTGATCATCTCCTTCGAGGCCACCGACGTCTTCCTCTTCTACATCTTCTTCGAAGCCATGCTCATCCCGATGTACTTCCTCATCGGCGGCTTCGGGGACCGGGCGCACTCGGGCAGCGACGAGAACGCGGCCGCGCAGCGCAGCTACGCGGCGGTCAAGTTCCTCCTCTACAACCTGGTCGGCGGCCTGATCATGCTGGCCGCGGTCATCGGCCTGTACGTGGTCGCCGGGAACTTCTCGCTCCAGGAGATCACCGCCGCCCGGGCCGCGGGCACCCTCGACATGGCGACCAACACCGAGCGGCTGCTGTTCCTCGGCTTCTTCTTCGCCTTCGCGGTGAAGGCCCCGCTGTGGCCGCTGCACACCTGGCTGCCGAACGCGATGGGCGAGTCCACCGCCCCGGTCGCCGTACTGATCACCGCGGTCGTCGACAAGGTCGGCACCTTCGCCATGCTCCGCTTCTGCCTCGGGCTGTTCCCCGAAGCCAGCAAGTGGGCCACGCCGGTGATCCTCGTACTGGCCCTGATCTCCATCGTCTACGGGGCACTCGTGGCCGTGGGCCAGCGGGACATCAAGCGGCTGGTGGCCTACGCCTCCATCTCGCACTTCGGCTTCATCATCCTGGGCATCTTCGCGATGACCTCCCAGGGCCAGTCCGGCGCCACCCTCTACATGGTCAACCACGGCCTGTCGACGGCGGCGCTGATGCTGGTGGCCGGCTTCCTGATCTCCCGGCGCGGCTCGCGGCTCATCGCCGACTACGGCGGCGTCCAGAAGGTGGCCCCGGTCCTCGCCGGGACCTTCCTCATCGGCGGCCTCGCCACCCTCTCGCTGCCGGGCCTCGCGCCGTTCGTCAGTGAATTCCTGGTCCTGGTCGGCACGTTCGCCCGCTACCCGGTCGTCGGGATCATCGCCACCATCGGCATCGTGCTGGCCGCTCTCTACACGCTCGTCCTCTACCAGCGCACGATGACCGGCCCCGTGAAGGAGGAGGTCCGCACCATGCCGGACCTGCGCCTGCGCGAGGTGCTCGTGGTCGCCCCGCTGATCGCGCTGCTGATCGGACTGGGCGTCTACCCGAAGGTCCTCACCGACATCGTCAACCCGGCGGTGGAACAAACCATGTCGGACGTGAAGCAGACGGACCCGGAGCCCGAGGTCGCCGTCGAAGCCAAGAACGGGGAGGAGGCGAAGTGAGCACACTGACTTCCGCCCACAGCCTGTGGACACTGGCGGCCGACACACCGGCCGGCCGGATCCCGGCGCCGGTCATCGAGTACGCACAGCTCGCTCCCACCCTGATCGTGGTGGGCGCGGCGGTCGTCGGGATCCTCGTGGAGGCCTTCGTGCCCCGCAGGTCCCGCTACTACGTGCAGGTGTTCCTCGCGTTCGCCGCGCTGGCCTCGGCCTTCGCCGCGGTGGTCGGCCTCGCCGCCGGCGGGTACGGCTCGACCAAGGCCCACATCGCCGCGATGGGTGCCATCGCCGTGGACGGCCCCGCGCTGTTCCTGCAGGGCACCATCCTGCTGGCCTCGGTCGTCGCGGTCTTCACCTTCGCCGAGCGGCGCCTGGACCCGGCCGCGCACGGCAACCGGGTGGACTCCTTCGCCGCCCAGGCGGCGTCGGTACCGGGCAGCGACAGCGAGAAGGCCGCCGTCAAGGCCGGGTTCAGCACCACCGAGGTGTTCCCGCTGGCCCTGTTCGCCATCGCCGGCATGCTGATCTTCCCGGCGGCCAACGACCTGCTGACCCTGTTCATCGCCCTGGAGGTCTTCTCCCTCCCGCTGTACCTGCTCTGCGCCGTCGCCCGCCGCCAGCGGCTGATGTCGCAGGAGGCCGCGGTGAAGTACTTCCTGCTGGGTGCCTTCTCCTCGGCCTTCCTCCTCTTCGGCATCGCGCTGCTCTACGGCTACGCGGGCTCCATGTCGTACGCGGTGATCGCCGACGTGGTCGACGGCACGATCACGAAGATCGACCCGGCGCTGGCCGGCACCATGGGCAACGACGTGCTGCTGCTCATGGGCGGTGCGCTCATCCTGACGGGCCTGCTGTTCAAGGTCGGCGCGGTGCCGTTCCACATGTGGACCCCGGACGTCTACCAGGGCGCCCCGACCCCGGTCACCGGCTTCATGGCGGCGGCGACCAAGGTGGCCGCGTTCGGCGCCCTGCTGCGGCTGCTGTACGTGGTCCTGCCGGGGCTGCGCTGGGACTGGCGCCCGGTGATGTGGGCGGTGGCCATCGTCACGATGCTGGCGGGTGCGGTGATCGCCGTGACCCAGACGGACGTCAAGCGGCTCCTGGCGTACTCCTCCGTCGCGCATGCCGGCTTCATCCTGGCCGGTGTGATCGCGACGTCGGCGGAGGGCGTGCAGTCCGTCCTCTTCTACCTGGCCGCCTACTCCTTCGGGACGATCGGCGCGTTCGCGGTCGTCACCCTGGTGCGCGACGCGGGCGGGGAGGCGACGCACCTGTCCAAGTGGGCGGGCCTGGGCCGGCGTTCACCGCTGACCGCGGCCGTCTTCGCGGTGTTCCTGCTGGCCTTCGCGGGGATCCCGCTGACGTCGGGCTTCACGGGCAAGTTCGCGGTGTTCTCGGCCGCGGCGCAGGGCGGTGCCGGGGTGCTGGTCGTGATCGGTGTCCTGTCGTCCGCAATCGCCGCGTTCTTCTACATCCGGGTGATCGTCCTGATGTTCTTCAGCGAGCCGAAGGCCGACGGCCCGACGGTGGCCGTCCCCTCCCCGCTGACGATGACGACCATCGCGGTGGGCGTCGCGGTCACCCTGGTCCTGGGCCTCGCGCCGCAGTACTTCCTGGACCTGGCGGGCCAGGCGAGCACGTTCGTCCGCTGACCGGTCCGGCCCGGACGAAGGGCCCGGCTCCCCTCGGGGGAGCCGGGCCCTTCGGCTGTGCACGGGCTACTTCTCCGGACGATGCCGGGGTGTGATCGCCGTGAGGTCCACATCGATGGCGAACGGTACGGAGACCTTCAGGCGGTCGTGGAAGATCCCCGTCGCGACGTAGGCGCCCGTGGCGGGATCCAACTCGTAGACGTAGACCACAGCACGTCCGTCCTTGTTCTCGACCCGCCAGAAGTGCACGATCCCGGCCCTGGCGTACTTCAACGGCTTGGTTTCGCGGTCACGTCCGACGGAGTCGGGGGAGACCACCTCAATGGCCAGCACAACTGCCTCGGCAGGGAACCGCGTCTGTTCCAGGTCGTCCACGACGTCGGTGCGTACGACCACCACATCCGGCTCGGGCCGATTGCGTTTGTCGATGTCGATCGTGAACTCGCGAAAGATCTCGAAGTCGGCGGGGGCCGCCGACCGCAGCTGCCACTTGAACAAGTCAATGGCTCGCTCGTGGAAGATGCTCTGCGGACTCACGAAAATCAGGCTCCCGTCGATCAGCTCCGTGTGCGGAGGCAGATTCGGAAGCGTGTCCAGGTCGTCCGCTGTCCAGCCACCCGCGGGCGGGATGGGCCAGCGGGGTCCCGGCTCCGGCTCAGGCTGCGGCGCTGCGGGGTCGACGCTCATCGGTAGTGCTCCCATGCCACGGAGTCTCGCGAGTGCGACCAGCCTAGCGCCGGGGATCCGCGGAGCACCGTCCTCACGGGTGAGTCATATGCGTACGGCACTTGACTGCACCGGCGGGCGGTGGTCGGTGCCGACCGGGCCGCGGGGGAGCATCCGGTCCAGCCACTTCGGCAGCCACCAGTTGGTCCGGCCGAGGAGTGTCATGGTCGCCGGTACCAGCACCATGCGTACGACGGTGGCGTCGATGAAGATCGCGGTGGCCAGGCCGAGCCCGAACATCTTGGCGGAGGGGTCGTCGGCGACGGCGAAGGACAGGAAGACCGCCACCATGATGAGGGCGGCCGAGGTGATGATCCGGGCGGTGCGCGAGATGCCCTCGACGATCGCCGTGCCGTTGTCGCCGGTGCGCAGGTACTCCTCGCGTACGTGGGAGAGGAGGAACACCTCGTAGTCCATCGACAGGCCGAACAGGATGGCGAAGAGGAACATCGGGATGAACGACACGATCGGAACCGTCGCTTCCAGCCCGATGAGTGCGCCTCCCCAGCCCCACTGGAAGACCGCGACCATGACGCCGTAGGACGCGCCGATGCTCAGCAGATTCAGCAGCACCGCCTTGAGCGGTACGAGTACCGAGCGGAAGACCAGCATCAGCAGCAGGAACGACATCGCCAGCACGGCGGCGACGAACACCGGCAGGCGTTGGCTGGTGCGCAGGCCCACATCGGACAGGCTCGCGGCGGCGCCGCCGACGTGGGCCCTGGCCGGGCCGTCCCCGATCGCCGTGGGCAGCACGTCGGTGCGCAGCCGGGCGATGGTGTCGGCCGTGGCCTTGTCCTGAGGGCTGGTGGTCGGAAACACCACGAGGGTCGCGATGCCGGTGGCCCGGTCGATGTGCGTCGGCGTGACGGACGCGATGCCCGGATCCGCCGCGACCGCCCCGGCGAGTCGGTCCAGCACCCCCGGATCACCGGTGGGGTCCGCGGCGATGACGAGGGGACCGTTGGTACCCGGCCCGAACCCCTCGGCGACGAGGTCGTAGGCCCGGCGCTCGGTACGGCTGTGGGGCAGCGAGCCGTCGTCGGGCAGGCCGACGCGCAGGCCGAGCACGGGCAGCGTCGCGGTCAGCAGCAGCCCCGCCGCGCCGACCGCGTACGGCACCGGGTGCCGGCCGACGTGCCCGATCCAGCGGCGCCACCCGGCGGCGGGGGCGGCGCCCGCCGCCGGGTCCCGCCGCCGTGCGAGCCCGCCCGGCTTCCTGGTCTGCAGAGCCCGGACGATCCGGCCGGCCCGGGCCAGGCGCGGGCCCGCCGCGCCGAGGAAGGCCGGCAGCAGCGTCACCGACGCGAGCACCATCGTCAGGACGACGATCGAGACGGCAACCCCGCCCACCCTCATGAACGGCACGTTCGCGACCGCCAGGCCGAGGATCGACACGACGACGATGCCGCCGGCGAAGACCACCGGCCGCCCCGCCGTTGCCACCGCTCGTCCGGCCGCCGCCTGCGGATCGAGGCCGCACGCGAGGTACTCCCGATGTCTGGCGAGCACGAACAGCGCGTAGTCGATGCCCACTCCGAGCCCGACCATGCTGCCCAGGACCGGTGCGAAGGCGGGGACGTCCGTCACCCCCGCCAGTACCGTCATCGTGGCGACCCCGACGGTCAGCCCGAAGACCGCCATGCCGATCGGCAGCGCGGCGGCGACGAGCGAACCGAACGCCAGGAACAGGATCGTGGCCGCGGCGAGGAGGCCGATCAGCTCGCTCACGCCGCCGTCGGGGTCGGAGAAGGCGTAGAAGAGGTTCCCGCCCATCTCGACGCGCAGGGGAAGTTCGGCGCGCAGCCGGTCGCCGAGTGCGACGAGGGCGTCGAGGTCCTCGGCCGACAGCCGGCTCTGGTCGGGGTACTGCACCCGGACGACCGCGATCCTGCCGTCGGCCGAGACGAGGCCGCCGCGCACGGCGGTGTCCCCGCCCGCGTCGAGCGCCCCCGCCGGGTCGCTCGTGCCGAGCACGTGCGGCAGCCGCCTCACCTCGGTCTGCAGCCGAGTGAGAGCGGTGCGCGCGCCGTCGTCGCCGAAGAACGTCGCACCGCCGGCGACGGGGGTGACGACCACCTGGGCGGTCATCCCCTCCTGGCCGGTGCCGGCCCGCTCGATCAGTTCCGCGGCCCGCTGGGAGTCCAGTCCCGGAGCGGTCATCGAGTCCGCGGTCCGCCCGCCGAAGGCGACGGCGGCGAGGACGGCGAGCGTGGCGACGATCAGCCATGCCGCGATCACCCGCCAGGGATGGCGGGCGGCGCCCCCACCCAGGCGCAACAGGGCTTTCGAGAGCATCGGGGTCCTCCAACCACGTCGTCGGCCGTCCTTGTACGGCCGCCGATGCGTAAGGTTCGTCGCCACGGCGCTCCGCGGCATCGGCCCGCGGGCCGCGGATCCGCCGGCCCCGGGGCGGAGTGACGACCCGTCCTTTCGGCCGATGCGCGGCGCGCCGCGGTCCCTAGGCTGAGAACCGTGCTCCGAGACGACCTGAGAACCCTGTGGACCGAACCCCGGCCGCCCGACGCGCCCGCCCGGGTGCGGCGGGACTGGGCGCTGCTCGCCGCGGGCCTCGCCGGTGTGGCGCTGGAGGCCATCCTGCGCGAGGACGTCGTGTGGCGGCCGGTGGCGGTGGTGTTCGCCGTATGGCTGTGCCTGCTGACCCTGTGGCGCCGGACCCGCCCGCTGGCGATGGTGACGCTGGCGTTCGGCTCGGTGTCCCTGCTTGCGGTGGCCTCGCTCGTCGCCGCGCCGCGCGAGCCCGTCGGCCTGTACACCGGCGCGGTCGTGCTCGTGCTGGTGTACGCGCTGCCCCGGTGGGGATCGGGACGCGAGATCGTGCTGGGCGGCGCGGTGACCCTCGCCGTCGGCGCGCTGTGTTCCGTCACGGACGAGACCCCGGTCGTCGAGAACGTCGTGGGCCTCGCCTTCCTGCTGCTGCCCGGCGTGGTCGGGGCTGCCGTGCGGTTCCGGGTGACCGCTCGCGAGCGGCAGTTGGACCAGGTGCGCTCCCGCGAGCGCGAGCAGCTCGCCCGGGAACTGCACGACACGGTGGCCCACCACGTGTCGGCCATGGTGATCATCGCCCAGGCGGGCCGGGTGCTCGCGGGCACCGACCCGTCCGCCGCCGTCGAGGCGCTGGAGGGGGTCGAGGAGGAAGGGGCGCGCACGCTGGAGGAAATGCGCGCCATGGTCGCCACGCTGCGCGACCGCGGGGTCGGCGCCGAGCTGGCGCCCCCTGCCGGAGTCGCGGATCTGGAGCGCCTGGTGCGCACCCCGGGTGGTCGCCTCAGGGTCGACCTGGGGCTCGACGGCGAACTGGACGCGCTGCCCCCGGCCGTGGACGCGGCCGTCTACCGGATCGTGCAGGAGTCGGTGACCAACGCGCTGCGCCATGCGGTCGACGCGACCGAACTCGTCGTCCGGGTCGCCGCGGAACGGCACACGGTACGGGTGAGCGTGCGCGACGACGGCCGGCGCACCGGCCGGGGTCGCGACGGATACGGACTTACCGGATTGCGCGAGCGCGCGACGCTGCTCGGCGGCACACTACGAGCCGGCCCGGGGACCGACCGGGGCTGGCATGTCGATGCCGAACTGCCGAGAGCGAGGAGCGAGAGCGGTGTCCATTCGCGTCCTCGTCGCTGACGACCAGACGATCATCCGCACCGGGTTGCGGATCATACTGAACGCCCAGCCCGGCATCGAGGTGGTCGGCGAGGCCGCCGACGGGCGGGAAGCGGTACGCATGGCCCGCGAACTGCGCCCCGACGTCTGCCTGTTCGACATCCGGATGCCCGTACTCGACGGGCTTGAGGCCACCCGGCTGGTCGCCGGCCCGGGCGCCGCGGACCCGCTGGCCGTGGTCGTCATCACCACGTTCGACCTCGACGAGTACGTCTACGGCGCGCTGCGTGCCGGCGCCCGCGGATTCCTGCTCAAGGACACGGGACCGGACCTTCTGGCGCAGGCCGTGCGGTCGGCGTCCGACGGTGAGGCGCTCATCGCGCCCAGCGTCACCGTCCGTCTGCTCCAGGCGTTCGCGGACCTGCCCGCCGGCCGGCCGGTGGCCCAGCCGGTCTCCCCTGTGACCGCCCGCGAGGAGCAGGTGCTCCTCGCCGTCGCCCGCGGGCTGACCAACACCGAGATCGCCGACGCACTGCACATCAGCCTCAGCACGGTGAAGACGCATCTGGCCAGCCTGATGGCCAAACTCGGCGCCCGCAACCGGGTCGAGATCGCGATGTGGGCCTACGAAACGCGCCGGATCCTCCCCGGAACCTGATCCGGGTGCCGGCGGCAGGTCCTAGGCCCTGTCGTCAAAGTCCCGCCTGGCCCGCGGCGCCCGGCACCGCACCTCGCCGCGTTGTCGGGGCGCCCAAGTACGTCCNCCCTGTCGTCAAAGTCCCGCCTGGCCCGCGGCGCCCGGCACCGCACCTCGCCGCGTTGTCGGGGCGCCCAAGTACGTCCAGTACACGGGCGCCCCTCCGCCTTGCGAGGCACGGCACCGGACACCGCGGGCCTGACCGGCGCTACTTTGACGACAGAACCTAGTGGCCGTACGCGTGCGGCGCGGTGGGCGGCTTGCCCGGGGTGGGGGCCTTCCTCGGGCAGGTCAGGGCCGGGTTCCAGTTGTGGAAGCGGCCGGCCGGGTTCTTCTTGTACGCCCACATGTGCAGGTCGTAGTGCTTGGGCATGCCCGCCCAGTGGCCCGGCATGGGGCCGTCGAAGGGCACGCCGAACATGCTCGGCCGGTCGTCGGCGGTCTTCAGGTCCTGGTCCCGGTCGGTGGACATCCACTCCACGGTCTCCAGCCTGCGCAGGCCGTTCTTGTCCTTCTCCCGGCTGTAGAGGAGCGCCGTGGGCCTCGCCGGGTCCTTCGAACCCCAGTTGGCCTGCTTGACGTAGTGGTAGTTCATGGCGCCCACCCCGAACGGGTTCGTCATGCAGTCCTCGCCCTTCGGGACGTACCCGTCCCGGATGGCCACCCGCTCGTCCGCGTACTTGGCCGTCGCCGCGATCGCCGTCGCCATGTCCCGCATGGCCTTCGTGTTGCGCGGGTCGGGCGCCGGCCCCTCGACCCCGTGGGCGGGGGCCACGGCGGTCAGGCCGAGGGTCACGGCGGCCGCGCAGGTGACGACGGACTTCAGGCTGCGTAGGGTCATGGCGGCGGCTCCTCGCGAGGGGGGTACGGGGTACGGGTTCCCGAAAACCCGGTCGTCCGTCCACCATCCCGGCCCGCCCCGCGCACCGCACGCGGCGCGCCTCCGAACGGGGGTCGGGCCCGTCCGGAGGCGCGAGGTGTTCCGAGGGCCGCTACGCGGCGCCCGTGATACGGCCGGTGACCTCGCCGAGTCCGACGCGCGTGCCGTCCGGGCCCGGGGCCCAGGCGGTGAGGGTGACGGTGTCCCCGTCCTCCAGGAAGGTGCGCTTGCCGTCGGCGAGTTCGATGGCGTCGCGGCCGTTCCAGGTGAGCTCCAGCAGCGAGCCGCGCTGGCCGACCTCGGGGCCGCTGACGGTGCCCGAGCCGAAGACGTCGCCGGTGCGCAGGGAGGCGCCGTTGACGGTCATGTGCGCGAGCTGCTGGGCGGCCGTCCAGTACATCGTCGAGAACGGCGGCTGCGCCACCTCCTGGCCGTTGATGGAGACGGTGATGTGCAGGTCGAAGCCGCCGGGGCGGTCGACGGCCGCGTCGTCCAGGTAGGGCAGGAGCGGGAAGTCCCGGGCGGGCGGGGTGACGCGGGCGGCGTCCAGCGCCTCCAGGGGGGTGACCCAGGCCGAGACGGAGGTCGCGAAGGACTTGCCGAGGAAGGGGCCGAGCGGCACGTACTCCCAGGCCTGGATGTCCCGCGCCGACCAGTCGTTGAGCAGGAACAGCCCGAAGACGTGGTCCTCGAACGCACCCAGCGGCACCGGGCGGCCCAGCTCGGACGGGGCGCCGACGACGAAGCCGACCTCGGCCTCGATGTCGAGCTTGACGGACGGGCCGAAGACGGGCGCCGGGTCGGTGGGCGCCTTGCGCTGCCCGGAGGGGCGTACGACATCGGTCCCGGAGACCACGATGGTGCCGGAACGGCCGTGGTAACCGATCGGCAGGTGCTTCCAGTTGGGCGTCAGCGCGTCACCGTCCGGGCGGAACATCCGGCCCACGTTGGTGGCGTGGTGCTCGCTCGCGTAGAAGTCGACGTAGTCGGCGACCTCGTACGGCAGGTGCAGCGTGACCTCGTCGAGCGGCAGCAGGTGCGGCTCGACCGTGGGGCGGTGGCCCGGGTCGGTCACCCAGGCGGTCAGCGCACGGCGTACGTCGCGCCAGGTGGTGCGCCCGGCGGCCAGCAGCGGGTTGAGGGAGGACCGGCCGAGCAGCCCGGCGTACGGGGAGCCGAGCGCGAGTGCGGCCGCCCCGGCGTCCAGCACGTGCCCGCCGATGCGCACGCCGATCCGGCGGCGTTCCTCGCCGGCGGTCGAGAAGACGCCGTAGGGGAGGTTGTGCGGCCCGAACGGGTCGCCCTCGGGGACATCGAGGGGGCTCTGCTGGGGCATGGGGTACTGCCTCGCTTTCGACGCGGTCCGGGGGTGTCCCGGGGGCTGGTTGACACGTTACGTGGCTGAGGGGGCGCGTGGGAGGCCGGATTCGCGCTCTATTTGTAGGACTTGTCCACTGGGGTCCGTATCCTTGGCGGCGTGACTTCCGCGCCGCTTCCGGCCCTCCCTTATGCCTTGATCGCCACAGACCTGGACGGGACTCTGCTGAGTTCCGGGGACAGCGTCTCAGCCCGTTCCACTGCGGCGCTCGCGGCGGCCCGCGCGGCCGGCGCCCGGCACATCATCGTCACCGGCCGCCCCGTCCCTCAGGTCCGGCACGTCCTGGCCGGACTGGGCTACACGGGGCTCGCGGTGTGCGCGCAGGGCGCGCAGGTGTACGACGCGGCGCACGGCCGGTTGCTGCACTCCGTCTCCATGGACCGGGAGCTGGCGGAGGTCGCCCTCGGCAAGATCGAGGCGGAGGTCGGTGAGGTCTACGCGGCGGTCAACCAGGAGGGCCCTGACGCGGAGATGCTGATGGGGCCGGGCTACCGGATGTGGCACCCGCACCTGCCGACGGTGCGGGTGGCCCGGCGGTCGGGTCTGTGGTCGGCGCCGATCAGCAAGGTGCTGCTGCAGCACCCGGAGCTGGACGACGACGAGCTGACGCGGGTGGCGCGGTCGGTGGTCGGCGACCTGGTGAACGTCACGATGGCGGGTGAGTACACCGTGGAGCTGCAGCCGCTGGGGGTCGACAAGGCCTACGGCCTCGCCCGGGCCGCGGCCGTACTGGGCGCGTCCCCGGCCGCGACGATCGCCTTCGGCGACATGCCGAACGACATCCCGATGTTCGCATGGGCCGCCTACGGGGTGGCCATGGCCAACTCCCACCCCGAGCTGGTCGCGGTGGCCGACGAGGTGACGTTGTCCAATGCGGCCGACGGCATCGCGGTGGTCTTGGAGCGGCTGTTCGGCTGACCGCCGGCCGCCGCCGCGCCGCCGCCCGGAGCCGTCCGCCTCCCCGGGGCGGCGCCGCGCGATCAGCCCGCCCCGCGCGGGAGGCGGCGCTCCCACGTGCGGTGGAAGACCACCTCGTCGCCCTCCCGGCACACCACCTCGTTCGACGTCATGAAGCCGCCCTCGTCGCAGGTGATCTCCGAGCGCGTCTCCACCCGCGCGTCCCACCCCAGCTCCGGCCGGTGGAGCCGGATCCGCCACTGCGAGCGGGTCCGGGCCGACAGGGGGTCCCCGTCCTGGATCTCGTACACCTCCGTCGCGTCCTCGCCGTACTCCAGGCCGTCCGGGTACACGCGGGTGCCGCCGTAGCGCGGGTCCACCTCCAGCCGCCAGGTCCCGCGCGCGACGTCCCGGACGACGAGGCGCTCCGGGCGCGGCTCGTCCAGGGTGGCCGGGTGGGAGACGCCGAGCGGCTCCGACTGCTCCGGGGCCTCGAAGAAGATCCCGTCGTCCCCGGCCGGGGAGGCCGCCCGCACCGGCAGGGTCACCGAGCTGCCCGCCGGGTCCAGCGTCCAGCCGGCCTCCGACCCGGCCCGCGGCCAGATCCACGGCCAGTACGCGGAGGACACCGCGAGGCGGATCCGGTGCCCCGGCGGGAAGACGTGGCCGATGCCGTTCAGCTCGAAGGTGACGTCCTCGTAGGAGCCCACCGGCCACGGGACGGCCCGGTCGCGCCCCTGGCGGGCGGAGAGGTTAAGCGCGCCCCGCGTGACCAGCGTCGAGGACCCGTCCGGGGCGACGTCGCACAGCCGGGCCACGACCTGCCCGTACGGCACGTCGAGCCGCAGCCGCAGGGTCACCGACGGCCGGCCCAGGATCTCCACCGGTTCCGCCCCGGCCACCGGGAACTCGAAGCAGGCCGACTTCGCGTCCTCCTCCCGCTGGTCGGGCGGCAGGTCGGCGTCGTTGCCGAAGGGGAAGAAGCGGCCCGCGTCCAGCCCGGTGTGCTGCGGGGAGGCGACGGCCACCGGCGCGCCCCGGAACACGTACGGGACGGGGATCACGGACGGCGACGGCCAGGCCCTCTCGCCGACCCAGCGGCCCGGCAGCTCCTCGTACACGGTCGCCGGCGGATGCGCCTCGCTGATCCAGGCGCGGAGCAGCGGCTCGTCCATCACCCCGTTGTCGGCGCCCTTCAGCCAGTGGTCCCACCAGCGCAGGGTCTCCTGGAGGAAGCCGATCGCGGG
This sequence comes from Streptomyces yangpuensis, assembly GCF_001005295.1. Lineage (GTDB taxonomy): Bacteria > Actinomycetota > Actinomycetes > Streptomycetales > Streptomycetaceae > Streptomyces > Streptomyces yangpuensis. The sequence continues at coordinate 411,474 of NZ_LBMK01000005.1, read as the reverse complement.
TCCCGGCGGCAGCCCGCGGTCCGGGTACTGGTGCGACCAGGGGCCGATCAGGCCCCGTACGCGCGCCTTCGGCAGGTGCTCGACCAGCCGCAGCACGGTGTCCCGGTACGGGTCGTGCCAGCCGCCGACGGCGAGCACGGCCGCGCCGATCGCCCCGTAGTCCTCGCAGACGCTGCCGTGGCGCCAGTAGGCGTCGCGGGTCTGGTGCGAGAGCCAGGTGTGGATCAGCGGTTCCACCGCCTCCAGCCGGTCCAGCCACTGGGCGCGCCAGCCGTCGCCGGCGTACCGCGGGTCCGGCGGCCGGGAGGCGAAGGCCAGCATGGTCGCCGCCCAGGCGTGCATGTCCACGGCGAGCACCGAGCCGCCCATGTAGTGGACGTCGTTGTCGTAGCGGTCGTCCGTGGAGCAGACGGTGACGACGGCCTTCAGCGGTTCGGGGGCGAGGGCGGCGATCTGGAGGGAGTTGCATCCGCCCCAGGAGATCCCGAACATCCCCACCGATCCCGTGCACCACTCCTGCGCCGCCAGCCACTCCACCACCGCGACGCCGTCGGCGAGCTCGCGGGCGTCGTACTCGTCGCCGGGCCGGCCGCCGCTGCACCCGTGCCCGCGCACGTCCACCCGTACGGAGGCGTAGCCGTGCCCGGCGTACCAGGGGTGGCGCTGCCAGTCGCGCGGTGAGGTCCAGTCGGTGAGCCGGTACGGGAGGTACTCCAGCAGGGCCGGGACGGGCTCGTCGGTCACGGGCCGCCAGATCCGCGCGTACAGCTCCACTCCGTCGGGGAGCGGGATCCGGACATCCTCATGGGTGGATCCGTACGGGAACTCGGTGCGGATGATCATCGGTTCTGCCGCCAATCGCCTCGGGGGCTGCGGAACACCAGCGCGAAGCAGCCGGCCGGGGCGAGGGTGAGCAGGCCGGCGAAACGGTCCGTCGTCAACCGGCCGACGACCGCCGGAAGAGTGGCGGGCGCCGCGGGCGCCGCGGGCGTGACGGAGGCCGTGGTGCCCGCGGGCATGCCCGGGCCTCCGTCCGCCGGATCCGGGGGCTTGTCCATCTCGGTCGCAGTTCTGGGCAAAACATACTCTCCGGTTGTTTCTGCTCCTCCCGAACATACCGGGGCTTATCGGGCAGTGTGGGAGGGTGGCCGGGAAGGCCCTCTCGGTGATCGAAAACAGACCCGATACGCTGGCTTGAGTGATGGCAGCGACACATCGACAATCCATGTGATCGTCAGCGTGATCGTCAGCAGACAGGAGTACCCCTCGTGACCGTCGTCGGGCCGTTCGGACTGAGCGTGCGGGACCAGGCTCTTGAGACCGATGTCCAGGCCGGACTGGCCGCCGTCGAGGCGGGTCTGCTGGAAGCCACCAAGAGCGAAGTCCCCTTCATCACCGAGGCCGCACAGCACCTGGTCCGGGCCGGCGGCAAGCGGTTCCGGCCGCTGCTGGTCATGCTCGCGGCCCGGTTCGGCGACCCCTACGCGCCCGGGATCGTCCCGTCCGCCGTGGTGGTCGAGCTCACCCACCTGGCGACCCTCTACCACGACGACGTCATGGACGAGGCGGACGTGCGCCGGGGCGTGGAGAGCGCCAACGCCCGCTGGGGCAACTCGGTGGCCGTCCTCACGGGTGACTTCCTCTTCGCCCGCGCCTCACACATCCTGGCCGACCTCGGACCCGAGGCCGTACGCATCCAGGCGGAGGCCTTCGAGCGGCTCGTGACGGGCCAGATCCTGGAGACGGCCGGTCCGCGCGACGGCCGCGACCCCGTCGCCCACTACCTCGACGTCATCGCCGGCAAGACCGGCTCGCTGATCGCGGTCTCCGGCCGCTTCGGCGCGCTGATGTCCGGCGCCGACGAGTCCGTCGTCGACATCCTGACCCAGTACGGGGAGCGGCTCGGCACCGCCTTCCAGCTCGCCGACGACGTCCTCGACATCGCCTCCGACGCGCACGAGTCCGGCAAGACCCCGGGCACCGACCTGCGCGAGGGCATCCCGACGCTGCCCGTGCTGCGGCTGCGCGAGACGGCCGCGCGGGACGGGCGTCCGGAGGACCTGGAGCTCGTGGCGCTGCTGGACGGCGACCTGACGGACGACGCCCGCCACGCCGAGGTGCTCACCCGGCTGCGGGCGCACCCCGCCCTGGAGCAGGCCCGCCGGGACACCATCCGGTACGCGGAGGACGCGCGGGCCACGCTCGCGCCGCTCCCGGAGTGCTTCGCGAAGGCGGCTCTGGAGGAGCTGTGCGACGCGGTGGTGCACCGCGCCGGCTGACGTTTCCCACGGGCCGCCGCGCCCGACGGCACCGGACGGGCCCTCCGCCCGCCGACCCCTACGGGTCGGGGGTGGGGGGCCCGTTCCGTGTCATCCCACGGTTGTACGTCCAGTTGCTTCCGGGGACTGACGCCCGGGCGCCGCCGATTTGGTCAGATGGAGTCATCAACCCCACCGAATCGGGTGAGCGCGGCGACACGCGGATCGCCGCAGTCGACACAGAGGGCAGGGCACTGACATGGCAGCGAACACGAAGACTTCTCGCAAGGTCGCCCGGTACGCCGTACCGGTGGCGGTGGCAGGTGTTGCCGCGGCGACCGTGGCGATGGTCCCGGCCTTCGCCAACGCCGGCGGGCCCGACCTGCCCAAGGTGACGGCCCAGCAGCTGATCGAGAAGATCGCCGCCTCGGACGTGGAGCAGCTGTCGGGCACGGCGAAGATCAGCACCGACCTGGGCCTGCCGAAGATCGCGTCCGGTCTGCTCGGCGGCGGTGGGGTCACGGGCGGCTCCGCCAACCCGGAGGACAAGGTCGCGCAGCTCGCGAACGGCACGCACACCCTCCGGGTCGCGGCCGACGGAGAGGACCGCCAGAAGATCACCTTCCTGGACGGCAAGGACGAGTACAGCCTCATCCACAACGGCGACGACGTGTGGGGCTACGACTCCAAGTCGAACGAGGTCTTCCACGAGAAGGCGGCCCCGTCGGACAAGGCGGCCGGCAAGGGCGCGGGCAAGGAGCACAAGACCGGCGACCGGCTGAACGCCTCCCCCCAGAAGCTGGCCGAGGAGGTCCTCGCGGCCGCCGGTCCCACCACGGACGTCAGCGTCGGCGAGACCGCGCAGGTGGCCGGGCGCGACGCCTACCAGCTGGTCCTCAAGCCCAAGCAGGCCGGCTCGACCGTCGGATCGGTGCAGATCGCGGTGGACGCCAGGAACGGCGTGCCGCTGCGCGTGCAGCTGCTCTCGGCGCAGGGCGGCAAGCCGATCGTGGACGCCGGCTTCACCAAGGTGGACTTCGCCAAGCCGGCCGCCGACACCTTCGCCTTCACCCCGCCCAAGGGCGCCAGGGTGACCGAGGGCACGGACGGGCACGGCAAGGGCGACAAGGACGGTGCGTTCAAGGCGCTGGAGTCCTTCCCGGGCCTGGACGGGCTGGCCGGCGGTCCGGGCGGCAAGGGCGACGTGAAGGTCCTCGGCGAGGGCTGGACGACGATCGCGCGGATCGACTCGGGTGCGGGCAAGGGCCTCAAGGAACTGGAGAACGACAAGAACGCGCCGAAGGAGGCCAAGCAGTTCCTCGACTCCCTCGGGGACAAGGTCAAGGGCGGCTTCGGCGAGGGCCGGGTCATGTCGACCCGTCTGTTCAACGTCCTGGTCACCGATGACGGCAAGGTCTACGCCGGTGCCGTCACCAAGGACGCGCTGGTGAAGGCGGCCGACGCCAACAAGTAGCCACGGCGCTCGCGGGTGCCGCAAGGGTGGGCAGGGACTGTGTCCCTGCCCACCCTTGCGGCTTTACCGCTCCCTGTACAGCGCGTCCGCTGTACGGTGTTGGGTATGTCGAGACACGTCACCATCCGCCTGGACGAAGAGTTCCACGAGCGCCTCAAGGCGCGCGCGGCGGCACTGGGGACGACGGTCACCGCGCTGATCACAGAGGTGACGGAGCGCGAACTCGACGAGGACCGGAAGAACTTCCTCTCCGGCATCGAGGAGTTCGCCGATCACTGGGGCTACTTCCAGGAGCGGTTCGGCAATTGAAGATCACCATGGAGTGGGCCTGGACCGCTCTGGCCCACCATCTCCCTTCGGATCCCGCGGTGTGGGATCCCTCCGGGGTGGCCGCCGCGGTCGCCCGTCACCAGAACGACCTGGTTCTGGTGCCAGAGCAGCCCGCCCCGGACACCGCGTGGCGGGCCGCCGCGTTTCTGCACACCCTCGCGGTCTGCCCGGCCCTGGAATCACCGATGAACGAGTTCTACGCCGCCGCCGCGACACGCTCGTACCTGCGCGTGGCAGGGGCCGCGAAGCTGCCCTCGCCGGAGGAGCTCGGCGATCTGGTCGAGGCGGCGAAGCTGGGCCTCGCGGACGTCGCGGCCGTGGCCGAGGAACTGCGGGCCCGGATGAGGGAGCCGCTGGAGACCTCGTCCCAGGGCCGCGCCGAGGACGGCTGAGCCTGCGCGAGCCGGAGGGCCGGCGCAGGGCTGAGCCCCGGCACGATTCGGGAGGAAGAGTGCCGGGGCCCTGGAGCGGGAGCGGAACCGCCGTCGCCTAGAAGGTGATCTTCCAGCTGTTGATGTAGCCGATGTCCTGCGCGGCCGTGTCCCTGACCCGGAGGTTCCAGACCCCGTTCGCGACCTCGCTGGAGGCGTTGACGGTGTACGACGCCACGATGTTGTCGGCGCTGCCGCCGGAGCGGTTGTGCAGGTTGTAGACCGTTCCGTCCGGGGCGACCAGGTCGACCACCAGGTCACCGCGGTAGGTGTGGACGATGTTCACGTCCACCTTGGTGGTGGCCGGCGCGTTGCCCGCGACGCCCGAGACCGTGATCGGCGAGCTGACCGCGGCGGCGGGGGAGTCCGGGATGTTCACGTCCGCCGTGTTCTCGAAGGACGGACCCGGCGGGACCGGGGTGGAGGCGCCCAGGGTCCAGATCGCGTACGCGGCGGCGTCGGTGTTGCGGTCCAGGGCGGTGTCGCTGATGTTCGCGGTGTTGTCGCAGGAGGAGTGGTAGCAGCGGTCGAAGGACTGGCCGGCCGTGCCGCCCCACTTCTGCGCCTGCGCCGAGGTCTTGGTGTTGCTGGCACCGGTGAACAGGCCGCCGACCGGTATGCCCACGTTCTTGAAGGAGGCGTGGTCGGAGCGGCCGTCGCCCTCGGTCTCGATCTCGGTCGGGACGCCGATGCCCGAGAAGTAGTTCTTGAAGGTCTGCTCGATCGTCGGGTCGTCGTCGTAGACGAAGTAGCCCGGGTTCGGCGAGCCGATCATGTCGAAGTTCAGGTACCCGGCGAACTTGGCCCGCTCGGCCGTCGGCAGGTTGTTGACGTAGTACTTCGACCCGATCAGGCCCAGCTCCTCCGCGCCCCACCAGCCGAAGCGCAGGTGCTTGGTGGGCTGCAGCCCGGCCCGGGAGACGGCGAGGGCGGTCTCCAGGACGGCCGCGCTGCCGGAGCCGTTGTCGTTGATGCCCGCGCCCGAGCTGACGGAGTCCAGGTGCGCGCCGGCCATCAGGACCGAGTTCGGGTCGCCGCCCGGCCAGTCGGCGATCAGGTTGTAGCCGGTGGCGCCGCTGGTGGTGAAGGTCTGCAGCGTGGTGGTGAAGCCCGCCGCGTCGAGCTTGGCCTTCACGTAGTCGATCGACGCCTTGTAGCCGGCCCGGCCGTGGGCGCGGTTGCCGCCGTTGTTGGCGGCGATCGTCGAGAACTGCGACAGGTGGGCCTTGACGTTGGCCAGCGGGATGTCGGGCGGGGTCGGTGCCGCGGCGACCGCCGTGGGGGCGGCGAGTGCGGCGGGGGCGGCGGAGGCGAACAGGCCGGCGACCGCGAACGCGGTCACGGCAGCGAGGCGCCGGGAGACGGACAGGCTCATGTGGGGGCTCCGGGATTCCGCTGGGGATATGACGGAACGAGCGAGATAGAGCGGGTGAGCGTTAGTGCGTCAGTGCGAGCCTGATGGTCAGTGAGGATATGACTGTCCGTCAAGACCAGAATTCGGTCAGGGCCGTTCGGAAAACGGACGATCCCCGGTGCGGAGGGTCCGTACCGGGGATCGTGGGGTTCGGGGCGTTTGCTGGTGCGCGCCCCGCGGGGCGGTCGTTACGCGGGTTCGCGGGCCGGTGCCGGGGCGGCGGCCACCGGGGCCGCCTCCAGCCGTGCGCGGGAGCGCCGCGCCGTCCGCAGGGCGTCCCAGGTCAGGATCGCCAGGGCGGCCCAGACCAGGGAGAAGCCGGCCCAGCGCTCGGGCGGCATGGCCTCGTGGAAGTACAGGACGCCGAGTCCGAACTGGAACACCGGGGCCATGTACTGGAGCAGCCCGAGGGTGGACAGCGGGACCCGGATGGCGGCCGCCCCGAAGAACACCAGCGGTATCGCCGTGACCAGGCCGGTCGCGGCCAGCAGCAGGGCGTGGCCGACGCCCTGCGAGGCGAAGGAGGACCGGCCCTGCGCGCCCAGCCACAGCAGGTAGCCGAGGGCCGGCAGGAACAGCATGGCCGTCTCGGCGGCCAGCGACTCCAGCCCGCCCATGTTGAGCTTCTTCTTGATCAGCCCGTACGTGGCGAAGGAGCAGGCCAGGACCAGTGAGATCCACGGCGGCCGCCCGTAGCCGACGGCGAGCACGAGGACGGCGAGGAAGCTGAGGCCGACGGCCGCCCACTGTGCGCGCCGCAGCCGCTCGCCCAGCACCAGCACCCCCATCGCGATGCTGACCAGCGGGTTGATGAAGTACCCGAGGCTCGACTCGACGACGTGGCCGTTGTTGACCGACCAGATGTACAGGCCCCAGTTCACGCTGATCACCGACGCGGCCAGGGCGGTCAGGCCCAGCTTGCGCGGCCGGCGCAGCAGCTCCCGTATCCAGCCCCACCGGCGGACGGCGAGCAGGGCCACCCCGACCACGGCCAGGGACCACGTCATGCGGTGGGCGAGGATCTCGACGGCCCCGGCGGGCATCAGGAGTGGCCAGAAGAGGGGGACCAGCCCCCAGATCCCGTAGGCGCCGAATCCGTAGAGCAAACCCGCGCGCTGCTCGTTCTGTGCCTTCACGGGGCCTCCTGTGCGACTTCCAGCCAACTTCACGACGGTATCGCCGCGCGGCCCGGATGTCATGCTCGTAATGGCGAGATACTCATGACATCTCCGGGGGTCCGTGTGGCCGTCCGGTCGTCCGGGTCCGGAGGTGGCGCGGTCAGGCCAGCGCGGCGCCGATCGCCACCGCGACCGGGGTCGTCGGCCGCCCGATCAGCCGGGCCAGGTCCCCGCCGGTGCCCGCCAGCCGGCCGCGCGCGATCGCCGCGTCCACGTCGACGATGACCGCCGCGAAGCCCTCGGGCACCCCGGCGCCCGTCAGGATCCGCAGGTGTTCCCCGGCCGGTACCTCGGTGTACGCGATCTCCTTGCCGCTCTGCGCGGACACCTCGGCCGCGTACTCCGCGAGGCTCCACGCGGTGTCGCCGGAGAGCTCGTAGACCCGGTTCAGGTGACCCTCGCCGGTCAGCACCTCGGCCGCCGCGGCCGCGTAGTCGGCGCGCGCCGCGGAGGCGATCCGGCCCTCGCCCGCGCTGCCCACGACCGCACCGTGCCCGAGGACGGCCGGCAGCTCACGGGTGTAGTTCTCGTGGTACCAGCCGTTGCGCAGCAAGGTGTACGGCAGCCCGGAGGCGAGGACGGTCCGCTCGGTGGCGGTGTGCTCGGCGGCCAGCTCGAAGTCCGCCTCCGGGCCGCCGAGGATGCCGGTGTAGGCGAGCTGCGCCACGCCCGCCGCCTTCGCCGCGTCGATCACGGCGGTGTGCTGTGCGACGCGCCGCCCGATCTCGTTGCCGGAGATCAGCAGTACCCGGTCGCCGGGCCGGAAGGCGTCCTTCAGTGCCGCCGGGTCGCCGTAGTCGGCGACGCGCACCTCGATCCCGCGGGCGGCCAGGTCGGCGGCCTTCCGCGCGTCCCGGACGACGACGGCGACGCGGCCGGCGGGGACCCGCTCCAGCAGTTCCTCCACGACGAGACGGCCGAGTGCTCCGGTGGCCGCGGTGACGACGATGCTCATGGCTGCTTCTCCCTCATTGGTCGAGAGTGCCAGCCTACGGTAAGCGCTAACTTTTCGAAAGCGCTGTGGTGGAGTGGGTGCGCCGGGGGTGCGCTCAGTGGGTGCATGCCGAAGCCCGGGCCCCGTGCGGGGCCCGGGCTTCCGGCGGCCGTGGCGCAGGTGGGGCTCAGCCGACGACGGTCCAGGTGTCGTTGCCGTTCAGCAGCGCGCCGAGGTCGCCCTTGCCGCTGCGGTCGATGGCCGCGTCGAGCTGGTCGGCCATGAGCGTGTCGTAGACCGGCCGTTCGACGCTGCGGAAGACGCCGATCGGGGTCCGGTGGAGGGTGTCCGGGTCGGCGAGGCGGGAGAGCGCGAACGCCGTGGTGGGGCTGGCGGCCCGGGCGTCGTGGACCAGGACCCGGCCCTCGTTGGCGGGGGTCACGTCGACGACCTCCAGGTCCCCGGTGACCTCGTTGCGCACGACGCCCTTCTCGTCGTCCGCGCCGAACCGGATCGGCCGGCCGTGCTCCAGCCTGATCACCGCCTCGCGGGCCTGGTCCTTGTCCTTGAGGACCTCGAAGGCGCCGTCGTTGAAGATGTTGCAGTTCTGGTAGATCTCGACGAGCGCCGTGCCCGGGTGGTCGGCCGCCTGGCGGAGCACCTCGGTGAGGTGCTTGCGGTCGGAGTCGACGGTGCGGGCGACGAAGGAGGCCTCCGCGCCGATCGCCAGCGACACCGGGTTGAAGGGCGCGTCGAGCGACCCCATCGGCGTCGACTTGGTGATCTTGCCGAGCTCGGAGGTGGGGGAGTACTGGCCCTTGGTCAGCCCGTAGATCCGGTTGTTGAAGAGCAGGATCTTCAGGTTGACGTTGCGGCGCAGGGCGTGGATGAGGTGGTTGCCGCCGATGGACAGCGCGTCGCCGTCACCCGTGACGACCCACACCGACAGGTCGCGGCGGGAGGTGGCCAGGCCCGTCGCGATGGCGGGGGCCCGCCCGTGGATCGAGTGCATCCCGTAGGTGTTCATGTAGTACGGGAAGCGGGAGGAGCATCCGATGCCGGAGACGAAGACGATGTTCTCCTTCGCCAGTCCGAGCTCCGGCATGAAGCCCTGCACGGCGGCGAGCACGGCGTAGTCGCCGCAGCCCGGGCACCAGCGGACCTCCTGGTCCGACTTGAAGTCCTTCATCGACTGCTTGCTCTCGGCCTTGGGTACCAGCGAGAGCAGGGTCCGCGCCCCGTCGGTCGCCTCCGTCACCTCAGTCATCGATGGCCTCCTTCAGAACCTTGGCGAGCTGCTCGGCCTTGAACGGCATTCCGTTGACCTGGTTGTACGACCGGGCGTCCACCAGGTACTTCGCCCGGATCAGGGTGGCCAGCTGCCCGAGGTTCATCTCCGGCACCACTACCTTCTCGTAACGCCGCAGGACCTCCCCGAGATTCCTCGGGAACGGGTTGAGATGGCGCAGATGCGCCTGCGCGACGGGGCTTCCGGCGGCCCGGAGGCGGCGGACCGCCGCGGTGATGGGGCCGTAGGTGGAGCCCCAGCCGAGGACCAGGGTGGAAGCGCCGTCCGGGTCGTCGGCGGCGACGTCGGGCACCTCGATGCCGTCGATCTTGGCCTGGCGGGTACGGACCATGAGGTCGTGATTGGCCGGGTCGTAGGAGATGTTGCCCGAACCGTCCTGCTTCTCGATGCCGCCGATGCGGTGCTCCAGGCCGGGGGTGCCGGGGACCGCCCAGGGCCGGGCCAGGGTCTCCGGATCCCGTTTGTACGGCCAGAAGACCTCGGTGCCGTCGGCGAGCGTGTGGTTCGTGGCGGCGGCGAACTTGACCTTCAGGTCGGGCAGGTCCGCGACGTCGGGGATCCGCCACGGCTCCGAGCCGTTGGCGAGATAGCCGTCGGAGAGCAGGAAGACCGGCGTCCGGTAGGTCAGGGCGATGCGGGCGGCGTCGAGGGCGGCGTCGAAGCAGTCCGCCGGGGTCCTCGGCGCCACGATCGGGACGGGCGCCTCGCCGTTGCGGCCGTACATGGCCTGCAGCAGGTCCGCCTGCTCCGTCTTGGTCGGCAGGCCGGTGGAGGGGCCGCCGCGCTGGATGTCCACGATCAGCAGCGGGAGTTCCAGCGACACCGCCAGCCCGATGGTCTCGGACTTCAGCGCCACGCCCGGCCCGGAGGTGGTGGTGACCCCGAGCGCCCCGCCGAAGGCCGCGCCGAGCGCCGCCCCGATGCCGGCGATCTCGTCCTCGGCCTGGAAGGTCCGCACGCCGAAGTTCTTGTGCTTCGACAGCTCGTGGAGGATGTCCGAGGCCGGGGTGATGGGGTAGGAGCCCAGGTAGAGGGGCAGATCGGCCTGCTGGCTCGCGGCGATCAGGCCGTAGGAGAGGGCCAGGTTCCCGGAGATGTTGCGGTAGGTGCCGGTGGGGAAGGCCTGAGTCGCGGGCGCGACCTCGTAGGAGACCGCGAAGTCCTCCGTCGTCTCCCCGAAGTTCCAGCCGGCCCGGAAGGCCACGATGTTCGCCTCGGCGATCTCCGGCTTCTTTGCGAACTTCTGCCGCAGGAAGCTCTCCGTGGCTTCGGTGGGCCGGTGGTACATCCACGACAGCAGGCCCAGCGCGAACATGTTCTTGCTGCGCTCGGCCTCCTTGCGGGAGAGGCCGAAGTCCTTCAGCGCCTCCACCGTCAGGGTGGTCAGCGGCACCGGGTGCAGGTTGTAGGCGGCCAGCGAGCCGTCCTCCAGCGGCGAGGTCTCGTACCCGACCTTGGCCATGGGGCGCTTGGTGAACTCGTCCGTGTTGACGATGATCTCCGCGCCGCGCGGCACGTCGGCGATGTTCGCCTTCAGCGCCGCGGGATTCATGGCCACCAGCACGTTCGGGGCGTCGCCCGGCGTGAGGATGTCGTGGTCGGCGAAGTGGAGCTGGAAGGAGGAGACGCCCGGCAGGGTGCCGGCGGGGGCGCGGATCTCGGCCGGGAAGTTCGGCAGCGTCGACAGGTCGTTCCCGAACGACGCGGTCTCCGAGGTGAACCGGTCACCGGTGAGCTGCATACCGTCACCGGAGTCACCCGCGAACCGGATGATCACCCGATCGAGACGTCGTACTTCCTTGCCGTCCGGGGTCCCCGGAGCGCGCTGTCCACCGACAACCGCACCCCCGGCCCCGTCGGCCTGTTCGGCTGGGCTGCTGACCTGGCTGGTCACTGAACTGGACCTCCTTCGAGGCGTGAGCACCCCCATAACCCACCCTACGACCGTAGGGATCGGGCCCCCAGGAGCGATCACATTCTGGACCGTAGGACCGCCCTTCGAGACGGCCCGACCGGTATGCCGTATCTGACAGAGTGTCAGTCGATCAAGATTTCAGGTAGGTGAGAACGGCCAGTACACGCCGGTGATCCCCGTCACTCGGCGACAGGCCCAGTTTCATGAAGATGTTGCTGACGTGCTTCTCCACCGCTCCGTCGCTCACGACCAGCTGCTTCGCCACGGCGGAATTGGTGCGTCCTTCGGCCATCAGCCCGAGCACCTCGCGCTCGCGCGGCGTCAGGCCCGCCAGCACGTCCTGCTTCCGGCTGCGCCCGAGCAGCTGGGCGACGACCTCGGGGTCCAGGGCGGTGCCGCCCCGGGCCACCCGGACCACCGCGTCCAGGAACTCCCGTACCTCGGCCACCCGGTCCTTGAGCAGATACCCCACGCCGGTACTGGAACCGGCCAGGAGCTCGGTGGCGTACTGCTCCTCCACGTACTGCGACAGCACGAGCACGCCTATCCCGGGGTGATCGCGCCGCAGCCGCACGGCAGCCCGCACCCCCTCGTCGGTGTGCGTCGGCGGCATCCGCACGTCCGCCACCACCACGTCCGGCAACGCGTCCTCGGCAGCCAGCTCCGCCACCGTCTTGATCAGGGCTTCCGCGTCCCCGACGCCCGCCACGACGTCATGCCCCCGGTCGGTCAGCAACCGGGTCAGGCCCTCGCGCAGCAGCACTGAATCCTCGGCGATGACCACCCGCACCCTGTCTTCCACGACTCAGCAGCTCCCGCGTCCACTCGTTCCCGTACCGCCCGACTCAGCCAAGCATCCCAGCCTCGCGTCCTGCCGAAGGCAGAGCCGGAACAACCCGTGGGCGTACGCGGCCAGTCTTCGCATCCGGAGCCCCCCATCCCGCTCCGGACCCCGCGCAGTCCGGGACGCCCACGGCCGCCACGCCCGGCTCCTCCGGGAGGGCCCGTCCCCGTACTCGGCCCCGCCTGGGTGTCCCGGCGGTGGACGGCGAGAGTTCGCGGCTCCCGGTCCGGGGCGGAGCCGCAGGAGGCGGGGCAGGTTCCGGGACAGCGGGGCAGCAGCCCGGGCTGCGGCGCGGCGCTCGGCACACGGGAGGGGCCCCCGCCCACCCGGGCGGGAGCCCCCACGTTGTGCACAGGCGGGCCTACGCCCGCCACGGCAGCTCGGCGGTGACCGTCGTCCCGCCCCCCTCGGGGGAGTCGACGACCAGCACCCCGTCCACCGCGTCCAGCCGCTCGGTGAGCCCCGCCAGCCCGCCCCCGCCGCCCCGGCCCGCATCCGCGCCGCCCCGCCCGTCGTCGGCGACCTGGAGCAGCAGCCGTCCCCCGGACTTCCACACGTCCACCGAGGCCGACCGGGCAGCTGAGTGCTTGCTGATGTTCTGCAGCAGTTCCGAGACCGTGAAGTACGCGATCCCCTCGATGGCCGCGGCCGGCCGGGCCGGGAGGTCCACGGCCACCCGTACCGGCACGGCGCACCGCGACGCCACCGAGGACAGCGCCGCGTCCAGCCCGCGGTCCGTCAGCACCGCCGGGTGGATGCCCCGGGCCAGGTCCCGCAGCTCCTGCAGAGCGATCTTCACCTCGCCGTGCGCCTCGTCCACCATGCGGGCCGCGGCCCGCGGGTCCTCGCCGAGCTTCTCCTTCGCCATCCCCAGGTCCATCGCGAGCGCCACGAGCCGGGCCTGTGCGCCGTCGTGCAGATCCCGTTCGATGCGCCGCAGGTCGGCGGCGGCGGTGTCCACGACGACCCCGCGGTCGGACTCCAGCTCTGTGACCCGGTGGTCCAGCCGGGACGCCCCGAGCAGACCGCCGACCATGACCCGGTCGACGGTGGTCAGGGCCCGGATCACCCACGGCGTGGCGAGCGTGAAGGCCAGCCCGACGAGGCAGGTCAGGGCGATCTCCACGGGGGAGTCGAGGTAGAGGCTGTAGTCGTCGTTCTGGAAGAGCTGGAGCCCCGGCTGGTCGGTGTAGGCCGGGAAGACCCAGAACCACACCGGGTACAGCAGGTACGCCCAACCCGCCGCCCAGAACGTCAGTGCCAGGCAGAAACCGAACACCGCCCACGGGAAGTGGATCACGGAGTACAGCACGTGCCGCCAGGCGCTCCCGCTGCGGAGCACCGCGCCCATGGCGGCGAGGGGCCCGCTCTTCTTCGCCCGGGCCGGCGCCGGCTCGGCGATGTCCGCCCCGAGCAGCGCGCGTACCCGGGCCCGCTCCAGCCGCCCGAACCCGCGGCACATGGCCAGGGTGCCCGCCAGGACCGGTACGCCGAGGAAGGTCACCAGCAGCCCCGCGCCGAGGCTCATGCCGGTGATGACGAGTGAGAAGTACACCGTGCTCAGCGGCAGCCCGACGAGCAGGTACGCGAACTCCCGCCAGGTCCGCCCCGCCACCGGGGCCCACAGCACCGCGCCGACACCGCCATGCCGCCCGCCCTTGCCGTCGTCCATCTCCGACCCGCCCTTCCGCTCCTCGACCACACCCCAACCCTGCGCCCCACCCCCACCCCCGGACCATGCAGCAGGTAGGCCTCTCCCCCCGGGGGATAACCCCACCCCGCCGACATCCGAGCCCGGCAAATCCAGCCCCGCGGGCATCCCTGCTTCCAGGCCGTCAGAGCGACCGCTGCAGGCACCCCACCGGGTCCGACTCCTCCAGGGCCTGCGCCGACAGATCCAGCCCCGCCGGCGGTTGAGGTGCGGGGTCCGGGGCAGCGCCCCGGGAAGCGGCGCCGCGCCAGGCGGACGAGCGGGACCCCCGCCCACCCCGGACGGGAGTCCCGCGTCACCGAACGGCCACGGCCACGGCCACGGCCACGGCCACGGCCACGGCCACGACCACGGCCTCAGCCACGGCCGGCGAGGCCCCGGTCACGCCACGGCAGCTCCGCCGTCACCACCGTCCCCTCCCCCTCGGGGGAGTCCACCACCAGCACCCCGTCCACCGCGTCCAGCCGCTCCGCCAGCCCCGCCAACCCGGTCCCGCCGGACGTGTCCGCCCCGCCCCGCCCGTCGTCGGACACCCGCAGCATCAGCCGGGCGCCCGCCCGCCACACCTCCACCGTCGCACCCCGCGCCCCCGGCCCCGCATGCTTGCTCACGTTCTGCAGCAGCTCGGACACCACGAAGTACGCGATCCCCTCGATCGCCTCCGCCGGCCGCGCCTCCTGCCCCGACGGCAGGTCCACGACCACCTTCACCGGCACCACGCACCGCGCCGCCACCGACGACAGCGCCGCGTCCAGCCCCCGGTCGGTCAGCACGGCCGGATGGATCCCCCGCGCCAGGTCCCGCAGCTCCTGCAGCGCCAGCTTCACCTCCCCGTGGGCCTCGTCGACCATCGCCGCCGCGCCCTCCGGGTCCTCCAGCAGCTTCTCCTTCGCCAGGCCCAGCCCCATCGCCAGCGCCACCAGCCGCGCCTGCGCCCCGTCGTGCAGGTCCCGCTCGATGCGCCGCAGGTCCGCCGCCGCGGTGTCGACCACCACGCCCCGGTCGGACTCCAGCTCCGCGATCCGCCGCTCCAGGTCGTCGGAGGGCGACAGCAGCCCCCGTACCATCGCGCGGTCCGCGTTCGCCAGCAGCCGCACCAGATACGGCAGCACCGGCCACAGCACGAACAGCCCGGTCAGGACTACCGTGAAGGTGAGCACCCCCCAGGGCAGCCGGATCAGCTGGTACAGCACGGTCCGCCAGCCGACCGGATCCTTGATGCTCGTCCACAACCAGGGGAAGAATCCGCCGGACCGGCGCGGCCCGGGGATCGGGGTCGGCTCCTCCACCCGGACGCCCAGCAGCAGCCGTGCTCGGGCCCGCTCCAGCCGTCCCATCTGCCGAGACAAAAAGAGACCGGCCGCAAGCAGAGGAAGTCCGATCGCGGTCACGGAAAGACCGCCCGCGGTGGAAACCATGACAACCGCGTAAACGAAACCGAGGATCGCCTCCGGCAGATTGGTCACCAGATGGGCGATTTCCTTCCAGGTGTCCGCGCTGAATACGGGCCGTACGCGGGGAGGCGCGTCGTTGTCGGCGATGGCAAGGCTCGTCGTCATGCGCCACAGGCTGTCAAGCGCGGCTCGCTGATGCCATGGGGTGGCCGGGGTGCTGTGAACGGGGGATAACCCCACCCCGTGTGAGGCAGGCCCTAGACTCCCGTCCGTACCAGATCGACGACAGTGACCGAGGAGCGAGGAACGGACGTGCCCGAACCAACGGTATCGACCGTAACCGTGCTCGCGGCGGACTACTTCCGGAGTTATTCGGTCGTCGGTCTGCTGGCCGCCCTCGGCGTGCTCTTCGTGGCCGTCGCCTTCGGCGCGGGCCGCCTGCTGCGGCCTGTCGTCCCGACCCCCGAGAAGCTGCTGACCTACGAGTGCGGCGTGGACCCCGTCGGCGAGGGCTGGGCACACACCCAGGTCCGCTACTACGTCTACGCCTTCCTCTACGTCATCTTCGCCGTCGACTCGATCTTCCTGTTCCCGTGGGCGACGGTGTTCGCCGCCGCCGGCTACGGCGCCACGACCCTGGTCGAGATGTTCATCTTCCTGGGCTTCCTGGCCGTCGGCCTGCTCTATGCGTACAAGAAGGGCGTCCTCGAATGGACGTGACACCTCAGCCGGAGCTGCTCCCGGAGCCCAAGCGCCTCGGAGTCCTCTCCCGTCTGGCCCCGGAACCGATGAAGGTGGTCCTGAACTGGGGCCGCCGGTACAGCCTGTGGGTCTTCAACTTCGGCCTCGCCTGCTGCGCGATCGAGTTCATCGCCGCGTCGATGGCCCGGCACGACTTCATCCGGCTCGGGGTCATCCCCTTCGCGCCGGGTCCGCGCCAGGCCGACCTGATGATCGTCTCGGGCACCGTCACGGACAAGATGGCCCCCGCCGTCAAGCGGCTCTACGAGCAGATGCCGGAGCCGAAGTACGTCATCTCCTTCGGCGCCTGCTCCAACTGCGGCGGCCCGTACTGGGACTCGTACTCGGTGACGAAGGGCGTCGACCAGATCATCCCCGTCGATGTCTACGTGCCCGGCTGCCCGCCCCGGCCGGAGGCGCTCCTCCAGGGCATCCTCAAGCTCCAGGAGAAGATCGCCCGCGAGTCGCTGGCCGAGCGGTACGCCGCGGGCCCGTCCGTCTCCCAGCTCACCAGCGGCCTGGTCACGCCCCCGCCCGCGCCCGCCCGGGAGGCCGGCGCGTGAACCTCTACGACTCCCTTCCCGACGCCGCCCCGACGGTCTTCGGTGCCGAGGCCGTCGCCGAGCTCTCCTACGACGTCCTCACCGTGGACGTGCCCGTGGGCAGCTGGATCTCCGCCCTGGAGATCGCCCGGGACAAACTGGGCTGCACGTACTTCGACTGGCTGAGCGCCGTGGACGAGCCCGGCACCGGCTTGCGGGTCTGCGCGCACGTCGCCTCGCTGGAGAACCACCGGGTACGCCGGCTCCTGCTGCGCACGACCGTTCCGCACAGCGCCCCCTCCCTGCCGTCGGCCGTCGCCGTCTACGCGGGGGCGGAGTGGCACGAGCGCGAGACGTTCGAGATGTTCGGGATCACCTTCACCGACCACCCGCACCTGGTGCACCTCCTGCTCCCGGAGAACTTCGAGGGGCACCCGCTGCGCAAGGACTTCGTGCTGGCCGCGCGCGTCGCGAAGGCCTGGCCGGGTGCGAAGGAACCGGGCGAGGCCCACGACCCCGACGCCCCGAAGCGCCGTCAGATGCTGCCGCCCGGTGTGCCGGACCCCAACGACTGGGGCCCGATGAAGGGCCAGCTCCCGCCCGCCCCGGCCCGCCCGGCCCGCACCCCGCGCGCCGCGGGAGCGGCCGGTGCAGCGGCCCGCGCTCCGCGCGAGGGCGCCCCCGTCCGCCGCACCCGCTCGGTGGCCGAAGGCTCGGCGACCCAGGCCGCGCAGACGGCCCCGCAGGCGGACGCTCCGGCCCGCCGCACCCGCTCGGCGGCGGACGGCCCGGCCGGCCAGGCCGCGGAGGCCGCTCCGGCCACAGAGGTTCCCGAAGCCGCGCCGCGCCCGCCGCGCCGTACCCGCTCGGCGGCGGACGGTTCCGCGAGCCAGGCGGCTGACGCCGCTGCCGCGGACGCCCCCGAAGCCCCGGCCCGCCCCGCCCGCTCCGCCGCCGCCGCCGACGACGGCTCGGCCGGCCAGGCCGCGGAGGCCGCTCCGGCCACAGAGGTTCCCGAAGCCGCGCCGCGCCCGCCGCGCCGCACCCGCTCGGCGGCGGACGGCTCCGCCAGCCAGGCCACCGACGCGGCTCCGGCCGCGGAGCCCGCGCCGCGCGCACCGCGCCGCACGGCACCCCGCAGCTCTGACGCCCCCTGGCACGACCCGAAGCCCGCCTTCGACGAGCCGGCCCCCGAGACCGCCCCGAAGGCCGGGCCCGGGAAATCCCCGTCCCCCGAGACCGACCACCCCACCACCGACAACGGAGGCGACGCGTGAACGACGTCCTCGACGTCGCCCTGCGGCTGATCGTCGTCTTCGCCGTCTTCCTCGTGCTCCCGCTCGTCGTCGGGCAGACCGAGCACAAGGTGATGGCCCACATGCAGGGCCGCCTCGGCCCCATGTACGCCGGCGGCTTCCACGGCTGGGCCCAGCTCGTCGCCGACGGAGTGAAGTTCGCGCAGAAGGAGGACGTCGTCCCCGCGGGCGCCGACCGCCGGATCTTCCAGCTGGCCCCCGCCGTCGCCCTGCTGCCGTACCTCCTCGTCCTCCTCGCCATCCCCATCGGCCCGGGCGAGGGCGCGGTCGGCCAGGTCATCGACGCCGGAGTGTTCTTCGTACTCGCCGTCATGGGCGTCGGAGTCCTCGGCTCCCTCATGGCCGGCTGGGCCTCCGCGAACAAGTTCTCCCTGCTCGGCGGCCTCCGCACCGCCGCCCAGCTGCTCGCCTACGAACTCCCCATGCTGCTCGCCGCCGCCTCCGTGGCGATGGCCGCCGGGACGGTCTCCCTCCCCGGCATCGTGGAGGCCTTCGAGTGGTGGTGGCTGCCCTGGCAGATCGTCGGCGCGCTCGTCTTCTTCACCGCCGGCCTCGCCGAACTCCAGCGGCCCCCCTTCGACATGCCCGTGGCCGACTCCGAGATCATCTTCGGCGCGTACACCGAGTACACCGGCCTGCGCTTCGCGCTCTTCCTGCTCGCCGAGTACGCCGGCATCGTCGTCCTCTGCTTCCTCACCACCGTCCTCTTCCTCGGCGGCTGGCACGGCCCCTTCGGCGCCGAGGACCTCGGCTGGGTCTGGACCCTGCTCAAGACCGCGGTCCTCGCCTTCGTCGTGATCTGGCTCCGCGTGAGCTACCCGCGCCTGCGCGAGGACCAGCTCCAGAAGCTCGCCTGGACCACACTCATCCCGCTCGCGCTCGCCCAGATCGCGCTCACCGGCATCGTGAAGGTGGCGATCCAGTAATGCCCATCCCCGGATCCGGCCTCGCCAAGGGCCTGGCCGTCACACTGCGCACGATGACGAAGCGCTCGCACACGGCCCAGTACCCCGACGTCCAGCCCGAACTCCCGCCCCGCTCCCGCGGGGTCATCGGCCTGTTCGAGGAGAACTGCACGGTCTGCATGCTCTGCGCCCGTGAGTGCCCCGACTGGTGCATCTACATCGACTCCCACAAGGAGACGGTCCCCGCCTCCACCCCCGGTGGCCGCGAGCGCAGCCGCAACGTGCTCGACCGCTTCGCCATCGACTTCTCCCTCTGCATGTACTGCGGTATCTGCATCGAGGTGTGCCCCTTCGACGCCCTCTTCTGGTCGCCGGAGTTCGAGTACGCGGAGACCGACATCCACGAGCTGACCCATGAGCGGGACAAACTCCGCGAGTGGATGTGGACCGTCCCGGCCCCGCCCGCCCTGGACCCGGCCGCCGAGGAACCCAAGGAGATCGCCGCCGCCCGCAAGGCGGTGGAGAAGGCCGAAGCGGCAGCGTCAGCCGCTGCGGCCGCCGCCGCAGCCGAAGCCGCCTCCCGGGCGGCCGAGAACGAACCGCCGACCACCCCGACCCCGGAGTCAGACGCGTGACCCCCGCCGCCACCCTGGCCGCAGCCGCCACCACCGGGCCCGGCTTCCTGTCCCCGACCGGCGTCGAGATCGCCTTCCTCCTCGTGGGCCTCGCCACCCTCGGCGCGGCCCTCGTCACGGTCACCACCAGGCAACTGGTGCACGCCGCCCTCTGGCTGGTCGTCACCCTCGGCGGCATCGCCGTCGAGTACCTGCTGCTCACCGCCGAGTTCATCGCCTGGGTCCAGGTCCTGATCTACCTCGGTTCCGTGATCGTCCTCCTCCTGTTCGGACTGATGCTCACCAAGGCCCCCATCGGCCGCTCCCCGGACGCCGACTCCGGCAACCGCCCGATCGCCCTCGGCGTCGCCGTCGTCGCTGCCGTCGCCCTGGTCTGGGTGGTCGTCGACGCCTTCCGCACCACCTGGATCGACCTCGACGGGCCGGTCCAGGGCTCCACCAAGGTCTCCGGCGAGATCCTCTTCCAGCACTGGGTGCTGCCCTTCGAGGCGCTCTCCGTCCTCCTCCTCGCCGCCCTGATCGGCGCCATCGTGCTGTCCCGCCGCAACGACCCCGCCGACGCCGGTGACGCCGGTGACGCCGACGCCCGTGACAAGGGGAAGCGCTGATGCACCTCGCCTACCCCGCCGTGCTCGCGGCGCTCCTCTTCTGCACGGGCCTGTACGGAGTGCTCGCCCGCCGCAACGCCATCCTGGTCCTGATGTCCGTCGAGCTGATGCTCAACGCCGTCAACCTCAACCTGGTGGCCTTCGACGTCTGGCTGCGCGACACCCTGCACGCCGGCCAGGCCCTCACCCTCTTCACCATCGCCATCGCCGCCGCCGAGATCGGCATCGGCCTCGCGATCGTGCTGATGGTCTACCGCAACCGCGGTACCTCGGACGTCGACCGCCTGCGCGACACCGCCGAGGGCCACGAGCCCGACCCGAACGCCACCGGCGACAGCACCGCAGACACCACCAGCACCGCCCGGCCGGAGGTCGCCGCGTGAGCACCACGACCCTCGCCGTCCTCGTCCCGCTGCTCCCCTTCCTGGGCGCGGTGGCGGGCCTGCTCCTCGGCCGCACCGCCCCCGGATTCGTCCGCCCCCTCGCGATCCTGCCGACGCTCGCCGCCGCCGTACTGGCCGTGACCGTCGCCGTCCGCCAGGGCGGCGGACAGCCGATCAGCACCGCGACCGAGCTGACCCCGACCGGCTCGGTGCCGATCGACCTCTCGCTCTACATCGACGGCTTCGCCGCACTGGTCGCCGTCCTGGTCGGGGTCGTCGCCACCTGCGTACAGCTCTACTCCACGGCGTACCTCCGTGAGGACCCGCGCTACCCGTCGTACGCCGCTCTCGTCTCCCTGTTCACCTCCGCCATGCTGCTCGTCGTCTACTCGGGCGACCTGATGGTGCTGCTGGTCGGCTGGGAAGTCATGGGCATCTGCTCCTACTTCCTCGTCGGCCACTACTGGGAGACCGAAGCGGCCCGCTCCGCCTCCCTGAAGGCCTTCCTCGTCACCAAGCTCGGCGACGTCCCCTTCCTGATCGGTCTCTTCGCGCTCGCCACCGACGCCGGCTCCTTCCGGATCACGAAGATCCTCGGGACCGTCGCCGCCGGCGGACTCGACCACCCCACGCTGATCGCACTGCTCCTGCTCGCCGGCGTCGCGGGCAAGTCCGCGCAGTTCCCGCTGCACACCTGGCTCCCCGACGCGATGGCCGGCCCCACCCCCGTCTCCGCGCTGATCCACGCCGCGACGATGGTCGCCGCCGGTGTCTACTTCATCGCCCGCCTCCTGCCCGTCTTCGCGGCCTCCGCCGCCGCACTGGTCGTCATGGCCGTCATGGCGGCCGTCACGATGGTCGGCTCCGCCCTCGCCGCCCTCGCCCAGGACGACATCAAGCGGGTCCTCGCCTACTCCACGATCGGCCAGCTCGCCTATATGACCGGCGCCCTGGCCGTCGGCGACCGCGGTGCCGCCGTCTTCCACCTCCTGTCCCACGGCGCCTTCAAGGCGCTCCTCTTCCTGGGTGCGGGCGTGATCATCCACGCCGCCGGTACGAACTCCCTGGCCGCCATGTCCCGGATGGACGGCCTGGCCAAGCGCATTCCCGACGCCTTCTGGACGATGACGATCGCGCTGCTCGCGCTCGCCGCCATCCCGCCCTTCGCCGGCTTCTTCTCCAAGGAAGCCGTCCTCGTCGCCGCCGAGCAGACCGCCACCGGCCACTCGGACCTCGCTCCCAGCGCCGCCGGCTGGCTGGTGCTGATCTCCGGCGTGCTCACCGCCCTGCTCACCGCCGCCTACGCCGCCCGCCTGTGGCTGATGGCCTTCCGCGGCCGGGGCACCCCCGCCCCCGACCACGGCAAGGAGCCCCTCGCCATGACCGGCGTGCTGTGGCTGCTCGCCGTTCCGTCGGTCGCCTTCGGCCTCGCGGCGGACTCCCTCGCCGACTGGTTCGACGGCAGGGCCCTCACCCCGACCGTGGCCACATCGGTCCTCGGCACGGGCGCCGCCCTCCTCGGCGCGATGCTCACCTACGCCCTCTGGCAGCGGGCCACGGCCAGGGCCGCCTCGGCCCCCGCCGCCGGACCCGCCCGCCGTGCCACCGCCGCCGAGCAGCCCGCCGCCGTGGCCGCCACGGTGTCCGCGGCCACCGCGGCGGCCGAGTCCGCGGCCGAGACGCCCGAGGTCGCGGAGGTCACCCACGAGCACCCCGCCGTCCCGGCGGGTCCCGCCGCCGACCCCGGCCGGGCCCTCCTGGGCCCCCTGCACCGCCACGCCGCCGACGGATTCCACCTGGACGCCCTCTACGACCGGCTCTTCGTGCGCCCCGTCCGCGCCGCCGCCCGCCTCGTCGGCTTCCTCGACCGCGAGGTCGTGGACACCTACGTCCGCGGCGCGGGCAGCGGCACCCGGCTGCTCGGCGGCCTCGTACGCCGCGCCCAGACCGGCAACGTGCAGAGCTACCTGAGCGCCCTGCTCGCCGGCGCCGTGGTCCTGGCGATCGCCACCGCCGTCCTCGCCAACGTCAACGCCGGATCGTGAGCCGTGAGTCAGCCGTGATTGATATCAGCCCGTCCGTGATGCAGTTCCTTCTGGCGTTCCTCGTGGCCGCACCGCTCCTCGGCGCCGTCGCGGCCCTCCTGCCGGCCCCGCCCGGCCTCAAGGGCCGCAGCCCCGAGCAGGCCGTGCTCCGGCACGGCGTGACCGTGACCGGCGTGATCCTCGCCGCGGCGATCGCCCTCGCCCTCGGCTTCGACCACGACGCCCCCGCCCGCTTCCAGGCGACGACGGACATCAGCTGGATCCCGGCGCTGGACGTCCGGATCCACCTCGGTGTCGACGGCATCTCGCTCCCCCTCCTCGTGATGACCGCGCTGCTGTTCTTCCTCTGCGCGCTCTACAGCTACTTCAAGCTGCCCGCGGGCCCTTCCCCGAAGGCCTTCGTCGCACTGCTCCTCGTACTCGAGTCCGGCACCCTCGCGACCTTCGCCGTTCTCGACCTGCTGCTCTTCTTCCTCGCCTTCGAGATGGTCCTCATCCCGATGTACTTCCTCATCGCCCGCTGGGGCGGTGCCCAGCGGCAGGCCGCCGCCTGGAAGTTCATCCTCTACACACTGCTCGGCTCGGTCGTCATGCTGCTCGGCCTCCTCCTCATCGGTGTGACGGCGGACACATTCGACATGGTGGCACTCGCCACTGACAACGGCCGCGAACTGTCCCGTACCACGCAGCTGCTGGCCGTCCTGGCCATCGGCCTCGGCCTCGCCGTGAAGACCCCGATGTGGCCCCTGCACACCTGGCTGCCCGACGCCCACACCGCCGCCCCCACCGTCGGATCCGTCCTGCTGGCCGGCGTCCTGCTCAAGATGGGCACGTACGGGTTCGTCCGCATCCTGCTCCCCGTCACCCCCGACGGGATGGCCGCCTTCGCCCCCTACCTGGGCGCCTTCGCCGTCGTCGGCATCGTCTACGGATCGCTCGCCTGCCTCGCGCTGGCCCGCAAGGGGAACAAGGGCGACCTCAAGCGCCTCATCGCCTACTCCTCCGTCGGCCACATGGGCTTCGTCCTCCTCGGCATCGCGTCCATGACCCCCACCGGCGTCAACGGCGCCCTCTTCGCCAACATCGCCCACGGCCTGATCACCGGCCTCCTCTTCTTCCTGGTCGGCGCCCTCAAGGACCGCTACGGCACCGCCGATCTCGACACCCTCGCCGGAGCCACCGGCGCCGCCCTCTACGGCCGCGCCCCCCGCTTCGGCGCCCTCCTCGCCTTCGCCGCCGTCGCCTCCCTCGGCCTGCCCGGCCTGGCCGGCTTCTGGGGCGAGATGCTGGCCCTCTTCGGCGCGTTCGACCCTGCCGAGGGCCTGTCCCGCCCCGCGTTCCTCACGTACACCGCCGTCGGCGCGCTCGGCACCCTGCTCACCGCCGCCTACCTGCTGGTCGTCGTACGGCGCGTCTGCATGGGCGACCCGAAGGCCGGCCCCGAGCTCACCGTCGCGGACGTCCACCGCTACGAGTTCGCCGCCTGGACCCCGCTCGTCGCCCTCACCGTCCTCGCCGGCCTGTGGCCCGCGCTCCTCCTCGGCCTCACCGACCCGGCCGTCCAGCAGCTCCTCGCAGGAGGCACCTCATGACGGCCCTGACGGTCCTCGCGGCCGACACCCCCAGCCTCGTCCAGTCCGTCGACTGGCTCGCCATCGCACCCGTGGTGATCACCGCCGTCGTCGGCCTGGCCGTCCTCGTCGCCGACCTCTTCGTCGCCGAGCGCCACAAGCCCGCCCTCGGCTGGATCTCCGTGGCCGGCCTCGCCGCCGCGACCGCCACCCTGCTGCCGCTGCGCGCCGGAGACCGCTCCACCTTCTGCCTCACCGCCGACCCGGAGGCCTGCAGCTACGTCGCCGACGGCTTCACCGTGGTCGTCCAGTTCCTGGTGCTGGCCGGCGCCCTGCTCACCGCGCTCCTGTCGGTCACCGCCGTCCGTGACACCCGGATGCCCGCCGGCGAGTACTGGTTCCTGCTGCTCTCCTCCGCCGCCGGCGCCGCCCTGCTGCCCGCCTCCCGAGACCTGGCCACCCTGATCGTCGCCCTGGAGGTCGCCTCCCTGCCCGCCTTCGCGCTCGTGGGCATGCGCCGCGGCGACCGGCTCTCCTCCGAGGCCGCCCTGAAGTTCTTCCTGTCGTCCGTCACCGCGACCGCCGTGTCCCTGATGGGCGTCAGCTTCGTCTACGCCGTCACCGGATCGCTGCACCTCACCCAGGTCGCGGACCGCCTGGAGGACGTCCCCGGGCAGCTCGACACCCTCGCCATGGCCGGTGTCGCGCTCACCCTCGTCGGCTTCGCCTTCAAGACCGCGGCCGTCCCCTTCCACTTCTGGGTCCCCGACACCTACGTCGGAGCCCCCCTGCCCATCGCCGGCTACCTCTCCGTGATCGGCAAGGCCGTGGGCTTCACCGGCCTCATCCTTGTCACGGTGATCGCCTTCCCCGCGTACTCGCAGGTCTGGGGCCCTGCCGTCGCCGTCCTCGCCGCGCTCACCATGACCCTCGGCAACGCCGCCGCCGTACGGCAGTCCGCGGACCGCCCGAACAGCGCCGTACGGCTGCTCGCCTGGTCCTCGGTCGGCCAGGCCGGCTACCTCCTGGTCCCGATCGCCGCGGCCGCGTACACCGAGCGCGACCAGATCGGCTCCACCCTCGCCTACGCCCTCATGTACGCCGCCGTGAACCTCGGCGCCTTCGCCGTGGCCGCCCTTGTCGCCCGCACGAAGCCGCTCCACCGCATCGGCGACTACCGCGGCCTGTACGCCGAGCGCCCGCTCGCCGCGCTGTCCCTGGCCTTCTTCCTGCTCTGCCTGGCCGGTCTGCCGCCGGGCATCATCGGGCTCTTCGCCAAGGTCACCGTCTTCCAGTCCGCCGTCGACGCGGGCCTCGGCTGGCTGGCCGTGCTCATGGCGATCAATGTCGTCATCGCCCTCTACTACTACCTGCGGTGGACGGCGCTGCTCTTCCGCGCGCCCGAGGGCGCACCGGGCGCCCAGGCCCGTACGAAGGCCCCCTGGCCGGTCGCGGCGGCCATCGTCGCGACCGCGATCACCGCGGTCGTTCTTTCCGGCGCCCCGCAGCTCGTCCTGCGCGTCGCGTCGGGGAGCCTCTTCACGCAGTAGCCCCTTCCCGGGCGCTCGCCCGTCCGGAGCAACGCCCGCAGCGGCCCCGCCGCCCCGCCGAGGGGGCGGCGAAGGGCCGCCGCCCCGGCACGCCCTGGGAACCAGACGCCCTCACCTCGCGTTGACCAGGAAGGGAGGGTCCACTGGACCGTAGACCCTCAGATCCATGACGGGCTCCCCTGCCGCACCACTTGGAGGGCGTACCGTGCACCGCCGGCACAACGGGCTCAAGACCGCCGTACTCCTCGGCGGGCTGTCCGCACTCATCATCCTCATCGGCAGCTTCTTCGGACGCACCGGCCTGATCGTGGCCGTCCTCGTCGCACTCGGGACGAACGCCTACGCGTACTGGAACAGCGACAAGCTGGCTCTACGCGCGATGCGCGCCCGCCCCGTCAGCGAATTCGAGGCTCCCCAGCTCTACCGCATGGTGCGCGAGCTCTCCACCTCCGCGCGCCAGCCCATGCCCCGCCTCTACATCTCGCCCACCGAGGCCCCGAACGCCTTCGCCACCGGCCGCAACCCGCGCAACGCCGCGGTCTGCTGCACCGAGGGCATCCTGCGTATCCTCGACGAGCGGGAACTGCGCGGGGTCATCGGCCACGAGCTCAGCCACGTCTACAACCGCGACATCCTCATCTCGTCGGTGGCCGGCGCCCTCGCCTCGGTGATCATGTTCCTGGTGAACTTCGCCTGGCTCATCCCCCTCGGCCGGTCGGACGACGACGAGGGCCCCGGCCTGCTCGGCATGCTGCTGATCATGATCCTGGGCCCACTGGCGGCCTCGGTGATCCAGCTGGCCATCAGCCGCTCCCGCGAGTACGAGGCCGACGCCTCCGGAGCCCAGCTCACCGGTGACCCGCTCGCCCTGGCCAGCGCCCTGCGCAAGCTGGACGCGGGGACCAAGCAGCTCCCGCTGCCGCCGGAACCACGCCTGGAAACGGCGAGCCATATGATGATCGCCAACCCGTTCCGGCCAGGTGCGGGCCTCACCAAGATGTTCTCCACCCACCCTCCGATGGCCGAGCGCATCGCCCGGCTCGAACAGATGGCAGGCCGCCGCCAATGAAGACAATCCTGAACGTCATCTGGCTCATCCTCAGCGGCATCTGGCTGTTCCTGGGATATCTGCTCGCCGGTGTGCTCCTCTGCATCACCATCATCGGCATCCCGTTCGGCATCGCCGCCTTCCGTATCGCCGTCTACGCCCTCTGGCCCTTCGGCTACACCACCGTCGAGCGCCACGACGCGGGGGCCCCGTCCTGCATCGGCAACGTCCTGTGGCTGGTGCTGGCGGGCTGGTGGCTGGCCCTCGGCCACATCGTCACGGGCATCGCCCTCTGCGTCACGATCATCGGCATCCCGTTCGGCATCGCCAACTTCAAGATGGTCCCCCTCTCCCTGCTGCCGCTCGGCCGCGAAATCGTCCCGACGGACGCCCCGTTCGCCTCCCGCTGACAGCACCGGACATCCCACTTCGACACCGCGCCGCGGACGGGCCAGGCCCGTCCGCGGCGCAGTTGTCCACAGGGCCGGCGAGTTGTCAGTGGCGTACGTCACCATGAATGCATGAACGAGACCGAGCAGTTGCTGCAGCAAGTCGCACGCCGCGCGCGCAACTCCGCACGCGGACGCGGAAAGCCCCTGCCGGCGCCGTTGGACGCCGGGGAGATCGCCCGCGCCGAGGGCATACTGGGCTTCCCGCTGCCGCCCCTGCTCGCCCTGCTCTACACGCGCGTGGGGGACGGCGGATTCGGCCCGGAGCAGGGCCTGTTGTCCCTGCGTGAGGCCGTCGGGGCCTACCGGGCCCAGCGCGGATCCGGGTGGCGCTGGCCCGAGGGGGTCCTGCCCGTCGCCGACTTCGGCTGCGCCATGTACGCCTGCGTCGACTGCAGATCCGGCACCGCCCAGGTCCTGTTGTTCGACCCCAACCCGGGCGAGCCGGACCTCGCCTGGTCCGTCGACACCGCCGGCCTGGCGGACTGGCTGCGTGGCTGGCTCGACGGAACCGCCTGGTTCTGCGAGGAATCGGATGCGGGGGACACTTACGACCTGGAACTGGCGCCCTGGGCGGAGTTCAGATCCCGGATCTGAACCGGCTCCGCACCCCGTAGGCCACCACGCCCACGGCCAGCACCGCGGCCCCCGCGACCGCCGACGCGAGAGGCAGCGCACACGCCAGCACCACACAGCCGGACAGCCCGACCGCCGCCACGGCCCGCCCCTTGACAGCTGAATCGAGAGTCCACGCGGAAGCGTTCGCGATCGCGTAGTAGGCGAGCACCCCGAAGGAGGAGAAACCGATCGCGCCCCGCAGATCGGCGGTGGCCGCGAGCACCGTCACGACCGCACCCACCGTGAGCTCGGCGTGGTGCGGCACCTGATGCCGGGGATGGACGGCGGCCAGCGCGCGCGGGAGATGGCCGTCCCGGGCCATCGCCAGCGCGGTCCGCGACACCCCGAGCACGAGCGCCAGCAGCGAGCCCAGCGCGGCCAGGGCCGCACCCACCCGCACCACCGGCGCCAGTTGCGGCGCCCCCGCCGCCCGGACCGCGTCGGCCAGCGGGGCCGACGACCCCGCCAGCGCCTCCACACCGAGCACCGACAGCACCGCCACGCCCACCGCCGCGTACACCAGCAGGGCGATCCCCAGCGCGAGCGGCACCGCCCGCGGGATCGTCCGTTGCGGGTCACGCACCTCCTCGCCCAGAGTGGTGATCCGCGCATAGCCCGCGAAGGCGAAGAACAGCAGGCCGGCGCCCTGCAGCAGCCCGAAGAGAGTCCAGTCCGACGCGCCCGGAGGCTCCGGTTCCGTCGTCCCCGAGGACAGGCACACCACGACCACCGCGGCCAGGACCGCGAGGACCGCCGCCACGATCAGCCGGGCGATCCGGGCGGACTTCTGCACACCGCCGTAGCCCGCGGCGGTGATCGCCACCACCGCCGCCACGGCCACGGCGTGCTCCCGCCCGGGCCATACGTAGGCACCCACCGTCAGTGCCATCGCCGCGCAGGACGCGGTCTTGCCGATCACGAACCCCCAGCCGGCCAGAAAGCCCCAGAAGGGCCCGAGCCGCTCCCGCCCGTACACGTAGGTGCCGCCGGAGGCCGGATAGCGGGCGGCCAGCCGCGCCGAGGAGTGCGCGTTGCAGTAGGCCACCACGGCCGCCACGGCGAGGGCGGCGAGCAGCGCCCCGCCCGCGGCCCGGGCGGCCGGGGCGAAGGCCGCGAAGACCCCGGCGCCGACCATCGCGCCGAGCCCGACGACGACCGCGTCGGAAACCCCCAGAGTGCGCTTCAGCTCGTTCTCCACGGGCGGAGGGTAACCGGGCTAGGTGACGCCCTCCCTACCGGGCAGCGGCGTCCTGGTGCGCTCCCATCCCTCCAGGGCCGTCAGGCAGGCGTGGTCGAGGTGGCGCAGACCGCTCAGGTCGAGCCGCACCGGCCGGTCGTGCGGCAGCGCGTCCAGCGCGTCGAGCAGTTTGGGCAGCCGCAGGAAGCTGGCGTTCCCGATGACCCGCACGCACAGCTCCTCGTCCTGCCACACCTCCTCGACGTGCACGTGGGAGGTCTCCCAGGCCGCCTTGGCGATGGCCAGCCCCAGCCCGATCAGCACCCCCTCGAACAGGTTGGTGACGACGATCGCGCAGGCCGTGGTGACCAGCACCACCGCCTCGCCCCGGTGCGTGCGCCACAGTGCGGCCACCGCCCTGACCGGCAGCAGCTTCCACCCCGCGTACAGGAGCACCCCGGCCAGTGCGGCCAGCGGCACGGCCTCCAGCACCTGAGGGAAGGCCACGGCGAAGAGCAGCAGCCAGGCGCCGTGCATCACCCGGGCCGCACGGGTGCGCGCCCCGGCCTCCACGTTGGCGGCGCTGCGGACGATCACCGCGGTCATCGGGAGTGCCCCGAGCAGCCCGCAGACGCTGTTGCCGACGCCCTGGGCGATCAGTTCCCGGTCGTACTCCGTCCGGGGCCCGTCGTGCATCCGGTCCACGGCGGCCGCGCTGAAGAGGGTCTCGGCGGAGGCGATCAGTGCCAGCGCGATCACCGTCCCGGCCGCGCCGAAGGAGGCCAGCACCCCGAACTCGCCCCAGGCGGGCGGCGAAACGGCCTCCAGAACCCCCGTCACCCGCACCTTCTCGACAGGCAGCCGGAGCAGGCCGGCCACGGTGGCGGCGGCGGCCACCCCGACCAGGGCGCCCGGCAGCAGCCGCAGGCGGGCGGGCACCCGGCGCCAGACGACCATGACGGCGATGGTCCCGACCCCGAGCAGCACCGCCGCCCAGTCGGCCCGGGCCGCGAGCCCGTGCACCCCGCCCAGCTTCGCCAGGGTCTGCCCGGGAGCGTCCGCGTCGCCCAGGGCGTAGAGCTGCCCGGAGATCAGTACGAGCCCGATGCCGGCCAGCATCCCGTGCACGACGGCCACGGAGATCGCCCGGAACCACCGCCCGAGCCGCAGCACCCCCATGCCCAGCTGCAGTGCGCCGGCGGCCAGCACCAGCACCCCGAGGGCGGCCGCGCCGTGCGTCTGCAGCGCCTCGTAGACGAGCACGGTGAGCCCGGCGGCGGGCCCGCTCACCTGCAGCGAGCTCCCGCGGAACCAGCCGGTGACCAGCCCCCCGACCACCCCGGTGACGATGCCCAGCTCGGCCTGCACTCCGGAGGCGACCGCCACCCCCACGCACAGGGGGATGGCGACCAGTGCGACGACGACGGACGCCGCGAAGTCTTCGCGAAACGTGCCGGCCCCAGGCATGCGAGAACCCCCTGCCACGCGGTGATGTGATGCCACCACCGTGCCGGGCGCACTCCACACCCCCCAAGTGCCCACGGAAGCCCGCGGCAGCGCGCGCGCCGCACGCGCCCGGCACACGCACCCCACGCACCCCTCAACCACCGCGGCCCGGCGGTCGGTGAGGACCGCCGGGCCGGCGTGGTGACAGGTCGCGGACCTCGGGTCAGCGGTAGTTCACGAACTGGATCGCGAAGTCCAGGTCCTTGCCCTTGAGGAGGGCCTGGACGGCCTGGAGGTCGTCGCGGCTCTTGGAGCTGACGCGCAGCTCGTCGCCCTGGACCTGGGCCTTGACGCCCTTCGGACCCTCGTCACGGATGATCTTCGCGACCTTCTTGGCGTTCTCCTGGGAGATGCCCTCCTCGATCGTGGCGAAGATCTTGTACTCCTTGCCGGACAGCTGCGGCTCGCCGGCGTCCAGCGCCTTGAGCGAGATCCCGCGCTTGACCAGCTTGGTCTCGAAGACGTCCAGGACGGCCTTGACGCGCTCCTCGGAGTTCGCCTCCATCAGGATCTTCTCGCCGGACCAGGCGATGGTGGCGCCGGTGCCCTTGAAGTCGTAGCGCTGCGAGAGCTCCTTGGCGGCCTGGTTGAGGGCGTTGTCGACCTCCTGCCGCTCGACCTTCGAGACGATGTCGAAACTGGAGTCGGCCATGTGCTGTGGCTCCTTGAAGTCGATTGCGATCGCCCCGGAGGGCGCGGCCGGACAACCCCGGACCGCTCGGCAAAGCCTAGTGCTGTGACCGGAAAGGTTTGCCGGGTCGCGGTGTCCGGTGCGGTGCATCGCAAGGCGGAGGGCCACGTCTCGTACTGGANGTGACCGGAAAGGTTTGCCGGGTCGCGGTGTCCGGTGCGGTGCATCGCAAGGCGGAGGGCCACGTCTCGTACTGGACGTACTTGAGTGGTCCGACAACGCGGCGAGGTGCCGTGCCGGGCGCCGTGCCCCGGTGAACCTTTCCGGTCACAGCACTAGCCACCACACCCACCCGCGGCGCTGATCAATCCGGTGGCGAAGCACCCCCGGTCATCAGGTATCGTTTACGTCGTTGCCAGGGAGAACCGCGGACGAGCGGTGATCGAAGGTGACATCCCATGGCGGTGTGCCCGAGTGGCCAATGGGAGCGGACTGTAAATCCGTCGGCTTAGCCTACCCAGGTTCGAATCCTGGCGCCGCCACGCGAGTGGAACCCCCGTTCATCTGCGGAAACGCAGTGGACGGGGGTTCTTTCGTACGCCTGGACGGGGTGTGGCGGGTGGCGGCCGCATCGTCGGGGGTCTCCCGTCGTTCACCGGGGGTGAAGTGGACATCTGACACGCGGGGGAAGGTCGGCGGCGGGGTGCTCATGGCCCTGCTCGGCGCGGGGATCCCGGCTCTCATGGGAGCCGCCCTGCACACGGACGTGGGGGAGCCCTACCGGGAGACCCGGCTGTACTTCGGCACCGAACGGACCGACGGCGGGGGACCGGTCGCGGAGCGGGAGTTCATGCGGTTCCTGGACCAGGAGATCACCCCCGCCTTCCCCGAGGGGCTGACCGTCCACGACGGGTACGGCCAGTGGCGCGGCGAGAACGGCAGGATCGTCCGCGAGGCCTCCTACGAGGTGGTCCTGCTGTACCCGGAGAAGGACGCCGACGATCGCAGCGTGCGCATCGAGCGGATCCGCGACGCCTACGAGAGCCGCTACCGGCAGGACTCCGTCGGGCGCTCCGACGACAAGGTGGACGCGGCGTTCTGAGCCGTCGGCGGGGAGCCGGCCCGGCCCGCAGCCGGCTCCCCGCGGGCATGCCTCCCAGCGGAGAGGCATGCCCGCGGGCCGTCAGTTGCCCGCCACGTCCTTCACGGCCACCTCGACCGGCGTCGAGCCGGAGATCAGCTCCAGGGTCAGGCCCGCCGTCGCGGGCGTCTCCACCAGCTCGGCCAGCACGGCCGCCACGTCGTCGCGCGGCACGGCTCCCCGGCCCGTTCGCGCCTCCAGGCGGACCTGCCCCGTCCCGGCGTCGTCGAGCAGCGAGCCGGGACGCAGGACGGTCCACTCCAGACCCAGCCGCGTCCGCACGTGGTCGTCGGCCTCGCCCTTCGCCCGCAGGTAGACGTCGAAGACCTCGTCGCCCTCGTGATGGGCGTCCGCCCCCATCGAAGAGACCATCAGGAAGCGCCGTACACGCGCCCGTTCGGCCGCGTCGGCGAACAGCACCGCCGCGCCCCGGTCCACCGTGTCCTTGCGCCCGGCGCCGCTGCCGGGGCCGGCGCCCGCCGCGAACACCGCCACGTCGGCGCCCTGCAGGATCCCCGCCACGTGCTCTACCGTGGCCGACTCCAGGTCGCACAGCACCGGTTCGGCGCCCGCCTCCCTGAGGTCGTCACCCTGTTCGAGGTCGCGGATGATGCCCGCGACCTCGTATCCGCGCGCGGCGAGCAGGCGCTCCAGCCGCAGCGCGATCCGACCGTGTCCACCCGCGATGACGATGCGCATGCCCCGACGGTACGACGAGCCGGGCGCCCCCGCCCGGGAAGACACCCGCTCAGGCGCCCGGCTCCGTGCGGCCCTGCCGGGGCAGGTCCAGGGCCACCGCGACGGCGGAGTCGCAGTACTCCCGTACGGCGCTCGTACGTGCCACCACCCGTCCGCGGTGGATCACGATCCGGCTGTACGCGAGGGACAGCACGCCCGCGATCCGGTCGCCGCGCACGGCGAGCAGCTCCGCGGGGAATCCTGCCTCCACCCGTACCTCCGGCAGGCCCATGGCCTCCCGGGCGCAGGCGCTGACGGAGTCGTAGGCCTCTGCGGGGCGCAGCCCGCCCTGGGAGGCCAGCAGGTACGCGGCCTCCAGCGGGTCGCCGCGGCCGACCGGGTTCCCGGCGTCCCGCAGGGCCCCGCTGCCGGCCGCGACCCGTACGCCGGCGGCCCGCAGGAGGCGTACGGGGGCGGTGCGCAGGCCGCGGCGTTCCAGGGCCGCGCAGTCGCCCTGGGGCAGGCAGGTCACTCGTACGCCGGCCGCGGCCAGCTGGTCGGCGGCGCGGGCGGCCGCGTCCAGCGGGAGCCGGGACAGGCCGCCGCACGGGCCGACGGTCACCCCGGGGCGCAGTCCGCCGGCCATGGAGGCGAGCCGGGCGAGACGGGCCGGGTCGCCACCGTCGGTGTGCAGGTCCACGGGGCAGCCGTGCTCGTCGGCGAGCCCCAGGACGGCTTCGAGGAAGCCGGCCGGGTCCGGGTCCAGGTCCGGGCAGCCGCCGATCACCGAGGCGCCCATCTTGACGGCGTCCCGCAGCATGGCGAGCCCGTCGGCCCCCGCCACCCCGGTCAGCAGCCGGGGGACGGCCACCGCGGTCAGGTCGGCGAGCCCGCGCAGCGAGCGCCGGGCCTGGAGCACGGCCTCCATGGGGCCGAGACCGTGCATGTCGCCGATGCGTACGTGGGAGCGCAGGGCGGTCGCGCCGTGGCCGAGCTGGAGCAGGGCCGCCTCGGTGGCGCGGCGCTGCACCTCGTCGGGGGCGTACGAGACGGGTCCGTCGCTGTCGGCGGTCAGCGCGGTGTCCCCGTGGGCGTGGGGCTCGGCGGGGGCGGGGAGCAGCAGGTAGCCGCTGAGGTCCACCCGGGACAGCACGGGGGAGGAGAGGCTGCCCGTGGTGCCTACGGCCTGGATCCGGCCGGCGCCGAGGCGGACGTCGACGGTGCGGCCGTCCGTGAGGCGGGCCCCGGCGAGGAGCAGGGTGCCGGCGTCGGCGGCGGCCGCGTTGCCGTGGCCGCCGCCGTTGCCGCTGCGGGGGGAGTGGGGCGGCTGCTGCGGCTGGCTGTCGGACATCGCGCTCCTGCGGTGGCTCGGGCGGTCCCCGGGGCCGTGGCCGCGGCCTGCGGCCCGCGGCCCGCGCCCAAGATCACGCAGCGTGCTCAGAGCCTAGGGCGCGGCGCACTCCGCTTCACGGAAGAGGGCAGAAGAGGGCAATAGTCGTACCGGTGTGGTGCCCCCGCGCCTCCGTGCCCCGCGCCACGGTGCCTCCGCGCCCTCGCGCCCCTCATGCCCCCTGTGCCCCCTGTGCCCCTCGCGCCCCTCACGTCCCCGCACCCCCTCCGTTCCCCTCGTGCCCGCGTTTCCCCTCGTGTCCTCCGCGCCCCGCACCGGGGCGTGCGCCGGCCCGTCCGGTGTGAGCCCGCGCACAAACCGCAGGAGAAGTGGGGTGGGAGTGGCCTGCGAGTTGATCGAGAGAGGCTGCGGAACCCCCTCCGAGCCCTGTTCCCGCAAAGGATTTGGGCGATCGGCGGGCAACCGTGTAATGTCTTCATCGCTCGCCCCAATAGCTCAGTCGGTAGAGCGTCTCCATGGTAAGGAGAAGGTCTGCGGTTCGATTCCGCATTGGGGCTCTGGTGAGAGAGGTTCCCCACCCTCGGGTGGGGAGCCGATCACATCAAAGCGGCGTAGCTCAGTCGGTAGAGCAAGCGGCTCATAATCGCTGTGTCACCGGTTCAAGTCCGGTCGCCGCTACCCACAGTAGCCGATTGCGGGGTCGGTCTCCCGATCGGCTACTCTTTTATGCGTTCATCCGTCCCATAGTCCGTCAAGGAGCACTCACGTGGCTGCCACCGACGTCCGCCCGAAGATCACGCTGGCCTGCGTGGAGTGCAAGGAGCGGAACTACATCACCAAGAAGAACCGGCGTAACAACCCGGACCGCATGGAGATGAAGAAGCACTGCCCGCGCTGCAACTCGCACACCGCGCACCGCGAGACCCGCTGACCCCAGCGAAGTCTCGAATACAGGCACCGTCATGAGGTCGTCCCCTTCATTGGGGGCGGCCTTGTGTCGTTTCCGTGCCCGTTCCCGTCTTTGTCCCTGTGTGTTTCGTGTCCCTTCAACAGGAGGTAGTGAGTCATGGCTCTCGACCAGTCCTTCGTGGGGCGGAGCTACCCGCCCACCGATCCGTACGAGGTCGGCCGGGAGAAGATCCGCGAATTCGCGGACGCGGTGGGTGACACCAATCCCGTCTACACCGACCCCGAAGCGGCCAAGGCCTACGGTCACTCCGATGTGATCGCCCCGCCGACTTTCGTGTTCGCGATCACTTTCAAGGCGGCCGGCCAGGTCGTCGCGGACCCGCAGCTGGGCCTGGACTACAGCCGCGTCGTGCACGGCGACCAGAAGTTCGCGTACTCCCGCCCGGTGCGTGCCGGTGACCGCCTGTCGGTGACCTCCACCATCGAGGCCGTGAAGTCGCTCGCGGGCAACGACATCATCGACATCCGCGGCGAGGTTCACGACGAGACCGGCGAGCACGTGGTGACGGCCTGGACGAAGCTCGTCTCCCGCGCCCCCGAGGAGGCCTGACATGGCAGCGCAGATCAAGTACGCCGACGTCGAGGTCGGCGCGGAGCTGCCCGCGGCGTCCTTCCCGGTGACGCGCGCCACGCTCGTCCAGTACGCAGGCGCCTCCGGCGACTTCAACCCGATCCACTGGAACGAGAAGTTCGCCAAGGAGGTCGGGCTGCCGGACGTGATCGCGCACGGCATGTTCACGATGGCCGAGGCGATCCGCGTAGTCACCGACTGGGCCGGCGACCCGGGCGCGGTGGTCGAGTACGGCGTGCGCTTCACCAAGCCGGTCGTCGTCCCGAACGACGGCCTGGGCGGGCTGATCGAGGTCACCGCCAAGGTCGCGGCGAAGCTGGACGACAACCGCGTACGGGTCGACCTGACGGCCATGAGCGCGGGCCAGAAGGTCCTCGGCATGTCCCGCGCGGTGGTCGCGCTGGCCTGAGCGCGGCCGGCACCTGCGTGTACGAGGGGGCGGCCCGCCCGCCCCCTCACCGCCCGCCCCCTCACCGCCTGCCCACCCTCACTGCCCGCCCCCCCTCACCGCCCGGGAGCGGCGCACAGCACCCCTTGACCAAGTTAGTGATTGAGTACTAACTTCGTTGCATGGCAAGGATGAGCGCAGAGGAGCGGCGCGAGAGCGTCATCCGGGCGGCGATGCACGAGTTCGCCCGGGGTGGGTACTACGGGACCTCCACCGAGACGATCGCCAAGCGGGTGGGAGTGTCGCAGCCGTACCTCTTCCGGCTCTTCCCCAACAAGCAGGCGATCTTCCTGGCCGCGTCGGAGCGCTGCCTGCGGGACACGCGTGAGGTGTTCGCCGCCGCCGTCGAGGGGCTGAGCGGTGAAGCGGCCGAGCGCGCCATGGCCAACGCCTACACCCGGCTGATCACGGAGGATCCCGACAAGCTCCAGATGCAGCTCCAGATGTACGTCACCGTCGCCGCCGCCGAGGCGGCCGGTGATCACGAGCTCGGCGAGCTGGTCCGCCAGGGCTGGATGGAGCTCTGGGACACGGTCCACCTGCCGCTGGGTGCGGACCCGCGGGAGACGACGACCTTCATGGCCTACGGAATGCTGATCAACACGCTGGCCGCGATGGGGTTCCCGCCCGGGCACCGGGTGTGGGAGGGGTTCTACCCGCAGGCCCGCACCACGGGCCGCCTGGAGAGGTGAAGGATGCGCGCCACCGTGCGCGCATACACATGGGCAGAAAAGTTAGTCAGCGATAACTAACAACTCGACTCGCAGGGGGAATCGTGCACGCGCAAGACGTCGACACCAGGCTCCGCGGACCCGCCGTCTGGGCTCTCGTCCTCACCGGCGTGGCCGGCTTCATGGCGGCACTCGACAACCTGGTCGTGACCACCGCCCTCCCCGCCATCCGCGCGGACCTCGGCGGCGGGCTGGAGGAGCTGGAATGGACGGTGAACGCCTACACGCTCACCTTCGCCGTCCTCCTCATGTCCGGCGCCGCCCTGGGCGACCGCTTCGGCCGCCGCCGGCTGTTCATCGCCGGCCTCGCCGTCTTCACCGGCGCCTCCGCCGCGGCCGCCCTCTCGCCCGGGATCGACGCGCTCATCGCCGCACGCGCCGTGCAGGGCGTGGGAGCCGCCGTCATGATGCCGCTCACGCTCACCCTCCTCACCGCCGCCGTCCCCGCCGCCCGGCGCGGCACGGCCCTCGGCATCTACGGTGCCGTCACCGGCCTCGCCGTCGCCAGCGGCCCCCTCATCGGCGGCAGCCTCACCGAACACATCTCCTGGCAGTGGATCTTCTGGCTCAACGTGCCC
Organism: Streptomyces yangpuensis; assembly: GCF_001005295.1. Taxonomy (GTDB): domain Bacteria; phylum Actinomycetota; class Actinomycetes; order Streptomycetales; family Streptomycetaceae; genus Streptomyces; species Streptomyces yangpuensis. The sequence goes on along the minus strand of NZ_LBMK01000005.1, from coordinate 374,090 downwards.
ATAGGCCTGGCCCTGATCCCGCTCGCCCGGCTGCGCCTCGCCGAGTCCACCACCCCCGGCGCCCGCCTCGACATCCCCGGCACCCTGCTCATCAGCGGCGGGCTCTTCGGCATCGTCTACGGCCTGGTCAACGCCAATTCCGAGGGCTGGACCAGCACCCCCGTCCTCACCGGTCTGATCCTCGGCACCGCCCTCGTCGCGGGCTTCGTTTACCACGGCTTCACGAACGCCGACCCCATGCTCCCCATGCGGCTCTTCCGTGACCGCGGCTTTCTGGGGATCAACCTGGCCAGCCTGCTGATGTTCCTCGGCATGTTCGGTTCGATCTTCCTGCTCAGCCAGTTCCTGCAGGGCGTCGCCGGCTACTCGCCCACCGAAGCCGGCCTGCGCATGCTCCCCTGGACCGGCATGCCGATGATCGTCGCTCCGCTGGCCGGGATCCTGTCCGACCGTGTCGGCGGCCGCCCCGTCGTCGCCGCCGGCCTCGCGTTCCAGGCACTCGGCCTCGGCTGGTTCGCCGCGATCCTGAGCACGGACGTCTCGTACGCGGCCCAGCTGCCGCCGCTGATCCTCAGCGGGATCGGCATGGCCCTCTACTTCGCCCCCGCGGCCAACGTCCTGATGTCCACCGTGACCCCCGCCGACCAGGGCAAGGCCTCCGGCACGAACAACGCCCTGCGCGAGGTCGGCGGAGCCCTCGGCGTCGCCGTCCTGGCCTCGGTCTTCTCCGCCCAGGGTGGCTACGAAACCCCGCAGGCCTTCACCGACGGCACTGTCCCCGCCCTGTGGATCGGCGCCGCGGCCGTCGCCCTCGCCGCTGCGCTGGCCCTCCTGGTGCCCCGCAAGCCCAAGAACGCGCCCGTCCCCACGCCCACCGCCCCCACCGCCCCCACGTCCACCGTCCCCACATCCACCGTCCCCACGCCCCGCTCCGGGGCCGCGGACAAGGTCGTGGCCGCCGGGTGACCCCTCGGGCGACCAGCCCGGTGACCGGTACCCACTCAGACGCAGCACCCGCACGCCAGATCAGGTCCCCGCGGCTCCCGAAGCCGCGCCACGGAAGGAGAGCACGTCATGCCCGACATCCCCTGGTCCACGCCCACACCGGCCGCGCCCGGCGCCGAGGTCCACGTCATGGCCTCCCGCTTCGAGACCGCCACCCTCACCGGCGCCGTCCGGTTCTTCCTCAGGTCGCCCGGCATCATCCGCCAGATGCGCCAGGCCCCCGGTGCCCACGGCGTCGCCCTCCGGGCCCGCGTCCTGCGCCGCACCTTCCTCACCCTCTCCGCATGGGAGGACCGCGACGCGCTGTACCGCTTCGCCCGCAGCGAGCCCCACCGCTCCAGTGCCCGCGCCGCCGCCGCGTACATGAAGGAATCCGTCTTCACCGAGTGGACCGTGCCGGCCGGCGAGCTGCCCCTCGGCTGGGACGAGGCCGAGCGCCGTCTCGCCGAACAGCAGCAGGCGGACCGCTGACCCGGCCGGCACGGAGGACGAGCGAGTACGGTCCGTGGCCCCGCAGGGATGCGAGGGGCACGGACCGTACTCTTGTCCACGTGCAGGAACTCCACGACGCCCCCCTCGCCCCGCTGACCACCTTCCGCCTCGGTGGTCCCGCCGCCCGCCTGGTCACCGCGACCACCGACGCCGAGGTGATCGCCGCCGTCCGCGCCGCGGACCAGAGCGGCACCCCGCTCCTGATCATCGGCGGTGGCAGCAACCTGGTCATCGGCGACCGGGGCTTCGACGGCACCGCCCTGCGCATCGCCACCACCGGCTTCGACCTGGACGGCACCCGGCTGGAACTCGCCGCCGGCGAGAACTGGAGCGACGCCGTCGCCCGCACCGTCGAGGCCGGCCTTGCCGGCATCGAATGCCTCGCCGGTATCCCCGGCTCGGCCGGCGCCACCCCGATCCAGAACGTCGGCGCGTACGGCCAGGAGGTCTGCGACACCATCACCGAGGTCGTCGCCTACGACCGCACCACCGGCGAAACGGTCACCCTGACCGCCGCCGAGTGCGCCTTCCGGTACCGCAACAGCACCTTCAAGGACCAGCCCGACCGCTACGTCGTCCTGCGCGTCCGCTTCGCCCTGGAGGACGCCGGCGGGCTCTCGGCGCCGATCAAGTACCCCGAGACCGCCCGCGCCCTCGGCGTCGAGGCCGGCGACCGGGTCCCCGCCGCCACCGCACGGGAGACCGTCCTGCGGCTGCGCGCCGGCAAGGGCATGGTCCTCGACGCGGCCGACCACGACACCTGGTCGGCCGGCTCCTTCTTCCACAACCCGATCCTGACCGACGAGGCCTACGCCGCCTTCCTCGCCCGCGTCCAGGACCGCCTCGGCCCCGGCACCGCCCCGCCCGCCTACCCCGCCGGCGAGGGCCGTACGAAGACCAGTGCGGCCTGGCTGATCGACAAGGCCGGCTTCACCAAGGGCTACGGCACCGGCCCCGCGCGGATCTCCACCAAGCACACCCTCGCCCTCACCAACCGCGGCGAGGCCACCACCGAGGACCTCCTCACCCTGGCCCGCGAGGTCGTCGCAGGCGTCCACGCTGCCTTCGGCGTCACCCTCGTCAACGAGCCGGTGACGGTCGGCGTCAGCATCTGAGGAGCTCCGGCCGCCCATGCTCTGTCCCCGTCACGGGGCCGGTACGGACCCCACTCGGCTCGTGGGTCGCACGCTCAGCAGGGTCGTCGCGTCCTGGCACGTCAGTGACGGCGAACGCTCCGAGTCCCCCCTCGACGTCTGGCTGATCGACAGCGTCGGCGACTCCATCCGGATCACCACCGGCTCCGACCAGTGCCTCATCGTCGAGTCCGCCTCGCCCCACGCGCCCTACGACATGGGGGAGTGGGGCCGCATCGAGGTCGGCGAGGACCTCGGCGACCACCCCTTCCTGCGGCACCTCGGCGAGACCGTGTCCTCCGTCGCCGAGTTCGCCCTGCCCGAGCAGGGCCGCACCCACCTGGAGATCGGCTTCCCCGACGGCCGCCGGGTGCGCGCCGACTGCCACGAGGGAGACCTGCGGCTCACCCGGTGAGCCAGTGGTCGATCCCGGACAGCAGCTTGGCCTGTACGTCGTCCGGCGCCGCGCTGCCGCGCACCGACTGGCGGGCCAGCTCGGCGAGCTCCGCGTCCGTGAAACCGTGGTGGCGGCGGGCGATCTCGTACTGCGCCGCCAGCCGGGACCCGAACAGCAGCGGGTCGTCCGCGCCCAGCGCCATCGGCACCCCGGCCTCGAACAGCGTGCGCAGCGGGACGTCCTCCGGGCGCTCGTACACACCCAGGGCGACATTCGACGCCGGACAGACCTCGCAGGTGATCTGCCGGTCGGCCAGCCGCTTCAGCAGCCGGGGGTCCTCCGCGGCCCGTACGCCGTGCCCGATGCGGGCCGCGTGCAGATCGTCGAGGCAGTCACGCACCGAGGACGGACCGGTGAGCTCCCCGCCGTGCGGGGCCGCCAGCAGGCCGCCGTCACGGGCGATGGCGAAGGCCCGGTCGAAGTCGCGGGCCATGCCCCGGCGCTCGTCGTTGGACAGGCCGAAACCGACCACGCCCCGGTCGGCGTAGCGCACGGCGAGCCGGGCCAGGGTGCGGGCGTCGAGCGGGTGCTTCATACGGTTGGCGGCGATCAGGACCCGCATGCCGAGGCCGGTCTCGCGGGAGGCCGCGTCGACGGCGTCGAGGATGATCTCGACAGCCGGGATCATCCCGCCCAGCAGCGGGGCGTAGGAGGTGGGATCCACCTGGATCTCCAGCCAGCCGCTGCCGTCCCGTACGTCCTCCTCCGCGGCCTCGCGGACCAGGCGCTGGATGTCCTCGGGCTCGCGCAGGCAGGAGCGGGCGGCGTCGTAGAGCCGCTGGAAGCGGAACCAGCCGCGCTCGTCGGTGGCGCGCAGCTTGGGCGGCTCCCCGGCGGTCAGCGCGTCGGGGAGGCGCACGCCGTACTTGTCGGCGAGCTCCAGGAGGGTCGATGGTCGCATCGACCCGGTGAAGTGGAGGTGGAGGTGGGCCTTCGGCAGAAGCGTGAGATCGCGTACGTGCTCCATCTGGTGATCCTGCCGTACCGCTGCGCTCGGCGGGAGGGGGTTTTACCGATCGGGGGCTTGCGCGAACGGGTGAGCGGGCGCGCCGCCGCTGCGGGGGCGCTGCCCCCGGGCCCCCGCGCCTCAGACGCCGGCGGGGCCGGAAACGCCGGGCGGCGGCACCCCTCGGGGTGCCGCCGCCCAGTTCGTGCTGCGGGCCGCGTGAGGCCTAGGCCTTGGCCTCGGCCAGGAGCTTCTGGATGCGGGACACGCCCTCGACCAGGTCCTCGTCGCCCAGGGCGTACGAGAGGCGCAGGTAGCCGGGGGTGCCGAAGGCCTCGCCGGGGACGACCGCGACCTCGGCCTCGTCCAGGATCAGGGCGGCCAGCTCGACGGAGGTCTGCGGGCGCTTGCCGCGGATCTCCTTGCCGAGGAGCTCCTTGACCGACGGGTACGCGTAGAACGCGCCCTCGGGGGTCGGGCAGAGGACGCCGTCGATCTCGTTCAGCATCCTGACCATCGTCTGGCGGCGGCGGTCGAAGGCCTTGCGCATCTCGGCGACCGCGTCCAGGTCGCCCGAGACGGCGGCCAGCGCGGCGACCTGGGCCACGTTGGAGACGTTGGAGGTGGCGTGCGACTGCAGGTTCGTCGCCGCCTTGATGACGTCCTGCGGGGCGATGACCCAGCCCACGCGCCAGCCGGTCATCGCGTACGTCTTGGCGACGCCGTTCACGATGATGCACTTGTCGCGCAGGGCCGGAACCAGGACCGGCAGCGAGGTGAACTTCGCGTCGCCGTAGACCAGGTGCTCGTAGATCTCGTCCGTGAGGACCCACAGACCGTGCTCGGCCGCCCACTCGCCGATCGCCTTCGCGTCGGCCTCGCTGTAGACCGCGCCGGTCGGGTTGGAGGGGGAGACGAACAGGACGACCTTGGTGCGCTCGGTGCGCGCGGCCTCCAGCTGCTCGACGGAGACCCGGTAACCGGTGGTCTCGTCGGCGACGACCTCGACCGGGACACCGCCGGCGAGACGGATCGACTCGGGGTAGGTGGTCCAGTAGGGGGCCGGGACGATGACCTCGTCACCCGGGTCCAGGACGGCCGCGAAGGCCTCGTAGATCGCCTGCTTGCCGCCGTTGGTCACCAGGACCTGCGACGCCTCGACCTCGTAGCCGGAGTCGCGCAGCGTCTTGGCGGCGATGGCGGCCTTGAGCTCGGGCAGACCGCCGGCCGGCGTGTAGCGGTGGTACTTGGGGTTGCGGCAGGCCTCGACCGCGGCCTCGACGATGTAGTCCGGGGTCGGGAAGTCGGGCTCGCCCGCGCCGAAGCCGATCACCGGGCGTCCGGCGGCCTTGAGGGCCTTGGCCTTGGCGTCCACGGCGAGGGTGGCGGACTCGGAAATGGCGCCGATACGGGCGGACACCCGGCGCTCGGAGGAAGGCGTTGCAGAGGTCATACGGGCAATCGTCCCAGACCGCGCCGAAGCGCGGCACACCGTTTCAGTCAACGGACCGGAGCATGTCAGGCCGGGTGCTGTTCGACGTCACGGCGCAGTTCACGTACACTCACCTGTCGTTGGACCTCGCCAGCCGCTGCAAAGCGTGAGCACTCCGTGCACTCGCCCGGATGCGGTAGGTTGGGGGACGCAAAGGGTCGTAGCTCAATTGGTAGAGCACTGGTCTCCAAAACCAGCGGTTGGGGGTTCGAGTCCCTCCGGCCCTGCTCCACACTCCTTCTCGGATGTGTGTGCGCAGGTACGTACTTAGATGCAACGCCGTGCGGCGCAACCGGGCGCGGTACGGCCACGACCCGGATTCAGGTGAGAGACGTGACGGACGCCCTGGGCTCCATCGACATGCCTGACGCCGAGGACGAGACGCGCGAGAAGAAGGCCCGCAAGGGCGGCAAGCGCGGCAAGAAGGGTCCTCTGGGCCGTCTCGCGCTTTTCTACCGCCAGATTGTCGCGGAACTCCGCAAGGTTGTCTGGCCCACTCGCAACCAGCTCACGACGTACACCACCGTGGTGATTGTCTTCGTGGTCATCATGATCGGTCTGGTGACCGTGATTGACTATGGGTTCCAGGAAGCCATCAAGTTCGTCTTCGGCTGATCCCCGCGGAGGGCGGCGCCTTGATGGGTGCCGCCCGTTTTCGCATGTTCCACCACCTTTTTTCCAGGAAGAAGCAGCCACCGTGTCTGACCCGAACCTGAACGCGAGCCACGACTCCGTCGAGTCCGTCGAGGACGAGCTCGACATCGTCGAGGCGGCAGACGCTGTGGACCCCGACGAGGCCGAGCTCGCCGACGTCGAGGCGGGTGACGCCGCCGAGGAGGCCGCGCTGCACGTCTCCGACGACGAGGCGGACGAGGCCGAGGCCGACACCGAGCTCGAAGAGGCCGCCGACGACGCCGAGATCGCGGAGGAGGCCGAAGAGGCCGAGCCCGCCGAGCCGGTCGACCCGGTCCAGGCCCTGCGCGAGGAGCTGCGCCTCCTCCCGGGCGAGTGGTACGTGATCCACACCTACGCCGGCTACGAGAAGCGCGTGAAGGCCAACCTGGAGCAGCGCGCCGTCTCGCTGAACGTCGAGGAGTTCATCTACCAGGCCGAGGTGCCCGAGGAAGAGATCGTCCAGATCAAGAACGGCGAGCGCAAGAACGTCCGGCAGAACAAGCTGCCCGGTTACGTTCTCGTCCGCATGGATCTGACGAACGAGTCCTGGGGCGTCGTCCGCAACACCCCCGGCGTCACCGGCTTCGTGGGCAACGCGTACGACCCGTACCCCCTGACCCTGGACGAGATCGTCAAGATGCTCGCCCCGGAGGCGCAGGAGAAGGCCGCCAAGCAGGCCGCCGAGGAAGCCGGTCTGCCGGCTCCCGCGGTCAAGCGCACCATCGAGGTCCTGGACTTCGAGGTCGGCGACTCGGTCACCGTCACCGACGGTCCGTTCGCCACGCTCCAGGCGACCATCAACGAGATCAACCCCGACTCGAAGAAGGTCAAGGGCCTCGTCGAGATCTTCGGTCGCGAGACCCCGGTCGAGCTCAGCTTCGACCAGATCCAGAAGAACTGATCCGCACCGCGTGGATCACGGCTTCTGAGCCACAGCTTCCGGACAGGTCAGACCGCCCTTCACGGGTGGTCTGACCTGCTCGGTTTTTAGCCCCGCACTGATACCCGTTATCGTGGTGCGGTATGCCTCCATCCGGATGACCGGATCGGCGGCTGAAAACTCTCACTAGGACCCGGAGAGAGCAATGCCTCCCAAGAAGAAGAAGGTCACGGGGCTTATCAAGCTCCAGATCAAGGCCGGTGCGGCCAACCCGGCTCCGCCGGTCGGCCCCGCGCTCGGTCAGCACGGCGTCAACATCATGGAGTTCTGCAAGGCCTACAACGCCGCGACCGAGTCGCAGCGTGGCATGGTCGTGCCGGTGGAGATCACGGTCTACGAGGACCGCACCTTCACCTTCATCACCAAGACGCCGCCGGCTGCGCGCCTCATCCTGAAGCACGCGGGCATCGAGAAGGGCTCCGGCGAGCCCCACAAGACCAAGGTCGCCAAGCTCACGGCTGCCCAGGTCCGCGAGATCGCCGAGCTGAAGATGCCCGACCTGAACGCCAACGACATCGACGCCGCCGTGAAGATCATTTCCGGCACCGCGCGCTCGATGGGCGTCACGGTCGAGGGCTGATCCAGCCACCCCCAGCACCACCAGTGGTAGGACCAAGCGCTGGTCCGCACCACGACTCCATGCCTGAATCCGAAATACAGGAGCTGAAGTGAAGCGCAGCAAGACTCTCCGCGCTGCGGACGCCAAGATCGACCGGGAGAAGCAGTACGCCCCGCTCGAGGCCGTCCGTCTCGCCAAGGAGATCTCCTCGACCAAGTTCGACAGCACCGTCGAGGTCGCCTTCCGCCTGGGTGTCGACCCGCGCAAGGCCGACCAGATGGTCCGCGGCACCGTGAACCTCCCGCACGGCACCGGCAAGACCGCCCGGGTCCTGGTCTTCGCGACCGGTGACCGTGCTGCGGCCGCGGAAGCCGCCGGCGCCGACATCGTCGGCGACGACGAGCTGATTAACGAGATCGCCAAGGGCAACCGCCTGAACGAGTTCGACGCCGTGGTGTCCACCCCGGACCTTATGGGCAAGGTCGGCCGCCTCGGCCGCGTGCTCGGTCCCCGTGGCCTCATGCCGAACCCGAAGACCGGCACCGTCACGATGGACGTCGCGAAGGCTGTCACCGAGATCAAGGGTGGCAAGATCGAGTTCCGCGTCGACAAGCACTCGAACCTGCACTTCATCATCGGCAAGGTCTCCTTCTCCGATGAGCAGCTCGTCGAGAACTACGGCGCGGCCCTGGACGAGATCCTTCGTCTGAAGCCGTCCGCCGCCAAGGGCCGCTACCTGAAGAAGGCCGCCCTCAGCACCACCATGGGCCCCGGCATCCAGCTGGACCCGAACCGCACCCGGAACCTCCTCGTCGAGGAAGACCCGGCCGCGGTCTGACCCGGCCGGGCCCCACGGCTCGCCGAGTGAGTGACTGAACGGGCCCCTCGCCCCCTTCCCGGGCGGCGAGGGGCCCGTTTCCGTGTCCCGAACAGAGGGCGCGGGGGTGTGACCCCTCCCGCGCCTTTCGCCGACGCTCAGGTCGGCACACAGAACCACGCAGGGGGAGAACAGATGAACAAGGCTGTCCGGATCCGGATCCGGGGCGCTGCCGTGATCGCCGGGGGCGGGCTTCTCGTGGGGGCGCTCGCGGCCTGTGGGGGTGGGGCCGGGAAGAAGGCGCACGACCCCGCGGCGGCGGTGAAGGCGTCCTACCTGAAGACGGCGGCCGCCAAGTCCGCCACGGCGGAGATGGCCACCACCGGGAGCGACGGCAGGACCGTCCACGAGACCGGTACGAAGGCCTGGTATCCCTCCGCCCAGGACGTGGTCCTGAGGGATCGTGGCGAGGGCAAGCCCGACACCCGCTCGATCATGATGGGCGACACCGTCTACAGCCGGCTGGACCAGCCCCTCAAGGGCAAGACCTGGATGCAGATGAACCTGTCCAAGGACGGCAAGCCGGGGGTCCGGCTGAACCAGGACCCGGCGGAGTTCCTGGCGATGCTGCTCGGCCAGGAGAAGCTCACGTACGTCGGGGCCGAGAAGACCGACGGTGTCGACGCCCAGCGCTACAGGGCCGGCCTCACGGGCGCGGACCTGCTCCGGGCGGACGAGTCCACCAAGGTCATGGAGGAGAAGGACCGCCAGTACCTCCGCGAGGCCGTGAAGCACATCACGGCCCTGGAGCTGGACCTGTGGATCGGCGCCGACGGCTACCCGGTCCGTGTCGACAGCTCCAGCACGGACGACAAGGGCACGACGAAGACCACGGGGAAGTTCTCCGGCTTCGGCAAGCCGGCCCCCGTTCAGCCCCCGCCGGCGGACCAGGTCGTCGCCTTCGACGACGTCATGAAGGGCGTCGACGCCGACCTCGAACAGGTCGACAAGGACCTCGACCAGGCCGACAAGGACCTGGAGGAAGCCGACAGGAAGCTCCGCGAAGCCGGGTTCCCGGGGCTGCGCAGCTGACCGATTTGCCTCGACCGGAACCCTTCACGTAGTCTTCCCCGGAAGCCAAAGACCGCTGGTCGTTGCTGTGCCCGACAGGGTGCGGTGGCCGAAGGATCCGCTTACTGCGGACGACCCGCGCAGGTGACTGTGGAATGTTCCCGGAATTCGTTCCGGTCGAGCTACGCCCTGGCGCCTGCGCCGGGGCGTTTTGTATGTCAGCCCCTTCTGAGCGGTCCTCATCACCCGGAAGGAGGCGAACGCACCATGCCGACGCCCAACAAGGCTGCATCGGTGGCCGAGCTCACGGACGCGTTCCAGAGCTCGAACGCCGCCGTGCTGACCGAGTACCGGGGTCTCACCGTCGCGCAGCTCAAGACGCTGCGTCGCTCCCTCGGTGAGAACGCCCAGTACGCCGTGGTGAAGAACACGCTGACCAAGATTGCGGCCAACCAGGCCGGGATCACCGCGCTGGACGAGCACTTCGCTGGTCCGACCGCGGTCGCCTTCATCACCGGTGACCCGGTGGAGTCGGCGAAGGCTCTGCGTGACTTCGCCAAGGAGAACCCGAACCTCATCATCAAGGCCGGTGTCCTTGACGGTAAGGCTCTCTCCGCCGACGACATCAAGAAGCTTGCGGACCTCGAGTCCCGCGAGGTTCTGCTCAGCAAGCTGGCCGGCGCGTTCAAGGGCAAGCAGTCCCAGGCTGCCTCGCTCTTCCAGGCGCTGCCGTCGAAGTTCGTCCGCACCGCGGAAGCGCTTCGCGTCAAGCTCGCCGAGCAGGGCGGTGCCGAGTAATTCGGCTCGCGCATTGATCCGCGCCGCCTAGTGCGCGGGTCGTAGCGGGCCGTTACGCCCGCCTCTATAGACACATCGGCACCTGCCGAATTAGTGGAAGGATCGCCCATCATGGCGAAGCTCTCTCAGGACGACCTCCTCGCCCAGTTCGAGGAGATGACCCTCATCGAGCTCTCCGAGTTCGTGAAGGCCTTCGAGGAGAAGTTCGACGTCACCGCCGCCGCGGCCGTCGCCGTTGCCGGTCCGGCCGGCCCGGGTGCCGCTGCCGAGGTCGTCGAGGAGAAGGACGAGTTCGACGTCATCCTCGCGGGCGCCGGCGACAAGAAGATCCAGGTCATCAAGGTCGTGCGTGAGCTGACCTCCCTGGGCCTGAAGGAGGCCAAGGACCTCGTCGACGGTGCGCCGAAGCCCGTCCTCGAGAAGGTCAACAAGGAGGCCGCTGACAAGGCCGCCGAGGCCCTCAAGGGTGCCGGTGCCTCCGTCGAGGTCAAGTAACACCTCTGAGGCCGTCTGACGGCCTCTCCGAGGGGCGATCACCCGTAAGGGTGGTCGCCCTTTGGCGTATGCGCAGTGCCTGACTTGCCCTGGTCTCGTTGGGGAGTAGGGTGATCATCGTTGCCCCGACGCAGGGTCCGGAGATGATCCGCTCGGAGCAGGGGGCCTTGACGAACGGGTCGCGGCGCGCAATTCTCAGACCCGTCGGGAGGTCGGCCCGCCTCGATCCGAGATCCGAGGCATGGATCGACTACGAAGAGGGCAGTACTGATACGCGCTCTGTACACGAGAGCCGCAGCGTTGGACGCAGGGTTGAACGACATGGGGAAGGCCTGTTGCCGGTTTCCGGAAACGCGGTCTGGACATCAGTGAGCCAAGTGGCTACACTGACCCTTTGCGCTGCCTGTTAGCTGTCCCCTGCCCGTCGCCAGGGACATGCCCACGCTTGAGCACACTTGATTGATCCACCCTGACCTGGTGTTTTGGCCGGAATCGGGGGGCGTCGTCTTCTGTGTCTGCTGGGACCGGTACGCGCGTAGTGAGTCCGAGCCCTCGGAAGGACCCCCTCTTGGCCGCCTCGCGCAACGCCTCGACCAATACGAACAACGGTGCCAGCACCGCCCCGCTGCGCATCTCCTTTGCAAAGATCAAGGAGCCCCTCGAGGTTCCGAACCTCCTGGCGCTGCAGACCGAGAGCTTTGACTGGCTGCTCGGCAATGCCGCCTGGAAGTCTCGCGTCGAGTCGGCGCTCGAGAGTGGACAGGACGTCCCCACCAAGTCCGGTCTGGAAGAGATCTTCGAGGAGATCTCGCCGATCGAGGACTTCTCCGGGTCGATGTCGCTGACCTTCCGCGACCACCGTTTCGAGCCGGCGAAGAACTCCGTCGACGAGTGCAAGGAGCGCGACTTCACGTACGCGGCTCCGCTGTTCGTCACGGCCGAGTTCACGAACAACGAGACCGGAGAGATCAAGTCTCAGACGGTCTTCATGGGCGACTTCCCGCTCATGACCAACAAGGGCACCTTCGTCATCAACGGCACCGAGCGTGTCGTGGTGTCGCAGCTCGTCCGTTCCCCCGGTGTCTACTTCGACTCCTCCATCGACAAGACGTCCGACAAGGACATCTTCTCCGCCAAGATCATCCCCTCCCGGGGTGCCTGGCTGGAGATGGAGATCGACAAGCGCGACATGGTCGGCGTCCGCATCGACCGCAAGCGCAAGCAGTCCGTCACCGTCCTCCTGAAGGCTCTCGGCTGGACCACCGAGCAGATCCTCGAGGAGTTCGGCGAGTACGAGTCCATGCGCGCCACCCTGGAGAAGGACCACACCCAGGGTCAGGACGACGCGCTGCTCGACATCTACCGCAAGCTGCGCCCGGGTGAGCCGCCGACCCGTGAGGCCGCTCAGACGCTGCTCGAGAACCTCTACTTCAACCCCAAGCGCTACGACCTCGCCAAGGTCGGCCGCTACAAGGTGAACAAGAAGCTCGGCGCCGACGAGCCGCTCGACGCCGGTGTGCTCACCACCGACGACGTCATCGCCACGATCAAGTACCTGGTCAAGCTGCACGCCGGCGAGACCGAGACGATCGGTGAGTCCGGCCGTTCGATCGTCGTCGAGACCGACGACATCGACCACTTCGGCAACCGTCGTCTGCGCAACGTCGGCGAGCTCATCCAGAACCAGGTCCGCACGGGTCTGGCTCGTATGGAGCGCGTCGTGCGCGAGCGCATGACCACCCAGGACGTCGAGGCGATCACGCCGCAGACCCTGATCAACATCCGGCCGGTCGTCGCCTCCATCAAGGAGTTCTTCGGCACCAGCCAGCTGTCTCAGTTCATGGACCAGAACAACCCGCTCTCGGGCCTGACCCACAAGCGCCGCCTGTCGGCGCTGGGCCCCGGCGGTCTGTCCCGTGAGCGGGCCGGCTTCGAGGTCCGTGACGTGCACCCGTCGCACTACGGCCGCATGTGCCCGATCGAGACGCCCGAAGGCCCGAACATCGGTCTGATCGGCTCGCTCGCGTCCTACGGCCGCGTCAACGCGTTCGGTTTCGTCGAGACCCCGTACCGCAAGGTCATCGACGGTGTCGTCACCGACGAGGTCGACTACCTGACGGCCGACGAGGAAGACCGCTTCGTCATCGCGCAGGCCAACGCGGCCCTGTCCGAGGACATGCGCTTCACGGAGAACCGCGTCCTGGTCCGCCGTCGTGGCGGCGAGATCGACTACATCGCCGGCGGCGACGTCGACTACATGGACGTCTCCCCGCGCCAGATGGTGTCCGTCGCGACCGCGATGATCCCCTTCCTCGAGCACGACGACGCCAACCGTGCCCTCATGGGCGCGAACATGATGCGCCAGGCCGTTCCGCTCATCAAGGCGGAGGCCCCGCTCGTCGGCACCGGCATGGAGTACCGCTGTGCGGTCGACGCCGGTGACTCGATCCGCGCGGAGAAGGACGGTGTCGTCCAGGAGGTCTCGGCCGACTACATCACCGTCGCCAACGACGACGGCACGTACACCACGTACCGCGTCGCCAAGTTCTCCCGGTCGAACCAGGGCACCTCGGTCAACCAGAAGGTCATCGTCAACGAGGGTGACCGAATCGTCGAGTCCCAGGTCCTCGCCGACGGACCGGCGACCGAAGAGGGCGAGATGGCCCTCGGCAAGAACCTGCTCGTCGCGTTCATGCCGTGGGAAGGCCACAACTACGAGGACGCGATCATCCTGTCGCAGCGCCTCGTGCAGGACGACGTCCTCTCCTCGATCCACATCGAGGAGCACGAGGTCGACGCCCGTGACACCAAGCTCGGCCCCGAGGAGATCACCCGGGACATCCCGAACGTCTCCGAGGAGGTCCTCGCGGACCTCGACGAGCGTGGCATCATCCGCATCGGTGCGGACGTCGTCGCCGGCGACATCCTGGTCGGCAAGGTCACGCCCAAGGGTGAGACCGAGCTGACCCCGGAGGAGCGTCTGCTCCGCGCGATCTTCGGTGAGAAGGCCCGCGAGGTGCGTGACACCTCGCTCAAGGTCCCCCACGGTGAGATCGGCAAGGTCATCGGTGTCCGCGTCTTCGACCGCGAGGAGGGCGACGAGCTTCCCCCGGGCGTGAACCAGCTGGTCCGCGTCTACGTCGCCCAGAAGCGCAAGATCACCGACGGTGACAAGCTCGCCGGCCGTCACGGCAACAAGGGTGTCATCTCCAAGATCCTCCCGATCGAGGACATGCCGTTCCTGGAGGACGGCACCCCGGTCGACATCATCCTGAACCCGCTGGGTGTCCCGTCCCGAATGAACCCGGGACAGGTCCTGGAGATCCACCTCGGCTGGCTCGCCAGCCGCGGCTGGGACGTCTCCGGTCTGGGTGAGGAGTGGGCCGAGCGACTGAAGGCCATCGGCGCCGACCGCGTCGAGCCCGGCACCAACGTCGCCACCCCCGTGTTCGACGGCGCCCGCGAGGACGAGCTCGCCGGCCTGTTCGAGCACACCATCCCGAACCGCGACGGTGACCGCCTGGTCCTCCCGTCCGGCAAGGCGCGCCTGTTCGACGGCCGCTCCGGTGAGCCGTTCCCGGACCCGATCTCGGTCGGGTACATGTACATCCTCAAGCTCCACCACCTGGTCGACGACAAGCTCCACGCCCGTTCGACCGGTCCGTACTCGATGATCACGCAGCAGCCGCTGGGTGGTAAGGCACAGTTCGGTGGCCAGCGATTCGGTGAGATGGAGGTGTGGGCGCTTGAGGCGTACGGCGCCGCCTACGCCCTCCAGGAGCTGCTGACCATCAAGTCCGACGACGTCACCGGCCGCGTGAAGGTCTACGAGGCCATCGTCAAGGGCGAGAACATCCCCGAGCCGGGCATTCCCGAGTCCTTCAAGGTGCTCATCAAGGAAATGCAGTCGCTCTGCCTCAACGTGGAGGTGCTGTCCTCGGACGGCATGTCCATCGAGATGCGCGACACCGACGAGGACGTCTTCCGCGCGGCGGAGGAGCTCGGTATCGACCTGTCCCGGCGCGAGCCGAGCAGCGTCGAAGAGGTCTGACGGGCCTGACGGGGGGCTCACACCCTGAGCCCCCCGTCATCCCCGGGACCGTTCAGACCACTGATCAAGAGACACGACCCCGAAAGAGGGATTGACGCACAGTGCTCGACGTCAACTTCTTCGACGAGCTGCGGATCGGCCTTGCCACCGCGGACGACATCCGAACCTGGTCGCACGGCGAGGTCAAGAAGCCGGAGACCATCAACTACCGCACCCTCAAGCCCGAGAAGGACGGACTCTTCTGCGAGAAGATCTTCGGTCCGACCCGGGACTGGGAGTGCTACTGCGGCAAGTACAAGCGTGTCCGCTTCAAGGGCATCATCTGTGAGCGCTGTGGCGTCGAGGTCACGCGCGCCAAGGTGCGCCGTGAGCGCATGGGCCACATCGAGCTTGCCGCTCCCGTCACCCACATCTGGTACTTCAAGGGCGTCCCGTCGCGCCTGGGCTACCTGCTGGACCTCGCGCCGAAGGACCTCGAGAAGGTCATCTACTTCGCCGCGTACATGATCACGTTCGTCGACGACGAGCGCCGTCAGCGCGACCTGCCGTCGCTGGAGGCCCACGTCTCCGTCGAGCGCCAGCAGATCGAGAACCGCCGCGACGCCGACCTCGAAGGCCGTGCCAAGAAGCTCGAGTCCGACCTGGCCGAGCTGGAGGCCGAGGGCGCCAAGGCCGACGTGCGCCGCAAGGTGCGCGAAGGCGCCGAGCGCGAGATGAAGCAGCTCCGTGACCGCGCCCAGCGCGAGATCGACCGCCTCGACGAGGTGTGGGCCCGCTTCAAGAACCTCAAGGTCCAGGACCTGGAGGGCGACGAGCTGCTCTACCGCGAGCTGCGTGACCGCTTCGGCACGTACTTCGACGGCTGCATGGGCGCCGCCGCGCTGCAGAAGCGCCTGGAGTCCTTCGACCTCGAGGAGGAGGCCGAGCGCCTCCGCGAGATCATCCGTACCGGCAAGGGCCAGAAGAAGACCCGTGCGCTCAAGCGCCTCAAGGTCGTCTCCGCGTTCCTGCAGACCAGCAACAAGCCCAAGGGCATGGTTCTGGACTGCGTCCCGGTCATCCCGCCGGACCTCCGTCCGATGGTGCAGCTCGACGGTGGCCGCTTCGCGACCTCCGACCTGAACGACCTGTACCGCCGCGTGATCAACCGCAACAACCGCCTGAAGCGCCTTCTCGACCTCGGTGCCCCCGAGATCATCGTGAACAACGAGAAGCGCATGCTCCAGGAGGCCGTGGACGCCCTCTTCGACAACGGTCGTCGCGGCCGCCCGGTGACGGGCCCCGGCAACCGTCCGCTGAAGTCCCTCAGCGACATGCTGAAGGGCAAGCAGGGTCGATTCCGTCAGAACCTTCTCGGTAAGCGTGTGGACTACTCCGCGCGTTCCGTGATCGTCGTCGGCCCGCAGCTCAAGCTGCACCAGTGCGGTCTGCCCAAGGCCATGGCGCTGGAGCTCTTCAAGCCGTTCGTGATGAAGCGCCTGGTCGACCTGAACCACGCGCAGAACATCAAGAGCGCGAAGCGCATGGTCGAGCGCGGCCGCACGGTCGTGTACGACGTGCTCGAAGAGGTCATCGCCGAGCACCCGGTTCTCCTGAACCGTGCGCCCACGCTGCACCGTCTCGGCATCCAGGCCTTCGAGCCCCAGCTGGTCGAAGGCAAGGCCATCCAGATCCACCCGCTCGTCTGCACCGCGTTCAACGCGGACTTCGACGGTGACCAGATGGCCGTGCACCTGCCGCTCTCCGCGGAGGCGCAGGCCGAGGCCCGCATCCTGATGCTGTCCTCGAACAACATCCTCAAGCCGGCCGACGGCCGTCCGGTCACGATGCCGACCCAGGACATGGTCCTCGGTCTGTTCTTCCTGACCACCGACGGTGAACTCCGTGACACCAAGGGCGAGGGCCGCGCGTTCGGCTCCACGGCCGAGGCGACCATGGCGTTCGACGCCGGCGAGCTCGCGCTGCAGTCGTCCGTCGACATCCGCTTCCCGGTGGGCACCATCCCGCCGCGCGGCTGGGTGCCGCCGGTCGCCGAGGAGGGCGAGCAGGAGTTCCAGCCGGGCGACAGCTTCCGCCTGCGCACCACCCTGGGCCGCGCGCTCTTCAACGAGCTGCTGCCCGAGGACTACCCGTTCGTCGACTACTCGGTGGGCAAGAAGCAGCTCTCCGAGATCGTCAACGACCTGGCGGAGCGCTACCCCAAGGTCATCGTGGCGGCGACGCTCGACAACCTGAAGGCGGCCGGCTTCCACTGGGCGACCCGTTCGGGCGTCACCGTGGCCATCTCCGACGTCGTCGTGCCCGAGGCCAAGAAGGCCATCGTCGCGGGCTACGAGGCGCAGGACGAGAAGGTCCAGAAGCAGTACGAGCGCGGTCTGATCACCAAGGACGAGCGCACGCAGGAGCTCATCGCGATCTGGACCAAGGCGACCAACGAGGTTGCCGAGGCGATGAACGCGAACTTCCCCAAGACGAACCCCATCTTCATGATGGTTGACTCGGGTGCCCGAGGAAACATGATGCAGATGCGACAGATCGCCGGTATGCGTGGTCTGGTGTCGAACGCGAAGAACGAGACCATCCCGCGTCCGATCAAGGCGTCCTTCCGTGAGGGCCTCACCGTTCTGGAGTACTTCATCTCCACGCACGGTGCCCGTAAGGGTCTGGCGGACACCGCCCTGCGTACCGCCGACTCGGGTTACCTGACCCGTCGTCTGGTGGACGTCTCGCAGGACGTGATCATCCGCGAGGAGGACTGCGGCACCGAGCGCGGCCTGAAGCTGAAGATCGCCGTCCGCGGCGAGGACGGCGTGCTGCGCAAGGCCGACGACGTCGAGACCTCGATCTACGCCCGCATGCTGGCCGAGGACGTCGTCATCGACGGCAAGGTCATCGCGCCGGCCAACGTCGACCTCGGTGACGTCCTCATCGACGCCCTGGTCGCCAACGGCGTCGAGGAGGTCAAGACCCGCTCGGTCCTGACCTGTGAGTCCGCGGTCGGCACCTGTGCCTTCTGCTACGGACGCTCGCTGGCCACCGGCAAGCTGGTCGACATCGGTGAGGCGGTCGGCATCATCGCCGCCCAGTCCATCGGTGAGCCCGGTACCCAGCTGACGATGCGTACCTTCCACACCGGTGGTGTGGCCGGTGACGACATCACGCAGGGTCTGCCGCGTGTCGTCGAGCTCTTCGAGGCCCGTACCCCGAAGGGTGTCGCCCCGATCTCCGAGGCCGCCGGCCGCGTGCGGATCGAGGAGACCGAGAAGACGAAGAAGATCGTCATCACGCCCGACGACGGCAGCGACGAGACGGCGTTCCCGATCTCCAAGCGCGCCAAGGTCATCGTGCACGAGGGCGACCACGTCGAGGTGGGCCAGAAGCTCACCATGGGTGCCACCAACCCGCACGACGTGCTGCGCATCCTCGGCCAGCGTGCCGTCCAGGTCCACCTGGTCGGCGAGGTCCAGAAGGTCTACAACTCGCAGGGCGTGTCGATCCACGACAAGCACATCGAGATCATCATCCGGCAGATGCTGCGCCGCGTGACGATCATCGAGTCCGGCGACGCGGAGCTCCTGCCGGGCGAGCTGGTCGAGCGGTCGAAGTTCGAGACCGAGAACCGTCGCGTGGTCACCGAGGGCGGTCACCCCGCCTCCGGCCGTCCGCAGCTGATGGGTATCACCAAGGCCTCGCTCGCGACCGAGTCGTGGCTGTCGGCGGCGTCCTTCCAGGAGACGACCAGGGTCCTGACGGACGCGGCGATCAACGCCAAGTCCGACTCCCTGATCGGCCTCAAGGAGAACGTCATCATCGGTAAGCTCATCCCGGCCGGTACGGGCCTCGCCCGCTACCGCAACATCCGGGTGGAGCCCACCG
>NZ_LBMK01000005.1:299083-355169 GCF_001005295.1 Streptomyces yangpuensis | reverse complement strand
TCAAGGAGAACGTCATCATCGGTAAGCTCATCCCGGCCGGTACGGGCCTCGCCCGCTACCGCAACATCCGGGTGGAGCCCACCGTGGCTCAGCGACGGCGGCGCAGGCGCGGTGTCGCCGCTGCTGCGGTGAGGGTCAGGAGGGCCAGGGCGGCGGCGGCCAGGCCGGGGTACAGGCCCTTCGGGGTGAAGGTGCAGGAGAACGCGGTCGTGCCCGGGGGGAGGTCCACGGCCAGGAGGCCGTGGAAAGGCCTGACCGGGGCCGAGCAGCTCCAGCCGGGGATCGCGGTGGTGGCGACGACCGCCGTGCCCCGGGTGTCCGCCGGGAGGGTGGCCCCGATCGAGTGGCCGCCGACCTCGACCGCGGTGGCCCCGGTGGCCTTCAGGCGGTCGACCGCCTCGGTGAGGGCCGTGCGGTCCAGGCAGCCCAGCGGGTGGGCGCCCGCGTCGGCGCCCCGCGTGCGGGTCCGCACGGTGACCTCCACCGTGCCGGAGGCGGGGACGGGGCCGAGCGGGGTCACCCCGGTCATCTCCTCCTCCAGCGGCTTCTCGGTGGCGCCGGCGCCGAGGCTGCCGTACAGGGCGGGGGAGTACCAGAAGGCCTCGGAGCCGGGCCGGCACCGGGCCGCGTACGTCCGGTTCTCGGGGTCGCCGCCGCGGGTGACCTGCGGGACCTCGTAGACGGTGGCGCCCAGCACGGTCTCCTGCCGGGCGTAGACGCTCTCCGCCGGGTTCGGCGAGGCGTACGGACCGGTGCGGACGGTGACCAGTGGCGGCGCCGGGAACCGCTCGGCCGTCCAGCTGTCCGGGGCGGTTCCCGGGCGGACCCGCGCACCGATCGAGAAGATCGCGTCGAGCACCGGGTTGTCGGCGCCGAAGAAGGTCCGGCCGTCGTTCTTGAAGCCGTACCCGAGGGGCTCCAGGGCCTTGTAGGTGGCCTCGGGCAGGTAGCTGCTGTAGTACTGCGGCCCCTCCGCGCGGAGGGCCAGGGCGTCGTTGTAGGCGGTCTGCGGGGCGCCCGAGTCGGTCCGGTGGGCGGGCCAGTCCTCGACGCCGCGGACGGCGTCGAAGTGCCCGGCGATCGACCGGTTCGAGGTGGGGATCGGCTTCGCCCAGCGCTCGCGGGCCCGGCGGGCGTCGGCGCCGGCCGCGGCCGCGGTGGACTCGGCCAGGACGACGCCGGTCATCAGCACGGCGGCCACCGGGACCAGGAAGCGGCGCCTGTCGCCGAGCCGCAGCAGGACCAGCGCCAGCAGGGAGAGGCCCCCGCCGCCGAGCACCGCCGGCCAGGTCCAGCCGCCGAAGTCGTCGGTGCGGCGCAGCACGAAGGCGGCCGCGACCAGCAGGCCGGCCATCAGGGCCAGGTGCCGCGGGCGCGGCTTGCCCGCCAGTGACAGCCAGGCCAGGACCACCACCATCCCGCTGAAGACGAAGGTCTCGCGGTACGGGTTGCCGTTCGGCACCGCCAGCCCGTGCCACACGTACTGCGTGGGCGGGAACTGGAAGGAGGCCAGTACCAGCGCGGTCGCGGCCCCCCACACCAGACGGGTGCGGCGTGCGACCGAGGTGTTGAGGAGGAACGAGCCGGCCAGGATCAGGCCGAGCGAGGCCACGTAGAGCCGGGGGCGGCCGCCCCACAGATGCGTGGCCGGCAGCATGCCCGCGAAGAAGACCTCGATCCGTACGGGGTCGAAGGCGGCGGCCCTGGTGGGCTGCGCGGCGCCGCTGGACAGGAACGACGGCAGTAACAGCGGGAACGTGAGCAGGATGCCGGTCCCGGCGGCCGTCGCGGCCCGCCACAGGGCGAGCAGCCGCTCGCGGCCCGAGGTGTCGCGGGTGGCCAGGCGGACCGCCAGCAGGACGCAGGCGGCCATCGTAGCCATCATCGCGGTGTAGAAGTTCCCGCACCAGGCGAGTGCGACCAGCAGGGCCGCACCCGGCCAGCGGCGCCCCTCAAGGCACCACTCGACGGCGATGCCGAGCATCGGGAGGGCGACCAGGCCCCAGAGCCACATCGGGATGTACGAGGCGTCGCTGAGCGCCCAGCCGCACAGGCCGTACGTCGCCCCGAGCACGCCCCGCTGCCACCACGGGCCGGCGTGCAGCTTGCCGAGGTACACGGTCATCACCGCGGCGGCGGTGCCCATCGTGAGCGGGGTGACCGCGAAGACGGCGAGGTCGACGTGGTCCCGCGGGACGAGGACGGCCAGCCAGGAGAACGGGTTGCCGAGGTAGGTGTGGTAGTCGGACAGGAACTGCTGTCCGAATCCGCCGCGCCAGGTGAAGAGCAGGTCGCCGGCGGCCTGCCCGTGGACCAGGTCCCACAGCGCCCGGTGGAAGGGCACGTACTGGTTGGCCTGGTCGTTGACGGCCCGCCCGGTGTTGCCGAAGGGGAAGGTGCCGCGCGCTGCCCAGGCCGCGCAGAAGGCGGTCGCGGTCAGCAGGAAGGCCAGCAGGGGACCGCGCAGGCGGGCCGAGCGGCGGACGGACCGGCCGAGGGACCGGCGGACGGCCGAGGGGCGGTCCGGGGCGGGGAGCCGGGTGTCGACTGCGGTCGGCTCGGGTGCCACGGTCCCCAATGTGCTGCTCCCTGCTGATCGACTCGCGGGCGCCCAGCGCCCGGGCAAGCTGTCAGTTTAGGGCGCAGGGGCGGGCTGCCGGGCCGAACGGCCCCCGTCCCGCTTGCGCGCGGCGGGTTTTCGTGCTGGGCATTTGTTTTGACCTACCTCTGTGAGGTAGGTACGCTCTGACCTTGTGCCTGGGGTGTGCCCTGGGCTCCCGCGTGCGCTTAAGACCCGCGGTGAGCCGAGAAGACCACACCGCGATCCGCGCCTCTCTCACCTCGGTGGAAGTGGGCAGGGTCCGACACACCCGACCGCGTGGGTCGGCAAAGTTCCAGGTTAGCTTCACTACACGGCACACAGAAACCGGAGAAGTAGTGCCTACGATCCAGCAGCTGGTCCGTAAGGGCCGGCAGGACAAGGTCGAGAAGACAAAGACTCCCGCGCTCGAGGCCTCGCCCCAGCGTCGCGGCGTCTGCACGCGTGTGTTCACGACCACCCCGAAGAAGCCGAACTCGGCGCTCCGTAAGGTCGCGCGTGTGCGTCTGACCTCCGGCATCGAGGTCACCGCTTACATTCCGGGTGAGGGACACAACCTGCAGGAGCACTCGATCGTGCTCGTGCGTGGTGGCCGTGTGAAGGACCTGCCGGGTGTTCGTTACAAGATCATCCGCGGTGCGCTTGACACCCAGGCTGTCAAGAACCGCAAGCAGGCCCGCAGCCGCTACGGCGCCAAGAAGGAGAAGTAAGAATGCCTCGTAAGGGCCCCGCCCCGAAGCGCCCGGTCATCATCGACCCGGTCTACGCATCTCCTCTGGTGACGTCGCTCATCAACAAGATCCTCCTGAACGGCAAGCGCTCCACCGCCGAGCGCATCGTCTACGGCGCCATGGAAGGCCTCCGCGAGAAGACCGGCAACGACCCGGTCATCACGCTGAAGCGCGCGCTGGAGAACGTCAAGCCGTCCCTCGAGGTCAAGTCCCGCCGTGTCGGTGGCGCGACCTACCAGGTCCCCGTCGAGGTCAAGCCGGGTCGCCAGTCGACCCTGGCCCTCCGCTGGCTCGTGGGTTACTCCCGCGCCCGCCGTGAGAAGACCATGACCGAGCGCCTCATGAATGAGCTGCTCGACGCCTCCAACGGTCTTGGCGCTGCCGTCAAGAAGCGCGAGGACACGCACAAGATGGCCGAGTCCAACAAGGCCTTCGCGCACTACCGCTGGTAGTCCCACCCCACATCGAGACCGAGAGAAGACCGAAGCCTTATGGCTACCACTTCGCTTGACCTGGCCAAGGTCCGCAACATCGGGATCATGGCCCACATCGACGCGGGCAAGACGACCACCACCGAGCGCATCCTGTTCTACACCGGTGTGTCGTACAAGATCGGTGAGGTCCACGACGGCGCCGCCACGATGGACTGGATGGAGCAGGAGCAGGAGCGTGGTATCACCATCACGTCTGCCGCCACCACCTGCCACTGGCCGCTCGAAGATGTTGACCACACCATCAACATCATCGACACCCCGGGTCACGTCGACTTCACCGTCGAGGTGGAGCGTTCGCTCCGCGTCCTCGACGGCGCCGTCACCGTCTTCGACGGTGTGGCGGGCGTCGAGCCGCAGTCCGAGACCGTTTGGCGTCAGGCGGACCGCTACGGCGTCCCGCGTATCTGCTTCGTCAACAAGCTCGACCGCACCGGCGCCGAGTTCCACCGCTGTGTCGACATGATCAAGGACCGCCTCGGTGCGGTTCCGATCGTCATGCAGCTCCCCATCGGTGCCGAGGCCGACTTCCAGGGTGTCGTCGACCTCGTCCGCATGAAGGCGCTCGTCTGGTCCGCCGAGGCGACCAAGGGCGAGATGTACGACGTCGTCGACATCCCGGCCAGCCACACCGAGACCGCTGAAGAGTGGCGCGGCAAGCTGGTCGAGACCGTCGCCGAGAACGACGACGAGATCATGGAGCTCTTCCTCAACGGCGACGAGCCGACCGAGGAGCAGCTGCACGCCGCTGTCCGTCGCATCATCCTCGGCTCCGGCAAGGGCAAGGGCGAGCCCACGATCACCGCGGTGTTCTGTGGCACGGCGTTCAAGAACAAGGGTGTTCAGCCCCTGCTCGACGCCGTCGTCCGCTACCTGCCGTCGCCGCTGGACATCGAGGCCATCGAGGGCCACGACGTCCGCGACGCCGAGACGGTCGTGAAGCGCAAGCCGTCCGACGAGGAGCCCCTCGCCGCGCTCGCGTTCAAGATCATGAGCGACCCGCACCTCGGTAAGCTCACCTTCGTCCGGGTTTACTCGGGCCGCCTGGAGGCCGGCACCGCGGTGCTGAACTCCGTCAAGGGCAAGAAGGAGCGCATCGGCAAGATCTACCGCATGCACGCGAACAAGCGTGAGGAGATCGACTCGGTGGGCGCCGGCGACATCGTCGCCGTCATGGGCCTGAAGCAGACCACCACCGGTGAGACGCTGTGCGACGACAAGCAGCCCGTGATCCTGGAGTCCATGGACTTCCCGGCTCCGGTCATCCAGGTCGCCATCGAGCCCAAGTCCAAGGGTGACCAGGAGAAGCTGGGTGTCGCCATCCAGCGTCTCGCGGAGGAGGACCCCTCCTTCCACGTTCACTCGGACGAGGAGACGGGCCAGACCATCCTCGGCGGTATGGGCGAGCTGCACCTCGAGGTGCTGGTCGACCGTATGAAGCGCGAGTTCAAGGTCGAGGCCAACGTCGGCAAGCCGCAGGTCGCGTACCGCGAGACGATCCGCAAGGCCGTCGAGCGTCACGACTACACCCACAAGAAGCAGACCGGTGGTACCGGTCAGTTCGCCAAGGTGCAGATCGCGATCGAGCCCATCACCGAGGCTGACGGCCCGGCGTACGAGTTCGTGAACAAGGTCACCGGCGGTCGTGTGCCGAAGGAGTACATCCCTTCGGTGGACGCGGGTGCGCAGGAGGCCATGCAGTTCGGCATCCTGGCCGGCTACGAGATGACGGGCGTCCGCGTCACGCTTCTCGACGGTGGCTACCACGAGGTCGACTCCTCCGAGCTCGCCTTCAAGATCGCCGGTTCGCAGGCCTTCAAGGAGGCCGCGCGCAAGGCGTCGCCCGTTCTGCTCGAGCCGATGATGGCCGTTGAGGTCACCACGCCCGAGGAGTCCATGGGTGATGTCATCGGTGACATCAACTCCCGCCGTGGCCAGATCCAGGCCATGGAGGACCGTCACGGAGCCAAGATCGTCAAGGGCCTCGTGCCCCTGTCGGAGATGTTCGGCTACGTCGGCGACCTCCGCAGCAAGACCTCGGGTCGCGCCAGCTACTCGATGCAGTTCGACTCCTACGCCGAGGTTCCCCGGAACGTCGCCGAGGAGATCATCGCGAAGGCCAAGGGCGAGTAACTCTTCGGAGTACACGCTTTAGGCTTGTCACCGGCAGCCTCTGGGGCAACAGGAACCACTCCCGTTGCCCCGGGGACCGGCCGGCTTTCCAGCAAAGATCACCTGGCGCCGATCTGTAAGGCGTACAGAACCACTCTCCAGGAGGACCCCCGTGGCGAAGGCGAAGTTCGAGCGGACTAAGCCGCACGTCAACATCGGCACCATCGGTCACATTGACCACGGTAAGACGACCCTCACGGCCGCCATTACCAAGGTGCTGCACGACGCGTACCCGGACCTGAACGAGGCCTCGGCCTTCGACCAGATCGACAAGGCTCCTGAGGAGCGCCAGCGCGGTATCACCATCTCCATCGCGCACGTCGAGTACCAGACCGAGGCGCGTCACTACGCCCACGTCGACTGCCCGGGTCACGCGGACTACATCAAGAACATGATCACCGGTGCCGCGCAGATGGACGGCGCGATCCTCGTGGTCGCCGCCACCGACGGCCCGATGCCGCAGACCAAGGAGCACGTGCTCCTGGCCCGCCAGGTCGGCGTTCCGTACATCGTCGTCGCCCTGAACAAGGCCGACATGGTGGACGACGAGGAGATCCTGGAGCTCGTCGAGCTCGAGGTCCGTGAGCTCCTCTCCGAGTACGAGTTCCCGGGCGACGACCTGCCGGTCGTCCGCGTCTCCGCGCTGAAGGCGCTCGAGGGCGACAAGGAGTGGGGCGAGAAGCTTCTCGGCCTCATGTCCGCCGTCGACGAGGCCATCCCGACCCCGCCGCGTGACACCGAGAAGCCGTTCCTCATGCCCGTCGAGGACGTCTTCACGATCACCGGTCGCGGGACGGTCGTCACCGGCCGTATCGAGCGTGGTGTCCTGAAGGTCAACGAGACCGTCGACATCATCGGTATCAAGGAAGAGAAGACCACCACCACGGTCACCGGTATCGAGATGTTCCGCAAGCTGCTCGACGAGGGCCAGGCCGGTGAGAACGTCGGTCTGCTCCTCCGTGGCATCAAGCGCGAGGACGTCGAGCGCGGCCAGGTCATCATCAAGCCGGGTTCGGTCACCCCGCACACCGAGTTCGAGGCCCAGGCCTACATCCTGTCGAAGGACGAGGGTGGCCGTCACACCCCGTTCTTCAACAACTACCGTCCGCAGTTCTACTTCCGTACCACGGACGTCACGGGTGTCGTCACCCTGCCGGCCGGCACGGAGATGGTCATGCCGGGCGACAACACCGAGATGTCGGTCGCGCTGATCCAGCCGGTCGCCATGGAGGAGGGCCTGAAGTTCGCCATCCGTGAGGGTGGTCGTACCGTGGGCGCCGGCCAGGTCACCAAGATCACGAAGTAATTCGTGTTCTGACCTGGTAGCCCGTTGACCGGGCACCAAGTTGCACCGGAGGGCCCCGGCCCACCGCCTCGGCGGTGGGGCGGGGCCCTTCGGCGTTGCCGGCCCGGCCGCCGCCGCGCCACACGCAAGAAGGGCCGCACCCCGTCGCGGGGTGCGGCCCTTATTCCGTGCAGGCGCGGTGCGTCAGTTCACGCGCAGGGACTCGGTGAACTCGACGCAGGCGGCGTGGTCGGGCAGCAGCCCGGTCGAGATGGCCTCGGCCAGCGACGGGGCGGCCTCGTCGCGTGCGGACAGCTGCGGGACCTCGGCCGGCCACTCGATGCCCAGGTCCGGGTCGAGCGGGTGCACCGAGTGCTCGCCGGTCGGGTTGTAGGTCTCCGAGCAGAGGTACGACAGGGTCGCGTCGTCGGTCAGGGCGCAGAAGCCGTGGCCGAGGCCCTCGGGGATGTAGACGGCGCGGCGGTCGACGTCGTCGAGGCGGACGCCCTCCCACTGACCGAAGGTGGGGGAGCCCACCCGGAGGTCGACGATGACGTCGAGCACGGCGCCGCGCACGCAGGTCACGTACTTGGCCTGGCCGCGCGGCACGTCGGCGAAGTGGATGCCGCGGACCACACCGGCGGCGGAGACGGAGAGGTTCGCCTGTGCCAGGTTCAGCGGGTGGCCGACGACCTCCGCCAGGCGGTCGAAGCGGTACCACTCGGTGAACAGGCCGCGCGGGTCGCCGTGCAGCTGCGGGGTCACCTCGAAGGCGCCCGCGATGGAGAGTTCGCGGAACTTCACTTGGCTTCCTCCTCGTCGAGCAGGGCCAGGAGGTAGGTGCCGTAGCCGCTCTTGGTCAGCGGTTCGGCGAGCGCGCGCAGCTGGGCGGAGTCGATGAGGCCGGCCCGCCAGGCCGCCTCCTCGATGCAGCCGATCTTGAAGCCCTGACGCTCCTCGATCACGCGGACGAACTCGGAGGCCTGGACCATCGAGACGAAGGTGCCGGTGTCGAGCCAGGCGGTGCCGCGGTCCAGGATGGTGACGTTCAGTTCGCCGGCCTGGAGGTACGCGTCGTTGACGGCGGTGATCTCCAGCTCGCCGCGGGCGCTGGGCTTGAGGCCCTTGGCTATCTCCACGACCTGGTTGTCGTAGAAGTACAGACCCGGCACCGCGTAGCGGGACTTGGGCTTGGCCGGCTTCTCCTCGATGGAGATGGCCTGGCCCTTCTCGTCGAACTCCACGACGCCGTAGGCGGTCGGGTCCGCCACCGGGTACGCGAACACGCGGCCGCCCTTGGCGTCGGTGTGCTGGGCGAGGCGGGTGCCGAGGCCACTGCCGTGGAAGATGTTGTCGCCGAGGATCAGCGCGACGGACTCGTCGCCGATGAAGTCGGCGCCGAGCACGAACGCCTGGGCGATGCCCTCCGGGCGCTCCTGGACGGCGTACTCCAGCCGCAGTCCGAACTGCGAACCGTCGCCGAGCAGCCGCTCGAACTGGTCACGGTCTTCAGGGGTGGTGATGATCAGGATCTCGCTGATGCCCGCCATCACCAGGGTGGAGAGCGGGTAGTAGATCATCGGCTTGTCGAAGACGGGCAGCAGCTGCTTCGAGACGGCCCGAGTCAGCGGCCAGAGTCGCGATCCGGTGCCACCGGCCAAAAGGATTCCACGCATGGGTGAACCCTATGCGAGAGGGCCGGGGCGCTCCGACCGTCCGGCGTGTGACGTTCGGCAGGCGGCTAGACTCTTCGTATTATGCGCATCCTCGTGACCGGCGGCGCCGGCTTCATCGGTTCAGAATTCGTCCGCCAGCAGCTCGGTGCAGACGCCACGGCGCAGATCACCGTCTTCGACAAGCTGACCTACTCGGGCGTCGAGGCCAACCTCGCCCCGGTCGCGGACCACTCCGGATACCGCTTCGTCCAGGGCGACATCTGCGACGCCGAGGCCGTCGACCAGGTGATGGCCGGCCACGACGTGGTCGTGCACTTCGCCGCAGAGTCCCACGTGGACCGTTCGATCGCCGGTGCGGGCCCCTTCGTCATGACGAACGTCGTCGGCACCCAGGTGCTGCTGGACGCCGCCCGCAAGCACGGCGTCGGCCGCTTCGTCCACATCTCCACCGACGAGGTCTACGGCTCCATCACCGAGGGTTCCTGGACCGAGGAGTGGCCGCTGGTGCCCAACTCCCCGTACTCCGCCTCCAAGGCCTCCTCCGACCTGCTGGCGCTGGCCTACGCGCGCACGCACGGCATGGACGTGGTGGTGACCCGCTGCTCCAACAACTACGGGCACTACCAGTTCCCGGAGAAGGTCATCCCGCTGTTCGTCTCGAACCTGATGGACGGCAAGAAGGTCCCGCTGTACGGCAACGGCGGCAACGTCCGCGACTGGCTGCACGTCTCCGACCACTGCCGCGGCATCGACCTGGCCATGCGCAAGGGCCGGGCCGGCGAGGTCTACAACATCGGCGGCGGCACCGAGCTCACCAACAAGGAGCTCACCGGCGTCCTGCTGGAGGCCGCGGGCCTGGGCTGGGACATGGTCGAGCACGTCGAGGACCGCAAGGGCCACGACCTGCGCTACTCCATCGACATCAGCAAGATCGGCGCCGAGCTGGGCTACGCCCCGCAGGTCACCTTCGAGGACGGCATCAAGGCCACCATCGACTGGTACCGCGAGAACCGCGCCTGGTGGGAGCCGCTGAAGGCGAAGGCGGCCCTGCAGAAGTGAGCACCAACTCACTGGCCGGCCGCTGGCTCGTCACCGGCGCCGGCGGGATGCTCGGCCAGGACGTCCTGACCGTCCTGAAGCGGGCCGGGATCGAGGCCGTGGGCCTGCGTCGCGCCGACCTCGACATCACCGACCCGGCCGCGGTCCGGGCCGCGGTCGAGGACGTCACCGTGGTCGTCAACTGCGCCGCCTGGACCGACGTCGACGGTGCCGAGACCGCCGAGGAGGCCGCGACCGCCGTCAACGGCACCGCCGTGCGTGTCCTCGCCGAGGCCTGCGCCGACGCCCACGTGCGCCTGATCCACGTCTCCACCGACTACGTGCTGCCCGGCGACGCCTCGGAGCCGT
Source organism: Streptomyces yangpuensis (assembly GCF_001005295.1). Lineage (GTDB taxonomy): Bacteria > Actinomycetota > Actinomycetes > Streptomycetales > Streptomycetaceae > Streptomyces > Streptomyces yangpuensis. The sequence goes on along the minus strand of NZ_LBMK01000005.1, from coordinate 344,808 downwards.
ACCGCGAGGACGCCGAGACCGGCCCGGTCAACGCCTACGGGCGTTCCAAGCTGGTCGGCGAGCAGGCCGTCACCGAACTGCTGCCGCAGGACGGATACGTCGTACGGACGGCCTGGCTGTACGGCGAGCACGGCCCGAACTTCGTCGCCACCATGCTGAAGCTGGCCGCCCAGCGCGACACCCTCGACGTGGTCGACGACCAGCACGGCCAGCCCACGTGGTCCTACGCGCTGGCCCGCCACCTGGTCGAGCTCGGCCTGGCCGCCCTCAAGGGCTGGGCCATGGGCGGGATCTACCACGGCACCGCGAGCGGCCGGACCACCTGGATGGGGCTCGCCCGCGAGACCTACCGGCTGAGCGGTCTGGACCCCGAGCGGATCCGGCCGACCACCTCCGAGGCGTTCGTCCGCCCCGCCGTCCGCCCCGCCTTCAGCGTGCTCGCGCACGGCGCCTGGAAGGAGGAGGCCGGCCTGGAGCCGCTCCCCGACTGGCGCGAACAGCTGACCCAGGCGCTCGCCACCCCCGGCTTCGCCGCACTCGCGAAGGCGGCCCGGGACGGCCGCACGGGATGAGAACCCTGCTGAACAAGTTGAGCGCGGCGCTGCCGCCGGGCACCGTCGCGGTGGCCGGCGGCACCGTCGTGCTCGGCGCCGCGTCCTACGCCCACCTCGGCGTGGCCGGACACAGCCTGTCCGACGCGGGCTACGCCGACGTCTCGGTGCTGTGGACGATCGTGATGTCCCTGGGCATCGGCGTCTTCTTCCCCCTGGAGCAGGAACTCACCCGGATCGTCTCCGCCCGTGTGGTCCTCGGCCAGGGCGCGGCCCCGGTGCTGCGCCGCGCCGGCCTGCTCACCGCGGGCATCCTCGGCGCGACCCTGCTCGTCCTCGGCCTCGGCGCCGGGCCCCTCGCCGACCTGCTGTTCCACGGGGACCGCGCCCTGGTGGCGGCGCTCGGCGGGGCCTTCGCCGGCATGGCCGTCTGCTACCTCACCCGCGGTGTGCTGGCCGGGCTCGGCCGCTTCGGCGCGTACGGCACCCAGCTCGCCGTCGACGGCGGCCTGCGGATCGTGCTCGCCCTCGGCTGCGCCCTCCTCGGGCTGCACTCGGCACTGGCCTTCAGCCTCATCCTGGCCGTCGCGCCCGTCGTCGCCACGCTCGTGACGCTGCCCGCGCTGCTGCGCGCCGTCGGCCCGGGCGAGCAGATCGCCTGGCGCGACCTGACGGCCGGCCTCGGCCTGCTCGTCTGCGCGACCCTGCTGTCCCAACTCGTCGTGAACGCGGCCGTGATGAGCACCAAGCTGCTGGCGCCCTCCGACAGTGCGCTGATCGCGGCGCTGATGAGCGCGACCGTCCTCGCGCGGGTGCCGCTCTTCGTCTTCGGCTCGCTCCAGGCCTCGCTGCTCAGTGGCCTGACCGCCGCCTTCACCGCCGGCGACCGCGTGGCCTTCTGGGCGATGCTGCGCCGGATCGCCCTGGTCGTCGCGGCGCTCGGTCTGCTCGGCGGAGTGCCCGCCACGATCCTCGGCCCCTGGCTCATCGAGGTGCTGTTCGGCATCCAGGACCCGGTGCTGGGACGCTTCGACTTCTTCCTGCTGTCCGCAGGCACCGCCGCGTACATGTTCGCGATGGTTCTGGGACAGGCACTCATGGTATTCAAGCGGCACAACCTGCAGTTGCTCTCCTGGGCCGTCGGCACCGCGGTCCTGGCGGGCATCACCCTGATCCCCGGCGAGGTGTCGATGCGCGTGATCGTCGCCTATGCCCTGGGCTCGACGGCCACCGTGCTCGCTATGCTGACAGCTCTCAGGCTGAGCTTCTCCGGAGCCGCGGCCGCAGCCGGTGAAGCCCCCCGGCAGACGGCCGAGACCGACGCCCCGGGCGTGGGCGCGGTCGGGAGATGACCATGCCGGCCCAAGACGTCACACCGATCACCGAGCACTCGTACGTGCCACTTTCCGCTGGAGCTACCGTGTCCCAATACGACGATGTCTGGCTGGTCATACCGGCCTATAACGAGGGCCAGGTGATCGCCGACGTGGTCGAGGGGGCCCGCAAGACGTTCCCCAACATCGTCGTCGTCGACGACGGCAGCACCGACGACTCGGCCGAGCACATAGCCACCACGGGCGCCCACCTGGTCCGCCACCCGGTCAACCTCGGCCAGGGTGCGGCCCTCCAGACCGGTCTCAAGTACGCGCTCGCCCAGCCCGGCGCCCGCTACTTCGCGACCTTCGACGCCGACGGCCAGCACCAGACCAAGGACGTCGAGACGATGGTCGGCGTGCTGCGGCGCGACGAGGCCGACGTCGTGCTCGGTTCCCGCTTCATCGAGCAGAACGGCCAGGTGCCGTGGATCAAGCAGGTCGTGCTGCGCACGGCCGCCGCCGTCAGCCCGACCGCCCGCAAGCTCAAGCTCACCGACGCGCACAACGGTCTGCGCGTCCTGAGCCGCAAGGCCGCCGAGCAGCTGAACATCACCATGAACGGCATGGCGCACGCGTCCGAGCTCGTCGGTTTCCTGGCGGGCTCCGACCTGCGGGTCACCGAGGTCCCGGTGGACATCCTCTACACCGAATACTCGCGCTCCAAGGGCCAGTCCCTCATCAACGGCGTGAACATCATCTTTGACATTTCGCTGCGGGAGCGTGGGCGTCGATGAAGTACTTCTGGATCCAGCTCGTCCTGATCGTCGGCTCCGTGTCGATGGCCCTGGTGTTCATCCGTACGTGGAGCCAGGCGAAGAACCGGGCCTGGAAGCGCATCGCCTTCTCGCTGTTCGTCGTCGTCAACGTGTACGCGGTGCTCCGCCCGACGGACGTCACCTGGCTCGCGCACCAGCTCGGCGTCGGCCGCGGCACCGACCTGGTGCTCTACGTGATGGTCCTCGCGATGGGCTTCCTCACGCTCAACACCTTCCTGCGGTTCCGTTCGCTGGAGAAGAAGATCACCGACCTCGCCCGGACCGTGGCCATCAACGAGGGCATGCGGCACAACGACGAGCGTCTGAGCACCGAGCCCGGTGCCGAGGCGGCCGTCACGGCGGACGCCGACTCCGACTCCGTGAAGGCCTGAAGCTCCATGGTGACCTTCGACTTCATGCTCCCCTACTACGGGGACGTGCAGCTGATGCAGGACGCCGTCCGCAGCGTCCTCGCGCAGACGGACCGGGACTTCCGCCTCGTCGTCATCGACGACGGCAAGGAGCCCGAGGTACCGGGCTGGTTCGCCGCGCTCGGCGACGACCGCGTGCACTACACGCGCAACGAGCAGAACCTCGGCATCACCAAGAACTTCCAGAAGTGCGTTCAGCTGTCCGAGGCCGACCACGTGGTCATCATGGGCTGCGACGACGTGCTGCACCCGCACTACCTGGAGACCGTCCGCGCGATCGTCGAGGCCCACCCGGGCATCGGCATGGTCCAGCCGGGTGTCGAGGTCATCGACGGCACCGGCCAGGTCACCCAGGGCGGCCTCGCCGACAACACCAAGAAGCGGCTGTACGCCCCGCAGGTCAAGGGCCGCCGCCTGATGGGCGGGGAGGAGCTGGCCGCCAGCGTGCTGCGCGGCAACTGGCTCTACTTCCCCTCGATCACCTGGCGCGGCGAGGTGCTGCGCAAGGTGAACTTCCGGGACGACTACTCCGTCATCCAGGACCTCGCGCTCGTGGTCGACCTGCTCGAAGGCGGCGAGCAGATGGTCATCGACAACTCGACGACCGTCTTCCAGTACCGCCGGCACGCCGTCAGCGAGTCGTCGGTACAGGCCTTCTCCGGCACCCGCTTCGCCGAGGCCGAACGCTACTTCTCCGCGGTGGCCGCCCGTATGGACGCCCGAGGCTGGCCGAAGGCGGCGCGCGCGGCGCGCTTCCACAGCGCCTCCCGGCTGCACGCGCTGACGATGCTCCCCGGAGCCCTGCGCAGCGGCAACAAGGAGGGCGCCCGCACCCTGGCGAAGCACGCCTTCACCTCCGGCCAGAACTGATCAGACTCCGCCCACCACGAAACGGACCGAGATGACACACCTGGCCCCCGAGGCGGTCGGCGACGCCGGCGCCCCGGCCCAGCGTCCTGGCGAACCGGCGCAGAGCGAGAGCCGCCCCTCCCCTTCGCGGAGCGGGGGGTGGCTGTCGCGTCGGTGGGTGCAGATCCTGGCCGAGGTGGTCGTCAGCGTGGTGGCGGCCCTCGGCTTCACGCTGCTGAGCCGGCACATCGGCGTCAACCCGATGAACCGTATCGGCCAGGTCAGCGGGCTCGCCAGGCTCCAGCTGTACGTGGCCGTACTCGGACTCCCGCTGCTCGGACTGCTGCTCTACACGGCCTACCGAGGCTCGGTCCGGCGGCACGCGCTCGTCAAGCGGCTGGTCTGCGGGGCCCTGGCCGGGCTGGCCACCGGCGTGGTGGCCGGCGGGATCGTCGTCGCGCTGCGCGGCACCCCGCACCCGCTCGGCGGCCAGGAGGGCGACCCGAGCGTCCTGGTGGAGATGGCCAACTCGTTCCTGTCGGGCGAGGGCATGTCCGGCATCTACCCGCCCGCGTTCCCGGCTGTGATCGCGCTGTGGGCCAAGGTCCGCTACGACGGACTCGGCAGCTCGGGCTTCGCCCTGCACGACCTCCAGATCGTCTGCAGCGCCCTGGTCGGTCCGATGGCGTACCTGTCGTGGCGCCTGCTGCTCCGTCCTTTCTGGGCGCTGCTGATCGCGGTCCCGGCGGCCGTGCTCTTCCTCGACCCGGTCCGCCCGTACAGCCACGTCGTGATGATCGTGCTGCTGCCGCTTCTCGGGTACCTCTTCCGCGAGCTGCGCCGGTCGGCCGGCCGCACCCCGAAGTCCCTGGTGCTGCGGGGCGCGGGCCTCGGCGCGGTCTTCGGCGGGCTCTTCCTCTGGTACTCGGGCTGGTTCGTCTGGGCCGCGCCCGGCGCCTTCGTGCTCTTCTTCTTCCTCTTCCCGTGGCGGGCCGGCGCCCCCGCGGTGAAGCGGGCGGCGCTGTACGTCGGGTCCGTGCTGGTCACGGCCGGCGTCATCGGCGCCCCGCTGCTCTACCAGATGGCACGGCTGGGCTCGCAGACCCCGGACCGGTACGCCTACCTCGGTGTGTACGCGGACCCCGGCTACGTCCTGGGCTGGATCTCGGACCGGACGGGCTACATCAAGTACAACCAGTGGCCGGTCTCGGGCGAGATGGCGGGCCAGACCGGCTTCGCGCTGCTGCTGATCCTGGGCGTGGGCCTGGGCGTGGGCCTGGGCCTGCGCAACGTCATGGTCCGTACCGCCGCGGCGGTCCTCGCGGGTGCCTGGCTGGCCCGCTTCTGGTTCGCCTCGCACATGGCGCAGGACAAGGCGGTCCAGCTCTTCCCGCGGACCACCTGGATCATCATGTACGCGCTGATGATCCTGGCCGTCCTCGGGGTGATGGCGGCGGTCCAGCGCGGCTCGGGCTGGACGGAGCGGACCCTGCGGCCGGCCTCCGCCGCGCCCTCGGCGCGGGTCATCCCGCGGCGGACGATCCGTCAGCTCTCGGCGGGCATGGTGTGCGCGGTCGCGCTGTTCGCCACCATGGGCGCCTCCTGGTCGGTCAACCGGTACATGCCGACGCACGAGGACACCGACCTGATGGGCCTCGACGCCTGGCGCGCGCACAACATCAAGCTGCCGAACGGCACGTGCCCGCGCTTCGCGCCGAACAAGGACTGCGAGGACCTTCAGGTCAAGCTGTGGAAGCAGTTCGAGGACGACGGCGAGATCTGGTGCGCGAACATCGTGGCGAAGGACTGGCCCGCGATCTGCGGCCGGAAGGCGCCATTCAAGGACAAGTCGGTGGAATAGCACTCGCGTACGACCCGACTGCGACGCGCATCACGTGCGTAGCCCCCGTCCCGCTCTGATCGGCCGTCACGGCGGCCAGTAGGATCCGGTCGGCCAGTGCTGTCAACCTGGCAGGATCCTTACAGGGGTTGGGGACAACTTGAAGATAGGTCGTGCGCGCGGAACGGCTCTGGCCGCCGCGCTCGGCGTCGTCGCGGTCCTGGGCATCCAGGGCGTCGCAAGCGGCACGGGCGATTCCGGCGAGGGCGAGGTGTCGCCCTACAGCGCCCGTGCCCGCGAGAAGGGCCCGGTCACGGGAGAGCTGCACAAGCTCGCCCTCAAGCCCAAGGGCAGGGGAGAGGCCGTCCTCTCCCAGCAGGACACCGAGCCGTTCGGGCTCCTCGGCGTCTCCTGGGCCGACCCCGAGGCCGAGGTGAAGGGCAGGATCGAGGCCCGCACCCGCGACGCCGACAGCGGCAAGTGGTCGAAGTGGGTCGTGCTGGAGCAGGCCGAGTCCGGCCTCGACGGCAAGCGCCCGGGCCTGCGCGGTGCCACCGAACCCGTCTGGGTCGGCCCGTCCGACGGCGCCGAGGTACGGGTGACCGGCAACGGCACGCTGCCCGCCGGCATGGAGCTGAACCTGGTGGACCCGGGTGCCGGCGCCGCGAAGGCGAAGAAGAAGAGCGACCTGGGCCTGGCCCCGGCCGCCTTCGCCCTCCCCGCCGTGGACCCCTCGCCGACGACGCCGGGACCGGAATCGACCGCCCCGCGGCCGGACGTGGTCTCGCGCGTGCAGTGGGGCGCCGACGAGTCCCTGAACAACGAGGGCCCGGTCTACCTGCCCGGCGGGAAGATCAAGGCGGTCTTCGTCCACCACACCGCGGCCACCACGCCGTACGAGTGCTCCGAGTCCGCGGCGATCGTCCGCAGCCTGCACGTCTACCACGTCAAGGGCAACGGCTGGCGCGACCTCGGCTACAACTTCCTCGTCGACAAGTGCGGAACGGTCTTCGAGGGCCGCCAGGGTGGTGTGGACCAGCCCGTCCAGGGCGCCCACACCTACGGCTGGAACGCCGAGTCGACGAGCGTCTCCGTCCTCGGCGACTACACGAGCGCCGGCGCCTCGGCCGCCGCGCTCGACGGCATATCCAAGGTCACGGCGTACAAGCTGGGCCAGTACGACGGCGACATGAACGGCACCGCCACGCTGACCGCGGGCGCCACCCAGACGAACTTCTCCGGCAAGAGCTTCACCGCCGGCCAGCAGTACGAGTTCAAGTCGCTCTCGGGTCACCGCGACGGCTTCAACACCCAGTGCCCGGGCAACTCGCTCTACCCGCAGCTCGAAGCGCTCCGCCAGACGGGCCCCGCCGCCCAGCTGAAGATCGCCTCCGTGAACGGGGCGACGGCCACGCCGGGCGCCACCCTTCCGAGCGGCGCCGCCCTCACGGTCGACTGGACCACCAGCACGGCCACCGGCCGACTGGCCAAGTTCGAACTGCTCGTGGACGGCGAGGCCACCGCGGTCACCGACGGCGCCGCCCGCAAGGCGACCGCGGTCGTGACCGACGGCAAGCACGAGGTCCGGGTCCGGGCGACCGCCGCGAACGGCAAGGTCTCCACGAGCCTGCCGGTCACCGTCGAGGCCGAGGTCAAGGGCGCCAAGTTCGTCCCGCTCTCCCCGAAGCGCCTGATGGACACCCGTGAGGGGCTCGGCGTCCGCAAGGGCCCGGTCGGCAGCGGCGAAGTGGTCACCCTGCCGGTGGCCGCCGCGACCGGCGGCACGCCCACCGCGGTGGTGCTGAACGTGACGGCGACGAACCCGACGCAGCCGAGCTTCGTGTCGGTGTACCCGAGCGGCACGACCCGCTCCAGCGCGTCGAACCTGAACTTCACGCCGGGGAAGACGATCCCCAACCTGGTGGTCGTGCCGGTCGTCAACGGGAGCGTCAGCTTCTACAACAACCAGGGGACCGTCGACCTGATCGCGGACATCACCGGCTACTTCACCTCGACCGCCGACGGCGCCACGCAGACCAACTTCGGCCCGAAGCGCCTGATGGACACCCGCAACGGCACCGGCGTCCCGGCCGCCCCGGTCGCCGCCGGCGGCGTGGTCACCCTGCCCGTGGCGGGCGTCGACGGGATCCCGGCCACCGGCGTCAAGGCCGTCGTGCTGAACGTGACGGCGACCAACCCGACGCAGCCGAGCTTCGTGTCGGTGTACCCGAGCGGCACGACCCGCTCCAGCGCGTCGAACCTGAACTTCACCCCGGGCCAGACCATCCCCAACCTGGTGGTCGTGCCCGTCGTGGACGGCAAGGTCAGCTTCTTCAACAACCAGGGGACCGTCGACCTGATCGCGGACATCACCGGCTACTTCTCGGACAGCGACACGGGTGCCACGCACGCCAACTTCGGCCCGAAGCGCCTGATGGACACCCGCACCGGCACCGGCGTCCGCAAGGGACCGGTCACCGGCGGCGGCGTCGTCACCCTGCCCGTGGCGGGCGTCGGCGGCGTCCCGGCCACCGGGATCAAGGCCGTGGTGCTGAACGTGACCGCGACGAACCCGACCGAGGCCAGCTTCGTGTCGGTCTTCCCCAGCGGCACGACCCGTACGAGCGCCTCGAACCTGAACTTCACCCCCGGCCTCACCATCCCCAACCTGGTGGTCGTGCCCGTGGTGGACGGCAAGGTCAGCTTCTACAACAACTCGGGCTCCGTGGACCTCATCGCGGACATCACCGGGTACTTCCGCTGACGGAAGAAACGTCTTTGCGCAGCTGAGGGGCTCCGCACCACCCGGTGCGGAGCCCCTCACGCATACGCGGGGAACACAGGGGACCAAGGGGAGGACAGACATGGGGAACAACGACAACGGCACACCCGGCATCTCCGACGAGGAGTGGGCCCGGTTCGCGGAGCAGGCCGCGCAGGGGGCGCGGGACGCGCCGAGGGAGCCGTCCGCACGGGCGCGGATGGTCACCGCGCGACTGTGCTCCACACAGGGCCAGGAGCCGCCCGGCTGGCGCACCGGACCCGCGCCGCGCGACCGCCGGCGGGCGACCCGGCTGAAGGCCGCCGCGGCCGTCGTGGCCATCGCGGCGCTCGCGCTGATCGCCGTGCGGCCCGAGCTGGTGATCGACCGGATCACCGGCAGGACCGAGGCCCGCGAGGACGCCGCGAAGGCGGCCCCGCTGCCCGCGGAGTCCGTACGCCCGACCGCCGCGCCCCCGTCGCTGCCGCCCGACCGGCCCACCCTGCAGGAGCCCTTCCGCGGCTCCCCGGCCCTGCAGTGGGCGGACGGCGCCGCCGGCATCGAGCTCCCCGCGGCGACGCCCGTGGCCGGGATGTCCGCCGAGACGGTCGCGGACGCGCTGGGGAAGGCCCGGCAGTTCCTGGTCGCGTCCAACCTGGACCCGGCGACCCTGCGGGGGGAGCGGCCCGCCTCCGCGATCGCCCTCCTCGACCCCCGCCAGCCCGACCTGATGAAGGACGTGGAGCAGTACCTGAAGGCGCCCACCGCCGAGGACACGCCCGTCCTGCTCTTCACCCGCTTCGACCCGGCCCGGGTCAAGCCGGTCGGCGACGTCGTCAAGGTGCGCGGCAGCATGCGCGCGGAGCAGGGGGAGCCCGGCGAGCTGCTCGTGGTGGCGGACTACACCTTCGTCCACCCCGTGACGCCGGCGACCGGGGGCTCGGACGTGCAGCGCACCATCGTCCGGCGGCAGACCACCTTCGCCCTGCTCGACCCGGCCCGCTGGGAGACCACCCGGGGCCGTCTCCAGCTGCGCGCGTACCACTCGGAGTGGTCGAACGTGGAGTGCGAGGCGGCCGACGGATTCCTCCACCCGCAGTTCACGGCGGACCCGGCCGCGGGCCCGCAGCCCACCGGGCCGGCGATGGACCCGTACGACCGCAGCAGGGAGATCAAGGGCGAGAAGGCGTGCGGGACGGTGACCCGCTCCTGACCGGGGGAGGCCCCGCCCCGCGAAGGGTGCGGCGCGGTTTGACCACTCAGCGTGGCGGGGTATTCTCTTCGGCCCGATTGGCCAGGTACGTGTCTCGTATGGCAGACTACTCAAGTTGCTCGGCTGAGTGCCGATGCTGCGCGCCTCCCGCCGGGAGGACCGGAAGCGAGTCCCACAGTACTCGTCGTCCTTAATCTGCCTCTCGGGGCAGCAATGGGGACGGACGTACGGGAATCTTCTGGGAAGTGTCAGCACGGTGCCCACCAGGCACTCGGTGGGTGTTTCTCCCCCGAATCGCGGTCATGGGACCGCACCCCCTTGGACGAGGGAATTTCCGTATGGGAATTTTCTGTGGAGGGAGTGCGACACGCCCGACCGCGTGGGTCGGAGGAGAGGCCGCGGGACCCCGTCCCGCAGCCGACCGGGAGCCAGAGCGTTTCCACACAGAGACAGGACTACGGAGTAGCCATGGCGGGACAGAAGATCCGCATCCGGCTCAAGGCCTACGACCACGAGGTCATCGACTCCTCGGCGAAGAAGATCGTCGAGACGGTGACCCGCACTGGTGCGTCGGTCGCGGGCCCGGTGCCGCTGCCCACTGAGAAGAACGTGTACTGCGTCATCAAGTCGCCGCACAAGTACAAGGACTCGCGCGAGCACTTCGAGATGCGCACGCACAAGCGCCTGATCGACATCCTCGACCCGACGCCCAAGACCGTTGACTCGCTGATGCGCCTGGACCTTCCGGCCGGCGTCGACATCGAGATCAAGCTCTGAGAGGCGTCGAGAAGATGGCAAAGCAGATCAAGGGCGTCCTGGGCGAGAAGCTCGGCATGACCCAGGTCTGGGACGAGAACAACCGTGTCGTCCCGGTGACCGTGGTCAAGGCCGGACCCTGCGTCGTTACCCAGGTCCGTACGAACGACATCGACGGCTACGAGTCGGTCCAGATCGCCTTCGGCGAGATCGACCCGCGCAAGGTGAACAAGCCCCTCAAGGGCCACTTCGCCAAGGCCGACGTGACCCCCCGCCGCCACCTGGTGGAGCTCCGCACCTCCGACGCCAGCGAGTACACGCTCGGCCAGGAGATCACTGCTGAGGTGTTCGAGTCCGGCGTCAAGGTTGACGTCACGGGCAACAGCAAGGGCAAGGGCTTCGCCGGTGTCATGAAGCGGCACAACTTCCGGGGCCTCGGCGCCGGTCACGGTGTGCAGCGCAAGCACCGCTCCCCCGGTTCGATCGGTGGCTGCGCCACCCCTGGGCGTGTCTTCAAGGGCATGCGCATGGCCGGTCGCATGGGTAACGAGCGCGTCACCACCCAGAACCTGACCATCCACGCGGTAGACGCGGAGAAGGGTCTGCTCCTCATCAAGGGCGCAGTCCCCGGTCCGAACGGCGGCCTCGTCCTGGTCCGTACCGCGGCCAAGGGGGCTTGAGGTTAATGAGCACCATTGACATCCTTTCGCCGGCAGGCGACAAGGCCGGTACCGTCGAGCTCCCCGCGGAGATCTTCGACGCGAAGACCAGCGTTCCGCTGATCCACCAGGTCGTCGTCGCGCAGCTGGCCGCTGCCCGTCAGGGCACGCACAAGACCAAGACCCGCGGCGAAGTCCGTGGTGGTGGCAAGAAGCCTTACCGCCAGAAGGGCACCGGCCGCGCCCGTCAGGGTTCGACCCGCGCTCCGCAGTTCGCCGGCGGTGGCGTCGTCCACGGCCCGCAGCCGCGTGACTACTCGCAGCGGACCCCCAAGAAGATGAAGGTCGCCGCCCTCCGCGGTGCCCTCTCGGACCGTGCGCGTCACTCCCGCATCCACGTCGTCACCGGCGTGGTCGAGGGTGCCGTCTCCACGAAGGCCGCCAAGACGCTGTTCGGCAAGATCTCGGAGCGCAAGAACCTGCTCCTGGTCGTCGAGCGTGCCGACGAGGCCGCGTGGCTGTCCGCCCGCAACCTGCCCCAGGTTCACATCCTGGAGCCGGGCCAGCTGAACACGTACGACGTGATCGTCTCTGACGACGTGGTCTTCACCCAGGCCGCGCTCGAGTCCTTCGTGTCTGGCCCCAAGGCCGATGAGACCGAAGGGAGCGACGCCTGATGTCTGAGGCGACCGTTACCAGCAAGACCTTCACCGACCCGCGCGACCTGCTGATCAAGCCGGTCGTCTCGGAGAAGAGCTACGCGCTGCTGGACGAGAACAAGTACACGTTCATCGTCGCGCCCGGCGCCAACAAGACCCAGATCAAGCAGGCCGTCGAGGCGGTCTTCTCGGTCAAGGTCACCGGGGTCAACACGATCAACCGTCAGGGTAAGCGCAAGCGCACCAAGACCGGTTTCGGCAAGCGCGCCAACACCAAGCGCGCCATCGTGACCCTTGCCGAGGGCAACCGTATCGACATCTTCGGCGGCCAGGCCTCCTAACGGAGGTCTAGTCGTCCGGAATCGGACGAGGACTGAGAAATGGGTATCCGCAAGTACAAGCCGACGACCCCGGGCCGTCGTGGCTCCAGCGTCGCCGACTTTGTCGAGATCACGCGGTCCACGCCGGAGAAGTCGCTGGTCCGCCCGCTGCACAGCAAGGGCGGCCGTAACAACACCGGTCGTGTGACCGTTCGCCACCAGGGTGGTGGACACAAGCGCGCCTACCGCGTGATCGACTTCCGTCGTCACGACAAGGACGGCGTGCCGGCCAAGGTCGCGCACATCGAGTACGACCCCAACCGCACCGCGCGCATCGCGCTGCTGCACTACGCCGACGGCGAGAAGCGCTACATCATCGCGCCGCGCGGTCTGCAGCAGGGTGACCGGATCGAGAACGGCCCCACGGCCGACATCAAGCCGGGCAACAACCTCGCGCTCCGCAACATCCCGGTCGGTACCACGATCCACGCGATCGAGCTCCGCCCCGGTGGCGGCGCCAAGTTCGCGCGTTCCGCTGGTGCCTCCGTGCAGCTGCTGGCGAAGGAGGGCGTGATGGCCCACCTTCGTATGCCGTCCGGTGAGATCCGTCTCGTCGACGCGCGCTGCCGCGCCACGGTCGGCGAGGTCGGCAACGCCGAGCAGTCGAACATCAACTGGGGCAAGGCCGGCCGCATGCGCTGGAAGGGCGTCCGCCCGTCCGTCCGCGGTGTCGCGATGAACCCGGTTGACCACCCGCACGGTGGTGGTGAGGGCAAGACCAGTGGTGGTCGCCACCCGGTCTCCCCGTGGGGTCAGAAGGAGGGTCGTACTCGTTCGCCGAAGAAGGCTTCGAACAAGTACATCGTCCGCCGCCGCAAGACGAACAAGAAGCGCTAGGAGCGGGTTTAGATGCCGCGCAGTCTCAAGAAGGGGCCCTTCGTCGACGACCACCTCGTAAAGAAGGTGGACGCCCAGAACGAAGCCGGCACCAAGAACGTCATCAAGACCTGGTCCCGTCGCTCGATGATCATCCCCAGCATGCTGGGTCACACCATCGCGGTGCACAACGGCAAGACCCACGTCCCGGTGTTCGTCACCGAGTCGATGGTCGGCCACAAGCTCGGCGAGTTCTCGCCGACTCGCACCTTCCGCGGCCACGTCAAGGACGACCGGAAGTCGAAGCGCCGCTAAAGGCGGGGTGGTTACGACTATGACTTACACCGAAGGGACAACCATGGAAGCCAGGGCCCAGGCGCGGTACATCCGCGTCACGCCCATGAAGGCCCGCCGCGTGGTGGACCTTATCCGTGGCATGGATGCCACGGAGGCTCAGGCGGTCCTGCGTTTCGCCCCGCAGGCCGCGAGCGTGCCGGTCGGCAAGGTGCTGGACAGCGCCATCGCCAACGCCGCGCACAACTACAACCACCCGGACGCCTCCACGCTGGTCATCAGCGAGGCGTACGTGGACGAGGGCCCGACCCTGAAGCGGTTCCGTCCGCGTGCCCAGGGCCGTGCCTACCGGATCCGCAAGCGGACCAGCCACATCACCGTGGTCGTCAGCAGCAAGGAAGGTTCCCGGTAATGGGCCAGAAGGTAAACCCGCACGGGTTCCGACTCGGCATCACCACGGACTTCAAGTCCCGTTGGTACGCCGACAAGCTGTACAAGGACTACGTCAAGGAAGACGTCGCCATCCGTCGGATGATGACGTCCGGCATGGAGCGCGCCGGCATCTCGAAGGTTGAGATCGAGCGCACCCGTGACCGCGTGCGTGTGGACATCCACACCGCTCGTCCGGGCATCGTCATCGGCCGCCGTGGCGCCGAGGCCGACCGCATCCGCGGTGACCTCGAGAAGCTCACGGGCAAGCAGGTCCAGCTGAACATCCTCGAGGTCAAGAACCCCGAGCTCGACGCTCAGCTGGTTGCCCAGGCCGTTGCCGAGCAGCTCTCCTCCCGCGTCTCCTTCCGTCGTGCCATGCGCAAGAGCATGCAGGGCACGATGAAGGCCGGCGCCAAGGGCATCAAGATCCAGTGTGGCGGCCGTCTCGGCGGCGCCGAGATGTCCCGCTCCGAGTTCTACCGCGAGGGTCGTGTGCCGCTGCACACGCTGCGCGCGAACGTGGACTACGGCTTCTTCGAGGCCAAGACCACCTTCGGCCGGATCGGCGTGAAGGTCTGGATCTACAAGGGCGACGTCAAGAACATCGCCGAGGTTCGCGCCGAGAACGCTGCGGCCCGTGCGGGTAACCGCCCGGCCCGTGGTGCCGGCGCTGGCGACCGTCCCGCCGGCCGTGGTGGCCGTGGTGGCGAGCGCGGCGGCCGTGGTGGCCGCAAGCCGCAGCAGGCTGCTGGTGCCGAGGCCCCCAAGGCCGACGCTCCCGCCGCCGCTCCGGCCGAGAGCACCGGAACGGAGGCCTGACCGACATGCTGATCCCTCGTAGGGTCAAGCACCGCAAGCAGCACCACCCGAAGCGCCGCGGTATGGCCAAGGGCGGTACTGAGGTCTCGTTCGGCGAGTACGGCATCCAGGCGCTCACCCCCGCCTACGTGACGAACCGCCAGATCGAGGCGGCTCGTATCGCGATGACCCGCCACATCAAGCGTGGCGGCAAGGTCTGGATCAACATCTACCCGGACCGTCCGCTGACGAAGAAGCCTGCCGAGACCCGCATGGGTTCCGGTAAGGGTTCCCCGGAGTGGTGGATCGCGAACGTGCACCCGGGCCGGGTCATGTTCGAGCTGTCCTACCCGAACGAAAAGATTGCGCGTGAGGCCCTCACTCGTGCGGCCCACAAGCTGCCGATGAAGTGCCGGATCGTCAAGCGCGAGGCAGGTGAGTCGTGATGGCGACGGGAACCAAGGCGTCCGAGCTCCGCGAGCTCGGCAACGAGGAGCTCGTTGCCAAGCTGCGCGAGGCCAAGGAGGAGCTGTTCAAGCTCCGTTTCCAGGCGGCCACCGGCCAGCTGGAGAACAACGGCCGGCTCAAGTCCGTCCGTAAGGACATCGCTCGCATCTACACCCTGATGCACGAGCGTGAGCTCGGTATCGAGACGGTGGAGAACGCCTGATGAGCGAGAACAACGTGACTGAGAAGACCGAGCGCGGCTTCCGCAAGACCCGTGAGGGTCTGGTCGTCAGCGACAAGATGGACAAGACCGTCGTCGTCGCCGTCGAGGACCGCGTCAAGCACGCGCTGTACGGCAAGGTCATCCGCCGTACGAACAAGCTCAAGGCTCACGACGAGCAGAACGCTGCCGGCGTCGGCGACCGCGTCCTCATCATGGAGACGCGTCCGCTGTCGGCGAGCAAGCGCTGGCGCATCGTCGAGATCCTCGAGAAGGCCAAGTAAGCACCTGAGGCCCTGAGCAAAAAGTTCAGGGGCCCCTCAGGTTCGTTCCGCCAGGCTCGGCCGGGGCTCGCTCGTCGTAGTGCAGCCCCGGCCGGGAACCGGCAGACAAACAGGAGATAGACGTGATCCAGCAGGAGTCGCGACTGCGTGTCGCCGACAACACTGGTGCCAAGGAGATCCTTTGCATCCGTGTTCTCGGTGGCTCCGGTCGCCGCTACGCGGGCATCGGTGACGTCATCGTCGCCACCGTCAAGGACGCGATCCCCGGTGGCAACGTGAAGAAGGGTGACGTCGTCAAGGCGGTCATCGTTCGCACCGTCAAGGAGCGCCGCCGCCAGGACGGCTCGTACATCCGCTTCGACGAGAACGCCGCCGTCATTCTGAAGAACGACGGCGACCCTCGCGGCACCCGTATCTTCGGCCCCGTCGGCCGTGAGCTGCGCGAGAAGAAGTTCATGAAGATCATCTCGCTCGCGCCGGAGGTGCTGTAAGCATGAAGATCAAGAAGGGCGACCTGGTACAGGTCATCACCGGTAAGGACAAGGGCAAGCAGGGCAAGGTCATCGTCGCCTTCCCCGCCGAGAACCGCGTCCTGGTCGAGGGTGTCAACCGGGTCAAGAAGCACACCAAGGCCGGCCAGAACCAGGCCGGTGGCATCGTGATCACCGAGGCTCCGGTCCACGTGTCCAACGTCCAGCTGGTCGTGGAGAAGGACGGCAAGAAGGTCGTCACCCGCGTCGGTTACCGCTTCGACGACGAGGGCAACAAGATCCGCGTTGCCAAGCGCACGGGTGAGGACATCTGATGGCTACCACTCCGCGTCTGAAGACGAAGTACCGCGAGGAGATCGCGGGCAAGCTGCGTGAGGAGTTCTCCTACGAGAACGTCATGCAGATCCCCGGCCTCGTCAAGATCGTCGTGAACATGGGTGTCGGCGACGCCGCCCGTGACTCGAAGCTGATCGACGGTGCCATCCGCGACCTGACGACGATCACCGGTCAGAAGCCGGCCGTCACGAAGGCCCGCAAGTCCATCGCGCAGTTCAAGCTGCGCGAGGGTCAGCCGATCGGCTGCCACGTCACCCTCCGTGGTGACCGTATGTGGGAGTTCCTGGACCGTACGCTGTCGCTCGCGCTGCCGCGTATCCGTGACTTCCGTGGTCTGTCGCCGAAGCAGTTCGACGGCCGTGGCAACTACACCTTCGGTCTCACGGAGCAGGTCATGTTCCACGAGATCGACCAGGACAAGATCGACCGTACCCGGGGTATGGACATCACCGTGGTCACCACGGCGACCAACGACGCTGAGGGCCGCGCGCTCCTTCGTCACCTCGGCTTCCCCTTCAAGGAGGCGTAAGCGAGATGGCGAAGAAGGCTCTCATCGCGAAGGCTGCCCGTAAGCCCAAGTTCGGTGTGCGTGCGTACACCCGCTGCCAGCGCTGCGGTCGCCCCCACTCCGTGTACCGCAAGTTCGGCCTCTGCCGCGTGTGCCTCCGTGAGATGGCTCACCGTGGCGAGCTGCCGGGCGTGACCAAGAGCTCCTGGTAATCACCCTCGTCCGCAAGGACTTGGGCGTTTCCAGGCACTCTCGGTAAGCATCTGGACGGTGGGTGCCCAGCCGCGCATGCCTTAGGCTTGTGTGGTTGGGCGTCCGCCGCCCTATCGACTTACTACGCCGTAGGTCCCCGTGCCGCACCCGTCCCGCCACTGAGTGGGGAGAGGGATGGCGCATACAGGAAACCCCGGCGAGAGAGGCCGAAGGCCACTTCATGACCATGACTGACCCCATCGCAGACATGCTCACGCGTCTGCGTAACGCTAACTCGGCGTACCACGACACCGTCGTGATGCCGCACAGCAAGATCAAGTCGCACATCGCGGAGATCCTCAAGCAGGAGGGTTTCATCACCGGCTGGAAGGTCGAGGACGCCGAGGTCGGCAAGAACCTCGTCCTCGAGCTGAAGTTCGGGCCGAACCGTGAGCGCTCCATCGCGGGCATCAAGCGGATCTCGAAGCCCGGTCTGCGCGTGTACGCGAAGTCCACCAACCTGCCGAAGGTCCTCGGCGGCCTGGGCGTGGCGATCATCTCCACGTCCCACGGTCTCCTGACCGGCCAGCAGGCAGGCAAGAAGGGCGTAGGTGGGGAAGTCCTCGCCTACGTCTGGTAGTCGGGAACGGAGGAAAAGCAATGTCGCGAATCGGCAAGCTCCCCATCCAGGTTCCCGCCGGTGTGGACGTCACCATCGATGGCCAGACGGTCAACGTGAAGGGCCCCAAGGGTTCCCTCGCGCACACCGTTAAGGCGCCCATCGCAGTTGTCAAGGACGAGGACGGCGTTCTGAACGTCACCCGTCCGAACGACGAGCGTCAGAACAAGGCCCTGCACGGCCTGTCCCGCACGCTGGTGGCGAACATGATCACCGGTGTGACCACGGGATACGTCAAGGCTCTCGAGATCAGCGGTGTCGGTTACCGCGTGGCCGCGAAGGGCTCCGACCTGGAGTTCCAGCTCGGCTACAGCCACCCGATCCTGGTGGAGGCGCCCGAGGGCATCTCCTTCAAGGTCGAGTCGCCGACCAAGTTCTCGGTCGAGGGCATCGACAAGCAGAAGGTCGGCGAGGTCGCCGCCAACATCCGCAAGCTGCGGAAGCCCGACCCGTACAAGGCCAAGGGTGTCAAGTACGCCGGCGAGGTCATCCGCCGCAAGGTCGGAAAGGCTGGTAAGTAGCCATGGCATACGGTGTGAAGATCGCCAAGGGCGACGCGTACAAGCGCGCTGCCAAGGCTCGCCGCCACATCCGCATCCGCAAGAACGTCTCGGGTACGGCGGAGCGTCCGCGCCTCGTCGTGACGCGTTCCAACCGCAACATCGTTGCTCAGGTCATCGACGACCTCCAGGGCCACACCCTGGCGTCGGCGTCGACCCTGGACGCTTCGATCCGCGGTGGCGAAGGCGACAAGAGCGCCCAGGCCCAGGCCGTCGGCGCGCTCGTCGCCGAGCGTGCCAAGGCCGCGGGTGTCGAGACCGTCGTCTTTGACCGCGGTGGCAACCGATACGCCGGGCGCATTGCCGCTCTGGCTGACGCCGCCCGCGAAGCCGGGCTGAAGTTCTAAGCCCCGGTTCCGGGACTCACGGACGTAACAGAGAGAGGTAATCCAATGGCTGGACCCCAGCGCCGCGGAAGCGGTGCCGGTGGCGGCGAGCGGCGGGACCGGAAGGGTCGCGACGGTGGCGCTGCCGCCGAGAAGACCGCTTACGTTGAGCGCGTTGTCGCGATCAACCGTGTCGCCAAGGTTGTCAAGGGTGGTCGTCGCTTCAGCTTCACCGCGCTCGTCGTGGTGGGTGACGGTGACGGCACCGTAGGTGTCGGTTACGGCAAGGCCAAGGAAGTTCCCGCGGCCATCGCCAAGGGCGTCGAGGAAGCCAAGAAGAACTTCTTCAAGGTTCCCCGCATCCAGGGCACCATCCCGCACCCGATCCAGGGCGAGAAGGCGGCCGGCGTTGTCCTGCTGAAGCCTGCTTCCCCCGGTACCGGTGTTATCGCCGGTGGCCCGGTGCGCGCCGTTCTGGAGTGCGCCGGCGTTCACGACATCCTGTCGAAGTCGCTCGGCTCCGACAACGCGATCAACATCGTGCACGCGACCGTGGCGGCCCTCAAGGGCCTGCAGCGTCCCGAGGAGATCGCGGCTCGCCGTGGTCTGCCGCTCGAGGACGTCGCCCCCGCGGCTCTCCTTCGTGCACGTGCCGGGGCGGGTGTCTGATGGCCCGCCTCAAGATCACGCAGACGAAGTCGTACATCGGCAGCAAGCAGAACCACCGCGACACGCTGCGTTCGCTCGGGCTCAAGCGCCTGAACGACGTCGTCGTCAAGGAGGACCGCCCCGAGTTCCGCGGAATGGTGCACACCGTCCGCCACCTCGTGACGGTTGAGGAGGTTGACTAATCATGGCTGAGAACAGCCCGCTGAAGGCCCACAACCTCCGTCCCGCCCCCGGTGCCAAGACCGCGAAGACCCGTGTCGGTCGTGGTGAGGCGTCGAAGGGTAAGACGGCCGGTCGTGGTACGAAGGGCCAGAAGGCCCGTTACCAGATCCCGCAGCGCTTCGAGGGTGGGCAGATGCCCCTCCACATGCGCCTGCCGAAGCTCAAGGGCTTCAAGAACCCGTTCCGCACCGAGTTCCAGGTCGTCAACCTGGACAAGCTCGGTGCTCTCTACCCCGAGGGTGGAGAAGTCACGGTGGCCGACCTGGTCGCCAAGGGCGCGGTTCGCAAGAACAGCCTCGTCAAGGTCCTGGGCCAGGGCGAGCTCTCCGTGGCGCTGCAGGTTTCGGTTGACGCCGTTTCCGCCTCCGCCAAGGAGAAGATTGCCGCTGCCGGCGGCACCGTCACCGAGCTCGTCTAAGACGATTTCAGTGGCTGAATAGCTCAAAACCCGACCGGGGATGCCTCACATATGGGGCATCCCCGGTTGGTCGTTCCACGGGGGGCACACTCGCCGGTAAGGTGGCGTGCACCATTGCTTTGTCGTATACGTCGATCCCTCTCAGACCGTCACCTCTGACGCAGTAGCGCGGGGGTCGCAGGAGGCACCGTGCTCACCGCGTTCGCCCGGGCGTTCAAGACGCCCGACCTGCGCAAGAAGCTGCTCTTCACGCTCGGCATCATCGTGCTGTTCCGGCTCGGGTCGCATGTCCCGGTCCCCGGCGTGAGCTACAAGAACGTACAGATCTGCGTGGAACAGGCCGGAAGCAGCAATGGTCTGTTCGGCCTCGTCAACATGTTCAGCGGTGGCGCGCTGCTGCAGATCACGATCTTTGCGCTCGGCATCATGCCGTACATCACGGCGAGCATCATTCTGCAGCTGCTGACCGTGGTCATCCCGAAGCTGGAGACCCTCAAGAAAGAGGGCCAGTCCGGCACGGCGAAGATCACTCAGTACACGCGCTATCTGACGGTCGCGCTCGCGATCCTCCAGGGCACCGGCCTCGTCGCCACCGCCCGTACCGGCGCCCTCTTCCAGGGGTGCCAGGTCGCCAGCCAGATCGTTCCCGACCGGTCGATCTTCACCACGGTCGTCATGGTGGTCACCATGACCGCCGGTACCTGCGTCGTCATGTGGCTCGGTGAGCTCATCACCGACCGCGGCATCGGCAACGGCATGTCGATCCTCATGTTCATCTCGATCGCCGCCGGCTTCATCGGCGCCCTGTGGCAGATCAAGCTCCAGGGCAAGATCGCCGACGGCTGGGTCGAGTTCGGCGTCGTCATGCTGGTCGGCCTCGCGATGGTCGGCCTGGTGGTCTTCGTCGAGCAGGCGCAGCGCCGGATCCCGGTCCAGTACGCGAAGCGCATGATCGGCCGCCGCGCCTACGGCGGGACCTCCACCTACATCCCGCTCAAGGTGAACCAGGCGGGCATCATCCCCGTCATCTTCGCCTCGTCGCTGCTCTACATCCCGGCACTGGTCGTGCAGTTCAGCGGGTCCACCGCGGGCTGGGCCACCTGGATCCAGAAGCACTTCGTCAAGGGCGACCACCCGTACTACATCGCGGTCTACTTCCTCCTGATCGTCTTCTTCGCGTTCTTCTACGTGGCGATCTCGTTCAACCCCGAGGAAGTTGCAGACAACATGAAGAAGTATGGTGGGTTCATCCCGGGTATCCGCGCCGGTCGACCCACCGCCGAGTACCTGAGCTACGTGCTCAACCGGATCACCTGGCCGGGGTCGCTGTACCTGGGTCTCATCGCTCTTGTGCCGACGATGGCGTTGGCCGGCTTCGGAGCGAACCAGAACTTCCCGTTCGGCGGGACGAGCATCCTCATCATCGTGGGTGTGGGTCTGGAAACCGTGAAGCAGATCGAGAGCCAGCTCCAGCAGCGTAACTACGAAGGGTTCCTCCGCTGATGCGAATCGTCCTCGTCGGACCGCCCGGTGCGGGCAAGGGAACGCAGGCCGCGTTCCTTGCCAAGAACCTGTCGATCCCGCACATCTCCACGGGCGACCTGTTCCGGGCCAACATCAGTCAGGGCACCGACCTGGGCCGGCGCGCCAAGGCGTTCATGGACGCCGGCGACCTCGTCCCGGACGAGATCACCATCGGTATGGCCAAGGACCGGATGGAGCAGCCCGACGCCGCCGGCGGCTTCCTGCTCGACGGCTTCCCGCGCAACGTCTCCCAGGCCGAGGCCCTCGACGTCATGCTGGAGGAGTCGGGCATGAAGCTCGACGCAGTCCTCGACCTGGAGGTCGAGGAGGACGAGGTCGTCAAGCGCATCGCCGGCCGCCGCGTCTGCCGCAACGAGTCCGCGCACGTCTTCCACGTCGAGTACGCCGCCCCGAAGACCGAGGGCGTCTGCGACCACTGCGGTGGCGAGCTCTACCAGCGCGGTGACGACTCCGAGGCCACGGTGCGCAACCGGCTGGAGGTCTACCACACGCAGACCGAGCCGATCATCGACTACTACAAGGAGCAGGGCCTGCTGGTCACCATCTCCGCCCTCGGCGAGGTGCACGAGATCACCCAGCGCGCCATGGACGCTCTGAAGAAGTAGTCCCCGAGCGGTACAGGTACGGCCGCGGTGTCCCCTCGGGGCACCGCGGCCGTCTGCATGACGCGCTGCGGCACGACATCAGCCGATAATTGAGCAACCACAGCGGACAGCGACCACGTCCGCGAGAGCGGCGGCGGTTCAGCCGCAAGAACGGAAGGCACGCCCCTATGGTCCAGATCAAGACCCCCGAGCAGATCGCGAAGATGCGCGAGGCGGGGCTGGTCGTCGCCGCGATCCATGCGGCGACCCGTGAGGCGGCCGTGCCGGGCGCCACGACGCGGGATCTGGACATGGTGGCCCGCAAGGTCATCGCGGACGCCGGGGCCAAGTCGAACTTCCTCGGCTACGGCGGCTTCCCCGCGACGATCTGCACCTCGGTGAACGAGGTCGTCGTCCACGGCATCCCGGATGACAAGACCGTCCTCAAGGACGGCGACATCATCTCGATCGACGCCGGCGCCATCGTCGACGGCTGGCACGGCGACGCGGCGTACACCGCCTTCGTCGGCACGAACCACGCGCCCGAGCTCGTGGAGCTTTCCCGGGTGACGGAGGAGTCGATGTGGGCCGGTATCGCCGCCATGAAGCTGGGCAACCGCCTCGTGGACATCTCCAAGGCGATCGAGACGTACATCAAGCGCCAGCCCCGCCCCGCCACCGGTGAGCACAGCCGCGGCAAGTTCGGCATCATCGAGGACTACGGCGGCCACGGCATCGGGTCCGAGATGCACATGGACCCCCACCTGCTGAACTACGTCTCGCGGAAGCGGGGCAAGGGGATCAAGCTGGTCCCGGGCGTCTGCCTGGCGATCGAGCCGATGGTCTCCCTGGGCACCGCCCAGACGGAGGTCCTTTCGGACGACTGGACGGTCATCACCACGGACGGCACCTGGTCCTCGCACTGGGAGCACTCCATCGCGCTGACGGAGGCCGGTCCGATCGTCCTGACCAGCCCGGACTGCGGCAAGGCGAAGCTGGCGGAGTACGGGGTCACCACGGCCCCGGACCCGCTCGGTTAATGATCTAGACTCTGGGGCAAACTTTCCGGATTCGTCTTTCTGGGTGCCCTGACGTAGACTGACTCGTCGGCTCTCGTGCACTTCCATGTCCGCATGGCGCGCGAGGCCGATCAAGGTAGCCGATTCGAAAGGCGAAGCGTGGCCAAGAAGCAAGGTGCCATCGAAATCGAGGGCACCGTGATCGAGTCCCTCCCGAACGCGATGTTCAAGGTGGAGCTCCAGAACGGTCACAAGGTCCTCGCGCACATCAGCGGGAAGATGCGCATGCACTACATCCGCATCCTGCCTGATGACCGGGTCGTCGTGGAGCTCTCTCCCTACGACCTGACGCGTGGCCGGATCGTCTACCGATACAAGTAGATCTTGCTCTCACTCCTGCCTGGGCGTCCGTCCCGGTGCGGGTGGTGGCACTGACCCGGAGAACCTCACCAACATGAAGGTCAAGCCGAGCGTCAAGAAGATCTGCGACAAGTGCAAGGTGATCCGCCGTCACGGCCGGGTCATGGTCATCTGCGACAACCTGCGCCACAAGCAGCGCCAGGGCTGACGCACGCCGACCGACCTGCCTTAACGCAGTTCTTCGCGCGACGTAAGAAAACGTACATACGCAGAACCCGCCCAGCCCCCGCAAAGGGCCGGCGGCACCTCCGGCGGGGGCCGGGGACCCGGACGTACCATCACCCACTCGGGTGGTCGGCGGTCGGGATCGGTTCTGTGGAAGACCCCCGAACACACAGGAGCCATTGAATGGCACGCGTTTCCGGTGTTGACATCCCGCGCGAAAAGCGTGTGGAGATCGCACTCACCTACGTCTTCGGTATCGGGCGCACCCGGTCCAAGGAGATCCTCGCCTCCACCGGCGTGAACCCGAACACCCGCGTTCGTGACCTGGCCGAAGAGGACCTCGTCAAGATCCGCGAGTACGTGGACGCCAACCTCCGTACCGAGGGTGACCTCCGCCGCGAGATCCAGGGCGACATCCGCCGCAAGATCGAGATCCAGTGCTACCAGGGTATCCGCCACCGTCGCGGCCTCCCGGTGCACGGTCAGCGCACCAGCACGAACGCGCGTACCCGCAAGGGCCCGCGTCGCGCGATCGCCGGTAAGAAGAAGCCGGGCAAGAAGTAGTCCTGTTCAGCGGTCTTGCGCTGTAGGACCGACCACCTCCCGTAGGAGATTTAGATGCCCCCCAAGGGTCGTCAGGGCGCTGCCAAGAAGGTGCGCCGCAAGGAAAAGAAGAACGTCGCTCACGGGCACGCCCACATCAAGAGCACGTTCAACAACACCATCGTTTCGATCACGGACCCGTCCGGCAACGTGATCTCCTGGGCCTCCGCCGGCCACGTCGGCTTCAAGGGCTCGCGCAAGTCCACCCCCTTCGCCGCGCAGATGGCCGCCGAGTCGGCCGCCCGCCGCGCGCAGGAGCACGGCATGCGCAAGGTCGACGTTTTCGTCAAGGGTCCCGGCTCCGGCCGTGAGACCGCGATCCGCTCCCTCCAGGCCACCGGCCTCGAGGTCGGCTCGATCCAGGACGTCACCCCCACCCCGCACAACGGCTGCCGCCCGCCGAAGCGCCGCCGCGTCTGACGCAGCGGACGCACAGTTGCGTCTTTGAGTGTCCGGGCGGTACGACCCCTTCTGGGGACGTGCCGCCCGTACCCTTGCAGTAGCCGTACCCCCGGTACGGCATCCCGTCGGGCGTCAAATAGTGGGCGTCCACGAATGAAGGAACACAGACATGCTTATCGCTCAGCGTCCGTCGCTGACCGAAGAGGTCGTTGACGAGTACCGCTCGCGGTTCGTGATCGAGCCCCTGGAGCCGGGCTTCGGTTACACCCTCGGCAACTCCCTGCGCCGTACCCTCCTGTCCTCCATCCCGGGTGCCGCTGTCACCAGCATCCGCGTGGACGGCGTCCTGCACGAGTTCACCACCGTGCCGGGCGTCAAGGAAGACGTCACGGACATCATCCTCAACATCAAGCAGCTGGTCGTCTCCTCGGAGCACGACGAGCCGGTCGTGATGTACCTGCGCAAGCAGGGTCCCGGCCTGGTCACCGCTGCCGACATCGCGCCCCCGGCCGGTGTCGAGGTGCACAACCCGGACCTCGTCCTCGCCACGCTCAACGGCAAGGGCAAGCTGGAGATGGAGCTGACCGTCGAGCGCGGTCGCGGCTACGTCTCCGCCGTCCAGAACAAGCAGCTGGGCCAGGAGATCGGCCGCATCCCGGTCGACTCCATCTACAGCCCGGTCCTCAAGGTCACCTACAAGGTCGAGGCGACCCGAGTCGAGCAGCGCACCGACTTCGACAAGCTGATCGTCGACGTCGAGACCAAGCAGGCCATGCGCCCGCGCGACGCCATGGCGTCCGCAGGCAAGACCCTGGTCGAGCTGTTCGGTCTGGCCCGCGAGCTCAACATCGACGCCGAGGGCATCGACATGGGCCCGTCCCCGACGGACGCCGCCCTGGCCGCCGACCTGGCGCTGCCGATCGAGGAGCTCGAGCTCACGGTCCGGTCGTACAACTGCCTCAAGCGCGAGGGCATCCACTCCGTGGGTGAGCTCGTCGCCCGCTCCGAGGCCGACCTGCTCGACATCCGCAACTTCGGTGCGAAGTCGATCGACGAGGTCAAGGCGAAGCTGGCCGGCATGGGCCTGGCCCTCAAGGACAGCCCGCCCGGATTCGACCCGACCGCCGCCGCCGACGCCTTCGGCGCCGACGACGACGCGGACGCCGGTTTCGTCGAGACCGAGCAGTACTGAGAAAGCTTGCGGGGGGCTCGCGCCCCCCGTACCCACCCTCTCGCGACCGCTTGAGGGAACTGACTCCGGTACCTGACACGGCCGGTGCAGATTTGAAGGAGTAACAATGCCGCGTCCCGCAAAGGGTGCCCGCCTGGGCGGCTCCGCCGCGCACGAGAAGCACCTGCTCGCGAACCTCGCGAAGGCGCTCTTCGAGCACGGCCGCATCACCACCACCGAGGCCAAGGCCCGCCGCCTGCGTCCCTACGCCGAGCGTCTGGTCACCAAGGCCAAGAAGGGCGACATCCACAACCGTCGCCTGGTGCTGCAGACGATCACGGACAAGAGCATCGTGCACACGCTGTTCACCGAGATCGCCCCGCGCTACGAGAACCGCCCCGGTGGTTACACGCGCATCACCAAGATCGGCAACCGTCGTGGCGACAACGCCCCGATGGCCGTGATCGAGCTGGTCGAGGCCCTCACGGTCGCCCAGCAGGCCACCGGTGAGGCCGAGGCCGCCACCAAGCGCGCGGTCAAGGAGGCGGAGGCTGTCGAGACCCCCGCCGAGGAGACCAAGGAGGCCTGATCCCGCTACGGGATCGAGCTTGCTTGACCGGCTCTGAACGGGCCCGCCCCTTCCCGGGGCGGGCCCGTTCTGCATATGGGTGCTTCTGAGAGGATCGGTCACGTGAGTGACGAGGTGGAGCCCGGGCACGTCCGGGTGCGGCTGGACCTGAGCTACGACGGCAAGGACTTCTCCGGCTGGGCGAAGCAGCGCACGCTGCGGACCGTCCAGGGCGAGCTGGAGAGCGCCCTGCAGACCGTGATGCGGCTGAAGGAGCCGGTCGAGCTGACGGTCGCCGGGCGGACGGACGCCGGCGTGCACGCCCGTGGACAGGTCGCGCAGTTCGACCTGGCCGAGGAGGTGTGGGCCGAGCACCACGACAAGCTGCTGCGGCGCCTCGCCGGCCGGCTGCCGCACGACGTACGGGTGTGGAAGGTCGCCGAGGCCCCCGAGGGCTTCAACGCGCGCTTCTCGGCCGTCTGGCGCCGCTACGCCTACCGCGTGGGCGACCACCAGGGCGGGGTGGACCCGCTGCGCCGCGGCCACGTCCTGTGGCACCAGTGGCCCCTCGACGTGGACGCCATGAACGAGGCCTCCGCCGCGCTGCTGGGCGAGCACGACTTCGCCGCGTACTGCAAGAAGCGCGAGGGCGCCACGACGATCCGTACCCTCCAGCAGCTCGGCTGGGAGCGCGCCGAGGACGGCATCATCACCGCGACCGTCCGCGCCGACGCCTTCTGCCACAACATGGTCCGCTCCCTGGTGGGCGCCCTGCTCCACGTCGGGGACGGCCACCGGCCCACCGACTGGCCCGGCAAGGTGCTGGCCGCCGGCGTACGGGACTCCTCGGTGCACGTGGTCAAGCCCCACGGGCTGACCCTGGAGGAGGTCGGCTACCCGGCAGACGAGCTGCTGGCCGCCCGCAGCCGGGAGGCGCGCAACATGCGGACCCTGCCGGGCGCCGGCTGCTGCTGAGCCGCCGCCAAATCGTTTGGGCGGATCGCGAGCCGACCGGGACAATGCCCGGCATGGGACATCTCGAAGCCAGCCATCTGGAGTACTACCTTCCCGACGGGCGGGTACTGCTCCCCGACGTCTCCTTCCGCGTGGGGGAGGGTGCGGTGGCCGCCCTGGTCGGGGCGAACGGCGCGGGCAAGACCACCCTGCTGAAGCTGATCTCCGGGGAGCTCCAGCCGCACGGCGGCGGCGTCTCGATCAGCGGCGGCCTCGGCGTGATGTCGCAGTTCGTGGGTTCCGTGCGCGACGAGACGACCGTACGGGACCTGCTGGTCTCGGTGGCCCAGCCGCGGATCCGCGAGGCCGCGAAGGCCGTCGACCGCGCCGAGCACCTGATCATGACGGTGGACGACGAGGCCGCGCAGATGGCCTACGCCCAGGCCCTCAGCGACTGGGCCGACGTGCAGGGCTACGAGGCGGAGACGCTGTGGGACGTCTGCACGATGGCCGCGCTGGCCATCCCGTACGACTCCGCCCAGTTCCGCGAGGTGCGCACGCTCTCCGGCGGTGAGCAGAAGCGGCTCGTGCTGGAGGCGCTGCTGCGCGGACCGGACGAGGTGCTGCTGCTCGACGAGCCGGACAACTACCTCGACGTCCCGGGCAAGCGGTGGCTGGAGGAGCAGCTGCGGGCGACCCGCAAGACGGTGCTGTTCGTCTCCCACGACCGGGAGCTGCTGACCCAGGCGGCCGAGAAGATCATCAGCCTGGAGGCGAGCCCGACGGGCTCCGACGTGTGGGTGCACGGCGCGGGCTTCGGCACGTACCACGAGGCCCGCAAGGAGCGCTTCGCCCGCTTCGAGGAGCTCAAGCGGCGCTGGGACGAGGAGCACGCCCGCCTCAAGGCCCTCGTGCTGCGGCTGCGCAACCAGGCCGCGTCCAGCCCCGACATGGCCTCGCGCTACCGGGCGATGCAGACTCGTTTCCAGAAGTTCGAGGAGGCCGGCCCGCCGCCGGAGCCGCCGCGCGAGCAGGACATCAAGATGCGGCTCAAGGGCGGCCGGACCGGCGTGCGCGCGCTGACCGTGGAGAACCTGGAGCTCACCGGGCTGATGAAGCCGTTCTCCCTGGAGGTCTTCTACGGGGAGCGGGTCGCGGTGCTCGGCTCGAACGGCTCCGGCAAGTCGCACTTCCTGCGGCTGCTGGCGGGCGAGGACGTGGGGCACACCGGTGACTGGAAGCTGGGCGCACGGGTGGTTCCCGGCCATTTCGCGCAGACCCACGCCCACCCGGAGCTGTTCGGCCGCACCCTCGTCGAGATCCTGTGGACGGAGGCGGCCAAGCCCCTGGGGCAGGCGATGGGGGCCCTGCGCCGCTACGAGCTGGAGCGTCAGGCCGAGCAGCCCTTCGAGAAGCTCTCGGGCGGCCAGCAGGCGCGCTTCCAGATCCTGCTGCTGGAGCTCGCGGGCACCACGGCGCTGCTGCTGGACGAGCCCACGGACAACCTGGACCTGGAGTCCGCCGAGGCCCTCCAGGACGGCCTGGAGTCCTACGACGGGACGGTGCTGTGCGTGACGCACGACCGCTGGTTCGCGCGCACATTTGACCGTTACCTGGTCTTCGGTTCGGACGGTGTTGTGCGGGAGACTCAGGAGCCCGTCTGGGACGAACGCAGGGTCGAACGCAAGCGCTGAGCGGTGGCTCGGCGGTGAGGGAGGGGCGTCGTGGGCCTGAGGCCTGGCATCTGGCTCATGAGGTGGGAGGCCATGGCCCCGGGGGACCGGCTGGTCGGCTGGCTGCTGCGGCCGGCCCCGCGGTCCTGGCGGGTGGTCTCTGCGGCGGTGCTCCTCGGGATCTGCCTCTCCACGAGCCTGCGGGCGAACTGGGGCTCGGACAACGCCTTCGTCGTCAAGGCCGCGCAGACGCTGCTGGAGGGCGGGTCGCCGTACGAGGACAAGCGCTTCCTGTACCTGCCCAGCGCCGTGCTCATGGCCGTGCCGGAGGCCCTGGTACCGCGGGGGGTGCTGCGCTGGATCCTGCCGGTCGGGATGTCCGGGCTGCTGGGCATCGGGTGGCTGGCCGCGCTGCGGCTGTTCTCCGTGCCGCTGCGCTCGCGCTTCGCGGTCGGCGTCCTCACCGTGTTCGCCCTCGCCTACAAGCCGTGGGTGAACCTGGTGCTGATCGGCAACTGGACGGCCGTCTCGGCGGCCGCGCTGCCCGTGGCGCTGCTGCTCGCGCACCGGGGGGCGTGGGGGAGGGCCGGGCTGGTGGTCGGGCTGGCCATCGCCTGCAAGCCGATGCTGGTGCCGATCGGGCTGCTCTTCCTGTTCGCCCGCCGGTGGCGGGGGCTGGCCGCGGCGGTGCTGGTGCCGCTGGCGATCTCGCTGGCCGGGGCGCTGCTGATGCCGAGCCCGACGCTGTTCTTCACCAAGACCCTGCCGTTCCTGCTCCAGGGGCAGGACGCGTACGCGCTGCCCTGGGACGCCTCGCCGATAGCGGTGCTGCCGCGGCTGGGGGTGCCGCAGGCGGTGGCGGTGGCGGTGGCCTTCGCGGGTGCCGCGGCCGGGCTGTGGGCGGCCTGGGCGCGATGGCGGCGTACCGGGGCGGACGGCGACCGGGGTGAGCTGCGTCTCGTGGAGACGGCCTGCATGGTGATGCTCGCCGCGTTTCTGGTGTCGCGGCCGTCCTTCGACCACTACCTGCTGGTGGTGCTGCCGCTGCTGCTGGCGTCGGCCGTACGGCCGGGCTCGATGCCCCGCTCGCCCTGGTTCTGGCTGGCGTTGACGCCTCAGATGGCCTTGGTCCCGTGGCCCTCGGAGCTGGCCCACAAGAGGCGCGCCTTCAAGGACTGCGCCACCCTGTGCGGGGTGGCGTTCCTGCTGGCGCGTCGTGCGCTGCGCCCGGATCGGGTTACTCTGGAGCCCGTAACAACTGCGGGGTCCCCACCCAGGACCGAACCGGAGTGCGCCGCGACGCCAGCAGAATCGGCATCGCGGACCGCGTTTTGACCCCTACGGGTCTGCTTGGGTATCCTGCTGGTTTGTTATGCGTATTGGCTTTCTCATTCTCACGTGAAAGGGCCTTACGCCGGTCCACCGGACCGATGACCAGCAGCTGGCCGTTCACTCGGGTTGCGTCCCTGATGTGAACGTGTGCTGTCGTGATCGTCCGTGGTGACCCTGTCAGGACCTTCCCGCTGGGCTTGCGCCCGTGGGATACCACCACTGAAGAAGCGAAGGCATACGCGTGCGTACGTTCAGCCCCAAGCCCGGCGACATCTCGCGCCAGTGGCTCGTCATCGACGCCCAGGACGTCGTCCTCGGCCGTCTGGCGACCCAGGCCGCTGCCCTCCTGAAGGGCAAGCACAAGCCGACCTACGCCCCCCACATGGACATGGGTGACTTCGTCGTCATCATCAACGCCGACAAGGTGCACCTGTCCGGCAACAAGGCCTCCCAGAAGATGGCCTACCGCCACTCCGGTTTCCCGGGCGGTCTGCGCTCCGTGCGTTACGACGACCTGCTGGCGAACAACCCGGAGAAGGCCGTCGAGAAGGCCGTCAAGGGCATGCTCCCGAAGAACTCCCTGGGCCGTCAGATGCTGTCGAAGCTGAAGGTCTACTCGGGCGACCAGCACCCGCACGCTGCCCAGCAGCCGGTGCCGTTCGAGATCACCCAGGTCGCGCAGTAGTTCCGGCCACCCCCTAAGACACAGAGAATTCTGAGGAGCATCGTGGCCGAGACCACCGCCGAGACCCCCGTCGACGAGTTCGAGGGCGTCGAGGAGTACACCACCGAGTCCGAGGTCGTCGTCGAGGGCGACTACACCTCCGAGTCCCTTGCCGGTCGCTTCGGTGACCCCCAGCCGGCCGCCGGCCTGGGCCGTCGCAAGAACGCCATCGCCCGCGTCCGGATCGTTCCGGGCACCGGCAAGTGGAAGATCAACGGTCGCACCCTTGAGGACTACTTCCCCAACAAGGTGCACCAGCAGGAAGTCAACGAGCCCTTCAAGCTCCTTGAGCTCGACGGCCGCTACGACGTCATCGCCCGCATCTCGGGTGGCGGCGTCTCCGGCCAGGCCGGCGCCCTGCGCCTCGGCGTGGCCCGTGCGCTGAACGAGGCGGACGTGGACAACAACCGCCCGGCGCTGAAGAAGGCCGGCTTCCTCTCCCGCGACGACCGTGCGGTCGAGCGCAAGAAGGCCGGTCTCAAGAAGGCCCGTAAGGCTCCGCAGTACAGCAAGCGTTAATCTGCGCCTGCTGTTCTGCAACGAAACCGCCCCGGCAGCACTCTCTGTGCTGCCGGGGCGGTTCGTTTACCGCCACAAGCGGCAAATACCTGACACAAGCGGTCATACGCGAAGCGCAAACTCGGGAGGACAACAGTGGGACGACTCTTCGGGACGGACGGTGTACGCGGCGTCGCCAACGCGGATCTGACGGCGGAGCTCGCGCTCGGCCTCTCCGTGGCGGCTGCCCACGTACTCGCCGAAGCAGGCACCTTCGAGGGCCACCGGGCGACCGCCGTGGTCGGCAGGGACCCCCGGGCCTCCGGTGAATTCCTCGAGGCCGCGGTCGTGGCCGGCCTCGCGAGCGCGGGCGTGGACGTCCTGCGCGTCGGTGTGCTGCCCACCCCGGCGGTGGCGTATCTCACCGGTGCGCTGGGTGCCGACCTCGGCGTGATGCTCTCCGCCAGCCACAACGCCATGCCCGACAACGGCATCAAGTTCTTCGCCCGCGGCGGCCACAAGCTCGCCGACGAGCTGGAGGACCGCATCGAGTCCGTCTACGAGGAGCACCGCACCGGTGCCCCCTGGGACCGGCCCACCGGGGCCGGTGTCGGCCGCGTCTCGGACTACACCGAGGGCTTCGAGAAGTACGTCTCCCACCTCATCGGTGTCCTCCCCAACCGTCTCGACGGCCTGAAGATCGTCCTCGACGAGGCGCACGGCGCCGCCGCCTACGTCTCGCCCGAGGCGTTCGCCCGGGCCGGCGCGGAGATCGTCACGATCGGCGCCGAGCCGGACGGCCTGAACATCAACGACGGCTGCGGCTCCACCCACCTCGGCCTGCTGAAGGCGGCCGTGGTCGAGCACGGCGCCGACTTCGGCATCGCGCACGACGGCGACGCCGACCGCTGCCTGGCCGTGGACGGCAACGGCGCGGAGGTCGACGGCGACCAGATCCTCGCGGTGCTGGCGCTGGCCATGCGCGAGGCCGGCCAGCTGCGCGAGAACACCGTGGTCGGCACCGTGATGTCGAACCTGGGCTTCAAGCTGGCCATGGAGACCGAGGGCATCCAGGTCGTGCAGACCGGCGTCGGCGACCGCTACGTGCTGGAGTCGATGAAGGAGCACGGCTACGCGCTCGGCGGCGAGCAGTCCGGCCACGTGATCATCCTCGACCACGCGACGACCGGCGACGGTACCCTGACCGGCCTGCTGCTCGCGGCCCGCGTCGCCGCCACCGGCACGTCCCTCGCCGAGCTGGCGGGCGTCATGCAGCGGCTGCCGCAGGTCCTGATCAACGTCCCCGACGTGGACAAGTCCCGGGTCGCCACCTCCGCCGAGCTGGCGGCGGCCGTTTCCGACGCCGAGCGCGAGCTGGGCACCACCGGCCGGGTCCTGCTGCGTCCCTCCGGCACGGAGCCGCTCGTACGGGTGATGGTCGAGGCCGCCGACATCGAGCAGGCCCGCGCGGTCGCCGGCCGGCTCGCGGACGCCGTGAAGGCGGCGCTCGGCTAGCGGGCGCCGCCGCCAGGCCTGTGGGGCGCACCCGGTGTGCAGGACCATCCGGTCCTGCCGGGTGCGCCCCGGCAGTTTCCGCGGTGACTACAGCTTGCGCAGGCTCAGCTTCTGGACCTTGTGGTCCGGTCCCTTGCGCACGACGAGGGTGGCCCGGCCCCGGGTGGGCGCCACGTTCTCCAGCAGGTTGGGCCGGTTGATCGTCCGCCACATCGTCTGCGCGTACTCCATGGCCTCCTCCTCGGAGACCTGCGTGTACTTGCGGAAGTACGAGAAGGGGTTCTGGAAGGCGGTCTCGCGCAGCTTGCGGAAGCGGCTGAGGTACCAGCGCTCGATGTCCTCCGGGCGGGCGTCCACGTACACGCTGAAGTCGAAGTAGTCGGCGAGGGCGACGCGGGTGCGGCCGTCGGTGCCGGGGAGCGCCGGCTGGAGCACGTTGAGGCCCTCGACGATGAGGATGTCCGGGCGGCGGACGACGAGCTCCTCGCCCGGCACGATGTCGTAGATCAGGTGCGAGTAGACCGGGGCCCGCACCTCGTCCTTGCCGGCCTTGATGTCGGCGACGAAGCGGGTCAGCGCCCGGCGGTCGTAGGACTCGGGGAAGCCCTTGCGGGAGGTGAGCCCGCGCCGCTGGAGCTCCTTCATCGGGTACAGGAAGCCGTCGGTGGTCACCAGCTCCACGCGCGGGTGCTCGGGCCAGCGGGCGAGCAGGGCCTGGAGCAGGCGGGCCACGGTGGACTTGCCGACGGCGACCGATCCGGCGACCCCTATGACGAAGGGGGTGCCGGCCTGGGCGCCGTGGCCGTTGCCGGCGTCGCCGAGGAAGGTGTTGAGGGTGCCGCGGAGCTGGCTGGTGGCGCCGACGTAGAGGTTCAGCAGGCGCGAGAGCGGCAGGTACACGTCGCGGACCTCGTCGAGGTCGATGACATCGCCGAGGCCGCGCAGGCGCTCCACCTCCTCGGCGGTCAGCGGCAGCGGCGTCCGCTCGCGCAGGGCGCTCCATTCGGCGCGGGTGAGGTCGACGTACGGCGAGACCTCGGGGCCGCGGCGGTGCGCGGTGCGCGGGGGCTGCCCCTCCCGGCCGGAGTGCTCCGTTGCACCCCCGGGCGTGTTGCTTCGTGGCGGCGAAGTGATCACACCGCCATTGTCGGGGCTCGGGGACGGTTGTGGGTGGTGGGGTCGGTCACGTGACCAAAGGGACGGGCGGCGGCAACCGTCTCGATTCGGGGGGCGCGCGGTCTCGCCCCGGTCACGATCGGCCCGCAACGGCGTGTTTGGGCGGGTGCATGTCAGTGGCGGCACGTACCTTTGATCACCGAGGCTCCGGCGAGCCCCTGGGGAGGGGGCGCCGTACGAGCCGTCCCGATCGTCACCGCGTCACCCTGTGGGGGAGATTCTTCGTGCGCAGCACCCTGGTCCGCCGTTCCGTCATGACCGCCTCCGCCGTCTCGCTGGCCCTGCTGGCCACCGCGTGCGGCTCCGACAAGGCCGACACCACGGCCGACACCAAGCCGTCCGAGGCCGCCGCGACGTCCGCCGCCCCGGCCGCCAAGGGCAAGACCGACGCCGAGCTGGCGCCCCTCCTGCTGACCCAGGCCGAGGCCCCCAAGGACACCCTCGTCAAGGCGCCCACCGCGGACCAGCTCAAGGCGCTGGCCGCCACCACCGACAAGGCGGAGTGCAAGCCGCTCGTCCAGGCCGCCTCGATGGACCCGCAGGGAACCTCCACCGGTGTGGCGCGCACCCAGGTCGCCGGCACCTCCGGCAAGGCCGCCGACCCGAAGGCCTCGGAGGCCGACAAGCTGAAGGCCGGCCTGGAGATGCTCACCGGCGCCACCGGTACCGGCGTGACGCTGACCTCCTACGACGGCAAGGGGGCCGAGGAGGCGTTCGGCGCGTTCAAGAAGGCGGGCACCGCCTGCGCCGGCGGCTACACGATGCAGCAGGACGGCGAGGCCGTGAAGATCAACAAGGTGGTGGCGGGCGACGCCGTCACGGCCGGCGACGAGGCCGTCTCCTTCGTCGCGGACTTCGGCGACGGCGAGACCGCGATGGCCGTACAGCTGATCGTGGTCCGCAAGGGCAACACCCTCGCCACGTTCTCGGTGCAGAACCTCGGCGGCAAGCCGGCGCTCCCGAAGGACGTCATCGACGCGCAGGCCAAGAAGCTCGGCTGAGGCACCGCCCCACCCGTCGTCGACCCCGCTCCGGCCCATGCGCCGGGGCGGGGTTTTCGGCGTGTTCAGGTACGGGGCAGACGGCCAACTACGGCGTACGCTGCGCCCTATGTGCGGAATTGTGGGTTACGTGGGAGCGCAGTCTGCGCTCGATGTGGTCATCGCCGGACTCAAGCGACTGGAGTACCGCGGCTACGACTCGGCAGGGGTCGCCGTACTCGCGGACGGCAGCCTGGCCGCGGCCAAGAAGGCCGGCAAGCTCGTCAATCTGGAGAAGGAACTGGTCGCGCACCCGCTGCCGGCCGGTTCCACGGGACTCGGACACACCCGGTGGGCGACCCACGGCGGGCCCACCGACACCAACGCCCACCCGCACCTCGACAACGCGGGGCGCGTGGCCGTCGTGCACAACGGCATCATCGAGAACTTCGCCGCGCTCCGGACCGAACTCGCCGAGCGTGGACACCGCCTGGACTCCGAGACCGACACCGAGGTCGTCGCGCACCTGCTGGCGGAGCAGTTCTCGGCCACCGGCGACCTCGCCGAGGCCATGCGGCAGGTGTGCCGGCGCCTCGAAGGCGCGTTCACCCTGGTCGCCGCGCACGCCGACGAACCGGACGTGGTGGTCGGCGCGCGCCGCAACTCCCCCCTCGTGGTGGGCGTCGGCGAGGGGGAGAACTTCCTCGCCTCGGACGTGGCCGCCTTCATCGCCCACACGCGGTCCGCGATCGAGCTGGGCCAGGACCAGGTCGTCGAACTCCGCCGCGAGGGCGTCACCGTGACCAACTTCGACGGTTCGGTCGCCTCCGTCCGCGCCTACCACGTGGACTGGGACGCCTCCGCGGCCGAGAAGGGGGGATACGACTACTTCATGCTCAAGGAGATCGCCGAGCAGCCGAAGGCCGTCGCCGACACCCTCCTGGGCAGGATCGACGCGAGCGGCTCGCTGACCCTGGACGAGGTGCGCATCCCCGCCTCGGTGCTCAGGGAGGTCGACAAGGTCGTCATCGTGGCGTGCGGGACGGCCTACCACGCCGGCATGATCGCGAAGCTGGCCATCGAACACTGGACCCGCATCCCGTGCGAGACGGAGCTGGCGAGCGAGTTCCGCTACCGCGACCCGATCCTGGACCAGCGGACGCTGGTGGTCGCGATCTCGCAGTCCGGCGAGACCATGGACACCCTGATGGCGCTGCGCCACGCACGCGAGCAGGGCGCCAGGGTGCTGGCCATCTGCAACACGAACGGCTCGACGATCCCGCGCGAGTCGGACGCCGTGCTCTACACGCACGCCGGCCCCGAGGTCGCCGTCGCCTCGACCAAGGCCTTCCTGACCCAGCTGGTGGCCTGCTACCTGGTCGCGCTGTACCTCGGACAGGTCCGCGGCACCAAGTGGGGCGACGAGATCGAGGCGGTGGTCCGCGAGCTGTCCGACATCGCCGCCGCCGTCGACACCGTCCTGGAGACCATGGAGCCGGTACGGGAACTCGCCCGGTCCCTCGCCGACAAGAACACCGTCCTCTTCCTCGGGCGGCACGTCGGCTACCCGGTGGCCCTGGAGGGTGCGCTCAAGCTCAAGGAGCTGGCGTACATGCACGCCGAGGGCTTCGCGGCGGGCGAGCTCAAGCACGGGCCGATCGCCCTCATCGAGAAGGACCTGCCGGTGGTCGTGGTCGTCCCCTCGCCGCGCGGCCGCTCCGTGCTCCACGACAAGATCGTGTCGAACATCCAGGAGATCAGGGCCCGGGGGGCGCGGACCATCGTGATCGCGGAGGAGGGCGACGAGGCGGTCGTACCGTACGCCGACCACCTGATCCGCATCCCGGCGACGCCGACGCTGCTCCAGCCGCTGGTGGCGACGGTGCCGTTGCAGGTGTTCGCCTGCGAGCTGGCCACGGCCCGCGGCAACGAGGTGGACCAGCCGCGTAACCTCGCTAAGTCCGTGACCGTGGAGTAGCCGGGTAGTGGGGAAGTCCTTGTGATTGTCGGCGTCGGGATCGATGTGGCGGAGATCGAGCGGTTCGGCGCGGCCCTGGAGCGCACGCCGAACCTCGCCGGACGGCTGTTCGTCGAGGCCGAGCTGACGCTGCCGAGCGGCGAGCGGCGCGGTGTCGCCTCGCTCGCCGCCCGGTTCGCCGCCAAGGAGGCACTGGCCAAGGCGCTCGGCGCGCCCGCCGGTCTGCTGTGGACCGATGCCGAGGTCTACGTGGAGGACACCGGGCAGCCGCGGCTGCGCGTGTCGGGGACGGTGCAGGCACGGGCGCTGGAACTGGGCGTGAAGTCCTGGCACATCTCGCTGAGCCACGACGCCGGTGTGGCCTCCGCGGTGGTGATCGCGGAGGGTTGACCCATGCGTACTGCTTACAGCGTGGAGACCGTACGGGCCGCCGAGCGGGAGCTGATGGCCCGCCTGCCGGAGGGCGCCCTGATGCTGCGGGCGGCGGCCGGTCTGGCCGCCGTGTGCGCCGGCCTGCTGGCACGGCGCCGCGGCCGGGCCTACGGGTCCCGGGTCGTGCTGCTCGTCGGCCCCGGCGACAACGGCGGCGACGCCCTGTACGCCGGCGCGCGGCTGGCCCGGCGCGGGGCCGCGGTGACGGCCGTGCCGATGGACCCCGGACGGATGCACGCGGGCGGGCTGGTGGCGCTGCGGGCCGCCGGCGGGCGGGTGGCGCAGGCCGTACCGCAGCGGGCGGACCTGGTGGTGGACGGCCTGCTCGGGATCGGCGGGCGGGGCGGGCTGCGGCCCGCGGGCGCCGCGCTCGCGGAGCGGATCCCGCCGGGGGTCCCCGTGGTCGCCGTGGACCTGCCCAGCGGTGTGGACGCCGACACCGGGGAGGTGGCGGGCCCGGCCGTCACCGCCGATGTGACGGTGACCTTCGGCGCGTACAAGCCGGGTCTGCTGATCGACCCCGGGGCCTCCCGGGCGGGCGCGGTGCACCTCGTGGACATCGGGCTGGAACTGCCGGAGCCCGAGGTGGAGGCCCTCCAGCACGCGGACGTGGCGGGGCTGCTGCCGGAGCCGACGGCGTCGAGCGACAAGTACCGGCGCGGCGTCGTCGGGATCGTCGCCGGATCGGCGCAGTACCCGGGAGCGGCCGTGCTGGCCGTCGCCGGGGCCCTTCGCGGCGGCGCGGGCGCGGTCCGCTACGTCGGCCCGGCCGCGGACTCCGTCCTGGCGCGCTACCCCGAGACACTGATCGGGCCCGGCCGGGTCCAGGCGTGGGTGATCGGCCCGGGGCTGGGGGAGGGGCGCGCCGGTGAGGTCGCCGACGTCCTGGCGGGCGACGCGGCGGTGCTGGTCGACGCGGACGGGCTGCGCGGCCTGGACCCGGCGGTGCTGCGCGCACGCACCTCCCCCACCCTGCTGACCCCGCACGCGGGCGAGGCGGCGGCGCTGCTCGGGGTGTCGCGGGAGTCGGTGGAGGCGGGCCGGCTGGCGGCCGTACGGCGGCTGGCGGAGCGGTACGGGGCCGCGGTCCTGCTGAAGGGGTCGACGACGCTGGTCGCCTCGGGCGGCGTCCGCGCGGTCCGCGTGAACCCGACGGGCACGCCGTGGCTGGCGACCGCGGGCAGCGGGGACGTGCTGTCCGGGCTGGCCGGGTCCCTCCTGGCGGGCGGGCTGTCCGGGGCGGACGCCGGCTCGGTGGGCGCGTACCTGCACGGCCTGGCGGCCCGCCGCACCGGCGGCCCCCTGCTGGCCCACCAGGTCGCCGAGGCCCTGCCCGCCGCCTGGCAGGACACCACCCACCCCTGACCTGCGGGTCCGGGCGGACCCCGGGAAACGGAGAAAGGTCCGCCTCTTCGGGCGCCCGCACCAGGGACCGGCGGGGGATTCTGAGAGACTGTGGGCGATGAACGAGACACCGACGCGCGTGTACGCCGAGATCGATCTTGACGCCGTACGGGAGAACGTGCGCGCACTGCGCGAGCGGGCGCCCCGGTCCGAGCTGATGGCCGTCGTCAAGGCGAACGCCTACGGGCACGGGGCAGTGGAGTGCGCCAGGGCCGCCCAGGAGGCCGGCGCCGCCTGGCTCGGCACCGCCACCCCCGACGAGGCCCTCGCGCTGCGCGCCGCCGGCATCGAAGGCCGCATCCTGTGCTGGCTCTGGACCCCCGGTGGGCCCTGGCGGGAGGCCGTCGAGGCCGACCTGGACGTCTCCGTCAGCGGGATGTGGGCCCTGGACGAGGTGCGCGAGGCCGCCCGCGCGGCCGGCCGCACCGCACGCATCCAGCTCAAGGCCGACACCGGTCTCGGCCGGGGCGGCTGTCAGCCCGCCGACTGGGAGGCCCTCGTCGGCGCGGCCGTCGCCGCCCAGGCCGAGGGCACCGTCAAGGTCACCGGCGTCTGGTCGCACTTCGCCTGCGCCGACGAACCCGGCCACCCCTCGATCCGGCTCCAGCTCGACGCCTTCCGCGAGATGCTCGCCTACGCGGAGAAGGAGGGGATCGACCCCGAGGTCCGGCACATGGCCAACTCGCCCGCCACCCTCACCCTCCCCGAGTCGCACTTCGACCTGGTGCGCCCCGGCCTCGCCGTCTACGGGGTCTCGCCCGCCCCCGAGCTCGGCACCCCCGCCCAGCTCGGCCTGCGGCCCGCCATGACGCTCAGGGCCTCCCTCGCGCTGGTCAAGACCGTCCCCGCCGGGCACGGCGTCAGCTACGGCCACCACTACGTCACCGGCGAAGAGACCACCCTCGCGCTGGTCCCGGCCGGCTACGCCGACGGCATCCCCCGCCACGCGTCGGGCGCCGGCCCGGTGCTCGTCGGCGGCAGGATGCGCCACGTCGCCGGACGCGTCGCCATGGACCAGTTCGTGGTCGACCTGGAGGGAGACCCGGCCCGCGTCGGCGACGAGGTCGTCATCTTCGGGGACCCGGAGCGCGGTGAACCCTCCGCCGAGGACTGGGCACAGGCCGCGCACACGATCGCGTATGAGATCGTCACCCGTATCGGTGGACGTGTGCCCCGGGTGTACCTGGGCGGCTGAGCGGAGTGAGGGCGGCGGCGTGAGCGAGAACTGGCGCAGGGCCGGCTGGGCCGGCGCCGCGATCGGCGTGATAGCCGCAGGCGCGGCGGCCGGTGTCGCGGTCGAGCGGATCACCGTCGGGCGCGGCATGCGCAGGAAGGCCCGCCTGGCCCTCGACGCCGCCGGGGACTACGGCTCCCTGCGCGGCACCGAGGGGACCTGCCGGGCGGAGGACGCCACCGAGCTCCACTACGAGGTCGACGAGCTGGTCGAGGACGGCAAGCGGCGCCGGCTGCGGCGCAAGCCCGAGCCCCGGGCCACCGTCGTCTTCTGCCACGGCTACTGCCTGTCCCAGGACTCCTGGCACTTCCAGCGGGCGGCCCTGCGCGGCGTGGTCCGCGCCGTCTACTGGGACCAGCGCAGCCACGGGCGCAGCGCGCGCGGCCTGGCCCAGGCGGACGGCGAACCGCTGACCATCGAGCAGCTCGGCCGGGACCTGAAGGCCGTCGTCGACGCGACCGCCCCCGAGGGCCCGCTGATCCTCGTGGGTCACTCGATGGGCGGAATGACCATCATGGGATTCGCCGAGCAGTACCCCGACCTCGTGCGCGACCGCGTCGTCGGCGTCGCCCTGGTCGGTACCTCCGGCGGCCGGCTCGACGAGGTGACCTACGGGCTCCCCGCAGTGGGCATGGGCGCCGTGCGCAGGATCCTGCCGGGCGTGCTGAAGGCGCTCGGATCGCAGGTGGAGCTGGTCGAGAAGGGCCGCCGGGCCACCGCCGACCTCTTCGCCGGCATGATCAAGATGTACTCGTTCGGCTCGCGCGACGTGGACCCGGGCGTCGCCCGCTTCGCGGAACGGCTCATCGAGGCCACCCCGATCGACGTCGTCGCCGAGTTCTATCCGGCCTTCCAGACGCACGACAAGAGCGCCGCGCTCCAGCAGTTCGCCGGCATCCCGGTCACCGTCGTCGCCGGGGACAAGGACATGATCACCCCGCCCGGGCACAGCGAGGCCATCAAGGACCTGCTGCCCGCCGCCGAGCTCGTCGTCCTGGAGTCCACCGGGCACCTGATGATGCTGGAGCGCCCCGAGACCGTGACCCGGCTGCTCACAGAGCTGCTGGCCCGCACCGGGGCGGTGGCGGTCCCGGTAGCGACTAACGTTGGCGTGCATGGAAGAAGTACCGCTGGAAGCACAGCGCAGCCAGGCACCGGCAGCTGAGTCCGGGCACGGCACACAGACCCGGATCACCGTTGACTCCCCCCAGGCGATGCAGCAGCTGGGCCGCCGGATCGCCGGCCTGCTCCGCCCCGGCGACCTCGTTCTGCTGACCGGCGAACTGGGCGCGGGCAAGACCACCCTGACCCGCGGCCTCGGCGAGGGCCTGGGCGTGCGCGGGGCCGTGACCTCGCCGACCTTCGTGATCGCCCGCGTGCACCCCTCGCTGACCGGCGGTCCGGCGCTGGTGCACGTGGACGCGTACCGTCTGGGCGGTGGGCTGGAGGAGATGGAGGACCTCGACCTCGATGTTTCGCTGCCCGAGTCCGTGGTCGT
Source organism: Streptomyces yangpuensis (assembly GCF_001005295.1). Classification (GTDB taxonomy): domain Bacteria; phylum Actinomycetota; class Actinomycetes; order Streptomycetales; family Streptomycetaceae; genus Streptomyces; species Streptomyces yangpuensis. Next base: position 303,011 of record NZ_LBMK01000005.1, on the reverse strand, counting down.
CGTCGAGTGGGGCGACGGCAAGGTCGAGGAGCTTTCCGACGACAGGCTGCACGTGGTGATCGCGCGGGCAGTCGGCCACGAGGAGGTCCTGGACGACGTACGCGAGGTTTCGGTGCACGGTGTGGGAGCGCGCTGGAACGCCGGAGCGGGGCTGGACGCCCTGGCCGGGGCGGTCTCGCGGTAAACGTACCGACAACTCGTCGGCAAGATATTGCGTTGGCGGCAGCCCTCGTGATGACATGGTACCGAGAGTTTCTTAGGTATGCCTAAGTACGGCGTCCCGGGGTCCAGGAGGCAGCCATGTCGGCACCAGCAGGAGCACAGCGCCACCCCCGCCCGTCCGCCGTCTCCATGCACGCCCTGCTGGCCGCCGGTATCGCCGCCAACGCCGTCTCCACGCCGCCCTCGCGCGAACAGCGCACACCGCACGAGGGCGAGCCCGACGGGGGCGTACGCGAACAGGCCGCTCCGGAGTCCGAAGCGGCCTGACGGACCCGTCGCACACGTCCGGCCTCGGCCGGTCGCCCGTTCGGGTGAAGCAAGGGCGTCCCGTCAGGGAATGACGACGACCTTGGAACTGATCGTTGCGAAGGCCCACATCGCATCGCCGTCGGCGCGCGCCATACGGATGCCGCCGGTCTTCTTGCTCGGGTCGGGCTCCGGGGTCGTGCCGTCCACCCGGGCACTGAATCCGACCGCCACGCCCTCCTGGGTGGCGAACCGGACCACGTGCTCGATCGGCACCCCGTCGGAGCCCGTCACCGAGCCCGAACGCGAACCGACGAGGTAGGTGCCCGGCTTCGGGTGCACCGTGCTCGGCACCACCGGGAACGACCTCGGCTGCTGCTGCTGCGCGGCGTCCCCCACCAGCCACACCCGCTTCTGGCCCACCGAGTACACGACGCGCACACCCGTGCCGGAACCCTCCGGAACGGGCACCGGCTTCGCCGGGTCCTGCTTGCCCGCGGCCGCCGGGCTCGCCGCCGGAGCCGGCTCCGGCGCGGCCGCCTTCGGGGGATGCGTCGGCGCCGTCGCGGATGCCTGGTAGCCGAGGAAGCCGACGGCGGCGATCGCCGCGGCGGTGAGCCCGGCCACGATTCCCGAGCTGCTGCGTGCCACCTTGCTCCACCTCTCCGCGCTGACGTGATCCCTCGTGATCTCTCCGTCGAAAGGTAGCAGCCGCCCCGCTCCACGACCGGGCGCAAGGGGTGCGGCCGCCGGAGTCGTAGGCTGTTCGCGTGCTCTTGCTCGCTGTAGATACCGCCACGCCCGCCGTCACCGTCGCCCTGCACGACGGCGAGGCCGTCCTCGCCGAGTCCGGCCAGGTCGACGCCCGCCGCCACGGGGAGCTGCTCATCCCCTCCGTGGACCGCGTCCTCGCCGAGGCCGGACTGAAGCTCGACGCCGTCACCGGCATCGTCGTCGGCGTCGGCCCCGGCCCCTACACCGGGCTGCGCGTCGGCCTCGTCACCGCTTCCACCTTCGCCGCCGTGCTGGGCGTGCCCGTCCACGGCCTGTGCACACTCGACGGCCTCGCCTACGCCGCGGGAACCGCCGGGATCGAGGGCCCCTTCACCGTCGCCACCGACGCGCGGCGCAAGGAGGTCTACTGGGCCCGCTACGAGGACCCGCGCACCCGTGTCGGGGAGCCCGCCGTGGACCGCCCGGCGGAGATCGCCGAACAGGTCGCCGGCCTGCCCGCGGTCGGCCAGGGCGCGCTCCTCTACCCCGAGGTGTTCCCCGACGCCCGGGCCCCCGAGCACCAGTCGGCCGCCGCACTGGCCTCCCTCGCGGCGGAACGACTCGCCGCCGGCGCGGAGTTCCTCCCGCCGACCCCGCTCTACCTGCGCCGCCCCGACGCGCAGGTCCCCAAGAACTACAAGGTGGTCACCCCGCAGTGACCACGGCCGAGACGGTTCTGCGCGAGATGCGCTGGTGGGACATCGCACCCGTGCTGGAACTGGAACACGACCTCTTCCCCGAGGACGCCTGGTCCGCCGGGATGTTCTGGTCCGAACTGGCCCACGCGCGCGGCCCGCAGGCCACCCGCCGCTACGTCGTCGCCGAGACGGCCGACGGCCGCCTCGTCGGCTACGCCGGGCTGGCCGCCGCCGGCGATCTGGCCGACGTACAGACCATCGCGGCCGCCCGCGACCAGTGGGGGACCGGGCTCGGCGCCCGGCTCCTGACCGACCTGCTGCGCGCAGCCACCGCGTTCGAGTGCGCCGAGGTGCTGCTGGAGGTGCGCGTGGACAACACCCGCGCCCAGAAGCTCTACGAGCGCTTCGGCTTCGAGCCCATCGGCTTCCGGCGCGGCTACTACCAGCCGGGCAACGTCGACGCGCTCGTCATGCGCCTGACCGACCCCGCACAAGCACGAACTGAGAGCAGTGAGAGCAATGGCTGACGAACCGCTCGTCCTCGGCATCGAGACGTCCTGCGACGAGACCGGCGTCGGCGTCGTCCGCGGCACCACCCTCCTCGCGGACGCCATCGCGTCGAGCGTCGACGAGCACGCCCGCTTCGGCGGCGTCGTGCCCGAGGTGGCCTCGCGGGCTCACCTGGAGGCGATGGTCCCCACCATCGAACGCGCCCTGAAGGAGGCCGGCGTCAGCGCCCGCGACCTCGACGGCATCGCCGTCACGGCCGGACCCGGCCTCGCCGGGGCGCTGCTGGTGGGAACCTCCGCCGCCAAGGCCTACGCCTACGCCCTCGGCAAGCCCCTTTACGGCGTCAACCACCTGGCCTCGCACATCTGCGTGGACCAGCTGGAGCACGGGCCGCTGCCCGAGCCGACCATGGCGCTCCTGGTGTCCGGCGGCCACTCCTCGCTGCTGCTGGCCCCCGACATCACCTCCGACGTACGGCCGCTCGGCGCGACCATCGACGACGCCGCGGGCGAGGCCTTCGACAAGATCGCGCGCGTGCTGCAGCTGGGCTTCCCCGGCGGCCCGGTCATCGACCGGCTCGCGAAGGAGGGCGACCCCAAGGCGATCAACTTTCCGCGCGGCCTGACGGGCTCGCGCGACCCCGCGTACGACTTCTCCTTCTCCGGGCTGAAGACGGCCGTCGCCCGCTGGATCGAGGCGAAGCGGAACGCGGGCGAGGAGGTGCCGGTGCGCGACGTGGCGGCGTCCTTCCAGGAGGCCGTCGTGGACGTGCTGACGCGCAAGGCGATCCGCGCGTGCAAGGACGAGGGCGTCGACCACCTGATGATCGGCGGCGGTGTCGCCGCCAACTCCCGGCTGCGTTCGCTCGCCCAGGAGCGCTGCGACGCCGCGGGGATCACCCTGCGCGTGCCGCGGCCGAAGCTGTGCACGGACAACGGCGCGATGGTGGCGGCCCTCGGCGCGGAGATGGTCAGGCGGAACCGTCCGGCCTCCGACTGGGACCTGTCGGCGGACTCCTCGCTGCCGGTCACGGACCCGCACGTGCCGGGCACGTCGCACGAGCAGGGTGAGGGCCATAGCCACGCGCACGGCCACGGCCACGGTCACGGTCACTCGCACGGTCACGACCACGACCACGTGCACGAGCTGAGCAAGGACAACCTGTACTCGTGAGCACCGTCGCGCTGATGTGGGAGGCCCGGGCCGCCGACGGCCGGGGCAACGAACTGCTGGAGTGGGCCCGGGCCCAGATCCTGGCCCGGGAACCGGTGCGCCGCGAGGTGCTGCGGGCTCCACAGGACCGGGTCCTCGTTATCACCTGGTGGGAGACGGCCGAGGGCATCGCGGCCGACCTGCCCGAACTGCCCGAACCGGCCGCCGACCTGATCACGCGGGCGGTGCACCGCTGGCGGTTCGAGTCGGTGGAGACCGACGGGGCGTAGCCGACGGAGCCGCGGGCGGGGATCAGCCGGAGCGGCTTCCGGCGGGCGGCCGGCCCGACGCTTCGGGCCCGACGCTTCGGGCCGGCCAGCCCCGCC
>NZ_LBMK01000005.1:218741-299075 GCF_001005295.1 Streptomyces yangpuensis | reverse complement strand
GCGCTTCGGGCCGTGCCCGCTCCGCGCCGCCCGTCAGTGCCCGAGCTTCGCCGCAGGCGGCCCGGCAGGCGGTCCGGCAGGTGGTACGGCCGGGGCGCCGATGAGCATCGAGGGGGCGCCCGCCACCCGGGTCAGGAACACGGTCGCCGAGTTCGGGCCCTGCGGCTTGACCTTCTTGCGCAACTCCTCGGGCTCGATGGCCGAGCCGCGCTTCTTCACCGTCAGGATCCCGACCCCGCGCTCGCGCAGCAGCGCCTTCAGCTTCTTCAGGCCGAAGGGCAGCACGTCGGTGATCTCGTACGCCGTCGCGTACGGCGTCTCCCGCAGCTCGTCCGCGGTGATGTAGGCGATGGTCGGATCGATGAGCCGGCCGTCCAGCCGCTCGGCGACCTCGGCGACCAGATGGGCGCGGATCACGGCGCCGTCGGGCTCGTACAGCCAGCGGCCGACCGGCCCGGCCTCCGGGTCGGGCAGCGGATCGGCGGTGTGCAGCCCGCGTGGCCCGGGGAGCAGGGTGGCGCGCACGGTCCCGGGGGCGGTGCCGAACCAGAGCACGGCCTCCTTGACGTCCCCCTGGTCGGAGATCCACTCGGCCTCGGCCTCCGCCGGGACCGCCTCGTGCGGGATCCCGGGGGCGATCTTGATGGCCGCGTACTTCGCCGCTCGGGCCGTCGCCACCGCCCACGACAGCGGCGGCGAGTAGGACTCCGGATCGAAGATCCGCCCGCGGCCCCCGCGCCGGGCCGGGTCGATGAAGACCGCGTCGTGGCCGGAGGTGTCCACCTCCGTCACGTCGGCCTCCCGGACCTCGATCAGGTCCGCCAGGCCCAGCGCCTCGGCGTTGGCGCGTGCGACGGCCGCCGTCAGCGGGTCGTGGTCCACCGCGAGCACCCGGATGCCGAGGCGGGCCAGGGCGAGGGCGTCGCCGCCGATGCCGCAGCACAGGTCGGCGACGCTGCGTACGCCGAGGGCCGCGAGCCGCTCGGCCCGGTACGAGGCCACGGACGCGCGGGTGGCCATCTCGCCGCCGCCGGGGGTGAAGTACATCCGGAAGGCGTCCTCGGCCCCGAACTTCGCCACCGCGCGCTGCCGCAGCCGGGCCTGCCCGAGGGCCGCCGAGACCAGCCCTGCGGGGTGCTCGCGGCGCAGCCGGGTGGCGACGGCCAACTCCTGGGCGGGGTCGTAGTCGCGGAGCGAGTCGAGGAGGGCGCGGCCCTCGGGAGTGAGGAGGGCGGCGAAGTCTTCGGGGGTCACATTTCCATTGTCGGCGACGGGGTGCGGACGGGGTGTGTGGGCCGGTCGGAGGAACGTCGCACCCCGGTGCGCGGTGTCGTCCCGGAAGCCCGCGTGTCGGGTGCCAGGATGCGCTGCTATGCAGCTAGTCGGACAAAGGGAAGATAAGACGCAACTGGGTCACCGGTACGCGGCGGGTCCGCGCGGCCGGTTCGGGGTGGCCGTGGCCGCCCTGCTGGTAGCCGCCCTCGGCACGGCGTGCGGCTCGGGGCAGTCGGGCGCCCCGGACAAGGCCGAGAAGGAGAAGGCCGCCAAGGGCGCGGAGGCGGGCGCCCCCGGCGCGCTCAGTGCGGCCGAGAAGGCCAAGGCGCTGCAGCAGGCGCGCGTCGCCGCGGCGAAGAAGTGGGGCCTGCGCCAGGTGCCGCTCGCCGCGCCCGCGGCGCCGAAGGAGAAGCCCGAGATCAGCACGCGCGACGGCTTCGAGGTGTGGAACCACGAAGAGGACGAACTGCCGCCGGTCTTCACCACCGTCCCGACCGAGGACAAGGTCGTCTTCCTGACCATCGACGACGGCTCGGAGAAGGATCCCGAGTTCCTGAAGATGATGCAGGAGCTGAAGATCCCGTACACGGCCTTCCTCAGCGACTACCTGGTGAAGGACAACTACCCGTACTTCAAGCAGATGCAGGCCGCGGGCGTCACCCTGAACAACCACACCCTCAACCACCGCTACATGCCCGGGCTGTCGTACGAGCAGCAGCGCGAGGAGATCTGCGGCCAGCAGGACACCATCCAGAAGACCTTCGGCAAGCGTCCGACCCTCTTCCGGCCGCCGTACGGCAACTACAACGACGACACCCTCAAGGCGGCGAAGTCCTGCGGCATCAAGGCCGTCCCGCTGTGGAACGCGGAGGCGTTCACGAACCGCATGGACTACCGCGAGTGGGACCGTGACCTGCACCCCGGTGACATCATCCTCACGCACTTCCGGGGTAAGGAGGACTGGAAGGGCACGATGCCTGACATGATCCGTCATGTCATGAAGACCGTCACGGACAAGGGGTTTGCCGTGGCCCGCCTGGAGGACTACTTGTGAGGTACGCGCGCCGGTTGGTAGCCGGAACGCTGGCGGCCGGCGCGCTCGCGCTCTCCCTGACGGGGTGCGGGGAGAGTGTGGAGCCCATCGAACGACTGGGCCGGAAGACGACCCAGGAGCCGTCGCAGACGCCGTCGGCGTCGGCGCCCGGGTCGTCTTCCGGGTCCTCGGCCGCGCCCGGGTCCTCGCCGGCGCCCGCGCAAGGGGGCGCGTCGGACGAGGCGTACAAGAAGTGGGGCCTGACGGCCCCCGTCCAGTACGCGCCGAAGCCCGCGCAGAAGCCGCAGATCCCGAAGGCATCCCCGGGCAAGGTCCCGGTGATAGACCGAATACCCGTGCCGGCCGGGGAGAAAACAGTCTTCCTGACCTTCGACGACGGCGCGGAGAAGGACCCCGAGTTCCTGAGGATGGCGGCCGACCTCAAGCTGCCGATCAGCATGTTCCTGACGGACAGCGTGGCTTCGTCGGATTACGGTTACTTCGAGAAGCTCCGCGACAACGGCTCGGCGAGCACGGTGAACAACCACACGCTGACCCACCCGAACCTGAGGACCCTCTCCTTCGAGGCGCAGAAGAAGGAGATATGCGGCCAGCAGGACAAGCTGGAGAAGCGCTTCGGCCAGCGCCCGCCGCTCTTCCGCCCGCCCTTCGGCAACTACAACGACGACACCCTCCGGGCCGCCTCGGAGTGCGGAGTCTCGTCCATCCTGCTGTGGAAGGTGTCGATGCAGATCAACAACTTCCAGTACGCCCAGGGCTCCGCCCTCCAGCCCGGCGACATCATCCTGGCCCACTTCCGCGGCCCGTCCGAACTCAAGGGCGCGACGGAAGTCCAGATGACGACCCGCATGCTCCAGCGCATACAGGAGCAGGGCTACAGGATCGGCCGCCTGGAGGACTACCTGTAGGGGCGGCTGGGCGGCTGGGCGTGGTTGTGGGGAGCGGGAGCCTGTCTGCTCCCGCCGAGCCCGGCCCTGCCGCGCCCTGAGGTGGGCGGGCAGCCACCGGCCCGGAGGGCCGGGGCGCGGGGGTGGAGGCGCCGCCCGAGCGTGCCCCCGTACGCGCCCCGCCCCCGCCCCCCTACACCCGTACCGTCGGTGTGATCGTCGTTTCTGCCGGGCCTCTGGTGTCCGCCTCGCGCTGGCGTTCCGCGCTGTCGCTGATGCGGAGGAGGAGGGCGATCATGACCCAGTTGGCCAGGAGGGACGAGCCGCCCTTCGCCAGGAAGGGCAGGGCCTTGCCCGTCAGGGGGATCAGGCCCGTGACGCCTCCGGCGACCACGAAGACCTGGAGCGCCAGCGCCGAGGCCAGGCCCACCGCCAGCAGCTTGCCGAAGGGGTCGCGGGCGCCGAGCGCCATCCGCAGCCCGCGCTGCACGAGCAGCGCGTAGAGGATCAGTACGGCCATCACCCCGGCCAGGCCGAGCTCCTCGCCCACCGTCGTGAGGATGAAGTCGCTGCGGCCGGCGAACTTGATCAGCTCGGGGTGCCCCAGTCCGAGACCGGTCCCGGAGATGCCGCCCGTGCCGAAGCTGAACAGCGCCTGCGCCGACTGGTCCGAGGTGACGCCCGGGGGAGGGGTGTCCCAGTAGACGGAGAGCGGGTTCAGCCAGGCCGCCACGCGCGCCTTGACGTGCGGTTCCGTCGAGCCGACCACGAACGCGCCCGCCGAGGCCATGAGGACGCCGCACACGATCCAGCTGGTGCGCTCGGTCGCGACGTACAGCATCACCACGAAGACGCCGAAGAAGATCAGCGACGTGCCCAGGTCGCGCTCGAAGACCAGCACCAGCATCGAGAGGATCCACACCGTGATGATGGGTCCGAGCTGGCGCATCGGGGGCAGCCGCACGCCGAGGAACTTCCGGCCCGTCAGGGCGAGGGAGTCCCGGTGGACGACCAGGTAGCCGGCGAAGAAGATCGCGATCATGATCTTCACGAACTCGCCGGGCTGGACCGAGAACCCGAAGAGGATGATCCACCGCTTGGCCCCGTACGTGTCGGCGCCGAAGAACGCCGGCGCGATCAGCAGCACCAGCGCGACCGCCATCGTGATGTAGATGAACCGCTGGAGGAGCCGGTGGTCGCGCAGCAGGGCCAGTACCGCGATGCAGGCGGCGACGCCGACCACCGTCCACAGCAGCTGGCCCGGGGCGTTCGCGTCCGAGTTCCACCGCTCGATGTAGCCCTGATCGAGCCGGTGGATCAGTACGAGCCCCAGCCCGGTCAGCAGCATGGCCAGCGGGAAGACCAGCGGGTCCGCGTAGGCGGCGAAGCGGCGCACGCCCAGGTGCCCCACCAGTGACAGCAGCGTCATGCTGATGGTGAAGTAGGCGAGGTTGGGCGGGAGTACGCCGTTCATGGCGAGGCCCGCGGCGGCGTGCCCGAAGACGGCGATGGCGATGACGAAGGCGAGGAGCAGCGCCTCGGTGCGACGGCGGGCGCCCGCCGTCGTCAGGGGCCTCAGTCCACGCACGGGATGCCGCCGCCGTCCTGGGGGGTGGACGGGGAGGGCGGGGAAGAGGGCGGGGGTGACGCCTCACGCGCCCCCGGCGCGGCGCCGGGCGCGCCGGCCGAGGTGCTCGGCGCGCCGGGGCTTGCGGAAGCCTTGGGTCCGATCTGCTCTGCAATGAGGCGCTTTATCTTCATATCATCTACGACGTTGATGTCCTCCCCGAGGTTCCGTCCCCCCCTCCGGCGGTACGGGCCGGTGGGGCGGGGACACGGCGGAGTGTCCCCGCAGGACGAGCGCGTGACCTGGGCCGTCTCGGCACGCCAGGGCCGCACGCGCCGAGCCGAGGAGACACTCCGGCGGGGCACCGCCCCACCCCCCTGCACCACCGCCCAGCCGGAACGATGGCCACCCCGGCGGGAGCCGAAGGGCTGATTTTGCCCGCCGAGCAGCCCCGCCGGGGAACCGTTACGTCGGCCGCCCCGTGCGGTGGCGGGTCAGGGCGTCGCGGGTGGCCGCGGTCAGGGCCCAGGCCGGGAAGGCGAACGCGGTCAGCCCCAGGCCGATCGGCGCCAGGGAGGTGAGCAGGCTCATCTGCACCGCGTGGTCGGCCCCCGGCCCGCTGACGCGGGCCGCCACCGGCGCCGCCGGGCGGTCGTCGAAGCCGCCGTGGATCCCGATGCCGGGAAGGGTGAACGATCCGTCGGCGGCGGTGAAGGACCCCTTGCACGTCAGTGTGCGGTCCCCCGCGGAGCCGGGATCCCCCCACACGCACCGCTCCGCGGTGAACGCGCCGTCCACGCCCGTCAGCTGCGTGATGAGCCGGGGGACGGCCGCGTGCCACATGAAGATCCCGACGGCGAGCCCGATCGCGATCGGGATGGCGTGTATCCACCGCACGCCGGTGTTTGTCCTGGTCATGCCCGGGACAGTAGTGATCCCGGGACGGCGTGCGTGCGGGATTTTCCGTGGCCGGATCCGCGTCCGCGCAACGCCCGGCGGCCGGGAATTGGCACTCCGCTTGACCGAGTGCTAATCGCCGGAATAGTCTCGCACCTGGCACTCGCCCCCGGTGAGTGCCAACACAGCGACAGGCAGGTCCGGCACCCGCGACGACGGATCGACCTGGTCGCCACCTCAGACAGTTAACCCCGGATCTCCGAAGGGGGAGGTCGGACAGTGACGACCGCCAGCTCCAAGGTTGCCATCAAGCCGCTTGAGGACCGCATTGTGGTCCAGCCGCTCGACGCCGAGCAGACCACGGCCTCCGGCCTGGTCATCCCGGACACCGCGAAGGAGAAGCCCCAGGAGGGCGTCGTCCTCGCGGTCGGCCCGGGTCGCTTCGAGGACGGCCAGCGTCTCCCGCTGGACGTCACCGTGGGCGACATCGTGCTGTACAGCAAGTACGGCGGCACCGAAGTGAAGTACAGCGGCGAGGAGTACCTCGTCCTCTCGGCTCGCGACGTGCTCGCGATCGTCGAGAAGTAATTTCGCTTCACAGCACTGCTTTGAGCTGCGCCCCTGGTCACCCCGCTGATTGCCGGGCGGCGAGGGGCGCAGCCCGTTAAACCGAGTTTTCGAGAGGGCTGAACCGCTCCCATGGCGAAGATCCTGAAGTTCGACGAGGACGCCCGTCGCGCCCTCGAGCGCGGCGTCAACAAGCTTGCCGACACGGTCAAGGTGACGATCGGCCCCAAGGGCCGCAACGTCGTCATCGACAAGAAGTTCGGCGCCCCCACCATCACCAACGACGGTGTCACCATCGCCCGCGAGGTCGAGCTGGACGACCCGTACGAGAACCTGGGCGCGCAGCTCGTGAAGGAGGTGGCGACCAAGACCAACGACATCGCGGGTGACGGCACCACCACCGCCACCGTGCTGGCCCAGGCGCTGGTCCGCGAGGGTCTGCGCAACGTCGCCGCCGGCGCTTCCCCGGCCGCCCTGAAGAAGGGCATCGACGCCGCGGTCAAGGCCGTGTCCGAGGACCTCCTCGCGACCGCCCGCCCGATCGAGGACAAGTCCGACATCGCCGCCGTCGCCGCGCTCTCCGCGCAGGACGCCCAGGTCGGCGAGCTCATCGCCGAGGCGATGGACAAGGTCGGCAAGGACGGTGTCATCACCGTCGAGGAGTCCAACACCTTCGGCCTGGAGCTGGAGTTCACCGAGGGCATGGCCTTCGACAAGGGCTACCTCTCGCCGTACATGGTCTCCGACCAGGAGCGTATGGAGGCCGTCCTCGACGACCCGTACATCCTGATCAACCAGGGCAAGATCTCCTCGATCCAGGACCTCCTGCCGCTGCTGGAGAAGGTCATCCAGGCCGGTGGCTCCAAGCCGCTGCTGATCATCGCCGAGGACGTCGAGGGCGAGGCGCTCTCCACCCTCGTCGTCAACAAGATCCGCGGCACCTTCAACGCGGTGGCCGTCAAGGCCCCGGGCTTCGGTGACCGCCGCAAGGCGATGCTGCAGGACATGGCCACCCTCACCGGTGCCACCGTCATCGCCGAGGAGGTCGGCCTCAAGCTCGACCAGGCCGGTCTGGACGTACTGGGCTCCGCCCGCCGCGTCACGATCTCCAAGGACGACACCACCATCGTCGACGGCGCGGGCAGCTCCGACGAGGTCCTCGGCCGCGTGAACCAGATCAAGGCCGAGATCGAGGCCACGGACTCCGACTGGGACCGCGAGAAGCTGCAGGAGCGCCTGGCGAAGCTCGCCGGCGGCGTCTGCGTCATCAAGGTCGGCGCCGCCACCGAGGTGGAGCTCAAGGAGAAGAAGCACCGTCTCGAGGACGCCATCTCCGCGACCCGCGCCGCGGTCGAGGAGGGCATCGTCTCCGGCGGTGGCTCCGCGCTCGTCCACGCCGTCAAGGTCCTGGAGGGCAACCTCGGCCTGTCGGGCGACGAGGCCACCGGTGTCGCGGTCGTGCGCCGCGCCGCCGTCGAGCCGCTGCGCTGGATCGCCGAGAACGCCGGCCTCGAGGGCTACGTCATCACCTCGAAGGTCTCCGAGCTCGACAAGGGCCAGGGCTTCAACGCCGCCACCGGCGAGTACGGCGACCTGGTCAAGGCCGGCGTCATCGACCCGGTGAAGGTCACCCGTTCCGCGCTGGAGAACGCCGCCTCCATCGCCTCCCTGCTGCTCACGACCGAGACCCTGGTCGTCGAGAAGCCGGCGGAGGACGAGGGCGACGCCGGTCACGGCCACGGTCACGGCCACAGCCACTGATCGCGTTCCACGTCGAAGGCCCCGTTCCGCAGCCGCGGAGCGGGGCCTTCCCCGTGTTCGGGTCTCAGGTTCCGTAGGGCGTTCCGGTTCCGCCCATCTGGCGTTGCAGGGCTCCGGGGTTGTAGTGCCACCAGCCCTCGATGATCTCTCCGTTCGCGCACCGGAAGGTCGTGGTCCCGGACATCTCGTACGTCTTCCCGGTCGGTGCGACCCCCATGAACTCTCCCTTGTGGGTGCCGCGCCAGTTCCACACCGTCGTGACCATGTCGCCCTCGGCCACCTGGGCCACCGGCTCGAAGGTCATGTCGAAGCCCGCGCGCCACATCTCCATGTCGGAGCGCATGCCCTCGCGTCCGACGACGGTGGCCTCCTCCTTGCTGACGTCGTGGTCGATGTAGTTCGTCGCGAAGCACTCGTCGAGGACGCTCATGTCGCCGGCCATCAAGGCTTCCTGGAACACCCGGTTGCAGAGCTGCTTGTTGAGGTGCTCGTCGCGGACCACGTCGAGGTTCATGAAGCTCGGCATTCCCTCGCAGAGGGCCACCATCTCCTGGAACATCCGGTCCGTCTCGGGGAGCTGAGAGTTCTTCATCGCCTCCTCGTACGAGGCGAATTCCACCATGTCCACGTAGTGGTTCCGGGCCTCGCGGTCCTGGCCGATCATCGTGTGCGTGGCGGTGCGCCTGCCGCTGCTCTGCTGCGCCCATCGGTCTATGAGCGCGTTCATCTCATCGAACCGCGTGGTTTCATAATCGATCACTTGTACGAATGTCATCGCGTCGCCTCCCGCTGGAGATGGGACATGTCCAGTTTAGGGAGATTGGGGCTATTCGGCGGCTTCGGCGGGTGCCGGCCGGGCACCTGACCGACGGGTCACGAACGCTACTGCGGCCCGTACTTGCGGCCCGTGCGCGAGGACACCCCGCCCAGCAGCCCGCGCGGCGTCAGCTTCACCACGCCCATCAGGGCCTTGTACCGCGGGTCCGGGATCGATACCGTCTTCCCGCGGGCCAGGTCGGCCAGGGCCGCCGTCACCAGCTTGTCGGCGTCCAGCCACATCCAGCCGGGGATGTTGTCCGTGCCCATGCCGGCGCGCTGGTGGAACTCCGTCCGGACGAAGCCGGGGCACAGCGCCATCAGCCGGACCCCGGACCCGGCCATGTCCCGCGCCGCGCCCTGGGTGAACTGCACGACCCAGGCCTTGCTGGCCCCGTACGTACCCCGGGGTACGAAGGCGGCCACCGAGGCCACGTTGATCACGCCGCCGCGGCCGCGGGTGCGCATCGACTCCGAGGCCGCCGAGGTCAGCCGCAGCACCGCCTCGACGTGCACCTTCAGCATGGTCAGCTCGTCGGCCATGGAGACCTCGAGGTAGCGGCCCTTGTTGCCGAAGCCGGCGTTGTTGACCAGCAGGTCCACGGGGTGCGTACGGTCGCCGAGGCGCTTCTCGACCGCCGCGATGCCCGTCTCGGTGGCGAGGTCGGCGGCCAGCACCTCGGCCTCGATGCCGTGCCGGTCGTGCAGCTCGGTGGCCTGCTCGCCGAGCCGCTTCGTGTCGCGTGCGACCAGCACCAGGTTGTGGCCCTGGGCGGCGAGTTTGCGTGCGAAGGCGGCGCCGATGCCCGCCGTGGATCCCGTAATCAGCGCAGTCGTCATAGGCGCAACCTAGCCGCCCCGGACGACAGCGCTAACGCGCCCCGGCCCCGGCCCCGTACTTCTCCACGTACTGGCGCACGGTCTCGTGTGCCTTCGGCTCCATCACCGCACCCGCGGCGAGGGTGCGCGGCAGCAGGGCGCGCTCGGTGGTGAAGGCGCGGAACCACAGCTGCACCGTCACGTCGTGGTTCGGCCGGTGGATGATCTCGATGGGGTCGCCGGGGGAGACCGAGCCCTCCTGGATCACCCGCAGGTACGCGCCCGGCCGGGCCTCCCGGGTGAACCGCTTCACCCAGCCCGCCTCGCCCAGCGCCCCCTGGAACGTGCGGCACGGGATGCGGGCCGAGGCCACTTCCAGGACGACGTCGGCGCCGACCCGCCAGCGGTCGCCGAGCCGTGCGGTGTTCAGGTCGATGCCGGAGGTCGTGAAGTTCTCGCCGAAGAGCCCGCCGGGCAGTTCGCGGCCCAGCTCCCGCTCCCACAGGTCGAGGTCCTCGCGGGCGTACGCGTAGACGGCCTGGTGGTCGCCGCCGTGGTGGCGGCGGTTGCAGATGGCGTCGCCCTCCAGGCCGCTGCCCAGGCCGGTGGCCTTGTCGCCGGGGGCGAAGACGCGGACCGGCCCGGGGACGGGACGCTTGCCGATGCCCGTCACCCCGCTCTCCGCGTCGGTGTGCTCGGAAGACGTGGCGGAGCCGACGTTCACGGAGATCAGATGCATGGGGCCCATGACCACAGGCTAACCGCGCGGTCCCAAAGCGTCACGTGGGTATTCGCGCAGCGATGAAAGGGGGCCTTATGCTCGAAGGGTGATCGAAGCACGTCATCTCCGGGTACTGCGCGCCGTCGCCGGGACCGGTTCCTTCTCCGCCGCCGCGCGCGAACTCGGCTGTACCCAGCCCGCCGTCTCCCAGCAGATGAAGGCGCTGGAACAGTCGGCCGGCACCCCGCTGCTCATCCGTACCGGCCGCGAGATGCGGCTGACGCAGGCGGGCGAGGCCCTGGTGCGGCACGCGGCCGGGATCCTGGCCGGGCTGACGGCCGCCGAGGAGGAGGTCGCGGCCATCGCCGGACTGCGCGCGGGCCGGGTGCGGCTCGTGTCCTTCCCCAGCGGCAGCTCCACCCTGGTGCCGACCGCGCTCGCGGCGATGCGCGCTGAGCACCCGGGCACCCGTATCTCGCTGGTCGAGGCCGAGCCGCCGCGGTCGGTGGAGATGCTGCGCGAGGGCGACTGCGATCTGGCGCTGGCCTTCCGCTACGGCGGGGCGGCCGGGTCCGCGGCCGAGTGGGAGGACCTCGTGGTGCGGCCGCTGCTGACCGACCGGCTCGTGGGGCTGGTCCCCGAGGGGCACGCGCTGGCCGGGGCGGAGCGCGTGGGCATGGCGGAGCTGGCAGGCGAGCCCTGGATCGCGGGCTGCCCCCGCTGCCGCCGCCATCTGGTGGAGGTGTGCGAGGACGCGGGCTTCACCCCGCGCATCGACTTCGCCACCGACGACTACCCGGCGGTGGTCGGCCTGGTGGGTGCGGGGCTGGGGGTCGCGGTGCTGCCGGAGCTCGCGGTGGAGTCCGTACGGGCCAAGGGTGTCAGCACGCTCGTCGTGGAACCGGCCGTCGAGCGGGAGGTCGTGGCGCTGACCCTGCCCGACCTGGCCCGGGTGCCGGCCGTGGCCGCGACCCTGGCCGAGCTGGAGCGGGCGGCCGCGCGCTGACCGTACGCGCGGGGTGCGCGTACGGCCGAACGCGTGGAACCGGGGCCGGGCGGCGACATGCCCGGGCCTGCCAGTGGTGCGGAGGAAACGTTCCTTCCGTCGTTTCGTCGGCTCTCAGTGCGGCGCGATCGGTCCGATCGCACTCGACGCGGGGATGAGTCGATGCCGGGCGCGGCCCATCAGTTCCTCGCGTTCGTCCTCGGTGAGGCCGCCCCACACCCCGTAGGGCTCGCGGACGGCGAGTGCGTGCGCGGCGCATTCCGAACGAACCGGGCATCGCATGCAGACCTCTTTAGCCGAGGCCTCGCGCGCGCTCCTGGCCGCGCCCCGCTCGCCCTCCGGGTGGAAGAAGAGGGAGCTGTCGACCCCGCGGCAGGCGGCTAGCAGCTGCCAGTCCCAGAGGTCGGCGTTCGGTCCGGGGAGGCGGGAGAAATCTGCCATTGGTAGTCCTCTTGGTGCCGGTACTGAGGCGGATACGGGTCCATGTCTCCAAGGGTCTCCACACCTACTGTCGGAGTAGATGTAAATATGACTCATTGGGAATCTAGCCTCAGACACGTGCCAAACGGAAGGAAAGCCGCCAAATAGGGCATAGCTCCAGATGGAGGACAGGTGGGGTGCGCCTCCGCGGTTGTGATCGCTTCCTCACGTAGAGTGCCGAAGGTGTCCGTCCGACCCGTAACTCTTTCGAGTGACCATCGTTGAGAGTGCGAAGGCGGTTGAACCAATGAGTTCTCGGACAGATGTCCGGGGGCATCGACCGCACAGGTGACGATACGTACCAGCCTGGAGGCTCAAGGTGACGCGCATCAGCAGCTGCGGAGGGCGGTCATGACATCCGTCCTCGTCTGCGACGACTCCCCGCTTGCCCGAGAGGCGCTCCGTCGCGCGGTTGCCACCGTGCCCGGCGTCGAGCGTGTGACGACGGCTGCCAACGGCGAGGAAGTCCTCCGCCGCTGGGGCGCCGACCGCTCCGACCTGATCCTGATGGATGTACGGATGCCCGGGCTCGGCGGTGTGGAGACGGTCCGCCGCCTCCTCTCGGCCGACCCCGGCGCCCGCATCATCATGCTGACGGTCGCCGAGGACCTGGACGGCGTGGCCCTCGCGGTCGCCGCCGGCGCCCGCGGATACCTGCACAAGGACGCCTCGCGCGCCGAACTGCGGGCCACGGTCACCCAGGCCCTCGCCGACCCGACCTGGCGACTGGCCCCGCGCCGGCTCCGCTCCGCCGAGATGGGCGCCGCGCCCACCCTCACCGCGCGCGAGATCCAGGTGCTGGAGGGCATGAGCCACGGCCGGTCCAACGCGGAGATCGGGCGCGAGCTCTTCCTCTCGGAGGACACGGTCAAGACGCACGCGCGCCGGCTGTTCAAGAAGCTCGGCGCCTCGGACCGCGCGCACGCCGTGGCGCTCGGCTTCCGCTGGGGTCTCGTCCGCTGACCCGGCCGCGGCCGGGCCCGGCCCGGACCGCCGCAGACCGCGGATCGTCGAGAGCGGTCCCGTCCGCCACCGGTGGACGGGGCGGCGCGCCGCTCTTGCCGTCGCCCGGTGCCTCCCGGCGCCTCTTCTCGTCGCGGTAGCCCCGTCCCGCCGTACCCGGTGCGCACCCGGGGGTTGGCGGGGCACAATCCGGGGGACGTCTCGCTTCGTGCGCGATGCCGCATCCTTGAGGGTGTGGAGTCTCTCGGGGACTATTCGGCCGAGCGGGAGGGGAGGGCGCAGATGAAGAGTTCCGGCGCACCCGCTCATAACGCTTCGACGCACGAAAAGGGCCACGGTGCCGCGGATGCTCCGGCGCCAAGGCACCATGGACGGATGCGCGACGACGAGGCCCTGGGGTCCCCTGCGGCCACAGGCCCCACCGGCGCCGCCGCCGGCGGCAGTGCCGGGGGCGCCAGCGCGCTCGTACGCCGCGCGGTGGAGGGTGACGAGCAGGCCACGCACGACCTGCTCGCCTTCGTTCACCCCCTCGCCATCCGCTACTGCCGCACCCGGCTGTCACGGCTCCCGGGTGACGCTCGCCACTTCGTGGAGGACCTGGCGCAGGAGGTCTGCGTCGCCGTCCTGATGGCGCTGCCGCGCTACCGGGACACCGGTCGCCCCTTCGAGGCATTCGTCTTCGCCATCGCCGCGCACAAGGTCGCCGACCTGCAGCGGGCCGCCATGAGGCACCCGGGCAGCACGGCCGTGCCGTCGGACGAGATGCCGGAGCGGCCGGACGACTCGCTGGGCCCGGAGGAGCGCGCGCTGCTCAGCAGCGACGCCGCATGGGCCAAGAAGCTGCTGGAGAACCTGCCGGAGAACCAGCGCGAACTTCTCGTCCTGCGGGTGGCCGTCGGGCTGACCGCGGAGGAGACCGGTCAGATGCTCGGGATGTCCCCCGGAGCCGTGCGCGTGGCCCAGCACCGGGCGCTCAGCCGGCTCCGCGCCCTCGCCGAGCAGTAGGTCTACCCGTAGGAAACTACGAATCTTCTGGTTGGCCTTGGTCGTGGAATGAGACGCGTCCCGATCCCGTTAGCATGGACATCCGCGCTGAGCAAGACCATTTGGGAAGGTGTCATGACCGCCGACGGAGTGCCCGACAAATTCGCCACGCTCGGACTGACCTACGACGACGTGCTGCTGCTGCCGGGCGCGTCGGACATGGCACCGGACGACATCGACACCTCTTCCCTGATCTCCCGCAACGTGCGCGTGAACATCCCGCTGCTGTCCGCGGCCATGGACAAGGTCACCGAGGCCCGCATGGCCATCGCGATGGCCCGCCAGGGCGGCGTCGGCGTGCTGCACCGCAACCTCTCCATCGCGGACCAGGCCAATCAGGTCGACCTCGTGAAGCGTTCCGAGTCCGGCATGGTCTCCGACCCGATCACGGTGCACCCGGACGCGACCCTGCGCGAGGCCGACGAGCTCTGCGCGAAGTTCCGCATCTCCGGCGTCCCGGTCACCGACCCCGCGGGCAGGCTCCTCGGTATCGTCACCAACCGCGACATGGCCTTCGAGTCGGACCGCAGCCGCCAGGTGCGCGAGGTCATGACCCCGATGCCGCTGGTCACGGGCAAGGTCGGCATCTCGGGCGTGGACGCCATGGAGCTGCTGCGCCGCCACAAGATCGAGAAGCTTCCGCTGGTCGACGACGCGGGCATCCTCAAGGGCCTCATCACGGTCAAGGACTTCGTCAAGGCCGAGAAGTACCCGAACGCCGCCAAGGACAAGGACGGCCGCCTCCTGGTCGGCGCCGCCGTCGGCGTCGCCGGTGACGCGTACGACCGCGCCCAGGCCCTGATCGAGGCGGGCGCCGACTTCATCGTCGTCGACACCGCCCACGGTCACTCCCGGCTGGTCGGCGACATGGTTGCCAAGATCAAGTCGAACTCCTCGGTGGACGTCATCGGCGGCAACGTCGCGACCCGCGACGGCGCCCAGTCGCTGATCGACGCCGGCTGCGACGGCATCAAGGTCGGCGTCGGCCCCGGCTCCATCTGCACCACCCGCGTCGTCGCCGGCATCGGCGTCCCGCAGGTCACCGCGATCTACGAGGCCTCGCTCGCCGCCAAGGCAGCCGGCGTCCCGGTCATCGGCGACGGCGGCCTGCAGTACTCCGGCGACATCGCCAAGGCCCTGGTCGCGGGCGCCGACACGGTGATGCTCGGCTCGCTGCTCGCGGGCTGCGAGGAGTCCCCGGGCGAGCTGCTCTTCATCAACGGCAAGCAGTTCAAGTCCTACCGCGGCATGGGCTCGCTCGGCGCGATGCAGTCCCGCGGCGACCAGCGCTCCTTCTCCAAGGACCGCTACTTCCAGGAGGGCGTGGGCGGCGACGACAAGCTCATCCCCGAGGGCATCGAGGGCCAGGTTCCCTACCGCGGCCCGCTGTCCGCGGTCGTCCACCAGCTCGTCGGCGGTCTGCGCCAGTCGATGTTCTACGTGGGCGGGCGCACCGTGCCCGAGCTCCAGGACAACGGCCGCTTCGTGCGCATCACCTCGGCGGGCCTCAAGGAGAGCCACCCGCACGACATCCAGATGACCGTCGAGGCCCCGAACTACAGCCGCAAGGGCTGAGCAGGCGCGACACAGAGGGGCGGACCCGGGTCACCGGGTCCGCCCCTCTCGCGTGGCGTCCGTACAGCGGTCACCGGGACGCGGCCCGCCGGGGTTCGGGGATACTGGACGGGCAGACCCAGAGGAAAGGCCACCACACGTGACTGAGATCGAGATCGGGCGCGGCAAGCGCGGCCGCAGGGCGTACGCGTTCGACGACATCGCCATCGTCCCGAGCCGGCGTACCCGGGACCCGAAGGAGGTCTCGATCGCCTGGCAGATCGACGCGTACCGCTTCGAGCTCCCCTTCCTGGCCGCCCCCATGGACTCGGTCGTCTCCCCGCAGACCGCCATCCGCATCGGTGAGCTCGGCGGCCTCGGCGTGCTGAACCTCGAAGGCCTGTGGACCCGCTACGAGGACCCGCAGCCGCTGCTCGACGAGATCGCGGAGCTGGACGAGGAGGCCGCCACCCGCCGCCTCCAGGAGATCTACTCCGCGCCGATCCAGGCCGACCTGATCCGGCAGCGCATCAAGGAGGTGCGCGACTCCGGTGTGGTCACCGCCGCCGCGCTCTCCCCGCAGCGCACCGCCGAGTTCTCCAAGGCCGTCGTCGACGCGGGCGTGGACATCTTCGTCATCCGCGGCACCACCGTCTCCGCCGAGCACGTCTCCGGCGCCGCCGAGCCGCTGAACCTCAAGCAGTTCATCTACGAGCTCGACGTCCCGGTCATCGTCGGCGGCTGCGCCACCTACACCGCGGCCCTGCACCTGATGCGCACCGGCGCCGCGGGCGTGCTGGTCGGCTTCGGCGGCGGCGCCGCGCACACCACGCGCAACGTCCTCGGTATCCAGGTCCCGATGGCGACCGCTGTCGCGGACGTGGCGGCGGCCCGCCGCGACTACATGGACGAGTCCGGCGGCCGCTACGTGCACGTCATCGCCGACGGCGGTGTGGGCTGGTCGGGCGACATCCCGAAGGCCGTGGCCTGCGGCGCCGACGCGGTGATGATGGGCTCCCCGCTGGCCCGCGCCACGGACGCGCCCGGCAGGGGCAACCACTGGGGCATGGAGGCCGTCCACGAGGACGTGCCGCGCGGCAAGAAGGTCGACCTCGGCACCGTCGGCACCACCGAGGAGATCCTCACCGGTCCCTCGCACAGCCCCGACGGCTCGATGAACATCTTCGGCGCGCTGCGCCGCTCGATGGCCACCACCGGCTACAGCGAGCTCAAGGAGTTCCAGCGGGTCGAGGTCACGGTGGCGGACTCCCAGCACCGCCGCTGACGGTTCCCACCGCGTATGCCTGAGGGCCGGCACCCCGCTCGGGGTGCCGGCCCTCCGGCATCGGGTCACAGACCGAGGTACAGCGTGACGGCGTGTTCGACCTGGGCCAGCTCGTGCCGGTCCAGACAGTGCACAGGGTCGCCGTGCACGAACGACACGTCGATCGTGCGGATCTGGTCGACCAGCAACCGCGTGAGCCTGCCGCCGATCTCCAGCTCGGGGCGGAAGGGGGAATCCTGGGCGCTGGTCGACGTGGGAACGATGGTCACCACGCTCCAGGCCATGCCGCTCGGGGTCAGGACGAGGCCGAAGCGCTTGCCCCGCTGCTCGTGCCCGCGCTTGGCGTCGCCCAGGTCCACGCGGTAGACGGCGCCCCGGATCACCAGGCGTCCGGTTCGGCGTTCAGGTCCTCGTCCGCCAGCCGCTCTGCTGCGACGCGTGCCTGTTCGAGCCACGCCTCCCGCTCCAGCAGCCGCAGGGCCCGTCTGATCACGTCGCTGGTCCGCTCGCCGTCGCGCATGGCCGCCGCGATGATCCGCTCGTCCTCTTCGGTGGGCCTGAACCCTATGGTCGTCGCCATGCGTCCAGGCTACTCCCGGTGCAACATCTGTGCAGCAAATGTTGCACACCCGGTCTGTCCAGGTGAGGCCGGTGCTTAGAGGCGGTGGGCGGCGCCCGCCGGGCCGGCGCCGCGGGTGTCCAGGAGGAGCTGGGCCTTCACCGCCAGGGCCTGCATGTCGTACGTGCGGTGGTGCTGGAGCAGGATCGTCAGGTCCGCGTTGGCCGCGGCCTCGTAGAGGGACTCGGCGCGGGGGACCGGCCGGTCCCTGACCCGCCAGCCCGTGATGTACGGGTCGTGGTAGCTGATCAGTGCCCCGAGGTCGATGAGCCGGCTGGCGATCTCGCCGGCCGGGGAGCCCTCCTGGTCGGCGAGGTCGGGCTTGTACGTGACGCCGAGCAGCAGGACGCGGGCCCCGCGGGCGGACTTGCCGTGTTCGTTCAGCAGGGTGGCGGAGCGCTGGATGACGTACTGCGGCATCCGGTCGTTGATCTCCTGCGCCAGGCCGACCATGCGCAGCGGGTGGCCGGGGGTGCGGGTGGTGTGGGGGAGGTAGTTCGGGTCGAGGGGGACGCTGTGGCCGCCGACGCCGGGGCCGGGGCGGAAGGCCTGGAAGCCGTACGGCTTGGTCTCGGCGCAGCGGATGACGTCCCACAGGTCGACGCCGAGGTCGTGGCAGAGCACGGCCATCTCGTTCATCAGGGCGATGTTGACGTGGCGGTAGTTGGTTTCGAGCAGCTGCACGGTCTCGGCCTCGCGCAGGCCGCGGGCGCGGACGACCTTCTCGGTGAGGCGGGCGTAGAAGGCGTGCGCGGACTCGGTGCAGGCGGGGGTGAGGCCGCCGATCACCTTGGGGGTGTTGGCGACGCCGTGCGTCCGGTTGCCGGGGTCGAGGCGGCTGGGGGAGTAGGCCAGGTGGAAGTCCCGGCCCGCGCGGAGTCCCGATCCCTCTTCCAGGATCGGCCGCAGGTAGTCCTCGGTGACGCCGGGGTGGGCGGCGGATTCGAGGATCACCGTGGTGTGGGGGCGCAGCCGTGCGGCGAGCGCGCGGCCCGCGCCGCCCACGGCGGAGAGGTCCAGCGCGCGGTCGGCGCCCAGCCGGGTGGGGGCGCAGATGACGGCCGTGCGGACCCGGCCGAGCTCGGCGGGGTCGGTGGTGACCCGGAAGCCGGCCGCCGACATGCGGCGGATCTCGGCGGCGGAGAGAGTGGAGTCGGTGACCGGGCCGCTTTCGTAGCCGACCGTCTCGATCCCGGCGGCGACGGCCGCCTGGGCGAGCGGAAGGCCGAGGTGGCCGAGTCCGATGACGGCGAGGTCTGCGGGCATGGGGATGCCGTCCCTTCCCTGGCGTGAGGGGGTGCCGCGCAAGTCCTCCCGAGGGCAGGGAGCTGGCGCAATGTCAGACTAGGCTTATATATGACAGATATGTCGCATTCCGGGGTGAACGCCGTCGTTGTGTTGTCCACAGGCGGTGGCTGATGTGAGTGCGGGACGTCAGAATCATGAAACGGGGGCATGTGAGCGGGATCTCATCCGCACCGACGGGAGGCAGCCGTGAGGACAGCGACACTGGGGCCGGCGCAGCGAGCCGTGGCCTTCACCCGGATGGCCGAGCGGGAACTGGACGTGCTGGTCGTGGGTGCGGGCGTGGTCGGCGCCGGTACCGCGCTCGATGCCGTGACGAGAGGCCTGTCCACCGGTCTGGTGGAGGCGCGTGACTGGGCCTCGGGCACCTCCAGCCGGTCGAGCAAGCTGATCCACGGCGGTCTGCGGTATCTGGAGATGCTCGACTTCGCCCTCGTGCGGGAGGCGCTGAAGGAGCGCGGTCTGCTGCTGGAGCGCCTCGCCCCGCATCTGGTGAAGCCGGTGCCCTTCCTGTACCCCCTGCAGCACAAGGGCTGGGAGCGGCTCTATGCCGGCGCGGGCGTCGCGATGTACGACGCCATGTCGGTCTCCAGCGGTCATGGCCGCGGCCTGCCGGTGCACCGGCACCTGTCGCGCTCCCGGGCCCTGCGGGTGGCACCGGCGCTGCGCAAGGACGCCCTGGTGGGCGCCCTCCAGTACTACGACGCCCAGATGGACGACGCGCGGTACGTCACCACGCTCGTGCGGACGGCCGCGGCCTACGGGGCGCACTGTGCCAACCGGGCGAGGGTCATCGGATTCCTGCGCGAGGGTGAACGCGTCGTCGGTGCCCGCGTGCGGGACGTGGAGGGCGGCGTCGAGTACGAGATCCGCGCGAAGCAGGTCGTCAATGCCACCGGG
This sequence comes from Streptomyces yangpuensis, assembly GCF_001005295.1. Classification (GTDB taxonomy): domain Bacteria; phylum Actinomycetota; class Actinomycetes; order Streptomycetales; family Streptomycetaceae; genus Streptomyces; species Streptomyces yangpuensis. Next base: position 279,555 of record NZ_LBMK01000005.1, on the reverse strand, counting down.
GTGTGGACGGACGACACCCAGGCGCTGATCGGGGAGCGCGGGCAGTTCCACGTGCGGGCCTCGAAGGGCATCCACCTGGTCGTGCCGAAGGACCGTATCCATTCGACCACCGGGCTGATCCTGCGGACCGAGAAGTCGGTGCTGTTCGTCATCCCGTGGGGGCGGCACTGGATCGTGGGCACCACGGACACCGACTGGGACCTGGACAAGGCGCACCCGGCGGCGTCCAGCGCGGACATCGACTACATCCTGGAACACGTGAACTCGGTGCTGGCGGTGCCGCTGACGCGCGACGACGTCCAGGGCGTGTACGCGGGCCTGCGGCCGCTGCTGGCCGGCGAGTCGGACGCGACGAGCAAGCTGTCGCGCGAGCACACGGTGGCCCATCCGGTGCCGGGGCTGGTGGTGGTCGCGGGCGGCAAGTACACGACGTACCGGGTCATGGCGAAGGACGCAGTCGACGAGGCGGTGCACGGGCTGGACCAGCGGGTGGCGCCGTGCGTGACGGAGGACGTGCCGCTGGTGGGGGCCGAGGGGTACAAGGCCCTGTGGAACGGGCGGGCGCGGATCGCGGCCCGGACGGGCCTTCATGTGGTGCGGGTGGAACACCTGTTGAACCGGTACGGGACGCTGACGGAGGAACTGCTCGGCCTGGTCGCCGACGATCCGGAACTGGGCAAGGCGGTGACCGGGGCGGACGACTACCTGCGCGCGGAGATCGTGTACGCGGCCTCGCACGAGGGGGCGCGGCACCTGGACGACGTACTGACGCGGCGGACGCGGATCTCGATCGAGACCTTCGACCGGGGGACGCGGTCGGCGCGGGAGTGCGCGGAGTTGATGGCTCCGGTGCTGGGGTGGGACAAGCAGCAGATCGAGAAGGAAGTGGAGCACTACGAGAAGCGGGTCCAGGCGGAACGGGAATCGCAGCGGCAGCCGGACGACCAGACGGCGGACGCGGCGCGGCTGGGGGCGCCCGACATCGTTCCGTTGTAACTCCGGGATCCGGAAGGCGGAACCGCAGACCCGGGGGGTCCGTCCGTTGCGGAGTGAGGAACAATGATGGCTCTGCCGGGGCGGGTTACCGTGGGCCCCGGCCGCCGGGTCGCTCAGCCGCTGGGGCGGGCGGAGCAGCGGCACGATCGCAGAGGGGACGCATGTCGAAGCCGGAGCACACCGAGTCACCTGCCGGGGCGCCTGCGGCGGAGCTTGACGACGGCGCCTCTGCGGGGTCGCGGTCGCCTGCCGGGTCGCCTGCGGCGAAGCCCGAGGATGTTTCCGTGCCTGCGGCAAGGGCTGCCGCTGAGGCGGAGGCTGATGGGCCGAAGCCGGGCAAGGCCGCGCCCGAGGGTTCCGCTGCGGCTGCCGAGCCGAAGCCGGGCGAGGCCGCGTCTGCGGCCGCGAAGCCGGGACTGGTCAAGGCCGCACCTGCGGCGGAGCTGGACGGGGACGCGAAGCCCGCGGCTGCGAAGCCGAGCTTGGGCAAGGCCGCGGCAGAGTCGGAGGCCGGCGCGAAGCCGGCGGCTGCGAAGCCGAGCTTGGGCAAGGCTGCGCCTGCGGCGCGGGCCGCCGCCGAGCCCGGCGGGACGAAGTCAGCCTCCGCGGCGGAGCCGGAAGGTGACGCGAAGTCCGCCGACGTGCCGAGTCTGAGCAAGGCCGCGCCCGCGGCAGAGTCGGAGGCCGGCGCGAAGCCGGCGGCTGCGAAGCCGGGCCTGGGCAAGGCCGCGCCTGCGGTGGGGGCGACCGGGGGGAATCCCGTCGTTGAGAAGGCCGATGCGATGGCGGCGGCCGTCAAGGCCGCCGCGGCCAAGGCGGCCGGGGACGGGCAGCACGAAGGGCGGCTGCTGGCCGGCCGGTACCGGCTCGGCGCCGTGCTCGGCAAGGGCGGCATGGGCACCGTCTGGCGGGCCCAGGACGAGACCCTGGGCCGTACCGTCGCCGTCAAGGAACTCCGCTTCAGCAGCGGGGTCGACGACGACGAGAAGCGCCGCCTCATCACCCGCACCCTCCGCGAGGCCAAGGCCATCGCCCGGATCCGCAGCGGCGGCGCCGTCACCGTCTACGACGTCGTCGACGAGGACGCCCGGCCGTGGATCGTCATGGAGCTCATCGAGGGGCCCTCGCTCGCGGAGTTCATCCGGGAGAACGGCCCCCTCACCCCGCACCGCGCCGCCGAGGTCGGCCTCGCCGTGCTCGAGGTCCTGCGCGCCGCGCACGGCCAGGGCATCCTGCACCGCGACGTCAAGCCCTCCAACGTGCTCATCGCCGGCAACGGCCGCGTCGTCCTCACCGACTTCGGCATCGCCCAGGTCGAGGGGGACCCCTCCGTCACCTCCACCGGCATGCTCGTCGGCGCGCCCTCCTACATCTCGCCCGAGCGCGCCCGCGGCCAGAAGCCCGGCCCGCCCGCCGACATGTGGTCGCTCGGCGGCCTGCTGTACGCCTCCGTCGAGGGCGTGCCCCCGTACGACAAGGGGTCCGCGCTCGCCACGCTCACCGCCGTCATGACCGAGCCGGTCGACCCGCCGAAGAACGCCGGCCCGCTCACCGAGGTCATCTACGGTCTGCTCGCCAAGGACCCGGCCCGCCGCCTGAACGAGGAGCGCGCCCGGGAGATGCTCACCGCCGTCCTCGCCGCGCCCGAGCCGGTGCCCGCCCCCGTGGTGCCCGCGGTCGCCGAGGAGACCCGGCAGATATCGCTGGCGGACGCCCAGCAGGCCGCCGAGAAGGCCACCGCGGAGAAGGCCGCCGCCAAGGCCGCGAAGAAGGAACGGGAGCGCCGGGAGCGGGAGCAGCGCGAGCGCGCCCGCGCCGCGCTGAAGGCCGCCCGCAAGGCGGCGACGGCCGCCCCGGCCGTCGCGGTCTCGGCCGCGGAGGCGCCGAAGGGCCGCCCCGCCGCCGTCGTCGCGCCGCTCACCGACGTCATGCCGCGGCGCACCATCGCGCTCGCGGTGGCCGCCGTGGTCGCCGTCCTCGTGGTGGTCGGCTCGCTGATCGTCTACGCCGTCAGCGGCGACGACAAGGACAAGAAGAACCAGGGCAAGGGCGGTCAGCCCACCCCGGCCGCGTCCGCCCCGCAGACCTCGGGCGGCGCCGAGCAGGGTTCGCCGAAGCCGTCGGGGAACACCGGTGAGACGGGCGCCGGCGGTACCGCCGGCGCCGGTACCGACGCGGGCGCCGCCGCGCAGGGCCAGGGGCAGGGCCAGCAGACCGCCGGCCAGGGCCAGGCTCAGGGCCAGGGCCAGGGCCAGGGGCAGGGCGCCACGACCGGGGGAGCGGGCGGCGCGCTCCCGGCCGGATTCGTGCTGGTGACGGAGCCCGGCTTCCACTTCTCGATGGCGATGCCCGAAGGGTTCAAGCGGACGGGCACCGCCGGCGAGAACTCCGGCGGGATATTCAGCCGCGACGGCGGATTCCCCCGGATCCAGGTCGACTTCACCGGCAATCCGGGCGACGATGCGGCCCTCGCCTGGATCAAGCTGGCCCCGGCGGTGGGCGGCAGCAGCAAGGGCTACCGGCAGATCCGCATAGACAAGACGGAGTACCGGGGCTACCCGACCGTCGCGGACTGGGAGTTCGAGCGGGAGCACGGCGGGGTGAAGATGCGCGTCCTCAACCGCGGCTTCAAGACCGACGCCACGCACGGCTACGCCATCATGATCAGCTGCCCCGCCGACCAGTGGGACGGCCCCGAATGCACCCAGATGCGCGAGGTCGCCTTCCAGACCTTCCGGCCTCTCGCCTGACCCCGGGACGCAGGCGCCCCTGTCGACGTATCGTGTCAGCGGGGCCCTGAGGGCCCGCCGCACTCGGGGGAGGCGATGTGGAGGAGTACGCGGGCCGGATCCTGGCCGGCCGCTACCGCCTGCCGCTGCCGCCGTCCGACGCGTACGAGCTCGTCGAGACCCGGGCCTTCGACACGCGCAGCGGACAGGAAGTCCTGGTGCGGCAGGTGCCGTTGCCGGAGGTCGTGGACGCCGAACTGGTGGACGGGCCGTCGGCCGTTCCGGCGGCCCGCCGCGCTCCCGCCGACCTGCCGGCCGTCCGGCGCGCGATCGAGGCGGCGCAGGCCGCGGCCGCGATTCCCGACCATCCGCGGCTGGACCAGGTCTTCGACGTGTTCGCCGAGGGCGAGTCGCTGTGGATAGTGAGCGAACTCGTCCCGGCCAGGCCGTTGGCCGCGCTGCTCGCCGACGAACCCCTCAGCCCCTACCGGGCGGCCGAGGTGGCGTCGGACGTGCTCACCGCGCTGCGGGTGCTGCACGCGCACGGCTGGACCCACCGGAACATCACGGTCCGCACGGTGTTGGTGTGCGAGGACGGCAGGGTCGTGCTGACCGGCCTGGCGGCCGGCGCCGCGGAGGAGGCCCTGTGCGGCTACGACCCCGTGCCCCGCAGCGCCGACTCCGCTCCCGACGAGCGCTGGGGTCCGGGCCTCGCCCCGGCCCCCGCCCCGTTACCGGTTCCCGCACCGACCCCGCCGGCCCCGATCCCGGCCCGGCTCCAGGCCCCGATCCCGGCTCCGGCACCCCCGCCCCCGTCCGAAGCGGTTGGGTACGCGCCGCTCGTGGCCCCCGGGTACGACACCGGGCCGCGGTACAACGACCACATCGCCCCCGGCCGTCCGCAGGACCGGGCCGATCCGCAGGCCGCCGCGCGCGCCGGGGTCGTCGCCGCCTACCGTGCGGGCGCGCGGGCCGCCGCCCGGGTCGCCGAGCAGCGCAGGGCCGAAGCGGCCATCGAGGCCGCCACCGCCACCGGGGCGACGCCCGAGCGCAGGCCCGAGGGATCGACCCTCCCGCAGGGGTACTCGTACCCCTACGGCCGAGGACCGGAGACCGGAACAGGGACCGGCACCGGGAGCAGCACCGGCACCGGGACCGCCGCCGGCACCGCGGCCACAGCCGGGCCCACCGCCGGGACCGAGGCCACCGCCGGGACCGAGGCCGGCGCCTGGCACGGTGCGACCCCGCGCCGCCCGGTCCTGCCGCAGGCCGAAGCCGAAGCCGGAGCCGACGCCGAACCCGAACGCGATGCCGGCGCCGGGCCCGGCGCCGGCTCCGGAGCCGCACCGGAAGCCGATCTCGCAGTCGGCCTCGAAGCCGACCCCGAACTCCGGCCGAGGCCCGAGGCCCGGCCCGTCCCGGCCCCGCCCGCCTGGAGCCGGGCCGAGCCGCCGGCCGTGCCCGCCCTGCCCGCACAGCTCGCCCTGCCGCAGGGTTACCACCAGGCCGAGACCCCGGGGACCGCGGTGCCCGCCCCGGAACGGGCCCCGCAGGCCGCCCCGTGGACCGGGCTCGACGCCGAGCGGGCACGGCACACGCGCATGGCCCTGGTCGGCGCGATCACCGAGCGGTGGGCCCCCGAACAGGCCGGCCCCGTGCACGGCCACTGGCAGCTGGCGGCCCCCGTCGGGCCCGCCACCGACCTCTGGGCGCTCGGCGCGCTGCTCTTCCGCGCCGTGCAGGGCCACGCCCCCTACCCGGAGGACAGCGTCGCCGAGCTCGTCGAGATGGTCTGCGGCGAACCCCCCGCCTTCGCCGAGGAATGCGGCGCGCTCCGCCCGGTCGTGGAGTCCCTGCTGCGCCAGGACCCCACCGAGCGGCCGGACTTCGAGGAACTGCGCGGCTGGCTGCGCTCGCTCGTACGGTCCGCGCCCGAGCCGGACGCGGGGCTCGGCGTGCTCCCGAAGCCGGAGCCGGATCCCGCGCGGCTTCCCGTCGTACGCCGCCGCGGCGAGGTTCACGGACGGCACCGCAATCCCACGGCCGCGCGCAAGCCGATGGCGCTCGGCCGGACCCTGCTCGTCGGCATCCTGGTCCTCCTCGCCGGGGCCGTCGCGTACGCGATGCTGTTCATGCCGCGGGCCGGCGTGCCGCAGGAGCAGGGAGGCCCAGGGGAGACCACCGCGCACGCGTCGTCGAGGCCAGGCCCCTCCCAGGTGCCCACCGGGACGCCCGAGTCCAAGCCGGCGCCCCAGACCACCGGGCCCGCCGCCTCGCAGGCCGCACCCGCGCCGGCCCCGCCCGGCTACACCACCCAACAGGACCCGGAGCACTTCGAGATCGCCGTCCCCGAGGGCTGGGAACGCCGCGGGATCAACGAGGCGGGCCAGGTGCGCTACACCGACGGGTCGTTCGTGCTGACCGTGGTCCCCGGCCGGGACAAGGTCGAGGGCAATCCGGACCCGGCGGCGTACCAGAAGGACAAGGAGCCGGAGCTGACGCCGTACCGGACCTCCACCTGGTCGACCGTCGGGGACGTGAAGACCACCAGGGTCGGCCAGCAACTGCGGGCCACCGGCCGCTACACGTGGATCGACGGGACCGGCCGCAACGTGTTCGCGCGCAATTTCGTCGTCGCGCTGGCGGGCAGCTACCACGTCGTCCTGGTCACCGGTCCGGAGGACGAACAGACCAAGGTCACCGAGGTCTTCGAGAAGGCCACGGCGAGTTACAAGGCGGGCGGATGAGCGGATATTGACGACTGATCAGTACGGCGATTGCGTCACAGTGCCGTCTTTCGGCGCCCGGGCGGTTCCGACAGCCCCCGTGGGCTCCGTAATCTGGCCTGAAGTGCAGAGAGCGGCGGGAATTCGTGGAACAGCAGACAGGTGGGGGCGCCGTGCTGGCGGGCCGGTACAGGCTCGTCGAGCCGATCGGCCGGGGCGGTATGGGAAAGGTGTGGCGCGCGCATGACGAGCTGCTCCACAGGACCGTCGCGGTCAAGGAACTGACGGCTGGTCTGTACGTGGCCCAGGCGGACCGGGACGTCATGCACGCCCGGACGCAGAAGGAGGCGCGGGCCGCGGCCCGGATCCAGCACCCGGCGGTGGTCACCGTCCACGACGTACTGGAGCACGACGACCGGCCGTGGATCGTCATGGAGTACATCGACGGCCCCTCCCTCGCGGACGCCGCCAAGGCGGCCGGGCGGATCGAGCCGCGCGAGGCGGCCCGGATCGGGCTGCACGTGCTGGGCGCGCTGCGCGCCGCGCACGCGGTCGGTGTGCTGCACCGGGACGTGAAGCCGGGCAACGTGCTGCTCGCCAAGGACGGCCGGGTGCTGCTCACGGACTTCGGGATCGCGGCGATCGAGGGCGACTCGTCCATCACGCGCACCGGTGAGATCGTGGGCTCGATCGACTACCTGGCGCCCGAGCGGGTCACCGGTGGGATCCCCGACCCGTCCTCGGACCTGTGGTCGCTGGGCGCCACCCTGTACACGGCGGTGGAGGCCCGTTCCCCGTTCCGCCGTACCTCGCCGATCTCCAGCCTGCAGGCCGTCGTGAACGACGAGCCGCCGGCGCTGCGCCAGGCAGGCGTGCTGGGTCCGGTGATCACGGCCCTGCTGCGCAAGGACCCGCAGGAGCGGCCCTCGGCCGAGGAGGCCGAGCGGATGCTGCTGGAGGCGATGGAGGGCCGCGAGCCGAAGGCGGCGCACGCGTACGTGCCGACGCGCGCGGTCACGTCCGAGGAGCTCGCCCCGGCGGCGCAGGAGCGGCCCGAGGAGTCCGCCCCGCAGGCGGAGGTCGCGCCGACGGCCCCGCTGCCGGAACCCGCGGTCTCCGGGGCGGTGGCCGCGTCGGCCCCGGCCGACCGGGACGGCGGCTGGCTCAAGCGCGCCGCGGTGGTGGCCCTGGTGGCCGCGCTGCTCGGCGGCGGCGGGGTCTTCGGGGTGCTCAAGTACACCGAGGAGTCGGGGACGGGCGGCGACCCGGACCGTGTCGCGAGCTCGACGGGCGGCCCGTCGGGCGACGACGGCAAGCCGCAGGCGGCGGCCCCGCCGGCCGGCTACACGAAGGTCGTCGACCCCCTCGCCGGCTTCACCCTGTTCGTCCCGGAGGGCTGGACGCGCAAGGCGAACGGCGACCAGATCGACTACACCCCGGACGACGGGAAGCACTTCATCCGGATCGCCGCCGACTCCACCCCGGACTACCAGGACCCGTACGCGCACCTGCTCGACCTGGAGAAGCAGGTGGCGAAGCGGACCGACTACAAGAAGGTGCGGCTGAACCAGAACACCTTCCGGGACAGCACACGGGCCGCGCTCTGGGACTTCACCTGGACGGAGAAGCAGAACCACCCCGGTCCGCGCAGGGCCAAGGAGCAGATGTACGTGGCGCCGGACGGCACGGAGTACGCCATCTACATGTCCAGCCCGGTCGCCACCTGGGCCACCACCGAGCAGCAGTTCGACGTCGTGCTCAGCGGCTGGGAGCCGCCAGCCAAGAAGCCCTGATCGGCCCGGATCCCGGCATCCTGCCAGCGATCACTGGCGGAAAAGGCAAAATCCGGTTACCGGCGGGTACCCAAAGGCTGCCGGGCGCAATACGCTCACCGGCATGACGGACTCGCTGGCCCCCGCCGCCCCCCTCCGGACCGCACCGCAGCCCACCAACCCGGTCGCCCCGGCCCCGGCCGGCGCCCGCACCGCGGCCGACGTGGTGACGCCCGACCTGGTCGCACGGCTGACCCGCGGAGTGATCGGCTCCGGCCGGACCGCCAACCACACCCCCTTCACCGGGGACCGGCTGGCGGAGCTCCCCGAGGCCACCCCCGAGGACGTGGCCGAGGCCTTCGCCCGCGCCCGCGCCGCCCAGCCCGCCTGGGCCGCGGTCCCCGTGCGCAAGCGGGCGGCGGTCCTGCTGCGCTTCCACGACCTGGTCCTCGCCCGGCAGGCCGAGATCCTCGACCTGATCCAGCTGGAGACCGGCAAGGCCCGCCTGCACGCCCACGAGGAGGTCCAGGCCGTCGCCGTCTCGGCCCGGCACTACGGCCGTAAGGCACCCTCGTACCTGCGCCCCAAGGGCCACCCCGGCGCGATGCCCACCCTCACCAAGGTCACCGAGCTGCGCCAGCCGCGCGGGGTCGTCGGCCAGATCGCCCCCTGGAACTACCCCCTCGAACTGTCGGTCGGCGACGCCCTCCCGGCCTTCGTCGCGGGCAACGCCCTCGTGATGAAGCCCGACACCGAGACCGCGCTGACCGCCCTGTGGGCCCGCGACCTGCTGATCGAGGCGGGGCTGCCGGCCGAGGTCTTCCAGATAGTCCTCGGTGAGGGCCCCGTCGTCGGCCCCGAGGTGGTCCGTCACGCCGACTACGTCTCCTTCACCGGCTCCACCCGCACCGGCCGCGAGGTCGCCCGGGGCGCGGCCGACCGGCTCGTCGGGGTCTCCCTCGAACTCGGCGGCAAGAACGCCATGCTCGTCCTGCACGACGCCGACGTCGAGAAGGCCGCCGCGGGCGCCGTCCGCGCCTGCTTCTCCTCCGCCGGCCAGCTGTGCATCTCCATCGAGCGGCTCTACGTCCACGCCTCGATCGCCGACGCCTTCGTCGAGCGATTCGCCGCCCGCACCCGGGCCATGCGCCTGGGCAGTTCGCTCGCCTACGGCGCCGACATGGGCTCGCTGGTCGGCGAGCGCCAGCTGGAGACCGTACAGCGGCACGTGGACGAGGCCGTCGCCAAGGGCGCCACGCTCGTCGCCGGCGGCACCGCCCGCCCCGACATCGGCCCCCTCTTCTACGAGCCCACCATCCTCGACGGCGTCGAGGCCCCCATGGCGGTCTGCGGCGAGGAGACCTTCGGCCCGGTCGTCTCCGTCTACCGCTTCACCGACGAGGAGCAGGCGATCACGGAGGCCAACGCCACCGCCTACGGCCTCAACTCCAGCGTCTGGACCAAGGACGCCCGCCGCGGCCACTCCGTCGCCGCCCGCCTGCGCACTGGCACCGTCAACATCAACGAGGGCTACGCCCCCGCCTACGGCAGCGCCCAGGCGCCCATGGGCGGCATGAAGGACTCCGGTCTCGGCCGCCGTCACGGCTCCGAGGGCATCCTCAAGTACACCGAGGCCCAGACCGTCGCCCACCAGCGGCTGGTCCCGATGGCGCCCTCGCTGGGCATGGACGACGAGAAGTACGCGGCGTTCATGACCCGCAGCCTCAAGGTCATGAAGGCTCTCCGACTGCGCTGAGGAGGTATCCGTGTCGCACGACAACGCATCCGACGGCGTACCCGACAACGCATCCGACGGCGCATCCGACGACGCCTACGACTACGACGTCATCGTCATCGGATCGGGCTTCGGGGGGTCGGTCTCGGCCCTGCGCCTCACCGAGAAGGGGTACCGGGTCGGCGTCCTGGAGGCAGGGCGCCGATTCACCCGCGAGAGCCTGCCGAAGAACAGCTGGGACCTGCGCAACTACCTGTGGGCCCCGGCCCTCGGGCTGTACGGGATCCAGCGGATCCACCTGCTCGGCAACGTCATGGTGCTCGCGGGCGCCGGTGTGGGCGGCGGCTCGCTCAACTACGCCAACACCCTGTACGTGCCGCCGCGGGCCTTCTTCGAGGACCGCCAGTGGGCGTCCATCACCGACTGGCGTGAGGAACTCGCCCCGTACTACGACCAGGCCAAGCGGATGCTCGGGGTGCGCCTCAACCCGACCATGACCCCCTCCGACGTCCACCTCAGGGCGGCCGCCGAGAAGATGGGCGTGGCGGACACCTTCCACATGGCCCCCGTCGGCGTCTTCTTCGGCGACGGCGAGGACGCCGCGGACGGGCCCCGGGTCCGGCCCGGCGAGGAGAGTGCCGACCCGTACTTCGGCGGCGTCGGACCCGCCCGCAAGGCCTGCACCGAGTGCGGCGAGTGCATGACCGGGTGCCGGCACGGCGCGAAGAACACCCTGAACGAGAACTACCTGCACCTCGCCGAGCGCGCCGGCGCCGTCATCCACCCCATGACGACCGTCACCGCGCTGTCCGAGCACCCGGACGGCGGCCACCGCGTCCGTACCGTGCCCACCGACGGCCGCCGCCGCGGGAAGGCGAAGGTGCTGCGCTGCCGGTACGTGGTCGTCGCGGCCGGCACGTACGGCACACAGACCCTGCTGCACACGATGAAGGACCGCGGTGAGCTGCCGCGGCTGTCGCGGCGGCTCGGGGAGCTGACCCGTACCAACTCCGAGGGCCTGGTCGGTGCGCAGACCGACGACCGCCGCTACCGCAGGCGCCGCGGCGCGGGCCCCGGCGCGGCACAGCGGGCCGACTTCACCCGGGGCGTGGCGATCACCTCCTCCGTGCACCCCAACGCCGACACCCACATCGAGCCGGTCCGCTACGGCAAGGGCTCCAACGCGATGGGGTTCATGACCGTCCTGCAGGTCCCCTACAGCGCCCACCGGGTCCGCGGCTGGCTGGCCAGGACCGCGAGGCACCCCCTTCAGCTGGCCCGGTCGCTGTCCAACCGGCGCTGGTCGGAGCGGACCATCATCGGCCTGGTCATGCAGTCCCTGGACAACTCGCTGACCACCTACCGCAAGCCGGGCGGGATCGGGAAGGGCCTGCTCACGGCCCGACAGGGGCACGGAGCCCCGAACCCGGTGCAGATCGCGGAGGCCACGCAGGCCGCGACCCTGCTTGCCGAGGAGATCAACGGCTTCCCAGGCTCCAACATCGGCGAGCTGATGGGGACCCCGCTGACCGCGCACTTCCTGGGCGGCTGCCCGATCGGGGCGTCCGCGGAGGAGGGCGTGGTGGACCCGTACCACCGGCTCCACGGGCACCCGGGCATCTCGGTGGTGGACGGCTCGGCGGTCTCCGCGAACCTGGGGGTCAACCCGTCGCTGACGATCACCGCGCAGGCGGAGCGGGCGATGTCGTACTGGCCGAACAAGGGCGAGCGGGACCCGCGGCCCGAACAGGGCGCGGCGTACGTCCGCCTGGACGCGGTGGAACCGGTCCGGCCGGCCGTCCCCAAGGACGCGTTCGGTGCGCTGCGGCTGCCGTTCCTGGCGGTCCCGGAAATTCCCCCGCGGGATCCGGAACCTGCCGGATGACGGCGGTGGGTACCGCGCTCCCCCTCCGAGCGCGGTACCCACCGCGGTACATACGTGACAGATGTTCAGCCTTGATGGTTGTACCGGAATCCGCCGAGCCGGGCTGTGGCGTCGATCACACCGTCAAGGAGGCAACTGCGGCTCGCGTTCGGCCGTCAACGGCAGCATGAGAAAGCGCATCTCCTTGCTGGCTGCCTGCGGCGTCGCCGCCCTGGGGCTCGCAGCCGCTCCCGCACACGCCGCGGACCCCTCCTTCACGCTGGCCGGACCGGCCGAGATCGGTCTGCGCCCGCACCCCGGGCCGAACGGCGGCGCACCGCAGAAGACTTCGGTCGAGTTCCGGCTCGTCAACGACACCGCCTCGGCGTTCGACCGCCAGAGCACCTTCACGATCGACCTGGGCGGTCTCAAGGGGATCGCCGACGTCGCGCTCGCGAGGCAGCAGGGCTCGGACTGCACGCTCACCGAGGCGGCCGTCACCTGCAAGCGCCCCGGGCTGTGGAAGGGCGAGACCACCGTCGTCGGCCTGGACCTGCGCGCCGCCCAGGGCAGCAGGGCCGGCGCCACCGCGGACCTCACCGTGACCGGCAGAGCCGAGGGGGCCACCTTCGCGGCGGCCACCACCAAGGTCCGGGTCGGTGGCCCCGACCTCGTGCTGGAGCGGGCAGCGCTCAAGGAGGAGCAGAAGCCGGGCGACAAGCAGAACCTGTCGATCGTCTTCGCGAACCAGGGCACGGAGTCCGTCCGGGGCGTCGTCCTTGAGATGCGCACCACGCACGGAATCGACCTGCTGGAGCAGTACGACAACTGCACCTACTCCGAGGACACCGGTGCGGGCCGGCCCCTGAACACGGGCTGGAGCACGGTGCAGTGCCTGCTGGAGGGCGAGTACGAGCCGGGCAGCGTCTACGGGGTCGACGGCTCGCTGACGCTGAAGGCCGCCCCGCACGCCTTCTCCGACATCGTCACCTACGCCGTGTACGCGGACGGCCACCAGCCGAAGGCCGGCGCGACGTCGAAGAAGCCGGCCGGCGGCAAGAAGCTGGCCGTGCAGAAGCGCGCCGCCGCCGGGGCCTCCGCGCAGTCGGTGGACCTCGACCCCTGGAACAACCTCCAGGAGTTCGACTTCAGGACGAAGAACAGCGCCGACCTCGTGGCCTGGCCGGTCGCCGTGGCCGGAGCGGCCGGCGAGACGGTCAGGGCCGACTTCGGCTTCCGCAACAACGGGCCCGCCTGGGTGGCGAACCTGCGCTCCCGCGAGAGCGTCGCCCGCACGGACATCGTGCTCCCGGCCGGTACGAAGGCCACCAGGGTCCCGGCCGACTGCGAGGCCGTCAACGCCGACGGCACCGCCCGTGAGCAGGTGCTGGGCGCCCCGCGCTACTTCTGCTCCACCGGGCACGTCGTGGGCGAGCGGGAGAAGTACAGCTACCCGTTCGAGCTGAAGATCGAGCAGGTGGTGGCGAACGCGGCGGGCTCCGTCTCGGTCGGCCAGGGGACGGCGCAGGGCACCAAGGGCCAGCCGTGGGACCCGAGCCACGCCAACGACAAGGCGTCCGTCGTGATCGGCGCGAAGGACGGCGGCGCCTCGCCGAGCCCGACGGCGTCCGCCACGGCCACCGCCTCGCCGACCGCCACGGCGAGCTCCTCGGCCACGCCCACGAGCACCACCAGCACCTCCGGCACCACGCCGAACGGCGGCCTCGCCGCCACCGGCAGCTCCGCCGGCCCGCTCGCCCTCGGCGGCGCGGTGCTCGTGGCCGCGGGCGGCGGCCTGGTCCTGGCCTTCCGCCGCAAGACCGGCACGCACGCCTAGCCGCGCGACCGCGTACGCGCACACAGAACGGCCGGCCCGGGGCGTCCCCCGGGCCGGCCGTCCTTCACGGGGTGACCGGGCTGCTGTCCCCTGCCGTCCGGTCACGCGCGGGAGCGAGGTCCCACGACGCACGCACCACGGGGCGTACGTCTCATCGCTCCTGCGGAGCCACGCGTGGTGTTGCGGTTCCGCGGCTGGCTGACGCGGACAACCTCACCAACGAAGCCTCCCGGGGGCGGTCACGCTCCGGACGGGTGACGAACAGCCGTCACACCCGGCCCCGGCACAGCTCCAGCAGGGTCATCGCGAGGGCGGTGCCGGGCTTGCCCAGGGCGTCGCTCCAATGGGACAGCACCTCCATCTCGCGGGAGAGGTGCACCCGGCGCCCGCCGGAGGCGATCCGGGCGTCCTGGATGACCGTCGAGACGGCCATCCGCTCCTGGATCAGGCCGATGATGCGGTCGTCGATGGCGTCGATGCGGCTCCGGGACTCGGCGATCAGCTGCTCGGGGGCGGTGGCGATCGTGGTCATGGTCTTCTCTCCTGTCGGGTGGGGCCCGCAGGTCCGGAAAGCGCGGAGCGCCCCGGTCCTGTCGGACCGGGGCGCTCTGGGAAGTCAGCGGCTCAGGCGAGCATCACGATGACCCATGGCGACCGGACCGGCCGGTGCCATAGGTAAAGAGGAAGCTCAGCTGCTTGCGCACGGAAGGATTATGTCCCTCCCTGCCCGCGCGTGCCAAGCCGCTTCGGATGGTGAGACGAAGGGGCCCCGGTCTCCCCCGTTAGAATCGACAAAACAGCCACCTCTTCCGCCGGAAGGCCGCCCCGTGCCAGAAGCACCCTCCGCCGCCCACGACAGCGCCCCGGACACGGTTCTCGTCGTCGACTTCGGCGCCCAGTACGCCCAGCTCATCGCCCGCCGCGTCCGCGAGGCACGGGTCTACAGCGAGATCGTGCCGAGCTCGATGCCCGTCGACGAGATGCTGGCCAAGAACCCCAAGGCGATCATCCTCTCCGGCGGTCCGTCCTCCGTCTACGAGGAGGGCGCCCCGCAGCTCGACCGCGCCCTGTTCGAGGCCGGGGTCCCCGTCTTCGGCATGTGCTACGGCTTCCAGCTGATGGCGACCACGCTCGGCGGCACCGTCGACAACACCGGCGCCCGCGAGTACGGCCGTACCCAGCTGCACGTCTCCAAGGCCGGCTCCACCCTCTTCGAGGGCACCCCGGAGAACCAGTCGGTGTGGATGTCGCACGGCGACGCCTGCTCCGCCGCCCCCGAGGGCTTCACCGTCACCGCCTCGACGAACGTCGTCCCCGTGGCGGCCTTCGAGAACGACGAGAAGAAGCTGTACGGCGTGCAGTACCACCCCGAGGTGATGCACTCCACGCACGGCCAGCAGATCCTGGAGCACTTCCTCTACCGCGGCGCCGGCCTGGCCCCCACCTGGACCACCGGCAACATCGTCGAGGAGCAGGTCGCGGCCATCCGCGCGCAGGTCGGCGACAAGCGCGCCATCTGCGGCCTGTCCGGCGGCGTGGACTCCGCGGTCGCCGCGGCCCTCGTGCAGAAGGCCATCGGCTCCCAGCTGACCTGCGTCTACGTCGACCACGGCCTGATGCGCAAGGGCGAGACCGAGCAGGTCGAGAAGGACTTCGTCGCCGCCACCGGCGTGCAGCTGAAGGTCGTCGACGCGCAGGAGCGCTTCCTGAACGCGCTCGTCGGCGTCTCCGACCCGGAGACCAAGCGGAAGATCATCGGCCGCGAGTTCATCCGCGTCTTCGAGCAGGCCCAGCTGGAGATCCTCCAGGAGGACGGCCCCGCGGTCGCCTTCCTCGTGCAGGGCACCCTCTACCCGGACGTCGTCGAGTCCGGCGGCGGCACCGGCACCGCGAACATCAAGTCGCACCACAACGTGGGCGGCCTCCCCGACGACATCGAGTTCGAGCTCGTCGAGCCGCTGCGCCAGCTGTTCAAGGACGAGGTCCGCATGGTCGGCCAGGAGCTCGGCCTGCCCGACGAGATCGTCCAGCGCCAGCCCTTCCCCGGCCCCGGCCTCGGCATCCGCATCGTCGGCGAG
This sequence comes from Streptomyces yangpuensis, assembly GCF_001005295.1. Classification (GTDB taxonomy): domain Bacteria; phylum Actinomycetota; class Actinomycetes; order Streptomycetales; family Streptomycetaceae; genus Streptomyces; species Streptomyces yangpuensis. The sequence goes on along the minus strand of NZ_LBMK01000005.1, from coordinate 263,818 downwards.
GTCACCAAGGAGCGCCTGGACCTGCTGCGCGAGGCCGACGCCATCGCCCGCCACGAGCTCAGCGCGGCCGGCCTGGACCGCGAGATCTGGCAGTGCCCGGTCGTCCTGCTCGCGGACGTCCGCAGCGTCGGCGTCCAGGGCGACGGCCGCACCTACGGTCACCCGATCGTGCTGCGCCCCGTCTCCTCCGAGGACGCGATGACCGCCGACTGGACGCGCATGCCGTACGAGGTGCTCGCCCGGATCTCCACCCGCATCACCAACGAGGTGCCGGAGGTGAACCGTGTGGTCCTGGACTGCACGAGCAAGCCCCCGGGCACCATCGAGTGGGAGTAAGGGGCCCCGCCCCGCACGACGGCGCCGCCGCTCAGCCAGGCTGGGCGGCGGCGCCGTCGCCGTTTCGCCGGTGCGCGGCTCTGTTCTCCTCGCGCGCGGGCCAGTACCTTGCGCCGACGGCGGCGGGAGACGGACCGGCGGCGCAGACGGACCGACGGAGGGCGGGCGATGTCCGAGGAGACGCGGACGCCGGGCACGCGGCCCGGCCCGGTGCCGGTGGACCGGCTGGCGTTCGAGATGCCGCCCGTGCACACCGACCCGGCCGAGGAACGCGCGCACCGCAAGGAGCGGCTCGCGGGCACGCTGCGGCTGTTCGCACGCCTCGGGTACGAGGACGGGGTCGCCGGACACGTCACCGCGCGGGATCCGGAGTTCGACGACTGCTACTGGGTGAACCCCTTCGGCCGCGCCTTCGCCGCCCTCGGCCCCGAGGACCTGCTGCTCGTCGACGGGGACGGGCGGGTGGTCCAGGGGGAGCGGCGGGTCAACCAGCTGGCCTTCGCCGTGCACGCCGCCGTGCACCGGACGCGCCCCGAGGCGGTGGCCGTCGTCCGCGTGCAGGCCCCGTACGGCCGGGCCCTCGCGGCCCTGGGGGAACTCCTCGCCCCTGTCACCCACGAGGCCTGTGCCTTCTACGAGGACCACGCGCTCCTCGACGAGTACGCGGGCACGGACGACGGCGCGCGGATCGGCCGGGCGCTCGGCCCGTACAAGGCGCTCGTCCTGCGCAACCACGGGCTGCTGACGGTCGGCGGCTCCGTGGACGCCGCCGCCTGGTGGTTCGTCGCGGCGGAACGGGCGGCGCAGGTGCAGCTGATCGCGCGGGCCGCCGGAAAGCCGGTGCTCATCGACCACCACAGCGCCGTCGCCACCCGCGAGCGGTTCGGCGGGGACCTCGCCGCCTGGGTGAGCTACCAGCCGCTGTGGCAGACGGTCGCGGACATGACGGCCGGGGACCTGGCGTCAACATCATGAACCGTTAATCACCTGCTCTGACATCGTGCGCAATCCGGAGCACTGCCGCAGTGGTGCACAATTCGCTGGCATTGCCCCGTAGTTCAGAGAGGCGGCACGTACGTGGCTGTCCAAGAGATGTCCCGCGGCACCCATACCACTGCCTGCGCCTGCGAGGAGTGCGCACGGGAAGGGCACCGCCGAGCGGTCGCCGCGTTCCTGGAGAAGCGCGACGAGTTCGCCGCCGGGCAGGGCGTGCCGGCCGCCGTCGCCCACTCCCTCGGCGCCTCCCGGCAGTGGGTCTCCGACGAGCTGGCCCTGTCGGCCCGCAACGTCGCCGACCGCGGCCGGGAGGCCGGCAACTCCTGGCTGTACGTGTTCTCCCGGCGGGCCGTCCTCGCCGTGTGGATCGCCGCCGGTGTCCTCCTGCTGGTCCAGGTGGCCGCCGCGCTCGGCACCGGCTGGTCCACGGCCCGCACCGCCGGACTCCTCGCCGCCCTCCTGCTGGCCGGGCTGCTGACGGTCGCGGCCCGCGCCCAGTCGCTGCGCGGCGGGCTGCTGGCCCCGCTGGTCGGTGAGGACAACCGGCTGTCCACCTCGAAGGCGGTGCCCAGCGCCTGGGTGGTGCTGACGTCGTTCGCGACGCTGCTGCCCGCGCTGCGGCTGGCCGCGTCGGCCCCCGGGCCGGAGCGGCAGGCGCTGTACGCGGGCCTCGCCCTGGACCGGGCGCTGCCGCTGCTGTCGGTGGTCGTGCTGACCTCCGGGGTGGCGGTACTGGTGCGCCGGGTGGTCTGCGTACGGATCATGAGCCAGCGGCTGCAGAAGCTGCCGGCCGACCGGCCGCGCGGAGCGGACCTGCTCACGGACGACGCGGGCCGCGGGAGCTTCCCCGACGCGCAGTACGTGCTCGTCTCGACGGCCGTACTGGCCTACGCGGCGGCCTCGCTCGCCCGCTTCCCCGACCGGCTGCCGCAGCTGCCCTGGGCACTGGCCCTGCTGATGGCCCTGTCGGCCGCGGTGTACCTGGCGGCGAAGTACGCGGAGGGCAGCCGCCCGCTCGTGCTGTCGGTGGTGCGCAGACGCGAACCCGGGGACCTGGACGCCGCCGTCCGCACCGGGGACGACATCGAGATCCGCGGTGTGGGCTTCGTGCCGCCCGGGGCGCAGACCCCGGAGATGCTCGCCCGGCTGGTGGTGCGGATCGGGGCGGTCCACGTGCACGTACCGCTGGTCCCGGTGCCGGGCGGGTTCACCAACCCCTCCGACACGGTGCTGACGGTGCCGGTCCCGGCGGAAGTGGAACCGGGGCGCATCGAGATCCAGGTGGTCACGGCCGCCGGAGTGGAATCCAACCGCTGCACCATCGACGTGGCCGAGTGATCGGGGTAGACATGTCGCGTGACCAGAACCGAAGCACCTCCCCGGACCGACGTACCGCGCGGGCTGCGTGACCAGGCTGCCCGGTACCACCTGCTGCCCCTGCGGCTGTTCCTCGGCGTGACCTTCGTCTACGCGGGTGTGGACAAGCTCACCGATCCCGCGTTCCTCTCCGCCTCCGGCGACGGCTCCATCGGCGACCTGATGCGCGGGGTGCGCGACACCTCCGCGGTCCCCGCCCTCGTGGACCTGTCCCTGCAGTCGCCCGTGGGATTCGCCGTGTTCCTCGCCGTCGCCGAGATCCTCGTGGGCCTCGGCACCCTGGCCGGCCTGCTGTCGCGGGTGGCGGCCGCGGGCGGGGCCCTGATCTCGCTCAGCCTGTGGCTCACGGTCTCGTGGGCGGTGTCCCCCTACTACTACGGCAACGACCTGATCTACCTGCTGGCCTGGACCCCGCTGATCCTCGCCGGAGCGCCCTACCTGTCGCTGGACTCGGAGATCCGGTCGCGCCGGTCCCGGCGTACGGCATAGGTGACCAGCCCCACCAGTGCGGCCAGCGACAGACCGCCCATGGTCATCGGGATGACCGCGAACCACGGCAGGTCGGCCTCGCCGGTGCTGTCGAGCAGGTACAGCACGCCCGCCAGCAGCAGGACCAGCCCCGCGATCAGCCGTCCCGGCTGGAACTCATGACGCCGCACGGGCCACCTCCACCTGTCCGATACCCGCACTGAGGTCCAGCTCGATCGTCCCGCCGGCCTCGGTGCCGACGGCCGGCGGGAACGTCGCCGTCCGGTTCTGCTGCCCGGGCCCGGCCCGCTCGATCCGGCCCGCGTAGTCGCCCGGCAGCTGGATGTCGCCGAGGCGCCGGACGGTGACGTCCGCCCGGGCGGTGACCTCCCGCGGCAGGAGCACCTTCAGACGCCCCGCCTCGATGGAGGCGCCGACGGTCACGCTGGTGCCCTTCGGCACGTCCAGGCGGCTCAGGTCCAAGGTGGCCAGCCCGGTGCCCGCCTCGTACACGGGCCGTACGTCGGCCACCGCGGCCGGCCGCCACTCGACCTCCCGCCAGTCGGTGCCGATCTCGCGCGGCAGCGCCGCGGCGCCCGCCAGCAGGACGGAGGTGAACACGGCCAGCACGACCGTGCCGAAGCCGGTGCGGCCCAGCAGCGAGCTGACCGCGAGGCCGAGACCGAAGACGGCCAGGGCGGCGGCGAGCCCGGTCTGCAGGGCCGCGCCCAGCGGGCCGCCCTCCCATTCCGCCGCCGTACCGACGGCGCCGGCCAGGAGCGCCAGCACGAACACCCGGCCGCCGATACCGCCGCGACCCGTACGCCGTACGGCCGCGGGCGGCCGTACGGCGGCCTTCGTGCCGCCGTCGGACTCGGACTCGGACCGTGCCGGGCCGGCGGCGTCGTCGGGCCCCCACAGGTAGCCCGTCGAACCCACGGGGCCTGTGGTGCCGTCCTTGACCAGCGGGTCCCGCCACCAGGACGGGGCACCGGGCGCGGGCGGCGCCTTCGTCTCCGGCGGGGCCGCCGGGGAGTGCGCGGCCCGTGGGGCGGCTCCGCCCGGGGCGGGTGCCTCCGTCTCGGGTGCGGCGGCCTGCCGCCGCCGCTGCGACCAGTAGGAGGCCCCGCCGAGCGCCAGGACGACCAGGACCGAGAACACCGCCAGGGCGCCGTTGTCCAGCATCGACAGGAACAGCGCGCAGCCCACCAGGGCGGTGAACACCGCCGCCAGCGTCGCTCCTTCGACCCGGCCCGTCAGCAGCTTCTTCGCCTCGCTCTCCTCCTCGCCCTCCTGCGGCAGCAGCAGCCACGCGAAGCCGTAGAAGATGAGGCCGACGCCCCCGGTGACCGCGAGGACGCCCAGGACGATCCGGAAGACCACCGGGTCCAGGTCGAAGTACCGGCCCAGGCCGCCGCAGACACCCGCGAGGACCTTGTCGCGCTTGCTGCGGCGCAGGGGCGGCCGCGTCTCGGCCGCCCGGAGCGCCCCGGGGTCCGCCGCCGGGGCATCGTGTACTTCGGTCATGCGTCCATGGTGACGGCCGGCGGGGGCGCCCGGAATCCGGCCCTACCCTGGCGCAACCCTGATATCCCCCGGGCAGAAGTGGGGGGATGCCCTGATGCCCGGCCCCGGTCCGCCGTGTGACCCTTGGTGACATGCCCGTAGCCGCCGCCACCCGCCCCCCGCACGCCCCGGACGCCGAGGACCCGCCGCAGCGCAAGCTCTACCGCAGCGCCGACGGCCGGATGCTCGGCGGTGTCGCGCGCGGACTGGCCGGGCACCTCGGGCTGCCCGTCGGCTGGGTGCGCCTCGCGTTCCTCCTCCTCTTCATGTGGGGCGACGGACTGGGCGTGCTGCTGTACGCCGCGTTCTGGGTGTTCGTGCCGCTCGGCGTCGGCGGGCGCGCCGGGCACCGCTCCTTCTTCGAGACCCTCCCCGACGGCAGCCGCCGCCTGCGCAAACCCGACCGCGGGCAGATCACCGCACTGATCGCCCTGCTCATCGGCGCGGGCATCTTCATCTCCAAGGTCCAGGTCGGCGGCGAGTCCGGCCGCTACGTCTGGCCGACGCTGCTGGTCGGGGCCGGTGTGGTCCTCGTGTGGCGGCAGGCCGACAACGCCCGCCGCGCCCACTGGACCACCGCAGCCGGGCGGCACGGGCGCCTCTTCCAGGCGGCCCGCGCGCTCGCCGGGGTCGCCCTGGTCGGCGTTGGCCTCACCGTCTTCATCGTCGTACGGGGCTCCGCCGCGCAGCTCGGCAACGTCCTCACCGCCACCCTCGCCGTCCTCGTCGGCGTCGCCCTGCTCGCCGGCCCCTGGCTGATCCGGATGACCCAGGACCTCTCCGAGGAGCGGCTGATGCGCATCCGCGCGCAGGAGCGCGCCGAGGTCGCCGCCCACGTGCACGACTCGGTGCTGCACACCCTCACCCTGATCCAGCGCAACGCGGAGGACGTGGGCGAGGTGCGCCGCCTCGCCCGGGCCCAGGAACGCGAGCTGCGCAACTGGCTCTACAAGCCCGAGGGCACCGGCAAGGACGAGGCCGAGGAACCGGCCACCCTCGCCGAGGCCGTGAAGAAGACCGCGGCCGAGGTAGAGGACCACCACGGCGTGCCCATCGAGGTCGTCGTCGTCGGCGACTGCCCGCTCGACGAGAAGCTGGGCGCACAGATCCAGGCCGCGCGCGAGGCGATGGTCAACGCCGCCAAGTACGGTGGCGAGGGCGGGCCGGTGCAGGTGTACGCGGAGGTGGAGGGGCAGACGGTGTTCGTGTCCGTACGGGACCGCGGCCCGGGCTTCGACATCGACGCGGTACCCGACGACCGCATGGGCGTACGAGAATCGATCATCGGCCGGATGCAGCGCAACGGCGGGACCGCGCGGCTGCGGTCCGCACCCGACGGCGGCACGGAAGTCGAGCTGGAGATGGAGAGGGCGGCGAACACGGCATGACCGAGGCCGGAGAGAACGCAGCAGTGGCGGCGACCAGGAGGGTCCGGGTGGTCCTCGTCGACGACCACAGGATGTTCCGCACGGGCGTGCAGGCCGAGATCGGCGAGACCGACCGGACCGGGGTGGAGGTCGTCGGCGAGGCCGCCGACGTCGACCAGGCCGTCACCGTCATCACGGCCACGCGGCCCGAGGTGGTCCTCCTCGACGTGCACCTGCCCGGTGGCGGCGGCGTCGAGGTGCTGCGGCGCTGCGCCCCGCTGATGGCGGCCGCCGAGAACCCGGTGCGGTTCCTGGCGCTGTCGGTCTCCGACGCGGCCGAGGACGTCATCGGCGTGATCCGCGGCGGTGCGCGCGGCTACGTCACCAAGACCATCACCGGCACCGACCTGGTGGACTCGGTCTTCCGCGTGCAGGACGGGGACGCGGTGTTCTCGCCGCGGCTGGCGGGCTTCGTGCTCGACGCGTTCGCCTCGACGGACGCGCCGCCGGTGGACGAGGACCTGGACCGGCTCACGCAGCGCGAGCGGGAGGTGCTGCGGCTGATCGCGCGCGGGTACGCGTACAAGGAGATCGCCAAACAGCTCTTCATCTCGGTGAAGACGGTGGAGTCGCACGTCTCGGCGGTCCTGCGCAAACTGCAGCTCTCCAACCGGCACGAGCTGACCCGTTGGGCGACGGCCCGCCGCCTGGTGTGACTCCGGACGGCGCCCGGCCTGCGGTGTGACCCACACCGCAGGCGGGATGGGCAACCGGCGCCGCGCCGGCCGCACTCTAGGCTGGCGTGATGAGCTTGACCGGTACATCCTTCTTCGTATCGGTGATCGCACTGACCGTGATCGCCGTCATCCTTCCCCTGGCCTTGTGGAGCAAGGTGCGCGGCCCTGCCGTCGTGCGCGCTGCCCTGCGCACCCTGATGGTGGTGTTCGCCCAGGTCACAGCCGTCGTCGTGGTGTTCGTGGCCGTCAACCGGGCCGAGCACTTCTACAACTCGTGGGGCGATCTGCTCGGCACCGGCAAGTACGTCACCGCCGCCCCCGACCTCGGTCCGGACGGCCTCGGCGGCAAGAAGGTCGAAGAGGCCCCTAAGGTCAAGCAGGCGTTCCAGCCGGTCGAGGGCCTCGGCGGCCGCGTCCAGAAGACCGAGCTCGACGGCAAGATCTCCGGGGTCAAGGGCGACGTCCTGGTGTGGCTGCCGCCGCAGTACGACGACCCGGCCTTCAAGGACAAGAAGTTCCCGGTCGTCGAGCTGATCCCGGGCATCCCGGGAACGGGCAAGTCCTGGTTCCAGGGGCTCAAGGCGCACGAGGTGCTGGAGCCGCTGATGAAGAGCGGCAAGGTGCAGCCGTTCATCCTCGTCTCGCCGCGCGCCATGCTCGTCGGCAACGGCGACACCGGCTGCGCCAACCTCCCCGGCAAGGTCAACGCGGACAGCTGGTTCAGCGTCGACGTCCGCAAGATGGTCGTCGACAACTTCCGGGCCTCGGACGAGGCCCGCACCTGGGGCGTGGCCGGTTACTCGGCCGGCGCCTACTGCGCCGCCAAGCTGGCGATCGCCCACCCCGACCGCTACAGCGCCGCCGTCTCCCTGTCCGGCTACAACGACCCCGGCCAGGAACCCTCCTCGCTGGTCGCCCAGGACCCGCAGCTGCGCGTCACGCACAACCTGAAGAACGTCCTCAAGGCCCAGCCGGCGCCGCCGGCGGTCTCGCTGTGGCTGTCGGGGGCCGAGCACGACGGCTACCTGTCCGGCATGGACCTCAAGGCGCTCGCGCAGCAGCCGACCGTCGTGCACGCGGAGAAGGTCACCGGCGGCCACAACCTCGACTCGTGGTCCAAGCAGCTGCCGCAGACCTTCGGCTGGCTGAGCGGCGTGGTCAAGGCCCCGTAGGGGTCTGCCGATCGCGGGCGGGCGGGCTCTGCCGATCGGGGGAGAGCGGCCGTCGGGGGGCGGCCGATCTCTGCCGGTCGGCCGATGTGCTGCCGCCACCGCCGCACCGCGAGCCTGGTAAGGGCGCCGCCACCCTCGCCCACTACCTCCGCCGGCGCGGGACCTGCGGGTACTGCGCGCAGGGCTGAGGCCGCACACCGGGCCGGGGCTCGGGCCGGGCGAGCCGGGCAGCCGGGCAGCCAGGCAGCCGGGCGGGACCGCGGCCCGGGCCGGGCCGGGCCTCAGGCCGGGCGGGAGGCGCCGGCCCAGGGCATCGAGTCGACCGGCGCGAGCCGGACCGTCGATCCCGGGCGCGGGGCGTGGATCATCTGGCCGTTGCCGACGTAGAGCCCGACGTGCGTGATCCCGGAGTAGAAGAACACCAGGTCGCCGGGGGCCAGCTGGTCGCGGGACACGCGCCGGCCGGCGTTGATCTGGGTGTAGGTCGTGCGGGGCAGCGAGACCCCGGCCGAGCGCCAGGCCGCCTGGGTCAGTCCCGAGCAGTCGAAGGAGCCGGGCCCCGTCGCGCCCCAGACGTAGGGCTTGCCGATCGCCCCGTACGCGAAGGCCACGGCGCGGGCCGCCCGGGAGCCGTCGGCGGGCGGCGGGGGCGCGGCGGCGACGGGCCCGGCGGACGCGGCCCCGGAGGGTGCGGCCGCGGAGGAGACGGTGCCGGACGACTGGGCCTCGTAGGCGGCGCGCTCCTCGGCGGTCAGCCTGTCCAGCAGCCGCTTGGCGGCGGCGAGCTTCTCCTCGGCCTCGGTCTTGTGGGCGGCGAGTTCGTCCCGCCGCGAACGGAGGTCGGTGAGCCGCCCGGAGGCCCGCTCCCGCAGCTTCGCGAGCTCGTCCAGCTTGCGGCGTACCGCGGTGATCCCGGCTGCGTTGCGGTGGCCGGCGCGGGAGATGAAGGAGGCCTGGGTGAGGTACTCCTGCGGGTCGTCCGCGAGGGCGAGCTGTGCGGCGGTGCCCAGGGAGCCGCTGCGGTACTGGGAGGCGGCGAGCGACCCGAGCGCGCTGCGGGCGGTGTTGAGCTGGTCGGTCTTGCGGGCGGCCTCGTCCCGCAGGCCGGTCAGTGCCCGTTCGGCCTCGTCGGCCTGCTCCTTCGCCCCGTTGTACCGCTCGTTCGCCGCCTCGGCCTCCTCGTAGAGCCGGTCCACCTCGGTCTTGACCTGGGCGGGGGTGGGCCGGGGGGCGGCCTGGGAGGTGCCTTCGAAGGCGGTGGCGGTGGCAGCGCCCGCGAGGGCGATGGTGGCGGCGGTCCGTACCGAGCCGCCGGAGAGCGGGCGCTGCCTGGGCTTTCGATGACTGGCCACCAGGGCCTCACGTCCTTCCTCTGCCGGTGCTTGGAGGAGGACGCTAGACCCCGGGGTAACGGGCGGATGACGTGATGACCGTAAGTGCCCCGATGCGACCGGAGCTGGCCGCACAGGACCGGAGCGGATCGTTCCGGTGTGGGTCAGTGCCAGAGAAGGGCGATGAAGATGTTGATCACGGTCAGTCCGCCGACCGCGGCGAACAGCGGCTTGTCCACGTGCTCCTCGTCGCGCTTGACGTAGACGAGGGCGAGGATCACGAACAGGAGGGCGAGCTTCACGCCGACCTTGATGTTGTTGACGGGCGTGCCGTCCATCTCGTTGAAGCCGACGAGGAGCACGCCGGTGACGAGCATGGTGAGCGCACCGTGCAGCATGGCGGGCGTGAAGCGGGCGGTGCCCGCGCTCATCGCCTTCATCTGGGTCAGGAAGCCGCCGAGAAGGGCCGCGATCCCGATGATGTGCAGGCCGACGAAGACACTGATGAGTACGTCCATGGCAGCGAGCGTACGGGGGCGTACGGACGGCGCCGGAAGCGGGTCGGTGTCCGTACGAGAGCTGCGTACAGTGGAGGGCATGCCTGCCGCCGACGACCCGATCCACCCCGCCGTCGACCGCATCGAGCTCGCCGGCGTCCTGGCGGCGCTCGGGCACCCCGTCCGGCTGGAGATCGTCCGCCGGCTCGCCTCCGGCAAGGAGGCCTTCTGCGGTGAGGTCGTGCCCGGCCTGCCCCGGTCGAGCGTCACGCACCACCTCAGGACGCTGCGCGAGAGCGGGATCATCCGCCGGCGACCCCAGGGCCGCAAGCTCTACCTCGCGCTGCGCCGCGACGACCTGGAGCTCCGCTTCCCCGGGCTGCTGGAACTCGTGCTGGCCTGTCGGTCCCGCCCCCTAGACTCGGAATGCGATGAGCAGCCTCTTTGACGACAGCTTCCTGGCGGACCTCACCCCCTCCGACGAGGTCCCGCCGCCGCCCGAGGAGTACCCCGCCCCGGAGGCGGGCGCCGACGACCTCTTCGGCGGGCACTTCGACGTGCCCATGACCGGCGACGCGTACTACCGGGACGGCGCCCCCAAGCCCGTCATCGACCCGGCGACGCTCCTCGACGGCCTGAACGAGCAGCAGGCCGCGGCCGTGGTGCACGCGGGCTCCCCGCTGCTCATCGTGGCCGGCGCCGGCTCCGGCAAGACCAGGGTGCTCACGCACCGCATCGGCCACCTGCTGGCCGCCCGGAACGTCCACCCGGGCCAGATCCTGGCGATCACCTTCACCAACAAGGCCGCCGGCGAGATGAAGGAGCGCGTCGAGGGCCTCGTCGGCCCGCGCGCGAACGCCATGTGGGTCTCCACCTTCCACAGTGCGTGCGTGCGCATACTGCGCCGCGAGTCCAAGCGGCTCGGTTTCACGTCCTCGTTCTCGATCTACGACGCGGCCGACTCGAAGCGTCTGATGGCGCTCGTCTGCCGGGACCTCGACCTGGACCCGAAGAAGTTTCCGCCGAAGGCCTTCAACGCCAAGATCTCGAACCTGAAGAACGAGCTCATCGACGAAGAAGCCTTCGCCGACCAGGCCGCCGACGGGTTCGAGAAGACGCTCGCCCAGGCGTACGTGATGTACCAGGCGCGGCTGCGCGAGGCCAACGCCCTCGACTTCGACGACATCATCATGACCACGGTGCACCTGCTCCAGGCCTTCCCGGACGTCGCCGAGCACTACCGGCGCCGCTTCCGGCACGTCCTGGTCGACGAGTACCAGGACACCAACCACGCGCAGTACACGCTCGTGCGCGAGCTGGTCGGCACCGGCTACCCGGACCTGCCCCCGGCCGAGCTGTGCGTGGTGGGTGACGCCGACCAGTCGATCTACGCCTTCCGCGGCGCGACGATCCGCAACATCCTCCAGTTCGAGGAGGACTACAAGGACGCGACGACGATCCTGCTCGAGCAGAACTACCGCTCCACGCAGACGATCCTCTCCGCCGCCAACGCCGTCATCGAGCGCAACGAGAACCGCCGCGCCAAGAACCTGTGGACCGAGGCCGGCAGCGGCGCGGTCATCACCGGCTACGTCGCGGACACCGAGCACGACGAGGCGCAGTTCGTCGCCGACGAGATCGACCGGCTCACCGACGCCGGCGACGCCAAGGCCGGCGACGTCGCGATCTTCTACCGGACCAACGCCCAGTCCCGCGTGTTCGAGGAGATCTTCATCCGGGTCGGCCTGCCGTACAAGGTCGTCGGCGGCGTCCGCTTCTACGAGCGCAAGGAGGTCCGCGACGTCCTCGCGTACCTGCGCGTCCTCGCGAACCCGGAGGACAACGTCCCGCTGCGCCGCATCCTGAACGTCCCCAAGCGCGGCATCGGCGAGCGCGCCGAGGCCATGATCGACGCACTTGCGCTGCGCGAGAAGATCACCTTCCCGCAGGCGCTGCGGCGCGTCGACGAGGCCTTCGGCATGGCGGCCCGCTCCACCAACGCGGTCAAGCGGTTCAACGCGCTGATGGAGGAGCTCCGCACGATCGTCGACTCGGGCGCCGGTCCGGCGGTGGTGCTGGAGGCGGTCCTGGAGCGCACCGGCTACCTCGCCGAACTCCAGGCGTCGACCGACCCGCAGGACGAGACGCGGATCGAGAACCTCCAGGAACTGGCGGCCGTGGCGCTGGAGTTCGAGCAGGCGCGGGAGGCCGCGGCCGCCGAGGCGCCGGAGGGCGCGGCGCCCGCCGGCCCCGGCACGCTCGCCGAGTTCCTGGAGCAGGTCGCCCTCGTCGCCGACTCCGACCAGATCCCCGACGAGGACGAGGACGGCTCCGGCGTCATCACCCTGATGACCCTGCACACCGCCAAGGGCCTGGAGTTCCCGGTGGTCTTCCTGACGGGCATGGAGGACGGGGTCTTCCCGCACATGCGCGCGCTGGGCCAGACCAAGGAACTGGAGGAGGAGCGCCGCCTCGCCTACGTCGGCATCACGCGGGCGCGCGAGCGGCTGTACCTGACCCGGTCCAGCATGCGCAGCGCGTGGGGCACCCCCTCGTACAACCCGCCGTCGCGGTTCCTGGAGGAGATCCCGGACCAGTACCTGCAGTGGAAGCGCACGGGGGCGGCCCAGAAGCCGGCCGGCCCGATGCGCAGTTCGGGCTACGGATCGGGCTCGGGCGGCGGACGGTCCTCGTTCGGCACCTCGCCCGAGGCCTTCCTGTCCTCGTCGCGCACGAAGTCGGGCCCCTCCGGGTTCGCGACGCGCCGGGCCGCGGACAAGCCCGTCATCGCGCTGGCGGTCGGGGACCGGGTCACGCACGACCAGTTCGGGCTCGGAACCGTCGTGGAGGTCAAGGGAGCGGGCGCGGACGCGCAGGCCACCATCGACTTCGGCGACGACAAGCCGAAGCGGCTGCTGCTGCGCTACGCGCCGGTGCAGAAGCTCTGACGGCGGGCCGAGGCGGGGCCGGNCGGGCCGGGGCGTGCCGTCCCGCCCCGGCCGTACCCGCCGAACCCGCCGTGCAGGAAGGGAAAGTGCCCGGCAGCGCGATCGCTGCCGGGCACTTCGATGAAGTCCGTGAAGCCGGTGGCTACCTCGGGTCCAGGCCCTTGCTGCGCAGCCAGGCCAGGGGGTCGATCGCGGAGCCGCCGCCGGGCCGGACCTCGAAATGGAGGTGCGGGCCGGTGGAGTTGCCGGAGTTGCCCGAGTAGGCGATGACCTCGCCGGCCTTGACCTTGCCGCCGCGGATCTTGGTGGAGCTGAGGTGGCAGTACCAGGTCTCGGTGCCGTCGGCCGCGGTCACGATGGCCATGTTCCCGTAGGCGCTGTTGTACTGCGTGCGCACGGTTCCGTCGGTGGCCGCCATGACCGGGGTCCCGTAGGACACGGGGAAGTCGATGCCGGTGTGCACCGACATCCACATGCCGCCGGCCTGGCCGAAGCTGGCGCTGAGGCCGTGCTGCGCGACCGGGACCGCGAACTTGGGGCGGGCGGCCTCCTTGGCCGCGGCCTCCTCGGCCTTCTTCTTCTTTTCCTCTTCCTGGCGTTCGCGCAGGTCGATGCGCTCCTGCGTGCGGCTCGCGCGGTCCGCGAAGTCGCCCGCGTCGGCGCTGAGCGCGACCAGTTGGGTGTCGAGCTTGGTGTTCGCCGCGACCGGCTTCACCGAGGCCGGGTCGGGCGCGGCCATGGTGGTGGTGTCCTCGCCGGGCTTGTCCGTGCCGGTGAGCCCGCTCACGGAGGCGGCCGCGACACCGGCGACGCCCATCACGCAGGCGGAGGGGACGGCGACGGTGAGCAGGGCGGAACGCTTCGCCGGGGTGCGCCGACGGCCGCCGGCGGCCTTGGCGCCGGACGCCTTGGCACCCGACGCCTTGGCGTTGCCCTTGGCGTTCCCCTTGGCCGCGGTCCGGCGCGCGGAACGCGGAGCGGAGGTCACCGGCATGGCCTGGGTGGGCATGTCGTGGACGCCGTGCAGTTCGTGGACCTCGGGCAGCTCGTACGACTCGGTCGACTCGAACGTTTCTGCGGTGGTGGGTGCCTCGTCGGAGAGCACCTCGAAAACGGCGGTCTCGCTGTACGTGACGGCCGCGGGGTCGGTCCCGGTCTCCGCGTCGGCCGTGGCGGCCTGGGCCTCGTGGGTGTAGCCGGCGGTGCCGAGGGTGGTCGTGCCGTAGGCGTAGTCCTGCTGCGCGGGCTGGTAGTCGTACGCGTATTCGGCCTCGGGCTGTGCCGGGGTCTGCGTGACGGTGTTCCAGGCGGTCGCGTCGTAGGCGCCGGTCTCGGTGCCGGTGGTGCCGAAGCCGGGCACCGCCCAGTGGCCGGTCTGCTCGGCGGAGGTGTCGTAGCCGAAGGAGGCCATCGGGTAGGCGGTGTAGCCGGAGTGGTCCGTGCCCGTGCCCGTGCCCGTGGCCATGCCCGTGTCCGCCGCGTTCCAGGCGTTCGCGTCCCAGCTCCCGGTGGTGTCCTCGGGGGCGGACTGCGAGGGGACCGTGGACAGGTAGGGGTCCTGCGAGGTCCACGCGGTGGTGTCGTACGCACCGGTCTCGTAGGAGCCGTAGGCAGCGTAGTTGACCCCCTGGCCCTGCGTTTCGTAGGAAACGTAGGTCGAGTCACCAGCGAAAGCGGTGGTGGAAAGGCCGTCATACCCGGCATCCGGGTACTGGCCCGACGAGGGGCGGTCGTTCACCAACTTCTCTTTCGCCTCGGCAGTGGGGGCCTGGGTGGCCGGGAACTCGAAGTTCACCGGAGGAGAGCAGTGGCGTGACTGTACCCGGCGGTTACTCGCAACGACAATCTTCGCCGGGTCCCCAGATCAGCGGAACCGGGCATTCGGCCGTCTTTCGGTCGCCGGAAGACGCAGCCTTGGCCTTGAGTTCGAAATGTGTTCGACTCCCGGTCGCCGGAAGGTCAGGCGACGGAGGCGGTGTCCGGGCCCGTCACCAGGGCCGGAGCGGGGCCGTCGAGGGCGCGCCCGACCGCCGCGATGACCGCCGGGTGCGCCGGCAGTGCGAGATGGCCGATACCCGTGACCTGCACATTTTCCACACACAGGTCCGGGTGTTCGATCCGGGCGCTCCCGACCGGGGCCATGAGCGTGTCGTACTCGCTCCAGAACGCCACGCAGCGCGTGGCGCAGCCCGGCGAGGGCGCCGCCAGCTCGGCCAGCACCTCGGAGCCCGGGCGCATCTGCCGCACCAGGGGGTGCGCGTCCATGAACGGGGCGACCCGCGTGCCGGAATGCGGGGTACCGAGCGTGACCAGGGTGCGTACGCGCGTGTCGCCGCCGAGGCGCTGGACGTAGTACCGGCCGACCAGGCCGCCCAGGCTGTGCCCGACGATGTCCACCCGCTCCTGCCCGGTGCGCTCGCACAGCTCCTCGACACGCCGGGCGAGCTGGTCGGCGATGACGCGCAGGTCGAGGGCGAGGGGCGAGTAGTTGTACGCCTCCACGTGCCGCAGGCCGGCGACGCCTAGGGCGCGGCGCAGCAGGACGAAGACGGAGCGGTTGTCGGTGAAACCGTGGAGGAGCAGGACGGGCGGGCGTGTCGTGGCAGGGACGCGGACGATTCTCTCCTGGCACACCCCGGTGGGGTACAGCAGGAGATGCCCGCCGAGCACGACGACCTCAAGTGCGCCGGCCCGCAGTGCGGCACCGGAGAAGGGGACGGGGACGGATACGGGTAAGGACAGACCCATCGACGGCCTCCTGTGATCCTCCGGGGGCGGCGGCCGCCGCGCCACCGTGCCGTGCGGCTGGCGGCACGGTGGCGCAATGCCGTCCCACGTGTGATTTCCCCCTCGTGCTTGACCGCGAAACGGCTGCGTGCGCGATGCTGTACTTAACGTTCGTTCACTCGGGAGGCAGTGCGATGGGTGTGACCGGTCCGATCCGTGTGGTGGTGGCCAAGCCGGGTCTCGACGGCCACGACCGCGGGGCCAAGGTGATCGCGCGGGCGCTGCGGGACGCGGGTATGGAGGTCATCTACACCGGCCTCCACCAGACCCCCGAGCAGATCGTGGACACCGCGATCCAGGAGGACGCCGACGCGATCGGCCTGTCGATCCTCTCGGGCGCCCACAACACGCTCTTCGCGCGCGTGCTGGAGCTCCTGAAGGAGCGCGACGCGGAGGACATCAAGGTCTTCGGCGGCGGCATCATCCCCGAGGACGACATCGCCCCCCTCAAGGAAAAGGGTGTGGCGGAGATCTTCACCCCGGGCGCGACGACGACGTCCATCGTGGAGTGGGTCCACGCCCACGTCCGCCAGTAGCCCCAGGCGGTTCAGCAGCGGGGCAGGGCGAGCGGGGCGCGCCCTGCCGGGGAACCCCGGCACAGCCGGACGATCCCACAGGTGCGCGCCGCGCCCAGTGAGCACCCGGCCCGGCGGCGACGTGAACCCGCAGCCCGGCCCGGGGGCGGCCGGACCTGCCCGCGGGGGTCACGGTGGGGTCAGTTCCGACAGCATCGCTGCGCGGAGGCGGAGGGTGGCCACCAGGCGCTGGAAGGCTTCCGCCCAGTACGCCGCCGCGCCCGGGGACGCGTCCGGCGGGTCCTCCGCGGCCGCGGTCAGGGCCTCCAGCCGGCCTGCCTCGGCCGGGTCCAGGCAGCGCTCGGCGAGACCCATCACCCCGCTGAAGCTCCACGGGTAGCTGCCCGCCTCCCGGGCGCTGTCGAGGGCGTCCACCACGGCCCGCCCCAGCGCGCCCGCCCAGGGCACCACGCACACCCCGAGCAGCTGGAAGGCCTCCGACAGCCCGTGGGCCCGGACGAACTCCGCCACCCACTCGGCGCGTTCCCCGTCGGGGAGGGTCTCCAGCAGTCTGGCCCGCTCCGCGAGGGAGGCCGTGCCAGGGCCCGCCGCCGGCGGCGCCGACGCCGGGCCGAGCAGGGCCCGCGACCACTCCGGGTCCCGCTGGCGCACCGCGGCCCGGCACCACGCCGCGTGCAGTTCCTCCGCCCAGCCCTCGGCGGAAGCCACCGGCAGTGCCACGATCTCCGCCGGGCCGAGCCCCCCGAACCGCTCCCGCCAGCATGACAACGGCGCCGCCTCGACCAGCTGTCCGAGCCACCAAGCCCGCTCGCCGCGCCCGGCCGGCGGCCGTTTGACCACCCCGTCGCGCAGCATCCCCGCATCGCACTCGGCCGGCGGCGTCACCCCCTCCGGTCCCACACAGGCCAGTGCCCGCCCGGCCATCCGGCCCGCCAGCGCCGACTGCGGCAGTGCCGACAGCAGTTCGGCGGCCGTCGCCCGGACGTTGCGGCTGCGGTCGCCCAGCGCCGCCTCCAGGAAGGACTCGTCCTCCAGGGACAGTCCCACCCGCAGTGAGTCGAGGAACATCAGCCGGTCCTCGGCCCGTTCGCTCGCCCAGGTCGTCGCCAGCAGCCGCGGAGCCGCCGCCGGCGCGTGGGCCCGTACCGCGCCGAGCAGGGCCACCCGCTCCGCGAACAGCCCCTCCTCCCACAGCCGTTCCACCGCGGACGGGTCCGTCACGTCGGGCAGTTCCCCGCCGCCCGCCCCGCCGCGCAGGGCGAAGCGCCAGTCCGGATTCATCCGCGCCAGCCACAGCCCCCGCGCCCCGGCCAGGGCCAGGGCCTGCGGGCGCAGGTCGCTGCGGGCCCGGGCGGCGTCCAGCAGTGCCGGTACGAGCCCGGCGGGTGCGCGGTAGCCGTGCCGTCCGGCCGCGGCCAGCCACTGCGGGAGCAGCTCCGTCAGATCCGGGGCCGAGCCGCGCCGCCCGCCGCCCCCGCTGCCAGCGCCGGTACGGCCCGCCAGCAGTTGCGCGAGCCGGCGCACCGCCGCCTCCGGCGGTGCCGGCCGGGCGTCGTGGGGCGCGGGCTCGGGCCGCGGCCGCGCCGCTGCCGGCCGCAACCCCGCGCGGCGGCGGACGGTGTGCACGGCCGCCGCGTCCAGCAGTGCCCCGGGCGAACCGGCCGGGCCCCCGCCCCGGCGCCGGTCGGTGCCCAGCAGCGCGGCACCGACCAGCTCCTGCCACTCCCCGTACCCCTCGTCACCCTCGCTCATCGGTGCCCCTCCCTCGCTGCTCGTCCTCGGTCGTGTCCGGCGCCCCGGTCCCGCCCCCTCCACGGGACCGGGGCTGTCGATGTCCTGTGCGGGTCCGCTCAACTGGCGTGGTTGTCGTTCATGAAAGCCCCCCGGCTTCTCGTCGTTCCTCATGCGGCGCCCCCCGGCGCCGCACCTCTCCCGGCCGTCCTCGTGCGACGGCACAGGACCCCCCAGGCCCCCTGCGATGTGGTGGTCCGGTCCCGCCCCGCTCAGGACAGGGCGACCGGCTCGGACGAGCCCGGCTGCCATGCCGTCAGCGGGGTGAACCCGCGGTGGCCGCACTCGCCGAAGACCGTCACCGGGCCCCCGCCCGACAACGCGGCCAGCTGCCACAGCCCCCCGCGGGAGCGGCTGCCCGCCCCGGTGAGGGGCACCGGCAGGGCTGAGGTGCCCTCCGCGTCCGCCAGCTGCCAGCCGAGCTCTCCCGGTATCGGGATCACCGGACCGAGCACCACCGGCCAGGACTCCAGCCACGGGTCCTCACGCAGTGCCGCCCCGTAGGCCTCAAGGGCCGCCTGCGTGCTCACCCCGGCCGGAACCTCCGTGCACGGCGCGGCCGCCGCGGACCTCTCCCCGAGGTCCGCCCGCAGCCCCGCCGACCCGGGCCGGAAGCGCAGCTCCGCCTCCAGCACCAGCCCCACCGGCAGCGCCAGCCCCGGCGGCCGCCCGGGCGGCCCGAAGTCCAGCACCAGCGCGGGCCGTCCCCCCGTCAGCCCGCGCAGCCATATCCGGCGGGTGGTGAGCCGGCCGTCCGGCGACACCGAGTCGTACTGGGCGAGCACCAGCCAGCGGTCCCGTACGGCCTCCCCCTCCCCGGAGGCCGGCAGTCCCACCCGGCTGCGGACGGTCGCCGCCAACTGGTCCGGAAGTCCCGTCACCCCCATCCAGGCCCGGTCCAGCAGGTGCAGCAGCGCCGCCTCCTCCAGCATCCGGGCGGGCCAGCCGGGGCCGCAACTGGGTATCGTCCCCAACTCCCTCACGCGCCCGGCAAGTCCGGGCGCCTGGGCGTCCACCATCCGGGCGGCGGTCTCCTCCCACGCCGCGTAACCGGCGTGCTCCTGGCCCGCGAGGCCGCCGCGCAGCAGGTCGGCCAGCCGCTGCTCCAGCTCGGTGACGCCCGCCCCCACGCGCGCCGCCCGCCGCTCGGCCCTGCGCCGGGCCGCCTCCTCGTCCACCGGACCGGCCGCCGGACGGGCGGCCCTGGCCGCCCGGTCCGCCAGCCACTGCGCGGCCCAGTCGGGCGCCTCCCCGGGCTCGCCGACCCCCTCGGCGGACCAGAGCAGGAGCAGCCCCAGCGCGTGCTTGCACGGGAACTTCCGGCTCGGGCAGGAGCACTTGTAGGCCGGCCCCGTCAGGTCGACGACCGTCCGGTACGGATTGCTGCCGCTGCCCTTGCACAGCCCCCACACAGAACCGGAAGCGGAACCTCCGATCTGTGACCACGGCCCCGCCCCGCCGAGTCTGCCACCCGCCTTGCGTGAAGCGTCGTCAGGAGCCAGAGCCAGTACCTGTTCCGCCGTCCAGCGGACCCCCTGCTCAGTCATGACAACCACCGTAGAGACCCCCTCTGACAATCGCCCTGACCTGCAACGACGTGCAGAGCGAGGGGCGTTGTCAGTGGCGTGGTGCACCGTTGGAACAGCAGTCGGGAGCGGCTGCCGAGCACTGGAGGGGGACCATGAGCAAGCCCGAGAACGGCATCGGCGCCGAGGCGCTGCGACCGCACGCCGAAGACGCCTTCGCGCACGAACTGAAAGCCCTGGCGGCCGCCGACGACCGGCCCCGCCCGACCCGCTGGAAGCTCTCCCCGTGGGCCGTCGCCACCTACCTGCTCGGCGGCACGCTCGACGACGGCACGGTGATCACGCCCAAGTACGTGGGACCGCGCCGCATCGTCGAGGTCGCGGTCACCACCCTGGCCACCGACCGCGCCCTGCTCCTGCTCGGCGTTCCCGGCACCGCCAAGACCTGGGTGTCCGAGCATCTCGCGGCCGCCGTCAGCGGCGACTCCACCCTCCTCGTCCAGGGCACCGCCGGCACCCCGGAGGAGGCCATCCGCTACGGCTGGAACTACGCGCGGCTCCTCGCCCACGGCCCCAGCCGCGACGCCCTCGTCCCCAGCCCCGTCATGCGGGCCATGGCCGACGGAATGACCGCCCGCGTCGAGGAGCTCACCCGCATCCCCGCCGACGTCCAGGACACCCTCATCACCGTCCTGTCCGAGAAGACCCTGCCGATACCGGAGCTCGGCGAGGAGGTCCAGGCCGTGCGCGGCTTCAACCTCATCGCCACCGCCAACGACCGCGACCGCGGGGTCAACGAACTCTCCAGCGCACTGCGCCGCCGCTTCAACACCGTCGTCCTGCCCCTGCCCGCCACCGCGGACGCCGAGGTCGACATCGTGGCCCGCCGCGTCGACCAGATGGGCCGCGCCCTCGACCTGCCGGCCGCGCCCGAGGGACTGGAGGAGATCCGCCGCGTCGTCACCGTCTTCCGGGAGCTGCGCGACGGGGTCACCGACGACGGCCGGACGAAGGTGAAGTCGCCCAGCGGCACCCTCTCCACCGCCGAGGCCATCTCCGTCGTCACGGGCGGCCTCGCCCTGGCCGCCCACTTCGGGGACGGCGTCCTGCGCCCCTCCGACGTGGCCGCGGGGATCCTCGGCGCCGTCGTCCGCGACCCGGCCGCCGACAAGGTGGTCTGGCAGGAGTACCTGGAGACCGTGGTCCGCGAGCGCGACGGCTGGAAGGACTTCTACCGGGCCTGCCGGGAGGTGACGGCATGAGCACCGCCCGGCAGGGCCCGCTGCTCCTCGGCGTGCGCCACCACGGGCCCGGATCGGCCCGCGCGGTCCGCGCCGCCCTGCAGGCGGCCCGCCCGGCGGCCGTGCTGATCGAGGGGCCGCCCGAGGGGGACGCGCTGCTCGCCCTGGCCGCCGACCCCGGCATGCGGCCGCCCGTGGCGCTGCTGGCGCACGCCGCGGACGACCCCGGCCGGGCCGCGTTCTGGCCGCTCGCCGACTTCTCACCCGAGTGGGTGGCGATCCGCTGGGCCCAGGAGGCGGGCGTACCGGTCCGGTTCATGGACCTGCCCGCCGCGCACTCGCTGGCCGCCACCGGGGAGGCCGACGGCGCCGAGCCCGACGCCGTCCGGCTGGACCCCCTCGCGGTGCTCGCCGAGACCGCCGGGTACGACGACCCCGAGCGCTGGTGGGAGGACGTGGTCGAGCACCGCGGCACTCGCGGCGCGGGGGAGGAGGCGCTCGGCGCGTTCGAGGCCCTCGGGGAGGCCATGGAGGCTCTGCGCGAGGCGTACGGCGACGGCGGTCACCGCCGCGACCTGGTGCGCGAGGCGTACATGCGCCAGCGGATGCGTGCCGCCCGCCGGGAGTTCGGCGACGGGTACGCCGTGGTGTGCGGGGCCTGGCACGTCCCGGCACTGCGCACGAGGACCACCGTCGCCGCCGACAAGGCGCTGCTGACCGGGCTGCCCAAGGTCAAGGTGGAGACCACCTGGGTGCCGTGGACCCACCGCCGGCTCGCCCGGGCCGGCGGGTACGGCGCGGGGATCACCTCGCCCGGCTGGTACGCCCACCTCTTCGCCGCCCGGGACCGGCCCGTCGAGCGGTGGCTGACCAAGGTCGCCGGCCTGCTGCGCGAGGAGGACCGGCAGGTCTCCTCGGCCCACGTCATCGAAGCGGTCCGGCTGGCCGAGACCCTGGCCGCGATGCGGGGCAGGCCCCTGCCCGGCCTGACGGAGACCCTGGAAGCGGTCCGGGCGGTGATGTGCGACGGCTCCGACGTACCGCTCGCGCTCATCGAGGACCGCCTCGTCGTCGGCGACGTGCTCGGCGAGGTCCCGGACGCGGCACCCGTCGTACCGCTCCAGCGGGACCTGACGCGGCAGCAGCGGTCCCTGCGGCTCAAGGCGGAGGCACAGGAACGCGAGCTCGAACTCGACCTGCGCAAGGACACCGACGCGGCCAAGTCCCTGCTGCTGCACCGGCTGCGGCTGCTCGGCATCGACTGGGGCACCCCGGCCGCCTCCCGCAGCAGCACCGGCACCTTCCGCGAGACCTGGCGGCTGCGCTGGCAGCCCGAACTGTCCGTGCGGGTGGCCGAGGCCGGGATCTGGGGCACCACCGTCCTCGCAGCCGCCACCGCCAGGGCGGAGGCCGACGCCGCGGCCGCCGGGGAACTGGGCGAGGTGACGGCGCTCGCCGAGCAGTGCCTCCTGGCCGGACTGTCCGAGGCACTGCCGGCCGTACTGCGGGCCCTCGCGGACCGCGCCGCGCTGGACACGGACGTCGCCCGGCTCGCGAAGGCCCTGCCGGCGCTGGCCCGTTCACTGCGGTACGGCGACGTACGGGGCACCGACGCCACTGCGCTCGGCGCGGTCGCGGCCGGGCTCGCCGAGCGGATATGCGTCGCGCTGCCCCCGGCCTGCGCGGCCGGCCTGGACGCCGACGCGGCAGCGGAGCTGCGCGGCCACATCGACGGGGTGCACACGGCGGTGGGCCTGCTGGGCGACGCCGACGCCGACGCCGCCGACGGGCTGCGGGGGCGCTGGTCCGCGGTGCTGCGGAAGCTGGCGGACCGGGACACCGTGCCGGGCGTCATCCGGGGCAGGGCGGCCCGGCTGCTCCTCGACGACGGGCGGCTGGAGGCCGAGGAGACGGCCCGGCTGATGGGGCTCGCGCTGTCCCCGGCGGCCCCGCCCGCCGACGCGGCGGGCTGGATCGAGGGCTTCGCGGGCGGCAGTTCGGGCGGCGGCACCCTGCTGGTCCACGACGACCGGCTGCTGGGGCTGATCGACACCTGGCTGGTGGGGGTGCCCGAGCGGGCCTTCACCGATGTGCTCCCCCTGCTGAGGCGGACGTTCGGGGCGTACGAGCCAGGAGTCAGGCGGACCCTGGGCGAGCTGGTCCGGCGCGGCCCCGGTGGCCCGGCGGCGGCGCAGCCGGCGGGCGGCGCCCCCGAGGGCTTCGCCCCCGAGCTGGACCGGGAGCGGGCGGACGCGGCGACGGAGCTGGTCCGGATGCTGCTGGCGGCTCCCGACGGGGTCGCGGCAGCCTGAGGGTGGCTGCCGCGCCGAGGGTGCGGCGCCGTTGCGGGGCGCTGCCCCGGCCCCCGCGCCCCCGGCTACCGCTGGGAGGCGGCCCCCTTGGCGGGGCCGAGAGAGACGGCGGGGGGAGAAGGACGGAGGGGCCGGCGGATATGACAAGTGGAGGGGATCGACGGATGAGCGGTACGGGGACGAGCGCGGTGGTGGCACGGGACACGGCGGATCCCGCCGGGGGCGAGCGGCTGCGGCGGTGGCGGATGGTGCTCGGCGGGCCGGACGCCGACGGGACCGGGCACGCGCTGACCGGGCGGGACGCGGCGATGGACGCCGCGCTCGGCGCGCTGTACGGCGGAGGCGGCGAGGCGGGGGCGCGCCGGGCCACGGGGACGGCGCGGTCGGCCGGACTCGGCGGCTCCGCGCCGAACGTGGCCCGCTGGCTCGGGGACATCCGGACGTACTTCCCCAGTCCGGTGGTCCAGGTGATGCAGCGCGACGCGATCGAGCGGCTCGGCCTGTCCGCCCTGCTGCTGGAGCCGGAGATGCTGGAGGCCGTCGAACCCGACGTCCACCTGGTGGGCACCCTGCTCTCGCTGAACAAGGCGATGCCCGAGACGACGAAGGAGACCGCGCGGGCCGTGGTCCGCAAGGTGGTCGAGCAGCTGGAGAAGCGGCTCGCGACCCGTACCCGGGCCACCCTCACCGGCGCGCTCGACCGCTCCGCCCGGATCAGCCGCCCCCGTCACCGCGACATCGACTGGGACCGCACGATCCGGGCCAACCTCAAGAACTACCTGCCCGAGTACGGCACCGTCGTCCCCGAACGGCTGATCGGGTACGGCCGGGCGGCGCAGTCGGTGAAGAAGGAGGTGATCCTCTGCATCGACCAGTCGGGTTCGATGGCGGCCTCCGTCGTCTACGCCTCCGTCTTCGGCGCGGTCCTCGCCTCCATGCGCTCGATCGCCACCCGTCTGGTCGTCTTCGACACCGCCGTCGTCGACCTGACCGACCAGCTCGACGACCCGGTCGACGTCCTCTTCGGCACCCAGCTGGGCGGCGGCACCGACATCAACCGCGCCCTCGCCTACTGCCAGTCGAAGATCACCCGGCCCGCCGACACCGTCGTCGTCCTCATCAGTGATCTCTACGAGGGCGGCATACGCAACGAGATGCTGGGACGGGTCGCCGCGATGAAGGGGGCGGGCGTCGAGTTCGTGACCCTGCTGGCCCTGTCCGACGAGGGAGCCCCGGCCTACGACCGCGAGCACGCCGCGGCCCTCGCCGCGCTCGGCGCTCCGGCCTTCGCCTGCACCCCCGACCTGTTCCCGGAGGTCATGGCCGCGGCACTGGAGAAGAGGCCCCTGCCGGCCCCCTGAGGTTCCTCCGACACGCCCGTCCCGGCACCCGGTGTGAATCGGCGGATCACACGAATTTCCAGTTCAACCGTAAGGCGTTCTGTGACAGGTATCACCGCTCAGGTGTGATCTGCGATTTAGGGCCGCACGCCCCACGGGGATAACCTGCCGGACGGACATGCCGCGTCCACGGTCACCGTGTGCGCCTTCCTAGTGACAGCGCCGTCACGTTGCCCTCCGCGGCACGCCCACGCAGATAGCAGACAACCGCGAATCACTGCGAATCTTTAAAAAGACAAAGGGACGGACGCGCGTGGACCTGTTCGAGTACCAGGCGAGGGACCTCTTCGCCAAGCACGGTGTACCGGTGCTGGCCGGTGAAGTCATCGACACGCCTGAGGCGGCTCGCGAGGCCACCGAGCGGCTGGGCGGCAAGTCGGTCGTCAAGGCGCAGGTGAAGGTCGGCGGCCGCGGCAAGGCCGGCGGCGTGAAGCTGGCCGGCACCCCGGACGAGGCCGTCGCCCGCGCGACGGACATCCTGGGCATGGACATCAAGGGCCACACGGTCCACAAGGTGATGATCGCGGAGACCGCGCCCGAGATCCTTGAGGAGTACTACGTCTCGTACCTCCTCGACCGCACCAACCGCACCTTCCTGGCCATGGCCTCGGTCGCGGGCGGCATGGACATCGAGCAGGTCGCCGAGGAGACCCCGGAGAAGCTCGCCAAGGTCCCGGTGAACGCCAACGAGGGCGTGACCATCGAGAAGGCCCGCGAGATCGTCGCGCTGGCGCAGTTCCCGGCCGAGGTCGCCGAGAAGGTCGCCGAGGTCCTGGTGACCCTGTGGAAGACCTTCATCGCCGAGGACGCCCTCCTCGTCGAGGTCAACCCGCTCGCGAAGGTCGCCTCCGGCGACGTCATCGCCCTCGACGGCAAGGTCTCGCTCGACGAGAACGCCGAGTTCCGCCAGCCGGGTCACGAGGAGTTCGTGGACCACGCCGCCGCGAACCCGCTCGAGGCCGCCGCCAAGGCGAAGAACCTCAACTACGTCAAGCTCGACGGTGAGGTCGGCATCATCGGCAACGGCGCGGGTCTCGTCATGAGCACCCTGGACGTCGTCGCCTACGCCGGCGAGAACCACGGTGGCGTCAAGCCCGCCAACTTCCTGGACATCGGCGGTGGCGCCTCCGCCGCCGTCATGGCCAACGGTCTCGAGATCATCCTCGGGGACCCGGACGTCAAGTCCGTCTTCGTCAACGTCTTCGGTGGCATCACCGCGTGCGACGAGGTCGCCAACGGCATCGTCCAGGCGCTGGCCCTGCTGGAGGAGAAGGGCGAGGCGGTCACCAAGCCGCTCGTCGTCCGTCTCGACGGCAACAACGCCGAGCTGGGTCGCAAGATCCTCTCGGACGCCAACCACCCGCTGGTGCAGCGCGTGGACACCATGGACGGCGCGGCCGACAAGGCCGCCGAGCTCGCGGCTGCGAAGTAAGGGCAGAGGTCACAGACTCACATGGCTATCTTCCTCAACAAGGACAGCAAGGTCATCGTCCAGGGCATGACCGGTGCCACGGGCATGAAGCACACCAAGCTGATGCTGGCTGACGGCACCAACATCGTCGGCGGCGTGAACCCGCGCAAGGCCGGCACCACCGTCGACTTCGACGGCACCGAGGTCCCGGTCTTCGGTTCCGTCGCCGAGGCGATGGAGAAGACGGGCGCCGACGTCTCCGTCCTCTTCGTCCCGCCGGCCTTCGCCAAGGCCGCCGTCGTCGAGGCCATCGACGCCGAGATCCCGCTGGCCGTCGTCATCACCGAGGGCATCGCGGTGCACGACTCCGCCGCCTTCTGGGCGTACGCGACCGCCAAGGGCAACAAGACCCGCATCATCGGCCCGAACTGCCCGGGTCTGATCACCCCCGGCCAGTCCAACGCCGGCATCATCCCGGGCGACATCACCAAGCCCGGCAAGATCGGTCTCGTGTCCAAGTCCGGCACGCTGACCTACCAGATGATGTACGAGCTGCGCGACATCGGCTTCACCTCCGCCGTCGGCATCGGTGGCGACCCGGTCATCGGCACCACCCACATCGACGCCCTGGAGGCCTTCGAGGCCGACCCGGAGACCGAGCTGATCGTCATGATCGGCGAGATCGGCGGCGACGCCGAGGAGCGTGCGGCGGACTTCATCGCATCGAGCGTCACCAAGCCGGTCGTCGGTTACGTCGCGGGCTTCACCGCCCCCGAGGGCAAGACCATGGGCCACGCCGGCGCCATCGTCTCCGGCTCCTCCGGCACCGCGCAGGCCAAGAAGGAGGCCCTCGAGGCCGCCGGCGTCAAGGTCGGCAAGACGCCGACCGAGACCGCCGAGCTCGCTCGCGCGATCCTGAACGCCGCTCAGTAAGCAGCGGCCGTACGGCTGAACGGGCGTGGCCCGCACCCCTCGGGGGTGCGGGCCACGCCCTTTTGCGCAAGGGCGCCTCAGTCGATCCTCGGGGCGATGCGCGCCGGACCCGCCTCCGGGTCCGCGCGCAGCTTGTCGTGCAGTTGCCTGCTCCGTTCGGTGAGCTGCTGCGGGCCGCTGAGCGGAGGCACCCCGGACACGCTCTCGCCGGGCGCGAGCGGGGGGTCGTACCGGGTGGGCGCGGTCGCCGCAGTGTAGGCGGTGGCGGCCGTGATCACCGCGGTCAGCCCGAGGGTCGCCCGGTTCCACTGCCGGACGCGCCGCTCGCCGCCGCCGCGGACCGCGGCCGCCGGGCGCGGGTCGAGCGGGAAGGGCGGCCGCAGCGCGCCGAGCCGCTCCCGCAGCGCCGCGGACTGCTTCTCGGCCGGTACGTCGGCCAGTTCGGGGATCCGGGCGGCGAGATCGGCGTGCGCGTGCAGGATGCGGTTGCCCGTGGCGGGGGTGGTGGCCTCCGTCTCGGCGGCGGTGTCAGGCAGGTCGAGCCCCACGCCGTCGTAGAGCAGGACGACCCGGCGGTGGATCCTGGGCAGTGCGAGCAGGGCGTCGAGCAGGATCCGGTCCGCGGGATCGGCCGGGGGCCGGTCGGGCCGGCGGTGGGCGCGCCGGAGACGGTGCCAGGGGGAGAGCGCGTACTCGTACGCGATCGCGCGCACCCAGCCCACCGGGTCCGGGTCGGTGGCCACTTCGGGCCACTGGTCCCAGGCCCGCGTGAAGGCACGGTCCACCGCCTCCAGGGCGAGGGCGCGGCGGCCGGAGAGCAGGTAGGTCTGCCGGGCGAGGGCGGGCGCGGCCCGGTCGTAGAGGGCGTCGAAGGCCTCGGCCGGCCCGGTGGCGGAACGCGCGGCCGGCCGGGCGGCGGCCACGGTCCCGGCGCCACCGCGGGTGTCCGAGGTGCCGGTGCCGGGAGTGCCGGTGTCCGAGGTGCCGGTGCCGGGAGTGCCGGTGCCGGGGGTGCCGGTGGGCCCGTCCGGAGCCGCCGGCACGCCCTCGGCCCTGGTGCCGGCAGCGGGGCCGGTCTCGGTTCCGGTCCCCGGCGCGACCACGGCCGCGACCGCCGCCAGGACCGGCGGCCCGGCCTCGTCGGTCCGGCCGTCCCGGCCCGGCGGCCCGGTCGCGTCCGCGGTCACCGCCGACTCGGGCAGCCCGGCGAGGAAGCGCGCGTACGCGTCGCGCTTGCGCCCGCGCGGGGTGGTACGTCCGGACTCCCAGGCACGGACCGTTGTCGCGGTGACGCCCATCGCCTCCGCGACCTCATCGAGTGTCAGTTCCGCAGCTTCGCGCAGTCTTCGGCGCTCGTTCGGGGCGGGCAGGCCCTCGACGCTTCGTGTCATGCCGCACTCCCCGCGACCCGGCAGCCCTGAGCGAAAAAGTACATAA
Source organism: Streptomyces yangpuensis (assembly GCF_001005295.1). Classification (GTDB taxonomy): domain Bacteria; phylum Actinomycetota; class Actinomycetes; order Streptomycetales; family Streptomycetaceae; genus Streptomyces; species Streptomyces yangpuensis. The sequence continues at coordinate 235,649 of NZ_LBMK01000005.1, read as the reverse complement.
GCGTATATTGGGCGACACCACGGACATTCGCCTGTTACCCGTCCATAGCGCGTGTCGAAGGCACCATGGCGGGGTGACCCAAGTGACCGAACGCGGGACCCGGTTGCCGGGGGCCCCGCGAACCGGCGTGCGACGGCGTTCGCCGGCCGCAGCCGCATGTGTGGTGGGCGGCGCCGTCGCCGCCGGGCTCGGGCTCGGCTTCCTCGCCGTGCTCGTCATCGTCCTGTGGATCAGTTCCCCCTATCCCGACAGCGGTCCCGGCGGGGCCCTGCACCTCGCCGCCGGGCTGTGGCTGCTCGCCCACGGGACCGAACTGCTGCGGTACGAGACCCTTTCCGGCGTCCCGGCACCCGTTGGAGTGACACCCCTGCTGCTCGTCGCCCTGCCCGTCCTGCTCCTGCGGCGCGCCGCCCGGCTGGGCGGCGCCTCCGACGAGGAGGACGAGGAGGTGCTGCCCGCGACGGCCGTGTTCTCGGCCGTGCTCTGCGGATACCTCGCCGTCGGGGCCCTCGCCACGGTGTACGCCGCCGGGGGCCCGATGCCCGCCGACCCGATCAGCGCCGCCTGGCACGTACCGCTGGTCGCCGTGCCGGCCGCGGCCGGTGGCGTGTGGGGGGCCAAGGGCAGGCCGCTCGGACCGCTGCCGAACTGGCTGTCGGGGGGCTTGCGGCGAGGGTTCGTGCGCCCTCGGTACGCGCTGGCGCTGCGGGCGGGCGCGGGCGGGGCCCTGGTACTCCTGGGCGGTGGGGCGCTGCTCGTCGGCGCCTCGCTCGCCTGGCACGGTGCGCAGGTCCAGGCGTCGTTCCTGTCGCTGACCGGGGTGTGGTCGGGCCGGTTCGCGGTCCTGCTGCTCGCGATCGCGCTGATCCCCAACGCCATGGTCTGGGGGGCGGCCTATGCACTCGGTCCCGGCTTCGCCCTCGGCGGCGAGGTGACGGCCACCCCGCTCGGCTTCGCGGGCGCGCCCGCGCTGCCCCGCTTCCCGCTGCTGGAGGCGCTCCCGGCCGCGGGGCCGGGCACCCCGCTGACCTGGGCCGCCGCCGGAGTGCCCGTGGTCGCGGGACTGGCGGTGGGCTGGTTCGCGGTACGCCGGGCCCGCGAGGTGTCGTACGGGGAGACCGCGCTCACGGCGGCCCTCGGCGCGCTGGTGTGCGGCCTGGTGACGGCCGGGCTGGCGGCGGCCTCGGCGGGGCCGCTGGGCTCGCGGCGGCTGGCCGAGTTCGGGCCGGTGTGGTGGGCCACGGGTGCGGCGGCCTGCGCGTGGACGCTGGCACTGGCCGTGCCGGTGGCGGTGGGGGTGCACGCGTGGCGCTACCGCCCGGCCGAGGGGCCGGTCGCGGTGGACGCGGACACCCCCGTGGACGACGGGTGGCACGACAGCGGGGTGCGGGAGATCCGCTGGGAGGCGATGCGGAGGGCGTCGGGGGCGTTGGTGCCGGAGATGGTGGCCGAGCCGGTGGCTCCGCCGGTCGTGGTGGCTCCTGTGCCCGCGGCGGCTGCGGCACCTGCGGTGCGGGCGCGGCGGGCGCTGACCGTGGTGTCCGGGCTGGACCTGGGGGCGGCGGCTCCGCCCGTGGCTCCGCCCGTGGCTCCGCCGGTGGTCGGGGTGCGGGTGTTTCCCCGGCGGAAGCCGCCTGCGTAGACCGTGCGGTGCCTTGCCGGGTGCGGCGCCGTTGCGGGGGCGCCGCCCCCGGGCCCCCGCGCCTCAAACGCCGGCGGGGCTGAAAGGTCGGGGCGCCGCCCCCGGGCCCCCGCGCCTCAAACGCCGGCGGGGCTGAAAGGTCGGGGCGCCGCCCCCGGGCCCCCGCGCCTCAAACGCCGGCGGGGCTGATAGTGCGGCGGGGGTGGAAGAGCGGGGTTCCGGCCCGGGCGTCGCGCCCGGGCCTCCGGCGCCGGCTACCGGCGGACCTTCAGGACCTCGCCCACGACGTTGTCCGGGAGGAGGGTGTTGCACCGGAGTTCCGCCGACTTGGTGAGGGCGTCGTCGCGGCACACGTAGAAGTCCTTGTACGCGAGCTGCAGGGCGTACGAGCTCATGGCCAGCAGGATCGCCAGCGAGGCCGTGACCAGGCCGCTCACCGCCGCCGTGCGCTGGGGGCGGGCCGCCGGGCCGAGGGCGTCCAGGCCCTTCGGGGCGCCCGGCTCGCCGGTCGCCGCCGCCGGCTTGCCGCGCAGCGCGCTGATCCCCCAGTACAGGGCGAGCGCGCCCAGCAGCAGGCCGACCGACGGGATGCCGAAGATCCCGAAGAAGAAGCCCCACATGCCCGCCAGCAGCGCGTACCGGGCGCGGCGCTGGACCGGATCCGTCGGGTCCCAGCGCGCCGGACCCCGCTGCCCGCCGGAATCCCCCGGGCCGTTCCCGTCGCCGTTCCCGCCGTCGCCACCGCTGCGCGGCTGCCACGGCTGGTCGGGCCGGCCCTCGGGCGGGGCCGCGAAGGGGTTGTCGTCGGTGGGGGAGTCGGGCTGACGGCGGTCCGGCATCGGGTGTGTTACTTCCCCTGTGTCATGGACGTCACGAGGACGTCGAGGCGAGGTGAGGCCAGTTTGCGGCTTGTACGCCAGACGCTACCGCCCGCCCGTCCCCCCGTCCCTCGGGGGCTGTCCGGTGTGCCGGTATCGTTGCAGGCGGTCGGCGGCTTCGTATGGTTCCCCGTATATCGGTACCCCGAAGATTCGTATGACCACACAAAGACGAACACCGCAATTCCGCGAGAAAGGGCCTCCCATGGCCGCCTCCCGCCTGGTCGTGCTGGTCTCCGGTTCCGGCACCAACCTCCAGGCCCTGCTCGACGCCATCGACGCCCACCCCGGCGGATCCGAGGGCTTCGGCGCCGAAGTCGTCGCCGTGGGGGCCGACCGCGCGAACATCGCCGGCCTGGAGCGGGCGGAGAAGGCCGGGATCCCCACCTTCGTCTGCCCGGTGAAGGACTACGGGAGCCGTGTCGAGTGGGACGCCGCCCTCACCGCGGCGACCGACGCGTACGCGCCCGACCTCGTCGTGTCGGCCGGTTTCATGAAGATCGTGGGCAAGGAGTTCATCGACCGCTTCGGCGGCCGGTTCATCAACACCCACCCCGCCCTCCTCCCCGCCTTCCCCGGCGCGCACGGCGTACGGGACGCGCTCGCCTACGGTGCGAAGGTCACCGGCTGCACGGTCCACTTCGTGGACAGCGGCGTGGACACCGGTCCGATCATCGCCCAGGGTGTGGTCGAGGTCCGGGACGAGGACGACGAAGCCGCTCTGCACGAGCGCATCAAGGAAGTCGAGCGACAGCTGCTCGTCGATGTCGTGGGGCGCCTGGCCCGGCACGGCTACCGCATTGAGGGACGAAAGGTAACAATCCAGTGACCGCCGCAGACACCGCAGCGAGCAACGACCCGACCACGACCCGGCGGCCGATCCGGCGTGCGCTCATCAGCGTCTACGACAAGACGGGACTGGAAGAGCTGGCCCGCGGCCTGCACGGGGCGGGCGTAGCGCTCGTCTCCACCGGCTCCACCGCCTCGAAGATCGCCGCCGCCGGGGTGCCCGTCACCAAGGTGGAGGAGCTGACCGGGTTCCCCGAGTGCCTGGACGGCCGGGTCAAGACCCTGCACCCGCGCGTGCACGCCGGCATCCTCGCCGACCTGCGCCTGGAGGACCACCGCAACCAGCTCGCCGAGCTGGGTGTGGAGCCCTTCGACCTCGTCGTCGTCAACCTGTACCCGTTCCTGGCCACCGTCCAGTCGGGTGCCACCGAGGACGAGTGCGTCGAGCAGATCGACATCGGCGGTCCGTCGATGGTCCGCGCCGCCGCCAAGAACCACCCGTCGGTCGCCGTGGTCACCAGCCCCGAGCGGTACGCCGACGTCATCGCCGCAGCCCAGGGCGGCGGCTTCGACCTCACCGCGCGCAAGCGGCTGGCGGCCGAGGCCTTCCAGCACACCGCCGCCTACGACGTGGCCGTGGCCTCCTGGTTCACGAACGCGTACGCCCCGGAGGGCGAGGAGGGCGCGCTGCCCGAGTTCCTCGCCGGCGCCTGGGAGCGCAAGGCCACCCTGCGCTACGGCGAGAACCCGCACCAGGCCGCCGCGCTCTACACCGACGGGCAGCCCGGCGGGCTCGCCAACGCCGAGCAGCTGCACGGCAAGGAGATGTCCTTCAACAACTACGTGGACACCGAGGCCGCGCGCCGCGCCGCCTACGACCACGAAGAGCCGTGCGTGGCGATCATCAAGCACGCCAACCCGTGCGGCATCGCCGTCGGCGCGGACGTCGCCGCCGCCCACCGCAAGGCGCACGCCTGCGACCCGCTGTCGGCCTTCGGCGGTGTCATCGCCGTCAACCGCCCGGTGACCGTCGAGCTCGCCGAGCAGGTCGCGGAGATCTTCACCGAGGTCATCGCCGCCCCCGGCTACGAGGACGGCGCGGTCGAGATCCTGGCCAGGAAGAAGAACATCCGCGTCCTGAAGGTCGACGGCACCCCGCACCAGCCCGGTGACCTGAAGCCCGTCAGCGGCGGCGCGCTGCTCCAGCAGAGCGACCTCTTCCAGGCCGAAGGCGACGACCCGGCCAACTGGACCCTCGCCACCGGTGAGGCCCTATCCCCGGCGGAGCTGGCCGAGCTGGCCTTCGCCTGGCGGGCCTGCCGGGCTGTCAAGTCGAACGCGATCCTCCTCGCCAAGGACGGCGCCTCGGTCGGCGTCGGCATGGGCCAGGTCAACCGTGTCGACTCGGCGAAGCTCGCCGTCGAGCGGGCCGGCGGCGAGCGGGCGCAGGGTGCGTACGCCGCGTCCGACGCCTTCTTCCCCTTCCCGGACGGGCTGGAGATCCTGACGGCCGCGGGCATCAAGGCCGTGGTCCAGCCGGGTGGTTCGGTCCGTGACGAGCAGGTCGTCGAGGCCGCGCAGAAGGCGGGCGTGACGATGTACTTCACCGGGACCCGGCACTTCTTCCACTGAGTCCGGCCCATCACGGCGAAGGCCGCGACCCGCAGCAGCGGGTCGCGGCCTTCGCCGTGTGCGGGGCTCCGGCGGGCCCGCTCAGTAGCGCGGGCGGTTGAACCAGGCGCCGGCCTTCGCCAGGCCGACGATGATCGTGATGCCCAGGGCCAGGGAGATCAGCGACGGGATGACACTGATGGCGGTGAGGCCGGCCTCGGAGTTCTCGCTCGCGCCGAGCGCCATCAGGTTGACGAGCACGCCGAAGACGGCGAACAGGCTCTGGACGGAGCCGTAGATGATGCCCGAGACACGGACGCCGCTGCCGCCCTTGGCCATCTTGGCCGCGGTCAGGATCGGCCACAGCGACAGGCCGATGACCAGGACGCCGATGACCGCACCCACGGTGCCGGCTGCGGCCCCCGCCTCGTTCGCGGAGGAGCTGCCGGAGTCGGAGAGCGCAACGCCGAGCAGCGCGAAGGCGATGATGACGAACAGGCCGCCCAGCAGCTGGAGGATGCCCAGGATCCAGAGAATGACCCGGGCCGCCTTCGCGCCGCCGGGCATCTCCATGTGGGGGCCGGGGTAGCCGCCCGGGCCGCCCGGGTAGCCGGCGGGGCCGCCGGGGTAGGCCTGCGGGGCCTGCTGCGGGTACGCGTAGCCGCCCTGCGGCGGGACGCTCTGGGGGGCCTGCTGCGGGTAGCCGTAGCCGGGCTGGCCCTGCGGCTGCTGTCCGTACGGATTGTGCGGGTCGCCGAAACTCATCTGGGGTGTTCCTCCGTGGAAGTGCGGGGACGCACGGCAATGAGCACGGAGGAATCCTGCACGGTGCGGTCCGCCCCCCGGCACTGCCCGCGGTACTTCAGTCGTTTCATCGTGGTCCGAGCGGTGACGCCTTGTCCAGCCGGTTGGCGTACAGCCGGTCACTTGTTGTGCAAGTGCAATGGTCCTGCGGTCCTGCGAGCGCCTTGACTGGAACCATGGCCACCTCATCCGGGAGGATGGGGTCATGACCGCCCAGATTCTCGATGGCAAGGCCACCGCGGCCGCGATCAAGTCCGAACTGACCGCCCGTGTGGCGGCCCTGAAGGCCCGGGGCATCACCCCCGGCCTCGGCACCCTGCTGGTCGGCGACGATCCGGGCAGCCGCTGGTACGTCAACGGCAAGCACAAGGACTGCGCCGAGGTCGGTATCGCCTCCATCCAGCGCGAACTGCCCCAGACGGCCTCCCAGGAGGACATCGAGGAGGTCGTGCGGGAGCTCAACGCCAACCCGGAGTGCACGGGCTACATCGTCCAACTCCCGCTGCCCAAGGGCATCGACACCAACCGGGTCCTGGAGCTGATGGACCCGCTGAAGGACGCCGACGGCCTGCACCCCACCTCCCTGGGCCGGCTCGTGCTGAACGAGCCGGGCCCGCTGCCCTGCACCCCGTACGGGATCGTGGAGCTGCTGCGCCACCACGACGTCGAGATCAACGGCGCGCACGTCGTGGTCCTCGGCCGCGGGATCACCGTCGGCCGGTCCATCGGCCTGCTGCTGACCCGCAAGTCCGAGAACGCCACCGTGACGCTGTGCCACACCGGTACGCGCGACCTCTCCGGGCTGCTGCGCCAGGCCGACATCATCGTCGCCGCGGCCGGCGTCCCGCACCTGGTCAAGCCTGAGGACGTGAAGCCCGGCGCGGCCGTGCTCGACGTGGGCGTCAGCCGCGACGAGTCCGGCAAGATCGTCGGCGATGTGCACCCCGGCGTCGCCGAGGTGGCCGCGTGGATCTCGCCGAACCCGGGCGGTGTCGGCCCGATGACCCGCGCCCAGCTGCTCGTCAACGTCGTCGAGGCGGCGGAGCGGACCGGCAGTGCGAACTGAGCCGGGCGCCGAGCGGGTGAACGGGAGCGGCACGGCCAGGTCCCGCCGCTTCCCGTCGGTCACGCGGGACACGGCACGCCCCGAGGGGAGCGGCCGCGCCGTGCCCGGGGCCGTGTCCACCTCCGCCCGTCAGTGGCCGATGCTCAGCGTGCTCGCCGCGACCGCGGTGGGCCTGCTGACCACGGCGCTCGGGCAGGCCCGGGTCGGCTGTCTGGTGATCGGCGTGGCTCTGATCGCGGCGTCGGTGCTGCGGCGCGTGCTGCCCTCGGTGGGGATGCTCGCGGTGCGCTCCCGCTTCACCGACATGATCACCTACGGGGTGCTGGGTGTGGCGATCACGCTGCTCGCGCTGGTGATGGAACCACAGCCGTGGCTGGAAGTCCCGTTCCTGGAGAGCGCGGTCCGCTTCACCGTTCGCTGAGTGCGCCGTGCCCGCCGGGCGCGGCGCGGACCGTCGGTGCGGCTCCGGCGGAGTCCCCCGACGTGTACGGGTACGCCTTCGCCGGGTTCGACGCCGTACCGGTCGCCCGCGCGCCCAACGCCTCCGTCACGTCGGCCGGGAGCCGGCGGACGGGCAGATCTTCCTGGTCGAATACAGGTCCGGGAAGCGACTCGACCTTCGAAACGCCGGAGCCGTGTGCCACGCACCACAGGGACCCGGGGGTTGGGCCGCGCCCGGGTCGGATAGCCTGACCGCGGATGTCTCTTCACGTCAAGATTTACAGGGGAGCGGCGTCCTCCAGCACATGGGGCAGGGACGCCCCACCGCCAGCTGTCTAACGGAGAAGGCCATGACCCGCACTCCTGTGAATGTCACCGTCACCGGCGCCGCCGGCCAGATCGGCTACGCGCTGCTCTTCCGTATCGCGTCCGGTCACCTGCTCGGCGCGGACGTGCCGGTCAAGCTCCGGCTCCTGGAGATCCCCCAGGGCATGAAGGCGGCCGAGGGCACCGCCATGGAGCTCGACGACTGCGCCTTCCCGCTGCTCGCCGGCATCGACATCTTCGACGACCCGAACAAGGGCTTCGAGGGCGCCAACGTCGCGCTCCTCGTGGGCGCCCGTCCGCGCACCGCGGGCATGGAGCGCGGCGACCTGCTCGCCGCCAACGGCGGCATCTTCAAGCCGCAGGGCCAGGCCATCAACGCGCACGCCGCGGACGACATCAAGGTCCTCGTCGTGGGCAACCCGGCCAACACCAACGCGCTCATCGCGCAGGCCTCCGCCCCGGACGTACCGGCCGAGCGCTTCACCGCGATGACCCGCCTGGACCACAACCGCGCGATCTCGCAGCTGGCAGCCAAGACCGGTGCCGCCGTCTCCGACATCAAGCGCCTGACGATCTGGGGCAACCACTCGGCGACCCAGTACCCGGACATCTTCCACGCGGAGATCGCCGGCAAGAACGCCGCCGAGGTCGTCAGCGACCAGGCGTGGCTCGCCGACACCTTCATCCCGACCGTCGCCAAGCGCGGCGCCGCGATCATCGACGCCCGTGGCGCCTCCTCCGCCGCCTCGGCCGCCAACGCCGCCATCGACCACGTCCACACCTGGGTCAACGGCACCGCCGAGGGCGACTGGACCTCCATGGGCATCCCGTCGGACGGCTCCTACGGCGTCCCGGCCGGTCTGATCTCCTCCTTCCCCGTCACCTGCAAGGACGGCAAGTACGAGATCGTCCAGGGCCTGGACATCAACGAGTTCTCCCGCACCCGCATCGACGCCTCCGTCCAGGAGCTGTCGGAGGAGCGCGACGCGGTCCGCGAGCTCGGCCTGATCTGATCCGTCACCGCTCGCCGGGACCCGCGGACACCTGACGCGACCTCGGCAAGCCGGACGAACCGAAGCGCCCCTGCCCCGACGGGCCGGGGCGCTTTGGCGTGATTCCGCCTGTCGGACGGTGTAGGGGAAATCTAAAGTCGGGCGGTGACCGAGAGCCCGATTCCCCGTCAGCCCGCAGGCGATCCGCAGCACGACCCTCCGGGCGGCCGTCCGCCCGTCGACCCGGCGGTCAGCGAGGCCGGCCGCTTCCTGTGCGCCGGCACCTACCTCGACGCCGGGTACCGCGACCGGGTCATCGAGGAGCTGTACGTCCACGAGGAGCGGATCGTCGCGCCCTCCTACGGCTTCGACGCCTCGCGTGTCCTCGCCCACGCCCTCCGCGCCCGCCGCGGCGAAATCGGCTGGGCCCTGGGCATCCTCGGCGCCTGGTTCGCGGGGTCCCTCCTCACCGGGGGCGCCCTCGCCGTGGTGCTCGTCCCGTTCCTGCTGCTGAGCCTCGCGGGCTGGCTCCGGGCCCGGTCCGGGCTGCTGCCACGCCTGCTGGCCCTCGCCGTGCGGATCTACGCCTGGTGGAACCTGGCCGTCATCGTGCTCCTCGTCCTCGGGATCTGGCTGGCCCTGCTCGGCGCCTTCGGCGACGGGGACGACGGCCCGTTCGCCCTGGGCGGGCTGCTCTTCTCCGGGGGCATCGGCGGACCGGCGGCCGGGTTCGTCCTCGGCTGGGTGCCCGCCGTCTTCGCCGGGGTCGTCACCGTGGTCGGACTCCAGCGCGGCCACGTCGCCCGGACCATCGCCGGAGACCTGAGCCGGGACCGGTACGCCCACCGCGCGTCCGACCCCGCGGAGGCGGACCAGGGCGTCCGGTTCGCCCGCGTACGGCAGCGCATCCTCCACGAGCAGCACTCGCCGATGGTCCTGTACGACATCAACGACCCGTTCGTCGGGGCCGGCGAGTCCTACCGCCCCTGGCAGGTGTCCTTCGAGCTGCGCCCCCGCGAGGACCTCGAACCCGGCCGCGCACCGCAGCCGCTCACCAACGACCGCGTCATCGCGGGGATCCTGCCGCTGCTGGAGCGGCTGCGGGTGCCCTCGCCGCACGGGTCCCCGCAGGCAGAGGCCGCCGTGATGGACCGCCTGCGCGAACTGGTCGTCGACAGTTGCGTGTTCCTGCCGGGCGGCGGCCTGGACCACCGCGACGAAGGCCCGCTCCTGCGAGCCGACTTCGAGGCGCACCGGGCGGCCGCCGTCGAGGAGGGCGGCGAACGCCGCCGGTACTTCCTGCGCGTCCGCGTCGGCGGCTGGGACGAGAACCTGGTCGTCACCGTTTTCGTACGGGTCCACACCCAGGGCGGGATGATGATGGTGGAGGTGGCGCCGCACGTGCTGCTGCCTGTCCACGTCACCTTCCACAACGCGGACGCGGACGCCCACCGCTACCTGAACAACAGCCGCTTCGGGAAGGCGGTCTGGGCCCTGCGGCACACACCCGGCTCCTTCACGGCGTCCCTGGTCACCCTGGGCCGCGGCATCGCGAGCTGGTGGCGGATCGCCTCCGGCGGCCACGGCGGCGCCCGCCCGGAGGGGCCGCGCGCCTCGGTGCGCGAACTCGCCGCACAGGACAACGGCTCGCTGTTCCACCTCATGGACCTCGACCGGTATCTGAAAACCGTTCAGGACCGGATCGTCGCCGGCATTACCGTCGTCCTGGACGAGAACGGCTGGTACACCGAGGCCTTCGCGCGCCGGGCCGACGTCCACATCAACGCGCACTTCGGGGACGTGACCAACAGCGCGATCAGCCTCGGCGGCCGCGGGAACCACAACAGCACACACAGGGGGAGTCATGGCAACGGGTGACGGGGGAGCACGGGGAGCACAGGAGCCCACCGTGCGGTTCGGCGACATCCACGGCAGCGCGGTCAGCATCGGCGGCTCCCACAACACCAACACCGTCCACCAGGGCGGTACGGGAGCGGCCGCACCCAGCGCGGCGGAGCTGCTGGACGCGGTGCTCGCCCTGCGCGAGGCCCTCGTACGGGAGGCTCCCCGGGGCGCCGACAGGACGGCGCTCGACGCCGAACTGGACGGGGTCGCCGAGCAGCTGGAAGGCACGGAGACGATCAGGCCCGGCCTGGCCGGCCGGCTCCGCGCGGCGCTGGAACGCTGGGCCCCGCTGATCGAGACGGTGAGCGCGGCCGCCGCCCTGGGCAGCCTGCTCGGCGCGCTGGGGGGCTGATCCGTGGCTCCGCCGCAGCCGCCGTCGGGCCCGCGCCGCTGGGACGCGCAGGCACAGCGCTGGGTGGTGGACCCGGCCCCGGCCGGGCCCGCGCCGGGCGCCGCCGCGGGCCTGCCGCCGCTCCCGCCGCAGCCGCCGACCGCGCCGCCGGCGTACGACCCGCTCGGACCGGGTGCCCAGGCGCCGCCTCCACCCCCGTACGAGGCGCCGCCCGGGCCACCAGCGCCGCCCGGACCGCCGGCCGGGCCCTCCGGCCCGGTGCGCGGCCGGTGGCTGACTCCGGCGACGGCGGGCATCGCCGTCGCCTCCGTCGCGATCGGCGCGGCCGCCGTGTGGTTCGTGGCCCGGGACACGGGCGACGCCGACCGCGCGGGTGAGAAGAACGGGACCGTGACCTCGGGCGCGCCGACGGGGGCCGGCGGCTCCCCGTCCCCGTCACCGTCCCCGCCCACCGGCTCCCCGACCGGGGGCACCGGCCCGACCCGCACGCCCACCCCCGGACCGGCCGGCACCGCAGCCGGCGGCGGAGCCCACGAGACCAGGCAGGACACGGCGGGCTTCACCATCGCCGTGCCGGCGGGCTGGGTGCGGGAGGAGCTCAAGGAAGGGGTCTTCTACCGCTCGCCCGACCGGACCGCGCTGATCCAGGTGTTCCGGGTGTCGGAGCCGGAGCTGAGCCCGCTCGCCGCGGTCAGGCAGGCCTCCACCCACCTCAGGGCCGGCACCCGCGGGTACGAGGAGATCAGCGTCGGCCCGGTCTCCGGCTCCTCCGGCGCGGCGGAGCTGGTCTACCAGTACGACAGCGAGGAGTCACGCGGGGTGCGGCGCGGGGTCGAACGCGTCTTCGTCGCGGCGGACGGCGGCAAATGGGCGGTGCTCACCGCCGGCCCGGCCGCCGAGTGGCAGGTCACGCAGGACCACCACGCGGCGGCGCTGGCGGCGTTCCGGCCCGCCGGCTGACGCCGGACCGGCCGGGGCCGGGCCTCCCGGCCCCGGCCCTGGAGCCGGACCGGCCCCGGCCCTGGAGCCGGACCGGCCCCGGCCCTGGAGCCGGACCGGCCCCGGCCCTGGAGCCGGACCGGCCCCGGCCCTGGAGCCGGACCGGCCCCGGCCCTGGAGCCGGTCAGGCCTTGTACCTGCCCGGCTTGGACGGCTCCGCCGGGGGAGGCGGCGCCGAGCCGCCGCGGGGGCTCGGGGGCTCCGCCCCCGCACCGGCGCGGCACCCGGCCATGCGCGGGATCACGGCAGAGGCGGCGCCGCCGGCGGGAAACCCGGCCCGCTCAGCCGAGCGGTGCGGCCGGGGCCGGTGGGGATTTCGGTTCGCCGAAGCGGGACAGGGCCAGCGAGCCGGCCACCGCCACGGCGAAGCCGGTCACCGCCAGCCACGTCAGGCCCTCCCGGGTGCGGTCGCCGAGCCAGACCACGCCCACCACCGCCGGACCGATCGTCTCGCCGAGCACCAGCCCGGCCGTCGCGACCGTCACCGAGCCGCGCGCCAGCGCCGAGGTGAGCAGCAGGAACCCGGCCGCCCCGCCCAGCAGGAGCGCGTACAGGGCGGGGTTCGCGACGTCCCACGGCGAGTCGATCAGCCGCACCGAGACCTCCACCACGCCGAAGCCCGTGCCCGAGCCCAGGCCGAGGACCAGGGCCCGCGGCCCGTCCGGCAGCCCGCCCGCGACCGCGCCGCCCAGCAGCACCAGCGCCGCCACCGCCAGCAGCCCCAGCTTCAGCGCCGGAGAGCCCGTCCCGCTGCCCTCCTCCCCCGCGGAGAGCCCCAGCATCAGCAGCCCCAGGCACACCACGCCCACCGCGCACCACTCCGCCGGGGACAACCGCACCGCCATCAGCCGCGACGCCACCACCGCCGTCACGGCCAGACTGGCGGCCAGCGCGGCCCCGACCACGTAGATCGGCACGTGACGCAGCGCGATGATCTGCAGGACGAATCCGGCCCCGTCCAGGCCGAGGCCGAGCAGATAGCGCCACTGCCGGGCGGCCCGCAGGAACAGGGCCGCGTCCACCCCGGACCCGCTGCCGGGCTCCACCGCCCGCGTCGCGACGGCCTGCAGGACGGACGCCGTACCGAAGCAGACCGCCGCACCCAGCGAGCAAAGCATCCCAATCAGCACGAAATGACTCTAGGTCACGGATCTCACGACGGCCGGATTCCATCGGCCGGGGGCACCGTTCTAGTCTGTCGGGAGCACGCCAGGCCCCAGGGGGAGCAGCAGACATGGACAGCAGCAGCATCAATCAGCGCCGTATGCGCTCCGGCGCGGTCGCTCTCGGAGGCATGGGCCTGCTCGCGGCCACCCTCGTGGCCTGCGGCAGCAGCGACGAACCGGACCGGCGCTGCGCGTCGCGCTCCACGCTGGACCACCTGAACAGCAAGGAGTGCAGGACCGGCGGCACCGGCGCGTACTACTACGGCGGCGTCGTCAGCAACGGCAAGGTCACCGGCGGCAGCTTCGACAAGTCGGCCGTCACCCGTGGCGGCATCGGCGGCCACTCCAGCTCCAGCGGCGGCTGATCGCACGATGCAGCGGCACACCATCGAGCCCCGGCCCGGCTGGCAGAAGACGGTCGAGGAGCAGGGGCTGATCTACCCCCTCACCCGTTACCCCGACGACTCGCTGCGCCCCTACTGGGACGAGAGCGCGTACTACTCCTTCTCCCTGCCCGAGGTCGAGGCGCTGGAGAACGTCGTCGAGGAACTGCATGCCATGTGCCTGGCCGCGGCGGCGCACATCGTCGAGCAGGACCGGTTCGCAGACCTCGGCATCACCGATCCCAAGCTCGCGGCACTGATCGCCGAGTCCTGGCGCCGCCGTGCCGAACAGCCCTCCCTGTACGGCCGTTTCGATCTGCGCTACGACGGCAGCGGCAGCCCTGCCAAGATGCTGGAGTACAACGCCGACACGCCCACCTCCCTGGTGGAGGCGGCCAGCCCGCAGTGGTTCTGGATGGAGGAGCGGTTCCCCGGCGCCGACCAGTGGAACTCCCTCCACGAGCGCCTCGTCGACGCCTGGCGCCGCCAGGCGGAACTGCTGGCGCCCGGCCCGCTGCACTTCGCGCACTCCGAGACCGACGAGCTCGGCGAGGACCTGATGACGGTCGCCTACCTGCAGGAGACCGCCGACCAGGCCGGCCTGGAGACCCACGCCCTGTCCGTGGAGCAGATCGGCTGGGACAGCCTGTCCGGCCGGTTCGTGGACGAGAAGCTGCGCTTCATCCGCAGCTGCTTCAAGCTCTACCCGTGGGAGTGGCTGGCCACGGACGAGTTCGGCCCGCAGGTTCTCGGCACCTACGACCACGGCGGCGGCTCCGGCACCACCTGCTGGATCGAGCCGCTGTGGAAGATGCTGCTCTCCAACAAGGCCCTGCTCGCGATCCTGTGGGAGCTGTTCCCGGAGCACCCGAACCTGCTGCCGGCCTACCTCGACGGCCCGCGCGAGCTCGCGGAGCCCGGATCGGCCGGCTTCGTGGCCAAGCCGCTCCTCGGCCGCGAGGGCGCGGGCGTCACCCTGCACGAGCCCGGCCCGGACGGCGTGCCGTTCGTAGCGGAGCCGGGGGAGCGGTACTGCTTCCAGGGCCTGGCCCCGCTGCCCGACTTCGACGGCAACCGGGTGGTGCTCGGCGCGTGGGTCGTCGAGGACGAGGCCGCGGGGCTCGGCATCCGCGAATCGGCGGGGCCGGTCACGGACGAGTACGCCCGCTTCCTGCCCCACGTCATCCTCTGAGGATCCGCCGGGGGCTGCTACACCGACAGCACCGACCGGAGCTGTTCCAGCCCCCAGTCCAGGTCCTCCTTGGTGATCACCAGCGGCGGGGCGATGCGGATGGTCGACCCGTGGGTGTCCTTCACGAGTACGCGCCGCTCCATCATCTTCTCGGAGATCTCCCGGCCCGTACCGCGGGAGGGGGCGATGTCGACGCCCGCCCACAGCCCGCGGCCGCGTACGGCGGTCACGGCGCCCCCGCCGACGAGCATGCCCAGCTCGCGGTGGAGGTGGTCGCCCAGTTCGGTGGCCCGCTGCTGGAACTCGCCCGTCCGCAGCATCGCGATCACCTCCAGCGCGACGGCGCACGCGAGCGGGTTCCCGCCGAAGGTCGACCCGTGCTGGCCGGGCCCGAACACCCCCAGCACGTCCCGGTCGGCGACCACCGCCGACACCGGCACGACACCGCCGCCGAGCGCTTTGCCGAGGATGTAGACGTCCGGGACGACCCCCTCGTGCTCGCAGGCGAAGGTCCGGCCGGTCCGGCCGAGCCCCGACTGGATCTCGTCGGCCATGAAGAGCACGTTCCGCTCGCGGGTCAGCTCCCGTACGCCGGCCAGGTACCCGGCGGGCGGCACCAGCACCCCGGCTTCGCCCTGGATCGGCTCCAGCAGCACGGCCACGGTGTTCTCCGTCACGGCGTGCGACAGCGCGGTGAGGTCCCCGTACGGGACGATCTCGAAACCGGGCGTGTACGGGCCGAAGTGGTCGCGGGCGTCGTGGTCCGTCGAGAAGGAGACGACGGTCGTGGTCCGGCCGTGGAAGTTGCCGGCGGCCACCACGATCTTGGCATGCCCGTCGGGGACGCCCTTGACCTCGTAGCCCCACTTGCGGGCCGTCTTCACGGCCGTCTCCACGGCCTCCGCACCGGTGTTCATGGGCAGCACCATCTCCTTGCCGCACAGCGCGGCGAGTTCGGTGCAGAAGTCGGCGAAACGGTCGTGGTGGAAGGCGCGCGAGGTGAGGGTCACCCGCTCCAGCTGGGCCCGCGCGGCGTCGATCAGACGGCGGTTGCCGTGCCCGAAGTTGAGCGCGGAGTACCCGGCGAGCATGTCGAGGTATCTGCGGCCCTCCACGTCGGTCATCCACGCGCCGTCCGCGGACGCGACGACGACGGGCAGCGGGTGGTAGTTGTGCGCGCTGTGCGCGTCGGCGGAGCGGATGGCATCAGCAGTTGTCGACACGGGATCTCCGATCGTCCGTCTGGCCGGTGAAGCGGTGACGAGGGTGGCGTCACCTTCTTATCGTCGCTCGTATCCCGGACGCAGAAACCTCTCCGGTGGCGCGGCCGCTAAGGTGTTCGGTACGCACGGCGACTGGCGTACGGGGAACCAACTCCGGGGGAGTCGTGCGCGCTCGACCGCATACAGGGCCGCTCGCCTGGGCCTCGCGGGGTACCGATCACATCGACCCCGGAGGAGCCCGCCGTGTCCGCGAGCCGCCATCCCGCCCTGTCCGCGACCGACCCCGAACTGGCGACCCACATCGCCGCGGAGGAAGTCCTCCAGGCGGAGACCCTGCGCCTGATCCCCAGTGAGAACTACGTGTCCGCGGCCGTCCTCGAAGCCTCCGGCACCGTGCTGCAGAACAAGTACAGCGAGGGCTACCCCGGCCGTCGCTACTACGAGGGCCAGCAGAACATCGACCGGGTCGAGGCCCTGGCGATCGAGCGGGCCAAGGGCCTGTTCGGCGTGGACCACGCCAACGTGCAGCCGTACTCCGGCTCCCCGGCCAACCTGGCCGTCTACCTGGCCTTCGCACAGCCCGGCGACACGGTCATGGGCATGGCCCTGCCGATGGGCGGCCACCTGACGCACGGCTGGGGCGTCTCGGCGACGGGCTCGTGGTTCCGCGGCGTGCAGTACGGCGTCCGGGCCACTGCGGATCCTGAAACGAATGGGCTCATCGACTACGACGCGGTGCGCGAGCTGGCCCTCGCCGAGCGGCCCAAGGTGATCTTCTGCGGGGGCACCGCCCTGCCGCGGACCATCGACTTCGCCGCCTTCGCGGAGATCGCCCGCGAGGCGGGCTCGGTCCTCGTCGCGGACGTCGCCCACATCGCCGGCCTGATCGCGGGCGGCGCGCACCCCTCCCCGGCCGGGCACGTGGACGTCATCTCCACCACGACCCACAAGACGCTGCGCGGCCCCCGCGGCGCGATGCTGATGTGCCGCGAGGAGCACGCGAAGGCGATCGACAAGGCCGTCTTCCCGGGCCTGCAGGGCGGTCCGCACAACCAGACCACGGCCGGCATCGCGGTGGCGCTGCACGAGGCGGCGCAGCCGTCCTTCGTCCGGTACGCGCACGCGGTCGTCGCCAACG
>NZ_LBMK01000005.1:215280-218108 GCF_001005295.1 Streptomyces yangpuensis | reverse complement strand
CCTCCGGTTCGTTCCACCTCGGGAACTACCTCGGAGCCATCCGCCAGTACGTCGCCCTCCAGGAGACGCACGACGCGTTCTACATGGTCGTCGACCTGCACGCGATCACCATGCCCCAGGATCCGAAGGACCTGCGCGCGAACACCCGCCTCTCCGCCGCGCAGCTGCTCGCCGCCGGCCTGGACCCCGAGCGCTGCACGCTCTTCGTCCAGAGCCACGTCCCCGAGCACGCGCAGCTCGGCTGGGTGATGAACTGCATCACCGGTTTCGGCGAGGCCAGCCGGATGACGCAGTTCAAGGACAAGTCCGCCAAGGGCGGTGTCAACAGCGCCAGCGTCGGCCTCTTCACGTACCCGATCCTCCAGGTCGCCGACATCCTGCTCTACCAGGCGAACGCCGTCCCGGTCGGCGAGGACCAGCGCCAGCACATCGAGCTGACCCGCGACCTCGCCGAGCGCTTCAACAGCCGGTTCGGCCAGACCTTCACGCTGCCCGCCGCGCACATCGTCAAGGAGGTCGCGAAGATCTACGACCTCCAGGACCCGGCGATCAAGATGTCGAAGTCGGCGTCGTCCCCCAAGGGCCTGATCAACCTCCTCGACGAGCCCAAGGTCACCGAGAAGAAGATCAAGAGCGCGGTCACCGACACCGAGGCCGAGATCCGCTTCGACACCGAGAAGAAGCCCGGCGTCAGCAATCTGCTCACGATCTACTCCACCCTCACGGGCGAGTCGATCCCCGCCCTGGAGGAGAGGTACGCAGGCAAGGGCTACGGCGCGCTGAAGACGGACCTGGCCGGTGTGATGGTCGATTTCGTCACACCGTTCAAGCAGCGCACCCAGGAGTACCTGGACGACCCGGAGACCCTGGACTCCCTGCTGGCCAAGGGCGCGGAGAAGGCCCGTGCGGTCGCCGCGGAGACGCTGGCGCAGGCGTACGACCGCCTCGGTCTGCTGCCCGCCAAGCACTGACGAACGCACCTACGGAAAGACCGCTCTGGCACGAAGTGGGGTCGTGGCCCCACACTGGGGCGGCAGGGTCCACAAGGACAAGCGGAGGAGAGATACGTGGGGACCGTAACGCTCGGCGTTTCGATCGCGGTCCCGGAGCCGTACGGCAGCCAGCTCCAGGAGCTGCGCGCGGGCTTCGGGGACGTCGCCGCGCACGGCATCCCCACGCATGTCACGCTCGTGCCGCCGACCGAGGTGGAGGCGGACCGGCTCCCGGCGATCCGGGCCCACCTCACCGAGGTCGCCGCAGCCTTTCCCGCCTTCCCGATGCGGCTGAGCGGGACGGGAACCTTCCGGCCCGTCTCGCCGGTCGTCTTCGTCCGGATCGCCGAGGGCGTGGCGGGCTGCACCCGGCTGCAGGGCGAGGTCCGCGACCCGTCCGGGCCGCTCAGCCGCGAGCTGGCCTTCCCGTACCACCCCCACGTCACCGTCGCCCACGGGATCTCCGAAGAGGCGATGGACCTGGCGTTCACGACGCTGGCCGACTATGTGGCCGAATGGGTCTGCGACGGCTTCGCACTCTACGAGCAGGGCTCCGACGGGGTCTGGCGCAAGCTGCGTGAATACCCTTTCGGGAGCGGGCCCATAGGCGTTCCGGCGCAGCCGGGCTCGCCGGCCGACCGGGCGGCCGAGGCGGCCGGGGCGACCGTACGGCCTTCCTGACGGAGCGGGCGCAGGGTCAGCCGGGCGGTGCGCCGGGCGCGGAATCTCAGCCTCCGCAGGACCAGAGTGTGGAACGGACGCCCCGTCGAGGGCGATGGGCGAAAAGTCACAATCGACGACCGTAGTCCCTGACAGCGGCAATCCCGGCTATTTCCGGCGCCTCATTTACGGTGACCCCATGGACTGGCTGACGAAACTCCCGGTGGTCGGGCCGCTGGCGGGCCGTCTGATGCGCACCCACGCGTGGCGCTCGTACGAACGCCTCGACCGTGTGCACTGGACGCGTCTCGCCGCCGCGATCACCTTCATCAGCTTCCTCGCGCTCTTTCCTCTGATCGCCGTGGCCGCGGCGGCCGGGGCGGCACTGCTCAGCGAGCAGCAGCTGGACAAGCTGGAGAACACCCTCTCCGAACAGGTCCCCGGCATCTCCGACCAGCTCAACATCGGGGGACTCGTCGCGAACGCGGCCACGATCGGCCTCGTCGCCGGCGCCCTCCTCCTCTTCACCGGCATCGGCTGGGTGGGGTCGATGCGGGACTGCCTGCGCGCGGTCTGGGACAAGGACGACGAGGACGACGGGAACCCGATCGTCCGCAAGGGCAAGGACGGGCTGGTCCTGCTCGGCCTCGGCGCGGTGGGCCTGCTCTCCGCGGCGGCCTCGATCCTCGGGTCGAGCGCGGTCGGCAAGGCGGCCGACTGGATCGGCATCCCCGGCGAAGGAGCCGGCGGCGTGCTGCTGCGCGCCCTCGCCTTCCTGATCGGCGTGGTGGCCGCCTTTCTGGTGCTGCTCTACCTCCTGACCCTGCTCCCGGGGGTCGAGCCGCCGCGGGCCCTCCTGATCCAGGCCGCGCTGATCGGCGCGGCCGGATTCGAGCTGCTGAAGCTGCTGCTCAGCGGCTACATGCGGGAGGTCGCCTCGAAAAGCATGTACGGGGCCTTCGGCGTGCCGATCGCCCTGCTGCTCTGGATCAACTTCATGGCGAAGCTGCTGCTGTACGTCTCCGCCTGGACGGCCACCCGCGACGACGACCAGGGAGACGGAGAGAGGGACGGCGACGGCGAGCCACCGGCGTCCGCGGCCCGGACGGACGTCTCTCCGGCGCCACCTTCGACCTGACCAACCCGTCCGGCCAGGCGACCTGGCGCACGGACCGC
>NZ_LBMK01000005.1:103830-215222 GCF_001005295.1 Streptomyces yangpuensis | reverse complement strand
GGCCAGCGGCGGTTGACCACGTACGCGCCGCCCGCCAGTACGGCGAGCGCACCGCCCGCGACGCCCAGGGCGGTGCCCATACCGCCGCCCGGGGCGATGCCGTTCGCCGACGGGTGGTTCTCGTGCGACTGGGCCGGCGAGCCGTGCGGTGAGGTGTCCGCGCTCTTCGGCGGCACCAGCTCACCCACCGGCTTGACCTTCCCGGCCGCGGCGAAGCCCCAGTCGAAGAGCGCGGCGGTCTCCTCGTAGACCGAGTTCGCGCCGCCCGCGCCCGGGTTCATCACGGTCACCAGCAGCTTCCGGGAGCCCTGCTGCGCCGCCCCCGTGAAGGTGGAGCCGGCCATGGTCGTGGTGCCGTTCTTCACCCCGGCGATGCCCTTGTACGGGGAGAGCCCGCCCGCGCCCGTCATCAGCCGGTTGGTGTTCTGGATCTCGAAGTAGTCCCGCGGCTTCCCGGGCTCCTGCAGGCCGGGGAACTTCGCGCTCGCCGTGCCGCAGTACTCGCGGAAGTCCTGCTTCTGCAATCCGGAGCGGGCGATCAGCGTGAGGTCGTACGCGCTCGACACCTGCTCCGGGGCGTCGTACCCGTCGGGCGACACCACGTGGGTGTCCAGCGCCTGGAGCTCCTCCGCGTGCGCCTGCATGTCCTTGACGGTCTTCTCGACGCCGCCGTTCATGGCCGAAAGTACGTGCACGGCGTCGTTTCCCGACCGCAGGAACACCCCGAGCCACAGGTCGTGCACGGAGTACTCGTGGTCCTCCTTGACCCCGACCAGGCTGCTGCCCGGGCCCACGCCGTCCATGTCCGCGTCGGTGACCTTGTGCACCTGCTCCTTGGGCAGGGCCGGCAGCAGGGTGTCCGCGAAGAGCATCTTCATCGTGGAGGCCGGCGGCAGCCGCCAGTGCGCGTTGTACGCCGCCAGGACCTCGCCGGACTCGGCGTCCGCCACGATCCACGACCGGCCGGTGAGGTTCGCCGGCAGGGCGGGCGCGCCCGGCAGCAGGTTCACCTGCGTCCCCGGCTGGCCGAGCAGGGATCCGCCGACCGTGGACATCGACGCGGGCGGCGCGGGGGCCGCCGGGGCCTTGGCGGGCCCGCCCTTCCCGTCGGCCGGCGGGGTCGGCGCGGCGTGTGCGGGCACCACCAGCAGGGTGGGCACCAGCAACGCGGCGGTAAGGACCGTCAGAGCGGTCGTCTTGGCAGACACGCAGGTGAAAGTACATCCCGATGAGCTGTATGGCGTCGCGGACCGGCCATTTCGTGGCAACCAACCCCGGGACAGCCCACCCCGGCGCGTCCGTACCGGGGAGGAAACCGATACTGAGGGCATGAAACTCAGCCGTGCCGCCTCCTGGTTCCTGCTCGCCTTCGGCGTGTGGACCTGGTTCATCTGGGTGTCTTTCGTCCGGAACCTGTGGAAGAACGGCAGTGGCCTGGCCTTCGACACGGCGGGCGACCCCACTGCCTACTTCTGGGTCCACCTGACGCTCGCCGTGACGTCCTTTCTCCTGGGGACGGCGGTCGGTGTGATCGGGTTGCGTGGGGTCCTGGCCCTGCGACGTGCGTCACGCCCGGGCGCCGAGGACGGTGCGGCATGACGGTCCTGATCGCCGCGCTGGTCGCACTGGCGGTCTGCGCCCTGCTCGTCGGGGTGCACCGCTGGCTGTGGGTCCGCTTGGTCCGTGACACCACCGCCCCCGGCGGCCTGCCCCGCCGCATCGGCACCGCGTTGACCATCGTCCTGCCCCTCCTGTCCGTGGCCGCCCTGACCGCGGGCCGCGCCGGGGCCCCCTTCTGGCTGCAGCAGACGGTGTCCTGGCCGGGGTACCTGTGGCTCGCGGTGCTCCTGTACCTGACCCTGACGATGCTGGTCGCGGAGCCGATCCGCGCGCTGTTGCTCCGCCGTCTGGCCCACCGCGCCCCCTCCGGGGCGACAGCCGGACCTCCCGCGCAGCAGTCCGCCACCGGGGCCGGCCCGGCCAAGGCCGCGGCTGCGGCCTCGTCGTCGCCGTCCGCAGCCGCCGACACCGAGGCGGGGGCAGGGGTGGGGGCGGGTGCGGAGCCCGGCGCGCTGCTCGCCGCGGACGGCGCGCCCACGGAACCGGCCGTCACGGAACCGGCCGCCGCGGCGCCGGGCGGCGGCCTCACCCGCCGCACCTTCGTCGCGCGCGCGGTGGGCGGGGCGGCCGCCGCCGTCGCCGTCGGCACCGTCGCGGGCGGCACGTACGCAGTCATGCGCGGCCCGAGCGTGCGGCGCGTCCAGGTCCCGCTGGCCAAACTGCCGCGCGCGGCGCACGGCTTCCGGATCGCCGTCGTCAGCGACGTCCACCTCGGACCGGTGCTCGGCCGTGCCCACGCCCAGCGCATCGTCGACACCGTCAACCGCACCCAGCCCGACCTCATCGCCATCGTCGGCGACCTCGTCGACGGCAGCGTCCCCGACCTCGGACCGGCCGCGGAACCGCTGCGCGGGCTGACCGCCCGCCACGGCTCCTTCTTCGTCACCGGCAACCACGAGTACTTCTCCGGCGCCGAGCAGTGGGTCGAGCACGTGCGCGAGCTCGGCCTGACCCCGCTGGAGAACGCCCGGCGCGCCCTGCCGCACTTCGATCTGGCCGGTGTCAACGACATCCAGGGCGAGCGGGAGGGGAGCGGCCCCGACTTCCGGGCCGCCCTCGGCGACCGCGACCGGACGCGGGCCGCCGTACTCCTCGCCCACCAGCCGGTGGTCATCCACGACGCCGTCAAGCACGGCGTCGACCTGCAGCTCTCCGGCCACACCCACGGCGGCCAGCTCTGGCCGGGCGAGTACCTCGCGGAGCTCGCCAACCCCACCGTCGCGGGCCTGGAGCGCTACGGCGACACCCAGCTCTACGTGTCCCGCGGGGCGGGGGCCTGGGGTCCGCCGGTCCGGGTGGGCGCGCCGTCCGACATCACGGTCGTCGAACTCGCCTCGTACCGGGCCTGACCCGCCCCCACCCCCGACTCCCGTTCCGCGGAGCGATCTTCCGGTGGCTGGTATTCCGTGATGGGATATCCGGTCGTCGGACAGCGGGTCGCCGACGCCGACGCCGACTTCCGCGGCTCTGGTCCTCCAGGCCTCTAGGCCTTGTCCGAAGCCGGGTGCGGGTCGGAGGCCTTGCGCCGGCCCGCGGCCGTCTGGGCCATGCCCGGCAGGAAGTCCGCGAACAGCTCGTGGACCTCGCGCACCAGCGGCCGCAGCACGCGGAAGCGGGCCAGCACGATGCCCCGCGTGGTGAGCTGCGCGCCGCGCTCGGCGAGGCGGCGCGACTTCTCGCTGTCCGGGGAGCGGTCGAAGACCCAGTAGAGGACCAGGCCCATCTGCGAGAGCCACATCAGCTCCGGCAGTACGTCGGCCAGCTCGGCCGGCACCTTGGTCTTCGCGCCCGCCAGCACCTCGCGGTGGATGTCGATCGCGGCTTTGCGCGCCGGTTCCGACTCCGGTGAGAAGGGGCTGAGGGGGCTCTCGGGGTCCGCCGCGTTCTTGAAGAACTGCGAGGCGAACTCGTGGTACGGGGCGCCGATGTCCAGCCAGCTCGTCAGTACCCCCGCGAGCCGCTTCTGCAGATCGGTCTCGTTGTCCAGGATGGGCCGGACCGCGGCCTGGTGAGCGGCGCTGATCCGGTCGTAGAAGCCCTGGACCAGGTGTTCCTTCGACTCGAAGTAGTAGTAGGCGTTGCCGACCGAGACCCCGGCTTCCTTCGCGATGGCCCGCATGGTCGTCTTGTCGAAGCCGCGCTCCTGGAAGAGGCGGAGCGCGGTTTCGAGGATGAGCGTGCGGGTCTGCTCGCTCTTGGGAGCCTTCTGTTCAGTCACGGTGCACGAGCCTATCGGGGGACGGCGCACTGGTCGTCACAGGCCGGTCCCTCGGCGTCCTCGGGCGGCCCTTCGGTGCGCACGGCCTGCCGCCACGCGGAGGCCGTGAACATGGCGGCCCGGGCGAACGGGCGGCCGGCCGGCGTCGCCAGCCAGTTCGCCCTCGGACGGTGTTCGGCCAGGGCCCACAGGCAGACGATGAAGGCGTCGGTCCCGGTCCACACCTGGCCGGAGTTCCCGACGACGGTGATCTCGCGGAGCGTCGAGGCGTGGTCGAGCCGGGGGAACCGCCGCCGCGCCTCCCAGGACGCGGCGGGGACCAGGGCGATCGGGACGAGCAGCCGCTGCCCCAGCAGCCAGTGCCGGATGTGCACGCAGAGCGGGCAGTCGGCGTCGTAGAGGACGGTCAGGTGCCGTACGGCCGCGGTGGGCGCCATGGCTCAGGCTCCGACCGGCGCGGTCCACCCCTGCGGGGGGACGGGCGGGGTCTGCTGGCGTTCCATGATCCCGCGGCGGCGCATCCGGTTCAGCGCCCACACGTTGCCGAGGTGCATGACGCCCAGGACCAGCAGGACGACGCCGAGCTTGACCGAGAGGGCCTCGAAGAGGGCGCGGGCGCTGTCGACCTCCTTGGTCGAGCGGAGATAGAGGGTCACGAAGCCGATGTTGACGAGGTAGAAGCCGACCACGAGGAGCTGGTTGACGGCGTCGGCGAGCTTCTCGTTGCCGTGGAGGACGTCCCCGATGAAGACGCGGCCGTTGCGGCTGAGCGTACGGGCCACCCAGACCGTGAGGCCGATGCTGATGAGCAGGTAGATGACGTACGTGACCACGGTGAGGTCCATTGCCCCAGCCCCTTTGAACGTGTTCAAATGCTCTGACGTCGATGACTCTAGAGCCTTTTTTGAACAAGTTCAAGCGAATGGTCGCGTGGGCTCGCCGCCCCGGAAACGCATGCGGGCCCCGGCCGTTCGGCCGGGGCCCGCACATGTCGTACCGGGGGCTCACATGCTGAGCGCCCGTGCGTGGCCGAGCTGCGACATCACCCAGTGGAAGGTGTTCGCGTCCACCGCCGGGATCATCGTGGAGTGGTGACGGCCGCCGCTGGTCACCGTGACCTGGATGTAGCCGGTGGTGGTCTTCTCCTTCATCAGGAGGAAGAGCAGGCCGAGCAGGCAGAAGAGGAAGAAGACGATCGCCAGCACGATCGCGTGGGGCGGGATCTTCTCCTCGGTGCGCGAGAAGTCGGTCGCGTTCCACATTGCGCCCCTCAGCGGCATCGTGCCCGACGGGGTGATGATCTGGTCGCCGGCGACGGTGATGTCGCCGAGGGCGAAACCGGCGCCGGCGGCCGGGGCCGCGGAGTATCCGGCGGGCGACGGCATGCCCGCGCCGATGGTCGGCTGGTAGGCCGGAGCCGCCGGGTACGGCTGGGGGTATCCGTAACTGGCCTCTCCGGGGCCCCACTTGTAATCACCCTGGCCGGGGGCGCCGGCCTGGCCGCCCTGACCGGCGGGGTCGCTCGCGTACGGGTTCGGCTGCTGCTCGCTCATGTGGCCGATCCTTCCACAGGCCCGCCCGCCCTGTATCCCGGGTGCCGCAGCCGGGGATCCCCGCTCAGAGGGAGGCGGCCAGCAGCTGTTCGATGTGCGTCCGCATCAACTCCCGCTCCCTGACGGCCGGGAGAAGGGAGTAGACGACGGTCCGGCGGCCGCCCCCGGTGGCGAACACCCCACTCGTGGAGGCGCCCATGGAGCCGGTCTTGCCCCACAGAACGGTGCCGTCCACCTCGACGCGCATCAGCCCGCCCATGCTGAAACGGTCCCTGGCGCCCTCCGGGAGCGGGGGCATCGAGAACAACTGCCGCTGCTGGGCGGGCCTCAGCAGGTGGCCGCGCATCAGGCTCGTCAGGAACCGCTCCAGGTCGGGGGCGTTGGAGATCATGCCGCCCTCCGCCCAGGCCCACGGCTCGATCTCCCGGGCGTCCGCCAGCACCGGCCCGGGGACGGACCGGTCCCCGGGCCCCGGGCAGTACGTGTGGCTCAGGCCGAGCGGGCGGGCGATGCGCCGCTGGACCTCCTCGGCGTAGGAGCGGCCGGCGGTCCTCTCGATCACCATGCCGAGGAGGAAGTAGTTGACGCCGTTGTACTGCTGCGCGAGCACCGGGTACTGCGGCGCGGCGCACGCGGGGTCGGTCCAGTGGGAGACGACCTGCTCCGGGGTGGGGGCCCCGCCCTCCGCGAACTCGACGCAGGGCAGCCCGAGGCCGCTGGTGTGGCTCAGCAGCTGCCCCACCGTGATCGGCCCCCACCGGGCCGGGAGGGTCCCGGGGAGGAGGTCCTGCACCGGGGTGTCCAGGCCGAAACGGCCCTCGCCGACCAGCTGGAGCACCACCGTGGAGGTGAACAGCTTGGTGATGCTGCCGATGCGGAAATTCGCGGCGGGGTCCTGGGAGAGGGGCCCCGTGGCCGCGGTCCACCGGATCCCCGTGCCGCCCACCCGGACCATGGTCCCGCTCGCCCTGTCGCCGGGAGCCATCAGCGCGGCCAGCTTCCCGGTGCCGACCCGCTGATCCGCGGCGCCGGCCGTCCCCGGCGGCCGCACCGGCTGGGCCGAGGCCGGCACGGCACCGGCGGCGAGCGCCGCCACAGCCGCGCCGGCGACGGCCAGGGTGGTCCAACGGGCCTTGTGTGCAGCGCAGTTCGCGGAGTTCGTCATGCCCGTAAGTCTGTGCCGCGAAGATCCACCGGCCATGGGGGAAGCCCCTCACCCGGCCCTGACGCATCCCCGAGGGCGGCCCGGGGCCGTTGTCAGTGCCCGCCCCTACGGTTCAGGGCATGGGAATGGTGACCTTCGTCGACGAGACGACCGCCGGAAGCCGTGGCGACGGCTGGGGACTCGAGATCGCCGAGGAGCGGCTCGCGTTGCGCGAGCTGATCCGGCGCAGGGTGTTCCAGGAGGTCGCGGAGTACCACGCGAAGCGGCCCGAGGTGTTCCAGGGGCTGGTGCGGCCGGAGGGCGCCGAGCGCACCCTCAACGGGTACGCGCTACGGACGCCGCGCCGCATCGACCCGGAGAAGCAGACCGAGCTGGCGCTGCGGGCCTTCGAACGCAACGGCTTCCTGGTCCTGGTGGGGGACCACCAGATCACCGCCCTGGACGAGGAGATCTCCCTCCCGCTCGGCGTCGAGGTCACCTTCCTCAAGCTCGTCGCGCTGGTGGGAGGCTGACGATGGACGACGTCAAGATCAAGGTCATGGCGGACCGGCTGGTCCGCAAGGTGGCCGACTCCTCCCTCCACCACCCGTCGGTCAGGGCACGGCTCGCCGAGATGCAGGAGCTGCCGCCCGAGGACCGCCGCCGCGTGGTCGAGGCGTTCGCCTACCGCCACCGGCACGGGGGCGACACCCTCCCGGTCCGCGTCAGGCTGCTCACCCTGACCGCGCTCGTCGGACACGGCCTGGACGGCCTGCCGCTGGCCGAGGAGCGGGCCGCACAGCTCGACGTCCTCGGCCGCGCCCACTCCTTCTGGTACGTCGACCGCTGCGAGTCCCTCGTGAGGGCCGAGGCCGCGGCCGGCCGCGCGATCTCCCCCGCCGTCATCGCCACCGTCCGCCGCACCGCAGTGAGCACGTACAGCGACCAGGAACTCGTCCGGTTCGCCGCGGGCTTCGCCGAACCCGTGCTCAACGTCGGCGAGGCGTGGGCGGAGCGGGCCATGGAGGACGGGCGGCTGCGGGAACTGCTCGCCCACGCCGTGACCGCCAAGGCCGCCAAGCCCTCCGCCGCCTGGGAGAAGCGCGGCCGGGCGCTCGCCCTGGACCTCGGCGCCGAGGCCGTGCGCGAGGCCCTGCTGCCGCTGCTCGCCCTCGTCGGACGGCCCCGCACCTTCGAGCTGGAGCGGGCGGCGTACGAGCCGGACGTCAACGCCGCCTTCGACCCGTACAACGCCAACGCCCTGCGCGGCCTGGTCTGGCTGCTTGCCCTGCTCCCGGCCCACCCCGACACGGCGCGCGCCCTGGGTGCGCTCGTGGAGACCTCGCTGCGCAAGGCCGCCGGGCTTGGCCCGCGCAACCCCAAGGTCGCCAACGCCGCGGTGGGCGCCCTGGCCCGGTCCGACGGGGAGGCCGCCCTCGCCGAACTGGCCCGGCTCGGCACCCGGGTCACGTACAAGGGCACCCTCAAGCTCATCGACGCGGCCCTGGAGGACCGGGCCGGCGCGCTCGGGCTGAGCCGCGAGGAGATCGAGGAGCTGGCCGTCCCCGCGTACGGGCTCACGGAGGTCGGGAAGGCCGCATTCGGCTTCGGGGAGGCCGCCGCGGAGCTCAGGGTGTCCGGGAACCGGGCCGCCCTGCTCTGGCGCAACGCCGCCGGGAAGCAGGTCAAGACCGTGCCCGCCACCGTGCGGCGGGACCACCCCGAGGAGCTCAAGGAGGTCAAGGGCCTGGTCAAGGACATCGAGAAGTCCCTGTCGGCGCAGGCGGAGCGGCTGGACCGGCAGTTCCTCGCCCGCCGCCGCTGGGCGTACGGGCAGTGGCGCGCCCGGTACCTCGACCATCCGCTCGTCGGCACCCTGGCCCGGCGGCTGATCTGGACCGTGGACGGGACGCCCGTCTGCTTCGCCGACGGGGCACTGCGCACCCTCGCGGGCGCCACCGTCACCGAGGGCGCCGCCGTCGAGCTGTGGCACCCCGTCGGCCGGGAGCCCGCCGAGGTGCTGGCCTGGCGGGAGTGGCTGGAGCGGCACACCGTGACCCAGCCCTTCAAGCAGGCCCACCGCGAGGTGTACCTGCTGACCGACGCCGAACGCAGGACCCGTACGTACTCCAACCGGTTCGCCGCTCATGTCCTGCGCCAGCACCAATTCAACTCGCTGACCTCGGCGCGCGGATGGCACAACAGGCTCCGCCTGTGCGTCGACGACTCCCTCCCGCCCGCCACCCGTGAGCTGCCCCGGTGGGGGCTGCGGGCCGAGTACTGGATCGAGGGCGAGGGCCACGAGTACGGGATCGACACCACCGAGTCGGGGACCTACCTGCGGCTGCGCACCGACCAGGTGCGCTTCTACCCGATCGACGCCCCGCAGAACTGGGCGAGCACCTACGGCGGCGGATACACGATGTGGCTGAGCGACGGACAGGGAGCCACCGATCCGCTGCCGCTCACGGAGATACCCGAACTGGTGCTGAGCGAGGTCATGCGCGACGTGGACCTCTTCGTGGGCGTGGCCAGCGTCGGCAACGACCCGACCTGGTCCGACGGTGGCCCCGAGGGCCGCTTCCGGGACTACTGGACCTCCTACGGCTTCGGCGAGCTGGGCGCGAGCGCCGAGACCAGGCGCGCCCTGCTGGAGCGGCTGGTGCCGCGGCTGGCCGTCGCGGACCGCTGCACCGTGGCGGGCCGCTTCCTCCACGTCCGCGGCGAGCTGCACACGTACAAGATCCACCTCGGCTCGGGGAACATCCTGATGTCGCCGAACGACCAGTACCTGTGCATCGTGCCCGGCGGCGCGGGCGCGGCCGGCGCCGCCGACCCCGGCTACCTGCCCTTCGAGGGGGACCGGACCCTGGCCGTCATCCTCTCCAAGGCGATGCTCCTCGCGAAGGACACGGAGATCACCGACCCGACGATCACCAGCCAGCTGAACCGCCGGTGACGCACGAGGGCCCCGCCCCCGGGGTGAACCGGGGACGGGGCCCTCGTACAGGCAGGGACCGGGAGGTCAGAAGCGGCGCGTGATCAGCGCACGCTTGACTTCCTGGATCGCCTTGGTGACCTCGATGCCACGCGGGCACGCGTCGGTGCAGTTGAAGGTCGTGCGGCAGCGCCACACGCCGTCCTTGTCGTTCAGGATCTCCAGCCGCTGCTCGCCGGCCTCGTCACGCGAGTCGAAGATGAAGCGGTGCGCGTTGACGATCGCCGCCGGGCCGAAGTACTGGCCGTCGTTCCAGAACACCGGGCACGAGGACGTGCACGCGGCGCACAGGATGCACTTGGTGGTGTCGTCGAAGCGCTCGCGGTCCTCGGCGGACTGCAGGCGCTCGCGCGTCGGCTCGTTGCCCTTGGTGACCAGGAACGGCATGACGTCCCGGTACGCCTGGAAGAAGGGCTCCATGTCGACCACGAGGTCCTTCATCACCGTGAGGCCCTTGATGGCCTCGACGGTGATCGGCTTCTCGGGGTTGATGTCCTTGATCAGCGTCTTGCAGGCGAGCCTGTTCTTGCCGTTGATCCGCATCGCGTCCGAGCCGCAGATGCCGTGCGCGCACGAGCGGCGGAAGGTGAGCGTGCCGTCCAGGTCCCACTTGATCTTGTGGAGACCGTCGAGCACGCGCTCCTTCGGGTCGATCTCGATCTGGAAGTCCTGCCACTGCGCCTCGTCCGAGATCTCGGGGTTGAAGCGGCGGATCCGGAAGGTGACCGTGATGTACGGGGAGGCCGCAGCCGCCTCTTCCATCTTGTCCAGGGTGGGGGTAGCCATCAGTACTTACGCTCCATCGGCTGGTAGCGGGTCGTCACGACCGGCTTGTAGTCGAGCCGGACCGAGTCCGAGCCGTCGGCTCCGACCTCGCGGTACGCCATGGTGTGGCGCATGAAGTTGACGTCGTCGCGGTTGGGGTAGTCCTCGCGGTAGTGACCACCGCGGGACTCCTTGCGCGCCAGGGCGGACACGGCCATGACCTCGGCCAGGTCGAGCAGGTTGCCCAGCTCGATGGCCTCCAGCAGGTCCGTGTTGAAGCGCTTGCCCTTGTCCTGGACGGACACGTTCTTGTAGCGCTCGCGCAGCTCCGCGATCTTCTCGACCGCGGTCTTGATGGTCTGCTCCGTACGGAACACCATCACGTTCGCGTCCATCGTCTCCTGGAGCTCCAGACGCAGGTCGGCGACCCGCTCCTTGCCCGTGGAGTTGCGCAGGCGCTCGACGAGATCCGACACCTGCTGCGCCGGGTTCTCGGGGAGCTCGACGAAGTCGTTCTCCTGCGAGTACCTGGCCGCGGCGATGCCGGAGCGCTTGCCGAAGACGTTGATGTCCAGCAGCGAGTTGGTGCCCAGGCGGTTCGCGCCGTGCACCGACACGCAGGCGACCTCGCCGGCCGCGTACAGGCCCGGGACGACGGTGGTGTTGTCGGACAGGACCTCACCCTCGACGTTGGTCGGGATGCCGCCCATGGCGTAGTGCGCGGTGGGCTGGATCGGGATCGGGTCCGTGTACGGCTCGATGCCCAGGTAGGTGCGCGCGAACTCGGTGATGTCCGGGAGCTTCGCGTCGAGCTGCTCCGGCGGCAGGTGGGTGAGGTCCAGGTACACGTGGTCACCGGCCGGACCGCAGCCGCGGCCCTCACGGATCTCGGTGTAGATGGAGCGCGAGACGACGTCACGGGACGCGAGGTCCTTCATGACCGGCGCGTACTTCTCCATGAAGCGCTCGCCGTCCTTGTTGCGGAGGATGCCGCCCTCACCGCGGGCGCCCTCCGTCAGCAGGATGCCCATACGCCAGATGCCCGTCGGGTGGAACTGGAAGAACTCCATGTCCTCCAGCGGCAGGCCGCGGCGGTAGCAGGCCGCCTGGCCGTCACCCGTGAGGGTGTGCGCGTTGGAGGTCACCTTGAAGAACTTGCCGGTGCCGCCGGAGGCGTAGATGACGGCCTTGGCCTGGAACACGTGGATCTCGCCGGTGGCGAGCTCGTACGCGACCACACCGGCCGACTTCTTGACGCCGTCCTCCTCGACCAGGAGCTGGTCCAGGACGTAGAACTCGTTGAAGAACTCCACGCCCTCCTTGACGCAGTTCTGGTACAGCGTCTGGAGGATCATGTGACCGGTGCGGTCCGCGGCGTAGCAGGACCGGCGGACCGGCGCCTCGCCGTGGTTGCGGGAGTGACCGCCGAAGCGGCGCTGGTCGATGGTGCCGTCCGGGGTGCGGTTGAACGGCAGGCCCATCTTCTCCAGGTCGAGGACCGCGTCGATGGCCTCCTTCGCCAGGATCTCGGCGGCGTCCTGGTCGACCAGGTAGTCACCGCCCTTGACCGTGTCGAAGGTGTGCCACTCCCAGTTGTCCTCCTCCACGTTCGCCAGCGCGGCGGCCATGCCGCCCTGCGCGGCGCCCGTGTGGGAGCGGGTGGGGTAGAGCTTCGTCAGCACCGCGGTGCGGCTGCGCTTCGTCGACTCGATGGCGGCGCGCATGCCGGCGCCACCTGCGCCGACGATGACGGTGTCGTACTTGTGGATCTTCATTGGTTTCGCCTCAGCCCCGTTGCCTAGCGGATGTTCGGGTCGAAGGTGAAGATCACCAGCGTGCCCAGAAGGATGGTGAACACCGTGGCGGTGTAGAGCAGGCCCTTCAGCCACAGCCGCGTGTTGGCACGCTCCGCGTAGTCGTTGATGACGGTACGCAGGCCGTTGGCGCCGTGCAGCATGGCCAGCCACAGCATCAGCAGGTCCCAGACCTGCCAGAACGGGGACGCCCAGCGGCCGGCCACGAAGGCGAAGCCGATCTTGGAGACGCCGCCGTCGAGCACCAGCTGGATCAGCAGGTGGCCGATGACGAGGACGACGAGCACGATGCCCGAGAGGCGCATGAAGAGCCACGCGGCCATCTCGAAGTTGCCGCGGGTCGAGCGGGGCGTCTTGCCCGTGCGCTTGCGCGGGGCCTCGATGTACGGCGCGGGGTTGTCGACGTCGTAGAGGGAAACGCCCTCCACGTCGCCGATGACCTTGGCGGAAGAAGTGTCAGAGGACATGCGCGTCACTTCCCGAACAGTTCGAGGTAGGCGTGGCCGAGCACGGGGTAGAGGGCCCCGACCATCAGCACGACCCAGATGCCCACGACCCACCAGAGCATCGTCTTCTGGTGGCGCGGGCCCTTGGACCAGAAGTCCACGGCGATGACACGGAGACCGTTGAGCGCGTGGAAGAGGATGGCGGCGACGAGGCCGTACTCCAGCAGCGCGACGATCGGGGTCTTGTAGGTAGCCACGACATCGTCGTACGCCTCGGGGGAGACGCGGACGAGAGCGGTGTCGAGGACGTGTACGAACAGGAAGAAGAAGATGAGGACGCCGGTGACTCGATGAGCCACCCAGGACCACATTCCTTCCCGGCCGCGGTACAACGTTCCAGCCGGCACGGAAAACCCTCCGGAAGCGGGGCGGGGGCCAGCCGGCTTCTTTGTCGGTCGGGCCCGGCCGGGTACGGTCCACCGGCCCCGGACATCGTAGCGACGAGTTGTCGGTTCCCTCGCCCGGGGTCCGGCTGTGTGATCAAACAGGCACGTACGGGCTATCCCACAGGGGCGAATAGCCCGGTTTCGGCCATAGACGCCCCCTCGGAGCGGGTCAGTCGGCGCGTCAGGTCCAGCAGCCGGGACTGCGCGACACGCCGCAGCTCGTCCGCGGAGATCGAGCGTTCCTCGTCCACCTCGTGCCCCATCCGCCGCCGGATCGCCCCCAGGAGCTGGTCGGCCTGCTCCTCCGGCGGGTGGCCGTCCAGGCAGATCACGAAACCGTGGCCGAACTTCCGTTCGTACTCCGCATGGGCCGCGTCGAGGGCCAGCAGCGCGGCGTACGGCGCCCCGTGGTCCAGCTCGGCCGAGTGCTCCGCGGCCAGCGCCTCGGTCAGGTCGGCCTGCGACAGGTCGTACGAGGCCTCGTCCGCGGCGGCGAGCAGGGCGCCCGCGTCCGGGTACGGGCGGTGCGCCGCCACCCGGTGCGCCCAGCGGCGGCTGCCGCAGCAGTGCAGGAGGACCGCCCGGGCGGCCTCGGGGGACAGGGTGTTGAACCGCGTCAGTCCGGGGCCGGGGGAGGGGTCGGAGCAGCCGCGGGCCTGTGCCGGAAGATGGCTGGACAGCGGGGGGCTCCTCGGGGTGGCGCGGATGTGCCGCAACGCTATCGACGCAGGGCATGGTGTGTCGTACCCGTGCGGGGATTTCACCCGGAAGTGAGCCGAAAGGATGACGCGGGCGCGCCGGGCAGGCATGGTGGGATGCCCGAAAGGGGGAGGGCGACCGAGGCCGCCACCCCCCACAGGAGAGGCCCCGGCCGCCATCCGTCACGGGCTCGTGCGACAAGCCCGTACCCCTGTCAGCGCCGGGGGTGCGTTTTGTGTCACACCTCGCTCCGCGCAGGATTGGTTGCACGTTGTATCACTCGTGGACGAGAGGTGCTTGAAAGCCGTAACGTGCTGATTTGCGCCACACGTACAGGACAGGTTGGGGACTTTGCTGGGGGACGACGCGGAGCTGACCGCCGCGGTGCTCGCGGCACAGGACGGCGACGAGAACGCGTTCCGTGCTGTGTACCGTGCCGTGCATCCACGCCTGCTCGGTTACGTACGCACGCTCGTCGGAGACGGCGATGCCGAGGACGTGACCTCGGAGGCCTGGTTGCAGATAGCCCGCGACCTCGACTCCTTCACCGGCGACGCCGACCGCTTCCGCGGCTGGGCCGCTCGCATCGCCCGGAACCGGGCACTCGACCACATACGCATGCGCGGCCGCCGCCCCGCCATCGGCGGCGACGACACCGAGCTCAGCGGCTGGGCCGCCGAGTGCGACACGGCCGGCGCGGCGATGGAGTCCCTCGACACCGGGCGCACCATGGCGCTCATAGCCCAGCTGCCCCAGGACCAGGCCGAGGCCGTCGTCCTGCGGGTCGTGGTCGGCCTGGACGCCAAGAGCGCGGCCGAGACCCTGGGCAAGCGGCCCGGCGCCGTACGCACCGCCGCGCACCGCGGTCTGAAGAAGCTGGCGGAACTGCTCGCCGCGCAGGGCGCGGACAGCGGCTTCGAAGCAGGTCAGGGCACCGGGTCCAAGGCGGGCGCCGTGGTCGGCCATAATGCCGGTGGCCATGCGTGGGACGGCGGGGGCGGGAGGGATCTCGACGCCGTACCCGCACAGCGTGGCAGGGGCGGAAGTTACGCAGAACAAACCGGTGTGACGCATTCACGTTGGCGGACGCAGAAGGACATGTGATGGCCGACGAGCGCGACAGGTGGCTGGACGAGGCCGCGGCGGAAGCACTCCTGCGCGGCGGACCGACGGAACCTGTGGGGCCCGCCGCCGACACGCGTGCCGCGGCGGAGGCCGCCCGGCTGCGGGCCGCCCTGGACGCCCTGGCCGCGATGGCGGCCGCACCCACGGGTACGGAACTGCCCGGCGAGGAGCCGGCGGTGGAGGCCTACCGCGCGGCGCGCGCCGCCGCACGTCCCGCCACC
The DNA here is from genome assembly GCF_001005295.1 of Streptomyces yangpuensis. GTDB lineage: Bacteria > Actinomycetota > Actinomycetes > Streptomycetales > Streptomycetaceae > Streptomyces > Streptomyces yangpuensis. Next base: position 200,173 of record NZ_LBMK01000005.1, on the reverse strand, counting down.
GCGGGCCGCGCCACCGTGCCGTCCGCAGCCGGCGCCTCCCGTGAGCCCCTGGTTGCCCTCGGCCGCATTCGTCCCGCCCCCGCACCGGCCCGCCGGCGCGCCCGGACCGTGAGCTTCGGTCTGGCCGCCGCCCTCGCGAGCGTCGCCGCGGGCGGTCTGGCCGCCGCGGCGGGCGCGGGGCTGCTGGACCGGTCCCGCCAGGACACCGCGGGACCCGGACCGGCGATGTCGGTCAGCGCCGGGGAGAGCCCGGTCCCGGAGGTCGGCGGCAGCGCCCCGACCGTCACCCCGAAGCTGCTGCCCACCCCGCTGCCGGAGGGCTCGAACCCGGGGTTCGCCCCCGTCTCGCCGTCACCGACCGCGGGCGGGCGGGCGACACCCGGCGGCGGAACGGTCCCCGACTCCTTCCCGGGCAGTTCCGCGTCCGGCGGTTCGGGCCGGGGCGGCAAGGACGACCAGAGCGGTCCGGGCGACCGGGAGGTGAGCCCCGACACCCTGGGCACCGGTGAGCTGGCCAGGGACCGGCAGCGCGAGCAGGAGAACAGGCTCAAGGTGGACCTCTGCGAGGAGTACCGCAAGGGCCGGCTCAACGACGACCGGCGCGAGCGGCTTTCACGGCTGGCGGACGGGCTCCTGCGGATCCCCGCCTACTGTGCCTCGGTGCTGGACGCGGACTCCGGCGGCACCACTCGTCGCGACGCCCCGCTGGGCGGGACGCTCCGGGCGCCGACCCTGTCGCCCGCGGTCCCGCAGGGCTCCACACCCCTGCGCGCGGGCCGCTGACACATGTGCTGACCTGCCTGTAACACTTTTCGAACCGGTGACGCAGTACTAATCGAGCCGACTGGTCATCGGCCGCGCATGAGCCGGGGTTCCCCCCGTACCCCTGGGCTCTGCGCAACCGGCGCGGGCGGGGCACGTTCCCCCGGCCCTGCCCGCGCCCTTTACTTCGACCCGTCCAACGCGACAGGCCGTCCCTTTCGCAGTCCGCCGGTGCGGCGGGCTGCGAAAGGGACGGCCTGATGCGTTCCACCGGCTCGCGGCCGGCTCCGTGGTCGGGGCCCGGCGTCCGGGCCCCCGGCGTCACCCTCCGCGGGGTCACCAGTAGACGACGACCTTGTCACCGACCTGCACGTCGTCGAAGAGCTTCGACAGCTTGCCCTTGTCGCGGACGTTCACGCAGCCGTGCGAGGCGCCGTTGTAGCCGCGGGCGGCGAAGTCCGCGGAGTAGTGCACGGCCTGGCCGCCGCTGAAGAACATCGCGTAGGGCATCGGCGTGTGGTAGATCGTCGACGTCCAGTCCTTGGCCTTCCAGCCCACGTTGAACACGCCCTCGCGGGTCGGGGTGTTCTCCGAGCCGAAGCGGACGTCCATCGTCGAGACGACCTTGCCGTCGATCATCCAGGCGAGGGTGCGGCTCTCCTTGCTGATGCACATGACGCGGCCCGTCATGCAGCGCGGGTCGGGAGCGGCGACCTCGATGGTGGTCGGCGGGCGCAGCTCGTCGGCGGTGGGCTTCTTGCTGGAGCTCTGGATCTTCTTCCAGGTCTTGTCGTCGACCCCGCCGGTCGCGTCCAGGCCGTTCTTCGACTGGAAGGACTTCACCGCGGCCGTCGTCTTGGAGCCGTAGAAACCGGTCGGCGCGACGGTCATCAGCTTGAGCTGCTTCAGGCGGGCCTGGAGCTCGCGGACCTGCTCGCTCTCGTCGCCGTTGGCCATGATCTGCTTCACCGAGGGCGAAGGCGAGGCCGACGCGGAGGCGGAGGCGGACGCCGAGGCCGACGGCGATGCCTCGCCGGGCTTGTTGTCGGTGGACGGGGATGCTTCGGGGGTGGCGCCCGCCGTGGGCGAGGACGGTGCCGCGGAGGAGGAGCCGGCGGACTCCGTCTTCTGCGGACCGCAGGCGGTCGCGGCGAGCGCGACGGCGGTGGCCACCCCGATCGTGCGGATTATGACTCTCTGGCGCTGCATTGCAGTCCCCCGGTTTCTACGTCGTGTATCTAGGTGATGCCTGGCGCGCGTGGAGAGTTGCACAGGGTTCCGGGATGTTGCGCCATTGTGACCAGCAACCGTCCACGGCCTGAAGAAGCGACGCGCGGGCAAGGTTGTATCAGCCCCGGGCACGGTTGCTCTACGGAGGACTTCGTCACATGGCCAGCACGGAGAGCGGAATCCCGGTCGAACCGGTCTACGGACCGGGCGATCTGACGGAATGGGACCCACAGGTCCAATTGGGTGTACCTGGGGACTTCCCCTACACCCGAGGGATTTATCCGAACATGTACACCGGCCGGCCCTGGACCATGCGGCAGTACGCCGGCTTCGGCACGGCCACCGAGTCCAACGCCCGCTACCGGCAGCTCATCGCGGGCGGCGGCACCGGGCTGTCCGTCGCCTTCGACCTGCCCACCCAGATGGGCCACGACTCCGACGCGCCCCTCGCCCACGGTGAGGTCGGCAAGGTCGGGGTGGCCGTCGACTCGCTCGACGACATGAGGACCCTGTTCGACGGCATCCCCCTCGACCGTGTCTCCACCTCGATGACGATCAACGCGCCCGCCGCGCTCCTGCTGCTGCTCTACCAGCTGGTCGCGGAGGAACAGGGCATTACGGGCGCGCAGCTGACGGGGACGATCCAGAACGACGTCCTGAAGGAGTACATCGCCCGGGGGACGTACATCTTCCCGCCCGAGCCGTCGCTGCGGCTGACCGCCGACACCTTCCGCTACTGCCGGACCGAGATCCCCCGGTGGAACACCATCTCCATCTCCGGCTACCACATGGCCGAAGCCGGCGCCTCACCCGCGCAGGAGGTGGCCTTCACCCTCGCCGACGGCATCGCCTACGTCCGTACCGCCCTCGCGGCGGGGATGGCCGTCGACGAGTTCGCGCCGCGGCTCTCCTTCTTCTTCGTCGCCCGCACCACCCTGCTGGAGGAGGTCGCGAAGTTCCGCGCCGCCCGGCGGATCTGGGCCCGCGTCATGCGGGAGGAGTTCGGGGCGCGGGACCCCAGGTCGATGATGCTGCGCTTCCACACCCAGACCGCCGGCGTCCAGCTCACCGCACAGCAGCCCGAGCTGAACCTCGTACGCGTCGCCGTGCAGGCGCTGGCCGCGGTGCTGGGCGGCACCCAGTCGCTGCACACCAACTCCTTCGACGAGGCGATCGCGCTCCCGACGGAGAAGTCGGCCCGCCTCGCCCTGCGCACCCAGCAGGTCCTCGCGCACGAAACGGACGTCACCCACACCGTGGACCCCTTCGCCGGGTCGTACGCGGTGGAGCGGATGACGGACGAACTGGAGGCGGCGGCCCTCGGCCTGATGCGGCGTGTCGAGGAGCAGGGCGGAGCGGTGGCCGCCATCGAGGCCGGCCTCCAGAAGGCGGAGATCGAGCGGAACGCCTATCGCATCGCGCGGGAGACCGACAGCGGCGAACGGGTGGTGGTCGGGGTCAACCGCTTCGCACTGGAGCGCGAGGAGCCGTACGAGCCGCTGCGCGTGGACCCGGCGATCGAGGAGCGGCAGTGCGCGGCGCTGGCACGGCTGCGGGCGGAGCGCGACGCGGCGGCGGTGACGGCGGCGCTCGCGGCCCTGCGGGAGGCGGCGGCGGGCACCGCGAACGTGCTGTACCCGATGAAGGAGGCGCTGCGCGCACGGGCCACGGTGGGGGAGGTGTGCGGGACGCTGCGGGAGGTGTGGGGGACGTACGAGCCCACCGGTTCCACATGGTGAAACCGACTGGACTGTCAGGTGTGTCCCCATGGGACACTCCTGCGCATGCTGGGTGTCATCGATCTGCCGACCTACCTCGCCGGCCTTGTCCTGATCATTCTCCTGCCGGGACCGAACTCGCTCTACGTGCTGTCCGTCGCCGCCCGCCGCGGTGTGCGCACGGGCTACAAGGCCGCCGCCGGGGTGTTCCGGGCTGCTGCAGACCGGCAGCTTCCTCTACCTGACGCTGCTGATATTCGGCGGCACCCGCCTCTCGGAGGCCTTCCGCCGCCGCAAGCGGCTGTCGGCCGGGGCGACCTCGGCGGCGGGCGTGCTGTTCCTGGGCTTCGCGGCCAAGCTCGCGGTCAGCTGAGTCGGCCGAGCGCCCTGGGTCGTCAGTTCAGGACACGGCGCAGGGTCCGGGCCACGCGCCGCACGGTCCGGCTGCGCGGCAGGAACGACAGCTGGGCGGGGATGCCGCCGGGCAGCCCCAGCGCCGTCAGCCGGCGCCGTGTGAAGTACGGCCAGGTGCCGGGGGTCAGGTGCGCGGCCAGGTACGCCTCGGCCGCGTCCCGCCGCGCCGCCAGGATCTGCGGCTGCATGGTGAACCCGACGGCGGTCAGCAGCCCGGCCCGTTCCGCTCCGGCCCGCTCCAGCGACGCGGGCGTCCAGGCGCGGACCGCCTCCGGGTCCGCCAGGTCCGGCAGCAGCGAGTCCACCAGCACCAGCGGCACCCGGTTGCTGTTCGGGTACGGGTCCAGGCGGGCCAGTACGGCCCCGGTACCGGTGCGCGCGACGGGCAGCCCGTACAGTGTGGCGGCGGTCAGCAGGCCCGTGGAGAAGCAGCCGACGACCAGCGCCGGGCGCAGCAGCCGGTAGAGGGTCTCGGCCAGGACCGGGCTGCTCGTCACGGTGAGCCGGGCGCCGAGCCGTCCGGCCTCCGCCACGGCCCGGCGGGCGTACTCGGCCGGCGCGCCGGGGTGCGGCTTGAAGACCAGCTCCCGGTGGCCGAGCGCGAAGGCGCCCCGGACCATCGAGGCGTGCAGCTCCTCCTCCTCGTCCGGGGTCATCAGGTCGAGCGCCGACAGGTACTGGCCCAGCAGCAGGGCCGGGGACTCCCCGACGCCGTCCAGGTCCGGACCGTGCGGGGGGAGCTCCGCGAGGACCCTCAGGAAGGCCTCGGCGGGCACCAGCTCCCGGCGCGCCCCGAACTCCGTCAGCAGCAGCGGCTGCAGGCCGGGCACCAGGTCCAGGTGGAGCACCCGGCGCACCCGCATCCCGAGCTGCGGGTCGAGGCGGAAGCGGGTGGGGCCGTAGCTCATCAGCCCGTCGGCGTAGACATCGACCGCCGCACCGGGGAAGAGCCGGCACAGGGACTGGGCCGGCGGTACCTGGAGGGATTCCACGACCAGTTCGACCCGGTCCTCGCCGAGGCCCCACAGCGCCCGCAGGTGCCGCTCCCAGATCGGTACGTCCTCGGCGCGCGGGGCCCAGGAGCTCGGGTGCTGCGGCTCGATCACGGCGTTCCAGTCGAGCACCTCGTCGAAGCGGGTGCGCAGGGCGGCGAAACCCGGCGCGCCGGCCAGGCCCGGGGCCACCTCGGCGGTGACGGCGTGGTTGCTGGTCAGCAGGATCCGGCGGCCCGCGGCCGGGAAACAGCCCGCGTCGACGCCCGCCGCGAGCGTGGCCGCGCCGTAGAGGGTGGAGGCCAGGAAGATCTGGGTGAGCATCAGGCGGTCGCCCCCGACGGGATGCGGCGGCCGCCGCGCAGGCGGCGCAGGAGCGTGGAGCGCTCGGCGTCCATCGAGTCCAGGACCCGGTCGAGCACGTCCTGGGGCATGCGGCCGAGCGCGGCCGCGCTCATCAGGCGGAGTTTCTTTGCCACGGCCGGTTCGTACCTTTCGATGGATCCGAAATGGTGCGCGATAATGGCGCAGTACGTTCGTACGGATTTCGGCAGGAGCAGTTCGGATTCCGGATCGGCGGCGACCTCGGCGAGGACCTGATCGAATGCCCGGATGAAATCGAGCTGCCGTTCGTCCCTGATCTGCGTCAACGACGTGGAAACACCGCGCCGGTAGAAGACACCGGGCAGCCCGACCGCCGCGAAGGAATCGGCCTCCCGGTGCAGCCGCCAGATCCACGGCCGGTCCTCCGCCGTGCGCAGCCCGTCGGTGAAGTGCAGCAGGCCGCGCTCCAGCAGCCGCCGGTGGTACATGCCGGCCCAGGCGTACGGATAGTCCACCGAGGTCGCCCGGTCGGCGGGCAGGATCGCGCCGCGCGGATCGGTGACGACGGACTGCGGACCGAAGGGGACCCGCTGCACGCTCCGCGACCGGCCGGTGCAGCGCACATGGTCGGTACGGATGAAATCGCAGCCCAGCGCCTCCATGGCGGCCAGCATCCGGGCCAGGTGGCCGGGGGCGAGCCAGTCGTCCCCGTCCAGGAAGGCGAGGTACTCGCCGCGGGCCGCGTCCAGCCCGGTGTTGCGCGCGGTGGCCAGGCCGCCGTTGCTCGCGTGTCTGAGGTGCACCGCCCCGGGCAGCTCGCCCGCCGCCCGTTCCAGCAGGTCCGCCGTCCCGTCCGTCGAGCAGTCGTCGACGAGCAGGAACTCGAAATCCTCCCGGGCGTTCAGTTCGAGACTCCGCAGGGCGTCCGGCGCGTATGTCCGGACGTTGTAGAACGGCACGACAACAGAGAGCTTGGGCACCCGCGAGACATTAGGACGCCGCCCGGCATTCACCGTGGCCCGGATGCGGATTTCATGTGAACGGCGCGGGGCGGGCGGGTTAACCCGCACGCTTTCGCATTCAGTCGACGCTTTGTTAACCCGCTGTTGTGCGTTCGTTGGGCCGATCACCGAAAAGGCGGAATAGCTTCTGCCGCGTGCCAGAACGCAAACGCGTCGCCGTACTCGCCGATTCCGACACGAGATGGAAATGGGGCGCCACCACCGCCCGCCGTCTCGTGCCCGACCACCAGCTCACCGGATACCTGCTGCGCGGCCGGGCCACGCCCACCGCGCGCCAGCTCGGCGAGGTGGGGGTGGGGGCCGCCCGGCCGGCCGAGGTGACCTGCGCCGAGTTCCTCGCCGAGATCGGACGCGAGCGCTACGACGTGGTCGTCCTCGCGCTCGTCGGCGGGGCCGTCCAGGCCGTCCTGCACGGGGCCCGCGCCCTGTGGCCCGCCCCTGCCCGGCGCCCCGTACTCGTCACCGGATACGTCGGGGTCGTGTACGAGAAGCTCGCCGACGGGCTGCTGCTGCGGCACGGCGCCGACCTCGTCCTCGCCAACTCCCGCCACGACGCGGAGCGCTTCCGCGCCGTGTACGAGGGGGTCGGCGCCGACGCCGGCGCCGTCACCGAGACCGCGCTGCCCTTTCTGGGAGGGGCGCCGTACGAGCCGGCCGGGAGCCGGGCCCACACGGTGGTCTTCGCCGTGCAGCCCTCCGTGCCCGACAGCCGCGCCGACCGCGCCTACCTGCTGGAACGGGCCGTCGGCCACGCCCGCAAGCACCCCGCCCGGGAGGTGCTGATCAAGCTGCGCAGCAAGCCCGGGGAACACACCACGCACCTGGAGGAGCAGCCCTACCAGCGGCTCGCCGAGCGCGTCCGCGGCGGACTGCCCGCCAACTGCCGCCTGGTCTACGGGAACATGGGCGAGGTGCTGGACGGCGCCGACCTGCTGGTCACCGTCTCCTCCACGGCCGCCCTGGAAGCCCTGCACCGTTCCATCCCGACGGCCGTCCTCACCGACCTCGGCATCCGCGAGGCACTCGGCAACCACCACTTCCTGGGCTCCGGCTGCCTGGCCTCGTGGGACCAGCTCGACGCGGGACTCCTCCCGGAGGGCGACCCGGTCTGGCTCGCGGCCCACGGCGTCCGCCCGGCGGCCGTGGGCCCCGACGCCTGGGCCGCCCTGCCCGCACCGGGGCACGCCGCCCGGGCGACCGGCGCAACGAGCCCCGGGCCCGCCGCCTTCCACGGGTCCGCCGCCGGCCCGCCCGCACCGCCCGCGGCGACGCCGGTCTCCGCCGTGCCTGCGGGCACGCCCGCGTCCGCCGTGCCCGCGTCCGCCGTGCCCACCACGGGCGAGGACGTCGCAGCCCACGGCGCGTCCGTCCACGACGCCCACGACCCCTACGCGCTCGCCCGCGCCAAGGTCGCCGGGCTGCTGGCCGCAGCGCGACTGCCCGCGCCCGCGCCCTACTACACGCTCACCACCGCCCCCGGATACCTGCCCGGCATCCTCGCCCGGCACCGCCTCGCCCCCGACGGCACCCCGCAGCCCGGCGCCGCACGGCCCGAGGCGGGGCAGTCCCGGCTGCGCCGCCGGCTCCGCACCCACCTGCGCGAGGCCGCCCGCGGGGTGTACCGCCACGGGGTGCAGCGCGTCGCCCCGGTGATCCGCAGGCTGGGGGAGCTGTGAGGGTCCTTGCCGTCATTCCCGCCCGCGGCGGCTCCAAGGGGGTCCCCGGCAAGAACCTCGCCGAGGTCGCCGGCACCCCGCTCGTCGCCCGCGCCGTCCTGGCCTGCCGGGCCGCGCCGACCGTCACCGACGTGGTGGTCTCCACCGACTCCGAGGCCATCGCCGGGGCCGCCCGCGCCGCGGGCGCCGACGTGATCGCCCGCCCCACCGCGATCTCCGGCGACACCGCGAGCAGCGAGGCCGCCGTCCTGCACGCACTCTCGGCCTTCGAGGAACTGCACTCGCTCACCGTGGACGTGGTCCTCCTCGTCCAGTGCACCAGCCCCTTCCTCACGACCTCCGACGTCGAGTCGGTCGCCGTGGCCGTCGCCTCCGGGGCGGCCGACTCGGCCCTGACCGTGGCCCCCTTCCACGGCTTCCTCTGGCGGGACGCCCCCGACGGCTGCGGCACCGGCGTCAACCACGACCCCGCGTACCGGCCCCGCCGCCAGGACCGGCCACAGGACCTGCTGGAGACCGGCGCCGCCTACGCCATGGACGCCGCCGGCTTCCGCACCGCCCGCCACCGCTTCTTCGGCCGCACCCTGCCGGTCCCCACCGACCCCGCCCGGGTCCTGGAGATCGACGACCCGCACGACCTGGCCCGAGCCCGGCTCCTCGCCCCGCTGCTCGACCCGCGCCCCGGCGCCCCCGCCGACCCGAGGCCCACACCCCACGCCCCCCGTACACCCCCGCACCGAAGGACGCCCCCTGCCATGACGACCTCCCTCCCCGACCCGCGCCTGCGTTCCTTCGGAGCGCGCACCGCCGGCCCCGGCCACCCCGTCTACGTCGTCGGCGAGATCGGCATCAACCACAACGGCGACCTCGGCAACGCCTTCGCTCTCATCGACGCCGCCGCCGAGGCCGGATGCGACGCCGTGAAGTTCCAGAAGCGCACCCCGGAGATCTGCACCCCGCGCGACCAGTGGGACATCGAACGCGACACCCCCTGGGGCCGGATGACCTACATCGACTACCGCCACCGGGTCGAGTTCGGCGAGGACGAGTACCGCGCCATCGACGAGCACTGCGCCAAGCGCGGCATCGACTGGTTCGCCTCCCCGTGGGACACCGAGGCCGTCGCCTTCCTGGAGAAGTTCGACGTCCCCGCCCACAAGGTGGCCTCCGCCTCGCTCACCGACGACGAACTGCTGCGCGCCGTGCGCGCCACCGGCCGCACCGTCGTCCTGTCCACCGGCATGTCCACCCCGCAGCAGATCCGCCACGCGGTCGAGGTCCTCGGCAGCGCCAACATCCTCCTCTGCCACGCCACTTCGACGTACCCGGCCAAGGCCGAGGAGCTCAACCTGCGGGTCATCGACACCCTGCGCGAGGAGTACCCCAACGTCCCGATCGGCTACTCCGGCCACGAGACGGGCCTGCAGACCACCCTCGCTGCCGTCGCCCTCGGCGCCACCTTCGTCGAGCGTCACATCACCCTCGACCGCGCGATGTGGGGCTCCGACCAGGCCGCCTCCGTCGAGCCCGGCGGCCTGGCCCGTCTGGTCCGCGACATCCGCACCATCGAGACCGCCCTCGGCGACGGGGTCAAGCGGGTCTACGACTCCGAGCTCGGCCCCATGAAGAAGCTCCGCCGCGTCCGCGGCGAGCTGGCAGCCGTCTAGGAGGTGTCCTTCGCGGACACGCCCTGGCGCGCACCGGTCCAGCCCCACGTGAAGGAGTACGTGTGAGCACCTCCGCCTCCACCCTGGCGTTCGTAGAGAGCCCGGTCCAACTCCTCAACGTGCTGGAATGGGCGTACGCGCGCGGCACCGCCGCCGACAGACCGCTGGACGGCGTACCGAGCCAGCGCGGCCGCCGCGCCGCCGGACGGGCGGCGGAGCCCGGCCCCCGCCCGGCCGACACGCTCGCACCCGTGCGGATCGTCGTCCTGCCGCCCACCGACCCCATGTCCCGCGGCCAGCTGCGCCGGATGGCGGCACTGGCCCGGGACGAGGGGTGCGACGTGCAGTGGCAGGAGGCGCGCGGCAGCCGCCTCGCGCCGCTGCGGGCGCTCGCCGCCCTGGCGGGCGACGTCCGCGCGGCGCGCACCGTCGTCATCGGCGACCCCTTCTCGCGCTACGTCCAGCTCCTGCTCACCCTGGTGCGCGCCGAGGAACTCGTCGTGGTCGACGACGGCACCGCCACCATGGAGTTCGTCGCGCAGACCGCCCGCGGCGAACGCCTCGTCCGCTGGCACCGGGTCGGCGGCGGAGGACTGCCCGGCCGCGTCCGCGAGCTGGTGTACGCGCCCGTCTCGGCGGCCGCACGACGCCGCTTCGTCCCGGACCGCGCCGCCGGCCCCGGGGCTGAGCGCCGCGTCGAGCTGTTCACCTCGATGCCGGTCGCCCCCCACGGCGGGATGACCCTGCGGGCCAACGAGTTCGCCTGGACCCGCGCCCACTTCGGCCCGCCCCGGCTGACCAGGGGCACCGACCTCGTCGGCACCTCGCTCGTGGAGACCGGTGTGGTGGACCCCGACCGCTACCTGGACGCGGTCCGCTCCCTCGCCCTGGAGCACGGCGCCACCCGCTACTTCGCCCACCGCCGCGAGTCCCCCGAGAAGCTGCGCGCGCTGAGCCGGGCGACCGGGCTGGAGATCGTACGCCCGGACCTGCCACTGGAACTGATCGCCCGTCGGGGTCCCGTCGGCCGGACGATCCTCAGCTTTCCGTCCACGGTCGTCCACACCCTGCCGTACGCCCTGACCGGTACAGGTGTCACGGTCGCCGTATGCGATGTGGACCCGGCCTGGCTCACCGGCTCCGCGTCCCCGCGCGCCCGCAGCTTCCTCGCGGGGGTCACCGACACCGCCCGTGATGTGCACAGACTGCCTGCCCAGGCGGCGCCCAAGGCCGGATGAGCGCGCGAGTTTACCCCCGGGCTCACCCGGTCATGCGTCCAGAGGCTGGGTTTCTTTCCCCTAACGGCATGAACTTTTCGTGATCCCCGGCCAGTTGACCCATCCGTGGGCCTACCCTTCAACGGGTGAACCAGTTGATGTCCCGCGAGTCCCAGACCCTCCAGCCCGTCACGTCCGACCGGCCCGAGCTGCCCGGCAAACTTCCGGACCACCTGCGCACCGAACTGATCGCCTTCCGCCGGGACTTGCACATGCACCCGGAGCTCGGGCACCAGGAATTCCGCACCACCGCGGCGATCAAGGCCAGGCTCGAGCAAGCCGGCCTCCGACCACGGGTCCTGAAGTCCGGCACCGGCCTGATCTGTGACGTGGGTACCTGGGACGGGGGCCGGCCGATGCTGGCCCTGCGCGCGGACATCGACGCCCTGCCCATTCCCGACACCAAGACGCACGTCGCGTACCGCTCGACCTTCCCGGACCGCGCCCACGCCTGCGGCCACGACGTGCACACCGCCGTCGTCCTCGGCGCCGGCCTCGTCCTCGCCGAGCTCGACCGGCAGGGTCTCCTGCCGCGGCCCGTGCGGCTGCTCTTCCAGCCCGCCGAGGAGGTGCTCCCCGGCGGTGCCACCGACGCGATCGAGTCCGGGGTGCTGGACGGCGTGGGCCGTATCGTCGCCGTGCACTGCGACCCCCGGGTCGACGCCGGCCGGATCGGACTGCGGCCCGGCCCCATCACCTCCGCCTGCGACCGGCTGGAGGTCACCCTCACCGGCTCCGGCGGGCACACGGCGCGGCCGCACCTGACCACCGACCTGGTGACCGCCGCCGCCCGGGTGGCCGTCGACGCCCCCGCCCTGCTCGCCCGCCGGATGGACGCCCGCTCGGGCATGTCCGTCACCTGGGGCCGCATCGAGGCCGGGCACGCCTGCAACGTGATCCCGATGCACGCCGAGCTGTCCGGAACCGTTCGGTGCCTGGACCTGGCGGCCTGGCACGAGGCGCCGGACATGATCCACGCGGCGATCGACGAGATCGCGACCATGCACGGGGCCAAGTTCGAGATCAACCACGTGCGCGGCGTGCCGCCTGTGGTCAACGACCCGGTGATCACCGAGCTGCTGCGCGAGGCGATGGGGGCCCGCTGTGGGGCCGAGTCGGTCGAGGACACCGAGCAGAGCCTGGGCGGGGAGGACTTCTCCTGGTACCTGGAGCACGTCCCGGGAGCCATGGCACGCCTGGGCGTGCGCGCGCCGGGCGACACCGCCAAGCGTGATCTGCACCGCGGGGACTTCGACGTGGACGAGGACGCGATCGCCTTCGGCGTCGAGTTCTTCACCGCCGCCGCCTTGATCGACGGCCGCCGTACGCCGCCTTCCAGGTAGCGATCGCGCCCCGCTCCTTACAGCATCGGCGAGCCTCCCCGCGGACGCGTCCGGCCCTTGGTACACAAGGGCTGGACGCGTTGGCAGTCACCGATCGGTCACTGTCCGGTTCGCGACGATCCGATAACGACTCATGAACGGGCCTTTAACTGACATCTACGCGCGTTACGATCGCCGCGAAACCAGCGCCGGTCGTGGCGCTTCGGTCAGGTTTTTAAGGAGCCTCCCCTTGCGCCGGATCACCAGGATCGCCACCGTGGGCATCGCGTCCGCGGCGCTGGCCCTCTCGGCCACCGCCTGTGGCGGTAAGAAGTCCTCTGACGCTGCCGCCTCCCCCTCGGAGTCGGGTGGTCAGAAGTCCGCAGCCATCGCGTACGACATCGGTGGCCGCGGCGACCAGTCGTTCAACGACGCCGCCTACGCCGGTCTGAAGAAGGCCGAGACGGACCTCAAGATCAAGGGCGCCGAGGCGGAGCCCACCGACGGCGAGGGCGAGGCCGACAAGGTCCAGCGCCTCACCGAGCTGGCCCGCAAGGGCAACAACCCGGTCATCGGCGTCGGCTTCGCCTACGCCCCGGCCATCAAGAAGGTCGCGCCGAAGTTCCCGAACACCACGTTCGGCATCATCGACGACACCTCGGTGACCGGCCCGAACGTCGCCAACATGGTCTTCAACGAGGAGCAGGGCTCCTACCTGGCCGGCGTCGCCGCCGCCAAGGCGTCCAAGACCGGCACGGTCGGCTTCATCGGCGGCGTCGAGGTTCCGCTGATCAAGAAGTTCGAGGCGGGCTTCGCCCAGGGTGTCAAGGACACCAACCCGAACGCCAAGGTGCTCTCCGCGTACCTGACCCAGCCGCCGAACTTCGACGGCTTCGCCAAGCCCGACCTCGGCAAGGCCGCCGCGCAGGGCCAGCTCGACGCGGGCGCCGACGTGATCTACGCCGCCGCCGGCCTGGCCGGTTCCGGTGCCATCGAGGCCGCGTCCACCAAGGGCAAGTGGGCCATCGGCGTCGACTCCGACCAGTACAACCAGGCCGGTCTGGCGAAGTACAAGGACTCCATCCTGACCTCGGTCACCAAGGACGTCTCGGACTCCGTCTTCAACCTGATCAAGTCGGTCGAGGACGGCAAGCCCACCACCGGTGAGATCCGCTACGGCCTGGACAAGGACGGCGTCGGCCTGGCCGACTCCAACCCGAAGTACAAGGAGATGACCGACCTCATCGCCGCGGTGGAGAAGGCCAAGGCCGACATCATCGCCAAGAAGATCACTGTCAAGACCGCCCCGTAAGGCAGTCTGCGACATGTAGTCCTGGGTCTCCGGGGTCCGGGAAGCGACCGATGTCGCTCCCGGGCCCCGAGCCTCATTCTGTGATCACTAGTCTGTGACCAAGCAGCCTTTGTGGCCGCGAGTTTTCACTTCCGACAGTGCTACGCGCGTAGAAGCATCGTGGACGCGATACTTTCACTCCCCGCCCTGTCCTCCCTGCCTTCCGCTCCTTTCGCGCCAAGGAGAGTGCGTCATCAACGCGTCCAGCCCGCCCCCCGCCGTAGAACTGCACGGCATCACCAAGCGCTTCCCCGGCGTCGTCGCCAACAAGGACATCGCGATCACCGTCCGCAAGGGCACGGTCCATGCCCTGATCGGTGAGAACGGCGCCGGCAAGTCGACCCTGATGAAGATCCTCTACGGCATGCAGAAGCCGGACGAGGGCACCATCGCCATCGACGGGGAGCAGGTCGCCTTCAACACGCCCGGCGATGCCATCGCCCGCGGCATCGGCATGGTGCACCAGCACTTCATGCTCGCCGACAACCTCACCGTCCTGGAGAACGTCGTTCTCGGCGGCGAGAAGCTGTACGGCATCGGCGCCAAGGCCCGTAAGAAGATCATGGAGATCTCGGACGCGTACGGTCTCGGCGTGCGCCCCGACGCCCTCGTCGAGGACCTCGGCGTCGCCGACCGCCAGCGCGTGGAGATCCTCAAGGTCCTCTACCGCGGCGCGAAGATCCTCATCCTCGACGAGCCGACCGCCGTGCTCGTGCCGCAGGAGGTGGACGCGCTCTTCGACAACCTGCGCGAGCTCAAGTCCGAGGGCCTGACCGTCATCTTCATCTCGCACAAGCTGGGCGAGGTGCTGAAGGTCGCCGACGACATCACCGTCATCCGGCGCGGCACCACGGTCGGCACCGCCGACCCGAAGACCGCCACCCCCAAGCAGCTCGCCGAGCTGATGGTCGGTGCGGAGCTGCCGTCGCCCGAGACCCGCGAGTCCACGGTCACCACGACCCCGATGCTCCAGGTTTCGGGCCTGACCGTCGCCGCCTCCGACGCCGTCGTCGCCGAGCCGGAGGTCCTGGTCCCCGCGGGCGCCCCGGACTCCGCGACCCTGGAGAAGGCCGAGGCCGGCCGTCTCCTCCTGGACGACATCAACCTCACCATCCACAAGGGCGAGATCCTCGGCATCGCCGGTGTCGAGGGCAACGGCCAGACGGAGCTGATCGAGGCCCTCATGGGCATGATGGCCCCCGACGCGGGCGTCATCACCCTCGACGGCGCGGACATCACCAGGATGTCGGTGCGCAAGCGCCGTGAGGGCGGCATCGGCTACATCCCCGAGGACCGCCACCGCCACGGCCTGCTGCTGGAGTCCCCGCTCTGGGAGAACCGCATCCTCGGCCACGTCACCGAGGCGCCCAACTCCAAGAAGGGCATCCTCGACCCGAAGGCGGCCCGCAAGGACACCGAGCGGATCGTGCGCGAGTACGACGTCCGCACGCCCGGCATCGACGTCACCGCGGCCTCGCTCTCCGGCGGCAACCAGCAGAAGCTGATCGTCGGCCGCGAGATGAGCCACAACCCGAAGTTCCTCATCGCCGCCCACCCCACCCGCGGTGTGGACGTCGGCGCGCAGGCGCAGATCTGGGACGCGATCCGCGAGGCCCGTCGCGAGGGCCTGGCCGTGCTGCTGATCTCCGCCGACCTGGACGAGCTCATCGGCCTGTCCGACACCCTGCGCGTGATCTACCGCGGCCGTCTGGTCGCGGACGCCGACCCGGCGACCGTCACCCCCGAGGAGCTCGGCACCGCCATGACGGGCGCCGCCACGGGGCACCTGGAAGCAACCGACAACCACTCCGCCGCTGCCGACGGTGACACGACGGAGGACGAGGCCCGATGAAGAAATTCGACAAGGACCGGCTGCTGCTCGCCATCGCCGGGCCCCTGCTCGCGCTGGTCAGCGCGTTCGTGCTGACCATGATCGTGCTGGCGGCGACGGGTATCAACCCGATCGAGCCGCTGCGCATCATGGTCGAGAACGGCGGCTACGAGGACGTCCAGATCCTCATCGTCAACCAGGCCGGCACGTACTACCTGGCAGCCCTGGCCGTCGCCATCGGCTTCCGGATGAACCTCTTCAACATCGGCGTCGACGGCCAGTACCGCCTCGCCGCGATGATCTCTGCGCTGGTCGGCACGGCCGTAACGCTGCCCGGCCCGCTGCACATCCTGGTGATCGTCGTCGTCGCGATGCTGACCGGTGCCTTCTGGTCCGGTATCGCGGGTGTCCTCAAGGCCAAGCGAGGCGTCAGCGAGGTCGTCTCGACGATCATGCTCAACGCCATCGCCACCAGCCTCATCGCCTGGCTGATCCTGCCGAAGAACCTCGGCGTGCAGGTGGAGGGCTCCAACGACCTCACCACCGGTGAGATCGCCGAGTCCGGCTGGTTCCCGGCCGTCTCCATGGGCGACTCCGGGGAGATCTACGGCTTCACCTTCATCGCCTTCGCCCTCGGCGTCGTCTACTGGTTCGTGCTCAACCGCACCCGCTTCGGCTTCGACCTGCGCGCCAGCGGCGCCAGCGAGTCCGCCGCCGCGGCCTCCGGTGTCGACTCCAAGAAGATGATCATCACCGCGATGCTCATCTCCGGCGCCGTCGCCGGCCTGTCCGGCATGCCGGTGCTGCTGGGCGAGACCCACACGTACAACCTCGGCTTCCCCGTGGGCGTGGGCTTCACCGGCATCACCATCGCCCTGCTCGGCCGCAACAGCCCCATCGGCATCTTCTTCGCCGCCCTCCTGATGGCCTTCATCGACAAGGCGTCCGCCGGTCTCGACACGGAGGGTTACGCCAGGGAGATCGGCACGATCATGAAGGGCCTGATCGTGATCGCCGTCGTCGTCTCCTACGAGCTGATCCGCCGCTACGGCATCCGCCGCCAGCAGCAGAAGGTCGGCGAGGAGCTGGCCGCGGGCCACGCCATGAAGACCGAGAAGGAGGCCGCGGCGTGAGCGCCAGCACCGTTTCCACGAAGAAGGCGGCGCCCGCCCCGGGCGGCCGCAAGAAGCTCACCCTGCCCTGGATCCTGCTGATCATCGCGGGCGGCCTCGCACTCGTCTCGCTGGTCCGTATGATCTCCGGGGCCGACGACCTGACCTCCGTCGGCCAGGTCTCCGGCGCCCTCTCCCTCGCCGTGCCGATCGGCCTGGCCGGTCTCGGCGGTCTGTGGGCCGAGCGCGCGGGCGTCGTCAACATCGGCCTCGAAGGCATGATGATCCTCGGCACCTGGTTCGGTGCCTGGGCCGGCTACCAGTGGGGCCCGTGGACCGGTGTCCTCGTCGGCATCGCCGGCGGCGCCGTCGGCGGCCTGCTGCACGCGATCATCACGGTCACCTTCAACGTCAACCACATCGTCTCCGGTGTGGCCATCAACATCCTGGCGCTCGGCTTCACCCAGTACCTGTCGAACTTCACGTTCGCCGAGGCGCCGGGCGGCTCCTCCAAGCAGTCCCCGCAGGTCGAGCCCATCGCCAAGATCACCATTCCGGGCCTCTCGGACTGGATGGCCGACCTCCAGGCCAAGCACTGGTTCTTCGTCTCGGACCTCGCCGGCGTCATCGGCGGCCTGATCACCGAGATCTCGCTGCTGACCATCGTGGCCCTGCTGCTGATCCCCGCCACCTGGTGGGTGCTGTGGCGGACCTCCTTCGGTCTGCGCCTGCGCTCCTGCGGCGAGAACCCGATCGCCGCCGAGTCCCTCGGCGTCAACGTCTACAAGTACAAGTACATCGCCGTGATCGTCTCCGGCGCCCTCGCCGGCCTCGGCGGCGTGTACCTGTCCGAGGTCGCCAGCCCCATCTACCAGGAGGGCCAGACCGGCGGCCGCGGCTACATCGGTCTCGCCGCGATGATCTTCGGTAACTGGATGCCGGGCGGCATGGCGCTGGGCGCGGGCCTGTTCGGCTTCATCGACAGCCTCAAGCTGCGCGGTGGCGCCGAGAACGTCCACGCGATGCTGCTGCTGATCGGGATCCTGCTGGTCATCGTCTGCGTCTGGCAGCTCTACAAGAAGAAGTACATCCAGGCCGGCATCTCGGCGGCCTTCGCCGCCCTGCTGTTCGTCTGGTACGCGACGACCGACCAGGTGCCGAGCCAGTTCGTCGACGCGGCCCCGTACCTGACCACGCTGCTCGTGCTCGCCCTGTCGGCGCAGCGCCTGCGCATGCCCAAGGCGGACGGCATGCCGTACCGCAAGGGTCAGGGCAAGTGACCGAGGAGCGCGCGGCCGAGGAGCACGCGGTGGACTGGGAAGCCCTGCGGACGTACGCCCGGGAAGCGATGACCCGGGCGTACGCCCCCTACTCGGGCTTCCCGGTCGGGGCCGCCGCTCTCGTGGACGACGGCCGCGTCGTGACCGGCTGCAACGTGGAGAACGCGAGCTACGGGCTGGGCCTGTGCGCCGAGTGCGGCCTGGTCTCCTCCCTCCAGGCGACGGGCGGCGGCCGCCTCACGCACTTCACGTGCGTGGACGGCAAGGGCGAGATCCTCGTCCCGTGCGGGCGCTGCCGGCAGCTGCTGTACGAGTTCGGCGGCGACGAGCTGCTGGTGGAGACCCCGGACGGGGTCCTGCCGCTCGCGGCGATGCTGCCGCAGGCCTTCGGGCCCGGTCACCTGAGATAGCCGTGCCGACGGCCCTTCGCCCCTGCCGGGCGGAGGGCCGTCGCACTTGCTGTTCCCTGATCCCCTCTCCTCCCTCTCTCTATGCGCGTAGAAGGAAGCACCACATGGACGTCATCTCCGTCATCCGGACCAAGCGGGACCGCGGTGAGCTGAGCCCCGAGCAGATCGACTGGGTCATCGACGCCTACACCCGCGGCGTCGTGGCCGACGAGCAGATGTCCGCACTGGCCATGGCCATCCTGCTGAACGGCATGAACCGGACCGAGATCGCCCGCTGGACCGCGGCGATGATCGCCTCCGGCGAGCGCATGAACTTCGACGCCCTCTCCCGTCCGACCGCCGACAAGCACTCCACCGGAGGCGTCGGCGACAAGATCACCCTCCCGCTGGCCCCGCTCGTCGCCGCGTGCGGCGCGGCCGTGCCGCAGCTGTCGGGCCGGGGCCTGGGTCACACCGGCGGCACCCTCGACAAGCTGGAGTCCATCCCCGGCTGGCGCGCACTGCTCTCCAACGAGGAGATGATGCACGTCCTCGACACCACCGGCGCCGTCATCTGCGCGGCCGGCGACGGGCTCGCCCCGGCCGACAAGAAGCTCTACGCGCTGCGCGACGTCACCGGCACCGTCGAGGCCATCCCGCTGATCGCCTCCTCGATCATGTCGAAGAAGATCGCCGAGGGTACGGGCTCGCTCGTCCTGGACGTGAAGGTCGGCTCCGGCGCCTTCATGAAGAACATCGAGGACGCGCGCGAGCTGGCCCGCACCATGGTCGGCCTCGGCACCGACTCGGGCGTCAAGACCGTCGCGCTCCTCACCGACATGTCCACCCCGCTCGGCCTGACCGCCGGCAACGCCCTCGAAGTCCGCGAGTCGGTCGAGGTCCTCGCGGGCGGCGGCCCCGCCGACGTCGTCGAGCTGACCATCGCGCTGGCCAAGGAGATGCTGGACGCGGCGGGCATCAAGGACGCCGACCCGGCGAAGGCCCTGGCCGACGGCTCCGCGATGGACCACTGGCGCCGGATGATCGCGGCCCAGGGCGGCGACCCGGACGCGGCCCTCCCGGTCGCCCGCGAGCAGCACGTGGTCACCGCCCCGGAGTCGGGTGTGCTGACCCGCCTGGACGCGTACGGTGTCGGCGTCGGCGCGTGGCGCCTCGGCGCGGGCCGCGCCCGCAAGGAGGACCCGGTGCAGGCGGGCGCCGGCATCGAGCTGCACGCGAAGCCGGGCGACACCGTCACGGCCGGCCAGCCGCTGATGACCCTGCACACGGACACCCCGGAGAAGTTCGACTACGCCCTGGCGGCGCTGGACGGCTCCTTCGACATCGCCGCGGCGGGCACGGCCTTCTCCGCCACGCCGATCGTCCTGGACCGCATCGCCTGACCTGCGGCTTCCCTTTCGGATGAACGGGACCGGTGGACCCCCGCCGGTCCCGTTCGGCATGCTGGGATCGGTGACGAACGATTGAGGAGCACACCATGAGCGCACTCGCGGTCGAGCACCCGCCCTTGAGCGGTGACGACTGGGACTCGGCGGTCGGCCTCTGGAAGGGGACGGGCGCGCCGAAGGGCTGCAAGGTGGAGATCATCGAGGGGATCGTCACCGTGGCACCACCGCCCGTCAACGACCACAACCTGATCGCGGACCTGGTACAGCAACGGCTGTACTCGGTGGTCCCGGACGGCTGGGGTGTCTTCCAGACCCTCAACGTCGCGATTCCGAGTCGCGACGGCCTCTACATCCCGGACCTCGTGGTCGTCCCCAGGAAGGCCGTTCCCCGGGGGGAGAACTTCACTCCTGCGGACGTCGCCGAACTCGTCGTGGAGATCACCTCCCGGTCGAACGCCGTCCACGACCGCATCGCCAAGCTCAACGGCTACGCCGCAGCCGGAATCCCGCTCTATCTGCTCATCGACCCGAATGCGACCGGCAGCCCCACGATCCACCTGTACGGCGAGCCCGGTGACGGCGCGTACCGCGTCCTGTGGGCGGGCAAGTTCGGGGAGGCCGTCCCCATCCCGGCGCCGTTCGACCTCGCCCTCGACACCTTCGGCTTCCCCCGCCCCTGAGTTCAGAGCCGCGGCAGGGCCTCGCCCGGGCGCGGTTCGACGTGGGCGTCGAAGTCGCGGTGGCGGCATCGGGTCATTGCCCGGCCGCGGCGATGAGTTCCGGCGGGCGGGGGAGTCAGCCCCTCGTGGAGATCACCCGACTCGTGCTGCCCGGACCCGCCCCGACCGCGCGCGACGCCGCAACGCTGTGTGCGCGCCTGGCCCGCCTGTACGCGGACGGGGCCCGCGCGGTGGAGTGCGACGCGCGGGCCGTCACCGCGCCGGGCCTGGGCGCCGTGGAGGTGCTGGCCCGGCTGCGGCTGACCGCGCGGGGGCGGCCGCTGCGGGTGACCGGTGCCGCGCCCGCCCTACGCGCCCTGCTGGACCTCGTAGGACTCGTCGAGCTGCTCGGGGAGGCCGAACAGCGGGAACCACCGGGCCGTGTCGAGGAAGGCGTTGAGGCCGACGATCCGGCCGTCTGAGACCTCCAGCACCTGCAGCGCCCACGGGGTGTGCCCGGGACGGCCGTCCTCGCGCGGCCGGTACTGGCCGAAGGCCGGCATGCCGTTCGCGGTCGTCGGGATCAGGCGGGAGCCCTTGCAGCCGATGCCCTGGCCCAGGTGCCATGCCGCGATGTCCGCCGTGCCCTGCAGCCACAGGTCGTACGGCGGCATGGACAGGACGGCGTCCTCGTGCAGGAGCGTCGTCAGGCGCGAGATGTCGTACGACTCGAAGGCGGCGAGGTACTGCTCCAGCAGCTTGGCCTGCTCGGCGTCCAGCGGGTCGGCCGACTCGCTCGCGCGCACCCGCTGTCCGGCGAGCGTGGCCCGCGCCCGCTGGAGCGCGCTGTTCACCGATGCCACGGTGGTGTCCAGCAGCTGCGCGACCTCGTCCGCCTTCCAGGCCAGCACCTCGCGCAGGATGAGCACCGCGCGCTGCCTGGCCGGCAGATGCTGGAGCGCCGCGACGAAGGCGAGCCGTACGGATTCCTTCGCGAGCGCCATCTCCGCCGGGTCCGCGGTCTGCGGCAGTACCCGGCCGTCCGGGACGGGCTCCAGCCAGGTCACCTCGGGCCGCTGGTTGAGCACGGCGGAGGACTGGTGCTGAGGGGCGGTCAGGTCCATGGGACGGGCCCGCTTGTTCCCCGCGTTCAGCAGGTCCAGGCAGACATTGGTGGCGATCCGGTAGAGCCACGACCGCAGTGAGGAGCGGCCCTCGAACTTCTCGTGGCTGCGCCAGGCGCGGATGTAGGTGTCCTGCACCGCGTCCTCGGCGTCGAAGGCGGACCCGAGCATCCGGTAGCAGTAGCCGGTGAGTTCGACCCGGTAGCGGTCCATCGCCGCGTCGAGGTCGCTGCTGATGGTGGTGGCGAGGTCACTCATGGCGGTCCGTCCCCCTGGCGTACGTGGCTCCTTCGGAACCTACCCGAGGGCACCGACAACGGCAGCCGGAAGCGAGGAGCCGCCCGGATCCAGATCTATCGACATCAAGTATCTTGACGTCAAGATTATTGTGGGGCAGGCTTCCCCAGGTATCTCGATATCGAGATACCTCTATACGGGGGAGGGGCCGGGATGCGGCGCGGCGGGGAGATCCGGAAGACACGGCGGGCGGAGCGGGAACCCGGCCTGGTGGCCCAGCTGCGGCGGCCGCCCGGCGGCCGCGACGCGCGCATCATGCTCCTCGCCCAGCTGCTGGACCGCGCCGGCACCGGCGTCTGGGCCGCGGCCTGCGTCCTCTACTTCACCTTCGTCATCGGCCTCGACGCCGGACAGGTCGGGCTCCTGCTCGGCGCGTCCGGGGTGGCGGGCATCGCCGGCTCGCCCCTGGCGGGCCACCTCGCCGACCGATTCCCCGTACGCTCCCTGCTGATCGGCGCCCACCTGCTGCGCCTGGTCACCCTCTGCCTGCTGCTCCTCGTCACCGACTTCGCGCTCCTGCTGTGCGTCGTGGCCGTGACCCACCTGGGGGACCGGGCGGCCAAGACCCTGGAGATGCTGTTCGCCACCCGGGTCGCGGGCGAGCGGCGCGCCACCTACCAGGCGCTGTCGCGCAGTTCGGCGAACGCCGGCTACGCGCTCGGCGCGAGCCTCGCCGCCATCGGCCTCGCCGTCGGCACCCGCGGCGCGTACCACGTGCTCATCCTGGCCAACGCGCTGTCGTTCCTCGTGGCCGCCGCCCTGGTGTGGCACACCCGGGAACCGCGCGGCCGCGGACTCGTGGCCGCACCGTCACCCGCACCCGTACCCGACGCCGCCACCGAGGCCACCGCCGCCCCGGCCCCGGCCGCGGGGCGCAGTCCCTGGCGGGACCGCGGCTACCTCCGGTTCGTCCTGCTGGACATCCCGATGAACCTCGACGACTCCATCCTGGGCATCGGCATCCCGCTCTGGCTGGTGAGCCGCACCACCGCACCGCACGAGCTGATCCCGGCCTTCCTGGTCATCAACACCGTGCTCGTCGTCGTCCTCCAGCTGCGCGTGTCGGCCAAGGTCCGCGACGCCCGCGGGGCGACGGGAGCGGTCGCCCTCTACGGCCTGACCACGCTCCTGTGCTGCGGCCTGCTGGCCGCCGCGGCCGGCCGCGGGGCCTGGGCCGCCTCCGCCGCCCTGCTCGCCGCGGCGGTGCTGGCCACCGCGGCGGAGCTGATGCGCTCGGTGAGCTCCTGGGAGCTCGCCGTCTCCCTCGCGCCCCGGGAGGCGCGCGCCTCGTACCTCGGAGTGGCTGGCATGGCCCAGTCCGTGCAGAAGACCGCCGGACCGCTGCTGCTGACCGGCGTGGTGATGACCGCGGGTCCGGCGGGCTGGCTGGCGCTCGGCGCAGCGGTGGCGGGCCTCTCGCTCGTCCAACGCCGCGCCGGCCTGCGCCGGCTGGAAGAGCTGTCGGCCCGCTCCGCCGCCCCCGCACCCGCGGCCGCCTGAGGCTACGTACCCGGCTTGCGGCCGTACACGTAGACGTCCTCGCCCTTCCCGAGCAGGTTCCAGTACGCCTTCGCGTCGGCGGGCCGCATGTTCACGCAGCCGCCCGAACCGGGCGGGTTCCACATGCTCTTGGTGGTCGAGTGGAAGGCGATGCCGCGGTCGAAGAACTGGGCGTACGGCATGGACACGTTGTAGAGCGTCGACCAGTGGTCGATGCGGCGGAGGTAGATCTTCCGCGCGCCGGTCCGCGTCTGCGTGCCGGCCTTGCCGGTGCGGACGGGGACGGGGCCGTACTTCAGGACGGAGCCGTCCTGGATCCAGCTGAGCTGCCGCGTCAGGTCCACGCACGCGATCCGCCCCCGGTTCACCGGGCAGTCGCCCGCCCTGTTCGGGGTGTCGCCCGCCGCCCGCTGGGCGAGCATCGTGCTCATCACCTGCCAGGTCAGCGGCCCGGCGTAGCCCTGGGCCGGGCTGATCCCGTGGCTTCTCTGAAACGCCCGGACGGCCGTGCAGTCGGCTGCCGACTGCCTCCCGTCCACGGGCCGTCCCAGGAACTTCTCCACCTGGCGCTGGTACGGCCCGGTGGAAAGGTTGCAGGAGGCGGCCTCTGCCGTACCGCCTCCCGCGACCACCACCAACGGCAGCGCCAGCGCCGCCGCTGCGCCCCACACCGCCGCGCGCCGCGCCGACCGCCCGCGCGCCCTCCGCGTCCCCATCCGGTCCTCCCCTGCTCACCGCACTTCGTTCTCCGTGTTGAATGCCCGGAAAACGAGCAGGGGTTGCCTCCGGCGGAAGCGAAGTTCCCGTCAGCGCGCGCCCACCGCGGAAGCCGGTATGCGCCGCTGCGCGCGGGCCGCGTGCGTCCCGTACAGGGTGATCGACACGACGCCGAGCACCGCGAGCAGCGCGATCCCGACCGTCGCCGCCCAGCCGGCCTCGTGGTAGGCGAGGGCGCCGAGGGTGCCGCCCGCGCTGGAACCGAGGTAGTACGCCGACTGGTAGAGGGCGGAGGCCTGCGCACGGCCCGCCTTCGCCGTCCGGCTCACCGCGGCCGAGGCCACCGCGTGCCCGGCGAAGAAGCCCGCCGTGATCAGCACCAGCCCCAGCACGACCGTCACCAGGGAGTCCGACAGCGACAGCAGCAGTCCCAGCGCCGTGGTGGTCACCGCCAGGTACAGCGCGCCGCGCCGCCCCGTACGCGCCACCAGCTGGCCGGCGGCCGCGGAGGAGACCGTACCGACCAGGTAGATCAGGAAGATCGACCCGATCACGCCCTGCCCGAGCGAGAACGGCTCGTCCACCAGCCGGTAGCCGATCACCGTGTAGACCGCGCCGAACACCGTCATGAACAGCGCGCCGATCCCGTACAGCCGCAGCAGCAGAGGATCGCGCAGGTGACCGGCGACGGTACGGCCCACCGCGCGCGGGTTCAGCGACGCCGGGCGGAAGAACCGCGCCCGCGGCAGCATCACCAGGAAGGCCACCGCGCACACCAGCGCCATCACGGCGACGGCCGCCAGACCCGCGCGCCAGCCGCCCAGCTGCGCCGCCCAGCCGGTGACCAGGCGGCCGCTCATGCCGCCGACGGAGTTGCCCGCCACGAACAGGCCGATCGCGGCCACCAGCGCCCGGGGCCGGACCTCCTCCGCCAGGTACGCCATCGCGGAGGCCGGAATGCCGGCGATCGCCGCACCCTGCACGGCGCGCAGCACCACCAGCCACTCCAGGTTCGGCGCGAAGGGGACGAGGAGCGCCACGCCGACGGCGACCGCCATCGACCAGGTCATCATCCGGGTCCGGCCGAACCGCTCGGAGAGCGCGCTGAGCGGGAGCACGAACAGTGCGAGGGCGCCGGTGGCCGCGGACACCGTCCAGCTGGCCTGACCCGCCGTCACCCCGAGGTCGTCGGAGATCGCGGGCAGCAGCGCCTGGGTGGAGTAGAGGAGGGCGAAGGTCGCCAGTCCGGCGGCGAAGAGCGCGAGGCTCATCCGGCGGTAGCCGGGGCGGCCGGGGGAGTGGGGTTCCGGTGCGGGGGACGACGCGGTGGAGGCACCCGGGATGACGGGTGCCCCGGTATGAACGGGAGGCATGCCTTCGACGGTAGACCCGCGTTTTTCATGCGTCCAATGCACAGAATCGCGATAATCGATCCACTGGTGCATCAGTAGAGGTCAGGGGTGTGGATGTCGACGAACCGTTACGTAGAAGACATGGCGGTGACAACTTCGCTGGCGCCCCGGCTGGCGTACTTCGTCGCCGTCGCCCGGCACGAGCACGTCACCCGCGCCGCCCAGGAACTGGGCGTACCGCAGTCCACCCTGTCCCGGGCCATGGTCCGCCTCGAACAGGACCTGGGTGTCTCCCTGTTCGCGCGCAAGGGCCGCACCGTCGCCCTCACCACGGCGGGCCGCACCTTCCTGGCCTCCGCCGAACAGGCCCTGGACGGCATCGCCCACGCCGCCGAGTCCGTCCAGCAGGACGCCGACCCGGCCTACGGCAAGGTCGCCTTCGGCTTCCTGCACACCCTCGGCCCCGAGACCGTACCCGGCCTCATCCGCGCCTTCCGCGCCGACCACCCGCGCGTGCGCTTCTCCCTCGTGCAGAACTACGGCGAGGCCATGCTGGAGAAGCTGCGCGCCGGCGAGCTCGACCTCTGCCTCACCTCGCCGCTGCCGGACGCCCCCGACCTCGTCGCCCGCCGCCTCGACGAACAGCGGCTGCGCCTGGTCGTTCCCGACGACCACCGCCTCGCGGGCCGCAAGCGCATCCGCCTCGCCGAGGCCGCGGAGGAAACCTTCGTCACCCTGGAGGCCGGCTACGGCCTGCGCCGCATCACCGACGACCTGTGCGCGGAAGCCGGCTTCACCCCGCGCGTCGCCTTCGAGGGCGAGGAGGCCGAGACCCTGCGCGGCCTGGTCGCCGCCGGCCTCGGGGTGGCCCTGCTGCCGCCTCCCGCCGTGGCCCGCCCCGGGGTGGTCGAGCTGAACGTCACCGCCCCGCGCGCCGTCCGCGAGATCGGCGTCGCCTGGCTCGACGGCCACCCCGACACCCCGCCGGTCGCCGAGTTCAAACGCTTCCTCCTCTCCCGCCGCGGCCGCCTCATCCCGGAACTGGAACAGCCCGCGGCGCAGGAGGGGCGCCACCCCGAAAACTGATGGCCGTCCCCGGCTCCGGCCAGCAGAATCAACAGGGTTGCCGGGGTCTGGGGGAAGCTGTTTGGACGTGTTCGTGTGCGCCGGGTGCGGTACGGAGCTGACGGCGCCGGTATCCCGGGTCGCCCTCCCCGACCACACTCACTACGGAGCGTGGGAGGAGCTGCATCCCCCGCTGATGGATCCGGCGACGTACGCCGTCGAACCCCTGCCCACCGGCCCGCCCTGGCGGCTGTGGGGCGACGTGGGGGAGGACCTGGCGGCCGAGCAGGGCGTGTACCTGCCGCAGTACTCCGTGTCCTTCGGGTCGCGGGACAGGATCGTCATCGCGCCCGGTGACTCCCGGGGCATGGCCCTGATCCTGGAGAAGTGCGAGGGCTACTGCATGGGCATCGACGGCCGTGACGGGCCCAACCTGGCGTGCGAGGGCTGCGGACGCCCGGTGGCGACGCGCATGGACGACTGCGGGCTGTGGCAGACGGTGTGGCTGGAGCCCGACGCCGTGCGGCGTGTGCCCTCGGGCCTGCCCGCCGTCCCGGTCCCCGACTGGGACGAGCTGGACCTGCGGACCTGCGCAGTGGCGCCCGTCGAACTCGACGGCTCTCGCAGCCGCCGCTGGGAGGCCGCCGTCCCGGTGGCCCTCGCGCACCTGGTGGTGGCTTGCGAGGGCCGCCCCGTGGAGCTGCCCGGCCCCCTCGCCGGCCTGGTCGGTGACACCGTCGCCGACTACCTGCCCGCAGGTCCCCCGGTACTCACCGCCCGCCTCGCGGGGCCGGGCAGGCCCGTGCCCCCGTCCGGCACAGGCGAGGTCCTCCTCGTGCCCCGCCACCCGGTCACGGGCGAGCCGTGGCGGCCCCCGCACGGCACCGCGCCCGTGGTGCCGCTGGACATCGGGGTCTGGGCCCACCTGGTACTCCCGGCGGAGACCTCGCCGCGGCCCGCGACCGGCACCCTCCCGGAAGGCGTCCTGCGCGACGACTACGTCGTGCCGCCGCACCGCTGGCGCGGCTTCTACCCCCACGACCGGGCCTTCAGCGACACCCTTGCCCACCTCCCCGACATCCGCCGCCCGGAGCTGCGCGCCTACTACGACCGGTACAGCGGACCCGGGCCGTACTAGGCCCTGTCGGGCGGGTCAGGCGGGGCGGGGGTCGGGGCGGGGTGCGGCGACAGCAAGTACCCGGCCTGGAAGCGGGACTTGGCGCCCACCGCCCGCATGATCTCGGCGATGTGGCGCTGGCAGGTGCGTTCCGACATGCCGAGGCGGCGTGCGATCACCTTGTCCTCCAGGCCCTCCGACAGCAGCCGGACGATCGTCTGCCGCAGCTCGTCCGAGATCGACCGCGCCGCCTCCGGGCTCACCGACGTGGGGAAGGGCTCCGCCCCCAGCCAGGACCGCTCGAAGGCCGCGGTCATGAAGTGCACGACGCTCGGCTCGCGCACCACCAGCGCCGCCCCGCTGCGGTCCGGCACCGACATCAGGCCCGTACGCCCGTCGAACACGAGCATCCGCATCAGCCCGTCGCCGAGCGTGCGCACCTGCGCGCCCAGCGCCGTCACCCGCTCCACATACGCCGCCGTGGGCCGCGAGTACCGGGCGGTGTGCTGGTAGATCGTCCGCATCCGGACCCCGCGGGTCAGCAGCGACTCGTCTCGTCCGATTGACTCCTCCAGGGTCTCCGGAGGACGGCCGCCCCCCGGCTGCGAGGTCAGCAGCTCCTGCTCGCACGCCGCGGCCAGCTCCGCGATCAGACCCCTTACGGCGCCGAGGTCCGTGACCAGCTCCAGATGTCCCGCCCCGCTGAGGTCCCGGTGCGCGGTGCCCGCCTCGTACGCGGGTACGAGCGCCTCCAGCCGGCCCCGCAGCCGGTCCATCTCGTCGTGGGTCTCCCGTACGAGCAGGGCCAGCGGGGCCAGGGCCCGGGCCGCCGCCGCCCGCGGTGCCACCGCGCTCCACCGGTCCGGCCCCCCGCCCGGCGCCCGCTGGAGCAGATGCGCCGCGGCCAGCTCGGTGATCGCGGCGGCCGCGCGCACGCCGAGGGCCCGCGTGGCCTCGTCGGCGTCAAAGGCGTGCCGCTCGACGGCGTACGCGTACAGGCGCCGGGCGGCGGGGGACAGCTCCCCGGACACACCGGCCGCCCCGGACGTCGCGCCGGACGGCGTCCCGGACGATCCGGTCTCCTCGGCTGGCATGTGCGTATTCGTCCCGGTCCGGACCGGTTCGTAAACCCCTCGTGTTCCCGCAAGGCGGCAAGACGACGCCTGAGAGGACCCATTCGGCACAGGCCGGCGAGGCACAGTGGTCACACGGCGTGAAGGGGGAACGCAGTCGCGCCGGTCCATCCGTGCCATCCGACCGAGAGGGGGCGGAACGGCGGGTACGGACGGACCGGCGCGCGTACGGGGGCGCGGCGCGGCCGCGGGCGCACCCGTCAGCCGGTGGGCTTCGCGTAGTCGGAGAAGCCGGTCCAGTCCAGCGCCACGCACGGCTCGTCGCCCACCACCCAGGCGTCGTGCCCGGGGTGCACCCGCATGTAGTCGCCGGGACCGAACTCGGCGCTCTCCCCGCCGTCCATGACGACCTTCATACGGCCGCTCACGACGTACCCGGTGTGGTCGGCCCGGCAGCTGTCCGTCCCGGCCAGCGGCTTGATGTGCTCCGACCACTTCCAGCCCGGCTCGAAGACGGCCCGTCCGACGGCGCCGTCCCCCGTGTCCACGAGATCCAGCCGGCCCATGCCGTCGGCGAACGGCCTCGTCTCGTCCGGTTCGTCGAAGGTCCTGCGGTCGATCGCGGCCATGACGGATCGCCTCCGGGAATGATGCGAGCACCCCGAGTCCACTTCTCACGGTACGCCGCGGGCCCGCGGCGCGGCATCCGTACGGGCCCGCGCCGCACCGAGGGCCTCACCCCCGCAGCGACCTCCCGAACCCCGAGGCCAGCGGCATCCTCAGACCCAGCGGCGGCGGCGCGGCCAGGGCGTCCGTGACGGGACGCGAGTACCGCCCCGAGAAGACCGCGCCCAGGACGAAGTCCACGCCCAGCGCGACCACTTCCGTCTGGTGCTCGCGCAGGTTGTGGCCGTCCGAGTGCACCTCGAACCGGCATGTCGACCGGTTCGCCTTCTTCGCGCGCTCCGCGAGCCGGAAGGAGATCTCCGGGTCGCTGCGCGCGTCGTTCGTGCCGTGCACGATCAGCACCTGCCGCCCGGAGAGCTGTTTCACCGGTTCAGGGGAGTCGGCGGGCGTCCCCTCCGCCAGGCAGGGGGCCAGTGCCAGAACCGAGTTGACGGCTTCGTGGCCCGCCGCCCGCAGCGCGGCCAGACCCCCCGCGTCGTAGCCGGCCAGGCACACCGGCACGTCCCCGTACCGCCGCACCACCTCCTCCGCCGCCCACCGCGCCTGCTCCTCCCGCGGGGACTCCCCGCCATGGACGACAGCGTGCGTGACCAGGCCGTCCCTACCGCCCGCCCGGGCCAGCGCCCGCGCGAGCGGACGCAGGGGACCGGGGGAGAATCTGGACGCCCCGGGAAGCAGGAGCACCACCCCGTTGACCGGGCTTCGCGTCGGATCCGAGCCGGTTCTCGCGCCGGCCGCCCGCCCCAGGCGGGCCCCGCGCGCCGGCGGCGCATGCTGTGCCATGGCGGAACAGTCTCAGACCTTCGGGTGTACGCCATCCGTCCGCGCGGTCTCTGTTACATATCGACGCCCGCCGGGGACACGACGCTCTACGCGCGTAGGAGTAGAGTGCGCAGATGACGAGCGAGACCCCCAACCTGCCGACCCCGGATCAGATCCGTCGTTCTCCCAAGGTGCTCCTGCACGATCACCTCGACGGTGGACTGCGTCCCGGGACCATCATCGAGCTGGCCCGCGAGGTCGGCTACGAGAACCTCCCCGAGACCGACGCCGACAAGCTCGGCATCTGGTTCCGCGAGGCCGCCGACTCCGGCTCCCTGCCGCGTTACCTGGAGACCTTCGCGCACACCTGCGCGGTCATGCAGACGAAGGCGGCCCTCTACCGCGTCGCCGCCGAGTGCGCCGAGGACCTGGCCGAGGACGGCGTCGTCTACGCCGAGATCCGCTACGCCCCCGAGCAGCACCTGGAAGCCGGCCTGACCCTCGAAGAGGTCGTCGAGGCCGTGAACGACGGCTTCCGTGAGGGCGAGCGCCGCGCCAAGGCCAACGGCCACCGCATCCGCGTCGGCGCCCTGCTGACGGCGATGCGCCACGCGGCCCGCGCGCTGGAGATCGCGGAGCTGGCCAACCGCTACCGCGACAACGGCGTCGTCGGCTTCGACATCGCCGGCGCCGAGGCCGGGTTCCCTCCCACCCGCCACCTCGACGCCTTCGAGTACCTCAAGCGCGAGAACAACCACTTCACGATCCACGCGGGCGAGGCCTTCGGCCTGCCCTCGATCTGGCAGGCACTGCAGTGGTGCGGCGCCGACCGCCTCGGTCACGGTGTGAAGATCATCGACGACATCGAGGTCGCCGAGGACGGCTCGGTCAAGCTCGGCCGCCTGGCCAGCTACGTCCGGGACAAGCGCATCCCCCTGGAGATGTGCCCGACCTCGAATCTGCAGACGGCCGCGGCCGCCTCGTACGCCGAGCACCCGATCGGTCTGCTGCGCAAGCTGCACTTCAGGCTCACGGTCAACACCGACAACCGCCTGATGAGCGGCACCAGCATGAGCCGCGAGTTCGAGCACCTCGTGGATACCTTCGGCTACACGCTGGACGACATGCAGTGGTTCACCGTCAATGCGATGAAGTCCGCGTTCATTCCTTTCGATGAACGACTGGCCATGATCAACGAGGTCATCAAGCCCGGCTATGCGGAGCTGAAGTCGGAGTGGCTTTTCCGTCAGACCGCCTCCACCAGCGGTTCTGTCTCGGCGTAGGCCATGGCATGACGTACTGAAAGCGCCCGGGAGAGGCAATTTCCGGGCGCTTTCTCGTATTAACGGATGTTTGCGGGCGGGGGTTTGAAGTGACTAGTTTGCGGAGCCGCTCAATTCCCCGTCGCAAGGAATACCTTTCATGAAGCAGTCAGCTGCCAAGTTCCTCGGTGCCGCCGCCGTCGGTGCCGCCCTCGCCGCCGTCGCCGCCGGTACCGCCTCCGCCGCCGTTCCCGCCATCGGCATCACCGACGCGCTGGGCACCGCCACCGGCGCGCTCGAGGGCGTCACCAGCCAGCAGCAGATGAAGGCCGAAGAGGGACAGCCGAGCGACCCCACCGCCGCGGTCACCGGCCTGCTGGGTCCGGTCACCGGCGCCCTCAACGGCTGACACCGAAGCGAAACGGCGAACGCGCGCACGGCGGTCGCACGCTCCTTCGACGAGGTGTGTGTGCCGCCGTGCGGTGTGCCACGATCACCACCAACTGCCCGCCGACGCACGGGGTATGAGGTTCTCGGTCATGCGCATGAAGGCACGAGTGAAGGCACGAGCGACGTTGGTCGCGCTGGTCCCCGCCCTGCTGTTCGCCGCAGTGGGGTGCAGCAGCACGGAGGCCCCCGCGACGGGCAGGTCCCCCGACCCCAAGGGGTCCGAGGCCGGCACCGGCGGCGCGCCCGGCGCCCCCGCGGCGTCCCCGGCCCCGGGCGGATCGCCCCCGCCGAAGACCGGCGGCACCAAGCTGGAGCGGTCCGCGCTCGCCCAGGGCGACCTGCCCGGCTACCAGATCTCCGCCCAGGGCAAGAACCCCAACGCCCCGGACGGACAGCCGCAGGCCGACAAGAAGGCCTGCCAGCCGCTCGCCGACATCATGGGAGACAAGCCGGACCCCGCCGCGCGCGAGACCGTCAACCGCGGCATCGGGTCCCAGAAGCAGGCGGGTCTCGCGGTCTCCGCCTCCGTCAGCTCCTACTCCGAGAGCGACGCCAAGGCGCTGATGGCCCGGCTCAAGGCAGCCGTCGCCGCCTGCGGTACGGGCTTCTCCGCCACGGTCGACAAGCAGACCGGCAGCTACCGCGAGGTCCGCGCCACCGACTACCGCACGGCCGGTGACGAGAGCGTCAGCTGGACCACGACCGCGGCCGCCCAGGGCGTCTCGGCGCAGGTCCACCTCGTCGTCGTACGCGAGGGCGACACCGTCGTACGGCTGATGGCCCTCAATGTGGCGGGTGGTCAGCAGAAGGTCCAGGTGCCGCAGGAAGTGACCGACAAGCAGCTGGAGAAGGTCGGGAAGGCCGGCTGAGCGGCGGCCCCGCTACCAGGCGGCCGAGGTGGACTTCTCATTCGGCAGCAGCACCCACAGCGCGATGTAGATCAGGAACTGCGGGCCGGGCAGCAGGCACGAGACCGCGAATATGGCGCGCATCGTGTTCGCGGACATTCCGAAACGCCGTGCGAGTCCGGCGCAGACTCCACCGATCCAACGGCCGTCACGGGGGCGGACCAGGGCGCTCATGAGGTTCTCCTTCGTCGGGACCGCTTTCTTGCGATGCCTCAATACTCCCGCTGGACCGCGGACAGAACGTCGGTCCACGGGCCGAGCCCGACCCTGGAAATCCTCGGGGTGTCCCCCTGATAAACGGCCTGTGAGCGGCGCATCCGCGCCCGCAGAGCCGGTACGACGGCAGCGTGCGCCAGCAGCACGCCGAGGGTGTTGAGCAGCACCGAGTCCACGTCGACGACCCGGCCCGGGACCCCGCTCTGGAGCATCTCGATACTCATCGAGACCAGCGCACCCGCGGCGGTGGTCCGCGCGAGCGAGGACCACTGGGCCAGCCGCGACAGCCGCAGCCGCCCGCTGACCAGCGGTACCAGCACCCCGAGCGGGGCCAGCAGCGCGAGTCCCTCCCCGATCCGCCGGGTGGCCTCCAGCGGTCCGAGGGCGAGGTCGGCCCTGATCCCCTCCAGCGGGGACAGATTGCCGGCGGCGGCCCAGGGAACGTCGAGAGGGCGCAGGGTCAGCCAGCCGACGGCCAGGAGATGGGCGGCGAGCAGGACCCCGGCCAGGAGTCGCAGACGGAGGGGGATCGCGGTGGCGCCGGCGGGACTGCCGTCGGCCTCAATACGCTGCACACCTGCGAGGACGCACCACGTGGTGGCCCCGGTTCCGCCCGGCGGGTGTGGCGGCGGGCACGGACCGGCGCCGTCGGCCACCGACAGCCTGCCGTCGGCAGCCGGCCGGGTCAGCGGACCGCGAGCAGGACGATCAGCAGCAGCGCGCCGGCCACGGCGGGCGCGATGATCTCGTACGACCACTGCACGCGCACACTGCCCTGGGCGCCGGCCCGCTCCGCCCCGCGCTCGGCCAGCCGCTGGAGCTCGTCGACGATCCGGTCCGCACTGGCCCGCATCGGCTCGGCCGGGACCCGGGCCTTCTCGCCGGGGGACCGCTGTTCCCGGTCGCGGAGCCCCTCGTGGCGCAGGCGCTGGCGGTTGGCCTTCTTCCGCTCGCGCAGCGAGACGGGCACGGACCACAGCTGGTACTTGGATCCCTCGGCCAGCACCTCCGCCGAGTACCCGGAGCGCACCGCGTCCACGGCGGCCCACGGCAGCTCGATGATCCGGAACGGGTTGCGCACGCGCATCCGGTCGTCGTTGGCGAAGACGGCCGGGCGGATCGTGAACGCCACGATCAGCGGGACCAGGCACAGCGCCACCGCCAGCGCGATCCACGGGGTGTTCCCGGAGCCGCGCAGGACGGCGTCCCCGCAGAGCCACGCCGTCAGCGCGAGCAGCAGCACCCCCGAGGCGACGCCCATGGTGGAGCGGTAGACCCGGTCTTCGTAGACCGGTTCATCGGTCGGCTGCTGGCTGCTCATGGGGTCGATTCTGCCCCACGGTCCCGCGTGGGCACATCAGCCCACGAGATCGGTGTACAGGATGATGCTGCCGGGCAGGCGGCCGTCGCTGAACTCGCCGCCGCAGGTGATGACGCGCAGCTCGGGGCGGGTGGTGTCGCCGTACACCTTGGCGGTCGGGAAGCGGTCCCCGGCGGCCTGCTCCAGCTCGCGGACACGGAAGACGGCGGTGGTGCCGTCGGCCCGCGAGACCGTGATCTCCTCGCCGGTGCGGATGCGCGAGACGTCCCTGAGGAGGCGCGGTACGAGAGGGTGCGTCAGCGCTGGGTGCGGGCGCGGCGGCGGGCGACGAAGGCCGCGCCGAGGCCGGCGACGACGGCCGCGAGGCCGGCGCCGGCGTAGGCGTTCGTGGAGTCGCCGGTGTTCTCGGCGGAGGGCTCGGTCCCGGCGGCGACACCGTCCTCGGGCAGGGCGGCGGTCCGGCCGGCGGTCCGCGCCTTCGGGGCGCCGGGGACGGTGGAGGAGGCGGCCGTGGCGGACGGCTTCGCGGGCGGCGTGGCCTCCGGCTTCGGGGCCGGGGCCTCGTCCTGGAACGCGTAGGTGAACGCGCAGCCCGCGGGGAGCTCCGGGAAGAGCGCGATCCCGAAGGGGTCCGCCTGCCCGGGCGTCTCGTATGCGAACGACGGCCGGGCCGCGCCCGGGTTCACGATGCGGGCGACGGTCCGGTCGCCCTTCGCCAGGGCCGGGCCGGTGCGCGTCAGCCTGTCGTAGGGCTGCTTGGTGACCCCGTCCACCAGCTGCACCAGCGGCCCGTCGGGCGTCGTCGTCAGGTCGGCGACCATCGTCCCGTGCAGAGCGAGCCGCTTCGTCGCGGAGACGCACTCGGCGCCGTGGGTCCGGCCCGCCTCGGACAGCGGCATCGGGAAGGACGTGGCGACGCCCGCCTTCGTGACCGTGAGGAGCGGCGCGGCGGAGTTCAGCCGGGTGATCTCCAGCCGCAGGCCGTTCGCGGAGTCGACGGGGTTCATCCGGTCCAGCACGGTCAGCACGCGGTACATGTAGTTGTCGCCCGGCTTCCAGTCCGGCCCGACGGCCCGGATCCAGGCCTCCGGGCCCTCCGCCTCGTGGCGCAGCACCGCCACCAGGCCCTCACCGAGGTGCACCGGGGTGCCGGAGAACCGGTCGGCGGGGGATCCCTGGACGACGGTCGCAGCCTGCCCGGCGGTGGTGGCGGCGTACGCGGTGCCCGCGGCGGGGGCGAGGAGCGCACCCGCGAGGACGGCCGTGGCGAGGGAGGCATGGAGGGCGGTTCGCACAACGACTCCTGGAAGCGTGGTTCGGGACGTGGAGGAGAGCCGCATGCCGCGTTCTGCCTGTCGGGCTTTCGTCCGGTGAGCTTCTGACGGGCTGCTGGGCAGCAATCTATTGATCGTGTGCGCGCGGTTGATCGCTCTCCTGTCATGGGCCGGTAACGGAGAGCGGAGGTGTCGATTCCGTAGCGGATCGGCCGGAATCGGGAGAGGGGGGTGACAGGTCGCTACGCGCGTAGATATGCTCATCTGGTGACCATGCCCACCACCCTCACCGCATTCGCTGACGTGACGACGTCCGACAGTGCGCTGCGCCGCTTCCTGCACGGGCTGCCCGGCGTCGACGCTGTCGGCCTGGAGGCCCGCGCGGCTTCCCTCGGCACCCGTTCGATCAAGACGACGGCCAAGGCGTACGCCATCGACCTGGCCATCTCGATGATCGACCTGACGACGCTGGAAGGCGCGGACACCCCGGGCAAGGTCCGGGCGCTCTCCGCCAAGGCCGTCAACCCCGATCCGACCGACCGTACGACCCCCATGACGGCCGCCGTCTGCGTCTACCCCGACATGGTGGCCACCGCCAAGGCCGCGCTGAATGGCGCCGACGTCAAGGTCGCCTCCGTCGCCACCGCCTTCCCGGCCGGCCGCGCCGCGCTGCCCGTCAAGCTCGCGGACACCCGCGACGCCGTCGCCGCCGGCGCCGACGAGATCGACATGGTCATCGACCGTGGCGCCTTCCTCGCCGGCCGCTACCTGGAGACGTACGAGCTGATCAAGGCCGTCAAGGAGGCCTGCGTCCGCCCCGACGGCAGCGCCGCCCGCCTGAAGGTCATCTTCGAGACCGGCGAGCTGTCCACGTACGACAACATCCGCCGCGCCTCCTGGATCGGCATGCTCGCGGGCGCCGACTTCATCAAGACGTCGACCGGCAAGGTGGGCGTCAACGCCACCCCCGCCAACACCCTGCTCATGCTCGAAGCCGTCCGCGACTTCAAGGCGCAGACTGGAATCCAGATCGGCGTGAAGCCGGCCGGCGGCATCCGCACCACCAAGGACGCGATCAAGTTCCTGGTCCTGGTCAACGAGACCGTGGGCGAGGACTGGCTGAGCAACACCTGGTTCCGCTTCGGCGCCTCCAGCCTGCTCAACGACCTGCTGATGCAGCGCCAGAAGCTGAGCACCGGCCGTTACTCCGGTCCCGACTACGTGACGGTGGACTGATCACCATGGCATCCCTCTTCGAGTACGCACCGGCTCCCGAGTCCCGCTCGGTCGTCGACATCGCCCCCTCCTACGGGCTCTTCATCGACGGCGAATTCACCGACGCCGCCGACGGCAAGGTCTTCAAGACCGTCTCGCCCAGCAGCGAGGAAGTCCTCTCCGAGGTCGCCCAGGCCGGCGCCGCCGACGTGGACCGTGCCGTCAAGGCCGCCCGCAAGGCCTTCGAGAAGTGGTCCGCGCTGCCCGGCTCCGAGCGCGCCAAGTACCTCTTCCGCATCGCCCGGATCATCCAGGAGCGCAGCCGCGAGCTCGCCGTCCTGGAAACCCTGGACAACGGCAAGCCGATCAAGGAGACCCGCGACGCGGACCTCCCGCTCGTCGCCGCGCACTTCTTCTACTACGCCGGCTGGGCCGACAAGCTCGACCACGCCGGCTACGGCCCGAACCCGCGCCCGCTCGGCGTCGCCGGCCAGGTCATCCCGTGGAACTTCCCGCTGCTGATGCTCGCGTGGAAGATCGCCCCGGCGCTCGCCACCGGCAACACGGTCGTCCTCAAGCCCGCCGAGACCACCCCGCTCTCCGCGCTGTTCTTCGCCGACATCTGCCGCCAGGCGGGCCTGCCCAAGGGCGTCGTCAACATCCTCACCGGATACGGCGACGCGGGCGCGGCCCTCGTCGAGCACCCCGACGTCAACAAGGTCGCCTTCACCGGCTCGACCGCCGTCGGCAAGGCCATCGCCCGCTCGATCGCCGGCACCGACAAGAAGGTCACCCTGGAACTGGGCGGCAAGGGCGCCAACATCGTCTTCGACGACGCCCCCATCGACCAGGCCGTCGAAGGCATTGTCAACGGCATCTTCTTCAACCA
Organism: Streptomyces yangpuensis; assembly: GCF_001005295.1. GTDB lineage: Bacteria > Actinomycetota > Actinomycetes > Streptomycetales > Streptomycetaceae > Streptomyces > Streptomyces yangpuensis. The sequence continues at coordinate 162,509 of NZ_LBMK01000005.1, read as the reverse complement.
GGGCCAGGTCTGCTGCGCGGGCTCCCGCCTCCTCGTCCAGGAGTCCATCCACGACGAGCTGCTGGACTCCCTCAAGCGCCGCCTGTCCACGCTGCGCCTCGGCGACCCGCTCGACAAGAACACCGACATCGGCGCGATCAACTCCGCCGAACAGCTCGCCCGGATCACCGCACTCGCGGACACCGGAGAGGCCGAGGGCGCCGAGCGCTGGTCCCCCGCCTGCGAGCTGCCGTCCGCCGGCTACTGGTTCGCCCCGACGCTCTTCAGCAACGTCACCCAGGCGCACACCGTCGCCCGCGACGAGATCTTCGGCCCGGTGCTGTCCGTGCTGACCTTCCGCACCCCCGACGAGGCCGTCGCCAAGGCCAACAACAGCCAGTACGGCCTGTCCGCCGGCATCTGGACGGAGAAGGGCTCGCGCATCCTCGCGGTCGCGAACCAGCTCCGCGCCGGAGTGGTGTGGGCCAACACGTTCAACAAGTTCGACCCGACCTCGCCCTTCGGCGGCTACAAGGAGTCGGGCTTCGGCCGCGAGGGCGGTCGCCACGGCCTGGAGGGCTACCTCGATGTCTGAGTCTTCGACGCGGCTGAGCGTCTTCAAGACCTACAAGCTGTACGTGGGCGGGAAGTTCCCGCGTTCCGAGAGCGGCCGGGTGTACGAGGTGAGTGACTCCAAGGGCAAGTGGCTGGCCAACGCCCCCCTCTCCTCCCGCAAGGACGCGCGTGACGCGGTCGTCGCGGCCCGCAAGGCCTTCGGCGGCTGGTCCGGCGCGACCGCGTACAACCGCGGGCAGATCCTCTACCGCATCGCCGAGATGCTGGAGGGCCGCCGCGAACAGTTCGTCCGCGAGGTCGGCGAGGCCGAAGGCCTGTCCAAGTCGAAGGCCGCCGCCGTCGTCGACGCGGCCATCGACCGCTGGGTCTGGTACGCGGGCTGGACCGACAAGATCGGCCAGATCGTGGGCGGGGCCAACCCCGTCGCGGGCCCGTTCTTCAACCTCTCCACCCCCGAGCCGACCGGTGTCGTCACCGTCGTCGCCCCGCAGGACTCGTCCTTCCTGGGCCTGGTCTCCGTGATCGCCCCGGTGATCGCCACCGGCAACACGGTCGTCGTCATCGCCTCGGAGAAGGCACCGCTCCCCGCCCTCTCCCTGGGCGAGGTGCTCGCCACCTCCGACCTGCCCGGCGGCGTCGTCAACATCCTGTCCGGCAAGGCCGGCGAGATGGGCCCGCACCTCGCGTCCCACCAGGACGTCAACGCGATCGACCTGGCCGGGGCCGATGCGGCACTCGCCAAGGAGCTGGAGATCGCGGCGGCAGACAACCTCAAGCGCGTCCTGCGTCCACAGCCTGTGGACGACTGGAACGCCGACCCGGGCACCACGCGCATGACGGCGTTCCTGGAAACCAAGACCGTCTGGCACCCCACCGGGTCGCTGGGCGCGGGCGGCTCGTCCTACTAGGACCCGCCCCCCACAAGACCGGCCCCGGCAGCGTCCCCCGCGCTGCCGGGTCCCTCTGTTTGCGGGCTCGGTTCGCCTCCGGCGGCGCTTTCGCCGGCTCCAGGCGGACGTACGTCCTCGAAACCGCTCGTTCCCCCCTCTTCCGGGCTCGGTTCGCCTCCGGCGGCGCTGTTGTCGGCTCCAGGCGGACGTACGTCCTCGAAACCGCTCGTTCCTCCCTCTTTCCGGGCTCGGTTCGCCTCCGGCGGCGCTGTTGTCGGCTCCAGGCGGGCGTACGTCCTCGAAACCGCTCGTTCCTCACGGTTTCTCCGGGCGCTCGCCCGCCTTCGCCGACGCGCCGCCTTCGGCTCACTCGCCGGGGGCGCAGCGCGTGCTCAGCGGGGGGCCAGGGGGCCCAGGAGGGACGAGACCGCCGCCGTGGGGAGTTCGCCGACCGACGGGCCCTGGGTGAGGATCCCCGTGACCGCCGTCGTGCCCACCGCCGGGAAGTCCGCCACCTTGGTGGCGACCCCGTTGTCCAGCGGATCCACACCGGTGTGGGCCAGCGGGTTCACCTTGAGGTTCGCGATCGGGTCCGTGACCCCCGCCAGGGCCGCCGGCACGTCCAGCTCACCGGCCTGCGCACCCCCCGCCGCCATCGCCAGCGCGGCGCCGGCCATCGAGAGAGTCAGGCCCGCGCTGCGGAGCCGGTTCGGTGCCGAAGGGGCTGCGTGACGTGCCATGAGGATCCCGCCTGTGGTCGTAGTCGCGTGCGCACGCAGCGTAGTCGAGGTGTGTTCCTGGACACCAACCGGTCACCGGGAGGATCCCCTACCCGGGGGAATGGTTCAGACTGGTGTCCCGTGAGCTCTTCCTCCCCCTCGCCGACCCGAGTCGTCCTCCTGACCGGTCCGTCCGGCTCCGGAAAATCCTCGCTGGCCGCCCGTTCCGGGCTGCCCGTGCTGCGCCTCGACGACTTCTACAAGGAAGCCGACGACCCCACCCTCCCGCTCGTGGAGGGCAGCTCCGACATCGACTGGGACTCCCCGCTCTCCTGGGACGCCGACACCGCCGTCGCCGCGATCGCCGAGCTGTGCGCGTCGGGACGTACGGACGTACCGGTGTACGACATCGCCACCAGCTCCCGCACCGGCTGGGACACCCTCGACATCGCCCGCACCCCGCTGTTCATCGCGGAGGGCATCTTCGCCGCGGACGTGGCCGCCCGCTGCCAGGAACTCGGCCTCCTCGCCGACGCCATCTGCCTGCGCGGCCGCCCCTCGACGACCTTCCGCCGCCGGCTCGCCCGCGACCTGCGCGAGGGCCGCAAGTCCGTGCCGTTCCTGCTGCGCCGCGGCCTGCGCCTGATGCGTGCGGAGCGGGGCATCGTGGCCCGCCATGTCGCCCTCGGCGCGCACGCCTGCGCCCGTGACGAAGCCCTCGGTCGCCTGGCCGCCGCCGCTGCGGGCCGCCACCGCACGACGACCCCGGCCTGAGCCGCATCCGGCAACCCCGTCGACCGCCGGAGCCGCGCATGCGAAAAGGCGGGACCGAGCGGACCCCCGGCCGCTCGATCCCGCCTTTTCCTTCCCCCCCAACGGCCCCCGTCCCACCCCCGTAGGACGGGCCCCCGGCCCGATGGTCTTCGTGGGTCGCGTTACGCGACCAGCTCCTCGAAGGACTCCGCCTCGTCACGGCCGAAGCTCAGCGACTCGTCCTCCCGCAGGCGCCGCAGCGAGCGCCAGATGCTCGACTTCACCGTGCCGACGCTGATCCCCAGGATCTCCGCGATCTCCGGGTCCGTGCGGCCCTCGTAGTAGCGCAGCACCAGCATCGTGCGCTGCGGCTCCGGGATCCGCGTCAGCGCCTGCCACAGCACCGCGCGCAGCTCCGTACCGCGCATCGCGTCCGTGTCGGAGGCCGTCTCCGGCAGCTCCTCCGTCGGGTACTCGTTCAGCTTCCGCCGACGCCACGCGCTGATGTGCAGGTTCGTCATCGTGCGGCGCAGGTAGCCGCCGACCGCAGCCTTGTCGCTGATCCGGTCCCAGGCGCGGTACGTGGAGAACAGCGCGCTCTGCAGCAGGTCCTCGGCCTCGTAACGGTCACCGGTGAGGTGGAAGGCCGTCGCGTACAGGGCGGCGCGCCGCTCCTGGACGTACGCCGTGAACTCCGCCTCGGAGGTGGCGGACGGGGTCGGCTGCTGGGCGGGAACCGCCTGGTACTGGTGTGCGTCAATGGCTACGACGTGGGCCGGCCGGGGCCGGGCGACCGCCACCGTACGGACAGCCGTCCGGCGGTTCACATCGTGCAGCCGCGTGACAACCGCGCTGGTGCTGGTGCTGTGCAGCGTGTTCATCTCGCGCCCCCCGTCGTGGAGTGTCTCTGCTTCGGATCGCTGTGCGTTGAGCTGTGCGTTGACAAGAAGACTGCCGGGCCGACTTAACCGGGGTGTCCGTCGACTGTCACAGCACTGTCACAGCGACCGCCGGGAGGGCCCCGGCGGACTCCCGCAGGATCCGGCCCTCCTGACGGTCGAACTCCCGACGGCCCATGAGACAGAATGAGCCCGTGCCTTTCCTGTTGCTGATCGAGGACGACGACGCCATCCGCACGGCCCTCGAACTCTCCCTGTCACGCCAGGGCCACCGTGTGGCCACCGCGGCGACGGGCGAGGACGGCCTGAAACTGCTGCGCGAGCAGCGGCCGGATCTGATCGTGCTGGACGTGATGCTGCCCGGGATCGACGGTTTCGAGGTGTGCCGGCGCATCCGCCGCACCGACCAACTGCCGATCATCCTGCTCACCGCGCGCAGCGATGACATCGACGTGGTCGTCGGCCTGGAGTCCGGCGCCGACGACTACGTCGTCAAGCCGGTCCAGGGGCGGGTCCTCGACGCCCGCATCCGGGCCGTACTGCGCCGCGGCGAACGCGAGTCGAGCGACTCGGCGAGCTTCGGCTCCCTCGTCATCGACCGGGCCGCCATGACGGTGACCAAGAACGGCGAGGACCTCCAGCTCACCCCGACGGAGCTGCGGCTGCTCCTCGAACTGAGCCGCCGGCCCGGGCAGGCCCTGTCCCGCCAGCAACTGCTGCGGCTGGTCTGGGAGCACGACTACCTCGGCGACTCGCGGCTCGTCGACGCCTGCGTTCAGCGGCTGCGCGCCAAGGTCGAGGACGTGCCCTCCTCGCCCACCCTGATCCGTACGGTCCGGGGCGTCGGCTACCGCCTGGACTCCCCGCAGTGATCCGCTCGTTGCTCGCGGGCCGGCGCTGGACCAGCCTGCGGCTGCGGCTCCTCGTCGTCTTCGCACTGGTCGCCCTGACGGCGGCCGTGTCCGCGTCCGGGATCGCCTACTGGCTCAACCGCGAGGCCGTGCTCACCCGTGTCCAGGAAGCCGCCCTCGGCGACTTCCGGCAGGAGATGCAGAACCGCGCCGCGGCCCTGCCCGCCGACCCGACGCCCGAGGAACTGCAGCGCACCGCCGAGCTGATGGCGGGCAGCAGCCCCGGCTACAGCGTGCTGCTCGTGCAGGAGGGCAAGGACAACCGCCAGATGTACGGGGCGGCCGGGCCCGACAACTTCCGGCTCGCCGACGTGCCGAAGTCGCTGCAGAACGCAGTGAACGACCGGCAGAAGACGACCGCGGCCAACGACGCCGAGTACCACGTGTACTGGCAGCGGACGAAGCCGCGCGGCAATCCGTACCTCGTCGGCGGCACCCGGATCGTGGGCGGCGGGCCCACCGGCTACATGTACAAGTCGCTCGCCCAGGAACGGGACGACCTCAACGCGCTCGGCTGGTCCCTGACCATCGCGACGATCCTCGCGCTGCTCGGCTCCGCGCTGCTCGCGCAGGCCGCCGCCCGCACCGTGCTCAAGCCCGTACAGCGGCTCGGCGACGCGGCACGACGGCTCGGCGAGGGCGAACTCGACCACCGGCTCGACGTGTCCGGCACCGACGAACTCGCCGACCTGTCGCACACCTTCAACAAGACGGCCGAGGCGCTGGAGAAGAAGGTCGCCGACATGAGCGCGCGGGAGGAGGCCAGCCGGCGCTTCGTCGCGGACATGTCGCACGAGCTGCGCACCCCGCTGACGGCGCTGACGGCGGTCGCCGAGGTGCTGGAGGAGGAGGTCGAGGACCTCGATCCGATGATCGCACCGGCGGTCGGCCTGGTCGTCAGCGAGACCCGTCGGCTGAACATCCTGGTCGAGAACCTGATGGAGGTCACCCGCTTCGACGCCGGTACGGCCAAGCTGGTCCTGGACGACGTCAACGTCGCCGACCAGGTCACGGCCTGCATCGACGCCCGGGCCTGGCTCGACGCCGTCGAACTCGACGCCGAGCGGGACATCATGGCGCGGCTCGACCCGCGCCGCCTCGACGTCATCCTGGCCAACCTGATCGGCAACGCACTCAAGCACGGCGGCTCGCCGGTGCGGGTGTCGGTGACCGTGGAGGACGACTGGCTGGTGATCGCGGTCCAGGACAACGGGCCGGGCATCCCCGAGGAGGTCCTGCCGCACGTCTTCGACCGCTTCTACAAGGCGAGCGCCTCGCGGCCGAAGTCGGACGGGAGCGGGCTGGGACTGTCGATCGCCGTGGAGAACGCACACATCCACGGCGGCGACATCACCGCGGCCAACGTGCCGGGCGCGGGCGCGCTGTTCACCCTGCGGCTGCCGATGGACGTGCGAAAGGCGGTCAGTGGTGATCCGGATGCGTAGGACCCCGCCGGCGGTGCCGGCCGTACTGGTCCCGCTCGTCGGGATCACGTTGCTCGCCACGGCGGGCTGCGGGATCCGGGCGACGACCGTGCCCGTGGACGTGGGCGCGGCGCCCTCGCGCGTCTCGTGCGACACCCCTGCGCAGCCGGGCGGGCAGAGCGGCGTGCCGGGCTTCCCGGCCACGGTGGAGCTGGTCTGCGGATCGCAGCTGGTGGGCGTGGAACGGCTGGTGCCGATGCCCGAGAAGGGCAAGGGACGCGACACTGTCGGGCAGGCCGCGCAGGCACTGCTGGAGGCGCTGGAGCGGACGCCGAGCGCGGAGGAGCGCGACGCCGGCTTCACGACCGGGGTTCCGGCCGGGCTGACGGCGGGCGCACCGAAGCCGGGCGACCCGGCGGGCACGGTGCGGCTCAGCCGCAAGCCGGAGGATCTGCCGCCGGTGGCGCTGTCGCAGATCGTGTGCACGCTGGCCGGCAGCGAGACGGTGTCGGCCGGGCCGGGACCGGTGGTCCTGGGCGGACCGGACGCCGATCCGCCGCGGGCGTGGGAGTGCACGGACGCGGTCCGCTCGCGGCCGGAGTCGGTCCCGACACTGGGCGAAATCGTCCGCCCGACCGCGACCGCGACCGCGTCCCCGACAGGCTGAGGCCCCGAGCCGGTCTTGCCCGTGGGGGCGCCGGGATCCGGGTCCGGGCGCGCCGCCGTTGCGGGGGCTCCGCCCCCGGACCCCCGCGCCTCAAACGCCGGCGGGGCTGTCTTTCAGCGGGGAGAAGGCTCCGCGCAGCGGCCCTGGACACGCCGACGGCCCCCCGAGCCGAGGTTCGGGGAGCCGAGGGGAAGCGGGTGGCCAGGCCCCCGCCGGACGGGACGGGAACCTGGCCGGACGGGGCCGGAGCCCCGCAATCCGTTCGACGGACGGAGTCCGGCGCAGCGGCGCGACGCCGGGGAGGCCCGCCGGGGCCGGGACGCGCGAGCGGCGCCGGAGGAATCAGACGCCCATCGCCGCGGCGAGGTCCTTCTTGATCGCGTCCAGCACTTCCTGGCCGGTCACGCGCGCCGACGCCAGGTCGGAGGCCTCGGCCACCGGCACGACGACCTCCAGGTAGCACTTCAGCTTGGGCTCCGTGCCCGACGGGCGGCAGATCACCCGGGCCTTGTACGCGCCGTCGAGGTAGTACCGCAGGCCGTCCGTGGGCGGCAGCGACTGCGTGCCCTTCGTCAGGTCCTCCGCCGAGACGACCCGCAGGCCCGCCAGCGAGACCGGCGGCTCCGCACGCAGCCGCGCCATGGCGTTCGCGATGACCGACAGGTCCGACACACGGAGCGAGAGCTGGTCGGTGGCGTGCAGGCCGTGGGCCATCGCCAGGTCGTCCAGCAGGTCGGTCAGGGTGCGGCCCTGCTCCTTCAGCTCCGAGGCCAGTTCGGCCACCAGCAGGGCGGCGGTCACGCCGTCCTTGTCGCGGACGCCCTCGGGGTCCACGCAGTAGCCGAGCGCCTCCTCGTAGCCGTAGCGCAGGCCCTCGACGCGGGCGATCCACTTGAAGCCCGTGAGGGTCTCCTCGTGGCCGACGCCCGCGGCCTCCGCGATCCGGCCCAGCAGACTGGAGGAGACGATCGACTCCGCGAAGACGCCGGTCGCGCCCTTGTGGACCAGGTGCGCCGCGAGCAGCGCTCCGACCTCGTCGCCGCGCAGCATCCGCCAGCCGTCCGCGGCGGGGACGGCCACCGCGCAACGGTCCGCGTCGGGGTCGTTCGCGATCACGATGTCCGGCTGGACCTCGGCGGCCCGGGCGAAGGCCAGGTCCATCGCGCCCGGCTCCTCCGGGTTGGGGAACGCGACCGTCGGGAAGGCCGGGTCCGGTTCGGCCTGCTCGGCGACCAGGACCGGCTCCGGGAAGCCGTGCCGGGCGAAGGCCGCCATGACGACGTCCTTGCCGACGCCGTGCATCGCCGTGTAGACCGTCCGCACCCCCCGCGGGGAGCCGGGGGTCAGGACGGCGTCCGTACGGGCGAGGTAGGCCTCCAGGACCTCGTCGCCGAGGTCCTCCCAGCCGGACTCCGGACGGGGGACCGAGGCGAGCGTGCCGACGCGGGCGATCTGGGCCGCGATCTCCGTGTCCGCCGGGGAGACGATCTGCGAGCCGTCGCCGAGGTAGACCTTGTAGCCGTTGTCCCGGGGCGGGTTGTGGCTCGCGGTCACCTCGACGCCGGCCACGGCGCCCAGGTGCCGTATGGCGTACGCGAGGACGGGCGTGGGCAGCGGGCGGGGCAGGACGGCCGCGCGCAGCCCGGCGCCGGTCATGACGGCCGCGGTGTCGCGGGCGAAGTCCGCCGACTTGTAGCGGGCGTCGTAGCCGACGACGACCAGGCCGCCGGCGTGGCCCTGGGCCTTCAGGTGGGCCGCGAGGCCCGCCGCGGCCCGGATGACCACGCTGCGGTTCATCCGCATCGGGCCCGCGCCGATCTCACCGCGCAGTCCGGCGGTGCCGAACTGGAGGGTGCCGGAGAACCGGTCGGCGAGCTCCGCCGTGTCGCCCGCCTCGATGAGCGCGGCGAGCTCGGCCGCCGTCTCCGGGTCGGGGTCCTCCGCCAGCCAGGCCCGGGCCCGGGTGATCAGGTCGTCCTGTTCCTGCACTACTTCCGCCTTACCTCTCGTACGGTCCCGGAGCCTCAGATGCGGGCGAGGACCTGGGTCAGCAGCTTGCCCATGCGCGCGGCCGAGTCGCGGCCGGCCTGGAGGACCTCTTCGTGGTTCAGCGGCTCGCCGGAGATGCCCGCCGCCAGGTTCGTGACCAGGGAGATGCCGAGCACCTCGGCGCCGGCCTCACGGGCGGCGATGGCCTCCAGCACGGTGGACATGCCGACGAGGTCGGCGCCCATCACGCGGATCATGTTGATCTCGGCCGGGGTCTCGTAGTGCGGGCCGGGGAACTGGACGTAGACGCCCTCCTCCAGGGAGGGGTCGATCTCCTTGCACAGCGCGCGCAGCCCGGGCGAGTACAGGTTCGTCAGGTCCACGAAGTTCGCGCCGATGATCGGCGAGGTGGCCGTCATGTTGATGTGGTCGCTGATCAGGACCGGCTGGCCGGGCTGCATGCCCTCGCGCAGACCGCCGCAGCCGTTGGTCAGCACGACGGTCTTGCAGCCCGCGGCGACGGCGGTGCGGACACCGTGGGCGACGGCGGCGACGCCGCGGCCCTCGTAGTAGTGGGTGCGGCCGAGGAAGACCAGCGCACGCTTGTCGCCGATCTTGTACGAGCGGACCTTGCCGCCGTGTCCTTCGACGGCGGCCGGGGGGAACCCGGGCAGCTCGGTGACGAGGAACTCGGCCTCGGGGGCGCCCAGGGCCTCGGCGGCGGGGGCCCAGCCGGAGCCCATGACGAGGGCGACATCGTGGGTCTCGGCGCCGGTGAGCTCCCGCAGGCGGGCGGCTGCGGCGTCGGCGGCGGCGGTGGGATCGGTAACAGATGCGTTCACGCAGACGAGCGTAGCCGCTCATTGCCTACGCGCGTAGATGGCACAGCTCACCATGCTCGGATCGTTGTCTTGTCGTTTCCGACCAAATGTCCGCCGTGACCCGGCGTGACCTGTGGTGACCGCCCGGAATTCCGTTCGGGCGGTCCCGTGGGGGGAATCAGCAGGGGCGCTTGCGCAGCTCCATCACGTAGTCGTGCGGGGCGCCCGCGGACTCGGCCGCGTCCGCGATCTCGCCCAGGTAGCGCGCCGAGGGCAGGCCGCCCTCGTAGCCGTTGAGCACGTAGCACCAGGCGGCTTCCTCGCCGTCCAGCGTGTGCACCCGGATCCGCATGCGCCGGTAGATGTCGAGCCCCACGCCCTCCCAGCGGTCCATCGAGTCCTCGTCCAGCGGGGCGATGTCGTACAGGGCGACGAAGACCTGGTGGCGGGGGGCCTCGACGATGGTGGCGAGGGAACCCTCCCAGCCCATCTGCTCGCCGCCGAAGGTCAGCCGCCAGTCGTTGATCCAGCCCGTGCCGCGCAGCGGCGAATGCGGAGCGCGGCGCGTCATCAGCCGCGGGTCGAGGTTGCCGGCGTACGCGGCGTAGAGCGACATGAGGTCGAGGGTACGGGAGGGGTGGCCGCGGAGGTGTGCCAGGCGGCGGTACACCCGGACGGAGTCCCGGGCGGGGACCGGGCGCGAAGCACCTTGAAGCGTGCGGGACAATGGAGCACGGAATGCATCCCCCGGGGAGAACCCCCGGACCGCCGGCCGGGGCGGCAGCCGGCCGGGTAGACGTGAGGCGGACTTTTCGTGACCCGGATCGTGATCATCGGCGGCGGACCCGGCGGGTATGAGGCGGCGCTGGTCGGCGCCCAGCTCGGCGCGGAGGTGACCGTCGTGGACTGCGACGGTCTGGGCGGGGCATCGGTCCTGACCGACTGCGTACCTTCCAAGACTCTGATCGCGACCGCAGAGGTGATGACCACCTTCGACTCCTCCTACGAGGAGCTGGGGATCATCGTCGCGGACGACACCCCGCACTTCGAGCAGGCCGCGCGTGTCGTGGGCGTGGACCTCGGCAAGGTGAACCGGCGTGTCAAGCGCCTCGCGCTCGCCCAGTCGCACGACATCACCGCCTCCGTCACCCGGGCCGGCGCCAAGGTCATGCGCGGCCGCGGCAAGCTCGGCGGCCCGCAGGGCATCGACGGCACCCGGGACGTCATCGTCACCGCCGCGGACGGCACCGAGACGATCCTGACGGCGGACGCCGTCCTCATCGCCACCGGCGGCACCCCGCGCGAGATCCCCGACGCCCAGCCCGACGGCGAGCGCATCCTGAACTGGACGCAGGTCTACGACCTGGACGAGCTCCCCGAGGAGCTCATCGTGGTCGGTTCCGGTGTGACCGGTGCCGAGTTCGCCGGCGCGTACCAGGCGCTCGGCTCCCGGGTCACCCTGGTGTCCTCCCGCGACCGCGTGCTGCCGGGCGAGGACCCCGACGCGGCCGCCGTCCTGGAGGACGTCTTCCGGCGCCGCGGCATGAACGTCGTCGGGCGCTCGCGCGCCGAGTCCGCCAAGCGGGTCGGCGACCGGGTCGAGGTCACCCTCTCCGACGGCCGGGTGCTGACCGGCACCCACTGCCTGATGGCGGTCGGCGCGATCCCGAACACGCGGAACATGAACCTGGAGGAGTCCGGCGTCCGCCTCAAGGAATCCGGGCACATCTGGACCGACAAGGTCTCGCGCACCTCGGCGCCGGGCGTCTACGCCGCCGGTGACGTCACGGGCGTCTTCGCGCTGGCCTCCGTCGCCGCCATGCAGGGGCGCATCGCGATGTACCACTTCCTCGGCGACGCGGTGGCCCCGCTGAACCTGAAGACGGTGTCCTCCAACGTCTTCACCGACCCCGAGATCGCCACCGTCGGTTACACCCAGGCGGACGTGGACGCCGGCAAGATCGACGCCCGTGTGGTGAAGCTGCCGCTGCTGCGCAACCCGCGCGCCAAGATGCAGGGCATCAGGGACGGCTTCGTGAAGATGTTCTGCCGCCCGGGCACCGGCATCGTGGTCGGCGGTGTGGTCGTCTCCCCGCGTGCGAGCGAGCTCATCCACCCGATCTCGATCGCCGTCGACAACAATCTGACGGTCGAGCAGATCGCAAACGCGTTCACCGTGTACCCCTCGCTGTCGGGGTCGATCGCCGAGGTGGCCCGCCAGTTGCACACCCGCAAGGCCGGCGGGGAGGCGTAACCCTCCCCAACCGCCCCACCCCCCAAGGGCGTTGGGGCGTGGGGCCGCCGCGTGGCCGGGTGTTCACCCGGACCTCGGGCCGCGTATACCACTAGTCGCCCTGCCATATGGACAACTTCGGTATTCCGGCGCAAAGAGCTGAAACCAGACGGTCGTTGGGGTTACTGTCAGTTTCGTGTTCGCTGCAGAACGTCGCCAATTGATCCTCGAAATGGTGCGGGCCAACGGAGCGGTTTCGCTCCGGGAGCTCGCCCGTGTCGTCCAGACCTCCGAAGTGACCGTACGGCGGGACGTGCGGGCGCTGGAGGCCGAAGGACTCCTCGACCGCCGACACGGCGGTGCGGTCTTGCCGGGCGGTTTCACGCGGGAGTCCGGCTTTCCGCAAAAGTCCCATCTCGCGACGGCGGAGAAGACCGCCATCGCCGATGTCGCGGCCGGCCTCGTCGAAGAGGGCGAGGCCGTCGTCGTCGGCGCGGGCACCACGACCCAGGAGCTGGCCCGCCGGCTCGCCCGGGTGCCCGGCCTGACCGTCGTGACCAACTCCCTCCTGGTCGCCCAGGCCCTCGCCCACGCCAACCGGGTCGAAGTCGTCATGACGGGCGGCACCCTGCGCGGATCCAACTACGCCCTGGTGGGCAGCGGGGCCGAGCAGTCCCTCCAGGGCCTGCGGGTCTCCCGGGCCTTCCTGTCGGGCAGCGGTCTGACGGCGGAGCGCGGCCTGTCCACGTCCAACATGCTCAGCGCGAGCGTGGACCGGGCGCTGGTTCAGGCGGCCGCGGAGGTGGTGGTCCTGGCGGACCACACCAAGCTCGGCACGGACACGATGTTCCAGACGGTGCCGACGGACGTGATGACCCGCCTGGTCACGGACGAGCCCCCGCCGCACGACGACCGCGCCGCCACCGAGCTCCAGGCCCTGGCGGACCAGGGTGTCCAGATCACGGTGGCGGGCGGCCAGGCCGCGGCCTCCGGCGGCCTGGACGGCCTGGGCGGCCGCCGCCCCCGCCGCGACTCCCCCCTCCCGGTCCAGCGCCGCGGCGGCCCCACGGCCCAACTCCGCAGCGCGTCGGCCCTGCCGGACCCGGGCGACCGCGAACGGGCCCGCGTGGCGGACATGCGGCGGCGGTAGTCCGCTTCCGGTCCGCCGGCTGCGGCCTCCAAGTGCCCCATGCGGGACTGGAATGGAGGCCGTAGCCGGCCGTTCTGCCGGTGCCTCGGTCACACGATGTTGATCGTCACCCCGAACCGGCTCCCGACGTCGTCTGCGAACTCTGCTCCGGCTTTGTCCGGTACACGCGTGTGCCACCAGCCGAGAGCGCTGGGATTGGCTACTTCGATGAATACGGGAGTGGCGTTGCGAAAGTCCTCATCAGTAGTGGAAACTGCAGCCAGAAACGATTCGTAATCGGCTTGCTTTTGCAGGATCGGACTGTCGAGAGCTTTCTGTAGCCGGTCTCTCACGTACAGCTCGAAGTTGTACTCGGGTAGGGAGTCTCCGTAACCCGAGAGGCATTCCTCTGTGAATCCCGCCCAGGCTGCGACATCCCGTGACGGGTGGATGTCCTCCGTTTCGCTTTCGACGCCCCAGACGCCCCGGTACGCTTTGATGAATTCGGGTCCGAAGGTTGTCTCCATCTGGCGGAGCTCCTTGTGTCGGTTGCCTGAGAGCCGTAGCCGGGTGATGCGCCCGGCTACGGCTTCAGTTTATTGCACGAACGAACCGCCGTACAGCGCGTGCTGGGTCTTCATGTACGCGACGATGTCCTTCTCGCGGCGGAAGAATGTGGAGATTTCCCCTGCGGGATTAAGAACTCCGAATCGACCCGTCTTGACGTCCATGCGGTAAAGCCATTTCTTGTCGTCGATGAGGTCGCCCTTTTGGGGGCCGCCGGACATGAAGGTCCTTGCGTCGTCTACATATTCGTTGTATCCATCCGGGGTCTGATATTCCGGCATGTCGGGTTTGCTATTCGTGTTCTTGAATCCCGTGTTCGTCCTCTTGATGCCGTACACATGATTGGAGAAATGCTGCTGCGCTTTCGCTTCCGACGTGAAGTTGGGTCGATTGTCGGCGCTGCCGGCGCCGGCCTTTTCGGTCCCACCGCTCCCGCCGCCTCCACTGCCGTTGCCCGTGGATTTGCTCGCGCTGTCGGCCTTGCTGGTGTCGGTCGACTTGGCGGCCTTTCCATCGCCGCTGGTTTGCTTCGTCTTCGATGTCGACGCCTTGGCCTGCTTGGCCGCCGTGGCCTTGGCCTCGTCGGCCTTCTTGGCCGCAGCCGCCGCTGCCTCCTGGGCGGCCTTCCGTTTGGCCGCCGCTTCCTCCAGCAGCTTCCTCGCCCGTTCGGCGGCCTCCTCTACTTGGCGTTTCCACTCGGCGAGGTCTTCGGCGTACTTGGCCATCGCCTGGTTGTAGCTCTCGACCCGCCTGAGGATGTCCCGTGCCAGAGCGAGCTTGTGCGACCAGCTGTTGAAGGCTTCCCAGGCTCGGTCCAGTGCCTTGATGATGCGCTTGGCGCGGCCGGCGAACGGGAGCGCCGCGTCGAGCGCGAGTCCGGCGCAGGCGCCCCAAGAGCCACTCAGGCAGTCTCGGATGTCGTTGTAGCCCGAGACGTCCTTCAAGATGCCCACAGCGACTTCGAGCGCGATGTCCAGGGCGCTCTTGCCCTGGATCATGCGAGCCCAGGCGGCCTCCGCGTCCGTGAAGTCCTTGATCGGCATCACGGGCGGTGCGATGGAGAGGCCGGACGGGTCGCTGAACGTCACCGGCGAGTTGTTCGCGTAGACGTACGCGTTCTGCTGCTTGGGCTCGTTGAAATCGATGATGGGGTCGACGGACAGGAATCTGCCGGTTGCGGGATCGTACTCGCGCGCGCCGAGGTGAACCGTCCCGATGGACTCGTCGAGCTCACCGCCGACGAACGACTTCCTTCCCGGCCAGACAGCCGGAGCCGCTCCGCGGACCTCGCCGTACGGAGTGAACTTCCGCCGCGTCACCGCAGAGGTAGTGGCATCCACCGCCGTGGTCGCCGTGCCGTTCTGGTCACCCATCAGATAGGACGTCGAGACCACGCCGTCCTTGGCCGTCTTGACCATCACCGGTCCGGCCGGGTGGGCGTAGTAGCGGGTGCCCTCCAGCTTGCCTGCCGCCGTCAGCTTGACCTCGGTGCCCGGCAGGTACAGCGTCGTGCCGGTCTTGTCGCGCTTGATCAGACGGTTGCCGGCGGCGTCGTAGACGAATCCGGTGCTGTCGGTCCCCTTCGTGACCTTCTCGAGCTGACCCGTGCTGCTCCAGTCCAGGGTCTGGGTTTCGCCCTGGATGGTCCGGGTCTTGGTGTTGCCCGCGGCGTCGTAGGTATACGACTCGGTGCGGGAACCGCCCGGCCCGGTGGTTTCCACCTTCTTCAGACCGTTGGCGGCGGCCTGTCCGGGAGTGCCGTAGGTGTAGGTACGGGTGACGTCCTTGGTGGTGTCACCGGTCGGGGAGTGCTGGACGTCCTTCGTGCGGTTTCCGGCCGCGTCGAAGCTGTACGAGCTCCAGTACGGGTTGGGGCCGCCGACCTGCGGCTTGGCGCCGGGGCCGGAACCGTTCGGCTGGGCCGCACAGTCGTCCGTGGCCGTCCAGGCCTCGTTCATGCGGCGCAGATAGTCGTACGCGAAGCACTGCACGTCGGCAGTGGTGTTCGTGCCCTCCTTGTCGGAGATCTTGAGGATGTTGCCGACGTCGTCGTACTTGAACGTCGTGTCGTTGATCGCTCCCGGCGACTTCTCCCGGCTGTTGACCGTCCGGGTGAGCCGGCGCGTCTGCTCGTCGTAGTAGTTCGTCGTGTAGACCTGCGACAAAGCAGGACCCGTGTAGGTGCGGAGGACGTCTCCCATCGGCGAGTAGTCGACCTTGTCGACGAACGTCTTCCCCTCGATGCCCATCATCGTGGGCAGCTCGAAGTGGTTGTACTGCATCTCGGTGAGTTCGATGGGCAGGCCGGCGACGGCCGGCTGCTCCGTCCACTCGACCAGGCCGGTGTTGGGCCGGTAGCCGGTGGTGAACTCGTACGAACCGCCCAACGCTCCCTCAGAGGACGGGATCGTGATCTTGGATCCGGTCGCGCGGTACTCGGTGTCGTAGCCCGTGACCTCCTGGGTGTACGCCTTGCCGTCCACGTGCCGCGTCGAGGACACCGGCAGGCCGATGGCGCCCGGCAGGGTGTCGAAGGTGGCCGAGGTCAGCTTCGGACCGGTCGCCGAACCCTCGTGGGTCGCGATGACCCGGCCCAGCGCGTCGTACTCGGGGAAGACGGCCTTGCCGCGGGCGTCGGTCACCGACTCCACGCGGTCGCCCTTGCCGTACGTGGTCGTCGACGTGCCCTTGTCGGGGTCCGTCTGCTTGGTCTGGCGGCCGCGGATGTCGTACTCGAAGCCCCACTTGTCGCCCGCCTGGTTGACGACCGACTCCAGCGCTCCGCGCTGGTTGTAGGTGTACCGCGTGGTGTCGTACGCGCCCGTCGGGGAGTCGGACCTGAAGAAGCGGAGCTCCGTCTTGCGGCCCGCGCCGTCCAGGAAGGCACGGGTCGGGGTCTCGCCCTTCGGGGGGTCGACCGTGATGTTGTCGCCGCCGTACGTCGTCGTCGTGCGGGACGTCTCCTCGCCGAACTTGCGCGAGATCTGGGCGACCGAACGGCCGGAGCCGTCGTACTGGGTCATCGTCGAGGACGGGACCTCGTTGTCCTTCGGGGCGAACTGCACCCCAGAGGCCGTACCGGCCGTGTAGTAGGCGCCGTTGGACTTCCAGACCTGGCCGAGGCTGTTGTAGAAGGTGTCCGAGATGATCCGGCCACCGCCCAGCGCCTCCATCTGGGTCTGGCGGATGCGCAGGCTGCTGTCGTAGATGTCGTAGCTGGTGCGGTAGGTGCCGTCGTCCAGCAGTGCCTTGTTGGTGATGACGACCGGACCGTCGGTGCGGACGTCGTACGAGAACATGCCGTTCGGCGACTTGTTCTGCGGGTTGCGGGACGGGGACCAGACCTTGGACAGGCGGCCGAGGGAGTCGTACTCCATCACCTGACGGCGGCCGTTGGCGTCCTGCTTGGCCAGGATCGAGCCGCGGCCCTGGTCGGTCTCCGTGGTCTGGGTGTGACCCGCGTGGTTGGTCGTGACGACCTTGGTGGCGATCTGGCCGGACGCCGGTGTGTAGTCCAGCTTGGTCGTCTTGCCGAAGACGTCCGTGGTGGTCTTCGGGCGGCCGTACGCGTCGAAGGTCGCGCTGCCGTCCACCTGGTAGGTGGGCGTGCTGCCGCTGTAGCCGGTCAGCGACTCGGTCTGCCTGACGTTGCCGGCCGCGTCGTAGGACATCCTGACGTCCGACGTCACGTCCGCCGGACGCGCCACGTTCGCCGCGTCACAGGCCTTGGCGACCGTCTCCACCCGCTTCTGGCGGGCGATGATCCAGCGGGCCTCGTCCGTGTCGTACTCGTACCGGCTGCAACTGTCGTCGGACGGGTCCGCGACGTCGCCCTTGTTCGACACCCACTGCGCGAAGCCGCGGTTGTCGTACTTGGTCTCCATCGCCGTACGGCGCCAGCCGCGGCCGTCCGACAGGAGGATGCGCGAGCCGACGTGCGTGGTCTGCTGGACGAACGCCTGCTGGGGCTCGATGTCCTCGGCGGCCGTCTCGCCCTTGCGCAGGCGGGTCGCCGTGGGGCCGTGCAGCCACGGGGTGTACGTGGTGGCCGCTTCGAGTGCGCCGCCCTCGCCGTTGTACGCCAGGACCTCGCGGGTCTGGCCGGCGTAGAGGCGGTGGTCCGCCATCTCGACGCCCTCGGAGTCCTTCACCTTGACCGACCGGATGCCGCCCGCGGGCGTCGCCCGGTCTCCGTCGAGGCCGCGGAAGAACAGCGTCTCCGTCTGGGAGCGCTTGTCCGGGGCCTGGCCGATGAAGGTCCGGACCCGCTCGTAGCCGCGCCACTGGGACCAGGTGCGCGTCTTGGGACGCATCATCTCGGTCTCGTCGTCGTACGCCCACGCCGGGTCGCCGAGGAACTCGTACTCGGTACGCCGCGACGGCGAGTTGCCGTTGCGGTCGTCCTCCTGGACCCAGTCCACGACGTGCTTGTGGAACCAGTCGGTGGAGTAGATCTTCCGCTCGTGCTTGGGGTCGGTCGGATCCGGAAGCTCGGAGACCACCGGATAGCAGCGCAGCGTGTTGGTCTCCGGCGACGCCGGCAGCACGCGCGGGTCCGCCCCGCGGCACTGGTTGTCCTTGTAGTGCGCCAGGACCGTCGAGCCCGTCTCGGTGTCGATCGCCTCGATCCGGTAGCGGCGGTAGGGCGGCTTTCCGTCACCCTGGGCGTCGACGCGGTTGTCGAGCTGCTTGCCGCGGAACTTCACGGCCGGCAGGTCGAGCGGCGTACCGTTCTTGCCGAAGTGCTTGATCTCGGACAGCCACAGCGGATAGTCCGTACCGTCACCGGTCGCGGGGAAGCTCTGCTTCAGCGTCCAGGTGTCGACCGGCTTGTGCGTGGTGCCGTTCCACACGAAGGTGTTGACCTCGGTCAGCCGCTTGCGGGTGAAGAAGGTCGGGGTGAACCGCCCCTTGCACTCCTCGCCCTTCGCGCAGAGCTGGTCGCCCGGGGTGTCGGGCCACTCCTTCGCAATCTCCCAGGCGACCTCCGGCTTCAGCTTCGCCGGGTTGCAGTCGAAGGTCTTGGTGGTGATGCAGCGTTCCTCGACCTTGAAGTTCACCTGGGCCGGTGCGCTGGCGAACAGGTTGTCGCTGCGCAGGCCGTAGGAGACGTGGTCCAGCCAGCCGGACCGGTCGTACGCGCGGGCGGTCGAACCACCGGCGATCTTGTAGTTCGATCCGTAGTAGTTGGCTTCCTTCTCGTACCAGTACGTCATCGCGTTGCCGCGCGGGTCCACGACGTAGTCGAGGTTCCACCGGTACGTCTGGTCGCAGACCGCGTCGGCGAACGTCGCGGTGTAGCAGGGCTCGCCCGGGTGGTTGGCGTAGACGGGGACGTTCCAGGCCGAGTTGGTGACGGGCTTGCCCGCGGTCCACCCGGGGACCTTGTTCAGGCCGAAGTAGAACTGGATGCCCTGGGGGTTGGTGAACCGCCAGTGGTCACCCTCCTTGTCACCGTTCTGCGCGCCCTGGAGCAGCTCGATCCGCGAGCCGTCGTCCTTGGCCGGGCGCCACTTCTTGGTGGCGTCGTCGAGGACGAGCGGCGTGGAGCCGCCGTTCAGGGACATGGTGACCATCGGAGCGCCGTGGCACAGGTCGCCCGTGTCGTCCTTCGGGTTGTTGTACCCGGAGTCCTTGCGCTTGTCCTGGCTGCAGGGGACGTAGCCCCGCTCGATGTAGTTCGAGGCGAGGTCCCAGCCGTCGCCGACCCACGAGGTCTGCTGGGCCGAGGCGCTGGTGCGGCCGTCGATCTGAGAGCTCGAGTAGCCCAGCGACAGCGACGGGCTCGGACCGCCCAGGGAGGCGGGGATCTCCAGCGGGTAGGACCAGGAGAAGTCACCCGCCGAGCCGCCGGCCTGCCAGGAACCCGACGGGTTCAGCGAGGTGGCCTTGTACGTGCCGTTCGCGCCGTCGGCGCCGGGGGAGGCGGCCAGGGTCATCCCGCCGGCGGCGGCGGGGGTGAAGGCCGGGCCCGCGGCGGCCGGGGCGTTGAGGAAGGACTTGCCGGCGGGTTTCGGTGCCGGGGCGCCCTTGGCCGGGGCGTCGAAGGTGGCGACGAGCTTGCCGGTCTCGGCGTCGTTCTTCGTGGTGACCGGCGTGCTGCCCTGGCATTCGGGCTTCTGCGGGGTGGTCAGCGCACAGGTCGGGATCGCCGTGAAGCGGAGCCGGGATCCCCAGCTGCCGCCGTAGGCGTTCTTGAAGGCGGCGTAGTCCAGCTCGACCGAGACGGGGGCCGCGGTGGTGCCCGCGTCGGTGCGCTCGACGGAGAGGAGCAGACTGCCCGCGAGGCCGGCGTGCTTGGCGGCGGCCTGATCGTGCAGATCGACCTTGACCTTGACGTCGGTGGGGGCGGCCGGCGCGGCGTCCGCGGCCGGAGCCGAGCCGGCGGCGGACCGCTTGGCCGCGGCGGGCGCCTTTCCGACGGCCGTGGACGCGACCGACACCGGAAGCTTGCCGGCCTTGACCGACTGGCCGGTCGTGCCCGTCGGGAGCGCGAAGGCCCCGGCGGAGGGCGACGCCTTCAGTGCCATGGCGGGCGCTGCCGGGGTGTTCGGCAGCGTGATCTCGGCAGAGCCCGCTGCGGGCCACGCGATCTTCGGAGCGCCCTTCCATGCCTTCGTCTGGGACTCGGCGGGACCGGGCGCGGGCTTGCCCTTGACCGGCTCGCCGGTGACCTTGGTCAGCTTCTGGTTGCCGGGCAACGAGGGCCCGGCGGCGGACGCGTCGATCGCGGTCAGCCCGGTGGTCAGCATGGCGAGACCCAGAACGGGTATCGGCCACCGCCAGACACGCCTCAAAGGCGCACGCATGACGTGCGCCTGGGATCTTTTCAAAATTCGAACACTCCAGTCTGGAAGCGCGGATTCACAGGAATCTGCGCTAGATGCAATCGCGCTGAACCTAACAGTGGGAACGCCGGGCGGCGAAAAAAGGGGCGGGAGCCTCGCAATGTCCCGCCTGTCGGCCATCCGTGCAGGTCAGGCGGCTATCCGGAATGATTGATTCGGAGTTTGGTGTTCCGGTGGAGTGTTTGATATTGCGCCCTGTCGCAGTGGTTCCCGGGGGAGGGGTTCACTTCGGCCTTTGGCCGGTTCGGCTGCTACAAATCAATCGAACACCTGTGATCTGCCGCCGAGGATTGTTGAATATCAGCCAAAGGGCAGATGGATCCAGCCATCTTTTTCGGCGCTCCTGTGAAGGAGCCACCGGAACCGAACCCGAGGACTCAGTCAGTGAGACCCTTCCCGACGCGCCCGCGCGTCGCCGGCCCGCCCTCCCGCAGGGCACCGGTACTCACCCTGGCGACCGCCCTGGTCGCCACCCTGATCGGCACGGCGGTGCCCGCGGCCGCAGCGCCTGCGGCGCCCGCCGCGGACAAGCCCAAAGCCGTGGCCCCCACCGATGCGGAGGCCACGGCCAAGGCCGGCACCGAGGCCAAGCGCACCGGCAAGCGCGTCGAGATCACCTCGAAGCGCACGGAGAACGAGGAGATCTGGGCCAACCCGGACGGCACCTTCACCTCCGAGCAGTCCCTGGTGCCGACGCGCGTCTACCGCAGTGGCAAGCTGGTCCCGCTGGACACGGGTCTGCAGAAGCAGAAAGACGGGCGGATCGCCCCCAAGGCGACCCGCAGCGAGCTCACCTTCTCGGGCGGCGGCAACACCCCCCTCGTCACCATGCGCAAGGACGGCCGGGACGTCACCCTCACCTGGCCCAAACCGCTCCCCGTTCCCACGCTGAACGGCAACAGCGCCACCTACGCCGAGGTGCTGGGGGGCGTCGACCTGCGGGTCGCCGCGGACGCGACGGGCTTCTCGCACCAGCTCGTGGTCAAGACCCGCGAGGCCGCGGCCGACCCGGCGCTCGCTTCCATCGACTTCGGCCTCAAGGGCAACGGCGTCACACTGCGCAAAGAGCAGAACGGCGAGCTGAAGGCCCTCGATTCCGCGGGCCAGCCCCTGTTCACCTCCATCAAGCCGCAGATGTGGGACTCCGGCGCGGACCAGCCCCTGCCCACCGCCCCGGCCAAGTCCTTCGCCGAGTCCGCGCTCAACCAGTCCGCGCCCGCCCAGGCCCCGTCGACGGCCGCGGGCACGCCCACGGCTCCGTCCGTCGACCGGGTACCCGCCGTCGACGGCATCTCCCTGCGCACCAAGCAGGCCGACCTCGGCGTCGACCTCAAGGGCAACAGGCTCACCCTCACCACGGACCGCAAGCTGCTCACGGCTCCCGACACCAAGTTCCCGGTCGTCATCGACCCGGTGTGGCGCGACGACTGGAAGTCGGCCTGGGCCCTCGCCTACAAGCACAACGGGATCCCCGGCTCGGCGGGCGAGTCCTACTGGAACGGCGGCAACCTCAGCAAGGACGCCCGCGTCGGCTGCTCCAAGGACCAGAACTACAACTACGCGGTGGTCTGCGCGAAGACCTTCTTCCAGATCGGCATGGGCGACCTGGCCGGCAAGCAGATCCTCGACTCGACCTTCCGCATCCAGCAGAGGCACTCCGGTGCCTGGAACTGCAAGTCCGGTGACATCCAGATCTGGGACACCGACTCCATCACGGGCAGCACCAGCTGGAACAAGCAGCCCGCCTGGAAGCGCATGGTGGACTCCTCCAGCCAGTCCTACGGCGGCCGCAACTGCACCAGTGACGGTTCCGTCCTGGAACTGGACGTGACCTCCGCGGTCAGTGACGCCGCCCGGTGGAGCTGGCCCGCCTGGACCATGGGCCTGAGGTCCTCCAACGACACGGTCGACGTCTCCTGGCGCAAGATGATCGCGGACAGCGCCCGGATCTCGACGCGCTTCAACACGCTGCCGAACGCGCCGGCGGACCGCTCGATGGAACCGTCCGTGGAATGCCAGGGCGGCGTGATGGGCAAGAGCGACGAGGTCGTCTTCCGCGCCCGCATCAGCGACGCCGAGGACAACGGGCTCAAGGCCGAGTTCCACTACTGGAAGGCGGACGACTACGGCACCCTCAAGGCTCCGAAGGTCGACGTCGCCAACGGCGGTGTGGCGCTCCTGCGGATCCCGCTCAGCGAGCTCACCGGCGCCAGCTACCGATGGGACGTACGCGGTCTCGACGAGGCCGGCGCCGGCCCCTGGGCCGGGCAGTGCGTGTTCTCCATCGACCGCGAACGCCCCAGCAAGCTGCCGGGCGTGCACTCGGTGCAGTTCCCGCCGAACGAGGACGTCAACACCGGGTACGCGCGTACCGAGGGCACCTTCACCCTGACCAACGGCGGGGCCTCCGACGTCACCCAGTACCAGTGGTTCACGGCGGGTGACCCGGTCGTCCGCACGGTCAACGCGTCGGCCGCCCCCGACGGCGCGGTGCAGATCAAGTACACCCCGAACGCGGCCGGACCGCACACCTTCTACGTCCGCAGCCTCGACGCGGCGGGCAACCGGTCCGACCTGAAGCCGTACCACTTCACCGCCAAGCGTCAGGCCGAACGCGACAAGCACGGCGACCTCAACGGCGACGGCATCATCGACATCTGGAGCGTGGACCCGGGATCGGGCCGGCTCTGGATGGTCCCGGGCAAGGGCAACGGCATCTTCGGCGAGCCCCGGCTGGTCGAGAAGGGCAACTTCGCCAACGCCGTCTCGCTCAGCCAGTGGGGGAGCTTCGGCGAGGACTTCTACGAGGACCTCGTCGTGCTGCGGCCTTCGGACGAAGACTCCACCACCAACAAGCTGTACGTCTACCGGGGCACCGGTGACGGAACGCTCCAGGACCCCCAGGCCAGCCGGATCGAGTTGAAGGCGAAGGACAACGTCCACTGGTCCCAGGCCCAGCAGGCCCTGGCCATCGGCAGCGTCAACGACGACAACGCGGACGGCAGGATCGGCGAGGACGACCACACCGACATGCTGGTGAAGGACGAGAAGGGCGTCCTCTGGCTGTACTACGGCACCGGAGGGGCCAGCCTGCTCCCGCGCAACATGCCCCCCGTCCCCCTCGGCAACGCCGACTGGCAGGACATGACGCTGATCGCCCCGGGCGACCTCAACGGCGACACCCTGCCGGAGATCTGGGCCCGTAACAAGACGACCGGCCAGATCCACCAGTACACGAGCCGCAAGACCACCGACGCCGCCTCGCCGGCGGCCATCGACCTGACCGTGTACGCCGATCCCGCCGTCCGGGCCACGTCGATCGCCTCCGGGTTCACCGGTGCCTCCTTCCGGCACCTGGCCAGCCTCGGTGACTTCGAGAAGGACGGCTTCCCCGACCTGTGGTCGCGTGACGGCGCCGGTGTGATCAACAAGTTCCCCGGCCGTCAGATGGCCAACGGCTCCGTCTTCGGCCTCGCCCAGCAGGTCGCCGTCAGTGGGACCCCTTGGAGCGATTGTCTTCTGGTCGACGCCGCCGACTCCAGCGGCGAGGTCAGGCTGTGCGGTCCGATCAAGGCCAAGTTCAAGGCCAAGGGCGGAGTTGCCGCCCTCGGCAGTCCCACGGGCCTCGTCAAGGACACGGCAGACGGCGGCAAGTTCGTGCACTTCCGCGCGAACGGTGCCGCCAGCGAAAGCGCCTCGATCTACTGGCACCCGAGCACCGGCGCCTGGCTCGTCATCAACGGTATCCGGCAGAAGTGGATGAGTCTCGGAGCCGAGAAGAGCTCCCTGGGATACCCGACCTCGGACGAGAACACCACCTTCGACCAGGCCGGCGCCTTCACCACCTTCGCCGGTTCCGGCGGCAACGGCGCCATCTACTGGTCGCCCGAAACCGGCTCCTGGTCCCTGCGCGGCGCAATCTACAGCAAGTACCTCGCGACCGGCGGACCCGGAGGCTGGCTCGGCTACCCGACCACCGATGAGACCAACAACGCCGACGGCATAGGACGCTTCAACCACTTCCGCCACCGCAAGGACACCTACGACACGGCCTCCATCTACTGGACGACCGAGACCCAGAAGGCCTGGTCGGTGCGCGGAGCCATCCGGGGCAAGTGGGTGAGCATGGGCGCCGAGAAGAGCTTCCTGGGCTACCCGCAGTCCGACGAGTACGACGTCGCCGGCGGACCCCGCGAGGACTTCAAGGGCGGCTACATCCGCCACAACAGCACCACAGGCGCCACCGACGAGCACAAGCCGGACGACCGCACCGCCAACCTGCGCAAGGACCTGGCCGGTGACTTCAACGGCGACGGCCGGTCCGACATGGCCACGGTGTACGACTTCGGCAGCCACACCACCGCGCTCTACACCCTGCGCGCCAACGAGGGCGGCGGCTTCATGCCCCCCGTCCTCGCCTTCAACAGCGGACTGCGCAACTTCAACGCCGCCAGCGCGCAGTGGGTCGCCGGTGACTTCAACGCCGACGGCCGCGACGACCTGGTGGCGCTGTACGGCTACGACGACGGCGCCAACGCCCTGTTCACCTTCCTCGGCCAGGCGGACGGGACCTTCAAGTCCCTGCCGCGCAGCGCCTACGTCGCCCCGGGCAACTGGGACGCGTTCAAGGCCAAGCTGGTCGCGGGCGACTTCAACGGCGACGGCCGCGCGGACGTGGGCATGTTCTACGACCACGGCGGCTCGACCGGCAGCCACACGTACCTCTCCAAGCCGGACGGCACGTTCAGCGGCTCCTTCGGCAGCTGGCGCTCCGCCCAGGGCGGCTGGTACTGGAACGAGTCCAAGCAGGTCGCGGGCGACTTCAACGGCGACGGCCGGGACGACATCCTCGCCCTGTACGGCTCCGGCGACGGAACCGTGACGGCCTACACGCTCCTCGCCAGGCCGGACGGCGGCTTCGCGGACCCCGTGAAGTCGTGGACCCGCAAGCCGGGTGACTGGAACTACAACGCCAGCAAGATCACCTCGGGCGACTACAACGGCGACGGCCGCGCCGACGCCGCCATCATGTTCGACTACGGCAACGGCCGCTCGGCGCTGTTCACGCTGACGGGCCGGCCCGACGGCGGGCTCAACGACGACTTCGTGAGCTGGACCCGCGAGAGCGGATGGTGGGGGAGTTCCCTCGGGAACCTGGTGTCCGGTGACACGGACAAGGACGGCCGGGCCGACGTCTCGGTCATGTACAACACCGCCAAGGGCGCGACCTCGGCCTACACCTTCAAGGCCCGGCCCGACGGCGGCTTCAACGACCACCTGAGGAGCTGGGAGGCTACGCCGGGCACCTGGTAGACAGCAGACCCGCACATGACACACCGGCCCCCAGGACCCGTTCGGGTCCTGGGGGCCGGGCGTTCTGCGGGGGCGGGATCAGTCCTTGATCTCGCAGATGGTGGCGCCGGAGGTGACCGAGGCGCCGACCTCGGCGGTGAGGCCGACGACGGTGCCGGAGCGGTGCGCGTTGAGCGGCTGCTCCATCTTCATCGCCTCCAGTACGACGATCAGTTCACCCTCGGTGACCTGCTGGCCCTCCTCGACCGCGACCTTGACGATCGTGCCCTGCATCGGGGAGGCGAGGGTGTCGCCGGAGGCGGCCGGGCCGGACTTCTTGGCCGCGCGGCGCTTCGGCTTCGCGCCGCCCGCGGCGGCCGTACGGGCCAGGGTCATGCCCAGGGACGAGGGGAGCGAGACCTCCAGGCGCTTGCCGCCGACCTCGACGACGACCGTCTCGCGGCCCGGCTCGTCCTCGGTCTCCTCCGCGGCCGGAGCCGTGAACGCGGGGATCTCGTTGACGAACTCCGTCTCGATCCAGCGCGTGTAGACCGTGAAGGGGCTGCCGTCGGTGGGCGCGAACGCCGGGTCGGCGACGACCGCACGGTGGAAGGGGATGGCCGTGGCCATGCCCTCGACCTCGAACTCGGCGAGCGCGCGGGCGGCGCGCTGCAGCGCCTGCTCGCGGGTGGCGCCGGTGACGATCAGCTTGGCCAGCAGGGAGTCCCAGGCCGGGCCGATGACGGAGCCGGACTCGACGCCCGCGTCGAGACGGACGCCCGGGCCGGTCGGCGCGACGAACTTCGTCACCGTGCCGGGCGCCGGGAGGAAGCCGCGGCCCGGGTCCTCGCCGTTGATGCGGAACTCGATGGAGTGACCGCGCAGGACCGGGTCGCCGTAGCCGAGCTCCTCGCCGTCGGCGATGCGGAACATCTCGCGGACCAGGTCGATGCCGGCGACCTCCTCGGTGACCGGGTGCTCGACCTGGAGGCGGGTGTTGACCTCCAGGAAGGAGATCAGGCCGTCGGCGGAGACCAGGAACTCCACGGTGCCGGCGCCGACGTAGCCAGCCTCCTTCAGGATGGCCTTGGAAGCGGCGTACAGCTCCGCGTTCTGGGCCTCCGTCAGGAACGGGGCGGGGGCCTCCTCCACCAGCTTCTGGTGGCGGCGCTGGAGGGAGCAGTCACGGGTCGAGACGACGACGACGTTGCCGTGGCTGTCGGCCAGGCACTGCGTCTCGACGTGGCGCGGCTTGTCGAGGTAGCGCTCGACGAAGCACTCGCCGCGGCCGAAGGCGGCGACGGCCTCGCGGACGGCGGATTCGTAGAGCTCCGGCACCTCTTCGAGGGTGCGGGCGACCTTCAGGCCGCGGCCGCCACCGCCGAAGGCCGCCTTGATGGCGATCGGCAGACCGTGCTCCTTGGCGAAGGCGACGACCTCCTCGGCCCCGGAGACCGGGTCGGGGGTGCCGGCCACCAGCGGCGCGCCGGCGCGCTGGGCGATGTGGCGGGCGGCCACCTTGTCGCCGAGGTCACGGATGGCCTGCGGCGGCGGGCCGATCCAGGTCAGGCCGGCGTCGAGCACGGCCTGGGCGAAGTCGGCGTTCTCGGACAGGAAGCCGTATCCGGGGTGGATGGCGTCCGCACCCGAGTCGGCGGCGGCCTGGAGGACCTTGGAGATGTCCAGGTAGCTGGCGGCCGGGGTGTCACCGCCCAACGCGAAAGCTTCGTCGGCCGCGCGGACGTGCAGAGCGTCCCGGTCCGGATCGGCGTAGACGGCTACGCTCGCGATCCCGGCGTCCCGGCAGGCCCGAGCAACGCGGACAGCGATTTCGCCACGGTTGGCGATGAGCACCTTGCGCACGATGGCTCCCTCCTTGAAACAAGCTGAGTTTAGGGACAGCCCACACGGCCTTTCGACCCTTCCCCGGTGGTGACCTTGCCCACACAGAGTGTGATGCGAGGCCCGCTCCGCCGGAGAACCCTTGTGGCGCCCCAGGTCAGGGGGATCCCCGACTGCACAGTAACCCCGTCATGTATCCAAGGTCTCTGTCCCCCGGGTCAGCGGCCCCGGGTGATTCTTTGTCGAGTCCCTACGAACGGCCCACATTTTCTTTGCGGTCGGGCGAGGAGTTGTCCCCTTGTTTACTGATTGGTAGCTCCGTCGTCCCGCAGGGCGAACCGGGACAACACCGTACCCACAGCGAGGTGGCCGACCGGGGTCCCTACGGGCCGCAGCGCGCCGGGCGTGTACTCCGGACGGGCGATGCGGGCGCATCTCTTGCCCGCCGGGCTACCCGTTAGTAGCCTCCAGGCGTCGAACGGGCGTATGGCGCTTGGGGGTGGGTGCACGTGGTGCGAAGACTCGTGGCCGGACTGGCCGCGATCGTGCTGGTCGCGGAAGCCGCCGTGCTGGTGCTCGTCCACATCGTGCTGGGCCGGACCACGGCCAACCAGTCGATGTCCATCGCGGGCAGCGACCCGGACGTGATGTCCAAGGCCACCTACGTCATGGGGGCGGGCATGGGCGCCTTCCTTCTGCTGTGCGCCGTGCTCTGCGCCCTCGCCGCGCTGCGCGACCGCCCGCCGGGCCGGTTCGCCCGGGTCGTGCTCATCACCGCCGCCGTCACCCACGCGGTGCTCGGCATGCTCGCCGTCGGCCTGGTCGGCTGGGCGGCCTTCGCGACGCTGATGCTGATCCTGTGCCTGCTCGTACTGATCCTGACGCTCTACCCCGCCACCGCCCGGCAGGCCGACGGCGAGGGCCCGGTCGAGGACGCCCCGCCGCCGTTCGGGGAGCTCAAGCCCACAAGTCCGTGATGGACACGTCCAGTTCGCCCAGCAGTGAGCGCAGCAGCGGCATCGACAGGCCGATCACGTTGCCGTGATCCCCGTCGATGCCGTCGATGAACGGCGCCGACAGCCCGTCCAGGGTGAACGCCCCCGCCACGTGCAGCGGCTCGCCGCTCGCCACGTACGCCGCGACCTCCGCGTCCGTCGGCTCGCCGAAGCGGACCGTCGTCGACGCCGTGGCCGAGACCCGCCGCCCCGTCGCCGTGTCGATCACACAGTGCCCGGTGCGCAGCACGCCGGCCCTGCCGCGCATCGCCTTCCAGCGCGCGGTGGCCTCCTCGGCGTCCGCGGGCTTGCCGAGCGCCTCGCCGTCCAGCTCCAGCACCGAGTCGCAGCCGATCACCAGGGCGCCCGAGGCCTCGTCCAGGCCCGCGACGACGGCCGCCTTCGCCTCGGCCAGCGCCAGTGCCAGCTCGGCCGGCTCGTCGTGGTCGAGGGTGTCCTCGTCGAAGCCGCTGACGATCACGTGCGGGGCGAGGCCGGCCTGCCGCAGCAGGTTCAGCCGGGCGGGGGAGGCGGAGGCGAGGACGAGCTTGCGCACGCTCGCGGGCTGGGGTGTGGCAGTCATGCCCGCCATCGTAGGTGCGGGTGCGGGTGCGGGTGCGGGTGCGGGTGCGGGTGCGGCTGCGGCTGCGGGCACGGGCGGCTCAGAAGTGGCTCACGCCGAGGACGTAGACCACCACGAGCATGGCGAGAGCGAGCACCACGGTGAGCCGCCGGATCATCGCCTGCGCGTCGCGCATGTCCTTGGGCGGCTCGTTCTTCGGGTCGGACCAGAGCATGTTCCGATCCTGGCCCCGCGGACCGGCGCGGCGCCTGAGTACGGGTACTCAAGCGCCGCCCCGCGTTCACCACATGCCGGCTCTACCCGGGCCAGTACGTCCGGCCCCAGGCCCGCGGTCCCGGCTGCGGCAGCCTGCGCCGGGCCACCCGGGCCGGCGTCGACCACTCGTCCGCGACCTGCGGGGCGCCCGACGGTGCCGCCGAAGCCAGCAGCGCCGCGCGCGCCTGGACCACCGCCAGTGCGGCGGCCAGCTCCTCAGGGGTCGGATTGCCCTTGACGACCTTGATCACCACGGTGACCTCCTGGAGGGACTAGAGGGGGATGTTGCCGTGCTTCTTCGGCGGCAGGGACTCCCGCTTGGTACGCAGCTGCCGCAGCCCCTTCACCACGTGCGCGCGGGTCTCGGACGGCATGGTCACCGCGTCGATGTAGCCGCGCTCGGCCGCCGTGTACGGGTTGAGCAGCGCGTCCTCGTACTCGGCGATGAGCCGGGTCCGGGTCGCCTCCACCTCCTCGGGAGCGGCCTCGGCGAGGGTGCGGCGGTGCAGGATGTTCACCGCGCCCTGCGCGCCCATGACGGCGATCTGCGCGGTCGGCCAGGCCAGGTTCAGGTCCGCACCGAGGTGCTTGGAGCCCATGACGTCGTAGGCGCCGCCGAAGGCCTTGCGGGTGATGACGGTGATCAGGGGGACGGTGGCCTCGGCGTACGCGTAGATCAGCTTGGCGCCGCGCCGGATGATTCCGTTGTACTCCTGGTCCGTGCCCGGGAGGAAGCCCGGTACGTCCACGAACGTCAGCACCGGGATGTTGAAGGCGTCGCAGGTTCGCACGAAGCGGGCCGCCTTCTCGGAGGCGTCGATGTCCAGGCAGCCGGCGAACTGCATCGGCTGGTTGGCGACGATGCCGACGGGGTGGCCCTCGACCCGGCCGAACCCGGTCAGGATGTTCGGCGCGAAGAGCGACTGCGTCTCCAGGAACTCCGCGTCGTCGAGCACGTGCTCGATCACGGTGTGCATGTCGTACGGCTGGTTCGCGCTGTCCGGGATCAGCACGTCGAGCTCGCGGTCGGTGTCGCAGACCTCGGTGTCGGCCTCCTCCGGGAAGGCGGGCGGCTCGGAGAGGTTGTTCGACGGGAGGTACGACAGGAGCGACTTCACATACTCGATGGCGTCCTTCTCGTCGCCCGCCATGTGGTGGGCGACGCCGGACGTGCTGTTGTGCGTGCGCGCACCGCCCAGCTCCTCGAAGCCGACGTCCTCTCCGGTGACCGTCTTGATGACGTCCGGGCCGGTGATGAACATGTGCGAGGTCTGGTCGACCATCACCGTGAAGTCGGTGATCGCGGGCGAGTACACGGCGCCGCCCGCGCAGGGCCCGACGACCAGGCTGATCTGCGGGATCACGCCGGAGGCGTGGACGTTGCGGCGGAAGATCTCGCCGTACATCCCGAGCGCGCTGACGCCCTCCTGGATGCGTGCGCCGCCGGAGTCGTTGATCCCGACGAGCGGGCAGCCGGTCTTCAGCGCGAAGTCCATGACCTTCATGATCTTCTGGCCGAAGGTCTCGCCGAGAGCTCCGCCGAAGACGGTGAAGTCCTGCGAGAACACGGCGACGGGGCGGCCGTCGACCGTGCCGTAGCCGGTGACGACGCCGTCGCCGTAGGGGCGCGTCTTCTCCAGCCCGAAGTTGGTGGAGCGGTGCCGGGCGAACTCGTCCAGCTCGACGAAGGAACCCTCGTCCAGCAGTAGGGCAACCCGCTCACGCGCCGTCAGCTTGCCCTTGGCGTGCTGCTTCTCCACGGCGCGGGCGGAACCGGCGTGGGTGGCTTCGTCGATGCGGCGCTGCAGATCCGCGATCTTGCCCGCGGTGGTGTGCATGTCGATCGGCTCTGACGGATGTGACATCGGGGTCGCGGCTCCCTGCATGGTGTCAACTGCCTGGTCAATTGATTGACTACTGCTGGCTACTGGTGCGTAGCGTATCGGCGGGCATGGCGCTCGGCAGTGCGGCGTTTGACACACCTACTGTGGGTTGCATGACGCCATCAGATGCATCAGCAGGTGCTTCCGCCGGTCGCTGGTCGAGCCTGGACCGGCCGCCGCTCAATGCCGCAGCGCTGCGGCGGGCCCTCGTCACCGGGGACGGGCTGTGGACCTCCGTGGAGGTGGTCGCCTCCACCGGGTCCACCAATACCGACCTTGCCACGCGGGCGGCCGGGCTGCCCGAGGGGGCCGTGCTCGTCGCCGAGGAGCAGAGCGCCGGACGGGGCCGGCTCGACCGGAGCTGGGTCGCTCCGGCCCGCTCCGGGCTGTTCTTCTCCGTGCTGTTCAAGCCGGGCGACGCGGTGCCGCAGGAGCAGTGGGGGTGGCTGACCCTCCTGGCGGGCGTGGCCACCGCGACCGGGCTCTCCCGGGCCGCCGGAGTGGACACCGCACTCAAGTGGCCCAACGACCTGCTGGTCACGGTCGAGGGCGAGGAACGCAAGGCCGGCGGCATCCTCGCCGAGCGCACCGCGGACGGCATCGTCATCGGGATCGGGCTCAACGTCACCCTCACCGAGGAGGAGCTCCCGGTGCCAGCCGCCGGGTCGCTGCTGCTGGCCAAGGCCACCGTCACCGACCGCGAGCCGCTGCTGAAGGCCGTACTGCGCTCCCTGGAGGAGTGGTACGGGAACTGGCGCGCCGCCGGTGGCGACCCGGCCGCCAGCGGACTCCAGGAGACCTACGCGGCGGGCTGCGCCACCCTCGGCCGGCACGTGCGCGCGGAGCTCCCCGGCGGGCGCACCCTCACCGGAACGGCCGAAGCCGTCGACACCGATGGCCGCCTGGTGATCCGTACGGCCGAAGGGACCCACGAGGCCGTGGGGGCGGGTGACGTCGTCCACCTGCGATCCGTGCACTGACGCGGGAGAGGCCGGGCGTACGGCGGAGTGCGTGGAATGCCGCGTTTCGGGTGCGTACGGCCTCATGCGCCGCCGCGCGGAGCCCGGGCCCGGCCCGGATCCGCCCCGGGGAGGGGGAGTGAGCTACGGCACACCTGCCGTATGGTTTAGGCGATCCCGCTGCTCGTGGTGATCACCCGGTTCGGCAGGGCAGCGCGCACGGAATGGACAGGAGGCGGCCCTTGACCGTCGACGACTCTGCCTCCGGCGCGTCCGCCTCCGGGCCCAGCGGTCCGGGCACCCCGATCGGGCGCGACCAGCACACTCCCCACCACGAGGTCGACCACACCGTGCAGCCGACGGCGGATCCCCTCGCGATCCGCCTGGAGCAGCTGATCCTCGGCGCCGAGCGCCGCTACACGCCCTTCCAGGCCGCCCGCAGCGCCGGGGTGTCGATGGAGCTCGCCTCCCGCTTCTGGCGGGCCATGGGCTTCGCCGACATCGGCCAGGCCAGGGCGCTGACGGAGGCCGACGTACTGGCCCTGCGCCGGCTCGCCGGTCTGGTGGAGGCCGGGCTGCTGTCGGAGCCGATGGCGGTGCAGGTGGCGCGGTCCACCGGGCAGACCACGGCGCGGCTGGCGGAGTGGCAGATCGACTCGTTCCTGGAGGGGCTCACGGAGCCGCCGGAGCCGGGGATGACCCGTACGGAGGTCACGTACCCCCTGGTCGAGCTGCTGCTGCCGGAGCTGGAGGAGTTCCTCGTCTACGTGTGGCGGCGCCAGCTGGCGGCGGCCACCGGACGGGTGGTGCAGGTCGCGGACGACGAGGAGATGGTCGACCGGCGGCTCGCGGTGGGCTTCGCCGACCTGGTGGGCTTCACCCGCCTGACCCGCCGCCTGGAGGAGGAGGAGCTCGGCGAGCTGGTCGAGTCCTTCGAGACGACCGCGGCGGACCTGGTGGCCGCGTACGGCGGCCGGCTGATCAAGACGCTCGGCGACGAGGTGCTGTACGTCGCCGACGACGCGGCGACGGCGGCGGAGATCGCGCTGCGGCTCATCGAGACGATGGAGGCCGACGCGCAGATGCCCGAGCTGCGGGTCGGGATCGCCTTCGGCACGGTGACGACCCGGATGGGCGACGTCTTCGGGACGACGGTGAACCTCGCGAGCCGGCTGACGTCCATAGCCCCCAAGGACGCCGTGCTGGTGGACGGCGCGATGGCGGAGGAGCTGTCCCGGACCGGCGCGGCGCCGGTGTCGGAGAAGGAGGCGGAGGCGGAGCCCGACGAGGGCGCGGCCTACCGGTTCGCCCTCCAGCCGATGTGGCAGCGGCCGGTGCGTGGCCTGGGTGTCGTCGAGCCCTGGTCGCTGACGCGCCGCAAGCGCCGCTGACACCGCCCGCACCTCGCGGTGCGGTCGGGACGCCCGTACGCGTGGCCCGCCGGTCCGGAGCGGGGGCGCGAGCCCGGCTTCGGTGGGGCCGGGCGCCCGCCGGGGCGTCTCCTCGGGCGCCGAACGGTTCTCGGGGCCGGACAGCGCGGCAGCGGTGCGTTCGGCGCCCTGCGGGGATCGCCCCGGCACGCACCCGGCCCCGGCGGGGCCGGAAGGTGCGGCCGGGGTGCGGTCGGAGCCGTGGGCCCGCCGCGGTCCGGCTCCGGAGCCGCCGGGCGTCGCGGACCGCGGGGCGGCCCGCCTACTATCCCGACGTAACGTTCGTTAACCGGGAGGGTCCTATGGCGTCCGAGTTCGAGTCGGAGTTCGTGGTGGTGCGCCGCCACGAGGGCGGGGTCGCGGAGCTGGTCCTGGACCGCCCCAAGGCCATGAACGCGGTGTCGACCGACATGGCCCGCGCGATCGGCGCGGCCTGCGCCGCGCTGGCCGCGGACCGTTCGGTGCGGGTGGTCGTGCTCTCCTCCGCCGCGGAGCGGGCCTTCTGCGTCGGGGCCGACCTCAAGGAGCGCAACTCGCTCTCGGACGCCGAGCTGGTGCGGCAGCGGCCCACCACGCGCGGTGCCTACGGCGGTGTGCTGGAGCTGCCGATGCCGACGGTCGCGGCCGTGCACGGGTTCGCGCTGGGCGGCGGCTTCGAGCTGGCCCTGGCCTGCGACGTGATCGTCGCCGACGAGACCGCGGTGGTCGGCCTGCCCGAGGTCTCGGTGGGCGTGATCCCCGGCGGCGGCGGTACGCAGCTGCTGCCGCGCCGCGTGGGCGCGGCGCGGGCCGCCGAGCTGATTTTCACCGCGCGCCGGGTGGAGGCCGCCGAGGCGCTCTCCCTGGGCCTGGTGGACTCCGTGGTGCCGGCGGGCGAGGACACGGCCGAGGCACTGGCCCTGGCGTCGCGGATGGCCGCGAACTCGCCGGTGGGCCTGCGGGCCGCCAAGCGCGCGCTGCGGCTGGGGCACGGGATGGACCTGGCGGCCGGGCTGGAGATCGAGGACGCCGCCTGGCGGACGGTCGCCTTCTCCGGTGACCGTGCGGAGGGCGTGGCGGCCTTCAACGAGAAGCGCACGCCGAACTGGCCGGGGGAGTAGGCGCCTGACCCGGCGCCGCCGGGCCCCGGCGGCGCCTCGGGTCGCCCTGCGGAAAGCTTGGGCGCGTCGAAACTCGCGCCATTTATCTCAAAATCCGACAAAACTCCCTAACCTGGGGTGATGGGAGCTGACGGGCGGCTGCGAGCCGTGGTGGGCCTCGCCCAGGCGATGGCCGCGGCGAGCACGCCGCGCGACAGTGTGCGTGCGGCCGCGCGGGGTGCGCGCCTGGCGATGGACGGCTCGTTCGCCGCGATCTCCGCGTGGGAGCGGGAGCGGGGGTGTCTGCGGGTGCTCGTCAACGAGGGCGAGCGGCGGGCGGGCGAGGAGGAGTTCCCCGAGGACGAGTCCTACCCGGTGCACGACTTCCCCGAGATCACCGAGTTCCTGCACGAGCGGTGGGTGGGCGGCGGCGGCCCGCACGCCTGGGTCGAGAGCGCCGCCGGCGACCGGCCGGGGCGGCGCGGCGAGGCCCTGCGCCGCCGCGGCCGCGGTACGTGCGTGGTCGCGCCCGTCGTGCTCAGCGGCCGGGCCTGGGGCGAGCTGTACGTCGCCCGGGACGAGGGGCTGCCCGACTTCGACGGCGACGACGCGGAGTTCGCCACCGTGCTCGCCGCCGTGGTCGCGGCCGGCCTCGCGCAGAACGAGCGCCTGGAGGAGGCGCGCAGGCTCGCCTTCACCGATCCGCTGACCGGGCTCGCCAACCGCCGGGCGGTCGACATGCGCCTCGACGAGGCCCTGGAGGAGCACCGGCGGACCGGCGTCGTCGTCAGCCTCGTCGTCTGTGACCTGAACGGCCTGAAGAAGGTCAACGACACCCTCGGGCACGCCATGGGCGACCGGCTGCTGGAGCGGTTCGGGTCGGTGCTGAGCCTGTGCGGGGCCATACTGCCGGGCGCGCTGGTGGCACGCCTGGGCGGCGACGAGTTCTGCCTGGTCGGGGTCGGCCCGTCGGCGGACGACGTCGTCCGGGTCGGCGAGGAGTTGTGCGTGCGCGCCGCCGAGCTGGAACTGGGCGAGGGCGTGGCCTGCGGGGTGGCCTCCACCGGGGACCCGATCGGGCCGGTGAAGTCCTCCAGGCGGCTGTTCCGGCTCGCGGACGCAGCCCAGTACAAGGCCAAGGCGGCCCGTTCGGCCGGTCCGGTGGTGGCGGGCCGGGACACGGCCGTGGTGCGGCTGGCGGACGCCGCCGCCCAGGAGGCTCCGGGGGAGCGGCGGCGCTTCCGCGGCCGCCAGTGACCGTGTGCCCGGATGTCCGGCGCGTCGGCTCGTAAGGGGTGCGTCCGTAAGGGGTCCAGCGGCTGCCCGATCGTGACAGTTCCAGCTAGTGACATGCAGCGATTCAATCCGTAGGGTGCTGAATATGGATATGCACACTGTCGTGGTGGGGACGTCCGGTACCACCGCCGAGGACGTCATCGCCGTTGCCCGCGGCAACGCACGGGTCGAGCTGTCCGGCGAGGCGCTCGACGCACTCGCCCGCGCCCGCGAGATCGTCGACGCGCTGGCCGCCAAGCCCGAACCCGTCTACGGGGTGTCCACCGGGTTCGGCGCCCTCGCCTCCCGGCACATCAGTCCCGAGCTGCGCGCCCAGCTCCAGCGCAACATCGTCCGCTCGCACGCCGCCGGCATGGGCCCGCGCGTCGAGCGCGAGGTGGTCCGCGCGCTGATGTTCCTCCGCCTGAAGACCGTCGCCTCCGGGCACACAGGGGTACGCCCCTCCGTGGCGCAGACCATGGCCGACGTGCTCAACGCCGGGATCACCCCGGTCGTCCACGAGTACGGCTCCCTGGGCTGCTCCGGCGACCTGGCGCCGCTGTCCCACTGCGCCCTCGCGCTGATGGGCGAGGGTGACGCCGAGGGCCCCGACGGCACCGTCCGCCCCGCCGGCGAGCTGCTCGCCGAGCACGGCATCGAGCCCGTCGAGCTCCGCGAGAAGGAGGGCCTCGCCCTCCTCAACGGCACCGACGGCATGCTCGGCATGCTGGTCATGGCCCTCGCCGACCTCGACCGGCTCTACAAGTCCGCCGACATCACCGCCGCCCTCACCCTGGAGGCGCTGCTCGGCACCGACAAGGTCCTCCAGCCCGAGCTGCACGCCATCCGCCCGCACCCCGGCCAGGGCGCCTCCGCCGCCAACATGGCCGCCGTGCTGAAGGGCTCCGGGCTGACCGGGCACTTCCAGGAGGAGTCCGCGCC
Organism: Streptomyces yangpuensis; assembly: GCF_001005295.1. GTDB lineage: Bacteria > Actinomycetota > Actinomycetes > Streptomycetales > Streptomycetaceae > Streptomyces > Streptomyces yangpuensis. Next base: position 125,569 of record NZ_LBMK01000005.1, on the reverse strand, counting down.
GCGCGTGCAGGACGCGTACTCCGTGCGCTGCGCCCCGCAGGTCGCCGGCGCGGGCCGCGACACCATGGCGCACGCCGCCCTGGTCGCCTCGCGCGAGCTGGCCTCCGCCGTGGACAACCCGGTGGTGCTGCCCGACGGCCGCGTGGAGTCCAACGGCAACTTCCACGGCGCCCCGGTCGCCTACGTCCTGGACTTCCTCGCCATCGCCGCGGCCGACCTCGGCTCCATCGCCGAGCGGCGCACGGACCGGCTGCTCGACAAGAACCGCAGCCACGGCCTGCCGCCGTTCCTCGCGGACGACGCCGGCGTCGACTCCGGTCTGATGATCGCCCAGTACACGCAGGCCGCCCTGGTCAGCGAGATGAAGCGGCTCGCGGTGCCGGCCTCGGCCGACTCGATCCCCTCCTCCGCCATGCAGGAGGACCACGTCTCGATGGGCTGGTCGGCCGCGCGCAAGCTGCGTACCGCCGTCGACAACCTGACGCGGATCATCGCCATCGAGCTGTACGCGGCCACCCGCGCCATCGAGCTGCGCCACGGCCTGACGGCCGCCCCGGCCAGCCTGGCCGCGATCGCCGCCGCCCGTGCGGCGGGCGTGCAGGGTCCCGGGCCGGACCGTTTCCTCGCCCCCGACCTGGCCGCCGCCGACGCGTTCGTCCGTACGGGCGGGCTGCTCGCCGCGGTGGAGCCGGTGACGGGTCCGCTCGCCTGACGGCGGGCGCCCGCGCCGCACGATTGAAGGGCCGCCCCGGGAGCTCGGGTTCTCCCGGGGCGGCCCTTCGCCGTCGCAGGGGGCGCCTTCGCCGCCGTACGGGGCGCTCTACGCGCCGGGGGAGCGGCGTACCGAGAAGGCCACGAAGGCGGCTCCGACGCCGAGGCAGAAGGTGCCGCCCAGGAGATAGGGGGCGGTGTCCACGGAACCGGTGTCCGCGAGCGAGAGGGACTGCGCCCGCGCGCCCGAAGCGGAAGGCGCCGAGCCCGTGATCGTCCCGGTGGGAGCCGCCCCGTCGGCCGTGTCCGCGGCGTTCGCGCCCACGGGTACGGCGGAGGTGGTCCCCGCCGCTTCCGGGGCGGTCGCGCCGGCCGAGGGCACGAACCACAGGGCGGCGAGGAGGGNGGTCCCCGCCGCTTCCGGGGCGGTCGCGCCGGCCGAGGGCACGAACCACAGGGCGGCGAGGAGGGTGGTCGCTCCGAGAGCGGTGAGCAGCGGTCGGCGTGCGGACACGGTGCGATCCCCCTTGTGGCAGCAGCGAATTGGCCGTGTGCGGTGATGCTACGGAAAGGGGCGGGTCGTGGGAAAGTCAGGGCTTCTCCGGGCTTACTCTCCGTCGTATGAACCCTTCTGAGACATCACGATATGTACGACTTCGGGTGGATCTGGTGCTTGAAGTGCCGGACGCCCAGGCGCTCACGGGTGCGGCGCTCGCCCACATCAAGGCCGACGAGTTCATGCCGGACGAGGAACGCAGCCATGCGGAAGCCGCCGTCCGGGAGGACGAATCGGAGGCGCTGGCCTACCTCGTCGACCCCACCGACCTGGTCCTGGACATCCCCGGGGTGGAACTCGCGCAGGCATCCTGGAGCAGCGAGCCCGTCGAATACGACCCCGAGTCGATGGAGTGGGACCTCGACGAGGAAGATGGGGACTTCGACGAAGAACCCGACAACGCCTGACCGTGCGGTTGCCCACATCCCAACGGAATGTGGAACCGGCCGGCGCCGTTAACGCGTTGTCAGGACCAGGCGGGGGCTGCGTCCCCCGGCGGGCCAACCCCGAGACGGCGGTCTCGGGGTTTCCGGCAACGATGGAGTGGCGTGTGAGGACGGACAGCAAGCGGCGGAGAAGGTCCCTGGTGGCCATATCCGTCGTGCTCGGCGGCGTACTGGTGCTCTCGGCGTGCAGCGGCGACGAGGGCGGCGGGGACCCGAAGGGCAACGGGGAGGCCAGCAAGTCCCAGGCGGACGTGGACGCGGCAGCGGCCAAGGACGCCTCGAAGGCCAAGATCACCATAGCTCCGAAGGACGGCGCGACCAATGTCGGCCTCAACGACGCGGCCAACGTCGCCGTCACCGACGGCACGCTGACCAAGGTCGAGCTGAAGACGAGCGAGGGCACGGCCGTGGCCGGCGACATAGCCGCCGACGGCAAGAGCTGGAAGCCCAAGGGTGCGCTGAAGCGCTCGACGAAGTACGCCCTGTCGGCGACGGCCAAGGACGCGGACGGCAAGGAGGCGCACGAGAACGCCTCCTTCACGACCGTCTCCCCGGAGAACAGCTTCGTGGCCTCCTTCGTGCCGGAGGAGGGCCAGACCGTCGGCGTCGGCATGCCGGTCTCGATCACCTTCAACAAGGCGATCAAGGACAAGAAGGCCGTCCAGGCGGGCATCACGGTCTCCTCCAGCAGCGGCCAGGAGGTCGTCGGGCACTGGTTCAGCGCCCAGCGCCTGGACTTCCGCCCCGAGCAGTACTGGCAGGCGGGCTCCACCGTCACGCTGAAGCTGGCGCTGGAGGGCGTCCAGGGCGCTCCCGGCGTCCAGGGCGTCCAGAGCAAGACCGTCACCTTCAAGATCGGCCGCAGCCAGGTCTCGACGGTCGACGCGAAGACGAAGAAGATGACGGTCACCCGGGACGGCGCGGTCATCAAGACCATCCCGATCTCCGCGGGCGCCCCGGCCAACCCGACCTACAACGGCCAGATGGTGATCTCCGAGAAGTTCAAGGAGACCCGGATGAACGGCGCCACCGTGGGCTTCACGGACGCCGACGGCAAGGGCGAGTACGACATCAAGGACGTACCGCACGCGATGCGCCTGTCGAACTCCGGGACCTTCCTCCACGGCAACTACTGGGGTGCGGACTCGATCTTCGGCACCGCCAACACCAGCCACGGCTGCGTGGGCCTGAACGACGTCAAGGGCGCTGGTGACCCGAACCAGCCGGCCGCATGGTTCTACGACAACTCGCTCATCGGCGACGTCGTCACGGTGATCAACTCCCCGGACAAGACCATCAAGCCGGACAACGGCCTCAACGGCTGGAACATGAACTGGGCCGACTGGAAGGCCGGCTCGGCCGCCTGACACCCGGCACGGCGGGCCGCAGGCCGACGACCGCGAACGGCGGGGAACCCCACGGGGTCCCCGCCGTTCGTCGTCCCGGCCNACCCCCTCACCCTGCCCCCGTCCGACACCGAGGTGGACGCCTGGCTGGCGGTCCTCACCGAGGCCGCGGCCGTCGACCTGCCCCACCTGCCCCCACCCTCCCGGGTGGAGGTCGCCGGACGGCTGCGCGTGACGCCGGTGCGCGGCCGGCCCGTGCTGTGGACGGCCGGCGAGGGCGACCGCGGCCGGGCCGAGGGCGGCAGCGACGGCGTGGCCGCCCTGCTCCTGTTCACCGAGGAGGGCAACACGCACACCGCGTTCCTGGACGTGCTGACCGTGCGCCCCGAGGCCCGGCGCCGGGGCGTCGGCACCGCCCTGTGGGAGCGGGTCCGCGAGGAACTCCTCGCGGACGGCCGGACCTCGGTCGCGGTCATGCTCGACCTCGGCGGCCCCGGCCAGGCCTTCGCGGAGGCGATGGGCTTCGCGAACGTCCTGCCGATGGCCTGGTACGCACAGGAGATCCCGGCCGCCGTGCCCGTACCGGCCCAGGCCCCGCCCGGCTACGAGCTCCACACCTGGCACGGCCTCGTCCCGGACGCGTGGGCGCCGGCCGCGGCCGCCGCCCACGCCGCCATGGAGGACGCGCCGACCGGCGACATGGACGAGCGGATCCAGACCTGGACTCCCGAGCGGCTGCACACCCTCCAGCAGCTGGTCCTCGACCGGGGCGGCGAGATGATCACGGTCGCGGCGGTCACCCCCGGGGGCGAGGTGGCGGCGTACACGGAGATCGTCCTGCCGGATCCCGAGGGCGCGAGCGCCGTCCAGTACGACACGGTGGTCGTACCCGCCCACCGCGGCCACGGCCTCGGACGGGCCGTGAAGGCGCACATGGCCGCGCAGGCCGCCGCCCGCCACCCGGGGCTGCGCCGCATCGCCACCACGGTGGCCGACGAGAACGGCCCCATGCGGGCGGTCAACGAAGCGCTCGGATACCGGCGGGAGCGCGGCGTGGGCATCTACCAGATCAAGCTGTAGCCGCGTCCCGCCCGACGGCCTCCGCGGCTGCCGGGACGGCCTCCTGCCCGGCCGCGGGCCCGGCAGCCGCTCCGGCGGTCTGCCCGGCGGCCCGCTGGGCGTCCCAGGACGCCAGCAGGCGCAGGGCGTCCTCGGAGGCCGAGCCCGGCTCCGCGTGGAAGGTGACCAGTGCCTGCGTCGGGTCGTCGGGGAGCGTCAGCGTCTCGAAGGACAGGCGCATCTCCCCGACGAGCGGATGCCTCAGCAGCTTCACCCCGTGCGTCTTGTCCGCCACCGTGTGCGCCGCCCACAGCCGCCGGAACTCCTCGTTCTTCACCGACAACTCCCCGACCAGCGCCGACAACTGCTCGTCGTCCGGGTGCTGGCCCGCGTACAGCCGCAGGTTGCTGACGACCCAGCACGCCTGGCACTCCCACTCCCCGTACAGCTCGGCGGTGGCCGGGTCCAGGAACATCAGCCGGACCAGGTTGCGTTCCGGCGCGGGGAGCGCCCCGAAGTCCCCGAAGAGCGCGGCCGCCAGCCGGTTCCAGCCGATGACGTCCTGACGGTGCCCCACCAGGTACGCCGGTACGCCGTCCATCGCGTCCATCAGCGTGCGCAGTGCCGGCCGGACCTGCTGGGGCCGCCGGCTCTGGCGGCGCCTGCGCGCCTTGGGCCGCGCCAGGTCCATCAGGTGCGCCCGCTCGGTGCCGTCCAGCCGCAGGGCCCGCGCGATGGCGTCCAGCACCTCCACCGACACGTTGTGCCCGTCGCGCTGCTCCAGCCGCGTGTAGTACGCGACCGACACCCCCGCCAGCTGCGCCAGTTCCTCACGGCGCAGCCCCGGTACGCGCCGGCGGCGCCCGTAGTCCGTCAGCCCCACGTCCTCCGGGCGCAGCCGTGCGCGGCGGGAGCGGAGGAACTCGCCCAGGCACGCTCGCTGATCAAGCTGGTCCATGCCGCCCAGTATCGCCGGGCCAGCTGCCGCCCGGAGGGCGTCAGCCTGACCCCGCCAGTAGTAGGTTCGCCAGTCCTAGGAAGCACAGGGGGATGGGTGCCGGCGCGAGAGACCGGCAGGGTGGTGCGTACCGCAGACACCACGGCTTCGAGGAGTACGCACCCCATGTCCGCCACCGCCACTGCCACCGGGGCCACCGCCACCACCGAGGACGCCGCCGCGTACGCCCGGGTCGCCGCGTACGCCGCGCCCGCGCCGGGCGCCCCGCTGGAGCGCACCACCGTCCCGCGCCGCCCCGTCGGCCCCCACGACGTCCTCATCGACATCAAGTACGCCGGGATCTGCCACTCCGACATCCACCAGGCGCGCGACGGATGGGGCGAGGGCATCTACCCCATGGTCCCCGGCCACGAGATCGCCGGGGTCGTCGCCGAAGTCGGCGCGGACGTCACCCGGTTCACCGTCGGGGACCGGGTGGGCGTCGGCTGCATGGTCGACTCCTGCCGCACGTGCGAGTACTGCCGCAGCGGCCGCGAGCAGCACTGCGTACAGGGCATGACCGGCACCTACAACGCCCTCGACCGGAACGGCGAGCCCACCTACGGCGGCTACTCGACCCGGCTCGTCGTCGACGAGAACTACGCCGTCCGCATCCCCGACGGCCTCGGCCTCGCCGAGGCCGCCCCGCTGCTGTGCGCCGGCATCACCCTCTACTCGCCGCTGAAGCACTGGCAGGCGGGGCCGGGCAAGAAGGTCGCGGTCGTCGGCCTCGGGGGCCTCGGCCACATGGGTGTGAAGCTGGCGCACGCGCTGGGCGCGGAGGTCACCGTACTGTCGCAGACCCTCCGCAAGGAGGCCGACGGCCGGCGGCTGGGCGCCACCCACTTCCACGCCACCGCGGACGAGGCCGTCTTCGAGGAGCTCGCCGGGAGCTTCGACCTGATCCTGTCCACCGTCTCGGCCCCGCTCGGCCTGGACGCGTACCTGGGTCTGCTGAAGGTCGACGGCGCGCTGGTGAACGTGGGCGCCCCGGAGGAGCCCGTCTCCCTGAACCTCTTCTCCGTCATCGGCGGCCGCAAGACCCTCGCCGGATCGATGATCGGCGGGATCGCCGAGACCCAGGAGATGCTGGACTTCTGCGCGGAGCACGGCCTGGGCGCGGAGATCGAGCTCATCGACGCCGACCGGATCAACGAGGCCTACGCACGCGTCCTCGCCAGCGACGTCCGCTACCGCTTCGTGATCGACACCTCGACGATCTGAGCCCGTCCGCCCACCGGCCCGTCCCACCGGCCCGGCAGGCCGGTGGGCCTGCCGGGTCCGGGAGCGGGTGTCTCATTCCCCAGGGGCCGCGGCCACACCGATCGGGCAGGCCACGCCCGTGCCGCCGATGCCGCAGTAACCGCCCGGATTCTTGTCCAGGTACTGCTGGTGGGCCGCTTCCGCCGGCCAGAAGGGGCGCTCGGCCGCCGGGAGCACGGCCGTGGTGATCTGCCCGTAGCCCGAGGAGCCCAGGACCTGCTGGTAGGCCGTGCGGGAGGCCTCCGCCGTCGCCTGCTGGGCGGGGGAGTGCGTGTAGACGGCCGAGCGGTACTGGGTGCCGACGTCATTGCCCTGGCGGAAGCCCTGGGTCGGGTCGTGGGACTCCCAGAACAGCTTGAGCAGGGCCGCGTAGGAGACCTGTGCCGGGTCGAAGACCACCCGGACGACCTCGGTGTGGCCGGTCAGGCCCGAGCACACCTCCTCGTACGTCGGATTCTCCGTGAAGCCGCCCTGGTAGCCGGCCAGCGTGGTCCACACCCCGGGGGTCTGCCAGAACTTGCGCTCCGCGCCCCAGAAACAGCCCAGCCCGAAGTCGGCGACCTCCAGGTGGGCCGGATAGGGGCCGGCCAGCGGGTTGCCGAGCACGGTGTGCTTCTCGGGAAGGGCGAACAGCGGCTCCGCGCGGCCCGTCAGGGCCTCCTCGCGGGTGGGGAGCTCGGGCGTACGGCGGTACGAGAACATGGATTCCCTCCTTGTGGGAGGGACAACGCGCGGAGGGCGGGCCGGGATTCCCCGGCCCGCCCCCGACCGTGCCTCACAGGCCCGGCGTGACCTCGCGCACCGCCCAGTTCCGCGCGTGCACGTACCGGGACCTCGGCGAGTAGTACCAGGGCATCGCCCCGATGTACCCGTCGATGTGCCGGAACTGCTCGACCGCCTCCGCGTCCCGGTCCTGCCAGAACAGGAACCAGGCGAGCAGGTGCCGCAGCCGTACCGTCCGCCAGTCGTCCGGGTCGGCCGCCGCCAGGTCCCCGAGGGCCGCCTCCACCGCCGCGACGACCTCCGGCTCCTTGAAGAACGTCTCCGGCCGGAGGTCCGACTCGCGCATCTCCTGCTCCACGTACGCCGCCAGCGGCAGCAGCGACAGCAGCTCACCCGGCTTGCCCGAGGCTGCCGACTCGCGCGCGAAGGCCAGCGCCAGCTCGTGCGAGCCGCGCCACTTGGCGCACCAGTACTGCAGGGCGCTGGTGTGCGCCGTCAGCACCTTGGGGTCGCGGCGGGTGATCTGCGCCCACAGCTCGCCGTACTGCTCGTGGGCGTAGCCCAGGCCCTGCGCGACGGGCTGCTCGATCATGTACGGGACCGGGTCCGCGGGACCGGCCAGCCGCTGGGCCTCGTGCGCGTCCGCCTGCGCCTTGACCAGCAGCTCGTGGAAGATCCGGAACTGCTCCCGCGTGGTGTGCTCGGCGGTCAGGCTGCCGCGTACGTTCCACGCCACCGCGACGCTCGTGTCGGCGTTCACCAGGGCCGCGGTCGGGTCGGCCGGCCGGGCCGCGCGCCAGGCCAGCAGCCAGGCGTCGTCCTCGGCCGCCACCTCGGCCAGGGCGCGGACGCGCTGCCAGCGCTCCTCCCAGTCCGTCCCGCACGCCTCGACGTACGCGGCTCCCGCCTCCCAGTCGCCGGCGCGGACCGCGTCGAGCGCGGCCTTGCGCCCGGGCGGGACGGGCCGGGCGTTGTCGGTGTCGAGGTCCTCCTCGGCCACGAAGCCCAGCGCGACGACCGCGGCGGCCTGCTGGGCCTTCTTCTCGGCCTTGGCGGCGGCGGTGCGGCCGTCGGAGGCCACGGTCCGGCCCTCCAGGGCGGCCACCTCCGCCTCCAGCCGCTTCGCCTTGCGGATGCAGTAGACGCCCCGCAGCACCTTGAACGCGCCGAACAGCAGCATGGCGCCGAGGATGTACAGACCGATCACGGGGCAAGCACCAGCTTTCGCAGGGGTTCGGTGTCGGGCACGTCGGCGACGACCGCGTCCAGGGCCAGACGGAGCTGCTCCTCGAAGCCCTCGGCCGGGTAGTGCAGGGCGGCCGAGTCGGACCACGACAGCTGCCAGCGGGCCTGACCCCGGCCCGTCAGCTCCACGGTGACCAGCTGGTTCAGGGCGCGCCGGACCACCGGGCGGGCGAACTCGCGGGCCGTGCGGCCCGTGGCGGCCGCGGCCTCCTCAGACTTCGGGAGGCGGTCGGCGATGCGCCAGCGCACCGCCGGGTCGGCGTCGACCGCGTCGAGGAGGGCGGGCAGCCCGGGGCCGGCGCCCTCGGCGGCGAAGGTCTCACGGATCTCCTCCGCGCCCTGGCCGACGTACCGCGTCATCGACTCGTGGACCAGGTCCTCCCAGTCCATCCGCCGCAGGCCCAGGGCCTCCGGGGTGAGGACGGCCTGCTCCAGCGCGGCCAGCGCGGCCCCCGCGTCGGTCAGCAGCTCCAGGGCGGGACGGGCGCTCTGCCCGGCGCGGCCGTCGTCGGGCAGGGCCTCGATACGGGCGACGCGCTCGGCGAGCGGGGGGTGCGAGTCGTACGGGGAGGCGGGCTCGGTCGACAGGTCCCGGCGCAGCCCGTCCAGCTCCTCCGCACGGGCGTCGAGCAGCTTGCGCAGGCCGCCGAAGACCTCGCCGGGGCGGGGCAGCAGACCGGCGCCGACGCCGAGGGTGGCGTAGGAGCTCATGTAGAAGCCGTGCGCGGAGTCGAGGGCGTTCAGCTCGCGCAGCGCCGAGGCGGCGGAGTCGCGGCCGGCGATGCGCACCGAGGCGAGGTCGGCGGCGAGTTCCTGACGGCGGCCGGCGGTGTGCGTGGCCCGCATGTAGAAGTTGCCGTACGCCATGTAGATCTTGGCCATGGCGCGGTACGTCGCGCCCTGGCCCGCGGTGTCGACGCCCTTGGCGTCCTTGCCCTTGGCGAGCCGCTTCTCGTCCCGCTTCTCCTGGCGGGCCCGCTCCTTGGCGACCTTGTTGTCGGCGCGCTCGTGGAAGTGGCCGATCGTACGGATCAGCTGGGCGCGGCCGCGGGCGATCAGCGGGGTGAGGCGGGTGTCGAAGTTGGCGTAGTGGCCCATCTCGTGGGCGAGTACGGCGCGCAGCTGCATCTCGTCCAGGCCCGTCATCAGGGGCAGGCCGAGGTAGAGGCGGCGGGTGCCGGGCCGCAGGCCCAGCAGCCGGGCGTCCTCGGCGACGGCCGCGTTCACCTCGTCGATCAGCACGATCTCGTCGGGGGCGCGGGTGCCGACCTGCTGCGCGACCTCGCGCACGGCCTGCCACAGCACGGGCTCCTGCGCCTCGGTGACGGTGACACCGGCCGGCGGCTCGCCCTTGGGGGTGCGGAGCATGAACAGGCCACGGACGATCGGGACGGCGAGCACGACCGACACGATGACGATCTTGAAGGCGACCGGGCCGTGCAGCTTGGTGACGACGGCGAAGTCGATGCCGACGAGGGCGGCGAGCAGGATGACGCCGAGCAGGTAGAAGCCTGCGAGCAGGACGAGCGCGCGCACGGCGCGCAAAGAAGCGCCCATATGGACAGATCCCCCCACGGGATGAAGAAGAGCGGTGCTGAGACGCGTGGCGGGGGTCGATGGCCGCCACGCCGCATGATGCGGCTCAGAGATTGTTCACGGCAACCTTATTCACCGCTCGTCGCCGCTGGTCGTGGGGGTACCCGCGGGTAGGGCCTGCCGGCGGCACCGCTCTTCCGGCGCGCATGCCCGGTGGGCGGGCCGGCGGGTGCCCGGTGGATTCCCGGTGGTCCCGGCGGGTGGACTGCCACCCGCCGGAACCGGGCCGGGACGGTGCCGGGAGGGTGATCGTTACTGCGGGAGCGTCGCCGGGGAGCCGCCGTTGGCCTCGTAGCCCGCCACCGCCAGCGCCCGGTACACCGCGTACTGCGCCGCCGGGTCCTCGGCCGCCGACCACGGCAGGGCGCCGACGTAGCCGTCCACGTGCCGGACCTGCTCCATCGCCTCCGCCCACCGCTCCATGTTGACCAGGAACAGCAGCAGCAGGTGCCGTACGTGCGCCAGCATCGGGTCGTCCGGGCGGGCCGTGTGCACCGCGTACAGCGCTCCGCCCACCGCCCGCGTCACGGCCTCGCTCCGGTAGAAGCCGCCGCTCAGGATCACGTCCGGCAGGTTCTCGTACAGCGCGAACAGCGGCAGCGCCGCCAGCAGCGAGCCCTGCGGGGCACGCGCCGCCGCCGCGTGCGAGAAGGCGTCGGCCTTCTCCCGCGAGCCGTGCCACTTCGCGCACCAGTAGTGCAGCGCCGCCAGGTGCGCGCCCATGTGCTCCGGCGCCCGGTCGATGACCTTCGCCCACAGCTCGTCGAACTCCGCCTCCGGGTACGCCAGACCCCGGGCGATCGACAGCTCCGTGATGTACGGGACCGGGTCCCCCGGAGCCAGCAGCGCGGCCTTGCGGCACGCCTCCCGGGCCTCCTCCAGGATGATCCGGTGGTCCTCGGCCCCGACACCGCCCGAATGCCGCCACGCCTGCTGCACCAGCAGCTCCGCGTGCACCTGCGCGCCCCCGGCGTCCTTGTCCGCCTCCAGCCGCCACGCCTTCAGCCACTGCGCGCCCACCCCGGGCTGCGCCACCAGCTCCAGCGCCGCCGACCCGCCGAAGGCCTGGACGCGCTGCCAGCGCACCTCACCCTCCCGCGGGGTCCCGGCGAGCAGCTGCGAGGCCGCCTGCCACTGGCCGGTGCGCCGCACGTTGTCGAGCGCGTCGACCAGGTCCTGGTCGGGTCCGGGGAGGCGGATGTCGAGGTCCTCCTGCCGGTCGAATCCGTAGTTCGCCGGGTCGGCCGCGTCAGGGCTGCCCGGCGCGACCAGGCGGACGCCGCCGCGGCGGCGCCGGACGTACGGTCCGACGATGAACACGATCATGAGCACCGCGAACAGCAACCACAGAATCTCCATGCCTCCAGCGAACCAGACCGAGGGGGCGGGAGGCGAACAGGGGGGTGTACGGCGGGCCGGGGCATAGCATCTGAACATGAGCGACGACAGCCACGAGCACCAGAGCTTCGAGACCCGCGCGATCCACGCGGGCAACACCGCCGACCCGCAGACCGGCGCGGTCGTGCCCCCGATCTACCAGGTCTCCACCTACAAGCAGGACGGCGTCGGCGGACTGCGCGGCGGCTACGAGTACAGCCGCAGCGCCAACCCGACCCGCACCGCGCTGGAGGAGAACCTCGCGGCACTGGAGGGCGGCCGCCGCGGCCTCGCCTTCGCGTCCGGACTGGCCGCCGAGGACTGCCTGCTGCGCACGCTGCTCTCCCCGGGCGACCACGTGGTCATCCCGAACGACGCCTACGGCGGCACCTTCCGCCTCTTCGCGAAGGTCGTCTCCCGCTGGGGCGTGGAATGGTCGGTGGCCGACACCTCCGACGCCGATTCCGTACGCGCCGCCCTCACCCCGAAGACGAAGGTCATCTGGGTCGAGACCCCCTCCAACCCGCTCCTCGGCATCACCGACATCGCCGTCGTCGCCGACATCGCGCGGACCGCCGGCGCCAAGCTGGTCGTGGACAACACCTTCGCCTCGCCCTACCTCCAGCAGCCGCTGGCGCTGGGCGCGGACGTGGTCGTCCACTCGCTGACCAAGTACATGGGCGGGCACTCCGACGTCGTCGGCGGCGCGCTGGTCACCGCGGACGAGGCGCTCGGCGAGGAACTGGCCTACCACCAGAACGCGATGGGCGCGGTGGCCGGGCCGTTCGACTCGTGGGTCGTGCTGCGGGGCATCAAGACCCTGGCCGTCCGCATGGACCGGCACGCGGAGAACGCGGCCAGGATCGTCGAGGTGCTCCAGCGCCACCCGAAGGTCACCAAGGTCCTCTACCCGGGCCTGCCCGAGCACCCGGGCCACGAGATCGCCGCCAAGCAGATGCGCAACTTCGGCGGCATGGTCTCCTTCCAGGTCGCCGGTGGCGAGGAGGAGGCCGTCGCGGTCTGCGCCCGCACCAAGATCTTCACGCTGGCCGAGTCCCTGGGCGGCGTCGAGTCCCTCATCGAGCACCCGGGCCGCATGACGCACGCGTCGGTCGCCGGTTCGGCGCTGGAGGTTCCGGCGGACCTGATCCGCGTCTCGGTGGGCATCGAGAACGCCGACGACCTGATCGCCGACCTCACCCAGGCCCTGGGCTGACGCCCCCGCCCCGCGGGTCCCGGGCCCACCCCGGGCCCCGGCGGGGCAGGCCCACCCCGGCCCGGGGCGGGCCCGGTCTCGCCGGGCCCGCCCCCGGCCCCCGGCGCCCGGCGGAGCCGGGTTTCCTGGGGCGCCGCCCCAGACCCCGCGCCTCAAACGCCGGCGAGGCTGGATGTGCCCGGCCGAGGCTGGGCCGGCGAGGTGGGATGGCCCCGGCAAGGGTGGGGGTGGGCCCGGCGGAGCCGGAGGGTGGGGTTACCAGCCGTCCAGGGGCGGGGAGATACCGCTCGGCGGGGCCGACCAGGGGCGGGTCAGGGACGCCCAGACCACGAAAGCCACGGCGGCAGCGAACAGCACCGCCCACCCGACCCGGCGCAACGCCCGACGACGCCGCAGCAGCCGGTCCCCGCGGGCCGCCGCGCCCGCGGCCAGGCCCGTCGGGATCACCGGGTACGGGCCCTCCAGGAGCTGCCTGACCTGGGCCTCCTTCCGGTCGGGAATCCCGCTCACGCCGCCTCCCGGGCCCGCAGCAGGGACACCGCCCGGTTGCACAGCACGCGCACCCGCTCCACCGGCATCCCCAGCTGCGCCGCCGTGACCTCCTCCGCGAGCCCCTCGTAGAGCCGCAGCACCAGCACGAGCCGCTCCTGCGGGCTCAGCCGCGCCAGCACGCCGGTCCCGCCGTGGTGGCGCCAGGCGGTCCGGGCGAAGGCCGTGCACAGCTCGTGGCGGGTGAAGTCGTACGGGTCGTCCGCCCGTAGCCGCCGCCAGTGCGCGTACGTACGGGCCAGCGCGCACGCGAGCAGCCGGCGGGCCGGCTCCGGTTCGCCGGTCAGCAGCACCGCGACATGCAGCAGTCGCCCTGCCGCACCGGCGACGAAGGCTTCGAACTCCCCGTAGGAGCCGGACTGTTGATCAACCGCCCGCATGCTCACATAGTGCGGCCGGTGGGACCGGTCAGGTCAAGAGGACGGACATACTCCGCTCAGGACGCCGGACCGGCTTCGGCCACGGCCGCCATCAGCTCCGACAGCGACAGGTTGAAGCGCGTCAGCAGCCCGGTGAAGGACTCGCGCTCGTCCTCGCTCCAGCCCTCCGTGACCCGCGCCATGAGCTCGCGCCGCGAGGACCGCACCTCCTCCAGCCGCGCCAGCCCCCGCGGGGACAGCGCGAGGACCACGGCCCGCCCGTCCTCCGGGTGCGAGGTCCGCTTGACCAGGCCACCGTCGACCAGCGGTGCGACCTGCCGGGTCACCGTGGACGAGTCGATCCCCATGCCGCCGGCGAGCGCCTTGACGCCCATCGGGCCTTCCAGGTCGAGCCGGTTGAGCAGCAGGTAGGCGGCGCGGTCCATCGAGTTGCGGGCCTGGCCCACGCCGCCCAGACGGGTCTGCTCGGCGCGGCGGGCGAACACCGCCACCTGGTGCTGGAGCGCGTCGAGGAGACCGGCTCCGGCGGGCGCTTCGGCCTGCACGGGCAGATCGGAATTGGCCGGGGAGGAAGGCATGGCCGTGGGCTCTCTTCGCATGGGTCCGACAGGGATGGGGGACAGCGTACGCGGCCCTGCGGCGGCTCGTACGCCTCGTACGAGAACTGATACGACCCGCCGGGGCGCCCGTCCCACGGGTGTTCCGGATGGCGAGATTTCGCCCCCGCGCCGCAGCCCGTCCCGACCCCGCGGCCCGGGCCCGCCCCGACCCCCGCCGCAGCCCGTCCCGGCCGCCGGCCGCAGGGCACCCCGGCCTCCGCCGCAGCCCGTTCGGGCCGCCGGCCGCGGAGCACCCCGAACCGCGCCGCAGGCGGCCCCGGCACCTGCCGGGGCTCCCGTGGACGCTCCCGGCCCGGCCGCTCCCGGGCTGCGAGACTGACCGCATGAACTACCGCGTGCCCCAGCCCGTCCCCCAGGTCATCCTCGACGACGTCAGGGGGGCCCAGAAGATGCTGTCCGGCGTCTCCCGGGTCACGCCGATGGAAGGCAGCAGGCACCTCTCCGCCCTCACCGGCTCGCCGGTCCACTTCAAGTGCGAGAACCTCCAGCGCACCGGCTCCTTCAAGCTCCGCGGGGCGTACGTACGCATCGCGGGCCTGCGCCCCGAGCAGCGCGCCGCCGGCGTCGTGGCCGCCAGCGCCGGCAACCACGCCCAGGGCGTGGCGCTCGCCTCCTCCCTCCTCGGGGTCCGCTCCACCGTGTTCATGCCGGTCGGGGCACCGCTGCCGAAGGTCGCGGCGACCCAGGAGTACGGGGCCGACGTACGCATGCACGGCCAGGTCGTCGACGAGACCCTCGCCGCGGCCCAGGAGTACGCGGACCGCACCGGAGCGGTGTTCATCCACCCCTTCGACCACCGCGACATCATCGCCGGCCAGGGCACGGTCGGCCTGGAGATCCTGGAGCAGTGCCCGGAGGTGCGCACCATCCTGGTCGGGGTCGGCGGCGGCGGGCTCGCCGCCGGCGTGGCCGTCGCGGTGAAGGCGCTGCGGCCCGACGTACGGGTCGTCGGGGTGCAGGCGGCCGGCGCGGCCGCGTACCCGCCCTCCCTCAAGGCCGGCCACCCCGTCTCGATCGACCACCCGAACACCATGGCCGACGGCATCAAGGTGGGGCGCCCCGGCGACGTCCCCTTCCGCATCATCGGCGAGCTCCTCGACGACGTGCGCACGGTGTCCGAGGACGCCCTCTCCAGCGCCCTGCTGCTGTGCCTGGAACGGGCGAAGCTCGTCGTCGAGCCGGCCGGGTGCAGCACGGTGGCGGCCCTGCTCAGCGAGCCCGAACTGTACGGCGCGGGCCCGGTGGTGGCCGTACTGTCCGGCGGGAACGTCGACCCGCTGCTGCTCCAGCGGATTTTGCGGCACGGCATGGCCGCGGCGGGCCGCTACCTGTCGCTGCGGCTGCGCGTGACCGACCGGCCCGGCGCGCTCGCCGGACTCCTGGGGGTGCTGTCGGTGGTCGACGCGAACGTGCTGGACGTGAGCCACGTACGGACCGACCCGCGGCTCGGCCTCACGGAGGTGGAGGTGGAGCTGCAGCTGGAGACGAAGGGGCCGGAGCACTGCGCGGAGGTCGCGCGGACGCTGCACGGCGCCGGGTACAAGGTGATGGGCTAGTGCTGTGAGGGCCCCCGGCGGCCCGTACGCGTGGCCCCGTACGCGTGATGCCCGGCCGGAGAACCGGCCGGGCATCACGTATGAACCAACAGTGATCGGGGGTGATCAGCCGGTGAAGGGCTTGACGTCCAGGATCCTGACCGAGGCCTTCTTGCCGTTCGGCAGCTCGTACTCGGCGTCCTCGCCGATCGACTTGCCCATGACGCCGGTGCCCAGCGGGGACTGCGGGGAGTACGTCTCGAAGTCCCCGGACGCGTACTCGCGCGACGCCAGCAGGAACTCCATCGTGTCGTCCTCGTCGCCGTCGAAGGCGATCTTCACGAGGGTGCCCGGCGCCACCACGCCGTCGGAGGCGGGGGCCGTGCCGACCTTCGCGTTCTCCAGGAGCTGCGTGAGCTGGCGGACCCGGAGCTCCTGCTTGCCCTGCTCCTCCTTGGCCGCGTGGTATCCGCCGTTCTCGCGGAGGTCACCCTCCTCGCGGGCGGCGGCGATCTTCGCGGCGATCTCCGTGCGGGCGGGACCAGAGAGGTAGTCCAGCTCCGCCTTCAGCTGGTCGTACGCCGCCTGGGTCAGCCAGGTGACGCTCTCGCTCGTCTGGGTCACGGGTGCTCCTCGTCGGTACAGGGGACTACACGCCCGCCAGCGGCGGGCGAAACCACGAGCCTAACAATTCGGGAAGAAAAGGGGGAGGACCCCAGAGGGGCATTGCCCCGCCGGCCGTGCTCCCAAGCCTCGGCGTACGCCTCAGCCGGCGGACGCCGCCGGCTGGCACCCGACCAGCTCGATCATGGTGGCCCGGCCGGTGGTCCTCACCGAGACGACCTCGTCGACGCGCGACTGCCGCTGGGCGAAGGTGAAGTCGGCACGGCCCACCTCGGCGTGCTGCTCGTCCTGCGAGACCATGGTGCAGACGCCGGTGACCGAAGCGTCCTTGCGGACCTCCAGGTGCACCTTCACCTCGGTGTCCGAAATCACCTGGAACTTGATCACCTCGGCGCTCACGCTCCGCCCCGCGACGTAGCCCCAGCCGATCCAGCCGATCACACCCAGCAGCACGGCGCCCAGCGCAGCACCGATGATCTTGAGCTTCCGGTCCGTACGCTCGTCCGCCGACCGGCCGTACCGGCCCTCGGGCAGTCCCTCGCGCACCGCGCTCATGATCTTTTCCTCTCGCTGGGGAGGGTGGGTCACCGGGTCACCCCTGGAATTTTCCGTCCCCCAGTTCGGTCACTATAGAAGCCGAGTGTCGCGCCGAATCGCAGAGGATCCTGTTTTGACCGAGCAGCTTCGACTGATGGCCGTCCACGCCCACCCCGACGACGAGTCGAGCAAGGGCGCGGCCACGATGGCCAAGTACGTGTCCGAGGGGGTCCCTGTGATGGTCGTGACCTGCACGGGCGGCGAGCGGGGCTCCGTACTGAACCCCAAGCTCCAGGGCGACAAGTACATCGAGGAGAACATCCACGAGGTGCGCGCCAAGGAGATGGAGGAGGCCCGCCAGATCCTCGGTGTCCAGCAGGAATGGCTCGGCTACGTCGACTCCGGCCTGCCCGAGGGCGACCCGCTGCCGCCGCTCCCCGACGGCTGCTTCGCCCTCGCTGACGTCCACGAGGCCGCCGGCGAGCTGGTCAAGAAGATCCGTGCGTTCAAGCCCCAGGTCGTCACCACGTACGACGAGAACGGCGGCTACCCGCACCCCGACCACATCATGACCCACAAGATCTCCATGGTGGCCTTCGACGGCGCGGCGGACACCGAGAAGTACCCCGAGGCCGAATACGGCCCCGCCCACCAGCCGCAGAAGCTCTACTACAACCAGGGCTTCAACAAGCCGCGCACCATCGCCCTGCACGAGGCGATGCTCTCCCGCGGCCTGGAGTCCCCCTACGGAGAGTGGCTGGAGCGGTGGAAGGAGTTCGAGCGCAAGGAGCGGACCCTGACCACCCACGTCCCCTGCGCGGACTTCTTCGAGATCCGTGACAAGGCGCTCCTCGCGCACGCCACGCAGATCGACCCGGACGGCGGCTGGTTCCGCGTTCCCATGGAGGTCCAGAAGGAGGTCTGGCCCACCGAGGAGTACGAGCTCGCCAAGTCGCTCGTCGACACCTCCCTCCCCGAGTCCGACCTCTTCGCGGGCATCCGGGAGAATGCCTAGCCATGAGCGCTACACAGGCAGCACTGACCCAGCTCCTCCCCCTGGCGGGTGACACCTTCGACAAGAACAAGGTGACCCCCGGCATCCTGGGCTTCCTCGTGTTCGCGGCCCTCGCACTCGGCGTGTGGGCCCTGATGAAGTCCATGAACCGGCACATGGGCCGGGTCGACTTCGAAGAAGCCCCGGACCCGGTCGCCCCCGCCACCCCCACGGCGAAGCCGACCAGCTAGCCCCCTCCTGCCGTCGCCGGCCCGCCGCAAGGCGGCGGCCGGCGTTTCCGGCATGCCCACCGGCCGCCGACCCGGGCGGGTGCCGGGGCCGCGGCGGGTAGGTGGGTGGTCAGGGCCGGGGTCAGGAGCGGGGTACTCCCATGACCTCCCGTGAGTGGAGGTTCGGTACCAGGCCCAGGCGCCACGCCTGCCAGCCCTCGGCCGGATCCACGCCACGGCCCAGGATCACCCCGTACGTCTCCAGGCACTCCTCCAGCCGGCCGTCACGGGCCGGATGCGGCGCCTGCGCCAGCCGCGCCAGCTCCGCCCGCGCCTCCTCCGGCACCCCCGGCCCCGCCAGCCCCACGTACGGCAGCAGCGTGCACCGCAGGAACCGGGCCCAGTCCTCCCCGCGCCGGTCCCCGTACGAGATGAACAGCCGGACCGCCTCCTCGCACAGGCCGAGCGCCTGCGACAGCCGCCCGTTGCCCGCGTCGACCACCGCCAGCTCCAGGCACGTCCACGCCTCCCCGTGCGCCAGCCCGATCCGCTGGAAATCCGCCCGCGCATCCACCAGCAGCTGCCGGGCGAAACCCGAGTTCTTCAGGTTCCCCGTCTGCGCCGCCCGCTGGTCCCGCGTCACCCGGCCCGAATGATGGCGCGCGTGCGCCAGCCCGTACACGTCCCGCATCCGCGAGAACATCGTCCGCGCCCGCTCCAGCTCCCGCACCGCCCGGTCCCGCTCGCCGCTCACCTCCAGCGCCTGCCCCAGGTAGTACTGCGTCCACGCCTCCCCGCGCGCGTCCTCCGCCTCCCGGTGCCGCGCGAGCGCCTCCCGCAGCCGCTCCACCGCCGGCCCCGGATCCCCGTCCACCACCCGCGCCCGGCCCAGCTGCGTCAACGCCCAGGCCTCACCACGGTCGTCCCGGGTCCGCCCGTACAACTGCAACGCCAGGTCCAGCTCCTTCTCCGCCCGCTCCACCTCACCGAACCGCAGGTGCACCTGCCCCAGCTGGAAGTGCGCCCACGCCTCCCCGTGCACGCTCTCGCTCTCCCGGTGCAGCTCCAGCGACGTCTCCAGCAGCCGCGTCGCCTCCGCCAGGTGCGCCAGATCCCGTTCCACCGCCGCCAGCGCGTGCAGCCCCCACGCCCGGTCACCCGCCAGCTCCGCGGGCTCCTGCAACACCAGCGCCTCACGGATGCGTACCGCCGCCTCCGGCAGATTCCCCTGGTGGTGCAGCGTGATGCCGAGCGAGACCAGCGCCATCGCCGCACCCGCCTCCTGATGCGCCTCCATGTACTGGTCCACCACCGACGTCAGCGTGGTCCGCGCCTTGTCCAGCTCACCCAGCTGCCGCGCCGCGATACCCGTACGCCACTGCACCGACCGCACCAGCCGCCCCTGCGGCCCCGCCTGATCCTGCCGACCCGCTGCCACCGCCTGCGTCAGCTCGTCGATCTCACCCAGCCGGTACAGGTCCCCGCGCAACAGACAGAAGTCGCACAGCGCACCCAGCAGGTCCAGCACCGCCTGCTGCTCCACGCCCTCCGAGTGCCGCAGCGCCGCCGTGATGAAACTCGACTCGTCGTCCAGCCACCGCAGCGCCGCGTCCAGCGAGACGAAGCCGTGGCCCCCGAACTGGTTCGCCCGCGTCGACATCTTCCCGTCGACCATCCGGATCACCGAGTCCGCGAGCTGCGCGTAGTTCCGGATCAGCCGCTCGTGCGCCGCCACGGCCTCCGCCCGGTCCTCGTCCGCCGCGAGCCGGGCCGCCGCGTACGCCCGCACCGCGTCATGCATCCGGAACCGCTGACCCCGCACCCGCTCGATCAGGCCGGCCTCCCACAGCTCCTCCAGCGTCCGCAGCGCCGCCTGCTCCGGTACGTCGGCCAGCGCGGCCGCCGCCGCACCCCCGAGCGAGGCCCGCCCCGCCAGCGGCAACCGCCGCAGCAGCAGCCGCGCCGGCTCGGCCAGCCGGGCGTCGGCCACCCGCAACGCCGCCTCCACGGGGTGCACACCGATCACAGACCCGGTCGCGTCACCGCTGCCGGAGGCCACCGCCCCGGTCCCGGTCCGGTCACCGCCGCCGGAGGCCATCGCCCCGGTCCGGTCACGGTCACCGCTGCCGGAGGCCACGGCCCCGGCTCCGCCCGCGACAGCCACCCCGTCCCGTACCAGCGGAGCCAGCATCCGCAGCGCGAGCGGCAGCCCGCCGCTCACCTCCACCACCGAGGCCACCCCGGCAGCGGACCCCTCGGCCGCCGCCTCCGGCGCCACCGCCCGCACCAACTCCGCCGACTCGTCCCCGCCCAGCCGCTCCACCGGCAGCTGATGCACCCACGCCGCCAGATCCCCCGGCAGCTCCAGCGGCTCCCGCGCCGTCACCAGCACCAGGCTCTCCGAACGCTCCGGCACCAGCATCCGCACCTGCGCCGCATCCACCGCGTCGTCCAGCAGCACCGTCACCGGCAACCCCCGCAGATGCTGGTGGTACAGCTCACCCAGCCGCCTCACCTGCTGCTCCGCCGACGCCCCCTCCCGGAACAACAACTGCTCCCGCGGCGCACCCAGCCGGTTCATCAGATGCAGCAACGCCTCCCGCATCGACAGCGGCGCCTCACCCGGCTCACCACCCGTCGAGCCACCCCGCATGTCCACCACGCACGCACCCCGGAACTGGTCCCGCAACGCGTGCGCGGCCCGCAGCGCCAGCGCCGTCCGCCCCACGCCCGGCTCCCCGTGCAGCACCACCACGACCGGGCGGGTCTCCGTACTCGCCCGCGCCGCCTGCACCCACTGCGCGATCCGCGTCAGCTCCGCCCGCCGCCCCGCGAACCGGTCCGCCACATCCGGCAACTGCCCGAACGAATGCTCCAGCGCACTGCGCCGCCGCGCCTCCGCACTGCGGTCCACCCCGCGCAACGCCGGCCCGGCCGTCCGCGCCGACGACAACGCGACCGGCCGCGTCGCCCGCGGCGCCCGGGCCGCCGCGGCCACCGCACGCTGCTGCTCCAGGAACGGACGTATCCCTCGTACCTCCAGCGCCGACAGCCACTGCAGCCTCAACTGCTCCGCCCCGCCGGGCCGCCCCCGCTCCCCCGCCCGCCGGTTCGCAGCCGGCACGTGCAGCGCCGTCACCTTCGCCACGGTCGCCACCGCCCCCGCGATCCCCACGACAGCGCCCGCCGTCAACGCCGTACCCGCCGCGACACCCAGCGACAGATCCGCCCCGACGGCCGCCGCCGCCGCGACCGCGGTCACGAGCACCGCCGTCGACGTATCACCCCGCCGGAACGCCTCACCCAGCGACTGCTCCCCGGCCGCCGCCTCGTCCAACGCCCGTACGTACGACTCGTACTCGGGAGCCGCACTCGCGGCGAGCGCGTCCAGGGCCTCCCTGCCGCGCGCCAGCAGCGCAGCCCTGACCACCGCCCCGCCCGCGGCATCCGCCGAGCCCGCCTCCCGCCGGACCGCCTCGTCCACAGCCCGCTCCAACAAGCGCTCGGCTTCACCGCGATGGCTGTCCCGCATCGGCATCCCCCTCAGAGAGCTCCGGCAACGTGCCCCAAGTGTCCTGCGGGACTTCGCCGCGCGCGAGGGAATCTGAGCGAGTTCAGCATGATCTAGCGCGGAACCCCGGGCGTTCACGCCCGGGAGGAAGCGCTTCTTAACACTGCTCTGACCCGCGCGGGCGCACGGGTCTGCATTATTGACCTCAGCCGGGACGTTTCTGG
>NZ_LBMK01000005.1:39062-102464 GCF_001005295.1 Streptomyces yangpuensis | reverse complement strand
GGGTGTCTGGACGGAGGAGTCCACCCCAGCATCCAGCTGGGCACTACCTCCAAGCCCGGTCCTTCAGGGCCGGGTCAAGTTGACAGGGGAGCGGTCACTCCTTCGCGCAGGAGTATCCAAACGCGCCAACTCCATTGCCCACAGCGCAGGGTGACGCGCCGTGAGACATGTGCGGCGGGAGTTCTGTGCGCGGCACCCGCCCCGGAGCGTGTCAACGGGCCGCCAGGGCAGACCGGTTCGCCTCGCGCTCCCGCCCGGGCCCCTTCCTGCGCCGGTGATCCGGCCGCGTGCGGCAGGATGGGGTCGTGCCGGAGCGCCTCGCGAGCGGGGAGAGGGACGGCAGTACCGCAAGACATGAAGGGATGTTCAGGAA
This sequence comes from Streptomyces yangpuensis, assembly GCF_001005295.1. GTDB lineage: Bacteria > Actinomycetota > Actinomycetes > Streptomycetales > Streptomycetaceae > Streptomyces > Streptomyces yangpuensis. Next base: position 102,091 of record NZ_LBMK01000005.1, on the reverse strand, counting down.
CCGTGACAGGCAACCCCAAGCACGGCGGAGCGTGGCTGCGCCGCTTCCACCCGGCGCCGGATGCCGGTGTCCGGCTGGTCTGCTTCCCGCACGCGGGAGGATCGGCCACCTTCTACTTCCCCGTCTCCCGCACGCTGTCGCAGTCGACCGAGGTACTGGCGGTCCAGTACCCGGGCCGGCAGGACCGGCACGGCGAACCGTGCGTCAGTGACATCGGAGAGCTGGCCGACCGCGTGGTCGAGGAACTGCTGTCCCTGGACACCAAGCCGCTGGCCCTCTTCGGCCACAGCATGGGCGCCATGGTGGCGTACGAGGTCGCCAGGCGCCTGGAGCGCAAGGGGATCAAGCCCCTGCGCCTCTTCGCCTCCGGCCGGCGCGCCCCGTCGCGTAGGCGGCACGGGAACGTGCACCTGCGCGACGACGACGGCCTGATCGAAGAGCTCAAGAAGCTCAGCGGGACCGACTCCCGGATCCTGGGCGACCCGGACATGCTGCGCATGTTCCTCCCCGCCATCAGGAGCGACTACAAGGCGGTGGAGTCGTACCGCCACGTCCCAGGCCCTCCGCTGGACTGCCCCGTCGTCGCCCTCACCGGCGACGACGACCCCCACGTGACGCTCGACGAGGCGAAGGCCTGGAGCGAGCACACGGTCGGCGGCTTCGAACTCAAGGTGTACGAGGGCGGCCACTTCTACCTCAACTCCCAGGCTGCGGGGGTGATGGAGGCGATCTCGGCCGGCATCGCGGAGTCGTGGCCGACCGGTCCCGCCCACGTCGGCCCGGAGGTGGACGGCACCCACGAACCTGCCCACCGTCCCTCGTAACGTGCCGCCCGGACGAGAACTCCGTGATCGAAGAGATACTCCCGCCGAACGTCGTGGTGGCCGAGGCGTACGACGACTCCGCACCGGCCGAGCTGTATCCGGAGGAGGCGAGGCTCGTCGCGAACTCCGTGGACAGCCGGCGGCGTGAGTTCGCCACGGCGCGGCTGTGCGTACGACGCTGCCTCGCCCAGCTCGGCCTGCCGCCCGGGCCCCTGCTGCCCGGCCGCCACGGAGCGCCGCGCTGGCCGGAATCCGTGACGGGCAGCATCACGCACTGCACCGGCTATCGGGTCGCGGCCCTGGCCCGTACCTCCGACGTCGCCATGATGGGGATCGATGCGGAGCCCGATCATCCGCTTCCCGCAGGCGTGTTGGAGAGCATTGCCCTGCCCGGTGAAATCGCGCGGCTGCGCGGACTCCGGGCGGCCGACCCCGGCGTGTGCTGGGACCGCCTGCTGTTCAGCATGAAGGAAGCGGTCTACAAGGCCTGGTACCCGGCCACGGGACGCCGACTGGACTTCGGTGACGCCGACATCGAAGTGGACGCTGCGGCGACCTCCTTCACGGCACGCATCCTCCCCTCCGGGCCCCGGAACAGCGGTGGAGCAGCCCTTCTGAAGGGCCGTTGGACGGCCCGGCGAAACCTGGTGGTCTCCGCCGTCGTCGTGCCGAAGGTCGTGGCCGCGCCGAGGGCGCAGTCCGGACGGACGCCGGCTTCGTAGCCGACCTCACCGGGCCACCGCGGCGTTCACCTGCACCGCCTGCCTGCTGATTCCCGCACGAGGGTCTCCTCGGCCTCGCTCGCATCGAACGACGACCCCACCGGCAGCGCCGCGTGGGGCGCCGGCGCGTGCACCGATCGGCTACCCACATCGTGATGCCTTCCGACACTCCGTTGTAGCCAGTCGAACGATCTACCTCCTGCTTCGATTGCGCGCCGAAGATTGAACCGCTCAATTGGACAGCGTCGTTGTGGTCGGCAAAACCGAAGGAAGTCGCATGAGCCTGCCCGAGCCTTGGTGGCGTGCAAGTCGAAGCTATGTCTCGGAGATCCTCTCGCTGTTCGCGGCCGCGCCCGACCGCGATGTAGTTCATTGGCGCGGCGAAGCATTCTCCGGTGGCGACCTGATTCGGTCCGTGACTGAAACCTTCCTTGCGCTGCGCGACCGCGGAGTGGGTAAGGGAGATGTGGTGGCGATTCTGGTCGCTCCCAACAGCCCCGAGATGCTCACCGTGCGGTATGCGGCGCACCTGCTCGGCGGCGCCGTGTGCTATCTGCGCACCACTAATCCTGGTACCCGGACGACGGTCCTTCCGCTGGATCACCAGATCCAGATCCTGCGCGAGACCGAAGCGGTGACCATCTATGCCGATGCCGAAGGTTCGGAGCGCGCGGCAGAGCTCGCCGACGGCAGCGGGCTCCCGGTAACGCGACGCCACCACGGGGAAGGCCAGGGCGGCGGCCGGACCGATGCCACGGACATGCCGGACGCCGTGTCCTGGGACCCGGATGCGCCGGCCTTCATCGGATTCACGAGTGGCAGCACGGGGCGCCCCAAGGGAATCCGGCTGGCGGGCCGCGCATGGGAAGCCACCATGCGCGCATGGATGGGGGTCGGTCGTGAATACGACTGTGCGTCGATCCTGGTGTCGACCCCGCTGAGCCATGGCGTCGCCGCGATGGCGGACGCAGTCTTCGCCCTGGGCGGAGCCCTCTATCTCCATGAGAGCTTCGATGCCGAGAAGTTCGTGGACACCGTCTCCGCGGAGAATGAGATCTCGTGGACGTTCATGGCGACGAATCACGTGTTCCACGTCATCGACCACCTCTCCGAGCGGGGAATCCGAGACCGTGAGGCCGTGGAGGCCGCAGGCCTGTCCTCGCTGAAGCGGATCGTCTACGGCGGCAGCCCCGCGGCCCCCGCCAGAATTGCGCAGGCTTTCAGGCTCTTCGGCCCTGTTCTGGCGCAGGGTTATGCCACGAGCGAGAGCGGTCGGATCACGATCCTGACGCCTCAGGAGCACGGCGACCCGGAACTCGCGGCCACGGTCGGCCGGCCCTTCCCCGAGGTGGAGGTCGTCGTCTGCAACTCGGATTCGGGTGCGCAGCTGGCGGCCGGGGAAGTCGGTGAGGTTCGTGTCCGCTCGCCCCAGATGATGGATGCGTACAACGGCGAACCGGAATTGACGGCACAAGTCCTCCGTGACGGATGGTATTTCACCGGGGATATCGGCCGTCTCGACGAGCGGGGTTATCTGACCCTCTTGGGTCGGGTTGCCCACGTCGTCAAGGTCGGTGGCGTCAAGGTTCATCCGATCGTCCTCGAGGCGGAAATCCTTTCCCACCCGGGGGTCCGGCACGCCGCCGTCTACGGAGTGCAGGACGCGGACGGGAGCGACCACATCCACGCCGCAATCGAATGCGATCCGGCCGAAGTGGTCGAATTGGAAGACATCCGCACGAGAATTGCAGAGGCACTGTCCCCGATTCACGTGCCGGAAAAGATACATGTCTTGAGCGCTCTGCCGATGAACAGCAACGGCAAGCCCGACAAGGTGCTCCTGAAGTCGCAGTACTCCTAGCGCAGACCTTTCTGTTCGCAGGTCCATCCAACTGCTACGTCGAGAAGGCGAGTGAATGAACGTTCACCTGGCATCATATCTGAGTGGGAAAACCGCTGGCGATCTTGCTGGAAGCAAGCGCGAATTCCTGGAGATCGGTCGTCGTTCCGGCGCCTACCCCATGGCCACCGCGCGGCGCGACGGGGTGGACTCGGAAGTAAACGTCTGGTGCAGCAACGACTATCTGGGAATGGGCCAGAACCGCCAGGTCGTCGCGGCCGTGCACGCTGCGATCGATACCCATGGCGTGGGCTCCGGAGGTTCCCGGAACATCGGTGGAACCAACCACTACCACGTCCTTCTCGAAAATGAGCTCGCGGACCTGCACGGCAAGGAGGCCGCTCTCCTCTTCCCGTCGGGATACACGGCCAACGAGGGTTCGCTGTCGGTTCTGGCGGGGCTTCCGAAGGACACCGTCGTATTCTCCGACGCGAAGAACCATGCCTCGATCATCGACGGTCTCCGGCACAGCGGTGCGAAGAAGCACATCTTCCGGCACAACGACGTCGCCCACCTGGAAGAGCTGATAGCGGCCGCTCCCGCCGACTGCCCCAAGCTCATCGTCGTGGAATCGGTCTACTCCATGTCGGGCAACGTCGCGCCGCTCGCCGAGATCGCCGACATCGCGGACAAGTACGGTGCCACGACCTTCATCGACGAGGTCCACGCGGTCGGCATGTACGGTCCGCAGGGCGCCGGCATCGCCGCGCGGGAAGGTATCGCCGACCGGTTCACGGTCGTCATGGGTACCTTGGCGAAGGGGTTCGGAACGGTCGGCGGCTACATTGCGGGGCCGGCGGCCCTGGTGGACGCGGTGCGGACCTACTCGCGCTCCTTCGTCTTCACCACCTCGCCGCCGCCTGCCGTCGCGGCCGGTGCGCTGGCGTCGGTCCAGTACCTGCGGTCGTCGGATGTCGAGCGCAAGCTCCTCTCGGAGAACGCGCAGCTTCTGCACAGCCTTCTGATCGCGGCCGACATCCCGTTCATCTCGACGGACTCGCACATCGTTGCGGCCTTCGTCGGGGATGATGAGACGTGCAAGCGGGCGTCCCAGCTGCTGTTCGAGCGGCACGGGATCTACGCCCAGTCCATTAACGCCCCCAGCGTGCCGACGGGCGAGGAGATCCTGAGGATCGCTCCGTCCGCCGTACACGACCAGAACGACGTCGAGAACTTCGCCCAGGCCCTCCACGAGGTCTGGAAGGAACTGAACATCCCGACCGCGAGTGCCCGGGACTGGTCGACGTCCGAGCTCCGCGGTGGCGGTGCCTGGCCCGCCGCGAAGGACGGACTGCTGCCGTAGTGGCCATGTCAGTTGCCGGCGTGCTGGCCGACACGGCGGCGCGGCGACCCGACCATCCGGCCCTGATCCACGAGGCCGAGCACTTCACCTACGGGTGGCTGTGGGAACGGGCGCGCCGCTATGCCTCCGTGCTGCGGTCGGGCGGGGTACGGCCAGGAGACCGGGTCGCCATGCTCCTGGTCGACACCCCCCAGTTTCCCGCTGTGTACTTCGGTGTGCTGGCGGCCGGCGCCGTCGCGGTTCCGCTCAACGCCATGGCGACGGCGTCGGAGATCGAGCACGTACTGACCGATTCCGACGCCCGTTTCCTGGTGTGCGCCGCCTCCCTGCTCGCCAGGGCGAGGGAGGCGGCGGAGCCGCTCGGTACGGCGCTCCTCACCGTCGGCCCGGGCCCCGCGGACACGGTCGACCTGGAGGCGGCGGCGCAGGACGCACCACCGATCGACGATGTTGCGGTGCGGGAGCCCGACGACGTCGCGGTCGTGTTCTACACCTCCGGCACGACGGGTGAGCCGAAAGGGGTGATGCTCACCCACCGGAACATCCTCCACAACGTCGAGAGGATGGTCGCCACTCCGTACATGTTCCGGAGTGACGACGTATTGCTCGGGTGCTTGCCGCTGTCGCACGGCTTCGGTCAGATCTGCGGCATGCTGACCGGCTTCCGCGCCGGTATATCCATCGTCATGATGCCGAGGTTCTCCGGGCGGGAGGCCCTCGAGCTGATGACGAAACACCGGTGCACGGTGTTCATGGGCGTTCCGACCATGTACGTCAAGCTGCTCGATGCAGTGGACCGCGGAGAGCGGGTTCCCCGGCTCGACCGCGTGTACAGCGGGGGATCTGCGCTTCCGGCCAGGACTCTCGAGCAGGTCCGGAGCACGTTCGGATGCCCTGTGTACGAGGGCTATGGGATGACTGAGACCTCCTGCAGCGTCGCCTACCACTATCCCGGCCTGACATTTCGACCCGGAACGGTCGGTGTTCCCATCACCGGCGTCACCGTCGGAATAGCTCGGCCGAATGCCGACGGGATCGATCTCCTGTCCGTCGGCGAGGTGGGCGAGATCGTGGTGCGCGGCCCGAGCGTCATGGCCGGATATCTCGGTCGCCCGGAGGCCACCGCCGAGGTGTTGATCGACGGGTGGTTCCTCACCGGCGATCTCGGCAGGCTGGACGGTGACGGCCACCTCTCGGTCGTGGGCCGTAAGAAGGACCTGATTCTGCGCGGCGGCTACAACGTCCACCCGCGCGAAATCGAGGAGATCCTCCTCGGGCATCCGGCCGTGGCACAGGTGGCGGTCATCGGTGTTCCGCACCCTGTGCTCGGTGAGGAGGTCTGGGCGGTCGTCATACCCGCTCGGCCGGAGGACGTCACCTCCGGATCGGACGAAGAAATCATCGAATGGGGCAAGCAGCGGCTCGCCGCATACAAGTACCCCCGTCGGGTGGAGTTCACCGACGCCCTCCCGACGGGGTCCAGCGGAAAAGTTCTCAAGCGGATGCTCGTCTCGAAATACGAGTCGACCGTCGGCTCGTAGCCGCGAACGAACCGGAATCACATGGGCGTAGCACCCGCGGCGCAGCTGCGGGCGCTACGCCTCCGCTCAGGCATCGTACGTAACAATAGGTAGGGCGACTCGACCATGGTTGAATTCCGAGCTGACACGTCGACATCGACCGAGGCGATCGCCATCGTCGGGATGTCCTGCCGACTGCCGCATGCGGAGAACCCCGCACGACTGTGGCAGCTGCTGCGCGAGGGCCGCAGTGCGATCGGGGCGCCCCCGGCGGGCCGCCCCGAACTGCCCTCCCGGCCGGGGGGTTACCTCGAGGACGTCAGCGGCTTCGATGCAGGCTTCTTCGGCATCAGCCCGCGTGAGGCGTCGTCGATGGACCCGCAGCAGCGGCTGATGCTCGAGCTCGCCTGGGAGGCACTGGAGGACGCCAGGATCCTCCCGTCCGATCTCGCCGACAGCCGGACCGGTGTCTTCGTCGGCGTCATCGCCGACGACTATGCCTCCCTCACGCGCCAGCACGGGGTCGAAGGCATCACCCGCCACACCCTGACCGGTCTCAACCGCGGCGTCGTCGCCAACCGGATCTCCTACGCCCTGGGCCTGCACGGACCGAGCGCGGCCGTGGACACCGGCCAGTCCTCCTCGCTGGTCGCCGTGCACCTGGCCGTCGAGAGCCTGCGCCGCGGCGAGTCCGCCATGGCCATCGCCGGCGGGGTCAACCTCAACCTGGTGCCGGACAGCACCATCGGGGCGGAGCGGCTCGGCGCGCTTTCACCCGACGGTCTCAGCTTCACCTTCGACGCCAGGGCGAACGGATACGTGCGCGGGGAGGGCGGCGCGTTCGTGGTGCTCAAGCCGCTGCACGCCGCCGTGGCGGACGGCGACCCGGTCTACTGCGTACTGCACGGCAGCGCGATGAACAACGACGGGGCGACCGAAGGACTCACCGTACCGAGTCCGGCCGGCCAGCAGGACGTCCTGCGGCAGGCGTACGAGCGTGCCGAGGTGTCCGCCGAGCAGGTGCAGTACGTCGAATTGCACGGCACGGGCACCAAGGTGGGCGATCCGATCGAAGCGTCGGCCCTGGGCGCGGTGCTCGGTGACGGCCGCGTCGACGGCACCGAGCTGCGGGTCGGATCGGTGAAGACCAACGTTGGACACCTCGAAGGTGCCGCAGGCATCGTCGGGTTGCTGAAAGCGGCGCTCTGCATCCGCAACCGCGAGCTCGTGCCGAGCCTGAACTTCGAGACCCCCAACCCGGACATCCCGTTCGACGAGTTGAAGCTCGCCGTGCAGCGGAACCTCGAGGCGTGGCCGCGACCGGACGAGCCGCTCTACGCAGGCGTCAGCTCGTTCGGTGTGGGCGGTACGAACTGCCACGTCGTGCTGTCCGACTGGCGCACCGAGTCGGCCGTCCAGGAGGAGCCGCGCGGCGCCGCGTCCGGCTCGGGTGCGGTGCCGTGGGTGGTGTCGGGCAAGTCGGCCGAGGCGGTGGCCGGTCAGGCGGGCCGACTGGTGTCGTTCCTGGAGGGGCGTCCCGAGCTGGACGTTGCGGCGGTGGGTCGTGCGCTTGCGGTGTCGCGTACTCGTTTCGATCACCGCGCGGTGGTCGTGGGGGAGACCCGCGAGGAGCTTCTGGCGGGCGTTCGGGCGCTGGCCGAGGGCATGCCTGCGGCCGGTGTGGTGTCGGGTCGTGCGGTGCCGGGCGGTGCGGGCAAGACGGTGTTCGTCTTCCCGGGTCAGGGTTCGCAGTGGCAGGGCATGGCGCTGGAGCTCTTCGACTCCTCGCCGGTGTTCGCCGCCCGTCTGGTGGAGTGCGAGCGGGCGCTGGCGCCGTTCACGGACTGGTCGCTGCTGGACGTCCTGCGCGGTGCGGACGGTGCGCCGGACTTCGACCGGGTGGATGTGGTGCAGCCGGCGCTGTGGGCGGTGATGGTGTCCCTGGCCGCGTTGTGGCGTTCGGTGGGTATCGAGCCGGACGCGGTGGTCGGTCATTCGCAGGGTGAGATCGCGGCGGCCGTGGTTGCCGGTGCGCTGTCGCTGGAGGACGCGGCGAAGGTCGTGGCGTTGCGCAGCCGGGCGATCGTGAAGCTGGCCGGTACGGGCGGGATGGTCTCGGTGGCCCTGCCGGCCGACGAGGTCCGCGAGCTCATCGCCCGCTGGGACGGCGCGATCGACATCGCCGCGCACAACGGCCCCGTGAGCACGGTCGTCTCCGGCGACCCGGAAGCCCTGGCCGAACTCGTCGCTCAAAGCGAGGCCGGGGGATACCGTGCCCGCACCATTCCGGTCGACTACGCCTCCCACTCCGCCCACGTCGACCTGCTGGAGGACGAGCTGCGGGAGCTGCTGGCCGGCGTCACGCCTCGTACCGGTGACATCAGGTTCTTCTCCACCGTCACCGGGCGGCCGCTGAACGGCGAGGAGCTCGACGGCGGGTACTGGTTCCGCAACCTCCGCCGGACCGTCCGGCTGGAAGAGGCCACCCGTGCTCTGCTCGGCGACGGGCACCGCGTCTTCATCGAGGTCAGTGCCCACCCGGTGCTCACCTCGGCCCTCGGCGACACGGCCGACGAGGCCGGCGTCGGCGGCACTGTGGTCGTCGGGTCGCTGCGGCGCGACGACGGTGGACGGGGTCGATTCCTGGCCTCGGTCGCAGAGGCGCACGCCAACGGCGTGGAGGTGGAGTGGGAGCGGTTCCTGCCGGGCCCGGGTCTGGTGGACCTGCCCACGTACGCCTTCCAGCGTGAGCCCTTCTGGCTGGAGGGAGCGGCGACCGCGCCGGTCCAGGTCCGGGCCGCCGCGGCAAGACGGCGCGGTCCGAAGCGGTCCGCGCCGCGCGGCGACGAGCTGGAGCTGGTGCGTGCGCACGTGGCAGCAGTGCTCGGCCACGGATCGCCACGCGACGTGGACATCGACACGACCTTCAAGGACCTGGGCTTCGACTCCCTCTCGTCCGTGGAGCTTCGGAACGCTCTGAACAGGGCCACGGGGCTCTCGCTGCCCTCCGGTCTCCTCTTCAACCACCCGACTCCGGCCGTGCTCGCCGACCACCTCGGTCGGCTCCTCGGCCCGGACCGGGACGAGGAGGACGAAGCGTACGAGGCCATGGCCCTCGACGAGCCGATCGCGATCGTCGGCATGGCATGCCGGCTGCCGGGCGGGGTCGCCTCTCCGGAGGACCTGTGGCGATTGGTCAGCAGCCGGGCCGACGCGGTCGGCGGATTCCCGACCAACCGGGGCTGGGACCTCGATGCGCTCTTCACCCCCGATCCGGACACCCCCGGCAAGACCTACGCCACCCAAGGTGGTTTCCTGCACGATGCGGACCGCTTCGATGCCGCGTTCTTCGGGATCAGCCCCCGCGAGGCGGCGGCGATGGAGCCCCAGCAGCGGCTGCTGATGGAGACGGCCTGGGAGGCCTTCGAACAGGCGGGCATCGACCCCGCCGTGCTGCGCGGCACCCGCACCGGTGTGTACGTGGGCGCGACGGCACAGGAGTACGGGCCGAGGCTGCACGAGCCGTCCGGCGGATACGACGGCCACCTGCTGACGGGGACCACCGCCAGTGTGGCGTCGGGCCGGCTGGCCTACACCTTCGGGCTGGAGGGCCCGGCGGTGACCGTCGACACCGCCTGCTCGTCCTCGCTCGTCGCACTCCACCTCGCCGCGCAGTCGCTGCGCCAGGGCGAGTCCTCCATGGCCATCGCCGGCGGTGTGTCCGTCATGGCGACGCCCGGCATGTTCGTGGAGTTCTCCCGGCAGCGCGGGTTGTCGCCGGACGGGCGGTGCAAGGCGTTCTCGTCGTCGGCGGACGGTACGGGCTGGGCNAGCGGCTGTCGGACGCGGAGCGCAACGGGCACCGGGTGCTCGCGGTCATCCGTGGCTCCGCCGTGAACCAGGACGGCGCGAGCAATGGGCTGACGGCCCCGAACGGGCCTTCGCAGGAGCGGGTCATCCGCGCCGCGCTGGCCAACGCCCGCCTGACGCCCTCCGAGGTGGACGCGGTGGAGGCGCACGGTACGGGGACCAGGCTCGGCGACCCGATCGAGGCTCAGGCGCTGCTCGCCACCTACGGCCAGGACCGCGAAGAGCCGCTCCGACTGGGCTCGCTGAAGTCGAACATCGGTCACACGCAGGCCGCCGCGGGTGTCGCGGGCGTGATCAAGATGGTCATGGCCATGCACAACGGGGTCCTCCCGGCGACGCTACACGTGGACGAGCCGACCTCGCATGTCGACTGGTCCGCCGGAGCGGTGGAACTGCTGACGGCCGCCCGCGAGTGGCCGGAGCTCGACCGTCCGCGCCGCGCGGGCATCTCGTCCTTCGGTATCAGCGGTACCAACGCACACCTCATCGTCGAGCAGGCCGCGCGGATCGAGGCCCCGGTCGAGGAGGCCCCGGTGCCGGGTCCGGTGTCGGGTCCGGTGCCGTGGGTGGTGTCGGGCAGGTCCGGGGCCGCTCTGTCGGAGCAGGCGGATCGGCTGGTGTCGTTCCTGGAGGAGCGGCCGGAGCTGGACGCCGCGGCCGTGGGCCGCTCGCTGGCCGCATCGCGTGCTCGTTTCGATCACCGTGCGGTGGTCGTGGGGGAGACCCGCGAGGAACTCCTCGACGCGCTGCGGGCGCTGACGCCGGGCGAGCCCGTCCGTGCGGGATCGGTGGCGTTCCTGTTCTCCGGGCAGGGCAGCCAGCGCGTGGGCATGGGCCGTGAGCTGTATGCGGCGGAGCCGGTGTACGCGGCTGCCTTCGACGAGGTCGTCGGGGCGTTGGACGTCCACTTGGACCGTTCGCTCGCCGGGGTGATCGAGGGCGAGCCGGAGCTGCTCCGGCGGACGGCCTTCACCCAGCCGGCGCTGTTCGCGGTCGAGGTGGCCCTGTTCCGCCTGCTGTCTCACCACGGGGTGACCCCGGACTACCTGGTGGGTCATTCGGTGGGTGAGCTGGCGGCGGCCCACGTGGCGGGCGTGCTGTCGCTGGAGGACGCCGCGCGTCTGGTGTGTGCGCGGGCGCGTCTGATGGAGGGCGTGGCCGAGGGCGGGGCGATGGTCGCCCTGAACGCGGGCGAAGCGCGCGTCGCCGGGTGGCTCGAAGGCCGTTCCGGCGTGGACGTCGCCGGGTTCAACAGCCCTGTCAACACCGTGGTTTCGGGCGACGAGACGGCAGTGCTCGACATCCTGGAGCTGGCCCGCGAGGAGGGTGTGAAGGCGACCCGGCTGAAGGTGAGTCACGCCTTCCACTCCGCGCACCTGGACACGATGCTGGCGGAGCTCACCGAGGTCGCCCGGAGCCTGACCCATTCGGCTCCCCGGATCCCGGTCGTCTCGAACGTCACCGGTGAGGTGGTCGAGGAGTTCACCGCCGAGCACTGGGCCACTCAGGCCCGTTCGGCGGTTCGATTCGCCGACGGCATCGCCACGCTGTCCGGCCTTGGCGTGACGGCCTTCGTGGAGCTGGGTCCCGACGGGACGCTCGCAGGTCTGACGGGCGAGTGCCTGGCCGACACCGAGGGCGTCGTCGCGGTGCCGGTACTGCGCAAGGGCCGTGCCGAGAAGCGTTCCCTCCTCGCCGCCCTGGGAGCCGTGCACGCCCACGGTGTGGATGTGGACTGGGAGGGTTTCCTCCCGGGTTCCGGTGGGGCGGAGCTGCCGACGTACGCGTTCCAGCGTGAGCGTTTCTGGCTGGATGCGCCGCGTTCCGCCGATGCGGCGGGTCTGGGTCTCACGGCTGTGGACCACCCGTTGCTGGCCGCGGTGATCACGGAGCCCGATGGTGATGCGGTGCAGTTCTCGGCCTCGGTGTCGCTGTCCTCGCACCCGTGGCTGGCCGATCACGCGATCGGTGGGACGGTCCTGGTTCCGGGGACGGTGTTCCTGGAGCTCGCCGGCACCGCGGCCGAGCAGCTGGGTCGTGCCACCGTCGAGGAACTCACCCTCCAGGCGCCGCTGATCCTCTCGGAGGGGACGGGCGCTCAGCTGCGGCTGACCGTCGACCGGGCCGACGCGCGCGGCGATCGCCGGTTCACCGTGTACTCGCGGACCGGCGAAGAGGAGTGGACCGCCCACGCGGCCGGCCTGCTGACTTCCTCCGCCCCCGCGCCCGGCGTTCCCCTGGACCAGTGGCCCCCGGCCGATGGCACCCCCATCCCCCTGGACGGGGCCTACGACCGCCTCGACGACCTGGGCTACGGCTACGGGCCGGCCTTCCACGGCCTGCGCGCCGCCTGGCGCGCCGGCGACGACCTCTTCGCCGAGGTCACCCTGCCCGACGAACTCCACACCGAGGCCGCCCGCTTCGGCGTGCACCCCGCCGTCCTCGATGCGGTCCTGCACCCGCTCGTCCTGGAGGCCGCGGCCTCGGCGCAGGACGACAGCACGATCCTTCTGCCGTTCTCGTTCTCGGGCTTCGTGCTGCACGCGGTCGGTGCCACGGTGCTGCGCGTCCGCTGGACCCGTACCGGCCGGGACACGGCCCGTCTCGCCCTCGCCGACGGCGCCGGCGCTCCGGTGGCGACGATCGAGTCGGTCGCCCTGCGGCCGATCGCCCGCGATCAGCTCGCCGTTGCCGGCCCGGCCGTGGAGTCCCTGTACCGGGTGGCATGGGAGGCAGTCCCGGCGGCAGAGCCGGTCGCCCGCCGGCGGTGGGTCCGGCTGGGCGAGGCGCCCTACGCCGACCTTGCCGCGCTCGGCGCCGCGGTCGACGCAGGGTCGGCCGTACCGGAGTTCGTGGTGATCGGCGAGCAGGAGCTCGGCGTCGGCACCGCCGATGGTGTCCTCGACCGGACCCACGCCACGGCGGCCCGCGGGTTGGAGGCGGTCCGGGAATGGCTGGCCGCCCCGCAGTTCGCGGAGAGCCGCCTCGTCCTCGCCGTGCCGGACGGCGCGCTGCACACGGCGCCGCTGGTGGGCCTGGTCCGGACCGCGCAGACCGAGCAGCCCGACCGACTCGTCCTCGCCCACCTGGACGAGGGCGGTCAGGAGCTGCTGCCCGCCGTGCTGGCTTCGGGTGAGCCGGAGGTGGCGGTGCGCGGCGGCGAGCTGTTCGTGCCGCGTCTGGCGCGTGCCGCGGGTGTCGTGGCAGGTGCGGTGGAGGGTCTGGACCCGGAGGGTACGGTCCTGGTGACCGGCGCTCTGGGTACGTTGGGCCGTCTGGTGGCGCGTCGGCTGGTGACGCACCACGGTGCGCGGCACCTGCTGCTGGTGTCGCGCCGTGGTGCCGAGACGCCCGGTGCTGCCGAGTTCGTGGCGGAGCTGGCGGAGTCGGGTGCGCGGGCGCGGGTCGCGGCGTGTGACGTGTCGGACTTCGACGCGCTCGCGGGTCTGCTGGGCGAGGTCGCGGTCGAGCGTCCGCTGACCGCCGTGGTGCACACGGCGGGCGTCCTCGACGATGCGACGGTCACCTCGCTGTCGGCCGGTCATCTGGAACGGGTGATGCGTCCGAAGGCCGACGCGGCCTGGAACCTCCACCGCCTCACCGAGTCACTCGGCCTCGCCTCGTTCGTCATGTTCTCGTCCATCGCGGGTCTCATGGGCAATGCCGGGCAGGCCAACTACGCGGCCGCGAACACCTTCCTCGACGCTCTCGCGCAGCACCGCCGCGCCCAGAACCTGCCCGGGACGTCCCTCGCGTGGAGCCTGTGGGACAGCGCCGACGGCATGGCCGGAACCCTTGCCGACGCCGACGTGGCGCGATGGAAGCGGAGCGGAATCGTCCCGCTGACCCCGGAAGCGGGTCTCGCCCTGTTCGACGCGGCGCTCGCCTCGGCGGAGCCGCTGCTCGTGCCCGCCGAACTCGACCTGGGCGCCCTGCGTGCACGGGCCGAGGAGAACGCACTCCCCGAGCTGTTCACCAGCCTGGTCCGCGTCCGCCGCCGCCAGGCGGTCGGCGCCGCCCGCGGCGCCGACTCCTCGTGGGCCCAGCGGCTGATCGCGCTGGCCCCGGAGGAGCGGGCGCAGGCCGTACTCCAGACCGTACGGGAGACCGTGGGCCTGGTTCTCGGGCACGGAGCCGGCGACGGCATCGACCCGGCCAAGGCCTTCATGGACCTCGGCTTCGACTCCCTCACGGGTGTAGAACTGCGCAACCGACTGGGCGCGGTGACCGGGCTGCGACTGCCCACCACCCTCGTGTTCGACCACCCGTCGCCCCGGGCGGTGGCGGACTTCCTGCTGGACCGGCTCGACGCGACGGGAACAGCCGTCGTCCCGTCGGTGGCCGCCCACGCCCCGGGACTGGACGAGCCGATCGCCGTGGTCGGAATGGGGTGCCGTTACCCGGGCGGGGTCTCCTCGCCCGAGGACCTGTGGCGGCTCGTCGCCGAGGGCCGGGACGCGATCGACGAGTTCCCGTCCGACCGGGGCTGGGACGTGGAAGACCTCTTCGACCCGGACCCCGAGAAGGTCGGAAAGTCGTACACGCGCAAGGGCGGATTCCTCTACGACGCCGCCGACTTCGACGCCGAGTTCTTCGGTCTGAGTCCGCGCGAGGCGATCGCCACCGACCCGCAGCAGCGCGTGCTGCTGGAGGTCGCCTGGGAGGCGCTGGAGCGTGCGGGAGTCGACCCCGCCTCGCTGCGCGGTTCCTCGACCGGTGTCTATGCGGGCGTGATGTACAACGACTACGGCTCGCGGCTGGGGAGTGCCCCGGAGGGCTTCGAGGGGCATCTGCTCACCGGCACGATCGCGAGCGTCCTGTCGGGCCGGCTGGCCTACACCTTCGGTTTCGAGGGGCCGGCGGTGACGCTGGACACGGCGTGTTCCTCGTCGCTGGTGGCGGTGCACCTGGCCGCTCAGGCGCTGCGCCAGGGCGAGTGCTCCATGGCACTCGCCGGCGGTGTCACCGTGATGTCCACCCCGACGACCTTCGTCGAGTTCTCGCGTCAGCGCGGTCTGTCGCCGGACGGGACCTGCAAGTCGTTCGCGGCTTCGGCGGACGGTACGGGCTGGTCCGAGGGCGCGGGCGTGCTGGTGCTGGAGCGTCTTTCGGACGCCCGGCGGCTCGGGCACGACATCCTGGGTGTGATCCGCGGTTCCGCGGTCAACCAGGACGGTGCGAGCAACGGCATCACCGCCCCCAACGGCCCTTCGCAGGAACGCGTGATCCGCCAGGCACTCGCCAACGCCCGCCTCGCTCCGCACGAGGTGGACGCCGTCGAGGCGCACGGCACCGGTACCCGGCTCGGTGACCCGATCGAGGCCAACGCGCTGCTGGCCACCTACGGCCAGGACCGCGACGAGCCGCTGCGTCTGGGATCGATCAAGTCGAACATCGGTCACACACAGGCTGCCGCGGGTGTCGCGGGCATCATCAAGATGCTGATGGCGATGCGCAACGGGGAGCTTCCGGCAACGCTGCACGTGGACGAGCCGACGCCGCACGTCGACTGGTCGACGGGTGCGGTCGAGCTGGTCACCGAGCATCGGGAGTGGCCCGGGGTTGCGCGCCCGCGGCGCGCGGCCGTCTCCTCGTTCGGCATCAGCGGTACGAACGCCCATGTGGTCCTGGAGCAGGGCCCGGAGCCGGTCGTGGCCGGCGAGCCGGTGACGGCGGGGCTTCCGCTGGTGGTCTCGGCCAAGAGCGAGGCGGCCCTGGCGGCGCGTGCCGGCCAGGTGCGCGAGCTGCTGGCCTCGGAGGGCGCCGATCCGGCGCGGGTGGCTTCGGCCCTCGCGACCCGGGTCCCGCACCTCCCCTTCCGGGCTACGGTCTCGGGCGCCGGCCGGGATGAGCTGCTGGCGGGTCTGGAGGCGCTGGCCTCGGGCGGGTCCGCGGCCAACCTGGTTCAGGGTGAGGTCACGGCTCCTGGCGGGACGGTGTTCGTCTTCCCGGGGCAGGGTTCGCAGTGGCAGGGCATGGCGTTGGAGTTGTCGGGGTCTTCTCCGGTGTTCGCCGCGCGGTTGGCGGAGTGTGAGCGGGCGTTGGCGCCGTTCACGGACTGGTCGTTGTCGGATGTTCTGCGGGGTGTGGAGGGTGCGCCCGGTTTTGATCGGGTGGATGTGGTGCAGCCGGCGTTGTGGGCTGTGATGGTGTCGTTGGCGGCGTTGTGGCGTTCGGTGGGTGTCGAGCCGGATGCGGTGGTGGGTCATTCGCAGGGTGAGATCGCGGCTGCGGTGGTTGCCGGTGTGTTGTCGCTGGAGGATGCGGCGAGGGTTGTGGCGTTGCGCAGCCGGGCGATCGTGAAGCTGGCCGGTACGGGTGGGATGGTCTCGGTGGCTCTGCCGGCCGGCGAGGTCCGTGAGCTCATAGCGCCCTGGGGCGGCGCGATCGACATCGCCGCACACAACGGCCCGCGTTCCGTCGTGGTTGCCGGAGAGTCGACCGCTCTTGAGGAGCTGCTCGCCCACTGCAAGGACAACAAGATGCGCGCCAAGCGCATCCCGGTCGACTACGCCTCCCACTCCGCGCACGTCGAAGGCCTGCGGGACGAGCTCCTCGACGCGCTGTCCTCGCTCTCCCCGCGCCCCGTCGAGGTGCCCTTCCTCTCCACCGTCACCGGGCAGCTGCTGGACGGTACGGAGCTCGACGGCTCGTACTGGTTCCGCAACCTCCGTCACACCGTGCAGCTGGAGGAGGCCACCCGGACCCTGCTCGACCAGGGCCACCGCGTCTTCATCGAGGCCAGCGCCCACCCCGTGCTGACCATCGCACTCCAGGAGACGATCGACGACACGACGCACTCCGGCGCCGTCACCGTGCCCTCGCTCCACCGCGACGAGGGCGGGCTCGACGACTTCCTCGCCTCCGCGGCGCAGGCCCACGTCGCGGGCGCCCCTCTCGACTGGGCTGCCGTGGTCGGCGGACCCGGCGCGGTCGTCGACCTGCCGACCTACCCCTTCCAGCGCCGACGCCACTGGCTGGAGGGCCCGGCGGCGGTCGGGGACGCGGGCGGCCTCGGCATGGCCGCCGAGCGGCACCCGCTCATCGGCGCCGCGCTCTGGATGGCCGACGAGGACAAACTGGTCCTGAGCGGCAGGATCGCCCTGAACACACAGCCCTGGCTGGTGGACCACGCCGTGGCCGGCACCGTGCTGCTCCCCGGTACCGCTTTCGTGGAACTCGCCATCAGGGCGGGTGACCACACGGGTCTCGATCAGCTCGACGAACTGACCCTCCAGGCACCGCTGGTGCTGGCCGGCCGCGGCGCCGTACAGCTCCAGGTCGTGGTCGACGCCCCGGACGAGCAGGGCCGCCGCGCGCTGTCGGTCCACTCCCGCCCGGAACCCGAGTCCGACGACTCCGCGATCGACCCGTGGACCCTGCACGCCACCGGCGTACTGGGCCACGCGGAAGGAGGCGCGGGCACACCGGCCGACACCGCCTGGCCCCCGGCCGGCGCAGATCCGGTCGACCTGTCGGCGGCGTACGACACGCTCGCCGACCGGGGCTTCCAGTACGGACCCGCCTTCCAGGGCCTGCGGGCGCTGTGGCGCGCCGGCCGGGAGATGTTCGCCGAGGTCGCGCTCCCGAAGGACGTCCCCCCGGGCGAGTTCGGGATCCACCCGGCCCTCCTCGATGCCGCCCTGCACCCGCTGGCGCTCGCCCAGGACGGCCTGCCGGCGCTGCCGTTCGCCTGGACCGGCGTTCGGCTGCACGCGGTGAACGCCAGCGTGCTGCGCGTACGGATCACCCCCGAAGGCTCGGGCTCCGCACTGTCCCTCTCCGACACGAGCGGCGCGCCGATCGCGTCGGTGCAGGCGCTCGGCCTGCGGGTCGCGGACCCGGCACAGCTGGCCGCCTCGGACACCCCCCGCCGGCCGCTGCTCCAGGTGGAGTGGACGCCCGCCCCGGAGACCGCCCCGGCCGCCGGCTGGGCCGTCCTCGACGCGCGGGGCCACGGCCTGCCCGCCCCTCTGGGCAGCTACTCGGACCTCGCCGGCATGGTCGCGGCCCCGCCGCTCGTCGTGGCCCCCTTCCCCGGCGACGACGGCCCCGGCGCCGTGGCACACCGGGCTCTGCGGCTGGCCCAGGAGTGGCTCGCCGAGGAGCGGTTCGCCGACTCGCGCCTGGTCTTCGCGACCCGTGATGCCACCACCGCCCGCACGGAGGCCGGACTCGGCTCGGCTCCCGTCTGGGGGCTGGTGCGAACCGCCATGGCCGAGAACCCCGGCCGGTTCGGACTCCTGGACCTGACGGACTGGGACCTCTCCGAGGCCGAGCTCGGCCGTGCACTGGCCGTACCGGACGCGCAGGTGAGCCTGCGGGACGGGACACCGCTCGTACCGCGGCTGGTCAAGTCGCCCACGACGGGCGCCACCGTGCCCGCCCTCAACCCCGAGGGCACCGTCCTCGTCACGGGCGCCACCGGCACCCTGGGCCAGCTGTTCGCCCGCCACCTCGTTGCCGAGCACGGCGTACGGCACCTGCTGCTGGCGAGCCGCCGCGGCCGCGATGCGGCGGGCATGCCGGAGCTGGAGGCGGAACTCACGGCTCACGGAGCCGACGTGTCCGTGGTCGCCTGTGACACGGCCGACCGCACGGCGGTCGCCGCGATGCTGGACGCGATCCACCCGCAGCATCCGCTCACCGCGGTCCTGCACACCGCAGGCGTCCTCGACGACGGAACGCTGCACGCCCTCACGGCCGAACAGCTCGACACCGTACTGCGCCCCAAGGTCGATGCCGCCCGGCACCTGCACGAGCTGACGGCCGGCCTTGAACTGGACGCGTTCGTCCTGTTCTCCTCGCTGGCCGGCACGATCGGCACCGCGGGACAGGCCAACTACGCCGCGGCCAACACCTATCTGGACGCCCTCGCGCACCACCGCCGGGCCCAGGGCCTGCCCGGTACGTCGCTGGCCTGGGGCCTGTGGGCCGAGGGCAGCGGGATGACCGGTCACCTGACCGACGCCGACCTCGCCCGCATGTCCCGGGGCGGCATCGCGCCCATCGGCAGCGAGCAGGGGCTGGCGTTGTTCGACGCGGCCCTCGCGACCGGGCTGCCGGTGCTCGTTCCGGCACTGCTGGACCACACCGGACTGCGGGCACAGAGCGAGGACGGCACGCTGCCCGCGCTCTTCCACGGCCTGGTGCGTCCCACCCGGCGCGCCGCCGCCGGTGAGCGCGCGGGCGGGAACTCCCTCCGGGAACGCCTGGCGCCCCTGGCCCTCCAGGACCAGGAGCGCGCGCTGCTGGAACTGGTCCGCGGCCTGGTGGCCTCCGTACTGGGGCACACCGACGCCGACCAGGTCGCGCCCGGACGGGCCTTCAACGAGCTGGGCTTCGACTCGCTCAAGGCCGTGGAACTACGCAACAGGCTGAACGCTGCCGCAGGCCTGAAGCTGCCCGCGACGCTGGTGTTCGACTATCCGAACGCGGTCGAGCTGGCCGGCTTCCTGCGGACCGAACTGCTCGGCGCGGCCGACGCGGCGGCCGAGGCCGAACCGGCAGCCGGCGCCACCGACGAGCCGATCGCGATCGTCGCGATGGCCTGCCGCTACCCGGGCGAGGTCAGCTCCCCGGAGGAGCTGTGGGCGCTGCTGTCCGACGAGCGGGACGCCATCGGCCCGTTCCCGGACGACCGCGGCTGGGATCTGGACGGCCTGTACGACACGGACCCCGACCGCACGGGCACCTCGTACACCCGGCACGGCGGATTCCTCTACGGGGCTGCGCAGTTCGACCCCGAGCTTTTCGGGGTGAGCGCCCGGGAGGCCACCGCCATCGACCCGCAGCAGCGCCTGCTCCTGGAGATCTGCTGGGAGGCCTTCGAGCGCGCGGGCATCGACCCGGCCTCTCTCAAGGGCAGCCAGACCGGTGTGTTCGCCGGTGTCATGGCCAACGACTACGCGGCACGGCTGAAGGACGCCCCCGAGGCCCTTGAGGGCTACCTGTCGGTCGGCAGCACGGTCAGTGTCGCCTCCGGCCGCATCGCCTACACCTTCGGCCTGCAGGGGCCGGCGATCACCGTCGACACCGCCTGCTCCTCCTCGCTCGTCTCCATCCACCTCGCCGCCCAGGCACTGCGGAGCGGCGAATGCGGGCTGGCCCTGGCCGGCGGTGTGACCGTACTGGCCGCGCCCACCCTGTTCGTCGAGTTCAGCCGACAGCGCGGCCTGGCACCGGACGGCCGCTGCAAGCCCTTCTCCGCGCGGGCGGACGGGGCGGCCTGGGCCGAAGGCGCCGGAATCCTCCTGCTGGAGCGGCTCTCCGACGCCCGGCGCAACGGCCGCCGGATCCTCGGCGTGATCCGCGGGACCGCCGTCAACCAGGACGGTGCGAGCAACGGCCTCACCGCCCCCAACGGCCCGTCCCAGGAACGGGTGATCCGCCAGGCCCTGACCAACGCGGGCCTGACCGCCGCGGACGTGGACGCCCTGGAGGCCCACGGCACCGGCACCACGCTGGGCGACCCGATCGAGGCCCGGGCTGTGCTCGCCACCTACGGGCAGGAGCGCCCCTCGCCCCTCCTGATGGGCTCCCTGAAGTCCAACATCGGACACTCGCAAGCCGCCGCCGGTGTGGCCGGCGTCATCAAGATGGTCATGGCGATGCAGCACGGGGTGCTCCCCAAGAGCCTCCACATCGACGAGCCCAGCCCGCATGTGGACTGGTCCGCCGGCGAGGTGGAGCTGCTCACCGAGGCGGCGCCGTGGCCCGAGTCCGAGCGGCCGCGCCGGGCAGGCGTGTCCTCCTTCGGCATCAGCGGCACCAATGCGCACATCATCGTGGAGCAGCCGCCGGCCGAGGGGCCGGTCCCGCCGGCCGAACCGATGCCGGTCGTGCCGCTGCTGCTGTCCGCGCACCAGGACGCGGCCCTGCTGGCGCAGGCCGACCGGGTGGGCGCGGCCCTCGCCGCCGCCGGGCCGCAGGACCTGGCACCGGCCGGCCGGACCCTGGCCCTGGGCCGGGCCGGACTGGCGCACCGCGCCGTGGTGGTGGCCTCCACCGCCACCGAAGCGGTCGACGGATGCGCGGAACCGATAGTGCGGGGCACACCCGTGGACGGCCGTACGGCCTTCCTCTTCACCGGTCAGGGCAGCCAGCGACTCGGCATGGGCCGGGAGCTGTACACCGCCTACCCCGCCTACGCCGAGGCCCTGGACGCCGTATGCGAACAGCTCGACCCATGGCTGGAAAGGCCCTTGCTCGACGTCCTCTTCGGCGAGGACCCGGAGCCGCTGGACCGGACCGGCTTCACACAGGCCGCCCTGTTCGCGACCGAGGTGGCGCTCTTCAGGCTCCTCGAGGGCTGGGGCGTACGGCCCGACTTCCTCGCGGGCCATTCCATAGGTGAGCTGGCTGCCGCGCACGTCGCCGGCGTCCTGTCGCTGGCGGACGCGGCGCAGCTCGTCGCGGCCCGCGGCCGGCTGATGCAGGCGCTGCCCGGCGGCGGCGCGATGCTGGCCGTGCAGGCCGGGGAGCGGGAGGTGCTGCCGCTGCTCGCAGGACGTGAGGACCTGCTGGACATCGCCGCCGTCAACGGCCCCACCTCCGTCGTCCTCTCGGGCGACGCGGAGGTCGTCGAGGCCGTCGGGGCCGAACTCGCCGCGCAGGGACGCAGGACCAAGCGGCTGCGCGTCAGCCATGCCTTCCACTCCCCGCACATGGACGCGATGCTGGACGAATTCCAGACCGTCGCCAAGGGGCTCGCCTTCGCCGCGCCCACCATCCCGATCGTCTCCACCCTGACCGGGCAGCCGGTCGGCGCCGAGGAACTGACGACGCCCGAGTACTGGGTCCGGCACGTCCGTCGGCCCGTGCGCTTCCTGGACGCGGCACGCACCCTGGAAGCCGCAGGCGTACGGACCTTCCTGGAGCTCGGCCCGGACGGCGTGCTCAGTGCGATGGGGCAGGACTTCCTCGACGACGGCTCGCTCCTGGTCCCGGTGCTGCGCGGCGGGCGGGACGAGCCGCACACCGTCGTCACCGCCGTGGCCCACGCCCATGTACGGGGCGTGCCGGTGGACTGGCGCGCACTGTTCGGCGAGACCGCCGGACCGGCCGCGGACCTGCCGACCTACCCCTTCCAGCGTCAGCGCTACTGGCTGACGGAGGGGCCCGGCGGAGACGTCACCTCGGCCGGACTCGACTCCGCGCGGCACCCGCTGCTCGGGGCCGCGGTTCCGCTCGCCGACTCCGACGGTGTCCTGTTCACCGGCCGGATCTCGGCCCGCACCCACCCCTGGTTCGCCGACCATGCCGTCGCCGGGACCCTGCTGGTCCCGGGTACGGCCCTGGTGGAGCTCGCGCTCCACGCGGGCGCCGCAGTCGGCTGCGAACGCCTGGAGGAACTCACCCTCCAGGCGCCCCTGGTCCTGCCCGACGAGGGTGCGCTCCAGCTCCAGATCACCGTCGGCGGCCCCGACGGAGAAGGCCTCAGGCCCGTCGCCGTCCACTCGCGCGGCGACCGGGAGGGCGACGTCTGGAACCGGCACGCCACCGGCACCGTGACGGCCGCCGTTCCCGACGGTCCGGAACCCGACCTCGCGTCCTGGCCCCCGGCCGGCGCCGAGGCCCAGCCGGTCGAGGACCTGTACGACCGCCTCGCCGACCAGGGCTACGGCTACGGCCCTGCCTTCCAGGGCCTGCAGGCTGCATGGCGTTCGGGCGAGGACCTCTACGCCGAGGTACGGACGTCCGTCGACCCGGACGGATTCGCCCTGCACCCTGCACTGTTCGACGCCGCGCTGCACGCACTGCTCCTGGAGGAGTCGGCCGAACTGCGGCTGCCCTTCTCCTTCGGCGGCGTCCAGCTGACCGGGTCCCGGCCCGGCGGCACCTTGCGGGTCAAGCTGTCGGCCGGCCCGGACGCAACGGTCGCGGTCAGGATCGCCGACGAGACGGGCGCGCCGGTCGCCACCGTCACATCGCTCGCCCTGCGGGCCCTGCCGGCGGGGACCGGACCGACCCGCCCCTCCCGCCACCACGTGTACGCGGTGGACCGGGCCGGTGTGGAGCTCCCCGCCGGTGGCGACACCACCGTCGTGGTCCTCGGTGAGACCGACCTCGGACTCGCCGCCGAGCACCACGGCGACCTCGCCGACCTGGCCGCCTCGACGGCGGACGGTGCGACCGCACCCGACGTGGTCGTCCTTCCGGTACGCCCGGCCACTCCGCGGGAGACCAGCCGGGTCACGGAGGAGGTGCTGGCGGTACTGCGGCAGTGGCTCGCCACCGACGTGCCGGTCGGAGCGAGGCTTGCCGTGGTCAGCACCGGGGAACTGGCGCACAGCGCACTCTCCGGGCTGATGCGGACCGCCGAGTCGGAACACCCGGGACGATTCCAGCACGTGATCACGGACGGTCTGCCGGTCGGCCGCGAGCTGCTGGCCGCAGCGCTGGCCGACCCCCGACCGCAGCTCGAACTGCACGAGGGACGGGCTTACGTGACCCGGCTCGCCCAGGTCCCGTACCCGACCCGGACCACGGACGCCGACGACGCGTTCGACCCGGATCGCACGGTGCTGATCACCGGCGGCACGGGCGCGCTCGGAGCCCAGGTCGCGCGGCACCTGGTGACCGCCCGCGGCGCCCGCCGCCTGCTGCTCACCAGCCGGCGCGGCGGCGCGGAGGACCTGGTCGCCGAACTGGCCGCGCTGGGCGCGGACGTACGGGTCGCGGCATGCGACGCGGCCGACCGCGACGCGCTGGCCGGGCTGCTCGCATCGATCCCGGACGAGCACCCGCTCACCGCGGTCGTGCACGCGGCCGGAGTCGTCGAGGACGCCACGCTGGAGGCCATGAGCCCGGAGAGCCTCTCCCGGGTCCTGCGGCCGAAGGTGGAAGCCGCCTGGAACCTGCACGAGCTGACCGCCGGACTGGAGCTGACGGACTTCGTCCTCTTCTCCTCCGTCGCCGGCCTGGTGGGCAACGCCGGACAGGCCAACTACGCCGCCGGCAACACCTTCCTGGACGCGCTCGCCGCACACCGGCGCGCCGAGGGCCTGCCCGCCGTGTCCCTGGCCTGGGGTATGTGGGAGCACGGCATGGCGGGCGAACTCGACCGTGCCGACCGGGCCAGGCTCGCCCGCAACGGGATCCTGCCGATGCCGACCGACCTGGCACTCGCGGCCCTTGACACGGCCCTGGCCGCAGCCGAGGCGCCACGAGCCGCCGACGAGGCGGCGATCCGACCGGTGCTCGCGCCGGTGGCGCTCGACCTCGCGGTACTGCGGAGCCTCGGAGAGGCACTGCCCGAGCTGTACCGGGGGCTGGTGCGCACCGAGCGCCGAGCCGCCCGGCGTACCTCCGCTCCGGCGGAGATCCCGCTGGCGCAGCGGCTTACGGGCCTGGACGCGGCGGAGCAGCAGCAACTGCTCCTCGACCTCGTCAGGGAACAGGTCGGCATCGTCCTGGCCCACCCGGCCCCGCGGACGATCGACGTCCAGCGCGGACTGCTGGACCTGGGCTTCGACTCCCTCACCGCGGTCGAACTGCGCAACAGGCTGAACACCATCACCGAACTGCGGCTGCCCAGCACGCTCGTCTTCGACCACCCGACCACCCGGGCCGTCGCCGAACACCTGCGGGGCGAGCTGGTCGGCGAAGCGGCAGACCCGGTCCAGGCGGCCCTGGACGCACTCGAGGCCGCTCTCTCGACCGCCGGCCCGGCGGACGGCGACGGACCGGCGGGAACGTACGCCGCGCGCCTGCGCGGCCTGCTGCGGACGGTGGACGGCGGCTCCGACGGCGCCGACCTCGACCTGGCAACCGACGACGAACTCTTCGCAGCACTTGACAACGAACTCGGCAGGTAGACATGAACAACGAGCAGAAACTTCGCGACTACCTCAAGCGGGCAACGGTCGACCTGCGGGAGAGCCGTCAGCGTGTGCAGGATCTGGAGGAGCGCGCCCACGAGCCGATCGCGATCGTGGGCATGGCCTGCCGGCTCCCGGGCGGTATCGCCTCCCCGGAGGACCTGTGGGA
This sequence comes from Streptomyces yangpuensis, assembly GCF_001005295.1. GTDB lineage: Bacteria > Actinomycetota > Actinomycetes > Streptomycetales > Streptomycetaceae > Streptomyces > Streptomyces yangpuensis. Next base: position 76,961 of record NZ_LBMK01000005.1, on the reverse strand, counting down.
GCTGCTGAGCGCCGAACGCGACGCGGTGGGCCCCTTTCCGGAGGGCCGGGGCTGGGACCTGGAAAACCTGTACCACCCCGACCCCGACCACCTCGGGACCTCGTACACCCGCGAAGGCGGCTTCCTCTACGAGGCGGACCGCTTCGACGCCGAGTTCTTCGGCATCAGCCCTCGCGAGGCGGCGGCGATGGACCCCCAGCAGCGGTTGCTGCTGGAGACGGGCTGGGAGGCCTTCGAACACGCGGGCATCGCCCCGACCTCGCTGAGGGGCACCCGTACCGGGGTGTACATGGGCGTCATGTACGACGACTACGGCTCTCGGACCCCCAGTGCGCCGGAGGACTTCGAGGGCTACCTGCTGACCGGCAGCGCGGGCAGCGTCGCGTCGGGTCGCCTGTCCTACACCTTCGGCCTGGAGGGGCCGGCGGTGACCGTCGACACCGCGTGTTCGTCCTCGCTGGTCGCACTCCATCTTGCCGCCCAGTCGCTGCGGCAGGGCGAGTGCTCGATGGCGCTCGCCGGTGGCGTGACGGTGATGGCGACACCCGGCACGTACGTGGAGTTCTCCCGGCAGCGCGGGTTGTCGCCGGACGGGCGGTGCAAGGCGTTCTCGTCGTCGGCGGACGGTACGGGCTGGGCNAGCGGCTGTCGGACGCGGAGCGCAACGGGCACCGGGTGCTCGCGGTCATCCGTGGCTCCGCCGTGAACCAGGACGGCGCGAGCAGCCAGCTGACCGCGCCGAACGGGCCTTCGCAGGAGCGGGTCATCCGTGCCGCGCTGGCCAACGCGCGGCTGTCGGCGTCCGAGGTGGACGCGGTGGAGGCGCACGGTACGGGTACGCGTCTGGGCGACCCGATCGAGGCGCAGGCCCTGCTGTCCGCATACGGCCAGGCCCGTGGGGACGACAACCCCCTGTGGCTGGGTTCTGTGAAGTCGAACATCGGTCACACGCAGGCCGCCGCGGGTGTCGCGGGCGTGATCAAGATGGTCATGGCGATGCGCAAGGGGGTCATGCCCTCGACCTTGCACGTGGACGAACCGACCCCCGAGGTCGACTGGTCGGCCGGCACGGTGAAACTGCTGACGGCCGCCCGCGAGTGGCCGGAGCTCGATCGTCCGCGTCGGACGGGCGTGTCCTCCTTCGGGATCAGCGGGACCAACGCTCACGTGATCCTCGAAGAGGCACCGGGCGACGGTGCCGCCGATCCGTCGGCAGGGCCGGACGCTGTCGTCCGACAGCCCGACCCGGGCCCGGCGGCACTGCCGGCACCGTGGGTGCTCTCGGCCAAGTCGGAGACCGCCCTGCGGGCACAGGCGAGCCGGCTGCTGGCCTGGCTCGCGGACCACCCCGAGGCGGACGACGCCGATGTCGCCGCCGTCCTGACCACTGCGCGCGCCCAGCTGGGTCGGCGCGGCGCGGTGCTCGGCACCGATCGGGCCGGTCTGCTCGCCGGCCTCACGGCCCTGGCCGCGGGCTCGGCATCCCAGCACGTCGTGTCAGGTGCCGCCACCACCGGCGAGACGGCCTTCCTGTTCACCGGTCAGGGCGCGCAACGTGTCGGCATGGGCGCGGGGCTGGCAGCCGCGTTCCCCGTGTTCGCCGCCGCCCTCGACGAGGTGTGCGGGGAATTCGATGCCCTGCTGGGGGTCTCGCTGCGCGAGGTCGTGTTCGGCGGGACCGGTGGTGCCGGGAACAGCACCGACGGTACCGAGCGCATGCCCCTGCTCGACCGGACCGAATTCACGCAGCCTGCGCTGTTCGCGTTCGAGGTGGCGATGTACCGCCTTCTGGAGTCGTTCGGCGTGACCCCGGACGTGGTGGTCGGGCATTCGATCGGTGAGCTGGCCGCGGCCCATGTGGCCGACGTGTGGTCGCTCACCGACGCGTGCCGCCTCGTTGCCGCCCGAGGCCGACTGATGGGCGCGCTGCCGACCGGTGGAGCCATGCTCGCCGCCGCGGTGTCGCAGGAGCGGGCGCTGGAGCTGATCGCGACCGGGACGGTCTCGCTCGCGGCCGTGAACGCGCCCGCGGCCGTGGTGTTCTCGGGCGGGACGGCGGCCATCGCCGCACTGGAGGACCGGCTGGCGGACGAGGGCGTGACGACGACCCGGCTGACGGTCAGTCATGCCTTCCATTCGGCGTTGATGGAGCCGATGCTCGCCGAGTACGAGCAGGTCGCCAGGTCGGTGGAGTACCGGGCGCCACGCATCGACGTGTGCTCCACAGTGTCCGGCACACCGGCCGGTCCCGAACTGCTCACGCCGCAGTACTGGGTGCGGCAGGTGCGCGAGGCCGTGCGGTTCGCCCCGGCGGTGCGGTCACTGGTCGACGCAGGCGTGCGCCGATTCGTCGAGGTGGGACCGGACGCGGTGCTGGCTGCGCTGACCCGCCAGACCGTGACCGACGAGGTCGCGTCCCGCTCGCTGATCGCCGCGGCGTCACGCCGCCGTGTCGACGAGGTCGACCAGTTCCTGCGGTTGCTCGCCGCCGTCCACTGCTCGGGCGTTGCCGTCGACTGGGCGCCGCTGTCACCCGGAAGGCCGGCCACCCACCTCGACCTGCCTGTCTACGCCTTCCAGCATCGCCGTTACTGGGTGCAACCCGAGGAAGGGGCGCTCGGTGACATGGGCCGCGCCGGTCTCTGCGCGCTCGATCACCCGATGCTGCGCGTCGCCGCGCCGCTCGCCGGCCGCGACGAATGGCTCTTCAGCGGGAGGCTCTCCACCACCGACCAGCCGTGGATCGCCGACCACACGGCCTTCGGATCGATCCTTCTGCCCGGCACCGGGTTCGTGGATCTCGCGCTGGCCGCGGGCAGCCGCCTGGAACTGCCCGTCGTCGACGAACTCGTCCTGGCGACGCCCCTGCTGTTCGACGGCACCACCGCCGTGGACGTGCAGGTCTCGGTGACCGAGCCCGACCACACCGGCCGTCGACGCCTGTCGATCCACTCGCGTGCCATCACGGACACCACGGGGTCCGGCCCGGGCGAGCCGGAGTGGACGCTGCACGCCACCGGAACCCTCGCCCCCGCGGACGGCGGGACACCGGCCTGGACCGACCCCGACTGGCCTCCGGCCGACGGTACGTCGATCGACGCAACGCGTCTGTACGACCGGCTCGCCGACCTGGGGTTCGGCTACGGCCCGACCTTCCAGGACGTGCGCGCCGCCTGGACCGGCGGCGACGCCGTGTTCGCCGAAGTGGCCCTGGACGAGACGACAGCGGGCCGGGCGGCGGGCTTCGGGGTGCATCCGGCGCTACTGGACGCCACCTTCCACGCCGCCATCGATGTGCTCGCCGAGGACCTTCCCGACGGCAGGCTGCCGCTTCCGTTCTCCTTCGGCGGCGTCCGTGTGTTCCGGCGCGGCGCCACCGCGGTCCGGGCCCGCATCATCCGTTCGGGTCCCGAGAAGGTGCGCATCGACGCCTGCGACGCCTCCGGCGCCGCAGTGCTGTCGATCGACGCCGTGCTCGCCCGCCCCGCGGACGCGAGCGCCCTCGCCGGTGCCCGCAGCCCCCTCTACGCCCTCGGCTGGACGCCGGTGACGGAGCCCGGCGCATCGGACCGGCAACTGCTCGCACTGGGCCGACCCGTCGCAGGCTGCGGCGAGACGTTCGAGGACGTCGCGGCGTTCGCGACAGGCGGGGGCCGCACGGGCGCCGCTGTCGTCTGGTCGCCCGAAACGGCGACGGCGGACGACGACGACGTCCCCGCGACCATCCGCACCGCCGTGCACAACGCCCTCGCGGTGCTGCGCGACTGGCTCGCCGAACCGGCTTGCGCCGACTCGACGCTGGTCGTGCTGACCCGCAGGGGAGCAGGTCTGCCCGGTGAGTCGCCGGACCTCGCCGCCGCGGCCGTCCGCGGCCTGGTACGCAGTGCGCAGTCGGAACACCCGGGGCGCATCGTGCAGGTCGACCTCGACCTCGACCTCGACGACGCCCCCGCGGACCTGCACCGGCGGATCGCCGCCGCGGTCGCCACGGACGAACCGCAGGTCGCGGTCCGAGACGGCGCCACGCTGGCGCCGCGGCTGGTCCGGGCGACCACCGGCGAATCGCCCGGCGGGCACTTCGGCGACGGAACGGTCCTGATCACCGGCGGCGCAGGCGGACTGGGCGCCGTGACCGCACGCCACCTGGTCACCCGCCACGGGGTGCGCAGCCTGCTGCTCGCCTCCCGCCGCGGCCTCGCCGCGCCGGGTGTCGCGGAGCTGGTCACCGAACTGACCGCGCTGGGCGCGGAGGTACGCGTTGCCGCGTGCGACGTCAGCGATCGCGCCGCGGTCGCGGAGCTGCTGGAATCCGTACCGGCACACGAACCGGTGACCGCTGTCGTGCACACCGCGGGCGTGGCGGACGACGGCACCATCGAGACCTTGACCGCCGAGCAGGTGGATCGGGTGCTCGCCCCGAAGGTCGATGCCGCCTGGCACCTGCACGAGCTCACCCGCGACATGGACCTGTCGGCCTTCGTGCTGTTCTCCTCCGCCGGGCCGCTGCTCGGCGGGCACGGCCAGGGCAACTACGCGGCCGCGAACGCGGCGATGGACGCGCTCGCCCAGGTGCGCCGCAACGCCGGTCTGCCCGCGCATTCGCTGGCCTGGGGGCTGTGGAGGCGCGGCATGGCCGAGGCCCTGAACGACCCGGGCGCCGAACACCTGGCACGTCAGATCCGCACGCGTCTCGGTCTGTCCCCGATCGAGCCGGACACGGGCATGCAGATGCTCGACCATGCGCTGACCAGCGGCGAACCGCTGCTGATGACCGCGCTGCTCGACACTCCCGCCCTCACCGCGTTGGGCCGGCTGGGCACGCTGCCCGCGGTGCTGCGCGGCCTGATCCACGTACCGTCGCGCGGCCGGATCGCCGACAGCCCGTTGCGCCGGCGGCTGCTCGACGCACCCGCCGAACAGTGGGAGGCGCTGATCCACGACGAGGTCCGGGCGATCGCCGCCGCGGTCCTCGGCCACGAGTCGGCCGACGCCGTCGACCCCGAAACACCGTTCACCGCACTGGGCCTCGACTCGCTCGGCGGGGTCGAGTTCCGCAACCGGGTGACCGCCGCCACAGGTGTTCCGCTCCCGTCCACCCTGGTGTTCGACCATCCGACCGCCGCCGCTGTCGCGGGCTTCCTGCGCACCCGTGTCGACGGTTCGGAGCCGGAGCGGCCGCGCCCCGCCTCGACCACCGCCAGGGCCGGGTCCGACGAGCCGATCGCGATCGTCGGCATGAGCTGCCGGTATCCCGGCGGCGTGGAGAATCCGGACCAGCTCTGGGAACTGATCGCCGGACGCGTCGACGCGATCACCCCGATCCCGGGCGACCGCGGCTGGGACCTCGACCGCCTGTACGACGCCGACCCCGGCAAGGCCGGAAAGATCTACACCCGGGAAGGCGGATTCCTGCACGCCGCAGGTGATTTCGATGCCGCCTTCTTCGGAATCGGGCCGCGTGAGGCTGCGGCGATGGACCCGCAGCAGCGGTTGATGCTCGAGGCGTCCTGGGAAGCGCTCGAAGACGCTGGTATCGATCCGACCTCACTGCGGGGCAGCGACACCGGGATGTACGCGGGCGTCATGTACCAGGACTACGGCTACACGGCGCGCGAGGCCGCCGACGGCGCCGCGGAAGGCTATCTGGCGACCGGATCGGCCGGCAGCGTCGTCTCCGGCCGGGTGTCCTACGCCCTCGGCCTGGAAGGACCCGCGGTGACGGTGGACACGGCGTGCTCGTCGTCGCTGGTGGCCCTGCACGTGGCGGCGCAGGCCCTGCGGGCCGGGGAGACGTCGCTGGCGCTGGTCGGCGGGGTGACGGTCATGTCGACCCCGCTGCTGTTCGTGGAGTTCTCCCGGCAGCGGGCGCTGTCACCCGACGGGCGCTGCAAGGCGTTCTCGGGCGCTGCGGACGGTGTGTCGTGGGCCGAGGGCGTCGGCGTGCTCGCCCTCGAGCGGCTGTCCGACGCACAGCGCAACGGACGCCCGGTGCTGGCCGTGATCCGCGGCAGCGCGATCAACCAGGACGGTGCGAGCAACGGCCTGACCGCACCGAACGGCCCGTCCCAGGAGCGGGTGATCGCGCAGGCACTGGTCAACGCAGGGGTGACCGCGGCCGAGGTCGACGCGGTGGAAGCGCACGGCACGGGAACCACGCTGGGTGACCCGATCGAGGCGCAGGCGCTGATCAACGCCTACGGCCAGGATCGCGCCGAGCCGCTGCGGATCGGGTCGTTGAAGTCGAACATCGGGCACGCGCAGGCGGCTGCCGGTGTCGGCGGTGTGATCAAGATGGTGCAGGCGCTGCGGCACGAGGTGCTGCCGTCCACCCTGCACGTCGAAACGCCGTCGCCGCACGTGGACTGGTCGGCGGGCGCGGTACGGATCCTGACGGAGCCCGAGCCGTGGCCGGTCGGGGAGCGTCCGCGCCGGGCGGGAGTGTCGTCGTTCGGGATCAGCGGCACCAACGCGCACGTGATCCTCGAAGAGGCACCCGCGGCCCCGCCGGGCCCGGTCGATCCGCCGCGCCCGGCGGCCCTGCCGTTGCTGCTGTCCGCGCGGACGACTGCCGCGCTGCGGACCCAGGCGCGCCGTCTGCACGACGCACTGCGCGAACGTCCGGAGCTCGACCTGGCCGATGTCGCGGCGACGCTGGCGCTGCACCGCGCGCAGCTCGAGCAGCGCGCCGCCGTCGTGGGCCCGGACCGGGAGACGCTGCTGGCCGCTCTGGAGCGCCTGGCAGCCGACGAGCGGGGCCCCGGCATCGCGGGCGGCGCCGGCCGGGCGGGCACGACGGCGTTCCTGTTCACCGGTCAGGGCGCGCAGCGGGCCGGGATGGGCAGCGGCCTGTACCGGGCGTTCCCGGCATTCGCGGAAGCGCTCGACGAGGTCTGCGCGGAATTCGATGCGTACCTGGGGCATTCGCTGCGGGACGTGATGTTCGGCGGGCCGGCCGCTGCGAGCGGCACGACCGCCGCAACCCTGCTGGACCGCACCGAGTACGCCCAGCCCGCGCTGTTCGCGTTCGAGGTCGCGATGTACCGCCTTGTCGAGTCGTTGGGCGTGACGCCGGACGTGGTGGCCGGGCATTCGATCGGCGAGCTGGCCGCGGCGTACGTGGCCGGTGTGTGGTCGCTGTCGGACGCATGCAAACTCGTCGCGGCCCGCGGGCGGCTGATGGGGGCGCTGCCGGCGGGCGGGAGCATGCTGGCCGCCGCGGTGCCGGAGGCACGGGCCGTGGAGCTGCTGGCGGCGGGTCACGCCGAGTCGCCGGCCGGCGCCGTCTCGCTGGCCGCTGTGAACGCACCCGATGCGGTGGTCTTCTCGGGGAACACCGAGGCGATATCGACGCTCGAGTCGAGGCTCGTGGCCGAGGGCGTCAGGACCAGCAGGCTGCGGGTGAGCCACGCGTTCCACTCCGCCTTGATGGATCCGATGCTGACCGAGTTCGCGGAGATCGCCGCGAGCCTGACGTATCACGAGCCGCGCATACCGCTGTGCTCCACGGTCTCCGGCGCATTCGCCGACGATTCGTCGGGTACGCCCGAGTACTGGGCACGGCAGGTGCGCGAGGCAGTGCGCTTCGCCCCGGCGGTGCGGTCACTGCTCGATTCGGGGGTGCGCCTGTTCGTCGAGCTGGGGCCGGACGCGGTCCTGACGACCATGACCCGCGCCATGGTCCCGGCGGACCTCGCAGAGAGCACGTCGGTGGTCGCGGGATCCCGTCGCACGGTCTCCGAACCCGAGCAGCTGGCCGCCGCGCTGGCAACCGCGCACTGCGCGGGCCGACCGGTGCGGTGGGCGGCCTACTTCGGGGCCCGACCGCAGGCACGGACCACGTTGCCCACCTATCCCTTCGAGCACGAACGGTTCTGGCTCCTGCCCGCGGAGGCCGCCGCGCCGCTCGCCGGCGCCGACTCCGTCGGCCATCCCCTGCTGCACGCCCAGGTGCAGCTCGCCGGCACGGACGAGTGGCTGTTCACCGGCAGGCTCTCGCTGCGCACCCATCCGTGGCTCGCCGACCACGCCGTCCTCGGCACGGTCGTGATGCCCGGTACCGGCTTCGTGGAGCTGGCTCTGGCCGCCGGTGCCCGGCTCGGCGTGCCGCGCCTGACGGAACTGGTGCTCGCGGAGCCGCTGGTGCTCACGCCCGACGGTGCCGCGGACCTTCAGCTCGTCGTGGGCGAACCCGACGCCGACGGGCATCGGACCGTGGCCGTCCACGCCCGCGCTGCCGAGGCCTGGGTGCTGCATGCCCGCGGCCTGCTCACGCCGGCCGTACCGGCCGCCGTGCCGGGATGGCCCCAGGTGTGGCCTCCGGTGGCGGGCGATCCGGTCGACGGGCAGCAGGTGTACCGCGCACTCGGCGACCTCGGCTTCGGGTACGGCCCGGTGTTCCAGGGCGTTCGCGCCGCGTGGTCGCGCGGGGAGGAGGTCTTCGCCGACCTGGCGCTCGACACCGGTACCGCAGCGCATGCCACCGCTTTCGGACTGCATCCGGCCCTGCTGGACGCGGTGTTCCACGCGTCTGTCGGCCTTCTCACCGAGAGCGGGCACGACGGCAGGACGCCGCTGCCCTTCGCCTTCGACGGTGTCCAGCTGGCCCGGTCGGGCGCGGACGCCTTGCGCGTCCGGGTCGTCCGCACCGCAGCGGACACCCTGTCCGTGGAAGCGGTCGACACGACCGGTGCGCTCGTGCTGAGCATGGAATCGGTGCGGGCCCGGCCGATCGAGCAGCAGGTGCTGGACCGGCTGCGCGGCGCGGCACCGTTGTTCGACCTCGAGTGGGCCCCCGTGCCCGCCGTCTCCCCGGCGGACGCCGGGCGCGTCGTGGTGCTCGGCGACCCGGCGGTCATCGGGGCCCCTGAGCCCCCGGTCTGCTGTGCCGATCTCGCGGAACTCGCTGTGCTGCGGGACGCCCCCGACACGGTGGTGTGGCCGGCGCCCCGCGGAACCGGCGCGGAGGACGTACACGCCGGGGTGCTGGCGACGCTCGCACTGCTGCAGGGCTGGACGGGCGCCGAACACCCCGGCCGGCTCGCGATCGTGACGCGCTCGGCCGCCGGACTGCCCGGAGAGGAACCCGATCTGGTCGGAGCCGCCGTGGCGGGTCTGGTGCGCAGCGCGCAGTCCGAGCACCCGGGCCGGTTCCTGCTCGTCGACCACGACGGCGAGGCCCTGCCGGTCACGTCGCTCGCGGACGCCGTGGCCCGGGACGAACCGCACCTGGCCGTTCGCGGGGGTCGGCTCCTGGCACCGCGGCTGCAGCCGCTGCCCGCCACCGAAGCCGACGCGCCACTGTCGTTCGACCACGGCACGGTGCTCATCACCGGCGGCACCGGAGGCATCGGCGCGATCGTCGCCCGGCATCTGGTCGCAGCGCACGGCGCACGACGGCTGGTGCTGGCATCGCGGCGCGGAGCCGCCGCGGACGGCACCGCCGAACTGGTCGCCGAGCTCACCGGCCTCGGCGCCCGGGTCCGGGTCGTGGCGTGCGACGTCAGCGAACGCACCGCGGTCCGCGACCTGTTGGCCGACATCGACACCGACGCCCCGCTGACCGCCGTCATCCATGCGGCGGGCGTTCTGGACGACGGCACCCTCGACACCCTGACCGCGGAGCAGACGACACGTGTGCTGGCACCGAAGGTCGATGCGGCCCTGCACCTGCACGAGCTGACCCGCGAACTGGACCTTTCGGCGTTCGTGATGTTCTCGTCCGCCGCGCCGCTGCTCGGCGGACAGGGACAGGGCAACTACGCCGCCGCGAACAGCGCGCTGGACGCGCTGGCACGCGTGCGGCGCAGCGCGGGCCTGCCCGCGCACTCCCTGGCCTGGGGCCTGTGGACCGTCGGCATGGCGGGAGTGCTCAGCGGGGACGGCGCGGAGCAGTACGCCCGCCAGATCCGGGCCAGGCTGGGCCTGCTGCCGATCGACCCGGAGTCCGGGATGGCGCTGTTCGACAGCGCGCTGGCGACCGATCGGGCGACACTCACGACGGCGCTGCTGGACACCGGGGCGCTCGGCGACCTGGCGCGCGGCGGCACACTGCCCGCGGTACTGCGCGGCAGGACCCGGGTTTCCCCGGCCGCCGCGACCACCGGTGTCGGCCTGGCGCGACAGCTGGCCGCACTGACCGACGCCGACCGCGACGCCGTGATCCTGCGAGAGGTGCGCAACGTCGCCTCGGCGGTCCTCGGCCACCTGTCCGGCGACGCGGTCGACCCGCACGCGCCGTTCACCGAGATCGGCTTCGACTCCCTCGGCGCCGTCGAATTCCGCAATCGGCTGGCACAGCTGACCGGGCTGACGCTGCCGTCGACGCTGATCTTCGACCACCCGACCGCCGCCGATGTGGCGAAACTGGTGTGTTCGCAGATCGAGGAAGCCGACACCGGCGTGGTCGAACAGGCAACGGCCGGCGTGCGCGGCACGATCACCGACCTGGTGACGGCGGCCCATCGCCGCGGTGAGCCGGCAGGGGCGATGTCCCTGCTGACCGCCGGCTCGGCCCTGATGCCCGCGTACTCCGCTGACGAGGCTGCCGCACGGCGCCCTGCCGCGCAGCTCCTGGCGCGGGGCGCTGCGGCACCGGCACTGGTCTGCATCCCCTCGTTCCTGGCCGGATCGGGCCCGCACCAGTTCGCCCGCCTGGCTCGTGAACTGGGCCGCGAGCGGCAGGTCAGCGCGTTGCGGTTGCCCGGTATGCGCGCGGGCGAGGACCTGCCGGCGACCTGGGCGGCGGCGATCGAGAGCCTCGCGGCGTCCGTCGCGTCGGAACTCGAGCGAGGCCCGGTGGCGCTCATCGGCTATTCGGCCGGTGGTGCGATCGCCCATGCGGTGGCCCGGCGGATCGAGGACGGGGGCGGCGAGCTCGCGGGTGTCGCGATGATCGACACCTACTCCCCGGATGAACACGATCTCAACCGCCTCGTGCTCACCGACGCGCTGGGGCAGATCCTGTCCCGGGACAACGCGCTGACCCCCGTCGACGACCACGGCCTGGTCTCCATGGGCGGCTACGTGCGGATCTACCCCGAGCGTGAGGCCGAGCCGATCGCCGCGCCCACGCTGAACCTGCGGGCCACCGTGACGCTGAGCAGCTTCGGGGAGGTCGCCCCCGTCCCCGACTGGCTACACCGCGGGCCGGCCGAGTACATCGAGGCAGATCACTTCTCGATCATCGAGGACCGGGTGGCGGAGACCGCCGCGCACCTGCGGCGCTGGCTCGATTCGCTCAGCGGCCATTGATGCCGGGGGGTCCCGGCCTCTCGGAGCCGTCGAGGAACCTCGACGGCTCCGAGAGGCCGCCGGGCTCACCGGGGCACGAAATCTACTCAGCCACAACCCTCCGCACGTCAAATTCTCCGCCCCATAAATCCGGAGACATAAAAGTGCGCGATCCGCAAATCCGCCGGAGGCATAAAAATGCGCGGCCCGCAAATCCGGCAGAGGCATACAGCTCGTTCGATCGCAATAGCCTTTGGTGAGAAAATTCGGGCTTGACAGCGCTGTGGGGCTTGCCTATTCTCCACTCGGTCGAGTTCCCGCTGTGCGATATTCGAAGGTGTTCATGGCCGCGCCTCTAGCGTTACCGAAGTCCAGGCAGCAGTTCATTCTTGCCATTCTCATGCTGTGTTCCCTGCTGATTTGGATCGAAAATACCGTCCTGAGCACTGCGCTGGAGACCCTTGCGGACCCGGTCCGCGGACTGGGGGCCGACCCCGGTCAGCTGCAATGGGCGACCGGTGCGTACACGCTGGCCTTCGCCACGCTGATGTTCACCGCAGGCGCCCTGGGCGATCGGTTCGGTCACCGGACCGTGTTCTCCGGCGGGCTGGTGATCTTCGCCGTTTCCTCGCTGTGGGCGGCGTACGCAAGCGGTGCGGGCCAGCTGATCGCGGCTCGAGCCGCCATGGGGGTGGGCAGCGCACTGATCACGCCCGCCATGATGGCCATTCTGATGTGGACCTTCACCGGGCCCGCGCGGGCTGCCGCGATCGGCATCTTCTCCACGTCGGCCGGTGTCGGAATGGCTGCCGGCCCGGTGCTGGCGGGGTTCCTGCTCGATCATTTCTGGTGGGGCTCGGTCTTCCTGATCAATGTCCCGGTCGCGGCATTTGCGTTCGTCGGGCTCGTCCTGCTGGTTCCGAATTTCCGCAGCCCCGTTCCGCGACCGCTTGACCCCGCTGGAATGCTGCTCTCGATCAGCGGGCTCGTGGCATTGGCCTACGGGCTGATCCGGGCGGGGCAGGTGGCGGCGTGGGGCCGCCCCGACGTGTGGGCGCCGATCGTCGCCGGTCTCGTCCTTCTGGCCGTTTTCGTACTCGTCGAGCTGCGCCTCAAGGCGCCCAGTTTTGACCCGCGGCTGTTCGCGCAACGTGCGTTCGGCGGCGGTAATGTGGCGCTCGGACTGCTGCTCTTCGGCGTGGCCGCCATCACCTTCTACAACGCGTTCTACCTGCAGGGCGCGCTCGGGTTTTCGCCCATGAAGGCGGGTTTGGCCAATATCCCGACCGCTCTCGGCGCGCTCGCGGGGGCACCCCTCGCCTCGCGCCTGGTCCGGAGCCTTCCGCTCCGCCTCGTCACCGTGCCGGCGCTGACCGTGGCCGCGCTCACCATGGGCGCCTACGGGATCCTCGGACTCCACACTCCGCTCGTCTGGATCGAGATCCTGCTGTTGGTACAGGGTCTCTCGATCGGCATGGTGATCGGCCCCGTCACGGCCGCACTCATCAGCGACCTTCCGTTGGAACAGGCCGGCGCGGGATCGGCCGTGACCAACACCGTGCGACAGACCGGCAGCGTGATCGGAATCGCGGTGGGCGGGACGATCATGTCGATCATGTACCGACGTGCGATCGAACCCTCATTGGAGGGTGTATCCGGTCCGGTGCAGGAGCAGGCGCGCGTTTCCGCCGAACAGGCCCGCCACGTCGCCGCCACCATCCACCAGCCCTCTCTCGCGCAGGCTGCCGATGACGCGTTCGTCCACGCCATGCACGTCGGCGCGGGCTGGATCGCGGCCATCGCACTCCTCGGAGCGGCCGTGCTGCTGGTCACCTTGCCTGCTGCCGGAAAGAAGAAGGCCCCGGCACCGGAGCCGGACCGCGAAGAGGCTCGCACATCCGAGTCCCGATCCACCGTGTGACGGGTCCCGCCGGACCTTCCCCCCTTTCCCGGGAGCGGCACACCATCGCCGACTCCCGGGGCGGGCTCGCCCCTCCGTCGCTCGTGCGGCTCGAACCGAAGGAGACCCCTGTTGTCGAAGACCAGCGATCCCGCCGTGCGTGCGCTCGAATCGGAGCGTGCCTACGTGTCCTCCCTGTACACGCTGCTCACCGAGCGGCTCTCCGATGCGCGAGCACATCGAGCGAGTGTGCTGAAGGCCCCGGCGGACAGCGCCCGTGAGGCGTACGAGAGGGACCTCGCCGCCGAACGTCTGGCCAAGGAGATCGGCCGACTGGAGGGCGCCGAAAAGGGGCTGGTCTTCGGGCGCATCGACTGGACGGACGGCACGGCCCTGCGCATCGGGCGGATCGGACTGCACACGGAGGAGGACGACCTGCCCCTGCTCGTCGACTGGCGCGCCAACGCGGCACGGCCCTTCTACGAGGCGACACCGGTCCACCCGATGGGCCTGCGGCGTCGCCGACACCTGCGACTGGAGGACCGCACCGTCGTCTCGGTGAGCGACGAACTGCTGGACGGGACCGCCCCGACCGACGAAGACGTCGTGGGGGACGGCCCGTTGACCGAGGCCCTGTCGGCGCGGCGCACGGGCAGGATGCACGCGGCCGTCGCGACGCTGCAGGCAGAGCAGGACGAGATCGTCCGCTCCGCCCACCGCGGGGTGACCGTGGTGCAGGGCGGGCCCGGCACCGGCAAGACGGTGGTCGCCCTGCACCGGGCGGCCTATGTCCTGTACGCGTTCCCGCGTGCCGCGGAGGAGGGCGTCCTGGTGGTGGGCCCGAACTCTCGGTTCATCGACTACATCTCCCAGGTCCTCCCCTCGCTCGGAGAGAACGACGTCGTTCTGACCACCTGCCGGGAACTGGCCGGGGTGTCCGCGGACACGGTGGGCCCGTTCGATACGGCGCGCCTCAAGGGCAGTTCCGACCTCGCCGGCGCCTTGGCCGGCCTGCTGCGCGTCCACCAGGCCCCCGCCGGTGACTTCACCGTGCGGGTCGGGGAACTGGTTCACCTCTCCGGCGAGGAGGTCGCCAGGGCGCGCGACGCCGCTGTGGGAGCCGTGGCGGGGCACAACCCCGCGCGCCAGGTGTTCAAGGAGCTCTTGGTCGACGCCGTCACCGACACGATGCAACGAGACATGGGCGACCTCCTGGAGCAGATCGACGCCGATGCCGAAAGGATGACGGGCCTCAACCTCGACCGGTTCACGGGAGCCGCCCAGCGCCGTGTCGAAGGGGCGGCCGACCCGGGTCCGGCCCACGAGCTGGACCTGGACGCCATCCGGGCCGATCTGCTCGACGACGCCGCCGTCGACGCAGCGGTCGAGGCGTTGTGGCCCCGGCTGGTACCCGGCGACCTCGTGAAGGCGCTCCTGACGAACACCGACGCTCTCGCCGAGCACCTGCCCCGCCTCACCGCGCAGGAGCGGTCCCTGCTGCTGAGCGGTCAGGAAGACCCGTGGACCGATGCCGACCTGCCGTTGCTGGACGAGGCGGCGAGCCTGGTCGACGGCCCCCCCGAGCGGACGTACGGGCACGTCGTCGTCGACGAGGCGCAGGAACTGACCGCGATGCAGTGGCGGATGATCGTCCGCCGCTGCCCGTCGAGGGCGATGACGCTGGTGGGCGACTTCGCCCAGGCGGGGCCGGTCGCGACGGCACGCGACTGGAAGGAAGCACTGAGCCCCCACGTCGGACCGCGGTTCAAGCTGCACGACCTGACCGTCAGCTACCGCACGACGCAGGAGATCCTGGAAAGCGTCCGGGACCTGCTCGCGCGGATCGATCCGGACCAGAAGCCCACACGGTCACTGCGAAGCGGTGAGACCCCCCGCACCGTGACCACGCCTCCGGACGAGTTGGTCGCCGCCGTCGTGCGGGAACTGCGGTCCCAGAGCACCGCGCACCCGGGCGAGCTGCTGGGAGTGGTCTGCGCGGACACCAGGGTGAGCGAGCTGACGGCCCAGGGCATCGCCGACCACGCACGCATCGTGCCGGCGTCCGAAGCACGCGGCCTCGAATTCGACGGGGTCGTCGTCATGGACCCCGAGGAAATCATCACGAGCCGCCCAGGTGGGGAAAAGGACCTGTACGTTGCCCTGACCCGGGCCACCAAGCGTCTCTGCACCATCACCGTCCGGCCCGCCTGACGGCTCGGCGCCCGCGGCGCCGCCGCGGGCGCACCGGCTCCGTCCGCCACGACGGCGGCGCCTTCGCCCCACGCCCGGGAGATGCCGAGGCGCGTGTGCGCGTCGACCGGCGCCGGGACGCCAATACGGCATTCCCTCCCGGCAGTTGCACCTTGGTGACCACCCCCGAGGCCTCGGCCGCCTCGACGGTCGGCCCCGCCGCCCGTGCGGCCCGGTCGCGAACGAGGCAAACAGTTCAGCGGTCCTGCGCAAAACTTTCACTTCAGAGGTGCCTTGTCGGACGAGCGCGGCGGAAGCGTAGGAACTCCCGCCGTCGCAGGTCAGCAGGCACCTCTTCCTATTCCCCCCGTCCACCGGCGGCGCACCCTCGCCGACTGGTCCGGGGTGGACAGTTCCCGTCGATCCGTGCCATGCTCATCTATCATGGATCGCACGTTCCGGATTGCAACGTGGGAAAACGGGGGAACAGTGATATGGGTCACGGGGGATCGCTGATATGAGTAGCCTTAAGAGTAGGTTAACGTGGCAATCTATTTCAGTCGACGGAAATCACGAAAAATACAGCAGTCGGATAGACTACTTGACGCCTGATATACCTGGAATACATGCTTCGCGGCAGGCTGGACGACCCCCGTTGCAGGCCGATATAGCGCTGATAATCCAAGACGACATTCGCCGGTACAGTATCGAGGGAATGCTTCGTTCGCTCGACATCCAGTTGACAGTGCAATCCATCACGGATGTCGCAGATCTCTCCACGCCGAGCAACAGCCGGCTGGTCATTTCGGACAGCAGCGCGCTGGGGTCCGTGCCACGCGAGATGGCTGAAAAGCTGCGGGTTCAGAACACGCGCGTACTGATCCTGATGGACTCCGAAGACGTCGTCGAGCAATCCTGGGTCGATCATGCGAACGGCTTCCTGGACTGGGCGTATCTGCGCCCCGAGACCCTGCGCGAAGCGATCGTCGACGTGCGGGCCGGGCGGTTTCACATGTCGGCGACCCTGGCGCGGCGCTCCGTGGCGGCGCCCGACCAGTCCGGTGGCGACGCCACCTCGAAGCGCGCGTCGATGATTGCACTCACGGCACGTGAACAACAGGTCCTGCGTCTCGTCGCCGAGGGGCAGAGCAATCGACAGGTCGCCCGATCGCTGAGCGTCTCCGAACACGGGGTCAAGCGCACGGTCGGCATCATTTTGGCCAAGCTCAACTGTCCGAATCGGACTCTGGCGGTTGTTCGGGCCATCGAGTCGGGGCTCCTCGATATGTGAGGTGTCGACCAATTGGCGACGATTGGCCTGCGGATGGGCGGTGTGGGCATCACTGGGCTGCCCCGGGGCGTGGTCGAGAATGCGACGGGCCGCGCTGTGGGGCATGCTGTCCGCCCTCGGCCGCAGCCTGCCGCCTACTGACGGACAAATTCGGAAAGGGGCCGGGGTGTACGTGAATGCCCCGGCCCTTGATTCCGTGAATTGCAGTCCTGAATTTCTGCCTCCTCTCTCCGCCCCATTTCCGGTCGCACCTGAATTGGGGTGAATGCGGCGCGCAGTGTTCTGTGATTTTGTTCGGGATTTCATCCTCCGACCCGGCGGGTCTTTCGCCGCTGATCCCGTTTGCGCCCCGCCGCCCTTCCGCTTCGGTCAACTCGTCCGTATGCCGTAGGAGTTGACCTTCGCTGGACTCGATACCGGCCCACGGGTTCGCCTTCGGGTGCCGACTGGCCCGAGTGGAGCGAGCGCGAGCAGGCGCCGGACGACGGGCCGGCACCAGGACGAGGTCGCGCCGGTGAGGGTTTCGCCGGTCGTGCGAGGTGCTGTGAGAGGCTGAGCCGTATGAACCGGTTGGCTGGTGTGACCTCGCCGTATCTGCTTCAGCATGCTGACAACCCGGTCGACTGGTGGCCGTGGGAGCCCGAGGCGTTCGAGGAAGCGCGACGGCGCAACGTACCCGTGCTGCTGTCGGTCGGATACTCCGCCTGCCACTGGTGCCATGTCATGGCGCACGAGTCGTTCGAAGACGAACCGACCGCCACCTACATGAACGAACACTTCGTCAACATCAAGGTGGACCGGGAAGAGCGGCCCGACGTCGACGCCGTCTACATGGAGGCCGTGCAGGCCGCCACCGGGCAGGGTGGGTGGCCCATGACCGTGTTCCTCACGGCGGACGCCGAGCCGTTCTACTTCGGGACCTACTTCCCGCCCGAGCCCCGCCACGGGATGCCCTCCTTCACGCAGGTGCTCGAAGGCGTACGGGCCGCCTGGGTGGGGCGGCCCGACGAGGTCGCCGAGGTCGCGCAGAAGATCGTGCGGGACCTGGCCGGGCGGCAGCTGGACTACGGGAAGGCCGGGACCCCGGGGCCGGAGGAGCTCGCGCAGGCGCTGCTCGGGCTGACCCGCGAATACGACGCCACGCGCGGTGGGTTCGGCGGGGCGCCGAAGTTCCCGCCGTCCATGGTGCTGGAGTTCCTGCTGCGCCACCACGCGCGCACCGGGTCCGAGGGTGCGCTGCAGATGGCCGCCGACACCTGTGAGGCGATGGCCCGCGGCGGAATCTACGACCAGCTCGGCGGCGGCTTCGCGCGGTACTCCGTGGACCGGGAGTGGGTGGTCCCGCACTTCGAGAAGATGCTCTATGACAACGCCCTGCTCTGCCGGGTCTACGCCCACCTGTGGCGGGCCACCGGTTCGGAGCTGGCGCGGCGGGTCGCGCTGGAGACCGCCGACTTCATGGTCCGGGAGCTGCGGACCGCCGAGGGCGGCTTCGCCTCGGCCCTCGACGCCGACAGCGAGGATCCGCTGACCGGGAAGCACGTGGAGGGCGCGTACTACGCCTGGACGCCCGCGCAGCTGCGGGAGGTGCTGGGGGAGGGCGACGGGGAGCTCGCCGCCGGGTACTTCGGGGTGACGGAGGAGGGGACCTTCGAGCACGGCGCGTCGGTGCTCCAGCTGCCGCAGGACGGGCCGGCGGTGGACGCGGAGCGGATCGCCGGGATCAGGGCGCGGCTGCTGGCCGCGCGGGCGGAGCGGCCGGCGCCCGGGCGGGACGACAAGGTCGTCGCCGCGTGGAACGGTCTGGCGATCGCCGCGCTGGCCGAGTGCGGGGCGTACTTCGAGCGGCCCGACCTGGTGGAGCGGGCGACCGAGGCCGCCGACCTGCTGGTGCGGGTGCACTTCGACGCGGCCGCCGGCCGGGCCCCGCGGCTCGCGCGGACCAGCAAGGACGGCCATGTGGGCGCCAACGCCGGGGTGCTGGAGGACTACGGCGATGTCGCGGAGGGCTTCCTCGCGCTGGCGTCGGTCACCGGTGAGGGGGTCTGGCTGGAGTTCGCCGGGTTCCTGGTGGACCTGGTCCTGGACCGGTTCACCGCCGAGGACGGGTCGCTGTACGACACGGCGCACGATGCGGAGAAGCTGATCCGGCGGCCGCAGGATCCGACCGACACGGCCGCGCCCTCCGGGTGGACGGCCGCCGCGGGCGCGCTGCTCTCGTACGCGGCGCACACCGGGTCCGAGGCGCACCGTACGGCGGCGGAGCGGGCGCTGGGGGTGGTGGCCGCGCTGGGTCCGCGCGTGCCGCGTTTCATCGGGCACGGACTGTCGGTCGCCGAGGCGCTGCTGGACGGGCCGCGTGAGGTGGCGGTGGTCGGGCATCCGGAGGATCCGGCGCGGGCGGCGCTGCACCGGGCGGCGTTGCTGGGGACGGCTCCCGGTGCGGTGGTGGCGGTCGGTCTGCCGCAGCCGGCGGAGGGCGGGGGCGAGGGGGAGTTCCCGCTTCTGGCCGAGCGCACACTCGTGCGCGACCTTCCGGCGGCGTATGTGTGTCGACATTTCGTCTGCGCGCGGCCTACGACGGACCCGGTCGAGCTGGGGGAGCAGTTGGGTGCGGTTCGTCCCTGAAGTGCCTGGAGTGCCGCCAATTCCGTTTGTGGATATGTCGATTCTGAAACGCGCACTTCATCGACACTGAGGCTGGATGTCATGTTCACTGCCTAGTCTCATGTCTTCGGGATCCACCGAGACGGCGCGCTGGGGGGTGCGTCCGGGGGGAAGTGGGGAAGCGGGGCGGCGGCGGGCCGGGGGGCCTGCCGCGAGTCTCCGGGGGGTTTTCTGATCGCCGCCTGGGGGGCGGCGGGTCTGTGGGGGGCCTTTTGTACACGTCTGTGTTCATTGCTGTGATTTCACTGGCGCTCTTCTGGATGGCCGCGTTCACGCTCTGGTGGCAGATGCACGCGTGGCGGACCCCCGAGACGCTCGCCTCCACGCGCTTCGACCGTCCCGACGGGGAGGGGCGCCTGGCCTTCTCGCTGCTGTTGCCGGCCCGCCACGAGCAGGCGGTGCTGGAGCACACCATCGACCGGCTGCTGGAATCGAGCCACACCGACTACGAGATCATCGTGATCGTCGGGCACGACGACCCCGAGACCACGGCCGTCGCCGAGCGGGCCGCGGCCCGCGAGCCGGCCCGGGTGCGGGTCGTCGTCGACCACCACGAGACGAAGAACAAGCCGAAGGCCCTCAACACGGCCCTGCCGTCCTGCCGCGGCGACATCGTCGGGGTCTTCGACGCCGAGGACCAGGTCCATCCCGAGCTGCTGGCCCACGTCGACCACGCCTTCCGTGCCACCGGAGCCGACGTGGTCCAGGGCGGGGTCCAGCTGATCAACTTCCACTCCAGCTGGTACAGCCTGCGCAACTGCCTGGAGTACTTCTTCTGGTTCCGCTCCCGGCTCCACCTGCATGCCGAGAAGGGCTTCATCCCGCTGGGCGGCAACACCGTCTTCGTCCGCACCGAGGTGCTGCGCGAGGCGGGCGGCTGGGACCAGAACTGCCTGGCCGAGGACTGCGACCTCGGGGTGCGGCTGTCGTCGGTCGGCAAGAAGGTCGTCGTCGCCTACGACTCCGACATGGTGACCCGTGAGGAGACGCCCGGCTCGCTGGTGAGCCTGCTCAAGCAGCGCACCCGCTGGAACCAGGGGTTCCTCCAGGTGTACCGGAAGAAGGACTGGCGGCAGCTGCCCGGCCGGGGCCAGCGCTGGCTCGCCCGCTACACGCTGATGACGCCGTTCATGCAGGCCGCCTCGGGTGTGATCATCCCGGTCAACTTCGCCGTCGCGGTCTTCCTCGAGGTACCGGTGGGTATCGCGATCATCACCTTCCTTCCCATGATCACGGCGATGGTGACCTTCGTCTTCGAGATCGTCGGCCTGCACGACTTCGGCCGGCAGTACGGCCTGCGCGTGCGCTTCGTGCACTACGTCAAGCTCGTCCTCGGCGGCCCGTTCTACCAGGTGATGCTCGCGGGCGCCGCGATCCGTGCCGTCTGGCGCGAGCAGCGCGGCCGCAACGAGTGGGAGCTGACCAGCCACACCGGCGCCCATCTGACGACCGTCCCGGCGGCCTCCGCACCCGCATCCGCACCCGCATCCGCCTCCTCCGCCGCGATCCGAGAGGACAGCCGCCCGTGACCGCCACCCTGCCCACGGCCACTGCCCCCGGACCCGGAACCGGACCCGGGACCGAGACCCCGGCCGTCCCCGCCCGGCCCACCGAGGCCGGCGGGCTCGGCCGCCGGCCGGCCGCGCCCGTCCGCCCGCTCGTGCGCTTCCGCTCCTCCCGCCCCGACCTGCTGCTGTGCGGGGCCCTGCTCCTCGTGATCCTCGCCGTCCAGGGCTGGAACATCACGAACTTTCCGACCCTGAGCGACGACGAGGGCACCTACCTCGCCCAGGCCTGGGCCGTCCAGCAGGGCGCGGGCCTGGCTCACTACACGTACTGGTACGACCATCCGCCGCTCGGCTGGATCCAGGTGGCGGCCCTGACGTACCTGCCGTCGCTGCTCGTCCCGGAGTGGATGACCGTCGCACCGATGCGGTTCTCGATGCTCGCGGTGTCCGCCGCCTCCTCGGTGCTGCTGTACGTGCTGGCGCGCCGGCTGTGGCTGCCGCGCTGGGCGGCCGGGCTCGCGATGGCGCTGTTCGGGCTCTCCCCGCTGTCCGTGGTCCTGCAGCGGGAGATCTTCCTCGACAACCTCGCGGTGATGTGGATGCTGCTGGCGTTCTGCCTCGCCGCGTCGCCCAGGCGTCACCTGTGGCACCACTTCGCCTCCGGGCTGGCGGCCGCCACCGCAGTCCTCACCAAAGAGACGATGCTGGTGGTGCTCCCGGCGCTGCTGGTGACGATGTGGCGGCACAGCCACCGCGACACCCGGAAGTTCGCCGTCACCGGTGCCGTGACCGCCTGTGCGCTGATCGGCCTGTCGTACCCGCTCTACGCCCTGCTCAACGGCGAGCTGCTGCCCGGCTCCGGCCATGTCTCGCTCATCGACGCCATCACCTACCAGATGGGCCGCGAGGGGTCCGGCTTCATCCTCACGCCGGGCTCCGGCTCGAACGGCGTGTTCAGGTCCTGGCTGTACTACGACACCGTCCTCCCGCTCGGCGGCCTGGCCGGCGCCGTCCTGCTGATCGTCACCGTCCGCTGGTCGGTCACCGCCCGCGCGCTGGCCGGCCCGGCACTCGCCGCCGTCATCCTCGCCGTGGTCGCGATGCGGCCCTCCGGCTACCTGCCGGCGATGTACGTGATCCAGGCGCTGCCGTTTTTCGCCCTGGTTCTGGCGGGCGGCGCGGCCAGCGTCACGCACGCCGTACTGCGCCGCCACCGCGCCGCGGGCCGGCGGGGACCGGGGCTGTGGGTGCGCCGGGCGGTGCTCGGTGTACTGGCCGTGTCGGCCGCGGTGTACGTGCTGCCGCGCTGGTACGAGGGGAACCGCACCGCGCTCACGGTCGACGCGAACGCCCCGTACCGGCAGGCCGCGGCGTGGCTGGGCCGTGAGGTCGCCGATCCGGCGGGCACTCGGGTGCTGCTCGACGACGCGCTCTGGCTGGACGCCGTGCACCACGGCTTCAAGCCGGGGCCGGGCGCCATCTGGTTCTACAAGGCCGACCTGGACCCTGCCGTCACCAGGACCCTGCCGGGCGGCTGGCGGGACATCGACTACGTGGTGTCCTCGCCCACGGTGCGCCGTGACGCGGCGGACCTGCCCACGGTGAAGGCGGCGCTGGAGCATTCGACCGTGGTGGCCGTCTTCGGTTCGGGCGAGGACCGCATCGAGATCCGCCGCACCGATACAGGCCGCACCGACCCTGAGAGCGGGAGCTGAGCCGCCATGAGCGAGGATCTGTGTTCCCCCGGAGCTCCGGTAGCCCCAGTAGCGCCCGTGGTCCCGGTCGGTGCGGAGCGAGGCGCTCCACCCGGTGCGGCCGGCAGCGTCACTCTGATCATCCCGACCTTCAACGAGGCGGGGAACGTGGCCGAGTTGCTGCGCAGGCTCGGCCGGGCGCTCCCCGGTGACCTGCCGTGCCAGGTGCTGTTCGTGGACGACTCCACGGACGACACCCCCGCCGTCGTCGAGAAGACCGCAGCCGACCACCCCTTCCCGGTGTCGGTGCTGCACCGGGAGGTGGCCGAGGGCGGCCTCGGCGGGGCGGTCGTCGAGGGGATCCGGCGGGCGGACAGCGACTGGATCGTCGTGATGGACGCCGACCTGCAGCATCCGCCGCACCTGGTTCCGGAGCTCGTCGGCGAGGGCGAGCGCACCGGTGCCGATCTCGTGGTCGCCTCCCGCTACGTCAGCGGCGGCAGCCGGGCCGGGCTCGCCGGGAGCTACCGCGTCGCGGTGTCGCGCGCTGCGACGTGGCTGGCCAAGGGACTCTTCCCGCGTGCGCTGCGCGGGATCAGCGATCCGATGAGCGGGTTCTTCGCGATGCGCCGCTCGGCGGTGGCCGACGGGGCACTGAGACCGCTCGGCTACAAGATCCTGCTGGAGCTGGCGGTGCGCTGCCGTCCGGCGCCGGTGGCGGAGGTGCCGTTCGTCTTCCAGGAGCGCTTCGCGGGGGAGTCGAAGTCCACGGCCCGTGAGGGCCTGCGGTTCCTGGTGCACCTCGCCTCGCTGCGGTCCGCGGCCCCGCTCGCGCGCGTGATCGGCTTCGGGCTGATCGGTCTCACCGGTTTCGTGCCGAACCTGGTGGCGCTGTGGCTGCTCACCGGCGCGGGGATGCACTACCTGCCGGCGGAGATCGTCGCGAACCAGGCGGGGGTGCTGTGGAACTTCGTCCTCATCGAGGTCCTGCTCTTCCGTGAGCGGCGCAGGCACCGGCACTGGGCGGACCGGGTGGGCCGGTTCGCACTGCTCGCCAACGCCGATCTGCTGCTGCGGATCCCGCTGATCGCGGTGTTCGTCGCCGAGCTGGGGATGGGGGTGCTGCCCGCGACCGCGCTCGCGCTGGTGACCACCTTCGTGCTGCGGTTCGCGGCCACCGAGGCCCTGGTCTATCTGCCGCGCCGTACGTCCCCGGCCGAGCCGGGGCGCCACACCAGGAGTTGAGCCGCACCACAGATCGAGCCGCACAGAAAGGAACCTTTCCATGCGTCCGACCTTCCGGCGGAGGGCGGGGCGGCGAGCCGCACTGCTCGCCGTCGGGGCGATGACCACGGGTCTGCTGCTCACCGCACCGCAGCAGGCGACGGCCGGTCCGCCCAATCTGCTGTCCAATCCCGGTTTCGAGACCGCCGGTACCCCCGGCTCCGACATGCCGTCCTGCTGGTCGAAGTCCGGCTGGGGCGACAACGACTTCACCTTCGCGACCGTGTCCGACGCGCGCAGCGGCACGAAGGCGATGCGGGTGTCCCTGACCCGTCGGGTGGACGGTGACCGCAAGGCGCTGGTCACCGAGAACACCACGTGCGCGCCGACGGTCACGCCGGGCCGGCAGTACGACCTGTCGGCCTGGTACAAGTCCAACACCCCGGACGTGTCGGTGACGGTGTTCCGCCGCGACACGACGTCGGGCTGGCAGTACTGGACGGACCTGCAGAATCCGCCCGTCAGTGCCGGCTGGGCGCGTACGGAGGTCCGTACGCCGGTGGTTCCGCCCAACACGGACAAGATCGCCTGGGGCCTGTCGGTGTACGGGGTGGGCACGCTCACCACGGACGACTACGCGCTGGAGGAGGTGGGTGCGGTCCCGCCGCAGCCGGTCTGTTCGGGCACGGCGGAGGAGTGCGCCAAGGGCAGGTGGCAGGTGATCCCGGCGCAGAACCCGGTGCGTTCGATGCACGCGGTCGTCCTGAAGAACGGCAAGGTGCTGCTGATCGCGGGCTCGGGCAACGACATCGCGCAGTTCAACGCGGGCACCTTCACCTCCGCCGTCTACGACCCGGCGAACGGGTCGTTCAGGACGATCCCGACGCCGGTCGACATGTTCTGCTCGGGTCATGTGCAGCTGTCGGACGGCCGGGTGCTGGTGATGAGCGGGAACAAGGGCTATCCGTCGGCCGACGGGAAGATCGGCTACCAGGGGCTGAGGGACTCGTACACCTTCGACCCGGTCACCGAGACGTACACGAGGACCAACGACATGAACGGCGGGCACTGGTACCCGTCGGCGACGATCCTCGGCAACGGTGATGTGATCTCCTTCGGCGGGCTGAAGGAGGACTCGACGGGCAATGTGACCGCGGAGAAGTTCTCGGCGGCGCAGAACAAGTGGCTGCCGATGAACGAGGTCAACCAGACCTGGTCGTACTGGGGCCTGTACCCGTCGATGATCCTGATGCAGGACGGGCGGCTCTTCTACTCGGGCAGCCACACCTTCGGCAACGGCACCCCGGGCACGGGCGCGTCGATCTACGACTACGACGCCAACACCATCACCGACGTGCCGGGGCTGCGCAACAAGGACGAGCGGGACGAGTCGGCGAGCGTGCTGCTGCCCCCGGCCCAGGACCAGCGGGTCCTGACGATCGGCGGTGGCAACAACGAGCGCAACCCGGCGGCGAACCGGATCACCGACATCATCGACCTGAAGCAGCCGAGCCCGGCCTACACGGCCGGCCCGGACCTGCCCCAGGGCCTGGTGGACACCGGCACCGGGAAGCGGCCGCAGACCGGCGCCGAGGGCAAGATGTACGTCTCGGCGGTGCTGTTGCCGGACGGCAAGGTGCTGGAGACGGGCGGCGGGCTGCACGACCGGGCCGACCCGGTCTTCGAGGCCTCCTTCTTCGACCCGGCCACCAACAGCTACCAGGCGGGTCTGGCGACCGACCCGATCCCGAGGACCTACCACTCGGCGTCGTTCCTGATGCCCGACGGGCGGGTCATGTCGGTGGGCGACAACCCGGGCAACGGCACCTACAACCACAACGTGTCGGTCTACTCGCCGCCGTACCTGTTCAAGGGCGCCCGCCCGCGGATCACCTCGGTGATCGACACGCAGTGGGTGTACGGGGACACGCAGCGGATCACCGTCGACCGGCCGGTCGCCAAGGCGGAGCTGATCCGTCCGGCGGCGGTGACGCACTCCTCGGACCCGAACCAGCGGTTCGTGGACCTGCCGATGACGGTGGACGGCACCACCATCGACCTGAACGTCACGAGCAACCCCAACCTGGCGCCGCCCGGCTGGTACATGCTCTTCGCGGTCGACGCGAACGGCGTCCCGTCGATCGCTACATGGGTGCACCTGGGCGGTGCGCCGGCCCTGGCCGCCGCCCAGGAGCAGCCGTCCGCGCACGAGCACACCTTCGCGGACGCGCTGGGGCCGGCGAAGAAGAATCCGGCGAAGCGGGACTCGGTCCCGGTCGCGCCGAGTGTGGCGGGCTGCGACCGGCACTACGGCACGGCCAACGTGTGCGTGCCGACCCGGTTCCCGGCCGAGGTGAAGGCCACGACGAAGGCCCGCTGCGAGTGGCTGGCCTCCCACCGGTACCCGAAGCGCCTGAAGGTCAACGGCAGTGATCCGCTGCGGCTGGACCCGGACGGCGACGGATACGCCTGCTGAACGCGCCGGCACACGGGGAAGGGGCCCGGCCGCGAGCGTGCGGACGGGCCCCTTCTCCGCGGATCAGTGCTGGTAGGCGGCCAGCGAGATGCCGACGTAGTGGGCGATGAAGGCGGCCAGGGTCAGGGAGTGGAAGACCTCGTGGAAGCCGAAGAAGCGGGGCGAGGGGTTGGGCCGCTTCATGCCGTAGATGACCCCGCCGGCGCTGTAGAGGAGGCCGCCGACGATCACGAGGACCAGGACGGCGATGCCGCCGGTGCGCATGAAGTCGGGGAGGAAGAAGACGGCGGCCCAGCCCATGGCGATGTAACAGGGGGTGTAGAGCCAGCGCGGGGCGCCGACCCAGAAGACGCGGAAGGCGATGCCGGCCGCGGCCGCGATCCACACCGCCCACAGCAGGGTCCGGCCGGTGGAGGGCGGGAGCAGCAGGACGGTCAGCGGGGTGTAGGTGCCCGCGATGATCAGGAAGATGTTGGCGTGGTCGAGCCGTCGCAGGATGGCTTCGCCGCGCGGGCCCCAGGTCCCGCGGTGGTAGACCGCGCTGACGCCGAAGAGCAGGCAGGCGGTGAGGATGTAGATCCCGCAGGCGACGCGGGCCCGGGTCGAGTCGGTGAAGGCCATCAGCGCGAGGCCGGCGACGATCACGGCGGGGAACATGCCGAGATGGAGCCAGCCGCGCAGCAGCGGTTTGGCCTCGATTGCGGACTCGACGGCTTCCGCGGCCTCGACGACCGGGGAGGCCTCGGAGGCCGCGGCGGCCTCGGGGGCGGGGGCGGCGGCGTCAGAAGTCATGCGCGCCATGCTACCTACGGGTCCGTAGGTTTCCGCTCTTCCTCTTTACGGAAGATTGACGGACGTGGCAATGCTCACGTGAGAGGCCCTCTGGACATATGCGCACATCCACCGGATGATCAGATGAGTGCGGTCGACACCGGATGAGCGGAGCGCGAAGCGTCCGGGTCGCAGCCCCCACGGGGCCTACACCAAACAAACCCCTCAACAAGGAGCAATCGTGGCGCGCGACAACGCGGCTCCCACCGTCCCGACGACCCACCAGGAGCTGATCTCCTGGGTGGACGAGATCGCAGCCCTCACCCAGCCGGACCGCGTCGTCTGGTGCGACGGCTCCGAGGGCGAGTACGAGCGCCTGTGCGAGGAGCTCGTCGCCAAGGGAACGTTCAAGAAGCTCGACGAGACGAAGCGCCCGAACTCCTACTACGCCGCCTCCGACCCCTCCGACGTCGCGCGTGTCGAGGACCGGACCTACATCTGCTCCGAGAAGGAGGAGGACGCGGGCCCGACCAACCACTGGAAGGCCCCGGCGGAGATGAAGGACATCTTCGCCGGCGAGAAGGGCATCTTCCGCGGCTCCATGAAGGGCCGGACGATGTACGTCGTCCCGTTCTGCATGGGCCCCCTCGGCTCCGAGCTCTCCGCGATCGGCGTCGAGATCACCGACTCCGCCTACGTCGCCGTCGCCATGCGCACCATGACCCGCATGGGCAAGCCCGTCCTCGACGAGCTCGGCACCGACGGGTTCTTCGTCAAGGCCGTCCACACCCTCGGCGCTCCGCTCGCCGAGGGCGAGGCCGACGTGCCGTGGCCCTGCAACACCACCAAGTACATCTCGCACTTCCCCGAGACCCGCGAGATCTGGTCCTACGGATCCGGCTACGGCGGCAACGCCCTCCTCGGCAAGAAGTGCTACGCCCTGCGCATCGCGTCCGTCATGGCCCGCGACGAGGGCTGGCTCGCCGAGCACATGCTGATCCTCAAGCTCACCCCGCCGGCCGGCGAGGGCGAGACGAAGTACGTTGCCGCCGCGTTCCCGTCCGCCTGTGGCAAGACCAACCTCGCCATGCTGGAGCCCACGATCCCCGGCTGGACGGTCGAGACCATCGGCGACGACATCGCCTGGATGCGCTTCGGCGAGGACGGCCGCCTCTACGCGATCAACCCCGAGGCCGGCTTCTTCGGCGTCGCCCCCGGCACCGGCGAGCACACCAACGCCAACGCCATGAAGACCATGTACGCCAACACCGTCTTCACCAACGTCGCGCTCACCGACGACGGCGACGTCTGGTGGGAGGGCATGACCGAAGAGGCGCCCGCCCACCTGACCGACTGGAAGGGCAACGACTGGACCCCGGAGTCCGAGACCCCGGCCGCCCACCCCAACGCCCGCTTCGCCGTCCCGGCCTCCCAGTGCCCGACGATCGCCCCCGAGTGGGAGGACCCCAAGGGCGTCCCGATCTCCGCGATCCTCTTCGGCGGCCGCCGCGCCTCCGCCGTGCCGCTGGTCACCGAGTCCTTCGACTGGAACCACGGCGTCTTCATCGGCTCGAACATCGCCTCCGAGAAGACCGCCGCCGCCGAGGGCAAGGTCGGCGAGCTGCGCCGCGACCCCTTCGCCATGCTGCCGTTCTGCGGCTACAACATGGGCGACTACATGGCCCACTGGGTCAAGGTCGGCGCCTCCGCAGACGCCGCCAAGCTCCCGAAGATCTACTACGTGAACTGGTTCCGCAAGAACGACGCGGGCAAGTTCGTGTGGCCCGGCTTCGGCGAGAACAGCCGCGTCCTGAAGTGGATCGTCGGCCGCCTCGACGGCACCGCCGAAGGCGTCGAGACCCCCATCGGCATCCTGCCGACCAAGGACTCCCTCGACCTCGACGGCCTCGACCTTCCGGCCGAGGACCTCGACTTCCTCCTCACCGTCGACAAGGAGGTCTGGCGCGAGGAGGCCGCCCTGGTCCCCGAGCACCTGGGCACCTACGGCGACCACACCCCCAAGGAGCTGTGGGACCAGTACCACGCCCTCGTGGAGCGCCTGGGCTGAGCCGGGACACGCCCTGAAGAAGGGCACGCCCTGAGCAAGGGCACGCCCTGAGCAAGGGCACGCCCTGAGCAAGGGCACGCCCTGAACAAGGGCCGATGAACGTGGGAGCCCCCGACCAAGCGGCGTCCCACCGCTGTGGGAGCCCCCGACCAAGCGGCGCCCACCGCAGCACCGACCTGCCCGGTCAGGAGCGTTCGCGCTCCTCCAGGTAGGTCGTGTGCGTCTGCTGACGGCGGGCCTCCACCTCGTGGAGGCCCGCCGTTA
Source organism: Streptomyces yangpuensis (assembly GCF_001005295.1). Lineage (GTDB taxonomy): Bacteria > Actinomycetota > Actinomycetes > Streptomycetales > Streptomycetaceae > Streptomyces > Streptomyces yangpuensis. The sequence goes on along the minus strand of NZ_LBMK01000005.1, from coordinate 47,679 downwards.
CGCGTCGCGCCTCCTCGCGCAGCAGCCCCAGCTGCCGCTCCAGATGCCGCTCCGGAGACTCGCCACCCGGCGCCATCCGGCTCCACCAGCGCGTCCGGTTGTAGGCGTCCACGCTCTCCGGCACGTCCCGGCGGACCCCACGCGACACCGCATGCACCGCCTCCGGGTCGGCGGCCAGCACCTCGGCCACCCACCCCGGCTCCAGCAGCGCCCCGTACAGCTCCAGCAGCTCCGCGAGCACCTCCCCGGCCCCCGGCGGCAGCTCCACCCCGTCGACGTACCCCCGCAGCCGCCCGAAGTCCTCGCGCAGCACGCCGAGCTCCTCCCGCGGATCGAAGGGCGGCGGCGCCGTCCGCTCCGGCGGGGCGATCAGCGCACCCGCCCCGTACAGCCCGGCGACCACCACCGGCCAGTACGCACCGGCCACCCCGGCCAGGGTGAGGGCCAGCCCGGCCACGCCGCAGGCGGAGCCGGCCAGGTTCTTCCGCGACTCCAGGTACCTCAGGACCCCGGTCGCCCTACTGGTAGCCACGGATCTCCTCGAAGGCTCCGGCCAGCGCACTGGTCCCGCCGGTGGCGTCGAAGAGCCGCCCGCCGGTCAGCTCGGTGATGCGGGTGAGCTCCTTGCGGTCCGAATCGCCGAACAGCACGGCGAAGACCGGCGTCCGCTTCTGCGCCTCGGGCAGCTTCGCGTAGAAGGAGTCGAAGTGCTTCGCCCCCACGCCCTCGGTGTTCTCGCCGTCCGTCATCAGCACGATCGAGGTGAAGGCATCCGTGCCGCCCTTGCCGAGCTGCTCGTACGCCGCCTCCAGGCTGCCGTAGATCGCCGTACCCCCGTCCGGCTCCAGCGACTTCACGTCCCGGCGGATCGCGTCCAGCGCCGGCCCCGGATTGCCGGGCTCCACCACGTGCGTGTTCACCTCCTTCACCTTCGACCCGAAGGGCAGGAGCGTCACCTCCTCACGGTCCCGGAAACGCCGCCCGGTGCCCGAAGTCCCGGTACCCGTCAGATCGGTGAGCGCCGACCTCAGCCGCCCGATGCGGTCCTCGTCGCTCATCGAACCCGAGGTGTCCAGCACGTACACCGTCCGCGAGGGCCGGCGCAGCTCGTTCTCGTAACTGGCCAGCAGCCCGTCGGCGACGACACGCGAACCGGGGAACGGCAGCTCGCGCCGCTTCTCCTGGTCCAGCCCGGCGGCCGGCGCGACCCCGGCCGCGACCGGCCGGCGGAACGTCTGCCCGGTGATCGCCCGCTGCGCCTCCGGGCCGCGCAGCCAGTCCGTCAGCGCCCGGCCCGCGTCACGCGCCCCGGCCGGGGCCGAGGCCAGCAAGGTCAGCGGGTAGTGGGCCGTCACCACCCCGTCGCGCGGCCGGACCACCGTCAGCGGCGCCCCGCCGTCCTTCGCGTCACGGTTCATGGACAGCAGTACCGACTCGTAGTTCACCAGCGCGTCCACGTCCCCACGCCTGCCGTACGCGGTCGCCAGCCAGCCCGAGGAACCCGACGTCAGCTTCTGCCCGGTGAAGAACTCCTTCAGCCGCGGCGTGGCGGCCTTCACGTCCGCGTCGCTGAGCGCCGCCTGCGCCCCCGACAGCCCCGAGGCCACCGAGACCAGCGCCGAGAAACCGGAGTTCGAGCGCACCGGATCGGTCATCCCGTACGTCAGCCTCCCGGCCGCGACCGCCTCGTGCACCGCCGGCCAGGTCACCTCACCGGGCTTCCAGCCGAGCCGGGCCAGCGCCTCCGGCTTCACACCGAGGGCGACCGGCGAGGACATCACCGGGGTCTCGCTGGAGAGCTTCCCGGCGGCTTCGGGCCGCAGCCGCAGGTAGTCGTTGGAGGACAGCCAGATCGCGTCGTACCGGCCGTCGGCCTGCCCCGAGGCGACCTGCTCGGCGGCGTCCAGCGTCCCCGACCACGTCAGCTTCACGGTGACGCCGGTCGCCTTGCGGGCCTGCTCCAGGACCGGCTCCATGTCCGCGAGCTCGCTGGAGGCCAGCACCCGCAGCGTGCCCTCCTGGTAGGCCGTCTCCGCGGGCCCGGCGGGCTCGCCGGAGGTGCAGGCCGTCGCCGCCGTGAGCACGGCGAGGGTGAGCGCGAGGGCCGTCCGTACCCGCCGGCGGCGCGGGCGCGGGGGCCGGGGCGCAGCCTGCGCCGCCGCCCGTACCCGCCCGGCCGCGCTCACAGGGCACCACCCTCGGAGGCGCCGGCGGTCCGTGTCCGCGCCAGGTACGCCGACGCGCTCTGCAGCTCACCGGCGAGGGACTCCACCGTCGCTGCCATGTTCTCCGTCGCCTGCACCTTGAAGGTGTCGATCGCGTCCAGCGTCCGGTAGATCTGGGCGAAGGCCGTCCGCAGGGTCTCCGCGCCCACCGCCGGATCGGCCGCGATCCGCTGGATCTCGCCGCTCTGCGTGGCCAGCATGTCCGCGTTGCCCCGGATCAGCTCCTCGGTGGTCCCCTTCAACGCGTTCACCTGCTCGGTCACCTTCCGCTGGCTGTCCAGGGCCGACGCCAGCATCACCGCGATCCGCAGCGCCGACACGGTGGTCGTGGCCGCCCGGTCGACACCCTTGATCAGCTCGTCGTTGTTGCGCCGGACCACGTCCATCGCCAGATACCCCTGGGCGCACACGGCCAGCTGCGTCAGCAGGTCCTGGTGCTTCTGCCGGACCGGGAAGAGCACGTCCGCGCGCAGCGCGTCGGCCCCCTGCGGGTCCGTGCGTCCGGTCTCGGCGATCCGCTGCCCGACGGCGATGTCCAGGGCCTCGGTGAGGACGGCGTACTCCTGGAGCCTGCCCATGGTCTCCCACAGCCGGGAGCGCTCGGTGTGCAGGGCGGCATTGTCGCGGCGCAGCTCGTCCTGGCCGCTGCGCAGCGCCCCCACGATCCGGTTCAGGGCCGTCTGCGAGGAGGCGTACTTCGCCACGTGGTCGCGCAGCCGGTTGCCGCCAGGCAGCTTCGCGAGCAGCTTGCGGGCCCCCTTGGCGGGAGAGTCCCGCGGGTCGAGGTCCTCGACCGTGCGCCGCAGTTCGACCAGGGAGCCGGCGACCCGCGCCTGGGCGTCGCCGCCGCCGTCGGAGCCGAGGGAACGCACGGCCCGCTCCAGCATCCGGTTGGACTGCTGGGCGGCGCTGCGGACGTCGGCCGAGCCGAGCGTGGTGATCTCCCCGATGCGCTGCGCGAACTCGGGTGAGCGGGCGTCGATCCCGGCGAGCGAGCCGACGTACTCGCCGGCCCGGCGGGCCATCTCCTCGCGGACGCCGTCCTGGAGCGGTACCAGTCCGGCGGCCTGCTCCTTGCGGACGGGGGCGACGGGCTCGGGAGCGCTGAGGACCAGCGGGCTGTCCTCGGGAGGTGTCAAAGTCATGGTGGGTCCCCCTAGCCCTTGGCGCGCTGGGCGAGCGCCATGAGGATCTTGACGGTGGGTGTGCCGACCTGGCGGATGCCGGCCAGCCCCGGGTTGAGGTAGCCGGCGTGCGGGGCGGTCGCGGCGGTGAACTCGGCCACGCCGTCCTGCGGGCGGAACCCGCGGAGCACGGCCAGCTCCCGCAGCTTCGGATCGGTGGCGAGGAGCGTGCCCAGCTCCTTCGCGTCCTCGCTGAGCGGTACGAAGGTGTGCGCCGTGTTCACGGTGGTGTCCGGGTAGAGCACCACCATCTCGCCCGGGTCCTGCTTCTGCAGCAGCAGCGAGGCGACCTGGGACTCGTACACCAGGATCAGCGGTTCGCCGCTGCCGCTGATGAAGGCCCGGAAGGGGTCGTCGGTGCTGGTCTCCAGGGCGCCCTGGACGGAGATCAGCTTGCGCATCAGGGGCGCGGTGCGCTCGATCCCGGCGTCGTCGGCGACGACGGTGCTGCCGTTCGCGACGTTGGAGGTGGCGGCGAGGAAGAGCGCGCCGGAGTTGGAGGAGGCCGGGTCGGTGGTCTTGACGAACACCGTGCCGGTCAGCTCGGCGTGCGCGGAGGAGCCGGCCAGCTGCTGCCAGGTGCGGTCCTCGGCGGCGGCCTTGAGGAAGGGGCCCATCAGCAGGGTCCCGGAGTTCTTGCCGGTCATGGTGGCGAGGCCGCCGGTGGCCAGCACCTGCGCGGCGCCCGGGCGGGCGATCACGACGAGCGGGGAGTAGAAGGGCCTGGTCTCCTGGGCTCCCTTGAGCCCGGCGGCCGCCGCGACCTCCTTGGCGGGTTCACTGCTGCCGGGGAAGGCGAAGTCGAATTCCTTCAGGGCGAGTTGGTCCATCGCCCAGGAGCCCGAGGTCTCCGTCTTCACGATGTAGCCCTTGGCTGCAAGGGCCTTGACGACGTCAGGGTCGCGGAAGAATTCGGACTTCTCCGAACCGATGACGCCACGCACGGTCTTCGTTGCCGTGGATTCTGGGCGATCCTGCCCCTGCAGTGCGACGTAGAGCACGCCGCCGATCAGGAGGAGGCCCAGGACGATTCCTAGGATGCGTCTCACGGGTGCAGCGTGCTCACGGAAACCCACATTCCGCGCCCTCTTGAGTGAACCTCAGGTGTCCAGGCGGTCCCACTTCGAAATGCTGTGTGAGTTCGCGGGTGCTGGTGGGCGGGGCGGCCGCCCGGGAGGATCGGGGGCATGGGCGTGAGCGCGTTGAAGTGGCAGGGCTGGCTGGTCGGTCTGGTGACGGTCGCCGGGCTGCTGGTGTTCGCCCCGCTGGGCCTTTACGTGTGGGCGAGCGGCGGTGAACCGCAGCAGGCGCCGCCGCGGGCGGCGGCGGAGGACGTACGGGTCACCGGTTGCCGTGTCGACCCGGCCAGTCGGCGGGTGGTGGCCGCGGTCGAGGCGGCCGGGCGGGCCGAAGGGGTCGGCGCGTACGTCGTGACGGTGGAGTTCCGCGACCGCGCCGAAGCCGACCCGGGGCGCCGGGCCGCCCAGGCGCTGGTACGGATCCCGGGCGTGGCCCCGGGCGCGACCGAGTACGGGGAGGCGGTCGGCCCGGTGTGGCCGGTGGCCACGGTGCCCTGGTGCGGGGTCGCCGGCGCGGAGTTCGCGCAGCCGACCCCGACACCGGGGCTTCCATAGCGGATGGGGCGGGGGCCCGTCAGCCGTTGCTGTTCACCTTGACGACGACGGTGCTGCACACCTTGTCGGCGAAGGTCTGCTTCTTGGAGTCCCACAGCGGCCACAGCCAGCCGAGGTAGCAGGAGAGGCTGTCCAGGGCGTGCGCCAGCTTGCGGACGAAGGCCATGCCGAAGCCGAGCGTGGCGCCGTCGGCCTCGCGGTGCAGGCTGATGCCGACGATCTTCTTGCCGATGCTCTGGCCGGTGGTTCCTTCCTTGTACAGCTGGAAGATGGCCATGCCGAAGGCGTAGAGCATGCCGATGAGGCCGAAGACACCGGCGACCGAGTCGCCCGTCTCGTCGCCGGCGAAGGCCGCGCCGAGGCCGATCAGCGCGTACATCGGGCCGGCGATGATCAGCACGTCGAGCAGGTACGCGCCGACGCGCAGGCCCCAGTGGGCCAGCGGCGGCATCCCGACGGGCATCCCGGGCATGCCCGGGGGCGGGTACGCGCCGTACTGCGCGGGCGGCGGGGTCTGCTGCGGGTAGCCGTACTGCGGGGCCGCGCCCGGAGCCGGCTGCTGCGGGTAGCCGTACTGCGGGGGGACGCCCTGCGGGGCCTGCTGGCCGTAGCCGGGCTGGCCCTGCGGGGGCTGCTGGCCGTAGGGGTTGTTCGGATCGCCGAAGCTCATGGGCGCATCTCTCCAGGGTGCTCGATCGGGGACGAAGCGGAGTGGAGGAGATGGTTCATTCGAGCGGCCTCCCCCGTGCTGCCGCGATGTTTCAGCCAACATCGTGTTCGGAGCGCCGGGATCTGTCCAATTCATTGGCCGCACGGCGAGTGGCGGAGCGCCCCCGGAGGGGTCGTCCGCAGGGTCGTCCGCAAGGGTATGGCGCCCGGTCCGGAGCCTCCGCGGCCCCGGACCGGGGCCGTCTAGAGGGCGCCGGCCAGGTCCAGGGACTCCAGGGCGGCTGCGTGCGCGTCCATGCGCTCGGCGGCGAGGATCGCGACGGTGGTGTCGGCGCGGGACGCGGCGACGAGGAGTGCGCGGGCCGCGAGGTCGTACGCGCGCCGGTGCAGCGCGGCGGCGTCCCCCGTGGGGCCCTGGGGCGCCCGGGCGGGCTGGGCCCCGCGCAGCCGGGCGACCTGGGCGGCGATCCCGGCGGCGGCCTCGTCGAGCCCGAGCTCGTCGGTGACGGCGAGCAGGGCCGCGAGGTGGCCGGCGAGCTGGATGTCCAGTGCTTCGCCGCGGCTGCTGTGGGGGTAGTCGACCGTGGTGCCGCCCATCCGCTGGACGACCGGCTTGGTGCGGATCGGCTCGTACATGAGATGGTCTCCTGCGTAGTCAGGAGACCATCCTACATTGGATTGGTTCTAATTTTGAGTTGATCCTGTTGTTGGCCGAGTGTGTTCGCTCCGGCCGGCGGCCCGGATCTTGTCCGGAACCGCCTCAGGCCTGGCTGTAGCCGTCCAGGAAGTTCCCGATCCGGGTCACGGCGTCGGCCAGGTCCTTGGTGTTGGGCAGGGTCACGATCCGGAAGTGGTCGGGCTCGGGCCAGTTGAAGCCCGTACCGTGCACGACCATGATCTTCTCGGCCCGCAGCAGGTCCAGGACCATCTGCCGGTCGTCCTTGATCTTGTAGACGGCCGGGTCCAGCCTCGGGAAGGCGTACAGCGCGCCCTTCGGCTTCACGCAGGTGACACCCGGGATCTGGGTCAGCAGGTCGTGGGCGACGTTGCGCTGCTCCAGGATCCGCCCGCCGGGCAGCACCAGGTCCTCGATGGACTGCCGGCCGCCGAGCGCGGTGGCCACCGCGTGCTGCGAGGGCATGTTCGCGCACAGGCGCATGTTCGCGAGGATCGTGAGGCCCTCGATGTAGTCGGTGGCGTGGCTCTTCGGGCCGCACACCGCCATCCAGCCGGCCCGGTAGCCGGCGACCCGGTAGTTCTTCGACAGGCCGTTGAAGGTCAGCGTCAGGACGTCCGGGGCGATGGCGGCGGTGTTGAAGTGCTTGGTGCCGTCGTAGAGGATCCGGTCGTAGATCTCGTCCGAGCAGACCATCAGGTTGTGACGGCGCGCGATATCCGTCAGACCGCGCAGCATCTCCTCGTCGTAGACGGCGCCGGTCGGGTTGTTCGGGTTGATGATCACGATCGCCTTGGTGCGGTCGGTGACCTTGCGCTCGATGTCGGCGAGATCCGGCATCCAGTCGGACTGCTCGTCGCAGCGGTAGTGCACGGCCGTGCCGCCGGCCAGGGAGACGGAGGCCGTCCACAGCGGGTAGTCCGGCGCCGGGACCAGGACCTCGTCGCCGTCGTCGAGCAGCGCCTGCATCGACATCGTGATCAGCTCGGAGACACCGTTGCCGAGGTAGATGTCCTCGACGTCCAGGTCGATGCCCTTGGTCTGGTAGTGCTGCATGACCGCGCGGCGCGCGGACAGCAGGCCCTTCGCGTCGCCGTATCCGTGGGCGGAGCCCAGGTTGCGGAGCATGTCCTCGAGGATCTCCGGCGGGCAGTCGAAGCCGAAGGCCGCGGGGTTGCCCGTGTTGAGCTTGAGGATGCGATGACCTGCTGCTTCGAGTCGCATGGCCTCTTCGAGCACGGGGCCGCGGATCTCGTAACAGACATTGGCGAGTTTCGTTGACTGGATCACCTGCATGACCGGAGCTTACGGGCCCGGGTGCTGGGTCGACCGACGTTTTCGCAGGGAGGCTCGAAGGTGGTTTTGTCCCGTTTGGCGGGATGGGCGGGTGGGGGTGCGCTCTTCCCTTGGAATCCGGGGCCGCGGCCGCGCTCCGACCTGCGGAATGGGTGAGCCCGGCGGCGCGAAACTGCTGTGTGTTGCCCTCGTCACCTTGAGGAGGGTCGCTGGGGACGCGGGGTGACTGAGTACCCGGGCTGAGTACGCGCACTCATGCGGCCGCCCCGTCCGCGGTGGAGGCTGGGGTTCTGAACCAGGGCGAGTGATGCCTGAACGGCGGCAACCAAGGAGCGCGGGGCAGTGGAGTTCGTAGTCGGTGACATGGCGATCACCACGGTCGGCACGGATGGCGACGACCGGGCGATCGAGTTCCTGGTCAGGCCGGAGGGGACCCTGGAGGAGGGCCACTTCGCGATCTTCCGCGAGCACGGCCAGGGCTGGGAGGACGCCCGCCTGACCATCGACCCCGCGGCGGGCAGCGTCCCGGTGGCCGCGATCGAGTGGGCGGTGGAGTTCGCCCGCGAGTACCTCTGAGGGCCGTGGCGGCTGCGGGGGTGGGGCCGGGAGGCTGAGGGGTACGGGGGTCCCCTCGGGCGGCGCCCCACCCCCGCAGCCCCGCCCTCCGGGGCGGTGGCTGCGGGTGGGGTGGGGTGGGGTGCGGCGGGAGTGGGGAGGCGTGGCGGGGGCGGTGCGGGGGTGTGAGGCGAGGCAGCGGTGGTGCGGGGGCGGCGGCTGTGCGGGGCGAAGCCGGCGGGTACGGGGTGGTGGTGGGGGAGCGGGAGCTGCTCGGGCCTTGGTCAGTGACGCGTATGGGGGTTTCCCGTCAGTCCCATCGTCTCTCCGTGTCGGGCCGGTCCCTCAAGGGCGCTCCTTCGTCGCGTCGCTTCGCGA
>NZ_LBMK01000005.1:9968-38974 GCF_001005295.1 Streptomyces yangpuensis | reverse complement strand
GAGTGAGATAGAGACGGGGCGGGGCGCTGCGCGGGCGAAGCCCGGTGCGCCCCCGATCGCTACGCGCTCCTGCCCGACGGCGTCTGCCAGCCTCTTGGGCCGGTCATAAGCCGCCACAGATCGCTACGCGCTTCTCGAAGACGGCGTCTGCGAGCCCCTTGGGCTGGGCATAAGCCGCCCACATGCGCTACGCGCTCCTGCCGGGAGGCGTGTGCGAGCCCCTTGGGCCGGTCACAAGCCGCCACAGATCGCTACGCGCTTCGCGATCACGCGACTGCGAGCCTCTGTGGTCGGTCATAGGCCGCCATCGATCGCTACGCGCTGTTCCGAGACGGCGTCCGCACCCAGTTGGTGGCTGGTCGGGGCGGATGAGAGGCCCGAAAGGCCGGTCCATCGCCTCAGCCGAACTCAATCCCTGTCAGGGCCACCGTGAGATCTCATCCCCGCACACAACCAGGGACATTTGGGGCATATTGAAGCCTCTTTGAGGCGCCCGCCCTCCCTGACCCGGATCGACTTCGCCTCAGCCGTCATCTGGCGTCTTTCCTCCCCGCGACAGCCCTCGGGCGCCGTCCACGGGAAGGCGATTCCGGTCTCTGCGGCCTATGACCGGCCCCAGACGGTCTGCGGACGCGTGATCGAGAAGCGCGTAGCGATCGATGGCGGCCTATGACCAGCCACAGGGACTCGCAGACGCGTGATTGCGAAGCGCGTAGCGATTGATGGCGGCTTATGACCAGCCACAGGGACTCGCAGACGCCGTCTCGGAGGAGCGCGTAGCGATCTGGGGCGCACCGGGCTTCGCCCGCGCCTTCCGACCGCCCCGTCTGTGTCTTTCTGCTCCCGGCCCGTTCCTTTGGGGGCTTCCCGGCAGTCTTTCGGATTTCCGGGGCGGGACGGCCTGTCAGGGGTGGAGCGCAGCGACATCGCGAAGCGACGCGAGGAACGAGCGCCCTTGAACAGGCCGGCACGACACGGAGAGACGATGGGACTGACGGGAAACCCCCATACGCGTCACTGACCAAGGCCCGACCGGCTCCCGCCCCCACACCGCCCCCGCGCTTCCCACTCCCGCCCCGCGACACCACCGGCCACACACCGCCAGCCACACACCCCCGCCGCGCCTTCCGACCCCCCGTCCCGCCGTCCTGTCCCGCCCCACTCCCACCCCGTTGTCGGTGGGGCGGCGTAGCGTTCGGGGGGTGAAGGCGTTGAGGATCATTGCCGGGGACGCTACGAGTCCGCAGGCCAAGGGGCCGAAGGTCATCGCCCATGTCTGCAACGACATCGGCGGGTGGGGGAAGGGCTTCGTGCTGGCCGTTTCGAAGCGGTGGGGGGAGCCGGAGGCTGCGTACCGGGCCTGGCACCGGGGGCGCAGCGGGAACGACTTCGGGTTGGGCGCCGTGCAGCTGGTGCGGGTGAAGCCCGACGTGTGGGTGGCGAACATGGTCGGACAGCGCGGCATACGCACCGGGAGCGGGGGACCGCCCATCCGGTACGACGCCCTGGAGCGCTGTCTGGCCGCGCTCGCCGGGCATGCCGTCGAGCTGGGGGCGAGCGTGCACATGCCGAGGATCGGCTGCGGGCTCGCGGGCGGCTCCTGGGCGCGGGTCGAGCCGTTGATCACCGGTGCGCTGTGCGAGCGCGGCGTGGAGGTGACCGTTTACGACCGGGGGTGAGCCGCCGCCTGCCCGCCCCGGCGCAGGCCGGACGGGCAGGGCGGGCGGGGCGGGCCGGCCGGCTCAGTGACCGGGGAGGCGTTCCAGGATCACCAGGGGGATCTCGCGGGGGCGGGCGGTCGCCTGGTCGTCCTCGAAGGACGGCCACAGGGCGGTCATCATCTCCCAGTACACCTCCCGTTCCGTCGCGGTCGCCGTGTGCGCCGTCGCCTCGACGGTTGCGGCGCCGACCTGGAGGCGGACCTGCGGGTGGGCGGTGAGGTTGCGGTACCAGCGGGGGTGGTCCGGGGCGCCGTCGGCGGAGGCCACGACGAGGAACCGGCCCGCGTCCTCGCCGTAGATCAGCGGAGTGCGTACCGTGTTGCCGGTGGTGCGGTCGAGCGTGGTGAGCAGCAGCGTGGGGACTCCGTGCCAGAGGTGCCCGTCGGCGCCGGCGGTGCTCACGTAGGCGCGGACGTGGTCGAGCCGTGGGCCGGGTCGCGGGTCCGTGGGGTGGTCCCAGTCGACTTCGAGTGTGTGCATTTACGTGTCCTTAGGGTTGTGGCCCCCTGGCGGCTAACGAGCATTAACGATTCTGGATGCGTACGACCCGTAGCGCACGTCTATAGGTCTGAACCAAGCTCTTCGTATGGATCTGGAGCTGAGGCATCTCAAGATCGTCAGGGCCGTCGCCGACGCCGGGAGCCTGACCCGGGCCGCCACCGCGCTCGGACTGGCGCAGCCCGCGCTCAGTGCGCAGCTGAAGCGGGTCGAGCGGGCGCTGGGCGGCACGCTGTTCGTGCGCGGGCGGGAGGGTGTACGGGCCACCGCGCTCGGGGAACTGGTGCTGGAACGGGCGAGAGTGCTGCTGCCCGCGGTGTGCGAGCTCCAGGAGGAGGCCCAGCGGTTCGCCCGGCAGGGGGCGCACGGCTACCGGCTGGGCGGAACGCACGGTCCGCTGCTCGGCGGGCTCGTGGACCGGCTCGCCCGCGAGGAGCCGGGAGTGCCGGTGACGACCTACACGTCCTGGTCGGAGAAGGAGGTCGCCGGGAGTGTCGCCGACGGCCGCCTGGACTTCGCGCTGGTCGGCGTCTGCGGGGAGAGCGCGCCGCCCGAACCGGGGCGGCTCGCCTGGATGGAGGTGGCCCGGGACCCGGTGCACGTGATGCTCGCCGAGGACCACCCGCTGGCGCTGGCCCGGGCCCCGCGCGAGGAGATCGAGCTGGCCGAGCTGGCCGCCGAGGCGTGGACGGACGTCCCCGGCGACGGGTGTTTCGGCGACTGCTTCGCCGCGGCGTGCGTGCGGGCGGGGTTCGCGCCCGCCTGTGTCTACGAGACCGACACCGCGTCCTGCGTGCACCTGGTGCAGGTGGGGCGGGCCGTGGGGCTGTGCCGGGCCACCTTCCCGGCGACCCCGGGGCTGGTCACCCGGCCGCTCGCCGGGACCCCGCTGGTGTGGCGGCACGTGCTGGGGTGGCATCCCGCCGCGCGGGTCGCTGCGCGGGCGGCGGGGGTGCTGAGCCATGCGAGGGCCGCGCATGAGGAGGCGCTGGGGAGGTCGGCCTCGGCGGCCGGAGAGGGGGCCCTGCGGGCGGCGGCGGTGCGGTCGCCTGCGGCTCAGCTGCGCTGCGGCTGAAAGATCGGGGCTCCGCCCCGGACCCCGCGCCTCAAACGCCGGCGGGGCTGGGATGGTGCGGCGGGGCTGATGGGTGCGGCGGGGCGTGGGCGTGCCCCCGGCGGGGCCGGGGGCGGGGTGCAGCCTTCGGGCTGACCGCCGTGGTTACGGCAGGTAGCGCTCGATGACCTGCGGGCCCTCCTTCTCGATCAGCTTGCGGGCCTTCTCGACCCGCTCCGGAGTCGGGTCGTGGCCTGTCGCCATCACGAGGTCCTCGGGGTCGTACGGTCGTTCCCCGCCCGTGAAGAGCCGGTCCGACCGCGTGGGCTGCTCGTCGGGTTCACTGACCATCGCGTACCTCCTACGTCGTCCCCTCGCCCCATACTCCGGCCCCCGCCCCATGAACGCATGTCGGCCGCCGCGCGGTCGCGGGCATAACACCGGGGGAGGGGCCAACCGGCAGCTCCCGCGCGCTGGTTCGGATTTCTACGGTTTCCGCAGACCCCCACCGGAAACCGAGGAGATCCCCCATGCTCAAGCGACACGCCCGCGCGGCGTGTACCGCCCTGGCCGCCGCCGGGCTGCTGCTGGCCGGGACGGCAGGCGCCGTCGCCGACCCCGTTCCCGCCCCCGCGGTGCCCTCGGCGGCAGCCACCCTCCGCACCTCCGACGCGTCCCCCGAGCTGCTCGCCGCCATGCAGCGCGACCTCGGCCTGACCCCCACGCAGGCCAAGGCCCGTCTCGCGCACGAGGCCGAGGCCGGTGCCGCTGCCGCCCGCCTCCGGGACCGGCTCGGCGCCGCCTTCGCCGGGGCCTGGGTGGACGGGGCCGACGCCGCCGTGCTCACCGTGGCGACCACCCGGGCCGCCGACACCGCCGCGATACGGGCCACCGGCGCCCGCGCGAAGCTGGTCACCCGTACCCTGGCCGACCTCGACGGTGCCAAGGCCGCGCTGGACCGGGCCGCCGGCCCCGCGACCCCCGTCCGCTACGTCGACCCGCGCTCCAACACCCTCGTCGTCGAGGAGACCGAGGCGGGTGCGGCCGCCCGGCTGCTCGCCGCCACCGGCACCGACGCGGCGCTGGTCACGGTGGTCCGTACGGCGGAGGCCCCGCGTCCGCTCTACGACCTGCGCGGCGGCGACGCGTACTACATGAACGGCAGCGGCCGCTGCTCGGTCGGTTTCCCCGTGACCAAGGGGACTGTGAACGGCTTCGCCACCGCCGGGCACTGCGGCCGCGCCGGGACCACCACCACCGGGTTCAACCGGGTCGCCCAGGGCTCCTTCCAGGCGTCCGTCTTCCCCGGGAACGACATGGCCTGGGTCGCCGCGAACACCAGCTGGACCTCGACCCCGTACGTGAAGGGCGGCGGGGGCGCGAACGTGCAGGTCGCCGGCTCGGTGCTGCAGCCGGTCGGGGCCTCGGTGTGCCGGTCCGGCTCGACCACCGGATGGCACTGCGGCACGATCCAGCAGCACAACACCAGCGTCACCTACCCCGAGGGCACCATCTCCGGCGTGACCCGTACGACGGTCTGCGCCGAACCGGGCGACTCCGGCGGCTCCTACATCTCCGGGAGCCAGGCCCAGGGCGTGACCTCGGGTGGCTCCGGCAACTGCTCCAGCGGCGGGACCACCTTCTTCCAGCCGCTGAACCCGATCCTGTCGGCGTACGGGCTGACGCTGAAGGTCACGGGATCCGACCCGGGGCCCGGCCCCGGTCCCGGTGAGCCGGAGCCGGGCGGCACCTGGAAGGCCGGGACCGTCTACGCGGCCGGGGCCACCGTCACGTACGGCGGGTCGACCTACCGCTGTATCCAGGGGCACCAGGCGCAGACCGGCTGGGAGCCGCCGAACGTCCCGGCGCTCTGGCAGCGGGTCTGATCCGTCACGCGAACGCGACCGGTGCCGTGACTGCCAAGGGGGGAGTCACGGCACCTTCCGCGTCCGCCGCGATGCGAACGCCGCGATGTGTCCGCCGCGATGTGTCCGCCGCGATGCGTTCGCCGCGATGCGTCAGACGAGGACCGCGGCCAGGGTGCCTAGCGCACCGAAGACGGCCAGCAGGCCGCAGATCACGAGGTTCACCGTGCGGTGCTCCCAGAAGACCGCGACGAACTCCCGGATGGTGGCGCTCGGCCAGTAGTACTTCGCGGTGGGGGAGCCCACCACCTGCCCGTTGACGCCGGTCTTGCGCGCCAGCATCGCGGCCCGGAAGGCGTGGAAGTTGTTGGTGACCACCACGCACCGGTAGGCCGGATCGTGCGCCTCCATGATCTCCCGGCTGAAGCGCATGTTCTCCTCGGTGGTCGTGGACCGGTCCTCCAGCACGATGTGCTCCGCCGGGACGCCCTCCGCGATCAGCCAGTCCGCCATCGCGCGGGCCTCCGCGACCTTCTCGTCCGAGCCCTTGCCGCCCGAGACGAGCAGCACCGGCGGCCGGCCGCTGCGGGCCAGCTGGCCCTCGTAGATCTGCTGCCCCTTGCGCAGGCGGGACGCCAGCAGCGGCGGCACGCGGTCCCCGCCGATCAGGCCCGAGCCCAGCATGACCACGTGGTGGACGTCGCCGCGCACCTTGATGCGGCCGTAGAGGAAGGCGTAGCCGAGGAAGCAGAAGAAGACGAAGGAGATGTAGCCGGCGACGACGGTGAGGGTGCCGGCGATGCCGCCCAGGACGGGGGAGCCGACCAGGGCGACCAGGATCAGCAGGGCGATCAGGGCGAAGATCGAGAGGCCCGCCAGCATCGACAGCAGGTTGGCCGGGCGGAAGCCCTCCCTGCGGATCATGGTCATGCCGTTGCGGACGAGGAAGACGCCCAGTGCCAGGATGGCGAACGCGGGTGAGGCGAAGGCGAGTACGGCGACCGTGACCGCGGCCCAGAAGGGCAGCTTGGCCACTTGGAGGAAGAGGGCCGAGAAGGCGGTGAGGAAGGTCAGTCCCAGGAGCACGGCATTGCTGAAGCGGCGCCGGTCCTGCCGGACGCTTATGCAGAACGCGAGGAAGAGCAGGGCGGCGAGGGCGAAGGCGACCATGGCGCCATCGTAGGTGCCGGATTCACCGCGGACCGCGCTCGGTTCGGCGTACCGACCGTCCGGCCAGCACCTGGGTCCGGTGGCCGTCGCGCATCACGAACCGTCCGTCGACCAGGACGTGCGGGATCCCGGTGGGCGGCGTGCGGGGCCGTTCGTACGTGGAGCCGGCCGCGACCGTGTCAGGGTCGAAGAGGACGAGGTCGGCGCGGTGTCCCACGCGGACCAGGCCCCGGTCGGGCAGCCGCAGCCGCGCCGCGGGCCGGCCGGACAGGTGGGCGACGCACTCCTCCAGGGAGAGCAGGCCGAGTTCGCGGACGTAGTGGCCGAGGTAGTGCGGGAAGGTGCCGTAGGCCCGAGGGTGCGGTTTCGCGCCCTGAAGGATGCCGTCGGAGCCGCCGGTGTGGGCGCGGTGGCGCATGATCGCCCGGACGTTCTCCTCGTGGCCGACGTGCTGCAGGACCGTCGGTGCGAGCCGGTCGCCGATCAGGAGCCGGCGGGCGGCGTCCCAGCCGTCCAGGCGGGTGCCGACGTGGGCGGCGTACGCGGGATCGGCGACGCCCGAGATCTCGATCGTCGACCAGTCGACAGGGACGCCGTGGCAGCCGTCTGCCCCCTCCTGCTCCAGGACGTGGCGGATCCGCCGGGCCTGGTCGTCGTCGCGCAGCCGGGCGAGGACCGCCTCCGGGCCGCCCTCGTTCGCCCAGCTCGGCAGCAGCGCCACGAGGGTGGTGCAGCCGGAGGTGTACGGGTAGCTGTCCAGGGAGATGTCGGCGCCGCCGGCCAGGGCCGCGTCGAGAAGGGCGAGCAGTTCGCCCGCCCGGCCCTCGTTCTCGCCGAAGTTCATGGTGGCGTGCGCGAGGTGCAGGGCGCAGCCGGCCCGCCGGGTCAGGTCCACCATCTCGGCGTAGGCGGCCGGCGCGCCGCGGCCGTAACTGCGGTGGTGGGGGCAGTAGTAGCCGCCGTAGTGGGCCACCACCCGGCACAGTTCGGTCAGTTCGGTCCCGGAGGCGTACATGCCGGGGGTGTAGGTGAGTCCGGAGGACATGCCGACGGCGCCCTGGGCGAGGCCGTCGGCGACGAGCCGCCGCATCCGGTCCAGCTCGGCGGCGGTCGCCGGGCGGTCGTCCCAGCCGACGACGTGGGCGCGGACGGTGCCCTGCGGGACGAGGTAGGCGGCGTTGACGGCCACGCCCTCGCCGCCGAAGCCGCGGTCCAGCCGGTCGAGGTACTCGCCGACCGTGCGCCAGTCGAAGTCGATGTCGTCGCCGGGGCCGTTCCAGCCGGTGATCGCGGCGCGTACCGCGTCGAGGGTGCGGTCGTCGACGGGCGCGTACGACAGGCCGTCCTGGCCGAGGACTTCGAGGGTCACGCCCTGCGCGGCCTTCGCGCTGTGGTCGGGGTCGCGGAGCAGGGCCAGGTCGCTGTGGGCGTGCATGTCCACGAAACCGGGGGCCAGGGCGAGCCCGTGCGCGTCGACGGTCTCGCGGCCCCCGGACAGTCTGCCGACGGCGGCGATCCGGCCCTCGTGGACGCCGACGTCGGCGGTGTACGAGGGGCCGCCCGTGCCGTCGACGACACGGGCGCCCCGCAGGACCAGGTCCACGGCCGGGTCTAGAAGAAGGTGCGGACGTAGTCGGTGACGGTGCCGTCGTCCTCCACGACCGGGATCAGCGGCCACTTCTCGAAGATGGTGCAGGGGTGGGCCATGCCGAGGGAGACCCAGTCGCCGACCTCCAGCGCGGTGGCGTCGGCGTCCGTCTCGATCCAGGCGTGCTGGTCGGACAGCTTGGTCACCCGGATGCCGGCCGCGGTGCGCTCGACGCCGTCGCGGGCGCTGCGTACGGCGAGCACCTCGGGCAGGCCGAGGTCGTAGGCGATGTCGCGCTTGCCGGCGTTGACGAAGGCCTGGCCGGGCGTGGGGCGGGAGACGACCTGGGTCCACAGCCGGAAGGCGGGGAGCAGGCCGCCCTCCTCGGGGACGCGGTTGAAGGGGGTCAGGCCCGAGTACCACCCGTGGTCGTGGGAGACGTACGCGCCGGAGCGCAGCAGCGGCAGGACGGGCAGCGACAGCTGCGGGATCTCGGTGAAGACCTCGGCGACGGCGTCGAACCATTCGCTGCCGCCGGCGCTGACGATGACCTCGTCCAGGCCGGTGCCGGTGAACAGGCCCTGCTTGTCGAGGTCGGCGGCGAGCGCGGTGAGGCGGCGCAGCCAGGCGCGGACGGTGCCGGCGTCGGCGCCGGGCATGGTGGCCTCGTAGCCGGCCACACCCGCCAGGCGAAGGGCGGGGGACGCGGCGACGGCCTCGGCGACGGCCTGGCACTCGGCGTCGGTACGGATCCCCGTGCGTCCCTCGGCGCCGGCGCCGAGCTCCAGGACGACGTCGAGGGTGGCGCCGCGGCCCTGCAGGGCGGCGTCCATCAGCTCGACCCCGCGGACGGAGTCGACGTAGCAGACGAACCGGAAGCCGGGGTCGGCGGCGAGCTCGTCGGCGACCCAGCGCAGGGCGGGTGCGTCGACCAGCTCGTTGGCCAGGAAGATCGTGCGGATGCCGAAGGCACGGCAGACGCGGGCCTGGTGGGGCATGGCGACGGTGATGCCCCACGCGCCGTGGTCCAGCTGGCGGCGGAAGAGCTGCGGTGCCATGCAGGTCTTGCCGTGCGGGGCGAAGGCGAGGCCGTGGCGGGCGGCGTACGTGCCGAGGGCGGCGAGATTGTGTTCCAGCGCGTCCGCGTCGAGGGTCAGGACGGGGGTGGTGAACCCGCCGGTGTGCAGGTCCCGGCGCTGGGCCGCGAGCTGCCCGACGGTGAGGCCGTCGGCCTGGGCGTCCGGGGGGAGTCCCTTGAACCGGTGGTCCACCGGCTCGTCGGCGAGGTCCTTGACGGGGTCGCTGGCGCTGGCCATGCGGATGCCTCCCGGGCGTGTTGCGTCGGCTGCAACGGTCGTTGCGTATGCCACTGCATGCTGTCTAACATCCCCGGTGACGGTGGGTCAACGTAAGGACGGCGGATGAGCCAGTCGGTCGAAAGGGCACTCGGCATCCTGCCGCTGCTCGCGCAGGGGCCCGCCGGCCTCGGGGCGGTCGCCGACGAACTCGGCGTCCACAAGAGCACCGCGCTGCGCCTCCTGCGCACCCTGAACGAGCACGGGTTCGTCTACCGCTGCCCCGACGGACGCTACCGCCTGGGCGCACGGCTCTTCGCGCTCGCCGCCGAGGCCATCGAGAACCTCGACATCCGCGAGGTCGCCCGCCCCCACCTGGCCGAGCTGAACCAGGCCACCGGGCACACCGTTCACCTCGCCCTGCACCAGGACGACGAGGTCGTGTACGTCGACAAGGTCGACAGCCGCTACCCGGTGCGCATGTACTCCCGCATCGGCAGACCCGTACCGCTCACCGTCGCCGCCGTCGCCAAGCTGCTCCTCGCCGACCTCCCCGAGGCCGAACGCCGGGCGCTCGCCCACCGCATCGACTACCCCCGCTACACCGCCCGCTCCACCCCGGACGCCGAGGCCTTCCTGCGCGAACTGGACCTCGTGCGCGAGCAGGGCTGGGCCACCGACCTCGGCGGCCACGAGGAGTCGGTCAACTGCCTGGGCGCGCCCGTGCGCGGTCCCGACGGGCGGGTCGTCGCCGCGCTGTCCGTCTCCGCGCCCGGCGTGGTCGTCACGGCGGAGGGGCTGCTCGAACTGCTGCCGCAGGTACTGCGCACCGCCGGTGCCATCAGCCAGGACTATTCAGGAGTACAGGAGAGGACAGCGTGACCGGTAAGACCGCCATCACCCCCGCCACCCACACCGCTGCGCCCGCGAGGGCGGACGGGCTGCTCGTCGAGATCGACGCCCTCGCCGTCCTGGGCTGACGCCCCGGCAGGCGCGTCACCCCGTGCAGGACGCCCCGCCGCACGGGAAGGGGACGCCCCCCTTCCTGGCGGCGGGGCGCCCCCGCTTCAGGTGCCTGCCCCGGCCGCTACGAGCAGTACTGGGCCTCCTTGCCGATCGAGCGGTACATGCAGTCCGCGTTCTCCAGCAGCTGGAGCACCGCGTCCTTGTTGCGGGCGGTCTCGCGGTCGATCACCTCGTCCGGCGGGTAGAAGCCGCCGCCGCCGCTCTCCGGGTACATCTCGAAGGTGTAGGAGAAGATCTTCTGGTTGCCCCACAGCCAGTCGTCGATCGTGCCGTCCGTGATGTACAGGTCGCTGGCCTGCTCCGGCGTGTAGCCGTTGCTGGCCGCCATGCTCGTGCCGATCTTCTTGTAGACGGCGAGGTCGTCGGCGGTCAGGCCCGGGGCGGTGTCGTTGTAGGTGTAGCCGAAGGGCCACAGGACGAGCTCGCTGTAGGTGTGGAAGTCGATGGCGGCCTTGATCTGCTGCTTGCCGCCGACCACCCGGCTGCGCACGAAGTCCGAGACGGCCTTCACCTCGGGTGCCGACTCGGCGGCCGGGCCCCGGTAGGTCTCGGAGCTCCTGCTGCCGCTGGAGCCGCCGCAGCAGCCCCACTTGTAGTTCCAGTTCCGGTTCTCGTCGGTGCCGACGTAGGAGGACCCGGAGTTCGGCTGCCGGTTCTTGCGCCAGGAGCGGTAGGAGCCGGTGGCGATGTCGTACTCGCCGCCGTCCGGGTTGAGGTCCGGGACGATCCAGATCTCGCGGCCGTTGACGGCGTTGGCCACCCGGGAGTCGGTGCCGTACTTGGAGGTGAACTCCTTGAGCAGGTACAGCGCCATCTCGACGGTCAGGTGCTCGCGGGCGTGCTGGTGCGCCGTGAAGAGCACCTCGGGCTCGGACTCGTCGGTCGCGACGTTGTCGCTGATCTTGATGGCGAGGAGGTCCCGGCCCTGGTAAGACTTCCCGATCACCCGCTTGGACGCGATCGCCGGGTACTGCGCGACGAGCTGGTTGATCTCGGCCGTCGCCTCGGCGTAGTTGTGGTACTTGGAGTCCGCCGGGGGGAAGTCCATCGGGCTCGCCGCGATGCCGGGCATGGAGCGGTCCGGCGGGCCGGGGAGGGCGGTCAGCTTGTAGCCGAGTTCCTTCAGCTTCCTGGCCTGCATGGTGTCGGCGCTGACCACGACGGTGTGGTCGTCCACCTCGTCGATCGAGACACCGGTGCCGAGCAGGGCGGTCCGGTCGGCGACGGTGGAGGGGCCGTGGATCCGGTACTGGACGATGGCCTCGTCCTGGGTGGCGGTGGAGGGGCTGGGCGGTGGCGATGCCGTCGCGCTCATGCCGTAGGCGGGTGCGCCGAGCGCGAGCGCCAGCAGGGCCGCCGTCAGGCCGGCCCTCCGGCGGGTATGGAGCCGCATGCGTTCTCCTGGGTGGGGAGTGTGGGGGTAGCCGTGCGGACGCGCTCAGCGTCCTCTCGTGGCATGTCCCGGTCAAGGACCTCGGGCGTCGGCCGAACCGTTCCGGCCACCCCCACACCTGTACCGCCTACGGCAGCCCGTGGACCTTGGGACCCACCGAGTTCGACCAAGCACTACCCGCCTTGGCGTCCCAGTTGGTGGACCAGGTCATCGCGCCGCGCAGTCCCGGGTAGGTCTTCGACGGCTTGAAGGATCCGCAGTTCGTGCCGCGGGTCAGGCAGTCCAGGGCGTTGTTCACGACGGTCGGCGAGACGTAGCCGCTGCCCGCCCCGCTGGGGGAGGCCGGGACGCCGATGCCCACCTGGGAGGCGTCGAGGCCGCCCTCCAGCTGGATGCAGGCCAGCGCGGTGAGGAAGTCCACCGAGCCCTGGGAGTAGACCTTGCCGTCGCAGCCGTTCATCGAGCCGCTGTTGTAGTACTGCATGTTGACGACGGTGAGGATGTCCTTGATGTTGAGCGCCGTCTTGAAGTAGCCGCCCTGCGTGGACTGCATGTCGATCGTCTGCGGGGCCATGGTGATGACGAGCGAGGGGCCCGCCTTCGCGGACAGGGCGCGCAGCGCCTGTGTCATGTAGGTGGGGTTGAGGCCGTTCTCCAGGTCGATGTCGATGCCGGTGAAGCCGTACTCCTGCATCAGGGCGTACGCGGAGTTCGCGAGGTTGGTCGCGGAGGCCGAGTCGTTGACGGTGATGGTCCCCTTCTCGCCGCCGATGGAGAGGATGACCGACTTCCCGGCCGCCTTCTTCGCGGCGATGTCGGCCTTGAACTGGGCCACCGTGTAACCGCCGAGGCCGGCCGAGTCGAGGTTGAAGGTGATGGCGCCGGGTGTGGCGGTGGCGTCGGCGAAGGAGACGGCGATGATGTCGTACTGCGCGGAGACGTCGGAGATCTTCTGGACGGTCGCGCCGTTGTCGAAGTTCTGCCAGTAGCCGGTCAGGGCGTGCTTGGGGACGGCCGGGTTGCCCGGGTTCCCGCCGCCGGTCGTGGTCCCGGTCACCGGAGCGGACCTCGGGCCCTCGCCCGCCGCGTTGTACGCGCTCACCTGGAAGGAGTACGAGGTGGCGGGCGTCAGCCCGGTGAGGGCGGCGGAGGTCCCGGACACGGTCTGCACGCGGGCGCCGTCCTGGTAGACGTGGTAGCCGGCCGCTCCGCCGACGGCGTTCCACGAAAGGGTGAGTCCGTTCGCGCTCTGGCCGGAAACGGCGGTCCCGGCCGGTGCGCCCGGGATGTCCGGGCCGGGGTCGGTGCCCCCGCCGCCGTCCGGGCCGAAGACGCTGAACTCGTCCACGACGTAGGCCGGCTGGCCGTACCAGCCGTGGGTGTAGACGGTGACCTGGGTGGTGGAGGGGCCGGTGGTGAAGGTGGTGGACAGCTTCTGCCAGCCGCCGCCCGAGCCGGGGGTCCAGGTGGAGACGTCCTGCGTGCCGGTCCCGGTCGCGCCGAGGTAGACGTAGCTGCCCTGCACCTGCGTGCTCAGCGTGTACGTCGAATTCGGCCTGACCGTGACGGTCTGGCTGCAGCGGGCGTTGTCGGAACCGGCCGGCGTGGCCTTCAGGGCGCCGGCTCCGGCGTACACGGGGGAGGAGACGCCGGCGCCGCTGCCGCCGGAGCAGGACCAGTGGGCCAGACCCGACTCGAAGCCGCCGTTGCGGGCGACGTTGACGTCCGCGGCCTGCGCGGTGCCGGCGGCGAGGGCCGTCAGCGCCCCGGCGGCGACGGTGGCGGCGAGCGGCAGGGAGAGGGAGCGTATGCGGTTCACGTGGGCTCCGTGGGGGGGAGGTGGGGTGGTGAGGGGAGAGCCGGGCCGTGTGGGGTGGGGCCGGCTCACGGCGTGCGCTGCCAAGTTGGTCCAGACCAATCCCTGTGTCAAGAGTCTTCGCAAAGTGGCTTGAAATGGCTCAATGTGCGATCCCTGTTGTCCGGGTTTCCCGGCACCTGTGACCGCTGCCTTACACACGGGAATCACCAAGCCCCTGACCTGCCAGGGGTGACGCGGTTATGGTGCTGGGGCAAGGGGGGATGGGCGACGGCCGTCCGCGGTCGCGCACCGGTGCGCGCACGCGACGCGGCTGCGACACGTCCCCGTCGAGCGCGCGAAAGTCCGGGCGTACGGGGAAACGTGGGGGAACGGGGGAATTCGCGTGCCGACCGCCATCGCTGTCACCAGCGCCGATCTGGTGCTTCCGGCCCCTGACCGGCACACACCCGGGGCCGCCCTGCTGCACCCGCCCGAACAGCACGGCCTGGAGGCCGCGCTCGCCGCCGCCGGCGCCCTGCTGGAACGGCACGGCCACCTCGTGGCCCTCGTACCGCCCTGGCTCCCGCGCCCCACCGTCCAGCGGCTGCACACCGTCCGGGCCATCCTGGAAACCGACCGGATCGCGCTGCTCGACATCGATCTGCCGCCGCTGGGGACGGCCCTGCTGGCCCGTCAGCTGCGCCAGCTCAGCGTCTGCGACTTCAGCCCCGGAATCATCGCTTCCGCGGCCCGGCTGCTGTCCCACTACATCTACGCCGGCGCCCTGCTGGGCTCGGTCGCCAAACTCGACCGGGTCCGCGTGCCCGTCGGGCTCGGGGCGCACGCCCGGTCCTGGTCGCCGGGCGCACAGTTCGCCGTACTCGCCCACCCGGCACCGCACCTCGCCCGGCTGGGATCCACCGGCGGCGGGCGCGGCGGGCGCGGCGGGCGCGGTACGCGGGGCGGGGCGCACGGCGGGGGCCACGGCAGCCGGGGCGGCTCCCCGGGCGGTGCGCAGGACGCGGCGGCGGTCCTGCCCGCCGGCCCCGACTTCGCCACGCACCTCACGTTCGCGCGCGGCCAGCTCACCTCCGACTGGGTCGCCGCCGAACTCGCCCCCGCCTGGCAGGTGCAGGGCGTCATGGAGAACCCGCTGCCGGCCGCCTCACCCGCCTGGTGGGGCACCCCCAAGCTCGTCGAGTTCGCCGCCGGCATCCCCGACCTGTCCGTGCTCTACCAACTGGTCGCCTCGGTCCGCCGCGAGCAGTGCCGCTGGTGCGGCCTGGAACTCATCGGTGACCGCTGCGGCTTCTGCGCCGCCCCGCTCGCCGCCCCACCGCCGTCCGCGGCGGCGCCGGCGGGCACCGGCCGCTCCAGACCCTGACCGACGACCGAACGTACGGATGAAGAAAGAACGGCGAGGTAGTACGGCCTATGAACTCACGCCAGCGCCGCGGCGTCATTCTGCTGCTCCTGTCGGTCCTCTGCGCCCTGGGGGCCTTCGCCGGAGTCCTCGTGGTGATCGGCGACGTCAACTCCAAGGTCGGCTCCGAGGTCGTCGCCTACCGCGCCAAGGCCGACATAGCGCCGTACAGCCCGCTGGGGGCCGGCCAGTTCGAGGAGGTCAGGATCCCCCGGCGGTGGCTGTCCGCCACGGCCGTCACCGACCTCGGCGCGCTCAAGGACAAGATCGCGCTCACCACCCTGAAGAAGGGCTCGCTGCTGCAGGCGGACATGTTCGTCGACCGGCCGCAGCTCCAGCCCGGTGAGCAGGAGATCGCCATCATGATCGACGCGGCGACCGGCGTGGCCGGGAAGATCACCTCCGGCGCCAAGGTCAACATCATCGCCACCTTCAAGGGCGCCAAGGACACCGAACCCGCCCGCTCGGTGATCATCGTCGCCAACGCCCGGGTCCTGAACGTCGGCAGGCTCACCGCCCTGGAGAAGGACAGCGACCGCAAGGGCCCCGCCGAGGCCGTCCCGATCACCTTCGCCCTCAGCACCAGGGACACCCAGCGCGTCGCGTACGCCGAGTCCTTCGCGGAGCACGTGCGCCTGGCCCTCGTCGCCCCCGGGACCGACTCCGCGCCCGCCGCCGGCGACCGTACGTACACCCTCGACGGGGACAAGTGAGGCCCGGATGACCACCCGAATCCTCCCCGCGGTCGGCGACCCGGACGCCGCCCGCATCTTCTCCACCCTGCTCAGCCAGCTCCCGTCGGCGGAGCCCGCCCCGCCCGTCGCCGACTCGACGACCCTGCTGGACACCCTCGCCCGGCTCGCCGTCGACTCCCTCGACGAACTGCCCGAGGTGGTCATCGTCCACGAGCGGATCGGCCCGGTGCCCGCCCTGGAACTCATCCGGGAAGTGGCCCTCCGCTTCCCGGCGGTGGGCGTGGTCCTGGTCTCCTCGGACGCCGGCCCGGCGCTCTTCTCCGCCGCGATGGACTCCGGAGCCCGCGGTCTGGTCGGCCTGCCGCTGTCCTACGAGGAACTCGCCGCCCGCGTCCAGGCCGCCGCCCAGTGGTCCGTGGGCGTCCGCCGCCACCTGGGCAGGGGCGCGGCCGAGACCTTCACCGGGCCGGGCGGACGCGTGGTCACGGTCACCGGCGCCAAGGGCGGCGTGGGCACGACCTTCACCGCCGTCCAGTTCGCCCTGGCCGCGGCCGCCTCGGGGCGGCGCACCGCACTGGTCGACATGGACCTCCAGGCCGGCGACGTGGGCTCGTACCTCGACGTGCAGTTCCGGCGGTCCATCGCCGACCTCGCCGGGATCCAGGACATCTCGCCGCGGGTCCTCCAGGACGCGGTCTACGAGGACCGCACCGGCCTCGCGCTGCTGTTGGCCCCGGCCGACGGCGAACGCGGCGAGGAGGTCGACGACCGGGCCGCCCGCCACATCGCCGGCGCCCTGCGCAGCCGCTACGAACTCGTCGTCGTCGACTGCGGTACCCAGGTGACCGGCGCCAACGCCGCCGTGGTCGAGATGGCGGACGTCGCCGTCCTGGTCACCACCCCGGACGTGATCGCCGTACGGGCCGCCAAGCGCATGGTCCGCCTGTGGGAGCGGCTCCAGGTCCGCAAGGCCGAGGACACCTCGGTGGTCGTCAACCGCTGGAGCAAGCACACCGAGATCCAGCCCGCCCTGATCGAGAAGATCACCAAGACCCGAGCCACCCGCACCCCCGTCCCGGCCGCCTTCAAGGAACTCCAGGCCGTGGTGGACGCGGGCCGCGTCCAGGACCTCGACAACCGCTCGACGGTGAAGCAGGCCCTGTGGACCCTGGCCGGCGAACTCGGCCTCCTGGCCCCCGCCCCCGACACCCCGGCCCCCTCGGGCTCCCCGGGCGGCGCCCTGACCCTGCGCGCCGCGGGCACGGTCTCCCGCCTGCGCCGCGGCCGGGAGGGCTGACGGATGCGCACTCCCGCCCGGAGAGGGGCCGGCGACACCCGGAGCGACCGGGGCCAGGTGGCGATCGAGTTCGTCGGCACGGTACCGCTGATCCTGCTCCTGGTGGCGGCGGTGTGGGAGTGCGTCCTGATCGGCTACGCCTTCTCCCTGGCGGGCAACGCGGCGGACGAGGCGGCCCGCGCGGGGGCGGTGCACGGGCCCGAGTTCTGCGAGGCGGCGGCGAAGGAACACATCGGGGAGGCGTGGGGCCCCAAGGCGCACTGTGAGCAGTCCGGCGACATCATGCGGGCGAAGGTCACCCTCGGCATCCCGGTCTTCTTCCCCGGGCTCGACTTCGGCGAGATCGACGGCACCGGCGGCGCGGCACTGGAGAAGGAGGCCGAGTGACATGAGGTGGCGACGCATCCGCTCCGACCGGGGTCAAGTGGCCCTGGAGTACATCGGCTTCGTGCCGATCCTGCTGTTCGTCGCCCTGTGCGCGATCCAGCTGGGCTGGGTGGCGTACGTCCACGAGCAGGCGGACACGGCCGCCCGTACGGCGGCGCGTGTGGAGGCCCAGCACCGGGGCAGGGGAGAGGCGGCGGGGGTGGCGGCCGTCAGGGAGGGGATCGGCGCCAAGGTCCGCGTGAGCAGGACCGGCGACGCCATCACCGCCGTCGCCACGATTCCCGTCAACTCGATCATCCCCGGGCTGAACCCCGAACCGGCCCGGGCCACAGCCGTCATGCCCAACGACCAACCCGAGGAGACCGGACGATGAGCCTGCGTTCCCGGGTCCATACCCCCGACGACCGCCACAGCCCCCGCGAGGACGGCCGGCTGGTCTCCTCCTACCGCGCCAAGCTGCTGGAGGAGATCGACCTCGCAGAGATGTCCGCGCTCGCACCGGCCGAACGCCGGGCGCGCCTGGAACGCGTACTCGGGCACATCATCAGCCGCGAGGGACCCGTCCTGTCCACCGTCGAGCGCGCGCAGCTCATCCGCCGCGTCGTCGACGAGGCCCTCGGGCTCGGCGTGCTCGAACCGCTCCTCGAAGACGCCTCCATCTCCGAGATCATGGTCAACGGCCCCGACCAGATCTTCGTCGAGCGGGCCGGCCGGGTGGAGCAGCTCCCCCTCCGCTTCGCCTCGCACGAGCAGCTCATGCAGACCATCGAGCGCATCGTCTCGACCGTCAACCGCCGGGTCGACGAAGCCAATCCGATGGTCGACGCGCGGCTGCCGAGCGGCGAGCGCGTCAACGTCATCATCCCGCCGCTCTCCCTGACCGGCGCCACCCTCACCATCCGCCGCTTCCCGCGCGCCTTCACCCTGCACGAGATGATCGCCCTCGGCTCCCTCGACGAGCAGATGCTCCTGCTGCTGTCGGGGCTGGTCCAGGCGAAGATGAACGTGATCGTCTCCGGCGCCACCGGCACCGGCAAGACCACCCTCCTCAACGCCCTCTCCGGCCTGATCCCGGAGGCCGAGCGCATCATCACCATCGAGGACTCCGCGGAGCTCCAGCTCCAGCAGGCCCACGTCATCCGTCTGGAATCACGCCCGGCGAACGTGGAAGGCAAGGGCCAGATCACCATCCGCGACCTCGTCCGCAACTCCCTGCGCATGCGCCCCGACCGCATCATCGTCGGCGAGGTCCGCGGCGGTGAGACCCTCGACATGCTGCAGGCCATGTCCACCGGCCACGACGGCTCGCTGGCCACCGTCCACGCCAACAGCTCCTCCGACGCCCTCACCCGCCTGCAGACCCTGGCGTCCATGTCGGAGGTCGAGATCCCCTTCGAGGCGCTCCAGGACCAGATCAACAGCGCCGTCAACGTCATCGTCCAGCTGACGCGCTTCGGTGACGGTTCCCGCCGCATCACGGAGATCTCCATCCTCGAATCACACGGCCGCGAACCCTTCCGGATCACCACGGTCTGCCGGTTCGTCGCCCAGCCCATGGGGCCGGACGGCCGCGTCCACGGCTTCTTCGAGTACTACCCGCTGCCGCGCCGCATCGCCGAACGCCTCTACATGAACAACCAGCCCATCCCGCAGGCCTTCGGCGTCGCGCTGCCGGACGACCCCCTCACCACCCCGCACATCACACGGACCGCCCTGTGAACCCACTGATCCTCCTCACCCTCGGCATCACGCTGGTGGCCTGCGTCCTCGCGGTCGTCGGTCTCCAGGCGTACGCGGCCGGGCGCGCCCAGCACGCCGCCCTCGTCGAACGCCTCTCGGCGAGCGGCGCACCCGCCCCGCTCGGCCGGGTGCGCCGCTTCCGCACGATCGACCGCCGGCTGCGGAAGACCCGGCTCGGACGCCGGATCGAGCAGAAGCTGGCGACCACCGGCCTGGACCTCACGCCCGGCGAGTTCTTCGTCTACATGCTCGGTTCGATCGCGGGCGTCTGGCTCGTCGCGTCGTCCCTCCTCGCGCCGTTCTTCGGGCCGGTGGCCGGCCTCATCGGAGTCTGGGCGGCGAACGCGTTCCTGGCCTGGCAGCGGGCGCGGCGTACGGAGCGCTTCATCAACCAGCTCCCCGACCTGGCCCGCATCCTCGCCAACGCCACCCAGGCCGGGCTGGCCCTGCGTACCGCCATCGGCATCGCGGCGGAGGAGCTGGAGGCACCCGCGGGCGAGGAACTCGCGCGGGTCGCCGACCGGCTCGCCGTGGGCCACTCCATCGAGGAGTCCCTGGGAGAGCTCACCGAACGCCTGCCGTCGCGCGAACTCGTCGTCCTCGTCTCCACCCTCGTCCTGTCGGCCCGGGCCGGCGGTGCGATCGTGGACAGTCTGCGCAACCTGACGGTGACGCTGGAGCAGCGCAAGGAGACGCGTCGCGAGATCCGCACCCAGCTGTCGCAGGTCACGGTGACGGCCTACCTGGTCCCGGCGATCGGGCTCGGCTCGCTGCTCCTCGTCGACATGATGATGCCGGGCGCGCTGGACCGGATGACGGGCGCGTTCTTCGGCCAGACCGCGGTCCTCGTCGCGCTCGGCCTCTTCGCGCTGGGCTTCGTCCTCATCCGACGCCTGTCGAAGATCGACGTGTGAGGGGGCGGACGGGACGATGACGGCACTTCTCCTCGCGCTCGCCGTGGCCCTCTCGGTGTTCGGCGCCTTCCACGGCATCCGCCTCTACCGGGCGGACGTGAAGCTCCCCACCGATCTGGCCCTGGCCCTGGAGGTCGGCGCGACCCGCACGACGGCCGTCGGCTCGCTGGTCGACCGCATCGGCATCCGCTGGGCTCCGCTGGTCCTGCGCGCGATGGGCGCGAACCGGGTGGCGCGCAAGCGCCGCCAGATCGACATGGCGGGCAACCCGGCCGGTCTGACGATCGACCGGTACGCGGCCCGGCGTGCGGTGTACGGGGCCCTGGGCGCCGCGGGCGCCTTCTCCATGCTGGTCAACGGCCAGCTCGTCGCAGCCCTGCTGATGGTGGCCTTCGGCCTGTTCTGGATCGAGGTCGGCCTGTGGTCGGCCATCCGGGTCCGCCGCGACCACATCGAGCGGACGCTGCCGGACTTCCTGGACGTCCTCGCCGTGGTGGTGAGCGCGGGACTGGGCTTCCGGCAGGCGCTGGACCGGGTGGCGGGCAAGTACGAGGGGCCGTGGGCGGACGAGATCCGCATCACGCTCCAGCAGATGGACATGGGCGTCAGCCGCCGGCAGGCCTTCGACGAGCTGCGGCGGCGCAACGACAGCGAACAGGTCGCGCAGTTCGTGACGGCCTTCCAGCAGGGCGAGGAGCTGGGCTCCCCGATCGTCGACACGCTGATCGCGATCGCCGAGGACATGCGCCGTACGGACGCCCAGAACGCGCGGCGGCGGGCGGCCCGGGCCGTGCCGAAGGCGACGTTCGCGGTGACGATGTTCATGCTGCCCGGCACGCTCATCCTCCTGGTGTGCGGCTTCGTCTACGGCGCGAACGTCGACTTCGGTGCGCTGTTCGGGGGTGGCTGAGCGATGGCGCGGCTGAGCGTGCTCATCGCCGACGGGAACCCGGTCATCAGGGCGGGCCTCGCGGCGATCCTGGGCGCGGCCGGGGACATCGAGGTGACGGCCCAGGCCGCGGACGGCCGCGAGGCCCTGAGCCTGACCCGCCGGCACGCGCCGGACGTGGTCCTGCTGGACGTCCGGATGCCGGGGGTGGACGGGATTTCGGCCCTGCCCCACCTGGTGATGCTGGCGCCCGTACTGATGGTGACGTACAGCAGGGAAGCCGAAATCATCCGTGAGGCACTGCTGTTGGGCGCCGACGGCTACCTGGTGCACGGCGAGTTCACGGCGGACGAGCTGCTCAGGGCCGTGCACGACGCACCCCTGGGCCGCCCCCACTTCACGCCGACGGCGGCGAGCGCCCTGCTGACGGAACTCAGGACCTCTTCGCATCCGCAACGAGATGTGGCACAGTCGTCGGAGCGGATGCACAACTCTGTTGTCTTCGGGCTGAGTTCCCGGGAGGTGGAGATCATGGATCTGATCGCGTCCGGGATGAGCAATCAGCAGATCGCCGCCACCTGCTTCATCAGCGAGAAGACCGTCAAGAACCACATCAACCGCATCTTCGCGAAGCTCCGCAGCGCCACGCGCAGCGAGGCGATAGCCCGCTGGCTGGGAACCGCCCGTCCAGGAGTGACCGGTCATGGGTAGACGGAGTGCGCAGTGGGTCCGTAATTGGGCCCCGGGACCCTTGGTCACGACTGGTGACTCGCCGTACCGTCCGCAGATCGACACCGGTACCGGCCCGGGAGGGAACCCCCATGTCACAGAACACGCTGCTGAAGGCCGCCGTGGAGGCGCGGATCAGGGTGAACGGATGGGCGGACACGGCCGTGACGAGGCTCCGCGACCGCCACGCCCAACAGGATCGCGGCCAGACGGCCTTCGAGTACCTGGGCATCATCCTGGTGGTGATCGTGATCGTCGGGGCGATCGTTGGCTCCGGTGTCGGTTCGGAGATCACCAAGCGGATCAAGCAGGCGGTGACCGACATCAAAGCCGGCTAATGGCCACCCGCGGCACGTATGGGCGTGACCGGGGGCAGGCCTTTCCCATCTACGTGGTGGTGGTGGCAGGGCTGCTATTCGCCGCGCTCGCGTTCTTCGCGGTGGGCCAGGCGTCGGTCAGGCGCAGTGACGCCCAAGGCGCTGCGGATGCAGCGGCTTTGGCGGCCGGGCGTGAGGCCCGGGACGAGGTGCTCCTCGGCCTCGATCTTCCGTCGGTGGATGCCGGTGTCTGGAAGAAGATCGTCGATGGGCGGTTCTTCAAGGTCGGCGAAGCCTGCGCAGCGGCAGAGGCCTTCGCGGCTAAGAACGATGCGAAGGCCACATGTGCGGCCGCCCTCCCGCGGTTCACCGTCACGGTGGAGACGAACGGAACCGTGGGGGATTCGGTGGTTCCCGGTACCAACGGCATGCATGCGACGGCGAAGGCCACGGCCCTGATCGAGCCGAGGTGCCATCTGGCGAGCGTCGCCAGTCCGAGCCCCACCCCGACCCCCACTTCCACCGCGCCGTCAGGCGGTGCATCGCCCTCTCCCACGCCGAACGCTGCTGCGGTGAACTTCACTTGTGGCGGGGAGACGGTCAAGCTCGACCCGTCGAAGCCAGGTTCGCTCAAGGCATTGACCAGAAAGCTGTTCAGCGTGCGACTCGTCGGCTGACAGGGACTGAGAGACAAGGAAGCGTTCATAGATGAGCATTCGGCGCATGGTGAGGGTCCGTGGGGGGATGGCCGTTGCGGGTGCGGCGGTCATGGCCGTTACGTTGGCCGGGTGCGGTAGTGGCGGTGACGGCAAGTCGGGTGAGCCTCAGAAGCCCGCGGCTGCCCCGTCCCAGGGGACGGCGTCCCAGAACGCGACACCGAGCAAGGGGCAGAGCTCGGAGCCGACCGAAGTCGTCGCCACGCTGACCGGACAGGCCGGCATGGCGTTGGAGATCAACTCTGTGCGGCGCGATCCGGGCGGCTTCCTCACCGTATCCGGGCAGCTGAAGAACACGGGCAGCCAGTCCTACAAGGACACGGTTGCCTGGCGCGGCATCGAACTCAAGGGGACCGGAGAGTCGGTCGCCGGTGCGACGCTGGTCGACAAGGCGGGTAAGAAACGCTATTACGTGCTTCGGGACACGGAGTCCAGGTGCCTGTGCACGACGGGCGTCTCCAGCGTCGACGCCGGCCAGGTGATCCCGTTCTTCGCCCAGTTCCCGGCACCGCCGAGCTCTACCAGCGAGGTGGAATTCAGCCTCCCGACCTTTGCCACGGCCACCGTCAAAATCTCTGGGTGACCCATGACCACACGCCATCGCGCAGCCGCCGCCACCGCAGTCTCTGCACTCGTCATCGCCGGAGGGTCCGTCATCGGGGCCGGCTCCGCACACGCCGATGACGTGAAGCCCTCCGTGCCCCCCGGCACGGAGCCGTCCGCCGCCGCGCCCGTGGCGATCGACTCCAACGCACCCGGGCTGAAGATCCCGCAGGGCGGAACCCTGGCACCGATCAAGGTGCTGGACATCGCCGAGGTCGTCGAAGACCTCGGCGGCGAGCAGCGGCGACAGGAGACCAACGAGACCGTCATGATGGCGCTGCAGTCCGAGGTGCTGTTCCCCGAGGACAGCGCCGTCTTCAACGCGCAGGCGGCTGCCCGGATCCAGGCAATCGGCAACGAGATCAACCAGTCCAAGGCGACCCGCATCCGGGTCTTCGGTTTCACCGACGACCAGGGCAGCTACGAGCACGGCAAGGAACTGTCCAAGCAGCGGGCCGATGCCGTGCACAACGAGCTGGCCAAGACCGTGACGAACCCGAGCGTCGTCTTCGACGTCCGCGGGTACAGCGAGGACTACCCGATCGCCGACAACAGCACGGAGGAAGGCCGCAAGAAGAACCGCCGCGTGGAGATCACCTTCCCGCGCGGCGCGAGTTAGTCCAGCAGGTGGTCGGCCCGACCCGCCTTGATGTCCCGGATCAGGGCCTGGAGGGCCGCTCTGCTGTCGGTCAGCGGCCGGTCCTCCTGGCCGGCCACCGCTATGTAGCTGTTGCCGTCCCCGTCCACCCCTATCCGGTAACAGGCGTTTCCCTCTCCGCAGTACGGTGCTTCCCACTGGATGTCAGGCATGGCGGCCCCTCTCACAGTTCCTTGCTGATGGCTCGGATGAGATCACGCGACGCTTCGGGCCCGAGCGTGTGTTCGGCCATCCAGTCCAGATGGCTTCGATACTTGGCCAGTTGCTCCACACCGTGCAGGAACTCCGGGCCGTGGGCCGAGTCGAGTTGCGCCGTGTCGAGCTGTGGGACCGATTCCTCGGCGTAGAACAGAGGGTGTCCCGCTCCCGGGAAGGCTCCTTGAGTGACGGGGATGACCCTGATGGTGATGTGTTCCGCCGTGCTCCGCTCGCAGATCCGATCGAGCTGGCGCTTCGACACCTGTCGGCCGCCGAACTGCATACGCAGTGCTGCCTCGTGCACATAACCGGTGTACTGAACCGGATCTCGGCGGTCAAGGACGATCTGTCGCTCTTGGCGGTGGGCCACGCGCAGCTCCACGTCCAAGCGGGAGAGCTGCGGCAGCACGGCGTTGAAGACGGCTCTGGAGTATTCCTCGGTCTGAAGTAGTCCGGGTACGTGAACGGCTTGCACCGTGTGCATCCGCGTGGCATGCCACTCCAGCTCTGCGATGTCCAGGAAGCCCGGTGCGAGCCTCTCGCGGTACTGATCCCACCACCCTCGTCGGCGACGCTGGGCCATGCCGAGCAGCGCGTCGATGTAGGGCTCGTCGGTACAGCCGTAGTTGGCGACCAGGGTGCGCAATCGCTCGGCGCTCAAGGTCCGGGCGCCCGCCTCGATGCTGGGGATCTTTCCTCGGTCCATGCCGACGAGTGAGGCCGCGAGTTCGGCGGACACGCCCGCGTTCAAGCGCATCCGGCGCAGCTCTGCTCCCAGTCGGGCCCGGCGATATGACGGCAGCGTCCTCGGTGGCATGTGGGAAGTCTGCACTCCGGCCCGCATGCGGTCCATTTCAGGAGCAGACCTCATGAATTTTGTGGTGCAGGCACCACTTTGATGCCCTACTGTGGGTGACGCACCGCTTACGTACGGCGAGTTGAAGTGCATCGCCCGGCCCTGCCCGGGGGACGAGCCACACCCGCCGCCCATGCCGCCTGTGAACGGTCCTCGTGAGCCCCTGTGCGCGTCGAGCTTCCGAAGCCAAACCGTCTTTGCCCATCGACGACTTGGGAGCCGAAGTTGCTCACCCCGTACACCCACTCGTACACCGCCGCATCCGCCTGCCCCGTCGCCCCCGACCCCGGGACCGCCGGTCAGGCGGTCCTCGCGGAGGGGCTGTCGTGCAGCATGACCCTGCCCGCCTCGCCCCGCTCGGCCGGGATCGCCCGGCAGGCCGTACGGGCAGCCCTGCGCGCCTACGCCCTCGACCCCCTGGAACCAACAGCCGTACAGGCCGCCTCGGAACTCCTCGGCTCGGCCTGGCGGATGGACCCGTACGGCGAGCTGTACCTGTCCGTCCGCTACCGCGACGACGAGCTGCGCGTCATCGTCTACGACGCGCACCCCACCCACACCCACCCCCGGCTTGCCGCGCTCTGCGAGGCCCGCCGCCGCTCCACGCTCCGGGTGTTCTCGGCACTGGTGCGCGACCACGGCGGAGACTGGGGCGTCGGGCCGTCCCGGGAACCTGGCGGCGGGACCCGTACCTGGGCGACGCTGCCCCACCGGCCGCCGAACGGGTGAGAGGGAGGTCGTTTCTCCGGCCGGCTCGGCGCAGCCGTGGGCCACGCTGGTGTGATGCGCCTTCGCCACACCCTCGGGGCTCCCGCGCTCGTCGGTACGCTGCCGGCCTCCGCCGGGGCCGCTGTGGGCACGTTCAGCTACGTTTCGCCGGAGTACGGCGACTTCGACATCACCGACCCCGTCGGCTCGGAGTGCTTCCTCCTGCTCCAAGGCGCGACCAGTGCGGTCAACGGCACGAACAGCACAGCCACCCTGTACGCGGACCGCGGCTGCGAGGAGCCGCTGAGCACCCTGGACCCCGGTGCGGCCCGTGGCTTTGCCGAGCCCGTCCCACACAGCGTGAGCTTCGCGTAGCCCGGTAGCCCGGTAGCCCGTCACGGGCGGCCGCGCAGGGTTCCGACGAACACTTCGAGGACGAACGAATGGATCAGCGCGTCGGTGATCACGTCGCCGACGCGCATCCACTCGGACCGACCGCTTCCCCGGACCCCACGGGACTTCCCCGGACAAGTGCACGCACAGAAGCGCCGACAGCGTGCAGATGGCGTGCCGCACCCCTGTCGGCCCGGGGAGGAACCAGGCTCGGCGTCGCCACGCCGATGAGGCTCTTCCGGGCGTTCGGTACACCTGACGATCAGGCGGGGTCCATGTCGCGGAAGCGCTTGAAGGACTCTGAGCCGCTGGCGCCTTTCTTCCACGTGACGGTCAGGGTGTCGCCGTTCTGGCTGAGATTGCCGACCCGGTCCTTGTCCGGGACCCGGACGCCGTCCTGGCTGCACAGCAGTGCGACCTCCAGGAAGTCGCCGCTCTCGTCCTTCTGCCAACGCCCCTTGCATTCGAACCCGGAGGAGCCGCCGCCGAGGATCGCGTTGATCCGGGCAGGCTCGTCGAGGTACGCGTCGCCGAGGGCCAGCATCGTAGAGCCGGAGGTCTTCCACACGGCTTGGAGGCCGGTCCCGGTGGGCTTGGGGGCGAGCGGGTTGGCGGGGGTCTCCGACCTCTCGGGCGGTGGCTGGATGGTCGGGGCCTTCTCGCTGGGGTTCGTGCTGGGCGCCGAGGCGCTCGGGCTCGCCTTGGCCTCGGTCGACCCGGTGTCGTCGCCGCCCCGGCCGACCGCGAACCACACCCCGCCGGCCACCACGACGAGAACCACCACAGCGGCCGTCACGATGAGCCCGGTCTGCCGCTTCCCCGGCCCCGGCCCCGGCCCGGGCGGCTGCCCAGGCGAACCGGGAAGGGGGTGCGGTGGCGGATAACCGCCGTACGGCGAGCCCGGCTGGACATAAGGATTCCCGGCCCCGGGCGTACCGGGCTGCGGCGCCTGCGGCTGTCCGTAACCCGGCTGCGGCGCCTGCGGGGGTCCGTAACCGGGCTGCGGCGGTACGGCCGGAGGGAACGGTGGAGGCGGCGGCGCGCCGAACGGCTGCTGTGGCGACGACCAGGGGTGCTGCGGCTGCTCGCCGGACGGTTGGGTCACGTGGTTCCTTCCCAAGGCCGACAACTTGTCGGCACGTCATCTCTTTCTACCAGCCACCAACCCGGCCCCCGCATACGGCCCCTGCGGCGCACGAACCACGTACCGGGCCTGCGTACACGGCACATTGGACGTCCGGCCGTGCCCGGCGCGCCCGGCAGCGGAAGGGCTGCGCCGCGAGTCCCCGGACCTTGGCCGGAGGCCTGTCGTGAGTACGCGCGCCCCGTCCGGGACCGGCTCGGCCCCACCCACCCGAGCGGCCGGGGCGGGACCGGGCCGGGGGTGGCCGGGCCGGATCGGGCGCTCGCGATCAGCCGAACTGGCCAGGCTGGTAGTCACCCGCTGAAGTGGAACCACGGCCCCGGTGGCAGCGCCGGCTGCACGAAGGGAGTGGCGGGCGCGGCCACCGGCACCGGTGCCGCCGACCGGATCATCACGATCATGACGATCGTCTCCGAGCAGCGTCGCGACTCCCTCCTGGGGATGATCGAGCAGGCGTGGAAGGACCGCGGCTACACATTCACCCATGCGAACAAGAGCCGGAAGGTCCCCCGCATCCACGCGAGCACCCCGGACGGCTACAGCCTCTCGGTCGAGGTGGGCGGCGAAGGTCAGTTCTTTCTGGAGGCGGCCACCCCCTGCCTACGCGACACGGACGTCATGGAGCCCGCCACCAAGCCGAACACCCCGCAACGCAAAGGGCCGTTCCCCCAGCGCCCCGACGAGCATGACGAGTTCTGGTCGGCCACAACACCCGTCCAGCAGTGAACCGCGTCTGACAGGATGATCAAGGCTTCGCGGGGAGGCCGGCATGGCAACGGGCGAGGGGGACCGGTTATGGCACGGGCTCAGGTGAACGGCGTCGAGCTCTTCTACGAGATCCAGGGCGACGGGGAGCCGCTCGTCCTGGTCCATGGCTCCTGGACCGACCACCACAGCTGGCACGCCGTCCTGCCGCACCTCACCCGCGCCCACCGCGTGCTCGTCTACGACCGCCGCGGCCACAGCCGGAGCGAGCGCCCGCCGGGCCAGGGCACGCGGACCCAGGACGAGGACGACCTGGCCGCGCTCATCGAGATGCTCGGCGCGCCCGTCCACGTGGCCGCGAGTTCCTTCGGCGCCTCGGTCGCGCTCGGCCTCGCCGCCCGCCGCCCCGAACTGCTGCGCAGCCTCGCCGTGCACGAGCCGCCCCTGACCGCCGTCGTCGCCGGCGATCCGGAGCTCGACCGGCTGATGCGGGCCGCGCAGGCGCCCATCGACGCCGTCATGGCGGACGTCCGCGCGGGCGACTCCGAGGGCGGCGCGCGCCGGTTCGTCGAGGAGGTCGTGTTCGGGCCTGGTGCGTGGGACGGGATGCCGGACGCGGCCCGTCGGACGTTCGTCACCAACGCCCCCACCGCCGCCGACGAACAGGGAGACCCGGACTGGGACACCGTGGACCTCGCCCGGCTGGCCGGCTACACCGGCCCGGCCATGCTGACCAAGGGCACCGACAGCCCGGCGTGGTTCGGCGCGATCGTCGACCGGCTCGCACACGTGCTGCCCGGCGCGCAGGCGCGAACCCTGCACGGCGAGGGCCACGTCCCCCACCTCACGGCCCCGCAGCGCTACGCCGACAACCTCCTCGCCTTCCTCGCCTCCACCGGCTCCGCCACGCGCCCCTGAGCGTCCGGTGGCGGTCGGCCGGGGGTGTCGTCGCGGAGTTCTCGTGTGCGATGACGTACCGGTCCTTCGGCGTGTGGCACGCTCCCGCACACAGGTGTGGGCTTGTGGCCCGGAGGTGCCTGGCGGGTCGTCATGGGTGTGCCATAACTGCTTCGTTGCCGGTTGCAGGTGCGATGTATGTTGATGGGGCTGGTCGTACTTATGATCAGTTGATGGTCTTTGGGGAGCACGGGGGAGTGTGGGATGAAGTTCGACATGGGGACGCAGGTTCTGACGAACCTGATGTCGGGTTCGCGGACCTCGAATAC
>NZ_LBMK01000005.1:0-9539 GCF_001005295.1 Streptomyces yangpuensis | reverse complement strand
GCGGTGGAAGAACGCCTCGCAGGAGGTCAAGAACATCATCCAGCTGCTGAACACGACGCTGGAGAAGAACGACGCGACCGCGCGCCAGACGCTGCAGCGTGCGAAGGCCGCGGTCGACAACATCGGCTGAGCAGGATCGTTTCGGCAGGTCGGCAGGTCGGCAGGTCGGCAGGTCGGCAGGTCAGCGGGTCAGCGGGTTGGTGGGGAAGTCGGGTTCACGGGGGTGGGTTGTCGATGACGTCGTGGGACATCAAGCCGCAGGGTGTGCAGGGCCATTTGAAGACCGTCGGCGGGAACGCCGGCGAGCTGGAGAAGGCCCTGAACGCGCTGCTTACGGCCATGTCGGAGGCGGCGCAGGCCGCGGGGACGGCCGTTCCAGGTTCGCAGTCGGGGATGACTGCGCAGGGTCCGCTGGCTCCGGGGGCGGGGCCGGCTCCGGGTGCGGCCTTCGTGGCGCCGCAGAAGGCGATGGGTCCGGTGGCGGCCGCCCTGGGCGAGTACCTGACGGCCCGCAAGCCGGAGTTCAAGTCGATGGCCGAGCGGATCGAGGCGTGCATCCTCGGCGCGGTCAAGGCCACGAACGAGTACCTGGAAGGCGACCTGGACCAGGCCAAGGCCGCCCAGGACGCGGCGAAGTCCGTGAACCTCGACATCCTGCGTGAGAAGAGCGGGGGCGAGAAGTGAGCGGGAACGCACCAGTCGACCCTGCCGAGGTACCGGTCTTCACGGGGGACCTGGCTGTCCTGGACGAGAAGGTGAAGGAGATCTCGTCGGGCGGGGCCACGGTCTCAACGAAGGCCTCGGACGTCCACACCAGCTTCGGCGGCCTGCAGGCCTTCTACCAGGCACCCGAGGCGGACCAGCTCTTCGCGACGACGAAGCCCGTCTCGGACCTCGGCCTGAAGCTCAGCTCTGACATGTGCACCATCGCTGGCGCGCTGGGCACGTACTCACGCGACGCCGCACCCGTCATCAAGAAGCTGGAGAAGCTGAAGGCGGAGGCGGAGGCGTTCCGTACGAAGGTCGCCGACGACGAGAAGTGGCGTGAAGACGGCAGCCTGATTGACGAGAACCTCGATCGCCGCAACGAGATCGCCGAGGTGTGGGAGGAGTTCCACGAGGTGGAGCGGGCCGCCCACGCGAAGATCGTCGCGCTGGTGGGCGGCAAGCCCCTGCGCGTGAACGACGGCTCCAACGCCCCGGACATGTACGGCTACGACGCCGAGGCGATGAAGCAGGCCAAGTCCCTGCCGTGGGGTGACGCGGTGGAGGAGTCCATTCCCGGATGGCAGGTGTGGGAGCACGTCTGGGAGTACGGCAAGGGCTTTTTCGTCGACGGAGTGTGGGGGACTCTCAAGGGCCTGGGCGGTCTGGTCGGCCTTCAGGGCTGGGATACGTTCAAGCAGTCGTGGGCGGGCCTGGCGAAACTCGGGACCGGCCTGTCGATCGCCATGATCCCCGGTGTGGGTGCGCTGTACATGGCGGTCCCGGACGACAAGCTTCCCGCCTACCTGCGTGAGTCGCGCACCGCGATGAAGGAGACGGGCAAGGCGCTGCTCGCGTGGGACCAGTGGGGTTCCAACCCCGGTCGCGCGGCAGGCGCGGTCACCTTCAACGTGATCACCACCATCGCCACGGGCGGCACGGGCGGTGCCGTTTCGGGCGCGGGCAAGGCGGGCGCCGTGGCGAAGGCGCTCTCGGTCGCGGGCAAGGCCGGCCATGTGGTCGACCCCATGACGTACGTCTTCAAGGGCGCCGGCGCGGGCTTCTCCAAGATCGGCGACGTGATGGCCGGTCTGAAGGGCGCGGGCAAGTTCGAGGTCCCGAGCATCAACCTCGACGGCGTGATCGCCCTCCCCGACGGTGCCGTGATGCTGCCCGACGGTGCCATCCACCTCCCCTCCGGCGCGGCCATCCCCGAAGGGGCGGTCAAGCTCCCGGACGGCAACATCAAACTCCCCGAGGGCACCACCACGTTCCCCCCGGGCACGGTCAAGCTGCCCGTCGACGGCCCGCCGAAGTTCATGGACCCCAAGGGCAACATCTACGACGCGGACGGCGCGATCACCCAGCACGTGAAGGACGCCCCGAAGGGCCGGCCGGACGCGGGCGCGGACGTGCCGCGCACCGAAGCACCGAAGGTCGACACCCCGGCCACGGCCAAGGTCCCGGAACGCGACCTGGTCGGCGCCCGCGTCCGCGGCGGCGACAACGGCATCAACCTCGGCTCCGACATCTCCGACCCGGTCCACACGCTGGACCACGCCTCGGGCGGCCACGCCCCGGACAACATGCCCCGCAACGACCTCAACCAGCCTACGCGCGGCGGCGACACCCCGTCCCCGACAGGCGTCACCCACCCGGACACCCCATCCACGGCCGGTGCCCGCCCGGACGGGCCGGGCTCCGGAGCCATGCACGGGGACGGCTCTGGCACGGGCGGAACCCACCCGGACGGCCCGGGCACGGGCGGCGACCACCTCCCGGACAGCCCGGGCACACGCGGCGTCGACGACCTGGGCCACGGCGCCGACGATGCCGTGCAGGCGGGCGACGCCATCAATGGATCCGGCGCCCGCCCGGACGGAGAACCGATTTCCACAGAGCGGCGTAAGGAGCTGCAGAACGAGCACGTACGCCTGGCGAACGAGGACCCGGCGTGGTTCAAGAAGCACTACCACATAGACGGTCACCGCGTGTCGAAGAGGGCGCTCGTGGACGGCGTCGAACTGCCCATCCTGAAGAAGGATGCGGACGGAAATTGGATCTCCAAGCACGACATGCCCCATGGGCCGTCCGAGATCAGGTACGGCGCCAAACACCTCGGGCCTGACACCGCGCCGCCCCAGCATCTCGGTGATCTGAATGCCGCAACGGCGAACCGCAAGGTTTCGATGGACCTTACGAGCGCGCAGAAGGCGTTCGACGGCAACGCCTCCACCTCTAACGCGAATGCACTGGCCGCAGCCCAGAAGGCGTACGACAAGCAACTTCCCGGAATCCCGAACAACAGCAAGATCGCAGAAAGGCTCGGAGAGCGGGCAGCGGAACTGCATGTCATCCCGAACGAATTCAAGAATCGCGGCTTGGATCCGATAACGCTCCCTAAGACACCCAACGGCGCCAATATGTTCGATGCCGTGTACGCGCTCCGCACGGAAGACCGCTACCTCGTAGTGGAGGCCAAGGCCCCCAAGGGTGATCTTGATTGGCGCAACGGGCGTGCCGACCCCGAGGATCTCGAGAATCCGAATGTCGGCGACAACGGTGGGGCTCAAGGCTTGAGGGTCAAGCAGGGCACCAGGCCCTACCTTCGCACCATCTTCGCCGAGATGATGCTTCGCGGTGGCGAGGACGCCAGGATCGCAAAGCTCCTGCGAGATGCGCTGAAGGAAGGCAGGCTCGATTACGTCCTGGTGAAGGCGAAAGACGCCCCCGGCTCCACCTACGCTGGTGCACTCATGGAACGTATGAAGATCGACTGATGAGACGAGGGCGTATGGTTACGCACATTGCTCGACACGACTTCGCCGCGGTCAACGTGAGCGAGACCATGGCGCCGGTGCTCGAGGGCGCGGAGGAGGCCCTGGCGGGGCTCGCGGCGTCCGAGTTCGACCGATATGACGCGCTCACGCTGACGCTCGCGGCAGCGAAGTGGCACTGCCTCGAAGATCCCGTCGTGGACCGGTTCACGACCTGGCAAGCGTGGGTCCTCGCCATGCAAACCGGGTCTGCACTGTTCGCCGCAGGGCAGGCCACCGTGGGCACCGTCACCTGCCGGATCGGCGTGAACGGCGAGCAGCGGGAGTTGCCGGCGACCGGACCGCAGGAGTATCTGCACGCCGGGAACTGGCTGACCTCGTTCTACCTGGCTGCGATCTGCCGCGAGAACAGCCGCGTGAACCAGCTTGCGCAAGTTCCCCTGTCCTTTCTGCGGGCTTCTGATGCGGAATTCGATGAATACATCTATGCGTGGATCGAGACCATCCAGCATCACTGGCACGGTCGGCAGGAGACTTGGGACACCCTGGTCCGTGCCGTCGATGGCACAGACCCCGCGAATGTGCGGATCGCCAGCAAGGAGCTGATGCTGAAGATCCTGTATCCGCCGATCAACCTCTTCTACCGTTATGCCACCCGCGAGAACGACCTCTTCAACGAAGCCCTGGTCGACGCACTGAACTGGCACAAGGAGTACTGGACAGCGAACGAGGACCGGGCACGGAGCGGCGAGGGCCTAGTAGCCCTCGGGCCACTCGCCATCGCCTGCATGGCCCGTGATGCCGGCATGCCGATCGAGGTCGAGTCCGAGTACCTGCCGCAGGAACTTCTGGAGTTCGGCTGGGTGGGCGAAGTGGATGCTTGACCGCTGGCGCTGGCGCTGGCGCTGGCGCCTCTGCCGCACAGCTCTGTCGACCTGAGATCGACGGCCCTGCGAGCGTGTCCGAGTCGACCAGGGGCGCAACGTCGGAAGCTTTGTTGGGGCGGGGGAGTTTCCCACATGGAGAAGAAGCGCGTTGCTTTCGACCGTCACCCGTCACGGCACAGATTTAGGGGGCAGCCGGTCAGCACGGCGCCGAGCGGCCCCGCGGGCCGAGCCGGCCCCCGCCTGGCCGTAGCCGGTCCCGGCCCCCGGTTCGTCCGCGTCCGTCGTCGGCCCGTCACGCTTGTCAGGGGGGTCCTATGGGGTTTGTGGCCGGCCGCCGCCGCTACGACTCCTCGTGGTGGGCCTGCGTGATGAGGTCCGTGGCGACCTCCAGGGCGGCCAGGCGGGTTTCCTCCGGGTCGCCCTCGACGTGCTGGAGGAACATCATCCCGGCGTGCAGCGTGAACAGGGCGCTGACGCAGCGCACCTGGTCCGTCAGCGGGCCGTCGTCCGTGCGCAGCAGCTCCACCAGGCGGTAGAGCCGCTTCTTCACCGTGTCGCCGATGCTCAGCTCGCGCGTCGTCGCCTGGTTCTCCTGCATGAAGCGGTACAGCGCGGCGCCCGCCGCCATCGCCTCGCTGTAGCGGCGCAGCACCTCGCGCTTGGTCTCCAGGGTGCGCGGCTGCTGCTCCGCCCACTTGATCAGCTCGTCGATGGGACGTGTGACGTCCTCGAAGAGGCTGATGATGATGTCTTCCTTGGTCTTGAAGTGGTAGTACAGCGCCGCCTTCGTGACCTCCAGCCGCTCCGCGATCTCGCGCAGCGACGTCTTCTCGTACCCCTGCTCGACGAAGAGCTCCAGTGCGACGTCCTGGATGCGCTGGCGCGTGTCGCCACGACGGCGCTGCGGACTGCTGCTGGACATGACTCTCCTCGGTACTTACTTGACGCCCGGCAAGTTACGGGTCTACCGTCCCCAGTGTAGTGAACTAGCCGGGCGGCAAGTAAGTGCCGTTCCGGCAGGTAGTACCCAGGGGAGTGGACAGGAAATGGTGGAGACAAGCAAGCCCGCGGCGGAGACCTCGCAGGAGGTGAAGCCACGCAGCGTGCGGGTCGTCCTCATGGCCCTCATGATCGCAATGTTGCTGGCGATGCTCGACAACATGATCATCGGTACGGCGATGCCCACCATCGTCGGCGAGCTCGGCGGCCTGGAGCACCTGTCCTGGGTGGTGACCGCGTACACCCTGGCCACGGCCGCCTCCACCCCCATCTGGGGCAAGCTCGGCGACCTGTACGACCGGAAGGGCGCCTTCCTCACCTCGATCGTCATCTTCCTGATCGGCTCCGCGCTCAGCGGCATGGCCCAGGACATGGGTCAGCTCATCGGCTTCCGCGCGATCCAGGGCCTCGGCGCCGGCGGTCTGATGGTCGGCGTCATGGCGATCATCGGCGACCTGATCCCGCCCCGCGAGCGCGGCAAGTACCAGGGCATGATGGCCGGCGTGATGGCCCTCGCCATGATCGGCGGCCCTCTCGTCGGCGGCACCATCACCGACCACATGGGCTGGCGCTGGTCCTTCTACATCACCCTCCCCCTCGGCGCCGTGGCCCTGGCCATGGTCACCGCCGTACTGCACCTGCCCCGGCAGGCCGAACGGCAGCGCCCGAAGATCGACTACCTCGGTGCGGCACTGCTCACCGTCGCGATCACCTCCACCGTGCTCGTCACCACGTGGGGCGGCACCGAGTACGCCTGGGGTTCCGCCGAGATCATCGGCCTGATCGCGATCGGCGTGCTGACGACCGCAGCGTTCCTCTACGTGGAGACCAAGGCGGCCGAGCCGGTCATGCCGCTGCACATCTTCCGCAGCCGCAACTTCACCCTCATGTCGGTGATCGGCTTCCTGGTCGGCTTCGCCATGTTCGGCGGCGTGCTCTACCTCCCGCTGTTCCAGCAGTCGGTCCAGGGCGCCTCCGCCACCAACTCGGGCCTGCTGCTCCTGCCCATGCTGCTTTCGATGATGGCCGTCTCGCTCGTCGCCGGACGCGTCACCACCAACAGCGGCAAATACAAGATCTTCCCGATCGTCGGCGGCGGCCTCATGGTCGTCGGCATGTTCCTGCTCGCCACCATGGACACCGGCACCACCCGCCTCGTGTCCGGCCTCTACATGGCCGTCCTCGGTGCCGGGCTCGGCTTCCTGATGCAGATCACCATGCTCGTCGCGCAG
This sequence comes from Streptomyces yangpuensis, assembly GCF_001005295.1. Taxonomy (GTDB): domain Bacteria; phylum Actinomycetota; class Actinomycetes; order Streptomycetales; family Streptomycetaceae; genus Streptomyces; species Streptomyces yangpuensis. Next base: position 2,939 of record NZ_LBMK01000005.1, on the reverse strand, counting down.
AACAGCGTGGAGATGAAGGACATGGGTGTCGCGTCCTCCTCGGCCACCCTCTTCCGTACGCTCGGCGGTTCCTTCGGCGTGGCCCTGATGGGTTCCCTCTTCACCTCCCGGGTCACGGACACCATGTCCGAGCGCCTGGGCCCGGAGGCCGCCGGGGCCGCGGGCTCCGCACAGTTGGACGCGGCGAGCCTGGCCAAGCTGCCGGAGGCCGTGCGCGAGGCCTACCAGCACGCGGTGGCCGCCGGCACGCACTCCGCCTTCCTGCTCGGCGCGGCCGTCGCCGTACTGGGCTTCCTGGCGGCCTGGTTCGTCAAGGAGGTCCCGCTCCGGGGCGCCGGCCCGGCCCCCGCCGACGCCAAGGCCGCCCCCGCCGACGCCGAGTCCGGCCCGACTGACGCCGAGTCCGCCCCGGCCGACGCCAAGTCCGCTTCCGCGGCGCAGGAATCCCTCGCGCACTGACCCGCGCGGCGCACGAGCCCGGCCCCGGTGGACCACGTGTCCGCCGGGGCCGGATCGTTTTCCGCCACGCCCGTCCGGGAAGGAACGGTGGGCGATCAAGGATCAAAGTCCCATCAGCCCCATCAGTCCTTTCAGTCCCATTACGGGGAATTTATGGCCGATTTGACTGGAACTCCTCTGTGGCGACGAACGTCCTGATGCACAGAACGCTCGCACAGCGGATGGGGAGTGGACGGTTCATGAGTTTCTCGACGTACACGAACAGGAAAGGCGTCCGGGCCGGTGCGGCCGTCGTCGCGTCCGCCGTCGCCGTGGCGGTGGCGGCCTGGGGAGTCGCGACCCTCGTGGAACCGGGAAGCGCCGGCGCGGCCTCCCGCCAGAGCGTGTCCGGGCCGAACGGGGCCGACACCTCGGGCGGCGACGGGGCGGGCGGGCCGGGCCCCGGCCAGGGCATACCCGAGGGCATAGCCCATTCCTCGGAGAGCGGCGGCAACACCGTCAACATCACCATCGACGACGGCCCCGACCCCCGCTGGACCCCCCAAGTGCTCGACGTACTGCACAAGTACGACGTCAGGGCCACCTTCTGCATGGTCGGACCCCACGCCAAGGCCCACCCCGACCTCGTCAGGAAGGTGGTCGCGGCCGGCCACCGGCTCTGCGACCACACCATGGACCACGACACGACCATGGACAAGAAGCCGGTCGACTACCAGGAACGACAGATCCTGGACGCGAAGAAGCTCATAGAGGAGGCCGCGGGCAACGGCGCGAAGGTCGAGTACTACCGGGCCCCCGGCGGCGCGTTCACCCCCGACAGCCGTCGTATCGCCGCGGCGAACGGGATGCGCCCGCTTGGCTGGAACGTCGACACCAAGGACTTCCAGAAGCCGGGCACGGCCGCCATAGTCGACGCCGTCAAGCGCGAGATCGGCAACGGCCCGACGGTCCTCTTCCACGACGGCGGCGGCAACCGCGCGCAGACCGTCGAAGCCCTCGACCAGGTGCTGGCCTGGCTCCGGGACCAGGGCCGGCCCACCGGCTTCCCGGTCCGCACCGCCCCCGACGCCCCGTGAGCCGCGCCTGACACGCCGTCCGGCGCGCGAACGGGTGAGGGTCGCCGAAGCGGCCGCGCGCGCGTTGTTACCTGGTCGGGCACGGACGAACGTACGCCCGACCAGGAGGTTCCTGTGGCCATCGCCCCCGGCAAACTGTCCGACCCCGTGGTCGGCGCCCTCGTCGCCGCCGTCAACGCGCACGACAAGGACGCCTTCCTGAAACTGCTGACCGCCGACGCGACCATGTCCGACGACGGCTCGGACCGCGACCTCCACGAGTGGATCGACCGGGAGATCTTCGACTCCAGCGGCCACATGGACGTCCAGTCCGAGTCCGACGGGGGCCACGCCCTCGTCGTCAACTACCGCAACGACACCTGGGGCGAGATGCGCACCGCCTGGCGCTTCACCATCGCACCCGGCGGCGGCCGCATCAGCCGCTTCGAGACCGGCCAGGCCTGACCCGCCCCGGCCTGACCCGCCCGGCCCGCCCGGACCGGCTCCCGTACGGGTGAAAGGCCGGGCGGCGACGTTCCGGCCCGGGCCGGCGCCCCGTTGGGCGGGGCATGAAGCGCACCCGCACCGCCGCTCTCGCCCTCGCCACCGCCGCCGCGGCCCTCGCCCCCGCCCTCCTGCCGCAGGCCGCCGCCGCGGAGGGGGCGTACCTCCAGGACCCGGCGGGCGGCGAGAAGACCATGAAGTCGATGTGGACCAAGGATGAAATGCACAAGGTGGAAGGGCAGTTCCGCTTCCATCCCGGGGTCCGCTACAAGACGGTCGCCCGCCCCGGCCACCCGGCCGCGCCGGACCACGAGCGGAGGGTCGGTGACCCGAAGACGCTGGCGTGGGAACCCTCGTACGAGTTCGCCTGGTCGGTGTCGGACTCGACGGTGGTGAAGAAGGCGCTGACGGTCAAGGAGGGCGAGCACCCGATCGTCGTGCACGCCGTGCTGCGCCGCGCGGACCGGTCCGAGGTGGCGCAGGTGCGCAAGGAACTGACCGGGAGGCCGGCGACGGGGCGGGAGAAGGTCGCGGGGAACAAGCGGATCGCCTGTGACACCGGTGAGTACACGGTGGAGTGGTCGGTGACGCGCTCGGGCTACGGGACGCTCCACGGCTCACTGCGCTGGAACTCCAGCTGCGAGCAGTACCGGACGGCGTTCTCCCAGGGCCACGGGAAGCAGCGCTGAGGCTCCCCGTCGGGGGCCTGTCGCCCCGCGCACCTCGTGAGTGCTCGGCGGGCGACGGGGCCGCGGCCTTGGATCAAGTGCCGTAGTGGCCATGGTGCCGCACCGGATGGTCTGCGGCCCGTGTCGAAGGTCCCGTGTCGTGGGGGACTTCAGCATGATCTGGCGCGGAACCCCGGGCGTTCACGCCCGCGAGGAAGCGCTTCCCTGGACTGCTCTGACCCGCACTGGAGCA
>NZ_LBMK01000004.1:557830-567328 GCF_001005295.1 Streptomyces yangpuensis | reverse complement strand
TGTCTTGCGTTTCCGACTCTATCAGACTCTTTCGTGTCCGATTTCCTCGGCGCTTTCCAGGTTTTCGCTTTCGCGTTTCCCTTTTCGGCGGTTCCGACTCTATCAGAAGTTTTCCACCGGATTTCCCGGCTTCGAATTCCTGAAATGAGGAGTCGGATGTACCCCGATTGGATCTTGACGTCCATGTGGGGTGAGAGAGACTTTAAACCATCGCTGCCGAACTTGTCCAGTTCGAGGCAACCGTTCGAATCTACCTCCCCGCTCGTTCCGTGTCAACGGCGTTTGCGGGACGACGAGGAGACTAGCAGCTCAGCAGGCTTGTACGCACATCAGGCCGCGGTCGGGAGCGTTGCGGTCCGGTCGGCGGCTTCCACGTCGCCGAGTTCGCCGGCGCGGGCGGCCCTGCCTCCCAGGATGAAGACGTAGAGCAGGAAGACGGCCTCGGCGGCCACGCCGATGGTGATGCGCGCCCAGGTGGGGAGGCCCGAGGGGGTGACGAAGCCTTCGATCAGGCCGGAGACGAAGAGGACCACCGCGAGGCCGATGGCCATGCCGAGGGCGGCCCGGCCCTGTTCGGCGAGGGCCGTGCGACGGGTGCGGGGGCCGGGGTCGATGACCGTCCAGCCCAGGCGCAGGCCGGTACCCGCGGCCACGAAGACGGCCGTCAGTTCGAGCAGGCCGTGCGGGAGGATCAGGCCCAGGAAGACGTCGAGCCGGCCGGCGGATGCCATCAGGCCGAGGCCGACCCCGAGGTTGGCCATGTTCAGGAAGAGGATCCACAGCACCGGGATCCCCAGGAAGACCCCCAGGACCAGGCAGATCGCGGCCGCCTGGGCGTTGTTCGTCCAGACCTGGGCGGCGAAGGAGCCCGCGGGGTTGCTGGAGTAGTACGTCTCGTACTCGCCGCCTGGTTTCGTGAGCTCCTTCAGCTGCTCCGGGGCGGCGATGGCGCCCTGGACCTCCGGGTGCGTGGCTATCCACCAGCCGATGAGCACGCCGAGCGCCGTGGAGAGCAGGGCCGTCGGTATCCACCAGCGGCGGCTGCGGTAGACCGCGGCCGGGAAGCCCACGGTGAAGAAGAGGACGGCGTCGCGCCAGCCGGCGCGGCGGGTGCCCGTGACCGTGGCGCGGGCGCGCGCGACCAGCTGGGTGAGCCGCCCGGTGAGCATGGGGTCCGGTGCGCTGGACTGGATGAGGGAGAGATGGGTCGAGGTGCGCTGGTAGAGCGCGACGAGTTCGTCGGCCTCCTCGCCCGTCAGCTTGCGGCCGCGGCCCAGGAGCTGTTCCAGGCGGTCCCATTCCGCGCGGTGTGCCGTGACGAAGACGTCGAGATCCATCCGGTGCGCTCCCCTGCCCAGGTCCCCTGGCCGCTGCCTATTCCTAGTGTGGTCAGCTTGGCAGACTTGATGCAGTAGGGGCGGGGCAGGTCACATGAGAGGTGCTGCGGTGAGCGATCTGGTGACGGGGGACGCGGTCGTCCTGGGGCTGCGGCCGGCGAGGCTGCCGAGCCGGGCGCTGGCGATCCTGCTGGACCTGGTGGTCTACGTCACCGCGTACGGGCTCATCGGGGTCGGTCTGACCTTCGCGACCGCCTCGCTGGATCCGGCGGCGCAGGCCGCCATCGCCGTGGCGAGCTTCCTGTTGCTGCTGGTCGGCATCCCGATCGCGGTGGAGACCCTCTCCCACGGGCGCTCGCTGGGCAAGCTCGCCTGCGGGCTGCGGGTGGTGCGCGACGACGGCGGGCCGATCCGGTTCCGGCACGCGCTGGTGCGCGGGGCCCTCGGGGTGGTGGAGCTGCTGCTGACCTTCGGGACGGTGGCGGCCATCGCCTCGCTGGTGTCGGCGCGCGGGCGGCGGCTCGGGGACGTCTTCGCGGGGACCCTGGTGGTCCGGGAGCGGGTGCCGGGTGCGCGGGTGATGCCGGTGCCGGCGCCGCCGCCGTGGCTGGCCGGACGGTTCACCCAGCTGGACCTGTCGGCCGTACCGGACGGGCTGTGGCTGGCGATCCGCCAGTACCTGACGCGCATGAACCAGCTGGATCCGCAGGTGGGTGCGGCGATGGCGGCGCGGCTCGCGGACGATCTCGTGGCGCGTACGGGGGCACCGCCGCCGGCGGGAGTGCCGGCCGCGGCCTTCCTGATGGCCGTGGTCCACGAGCGTCAGTCGCGCGATGCCGCCCGGGCCTTCCACGCGGCGGCCGCCGGCGCCGCCTCGCCCGTCCCTCCGGTCGCTTCGGCCCCTGCGGTCCCGTCCGGTTTCGGGCCGGTGCCGACCACGGCGCCCGCGCAGCACGCGCAGCCCGCCCCGTACGCCCCGTACGCCCCCCATGTCGCTCCCGCGCCCGCGGCCCCGGCGGCTCCCGTGGAGGCTCCGCGCGCCGGTGGGTTCGCTCCGCCCGCCTGAGCGGGGCGGGGCGGGGCGGGGGGGTCACTGCTCCTCGAAGGCCGAGGGCGGGGTCTCCAGGTGTTCCAGTTCGATGCCGGGGGCCGAGAGGACCACGTCGCCGGCGATGTGGACCGTGTGGACCTCTCCCGTGTCCAGGGCGGTGACCCGGTACTCGTCCACCAGGAGCGGGCCGCTGTCCGTGGCGTGTTCCTGGCGGGCCACCAGGGCCCAGGCCTGGTCGACCGTACGCGGGGCCAGCACCGGGTCGGTCAGGGCGAGCAGACGGACGCGGGTCGCGGGCGCGCCGGGGGTGAGGCGCAGCAGGCGCGTCGTGGCGATCAGGAAGGCCGGGGAGGTGCCGGTGAAGCCGGGGGCGGCGATGTTGCCCTCGGTGGCCTCGGTGCCGGTGGGGTCGGTGCGGACCCAGGTGACGCCGTCGAGGGCGGCTCCGCGGACCTGCCAGCTCGCGGCGTTCACCTCCAGGCGGATGGGGCGGCCGAGTTCGTCGATCGCCAGGTCGACGGAGCCGCGGTGGTCGCCGTCCGGGGTGGTCAGCTGGGAGACGTAGCGCCAGCCGGAGGGGCCGGGGGCGCAGTGGAAGTGCTCCTCGGCGAGGGGGGCGTGGTCGTGCGGGTCGTGGAGCGAGTATCGGCCGCGGGGCATGGTGCGCACACTTCTTCGGATCGGGGGATACGGGGCAGGCCCCCGGCACGGGTGCCGGGGGCCTGCTTCAGGTCCGTCCGCGGTTGATCAGCCGGTGATCAGTAGCGGTAGTGGTCCGGCTTGTACGGGCCCTCGACCTTGACGCCGATGTAGGCGGCCTGCTCCGGGCGGAGGGTGGTGAGCTTGACGCCGAGGGCGTCGAGGTGCAGGCGGGCGACCTTCTCGTCGAGGTGCTTGGGCAGCACGTAGACGTCGGTCGGGTACTCCTCCGGCTTGGTGAAGAGCTCGATCTGGGCGAGGGTCTGGTCCGCGAAGGAGTTCGACATGACGAAGGACGGGTGACCGGTCGCGTTGCCGAGGTTGAGCAGGCGGCCCTCGGACAGCACGATCAGGACCTTGCCGTCGGGGAAGGTCCAGGTGTGGACCTGCGGCTTGACCTCGTCCTTGACGATGCCCTCGACCTTGGCCAGGCCGGCCATGTCGATCTCGTTGTCGAAGTGGCCGATGTTGCCCACGATGGCCTGGTGCTTCATCTTGGCCATGTCGGCGGCCATGATGATGTCCTTGTTGCCGGTCGTGGTGATGAAGATGTCGGCGGTCTCGACGACGTCGTCCAGCGTGGCGACCTGGTAGCCGTCCATCGCCGCCTGCAGGGCGCAGATGGGGTCGATCTCGGTGACGATGACGCGCGCGCCCTGGCCGCGGAGCGACTCGGCGCAGCCCTTGCCGACGTCGCCGTAGCCGAAGACGACCGCGACCTTGCCGCCGATGAGGACGTCGGTGGCGCGGTTGATGCCGTCGATGAGGGAGTGGCGGCAGCCGTACTTGTTGTCGAACTTCGACTTGGTGACGGCGTCGTTCACGTTGATCGCCGGGAACAGCAGGGTGCCCTCGGACATCATTTCGTAGAGACGGTGGACACCGGTGGTGGTCTCCTCCGTCACGCCGCGGATCTCGGACGCGAGCTGGGTCCACTTCTGCGGGTTCTCGCCGAGGGTGCGATTGAGCAGCGTGAGGATGTGGGCGTACTCCTCGGAGTCCGCGGTGGACGGGTCCGGGGCCTCGCCGGCCTTCTCGAACTCGACGCCCTTGTGGACGAGGAGGGTGGCGTCACCACCGTCGTCGAGGATCATGTTCGGGCCGCCGGTGGGGGTGTTCGGCCAGGTCAGCGCCTGCTCGGTGCACCACCAGTACTCTTCCAGCGTCTCGCCCTTCCAGGCGAAGACGGGGACGCCCTGCGGGTTCTCCGGGGTGCCGTTCGGGCCCACCGCGATGGCGGCGGCAGCGTGGTCCTGGGTGGAGAAGATGTTGCAGGAGGCCCAGCGGACGTCGGCGCCGAGGGCGACGAGGGTCTCGATGAGCACGGCCGTCTGCACGGTCATGTGCAGGGAGCCGGTGATGCGGGCGCCGGCGAGGGGCTGGGCCTCCGCGTATTCGCGGCGGATCGACATCAGGCCCGGCATCTCGTGCTCGGCGAGGGTGATCTCCTTGCGGCCGAAGGCGGCCAGGGAGAGGTCTGCGACCTTGAAGTCCATGGGTGCTGCTCCTCATGGTTCGAGAGGTGGGTACGGCTGGTCCGTGCGCCGTCCTGGGGACGGGACACCGAGCACAGTCCGTCGGGGGTCCTCTCTCCCCTCGGCCGGTCGCAGGGACCGCCCGACCCGCCATCAGCAGCGACGCCTGACACTGCCCACGAATCTACACCGATCGGCGGCGGCGGCCCCAGTCGAAGGGAGAACTGGGCGGGCCCGGATGCCGGGGCCCGTCCGGCCGCGCGCCCCCGCTCGCTGCGCCTTTTCGGCCAGACCGTAATCTTCCAGCCGTTCGTACTGGTGGGAGGGTGGGGAATTCATGGCACGCAGGCCTGGACGACGTCGGGGGATCTGGGCGATAGCCCTGTCGGTGCTCGGCGTCACGCTGATCGCCGGTCCGCTGGCGTACATGTTCGCCCGGTTCGTCCCGGTGAAGACCTTCGGCGAGAACATGCTGCCCTCGATCCCCGTCGAGAGCGTGCTCGTGATGGAGAAGGACCGCGGTGAGGTCCGGCACGGCGACGTGGTCACCTACGACCCGGCCGAGTGGGGGTACGACGGCCCGTTCGTCGGACGGGTCGTGGCGCTGGGCGGCGACCACATCGCCTACGCGACGGGCGACCGGACGCTGACCCTCAACGGGAAGCCGCTCGACGAGCCGTACGTGCGCGACGGCGATGCCGGGGCCGGCGGGGTGAGCTTCGCCGTCTCGGTGCCGCACGGCCGGGTGTTCGTGCTGGGCGACAACCGCGGCAACTCCGAGGACTCGCGGTTCCACCCGGAACACCACCAGGGGACCCTGCCGCTGGCCGCGGTGACCGGGGTCGATTCCGGAATGCACGAGGAGTCCCCGCTGATGGTGGTCCTCGGCCTGCTCATGTCCGCCGGGGCCTGCCTCCTGCCCCTGTCGCTCGGGCTGGGGATCGCCTCGCTCGTGGCGCGGCGGCGCAGGCCGGTCGAGGTGCACGGGCCCGTCTGGGGCGCCACACGGGTGGACGCTCCGTAGTCACCGGTCCCCGCGCGTACGCCGAAGGCCCCCGCTGCTCGCGGGGGCCTTCGGCGTGTACGTGTGTGCGCTACGCGGCGTGCGGGACTACTTGGCGGCCTCGGGGCGGTAGATGTCCGGCTCCAGGTAGATCACGCGGGCGATCGGAACAGCCTCGCGGATGCGGGCCTCGGCGGCGTTGATCGCGTCGGCCACCTGGGTCGCGGTGTCGTTGCCCTCGACAGCGATCTTCGCGGCGACCAGCAGCTCCTCGGGGCCGAGGTGCAGGGTGCGCATGTGGATGACGCGGGTGACGACGGTCCCGTCGACGGCCGCGGCCTTGATCTTCTCGACCTCTTCGACGCCGGCGGCCTCACCGAGCAGCAGGGACTTGGTCTCCGCGGCCAGGACGATCGCGATGGCGATGAGCAGGACGCCGATGCACAGGGTGCCGATGCCGTCCCAGACGCCGTTGCCGGTCAGCAGGGCGAGGCCGACACCGCCGAGCGCCAGGACCAGGCCGACGAGCGCGCCGAGGTCCTCCAGCAGCACCACGGGCAGTTCGGGGGCCTTGGCCCGCTTCACGAACTGGGTCCACGACAGCGTGCCGCGGATCTCGTTCGACTCCTTGATCGCGGTGCGGAAGGAGAAGGACTCGGCGATGATCGCGAAGACCAGGACGCCGACGGGCCAGTACCAGGCCTCGATCGGGTGCGGGTCGTGGATCTTCTCGTAGCCCTCGTAGATGGCGAACATGCCACCGACGGTGAAGAGCACGATGGAGACGAGGAAGGCGTAGATGTAACGCTCGCGCCCGTACCCGAAGGGGTGCTGCGGGGTCGCCTCCCGCTGGGCCTTCTTGCCTCCGAGGAGGAGCAGGCCCTGGTTCCCGGAGTCGGCCACCGAGTGGACGCTTTCCGCGAGCATCGACGAGGAGCCGCTGAAGAGGAACGCCACGAATTTGGCTACAGCGATGGCGAGGTTGGCGGCGAGTGCCGCCACGATCGCCTTGGTACCGCCCGACGCGCTCATGGGTGCAGGGTGTCCTTCCTGGGCCAGTGACTACGGCCGCACATTGTTGCAGCCCCTGGGCCGGAGGCCGCGTCAGACCACCACGGTGGCCCGGAAGACCGTACCGCTTCCTGATAGTTCGACCTTTTCGCCCGCGGGTACGAAGGCCGATCCGCCGGGCGTGAGCGCCAGTTCGCCGGCCTGCGCGGAGCCTGCCGTGCAGAGCAGGATCTGCGGGGCGCCGTCCGGGAGGACGTGGGGGGCGCCGCCGGGCGCGAGAAGGAAACGGGAGAGCCGGAACTCGTCGATGGGGGCCTCGTAGACCTCCTCGCCGCCGTCGCCCTCGGGCCGCATGACGGCCGGGTCGCTCGGCTCGAACCGCACGATCTTCAGCAGCTCGGGGACGTCCACGTGCTTGGGGGTGAGGCCGGCGCGCAGCACGTTGTCCGAGTTGGCCAGCAGCTCGACGCCGAGGCCGTCGAAGTAGGCGTGCGGGACGCCCGCGCCGAGGAACAGCGCCTCGCCGGGCTGGAGTCGGACGTGGTTGAGCAGCATGGCCGCGAGCACGCCGGGGTCCCCCGGGTACTCGTGGGCCAGGGCCGCGTACGTGGCGTACTCGCCGCCCAGGTGTGCGGCGGCGGCAGCGGTCTCGGCAACCGTACGGGCCATCTGCTCGCGGTCTGCGGTCAGTACGGCAGTCAGCACCTCGCGGAGCGCGGCCTCCTCGGGGTGGGCGCGCAGCAGGTCGGCGTACGGCTTCAGGGAGCCCACGCCCAGCCCTTCGAAGAGGTCCGCGGACGCCTGCGGGGAGCGGAAGCCGCACAGCCCGTCGAACGTCGTGATCGCGCAGATCATCTCGGGCTTGTGGTTGGGGTCCTTGTAGTTGCGGTGGCCCGCGTCGATCGGGATCCCGCGCCGCTCCTCGTCCTCGAACCCGGCCTTCGCCTGGGCCAGGTCGGGGTGGACCTGGAGGGAGAGCGGGGCGCCGGCGGCGAGGATCTTGAAGAGGAAGGGCAGCCCGGGACCGAACTTGGCCACGGTGGCGGCGCCGAGCTCCCCCTCGGGGTCGGCGGCGATGACCTCCGCGAGCGACCTCTCGCCGGCGCCGCGGTCGACGCGGGAAGGGGCGCCCGGGTGGGCTCCCATCCACAGCTCGGCCTGGGGTTCACCGGTGGCTTCGACACCGAGGAGCGCGGGCAGGGCCGTGGTGGATCCCCAGGCGTAGGGGCGGATCGTGTTGGTGAGGCGGTCCATCGTCGTCTTCCTGGATAGATCCGGGTGCGTGCGCGAGCTTCAGCCCTGTCCCCCGGACGCCAACGCCAGGTAGGCGGTGGCGAAATCCGTGACGGCGAGCAGTTCGGCGAGCTGCTCCAGCTCGGCGCCTTCCTCCGGTTCGAGCTCGCTGATCGCCGTGTCGTGGCTGAGGGCGAGTTCGCGTGCTGCGGGGGCGGCGCTGAGACCGCCGGCCGGCCGGTCGCGGAGCAGGACGACGCGGGCGCGCAGGGCCTGGGGCTCTTCGACCCGGTCGCGGAAGAAGTCGTCGGGGTCGGCGCCGGCGGCGAAGTCACCGGCGAGCAGGACGCCGTGGGCGGGCAGTGCCTCGGGGAGCGCGGCGGCCAGGGCGGGGCGGCCGGCGAGCTCGGCGAGGGTGGCGGCGAAGCGGCGGCCGGCGGGGCCGGCGCCGGTGCCCTCGCTCCAGATGAGCGGCAGCGAGTCCGCCAGCTCGGCGGCGAGGGTCTTGGCCGGGTTGGAGTAGGTGGCGATGGCGGGCCCGCAGCGTTCGGCCGTCCGGTCGAGCCGGTCGGCGACGAGCTGGAGGGTGTCGGGGGCCGCGGTGATCAGGCCGACCTTGTCGAGGAGCAGCAGCAGCGGCGTCAGCAGGGCCCACAGGGCGCCCGGGCCCGCGGCGGCGGACTCGTCGAACTCCTGGTACGGGGCCTTCGCCATCGGTACGAGGAGCCCGTGCGCGCCGTCCACCGCCTCGCTCAGCGGTGACCGCTCGGGCGCCACGGCGACGACGGTGCAGCCGCGCCGGTAGGCCTGCTCGGCGAGCAGGGCGAGCCCGGGCTCGGTGCCGTCGGTGGTGGCCACGAGCAGCAGGTCGACCGAGCCGGCCCAGCCGGGCAGGGACCAGCGCAGCGCCCCGGCGGCGTGGGCGACCCCGGTGGGGTCGAGCCGGATCACGGGCGCGGAGGCGCCCGCGAGGGCGCCGAGCAGGTCGGCTACGCCGGTGGCGGCGGTGCCGGGCCCGGCGATCAGGACGGCGCGCGGCCGGCCGTCGGGGCGCAGGTTGGCGATGCCCGCCTCGCTCGCGTGCCGCACCGCGGTACGGACTCTGGCCCCGGCCTCGGCCGCACCGCGGAGCAGGCCCCGTCGGTCGACGCGGGCGAGATCGTCCGGTGCGTCGAGGAGCGACTCGTCGAGCATGGCGGCCTCCGGCTGTTGGGTGACGGGAACCTGTCTGCGTCTGCGCGTGGTGCGGGGTGGTGTGGTGCGGGTGGTGCGGTGCGGGTGGGGTGGGTCAGGCGGGGCGGCGGGCCTCGTCCACGAGGAGGACCGGGATGCCGTCGCGGACCGGGTAGGCCAGAGCGCAGTCCTCACCGGTGCAGAGCAGCTCGGGGGTCTCGTCGGCCGACTTGTCCTCGAGGGGCGCGTGGCAGGCGGGGCAGGCGAGGATCTGCAGGAGGCCGGCTTCGAGCGGCATGGGGTGGGTTCCCTTCGGGGATGCGGGTGGGGCGTGGTCAGCGTACCGCTGGGGCTCCGCCGGTGCGGCCTGGGGCGGGCCGGGGTGAATCCCGGCTCCGCCGGGGCGCTGGGACCGCTGGGCCCGGCTGAGGGGAACCCCGGCTTCGCCGGGTACCGGGCTCTGCCCGGACCCGCGCCTCAAACTCCCCCGGCTACCGCCGGGAGGTGCCCCCTGGC
>NZ_LBMK01000004.1:454696-557265 GCF_001005295.1 Streptomyces yangpuensis | reverse complement strand
GTGTGCCCGCCCATGCCGTTGCCCGCGTCCACGACCACCTTCAGCGGACGCACCGACGACAGGTCCACCAAAGAACGCAGGTGCTCCGCATAACCCTTGAGGGTGTCCTGCTCCGTGACCGATCCCGGCACCGTGCCCCCCGGGACCTCCGGAGCGCCCGCGTCCAGCCAGCCCTCCACCAGGGAGCGGATCTGCGACAGACCCGTGTCCTGGCCCACCGGCGCCGCACCCGCACGGCACATCTTGATCCCGTTGTACTGCGCCGGATTGTGCGACGCCGTGAACATCGCACCCGGCAGACCCATCGACCCCGACGCGTAATACAGCTGATCCGTCGAACACAGACCGATCAACGTCACATCCACCCCACGCGCCGCCGCACCCCGCGCGAACGCCTGCGACAGACCCGGCGACGACGGACGCATGTCATGCCCCACCACGATCGCCGAGCCACCCACGACCTCGACGAAAGCAGCACCGAACAGCTCCGCCAGCGACTCGTCCCACTCGTCCGGCACAACGCCACGCACGTCATACGCCTTGACGATGNACGAAAGCAGCACCGAACAGCTCCGCCAGCGACTCGTCCCACTCGTCCGGCACAACGCCACGCACGTCATACGCCTTGACGATGTTCGAAAGATCTGCGGCCACTGCCTGCCCTCCTGAGGTTCTGTGCGGTTCGGCAAACCTACCCTGAACCGGCAGCGGCACCGCAGATGACCCGAGGTCAGGAATCCGGCGATCGGAGGACGCGCAGGTGTCCGCGGCGCGTCTCGCCGGTGGACTGGCCGCCCTTGCCGGCTCCGCCGGACCCGGGCGCCCGGCCCGGCGGGCGGGCCGCTTCGCGAACGGCGTTGGCCAGGGCTTCGAGGTCGTCGCCGCTGGGGCGCGACGGACCGGACCCGTCCGACAGCCGGACGACCTCCCAGCCCCGCGGGGCGGTCAGGCGTTCCGAGTGCTCGGCGCACAGGTCGTAGCAGTGGGGTTCGGCGTATGTGGCGAGCGGGCCGAGAACTGCGGTCGAATCGGCGTAGACGTACGTCAGTGTCGCGACGGCAGGGCGGCCGCACGCGGTGCGCGAACAGCGACGTACAAGGCTCACGACGTTGGACGGTACCGCACTCTTGACCGGGCCGCGACGACTCCACCGCTGCTCGCTCCCCCGTGTCGTGCTCGGAGCTACCCTGCGGGGGTGACGGACAGCCCTCTGCCCCCTTGCCCCGCCGAGCCCCCCGCGGGGGTCCCCGTCGAACCCAGAACGCGTCGGCGGGACCGGCACGGGCGCGGGATGCGCGGTCCGCTGGCCCCTCCGCAGGTGCCGCTGGCGGCGAGCCGGGCGGAGCTGTTCGGGGATCTCGTACGGGACTCCGTGGAACGGCTGGAGCGGCGCTGGCCGCAGCTGTCGGAGGTGGAGTTCCTGGTCGGTGACGTGCCGGGGCCGCCGGGCGGTGCGGACGGCGGCTGGAACGACGAGGCGGTGCCGCTCGGTGCGGTGTCGGAGCCCCGCCAGGGACGGCCTGCCCGGATCGTGGTCTTCCGGCGGCCGGTGGAGATCCGTACGAAGACGCGCGACGAAAAGGCGATGCTGGTCCACGAGATCGTGGTGGAGCAGGTGGCGGAGCTGCTCGGCCTCACTCCGGAGACGGTGGACCCCCGCTACGGCCAGGACTGATCCGGGCGCGGCGGGGGTCCCGTCCCGTCACCTGGTCAGGACGGAGAGGTCCTGCGCGGCCCTGGGCACCGACACCGTGGAGTGGTCGTCGGACAGGCCCTGGACGGTGAACATCGCGATCCCGTCCTCCGTGAGGGACAGGGTGCGGGCCGCGTGGACCGGGCCGCCCGAGACGGTCTCGACGGTGAGGGCGTAGGAGCCCTTCCCGCCGGCCGGGGCCAGCGCGAGGGTCTGCGTGGTGCCGGCCTTGACAGTGACCTCCTGGGAGGCCGGCTCGCCGCCGCCGGTGCCCGGCGACGCCGTCACCTTGACCTTGGCGTCGGCGCTCGGGGCGGTCAGCGACAGCAGGGTGGTGTTCTGCTCGGGCCGGTTGTCGGCGACGGTCGCCCGGGTCCCGACCGGCCGGGTGGCCGGGATGAAGCCGAGCTCCTGCTTGACCCCGCTGCCGCGGACCACCCGGACCGCCGCAACCAGCGGGGCGGCCTTCTTGGGGTCCTTCGGGGTCAGCACCAGCGAGCCGGGCTCGCCGCGGGTCAGGTCCTTGAGGTCCATGACCGCCGTCATCCCCGCCTTGACGTGCAGCTGCTCGCTGCCGGCCGGGCTGATGGCGCCGCCCGGTCCGGCCAGGCGCAGCTTGAGGTCGGCGTCCTCCTCGCCGGGCACGAAGGCGACCAGCCGTACGGAGGCGGCGTCGGCCGGGATGCCGGGCAGCACCAGTGAGCCGGCCGGGTCGGTGGAGGCCGGCAGCCAGTCGGCGCCGACGTTCTCCTCGCCGACCTGGACGGAGGCGCCCACACGGCCCGCGCGGGTCGTCACGTGGGCGGTGGCGTCGGCGAGCTGGGTGGCCGGGAGGAGGGAGGAGAGCAGGACGGTCTTGGTGGACTTTGCGTCGACCCGGATGTTCTCGCCCGTGCCCGCGTCGGCCTTGGCCATGCCGTCGGGGCCGAAGAGCGTGATGTCGACGACGGCGGCCGCGTCGTCGGGGTTGGTGAGGTGGACGTAGTCCTCGCGGCCCTTGGCGGTGCTGACCCCGGGGAACCAGAAGTCGGTGCCGGGCGCGGTGCAGCCGACGCCGAGTACGCCCCGGGCCCGGCCGGCCGCGACCTTGGTGGTCAGCTGTGCCGTCCAGCCGGGGGCCAGGACCCCGTCGGCGCTTCCGGTGAGGGCGGGGGCGTCGGCCCCGTTGGCGGTGGCTCCGACGGGCTTGCCGGGCTCCTTGGGTTCCAGGACGGGTTTGGCGTCCTTGGTCGCGCCGAGCAGCCGGGCCGATCCCTTGCCCTCGCCGGCGGGGGCGCCGGGTGTGAACGACGTGTACGTGGTCTCGGCGATGTCCGAGGAGCTGGGGCCCGGGCACACCAGCAGGGACCGCTCCACCGGCATCCGGGCGGACGTGGCCGCCTTGCCGTCGGAGGATCCGCCCGTGGGCGCGGTGAGGGCGGCCGCGCCGGTGAGGGCGGCCAGTGCCGCGGCCACGGCCGCCAGCGTCAGGGGTGCGCGCTGCTTCACTGCTGGGGGCTCCCGTCGGGACGCGGGTCGTGCGGTGCGTGGACGTCGTGGGGTGGGTACTGCTCGTAGGGCTCGTAGGCGTAGGGGTACTGCTGCGGGTCCTGGCCCTGGATCTGCTGGTGCTGCTGCGGGTACGGGGCCGGGGTTCCGTAGGGGGCGCCGCCCTGCTGCTGGTCGTAGCCGGGGTACTCCTCGTACGCGTACTGCTCCTGGTGCGGCTGCTGGGGCTGCTGGGGCTGCTGGGGCTGCTGGGTTTCGTACGCGTAGCCGTCCTGGTCGCCGTAGGCCTGGTAGGCGTACGACTCCTCGCCGTAGACCGGCTGCGCGGGGATCTGCGCGTACGGGTCGGCGGCGGTCGCGGTCTCCACGGGTCCGGGTGCGGTGTCCGCCTCGGCCTCGGCGCGGAGCCTGCGGGCGCGGCGGCCCTCGCCGGCCTCGCCGGGGCCGGGCCGGGAGGCGGGCGCGGCCTCCTCCTCGGGCAGGTCGTCGTCGAGTTCGGCGCGCCGGCCGGGCAGGGCCATGACCAGCAGGACCAGGGCGAGCAGGCCCTGGGTCCAGTTCCAGGCGGTCCCCAGCAGGGAGCCCTCGTGGACGAGGTCGAGGCGGCCTCCGCCGGCGGGGAGTTCGAAGCCCTGCGCCCAGCCGTCGAGGGTTCTGGGCTTGAGCGGTGTGCCGTCGACGGTGGCCTGCCAGCCCGTGTCGGCCCGGTCGGCGATGCGCAGGACGCGGCCCGCCTCGCCGGCGGGGATCTTGGCGTGGACCTCCACGGGGCCGGCGGCGACCGGGATCGGGGCCTCGCCCTGCTTGGCGGAGACGATGACGGCGCGCGGCAGCCAGGGTTCGACGCCCCACAGCGCGGTGCCGTCCTGCTGGTGGCGGCGGCTGAGGCCCGGGGTGGCGTCGAGGACACGGCGGATGTCCTCGGGGCCGCCGGGGCGGAACATCACGAAGCGGATGGCGTAGCCGCTGAGCTGGCTGGACTGGTCGGCGCCGGAGCCGGCGACGAGGTTGGAGACGACCTTGTCGAGGCGGGGGTCGTCGCCGGTCCGGGCGGCGATCTCGGCGTCGCCGATGCGGCCGCCGGGGCCTCGGACGAGGCTGTAGGAGACCGTGGCGGGCCCGTCGACGTCGAGGAGCAGGGTGCGGGTCTGGTTGTCGTCGCCGCCGGCGTCGGCGACGAAGGCCGGTACCTGGACCGGGTCGCGGCGCTGGAGCGGTCCGTCGGCGCCGGCGAGCATCCAGGTGGCCGCGGCGATCAGCGGGCCCGCGGCCGCCGCGAGGGCGATGAGCGCGGCGACCGGCTGGCGCCAGCCGAAGTTGCGGGCGGCGACCCGGTGCTTGGCGCCGTCCGCGCCGACCGTGGCGGCCGCGAGGAGGGCGAGTCCGTAGACGAGGGTGGCCGGTCCGGCCCAGGCGGTCCGGTTGGCGAGGACCGCGAGGAGGAGGGCGGCCAGGGCGGTGGCCCAGGCGGTGCGGACGGCGAACTGCCGGTCGGCGCGGAGCAGGGCGGCCAGGGCGGCGAGGACGATGCCGACGAGGATCAGGCGGGCGCCGGTGCCGGGACCGCCGGGGCTGATGCCGAGCAGGTCCGCCGCGCCCGCGGAGCCGGCTCCGAAGGGCAGTCCGGCCTCCTGGAGGAAGCGGCCGGGGTGGGTGAGCAGGCCCAGCGACCAGGGGGCGAGGACGAGCAGGGGGATGGCGAGGACGGCGAGCAGCCGCAGCCCGTACGTCTTCCACTGGGCGCGGCGCAGGACGAGCGCGGCGGCGCCGAGGAGGGCGGCGAGCGGCCAGAGCACCGGGGTGAAGGCGGTGGCCAGGGTCAGCAGGAGCGTGCACGTCCACACCGCGCGCCGGCCGCCGCGCTGTTCGGTGGTGTTCCCGTGCTCGCCGAGGCCGAAGGCGGCGACGGCGGAGCGGGCGATGAGGGGGAGCACGACGGCGAGGACGGCGGTGCCGAGGCGGCCGCCGGCGAGGGCGCCGGTGACGGCGGGGAGGAAGGCGTAGGCGGTGGCGGCCCAGGCGCGCAGCAGCCGGGATTCGACGAGCGGGCGGGAGGCGAAGTAGGCGGTGAGGCCGGCCAGCGGGACGGATCCGACGAGCAGGAGGGTCAGGGCGGCCCGGGTGGAGCCGAACAGCAGGGTGGAGAAGGCGCCGAGGGCGGCCAGGTAGGGCGGTGCGGCGGCGGTGGAGCCGGTGCCGACGGGGTGCCAGCTGTCGGTGTGGGCGCTCCAGAGGTCGAGGCCGCTGCCGGGGGCGGGCAGCAGGGCGCCGCCCATGAGGGAGCCGCCGCCGATCAGGGCGCGGCAGGCGGCGAGGGAGACCAGAAGGAGGAGTCCGAAGAGGAAGGGTGCGGGGTTGCGCGCAATCCGCTTGAGGCGTGCGAAGCGCTCGGTCTCCTGGTAGTCGCCGTCCTCGGCGGGGGCGCTCAGGATGCTGCCGCCGCCGTGCCGGCCGGCGGGGGCGGAGTCGGTGTGGCGGTCGCCGCCGAAGTAGCCGGCGAGCTGGTCGGCGTTGGCCCGCAGGGAGGCTCCCGGCGGGGGGAAGAGCGGGCGCAGTTCGGAGGCGGGGACGGCGGGGCGGCGGCGGGCCCTGCGGGCGGCGAGGAGGCGGCCGGGTCTCAGCAGGGTGGCGAGGAGGCCGGTGATCTCGTCGACGGCCTGGCCAGGGGCCTTGCCGATGAGGTAGGCGAGAGTGCGCAGCACGGTGCCGAGGAGGACGCGCAGCAGTACGTAGGGCAGGGCGCGGCCGGAGCTGTTGGCGAGGATGGTGTAGACGGCGCCGGCCTTGTCGACGCGGTGCGGGCTCGCTGTGGTGCGGCCCGCGCAGTCGACAGTGCGGCGTTCGCGGGCGGCGGCCTCGGCGTGGCGCATGACGGCGTCGGGGGCGACGAGGACGGTGTGGCCGGCGCTCTGGGCGCGCCAGCACAGGTCGACGTCGTCGCGCATCAGGGGCAGGCGCCGGTCGAAGCCGCCGAGGTCGTCGTAGACGTCGCGGCGCACGAGCATGCCGGCGGTGGAGACGGACAGGACGGGGCGGACCTGGTCGTGCTGGCCCTGGTCCTGTTCGCGGCGGTCGAGGCCGGTCCAGCGGCGGCCGCTGCGGGCGATGGTGACGCCGGCTTCGAGGAGCTGCTTCTTGTCGTACCAGCCGCGGAGCTTGGGGCCGATGACCGCGGCGTCGGGGTTCTCGTCGGCGACGCGGAGCAGTTCGGCGAGGGCGTCCGGTTCGGGGGCGCTGTCGTCGTGGAGCAGCCAGAGCCACTGGACGGGTTCGCCGTGCGGGAGGTCGGGGAGGTCGTAGGCGTCGTCGCGCCAGGTACGGCTGACGGGGTCCCAGCCGCTGGGGCGCTTGAGGTACGGGAGGTCCTCGGGGGTGAGGATGCCGGCGGTGCGGGCGGATTCGTCGACGGCCGTGCCGAATCCGGTGCGGCGGGCGAGGTGCAGGACGTGGTCGTCACCGAGGGCTTCGGTGAGCAGCCGTGCGGACTCGTCGGCGCTGCCGGTGTCGGCGGCGACGTGGTTCTGCGCGGGGCGTTCCTGACCGAGGAGGCCGGCGAGCGTCCGGGGCAGCCAGCGGGCGCCGTCGTGGGCGACGAGGACCGCGGTGACGACGTGCCGGGGGAACTCGGGTGTGACGGGGGCCTGGTGGGAGGCCGTCGTCTGGCTGTACAGGGACATCGCGGTACGGGCCCTCCGGCCGGGGGTCCGGGGGTGGTGTGCCCTCGGAGGCTGCTGGACAGCGCCTTACCCTAACGGCTGCCAAAGCAGCGGTCCGCCTCCTGCGGGGAAGGTGCAGGAGGCGGACCGTGTGTGGTGCTCTTTGTTCGGCTGTGCGTCGTGCTCGACGCCTTGCTCGGATATCGGATATGTCGTGCGGGGTGCTGCGGGTGCCGGGCGGGTGGTGCTCCGGCGGTGTCAGACGGCTGCCTTTTTCAGGCGGCGGCGTTCGCGCTCGGACAGGCCGCCCCAGATGCCGAATCGCTCGTCGTTGGCGAGGGCGTACTCAAGGCATTCGGAGCGGACCTCACAGGCGAGGCAGACCTTCTTGGCCTCGCGGGTGGAGCCGCCCTTCTCGGGAAAGAAGGATTCGGGGTCGGTCTGGGCGCACAGGGCGCGCTCCTGCCATCCGAGCTCCTCGTCCGCTTCCTCGACCAGCAGTTCCTGAAACAGCTCGGTCATGTGCGCCCCTCGCTCTGTTGGTGCGTCCCCGTGGTCACGTCGTCACTCATAGCTACGTAACGACACGAGTGAAATTACAAGTGCGTGGCTCCGGGGCAGTCAAGCCGAGATCTGCTATTGGGCCCCTTATTCACTCTGCGGAACCAAGCCTATGCAGAAAGTGTTCATATCGCCAAAAATCGTGACACATGCCATCGGCGTCACGAGATGTCGCCTTCACCCGTTATCCACGCGTACCCCGGAAGCGGGGTTGCGATCACCCCCGAAGAGCGGCGTAGATCACATTCAGGTCACGACATGACTGAATCAGGTTTGAGTCCCGGCGCAGCGCCACCTCCCCTGCCGCGGACTGCACAAACCTTTCTCCGCGCACAGCAACCGGATGAGGTGAAACTTTTACCCCAAAGCGGACATTGGGTTGACAGCCGGACCCCGGACCCGTTCTCCTTGTTCGCATGTCAGCGCCCGCAGCCACCACCCGGACCCCCATTCGTGGGTTCCTGTGCGCTGCCCAGGTTCGCTGTTGCTGTTGCTGCTGTTGATGCCCGTGGAGCCTCGGCTCCCCAGAGCTCCGGCCCCACCCCACAGCGACCGCCAGCACGACTGACATCCGTCGAGGTACACCCCGATGAACAGCACCATCAACGCCGCCGCCGCACCCGCCGCCGTCCCCGCGACCGCACCGGCGCCCGTCGAGAGCGACCTCCAGATCGCCGGCGACATCCTCGCCGTCCAGCACCTCCTCCAGCCCGCCCGCGAACACCCGGCCACCGTCGCCGAGTTCGTCGGCCTGGCCCGCTCCATCGCCGAGGACCGCGCCTCCTGGGAGCACCTCGTCCAGTACGACGCCACCACCCGCTGGTACCACCGGCTGCGCACCGGACCCGGCTACGAGGTCTGGCTGCTCAGCTGGGTACCCGGCCAGGGAAGCGGCCTGCACGACCACGGCGCCTCCTCCGGCGTCCTGACCGTCCTGGAGGGCGAGCTCACCGAGCACACCTCGCGCGGACGCCTCACCCACCGCGCCGGCGGCCAGCGCGTCTTCGCCCCCGGCTACGCCCACGAGGTCGTCAACGACACCCTCGAAGGCGCGGTCAGCCTGCACGTCTACTTCCCCGGGCTGACCGAGATGCCGATGCACACCTGCTCCCCGGCCGAAACCGAGTCCGTCCCCGCCTGAAGCCGCGCGGCCTGCCGGTCCCGCCCGTCGCCCGGCTGACAGACTGTCCGCATGCGCATTGTTGTTCTGGCCGGCGGTATAGGCGGCGCCCGGTTCCTGTCCGGACTCAAGTCGGCGGTGCCCGACGCGGACATCACGGTCATCGGCAACACCGGTGACGACATTCACCTCTTCGGGCTCAAGGTCTGCCCGGACCTGGACACGGTGATGTACACCCTCGGCGGTGGCATCGACGAGGACCAGGGCTGGGGCCGCGCCGACGAGTCCTTCACCGTCAAGGAGGAACTCGCCGCCTACGGGGTCGGACCCACCTGGTTCGGCCTCGGCGACCGCGACTTCGCCACCCACATCGTCCGCACGCAGATGCTCGGCGCCGGATACCCGCTGAGTGCCGTCACCGAGGCCCTCTGCGACCGCTGGCAGCCCGGCGTCCGGCTGCTGCCCATGTCCGACGACCGGGTCGAGACCCACGTCGCGATCACCGAGGCCGGGACCGGCGAGCGCCGGGTGATCCACTTCCAGGAGTACTGGGTCCGGCTGCGCGCCTCGGTGGACGCGGAGGCCGTCGTACCCGTGGGGGCCGAACAGGCCAAGCCCGCGCCCGGCGTGCTGGAGGCCATCGCCGCGGCCGACGTGATCGTCCTCCCGCCGTCCAACCCGGTCGTGTCGGTCGGCACGATCCTCGCCGTGCCCGGCATCCGGGACGCCGTGGCCGCCGCCGACGCCCCCGTCGTGGGCCTGTCCCCCATCGTCGGCGGTGCACCCGTACGCGGGATGGCCGACAAGGTGCTCGCCGCGGTGGGCGTCGAGTCCACGGCCGCCGCGGTCGCCCTGCACTACGGGACCGAACTGCTCGACGGCTGGCTGGTCGACACCTCCGACGCCGACGCCGTCGCCGAGGTGGAGGCCGCCGGGATCACCTGCCGTGCGGTGCCGCTGATGATGACCGATCTGGAGGCCACCGCCGAAATGGCCCGGGCCGCGCTGGAGCTGGCGGAGGCCTCTCGGTGACGGCGGCGCCCTCGTACGAGGTGCGGGCCGTCGACGGGATACCGGAGGTCAGGCCGGGCGACGACCTGGCGAAGCTGATCACGGCGGCCGCACCCGGTCTGCGCGACGGTGACGTCCTGCTCGTCACCTCGAAGATCGTGTCCAAGGCCGAGGGCCGGATCGTGCGGGCGGACTCGCGCGAGGCCGTCATCGACGCGGAGACCGTACGGGTGGTCGCGCGCCGCGGACCCCTGCGGATCGTCGAGAACCGGCAGGGCCTGGTGATGGCCGCGGCCGGCGTGGACGCCTCCAACACCGCCCCCGGCACGGTCCTGTTGCTCCCGGAGGACCCGGACGCCTCGGCCGCGGCGATCCGTACCGGGGTCCGCGACACGCTCTCCGTGGACGTGGGCGTGGTCGTCACGGACACCTTCGGGCGGCCGTGGCGCAACGGGCTGACGGACGTGGCCATCGGCTCCGCCGGTGTACGGGTCCTGGACGACCTGCGCGGCGGCACCGACACCCACGGCAATCCGCTGAGCGCGACGGTGGTGGCGACGGCGGACGAGCTCGCCGCCGCCGGCGACCTGGTCAAGGGCAAGGCGGCCGGCCTGCCGGTGGCCGTCGTACGGGGCCTGGCGCACGTCCTGGGCGAGGGCGCCTCGGCGCGGGACCTGGTGCGGGCGCCGGCCGACGACATGTTCCGGCTGGGGACCTCGGAGGCGGTACGGGAGGCCGTCACGCAGCGCCGCACCGTACGGGCCTTCACGGCGGAGCCGGTGGACCCGGGCGCGGTGCGGCGGGCGGTGGCCGCCGCCGTGACGGCCCCGGCCCCGCACCACACGACGCCGTGGCGGTTCGTGCTGCTGGAGTCCGAGGCCTCGCGGGTGCGGCTGCTGGACGCGATGCGGGACGCGTGGATCGCGGACCTGCGCTCGGACGGCAGGTCCGAGGAGTCCATCGCCAAGCGGGTACGGCGCGGGGACGTGCTGCGGGCTGCCCCGTACCTGGTGGTGCCGTGCCTGGTGACGGACGGCGCGCACCACTACGGACATGCCCGGCGGGACGCCGCGGAGCGGGAGATGTTCGTGGTGGCAATGGGCGCGGGCGTGCAGAACCTGCTGGTCGCGCTGGCCGGTGAGCGGCTGGGGTCGGCGTGGGTGTCCTCGACGATGTTCTGCCGGGACGTGGTGCGGGAGGTGCTGGACCTGCCGTCGGACTGGGACCCGATGGGGACGGTGGCGGTCGGCCACCCGGCGGCGGCCCCGCCCGAGCGGCCGGGCCGCTCGCCGGAGGACTTCGTAGAGGTCCGCTGACGGACCGCCTGCGGCGGGCCCGCCGGGCCTGGGCGCCCGGCCGGAACGGGCTGGTTCCTTTCACCGAAGGAGCACCGGTCAGGCCCGCAGTGTCCGGTGCCATGGGGTCTCCCACCCCCTAGAAGCGGCCGATGTCGCTGCGGTACATGCGGGGGGCGCGGCGGGGTGGGGTGCGGCCCGCGAGGAGGATGAGGCGGGCCGCGCGGTGGCGCTGGCCCGCGTACGGGGCGAGGAGTTCCAGCATGGCGGCGTCGTCGGCGTCGCGGTCGTCGGCGAGGGCGTAGCCGATGATGCCGGGCAGGTGCAGGTCACCGGTGGTGACGGCGTCGGGGTGGCCGTTGCTGCGCTGGAGGGTCTCGGCGGAGGTCCACGGGCCGATGCCGGGGACGGCCTCCAGGCGCCGCGCGGCCTCGGGCAGGTCCATGGCCGCGGCCTCCTCCAGGCGGTTCGCGACGCGGACGGCCCGGACGATGGTGTCGGAACGCTTGGCGTCGACCCCGGCCCGGTGCCAGTCCCAGGACGGGATCAACGCCCAGGTGCGGGGGTCGGGCATGACGTACAGGTCCTGCCCGTGGGCGCCGGGTGCGGGCTCGCCGTACTGCCGCACCAGGCGCCGCCAGGCCCGGTAGGCCTCGTCGGCGGTGACCTTCTGCTCCAGGACCGTGGGGATCAGGGACTCCAGCACCAGGCCGGTACGGGTCAGGCGCAGGCCGGGGCGGCGGCGGTGGCTGGTGTGCACGAGGCGATGGCGGGGGACGAAGACCGCCGGATCGTCGCCCGCGCCGAGGAGGGCGGGCAGGCGGTCGAGGAGCCATGCGGTGCCGGGGCCCCAGGCCTCGGCGTCGATGTCCGTGCCGGAGCGGGAGACACGGAGGGTGGCGGGCCCGTCGGGGGTCCGGGTGGCACGCCAGACGGAGCCGTCGGGTGTGGTGCGGAACGTGGGGTCGCCGGGGCCGCGGCGCAGCGGGCCGAGGGTGAGGCCGAGGTCGACGGGGCCGTCGGGGGTCCAGCGGCGTGCCGCTCCCCCGCCGCCGGCGCGGCTTCCCCGCCCCGGCGGCACGGCGGTGCGTCCGCCGCGCACGACGGTCCGGTTGAGGGGTTCGAAGCGGCCGGCCATGGATCGAGCGTAGCCCGCCCGCCGAAACCCGAGCCCGCGCCCGCCCACCGGCCGGGCCGAAGGCCGGAGGCCGGTGGCCGGGGCCGGAGGCCAGGGTCGTGGCCCGGGGCCGGGGCCGGAGGCCCATGGCCGGGCTGGTGGGCTGTGGCCCGGACCGGGGGCCACGGGGTCGTGGCCCGGGGCCGCGGGGGCCACGGGGTCGGGCGGGGCCCGCCGCCCCGGCCCGCCGCCGGAGGCTACGGGCGGCCCTGGAGTCTGGCCGAGGAGGTGCGGGTCGTGGGGAGCTTGCCGTACAGCTTCTTGCCGGGGCACTCCGTCGCGAAGCCGTCGCGGTGGCCCGAGATGACGTTCATCGAGACGTTCCGGCCCTTCGGGTAGCGGTTGCCGCCGCCCGACTTCAGGGTGGTCTTCGCGCGCGGGTCCCGGCCGAAGAGGCCGAGCTTCCAGGCGGTGAGGCGGGCGACCGCGTCGACGGCGGCGGCCGGGGGCGCGGACGAGGTGAAGGTGCCGAGCACCGCCACGCCCATGCTGTCCGTGTTGAAGCCCATGGTGTGCGCGCCGAGGACCGGCCTGGAGACGCCGCCCGCGCGGCCCTCGTACACCGTGCCGCACTTGTCGACGGCGAAGTTGTAGCCGAAGTCGCGCCAGCCGCTGCTGACCACGTGGTAGCGGTACAGGCTGCGCAGGACCGCCGGGGCGTCCTTGCAGGCGTAGTTGTTGCCGGAGGCGCTGTGGTGGACGAACGCCGCCTTCACGGTGTTCGTGTAGGCGAAGGCCTTCTCGCGCAGGGACTCGTCCGCGCCCCACCCCTTGCGGGTGACGATCCGCGGGCGCGGGCCGATGTACGGGGCGGCCGCCGCGGTCAGTTCGCCGTCGCCGGCGAAGACGGCGTCGGCGGTGGAGTCGGCCTTGTTCAGCTCGGTGATCTCGTTCGCGCCGAGCGGGGCGTGCGGCACGTTGACCGCGGATGCCTCGGCCATCTGCATGGTCAGGCCGGGCGCGACCATCTCGCCCTTGTCGTCGGCCGGGCCGCTGTTCTTGCCGTCGCCGGCCCCGGCGGGCGTGGCCGCGCCGGGGTCGACGAGTTCGATGCGCATGCCCGAGGGCAGCCGGGAGCCGGCGCGGGTGGCCGGGGCGCCCAGTTCCGCCTCGACGCGGACCTCCACGCCGTCGGACTCGCCGACCCACAGCGGGGCGGTGGCGCCGCGGACCCGGCCGGAGTCGCGCTCCACCGCGTCGGGGTCGGCCGCGTGCTCGCTGTTGTGGACCTCGACGTCCTGCCAGCCGGACCAGGTGGCGGTCCGGACGGAGCGGGTACGGACCTGGACGCGGCCGTTGAGCTGGCTGGTGACGTCGTCCCAGACGACGCCGACCATCGAGAACGTCCTGACCTCACGGGCGGCCAGGCCCTGCGTCTCGGGACCGTGGGGCGAGGCGCTCATTCCGGGGACGCCGGGAGTGCGGTCCGCCGCGGGTCCCAGGGGGCCGAGCGGCAGCGACTGGGTGGAACCGGCCGGGGTCACGGGGACGGTTTCGGCGAGTGCTGGAGTCGGGAGCGCGAGGGGCAGGGCCAGTACGGCGGCCGTCGCGACGCCGATCGAGGAAGCAAGGAATCCACGCATGAAAAGGATGGTGGGCACGCTCCCCACGGGGCGCCATCCGAGATCTGATGCTCCGTCCGCTCCGCCGCGGATACCCCTCCCCCGTACGGAGGAGCCGCGAACCCCCGTACGGGGGAGGGCCCCGCGTACCCTGTGCCGGGTGAACGCCATTGACCGCACCCCTGCCGACCTGCTGCGATCCGCGCTCGCCGCCGATCCGGGCCGCCCGCTCGTCACCTTCTACGACGACGCCACCGGCGAACGCGTCGAATTGTCCGTCGCGACCTTCGCCAATTGGGTGGCCAAGACCGCGAACCTGCTCCAGGGCGACCTGGGGGCCGAGCCCGGGGACCGGCTCGCGCTGCTGCTCCCCGCGCACTGGCAGAGCGCCGTGTGGCTGCTCGCCTGCGACTCGGTCGGGGTCGTGGCCTCGGTGGGCGGGGACCCGGGCGACGCCGATCTCGTGGTCAGCGGTCCGGACACGCTGGAGGAGGCGCTGGAGTGCGGCGGCGAGCGGGTGGCGCTCGCCCTGCGGCCGCTGGGCGGGCGCTTCCCGCAGCCCCCGGCGGGGTTCGCGGACTACGCGGTGGAGGTGCCGGGGCAGGGCGACCGCTTCGCGCCCTTCGTCCCGGTGGATCCCGCCGGCCCCGCCCTGGTCGTCGGCGGTGCGGAGCTCTCGCACACGGCCCTGGTCGACCGGGCCCGCGAGGACGCGGCGAAGCTCGGGCTGGGCGAGGGGTCTCGGGTGCTGACCGGGCTGGGCTACGACACCTGGGAGGGGCTGTCCGCGGGGCTGTACGCCGCACTGGCCGCAGGGGCCTCCGTGGTGCTCTGCCGGAACCTGGACCGGCTCTCCGCCGAGGCGCTGGCCCAGCGGACCGAGAGCGAGCGCGTCACCCACACGGTCTGAAACCGGGGCGCGGCCCGTCACCCGGACTGATCAACCTCGGGAACGGCCGATCTGTCACCCGCATGGCCCTAGACACGACCCCGCCCCCGGGCTGCCACGACACCCCGGGGGCAGGATCGGCAGTGGCCGTGCTCACCCGTACGGCTGCTCGCAGCGGCGAGGGGAAGCACGCCAGTGACGGACAGCGCAGGCATACCGGGCGGCACCGATGCGGCCGGAGGCGAGCCACGGCCTCCGCGGAACCGCAGGCGCCGGCTGCTGCGCTGGATCGGCCTCGGGCTGGTCCTGCTGGTGCTGGCGGGGACGGCCACCGGCTGGTGGCTCTACAACAAGCTCGACGGGAACATCACCGAGGACACGTCGGCCGCGGCCGAGCTGGAGCGCTACGAGCGCGATCGGCCGGCGCCCCTCGCCACGGGCGCCCGGAACATCCTGCTGATCGGCTCCGACTCGCGCTCGGGCCGGGGCAACTCCGGCTACGGGCAGGACAAGGGCACCCAGCGCTCGGACACGACGATCCTGCTGCACCTGCCGAAGGACCGCAGGAGCGCGACGGCGGTGTCGATACCCCGGGACCTGATGACGGAGATCCCCTCCTGCCTGCAGCCGGACGGGAGCCGCACGCGCGCCTCCTTCGCACAGTTCAACTGGGCGTTCCAGTGGGGCGGGGCCGCCTGCACGATCCGGACCGTGGAGAAGCTCACAGGCATCCGGATCGACCACCACATGGTCATCGACTTCCGCGGGTTCAAGCGAATGGTCGACGCCGTGGGCGGGGTCGAGGTGTGCCTCAAGGCGCCGGTCGACGACGTACAGGCGAAGCTGCGGCTGCCGGCCGGCCGGCAGACCCTGCGGGGCGAGCAGGCGCTGGGGTTCGTCCGCGCCCGGCACAGCCTGGGCAACGGCAGCGACACCGAACGGATGGAGCGCCAGCAGCAGTTCCTGGGCTCGCTCGTCAAGAAGGTGCAGAGCAACGGCGTTCTGCTGAACCCGGCCCGGCTGTACCCGCTGCTGGACGCGGCGACGTCCTCGGTGACCACCGACCCCGGACTGGCCTCGCTGCGGAGCATGTACGAACTCGTACGGGGCGTACGGGGCATACCGACCGATCGCGTCACGTTCCTGACCGTGCCGCGTCGGCCCTACTCGCCAGACCCCAATCGGGACGAGCTGGTGGAACCGGACGCGACCCGGCTGTTCCGGCAGCTGCGGGAGGACGAACCGGTGACGGTGATTGCCCCGCAGCCGAAGGCGTCGGCGCAGGCCACGGCCCCGGCGACCGCCGCGCCGACGCCGGCCGCGACCGCCTCGGAGGCGATTTCGGAAGGGAATTCGACCGGCGAGGGAACCTCGACCCCCTCCGCGCCCATCCCTACCTTCACAGGAACGACCGCAGAGAACACCGAGTGCCGGTAAAGCAATCCAAAAAGCCGGTGACCGAACCGAGTGGGATGGGCAGTTCGCCCCGTTATAAGGGGAGTGGAATTTGTCACCACCATGGTTTGCGGCCGAACAGGACGGATAAGGTGAGCGATCCGGTGCCCGGCCGGACCGGAGACCGGGTACCAGCAGCCGGATCGTTGACCGTGCGCCTTGGGGAGGCGCGTCGCGAGGCACCCGACGGAGGATTCGAGCAACCGTGGATGCGCAAAGCCGTGGGCGGGCGGATGAGATCGACCCCGCAGACCAGTGGGTGCTCAATCCCCGCACCGGCCACTACGAGCTGCAACTGAACGACTCCGCAGCGCAAGAGCGGCCCAAGGTCGCCGCTCCCCGCAGATCGTCGTCGGCACCCGCCGCCCCCAAGACCACCTCCCCCGGCGTGCCGGGGCCGCGCCGCGGCGACACCCCGCCGGGGGGCCGCAGGGGCGGCCGCTCGCGCAAGGGCGGCGGTGGCGGGCGCCGCAAGAAGGCCCTGCTGATCACCAGCGGGACGCTGGCGCTGCTGCTGGTCGGCGGCGGCGCGGCGGCGTACCTCTACTACGACCACCTCAACGGCAACCTCAGCGTCACCGACATCGCGGGCGCGGGCACCGGCGGCTTCAAGAAGGACCAGGCCATCAACATCCTGGTCATCGGCACCGACAAGCGCAGCGGTGCGGGCAACGAGGGCTACGGCGACAAGGACAGCGTCGGCCACGCCGACACCACGATCCTGTTCCACATCGCCAAGGACCGCTCCAACGCCACCGCGCTGTCCATCCCCCGCGACCTGATCGCCGACATCCCGGACTGTCCGACGAAGCAGCCGGACGGCACCACGAAGCAGATCCGCGGCACCAAGGGCGTGCGCTTCAACAACAGCCTGGGCCAGGAGGGCCGTGACGCGGGCTGCACGATGCGCACGGTCAAGGGGCTCACCGGCATAGAGGTCGACAACTTCATGATGGTCGACTTCAACGCGGTGAAGACCCTCAGCACCGCGGTCGGCGGCGTGCCCGTCTGCCTGGAGAAGGCCGTCGACGACGAGGACTCCAAGCTCAAACTGCCGCAGGGCGAGCACCGGCTGCAGGGCGAGCAGGCGCTGGCCTTCGTACGGACCCGGCACGCCTTCGGCAACGAGAGCGACCTGGACCGCATCAAGACCCAGCAGCAGTTCCTCGGTTCGATGATGCGTGAGATGAAGTCCAAGGAGACGCTGACCAGTCCGAAGAAGTTCTTCTCGCTCGCGGAGGCGGCCACCAAGTCGCTGACGGTGGACCAGGGACTGGGCTCCATCGACAAACTCACCGACCTCGCGGGCGAGTTGAAGGACATCGACCTCAAGAACATCACCTTCACCACCTTGCCGGTGCTCGACAATCCGGCCGAGAAGGTCAAAGCGACCGTCGTGGTCAACCAGGCTCTCGCCGAACCGCTGTTGCAGATGATCCGGGGAGACGTCTCGCTCACGGAGGTCGAGAAGAAGGAGCAGGCGGCGAAGGAGGCGGCCGACGCGGACGCGAAGGCCAAGCAGGACGCGCTGCTCCAGGGCAACCGGGCACCCGCGGGTGACGTACGGGTGAGCGTCTACAACGGCGGCGGGCCCAAGGGCGCCGCCTCCACCACGGCGCAGTGGCTGCAGAACTCCAAGGGGATGTCGAAGGCCGGCAACCAGGGCAACGCGCCCGAGAAGGTCGCCGCCACACAGCTGGAGTTCGCGCCCAACCAGGCCGATCAGGCCCGGGCGCTCGCGGACGCCCTCGGGCTGCCGGCGACCGCACTGAGGATGGGGACGACGGACGCGGCGTCGAAGACCCCGATGAAGCTGACACTGGGTCCGGACTTCCAGAAGGCGGGCAGCCCGCTGGCACCGCCGGTTCCGCAGGAACTGCCCAAGGACGTCCAGCAGGCGCAGGCCGACAAGGCGATCTGCGCCAAGTAGCGGGACGTGGCCGGTCGGACCGGCGCAATGTCGACCAAGAAGGACCTTGAGGGGGATACGCGTGAGGCACAGCGACGTGCGGGAGGAGGGGGCGAGCGCCCAGGCCGACGGGGACATACCCGCCGGCGGGGCGGGCGCGCCCGGCACCGTGCCCCGGCCGAGGGACGGCTCCAGGTCGGCCGGCCGGGCCGGTGCCCGTCCCGCCGGGCGGGGCCGCCGGCGCGCCCTGCGCTGGATCTCCTCCGTCCTGTCCCTGCTCATACTCGGGACCGCGGCGGCCGGCTACCTGTACTACCGGCACCTGAACGGCAGCATCCAGACGGACGCGCTGAACCTCGGTGAGAACAAACTGGGCGGTTCCAAGCCCAACGCCTTCGGGCAGACCCCGCTGAACATCCTGCTGATCGGCTCCGACGCGCGCGACGACGCGGAGAACCAGGCCCTCGGCGGCGCCACGGACACCTTCGACGGCCCGCCGCTCGCGGACGTCCAGATGCTGCTGCACCTCTCGGCGGACCGCACCAACATGTCCGTGATCTCGATGCCGCGCGACACGATGCTGATGATGCCCAAGTGCACCGAACCGGGCGGCAAGGTGCACCCGGCCAGCAAGGGCCTCGTCCAGACCAACGAGTCGATCCAGCGCGGCGGACCGGGCTGCACCGTCGCCGCCTGGACCGAACTGACCAAGATCCCCATCGATCACTTCATGATGATCGACTTCAAGGGCGTGGTCCGGATGGCGGACGCCATCGGCGGCGTCCCGGTCTGCGTCGAGCAGAACGTGCACTCGCGCACCCGTGACGGCAAGGGCTCCGGCCTGAAGCTGCCGAAGGGGACAAGCGTCATCCAGGGCGAGACGGCCCTGCAGTGGCTGCGCACCCGCTACGGCTTCGAGGACGGCACCGACATAGGCCGCACCCACGCCCAGCACCAGTACATGAACTCGATGGCCCGGGAGTTCCGCAAGAACGCGAAGCTCAGCAACCCGGTCAAGCTCAACAGCCTGGCGCAGGCGGCGATCGAGGCCATGGTCGTGGACACCGGCCTGAACAAGATCGACAAGCTGTTCGACCTCAGCATGGAGCTGAAGAAGGTCCCGCCGGGCCGGATCACCATGACCACCATGCCGTGGATCTACAGCAGCAGGCCCGGCCTGGACGGCCGCGTCGAGCCCAAGCCGGGCGAGGCCGAGGACCTGTTCCGGATGGTCCGCGAGGACATCGCCCTCGACGGCCAGGGCTCCGGCTCCCCGTCGGCCTCCGCGACCCCCGCGGCCACGGGCGCACCGGCCTCGCCGTCCGCCCCGGCCCAGCAGCCGGGCACGGCCCCGACGTCCGCCGCCACGGCCGCGCCGCCCGCGAAGATCGCGGTCACCGTCCGCAACTCGACCGGGAGCAAGGACGGCGCCCAGTCCAGGGTGAACGGCCGTGCCAGCGAGGTCGCCGCCCTGCTGACCGGCAAGGGCTTCACCAAGGTGGTCGCCGACAGGCAGACGGCCGCCGAGGACACCTCGGTGATCCGCTACGCCACCGACGCCCAGGCGGCCGACGCGGCCGCCGTGGCCACCGCCCTCGGCCTGCCCGCCGGCTCGGTGCAGAAGTCCGACCAGGTCGCCGGGATCGTCGTGTTCGTCGGCAACGACTGGCGGACCGGTGGCTCGCCGGCCGCGCCGCCGCCGGCCCCGACCAAGGCCCCCGACTCCGCTCACGCCCTCAACGGCGACAACGACCAGGCCTGCATGCCGATCCAGCCCGGCTTCACCTGGTAGCAGCTCAGCGGACGCGGACACGGGCACACGGAAGGGGCCCGGCGCGGGAACTGCGATCGTACGCAGCTTCCGCGCCGGGCCCCTTCGTTGTGTCTCAGGCCTGCGGGACGCCGGGCACCACGGCCGGGCGGCGGCTCGCGATGAGCTTGTCCGCCAGCGCCCGGGGGCTGGTCAGGAAGCCGAAGCCCCAGCTCAGGTGCATGGTCGCCAGGGCGACGGGGATCTGCGCCCGGGCCCCCAGCGACAGCCCGCGGCCCGCCGGGACGGAGCCCACGGTGATCGCCGCGAGGTAGCCCGCCGGGACGGCGAAGCCCAGCGGGGTGAGGGTCACGCCCACGACCACGCCCGCGGCGAGCGCGCAGACGAGGGTCGGCGGGGCCAGGTAGCGCATGTTGATGGAGCCCGAGTGGTAGCGGGCCACCACGTGCCGCCAGCGGCCGTAGTCCTTGTACTGCTTGGCCAGGGCCTTGACCGAGCGCCGCGGGCGGTACTGGACCTTCAGCTCGGGCGAGAACCAGATCAGCCCGCCGGCCTCGCGGATGCGGAAGTTCAGCTCCCAGTCCTGGGCGCGGATGAACTCCTCGTTGTAGCCGCCCTG
This sequence comes from Streptomyces yangpuensis, assembly GCF_001005295.1. Classification (GTDB taxonomy): domain Bacteria; phylum Actinomycetota; class Actinomycetes; order Streptomycetales; family Streptomycetaceae; genus Streptomyces; species Streptomyces yangpuensis. The sequence continues at coordinate 537,059 of NZ_LBMK01000004.1, read as the reverse complement.
CTGCTCCAGCGCCTCACGGCGGAAGACGCCGAGGTAGACGGTCTCGGCCGGGCCGGCCTGCCCGCCGGTGTGGAAGGGCGCGTTGCCGACGCCGATCTTCGAGGTCATCGCGGCGGCGACGGCCTCCTCCCAGGCGTTCTCGCCTTCGGCGTGCATGATCCCGCCGACGTTCTGCGCCCCGGTCTCCTCCAGAAGGCGGACCGCGGTGGCGATGTAGTTCGGGGAGAGCATGCCGTGACCGTCGACGCGTACCACGATCGGGTGACGCGAGGCCTTGATGGCGGCATTGAGCGCCGCCGGGGTCCGGCCGGTCGGATTCGGGACGGTGTGGACTCGGGGATCCTCGGCGACGAGTTCGGCGGCGATCTCGTCGGTGCGGTCCGTGGACGGCCCGAGTGCGATCACCACCTCCATCTCGCCCGCATAGTCCTGTTCCAGGATGTGGCGGACGGACTCACGGAGGTAGTGCTCCTCATTGAGCACCGGCATGATCACCGAGACTGCGGGCTGCTGGGCGGGCATGTGGTCCTTCAAGGTCGGGTATCGGTGTCACGTTACCGCGTACGGGGGAACCAGGTGCGCGCCGAGTGATCGGTAGGGACAGCGGCTGATCGTATGGGCCTACTGTTCTGTCGAATCAGCCGGCTGAGCTGCCCGAAGGCCGGCCCGTCCTTCGACCGGTATCCCTGTGCTCCCGCGGAGGTGTCCACCGTGCCCCAGCCGCACCGTCCCATCCGTCCAGCCGGGCCGCCCCGGCCGCAGCGCGTGCGGCGCGGCGGCGGCGGACCGGCCCGGCACCGGGAGGGCCGGCCGCGCTGGGGGGTGCGGCTCGCGGCCGGGCTGTCGGTGGCGGTGCTGGGCTCCGGGGCCATCGGGCACGCGGTGATGACCGGTCTGGACACCGGGATCGAGCGGGTGGACCCGTTCAAGGACATGAAGAACCGCCCGCAGGCCGGACACGGCATCAATTTCCTGCTGGTGGGCACCGACGGCCGGGAGAAGGTCAGCCCCGAGGAGAAGCGCGAGTACCGGCTGGGCGGGGCGCCCTGCCACTGCACCGACACGATCATGCTGGTGCACCTGTCGGCGGACAGGAAGCGGGCGAGCGTCGTCAGCCTGCCCCGCGACAGCTACGCCGAGGTGCCCGCGCACCGCGACCTCGTCACCGGGAAGGCGCACAAACCCCACCCCGTGAGGCTGAACGCGGCGTACGCGGAGGGCGGGCCCAACCTCACCGTGCGGACGGTCGAGAACATGACCCGGGTGAAGATCGACCACTATCTGGAGGTCGACTTCACCAGCTTCATGAAGACGGTCGACGCGATGGGCGGCGTGGAGATCTGCACCGCCAAGACCATGCGCGACCCGAACACCGGCCTCGACCTGCTGCCCGGCACCCACCGGCTGACCGGCGGACAGGCCCTGCAGTACGTGCGCTCGCGCCACGTCGACGGCGCCTCCGACCTCGGCCGGATGCAGCGCCAGCAGCGGTTCGTCGCCGCCCTGATCAAGCAGGCGACCGGCGGCGGCGTGCTGCTGAACCCGGTCAAGTTCAAGGAACTCAGCTCCACCCTGCTCGGCTCGGTCCGCGCCGACCGGGGCTTCGGCTCGGAACAGATGCTGGCGCTCGGGCAGGCGATGCGGGACTTCACCCCCTCCTCCTCCGAGTTCGCCTCGGTGCCCATCGGCAGCCCCTCGTACCGCGTCAAGGGCATCGGCTCCACCGTGAAGTGGGACGAGCCGAAGGCGGCCAGGCTCTTCGAGGCGCTGCGCGAGGACCGGCCGCTGGCCCCGGCCCGGCCCGGGAAGGCCGCCGCCGGCCGGCCCGCCGCCGTACCGGTGGACGTACCCCCGGCGCAGGTCCGGGTCCAGGTGGAGAACGGGACGCGGATCGACGGACTGGGCGGGCGCGTCGACGCCGCGCTGCGCGCCACCGGTTTCGACACCACGCGGGCCCCGGGCAACGGCGCGAGCCGCGACGTCAAGCGCACGGTGATCACCTACGACCCGCGCTGGGACCGCTCGGCGCGGTCGGTGGCGACCGCGCTGCCGGGCAGCGAGCTGCGGGCGGTCGCGCGGCAGGGCCGGACGGTCACGGTGATCGCGGGCGCCGACTACCGCAAGGTGGTTCCGGTGCGCGCGGAGGACCCATACCAGGGCGCCTACGGGGTCGTCAGCGGCGACCAGGTGGTCTGCGGGAGCTGACGGCCCGTACGCGGGAGCCGGAGGGCCCGTACGCCGGCGGCACGGCGGCCGTACGGGCCCCGCGCGGGCCGTCTCTCAGTCGTCGAAGCCCTGGGCGGCGCGCTCCTCGCGCAGCGCCATGATGGCCTGTCGGCGGGCGAGCCGGTGGGTGCGGCGGATCTGGGCCTCCTGGTAGCGCCGCTCGTCCTGCTCCGTCTCCGGGAGCACCGGCGGGACCTGGCGGGGCTTGCCGTCGGAGTCGACCGCGGTGAAGACGAGGTAGGCGCTGCCGACCTGGGTGGCGGGGGTGGACTCGTTCCACCGCTCGGCGAGGACGCGTACGCCGATCTCCATGGAGGAGCGGCCGGTCCAGTTGCACTGGGCCTTCACGTGGACGAGGTCGCCCACGCGCACGGGGGCGAGGAAGGCCATCTCGTCCATGGAGGCGGTGACCGCCGCACCACCGGAGTGACGGCCCGCCACGGCGCCGGCGGCGTCGTCGACCAGCTTCATGATGACGCCACCGTGCACCGTGCCCAGGAGGTTGGTGTCGTTGGCGGTCATGATGTGGCTGAGGGTCGTCCGGGAGGCAGCGGTCGGCTTCCCGGGCAGCTCGCCCGGTATCTGTGTCATACGGACACCTTAGATGGGGCGCGCAGGCATCAGCTCTGCAACAGCACCGGTACGGATCCTCCCCCGGGCTGTCGCAGGCGCCGCCCCGGCAGGCATCCTTGGGCGCATGAATGACTGGCCAGAAGGTCGTGACGACGCCTACGGACGCGGCAGCGCGCGTCCGCAGCCCGAAGGTGTGCAGCGGATGCGGCACATCCAGCGGCAGCCCCAGCAGCCGCCGCGGCCCCCGCAGCCCGTGCCGCCCCCGCGGCCGCAGCGCCCGGCGGGGCCCCCGCCCACGCCCGGCGTCCCTCCGCAGCAGGCGGGCGGCCACGACACGTACGGCGGTTACGACAGCGGCTACAACACCGGCCAGGTGTACGGCTCGCCCTCCGGCGGCGCCCCGGGCCGGCCGCAGGGTCCCGGCGGGCCGTCGGGCCCGAACGGCCCCGGGCGGGCGCCCGGTCCGGCCCCGGACTGGCGCAGGCGGATCAAGGTCGGCTCGATCGTGCTGGTCTCCGCGCTCCTTGTGACGTCCGTCTCCACCTACTTCTGGGCCGACTCCAAGGTGCGCCGCGAGGTCGACCTCTCCAAGGTCATCGAACGGCCGAAGGAGGGCGACTGCACGACGTACCTGATCGTGGGCTCGGACAGCCGTGAGGGCATGTCCGACGAGGAGAAGAAGAAGCTCCACACGGGCTCGGCCGAGGGCAAGCGGACCGACTCGATGATGATCCTGGCGAAGTGCTCCAGCGGGAACACGATGATCTCGCTGCCGCGCGACTCGGACGTGGAGATCCCCTCCTTCGTCGGCTCCCAGTCCGGCAAGCAGTTCCCCGCGCAGGGGCGGCGGGTCAAGCTGAACGCGGCGTACGCGGAGGACGGCCCCGAGCTGCTGGTGCGCACGGTCGAGCACAACACGGGCCTGCGCATCGACCACTACGCGGAGATCGGCTTCGCCGGCTTCGCGAACATCGTGGACGCGCTGGGCGGTGTCGAGCTCGACATCGAGCAGGGCTTCAAGGACGAGAAGTCCGGCGCCGACTTCAAGGCGGGCAAGCAGACGCTGAACGGCGAGCAGTCGCTGGCGTTCGTCCGTACCCGCTACGCCTTCGCCGAGTCCGATCTCCAGCGGACCAAGAACCAGCAGAAGTTCCTGGCGGCGCTCGCCAACCAGGCCGCGACCCCGTCGACGATCCTGAACCCGTTCGCGCTCTACCCGATGCTGGGCGCGGGCCTGGACACCCTCATCGTCGACAAGGACATGGGCCTGTACGACATGGGCCAGATGTTCTTCGCGATGAAGGGCGTCAACGGCGGGAACGGCGTGTCGATGAACATGCCGATCTCCGGTCAGCGCGGCGGCAACCTCGTCTGGGACAAGGCGAAGGTGCAGCAGCTGGTGAAGCAGATCCAGAACGACGAGAAGGTCACCGTCCGCGGCAACTGACCGCGGACGGGGTGCCGCCCCGCCTCCCCGGACCGGGAATCAGGCGTCCGGGGAGAAGCGGATGGCGGCAGCGGGCAGCTCGGCCTCGCACCACACCCGGGCGCCCGCGCGCAGTTCGTTGTCGGCGCCCACGACGGCGCCGTCGCCGACGACGGTGCCGTCGAGCACCGTCCGCGCGCCCACGGCGGCGCGGGCGCCGATCAGGCTGGCGTTCACCTGCGCGTCCGAGCCGATGACGGCGTCGTCGAGCACGATGGAGCCCTGGACGACCGCGCCGGCCTCGATCCGGGCGCCGGCGCCCACGACGGTGCCGCCCGACAGCTTGGCTCCGGCGGCGACCTGCGCGCCGGGCAGGACCAGGAACTCACCGCGGCGGCCCGGTACGGCCGGTGAGGGGACGACGCCGCGGACGAGGTCGGCGGAGGCCTGGATGATGGACTCGGGCTTGCCGAGGTCCATCCAGTAGGTGTTCTCGGTGACCCCGTGGAGCGTGGCCCCGGAGGCGAGCAGGCCGGGGAAGGTCTCGCGCTCGACGGAGACCGGGCGGCCGGCCGGGATGGAGTCGATCACGCTGCGGCGGAAGACGTAGCAGCCGGCGTTGATCTGGTCGGTGATGATCTCTTCGGGCGTCTGCGGCTTCTCGGTGAAGGCGAGCACCCGTCCGTCGGGGTCGGTGGGGACGAGACCGAAGGCGCGCGGGTCCTCGACCCGCACCAGGTGCAGGGAGACGTCGGCGTCGGCCGCCTCGTGCGCGTCCACCAGGCCGCGGATGTCCAGGCCGGTCAGGATGTCGCCGTTGAAGACGAGGACGGAGGAGTCGGGGCCGCCGGTCAGACGCTGCCCGGCGTTGCGGATGGCGCCGCCGGTCCCCAGGGGCTCGTCCTCCACCACGTATTCGAGGCTGAGGCCGAAGTCGGAACCGTCCCCGAAGTAGGGCTCGAAGACCTCGGCGAGGTAGCAGGTGGCCATGACGATGTGCGTGACACCGGCGGCGGCGGCCCTGGCTATCTGGTGGGCGAGGAACGGGACGCCTGCCGTGGGGACCATGGGCTTGGGTGTGTTCACCGTCACGGGGCGCAGCCGTGTCCCCTGTCCGCCGACCAGCAGGATCGCTTCCGTCATTGCGTTCTCCCCAACCGATTCCGGCGTACGAAGGTCCAAATTTAGCCCATCCGGGGGCGCCCGGAAGCCGGTGCCGGATGTGTCGGCGGGCGCCCGCCGCGGGCAGGGGCCCGGACCGGGACGACCCCCGGCCGTGGCCGGGGGTCGTCCTGGTACGCGCAGGTCGCAGGCTTGCGGCTACGGCAGGTTGCGAGCCATGACGATCCGCTGGACCTGGTTCGTGCCTTCATAAATCTGCGTGCTTCACGGTGCATCTGGCGCTGACCTGCACGGACACCCCTATAAAGGGTGCCTCCCCAGGATTCCCCCGTGATCACTTGCCTGTCTCTCCTGGTCAGACCGCTGTGGTGTCTGCCACTCGTACTACGGGGCTCCGGCGGCCCCCTTGACGCCCCTGCGGTGCAGGGATGACGCTCATGCAAGTTGGCGTAAGCCACTCGACACCGGAGGCAGTCATGGCACTACGGTTCATCGGGATTGATCCAGACACCGGGCAGCAGGGCTCCCCCACCGTGTGGGTGGACGAGGAGAAGGGGGAGCTGGTGCTTCAGGGCTGGAAGCCAGACGAAAAGCTTGAGTCGGAGTGCGCGGCGTTCGAGGTTGCCGGGCACGCCCCGGGCATCCCGCCGCACGAAGCCGTGATTCGGATTCCGGCCCGCATGGTGCCGATGCTCAGGAAGGCGTGCGATGTCGCAGAACGAGCCGGGCTTTAACGAGCTGCTGGCCGCAGCCAAGCACTCGGCTGTTCACCTGGAGCTGCGCGACTCGTACGGCGTCGGGGATGAGGCTGAGGACTTCGAGAGCTGGAAGCGCACGGGCCAGCGCGACATTGACCCGACGTCCTCCTACTGGACGCCGTGGGTCGATTTGATTCGGAGCACGGTCGCCCGAGGCGTGGCGGTCCGCCGCGCTCGCGTTGTGTCGGAACCGGTAACGGATTACATCCGGTACGAGCACGCCGGCACCGTGGTCAACCTGCACGCCGGAGAGCAGGTTCGCTGGCTCCCCAGGCGGCAGGCTTCGGACATCGCGCTTCCCGGAAACGACTGCTGGGTGTTCGACGGCGAGATCGTGCTCTTCAATCACTTCTCCGGTGATGGGAACTGGTCCGAGCCTGGCTGGGAGGTTCGTTCCGAACCCGCCGTGGCACGACTGGCCTCGGCTGCGTTCGAGGCGGTCTGGGAGCGCGGCATCCCGCACGAGAAGTACACGATCTGACCTGACGGAAAACGAAGAGCCCACTCATGTCTGCGTCCCCCTCGTCCAGCGCCCAGGCTGCCCGTGAAGCCATCGCCGCCCGTCTCGGGGGCCTCCGCAAAGACGCGGAGCTGACCGGGCATGAGTTGGCTCTTCGGTGTGGCTGGAGTCCCGCGAAGTCGTCCCGCATTGAGCGGGCCAAGACCCCAGCATCGGCCGCCGACATCCGCGCTTGGTGCAAAGCGTGCGGAGCAGAGGACCAGACAGACGACCTGATCGCGGCGAACCGCCAAGCCGACCAGATGTACGTCCACTGGCAAAAACTGCACAGACACGGCATGCGCCGGGCGCAGGAGGAGGTTGTCCCTCTTTACGAGCAGACCCGCCACTTCCGCGTGTACTGCTCGAACGTGGTGCCGGGCATGCTCCAGACCGAGGCATACGCGGCAGCTCTGCTATCGACGATTGCTGCCTTTCAAGACACCCCTGATGACTCACAGACGGCGGCAGCATCCCGAATCGAACGCTCACGCGTGCTCCATGACGGCAACCACCGCTTCGCCCTTCTGTTGGAAGAAACGGTGCTCCGCTATCGCATTGGCGACGCTGCCACCATGGCTGGGCAGCTCGGCTACCTGTTGGCTGTCATGGCGCTTCCGAACGTGAGTCTCGGAGTGATCCCATTCACGACCCAGCGGCTTGTCTGGCCCCTGGAAGCCTTTTACCTCTTCGACGGCCGCCAAGCGAGCGTGGAGCTGCTCACGGCCGCAGTGAACGTCACGGCGCCCAGCGAGGTGGCCACGTACGCCAAGGCGTTCTCCGAGCTGTCCAAGCTCGCCGTCTACGGTGCACCCGCCCGGGCTCTGATCTCGGATGCGATCACGTCCCTGGATTAGTTCGTGTGCAAGCTCGTGCAAGACCGTGGCCCGCGACATTGCCCGCTTTCTAGGGTCGTTCCATCGACCTCGTAGGCAATCGGGAGGGGCGCAGCATGACCATGACGGAACCCAAGAGGTGGCACGAAGAGTCGGTCGCGTTGCCGCTGCGACTGGCCCCGCGACCCGACCCGATCCCTGGGTGTCCCGAGTGCATGCGACTGGCACAGCTCCGGCAGTCCGCCGACATGGAGCGGGACCAGACGACTTCCACGGACTGCGACATCCTCATGCGGATGCACGACACCGGGCACCGCTGATGGACATGCAGACGTGGCGCAACGGCCGTGAGCAGGCAGTGAACGCCGCTGAGGCGATACGGGCCGCGCTGGCCACCCTCGGGGTTCCCGAGTCGACGTGGAGCGGTATACGCCCCACCGTCACCCACAACGGCCACCCGTACGTGCACATGGGCATGCTGCCCGCCCAGGTCGTGGAGCAGATCGCGGAAGCCCTCCGCCTCCCCTCGGCTCCCTGAGCCGGCCTTCCGACTCCTGCCATCGCTACCCCTCACTGCGGCGGCAGGCAGACCCGCGATGCGCGAAGGAGGTGAAGCAATGACCGACCCCGGTGACAAGTCCGGAGAGGGCGGAAACCCGTTCCCGCCGCCGCCCGCAGCCTGATCAAACCCGAGAGGAGCAACGACATGACAACCATGCTGGAATCCCCCGTCGCCTTACGGCACGGGCGGGACCTCGTCAGTCCCGAGTTGTTCGAGAGGGTGTCGGAGTTCTGCGCGGAGGAGTACGGACACGAGCTGTCCACCGCCCGCCGGATCGTGGACCAGGCCCTTGCCTTCCTCAAGGTCATGGGCGACACCCGCGCGTTCGACATGACCCCGTCCGACGCGGTGGACCCCGGATGGCACTCGTTCGTCCTCCACACCCAGGCGTACGCCACATGGTGCGAGGAACAGTTCGGGTTCTTCCTCGGACACGAGCCCAAGGCCACCGTCCGCACCCGCCCGCTGATCGGTTCCGTGGTGGACCGCGTCAAGGCCGCCGGATTCCACGTCGATGACCGGCTGTGGGGCGCGGCGAAGGACTGCAACCCGCCCGCGTGCTGCGGTGACGGCGACGGCTGCTGATCCACTCCCACTGAACGGAGGCGGTCCGGGCGTGGCTAAGGCGCCCGGACCGCCACAGCCAAGGGTTCCAAAGATGAGCAGCAAAGACGAGGGCCTGACGGGACGAGGTCGGGTCACGGTGTTCGCGATGTTCGGCACGGTCTTCGGCTACGCCACCCACCATCTTGACGAACGACGGATCGGGGACGTGGCCGTGATCGGCCCCCTGACCCCCGGTGTCGAGTGGCCACGGCTGTGGCAGATGGCCCGTTCCTGTGGCAGGCCCGCAGCCAAGGAAACCGAACTCGCACAGTGGATTCTGATCCAGGCGACCCGGGCGTTCGTCTGCGGAAGCGACCGTATCGCCCAGTTCCACGACCAGGGCTGGAAGCTGGTGCCCGGTGGGAAGCGCGTCAGCTTCGAAACCACCTACGCCAACCGAGACCACCTGTGGACCGGCAACCTGACCGTGGACGGTCTCAGCCCTGACCAGGCAGCCGAGCGTCCTTCGCTCTACCGCGCGTAGAGTCCAGCACCGACTTGGCCTTGTCGGTCACCTCTCCACCGGCCTTGCCCACCACCGTGCCCAGGTAGCCGTCCCTCCGCGCCTTCTTCAAGTGGTCCTTGACCGTCTCCGGGCGCCGCTGGATCAGCCGGGCAAGCCACGGGACCGGAGCAGGGGCCCCGCCCGCAGCCATCGCGGAGTAGGTCAGGGCCAGAGTCGCCAGGTAGCGCTCCGAGACGCCCTCCTCGGCCAGCAGGCGCCCTGCGGCCTCACCCGAGGCGTCTAGCCGTTGCGTGAAGTCCTGGAGGGTCCTCTGAGCCTCCGGCGCCTTCCTGGCCAGCTGCATGGCGGCAGCGATGTCCAGCCTCCGGAGAACGGTCGTGGAGATGCCCCGCACGACGTCGCCGGGTTCGGCATCGTCGGCCGGTTCCACCGTCATGCGCTGCGGACCACCCGTGACAGGCCCCTCCGGCCACCACAGCCGGACCACCCAGCCCCCGTACTGCTGAGTGATCTCGAATCCACTCTCGTCTGCTCGCATGCCCCGACCATACACCACCCAGGGCGGTCCACCCGGTGTTGACAACCCAGGGTGGTCAGTGCGCAGACTTGTGGGAGGGGGCAGCCGCGAACGGCACGGGGGCGGCCCATTCACGACGAGAGAGGCCGGCACGTGGCAAGGGCATGGGTGGCTCGTTCCAAGGACGACCCGAAGAAGTGGACGACGTTCTGGTACGACCCGGACGGCAAGCAGCGGCAGAAGTCGTTCGAGACGAAGAAGCGCGCTGACGATCACCGGAAGCGGAAGGAGCAGGAGCTAGACGCCGGGACCTACCTGGACGACAAGCTGGGGAAGCAGCCGGTGACGGCGGTCTGGGAGCAGTGGACGAATCAAAGGAAGCTGGAGAACAGCACCAAGAAGCAGTACCGCTCGATCCAGAACACGACCCTCGAACCGTTCTTCAAGGCCCGCTCCATCGTGTCGTTGAAGGTCGCGGACATCGAGCAGTGGCTGTTGTGGATGGAGCAGGACCGCAAGCTCTCGGCTCGTACCCGGCGCCAGCGGTTCTCGTTCTTCTCCGGAATGATGGACTGGGCCGTCGTCAACGAGATCATCGGGCGCAACCCGTGCAAGAAGATCAGGCACGCGGGCAGCCGCGCCAAGGAGATCCGCGAGCACAAGAGCAACGCCCGGCGGCTGACGACTCGGGAAGTCCTGGCGATGCTCAACGGGGCCCCGCCCCGGTACCGAGCGATGCTCTGGCTCATGGCGGGATGCGGTCTGCGGATCGGTGAGGCCATGGCGGTCTCCCGCGATCAGATCGACTCCCAGGCCGAGGTTCTGCGCGTTGACTTCCAGATCGCCGAGGACGGCGAGTCCGAGTCAGGGAAGAACAGCGCGCTACAGCGGCGGCACGTCAAGGCCCGTGACGAGGAGGAGCCAGGGCGCATTGTGCCCCTCCCTCCGAACGTCGCGTTCGAGCTGCGCAGGCACATCAAGAACCACGGTGTGTGGGGGCCGGAGCGCCTATTGTTCCCGAACGTGACCCGGACCGGGTACGTGTACGCCTCGTACTTCTACCGGCAAATCTGGCTGGTCGCCCTCACGAAGGGCGAGGTGCCCTACTGCAAGCCGCACTCCATGCGGCACTACTACGGCTCCCGACTGCTGTACGCGGGCGTCCCTGAGAACGACGTGGCCGACTGGATGGGGCACAGCAGCACGGACGTGCTCCGCGAGCACTACCACTACATCTTCGAAGGGGCCGAGCAGCGCGGGCGCGCAGCCATCGCGACCATGCTGACGCCCGGTGCGGACGATCCCACGGAGCGGGACGAAGTCGCCTGACCCCACCCATACGGAAGGCCCCCGGCGTGATGCCGGGGGCCTCGTCGTTTATGCAGGTCAGCACCCGTTCCGCGCCCGATGTCTGCCCAGGATTTCCCCAGCATGACGCTCAGGAAAGGCTCGGAACGGACCCGAACGGACCGGAAGCCGATCACGACTCCCGGAGCAGCACAGATAGCCTCTGACCTGCGAAAACCCTGCTACGGCAGGTTGCGAGCCATGACGATCCGCTGGACCTGGTTCGTGCCTTCATAAATCTGCGTGATCTTGGCGTCGCGCATCATGCGCTCCACCGGGTAGTCACGGGTGTAACCGTAACCGCCGAGGAGCTGGACGGCGTCCGTGGTGACCTCCATGGCCACGTCGGAGGCGAAGCACTTGGCCGCGGCGCCGAAGAAGGTCAGGTCGCCGTCGACGCGCTCGGACTTGGCGGCGGCCGAGTACGTGAGCTGGCGGGCGGCCTCGATCTTCATGGCCATGTCCGCGAGCATGAACTGCACGCCCTGGAAGTCGCCGATCGGCTTGCCGAACTGCTTGCGCTCCTGGACGTAGCCCTTGGCGTAGTCCAGCGCGCCCTGCGCGATGCCGAGCGCCTGGGCGGCGATCGTGATGCGGGTGTGGTCGAGGGTCTTCATCGCGGTGGCGAAGCCGGTGCCCTCGGCGCCGATCATGCGGTCGGCGGGGATCCGGACGTTGTCGAGGTAGACCTCGCGGGTCGGGGAGCCCTTGATGCCGAGCTTCTTCTCCGGTGCGCCGAAGGACACGCCCTCGTCGCCCTTCTCGACGACGAAGGCGCTGATGCCCTTGGAGCGCTTCTCCGGGTCGGTGACGGCCATGACCGTGTAGTACTCGGAGACGCCCGCGTTGGTGATCCAGCGCTTGACGCCGTTGAGCACCCAGAAGTCCCCGTCGCGCACGGCGCGGGTCTTCATGCCGGCGGCGTCGGAGCCCGCGTCCGGCTCGGAGAGCGCGTAGGAGAACATCGCGTCGCCCTTGGCGAGCGGGCCGAGGTACTTGGCCTTGAGCTCCTCGGAACCGGAGAGGATCACCGGGAGGGAGCCGAGCTTGTTCACGGCCGGGATGAGGGAGGAGGAGGCGCAGACGCGGGCCACTTCCTCGATCACGATGACTGTGGCCAGGGCGTCGGCGCCGGCACCGCCGTAGGTCTCGGGCACGTGGACGGCGTGCAGGTCGTTGGCGACCAGCGCGTCGAGGGCCTCCTGCGGGAAGCGGGACTCCTCGTCGACGGCGGCTGCGAACGGCAGGATCTTCGCCTCGGCGAGCGAGCGGACCGACTCGCGGAGCATGTCGTGCTCCTCGGCCGGGCGGTACAGGTCGAAGTCGGCAGAACCCGCCAAGATCTCTCACTCCCCAGTGACATGCGATACGTGATGCTAACTACCGTTAAGTAACCCAAGTTTAGTGTCCCGGTCACGGATGGCGATATGGACGGGCCACGTGAGCTGCATGACAGAGACGGTGCTCCTGGGGACCGTCCCCGCCGGTGGGCCCGACTATGCTCAGTGGCCGCAAACGGCCCCGCACCTCTGGAGCACCCATGGCCCCCCTCAGAATCACTGTGATCGGCACCGGCTACCTCGGCGCGACCCACGCCGCGGCGATGGCGGAGCTGGGCTTCGAGGTGATGGGGCTCGACGTGGTGCCGGAGAAGATCGAGATGCTGGCCGCGGGCCGGGTGCCGATGTACGAGCCCGGGCTGGAGGAACTGCTGGCCAAGCACGTGGCCGGGCTGCCGGGCTCGACCGGGCGGCTGCGCTTCACCACCTCCTACGAGGAGGTCGGCGCCTTCGGCGACGTCCACTTCGTCTGCGTGAACACCCCGCAGAAGTACGGCGAGTACGCCTGCGACATGTCCTACGTCGACGCCGCGATGACCTCGCTGGCCCCGTACCTGACCCGCCCGGTGCTGGTCGTCGGCAAGTCCACGGTGCCGGTCGGTTCGGCGCGGCGGCTGGCGGAGCTGCTGACGGATCTCGCCCCCGCGGGCGAGGACGTGGAACTGGCCTGGAACCCCGAGTTCCTGCGCGAGGGCTTCGCCGTCCAGGACACCCTGCACCCCGACCGGATCGTGATCGGTGTCCAGGGCGAGCGCGGCGAGAAGGTGCTGCGCGAGGTCTACGAGACGCCGCTGTCCGAGGGCAGCCCGCTCGTCGTCACCGACTTCCCGACCGCGGAGCTGGTGAAGACCGCGGCCAACTCCTTCCTCGCCACCAAGATCTCCTTCATCAACGCGATGGCGGAGGTCTGCGAAGCGGCCGGCGGTGACGTGGCCAAGCTGGCCGAGGCCATCGGCCACGACGAGCGGATCGGCGCGAAGTTCCTGCGTGCCGGCATCGGCTTCGGCGGCGGCTGCCTGCCCAAGGACATCCGCGCCTTCATGGCGCGCGCCGGCGAGCTGGGCGCCGACCAGGCGCTGACCTTCCTGCGCGAGGTCGACTCCATCAACATGCGGCGGCGCGGGCACATGGTCGAGCTCGCCCGCGAGGCCGTCGGCGGGTCCTTCCTCGGCAAGCGGGTCGCCGTGCTCGGCGCCACCTTCAAGCCGGACTCGGACGACGTACGGGACTCGCCCGCGCTGAACGTGGCGGGCCAGATCCACCTGCAGGGCGGACAGGTCACCGTCTACGACCCCAAGGGCATGGAGAACGCCCGGCAGGTCTTCCCGACCCTCGGGTACGCGGACTCCGCGATCGCGGCGGCCCAGGGCGCGGAGGTGGTCCTCCACCTCACCGAGTGGCGCGAGTTCCGCGACCTCGACCCGGCGGAGCTCGCCTCCGTCGTCACCGACCGGCTCGTGCTGGACGGCCGCAACGCGCTGGACCCGGTGCGGTGGCGTGCCGCCGGCTGGACGTACCGGGCGATGGGGCGGCCCCGAGCCTGACCCCTGCGGGGGGCTCGGCCACTGAAAGACCCGGGGCTCCGCCCCCGGCCCCGCGCCTCAAACGCCAGCGGGGCCGGACTGGAGGCGGCGGCGGGCGGTGAATTCGGTGTCGCGGATTACGCGGAGGGCGTTGCCCCAGGTCAGGAGGGCCAGGTCGGACTCCGGCCAGCCGCGGTCCAGGAGTTCCGCGATCAGCCGCGGGTAGCCCGAGGGGTCGGTCAGGCCCGTCGGGCGGGGGCCCGGCGGTTCGGTGCCGAAGGCCGCGCCGAGTCCGACGCAGTCCGGGCCCGCGACCGCCCGTACGTGGTCGAGGTGGTCCGCCACCGCGTGCAGGGAGTCCCCGGTGCGCGCGGTGTCGAAGGTGACCATCGCGAGGCCCTTCGCCTCGCGCAGCAGGGCGAGCACCTCGTCGGTCGCGTTCCCCGGATGCGGGTTCAGCGCGGCGGCTCCCGTGTTCGAGATGATCACCGGGGCCTTCGAGGCGCTCGCGACCCGGTGGGCGACCGCCGGTTCGCAGCCCGTGAGGTCCAGCAGGATCGCCAGCCGGTTCGCCTCCTGGACCACCTCGTGGCCGAAGGCCGTCAGCGTCTCCTGCGCCCAGGGCGCTCCCGCGGGCGCGAGGATCCGTACGCCCAGTGCGTGGAAGGCGCGCAGCGCGCCCAGGGAGTCCGTCAGCGTGCGGCCCGGCACGGGCCCGAGGAACGAGGCGATCCGGCCGCGGTTGCGGGCGTCCGCCATGTCGTCGGCGCTGAGCGCGAGGCAGAGGCTGTCGGGGTAGCGGCGCATCAGGGTCAGCGCCGCGTCGATCTGCTCCAGGGTCTCGGAGACCACCCGGTCGCCGGCCGCGCCCTCGCCCGGCCCGCCCTGCGATGGTACGAGCAGGGACCAGAACTGGGCCCCCACTCCCCCGGCGCGCAGCCGCGGGATGTCGGTGTCGACGCCCGCGTCGGGGGTTTCGATGTCGTGGTACGGGCTCTGGCGCAGGGTCCAGACCAGCGTGTTGCACCCGTCGGCGACGGGGTGGACGGACAGCAGCGCGGCGGCCCGTTCGAGGGTGCTCGCCTGCGTCCCGGGTCCGGCGGGGGCCGGGAGGTCCTCGGCCCCGATGCCCACGGAGTGGGGTTCGTCCTGCAGGTCGGCCATGGCGTTCGCTCCGGTCTCGGCGGCAGCAGGGAGAGATGCTGCCACCGTGACACGCGGGGCCGCGCGGCCGCCCGGCAGGGGTGGCGTTCGAGTGAACCGCAGGTCACACCCCGTCACCACACCCGTCGGCCGCCGCTGCCGTGTCCTGGGCCCTGTCGTCGAAGTCCCGCCCGGCCCGCGGCGCCCGGCGCCGCGGGCCTGACCGGCGCTACTTCGACGACGGAACCTGGAGCACCGCGTTCGACGGGCCCCGGGTCGCCGACACCTCGCGCGCGACCGCTTCCGCGTCGCGCAGTGCGCGGACCGCGTTGGACCAGGTCAGCTTGGCCAGGTCGGCCGTGGACCAGCCGCGTGCCAGGAGCTCCGCGACCAGGTTCGGGTAGCCCGCCACGTCGTCCAGGCCGGACGGGGTGAAGGCCGTGCCGTCGTAGTCCCCGCCGATGCCGATGTGGTCGACCCCGGCCACCTCCCGCATGTGGTCCAGGTGGTCGGCCACCGTGGCGGCGGTGGCCACCGGCCGCGGCCGTTCCGCCTCGAACGCCCGGTGCAGGGCCATCGCCTCGGGGGTGGTGTCGAGGTGGTGGAAACCGTGCGTCCGCAGGTTCTCGTCCGCGGCCAGGGTCCATTCGACCGCCGCCGGGAGGATGAACTTCGGGACGAAGGTGGCCATCGCCACCCCGCCGTTCGCGGGCAGCAGCGCCAGCACGTCGTCGGGGATGTTGCGCGGGTGGTCGCAGACCGCGCGCGCCGAGGAGTGCGAGAAGACCACCGGTGCGACCGAGACGGCGAGGGCGTCCCGCATCGTCGTCGCGGCGACGTGGCTGAGGTCCACCAGCATGCCGACGCGGTTCATCTCGCGGACGACCTCGCGGCCGAAGTCGGTCAGACCGCCGTGCCGGGGCTCGTCGGTCGCCGAGTCCGCCCAGTCGATGGTGTCGTTGTGCGTGAGCGTCATGTACCGCACGCCCAGCAGGTGCAGGGCGCGCAGCGTGGCGAGCGAGTTGTTGATGGAGTGGCCGCCCTCGGCGCCCATCAGCGAGGCGATCCGGCCGTCGGCGCGGGCCTGCTCCATGTCGTCCGCCGTCAGCGCCCGCACGAGGTCGCCGGGGTAGCGGTCGATCAGCTGGGCGACGGCGTCGATCTGCTCCAGGGTGGCGCTGACCGCCTCGTCGCCCGCGTAGTCGGACCGCACGTACACCGACCAGAACTGCGCGCCGACACCCCCGGCGCGCAGCCGGGGGATGTCGGTGTGCAGGTGTGCGGACTGGTCGCCCGCGATGTCCCGCTGCGCGAGGTCGTAGCGCACCTGCTGGCGCAGCGCCCAGGGCAGGTCGTTGTGACCGTCCACGACGGGGTGCTCGGCCAGCAGCTCGCGCGCCTCCGCCAGACGCTGCGCCGCGCTCACTTGCCGAACCCGAAGGATTCCGCGTTCGCGACCTTGGTGCGCAGCCGCTTGCCCTTCTCGGTGGCCTGGTCGTTCAGCTCCTGCTGGAAGTCGCGCATCCGGGCCAGCAGCTCCGTGTCGTGGGCGGCCAGCATCCGTACGGCCAGCAGGCCGGCGTTGCGGGCGCCGGCGACCGAGACGGTGGCGACGGGGACCCCGGCCGGCATCTGGACGATCGACATCAGTGAGTCCATGCCGTCGAGGTACTTCAGCGGCACCGGCACGCCGATGACCGGCAGCGGGGTGACCGAGGCGAGCATGCCGGGCAGGTGGGCGGCTCCGCCCGCGCCCGCGATGATCGCCTTCAGGCCGCGTCCGGCGGCCTGCTCCCCGTACTCGATCATCTCGCGCGGCATCCGGTGGGCGGAGACGACGTCGACCTCGTAGGGGATCTCGAACTCGTCGAGGGCCTGGGCGGCGGCCTCCATCACGGGCCAGTCCGAGTCGGACCCCATGACGATGCCGATGACAGGGCCTGCGGCGGTGGTGCTCATTGCGTGACCGTTCCTCTGAGGTAGTCGGCAGCGTGGCGTGCGCGCTCCAGCACATCGTCCAGGTCGTCGCCGTAGGTGTTGACGTGGCCGACCTTGCGACCGTGTTTCACGTCCTTGCCGTACATGTGGATCTTGAGCTGGGGGTCGTGGGCCATGCAGTGCAGGTAGGCCGCGTACATGTCGGGGTAGTCCCCGCCCAGCACGTTCGCCATGACGGTCCACTTGGCGCGGGGGCGCGGGTCGCCCAGCGGGAGGTCCAGGACCGCGCGCACGTGGTTGGCGAACTGGGAGGTCACGGCCCCGTCCTGGGTCCAGTGACCGCTGTTGTGCGGACGCATCGCCAGCTCGTTGACGAGGATGCGGCCGTCGGTGGTCTCGAACAGCTCCACGGCCAGGTGGCCGGTCACGCCGAGTTCCTGCGCGATGCGCAGGGCGAGGGCCTGGGCCTCGCCGGCCAGCTCCTCGGGGAGGTCCGGGGCGGGGGCGATCACCGTGTCGCAGACCCCGTCCACCTGGCGGGACTCCACGACGGGGTAGGCGACGGCCTGCCCGTGCGGGGAGCGGACGATGTTCGCCGCGAGTTCGCGGACGAAGTCCACCTTCTCCTCGGCGAGGACCGGGACGCCCGCCTTGAACGGGGCCTCGGCGTCCTGCGGGGTGCGGACGAACCACACCCCCTTGCCGTCGTAGCCGCCGCGCACGGTCTTGAGGATGACGGGGAATCCGCCGACCTCGTCCGCGAAGGCGGCCACGTCGTCCGGATCGCTCACGATCCGGTGGCGGGGGCTGGGCGCGCCGATCTCGTCGAGCTTGGCGCGCATCACCCCCTTGTCCTGGGCGTGTACCAATGCGTCGGGCCCCGGGCGGACGGGGATGCCGTCCGCTTCCAGGGCCCGCAGGTGCTGCGTGGGTACATGCTCGTGGTCGAAGGTGATCACGTCACAGCCGCGCGCGAACGCGCGCAGCGTCTCCAGGTCGCGATAGTCGCCGATGACGACGTCGCTCACGACCTGGGCCGCCGAGTCCTGTGGTGTGTCACTGAGGAGCTTGAATCTGATGCCGAGGGGGATGCCCGCCTCGTGGGTCATGCGGGCGAGCTGACCGCCGCCGACCATGCCGACTACCGGGAACGTCACTCCTCCAGGGTATCCGCCGGTATTCGGCCATCCGGACCTGACCCCGGGGGGGGTGTCCCGGCGCGGTTCTCCGGTGTGCCGTGCGTCGCAGGCTGCCGGAAGGCACAGACGGAGCCCAGGGGGGAGACTTAGCATGGGTGGGTTGACGGAGAACACCGGACGCCCCGTGAGGGGGCGGTGACCGACAGGGACTGGCCTACTGATGACCACGCAGGGCGGATCGGTCCTCGAACGCGCACGCGGCCTCCTGAGGGAGGTCGCCAGGTTCGGGGCGGTCGGGGGCCTGGGTGTCCTGGTCAACCTGGGTGTCTTCAACCTGATCCGGCACACCACCGATCTCCAGGTGGTCCGTGCGAGCGTGATAGCCACCGTCGTGGCCATCGCCACGAACTACCTCGGCTTCCGCTACTACGCCTACCGGGACCGCGCCCAGAGCGGCCGCACCCGCGAAATGGCGCTCTTCGCCGGCTTCAGCGCGATCGGCCTGGTCATCGAGAACGGCGTGCTCTACACGGCCACCTACGGCTTCGGCTGGGACGGCCCGCTCGCGAGCAACGTCTTCAAGTTCATCGGCATCGGCACGGCCACCGTCTTCCGCTTCTGGTCGTACCGGACCTGGGTCTTCAAGGCCCTGCCGCCGGTCGCCCCGCCCGCCGGCGAGCCGGCGGGGGACCCGGCGCCCGCGTTCCGGCCGGAGCGCCGGCCCGAACCCCGGCCGGAGCCGGAGCCCGCGAACAACTAGGCCCTGCCGGCCGCCTGGCAGCCCGGTCACAGCACTAGCGCACGGTTTTCTCCCGATCGGCCGGTTCCGGGGCCGTCCGGCTGAGGAACAGCGCGAACACCGGGGGCTGTGTCTGGAGCAGCTCCAGGCGGCCGCCGTCCGCCTCCGCGAGGTCCCGGGCGACCGCGAGGCCGATCCCGGTGGAGTTCCGGCCGCTGATGGCCCGCTCGAAGATCCGGTTGCCGAGGTCCGGCGGGACGCCCGGTCCCTCGTCCGTGACCTCCAGCACCGCCTGGTTGCCGATCACCCTGGTGCGCAGGGCGACGGTGCCGCCGCCGTGCATCAGGGCGTTCTCCACGAGGGTGGCCAGCACCTGGGAGACCGCTCCGGGCGTGCCGACGGCCCGTACGCCCTGCTTCCCGGAGCGCACGATGGCCCGGCCCGCGCTGCGGTAGGCCGGCCGCCACTCCTCCACCTGCTGCTTGACGACCTCGTCGAGGTCGAAGGGGACCGCGGAGCCCGTGCGCGGGTCCCGCGAGTTCGTGAGCAGCCGCTGCACCACGTCCGTGAGCCGCTCCACCTGGGTCAGGGCGATCGTCGCCTCTTCCCGTACGGTCTCCAGGTCGTCGGTGACCGTGATCTCCTCCAGCCGCATCGACAGCGCCGTGAGCGGGGTGCGCAGCTGGTGGGAGGCGTCCGCGGCGAGGCGCCGCTCGGCGGTGAGCATCCGGCCGATCCGCTCGGCGCTGGAGTCCAGCACGTCCGCGACCCGGTCCAGCTCGGGCACCCCGTACCGCTTGTGCCGGGGCCGCGGGTCGCCCGAGCCGAGCCGTTCCGCGGTCTCGGCGAGGTCGGTGAGCGGGGAGGCCAGCCGGTTCGCCTGCCGTACGGCGAGCAGTACGGCCGCCACGACGGCCAGCAGGGCCACCGCGCCGACCACGGCCAGGGTCCGTACGACCTCCCGGGTCACGGTGGAGCGGGCCTCCTCCACGACGACGATCTCGCCCTGCTCGCCGCGTGCGGTGCCCCGTACGACGCTGTCGGGGATCGACGCGCCGACCTCCACAACCTGCTGCCCGGGGATCGTGATCCGCGCGTAGTGCCCGGCGTCGAGCTGCTCGGCGAGGTCGGAGGGGTTGTTCGGCTTCTTCTCCAGGACGTTCGCCTCGACGATGCCGACGAGGCGCAGCGCCTCGGACTCGACCCGGTCCTGGGCGCTGCTGGTGATGGTCCGGGTCTCCACGATGACGAGGGAGACGCCGAAGACGGCGATCACCACGAGCACCACGGCGAGCGTGGACTGGATGAGGCGGCGGCGCATCCCCTGGGGTCAGCTCTTCTCGAAGCGGAAGCCGACGCCGCGGACGGTGGCGATGTAGCGGGGGTTGGCGGCGTCGTCGCCCAGCTTCTTGCGCAGCCAGGAGATGTGCATGTCGAGGGTCTTGGTGGAGGACCACCAGGTGGTGTCCCAGACCTCGCGCATGAGCTGGTCGCGGGTGACGACGCGGCCGGCGTCGCGCACCAGGACGCGCAGCAGGTCGAACTCCTTGGCGGTGAGCTGGAGCTCCTCCTCGCCCATCCAGGCGCGGTGCGACTCGACGTCGATGCGTACGCCGTGGGTGGCGGGGGGCTGGGCGGCCTCGGTGGAGCCGCGCCGGAGCAGGGCCCGGACCCGGGCGAGGAGTTCGGCGAGGCGGAAGGGCTTGGTGACGTAGTCGTCGGCGCCCGCGTCCAGGCCGACGACGGTGTCGACCTCGTCCGCCCGGGCGGTGAGGACCAGGATCGGGAAGCCGTGTCCTTCGGCGCGCAGCCGGCGGGCGACTTCCAGTCCGTCCATGCCCGGCAGGCCCAGGTCCAGGACGACGAGGTCGATCCCGCCCTGGAGTCCGGCGTCGAGGGCGGTGGGGCCGTCCTCCCGGACCTCGACCTCGTACCCCTCCCGGCGCAGAGCGCGGGCCAGGGGCTCCGAAATGGATGCGTCGTCCTCGGCGAGCAGTACACGCGTCATGTGGGTGATGGTAGTCCGCGGCGACTGAATCGAGAGGCCTGCCTGCAGACCCCTTCCTATCTGGGCTTATGAACGGCTGCGCGCCTTCGAATATGGCCGAACGGTTCCCGACTCGCCTTGTGATCCATCTCTCAAGTCCTTTCATATGCCGCACTGTCGTGTCGTATGGTGGCGAGACGCCTGATGCAGTACCTCAGGGACCTTTGTGCCGAAAAGCAGCACATAGGTCTCTATTTCTGTCCGGAACCGGACGGGCAGTCTTGATCAGAGACTGATACCGGCCGGCCTTGACGGCAGTGAATGACCTGTGGGCCGGGCCCCACCCCCCACCGGGCGCGGATGGGCTCACGAAGCCGAAGCGTCCCGAGCAAGCAAGGATCGACCATGGCTTCCAGCCTGACGACGGCCTCACCGAGCCCCGCTCACGAGAGGACCGTCCTCGGCCACCCGATCGGCCTGGCCACGCTGTTCATGACCGAGATGTGGGAGCGCTTCTCCTACTACGGCATGCGTGCGCTTCTCGTTCTGTACCTGGTCTCCGGCGGTGTCGACGCCGCGACCGGCAGCCAGGGCGGCGGCCTCGGCTTCACCGCGGCGACGGCCACGGCGATCTACTCCGTCTACGTGGCCATGGTCTACCTCATGGCCATGCCCGGCGGCTGGTTCGGCGACCGCGTCTGGGGCGCCCGCAAGACGGTCACCATCGCCAGCTTCGTGATCATGGCCGGTCACGTGGCGCTGGCCGTCCCCGGCCAGCTGGCGTTCTTCACCGGTCTGCTGCTGGTCGCGGTGGGCTCGGGTCTGCTGAAGGCCAACATCTCCACGATGGTCGGCCACCTGTACAAGGACGCGGACGACCCGCGCCGTGACAGTGGCTTCACGATCTTCTACATCGGCATCAACGTGGGTGCCCTCCTCGCCCCGATCGGCATCGGCATGGTCGGCGAGCTGGTGAACTGGCACCTCGGCTTCGCGCTTGCCGCCGTCGGCATGGGCATCGGCCTGGCCATCTTCCTGCTCGCGGGCCGCACGCTGAGCCCGAAGAGCAGCATCGTCCCGAACCCGCTGAGCGCCGCCGAGCGCAAGGCCGTGATCACGAAGGTCCTGGCCGTCCTGGGCGTCGTCGCCGTCTTCTACGGCGTCGTGGTCGCGGCGGACATGTTCACCATCAAGTGGGCGCTGTACCCGATCACCATCGCCGGTCTGATCATCCCGGTCGCGGTCCTCACCCGGATCAAGCGGGACAAGGACCTGTCCCCCGTCGAGCAGACCCGGATGAGCGCCTACATCTGGTTCTTCGTGGCCGCCGCCGTCTTCTGGATGATCTACGACCAGGGCGGTTCGACGCTCTCGCTGTTCGGTGACAAGAACTCCGAGCGCGCCCTGTTCGGCTGGGAAGTCCCGACCACCGTCTTCCAGTCGCTGAACCCGCTGTTCGTGGTGGCCCTGGCCCCGATCTTCGCCGCCATGTGGGTGGCCCTGGCCCGCCGCAACCGCGAGCCGAGCACCATCGTGAAGTTCTCGGTGGCCCTGGTCATCGTCGGCGCCTCGTTCTTCGTCTTCGCCATCCCGCTGAGCCAGACCGCCGGCAACGACACCAAGGTCACCATGTGGTGGCTGGTGCTCATCTTCCTGATGCACACCATCGCCGAGCTGTGCCTGTCCCCGGTCGGCCTGTCGGTCACCACCAAGATGGCTCCGCAGAAGTACGCCTCCCAGATGATGGGCGTCTGGTTCCTGGCCGTCACCGCCGGTGACTGCATCACCGGTCTGCTCGGTCTGGCAGAGGTCCAGCTGAACGGCGTCGGCGTGATCCTCTTCCAGGCGTTCGCGGCCGTCGCCGCCGGTGGCGCGATCTTCATGTACCGCAAGAAGGTCAACGCGCTCATGGGCGACATGAACTGACGCGTCCCGCTCCGTCGGACGGACGGCCCGGCACACCTTCCGGTGTGCCGGGCCGTCCGCCTGTGTCAGCGGGTGCCGCGCAGGCGGCGCCACGGGGTGAAGGTGAACACCGCGCCGCCGAGCAGGATCACCGTGCCGGCGACGAGGGCGAGGGCCTTGATGCCGCCCTCGTCCTCCGCGCCGGTCTCGGCGAGACCGCCCGAGGCGGCGCCGCCGGTGCTGCCGGTGCCGCCGGCCGAGGAGCCGGAGCCGCCCGGCTGGGCGGTGGTGTCCAGTTCCAGCGAGACGCCGCTGCTGGTCGCCTTGCAGGGGACGTTGATCGGCGTGGAACCGGGGGCCATCGTGACGTCGATGGTCAGCTGGTCCGGGCTGAGCGTCACCTTCCCGGACTTTCCGGGCTTGTAGGTGCCGGTCATGTCACTGAGGCTGACCGGGGCCTTGTCCGGGATGGGCTCGGCGTTGGCCGGGCCGGAGACCTTGACGGTGCCGCTGTCCGCGCCGCCGAGCTTCACGTCCATCGAGGGTTTGAGGGCTCCGGCGGGCAGTGCCATGGGCGCCGCCATCGCGCCCTTGGCGGTCTTGACGGTGAGGTCGTAGCTGCCGCCGTTCTTCTTGGCGTTGATCGTGACCGGCGTCTTGATGCCGCCCGGGACGACCGCCCCGCAGTCGAAGCTCACCTCGACCGCCTTGCCCGGGAAGTCGGTCCGGCCGCCTCCGCCGCCGCTGCCGCCCGAGGTGGTGGAGCCGCCCGAGGCGGTGCCCCCGGCCGTCGTGCCCCCGGTCGTCGTGCCACCGCTGGTGGTGCCACCCGTCGTACCGCCCGAGGTGGTGCCGCCCGAGGTGGTGCCGCCGCTGGAGCCGCCCGACACCTCGATGACGGCCCCGCCCTTGACCTCGCCGACCGGCGCGCACTTGGTGACGAACGTGCCGAAGGAGAAGGTGACGGCGACGTCGTACTTGCCGGGCGTCAGGCTGATCCTGCCCGCCTTGGTGAGCTTCAGTTTGCCCTTCATCGTGGACATCTGCATGGGGGCCTTCTTGGGGATCGGCGGGTTCTTCTTCTCCCCGACGACCTTCAGCTCCCCGCCGCCACCGCCGACCGTGATCCAGCCGGTGGGCTGGACGGAGTCCTGCGGGATGTCCATCAGGTCGGTGTTGTTCGAGGCCGGCTTGACCGTCTCCCAGGACACCTCGACCTCGTCACCCACCTTGGCCGTGGCCGGAGCGGTGACCCTGGCGGTGGTCTCGCCCTCGACCGGGGAGCCGCCGCCGGCCGGCGGCACGCACTTGACCTTGAACGTGGCCTCCGCGGCCTGGGCGGCTGGAGCCGTGATGGCGAGGCCCGCGCCGCCGAGCAGCAGCGCGACCAGGGCCGCGCTCACCCTCCGTCGGTTCTTCACGATGGTCCCTTCGTCGTCGAACGGTTCTCAGACGGTGCGGACGTCTGTGGTGCTGTCTCCGGCGCGCTGTCCGGGGTGAACCACGGCAGGGCCGCCGTGGTGGCCGCTGGGGGCTGCGCCGGCCGCCCGGCCCGGACCGGCCCGGCCGGGCGCGCCGCGGGGAACCGGGGCAGCCGGGCCGTGACGGCCGCCGCGGCCTCGGCGGCCCGTACGCCCCGGTGACGGCCTGCGCCGTGCCCGGTGCGCGGCCGGACCTTGTCGACGACGGCCATGCCGGTACGGAAGACCGCGGCCGGGATCACCACCAGGAGCAGGCCCCAGAAGAGCAGGACGCCGTACGGGCGGGCCACGCCCCAGGGCTGGGTGGCCACGACGGTCTCGCCGTACTTGAGGGAGATCGTGTAGTCGCCGTGGGCACCCGCGGGGAGGGTGACGTCGAGCACTACCTCCGCCTTGCCGCCGGGCGGGACGGTCCCCTTCCAGCGGGCCTCCTCCCACAGCGGGGCGAACACGCCGTGGGCGGTGCCGAGCTGGAAGACGGGGTCCTTGACCGGGGCGGTGCCGAGGTTGCCGACGGTGACCTTGAACTTCCGGGCGGCCGGGGCACCGAACCAGGTCAGCACCCCGTCCTCGCCCTCCAGCCGGACCCCCGTGAGCATCGCGAGGCGGCCCGTACCGGATTCGGCGGGCAGCTCGGCCACCGGATGGTCGGTGATCTTCAGGGGGACGGCGACGGTGGACCGGTCCCCGTTGACGGAGGTGACGTTGACGACGCAGGGGCAGGGCTTCGGCGGTGCCACCACGGGCAGCTGCGCCGCGAAACGGCCGTCCTCGGCGACGGAGACGGCCGCCCCGTCGGCGTTGGCACAGCTGTTGGTGCCGCCGATCATGTTCTGCCCGCAGACCAGCAGCATGACGAGGGTCCTGGCCCGCCAGCCGGTGCCCGTCACGGTGAGCTCGGTGCCCTTGGCGGCCTCCTGGAGGGAGAGCGCCACGGTGGGTTCGGCCTCGGCCGCGGCCCCGGCGGACGGGACCGCGGGGAGGAGTGCGAGGGCGCACGCCGCCAGCCCCAGCAGGAGGGACCGGGCGGTGCGGCCGACCGTGCCGCCGGACGTTCCGCCGGCCTTGCCGCCGGCCATGGCACTCACCTGGAGGCTCCCGTCAGTTCGTGTTCCGGTGCAGGGGTCCTCGCTCCGGGCGTCCCGGAGGGTCCGCCGGCGGCCCCGCCGTCCGCCGGGTCCCGCCGCGGGCGCCGGCCCCGTACGAGGAACAGCGCGCCCAGCGCGGTCCCGCCGAGCCCGAGCAGCCCGAGGCCCGTCCAGCCGGCGGCCCGCCACGGCACGAGCCAGGCGGAGGCGGCCCCGGCGGCCCGGGCACCGCCGGGGGCGGTCACGGTGACCGTGACACGGACCCGGTCGAGGACCGGGGCGCCTGGCCAGGGCTCGGTCAGCTCGACCCGCTGCCCGGGGAGCAGTTCGACCGGGACGGAGCGCGGGCCGCGGCCGGGGACCTCGCCGAAGGCGCCTTCTGCGCGGATGTCCAGCTCGGGGGCGAGGGCGACGTTGCCGCGGTTGACGAGGGTGTAGGCGACGACCGAGGCCGCGCCCCGGCCCCGAACGGCGACGTCCTCGACGGTGAGGGCGGCCAGGGTGGGACCGCTGACCCGCAGGTGGACCCGTACGCCCACCTCGCGGCCCGCTTCGGCGGCGATCACCGCGGCGGGGTGGTCGCCGGGCGACGACGCCGGCGGCACGGTGACGGTGAAGGGGACCACGGCGCGGGTGCGGGGCGGGATCTTCACGGTGGCTCCGGCGCCGAAACTGAACCAGGAACCGGCGCCGGGCGTGGACACGGCTCCGGGTGCGGACGCGGCCCCGGGCGCGGGTGCGGGTGCGGGCTCGCCGCCGGGCGCGGGGGCTGCCGGGCGTACCGCGAGGGCGCCGTCGGCGGTGTTGTAGGCGTCGGCCCCGCGCAGGGTGACGGTGCGCTCCTGGTCGGTGGTGTTGGTCAGGGCGAGGCGGTCCTCCAGCACGGCCGCGGGGGCGCCCTCCAGGTAGAAGTACGGGCGGGCGCCGCCGGGCCGGGCCGCGGCCGTTCCGGCGGCGGGCTCGGCGGTCCAGCCCGGTTCGTCGGCGGCCGCGGGGGCGGCGGGGACCGTGTGCAGCGCGGCCGCGGCGAGCAGGACCAGGAGGAGGCGGGCGTCGCGCCTGGGGCTGTGGAGCACGGGCATGGCCGGGGGTGCTCCGTTCAGGACCGGGCCCGCCGGCCGCGCCGGGTCAGCCAGAGCACGCCGGCCGCGCCGGCGAGCATCACGGTGCCGCCGAGGGTGCCGAGGGCGAGGGCGGAGTCGGTGGGTCCGGTCTGCGGGAGGGTGTCGGGCGCGGAGTCGCCGCCGCCTGGCTGCGCGCCCGTCCCACCGGCCCCGCCGGCCGCGGTGACGTCCAGTTCCAGGGAGGGCCCGGGGTTGTTGCCGGGGGTGCAGGTGGTCGTGGTGCCCATCGCCTTGACGGTGAGCACGCCGGCGGTGAAGGTGACCTTGCCGCTCTTCTTCGGCGTGTAGGTGCCCGAGAGATCGGTGATCTTGATGGGGGTGTCCGGGGGCACCGCCTCGGAATTGGACGGCCCGGACACCGGTACGGACACCTTCTCGGCGCCGCCGACGACGATGACGGCGCCGGGGCTCATCGCGCCCTTGCCCAGCTCGATGGGGCTGGACGAGACGCCCTTCTGGAAGGACATGGTCAGCTTGTAGCCGTCGCCCTCCTTGACGGCCTTGATGTCGATGGGCGACACCGCCGACTTGTCCCCGATCGGGGTCTTGCAGTCGTAGGCCACGTCGACGACCGCGGCGCGGGCCGTGGGGGCGGCGAGCAGTACCGCCGATCCGGCCAGCGCGGAGGCCAGCGCGAGCGCGGTGGAGCGTTTGCGGTCGGTCACCTTCGTCTTCCCCTCGGACCACGGATAACTGACGGAACATCAGATCGGTGGCTCAAGGTACGCCCGGGGCCTTACGGAGGGAAGACAAAGGACAGGCCCGGATCGACCGTTCGTCAGTGCGCGCGGACGCCCTTGCGCCACACCGCGGAAACCAGCGGTACGCCCGGCCGGTAGGCCAGGTGGACATGGCTGGGGGCGTCCAGCAGGGCCAGGTCGGCGCGGGCCCCGGGGGCCAGGACGCCGATGTCGGCGCGGCGCAGCGCGCGGGCGCCGCCGGCGGTGGCCGACCAGAGGGCCTCGTCGGGGGTCATCCGCATGTCGCGGACGGCGAGCGCGATGCAGAACGGCATGGAGCTCGTGTAGGAGGAGCCGGGGTTGCAGTCCGTGGACAGCGCGACGGTCGCGCCCGCGTCGATCAGGCGGCGGGCGTCGGGCCACTGGGCGCGGGTGGAGAACTCGGCGCCGGGCAGCAGGGTGGCGACCGTGGTGTCCGCCGCCTGGGCGAGGGCGTCGACGTCGGCGTCGGTGAGGTGGGTGCAGTGGTCGGCGGAGGCGGCCTCCAGCTCGACGGCGAGCTGGACGCCGGGGCCGTGGGAGAGCTGGTTGGCGTGGACGCGCGGGATCAGCCCGGCGGCGGCGCCGGCGGTGAGGACCGCGCGGGCCTGGTCGCCGTCGAAGGCGCCCTTCTCGCAGAAGACGTCGACCCAGCGGGCGTACGGGGCGCAGGCCGCCAGCATCTCGCCGGTGACGAGGTCGACGTAGCCGGCGGGGTCCTCGGCGTAGTCCGGGGAGACGATGTGCGCGCCGAGGTAGGTGACCTCTTCGGTGTGCGCGGCGGCGATGCGCAGGGCGCGGGCCTCGTCGGCGACGGTCAGGCCGTAGCCGGACTTGGTCTCGAAGGTGGTGGTGCCCTGGCGGCGGGCCTCGTCGAGGTGGCGGACGAGGTTCGCCTCCAGTGCGGCGTCGGAGGCGGCGCGGGTGGCGGCGACGGTGGTGCGGATGCCGCCGGCGGAGTAGGCGCGCCCGGACATCCGGGCGTTGAACTCCTGGGTGCGGTCGCCGGCGAAGACGAGGTGCGAGTGCGAGTCGACGAAGCCGGGGATCAGGGCGCGGCCGGCCGCGTCGAAGCTTTCGTCCGCGGCCGGGACCTGGGCGGCGGGGCCGACCCACGCGATCTTGTCGGCGTCGATGACGACGGCGGCGTTCTCGATCAGGCCGAGGGGGCTGCCGTCGCCGACGGCGGGGTCGTTGGTGACGAGGCTGCCGATGTTGGTGATGGCCGTGGTGGTCACTGGGTTCCTCTCAGAGCTTGCTTGCCCCCACCCCGCCCCTTCCCGAAACCGGGCTCCGCCCCGGACCCGGTCCTCAAACGCCGGACGGGCTGGAAAATCCGGCCCCGCCGGCGTTTGAGGCGCGGGGTCCGGGGCGGAGCCCCGGGAAACGGCGAAAGGGTGGGGCGGGGCGGAGCAACGTCAGGCGCGGAGGGCCGCGATCGCTTCGGACAGGGCGGACGGGACGTCTGCGACCAGGGTGTGGTGGCCGTCGCGGACCACGTGCCGGCCGGCGACGACCGTGTGGCGGACGTCGGCGGCGGTGGCGGCGAAGACGGCCGTCTCGGCGCCGAGCCGCGGCAGCGGACCGGCCGTGCGGACGGAGTCCAGGGCGACGGTGGTGAAGTCCGCGAGCGCGCCCTCCTCCAGGCGGCCCGCGCCGGCCAGCCCCAGCGCCGCGTGCCCGTCGCCGGTGGCGGCGGTGAGCAGCGCGTTCGCCGTCCAGTGGCCCCGCGTGCGGCTGCGCAGGCGCTCGTTGAGCTCCATCGCGCGCGCCTCTTCCAGCAGGTCGATCACGGCGTGGCTGTCGCTGCCCAGGGAGAGCGGGCTGCCCGCCCGCTGGAGCCGGGTGGCGGGGCCGATGCCGTCGGCGAGGTCGCGTTCGGTGGTGGGGCACATGCAGGTGCCGGTGCCGGTGCCGCCGAGCAGGGCGATGTCCGCGTCCGTGAGGTGCGTGTTGTGGACGCCGGTGGTGCGCGGGCCGAGCACGCCGTGGTCGGCCAGCAGCTGGGTCGGGGTGCGGCCGTGGGCGGCCTGGCAGGCGTCGTTCTCGGCGGTCTGCTCCGAGAGGTGAACGTGCAGGGGCGCCCGGCGCTCCTCGGCCCAGCGGGCGACGGTGGCCAGCTGGTCCGCGGGCACGGCCCGCACCGAGTGGACGGCCGCGCCGATCAGGGCGTGCCCGCGGGGCTTCAGGGAGCTGACGCGTTCGGCCCAGGCGTCGGCGGTGCCGTCCGAGAAGCGCTGCTGGTGGGTGTTGGGTGCCTCGCCGAAGCCCGAGGACAGGTAGGCGGTGTCGAGGAGGGTGATGCGGATGCCGGCCGCGGCGGCGGCCTCGATCAGGGCCTCGCCCATGGCGTTGGGGTCGGCGTACGGGGTGCCGCCGGGCGCGTGGTGGACGTAGTGGAACTCGCCGACGTTCGTGATGCCGGCCAGCGCCATCTCGGCGTAGACGGCTCGGGCGAGCGTGAAGTAGCTGTCGGGGGTGAGGTTCTGGGCGACCTCGTACATGAGCTCGCGCCAGGTCCAGAAGGTGCCGGAGCCGACCTGGACGGTGCCGCGCAGGGCCCGGTGGAAGGCGTGGCTGTGTGCGTTGGCGAGGCCGGGCAGGGTCAGGCCGCGCAGGATCTCCGCGCCCGGCGGCGGCGCGTCGACGCCGGTGCGCAGGGCGCCGATCCGGCCGTCTTCGGTGACCTCCAGGGCGACGCCCGGCTCGACAAGGGTGCCGAGCCAGGCGTGCTCCAGCCAGTACGTCGTCAGCGACATGCCAGGCCTTCCAGTACGTCGGCGAGGGCGAGGACACCGGCCACGCAGTCGTCCTCGGCGGCGAACTCCCGCGGGGAGTGGGAGACGCCGGTCGGGTTCCGTACGAACAGCATCGCGGTCGGGACGGCGGCGGAGAGGATTCCCGCGTCGTGTCCGGCCCCGGTGCCGAGGACGGGGACGGCCCCGCCCAGGATCCGGTTCATCTCGTCGCGCAGGGCGTGCTCGAACTCCACGACCGGGGTGAAGGACTCCCGGACGATCCCGAGGTCGATGCCGTCCTGGTCGGCGCGCTCGCGCGCGGCCTTCTCGATGGCGGTGACGACCGTGTCGAGGGTGGCCTGGTCGGCGGCGCGGGAGTCGAGCCAGCCGCGTACGAGCGACGGGATGGCGTTGACGCCGTTGGGCTCGACGGAGATCTTCCCGAAGGTGGCGACGGCCCCGGCGAGGG
Source organism: Streptomyces yangpuensis (assembly GCF_001005295.1). GTDB lineage: Bacteria > Actinomycetota > Actinomycetes > Streptomycetales > Streptomycetaceae > Streptomyces > Streptomyces yangpuensis. The sequence continues at coordinate 506,788 of NZ_LBMK01000004.1, read as the reverse complement.
CCGCCTCGGTGCGGGCGGCCAGTACGGTCGCCGCGTACGTCAGCATCGGGTCACGCCGGTCCACCAGGCGGGTGGTGCCGGCGTGGTTGGCCTCGCCGCGGAAGTCGAACCGCCAGCGGCCGTGCGGCCAGATCGCCGAGGCGATGCCGACCCGGTCCCCGGACAGGTCCAGGGCGCGGCCCTGTTCGACGTGCAGTTCGACGAACGCGCCGATACGGGCGAGGCGTTCGGGGTCGGCCCCGATGGCGTCGGGGTCGTATCCGGCGGCCTCCATGGCCTGCGGCAGGCTGATGCCGTCGGCGTCGCGCAGCTCGTGGGCCTTGTCCTTGGTCAGCTGTCCGGCGGTGAGCCGGGAGCCGACGCAGGCGAGACCGAAGCGGGCGCCCTCCTCGTCACCGAAGTTGGTGATGGCCAGCGGCCGGGAGAACTCCGCGCCCCGCCTGCGCAGTTCGTCCAGGGCCGCGAAGGAGGAGACCACGCCGAGGGGGCCGTCGAAGGCCCCGCCGTCGGGGACGGAGTCCAGGTGCGAGCCGGTGACCACGGCGTCCCCGGCGAGGGGGTCGCCGAGCCAGGCCCACTGGTTGCCGTTGCGGTCGGTCTCGTACGTGAGCCCGCGCGCCTCGGCCTGCTCCTGGAACCAGGTGCGGCAGTCGGCGTCGGCCCCGCTCCACGCGTAGCGGCGGTAGCCGCCGGTGTCCGCGTGGCGGCCGACGGGTGCGAGCTCGTTCCACATCTCGTGGAACGACGGCGCCCCGNGGGCCCCCCGCCGGAGCCCGCGGCCGGGCCGGCCGCGGGCGTGGACTCGGCCCCGCTCACGCGTCGTCGCCCTCGCGCATCGGGACGCGGACGCCGCGCTCGTCGGCGACCGTCTCGGCGATGTCGTAGCCGGCGTCGACGTGGCGGATGACGCCCATGCCCGGGTCGTTGGTGAGGACGCGGCGGATCTTCTCGCCGGCCAGCGCGGTGCCGTCGGCGACGGTGACCTGGCCTGCGTGGATGGAGCGGCCCATGCCGACGCCGCCGCCGTGGTGGATGGAGACCCAGGAGGCGCCGGAAGCAACGTTGACCATGGCGTTGAGCAGCGGCCAGTCGGCGATGGCGTCGGAGCCGTCGAGCATGGCCTCGGTCTCGCGGTACGGGGAGGCCACCGAGCCGCAGTCGAGGTGGTCGCGGCCGATCGCCAGGGGCGCGGCGAGGGTGCCGTCGGCGACCATCTCGTTGAAGCGCTCACCGGCCTTGTCGCGCTCGCCGTAGCCGAGCCAGCAGATGCGCGCGGGCAGGCCCTGGAAGTGGACGCGCTCGCCGGCCATCTTGATCCAGCGGTGCAGGGACTCGTTCTCCGGGAAGAGCTCCAGCATCGCCTTGTCGGTCTTGTGGATGTCCGAGGCCTCGCCGGACAGGGCGGCCCAGCGGAAGGGGCCCTTGCCCTCGCAGAACAGCGGGCGGATGTAGGCGGGAACGAAGCCGGGGAAGGCGAAGGCGCGGTCGTAGCCGGCCAGCTGGGCCTCGCCGCGGATGGAGTTGCCGTAGTCGAAGACCTCGGAGCCGGCGTCCATGAAGCCGACCATGGCCTCGACGTGCTTGGCCATGGACTCGCGGGCCCGGGTGGTGAAGCCGGCCGGGTCCTTGGCGGCGTAGGAGGCCATGTCGTCGAAGTCGACACCGACGGGCAGGTACGAGAGCGGGTCGTGGGCGGAGGTCTGGTCCGTCACGATGTCGATGGGGGCGCCCTCGGCGAGCATCTGCGGGAGCAGCTCGGCGGCGTTGCCGAGGAGGCCGATGGAGAGCGGCTTGCGGGCGTCGCGGGCCTCGACGGCCAGCTGGAGGGCGTGGGCCAGGTTGTCGGCCCTGACGTCCAGGTAGCGGTGCTCGATGCGGCGCTCGATGGCGCGCGGGTCGACGTCGATGCAGATCGCGACGCCGTCGTTCATGGTGACGGCCAGCGGCTGGGCGCCGCCCATGCCGCCGAGGCCGGCGGTGAGGGTGATCGTGCCGGCGAGGGTGCCGCCGAACCTCTTGGCCGCGACCGCCGCGAAGGTCTCGTAGGTGCCCTGGAGGATGCCCTGCGTGCCGATGTAGATCCACGAACCGGCGGTCATCTGGCCGTACATGGTCAGGCCGAGGTGCTCCAGGCGGCGGAACTCCTCCCAGTTGGCCCAGTCGCCGACCAGGTTGGAGTTGGCGAGCAGCACGCGCGGCGCCCACTCGTGGGTCTGCATGACGCCGACCGGGCGGCCGGACTGGACGAGCATCGTCTCGTCCTGCTTCAGGGTCCGCAGGGTGCGGACCATGGCGTCGTACGAGCGCCAGTCGCGGGCGGCCTTGCCGGTGCCGCCGTAGACGACGAGCTTGTCGGGGTGCTCGGCGACCTCGGGGTCGAGGTTGTTCTGGAGCATCCGCAGCGCGGCCTCCTGCTGCCATCCCAGGGCGCTGAGCTCGGTGCCGCGCGCGGCGCGTACGGGGCGGGGTCCTGACATGGCGGTGCCTCCTCCGATGTTGGTAATTCCATTCACATCCTCGCGTCCTGAATAGATTCAGTCAACAGCTGCGGCCAGCCCTGTCGGATGATGGGATGGCGGACATGGCCACCGAGGACATCGCCGAGCGCCGGAACCTGGTCGTACGGGCCGCCGTCGAGCAGGGACTGGTGGGCGGGAGCGACTCCTGCCAGCCCCTGGTCTGCCTGCTGGACACCGACGGGATCCGGGCCTCGGCCGCCGCTCTGACCACGGCCTTCTCGGCCGCCCTGGCACCCGGCACGCCCGTCCTGCACGCCTTCGCCGTCAAGGCCGCCCCGCTCGTCCCGGTGCTCCGGCTGCTGGCGGCCGCCGGGCTCGGCTGCGAGGTCGCGAGCCCCGGCGAGCTGGCGCTGGCCCGGACGGCGGGGGTCCCCGCGGCCCGGACCGTGCTCGACTCCCCCGCCAAGACGACGGCCGAGCTGCGCGAGGCGCTCGCCCTGGGGATCGCGGTCAACGCCGACAACCGCCAGGAGCTGGAGCGGCTGGACGCCCTGGTCGCCGCAGCCCCCACCGCGTCCCCGGTCGGCGTCCGGATCAACCCGCAGACCGGCGCGGGCACCATCGACGCACTGTCCACGGCGACGTCCACCTCGAAGTTCGGCGTCGCCCTGCGTGATCCCGGGGCGCGCGAATGGCTCGTACGGGCCTTCCTGGACCGGCCGTGGCTGACCCGCCTGCACATCCACTCGGGCTCGCAGGGCGTCCCCCTGGAGCAGATCGCGCAGGGCGTACGGGAGCTGCACGCCCTGGCCGAGGAGATCAACACGGCGGCCGGCCGCCGCCAGGTCGACACCCTCGACATCGGCGGCGGGCTGCCGGTCGACTTCACCTCCGACGAGAGGGGCCCGACGTACGCCGGCTACGTGTCCGCCCTGCAGGCCGCGGTCCCGGCGCTCTTCGACGGCGCGTACGGCCTGGTCACCGAATTCGGCCGGTCCCTGCTGGCCAAGCACGGCCTGGTGCTGGCCCGGGTCGAGTACACCAAGACCAGCGGATCCCGGCCCATCGCCCTCACCCACGCCGGCGTGCAGCTGGCGACCCGTACCGCCTACGCCCCGGCGGCCTGGCCGGTGCGGATCCTGCCGTACGACGCCAAGGGCGCCCCGAAGACCGGCCCCGCGGTGGCCCAGGACGTCGCCGGCCCCGCCTGCTTCGCGGGGGACCTGCTCGCCGCGGCCCGCGAGCTGCCGCTGCTCGGGCCCGGCGACCTGATCGGCGTCCCGGACACGGGCGCGTACTTCTTCACGGCCCACTACGGCTACAACAGCCTGCCGCGCCCGGCGGTCCACGGCTTCACGGTGACCCCGGACGGCCGCGTCCGCTTCCGCCTCGCCCGCCCCGCGCAGTCCACCGCCGACATCGTGGCGGAAGCCGGCGCCGCCCACGCCGACGCCCTCCTCTGAACCACGCCCGGCCGGCCCGTCAGGTCGGCTCGGCCGGTCAGGTCGGCTCGGCCGGCTCAGCCGGCCAGGGTGACCGCCAGCGCCGGGGTCAGGCCCGCGACCAGGTCGTCCGCGGCCAGCGCGGTGACCGCGGGCAGGCGCAACAGGTAGCGGGTCAGGGCCAGGCCCAGCAGCTGGCTGGAGACCAGGCCGGCCGTGCGGGCCGCCCGCTCCGGACCGAGGGCCGCCGCGAGCGCGGGGGCGACCTGCGTCGCGAACACCTCCCGCATCCGGGCGGCGGCCTGCTCGTTGGTGACCGCCGAGCGCAGCAGTACAAGGAGGGTGTCGTCGGCCGGGTCGCCCTCCCACCGCTCCACGAAGTGGCGCAGGAGGGTGGCGGGAAGTTCCCCTGCGGGCACCGCGCGGAGGTCCGGCAGGCGCAGGTCCACCGCGAGCGCGGCGTCGAAGAGCTGTTCCTTGCTGCCGAAGTACCGCATGACCATCGACGGGTCGATCTCCGCGTCCGCCGCGACGGCCCGGATGGTGGTGCGTTCGTACCCGTGGGCGGCGAACCGCTCGCGCGCGGCGCGCAGGATCGCGGCCCGGGTGCGGTCGGAGGAGCGTCGTTCAGTCACGCCAACAAGCGTAGGCCAACACCCGTGTGCCCACAACCGTTGACATGGCGCCCGGGGTGGCGCACTCTGATGTCAACAGCCGTTGGCCAACAATCGTTGGCAATCCGGAGGAGGCCGTCATGACCAGCACCGCCGCTCTCCCGCTCCCCGCCCGCACCGAGGTCGCCGTCGTCGGCGCCGGCCCCACCGGCCTCGCCCTCGCCGTGACCCTGGCGGAGGCCGGAATCGACTTCGTGCTGCTCGACCGGCAGGCCGAGGGTGCCAACACCTCCCGTGCCGCCGTCGTGCACGCCCGCACCCTGGAGGTCCTCGACGAGCTCGACCCGAGCGGCGCGCTGAGCGCCGATCTGGTCGGCCGCGGCGTCCCCGTCACCCGGTTCGGCATCCGCGACGGCGCCCGGCTCCTCGCGGCCGTCGACTTCGACGGCCTGCCCACGGCCCACCCGTACGCGCTGATGGTCCCCCAGTACGAGACCGAGGCCGTCCTCCTGCGCCGCCTGCGGGCGCTCGGCGGTGACGTCCACCGCCCCTACGAGGTGACCGCCGTGACCCAGGACGCGGAAGGAGCCACCCTCACCACCTCCACCGGCGAGACCCTGCGTGCCGCACACGTCGTGGGCGCCGACGGCATGCACAGCGCGGTCCGTACGGCCGCCGGCATAGCCTTCGAGGGCGGCTCGTACGGGGAGTCCTTCGTCCTCGCCGACGTGATCATGGACTGGGCCCCGGGCCCGCGTGAGGTGTCGCTCGCCTTCGGCGCCGCCGGACTCACCGTGATCGCCCCGCTGCCGGGAGGGCACTACCGGGTCGTCGCCACCGTCGCCGAGGCCCCCGCCGAACCGGACCTCGCCTTCGTCCGCGGCCTGCTCGACGAACGCGTCCCCGGCCAGGCGGCCGTGCGTGACATCGTCTGGTCCTCCCGGTTCCGTATCCACCACCGCGTCGCCGACCGCTACCGCGCCGGCCGGCTGTTCCTCGCCGGGGACGCCGCCCACGTGCACAGCCCGGCCGGCGGGCAGGGCATGAACACCGGCATCCAGGACGGCTACGCCCTCGGACGCGCCCTGGCCTCCGGCGGCCTCGACGGCTACGAGGCCGCCCGCCGCCCCGTAGCCCTGCGCGTGGTGGCCCTGACCCACCGGATGACCCGGGTCGCGACCGCCCGGAACGGGGCCCTGCGCGCCGTGCGCAACACCGTGCTGCCCGTCCTCGCGCGCGTCCCGGCCCTGCGCGTCCGGCTCGCCACCGAGCTGGCGGAGCTCAACTACCGCTGAGGCTCACTCCACGAACAGCCCGCGGTTCGCCGCGCGGGTGTCGAAGGCCTCCAGACGGGCCTGGGCGTCCGGCAGGGCGTCCGCCATCGCCTCCAGCAGGACCCGGCCCAGCAGCATCGGCGCGCACGCCGTGTCGAAGGCCAGGCCGGTGCCGACCGGGGCGGGGATCAGGAGGTCCGAGTGGCGGGCCACCGGCGCGAAGGCCGAGTCCGCGACCGTCACCACGGTCAGGCCGGCCCTCCGCGCGCGTTCCAGGGTGTCCACGACCTCGCGGGGGTAGCGGGGCAGGGCGAAGCACAGCAGGGCCGTGGCGCCCTCGTAGCGGGCCGCGTCGATGCGGTCCTCCATCATCGAGCCGCCCTCGTCCAGGAGCCGGACGTCCGGGTGCACCTTGGCGGCGAAGTACGCGAAGCCGCGCGCCTGCGAGGACGCCGCCCGCAGCCCGAGCACCGGCAGCGGGGCGGAGGCGGCGAGCAGCCGCCCCGCCTCCTCGACCGGCGCGGGGTCGGCGAGCATCTCGGCGAGCTGCCGCAGGTTCTCGATCTCGCCGAGGACAGCCTGCTGGTACTCGTTGTACGAGTCCTCCTGGACGGCGGCGGCCCGCTCGGCCGGAGCCACCTCGCGCAGGTGCTTGCGCAGCGCGGGATAGCCGTCGAAACCGAGCGCCACGGCGAACCGGGTCACCGACGGCTGGCTCACCCCGGCCAGCTCGGCGAGCTCGACGCTCGACAGGAAGGGCACCTCCGCCGCCCCGCGCACCATGCAGTGAGCGATCCGCCGCTGGGTCGGGGTCAGCCGGTGCCCCTCGAACAGCGCCTGGAGCCGCGCCGCCGGGCTGTCGTTCATGCCGTCCCCCTGGGTCCCGGTGATTTATTCAGCCACGGAGCACTCTGCATGCGGTTATGCAGCGGGGCAAGCCGGTGCCCGCGATGCGGATACGGGGGCTAGCCCCAGTGCCGGGGGCTGCGGCGCTTCCTACGGTGAGGGCATGGACGCCCACGCCCAAGAGCTGAAGAAGGAACTCGACGCGACGCTGACGGCCCGGCGGGAGCTGGGCCCGGAGTACGAGGCCGCATTGGTGGAATCGTTCGTCGAGAAGGTCGACACCCAGGTCCGGCGCCGGCTCGCCGAGGAACGCCTGGCCGCGGCGCGCGGCGAGGGCCCGTACGCCGTCCCGGCCGACGGGAACTTCGGCGAACGCTTCGGCTTCGCCATCATCACCCTGGTCCTGGCGATCCCGCTGTCGGCCATCGCCGGCACGCAGGCGGGCTTCAAGGGGCTGCTGGTGGCCTGGGCCGGGATCGCGGGGGTGAGCTTCATCCACGCGGCTCGCCTGCGGCGCGCTCGGCCGGACGGCGTGGCCTGAGGTCTTGTCCCGCCGGTACGTGCGGCACCGCTCCGGGGCTCCGCCCGGCGAGTGAGCCGAAGGGGCGCGCCGGGGAGTGAGGGCGAACGCGCGGAGGAAATCGCGAGGAACGAGCGGTTTTCGAGCACGTACGCCGTCACGAGCCGGCAACAGGCGCCCCGGAGGCGAACCGAGCCCTGAAGAAAAAAGGAGTTTGCGCGGGGACCGCCGCACCCTCGCGGGCGAGGGGCGGGACGACGGCGGTCCCCGCGGTGGACACGGCCGGGTCAGGGCCGTCCGCGTCCATGGTGTCCGCAGGTCCGGGAGCCGCTCCGGAGGTGTGCGAACACCGTCGGTGGTGCCGGCCCGGTCCGGTTTCCCGGGCTCCTTGCCGACAACCACCACTGTGCCGGAGCCGTGTTAAGGCCGTGCTGCTGTCACGTGTCCGGCCCGTACCGTTTGCGCGACGGCCGGAAAACGCGGGTGCCCGGGGCGGGCGGCGGGCGTGGACCCGCGCGCCGTGCCCCGGGCGGACCGTCGGCTCGTCGGCTACTTCGCGGTCTTCGCCAGGAAGGCGAGGAGGTCCTGGCGGCTCACCACACCGGTGGGCTTGCCCTCGACCAGCACGATCGCCGCGTCGGCCTCGCCGAGCACCGACATCAGCTCGGACACCGGCTCGCCGGAGCCGACCTGCGGCAGCGGCGAGCTCATGTGCTTCTCCAGCGGGTCGGAGAGCGAGGCGCGCTGCGCGAACAGTGCCGCGAGCAGCTCCTTCTCGACCACGGAGCCGATGACCTCGGCGGCCATGACGTCGGGGTGGCCGGCGCCGGGCTTGACGATCGGCATCTGGGAGACGCCGTACTCGCGCAGGACCTCGATGGCCTCGCCGACGGTCTCCTCGGGGTGCATGTGGACGAGGGAGGGGATGCCGCCCTCCTTGTCGTTCAGCACGTCACCGATGCGCGCGGCGGGGCCGGCCTCCTCCAGGAAGCCGTGGCCCGCCATCCACTCGTCGCTGAAGATCTTGCTGAGGTAGCCGCGGCCGCTGTCCGGAAGCAGGACGACGACCACGTCGTCCGGGCCGAGGCCCTCGGCGGCCTTGAGCGCGGCCACGACGGCCATGCCGCAGGAGCCGCCGACGAGCAGGCCCTCCTCCTTGGCGAGGCGGCGGGTCATCTGGAAGGAGTCCTTGTCGGACACCGCGATGATCTCGTCCGTCACGTTCGGGTCGTAGGCGGTCGGCCAGAAGTCCTCACCGACGCCCTCGACGAGGTACGGGCGGCCCGATCCGCCGGAGTAGACCGAGCCCTCGGGGTCGGCGCCGATGACCTTGACCTTCCCGCCGCTGACCTCCTTCAGGTAGTTGCCGGTGCCGGAGATCGTGCCGCCCGTGCCGACGCCCGCGACGAAGTGGGTGATCTTCCCGTCCGTCTGCTCCCACAGCTCGGGACCGGTGGTCTCGTAGTGCGAACGGGGGTTGTTCGGGTTGCTGTACTGGTCGGGCTTCCAGGCGCCGGGCTCGCGCGCGAGGCGGTCGGACACGTTGTAGTACGAGTCCGGGTGCTCGGGGTCGACGGCGGTCGGGCAGACCACGACCTCCGCGCCGTACGCGCGCATCACGTTGATCTTGTCCATGGACACCTTGTCAGGGCAGACGAAGATGCACTTGTAGCCCTTCTGCTGGGCCACGATGGCGAGTCCTACACCCGTGTTGCCGCTGGTCGGCTCCACGATGGTGCCACCGGGCTTGAGGGCTCCGCTCTGCTCGGCGGCCTCGATCATCCGTACGGCGATCCGGTCCTTCACGGATCCGCCGGGATTGAAGTACTCGACCTTCGCAAGGACGGTGGCCTGCAGGCCTTCGGTCACACGGTTGAGCTTCACCAGCGGGGTGTTGCCGACGAGGCTGATCATCGAGTCGTGGAATTGCACCATGTTCTCCAAGGAGGGGACTCCACGGGTTCTCCGGGAGGCACCGCCAGGGTATGCCGAAAGGGATTGGCCGACCGTGTGTACGGGGCAGGTAGGGGTCAATGAGACGCGAGGAGGTGGCCTGAAGGATGTCCAGGGCGAGAACAGCCCGCCGGATCGCGGCGGGGGCGGCGTACGGCGGTGGCGGCATCGGACTCGTGGGGGCCGCCGCGGTCGGGCTGGTACTGGCGGAGGTGCAGTTCGCCAAGCGCACGGTGGGCACCGGGCTGGGCGAGCCGCCGCGCGCGGACGGGCTGTACGGGAGCGAGTTCGGCGGCCCGGAGCAGAGCCCGGGCCCGCTGCGGCTGGGCATGCTGGGCGATTCGACGGCCGCCGGGCTCGGCGTGCGGCGGGCCCGGCAGACCCCGGCGGCGCTGATGGCCTCGGGGCTCGCGGCGGTCGCGGAGCGGCCGGTCGAGCTGCGCAACGTGGCCCTGTCGGGTGCCATGTCGGATGATCTGGACCGGCAGGTCGGGCTGCTGCTGGACCGGGACGCGCCCCCGCCCGACGTGTGCGTGATCATGATCGGCGCGAACGACGTGACGCGCCGGATGCCCCCGACCCAGTCGGTGCGGCTGCTGACCTCGGCGGTGCGCCGGCTGCGGCTGGCCGGCTCCGAGGTGGTGGTGGGCACCTGCCCGGACCTGGGCACGATCGAGCCGGTGTACCAGCCGCTGCGCTGGCTCGCCCGCCGCGTGTCCCGGCAGCTGGCCGCCGCGCAGACCATAGGGGTGGTCGCCCTGGGGGCCCGTACGGTCTCGATGGGGGACCTGCTGGGCCCGGAGTTCGCCGCGAACCCGCGCGAGATGTTCGGCCCGGATTCCTACCACCCGTCGGCGGAGGGGTACGCGACGGCCGCCATGGCCGTGCTGCCCACGCTGTGCGCGGCGCTCGGCCTGTGGCCGGAGTCGGACCGGCTGGACGTGTCGCGGGACGAGGACATGCTGCCGGTGGCGAAGGCCGCGTCGGCCGCCGCGGGCCAGGCGGGTACGGAGGTCACGGCGGGCCGCGGCCCCTGGGTCCTGCTCAAGCACCGCCGGCGGCGGCGGGTGCCGGGCGAGGACCCGGCCCCCGCGGCCCCGGACGCGGCGGGGTTCGTCCCGTAGGGAGGTGGGAACCTCTCCTTCGCGGCCCGCGGCCGGGGAAGGCGCACCCTTGGGGGTGCGGCCCCCGGCCGGCCGGGGCCGGTGGGAGCGACCGGCATCACACCCTCAGGCCGGTGACCTCGACCGTACGGGGCGGTAACTTCGCATCCGGTCCCGCAACGACGCACCCTTGGAGTCCCGATGCCCGAAGCAGTCATCGTTTCCACCGCCCGCTCTCCCATCGGGCGCGCCTTCAAGGGATCCCTCAAGGACGTCCGCCCGGACGACCTGACCGCGACGATCATCCAGACCGCCCTGGCCAAGATCCCCGAGCTGGACCCGCGCGAGATCGACGACCTGATGCTGGGCTGCGGTCTGCCGGGCGGCGAGCAGGGCAACAACCTGGCCCGCATCGTGGCCGTGCAGATGGGCATGGACTTCCTCCCGGGCACGACCATCACCCGCTACTGCTCCTCCTCGCTGCAGACGTCCCGGATGGCCCTGCACGCCATCAAGGCGGGCGAGGGCGACGTGTTCATCTCCGCGGGTGTGGAGACGGTGTCGCGGTTCGCGAAGGGCAACTCGGACTCCTGGCCCGACACCCACAACCCGCTCTTCGCGGACGCGGAGGCCCGTACGGCCGCCGTCGCCGAGAGCGAGGGCTCGTCCTGGCACGACCCGCGCGAGGACGGCCTCGTCCCCGACGCGTACATCTCGATGGGTCAGACCGCCGAGAACCTGGCCCGTCTGAAGGGCGTGACCCGCCAGGACATGGACGAGTTCGGTGTCCGCTCGCAGAACCTGGCCGAGGAAGCCATCAAGAACGGCTTCTGGGCCCGCGAGATCACCCCGGTCACCACCCCGGACGGCACGGTCGTCTCCACCGACGACGGCCCGCGCGCCGGCGTGACGCTGGAGGGCGTGCAGGGTCTGAAGCCCGTCTTCCGCCCCGACGGCATGGTGACGGCCGGCAACTGCTGCCCGCTGAACGACGGCGCCGCCGCGCTGGTCATCATGAGCGACACGAAGGCCCGCGAGCTGGGCCTGACCCCGCTGGCCCGGATCGTCTCCACCGGTGTCACCGGCCTCTCCCCGGAGATCATGGGCCTGGGCCCGGTCGAGGCGTCGAAGCAGGCCCTGAAGCGGGCCGGCCTGACGGTCGGCGACATCGACCTGTTCGAGATCAACGAGGCGTTCGCAGCCCAGGTCATCCCGTCGTACCGGGACCTGGAGATCCCCCTCGACAAGCTGAACGTCAACGGCGGGGCCATCGCCGTGGGTCACCCCTTCGGGATGACCGGCGCCCGCCTGACCGGCACGCTGATCAACAGCCTGCAGTTCCACGACAAGCAGTTCGGCCTGGAGACGATGTGCGTGGGCGGCGGCCAGGGCATGGCCATGGTGATCGAGCGGCTGAGCTGAGCCGTAGCGGAGGGTAGGGGTCGGCCGACCGTGCCGATGTGCGGCTCCGCCGCGTGGCGAGGCCGGCACCTGCCCGCAGCGGCGGCGAGGCTCAGCGCGACCAGAAAAGAGGGCGGCTGAGCCGTAGCGGAGGGTAGGGGTCGGCCGACTGTGCCGATGTGCGGCTCCGCCGCGTGGCGAGGCCGGCACCTGCCCGCAGCGGCGGCGAGGCTCAGCGCGCCGGTTCGTAGCCGAAAGTAGGACTGCGGCTACTGGATCAAGAACGGGGCCAGACACCCCTTGGCGGCGCGGGCCGTACTGACACCGGTTCTAATCCCGTCGCGGCCTACCTGTGACCGAATCTCCCCCAGGATGTGACCTATGTCCTGGGGGATCGGTGTTTACGCAGGTCAGCACTGGAACAGGGGTGCAGGGTGTGACGAAAGCCCTGTCCATTTCGTGACGTAATGCACTGCACGCCATTCCCAGGCCGGGACACTCTGATGTAGGAAGTCGGGGGATCGAATCACCTCAGGAGTTAGTCAGTGAGCGCCATGTCTCTTGCCCTGCTGCTGACCACGGCCGCTGCCACGGCCGTGGGCGCTGCTGCTCTGCACGCCGTCCACGGTCTGCGCAAGCAGGTCACCGCCCTGCGCGAGGAGCTGGCGGTGCCGGTCCACGCCCGCGCCGCGACCGTCCCGCACGCCCGCAACGCCGCCGAGTCCCCCGCCGCGGAGATACGAGCCGCCGTGGCCGAGGCCCTGGCCGAGGAGCGCGAGCGGGAGCTGGCCGAGGCACGCGCCTTCTGGGCCGCGCAGGAGGCCCGCGACGCCGCCGACGCCCCTTCGCTGCTGGGCGGCCTGCCCGGGCTCGGCGAGGACAGCCCGGTCTTCCTGCCCCGCCAGGCCGACCTGGTGGGCCTGGAACCGGTCCTGGGCGAGGAGGCGCTCGACGAGCTCCCCGGGTACCCGGAGGACTCGGCCGAGCTGGCCGCCGCCCGCCGGCGCCACCCCTCGCACCCCGACTTCGTACCGGTGCAGGCCGCGCATCCCGGCGCCGACCACGAGCGCACCGTGAACCGTCTGGAGGAGCTCGCGGAGGCCCGTACGGCCCTCGCGGACGTCCGTCCCGGCCCGCTGGGCACGCTGGACGTGTACGTCTTCACCGACGGCACCACGCTGTGCATGACCCCGGGGCACCGGGAGACCGCGGAGCGGCTCGCCGAGGCGCTGCGCTCGGGCACCGCTCCGGTCCTGCTGGGCGGCTCGGGGATCTCCGGCGCCTACGCGCTGACCTTCTCCTGCGGTGACTCCGAGGACCCCGACAGCAACGTCTACATCCTGGCGGACCGGGTCATCGCGTCGCTCTGATCTCCGCCTGCTCCACCAGTCGAACGGCCTCGTCCAGCACCTCGGACGGGGCCTTCGCCGTGTCCGGGGCGCCCGCGGCGCCGCGCAGGGCCTCGACGAGGTCCAGCCCGGCCACGGCCACCTGGTCCCCGACGACGAAGATCCCGGCGTCCGGCATCTCCCGGGGGGCCCGTCCGGGCTCCTCCAGCTCCTGCGCCCGTACGGAGAGCTCGCGGGCCAGTTCCAGCGCCACAGCGGCCGTCCCCTGCTGGAGGCGGCTCTGCGGTGCGGCCCGCAGCCGGTCGGCGAAACGGTCCACGGCGGCGCTCAGGGGCGAGGTATCAAGCACCCGGCCGACCTTACGTGTCGTCCGGGCACCATTGCCAACGGGCGAACTCTCCGGCACGGTGGCGTGAAGAGAACAGCACGGCAAAACCTCCGGAGGCGCCCATGTCCGTAGAGTTCTCCGAGCAGACCCACCGCAACATGATCGACAGAATCCCCCAGACCACCGGTCGTGAGGTGTCCGACTGGCTCCGCACCGTCGACGATGGCCCCTCCCTCGTCCGGTTCGAGGAGAAGGTCAGCTGGCTGCGCGGCGCGCACGAGCTGTCGTACGGCCAGGCCAAGGCGATCATCCACGAGTACGACCTGCGCCGGGCCGCACGCCGGTTCGGCTGACCCCTCTCCCTCGACCCCCGTGGTCCCTGCACGCACGGGAAGGCCCCGCGAGCGTTCGCTCGCGGGGCCTTCCCGTGCGGTGTGCCGGACCGGGCGGGCCTGGCGGCCCGCCGGTCCTGCTAGTCGTCGCCGGAGAGGATCTGGAAGATGCGCAGCATCTCGATGTAGATCCACACCAGGGTCATGGTGAGGCCGAAGGCGGCCAGCCAGGCCTCCTCGCGCGGGGCGCCGTAGGTCACGCCGTCCTCGACCTGCTTGAAGTCGAGGGCGAGGAAGCAGGCGCCGAGGATGACGCCGATGGCGCCGAACAGCAGGCCGAGGCCGCCGCTGCGGAAGCCGAGGCCGTCACCGCCGCCGAAGACCGCGAACAGGGTGTTCGCGAGCATGAGCAGCATGAAGCCCAGGGCCGCGGCCATCACGAAGCCGAAGAAGCGGCGGTTGACGCGGATCCAGCCCATCTTGTAGGCGAGGAGCACGGCGGCGAAGACGCACATCGTGCCCAGCACGGCCTGGATGACCACGCCGGCGCCGAAGTAGGTGCTGGTGGCCGCGCTGATCACGCCGAGGAACACGCCCTCGAAGGCCGCGTAGGCCAGGATCAGGCCCGGGGCGGCCTTCTGCTTGAACGACTGGATGATCGCGAAGACGAAGGCCACCAGCGCGGCGCCGATGCCGATCGCGTACGACTTGGTGAGGTTGGCCGGGTCGACGGGCAGCAGCACCCAGGAGAGGGTCGCCGTCACGATGAGCGTGCCGAGCGTCATGGCCGTACGGCTCACGACGTCGTCGATGGTCATCGCGTTGGTGCGCGCCGGCGCCTGCGGCATGCCCGTGGCCGGGTCCATCGCGTAAGGGTTCGTCGCGTACGGGTTGGTCCCGGCCTGCTGGTGCTGCGCGTCAAAGCCCGCGTAGCCACCGTTGTCGCGGCTGAACCCCCGTCGCGAGAAGACCGGGTTACTGCTCCTCATCTCACTCCTCCGTGGCCACCGAGCGCGGCCTTGCAACAAGAGTAATGCGCTCGCAAAGAAAGCACCCTACTGCTGGAGGAGGATCTTAGGAGAAGGCATGGCGAAGCGCAGGGGATAAACGAGGGGAGCCTCGCCAGAGCTGCGGAGTGCCCGGAGCCGGACTTGAACCGGCACGGCCCGAAGGCCAGCGAGGTTTAAGCTCGCCGTGTCTGCATTCCACCATCCGGGCAGGGCGTGGCGGCCCCCGTGGAAAAAGCCTTGAACGCTGTGCCGAGCCTATCCGGAAGACACTCTCCGCCGACGGGACGTCTATCCGATGTTGTCTGATTTTATTGGCGCTTGAGGGTCCGTCAGGCCCCAGAATGCGCGGTCGGCCCGTTCTGGACGGCGATCACCACCTGTACGGGAATGACGGGATTTCGATGGCCCGCGCCACCCCCCGCGCCACCCTCCCCGCCACCCCGGGCCGGCGCCCGCCGAGCAGGCCTCCTGTCATACCAGAGGAGGAGGCGCGCCCGCCCGCCGTCAGTCTCGAGTGGGCCCGCGAACAGGCACGGCGGCTGATCCGCGGCGTGTAAGGGCCGGGTGAGGATGGAGGAGTCCCGCACAACAGACCGAGGAGCAGTCCTGTGACCACCATGAACCACGCCCCGCGCACCGCCCAGGCCGTGGCCGCCCGCGCCACCGGCCTCTCCAAGGTGTACGGCCAGGGCGAGACCCAGGTGGTCGCCCTGGACAACGTCTCCGTGGACTTCGGCCAGGGACAGTTCACCGCGATCATGGGCCCCTCGGGCTCCGGCAAGTCCACCCTGATGCACTGCGTCGCCGGCCTGGACACCTTCTCCGCCGGCTCGGTCCGCATCGGCGAGACCGAACTGGGCTCCCTCAAGGACAAGCAGCTCACGCAGCTGCGCCGGGACAAGATCGGCTTCATCTTCCAGGCGTTCAACCTGCTGCCGACCCTGACGGCCCTGGAGAACATCACGCTCCCCATGGACATCGCCGGCCGCAAGCCCGACCAGCAGTGGCTGGACACCGTCGTGAACATGGTCGGTCTCTCCGGCCGCCTGGGCCACCGGCCCACCCAGCTCTCCGGCGGCCAGCAGCAGCGCGTGGCCGTCGCCCGCGCCCTGGCCTCCCGCCCCGAGATCATCTTCGGTGACGAGCCGACCGGAAACCTGGACTCCCGCTCCGGCGCCGAGGTCCTCGGCTTCCTGCGCAACTCCGTCCGCGAGCTCGGCCAGACCGTCGTGATGGTCACCCACGACCCGGTCGCCGCCTCCTACGCGGACCGCGTCATCTTCCTCGCCGACGGCCGGATCGTCGACGAGATGCTCAGCCCCACCGCCGACGGCGTGCTGGACCGCATGAAGGCCTTCGACGCCAAGGGCCGCACCAGCTGATCCCGGGCCCCCGCCCCAGGCCGCCCTCTCCCAGACTTCCAGCCCCAGGACTGAGATCTCCCATGTTCCGTACCGCCCTGCGCAACGTCCTCGCGCACAAGGCCCGGCTGTTGATGACGGTGCTCGCCGTCACCCTCGGCGTCGCCTTCGTATCCGGCACCCTCGTCTTCACCGACACCCTCAAGAAGTCCCTCTCCGGCCAGTCCGCCAAGAGCTACGAGGGCGTCGCCGTCTCGGTCACCTCCTACGGCCAGGGCCGCAACGAGGAGGGCCAGAAGGAGGGCGAGCCCGGCCTCGGCCAGCAGACCCTCGACAGGATCAAGGCGCTCCCGGGCGTCGACACCGTCTCCGGCAGCGTCTCGGGCTTCGCCGGAGTCGGCGACGAGAACGGCAAGCTGATCGGCTCCGGCTGGTCCAACAAGGGCGGCAACTTCACCCCCGTCAAGGACGGCAAGGACCCGCGCTACACCTTCACCCAGGGCGCCGGCCCGGCCAGGGCCGACGAGGTCGCCCTCGACAGGGCCACCGCCGACGCGGGCACGTACAAGGTCGGCGACAAGGTGCGCGTCGCCACCAACGGCCCGGTCAAGGAGTACACCCTCGCCGGCGTCTTCACGACCGAGGACGGCGCCGTGCAGGCCGGCGGCAGCCTGGTCCTCTTCGAGACCAAGGTCGCCCAGGAGCTGTACCTCAAGCCCGGCTACTTCCAGGAGCTGTCGGTCGCCGCGAAGAACGGCACCTCCCCCGACAAGCTGCTCGCCGACATCAAGCCGCTGCTCGACAGCAAGACGACCAAGGCGCAGACCGGCACGGCGCTCGCCGCGGAGCAGGCCAAGCAGATCGAGAAGGGCCTCAGCAACCTCAGCACGATGCTGCTCGTCTTCGCCGGCATCTCGCTCTTCGTCGGCATCTTCCTGATCTACAACACCTTCACCATGCTGGTCACCCAGCGCACCAAGGAGCTGGCCCTGCTGCGCGCCGTCGGCGCCAACCGCGGCCAGGTCATGCGCTCGGTGCTCACCGAGGCCCTCGTCGTCGGCTTCCTGTCGGCCGCCGTCGGCCTGCTCGGCGGCATCGGCCTCGCCCTCGGGATCCGCTCCGTCATCGGCTCCCTCGGTGCCAAGCTGCCGGGCGGCGCCCCCGTGATCGCCCCGGGCACCGTGATCGCCGCCTTCGTCATCGGCGTCGTCGTCACCACCGTCGCCGCCCTGCTGCCGGCCTGGCGCACCGGCCGGATCGCACCCGTGGCCGCCATGGGCAGCGCCCACCTGCCGGCCTCCTCGAAGTCCCTGCTCCTGCGCAACATCCTCGGCTCGGTCATCAGCCTCGGTGGCATCGGCCTGGTCTTCCTGGGCGTGTCCAAGGGCGGCGGCACCGGCCGCATGATCATGGGCGGCGGCGCCTTCTTCATGCTGATCGGCATGATCGTGCTGCTGCCGCTGCTCTCGAAGCCGGTCATCGGCGCGGTCCGCCCGCTGCTGCAGAAGGTGTTCGGCGTCCCCGGCAAGCTCGCCGCGCAGAACGCCGTCCGCAACCCGCGCCGCACCGCCGTCACGGCCGCCTCCCTCGCGATCGGCCTGACCCTCGTCACCACGCTGTCCGTGCTCGGCATCACCGTCGGCAAGGTCGTCGACCGCATGAGCACCGAGAAGCTCAAGGCCGACTACCGGGTCTCGATGTCCGCCGACGCGGGCAGCCTCGACAAGTCCGTGGCCGAGACCCTGGCCAAGGCCCCCGGCATCAAGGCGGTCTCCCCGCAGTCGGCCGGCTACTTCCTGGTCGACGGCGACTTCCGGGCCGCCTCCGGCGTCAACCCGGCCACCATCGGCCGGCTCCTCAACATCGAGGTCCTCAGCGGCTCGCTCGACGCGCTCGGCAAGGGCGACGTCGCGGTCGCCGAGAAGACCGCCACGAAGCAGAAGTTCACCGTCGGCACCACGATCAAGCTGACGTACGACGACGGCCGGGAAGCGTCGGTGAAGGTCGGTGCGATCTTCAAGGACATGGAGGGCCTGCTCTCCCCCTACGTCATCGACGACAAGATCCTCAGCGAGCACAGCGAGGAGATGTACATCCCCGAGGTGTACGTCAACGTCGACGGCGGGGCCTCCAAGGCCGCCCAGCAGAAGGTCGTCGACGCCCTCGGCAAGAACCCGGCCATCACCGTCGCCACCCAGCAGGACATGCGCAACGAGATGGGCGGCATGATCAACACGATGCTGAACATCATGTACGGCCTGCTCGGCATGGCGCTGGTCATCTCGGTGCTCGGCGTGGTCAACACCCTGGCCATGTCCGTCTTCGAGCGGACCCAGGAGATCGGCATGCTGCGCGCCATCGGCCTCGACCGCAGCCGGGTCAAGAACATGATCCGCCTCGAAGCCGTGGTGATCTCCCTCTTCGGAGCCGCCCTCGGTGTCGCCATCGGCATCTTCCTCGCCTGGGCCGTCGGCTCCACGCTGGCGAAGTCCATGCCCGGCTACGAGCTGATCCTCCCGTGGGACCGGATCGGGATCTTCCTCCTGCTGGCCGCCGTGGTCGGCGTCCTGGCCGCCATGTGGCCGGCCCGCAGCGCCGCCCGTCTGAACATGCTGACCGCCATCAAGACCGAGTAACGGACCGCGTCACGCGGAAGGCGGAACGATTCACTGAAGGGCTCCGGGGCGACATGCCCCGGAGCCCTTCCCGTCGTCCGCGCAGGATCGATTACGCCGGCTGCGCGCCCCAGGTCCGCAGCCGCAGCGGCAGCCCGGCGTCCCCGCGCGCCGCGGACCGCACCGCGAGCACCTGGTTGACCCCGAGGCGGCCCCGCTCGAAGCCGAGCGCGGAGGCCGCCATGTAGAGCTGCCAGACCCGGGCCCGGCCCGCCGAGGTGAGGGCCACCACCTCGTCCCAGTGCTCCTCCAGCCGGGCCACCCAGGCCCGCAGGGTCAGGGCGTAGTGCTCGCGCAGCGCCTCCACGTCGCGGACCTCGAAGCCGGCCCGTTCCAGTTCACCGACCGTGGTGCCGACCGGGGAGAGCTCGCCGTCGGGGAAGACGTAGGCGTCGATGAACTCGTCCACCCGGTAGGCCGATTCGTCGGCCTCCGGCGGGCGGGCGATCTGGTGGTTGAGCAGCAGACCGCCGGGGCGCAGCAGGCCGTGCAGGGTGCGGGCGTAGTCGCGGTAGCGGTCGGCTCCGACGTGTTCGGCCATCCCGATGGAGGAAATGGCGTCGTAGGGGCCGTCCTTGACGTCCCGGTAGTCCTGGATGCGGATCTCGACCAGATCGGCCAGGCCCTCGTCCGCGGCCCTCTTGCGGGCGTACACGGCCTGTTCGCGCGAGAGCGTGACCCCGGTGACGCGGGCGCCGTACTCACGGGCCGCGTGCAGGGCCATGGAGCCCCAGCCGCAGCCGACGTCGAGGAGCCGGTTCCCGGGCTCCAGGGCGAGTTTGCGGCAGACCAGGTCGAGTTTGTCGTGCTGGGCCCGCTCCAGGGTCGAGCCGGGGGTCCAGTAGGCGCAGGAGTACACCATGGAGGGGCCGAGGACCCGCTCGTAGAAGTCGTTGCCGACGTCGTAGTGGTGGCTGATGGCCTGCCGGTCGCGGCCCCTGGTGTGCCGGGGGCCACCGCGCCGGGCCGCCTCCTCGTCGGGCGGCGCGGGCGCCGGCCACGGCCTGGCGAGGGCGACGAGGTCCCGTACGGCGCCCCGCGCGTCCGCGTCGCGCAGCAGCTCGGCAGTGGCAGCGGCGGTGGTCGCGGCGGCCGCGAGCGCCCGGGGCAGGCGCGGGCGCAGCGTGCCGAGGCGGGAGGTGGGCGGGGTGGGCGCCGGCCGCCGGTCCCGGTCCCAGAGCAGGCCGGACACCCGGTCCAGCAGCTCGAAGAGGTCGCCCTCGACGGTCAGGTCACCGGCCACCCAGGCCCGGGCCAGACCCAGCTCTCCGGGCTTCCACAGCATCCGGCGCAGGGCCCGGCGGCCCCGGACGACGAGGACGGGGCCGCCGGGCGGCCCGGCCTCGGTCCCGTCCCACGCGCGGATGCGCACGGGCAGGGGGCCGCCCAGCAGGGTCTCGGCAAGAGCGGCCAGCCGCGGAGCGGCGTCGGTCATGGCGCACCTCCACAAAGTTCCGACCCATCCGTCTACCCATCCGCGGCCCCGGGTACGCCGAAGGGGCCGCCCGCACCACGGATGGCGGGCGGCCCCTTCGGGGTCGTACCTTCGACCGGCTCAGCGGCCGGTCTCCCGACGCAGGGTCAGGAGGCCTTGGCCTTCTCGGCCGGGGCAGCGGCGGCGGCCGGGGCCGGCGCCGGCTTGGCGGCCTCGTAGAACTCCTCGCGCGGCGTCTCCAGCGCGCCGAGGGAGACGACCTCGCGCTTGAGGAACATACCGAGGGTCCAGTCGGCGAAGACGCGGATCTTGCGGTTCCAGGTCGGCATGGCCATGCCGTGGTAGCCACGGTGCATGTACCAGGCGAGCCGGCCCTTGAGCTTGATCTTCATCTTGCCCATGACGATCATCGCGACGCCCTTGTGGACACCGAGACCCGCCACAGCACCCTTGTTGGAGTGCGAGTACTCGGTCTGCGGGAAGCCCCGCATGCCCGAGATGACGTTGTCGCCGAGGACCTTGGCCTGGCGCAGCGCGTGCTGGGCGTTCGGCGGGCACCAGGCGTTCTCGACGCCGGCCCGGCGGGAGGCCATGTCCGGAACCTGGGCGTTGTCGCCGGCGGTCCAGATGTAGTCGGTGCCCTTGACCTGGAGGGTCGGCTCGGCGTCGACGTGGCCGCGCGGGCCCAGCGGGAGGCCGAAGCGGGCCAGGGCCGGGTTCGGCTTGACGCCGGCGGTCCAGACGATGGTGTTGGAGTCGACCTCGAGGCCGTTCTTCAGCACCACGTGGCCGTCCACGCAGGAGTCCATGGAGGTGTTGAGGTAGATCTCGATGCCGCGGGACTCGAGGTGCTCCTTGCCCCAGGTGCCGAGCTTGGGCCCGACCTCGGGGAGGATCTTGTCGGCCGCGTCGACCAGGATGAAGCGCATGTCCTCGCGCTTGATCGTGGAGTAGTACTTCGCGGCGTCGCGGGCCATGTCCTCGACCTCGCCGATCGTCTCGGCGCCGGCGAAGCCGCCGCCGACGAAGACGAAGGTGAGGGCCTTGCGGCGGACGTCCTCGTCCGTCGTGGACTCGGCCTTGTCGAGCTGCTCGAGTACGTGGTTGCGCAGGCCGATGCCCTCCTCGACACCCTTCATGCCGATGCCCTGCTCTGCGAGACCGGGGATCGGGAAGGTGCGGGAGACGGCGCCGAGCGCGATCACCAGGTAGTCGAAGGGCAGCTCGTACGCCTCGCCGACCAGCGGCGTGACGACGGCGACCTTGCGGTCCTGGTCGATGGTGGTGACCCGGCCGGTGAGAACCTCAGCCTTGGGCAGCACGCGTCGCAGCGGGACGACGACGTGCCGCGGCGAGATGCTGCCTGCGGCCACTTCGGGGAGGAAGGGCTGGTAGGTCATGTACGAGCGCGGGTCGACGACCGTGACGGTCGCCTCGCCGTAGCGCATCTTCTTCATGATGCGCTTGGCTGCGTACAGGCCTACGTACCCACCTCCTACAACGAGGATCCTGGGACGCTCCGTGGTGCTCATGAGAACGAGTATCCAGCACCCAATGGGGTGTTGCTCGTGAGCCCCTTCACAAGGAGACGGAGGGCCTCTGCTACACTCCGCCGCCCACGTGACGGACGTCATGAAGCACGACGGGAACCAAGGGGCATCGGGAGTCGTTGTTCACCCGTCCTGAACTGGCCTCCAAGGCCTGAACCGGAGTAGACCACCGGGTTTCGTCCTTACCTCCGAGGCCGGCCGCGTCGCGTCCGTGGATCGCACGAACGCGCGACAAAAGGGGCCTCGGGCCCTCCGCAAGGCCCCGAAGGACCCTTCCTGTGCCCCGGCAGGCACCTTTTCCTTGTGAAGAACTTCACGAACTTTTTCTGGATCTTGGTCCCGAAGGGCCTTCACACCCTGGTTCGAAGGTCGTTCGGCCGGTGGACCAGGTGATTGCACCGGTCATTGCGGGCATGACCCGGAACGACGACGGGGGTTCCGGCGGCCGAGCCGGCCGCGGAACCCCCGTCGTCCCGACGGACCGGCCCGTCACACGGTGGCGCCCGCCACGCTCCAGGCGATGCCGTCGAGGATGTCGTGCTCGGAGACCACGACCTCCGAGGCGCCGATGCGCTCCATGATCGCCAGCAGGACCAGTGCGCCCGCGCCGATCACGTCGACCCGGCCCGGGTGCATCACGGGGATCGCCGCGCGCTCGTCGTGCGTGGCCGTCAGCATCCGCTCGGTGATCGCGCGGACCTGCTCGTAGGAGATCCGGGAGTGGTGGATCTCCGACGACCGGTACTCGGACAGCCCCAGGGCGATCCCGGCGATCGTGGTCACCGAGCCCGCCAGACCGACCAGGGTGCGCGCCTCGGCCAGTGGGACGGTCTCGGACGCCAGGTCCAGCGCGGCCTCGATGTCGGCCCGGACAGCCGCGATCTGCTCCTCGGCCGGCGGGTCGGTGACCACGCCGTCCACCACCAGGTGGCGCTCGGTCATCCGGACGCAGCCCACGTCCACGGAGCGGGCGGCCCGGACGTGGTCGTCGCCGACCACGAACTCGGTCGAGCCGCCGCCGATGTCGACCACCAGGAAGGGCCGCTCCAGGTGCTGGTGCGCGGTCAGTTCCCTGGTGGCGCCGGTGAAGGAGAACTCGGCCTCCTGGTCGCCGGAGATCACCTCGGGCTCGACGCCCAGGATCTCCACGACACCGCGGACGAAGTCGTCCCGGTTCTCGGCGTCACGGGAGGCCGAGGTCGCCACGAAGCGCACCCGCTCCGCGCCGAGCTCCTTGATGACCGCCGCGTACTCGCGGCAGGCGGCGAAGGTGCGCTCCAGCGCCTCCGGGGCCAGGCGCCCGGTCCGGTCCACGCCCTGGCCGAGCCGGACGATGGTCATCCGCCGGTCGAGCTCGACCAGGTCGCCGGTGGCGGGGTCGCAGTCCGCCACGAGCAGCCGGATGGAGTTCGTACCGCAGTCGATGCCCGCGACCCGGGTCACCGGGACTCCTCGTCCTGCGTCCCGGCCTTCGTCTCGTCCTGCGTCGCGTCCTTCTTGTCACCGCACGGCGTCACGCAGGCGCCCTTGGCCCACCACTCGGGCAGCATCGCGAGGGCCTCGTCGCCGAACGGGTTGACGCCGGGGCCGGCCGCCAGCGAGTGGCCGACGAGCACGTGCAGGCACTTGACCCGGTCCGGCATGCCGCCGGCGCTCGGGAAGCCCTGGAGCACCTCGATGGCGTCGCGGCGCCGGATGTAGTCCTCGTGCGCGGCCTGGTAGGCGGCGGCGAGCTCCGGGTCCTCGGCGAGCCGGGCCTGCATCTCCTTCATCACGCCGTTGGCCTCCAGCGTGCCGATGGCGGAGGCCGCGCGCGGGCACGTCAGGTAGTACAGCGTCGGGAAGGGGGTGCCGTCGGGGAGCCGCGGCGCGGTCTCCACCACGTCGGGCTGGCCGCAGGGGCAGCGGTGCGCGATGGCGCGCAGCCCGCGCGGCGGGCGGCCGAGCTGCTGCTCGAACGCCTCGATGTCCGCGTCGGTCGGCTCGGTCCGGTCGGTCTGGGGCGGGGGCGTCTGCATGCCTGGAGGAAGTCTCTTCGTTCTCGTGGATGGGTGCTGCGGTACTAGTCGTTCGGGCGGTCGGCCTTGTCGACGCCGTCCCAGACGTTCGAGTACCAGGGGCGGTCGGAGCCGGCCTGGCCGGTCCGGTGCGGCTCCGGCGGCCGTGCCCCGGGGTCGCTCATGATGTAGCCGACCTCCCCCGGGCGCAGGAAGTGCAGGTGCTTGCGCGCCTGCTGCTCCGCGTACGCGTCGTCCTGCCAGCGGGCCTTCTCGTCGCGGAGCCGCTCCAGGCGGTCCCGCGCCGCCGCGGCGGCCCGCTGCTGCGCCGCGATCTCCGAGCGCTGGGAGACGTACTGGCGCATCGGATACGCGAGGGCGACGACCAGCGTACAGAGCACGAGCACCAGGAGCGCGGCCCTGCCGGTGAGGCGGCTGCGGCGCACCTGACGGCGCGTCTGCGAGCGGTAGACGTGGGCCGCGGTCCGCTCACCGAGCTGCTTGAGCCGCGTCGCGGTGGAGAAGGTGGAGAACCGATCCCGGTTCCCGGCCATTGGTCCGCCTCCCCTTCGGTACGCACTACGCAATACGTCCCCGCACACGGTACGGGACCGAGTGCGGGGACGTACGGAGGCTGAGCGTGATTAGCCCTTGAAGCGCGGGAAGGCGCTGCGGCCCGCGTACACCGCGGCGTCGTCGAGGATCTCCTCGATGCGCAGCAGCTGGTTGTACTTGGCGACGCGGTCCGAGCGGGCCGGGGCGCCGGTCTTGATCTGACCGCAGTTCACGGCGACGGCGAGGTCGGCGATGGTGACGTCCTCGGTCTCGCCGGAGCGGTGCGACATCATGCACTTGAAGCCGTTGCGCTGGGCCATCTCGACGGCGTCGAGGGTCTCGGTCAGCGAACCGATCTGGTTCACCTTCACGAGGAGGGCGTTCGCGGAGCCCTCCTCGATGCCGCGGGCCAGGCGCTCGGGGTTGGTGACGAAGAGGTCGTCGCCGACGATCTGGACCTTGGCGCCCAGGCGGTCGGTGATGGTCTTCCAGCCGGCCCAGTCGTCCTCGAACAGCGGGTCCTCGATGGAGACCAGCGGGTACGCCTCGACGAGCTCGGCGTAGTAGTCGGTCATCTCGGCGGCCGAGCGGGACTGGCCCTCGAACTCGTACTTGCCGTCCTTGTAGAACTCGGACGCGGCGACGTCGAGCGCGAGCGCGATGTCCTTGCCCGGGGTGTAGCCGGCCTGCTTGATGGCCTCGATGATGAGGTCGAGCGCGGCGCGGTTGGACTCCAGGTTCGGGGCGAAGCCGCCCTCGTCACCGAGACCGGTGGACAGGCCCTTGGTGTGCAGGACCTTCTTGAGGGTGTGGTAGACCTCGGCACCCCAGCGCAGCGCCTCGGAGAAGGACTCCGCGCCGATCGGGGCGATCATGAACTCCTGGATGTCCACGTTGGAGTCGGCGTGCGACCCACCGTTGAGGATGTTCATCATCGGAACGGGCAGCAGGTGCGCGTTCGGGCCGCCGAGGTAGCGGAAGAGCGGGAGGTCCGAGGCCTCGGACGCGGCGTGCGCGACGGCGAGGGAGACGCCGAGGATGGCGTTGGCGCCGAGCGAGCCCTTGTTGTCGGTGGCGTCGAGGTCGAACATGGCCTGGTCGATCAGGCGCTGCTCGGTGGCGTCGTAGCCGACGAGCTCCGGGCCGATCTGCTCGATGACGGCCAGGACGGCCTTCTCGACGCCCTTGCCCATGTAACGGTCGGGGTCACCGTCACGCAGCTCGATGGCCTCGAATGCACCGGTGGAGGCGCCGGACGGAACAGCAGCACGGCCGGTGCTGCCGTCGTCGAGGCCCACCTCGACCTCGACCGTGGGGTTGCCTCGGGAGTCCAGGATTTCCCGGGCTACGACGACGTCGATGGACGGCACGAGCATCTCCTTCTGGGATGTGACGCTGGGTGTGCGGTGGCGTGTCAGGCCGTGGGATGGCCTTGCCGCCTAGAGCCTAACCGGCTTCGGGGGTTCGACCGGCCGACCGCCCGACCCCTGGGACGAAAAAGGGACCGAATACCCCTCTTCCGGGACATACGGCCCTTGATCATCGGCCTTGGAGGGGCCCACGCGCCCGCACACACCGCCGCCCGGCGCGTGGGGGGAAGGGGCGCCGGGCGGTGGGAATTCTGCGTCTTGCGTACGCTTTTGCGGCTATTGCCGCGGCGTTCAGCTGAGCTTCAGCTTCTGGCCGGGGTAGATCAGGTCGGCGTCCGACACGATGTCCTTGTTCAGCTCGAAGAGCTGCTGCCAGCCGCCCTTGACCCCGTTGGCCTCGGCGATGGTGCCCAGGGTGTCGCCGGACTTGACCTCGTAGGAGCCGTTGCCGGTCTTCGGCGCGGCCGGAGCCTCGGTGCGCTCGGAGCGGGTGGTCGGGGCCTCGGCGCGCT
The DNA here is from genome assembly GCF_001005295.1 of Streptomyces yangpuensis. Lineage (GTDB taxonomy): Bacteria > Actinomycetota > Actinomycetes > Streptomycetales > Streptomycetaceae > Streptomyces > Streptomyces yangpuensis. Next base: position 480,702 of record NZ_LBMK01000004.1, on the reverse strand, counting down.
TGGTCTCCTTCTTCGGCGCGGCCTTGGTCTCGGTCTTCTTCGTCTCGGCCTTCTTCTCGGTCTTCTTCGTCTCGGCCTTCGGCTTGGTGGAGGCCGGGGTCTCGGTGGAGCCGCCACCGGTGTACGAGGAGTTCGACAGGCCCTTGCCGCAGTGCGGCCACGCGCCCTTGCCCTGCTTCTTGAGGACCTTCTCGGCCACGGCTATCTGCTGCGCCTTCGAGGCCTGGTTGGCCTGCGGGGCGTACGACTTGCCGCCGAACGCGGCCCAGGTGGAGGACGAGAACTGCAGTCCGCCGTAGTAGCCGTTGCCCGTGTTGATGGACCAGTTGCCACCGGACTCGCACTGCGCGACCTTGTCCCACTCGGACGCGGTGGCGGCGCTGGCGGCGCCCGCGGTCATCAGGGGGGCGGCGACAGCCACACCGGCGACACCGGCGAGCGTGACGATGCGAACGGCCTTGGAACCGCGACGGTGCTTGCCCTTGCCGGAAAGCAGCATGAGGTTTCTCCTCACCGACGCCTACGAGGTGAGCTGTCGGGTTCGGGCCTGTGAGTGCCCGGCGGTGCGGCCTAGCGCACCACTTAACCCCAAGCCGCTTCCCGGCCGTCTCCCAACGGCCGCTCGCGGCACCTACCTTGGTTCCCCCGCTCCTGCCTTCGGCGCTTGACGCGACGACTGTTCCCCCCGTCCGCCGGCAGGATTCGGCGATGCGGTCGAAGGAGCCCGCGGTGGCGGGCGACTCAGAAGGTAGACAGGTCTCTCCCCGATGTTCAACGAGGAACATCGGGGAGAAACGGCCCCTACTTGCGCTCTCCGCAGGGGTGTTTGCGCAGGTGAGAACGGGGTTTGCGGAAGCCCCCGGGCGGGACACGCCAGTTGACCTGAAGAGACACATGTCTCACTTGCAGAAAACAGACAATCAGGTCTTTCCGGACGAACCAACTGCCCTTATTGCACGGTTAGATCCAGATTCTGGCCAGGCTTGATCAGGTTGGCGTCATTGCCGATGACCTGCTCATTGGCCGCGTAGAGGCCGCTCCAGCCGCCCTTCACGCCCTTGGCAACCGCGATGGTCGCCAGGCTGTCGCCCGCCTGCACCGTGTAGACGGGGGCCGGCGCGGCACCGGACGGCGAGCCCTCCTCGGCGGACGGCGCACCACGGTGCTTGCCGTTGCCCTCGGCAGGAGTGGCACCCGGGGTGGACGGGGCCGCCGGGGTGGCCCCGGGCGCCGCGGGCGCCGCCGGGTCCGCCGGGGACGGACTCGGGCTGCCCGGCGGGGTCGTGGGCGCTGTCGGGTCCGCCGGGAGGACCGGAACCGTCGGGTCGGCGGGAGTGACCGGCGGGGTCGTCGGGTCGGCCGGGGTGACCGGCGCGGTCGGGGTGGTCGGCGGCGTCGTCGGGACGTCGGGCGCCGGCATGACGGGCAGTCCGACGGACGGCGCGTCGGGAATGAGGAAGGGGGAGCCGGTGGGGCTCGGGGTCTCCTCGGTCGAGAGCCCGAAGTCCGTCGGCTTCCTGCCGCCCTTGTCGGAGGGCACGACGTCGTCGGGGCGGGACGGCGCGGGGCCGACCGCCTGGGGGCTGCCCGGCAGACCCGGGTCGACCACGGCGGCCGGACCCTGCTGGTCCAGTCCGGCCGAGGCCGCGCACAGCGGCCAGGCCTGCGGGCCCTGGGAGGCCAGCACGCGCTCGGCCACGGCTATCTGCTGCGAGCGGCTCGCGAGGTCGGCCCGCTCGGCGAAGTCCAGACCGCCGGCGTTCTGCCATTCCTCCTGGGTGAACTGGAGCCCGCCGTAAGCGCCACTGCCGAAGTTCGCGCTCCACGAGCCGCCGCTCTCGCACTCGGCAACCTTGTCCCATGTGGCGGTGTCGGCAGCGCTCGCGCTGGTGGCGGCCAGCAGCGGCATGGCCAGTGCGGAGCCAGTGACTCCGGCTGTGACAACCAGCGCGGGGACCTGGCGGGGGCGTCTGTGACGGCCGTTCCCGGAGAGCATGAGGGATCACCTTTCGCATAACAGCCTGGTAACGGCAGAACCTAGCGGCCTTCGAACGATTGTCACAAGTTCAAGCGGAATCTGACTTTTAATCAGATGTTGAGGAAGTGTTTTGAGCCGTGAAGCGAACGGGAAGAGTACGTAGCCCTCGCATGATCAACCCCCCACGCCAGCGCAGGTCTTGGGCCGGAACGGCGAGTTCCAGATCAGGCAGGCGGGTCAGCAGGGTCGCGAGGGCGGTCTGTCCTTCGAGCCGGGCGAGCGGCGCGCCCAGGCAGTAGTGGATGCCGTGCCCGTACCCCAGATGCTGGTTGTCGGTCCGGGAGAGGTCGAGGGTGTCCGGATCGGCGAACCGTGCGGGGTCCCGGTCGGCGGCCGCGAGGACGACCAGGACCGGGTCGCCGGTCTCGATCCGCTCGCCGCCGAGGGTCAGCGGCTCGGTGGCGAAGCGCCACGTCGCCAGCTCCACGGGCCCGTCGTAGCGCAGGAGTTCCTCCACGCCGGTGGCCAGCAGTCCGCTCTCACCGGCGGCCAGGGAGGCCTGCAGGCGCTCACGCTGGACGGGGTTCATGAAGAGGGAGTGGACGCCGTTGCCGATGAGGTTCACGGTGGTCTCGAAGCCGGCGAAGAGCAGGATGAAGGCCATCGCGGTGGCCTCGCCCTCCGTCAGGTGGTCACCGTGGTCGCTCGCCCGGATCAGGTCGGAGATCAGGTCGTCGCCCAGATCATCCCTTTTGCGATGGATGAGTTCACCGAGGTAGGTCCGCATCTGCTTCACCGACCGGGCGACCCCGCCGCGCGGCCCGCCGCCGTGGCGGATCATCATGCCGGCCCAGTCGCGGAAGTCGTCCTGGTCCTCCCGCGGTACTCCGAGCATCTCGCAGATGGCGTAGATGGGGAGCGGGAAGGCGAACTCGTGGATGAGGTCCGCCTCACCCCGCCCCGCGAAGGCGTCGATCAGGTGGTCGGTGAGCGCCTGCACCCGCGGGGTGAACTCGGCGACCCTGCGCGGGGTGAACGCCTTCGACACCAGGCGCCGCAGCCGGGTGTGGTCCGGCGGGTCGATGTTCAGCAGATGCGTCATCAGCTCCGCCTTGCGCTCCCCCGGGATCCCGGTCTTGCCCTTGGCGTGCGCGGGCTCCGCGTGGTGCGCCGGATTCTTGCTGAGCCGCTGGTCGGCGAGGGCCTGGCGGGCGTCCGCGTAGCGCGTGACCAGCCAGGCCTCGACCCCGCTGGGGAGCCGGGTGCGGTGCACCGGGGCGTTCTCGCGCAGCCACGCGTAGGCCGGATAGGGGTCGGTCGCGAACTCCCACGTGAAGAGTTCGGGCGCCGCGCCGACGGAGGGAGTGGACGACTGATCGTGCATGTCCCCGACAGTAACCGCCGCGCACCGGCGGACCCGCGCGGGCCGCGGCCCGCCGATCCCTCATCCGATATGACTGCTTGGTCGCGGCTGTCCGCAGATCGGACAACGCTTGACCTCGCACCGTCCGGCACTCCTACTTTCGGATGTGTGGACGTGAGGATCTTGAAAAGCAGTTTCGCGGTGGTGGAGAGAAGGGCCGAACACGCGGTCAAGTTCTTCTACTCACACCTCTTCTGGCACAACCCCGGAGTCCGTGACCTCTTCCCGGTCTCCTCCGAGGACATGGAACGCCAGCGGGACCGGCTCTTCGCCGCGCTCACCCACGTCGTCTCCCGCCTCGACGACGACGCCGGCATCCGCCCCTACCTGCACGGCCTCGGGCGCGACCACCGCAAGTTCCTGGTCCGCCCCGAGCACTACGCGGTCGTGGGCTCCAGCCTGCTCGCCGCACTCGCCGCGACCTCCGGCGACGCCTGGACCCCGCAGGTGGAGAAGGCCTGGACCGAGGCCTACCAGGTGATCGCCGACGCGATGCTCGCCGGGGCCGACGCGAGCGAGGACCCGCCGTGGTGGGACGCGGAGGTCGTACGCCACCTCCAGTACGGGCAGGACATCGGCGTGCTGACCCTGCGGCCGCACGCCCCCTTCCCCTATCTCCCCGGCCAGTACACGAGCGTGAGCAGCGAGCGGGTCCCCCGCACCTGGCGCACGTATTCCATCGGCAACGCCCCTCGCCCCGACGGCACCGTCGACCTGCACGTCAGCCGGATCGACCGCGGGCGGCTCAGCACCGCCCTGGTCCGCGAGACGCAGCCCGGCGAGGTCCTCAGGCTCGGCGCCGCGGGCGGGCAGCTGACCTTCCGCCGCTCGGACCGCCCGGTCAGCCTGATCGCCGCCGGCACCGGCTGGGCCCCGATCCGCGCCCTGCTGGAGGAACTCGCGGACCGGCCGCCCGACCAGGACGTACGGCTCTTCGTGGTGGCCCGGGACGGCGCGCACCTCTACGACCGCCCGCTCATCGACGCCTACGGCACCTCCTGCGGGTGGCTCGACGTCACCTACATCACGCCCGCCCCCGGCCGGCACCGCAACGAGGCCACCGACCGGCTCGCGACGGCCCTGAGCAACCGGGGCCTGTGGCCCGACCAGGACGTCTACCTCAGCGGGCCGGCGCAGTTCATCGACGAGACCGCGCGTCTCCTGGAGGAACTCGGCGCCCGCCCGGCCCGGCTCTTCCACGACTCCATACCCGCCGGGGGTCCCGGCCACGAACAGCCGGGCCGTCCGCTGGGCTTCGGCGAATGGTTCCTGAACCGCCCGGCACCGCACTGGCACAACCCCTCCGCCCGCGCCCCGAAGGAGTACTGAGAGGACGAGGGCCCGGGGGGCCGGGGGGCCGGGGAAGCTACCGCGCGGGCGCCCCGAGGCCCTCGGCCGCCCGGATCGCGTCCCGGTAGACGCGGGCCGCCGCGCGCAGCGCGGTCTCGGGGTCGACGCCCTGCGCCTCGGCGCGCGCCGCCAGCTCCAGCAGCTCGTACCCGATGCCGTCGCCGCGCGGCAGCTCCACGGCCACCGCGCCCGCGCGGGCCCGGCCCGCGAGCTTGGCCGCGAGCGCCAGGCCCGGCTGGCCCACCGGGATCCCGTCGGTGACGGACTCCCGCCGCTTCTCCACCGCCTTGGTGCGCTGCCAGTGCGCGTGGACGTCCTCCGGGGTCTCGGCCTCGGCGTCGCCGAATACGTGCGGGTGCCGGTGGATCAGCTTCTCCACCAGGGCCCCCGCCACGTCGTCGATGGAGAACGCCCCGAGGGCCGCCTCGCCGGCGTCCTCCTCGTCACCGTCCTCCGCCTCGGCGCCGTCCGGGAGGCCCTCCTCGGCGATCCGGGCGTGGAAGACCACCTGGAGCAGGACGTCGCCGAGCTCCTCGCGCAGCTCCTCCCGGTCCCCGTCCTCGATCGCCTCGACGAGCTCGTACGCCTCCTCGATCGCGTACTTGGCCAGGCCCCGGTGGGTCTGCCGGGAGGTCCACGGGCATTCGCGGCGGACCCGGTCCATGACCTGGACCAGGTCGAGCAGGCGGGCGCCCGGCAGGTCGTAGGAACCGGGGAGCAGCTCCAGGTCGGGCATGGAGACCCGGCCGGAGCCGGCCAGCCGTGCCAGCCCGTCGGTGAGCCGCTGGTCGCCCTCCCCGCCAGGGAGCACCACGACCGTACGGCCGCCCGCGCAGGCCTCCACCAGCGCGTGCGCGTCCGGGGCCGTGTGCTCGACCGCGACGCCCGCCTCCCGCAGGTACGGCAGCTGCGGGTGGCCGGGGTCGGCGCACAGCACCCGGTCCGCGGCGTGCAGGATCTGCCACGCCGGCCAGGACAGCACCCCGGGGGCGACCCGGTGGCTGGTGGTCAGCAGGACGATACGGCCGGTGGGCTCGGCCGGGACGGTGGGCTGGGAGTGGTCGGTCACCCTCCGAACCTACCTCCGCCGCAGGACCTCAGGCTCCGGCGGGTTGCTGCTCGGGCCGGGTCCGCTGGGTGATCCAGGGGGTCTCCACCGGGCCGAGGCCGACCTGCTTGGCGTCCCAGGCCCCGTAGCGCGGGTTCACCTCGATGTCGAGGGCGTCCGACGCCTTGGTGAGCGGCTCGATGATCCGGTCCTCGCCGAAGCGCTCGCTCAGCTTGTCGAGCAGCAGCCGGAAGCGCAGGTCCTCGTCGATCTGCCCGGGCGCCAGCGGGACGCGGGCCTGGAGGGCCATCTGCTCCAGCGCCGCCGCGCCCCTGTCGCCCTCCTGCGCCCTGCGGGCGTCCTCGATCTCCTTGGTCGTGACGGAAAGGCCCGCGTCCTCGGCCGCCCGCTCCAGCACCCGCAGCTGGATCATCTTGCCGAGCTTGATCCTCTCCAGCTGCGGGGTGTTGGCGATGAGGGTCGCGGCCTGCTCGGACCGGTTCTGGGCGGTGCGGACGTCGTTCACCTGGGCCTGGAGCGCGGAGGTGGTGATCCGTTCACCGCCGACGACGGCCGCGGTGCCGGGCCGGGTCTCGCCCGAGCAGGCGGACAGCAGGGGCGCCGCCACGAGCAGGGCGGCGGAGACGGAGAGCGCAGTGCGACGGTGCAAAGGAGCCTCCAGGGCCGGGAGATTGTGCGTCAATGCACAAGGGCCGTGCGGTGATCGATGGTATGCAGTAAGGGTGGCCCGGGCCACCGCTTCGACCAACGATTCGCAGGGTGTCCGGGGTACGTGTCTGTTCGTGTCGCAGCCATTCCGCGGCCACTCCCGCTTCCCCCGGTGCTGCCAGGGTCGGCCCACCATGTCGACACCGCACCGCTCGCCGCGCCACCGCAGTCCGTCCGGTTCGGCGCTCGCCGCCCTGCTCACGGCGGTGGCCGTGTGCGCGGGGGACGCCGCCGCCCGCGTCTTCCCGTACGGACCGCGCCACCGCAGCGTCAACGACCTCGGCAATCAGTTCGTGCCCTTCCACGCGCACCTGTGGGACCTCCTGCACGGCCGCGCGCAGGGCGGGCTGCTGTTCAACTGGCAGTCCGGTTACGGCACGAGCTTCCTGCCCGACCTCGGCACCTACCTGACCGGCCCGTTCTCCGTCCTCGTCGCGGTCTTCCCGCGCTCCGGCATCGACCTGGCCGTGTACGTCGTCACCGTCCTCAGGACGGCGGCCGCCGCGGCGGCCATGGCCTGGCTGCTGCGCACCCTCCGCCGGGGGCCGTGGTGGGCGGCCGGACTGCTCGGGGCCTCCTACGCGCTGTGCGGCTGGTCGGTGATCGAGGCCTCCTACAACCCGATGTGGCTGGACGGCCTGATCGCCTTCCCGCTGCTGTGCCTGACCGGTGAATGGGCGCTGCGCGGGCGGCGGGTGCTGCTCGCCCCGCTGGTCGTCGCCGTCTGCTGGACCGCGAACTTCTACACCGCCTACATGGCGACGCTCGGCGCCGCTCTGGTGCTGCTGGTACGGGTGGTGCTGACCCGGGAGGGTCTGCGGACCCGGACCGCGGTGATCGCCCGGGCGGCCGGGAGCACCGCCTTGGGCATCGCGCTGGCGGCGCCGGTCCTGCTCCCGCTGTTCCTCAGCTCGGGGCAGGCCTACCCGGGGTGGGTGAAGGAGTTCCGGCCGGTGCCGTGGGCGGACCTCTTCGCCCGGCTGCTGCCGGGGACGTACTCCTTCTCCTCCCCCGCCGTCTTCGTCGGCACCGGCACGCTGCTGCTGGTCGCCGCGCTGCCCTTCCACCGGACGGTGCCGCCGCGCCACCGGCTGTGGTGGACGGGACTGACGGCGGCCGTGGCGCTCTCCCTGCAGTGGGCGCCGACCCATCTGGCCTGGCACCTGTTCGCCACCCCGAACGGCAGCCCGTACCGGCAGACCTTCGTCCTCGCCGGGATCGCCGTCATCGCCGCCTGGACCGCACTCGCCGGCGGGCCGCCGCGGCCGACGGCACTGGCCGCGGGCGCGGGCGTCCTGGCCGCCGCCGCCCTGTGGGCGCGCACCAGCACCCTGACCACGGCCTGGGGGTACGCGCTGTTCGCGGGCGGCCTGGTGGCGGCGGGCGCGGCCTGGTGGGCGCTGCGCCACCGGCGGGCGGCGCTGCCCGCGGCCGGACTGCTGGCCCTGGTCCTGCTCGCGCAGGCGGCGGCGACCACCGCCTTCGGCCACAAGGGCAAACTGGGCGGCCTCGACGACTACCCGTCCTGGGGGGCCTCCCACACCGCGCGCGCCGCGGCCCTGGCGGCGGCCGGGGGCTGGCCCGCGTACCGCACGGACCCCGGCCGGCCCGCCCTGTCGGGCAACGACCCGCTGCTGCTGGGCGGGGAGGGCGGCTCGTACTACAGCAGCCACACCCCCGAGGTGTTCACGCGGACGATGGCCGCGCTCGGCGCCGGCTGGACCTCGCGCGGCCGCAACGTGCAGAGCATCGACAACCCGGTCACCGACGCCGTGTTCGCGGTCGGCGCGCGCCTGCGGCCGGACGGCTCGGTGCTGCGCGCCGAGGTTCCGCCGCTGGTGACGACCCGCCCGCCCGGCGCATCCGGCACGCCCGGCGCGCCCGGCTCCTACGGCGACTCGCCCTTCGCCAACCAGGAACTCCTGCTGGGCGCCCGCGTGTACGAGGACCCGCTCGCCCCCGGTGTCTGCCGCGCGGGCACCGAGGCCTACCTGTGGGCGCCGGAGTACAACGCCACGGCCCGCCTCGCCGACGGCCCGGCCTTCCGGCTGAACGGCAACGCCCCCCGCAGCCGGGCGGCCCTCCAGCCGATGGGGCCCTCCCGCGGCGCCTCGTCGGCGCTGGTCTTCGACGCGGCCCCGCCGCCCCGCTGGACCCTGTCCTGCCTGGACCGCAGCCGCCTCGACGCGGCGGTGGCCGCCCTGCGCGCCACGGCCGCGACCTCGGTCCGGGCCGGCTCCTCCGGCATCCGGGCCGACCTGCCCGCGGGCACCACCGGCACGGCGGTCCTCTCCGTCCCCGCGATCGCCGGCTGGACCTGCAACGGCCGACCCGCCGCATCCCACCTGGGGCTGGTCGCGGTCCCCCTCACCCCCGGCACCACACAGGTCACCTGCTCCTTCCGGCCGCCCGGGCTGCTCCCCGGGCTGACGGTCGCCGGGGCGGCCCTGACCCTGCTCGCGGTCACCGCGGTCACCGCGGTCAGGGCCCGCGGCTCCCGCCGGCGGGCCTGAGCGGCCGGCCCGTCAGCGGACCTGGCTCAGCCACTGCAGCGTGCGGCGTATCTCCGACGGGAAGGGATGGGCCGGACCGTGCAGGCGCTCCGCGTCGAACAGCAGCCGGGCCAGGGTGTCGTGGGCCGCCGGCCGGTCGCCGAGGGAGAGCAGCAGGTGCGCGATCCGGCGGCGGATCTCCAGCGGCAGCGCCTGGTCCGGATTGGCGTAGCGGTTCTCGAAGTACGGGAGCAGCGAGCGGTACTCCGCCAGGGCGGCGGCCGGTTCGCCCAGCTGCTCCAGGCACTGCGCCGCGTCGTAGCGGAACCGCAGGGCCTGCGGGTCGCCCGCGGGGAACTCCTCGGCGAGGCGGCGCAGTTCGGGCAGGGCCCGGCGGTACTGGCCGTCGTCCATCAGGGTGGCCGCGTACTGCTTGCGCAGGGAGCGGACCACCGGCGAGTGCTCGCCGTGCTCGGCGGCCGCGGCCGGGAGGATCCCGCCGAGGATGTCCACGGCCTGCGTGAGCCGGCCCTGGTCCAGGAGCGTGCGGGCCTGGTCCACCGCGCCCGGGATGTCGGGCTTCTGCGGCACCGGCGCGGGGGTCCGCGTCGGCGTCGGCGCGGACGTGGGCGTCGGCGGCACTGGGGTGCCCGTCGGCGTGGACGTCGGCGGGGTGGCCGGCCGCGGCGGGATCACCGCGGCCCGGTCCGGCCAGGGCGCCTGGGGCCGTACGAAGGGCCGCGTCGGGTCGAGCGGGCCGGAGGCACCGCGGCCGCCCGGGGCCGGCAGCAGCGGGGCGAGGGCCTCGTAGACCTCCTGCGCGGAGGACGGCCGGTCCTGCGGGTCCTTGGCGAGGAGGCGCATCAGGAGCACCTCCAGCTCCTGCGGGACCTCCGGGCGCTGCGGGCGGACCGGGACCGGGGGCTCGTACAGGTGCCGGTGCAGCACCCCGAGAGCGGTGGACCCGGCGAAGGGGACGTTGCCGCTGAGGAGTTCGTACAGGAGCACGCCGAGCGCGTACAGGTCGGTGTACGGGCCCACCGCGCCGCTCATCGCCTGCTCGGGCGCCATGTACGCCGGGCTGCCGATGGGCGTTCCGGTGCTGGTGAGGCGGGTGGTGTCGGTGTCCATGACCGAGGCCACGCCGAGGTCGAGGACCAGGACGGTGCCGTCCGGACGGACCATCACGTTGCGCGGCTTCAGGTCGCGGTGGACGATCGGCACGGCGTGCACGGCCGACAGCACCGAGCACAGCTGCGCGACGACCGCGACCGCCCACTGCCACGGGTAGGGGCTGTGCGCGGCCAGGTGGTCGGCGAGGTCGGAGCCCTCGACGTAGCCCATCACGAGGAACAGCTCGTCACCGTCGCTGCCCGCGTCATGGACGGTGACCAGGCCCGGGTGGTCCACCTGCGCCGTGACCCGGCACTCGCGCACGAAACGGCGGCGCAGCTCCTCCGCGACGGTGCCGGGACCGGCGACCTTGTCCGGGCGCAGCAGCTTGACGGCGACCCGCCGGTCCAGGCGCCGGTCGTAGGCCGTCCAGACCTGGCCCATGCCGCCCTGTCCCAGGACGCTCGCCAGCTGGTAGCGGTCTCCGATGAGGCGGTCGGTCACTGCTGCGGGTCCCGGAAGGCGGTCTGGTTCGGGTCCTGGTGGTGGCCGCCGGGCGGCGGGGTCTGCTTGCGCAGCAGCTCACTGAGCTCGTCGAGTTCGGCCCGGACCTGCCCGATGCGCGGGGGCGGCGTCGGCTGCGGCGGCACCTGCGGGACGGCCGGGGTCTGGCCCGAGATCACGGTCGGGGCCGTGGAGTGCGGGTAGCCGTAGGAGGGCGAGGTCTGCTGCGGGTGGCCGTAGGACGCGGGCTGCCCCGGGTACCACGGCGCGGGCACCACCGACCGCAGGGCCTCGTGGTGCTTGATGTCGGCGACCAGGAAGTACACGCAGACCGCGAAACCGGTGAGGATCGAGCCACCGGCGCCGAGGTTGCCCTGCCAGCCGTTGACGTCGGGCGTGGGGTCGATCTGGATCAGCGTCATCCAGACGACCGCGAGCACACCGCTGAGCACCAGCAGCCCCCAGTCCCGGGACCTGCGGGTGACCAGCGCCAGCCGCAGCATCGAGCCCCAGGCCAGGAAGCCGCAGCTCAGGACGGGCAGCAGCATGAACACCACGCGCAGTGCCACGACACCGCCCGAGGTGGACTGGGGGGCGTGCTGCGGCGGAAGGCCGGGGCCGTGCATCGCTGCTCCTGACGGGCCGTGCGGAAGAGATATCGGAACTGAGGGTATACAGCGTTCCCGGCCATCAGTGAGGGGATGCACGCAACCGTTGCAGGGTCGCAGCACAGCCCCCGCCGGGTCCGGGACCGGTGGGTCCCGGACCGCCGGGGAGCGGCGTCGCTACGAGCCGAGGATGGTGGTGAGGAACTCGCCGGTCCAGGCCAGCAGTTCCCGGCCGACCACCGGCTTGCCGCCGATCCGGCCCGCCTTGGGGCGGGGGACCAGCACCTGCGAGGTGGCGGGCTTGAGCACCGTCCCCGGGTAGAGGCGCTTCAGGCGCAGCTCCTGCGACTCGCGCAACTCGACCGGGCCGAAGCGGATGTTGTTGCCCTGGAGGGTGATGTCGCCGACCCCGCAGGCCCGCGCCAGCATCCGCAGCCCGGCCACCAGCAGCAGGTTCTCCACCGGCTCCGGCAGCTTGCCGTAGCGGTCGGTGAGTTCCTCGCGCACGGCCTTGATGTCCGCCTCGGAGGCGGCCGAGGCGATGGACCGGTACGCCTGCAGGCGCAGCCGCTCGCCCGGCGCGTAGTCGTGCGGGACGTGCGCGTCGACCGGCAGCTCGATCTTGACCTCCAGCGGGGGCTCCTCCTCCACCCCTCCCTCGACCGCGGCCCGGTAGTCGGCCACCGCCTCGCCGACCATGCGGATGTACAGGTCGAAGCCGACGCCCGCGATGTGACCGGACTGCTCGCCGCCGAGCAGGTTGCCCGCGCCGCGGATCTCCAGGTCCTTCATCGCCACGTACATGCCCGCGCCCATCTCGGTGTGCTGGGCGATCGTCGCGAGCCGCTCGTGCGCGGTCTCCGTCAGCGGCTTCTCCGGCGGGTACAGGAAGTACGCGTATCCGCGCTCGCGGCCGCGGCCGACGCGTCCGCGCAGCTGGTGCAGCTGCGAGAGGCCGAAGTTGTCGCCGCGCTCGACGATGAGGGTGTTGGCGTTGGAGATGTCGATGCCCGACTCGACGATGGTGGTGGAGACCAGCACGTCGAACTTCTTCTCCCAGAAGTCGACGACGACCTGCTCCAGCGCCTGCTCCGACATCTGGCCGTGCGCCGTCGCGATCCGCGCCTCGGGCACGATCTCACGCAGCTTGGCCGCCGCCCGGTCGATGGACTCGACCCGGTTGTGGATGTAGAAGCACTGCCCCTCGCGCAGCAGTTCCCGGCGGATGGCCGCGCCGATCTGCTTCTCCTCGTACGGGCCGACGAAGGTGAGCACCGGGTGGCGCTCCTCCGGCGGGGTGGTGATCGTCGACATCTCGCGGATGCCGGTCACCGCCATCTCCAGGGTGCGCGGGATCGGCGTCGCGGACATCGTCAGCACGTCGACGTTGGCCCGCAGCTTCTTCAGCTGCTCCTTGTGCTCGACGCCGAAGCGCTGCTCCTCGTCGACGATGACCAGGCCCAGGTCCTTGAAGCGGGTCTCCTGCGAGAACAGCCGGTGGGTGCCGATGACCACGTCCACCGAGCCCTCCTTCAGCCCCTCCAGGGTCGCCTTCGACTCGGTCTCGCTCTGGAAGCGGGACAGCGCCTTCACGTTGACCGGGAACTGGCTGTAGCGCTCGGAGAAGGTCCCGAAGTGCTGCTGCACGAGGAGCGTGGTCGGCACGAGGACGGCGACCTGCTTGCCGTCCTGGACCGCCTTGAAGGCCGCCCGGACCGCGATCTCGGTCTTGCCGTAGCCGACGTCGCCGCAGATCAGCCGGTCCATGGGGACCGACTTCTCCATGTCCTCCTTGACCTCGGCGATGGTGGTGAGCTGGTCGGGCGTCTCGGCGTACGGGAAGGCGTCCTCCAGCTCGCGCTGCCAGGGGGTGTCGGGGCCGAAGGTGTGCCCGGGGGCCGCCATGCGGGCGCTGTAGAGCTTGATGAGGTCGCCGGCGATCTCCTTGACCGCCTTCTTCGCGCGCGCCTTGGTCTTGGTCCAGTCGGCGCCGCCGAGCCGGTGCAGGGTCGGGGCCTCGCCGCCGACGTACTTGGTGACCTGCTCCAGCTGGTCGGTGGGGATGTAGAGGCGGTCGCCAGGCTGCCCGCGCTTGGCCGGCGCGTACTCCACCAGCAGGTACTCGCGGGTGGCGCCCTGCACCGTGCGCTGGACCATCTCGACGTAGCGGCCCACACCGTGCTGCTCGTGGACGATGTAGTCGCCGGCCTCCAGGGTCAGCGGGTCGATCGTCTTGCGGCGGCGGGTCGGCATCCGGCCGAGGTCCTTGGTGGCGGTGCGCTGCCCGGTCAGGTCGGTCTCGGTGAGCACCGCCAGGCGCAGGACCGGGTCGACGAAGCCGGTGTCGACCGACCCGCAGGCGACGTGGACCAGGCTCGGCTCCAGGGCGCCCAGGTCCGGCTCCAGCCGGGCGGCGATGCCCTCGCCGGCGAGCACCTCGACGGTGCGGGCGGCCGGGCCGTGGCCCTCGGTCAGGTAGACGGTGTGCCAGCCGTCGGCGATCCAGCCCTTGGTGTCGGCCAGCGCGCGGGCGGTGTCGCCGCGGTAGGCCTCCGGGGCGTGCATGCCGAGCTTGAGGGTGTCGGCGGCCAGGTCGGTGTCGTCGGCTGCGAACGGGGAGACCGACCACCACATCATGCCGAGTTCGCGGGCCCGGTCGCGGATGTCCGCGATGCCCCGCAGCGAGGCCGCGCCGACGTCGATGGGGGCCTCGCCGCCGCCCGCGGTGGCCGCCCAGGAGGCCATCAGGAACTCCTGGCTGGTCGCGACGAGGTCGGCGGCCCGGGTCCGTACCCGCTCGGGGTCGCAGACGACGGCCATCGCCCCGGCGGGCAGCACGTCGATCAGCAGCTCCATGTCGTCGACGAGGACCGGGGCGAGGGACTCCATGCCCTCCACCGCGATCCCCTCGGCGATTCTGCCGAGGAGTTCGCCGAGTTCCGGGTGCGCCTCGGCAAGGGCCAGGGCCCGCTCCCGCACGGCGTCCGTCAGCAGCAGTTCCCGGCAGGGCGGCGCCCACAGGCCGTGCTCGGCGATCTCCAGGGAACGCTGGTCGGCGACCTTGAAGTAGCGGATCTCCTCGACCTCGTCGCCCCAGAACTCCACGCGCAGCGGGTGTTCCTCGGTGGGCGGGAAGACGTCGAGGATGCCGCCGCGCACGGCGAACTCGCCGCGCTTCTCGACCAGCTCCACACGGACGTACGCGGCCGCCGCCAGGGCCTCGGTGACCTCGCCCAGATCGGCGGCCGTGCCCTGCCGCAGGCTCACCGGTACGAGGTCCCCCAGGCCCTTGACCTGAGGCTGGAGCACGGACCGGACGGGGGCGACGATCACGCTCACGGGCCCTGCGGCCGGGTCGTCCTTGCTGGGGTGCACCAGGCGGCGCAGTACGGCGAGCCGGCGGCCCATGGTGTCGCTGCGCGGGCTCAGCCGCTCGTGCGGCAGCGTCTCCCAGGACGGGTACTCGGCCACCTCGTCGGGCGGCAGCAGGGAGCGCAGCGCCGCGGCCAGGTCCTCGGCCTCCCGCCCGGTGGCGGTGACCGCCAGCACGGTCCGCTCGGTCCGCCGGGCGAGCGCGGCAATCGTGAAGGGCCGCGCGGCGGCCGGTCCGACGAGGTCCACGTGCATGCGGTTGCCGTCACCGGCCGCGGTGACCGCCTCGGTGAGGGCGGCGTCCCGGGTGACGGCGTCGAGCAGTCCGTGCAGGCTCATGAGGAGGCTTTCCGTCCGGTGAGATCTGGGGCTGGCGGGCGTGAGGGGGCAACGCGAAGGACCCGACACGTCGTACGGGCCGGGGGTTCCCACCCTACGACGGAGCCCACACCGGCGCGCGAGGGATTCGGGCCACGGCGCGGGCCCGGACCCTCATCGCCCTTGTGACGTTGCTCCCGCTTTACGATGTTCACGTAACCACCCCCTGAGCTCGCCGCGTCCTTTTCCGCATGAGTTCACGCCGAACGGCCGAGGAGCACGAGTCCGTGACGAGCGATGCCATAGCCCGCCCGGCACCGGCGGCCCAGGCCCCGACGAGGGCGGCCGCACCCCGCTGGGCCGGCCCCTGGGCGGTGGCCGCCGGGCTCTTCCTCGTCTACCTCGTGCTGTCCGTCGGCCGGTTCCGGCGTATGGACTGGGCCTCCTGGGACCTGGGGATCTTCGAGCAGGCGATCCGCGCGTACGCCCATCTCCAGGAGCCCGTCGCCGACCTGAAGGGGCCGGGGGCCAACATCCTCGGGGACCACTTCAGCCCGGTCATCGCGCTCGTCGCCCCCGTCTACCGGGTCTTCCCCGGGCCGGTCACGCTGCTGGTCGTCCAGGCCGCGCTGTTCGCCCTCTCCGCCGTCCCCGTCACCCGGGCGGCCGGACGGCTCCTGGGCCGGGCCCGCGGGATCGCCGTCGGAGTCGCGTACGGCCTGTCCTGGGGCATCCAGCGGGCGGTGGAGTTCGACTTCCACGAGATCGCCTTCGCCGTGCCGCTGCTGGCCTTCGCCCTGGAGGCGGTCCTGGCCCGGCGCTGGCGGGCCGCCCTGCTGTGGGGGCTGCCGCTGATCCTGGTCAAGGAGGACCTCGGCTTCACGCTGGCCGCCCTGGCCGTGGTGGTGGCCTGGCGCAGCCGCACCACCGACCGGCGCACCGCCTGGACCGCGCTCGGCATCGCCGCGGCCGCCTGCGTGTTCGCCGTCCTGGTGTTCACCGTGTTCATACCGGCCTTCGCGGCCGAGGGCTACGGCTACTGGCACAAGATCGAGGGCGGCGGCCCCTTCGCCGGCGCCGGCACCAAGCTGGCCACGCTGGGCTGGGTACTGATCCCCACCTCCGGCCTGCTCGCCCTGCGCTCTCCGCTGCTGCTGGTCGCCGCCCCCACCCTCGGCTGGCGGTTCCTCTCCGGGGACGACCACTACTGGTCCACCGACTGGCACTACAGCGCCGTGCTGATGCCCGTCGTCGCCCTCGCCCTGGTCGACGCCATCGACACCGTCCGCCGCGGCGAACGCCCCTGGCTGCGCTCCTACGCCCTCCAGCTGCCCACGGCCGTGCTCGCCGCCTCCCTCGCCCTGGCCATGACCAGCATGCCGACCGCCAAGCTCACGGAGGCGGCCACGTACGAGAAGCCCGACCGGGTCGTCGCGATCGAAAAGCTCCTCGACCGGATCCCCGACGGGGCCACCGTGGAAGCCGACACCACCCCGCTGACCCGGCTGACCTCCCGCTGCCGCGTCCTGTGGATCGGCGGCAGCAAGGGCGTCGTACCCGACTGGATCACCATCGACAACGGCAACAAGTGGGCCGGCGAGGACCCGACCGTCTACGCCACCCAGCTCCACCCCGGCGAGCGCTACACCCTGGTGGGCGAGGCCGGCGGGATCGTCCTGATGCAGCGGAACACCGACCGCTGACCCGGCCCGCCGGGCCCCCGGCGCGGGACGGACAAGGGCGCAGGCCCGGGACGCCTGGTCCCGGGCCTGCGCCCACCCCCGTGACGAACGCGGCGCCGGTTACTCGCTCGCGATCGCGTTCAGAACGTTCATCCGTCCCGCCCGGAAGGCCGGGACCAGGGCGGCGAACAGGCCCACAAAGGCCGATCCGGCGAACACCCCGGTGATCGTCGGCCAGGGGATCTCCAGGACCTTCAGGCCCTCCAGCGCCAGCAGCTGCTGCGCGGTGGCCCCCCAGCCCATGCCCAGCCCGAGGCCGAGGAGGGCGCCGAAGAGGGCGATGACCACCGACTCCAGGCGGATCATGCGGCGCAGCTGGCGGCGGGAGAGGCCGATGGCGCGCATCAGGCCGATCTCGCGGGTCCGCTCGACCACCGACAGGGCCAGGGTGTTCACGACGCCCAGGACCGCGACGATGATCGCGAGGCCGAGGAGACCGTAGACCATGTTCAGCAGCTGGCCGACCTGGTCCTTCAGGGCCTGCTTGTAGTCGGCCTGGTTGCGCACCACGTACTGCGGGTACTCGGCCAGGGCCGCCTTGACGGACTGGTACGCGGCGGCGTCGGACTGCCCGTCCTTCGCGGTGGCCAGCAGCATGAAGGGCAGCGGCAGCCGGTCCGCGGGCACGTTCGCCCAGGCGGTCTCGGTGCTGATGTAGTTCATGCCCTTGTCGATGTTGCCCTCGTCGCTGGTGATCGCCGCGACCTTCAGCCTGACCGTGTTGCCGCCGGTGAAGGCGACGGTCATCTCGTCACCGAGCTTGATGTGGTGCTTGGTGGCGTAGAGGGAGCCGACCGACATGGAGCCGGCGCCGTAGGCCGCCGCGTGCTCGCCGGCGATCATCTTGCGGCGGATGTCCTTGGCGTACGTCGGGTCGGTCGCGCCGAGGCCGGTCTCCTCGCTGGTGCCGTCGGGCGCGGTCAGCGTGACCTTCACCTCGCGGTACGCGGTGACGTGGTCGAGGCCGGGGGTGGCGCGCAGGGCCTGCTCGGCCTGCGGCAGGACGGGCTGGCGGGACTCGGAGGCGACGATGTAGTCCGCGCCGACGGACTTGTCGAGCTCGTCGGTCGCGGAGGCCACCATCGAGGAGCCGACCACCGACAGGCAGGCGACCAGTGCGAGACCGATCATCAGCGCGGCGGCGGTGGCGCCGGTGCGGCGCGGGTTGCGCAGGGCGTTGCGCTCGGCGAGCCGGCCCACGGACCCGAAGGGCCGCAGGACCACGCCGGAGAGCACCCGCACCACGCCCGCGGCGAGCAGCGGGCCGATCACGATGAAGCCGACGAGGCTCAGGACGACACCCAGGCCCAGCCACAGGGATCCGGCCGCGGCCTTCTCAGCGGCCGCGGCGAGGTAGAGCGCGACGCCGCCGACGGCGGTGAGGACCAGGCCGAGCGCGGCCCGGACCCGGCCGGCCTTCTTGTCGCCCGGGGTGCCGGACTCGCGCAGCGCGGCCATCGGGGAGACCTTGCCGGCGCGGCGGGCCGGGACGAAAGCGGAGATCACCGTCACCACGACGCCGAGGACGACGCCGACGACGGGGGTGGTCCAGGCGATGGTCAGGTCGTCGGTGGACAGCTGCATGCCCATCTGGCCCATGAGGGCCATGAGGCCGACGGCCAGGCCCACGCCCGCGCCGACACCCAGTACCGACCCGACCACGCCGAGCAGGAAGGCCTCGACGACCACGGACTTCAGGACCTGCCCGCTGTCGGCGCCGATGGCACGCATCAGGCCGATCTCGCGGGTGCGCTGGGCGACCAGCATGGAGAAGGTGTTGAAGATCAGGAAGATGCCGACGAGGAAGGCGATGCCGGCGAAGCCCAGCATCACGTACTTCATCACGTCGAGGAAGGCGCCGACGTCCTTGCGGTTGGCGTCCGCGGCCTCCTTGGCGGTCTGCAGCTTGTAGGTGTCCGCGCCGACGGCGCTCGCGATGTTCGCCTTGAGCTGCTCGTCGCTCACCCCGTCCGCGGCGGTGACGTTGATGTGCGTGAAGGAGTCGGCGGCACCGAGCAGCGCCTGCTGCGCGGTGGGCGTGTCGAAGTAGACGACGGCCGCACCCGGGTTGGTCACGGTGAAGGTGGCGATACCGGTGATCCTGGCGCGGGTGTCGCCGGTGACGGCGATGGTGCGCAGCTCGTCACCGAGCTTCAGGCCGTGCTTCTTCGCGGTGTCGGCGTCGACCATCACCTCGGTGGGGCCGCGCGGCGCCTGCCCCGAGGTGATCTTCATGGACTTGAGCTCGTTGTCGCTCCAGTTGCCCGCGATGGTCGGGGCGCCGGTGGTCGAGCCCATGTTCTCGTTCCTGGCGTTGACCACCGTCACGGCCATCGAGACGACGCCGCCCTCGGCGCTCTTGACGCCCTGCGCCTTCCTGACCTGCTCGACGGCCGGGCCGGCCAGCATCTCCGGCTTGCCGCGGTCGGGGGCCTCGTCCCCGCTCTCGGCGGCCTTGGGGCTGACGGTCACATCGGAGTTGGTGACGGCGAACAGCTTGTCGAAGGTGGTGTTCATCGTGTCGGTGAACACCAGCGTGCCGCAGACGAAGGCGACGGACAGCAGGACCGCGACGGCCGAGAGGACCATCCGCCCCTTGTGCGCGACGAAGTTGCGCCGCGAGGTCTTCAGGACCGTGTTGCTCATGAGGTCCGCCCGCGCGCGTCGAAGTCCTTCATCCGGTCCAGGACCTGGTCGGCGGTGGGCGCGTGCATCTCGTCGACGATCCGGCCGTCGGCCAGGAAGATGACGCGGTCGGCGTAGGAGGCGGCGACGGGGTCGTGGGTGACCATGACGATGGTCTGGCCGAGCTCGTCCACCGAACGGCGCAGGAAGCCGAGGACTTCGGCACCCGCGCGGGAGTCCAGGTTTCCGGTCGGCTCGTCACCGAAGATGATCTCGGGGCGGGCGGCGAGGGCACGGGCGACGGCCACGCGCTGCTGCTGGCCGCCGGACAGCTCGGTCGGGCGGTGCTTGAGGCGGCCGGCCAGGCCGACGGTCTCCACCACCCGGTTCAGCCACTGCGCGTCGGGCTTGCGGCCCGCGATGTCCATGGGGAGCGTGATGTTCTCCAGGGCGTTCAGCGTGGGCAGCAGGTTGAAGGCCTGGAAGATGAAGCCGATCCGGTCGCGGCGCAGCCGCGTGAGCTTTTTGTCCTTCAGCCCGGTGATCTCGGTGTCGTCCAGGTGGATCTGCCCGCTGGTCACCGTGTCGAGGCCGGCGAGGCAGTGCATCAGCGTGGACTTGCCGGAACCCGACGGGCCCATGATCGCGGTGAACTGGCCGCGCATGATGTCCACGTCCACGTCGTCGAGCGCGACGACCCGCGTCTCCCCGGAGCCGTAGGCCTTGACGACCTTCCGCGCCCGGGCCGCGACGGCAGCATGCCCTCCAGTACCCCCGTGCCTGGTTTCGGTCATTGCCGTTGTCACGGTCTGTCTCCTTCTTCGAATGCGTGCGTCTGCGTGCGTTGCGTCGCCGTGATGAAGTCTGTGGCGGTGGGCCCTGCCGCGCGCTGGTGCCCGTCGCCGTATCCGCCCGGGGGTTAACCCCACCCGCGCCCCCGGTCCGTACGGTCCAGTCAAGAAGACCCCGGACGCCCCCACCTCCTCCGCCGGGAGGAAAGACCCCTGGCCCGTAGTGCGGAGGGACCCCTAGGGGTTGTCCGCCCTTCGGACTACCCGGCCTGAGGGATACCGCCCGCGGGGCGGCGGTGAGATGGTGTCCCCCGCAACTACGTGCAAGGGGAAGGAATCTCGGTGCCCGCTGCGGACAGCACGGACGGAGCCCCGGACGGCATACCCGCCGGGCCCGCCGGCACCGCCCCGGGTGCGGCGGTTTCGGCCAAGGACGCGACCGCGTCCGGCACCGCCCGGCCGGCCGGACGCCCCCCGACCCCCGTGGTCGTCTCGCTGATGCTCGGCATGGCCCTCGTCGCCCTCGACAGCACCATCGTCGCCACCGCCGTCCCCCAGATCGTCGGCGACCTCGGCGGCTTCTCCGTCTTCTCCTGGCTCTTCTCCGGCTACCTGCTCGCCGTCACCGTCACCCTGCCGGTCTACGGCAAGCTGTCCGACACCTTCGGCCGCAAGCCCGTCCTGCTCTTCGGCATCGCCCTGTTCCTCCTCGGCTCGCTGCTGTGCGCGTCCGCCTGGAACATGGCCGCCCTCATCGCCTTCCGGATCGTCCAGGGCCTGGGCGGCGGCGCCCTCCAGGGCACCGTCCAGACCCTGGCCGCCGACCTGTACCCGCTGGCGGAACGCCCGCGGATCCAGGCCCGCATGTCCAGCGTCTGGGCCACCTCGGCCGTGGCCGGCCCCGCCCTCGGCGGGCTCCTCGCCTCCTACGCGCACTGGCGGTGGATCTTCCTGATCAACCTGCCGCTGGCCGCCCTCGCCCTGTGGATGATCACCCGCCATCTGACCGAACCCGTACGCTCGCCCGGCCGCCGCGGCCCGGTCGACTGGGCCGGCGCCCTCGGCGTCTTCTGCTGCGGCGGCCTCCTCCTCTTCGCCCTCGTCCAGGGCGGGGTCGCCTGGCCCTGGCTGTCCGCCCCCTCCCTGGGCCTGCTGGGCGCGAGCGCCGTACTGGCCGCGGTCGTGGTCCGGGTGGAACGGCGGGCCGAGGAGCCGATCCTGCCCGGCTGGGTATGGCGCCGGCGCACCATCGCCGCCGTCAACCTGGCCATGGGCGCCCTCGGCCTGCTGATGGTCGCCCCGATGGTCTTCATGCCGACCTACGCCCAGTCCGTACTCGGCCTCGGACCCGTCGGCGCCGGACTGGTGATGTCCGTGATGACCCTCAGCTGGCCCGTCACCGCCGCCCTCAGCCAGCACGTCTACCGGCGCATCGGCTTCCGCAACAGCGCGGCCGTCGGCATCGCCCTGGCCGCCGCCGTCCTGTGCTCCTTCACCCTGCTCCCGTACCCCGCCCGGCCCTGGCAGCCCGCCCTGATCATGCTGCTGCTCGGCGCCGCCCTCGGCCTCTTCCAGCTCCCGCTGATCGTCGGGGTCCAGTCCACCGTGGGCTGGGCCGAACGCGGCACCACCACCGCCTCGGTGCTCTTCTGCCGCCAGGTCGGCCAGAGCGTCGGCGCCGCCCTGCTCGCCGCCGTCGCCAACGCCACCATCGCCGCCCGCCTGGCGGACGCCCCCGTACCGGGACTGCCGCGCCACCTCGACGATGTCGCCAAGGCCCTCGAACACCCGGAGCTGCTCCCCCGCGCCGCCGCCGACCACCTGCGCGAGGCCGTGGCCGCCGCCGTGGAGCACATCTTCCTCGGCGCCACGGCCGCCGCCGTCGCCGCACTGCTCGTCCTGCTCCTGGTGGCCCCGCGCCGGTTCCCGGTCCTCCCCGAACTGCGCGACGACTGAGGTCCGTCGTGTCGTCTTGTCATGACCAGGGCAGTCGGCGACCCTCGTACGCAGCACCGACATCCGGGGGGACACCATGGCATCCGCACTGTGCGCACTGCTCTTACTGGCCGCGCTGGCCGGCCCGATCTGCCTGCGGCTGCGCCGCCACCCGGCCTTCGTCACCGGCCGCGACGGCCGGCTCTCCACCTCGACCGCACTCGCCCTGGCCTGGACGGTGATCCTGGTCTGGCTCCTGCTCACCATCCTCGCCCACGGTCTCACCGCGGGCGGCGTGTCGTACTTCCGGGGCCCCGACGGCCCGCTGTCGCCGCTGACGACGGTCTACCTGCCGCTGCTCGGCGGCCCGTACGTGGCGCTGATCGCCGCCAAGGCGGTCGTCGGCCTGCGCGTCGAACGCGGCACCCTGGCCAAGCCGGCGGCCCCGCCGACCGCGTCGGGCCGGCGGCCGATGCGGGAGCTCATCGCGAACGACAGCGGACGCACCGACCTCGTCGACCTCCAGTACGTCGCGCTCAGCGCGGTCACGATGCTCTACGTCGTCCTCTTCTTCCTCGCCGACGTGGGCGCGGGACTCCCCCGCCTGCCCGAGGAGATCTGGGCCCTGACCGGAGCCCCGGCCGGCGCCTACCTCGTCAACAAGATGGCCACCCGCGCCAACCCGGTGATCACCGGTGCGTCGCTCTCCGGCGACCGCCTCACCGTCGAGGGCGGCGGCTTCACCGACGCCCGCCTCACCGTCGACGACACCCCGCTCGAAGCCCGGCCCGACCCCGTGACCGGCGCCCTTACGGCCACCCTGCCGCCGTCGGCGAAGCCGCCCTTCACGGTGGTGGCGACGTCCCGGGGCCTGCGCAGCGACCCGTACCGCTACGAGGGCCCCGCCCTCCCGGCCCAGCACACCGCGCACTGAGGGTGTCCTCCCTGGCCCCGTCCTGGCGCGCACCCTGGCGGACCTGGCTCGCCCCCGCGCACACCCGCGCCCGGTACGCCGAGATCCGCACGCCCCTGGGCACGTACACGCTCTTCCGGGAGCCCGGCCGGCGCCTCACCGCCACCGCCAGGGCCGAGGCATGGGAGCGCTGGCAGTTACGCCTCGGCGAGAACACCGTCCTGGAGATCGACGACGCCGCGACCCCCTGGTACGGGATGCGGGTCCGGATGCGCCGAGGCGTCCACGGCCGGCTCGACGGCGTGCCGTTCACAGCGCACGCCCGGGGCAGATCCCTGCTGGCGCACCGCCGGGGCATCCACTTCACCCTGGCCGACGGACGAACCCTGTCGTTCACGGTCCACCGCCTCCACCGCCACTTCGTCCGGCGGACGGCCGGCACGGACACGGTGATCTCGCGCACCCGCGGCGGCGGCTGGGAGGCCGGCGGCCTCGACCGGGGCGAGACGGCCCTCCTCTGCCTCATCACCGTCGCAGGCCTCGACCAGCTCCTGGACCCACCCCTCCGGGACCTCTTCTGACCAACGGGGCTTCTGACCAACGGGGCGGCGGCGCGGGCTGCGGCACCCACCCCGGCCCCGGCCTGCCCCCGGCCCGCCCGGCCAGGGCAACGGCCCGCCCGGTGGAAGGGCGCGGCAGGCGGCAGGGCACGGCAGGCGCCTCAGCCCTCCGCAGGAGCCCGCCCCGTCAGCACCGCCAGACTCGCCCGCACATGCGCCATGTGCGCCCGCATCTCCTCCTGCGCCTCCGCATGCTCCCGCAGCACCCGCTCCGTCTCACGCGAGACCCGCTCCTGCGCCACCCCCGCCTGCGCCAGCAGCTCCGCGGCCCGCGCCTCGGCATCCTCCTGGCCGTGCCGGGCCGCCTCCTCCGCCTCCGCGTACCCCCGCCGCGCCTCCGCCAGCCCGGCCTCCGCGGACCGCTCCGCCTCCGCGAGCCGCGCCTCCAGCTCCGCCTCCCGCGCCCCCAGCTCCCGCCCGGCCGCCTCCCAGCGCTCCCCCTGCTCCCGTTCCCGCTCCACCCGCGCCGCCTCCGCCCGCCTCCGCACCTGCGCCAGCGCCGCCGCCGCGTCCGCCCGCCACGCCGACGCGTCCTGCCGCGCCCCCGCCCGCAGGTCGTCCGCCTCCCGCTCGGCCCGCGACAGCCCCTGCCGCGCCCGGACCTCGGTCTGCTCCCGCACCGCCTCCGCGTCCCCGCGCGCCAGCTCCGCCACCCGCTCGGCACGCGCCCCGGCCGCCTCCAGCGTCGCGGACGCGTCCGCCCGCGCCTCCGCCCGTACGGCCTCGGCCTCCTCCTCCGCCAGCAGCAGGATCCGCCGGGCCCGCTCACCCAGCTCGTCGTACGTCTGGGGGGCGAGCCCGGCCACCACCTCACGCAGCCGCGCCGCCTCCGCCTCCATCTGCTTGGCCAGGACCGTCAGCCGCGCCACCCGCTCCCACGCCTCGTCACGGCTCCCGGACAGCCGGGCGAGATACCGGTCGACCTCTTCCATGCGGTAGCCGCGACCGCGCACGGTCGCAAAGGGTGCACTCATCCTGGATGCGCCTCTCTCGCGGGGATTCCCGTCAAGGATGCGCCATTTGATCCCTGAAGCCCGAATGGCCGGGCCGAGACCCCCTCCAAGGGTCCCGACCCGGCCACTCGACGGATCACGCGACCGCGCAGCCATGCGGCCACGCGACCCGCCGTCAGACGGACGTCACAACAGCCCGTCCCACATCTGCTCCAGCAGCACCGACCACCAGCTCTCCGGCGACGACAGCGCCGCACTGTCGAGGCCCGCCAGATTCGCCTGGAAATCGACGGTCCAGCGGCCCGCCTGCTCCGGCGTCAGATGCTGGCGCAGCCGCCACATGTGACCCAGCATCGCCATCGAGCGCACGAACTGCGGCAGGCTCGAATTCACGAACTGCGGCGGTACCGGAGCACCGCCCGGACCACCCTCGACCGGCACCGCGACGATGTGCGCGGTGCCGTACTGCACGCACAGCGCCTTGCCGAAGTCGCTGCCGATCACGAGGTACGAGCCGGCGTCCGACGCCGCCTGCACCTGCCGCTGCGCCGCCAGCTCGGCCAGCGTCGGCACCGGCTGCCCCGGCACCGCCTGCGCCCAGAAGAACGGCCCGAAATCGACCGGCAGACCGGCCCACATCAGCGTCTGCGCCACGATCTCCGGCACACCCTGACGGGACACCGCCCGCTGGTCGAACCGGAACACGCCCTGCGGACCGAACGCCGCCGCCAGCTCCTGCCCGATGGCCTCCAGCGGGATCGCCGGCTGCAGCGGAACCTGCGGCAGCGGCGCACGCACCGGCGCCGGGCGCGCCGGACCGTCGGCGACCTGGTGCAGCTCGCCCTGGTGGGTGAGCAGGTGCCGCATGCCCTGCTGCCGGCCCGCATGGTCCTTCCCGTACGGGGCCACGCTGGTGATCCGCACCTGCGGCCAGGTCTCCCGGATCATCCGGGCGCAGTAACCGCCGGGCAGCTCACAGGACTCCAGCTCGGTGTGCAGCTCCAGCACCTGCTGCGGCGGCACGTTCATGGCGCGCAGCTCGTAGAGGATCTGCCATTCCGGGTGCGGGCTACCGGGCGCCGAGCGGCGGATCAGCTGCTGCTCGGAGCCGTCGGGAGCGCGGTAGCGCAGCACGGCCTGGTAGCCGGGGCCGACCGTGGGCGCACCCGTCGGAGCCTGTGGCTGCGCCACGGGCCCTCCCGGCGGCGGCCCGGGGGGACCGGGCGGCTGCGGCACGCCGGGCCCGGCGAGCATGGTCGCGGCATGATCCAGCCCACCACCGGGAGCACCGGGAGCACCGGGCGGACCCGGCGGCTGCGGCACACCGGGACCCGCGAGCATCGTCGCGGCATGGTGGGCACCACCACCGGGAGCCCCCGGCGGACCGGGCGGACCGGGCGGCTGGGGCGCACCCGCACCCGGAGCCCCGGGCGGACCCGGAGGCGCCGGCGGCTGCCCCGTCACCGCCGGACCGGCCAGCATCGTCGCGGCA
>NZ_LBMK01000004.1:450901-454689 GCF_001005295.1 Streptomyces yangpuensis | reverse complement strand
ACCGGCCAGCATCGTCGCGGCATGGTCCAGCCCACGGCCCATCGACCCCGGAGCCCCCGGCGGACCAGGAGGCGCAGGCGGCTGAGAAGCACCCGCACCCGGAGCCCCAGGCGGACCCGGAGGCGCCGGCGGCTGCCCCGTCACCGCCGGACCGGCCAGCATCGTCGCGGCATGGTCCAGCCCACGACCCATCGACCCCGGAGCCCCCGGCGGACCGGGAGGCGCAGGCGGCGTCGACGGCTGCCCCGGAGCCGGAGCCCCGGCCGCGCCCGGCCGCGAGACCTGGGCCTTGCTCGTCGGAGCGTCCGCGATGTCCTGCGGCGACGACCCCAGCGCGGGCACGACCGCGGTCCTCGGCAGCTGGCTGCCGCCCGGCATCAGCGTCGTCTTCGCCTCGGGAGCCACCCCGGACGACGGCGCGTCCTCCAGGTCCGACCCGGACAGCGGCGGCGCGAACACGGTCGCCGGCAGCGGCACGGACGCGTCGTCCGCGCCGGAGTTCACATCGGTACCCGTCCATGGCGTGGCGCCGGTCGGCACCGCGGCCGCGGGAGTCGCCGGAACCCCGTCGTTGGCCGTCGGCTCGTACGGGATCTCGCCCCCGCGCCGCAGCGGCACGGCGTCCGCCGCACCCGGAACCGGGGCCGAGGCCGGAGCCGGGCCGGACTCCGCGGAATCCGCGTCCGAAGCCGCAGCGGACACCGCGTCCGAAGCCGGAGCCGCCGGCGCGGCAGCCGCGGCCGGCCGGGGCGCGATGCCCGCCCGGTCCGCCGCCTCCTGCAGCCACTCCGGCGGACTCAGCATGAACGACGTCTGTTCCGAGTCGATCCGCGGCGGCGGAACCGAAGCCTCCGGAGCCGCCGTCGCGGCCGCGGCCCCGTACTCCTCCTCGTACCGGCGGATCACCTCACCCACCGGCAGTCCGGGCCACAACGTCACCTCACCGCTGTCCCGCGCGATGACCAGCCGCTGACGGCCGCCACCCGACACCGGACCCGCCGCCCGGTCCTCGGCCCACACCACGAACCCGAGCCCGAACTCCCGTACCCGCACCTCCCGGTGCTGGTACGCGGGCACGTCCCCGTTGATCCACTCCTCGGCGCGCTCCTGCGCCTGCGCAAACGTCACCACCGTGCCGTCACCCCTCATCCGTACCGGCACGCGTCACCGGAACCGAACGCGCGAATCCGCCGTCCACCATCAGACCGGCCACCGTCTCCAGTTCCGGCGGGTTGCCCGCCAACCGCTCGAGGAAGGCATCGAAATCACCGCCGCACGGCAGCAAAAGCCGCTCCACGCGCTCCTGCACCGACCATCCGTCCTGGTCACGTGCGTCGTCGTAGGGCGAGAACCACACCGAGCCGATGCCCTCGCCCTTCACCTTCAGCGCGATCAGACCGCCCTGCGCGAAGGCCACGCACAGGTAGTCCTTCGTCAGGTGGTCGCGCAGGCACTTGTTGACGTAGACGAGGTCGTTGACCGCCGCCTCCTCACGCACCGTGAAGAACGGCTGGTCCACCAGCAGGCCGAGCTCCACGTCCAGACCCGCACCCACCGGGGCGCAGCCGCCCGAGGCCTTCAGGAAGGAGCGGTACGCCTCCGGCAGCCGGTAGCCGAGGTCCTCCTCGACACCCTGCACCTGGCTCTCCGAGACCGACACCACGGACTTCGGCAGCCCCATGTGCACCGGACGCACCTCCTGCAACGGCCGCGTCCCGCGCTTCTCGTGGTCCACCGGAGCCGTCGCCAGACCCGCGTGGTGCCGCAGCAGCGCCTTCACCTCGACGGGGACCAGCTCCATGCGCCGCGAACCCGCCACGTGATGCCAGGTCCAGCCGTGCGGGGTGGCCACCGGCCCGACCGTGTCCCACAACTCGTGCCCCGCGGCCTTCATCGCCGCGTTCGCGGACACGCAGTCCGTCAGCCGCAACTCGTCCACGCCGAAACCCTCGGGCGGTTCGGCGATCTCCACCGCCGCACGCGCGTAGGCGGAGAAGTCCGGATACCCGTCACCGTCCATCCGCACTCCGTGGGGATGCCGAGCGGCCCGGACCGGGTCCGGGAAATGCACGACCTGCCCCGAGTAAGCGGCGTTGGGTGGCGCGGCCTGCTGCCCGAGCCGACCTGTCGTCATGGCGGTAGCCCCCTGCTGGATCTGGCTGGTTCACCACAGCCTATGCGCTGGGGCAAGAGGCTCCCCCGCCCACAACCCGCACATCAGCTCGACGGCCAGGAACATCCGAATTGATACGAAAATTCGACCCCGCTTCCGTATGACAGATGACATTTGGCAGGCTGTCCCCGCAGCACGGGGGCGTGCGCGCAAGCGGTCACCACCGCCGCCACGGGAGGGAAAGCGCGACCATGCAGAACACGGCAACACGTACGGAACCGGGCGACGGCACCGCCGGCGCGACAGGCACACCCGCCGAAGCGGGTGGCCCCACCGGTGACC
This sequence comes from Streptomyces yangpuensis, assembly GCF_001005295.1. Classification (GTDB taxonomy): domain Bacteria; phylum Actinomycetota; class Actinomycetes; order Streptomycetales; family Streptomycetaceae; genus Streptomyces; species Streptomyces yangpuensis. Next base: position 452,234 of record NZ_LBMK01000004.1, on the reverse strand, counting down.
CCCGCCTGCGCTGGAGCAGCAGCGACGGCCGGCCCACCCCACCCGTCCTGCGGTTCCGCCGGGACGGCATCCTGCCCACCGTCGCCGCCGCCCTCTCCGTACGCGGCGAGACCCTCACCGGCACCGCCGGCAAGGCCGACCAACCACCCACGCTCCACCCCCTCGTGCAGGACTTCCTGGACACCCTCACCAGCGGACAGCGCGAACGTTTCACGGGACGATGTCCCGAAGCGATACTGCTCTCCCGCCACCTGGCCGCCGTCGAGGGCGCCCGCTCCCGGCGCGCCTCCCGCAAGCCGCTCTCGCCCAGCGAGGCCCGCCGCTCCCTCAAGCACGCGAAGATCACCGCCCGGCGCATCCGCGAGGACGGCGACCCCCTCCACGGCAGCTACGCACCCCCCTGCCGCTCCTGCGACGCCCTCCTCGCCCACTTCGGCGTACGCCCCGTCGACCTCACCCCAGCCGAGTAGCCATGACGACCACCTCAGCCTCCTACGACCGCTCTTCGACCACCCGCTTCCCGGTCGCGGTGGACTCCGCGCTGCGGACCGCCGGCTGGGAGCCGGGCCGCTGGGACGCCAAGCAGGCCGAGTACTGGGCCGACGCCCTACGGGACCACACCACCCCCGCCGGGCACCGCCACACGGTCTTCCCGGCCGCCGTCGAGGCCTGGGCCGAGTTCGGCGGCCTCACCGTCACCGCCCCCGGACCGGGGCGCCAGATCGCCCCGACCCCGGTACGGATCGACCCCCTCACCGGGCTCCACCTCGCGCGCACCTTCGCCGACCTGGGGCGGGCCCTGTCCACCGAGCTCTGCCCGCTCGGGGTCGAGGCCGACGGCGGCTCGCACCTCGCGCTCGACCGCGAGGGCCGGGTCTACGGCATCGACCACACCGGCGACTGGTACCTCGGCTCCACGGTCGACGAGGCCCTCACCCTCCTCCTGACCGGCCTCCAGCCCACCCGCCTCACGACGCAACCCCCTGCCTAGCCGCTGCGCTCGGCTCCGCCGGGGCTCCTGGGGCTCCGCCCCGGACCCCGCGCCTCAAACGCCGGCGAGGCCGGTTCGCTGCGCGGCTCGGCGGTGCGGTTGCCGCTCGGCTTCGCCGGAGGTGTGCTGGGGCTCCGCCCCGGACCCCGCGCCTCAAACGCCGGCGAGGCTGGATTTGCCGGCCAGGAGTGCACAGGGCGGGGCAGGGCGCTTCGGCTCCCGCCGGGGTGGCCTGTTCCGGCTGGGCGGTGGTGCGATGGGTGGGGCGGTGCCCCGCCGGAGTGTCTCCTCGGCTCGGCGCGTGCGGGTTTGCCGTGCCGAGACGGCCCAGGTCGCGCGCTC
>NZ_LBMK01000004.1:373418-450698 GCF_001005295.1 Streptomyces yangpuensis | reverse complement strand
CGACCAAGCCCGCCTGGCCGGGCCAGGGCCGCACGCGCCGAGCCGAGGAGACACCCCTGCCCGGCCCCCCGACCCACCCGCACCACGCCCGTACCCCGCCCCAGCCACGCACTCCGGCCGGACCGGACCGCCGAGCAACCCCGCAGGGGCCCCGCAAAGCAAACCCGCCGAGCAACCCCGCAGGGGCACGTCAGGGGAGCGGGAGGACCGCCGATACGCGGAAGCCGCCCGCGTCCGTCGGGCCGGACACGAAGACGCCGCCCAGCCCGAGCACCCGCTCCCGCATCCCGACCAGCCCGTTCCCCCCGCTCGGCAGCCCGACCCCGTCCACCGGCCCCTCGCACGGCCCGTTCTCCACCTGCATCGCCACCTCACCCTCCCGGTGCGCCAGCCGCACGACGACCCGCGCCCCCGGAGCGTGCTTGTGGCAGTTGGTCAGAGCCTCCTGCACCACGCGGTACGCCGTCTGCTCCACCTCCGCCGCATACGCCGCGCCCTCCCCCTGCACCACCATCTCGACGGCCATCCCCGCCGCCCGCGACTGGCCGACCAGCGCGTCCAGCTCCCTCAGCGACGGCCCGTCGTCCGCCGCCGCCACCGCCACCACCGCCGCGCCGCCCACGAGCGCGACCGGCCCCGCCGGCGCCACCGCGGCAGCCGCCGCCACCGCCGGCTTCGACGGCGCCGCCCGCAGCACGCCGAGCATCTCCCGCAGTTCCGTCAGCGCCTGCCGCCCCATGTCCCCGACCAGCGCGGCGTTCTTCGCCGCCCGCGCCGGGTCCTTGGTGACCACCGCCTCCAGCGCGGCCGCGTGCACGACCATCAGCGACACCCGGTGGGCGACCACGTCGTGCATCTCGCGCGCGATCCGGGTCCGCTCCTCGGTGCGGGCCCACTCGGCCCGCTCCTCCGCCCGGTCGGCCAGCAGCGACAGCTCCCGCTCCAGCGAGTCGGCCCGCTCCTGCAGGCTCTCCATCAGCCGCCGCCGGGCGCCGATGTACAGCCCGAGCAGCATCGGCGGCACGGTCAGTGCCACCGCGACGAACCCGGACAGCGCGACCACGAGCGCCGGATCCGCCTCCACGTCCCCGCGCGTCTTCAGGTACATCACGACGAAGGTCGCGACCAGCGATGTCGAGGCGAGCCCGGCGATGATCCGCCGGGGCACGTCGGACGAGGCGAGCGAGTACATCCCCGCCACCGAGAGCAGGAACCCCATCTCGGCCGGCGCCACGGCGATCCCCACGAGCACCACGGCGATCGGCCACCGCCGCCGCAGCAGGAGCGTGGCCCCCACCACGGCCCCGAACAGCACCCCGGCGGCCACGGGGATGCCCGCTTCGTCCGCGAAGCGGACCCCTTCCCACGCGCACTCCGCGGTGGACACCACGGCCAGCGTCCCGTCCACCACGACGTCCCGCCGCCGCACCCACCACAACGGCGGCCCTGCACGGCCTTGCTCTTCCCCCGTACTGGTCATGCCGTCCAGCGTACGCAGGCGTCCCGACAGATCACCGACAGAAATTCCGTAATCGCACACACACGTGAATCAACCGGATACCAAGACCCTGATCCCACATCCCGGGCCGCACCTCACGAACCCCCGCAGGGCGCGATCTTTACCGTCGCGTCGAAGGGCAATGGTGCGGCATAGTAGGTGCCGTCGACTCGACCACCATGACGCAATGTCCGGTTTAGTCGCAAATAGTCCCCTGTGGTGTAATTGGCAGCACTGAGGCTTTTGGTGCCTTATGTCCGGGTTCGAGTCCTGGCGGGGGAGCTCACGCACGTTCGGGTCCCGACCGCCAGGTCGGGACCCGGCCTCGTTTCACGGCGTTAACGCCCCGGTATCCTTCACGGGTCCACTCCCGAAGCCGAAGGGCACACCCGTGAGCGCCAACCGCCCGGCAGCCGTCGTCGTACTCGCAGCGGGTGAGGGCACCCGCATGAAGTCGGCCACACCCAAGGTCCTGCACGAGATCTGCGGGCGCTCGCTCGTCGGTCACGTGGTCGCCGCCTCCCGCGAGCTGGACCCCGAACACCTCGTCGTGGTCGTCGGGCACGCCCGGGAGCAGGTCACCGCGCACCTCGCCGGCATCGACGCCGACGTCCGCACCGCCGTCCAGTACGAGCAGAACGGCACCGGCCACGCCGTCCGCATGGCCCTGCAGGAGCTCGGCGGGCCCGTCGACGGCACCGTGATCGTCGTCTGCGGCGACACCCCGCTGCTGACCGGGGAGACCCTGGGCCGGCTCGCGCGGACGCACGCCGCCGACGGCAACGCGGTCACCGTGCTCACCGCCGAGGTACCGGACTCCACCGGCTATGGCCGTATCGTGCGCGACGCCGGCGGCGCCGTGACCGCGATCGTCGAGCACAAGGACGCCACGGACTCCCAGCGCGCCATCCGCGAGATCAACTCGGGTGTCTTCGCCTTCGACGGTGCCCTGCTCGCCGACGCGCTCGGCAAGGTCCGTACCGACAACAGCCAGGGCGAGGAGTACCTCACCGACGTCCTCGGCATCCTGCGCGAGGCCGGGCACCGGGTCGGCGCGGCCGTGGGCAGCGACCACCGCCAGATCCTGGGGATCAACAACCGCGTGCAGCTCGCCGAGGCCCGTGCCCTGCTGAACGCGCGCCTGCTGGAGCAGGCCATGCTCGCGGGCGTCACGATCGTCGACCCGGCCGGCACCTTCGTGGACGTGACCGTCACCTTCGGCCAGGACGCGATCGTGCACCCCGGCACCCAGCTGCTGGGCGCGACCCACATCTCCGAGGGCGCCGAGGTCGGCCCCAACACCCGGCTGCGGGACACGCAGGTGGGCGCCGGCGCGCGCGTGGACAACACGGTGGCCGAGAGCGCGGTCGTGGGCGCGCAGGCGAGCGTGGGTCCGTTCGCCTATCTGCGTCCGGGGACGACCCTCGGCGCGAAGGCCAAGGCCGGTACGTACGTCGAGATGAAGAACGCGACGATCGGCGAGGGCACGAAGGTGCCGCACCTGTCGTACGTGGGCGACGCGACGATCGGCGAGTACACGAACATCGGCGCGGCGAGCGTCTTCGTGAACTACGACGGCGAGCACAAGCACCACACCACCGTCGGCTCGCATTGCAAGACGGGGTCGGACAACATGTTTGTGGCACCCGTCACGATCGGGGACGGGGCCTACACGGCCGCCGGGTCCGTGATCACGAAGGATGTGCCGCCCGGTGCGCTGGCCGTGGCCCGTGGCCAGCAGCGGAATATCGAGGGCTGGGTGGCTCGCAAGCGTCCGGGAAGCGCCGCCGCCACGGCTGCGCAGTCGGCGGCCTCGGAGGACTCCGAGCGCCCTTGAGGTGAACTGACCGGAAACAGGTACGTCACGAACGGCGTACCGTGATAGGTGCACGCAATTCGGCTGGCTCACCGTGTGCGGGACGGACGCACATGGGGGCGAGCAGCTTCAACACGTCTGAGGAGACAGTGCTGTGACCGGGATCAAGACGACCGGCGAGAAGAAGCTGATGCTCTTCTCCGGCCGCGCCCACCCCGAGCTGGCCGAGGAGGTCGCGCACCAGCTGGGAGTCGGCCTCGTGCCGACCAAGGCTTTCGACTTCGCGAACGGTGAGATCTACGTCCGCTTCCAGGAGTCGGCGCGTGGCGCGGACTGCTTCCTGATCCAGAGCCACACGGCTCCGATCAACAAGTGGATCATGGAGCAGCTGATCATGATCGACGCGCTGAAGCGCGCGTCGGCGCGTTCCATCACCGTGATCATCCCGTCCTACGGCTACGCCCGTCAGGACAAGAAGCACAAGGGCCGCGAGCCGATCTCGGCGCGTCTGGTGGCGGACCTGCTGAAGACCTCCGGTGCGGACCGCATCCTGACGGTCGACCTGCACACGGACCAGATCCAGGGCTTCTTCGACGGCCCGGTGGACCACCTGTCGGCGCTGAACGTCCTCGCGGACTACGTGGGCGCGAAGGTGGACCGCACGAAGCTGACGATCGTGTCCCCGGACGCCGGTCGTGTGCGGGTGGCGGACCGCTGGTGCGACCGGCTGGACGCGCCGCTGGCGATCGTGCACAAGCGCCGTGACAAGGACGTCGCCAACCAGGTGACGGTCCACGAGGTCGTCGGTGAGGTCAGGGGCCGCGTCTGCGTCCTGGTCGACGACATGATCGACACGGGTGGCACGATCTGCGCCGCGGCCGAGGCGCTGTTCGCGCACGGTGCGGAGGACGTGATCGTGACGGCGACGCACGGCATCCTGTCGGGCCCGGCGGCCGACCGCCTGAAGAACTCCAAGGTGAGCGAGTTCGTCTTCACGAACACCCTCCCGGACCCGTCCGACCTGGAGCTCGACAAGATCACGGTGCTGTCCATCGCCCCGATGATCGCGCGCGCGGTGCGCGAGGTCTTCGAGGACGGTTCGGTGACGAGCCTGTTCGAGGAGCAGCAGTAAGGGCTCCCGCTAGATCCTTTTGAAGTGCGGCCTTCCCGCCGGGTAGACTCATGAAGTTGCTCGGCGAGGGAGGCCGCACTTCTGTGCGGGCGCTCCGTTATCGACGCGCTCTTCGTAGCAGGCCGTTCAGGCCGGGTGACTGTGTCCTTTTCCATCACCCCACGAGGAGTGAGCATGTCCGAGGTCAAGCTTTCCGCCGCCCTGCGCGACACCTTCGGCAAGGGCTCTGCCCGCCAGGCCCGTCGTGACGCCCTGACCCCCGGTGTCATCTACGGTCACGGCACCGCCCCGAAGCACGTGAACGTCGAGGCCCACGGCCTGATGATGGCGCTGAAGACCCCGAACGTCCTGCTGTCCCTGGACATCGCGGGCGACGGCACCGAGCTGGTCATCCCGAAGGCCGTGCAGCGTCACCCCCTCAAGCGCACCATCTCGCACGTCGACTTCCTGATCGTCAAGAAGGGCGAGAAGGTCGTCGTCGAGGTTCCCGTCGTGACCGAGGGCGACCTGGCCGCCGGTGGCAACCTGCTGGAGACCCTGCTGACCTCGATCTCCGTCGAGACCGAGGCCACCCACATCCCGACCGAGATCACCGTCTCCATCGAGGGCCTGGAGGCCGGTGCGACCGTGCACGCCTCCGACCTGAAGCTGCCGGCCGGCACCGCCCTGGCCGTCGACGGTGAGACCGCCGTCCTGCAGGTCGTCGCCCCGCAGGCCGAGGAGCCGGCCGCCGAGGCCGCGGCCGAGGGCACCGAGGCCTGAGCCTCGCCCCTTCCTCTCAGCAGTTGCTGACCGACCGCCGTCCGGCTCCACTGGAGCGGGACGGCGGTCGTCTTCGTTCCGGGCGGTACGGATAAGGAGCTTTTTGATGTCGGACGACGCGGCACCCTGGTTGATCGTGGGTCTGGGCAATCCGGGTGCGGAGTATGCCGGGAACCGCCACAACATCGGGTTCATGGTGGTCGATCTGCTGGCGGAGCGGATCGGCGGTAAGTTCAAGGCGCACAAGGCGCGGGCGCAGGTGGTCGAGGGCCGGATGGGCCCGCCGGGACCGGCGAACCGCCGCGTGGTGCTGGCCAAGCCGATGTCGTTCATGAACCTGTCGGGTGGTCCGGTGACGGCCCTGCGGGACTTCTACAAGGTGCCGTTGGAGCGGATCGTCGCGGTCCACGACGAGCTGGACATCGACTATCCGACGCTGCGTCTGAAACTGGGCGGCGGGGACAACGGGCACAACGGTCTGAAGTCGATGACGAAGTCGATGGGTGCGGACTACCACCGGGTGCGGTGCGGCATCGGCCGGCCTCCGGGCCGGATGCAGGTCGCGGACTTCGTGCTGAAGGACTTCTCCGCCACGGAGCGCAAGGAGCTGGACTGGTTCGTGGACCGGGCGGCGGATGCGGTGGAGTGCCTGGTCGCGGAGGGTCTGGAGCGCGCCCAGTCGGCGTACAACGGGTAGCGCGTCAGGCATCCTCACAAGGGACAAGCAGCCCGGAGCGGGTCAGTTCGTAGCAAATATGTGCGTCTGGCTCTTGACCGGGGCGGTGTCGTATCAGCATGCTGGCGCCGCCGCCCCCCATGGCCCCATGTTTCCCTCTCGTCCCCAGAGGTGCCTCGATGCTCCGTTCCCGTAAGCGCTGGGCGGCTGTTGCCACTGCGCTGCTCCTGTCCGCGTCCGCCGGCCCGGCGTTCGCCGCCGACTCCTACGAGGTGCCGCTGCACCAGGCGAAGGACCTGCCGATCTACGCGGCCCAGTACAAGGGCAAGCCCGGCGAGACCTGCGCGTCCATACCCGCGACGAAGGACGGCTGGCACTTCATCGCGCCGGGCAGCCCGAACCAGATCTCCTTCGTGAAGCTGACCGTGAAGTTCGAGCCGGGCGGCGAGCAGGTCATCACCGTCTTCGGTCCGCCGAACGAGAACCACGCGTACGCGGCTTCGGAGCCCGGCGCGAAGCTGGTCTCGGCGGTCGCCGAGGTCGAGGGCACCACGGGCGGCGGCAAGAAGCTGGAGTGGTTCAACCTCTCGCACACCTGCCCGTCGACGGCGACAACCGAGCCCACGCCGTCGCAGTCCTCCACCACGCCGGCGCCGTCGGCCTCGACCTCGGCCTCCACCTCGCCGAGTTCCAGCACGTCGGCCTCGCCGTCGACCTCGGTGAGCACGAGCACGAGCCCGTCGTCGTCGACGAGCACGTCGCCCTCCTCCTCCGCGTCCTCCCCCGCTCCGTCCGCGTCGGCCTCGGCCTCGGGCGGTACGACCGGTGGTGACCTGGCGAAGACCGGTTCGGACGCTCCCATCGGGCTGCTCGCCGCGATGGCGGCGGCGCTGATCGCGGCCGGGGCCTTCCTGCTGGTCCGCCGTCGCCGGTCCGGCGCCGAGGGCTGATTCCCGTAGTACGAAGCGGAAAAAAAAGGGGGGTCCCCCGCGCCGGTGCGGCGCGGGGGACCCCCTTTTTTCCGTGGCTACGGCGGCCCGGTCAGCCGGTGTTGCGCAGGCCTGCGGCGACACCGTTGACGGTGAGGAGCAGGGCGCGGGAGAGGAGCGGGTCGGCTTCCTCACCGCGGGCGGCGGCTGCGCGCTGGCGGGCCAGGAGGGAGACCTGGAGGTAGGAGATGGGGTCGAGGTAGGCGTCGCGGACGGCGAAGGTCTGCTGGAGCACCGGGTGGGAGTCGAGGAGCTGCTCGCCTCCGGTGATGCGCAGGACCTCGCGGACGGTGAGCTCGTGTTCGGCCTGGATGCGGGCGAAGACGTGCTTGAGCTCGTCGGGTACGAGGGTGTCGACGTAGTGGCGGGCGATCCGCAGGTCGGTCTTGGCCAGTGTCATCTCGACGTTGGACAGGAAGTTGCGGAAGAAGTGCCAGCGTTCGCCCATCTCGGTGAGGGCGTCCTCGTGGCCGGCTTCGCGCAGGGCCTTGAGGCCGGAGCCGACGCCGTACCAGCCGGGGACGATCTGGCGGGACTGGGTCCAGCCGAAGACCCACGGGATGGCGCGCAGGCCGTCGAGGCCGGCTCCGGAGTCGGGGCGACGGGAGGGCCGGGAGCCGAGGTGGAGGTCGGCGAGCTGGTCGACGGGGGTGGCGGCGAAGAAGTAGGCGGGCAGGTCGGGGTCTTCGACGAGCTCGCGGTAGGCGGCGTGGGCGGCGTCGGAGACGGTGTCCATGGCCGCGTCCCAGCGGGCGAGGGATTCGTCGGACTGGCGGGGCGCGGTGTGCAGGGCGGAGGCCTGCAGGGTGGCCGCGACGGTCAGTTCGAGGTTCTCGCGGGCGAGGGAGGGGACGAGGTACTTGTCGGAGATGACCTCGCCCTGTTCGGTGACCTTGATCTCGCCTTCGAGGGTGCCCCAGGGCTGGGCGAGGATCGCGTCGTGGGAGGGGCCGCCGCCGCGGCCGACGGTGCCGCCGCGGCCGTGGAAGAGGCGCAGGCGGACGCCGTAGCGGTGGGCGACGTCGCGGAGCCGGCGCTGGGCGCGGTGGATCTCCCACTGGCTGGTGGTGATGCCGCCGAACTTGGAGGAGTCGGAGTAGCCGAGCATGACCTCCTGGACGTCGCCGCGGAGGGAGACCAGGCGCCGGTAGGAGGGGTCGGCGAGCATCTCGTCGAGGATGACGTCGGCGGCGCGGAGCTCGTCGGTGGTCTCCAGGAGCGGGACGATGCCGATCTTGGCCCAGCCGGCGTGGAGGTCGATGAGGCCGGCCTCGCGGGCGAGGACGGCGGCGGCGAAGACGTCGTCGGCGCCCTGGCACATCGAGATGATGTAGGACTCGATGACTTCGGGGCCGAACTTCTCGAAGGCGTCCTTGACGGCGGCGAAGACGCCGAGGGTCTTGGCGCCGGCGGCGTCGAGGGGGGCCGGGGTGGGGGCCAGCGGGCGGCGGGAGCGGAGTTCCTTGGCGAGGAGCTTCTGCCGGTAGTCGCGGGGCATGTCGGCGTAGCGCCAGGATTCCTCGCCGAGGCGGTCGAAGAGCTGGCCGAGGGCGTGGTGGTGGGCGTCGGCGTGTTCGCGTACGTCCATGGTGGCGAGCTGGAGGCCGAAGGCGGCGAGGGTGCGGATGGTGCGGTCCATGTGGCCGTCCGCGAAGAGGCCGCCGCGGTGCTCGCGCAGGGAGGTCTGGATGAGGGTGAGGTCGGTGAGCAGCTCGGCGGTGCCGAGGTAGTCGCGGCCTTCTTCGTGGGGGATGCCCTTGGCGAGGCGCTCGCGGGTGTTGAGGAGCTTCTGGCGGATGCAGGTGGCCTTGAGCCGGTAGGGCTCTTCGGCGTTGAGCCGCTTGTAACGGGGGCTGATCTCGGGGAGGCGTTCGAGGTCTGCCTGGAGGGAGGCGAGGAGTTCCTCGGTGGCTCCGGTGTAGCGGATGGAGTTGGACAGCAGGCTGCGCAGGAAGTCGACGAGTTCGAGGGCGTCGGTGATGCCGTGTTCGTGCTGGAGGATCAGCACGTCGCGGGTGACGTCGGGGGTGACGTTGGGGTTGCCGTCGCGGTCGCCGCCGATCCAGGTGCCGAAGGTGAGGGGGCGGGTGCCGGCGGGCAGTTCGATGCCGACGCGGCGCAGTTCGGCGGCGAGGTCCTCCAGGACGTCGCCGACGGCGCCGGCGTGGAGTTCGTCGAGGTAGTAGATGGCGTTGCGGGCCTCGTCGGCGGGCTCGGGACGGACGACGCGCAGTTCGTCGGTCTGCCAGACGAGGTCGATGTTCTCGGCGAGGCGGAGGTCGTGGCGGCGGCGGTCGCCGGCGCCGGTGACGGGTTCCTCCAGGAGGGCCGCGATGCGGCGCAGCTTGTTGAGGACGCTGCGGCGGGCCGCCTCGGTGGGGTGCGCGGTGAAGACGGGCCGGACGTTGAGGTTCTTGACCGTCTCGCGCAGGTGCTCGGGGTCGGCGTCCTTGAGCATGTCGGCGGTGCGGGCGAGGAGCCCGCCCTCGGCGGCGCGGTGGGCGCGCAGTTCCTTGCCGCGGTGGACCTGCTCGGTGATGTTGGCGAGGTGGAAGTAGGTGGAGAAGGCGCGGACGAGCTTGGCGGCGGTCTCCAGGTCGGTGTCGCCGAGGAGGGCGGCGGCGGCTTCGCCGTCGGTGCGGGTGAGGGCGCGGACGCGTTCGACGAGGTCGAGCAGGTCCTGGCCTTCCTGGCGTACGAGGGTCTCCCCGAGGAGGTCGCCGAGGCGGCGGATGTCCGCGCGCAGTTCCGCGTTGGCGGTGGCGGCCGGGGTGACGGGGGCCTGCTGGGTGGCCAGGGGGGCCTTGTCAGCACTGCTCACAGGTGCGGCTCCTTGCAGTGTTCGAGCGCTACTGGGCGGTGGGCTCCCGGCCGTGCGCGGCGTGGACCCTCCGGACTGGCGTCCGGGGGACCGCCGCTTCTGAGTGTGGCTCGGGCTGCCCGTGCGGACCGCGCTGTCCGACGGGGAACAGGATAGGTGTCCGATGCCCGTGCCTGGGCAAACGTCTCATAGGCCGAGTCGTCGGGGGTCCGGCGGCGGGTGGTGGGCGGGCCACTGCTGGTTGTCGTGGCCGTGCTCCTCTTGTCCCGGGCCCGGGCTTTGCCATACTTACGATGCCGTAGGTTACGGACCCGTAGGGTTCCGTGGCCGTGAGCCTGCCGACTTCCCTCACCCCCCAGGGGACACCCCATGACCACCAGCCCCGATCTGATCGAGGGTGCGTCCGCGCCCTCCGAGACATCCGTGCCGTCCGCGACGCTGGGCGGCGAGAGCAAGCGGTCGATCGAGCAGCTCGCCCTGCTGCTGTTCATCACCGTTCCCTTCGTGGCGCTGCTGGCGGCGGTGCCGCTGGCCTGGGGCTGGGGGGTGAGCTGGCTGGACCTGGGCCTGATGGTGTTCATGTACTTCCTGGCCTGCCACGGGATCACGATCGGTTTCCACCGTTACTTCACGCATGGTTCCTTCAAGGCGAAGCGGCCGCTGCGGATCGTGCTCGCGGTGATGGGCTCGATGGCGGTGGAGGGTCCGCTGGTGCGGTGGGTGGCGGACCACCGCAAGCACCACAAGTTCTCCGACCACGAGGGTGACCCGCATTCGCCGTGGCGGTTCGGTGAGACGGTGCCGGCGCTGATGAAGGGCCTGTGGTGGGCGCACATCGGATGGCTGTTCGACGAGGAGCAGACCGACCAGCAGAAGTACGCCCCCGATCTGATCAAGGACCCGGCGATCCGGCGCATCTCGCGGGACTTCATCTGGTGGACGATCTTCTCGCTCGCGGTTCCGCCGCTGGTGGGCGGTCTGGTGACGATGTCGTGGTGGGGGGCGTTCACGGCGTTCTTCTGGGGTTCTCTGGTGCGGGTGGCGCTGCTGCACCACGTGACCTGGTCGATCAATTCGATCTGTCACGCGGTGGGCAAGCGGCCGTTCAAGTCCCGGGACCGGTCGGGCAACGTGTGGTGGCTGGCGGTGCTGTCGTGCGGTGAGTCGTGGCACAACCTGCACCACGCGGATCCGACGTCGGCCCGGCACGGTGTGCTGCGGGGGCAGGTGGATTCCAGTGCGCGGCTGATCCGCTGGTTCGAGCAGCTGGGGTGGGCCACTGACGTGAGGTGGCCGTCGGCGGCCCGTATCGACGCCCGGCGCAGGGAAAACGGGTCGAACGCGGCATGATGGGGGGCGTGGCGATCGACGGCGGTACCAGCAGCGACAAGCCCAGGCGTGGCCGCCGGGTTCGGATGACGGGCGCGGAGCGGCGCCAGCAATTGCTGGACATCGGCCGGACCCTGTTCGCGGAGAAGGGTTTCGAGGGCACGTCGGTGGAGGAGATCGCGGCGAAGGCCGGGGTGTCCAAGCCGGTGGTGTACGAGCACTTCGGCGGCAAGGAGGGCCTGTACGCGGTCGTCGTGGACCGGGAGATGCGCCAGTTGCTGGACGGGGTGACGGGGGCGCTGACGGCGGGGCATCCGCGGGAGCTGCTGGAGCAGGCGGCGTTCGCGCTCCTGGACTACATCGAGTCGTACACGGACGGTTTCCGGATCCTGGTGCGGGATTCCCCGGTCGCGCAGTCGACGGGTACGTTCGCGTCGCTGATCAGTGACATCGCCACGCAGGTGGAGGACATCCTGGGGCTGGAGTTCAAGGCCCGGGGCTTCGATCCGAAGCTGGCCCCGCTGTACGCGCAGGCGCTGGTCGGGATGGTGGCGCTGACGGGGCAGTGGTGGCTGGACGTGCGCAAGCCGAAGAAGGCCGAGGTGGCGGCGCATCTGGTGAACCTGGCGTGGCACGGGCTGGACGGGCTGGAGTCGAAGCCGCAGCTGGTGGGCCGCCGCAAGAGCTAGGCGCCGTTCGCGGGCGGTACGACGGCGCCCCGCCACCGGTGATCCGGTGGCGGGGGCTTTCGCGTCTTCGGATTAGAGATGCCCGGCGACACAGCGGAAGCCGGTGTCCTCGTCGCACATGCCGGTGGAGGCATCGTTGAAGGCTGCGGGCGTGGCGCGGCCAAAGGGGCTGGTGAATGCGCTCCCCTTCAACTCCCGGCGCCCCTGGGAGGACTCGGTGGCGCACCATTCCCACACATTGCCGCACAGGTCGTAGGCCCCGAACGGGCTTGCACCGCTCTGGTAGCGGCTGACAGGGGTGGTCTGCCCGATGCCGGAGTCGGAGACGTTGCACTTCGCCGCGGTGGGGTTGTTGCCCCAGGGGTAGATGTTCCCCTTCGTTCCTCGGGCAGCTTTCTCCCACTGGGTGCTGCTGGGGAGCGCCTTACCTGCCCACGCGGCGTAGGCCGCAGCGTCGCGCCACGTCACCCAGACCACCGGGTGGTCGAAGATGCTCTCCGGGTACCGCGACCCTTCCCAGTGCTGCGGGGGCGGGTAGCCGGTGGCGGACACGAAGCGGAAGTAGTCGGCGTTCGTGGTGGGGAACACATCCAGGTGGAACCCGGGGAGCCACGTCGTCAAGCCGGCATCGCCCCCCAGGAAGATCCCCTCTGGAACCTCCACCATCAGCTTCCCGTCGACCGGATGCCGGACGAACCGGAGCGGATCGGCAGCCAGCAGTATCTCCGTACGCTGGTCTTCAGCCGCAGCGGCCTGCTCCGTGATCAGGAAGGCGAAACGCTCATGCGCTTCCGTGCCCGCGCAGGACAACGCGGTGTCGAGCGCGGCCTGGTTGGAGGGGCGCGGGGCAATGCCGACACCGCCAGCCTCCCAGTTCGACACCATGCGGTCGCTGACCCCGATGTGGACAGCGAACTGGCGGACGGTCATCCGCAGGGCCGTGCGTAAGGCCCTCGTTTCTCTCCCGTCCATCGCACCACCGCCATGCCCGGCCCCGGTTAGACGAGATCGCCGGGAGCGGCCTGGTACCCCTCGCGGATGGCGGCCAGCACCGGATGCTCGGTGGGAAACGGTGTGGAGTCGATGGTGCTGATGGCCCGCACCCCGATGCTCGTGTTGGTGGCGAACGCGGCCTGCATCCCGTGGGCGGCCTCGCGCGTGACGTGTGTGACCGTGTGCTCGTGCTGCTGCTGGAGGAGCGCCATCGTGACCCCGGGCAGGACTTCCGCCTTCGGCCAGATCACGGATCCCTCTCTGTCAATGAAGCCGACGTTCCAGGTGCCGCCCTCGGAGATCAGGTCATCCGGCCCGTAGAACAGCGCGTCGTCGAAACCGTCGAGCTGCGCCGCCCGGCGGGCATGGAGGGCGCCGAAGAGACCGATGTGCTTCACCGCCGGGACGTCGCGCACGTACGGAACCGCCTGGACCCTCATGGGCGGCATCGGGGGTAAGGCCCGTCACTCCCACCCGGTCCGGTGCCGCAGCCACGTACGCGCAGCTTCAGCGGCCCGGACCTGGTGGGCTCGGAGGAAGGGGACCCCGGGAGGAGCGGGCCGGCGAGAGGACTTCTCCCAGTACCCGCCAAGGCCGGCGGCGAACGCGGTCAGCGTCTGGGGATTCTCCGGCTGAGGAAGATGGGCCACCGCGGCCTCGGCCTCAGCTGCGGTGTGCCCGTCGAGAATCAAGTACGGCACCAGCACGGCAGGGTCGATCCAGGCCGCACCCTGATTCTGATACGACCAGTCGATGATGACGACCGTCCCCTCCTCACGGCGCAGCATGTTGTCCGGCCGCAGATCCCAGTGCAGCAGCGTGCTTCCTGCGGCCCCCTGCTGCCAGTCCTGCTCGATCGCCGCCAGGGCCTCCAGGTGCCGCGCTGCCCACGGGTCGAGGTCTTCCAGGGTTTGCGAGGACAGAGTCGACCATCCGGTAAGCCACCGTCCGACCAGGTCCGCGATGGGCTTCGCGCCGTCCAGCGGCGAGGGAGTCAGCAGCTTCCCGGCCTGCTCGACGGCCGCCAGCGCCATGTCCGTATCCGCGGAGCCCGGGGCCAGCACGGGCACTGTCCCGGGGATGTCCTCAAGGCACAGCCACCACCAGCCACCGGACTCATCGGGATCGGCCGACCACACCACACGCGGCCCGACACCCTCAGGGAGAACGGAGGTCACGGCCACCTCATCCTCGTACTGCGAGGCGAAGGGGTGCTCGGCATCCATTCCCTTGAGGAAGAGCCGACGGCCGTCATTCAGCCGCAGCCGGGACGCGACACCCGGTGTGAAGCCGCCCCCGCACGGAATCGCCTCGACGACACGCGCAGCGAGCCGGCGCTCCACGTACGACCGCACGTCGCCATGAAGTGAACCCCAGTCGGGCCGGACTGACGTTACGGTCATTCGCTGCTCCCCGAAGTCCATGTTTGTCCCGTACGGTAGCGCTCCCTGCCCTACAGAACCCCGCGGTTTACCCCACACGGCACACGAACGCCCCGCCTCCCACCTGTTCCGGTGGCGGGGCGCCGTCGTGTCGCGGGGGCTAGCGGGCGGGCTCCGCCTCGTGCGGCTCCAGGAATTCGAGCCGGTTGCCGACGGGGTCCTCGGAGTAGAAGCGGTGGTGGCCGGGGAGGTTCTCGTCCCAGACCACCTCGGCGCCCCTCTCCTTCAGTCTTTGCGCGTACGCCGCGATGCCGGTCACCCGTAGTCCGGGGTGCGCCTTGCGGGCGGGCCGGAAGTCGTCCTCGACGCCGAGGTGCAGTTGTACGGATCCGGCGGCGAACCAGCATCCTCCCCGGGCGGCGAGGACGGGTGGTTTGGGGATCTCGGTCATGCCCAGGACACCGGTGTAGTAGGCGCGGAGCCGGTCCTCGGAGCCGGGCGGGGCGGCGAGTTGGACGTGGTCGACTGCGGTGAGCACGGTCAGGCCTCCTTGCGGGCCACGGCGAAGATCCTTCGGAACGGGAAGACGGTTCCGCGCGGCCCGCTCGGGTAGGCCGCGCGCAGCAGGTCACGGTATTCGGCGAGGAAGGCGTCGACGGCTTCGCGGTCGTCGCCGAGGGCGGTGAGGACGGGCCGCAGGGCGGTGCCCTTGACCCAGTCGAGGACGGGGTCGGGGCCGTGCAGGAGCTGGTGGTAGGTGGTCTCCCAGACATCGGCGGTGCAGCCGAGCTCGGTGAACCGGGCGAGATATTCGGCGGGTTCGAGAAGGTGGATGTAGCGGGCGCCGTGGCCGGCGAGGCGGGAGCGCCAGCGCGGGGCGTCGCAGAGCTGCGCGAGGAGGGCGTGGCTGGGGGCGGTGAAGTTGCCGGGGATCTGGAAGGCGAGGGTGCCGCCGGGGCGCAGGCCGTTGATCCAGGCGCCGAAGGAGCCGGGGTGGCCGGGGACCCACTGCAGGGCGGCGTTGGAGACGATCAGGTCGTAGGGCTCCTCGGGCAGCCAGCCGGCGATGTCCCCGTGGCGGAAGTCGAGGCTGCCTCCGCCGGCGGTGGGGCCGGCGTACTGCTCGGTGGCGCGCTGGAGCATCTGCGGCGAGAGGTCGAAGCCGGTGATGGCGGCCTCGGGCCAGCGGGTGGCGAGGAGCTCGGTGACGTTGCCGGGGCCGCAGCCGAGGTCGGCGATACGGGCGGGGCTGGTGGGGAGTTCGGGTATGCGGGCGAGCAGGTCCAGGAAGGGCCGTGTGCGGTGGCCCGCATGCCGGAGGTACTGCTGGGGGTCCCAGGTGGGTGCGGAGGGCGCGGTGGACGTGGGGGTCCCTGCGCGCGCGATATCGGAATACATGTTCGAGCCTCCCTGCTGGCGGGGCGGTCGGAAAGCGGAATCCGTTCCGGCCCCCTCCATGCCCCATGCTCGCTTCATTTATATCTCGATGTCAAGATACTTGCGATCGAGATACTCGGGATGAAGAGACTTCACATCGACAGACCCCTTACACTGATCGGCATGGAGGACGAGGTCGACCGACTGGTGGCGGCATGGCGGCGGGAGCGCCCTGACCTCGACGTGGAACCGCTCGAGGTACTGAGCCGCGTCAGCAGGCTCGCGCGCCATCTCGACCGCGCCCGCAGGCTGGCCTTCTCCGAGCACGGCCTGGAGCCCTGGGAGTTCGACGTCCTGACGTCGCTGCGCCGCGCCGGCGCCCCCTACCAGCTCTCCCCCGGTCAGCTGTTGACCCAGACCCTGGTCACCTCCGGCACCATGACCAACCGCATCGACCGGCTCGCGAAGAAGGGCCTGGTCGAGCGGCTCCCGGACCCAAGCGACCGCCGCGGGGTCCTGGTCCGGCTCACCCCCGAGGGCCGGGACCGCGCCGACCAGGCCCTCGCCGGACTGCTCGCCCAGGAACGGGCGATCCTGGCCCAGCTCTCGCAGAGCCAGCGCGGTGATCTCGCCGGGCTGCTACGCCAGTTGACCGCTCCGTTCGACAACATCCCCGGCTAGGTCGGCGGGTCGTACGCCGGCCCGCCGGGCCAGCGCCACCGCGGCCAGGGTGGAGTGCACGCCGAGCTTGCCCAGCACGTTCTGCATGTGGGTGCGGACGGTGTGCGGGGACAGGAACAGCCGCGCCGCCACGTCCTTGCGGCCCAGCCCCGCCACCATGCAGCGCAGCACCTCGTGCTCGCGCGGGGTGAGGGACTCCACGAGCCGTTCGCTGTCGGTGCGGTGCTTGCGCGCGGCGGTCAGCTCCCGGAGCACTCCGGTGAGCAGTGCGGGCGGCAGGTGGGTCTCCTCCCGCAGGACCCCCCGGATGACGGCGAGCAGCCGGGAGAGCGAGCAGTCCTTGGCGACCCAGCCCGAGGCCCCCGCCTGCAGGGCGTGAGCGGCCCGGCGCGGGTCGTCGCGCTCGGCGAGGACGACGGTGCGGACCCCTGGGTGGGCCACCCGTACCCCGGCCACCAGCGCGATCCCGTCCGAGGCGGGCGGTGGCGGCCCGGCTCCCGGCTCCCGCTGGGCGGGCACGGCCCCGGCGACGCCGCCGAGGTCGGCGTCGACCAGCAGGACGTCGAAGCGGCGGCCCTCGGCCACCGCCCGTTCGAGGCAGCGCAGTGCGGCGGGGCCGCTGCCGGCCGCGGACACGTCCACGTCCGGCTCGGCCGCGAGCGCGGCTGCGAGCGATTCGGCGAAGATGCGGTGATCGTCGACGACGAGAACCCGGATACGAACCACAAAACCCCCAAGGGTAGGGGAACGGACGACGGCGGGTACGGCGCCAGGACCGGGTGATCCGCAGCCCCCGGCCGCCGCCGAGACATATCTGCACTACCCCGGACCGGACGCCGTACCCGACTTGTCTCGACCCCTGAATCAACACCGGCCCCCACCGGTGTCACGCATCAGCGTAGGGCCGGGGGCGGCTCGCAGTTGGCCGAATAGCAGAAGTTTTTCCCGGGGATTTGAGGAGTGTGCGTTCCGCGGGGGCTCGGCCGTGGCTGGAAATCGCCGGAATCGGGGGCCTGTGGGACGTCTTGCGCACGGGCGCGTGCCATCGGCAGTTGCACGGGGGGCATTTCACCCGGCGTGCGCACGCCGGGCGCCCGCGCGCAGCGCCCGCCCGCGGCGCATGGCCCCCGAGCCCGCGCCCCCGCCACAACCGCTGCACGGGGCGAGTGAGCCGACGGGGCGCGACGGGGAGTGGGGGCGAACGCGCGCAGGAAAGGCGAGGAACGAGGCTTTCCGAGCACGTACGGCCCCACGAGCCGGCAACAGGCGCCCCGGAGGCGAACCGAGCCCCGATCAGGACAGCCGAGTGAGCCGAAGGGGCGCGACGGGGAGTGGGGGCGAACGCGCGGAGGAAACCGCGAGGCACGAGCGGTTTTCGAGCACGTACGGCCCCACGAGCCGGCAACAGGCGCCCCGGAGGCGAACCGAGCCCTACGAAGCAGCGCGGGCGAAGTTCCAGGCGTCCTGGATGATGCCGGTGAGGTCGGGGCGGTTCGGGGTCCAGCCGAGGCGTTCGTGGGCGGTGCGGGCGGAGGCGACCAGCATGGCCGGGTCGCCGGCCCGGCGGGGGGCGACGACCTCGGGGATGTCCCGGCCGGTGACCTTGCGGACGGTCTCGATGACCTCGCGCACGGAGAAGCCGCTGCCGTTGCCCAGGTTGCAGATCAGGTGCTCTCCGGCGGTGGCGGCCTGCAGGGCGGCCAGGTGGGCCTCGGCGAGGTCGGCGACGTGGATGTAGTCGCGTACGCAGGTGCCGTCCGGGGTGGGGTAGTCCTCGCCGAACACGGAGATCGACTCGCGTTCGCCGAGGGCGACCTGGAGGACCAGCGGGATCAGGTGGGTCTCGGGGCTGTGGCGTTCGCCGTAGGCTCCGTAGGCGCCGGCGACGTTGAAGTAGCGCAGGGACACCGCGGCCAGGCCGTGGGCGACGCACTCCCCCGCGATCATGTGGTCGACGGCGAGCTTGGAGGCGCCGTACGGGTTGGTCGGCGCGGTCACCGAGGCTTCGGTGAGCAGGCCTTCGGTCGGCTCGCCGTAGGTGGCGGCGGTGGAGGAGAAGACGAGCCGGCGCACGCCGGCCTCGCGCATCGCGGCCAGCAGGGCGAGGGTGCCGCCGACGTTGTTCTCCCAGTACTTGCCGGGGTTCACCACGGACTCACCGACCTGCGAGAAGGCGGCGAAGTGCAGCACGGCGTCGTAGGAGGGGTCGATGTGGCGGGCGGCGTCCTGGATGCGGCCCTCGATGAAGGTGGCGCCTTCGGGGACGCCGACGCGGAAGCCGGTGCTGAGGTCGTCGAGGACGGTGACCTCGTGGCCGGCCTCCAGGAGGTGGGCCGCGACCACGCTGCCGACGTATCCGGCGCCACCGGTTACCAGGTACTTGCTCACTCGCCTACTGCCTCTCGCGGGGGACCACGCGCGTGTGGGTGCGCGTGCTTGGGCACTGGCTTACCCGATGCGGCGCCCGCGGGGGAAATCGGCGGTTCCGGAACGCCTGCGGTCAGCCCCGCGGCTCGGGGGACGACGGTCCGGGCAGTGCCTGGTCCAGGAGGCCGGTGCGGGCGGCCAGCGCGGCCGCTTCCAGCCGTGATCCGACGCCCAGTTTCATCAGGACCCGCTGTACGTGGGTGCGGGCGGTGCTGGGCGCGATGGCCATGCCCGCGGCGATCAGGCGGGTGTCCTCGCCCTCGGCGACCCGTACGAGCACCTCCACCTCGCGCGGGGTCAGCAGGCGCAGCAGCCGGCTGCCTTCGTCGTCGGGCTGGACGGCCGGGTTGAGGAGCTCCGAGAAGGCCCCCTGGAGCAGTTGCGGGGCGATCGCCGCCTCTCCCGCCCGCGCCTTGGCCAGAGCCCGTTCCACTCCCTCGATGCGCTCGTCCTGGCGTACGTACCCCGAGGCGCCTGCGGCGAAGGCGGCGGCGATCCCGCGCGGGCTGGGGACGGGGCCCAGGACGACCACGGCGATCTGCGGTCTCTCCCGTTTGATGCGGACGACCGGTTCGAAGACTCCGGGCTCGGCGGGGTTGGCGGTGCCGAGGAGGCAGACCTCCGGGGCACGGCCGATGACGAGTTCGGCGGCGCCCGCCGCCGGGGCCGCGGCGGCCAGCACCCGGTGGCCGCGCAGTTTCAGGGCAGAGGCCAGCGCCTCGGCCAGCAGCCGGTGGTCGTCGACCACCACGACGCGTACGCCCATTGAGGAACCCACCCCCCACCCTTCTGCCCCGGCAAGCTACACGCTTGTTCGACGGCGCGAGGGGGATACCGCGCAGAAGCCCCCGATCGGTACGGACCGTTCGGGGGCTTCATGCGGTGCTGTGCGGATCAGCTCGCGGTGAACGAGACGAAGAGGTACTCGGGGTCGCCCGAGTACGGCTTGCTGACGTTCTGCTTGGACATGAAGAGCTTGCCGCCCCGGTAGCGCAGCTCGGAGGAGAAGTCGGGCGAGAAGGAGGTCTCGGCGCGCCGGATGTCCTTGTCGGCAGGGTTCTCCATGAGGAGGGTCTCCTTCATCGTCTTGCCGTCGATGCTGACGATCTGGCCGCCCTTGTCGTAGGGCGGGACCTTGTAGGCGATGATGTTCGACCCGTCCATGCGCAGCGGGTACATGGTGTACCGCTCGCCCGCGTCGGCGCGGTCGGTGGTCTGCTTGCCGGTCTCCAGGTCGAAGGAGAGCAGTTCGTTGGTGCGGCCGGTGGGCGACTGGCCCTGGTGCTCGGCGGAGGGCACGTAGATCTTGCCGTTGCCGACGACCATGTTGGAGCACTTCTCGACGTCGGTGGAGCCGCACTTGGCGGCGAAGGAGCCGGCGGCGAGCGGGATGCGCGCCTTCAGCTCGCCCTTGGGGTCGACGACGAACAGGTCACTGACGCCCTTGCCGCCCTTGGCGTTGTCGCCGACGTCGGCCGCGACGACGAACGGCTTGGTGGAGACGATGTGGGCGTACTCGATGCCCTGGGAGAGCTTGTAGGAGCCGGTGGGCGCGCCCGTGGCCGGGTCGAGGAGCTGTGCGTGCAGGGTGTAGTTGGGGTGCTGGCCGCACTTGCGGATGGCGGCGAGGGCCTCGCCGCCCGCGTAGCCGGTGTCGCGGCAGCTCTCGCCGTCGACCTTGGGCTGCCACAGGTTCTTGCCGTCGGCGAGGTTCCAGGCGGCGCCGCCGCCGGAGACGCCGGCCGCGGCGACGGTCTTGCCGCTGAGGGTGACCTCGGAGAACTGGACGGGCTTGTCGCCGCCGTTAGCGCTCTTGATGTTGCCGGACCAGACGAGCTTGCCGGTTTCGAGGTCGATGACGCCGACCTCGGTGCAGGGCGGGTACTTGTTCTCGGCGGTGGGCTGGGCGGGCCTGAAGAGGATTGCCGTCTTCTTCTCGCTGACGTGCGGGGTGGCTCCGCAGATCTCGCCCGCGAGGGGGATCTCCCACTTCTTGCCGCCGTCGACGACGTTGTAGCCGACGACCTTCGACACGTCGGACTTGACGTAGGTGTTGTCGGTCAGCCAGGAGCCGTTGACGGACACGATGTCGGTGACGGCCGGGGCGGGCTGGTTGTAGAGGATCTTCGACTTGGGGTTGCCGGGGACCTTCTCGGTGCCGGGCGCGAAGGCCTGGTTCTTGTCGCCGCCCGGGGAGGCGCTGGGGTCGCTCTGTGCGATGTCCTCCTTGCCGCCGTCGCCGGAGGCGTACCAGAGGCCGCCGCCGACGATCAGGACGATGGCCAGGAGGGCCGCGCCGACGATCATCAGCTGGGTGCGCTTGTCCCCGCCGCCACCGCCGGCCGGGGGCTGGGCGGGGGGTACGGGTGCGCCGTACTGCGCGGGCGCGGCGGGCTGCTGCGGGTATCCGTAGCCGGGGTCGGCCTGCGGGTAGCCGTACGCGGGCTGCCCGGCCGGCTGCTGCTGTGCGGCGGCGGGCGGGCCGGCGGGCGGGGCGGGCGGGCCGGCGGGCGCCGCGGGCGGTCCTGCGGGCGGCTTGGGCGCTCCGAACCCGCCCGGCGGGGGATCCTGCGGCGCTCCGAAGCCGCCGGACGGCGGCTGGCTGGGGGGCGGCGGGGTACTCATCGGTTGCTGTTGCCTCTCGGTGGACGGCTCGTCGGACGGCGTGCCGGACGGGGGTTCACTTGCCGAAGACCATCAGGAGCTTCTCGTCCTTGTCCTGGGCGAGCAGGCGGGTCGTGGAGATGAAGAAGCGTCCGTCGGCGTAGTCGACGTCCGGGGAGTAGAAGGAGCTCTCGATCGGTGCGGAGGGGCCCGACGGGTGGCGCAGGAGCGCGGTGGGGGTGCTGCCGTCGGCGGGGATCGAGACGACCTCGCCGCCCTGGCGGGATTCGGCCTTGCGGTAGGCGATCAGTTGCCCGTTCGCGGCCTTGAGCGGCTCCAGGGTGCGTCCCTCGCCCGCCGGGACGCGCCATTTGGCCTTGCCGGTGTTCAGGTCGAAGGCGACGACCTCGTTGGCCTTGCCGATGCCGGCCTTGGTGGGGAGGTAGAGGGTGCCGGCGTCGACGACGGCGGTGGCGCAGCCCTGCAGGGAGTCGTCGTGGCTGACGCTGCACTCGGTGGAGAACTTGCCCTCGCCGGAGAGCGTGGTGCGCTGCTTGCCGTCGGGTCCGAGGACCACGATGGAGCTCTCCTTCGTGGCGGCATTGGTGAGGTGGAGGACGATGGGGTCGAGGCCGTAGACGCGGGAGACCTTCCAGCCCTTGGGGAGCCGGTAGGTCCACGTCTTCTTGCCGGTGACCGGGTCGGCGTCCTGGATCTCGACGGTCATGTCGGCGTCGTTGCAGGTGGCAACGCCGATCATCTTGCCGTTGCCGGCGGCGTAGGCGCCGGGTACGCAGCCTTCGGCGGGGCTGCCGAAGAGCTTCTCACCGGTGCTGATCCTGAAGGCGGTGGCGCGGGTGAGGCGGTTGACGGTGACGGTGTCCCCGGTCATGGCGAGGCTCGGGTCGAGGAACATGTCGAAGGCGCTCTCCTTGGCCACCTCCTTGGACCAGCCCTCCTTGCCCGCCTTGAGGTCGACCATGCGGATCTGGTTGCAGTTGGCGGTGGCCGAGGGGCCGTCCGCGTACATGACGACGGTCTTGCCGTCGTCGGTGGTCCGCTTGGTCATGCCGCAGATATCCGCGGGGAAGGTGATCGTCCACTTCTCCTTGCCGTCGGCGGTCGCATAGCCCTTGATCGTCTTGCCGACGGTCTTGGCCACGGTGTCGCCCACGACCCACTGGCCATGGGTGGCCACGCCGGCGCCCGGGCCGTCGATCTTGGTGGTCTTGAGCCAGAGGACCTTGTCCTCACCCTGCTTGCGGCCGGCGTTGAGGTCGGTCTGCTGGTTGCCGCCGGGGCCGCTGCCGTCGCCCATGTCCACGGACGGGGAGGCGGCGGGCTTCGCGTCGCCGGACTCCTGGGCGACGGGCTGCTCGGGGTCCTTGCCGCCGCTGCCGAAGGCGGCGTAGCCGACGCCGCCGAGGACGAGGACGCCGGCCACGGAGGCGGCGACGATCAGGGGCAGCTTCTTCTTCGGCGGCATGCCGGGCGCACCGGGCGGGGGCGGGGGCGACTGCAGGCCGTGGGCCGGGTACGCCGGGACGGTGGGCGGCTGCGGCACGTGGCCGGGCTGCGAGGGGTGTGCGGGGTGCGCGGGCTGCTGCGCGTACGGGTTCTCGCCCTGCTGCGGATATCCGTAGCCCTGCTGCGGCGGGCCGGGCAGGTGTCCGTAACCGGAAGGAGTCGGCGGCTGGTTCGGCGGCTGGGGCGGCTCGGTCATCAGCGCACTTTCGGCTTCGGGGGGTCGGGGAGAATGACCTTTCTATCACTGACACCGTGCATACAAAGGACCGGTCCGCCCCCTGTTCCCAAGGGAGGACCGGCCCGTGACGCCGTCGTTATCCGGTCAGTTGGCCCCGAGGACCCCCGAATCTAGGCCTCCTCGGCCAGCTCCAGCCAGCGCATCTCCAATTCGTCGCGGTCGGCGAGAAGTTCGCGGAGCTCCGCGTCGAGCTTGGCCACCTTGTCGTAGTCGGTGGAGTGCTCGGCGATCTGGGCGTGCAGGTTCCCCTCGCGGTCGGCGAGCTTGTTGAGCTGCCGCTCGATCTTCTGGAGCTCCTTCTTCGCGGCGCGCGAGTCCCCGGAGGAGGTGGACTTCGCGGCGGCGGCCGGCGCGGGCGCCGGGGCGGCCGCCTCGATCATCTTCTGGCGGCGCTCCAGGTACTCGTCCAGGCCGCGCGGCAGCATCCGCAGGCTGGCGTCGCCGAGCAGGGCCATGACGGTGTCGGTGGTGCGCTCGATGAAGAACCGGTCGTGGGAGATCACGATCATCGAGCCGGGCCAGCCGTCGAGGAGGTCCTCCAGCTGGGTCAGGGTCTCGATGTCGAGGTCGTTGGTGGGCTCGTCGAGGAAGAGGACGTTGGGCTCGTCCATCAGCAGGCGCAGGATCTGCAGCCGGCGGCGCTCACCGCCGGAGAGGTCACCGACGGGCGTCCACTGCTTCTCCTTGGTGAAGCCGAACTGCTCGCACAGCTGGCCCGCCGTCATCTCGCGGCCCTTGCCGAGGTCGACGCGGTCGCGGACGCGCTGGACCGCCTCCAGGACCCGCAGGGACGGGTCGAGTTCGCCGACCTCCTGGGAGAGGTAGGCCAGCTTGACGGTCTTGCCGACGATGACCTGGCCCGCGGCGGGCTGGGCCTCGCCCTGGGTGCGGGCGGCCTCGGCGAGGGCGCGCAGCAGGGAGGTCTTGCCGGCGCCGTTGACGCCGACGAGGCCGACGCGGTCGCCGGGGCCGAGGTGCCAGGTGAGGTGCTTGAGCAGGGTCTTGGGGCCGGCCTGGACGGTGACGTCCTCGAGGTCGAAGACGGTCTTGCCGAGGCGGGCGTTGGCGAAGCGCATCAGCTCGGACTTGTCGCGCGGCGGCGGCACGTCGGCGATGAGCTCGTTGGCGGCCTCGATGCGGTAGCGGGGCTTGGAGGTGCGGGCGGGGGCACCGCGGCGCAGCCAGGCGAGCTCCTTGCGCATCAGGTTCTGCCGCTTGGCCTCCTCGGTGGCGGCGATCCGCTCGCGTTCGGCGCGGGCGAAGACGTAGTCGCTGTAGCCGCCCTCGTACTCGAAGACCTCGCCGCGCTGGACGTCCCACATGCGGGTGCAGACCTGGTCGAGGAACCAGCGGTCGTGGGTGACGCAGACGAGCGCGGAGCGGCGCACCTGGAGGTGGCCGGCCAGCCAGGAGATGCCCTCGACGTCGAGGTGGTTGGTGGGCTCGTCGAGGATCAGGAGGTCCTGGTCGGCGATGAGGAGCTTGGCGAGGGCGATGCGGCGGCGCTCGCCGCCGGAGAGCGGTCCGATGACGGTGTCGAGGCCCTGGTTGAAGCCGGGCAGGTCGAGGCCGCCGAAGAGTCCGGTGAGGACGTCGCGGATCTTGGCGTTGCCGGCCCACTCGTGGTCGGCCATGTCGCCGATGATCTCGTGGCGGATGGTCGCGGCGGGGTCGAGGGAGTCGTGCTGGGTGAGGACGCCCATGCGCAGGCCGCCGGACTGGGTGACACGGCCGCTGTCGGGCTCCTCCAGCTTGGCGAGCATCCGGATGAGGGTGGTCTTGCCGTCGCCGTTGCGGCCGACGACGCCGATCCGGTCTCCCTCGGACACGCCGAGGGAGATACCGTCCAGCAGGGTACGTGTGCCGTACACCTTGCTGACTGCCTCGACATTGACCAGATTGACGGCCATCAGACGCGCTCCAGGGAAAGGGTGTGGATCAGCCCCTCAGCCTAACCCTCCGGACCGGGGCGGACCGTTCCACCAGCCAGGCGCCCGCCACGGCCATGCCGATGGCCGCCGGTGCGGTGACGGGGAAGGCGATCAGGGTGGCGGTGTGGCCGTCGAGCAGGCCTCCGAGTCCGGTCATGGAGACCCCCAGGACACCGAGGAGGCACAGGGTGATCCCGAGGGCGGCGACGGGGCCGGCGGCGGATCCCTGGGGCCCGGCCGGACGGGCGGGCGCGGGGGCCTCGAAGCGGCGGAACAGGACGACGAACAGGCCGGTCAGCACCGCCGCGGCCAGGATCCGTACGGGGACCTGCGCCCACCAGGCGGCGGTGGCGGGGGCCGGCAGCTCCATGCCGAGGGCGAGCTGGGCCCCGTACACGGCGAGCATCGCGGTGAGGTGCCAGAGGAAGGCGGTCATGGCGACGCCGTTGGCGGCGACGACCGTACGCCACACGCGGGGGCGCTGCAGCCAGGCCCCGGCGGGCCGGGCGGCGAGCTGCACGGCGCCGACGAGCCACAGGCCGTGGCAGAGCAGGGCGAGGGTGGGCGGGGCCATGTTGGACACCTTCTCGCCGGGCATCCCGACCATGGACAGCGGGTACGGGCCGCAGGCGACCAGCAGCGCGGCCCCGGCGAGGCCGGCGGCGGCCAGGACGGCGGGCCGGCGGATGCGCCCGTCGGCGCGGAGGAAGCCGAGCTGGTGGACGGCGAGCCAGACGAGGGCGAAGTTGAGGAACTCCACGTAGGGGACGCCGAGCGCGAAGCGCAGTACGTCGACCAGTGCGGCGGCGCCGGCCAGCGCGGCGAAGGCGGCCCATCCGTACCGCTCGTGCAGCTTCAGCAGCGGCGGGGTGAAGGCGACCATGGCCAGGTAGATCCCGATGAACCACAGCGGCTGGGTGACCAGCCGCAGCGCGGCGCCGGTCAGCGCCCCGTCGGCCCTTCCGGCGAGCTGCACGCCGAGCGCGACGGCGCCCCACACGAGCACGAACACCAGGGTGGGCCGCAGCAGCCGCCGCAGCCGGGCCCGCAGGAAGACGGCGTAGACGGGTCCGTCGTGGCGGCGGGCCAGGGAGCGGTAGGAGAGGGCGTGCGAGAACCCGCCGACGAAGAAGAAGACGGGCATGATCTGGAGAGCCCAGGTGAGCACCTGGAGTGCGGGCACGAGGGCGAGCAGGTTCCCTATGCCGTCGCTGCTGACCGCGGCCATCAGCCAGTGCCCGGCGACGACCGTGCCGAGCGAGGCGACGCGCAGCAGGTCGACGTACCGGTCGCGGTCGGCGGGTGTGGCGGCGGCCATGGCGCGCGCGGTGGCTGTCATGCCCCCACGCTCTCCCCCGCCGGGCGGCCCCCGACAGGGCGCGGGTACTCAGCTCCGGCCTGAGTACGTGTCAGCCGAGCCAGACCACCCGGACGACCGAGATCTCCCTCAGCCGCTCCGGCGCGAGGAACATCAGGAAGCCCCGCCCCCCGAAGATGTCGAGCGTGCGCAAGCCCCCGCCCTCCACAGGCCCACGTCCCACCTCGCAGGCGTCCCGGCCGAGCACGGCGGGCTGCTCCGCCAGCCGTTCCACCTCGGCCACGACACCGCCGGGCAGGTCACCGACGACGTGCTGGGCGTCGGGGTTGCAGTGCCACGATCAGGCGTCGCTCACGCCGCGGCCTCGCGGCGTGCCGCGTCGAGGATGTCCCGGATCTCGGCCACCGCCGCGTCGAGTGCCTCGTGGTCCTCCGTCCGGGCCGTCACGGCTTCCAGCTCCCGCAGCCTCGCGGCGCGGGCGGGGTGGCGCTGGACGGCGACGAACTCCCCCCACCACTGCAGGAACGCCCGCAGCGGTGCGATGGTGCTCTGCTGGGCGCTCTGCTCCGCCGCCCGGTCCAGGTGATCGACGAAGGCGGGCAGGTGGGCCCGAGCGATCTGCGCCACCGCGACGCGCAGCGCCGCGGGAGTGAGCGCCGGCATCGGAATCAGTGGCGTTCCGGCCACCATCGGCTCGGACATCGGACTGCCTCCTGGACAACTCTCGTCAGTGCCTCAGAGCCTAGTCACTGGAAGGGCGGTCGGCGGGGTTTCAGTGCGGCAGGAGGGTGGCTCCCGGGGCGGGGGACGAGGCGATGCGGGTGGCACGGCAGGTGCCGGAGGCTTCGAGGGCGGCGGCGGTCTTGGCGGCGGCCTCCTCGTCGGCGACCAGGAAGGCCGTCGTCGGGCCCGAGCCGGAGACCAGGGCGGCCAGGGCGCCGGCTCCGAGGCCGGCGTCCAGCGTGGCCGCCAGCGACGGCCGCAGCGAGAGGGCCGCGGGCTGGAGGTCGTTGGCCAGGGTGGCGGCCAGCGCGTCCGGGTCGCCGGAGGCGAGGGCCGCGAGGAGGGCCGGGGAGGCCTGGGGCTCCGGGATCGGCGTGCCCTCGGTGAGGCGGTCGAACTCGCGGAAGACGGCCGGGGTGGACAGGCCTCCGTCGGCCACCGCGAACACCCAATGGAAGGAACCGGCGGGCACCGGGGTGAGGACCTCGCCGCGGCCGGTGCCGAGGGCGGCGCCGCCGACCAGGCTGAAGGGGACGTCGCTGCCGAGCTCCGCGCAGATGCCGAGGAGTTCCTCGCGCGGGGTGTTCAGGCCCCACAGGGCGTCGCAGGCCAGCAGGGCCGCCGCGCCGTCGGCGCTGCCGCCCGCCATGCCGCCGGCGACGGGGATGTTCTTGGCGATGTGCAGGTGCACCAGGGGGTCGAGGCCGCTGCGGGCGGCGAGGATCTCGGCCGCGCGCGCCGCGAGGTTGGTGCGGTCCAGCGGGACCTTGCCGGCGTCCGGGCCCTCGCAGGTCACCGTCAGCGCGTCGGCCGGGGTCGCGGTCACCTCGTCGAAGAGGGAGACGGCGAGGAAGACGTTGGCGAGGTCGTGGAAGCCGTCGGGCCGGGCCGCGCCGACCGCCAGCTGGACGTTGACCTTCGCGGGGACCCGTACGGTGACGGGTGTCGTCCGAGGGCCGGTGCTCGTGTTCGTGCGCGTGGTCACAGTGCGGGCCTCTCCGGGGCGGGCTTGTGCTCGGCGATCGCGGCGAACTCCTCCACCGTCAGGGACTCCCCGCGGGCCTGCGGGGAGACGCCCGCGGCGACCAGCGCGGCCTCCGCGCCCGCCGCGGAGCCGGCCCAGCCGGCCAGTGCGGCGCGCAGGGTCTTGCGGCGCTGCGCGAACGCCGCGTCGACGACCGCGAAGACCTCTTCCTTCGAGGCGCTGGTCCGGATCGGCTCGGTGCGCCGCACCAGGGAGACGAGACCGGAGTCGACGTTCGGCGCGGGCCAGAAGACCTTGCGGCCGATGGCTCCGGCGCGCTTGACGTGCGCGTACCAGTTGGCCTTGACGGAGGGCACCCCGTAGACCTTGTTGCCGGGCTCGGCGGCCAGCCGGTCGGCGACCTCCGCCTGGACCATGACGAGGGTCCGCTCGATGCTCGGGAACCGGTCGAGCATGGTGAGCAGGACGGGCACGGCCACGTTGTACGGCAGGTTCGCGACGAGCGCCGTCGGCGCCGGGCCGGGCAGTTCGGTCACGAGCATCGCGTCGGAGTGGACCAGCGCGAAGCGGTCCTTCTTCGCGGGCATGCGGGCCTCGATGGTGGCGGGCAGCGCGGCCGCCAGGATGTCGTCGATCTCGACGGCGACGACCCGGTCGGCGGCCTCCAGCAGCGCGAGCGTCAGCGAGCCCAGGCCGGGGCCGACCTCGACGACCACGTCGTCCGGGCGGACCTCAGCGGTGCGCACGATCCGGCGCACCGTGTTGGCGTCGATGACGAAGTTCTGCCCCTTCTGCTTCGTCGGGCGTACGCCGAGGGCGGCGGCCAGCTCCCTGACGTCGGCGGGGCCGAGGAGGGCGTCGGGGGTGCTGGGCGCGGGGTTATCGGGCTGCTGCTCTGCGGTGCTCACCGGTAAAGCGTCTCAGATCGGCGGAGCGGTCCCGACGACGACGTGGACCTCCGGCGCCGGACGCGGGCCCGCGGCCTACGAGGTGAGCCTGCGGCCGCAGTGGGGCCACGGGCTCGCGCCCCGCTGCACGTAGAGCTTCTTCGCCCGGTACGTCTGTTCCGCGGCCGGGGCGTCCTGGGGGCGGCCGCTCCCGCCGAGGCCCTGCCAGGTGCGGACGTCGAACTGGTACAGGCCGCCGTACGTCCCCGAGGCGTCGGTGGCGGAGGGCCGGCCCCCGGACTCGCACTGGGCGAGGGCCGCCCAGTTGAGGCCGTCCGCGCCGGCGACGGAGCTCGGCAGCGGCCTGGTGCCGACCCTGACCAGCTGGGTGACGGGCTCGCGCACCACCTCGTCGGCGATGGCGCGGGGCTTCTGCCGGACCCCGTTGACGGTGCGCAGGCTGTAGGTGACCCTGCGCGCCCCGGGCCGGCCGGCGCGCTCGACGACCTCGATTCCGGCGAACAGCTCGGCGTCCCTGATCTTCTCGGTCCCGAAGGGGATGCGCTCCTCGCGGACCTCGCGGGTGCCGGTGATCCGGAGCACGGTGACGGTCTGCCCGTCGCGCGGGAAGTCGGTGGGCGGCACGGAGGTGGTGTCCTGGCCGTGGAGGGTGATGCCCGCCTGGTCGAGGGCCTCCTGGACGGTGGCGGCGTTGGTGCGGATGGTGCGCTCGCGGCCGTCGGCCATGAAGGTGACGCTGCGCTCGGTACGGACGCTGAGTGCCAGGCCGGCGCGCGGTACGGGGGCGGTACGCGGGGCGGAGAGGTAGGCGCCCTCGGCGCGGATGCCGAACTGGCGCAGGGCTCCGTCGACGGTGCGGGCGGTGGTCCACACCTGGCGCTGCTGTCCGTCGAGGGTCAGGCGCAGGGGGCGGCCGTAGCGGACGACGATCTCCTCGCCGTCGTCGAGGGGTTCGCCGGGGGCGGGGGCGACGAGGTCGTGGGGGCCGACGTCGAGGCCTTCCGCGGCGAGGAGTTCCTCGACGTCACCGGCGAAGGTGTGCAGTTCCCTGGGAACTCCGTCGACGGTGAGGCGTACCGATTTGTCAGCGGCGACGAACGCGGTCGTGCCGCCGGCGAGGAAGGCCACGACCAGGGCCTGCGGCACGATCCGCCGCCAGTTCCCGGCGGGGACCGCGGGGCCGATGAGCACGGGCACCGCGGCCCGGCGGCGGCCGTGGCCCGCCCCGGCGGGCGCGGGGACGGCCCCTTCGGCGGGGCCGCGGCGCCGGCCGGTGCCGGCGGGGGGCTCCTCGACGGCGGTACGGCCGCGGGCGCGGCGGCCCGGGGCGGGCACGCCCGCGTCGGCGAGGGTGGGGGTGGGGGTCGGGGCGGGGGCACGGCGGCGGCCCGTACCCGGGGCGGCGGCCGGGCCGGGCCGTTCGCCGTCCCGGCCCTCGGCGTCCGCGGCGCGCCGACGGCGTCCGGCCCGCCGGTCCTCGGCGCGCGGGCCGGGCACGGGGACGGCCAGGGCGGGTTCGGTGTCCCAGGACGAGGGCCCGGTGTCGGCGAGCCGGGCCGGGGGTTCGCCCCCGTACGCCTCGGGGACGGGAGCGCCCCGGCGGTGGCTGCCCTGCGTATCGCTCACGACGCTCGCTCCCCTGGTGGTCCGGCACCCGCTGGTTGGGGCACGGCACCCTAGCGGAGGAGCGGTCACGGAACA
This sequence comes from Streptomyces yangpuensis, assembly GCF_001005295.1. GTDB lineage: Bacteria > Actinomycetota > Actinomycetes > Streptomycetales > Streptomycetaceae > Streptomyces > Streptomyces yangpuensis. The sequence continues at coordinate 420,191 of NZ_LBMK01000004.1, read as the reverse complement.
AAGTCGTACGACTACCCTGTGTGCCGTCGGCGCGGGGGCGATCAGTAGTCGAAGGCGCGGGCGGTGTTGGCCGCCAGGGCGGTGGCCATCGCGTCCTCGTCGATCCCGCGGACCGCGGCCATCGCGCGGACCGTCAGCGGAATGAGGTACGGCGCGTTGGGCCGTCCGCGGTACGGGGCGGGGGTCAGGTAGGGCGCGTCGGTCTCCACGAGGACCAGTTCCAGCGGGGCCACGGCCAGCGCCTCGCGCAGCGGCGCGGCGTTCTTGAAGGTGACGGTGCCGGCGAAGGACATGTAGTAGCCGGCGGCGGCGCACTCGCGGGCCATGTCGGCGTCCCCGGAGTAGCAGTGGAAGACGGTCCGCTCGGGGGCGCCCTCCTCGCGCAGTACACGCAGCACGTCGGCGTGGGCGTCGCGGTCGTGGATGACGAGGGCCTTGCCCTGCCGCTTGGCGATCTCGATGTGGGCGCGGAAGGACCGCTCCTGCGCGGCCATGCCCTCCGGGCCGGTGCGGAAGTAGTCCAGGCCGGTCTCGCCGACCGCCTTGACGTGGCCGAGGGCGGCGAGCGCCTCGATCTCCGCGAGGGCCTCGTCGAGGGCGGCGTCACCGCCGCCGGGCCGGGCGCCCTGGCGGGACCATCCGTCCGGGTCCCCGAGGACGATGCGCGGGGCTTCGTTGGGGTGCAGGGCGACGGCCGCGTGGACGTTGTCGTGCCGGGCCGCGGTCTCTGCGGCCCACCGGGAGCCCTTCACGTCGCAGCCGACCTGGACGACGGTGGTCACGCCGACCGAGGCGGCCTTGGCGAGGCCCTCCTCGACGGTGCCCGACTGCATGTCCAGGTGGGTGTGCGAGTCCGCCACCGCCACCCGGAGGGGTTCGGGCAGCGGCGGCGGTGCGTCCTTGGAGGCGGAGGAAGGGCTCATGGGCCGATCTTATGACCGGCGGAAGAACCCCATCAGCCGGGAGAGCGGGCCCCCGCGCTTCTCGGCCTCGCTGATGGCGACGGGTCCGGGGCCGTCGTGGACTTCGGCGGCCCTGCGGGGTTTCGGGGTGCCCGGGACGTTCGCGCCGGCCGGCACCGGTCCGGCGATCCCGGGGGCGATGCGGTGGTGGTAGAGGTGGTCGATCATCCCGAGGACCGAGGAGACCTGGCCGGCCCGCATGATCCGCACGACGTGCCCGCCGCAGTTCAGGCAGGTCGGGTTGGACAGCGGGGAGGGCACCCGTTCGCCGTCGACCGTGTACATGATGAACGGCTCGCCCCGGCCGTCGACGTGGTGCTCGATCCGGTAGCCCTGCTCCCAGCCGTACCCGCAGCGCATGCACGCGAAGGAGTACGCCTCCTGCACGGTCTGCACGTCGGGGCTGGAGAAACGTGCGGGGGCCGCGGGCTGGACCGGTACCGGGGTGTCTGCGATCTCACTCATGCCAGCTCCTCTTGTTCCACTGGTGCCATGGCCAGTGGACGCCTCTTCGGGCGGGAGCGCATCAGGTCCTGTCCAGTGTTGGACGACCTTTGGGCGAGTCATGCCCAAAGCGCCCGGCGCACGGTCTGAGCTTTGCCTTTCAGGTTAGCTCTTTACCGGGTCATGGCGCCTTTCCTGCCGCATTCTTTGCCGCCACGACGGCGTCGAAGACGTCGCGCTTGGGTACACCGGCCTCGGCCGCGACCGCCGCGATGGCCTCCTTGCGGCGCTCCCCCGCTTCCTCGCGCACCCGGACCCGGCGCACGAGTTCCTCGTCGTCCACGTCGCCGGGGCCGGCCGCCGGGGCGCCCTCCACCACGATGGTGATCTCCCCGCGCACGCCCTCCGCGGCCCAGGCGGCGAGTTCGCCGAGCCCGCCGCGCTTGACCTCCTCGTAGGTCTTCGTGAGCTCGCGGCAGACCGCGGCCCGCCGCTCGGCGCCGAAGACCTCGGCCATCGCGGCCAGGGTGTCGTCCAGCCGGTGCGGGGCCTCGAAGTAGACGAGCGTGCGGCGCTCGCCCTCGACCTCGCGGAGCCGGCCGAGGCGCTCGCCGGCCTTGCGCGGCAGGAAGCCCTCGAAGCAGAACCGGTCCACGGGCAGCCCGGACAGCGCGAGCGCGGTGAGCACGGCGGACGGCCCGGGGACCGCCGTGACCTTGATGTCCTTCTCCACGGCGGCGGCGACCAGCCGGTAGCCGGGGTCGGAGACCGACGGCATGCCCGCGTCGGTCACGAGCAGCACGCGCGCCCCGCCGGCCAGGGCCTCGACCAGTTCCGGGGTGCGGGCCGACTCGTTGCCCTCGAAGTACGACAGGACGCGCCCGGTGGTGTGCACGCCGAGCCCCTGGGTCAGCCTGCGCAGCCGCCGGGTGTCCTCGGCGGCGACGACGTCGGCCCGCTCCAGTTCCGCCGCCAGTCGCGGCGGGGCGTCGGCGAGGTCGCCGATGGGGGTGCCGGCAAGGACGAGGACGCCTGCCGAGGAGGTGGGCTCGGTACCGCGGGGCTGGTCAGTTGTCACCCGCCCATCCTCTCAGTCCCGCGGCTCGTCACCCCACGCCACTGGGGCGCACACAGATCTCTTCCCTACGATGTGCCGGTGACCAGTACCGCGACGCCGCCGCCCAGCCCCGCGGGGGCCCTGCCCTCCGAGGCTGCGGGCGGCGAAGAAGAGCCGACCACCTGGCTGCGCCGCCTGCGCGGCTTCGGCTACGCGCCGGCCGCCGGCGCGTCGCCCCGCGTGGACGTCCGCACCCGCCTGGTGCCCCCGTACACGAAGCCGTCCCGGCAGCTGTGGATGACCTTCGGGCTGCCACCGCAGGTGTGGGGGACCTGGCAGCGCATCGTGTCGTGGCTCGGGCCGCTGCTGGTGGCGCTGGTCGCGGGCGTGCTGCGGTTCGTGCACCTGGGCAGCCCCAAGGCGGTGATATTCGACGAGACGTACTACGCCAAGGACGCCTGGGCCACGATCAAGCAGGGCTACGAGGCGAACTGGCCCAAGGACATCGACAAGTCGATCCTCGCCAACCCGGACGGGGTCGCCCTGCCGGTGGACCCGGGCTATGTGGTGCACCCGCCGGTCGGCAAGTGGGTGATCGGGCTCGGCGAGTGGATGTTCGGCCTCACCCCCTTCGGCTGGCGGTTCATGACCGCCGTGCTCGGCACCCTGTCGGTGCTGATGCTGTGCCGGATCGGGCGGCGTCTCTTCCGCTCGACGTTCCTGGGCTGCCTGGCGGGCGCGCTGCTCGCGGTGGACGGCCTGCATCTGGTGATGAGCCGCACGGCCCTGCTCGACCTGGTGCTGATGTTCTTCGTGCTCGCCGCGTTCGGGGCGCTGCTCATCGACCGGGACCGGGCCAGGGCCCGGCTCGCGGACGCGCTGCCGGTGGACGAGGAGGGCCGGACCCGCCCCGACGCGAAGATCGCGGAGACGCTGCGGCTCGGCTGGCGCCCGTACCGGATCCTGGCCGGTGTGTGCCTGGGTCTGGCGGCCGGCACGAAGTGGAACGGCTTCGTGATCCTGGCCTTCTTCGGCATCCTCACCGTGCTGTGGGACGCCGCCGCCCGGCGCACCGCCGGCGCGGGCACCCCGTACGCGGCGATGCTGCGCCGTGACGCGCTGCCCGCCTTCGTCTCCACGGTGCCAGTGGCGGTCGTGACGTACGTGGCCTCCTGGTCGGGGTGGATCTTCAGCCCGGACAACGGCAAGGGCGGCTACCTGCGCGACTGGGCCGCCAAGCACGACCGGGACAGCTCGCTGTCGTTCCTGCCGGAATGGGTGCGCAGCCTGTGGCACTACGAGACCGAGGTCTACAGCTTCCACGTCGGCCTGACCTCGGGGCACACCTACGAGTCCAACCCGTGGAGCTGGCTGGTGCTGGGCCGGCCCGTCTCGTACTTCTACGAGTCCCCCGAGCCGGGCACCGACGGCTGCCCGGCGACGGCGGCCGGCAAGTGCGCCCGCGAGGTCCTGGCGCTGGGGACGCCGTTGCTGTGGTGGGCGGGCTGCTTCGCTCTGCTGTACGTGCTGTGGCGGTGGTTCTTCCGCCGTGACTGGCGGGCGGGCGCGATCGCGTGCGCGCTGGGCGCGGGTCTGCTGCCCTGGTTCAACTACCAGGAGCGGACGATCTTCTACTTCTACGCGGTGGTCTTCGTCCCGTACCTGTGCCTGGCGGTGGCGATGATGATCGGCGCCCTGCTGGGGCCCGCGGGCTCGACGGAACGCCGCCGCGCCCTGGGCGCGATCGGCGCGGGCGTGCTGGTCCTGCTGATCGTGTGGAACTTCATCTACTTCTGGCCGATCTACACGGGCCAGACCCTCCCCATGGACTCCTGGCGCGGCCGCATGTGGCTGGACACCTGGGTCTAGCAGCGCAGACGACGGGCCCGGCACCGGATGGTGCCGGGCCCGTCGTGGTTGCTGCTGGTGGTCGCCGGCCGTCCTGGGCCACCCCTCGACGGCCCACAGACGGCCCCGGCGCCGGAGGGTGGTGCCGGGGCCCTGGTGCGTTCCGGGTGCGGGGTCAGCGGGAGGCTTCGCAGGCCGAGTTCGCCGCGTCCTTGCTCGCGCCGACCGCGACGAGGCTGGAGACGCAGCTGGTCTGGTTGCCGATCTGGCCCTCGTAGCACGCCTCCGCGGCGCCGTCCGTGGCCTTCGGGGCGTGCTGGGCGACGTACTGCTCGCAGGCCTTCGCGTCCGCCTGGGCGGACGGGGCGGCGACGACGGCGCCGCCGGCGGCGAGGGCCAGGCCTGCGAGGATGCTGGGGATACGAGCCGACGGACGCATGCGGATGCACCTGCTCTCTCGGTCGGTCACGCGATCCGCGGATGCGCCGGACCACGGGCGGGGGCGGCGGCGCGGAGCGGGGACTCCGGGGCGGGCGACCGGCTCGACGCATCGGTCGCCCTCGCCCTTCCGACGCTAGAACACGGCCCCGGCGGCTGCACGTCGGCCGCCCGGGCCGCTCAGGCGGGCTCGTCGTCCCAGGCAGGGGGCGTGGTCGTGCCGGTGAGCCAGTCCCGTCGCAGGATCGCGTAGCCGACGGCGTCATGGACGGCGCCGCCGTCGGCGGCGGGCCATCCGTCCCGGTGGTGGGCCTCCTTGACGTAGCCGCACCGCCGGAAGGTGCGGCGCATCGCCGTGTTGTCCCGGCGCGTGGTGCCCTCGATGCGCCGGATCCCCGGGAACTCGGCGAACAGGTACGCCGTCAGCCAGGCCAGGGCGTGGCCGCCGATGCCGCGGCCCCGGTAGCGGGTGCGAAGGCGCAGGTCGAAGACGGGCGTGCCGTCGCCGAGGTCCATGAGGCGGATGAGCCCGAGGGCGTCGCCGCCGTGGGTGATCCAGAACGTCCTGGTGTCGTCGCCGTCGAAGCGGCCGTCCGCCACCCAGCGCCGGGCCTGTGCGGCGTCGACCACGGCCGCGCCGTGGAACGGCCAGGTGTCCGCTGTGAGGAAGGCGACCAGGGCGTCGGCCTCCGAGGGGTCGAACCGCCGGTAGGTGAGCTCCACGGGCGCACCTTAGTACTGCAACAGTGTTGGGTCGTGACGGTCGCGAGTACGAACCGTCGGTGACCGCCGCAGGTCCTCCCGCCCGCAGCCACCAGCCCGGGCCCGCCTCCGAGCGTGCCGTCCGCACCGCCTGCCGTGCGGAGGTGCGCGGGGTGCGGGCCCGACCGATGATGTCCTGAACCCCGCATCCCGCCTCACCAGAGAAAGGGCGGTGGCAGACCGTGAACACCGACCCCGGATTCCTCCGTCCGGCGGACGAGAAGGCCGTCGCTGCGGAGGAGGCGGCCCGCGCCGCACTGACCGGTACCGGTGCGTACCTCATGCCTCCGGCCGACGTGCTGGCCTGCCTGGGTGCGGACGCATCGTCCTGGGCACATTTCGCGGCCCACTGGCAGGATCTGACGGTGGACGCGTACGCGGCCCGGCGCGGCACCCACAGGCTCCGGCGCTACGGGCACTTCTCGCTCTCGCCCGTGACCGGGGAGCTGCGGCTGCTGCCCCACACCGAGTTCGTCCAGCCGGGCAACACCAATCCGCTCTACGAGTCGGTGGACCGCCATTTCGATCCACTCACCGACGACTTCGTGGCCGATCCGGTGCTGCGCCGGGTCATCGGCCTGCTGGGCCGGGTGGCGGGCGTACTGGACGTCGCCGAGTGGTGGAGCGTCAAGGTGCATCCCTTCCGGGTGATCGCCACGGCGGAGGGGGGAGGGGAGCCGTCACCGGAGGGCAGGCACCGGGACGGCGTCAGCCTGGTGTCCTCGCTGTTCATCGGTCGTGACAACGCCACCGGGGGCGAAAGCACCGTCTACACGCCCGAGGGCGGCGAGATCCTGTCGGTCACGCTGCGCGAACCGGCGAGCCTGCTGGTCTCCGACGACGGCGGCACCCTGCACGATGTGTCGCCCATCCGGCCGGTCGATGCCGCGCACCCGGCACACCGCGACGTCCTGGTGACGACCCTCATCCCCGGCTGACCGGCCCGTCCGCGCGGTGGAGACGTCCGCGTGGGCCCTCGTGCGAAGCCCGTCGCCGCCGGCGTCAGCCGAGCTCGACATCCGCGCGCCGCCGGTCCGGTCGGTCCCGGGGATCCGAGTGGTCCGAACAGGTGTCGAGCCGCGTGCGTCGGCGGGGGAGGCAGAGGGACGGAAGCGATGGCCGGGTTACGGTCGGCCATCGAGCGGCGGCACTTGCCGGCATACGGGAGGCATTGCTGTGGCGACTGCGAACCCGCGTTCCACCATCGCGATGCTCCCGATCATCTCGGGACTCGCCCTGGCCTTCACGATCCCGGCCGTGGACCCGCTGGTCCTCAGCCTGAACATGCCGCAGATCAGCCGGGCGCTCCAGGTGCCGCCCGACGTCGTCGGACTCCTGGGCGGCGCGGCCACGCTGGTCATGGCCGCCGCCGTACTCGCCGTGGGCAGTCTCGGGGACGCCATCGGGCTCAGGAAGATGCTGATGCTCGGGCTGGTCAGCGACATCGTCGTCAATCTGCTGTCAGCGCTCTCCCCCGGCTATGTGTTCCTGCTGGTGATGCGCCTCCTGGACGGCCTGGCACTGGCCGCGGTTCTGGGTGTGTCGATGGCCCTGCTCAAAGTGTCGGTACCGGCGGAGAGGCGGCCGGCGGCCATCGGCATCTTCATGGCCATCGAGATGGTGCTGTGCGGGGTGACCCCCGCGGCCGGGGGCTGGGTGGTGGACGCCATCGGCTGGCGGTGGCTGTTCCTGCTCGCTCCGCTGCTCTCGCTGATCGCGCTCGGGCTGACCGCCCGGTTCGTCACCGAGCCCCCCGTCCAGGAGCGCTCCCGGGTCGACAAGATCGGCGTCAGCCTGGTGGGCCTCACCCTGCTGATGCTCGTGCACGGCATCGCCGAGGCGCAGAACGGGATCTCCCAGGTCCAGGCATGGCTGCCGCTGGCGGTCAGTGCCGTCGCCGGAGTGCTGTTCGTGCTCCATGAGCGCCGGACACCGGAACCGGTCCTGGAACTGTCGCTCTTCCGCAGCGGCCCGTTCACGGTGGCTGCGCTGGCCAGCCTGACGCTGAACTTCGTCATCGCGGGGTTCAGTTTCGCCCTCGGGCAGTTCGGCAGTGTGGTCATGGCGCTGCCCCAGAGCACGATCGGCCTGCTGTATCTGCCCGGCACACTGGCGATCGCGGGCGCCGTCATCCTCGCCGGCCGCCTGATCGGGAAGTACAGTCCCAAGCCCGTCCTCATCACCGGCCTGCTGGCGCTGGTCGCGGGCGGGCTGCTGCTGGCAGCCACGGCCGCGCCCACGATGCCACTGTGGATCCTCGTACTGGCCACCTGGCTCACCAACCTCGGATCGCTGGTGACTTCCGCCGCGGTGGCCGAGACCATCCTCTCCCACGCCCCGCCCGGTAGGTCCGGCGCCACGGCCTCCGTCCAGCCGGCGTTCGGAATGAGCGGCTACGCGCTCGGCCCCGCCGTCTTCCTCCTGCTTTTCAACCTCTTCTTCCAGCAGCAGTGGCTCAACGATGCCGCCGAGCGTGGGCTGTCGGCGACCGAGGCCGAGCAGGCCGTGGACGCGACACGAAGCGCGATGGCGCGCAGTCCCGGCTCCGCCGGCTACGACCCCAACCTGCTCAGGCAGTCCGGACTGGCCCTCGACCTGGACTTCACCAACGGCCTGAGGCTCACCATGCTGATCGTGAGCCTCCTGCCACTCGTCCTGGCCGGGGCGGCTTACCTGATCATTCCGCGCCGGGCCCGGACCACACCGTAGAAGCCGTCCGGAGCACCGGGACGCCGGGGGGACGCCCGGCCGCAGACACCGGCGCGCAGAAGTTCGGGGTCGCACGGCCGAAGGCGGAGGGCCAGCATGGAAGGGAAGGCACGCTCCCGAGCGGAGGTTCCCATGGCTGACAACGAGACTTTCGTCCGCGATCTCTTCCAGGCATGGAACGACCGTGACTACGACTCCATCGCCGGATCCGTCGCTCCGGACTGCACCCTCATCGAGGAGGGCAGCGGAAGGAAACTGCAGGGTCCGGACGGCTTCGCCCAGCTCGCGAAGGCCATGTTCGAGGCGGTGCCCGACGGCACGTTCACCCTCGACCACCTCACGTCCCAGGGGGACAGAGTGGTCGTCGAGTACACGGGCAGCGGGACCCAGACCGGGGACCTGGTCCTGCATGCGGGCACCGTGCCCGCCACGGGGCGTCGCGTCACGGTCCACGCGTGTGACATCTACGAGGTCAAGGACGGCAAGATCCAGGAAGGCCGCGTCTACATGGACACCGGCGCCATCATGAGCCAGCTGGGCCTGACCGAGCAGCTGCAGGGCTGAGCGGAGGCGCCGCCGCACCAGCGGCAGCGGCCACCGTGAGGGGCCCCCGCCGTCGTCCTGCGTCGCCCGCCGCCGTCCGGCGTCGCGATCGCGACAGCCGGATCCGCTGTGCGACCACGGTGGCTTCCGTTTCGTTCCGCGCACCGTCGCCCCGGTCGGCATCGACGCGATGGCTGAGGACCTTCGCGGCACCGGCCCAGACGGTGCCCACGAGGGGGACTCCGAGTGCCACGTACGGCGACGAAAGTGCGTTCATGAGCGAGGTGGCCGCCCCGAACCCCACCCCGGCCGCGAAGCCCCTCAACACGACGACCGCAAAATGATCTTCACATGGGAGGCGATGTCCGGCCTGCCCGTAGCAACCGCGCGTGTGACCGGACCCCTGAACCCGTCGCGTTCGCCCCGGCCGAACAGCTCGTCCGCCGTTGCGCTGACCCGGAGGATGGCGGACACGCCTGCCTGACCGTCGTGCGGGGCATCCCACCCGAAACTGCCCGACCGTCACGACGAACACCGTTGCAGCATCAGGACCCCGGAGCGGGGCGCGGTCCTGCGGATTTTCGTCCGGTAACCGCTGCACACCGGTCGACTCCGCAGAGTAAGGTCGAAGCCAAGGGCTCTTGAACGCGTTCAGGAGCCGGGGTCGCGGGGGAGGACGAAAAGTGAACGGAGCAGCTAAGGGCGCCATCGTCGGCGGGGTGTTCCTGGCGATGGTCGGCGGGACCGGGTACGGGGTGTACGCCCTGGTCGGCGACAGCGGCAACGGATCGGAATCGGACACCTCCGTCCAGTCCGCCAAGGGCAGCGGGCCGGTCTCCGAGAAGGAGGCGGCCCAGGCCGCCAAGGCGTTCCTGGCGGCCTGGGCGTCCGGGGACGAGCGGGGGGCGGCCGACCTGACCAACAACGCCGCGGCCGCGCAGACCGCGGTCGGGGAGTTCAGGACCAGGGCGCACGTGTCCAAGGCCGTGATCACCCCCGGCGAGGCGAACGGCACCACCGTTCCCTTCAAGGTCGAGGCGGAGATCACCTACGAGGGCACGACCAAGCCCCTGGTCTACGACTCCCAGCTCACGGTGGTGCGCGGCCTGACCAGCGGCAAGCCCCTCGTCGACTGGCAGCCCTCGGTGATCCACCCGCAGCTGCAGAAGGACGAGAAGCTGCGCGCGGGCGCCCCCGCGAACCCGCCGGTGAAGGCCGTGGACCGCAACGGCGAGGAGCTGACGGCGGAGAAGTACCCCTCGCTGCGGCAGATCCTCGACGAGCTGCGCCAGAACTACGGCAGCAAGGCGGGCGGAAAGGCCGGCGCCGAGGTGTGGATCGAGCCGGCCGTGAAGGAGGCGCCCAGGCGGACCCTGCTGACGCTCGTCGAGGGCGAGCCGAACACCCTGAAGACCTACCTGGACGCGAAGGTGCAGGCGGCGGCCGAGCAGGCGGTCGTCAAGTTCCCCGAGGCGTCGGTGGTCGCCGTCAAGCCGAGCAACGGGCACATCCTGGCCGTCGCGAACCACCGCAAGGACGGCTTCAACGCGGCCATGCAGGGCAACCGGGCGCCCGGCTCCACGATGAAGATCGTGACGGGCGCGATGCTGCTGGACCGCGGCCTGGTGGCGGCCGGCAAGCCGGCGGAGTGCCCGAAGGAGGTGTCCTGGGGCGGCCGCGCCTTCCACAACCTGAAGAACTTCGACCTGCCGGCCGGCACGAACTTCTCCACCTCCTTCGCCCAGTCCTGCAACACCGCCTTCATCAAGCAGATCAAGCCGGTCGACGACGACTCCGCCCTGCCGGAGGAGGCCATGGAGGTCTTCGGCATCGGCCTGGACTGGAAGACGGGCGTCAGGTCCACCGACGGCAAGGTCCCGCCGGCGACGGGCGCGTCCGCGGCCGCCGCGTACATCGGGCAGGGTCAGATCACCATGAACCCGCTGAACGTCGCGTCCATCACCGCGACCGCCCGGACCGGCGTGTTCCGCCAGCCGCTGCTGGTCTCGGCCGAGCTGGACGGCCGGACGATCGCCACGGCCCAGCGCCGGATGAAGCCCGCCGTGCAGCAGCAGCTCGTCTCCATGATGAAGCTGACGGCGACCAACGGCACCGCACGCGAGGCCATGGCCCCGGTGCGCGGCTCGGACAAGGGCGCCAAGACCGGCTCGGCGGAGGTCGGCGGTGCCGCGGACAGCCCGGACAGCTGGTTCACCGGCTTCAGCGGCGACATCGCCGCGGCCGCGATGGTCGAGGGCGGCGGCCACGGCGGCGAAGCGGCCGGCCCGATCGTCGCCGAGGTGCTGAACGCGGGCTGACCCCCGCACGCACGCTCCCGCGAGCCGACCCGCCCGGCCGACGGCCGCCGGGACCGCCCTGGCCGACGTACGCGAGCAGCCGGAGCGGCCGGAGCCGCCGCGGCGGTCGGCCCGGCCCTCAGAGGACCGACTTCAGGGCCCGCACCAGGGCCTGGGCGCGGGGGTCGGCGGTGACCGACTTGGCCAGGGCGTTGGTGACGTAGCCGAAGCCGATGCCGGCCTCCGGGTCCGCGAAGGCCAGGGAGCCGCCGCGGCCGGGGTGGCCGAAGGAGGCGGGCGAGAGCAGCGGCGAGGCCGGACCGTGCAGCATGTAGCCGGCGCCGAAGCGGGTGTTGACGACCAGGACCCGGTCCGGGCCCGCGGAGTGCTCCCGGGCGGCCAGCGCGGCGGTGGCCGGGGTGAAGATCCGCGCACCGTCCTCGACCACACCGATCGTGGCCGCGTAGAAGCGGGCCAGGGCTCGGGCCGTGCCGATGCCGTTCGAGGCGGGGAGCTCGGCGGCCCGGTACGCGGGGGCGTTCTCGTCGGGCAGCGGGTCGATGGCGGCGAAGGCGCGGCGGGTCAGGGAGGCGGGGTCGGCGTAGGCCTCGGAAACGTTCCTGCGCGGCCTGGTCCTCAGCACCCCGGCGCTCTCCGGCGGCTCGACCGGGGCCACCCGGCCCACCCGGCCGGCCTCGGCCTCGGCGTCCGGCAGGCCGATCCAGAAGTCCACGCCGAGCGGCTCGGCGATCTCCTCCGCCAGGACGCAGCCCAGCGTGCGTCCGGTCACCCGGAGCACCAGCTCGGACAGCAGCCAGCTGTAGGTCTGGGCGTGGTAGCCGTGCCCGGTCCCCGGCTCCCAGAAGGGGCGCTGTGCGGCGACCGCGCGGGGCCCGGACACCCCGTCCGCTGCCTCGGCGGCAGTCAGTCCCCGGTCCAGGGCCGGGATGCCCGCGCGGTGCGCGAGCAGGTCCCGTACGAGGATCTTCTCCTTGCCGCCCGCCTTGAACTCCGGCCAGTACGCGCCGACCGGCGCGTCCAGGTCGAGCAGACCGCGCTGGTGCAGGAGCAGCGGGACGGCGGCGGCCACGCCCTTGGTGGCGGATCGGACGACCTGTGCGGTGTCCTCGGTCCACGGTGCGGCGCCATCGGCGTCCTTCGTGCCGCCCCACAGGTCGACGACCTTGCGGCCGTCCCGGTAGACGGCGACGGCCGCGCCCCGGTCCCCGAGCACCTCGAAGTTGCGTACGAACGCGTCCCTGACGGGCTCGAAGCCCGCCGTCACCACACCCTGGATGTCCACGTGCGGTGCAACAAACGGGGACAGGTGCTTATGCCACCGATACCGAACGCGGGTCGAAGCCGAAGGGGAGCTCCAGCCGGTGGGCCCGCATCAGTTTCTCGTCGCACAGCAGTTCCTGCGTGCGGCCGTCCGCCGCGATGACGCCCTCGCTGAGGATCACCGAGCGCGGGCACAGCTCCAGGGCGTAGGGCAGGTCGTGCGTCACCATCAGCACGGTGACGTCGAGCGAGCGCAGGATGTCGGCGAGCTCGCGGCGCGAGGCCGGGTCCAGGTTGGAGGAGGGTTCGTCCAGGACCAGGATCTCCGGCCGCATGGCCAGGACGGTCGCCACGGCCACCCGGCGGCGCTGCCCGAAGGAGAGGTGGTGCGGCGGCCGGTCGGCGAAGCCGGCCATGCCGACCCGGTCCAGGGCCGCCGCGACCCGCTCCTCCAGCTCGGCGCCCCGCAGGCCGGCCGCCGCCGGTCCGAAGGCGACGTCCTCCCGCACGGTCGGCATGAACAGCTGGTCGTCGGGGTCCTGGAAGACGATCCCGACCCGGCGCCGGATCTCGGCCAGGTTCCGCTTCTCCACCGGAAGGCCGGCCACGGCCACCGTGCCGACCCCGCCGGTGAGGATCCCGTTGAGGTGCAGCACGAGGGTGGTCTTGCCGGCGCCGTTGGGGCCGAGGAGGGCGACACGCTCGCCGCGCCCGACGGTGAGGTCGACGCCGTACAGGGCCTGGTGGCCGTCCGGGTAGGCGTAGGCGAGGCCGGCGACTTCGAGCGAGGGGGCGGGCGCGGGGGTACTGGTCACAGGGTCCATCCCATCAGACAGACGGCGAGGGCCGTCACCGGGAGCACGGCCGCGTACGCCCACTGGCCGCGGGTGGCCACGGCCTCGTCGATGACCGGCATGGAGCCGGTGTAGCCGCGGCTGACCATCGCCAGGTAGACCCGCTCGCCGCGTTCGTAGGAGCGGATGAACAGCGCGCCGGCCGTTTTCGCCAGCACGCCCCAGTGCCGGATTCCGCTCGCCTCGAAGCCGCGTGAGCGGCGGGCGACGGACATCCGGCGCAGCTCGTCGCCGATCACGTCGCCGTAGCGGATCATGAAGGAGGCGATCTGGACGAGCAGGGGCGGCAGCCTGAGCCGCTGCAGCCCCAGCAGCAGGGCCCGCAGCTCGGTCGTCGCGGCGAGCAGGACGGACGCGGCCACGCCGAGGGTGCCCTTGGCGAGGACGTTCCAGGCGCCCCAGAGGCCGGAGACGCTGAGCGACATGCCGAGGACCTCGACGCGCTCGCCCTGGGCCACGAAGGGCATGAGTACGGCGAAGGCGACGAACGGGACCTCGATCAGCAGCCTGCGCAGCACCAGGCCCGCCGGGATCCGGGCCACGGCCGCGACTGCGGCGAGGAGCAGTGCGTACAGGCCGAAGGCCCACACCGCCTCCCGCGGTGTGGACACGACGACCAGGACGAAGCCGAAGGTCGCGGCGAGCTTGCAGTGCGGTGGGAGGGCGTGGACCGGCGAGGTGCCCGGGCGGTAGAGCCTGTGGGCGTGGCCGGCACCCATGTCAGGCGACCGGGGTGGCGGTGGAGGTGACGGTGGCGGTCGGCTCGTCGGACGTGCGGCGGCGCACGGCCCAGAAGATCCCGGTGCCGGCGACGACGGTGACACCGACGCCGATGATCCCGGCGAGACCGCCGGAGAGGCGGGCGTCCTCGACGTCCTTGACGCCGTAGTCGGCGAGCGGCGAGCCGGCGGCGGCGTGCTCCTCGACGTTCTGGTCGATGCCCTTGTCGGCGGCGACCTTCTCCAGGCCGTCGGGGTTGGCAGAGGCGTAGAAGGAGACGAACCCGGCCAGGACGAGCGCGGTGACCAGGCCGGTCGCCCACACCTTCTTCGTGGAGCGGCCGGCGGCGGGCGCCTGGGCCGGGGCCGCGGCGGGCGCGTCGACGAGCGCACCGTCGACGCGCAGCTTCAGCGGGGTGGCCAGTGCGCGGGCCCCGTGCACCAGGTCGGGCCGTACGGCGATCACGGCCCCCACGGTCGCGGTGGTGATGAGGGCCTCGCCGATGCCGATGAGGACGTGTACGCCGACCATGGCGGTCAGGACCTTGCCGAGGGGCACGTCGGTGGTGCCGCCGACGGCGTAGACGGCGGTGAAGGCGGCGGCCGCGGCGGGCACCGAGACCAGGGCGGCCACGAAGCCGGCCACGGTCACGGAGCGGCGGGTGGACGGCAGGATGCGGAGGAGCCCGCGGAAGAGCAGGTGTGCGGTGACGACGGTGACGACGCCCATGACGGTGATGTTCACGCCGAGGGCGGTGAGGCCGCCGTCGGCGAAGAGGATGCCCTGCATGAGCAGGACGACGGACACGCAGAGCACGCCGGTGTAGGGGCCGACGAGTATCGCGGCGAGCGCGCCGCCCATGAGGTGGCCGCTGGTGCCGGCGGCCACGGGGAAGTTCAGCATCTGGACGGCGAAGATGAAGGCGGCGACGAGTCCGGCGAGCGGCGCGGTCCGCTCGTCGAGCTCGCGGCGGGCGCCGCGGAGGCTGACGGCCACCGCCGCGGCAGCCGCCACTCCGGCGGCCACCGAGACGGGTGCGTTGATGAATCCGTCGGGCACATGCATGGAGTGGGCTCCGCTTCTTATACGGTCTTTAACCGTTCAAGAATAGTGCCCAGTTGCAAACCGTTGGCAAGAGCGAGCACGTCACAAAAAGCCGCGCGCACTTTCGTCGGAATGTGCGAGGCTGGAGGACAAACGGACGGATATGTTCCGATTCGAGGAGTCTGGTCGATGTCAGCCACCGCCGAGAATCTCCCAGCGACCGCGACCGCGGCCCCCGTCGAAGAGCGGGTCCGCGCCCGTGTGATCACGGACGACCCCCTCTACCGGGCGATCCCCGTTGCCTTGCGCTTCACCCCGGCCGAGCCGCTGGCCGTGCGGATCGTCTTCCCCGCCGACCTGTCCCCCGAGGGCACCGACAACGAGTGGGTCTTCCCCCGGGCGCTGCTGGAGGCCGGCCTCCAGGCGCCGACGGGGACCGGGGACGTACGCGTCTGGCCCTGTGGCCGCGTCCAGGCGGTCGTCGAGTTCCACTCCCCCGAGGGCGTCGCGGTGGTCCAGTTCGACATCGCCGCGCTGCGCCGTTTCCTCCGGCGCACCTACGCCGCCTCCGCCCCCGCCCGATAGGCGCCACGCGACAGGCGCCCCCGACAGGCGCCACCCGTTCGGCGCAGAAGGCCGGACACAACGGGCCCGGCCCCGTACCCCCGGGTGACGGGGGGTACGGGGCCGGGCCGTGTGCAGTACGTGCCGGTCAGGCGTTGACCAGCTCGCGGTCCTTGTCCGGACCCTCGCCCTCCGCGGACTCGGTGGCGAGGTGCTTGCGCAGGCTCTCGCCCTCCACGTCCACGTTCGGCAGCATCCGGTCCAGCCACTCGGGCAGCCACCAGGCCTTGTGGCCGAGCAGGGCGAGCACCGCCGGGACGATGGCCATGCGGACCACGAAGGCGTCGAAGAAGACCGCGACGGCCAGACCGAAGCCGATCATCTTGACCATCTGGTCACTGGCTCCCAGGAAGCCGGCGAAGACGGCGATCATGATGACGGCGGCGGCCACGACGACCCGGGCGCTGTACTGGAAGCCGGTCACGACCGCCTGGCCCGGGCGCTCGCCGTGGACGTACGCCTCCCGCATGCGGGTGACGAGGAAGACCTCGTAGTCCATGGCCAGGCCGAAGACCACACCGACCATGAAGATCGGCATCATCGACATGATCGGACCGGTCTGCTCCACTCCGAAGACCGAGCCGAGCCAGCCCCACTGGAAGACCGCGACGACCGCGCCGAGAGCCGCGACGACCGAGAGCAGGAAGCCGAGGGCCGCCTTGAGCGGGACCAGGATCGAGCGGAAGACCAGCATCAGCAGCAGGAAGGCGAGGCCGACGACGAGGGCCAGGTAGGGCAGCAGCGCGTCGTTCATCTTCTGCGAGAAGTCGATGTTCATCGCGGTGGCGCCGGTGACGAGGACGTCGTCGCCGCTGCCGTCGCGGATCTCGTGGACCAGTTCCTCGGTGTGCGTGGAGGACGGACGGTCCTTCGGGATGACGGTGATCACCGAGGCGTCGCCCGCCTCGTTGGGGGACGGCGGCATGACCGCGGCCACGCCCTCCAGGCCCTTGATCCGGTCGACGGTGGAGTCCGCGAGGGCCTTGTCCCCGTCGACGACCACCATCAGCGGGCCGTTGAAGCCCGGGCCGAAGCCCTCGGACAGCAGGTCGTACGCCTGGCGCTGGGTGGTGGAGACCGGCTGGGCGCCGTCGTCCGGCAGGCCCATCTCCAGCTTGCTCGCCGGGACGGCGATGACGCCGAGGCCGATCACACCGGCCAGCAGCACCATGACGGGGCGGCGCAGGACGAAGCGGGCCCAGCGGGTGCCGCCGTTGACCTTCTTCTCGGCGCCGGCCGGCCTGCCCTTGCCGAACAGCCTGCTCTTCTCGCCCGCGGGCAGGACCTTCTTGCCCGCGAAGCCGAGGATGGCCGGGACCAGGGTCAGTGCGACGAGCACGGCGATGACCACGGTGCCCGCGGCCGCGACGCCCATCTTGGTCAGCATCGGGATGTTGACGACGGCCAGGCCCACGAGGGCGATGACGACGGTCAGACCGGCGAAGACGACGGCGGAGCCGGCGGTTCCGGTGGCCCGGCCGGCGGCCTCGTCGCGGTCGCGGCCCTCGGCGAGCTCCGCGCGGTAGCGGGAGACGATGAAGAGGGCGTAGTCGATGCCGACCGCGAGGCCGATCATCGTGGCGAGGGTGGCGGTGGTGTTGCCGAGGTCCAGCACGTTGGCGAGCGCGGTGATGGAGGAGACGCCGATGCCGACGCCGATGAGCGCCGTCAGCAGCGGCAGACCGGCCGCGATCAGCGAGCCGAAGGTGATCACGAGGACGATCGCGGCGACGAGGATGCCGATGATCTCGCCGGAGCCGGTCTCGGGGGCCACCATCAGCGCGTCACCGCCGATCTGGACGTTCAGGCCCGCCGCCTTGGCGCCGTCGCCGGACTCCTTCAGCGCGTCACGGGTGGCGTCCTTCAGCTCCATGCCGCTGACGGTGTACTTGGCGCTGATGTAGGTGGTGGAGCCGTCCTGGCTGACCGCCTGCACCTCGTACGGGTTGACCACGGAGGCGATCTGCTCCGCGCCCGGACCGGTCTTCAGGCCGTTCACGATCTTCTCGACCTCGGCCTTGGGGCCGGGGTCGGTGACCTTCGCACCCTCGGGGGCCTTGACGACGATGCGCGCGGTGGCGCCGTCGGCGGCCATGCCCGGGAACTTCTTGTCCAGCAGGTCGAAGGCCCGCTGGGCCTCCGTACCGGGTATCGAGAACGATCCGGAGGTCGGGGCGGCCGCGGAGGCGGCGCCGAAACCGGCGGCGAACAGCAGCGCCACCCAGAGGAGGGTGACGAGCCCGCGGCGCCTGAAGGCGCCCCGGCCGAGTCGGTAGAGGAAGGTGGCCACGTCGGTGGTTCTCCCGTTCAGGTCGTGGGATGGATCCGCAGGGATCAGGGCGTGGGGAGCCGGCCCGACGACGAGAGCGGCGTGTCAGGAGCAGCAGGGCGGCACAGGGTGCCGGGGACGGGGAGGTTCAGACGCCGAGGGCGGGGAAGACCACGGCGTCGATGAAGTCACCGAGGAACGCCCGGTCCACCGGCCGGTCCTCGATCAGCGGGAGCGCGATGAACGCCCCGATGAGCATGTGCGGTACGAAGCCCAGGGCCGGGCACCCCGGGGCGATCTCGCCCCGGTCCACCGCGCGCTGCAGCATCACCTGCAGCCCGGTGATCTCCGGGTCGACCAACAGGTCCCGCAGCGCCTTGTGGAGCTCCGGGCTCTCGTGGACGGCATGGGCCAGACCCCGCATCAGCGCGGTGTCCTTGGCCATCTGCGCGTCGTCCGAGTGCTCCACCATGAGCGCGAAGTCCCCGCGCAGGCTGCCCGTGTCGATCTCGCGCAGCGAGACGGGCTGCGTGCACCGCAGGGCCTTGGCGACCAGCTCCGGCTTGCTCCCCCACTGGCGGTAGAGGGTGGCCTTGCTGGACTTCGTACGGGCGGCGACCGCGTCCATGGTCAGCGCCTCGTAGCCGACGTCACGCAGGAGGTCGAGGACCGCCTCGTGCAGTTCGGCCTGCCGTTCGGGGGTGATCCGGCTGCGCCGGGCCGCCATCGCCTCGGTCATCTCCGTGCCTCCATCCGAACGGAACTGCTCCGTACGCTCAAGACGATACCCCTCCCCCGAGCGAAACGAAACCGTTCCGTTTCGTTCGATGGGGTGGCGTGGATCACCAGTACGAGTTGCCGCACCCCCTCCGCGCGGAAAGCATTGGGGGGTGAGTCACGACGTCGCGTACCTCCGGTTCCCGCACCTGCACGACGACCTCCTGTGCTTCGCCACCGAGGACGACCTCTGGGTCGCCCCGCTGGTCCCCGACGGCCACACCCCCGGACGCGCCTGGCGGGTCACCGTCGACCGGACCCGGGTCGGCCACCCCCGTTTCTCCCCCGACGGCCGGCACATCGCCTTCACCACCTGGCGCAGCCTCGACCCCGAGATCCACCTGGCGCCCGTCGACGGCGGGCCCGCCCGGCAGCTGACGCACTGGGGTGCCACCGACACCCGCGTCTGCGGCTGGGACCCCGACGGCAACGTCCTCGCCGTCTCCTCACACGAACAGCCGTTCTCCTACTTCTCCTGGGCCTACAAACTGCCCACCGACGGCAGCCCCGGCGGGCGCCTGCCCTGGGGCCCCGTGTCCGACATCCAGGTCGCCGACATCGACGGCGAACACCGCAGCCTGCTCCTCACCGGCAAACCGCCGCACGAGCCCGCCGCCTGGAAGCGCTACCGGGGCGGCGCCATGGGCCGGCTCTGGCTGCACGGGCGCCAGCTCCTGGAAGGCCTCGAAGGGCACCTGGACGCGGCGATGTTCGTGGGCGGCCGGATCGCCTTCCTGTCCGACCACGAGGGCATCGGCAACCTCTACTCCTGCCTGCCCGACGGCACCGGCCTGCGCCGCCACACCGACCACGACGAGTTCTACGCCCGGCACGCCTCCAGCGACGGCTCCCGGGTCGTCTACCAGTGCGCCGGGGACCTCTGGCTCGTCGACTCCCTGGCCCCCGACGCCTCCCCGCGCAAGCTCCAGGTCCGCCTCGGCGGCCCGCGCGCGGGCCGGCGCACCTACCAGGTACCGGCCGCCAGCCACGTCGACTCCCTCTCGGTGGACGCCACCGGGCGGGCCAGCGCGGTCGTGGTCCGCGGCAGCCTGTACTGGCTGACCCACCGCGACGGACCGGCCCGGACCATCGCCGACACCCCGGGCGTACGGGTACGGCTGCCGGAGATGCTCGGCAGCGGCGGACAGGTCGCCTACGTCACCGACGCCGAGGGCGAGGACGCGATCGAGATCGCCTACCTGCCCCGGGCCTCGGGGGACCGGGAGCCGCGCCGGCTGGCCTCGGGCGCACTGGGACGCGTGACCGAACTGCTCGCCGACCCCGACGGGGAGCGCCTCGCCGTCGCCTCGAACGACGGCCGGCTGCTGCTCGTCGACGCGGCGGAGGAGTCCGACGGCGAGGTCACCGAGCTGATCCGGTCCATCAACGGCCCCGTCACCGACCTGGCCTTCTCCCCCGACGGGGACTGGCTGACCTGGTCGCATCCGGGCATCGGGCGCTCGCTGCGGCAGATCAAGATGGCCCGCATCTCCGGCCCCGGCGCGCGCACCGTCGTCGACGTCACCAACGGCCGCTTCGCCGACGAGAATCCGGTCTTCACCCGGGACGGGCGCTACCTGGCCTTCCTGTCCTGGCGCGGTTTCGACCCGGTCTACGACGTGCACACCGGCGACCTGTCCTTCCCGCTCGGCTGCCGCCCGTACCTGGTGCCGCTGTCCTCCGCGACCCCCTCCCCCTTCGCGCTGTCGGCCGAGGGCAGGCCCGCGGCGGGCGGACTGGACCCGGGCGAGGGCGAATCGGAGAACTCGGGCGAGGGCGGCGCCGTGACCGTGGAGGTGGAGGGGCTGGAGAGCCGCGTCACCCCGTTCCCGGTGAGCGCCTCCAAGTACTCGGCCCTGTACCCGGTGCACGGCGGCGGGCTGGTCTGGCTGCGCTGGCCGATCTCGGGCGCGCTCGGCGAGACCTTCGCCAACCCCAACGACATCAGCGGCAAGCCCACGCTGGAGTACTTCGACCTGACCAAGGCCCGCAAGAGCGAACTGGCCTCGGGGCTGGACTGGTTCGCGGTCAGCGGCGACGGCACCCGCCTCGTCGTCAACGACGACGGGGACCTGCGCGCGGTCCCCGCCACCGAGTCGGGCGACGGCGACTCGACGGTCTACCTGGACCTGCGACGCATCCTGCACGAGGTGGACCCGGCAGCCGAGTGGCGCCAGGCCTTCGAGGAGGCCGGGCGGATCATCCGCGCGTATTTCTGGGAGCCGAACATGTGCGGCATCGACTGGGACGGCGTACTGCGCCAGTACCGCCCGCTGGTCGAACGGGTCGCCTCCCCCGACGAGTTCGCCGACCTGCTGCGCGAGGTCCTCGGCGAGCTCGGCACCTCGCACGCCTACGTCTCCCCCGCCCGCCGCAACGAGGGCCCCCCGCACTACCAGCGGGCCATCGGCCTGCTCGGCGCCAACCTGGTCCCCCGGGACGGGACATGGGTGGTGGCCAAGATCCTGCCCGGCGAGTCCTCCGACTCCAAGGCCCGCTCCCCGCTGGCCGGAACCGGCATCAGGGAGGGTGCGGTGCTCACCCACGTGGACGGCCGGCCCGTGGACCCGGTCGCCGGCCCCTACCCGCTGCTGGCGGGAGCGGGCGGCACCACGGTCGAGCTGACCTTCCGGCCGGAGGAGGGCTCGGCCCGCTCCCGCCGGGTCGCCGTCGTCCCGCTGATCGACGAACGGCCGCTGCGCTACCAGGACTGGGTGTCCAAGCGGCGCCAGGTGGTCCGCGAGCTCAGCGGCGGCCGGTGCGGCTACCTCCACATCCCCGACATGGGCGGCTCGGGCTGGGCGCAGTTCAACCGCGACCTGCGCATGGAGATGTCCCGGCCCGCGCTGATCGTGGACGTGCGCGGCAACGCGGGCGGCCACATCAGCGAGCTGGTGGTGGAGAAGCTCACCCGTTCCATCCTCGGCTGGGACCTGACGCGCGACGCCCAGCCCGTCAGCTACGCCTCCAACGCGCCCCGCGGCCCGATCGTGGCGCTGGCCGACGAGGCGACCTCCTCGGACGGCGACATGATCACGGCGGCCTTCAAACTGCTGGGACTGGGGCCGGTGGTGGGCCAGCGCACCTGGGGCGGGGTGGTCGGGATGACCGGCCGGCACACCCTCGGCGACGGCACGGTGATCACGGTGCCGATGAACGCCGCCTGGTTCCCGGAGTACGGCTGGTCGGTGGAGAACCACGGCGTGGAACCGGACTTCGAGATCCTGCGCACCCCGCTCGACTGGGCGGAGGGCCGGCACGCCCAGATGGACGACGCCGTGCACCTGGCGCTGGAGCTGCTCGAACAGGACCCGGCCGCGATGCCGCCCGGCTACACGGACGTACCCGACCGGCGCCGTCCGAAGCTGCCGCCCAGGCAGTGAGCGGATACCGGCAGGGGCGCGGCCGCGGGTGACGGCCGTGCCCCTGCCGGGCCTCATGGGTGACGGACGGAGCCAGCGCTCCGTGCCGCTGTCCCGGTCAGTGGCTGCGGGTGCGTTCCTGCTCGTCCGCGGCGCCGCCCGCCCCGACCAGGCCCCGGGAGACACCGGCCAGCCGGGGCTCGAAGCGCTTCACGTCGCGCTGCCCGACCGTCGCGATGATCCCGGGCAGGTAGCCGCGCACCCCCTGCATCCCGCGCAGCCACCACTGCGCGTACACGTGCGGCGAGCGCCGCTCGATGCCCGCGACGATCCGGTCGACGGCGGGCCCCAGCGGGTAGGTGCGGTTCGCCGGCCACGGCAGCCGCTGTCGCAGCTCCCGCATGACGGCGTCCTGGTCGGCGCCGCGCACCATGTCGGTGTCGGTCCACGAGAGGTAGCCGACCCCGACGCCCACGCCCTTGTGGGCGACCTCGGCGCGCAGGCAGTGGGCGAAGGCCTCGACGCCGGACTTGGAGGCGCAGTAGGCGGTCATCATCGGCGCCGGGGTGATGGCGGCGAGCGAGGCGATCTGGAGGAAGTAGCCGCGGCTCTCCGTCAGTACGGGCAGGAAGGCCCGGGCGGTGACGGCCCCGCCGATCAGGTTGACCTCGATCACCCGGCGCCAGGCGTCGGGGTCGGAGTGGGCGAACGGCCCGCCCGCGGCGACCCCCGCGTTGGCGACGACGATGTCGACCTTCCCGAAGCGCTCCTTCACCTCCTGGGCGACGCGTGCCATCGCCTCGTGGTCGGTGACGTCGGCGTACCAGTGCTCGCTGTCGGTGTGCAGGCGCTCGGAGACCTCCTTGAGGGCTTCCGGCTCCAGGCCGACGAGGGCGATCCGCGCGCCGCGGGCCGACAGCTTGCGGGCGAGCAGCTCGCCGACCCCGCGGGCGGCCCCGGTGACGACGGCGACCCGGCCTTCCGGACTCCTGCGAGCGCTCACGGTGTCTTCTCCTTCTCGGTGGTGTCGAGATCGTCGATGAAGCGCGCGGACAGCTCGCGCACGGCACGGGTGACGGCTTCGGGAGCCTCGACCGGGGTCATGTGCCCCACGCCGGTGAGCTCGGTGAGGCCCACGCAGTTCGGCAGCGCCGCGGCGAGCCCGCGGGCGTGGACGAGCGGGGTGAGCCGGTCGGCGGTGCCGCCGAGCACGGCGGTGGGGACGGTCAGCCGGGCCACGTCGGCGTCCAGGTCCAGCCCGGCCAGCACCCGGGACCAGGCGCGGCGCACCCCGGTGGGGCAGGCGTGCACGATACGGGCGCACGCCTCGACCCGGTCGGGCGCCGAACCGGGGCCCATGGTGGCGTACTTGAGGATCTTCCGGGCGACGGGCGTGACCGGCCCCAGCGGGGCGCGCGATCCGAGTACGGCGCCGGTGACCCGGGTCCGGGCGCGCCCGGCGCGCACCGGCAGCACGGTGGCCCGCTCGACCAGGGCGGAGCTGCCGGTGCTGCACAGCAGCGCGGCGGCGGCGTGCTCGGTGAACTCCGGCCGGGCCGCGGCCGCCATGATCGTCATGCCGCCCATGGAGTGCCCGGCGACGACCGCGCGCTCCCCCGGGGCGAGGGTGGCGCCGAGCACCGCCACGAGGTCGTCGGCGAGTGCGGTGGTGCTGTGCTCCCGGGCGGCGGGGCTGCGCCCGTGTCCGCGCTGGTCGTAGGCGACGACCCGGTGGGTGGCGGCCAGGGCCCGTATCTGCGCGGCCCAGAACGCGGTGGAGCAGGTCCAGCCGTGGGCCAGCACCACGGGCGGCGCCCCCTCCTCACCGTGCACCTCGACGTGCAGGCGGGACCCGTCGGCGGAGACGGCGACAAGTTCGCGCCGCGGGGCGGGTGGGGTGTAGGGACCGGAGGTGACGTGCGCCGGGCGGCTCACGCGACGCCCTCGGCGGCGTCGGCCCCGGCGGCTTCGAGGCCGGCCCCGCCGGCGTCCGCGGTACGGGCCTGCGGGGGCGGCGCCACCGGCAACGGCGCCGCGGCAGGGGCAGGGGCGGCCGCGACGGCCATCGGCACCCGCTCCCTCACCCGCACGACCTCGTACTCCCCCAGGTCGACGCTGCGCGTCTCGCGGCGGAACTCACCGGTCGTGCCCGGCCAGACCGTCGTGTTGCGGCCGTTGGCGTCCAGGTACCAGCTGGTGCAGCCGCCCGTGTTCCAGACGGTCCGCTCCATCCGGGCCTGCACCTGCCGGTTCCACTGGTTGACGGCGGAGGGGCGCGCGGCGAGCGCGGCCTTCCCGCCCAGCATGCCCAGCTGCCGCAGGTAGTCGGCCATGTAGTTCAGCTGCGACTCGATCATGAGGATCATCGAGCTGTTCCCGAGACCGGTGTTCGGGCCGATGATCGTCATCCAGTTGGGGAAGCCGGCCGCGGTCGCCCCGCGCAGCGACTGCATCCCGTCCTTCCACTGGTCGGCGAGGGTCCGGCCCTCCGCGCCCACCACCCGGTCGGCGATCGGCAGGTCCGTGACGTGGAAGCCCGTACCGAAGACGATCGCGTCGACCTCGGTCTCGGTCCCGTCGGCCGCGACGAGGACCGAGCCCCGGATCTCCTTCAGCCCCGAGGCGACGAGGTCCACATTCGGCCGCGCCAGCGCCGGGTAGTACTCGCTGGAGAGCAGGATCCGCTTGCAGCCGATCCGGTAGGAGGGGGTCAGCTTGGCACGCAGCTCCGGGTCCTTGATCGACCGGGCCATGTTGGCCCTGGCGAGCGCCTCGACGAGTCCGAGCTGGCTGGGCCGCTTGGTGAAGGCGCTGACCTGGAGTTCCCGGATGCCCCACAGCAGGCCGCGGCGCGCGGCGCGGGTGAAGGGCAGCTGCCGGTGCAGCCAGCGCTCCACCGCCGAGATCGCCCGGTCGGTGCGCGGCATCACCCACGGCGGGGTCCGCTGGAAGAGCGTCAGACGCTCCACGTCGGGGGCGATGGCCGGCACGATCTGGATCGCCGAGGCCCCCGTACCGATCATGGCGACGCGCTTGCCGGCGAGGTCGTAGTCGTGGTCCCAGCGCGCGGAGTGGAAGACCTTGCCGGGGAACCCGGCCAGCCCCGGCACCTCCGGCAGCTTCGGCTCGGACAGCGGCCCGGTCGCGGAGACCACGACGTCGGCGGTCAGCTCGCCGCGGGAGGTCTCGATCTCCCAGCGCAGTTCGTCGGCGTCCCAGCGCATCATCAGGACCTCGCAGTCGAGCCGGATGTGCCGGCGCAGCCCGAAGGTGTCCGCGACGTGCTCCAGGTACTCCCGGATGGCGGGCTGCCCGGAGAAGGTCCGGGGCCAGTCCGGATTCGGCGCGAAGGAGAAGGAGTACAGGTGCGACGGGACGTCGCACGCGCATCCGGGGTAGCTGTTGTCCCGCCAGGTCCCGCCGACGGAGTCGGCCCGTTCCAGGACGACGAAGTCCGTGATCCCCTCGCGCCGCAGCCGCACGGCGGCCCCGAGCCCGCCGAATCCGGACCCGATCACCGCCACCCGTACGTGCTCGCGCCCCTCGCGCCCGCCCATGCCGCCCATGCCCGCCGCCTTCCGCTCATCCGCAG
Organism: Streptomyces yangpuensis; assembly: GCF_001005295.1. Classification (GTDB taxonomy): domain Bacteria; phylum Actinomycetota; class Actinomycetes; order Streptomycetales; family Streptomycetaceae; genus Streptomyces; species Streptomyces yangpuensis. The sequence goes on along the minus strand of NZ_LBMK01000004.1, from coordinate 394,608 downwards.
TTCCAGCCACGCAACGCCGCAACGCACCACACCATCGAAACACTGCCAGCAATCACTGGCACAATCGGGAGGGTAGAGCAGCCCCGTACTCATGGGTAGGGGGCGGACCCGGAAAGTTACCGCCAGTACGCCATAGGCTGCGTCTGTGGCGAAGGAAGAGACGCAAGCGAAGCCGGTGCGCGAGTACCGCACCGAGGAGCTGGCCGAGGCGGCCGGCATACCCGTGCGCACCCTGCGCTTCTACCGGGAGCGCAAACTGCTCCCGCCGCCCCGCCGCGAGGGCCGCATCGCCTGGTACGACGACCACCACCTGGCCCGCCTGCGCACCATTGCCGGACTGCTCGAACGGGGCCACACCCTCGGCGGCATCGCCGAGCTGACCGCCGCCTTCGAGAAGGGCCGCGACGTCGGCCAGCTGGGTGAGCTGCTCGGCATCGGCTGGTCGGAGGAGACCCCCGTCCGGCTCACCCCGGAGGAACTGGCCGACTACTTCGAGGGCGAGGTCACCCCCGAGAACCTGGCGGCCTCCCTCGACCTGGGCTACCTCGCCGTCGACGGCGACGCGATCGTGCACGTCAGCCGCCGGCTGCTGGACGTCTCCTCGGCGCTGGTCCGCGAGGGGGTACCGCTCGCCGACGTCCTGGAGACGGGCCGCCGTGTCCGCGAGCACGCGGACGCGATGGCGCTGCTGTTCACCGAGCTGATCTCTGAGCACATCTCCCCGGACGCGCTCACCCGGCTGCGCCCGCTCGCCAAGAGCGTGGTCGAGGCCGAGCTGACGATGGCGATGGACCGCCTGCTGGCGTCGGCGAAAGGTCAGACGCCGAGCTCGTAGACGACGGTCACGGGCGCGTGGTCGGACCAGCGCTCGGGATGCGTCTCGGCCCGCTCGACGAAGGCCTTCACCGCCTTCGCGGCCAGCCCCGGGGTCACCACCTGCAGGTCGATGCGCCAGCCGGCGTCGTTGTCGAAGGCGCGGCCGCGGTAGGACCACCAGGAGTACGGCCCCTCCGTGTCGGGGTGCAGCTCGCGCACCACGTCGACGTAGCCGGCCTCGGCGTAGACCTTCCCCAGCCACTCCCGCTCCTCGGGGAGGAAACCGGCGCTCTTGCGGTTGGTCTTCCAGTTCTTGAGGTCGGCCTCCTGGTGACAGATGTTCCAGTCACCGCAGACCACGACCTCGCGCCCGTCGGCGGCGGCCCTCTCCTTGAGCCCGGTCAGGTAGGCCAGGAACTCCCGCATGAACCGGTACTTCTCGTCCTGCTTCTCCGTGCCCGCCTCACCGGAGGGCAGGTAGAGGCTGGCCACGGTCACACCGGGCAGGTCGATCTCCAGGTACCGCCCGGCGGTGTCGAATTCCTCACTGCCGAAGCCGACCTGCACCCGCTCGGGCGCGCGCCGCGTGTACAGCGCGACCCCGGCCCGGCCCTTCACGGCGGCCGGCGCGAAGACGGTGTGCCAGCCCTCGGGAGAGCGCACCTCCTCCGGGATCTGCCCCTCCTCGGCCCGTACCTCCTGCAGGCACACCACGTCGGCGTCGGATCCTGCGAGCCACGGCCCGAAGCCCTTCTTGGCGGCGGCCCGGATCCCATTCACATTCACGGAGGTCACAGTGAGCATCCCAGCACCATAGCGGGAGGGTTCCGTACGATGTCCGGATGTCTCATGGGATCGAGCTCCGCACCGTGCCGTACGACCACCCGGACGCGGTGAAACTCAACGACCAGGTCCAGCTCGAATACCAGGAGCGGTACCAGGGCGAGGGCGACGCGACCTTCCTGGACCCCGCGATGTTCGCTCCGCCGCAGGGGCTGTACATAGTGGCGTACGACACCTCCGGCGCCCCGGTGGCGACGGGCGGCTGGCGCAGCCAGGAGCAGAACGACGAGGGCTACTGCGACGGCGACGCCGAGCTCAAGCGGATGTACGTCGTCCCGGAGGCCCGCGGCCTGGGCCTGGCCCGCCGCATCCTGGCCACGCTGGAGACGGACGCCCGCGCGGCCGGCCGCCTGCGGATGGTCCTCGAAACGGGCGACCGGCAGCCGGAGGCGATCGCCCTCTACCTCTCCGAGGGCTACACCCCGTCCCCGAAGTTCGGCTTCTACCGCTTCTACGACTCCAGCCGCTGCATGTCCAAACCCCTCCACCCCACCAGCCCCGCCGACGCCTGACACGCGGGGCCCCGATCCTTCAGCCCCGCCGGCGTTCGAGGCGCGGGAGTCCGGGGGCGGCGCCCCCGGAAACGCCGAGATCCCGCCCGGTCCTTCGACCGGGCGGGATCTCGTGACGTCTGCCGACAGCTAGCCGAGGTGGCCGAAGAGGTCGACGACAACGTGGGTGGAAGCCCAGCCGAGGTTGGCGATCTCGACCTTGCCGTCGGCTCCCACGGGTACCGTGACCAGGTTGGCCACGGTCTGTCCGGTCGTCCAGTTGAGGTTGGAGGAGTCGGGGCGGGTGGTGCCGGCGGGCCAGACGGTGAGGTGGCCGTCGGACTTGGGCTCGGTGACGGTCACGTTCAGCACGACGGCCTTGGCCCGGCCGGCTTCGCCGGTTCCGGAGAGGTCGAGGACGGTGCTGCCGCGGGCGGGCACGGCGGTGGTGGTCCGGGTGTCGAGCAGGCGCTGGATGCCGGCTGTGCGGTAGGTGGCGCCGGCCTGGTCGTCGGAGTAGTAGCCGAAGACGTCGGCGATCAGATGCGCCGTGCCCCAGCCGGCGTTGAACAGCTTCACCGTGCCGTCGGCGCCGACCGGGACCACCACGTGGTTGGGCACGGTCTGTCCGGCCGTCCAGTTGAGACTGGAGGAGTCGGGGCGGGTGGTGCCCGACGGCCACACCGTCAGGTGCCCGGCCTCCTTCGGGTCCGTCACCGTGATGTTGAGCACGACGGCCCTGACGCCGGACTGCGGAATCCCGCCGCGACCCGCGACCTGCAGTGTCACCTCGCCGCGGGCAGGCACCGGGGTGGTGCCCGGGCGGCCGATACCCGCGCGGGAGTCCAGCAGACGGGCCGGGCCCGCCACGGTGAAGGCGCTGCCCGAAGGGTCGGCGGAGTAGTAGCCGAAGACGTCGGCGATGAGGTGCGTCGTGCCCCAGCCGGCGTTGCGCAGGTTGACCTTGCCGTCCTCGCCGACCGGGACCACAACCTGGTTCGGCACGGTCCGCCCGAACGTCCAGTTGAGGTTGGAGGCGTCGGGGCGGGTGGTGCCGGAGGGCCAGACGGTCAGGTGCCCGTCGGACTTCGGGTCGGTGACGGTCACGTTCAGCACGACCGCCTTGACACCCGACTGCGGCACCCCGGCCCGGCCTGCCACCTGCAACGACACCTCGCCGCCCGCCCCCACCGGGGCCGTCCCGGCTCGGCCGAGTCCGGCCCGGGTGTCGAGGAGCCGCGCCGGGGACAGCGTGGTGAAGCGGTCACCGGCCTGCGCGGCCGCGATGCCGTTGCCGGCGACGTGGATGCGCTGCCCGGCGGCGTCGGTCCACACGATGTTCGAGCCGGTACGGTCCACCGCCCAGGACCGGTTCGCTTGGCGCTGGCCCTTCCACTCCTGGCCCTGGGCCAGGGTGCGGACCCGCACGGTGCTTTCGTTACCCGACGTCTTGATGCCCTCGTGGAAGTCGAGCAGCAGCAGCCGGCCGGTGGCCAGGTCCTGACGCACCAGGTAACCGTCACCGAGCAGCGACTCCCGCCCCCAGAAGCTGTTGGTCCAGTTGGTGCTCAGCACCGGCACCGAAAGGGTGTGGCGCGTCACCGTGTCGTACACGCCACTGGTGCGCACCGTGCCCCAGCTGTCCTGGCAGGCCCAGGAGACGTAACGGCCGACGGCCTCCAGCAGCGTGGAAAGGCAGGGCGTGGTGAAGGTGCCCCGCTCCGTCTCGCCCCGGATGTCCGTGGCGCGGACGGTGTTGCTGCCGTTCTTGGCGGTCCAGAGCGTGTCGCCCTGTACGGCGACGGCGGTCGCCTCTGTCCGGAGCACATGGGTTCGGGTGTCGAGATCGCTGACGATGACCTGGTGGTCGGACGTCGAGTTGCCGTACGCGGTCTGCGCGAGCACCATGTAGCGTCCCGCGGCGTCCGCGGTCTGCATGCCGCCCTCGCCGTTCATGGGGATGGTGCCCGCCCACTCGCGGTTCCCCGCCTCACGGAAGACGACGAACCGGTTCCTCGCCACCGGCTCGTGCTCCAGGTAGCGGCCGTCCCCGGTGGACCGGAGGCCGGCGCAGGCGCGGCCGTGGCTGTAGCAATTGCTGATCGAGTGCGTTCCGTCGAGGTATTCCGCGGTCTTGACCGGGGTCGCGTCGTTCGAGATCCGGTAGCTGCGGAACGAACCGGTGGTTTCTGCCGGCTGGAAGTGCACGGTGTCCGTGGCGGTGGTGAGCACGCCGCCGCCGATCGACAGGCCGAAGACGGTCGCGGGCGCAGGAGGGACGTCAACCAGCTTACGGGCCTGCGGTGTGGCGCCGCCGTCCGCGGTGATCCGGTGGACGGCGGTCTGCGGCTGGGTGCCGTACTCGGGAGCCTTGGCGCTGCCGACCGCGATGAGCGAGCCGTCCGGTGCGGGCAGCAGCTGGGTGTCGGCGAGCTCCAGCAGGTATGCGAAGGTCCCGTCGTTCGGGCCGATGCCGGTGAAGCTCAGCGGACGGCCCCGGTTGTCGCCGCTGCTTCCTGCAACCGACTGGGTGCCGATCGCCCAGTCGCCCAGCAGCCTCAGCTCGCCCTTCTCCTGGTCAAAGTGGGCCGAACCCGAACTCAGCACGGTCTGCGGCTGCGCCCGGTCCAGCACGTCCTCCGGACCGTCCTGGGAGATGCGGAGCACCTTGCCCTTGGCCAGCCGGAACGTGTTCACGTGGTCGTAGGCGCCCTCGTCCGGAAGCGCGGTGGTCTGCCCCGTCACCACGTCCACCAGGGTGGAGTGAGTGAGGCCGCCCGAACGATGACGGAGGATCAGCGCGCTCTGGTCGCCGTCGTGCACCGCGGGCACGAGGGAAGCACCTGCCGGCAGCGCCACCTTGGTACGGACCGTGGAGGAGCCGTCCAGCCGGTTCAGGAACCAGCCGGTCACGGCCGAGGCGGTGCCCGCGTACGTCAGCACGGTGCGCCCGTAGGTCCCGGAGTAGCTCTGTCCGGCGGGGATCGTGACGGCCCCCAGCGCGACCGGCTTCCCGGTGGCCAGGTCGAACAGGTCGACCTCGGCGGGTGCCTGCGCCGTGGCCGCCGTGGGGACGGCGACGGTGTCGGAGGAGGTTCCGTAGCGGTGGTCGGGGGCTCCCAGGTAGCCGCCCGGGGGGAGGCCTTCGAAGACGCCCCCGTCGACCGGGGCGGGCAGTCGCAGCCCGGTGTCGCTGGTGGCACCGGTGTCGTACCGGGTCCACAGCAGCTGGTCGCCGCCCTCGCGGGCGTGCAGGAGGCCGGTGTCGCCGGCCACGAACAGCTGGTCCCGGGCCGGGAGACCCCGGGGAGCCGGGGGCAGCACGAGCTCGGTGGGCGCGCCGGGGGCGGGTGCCGCGACCGCCTCGGGCAGGGCCGGGGCCAGCAGTGCGGCGCCCGTGGCCAGTGCGACCGTTGCGGCCCCCAGCCCCCGGCGAAGTCGCGACGTTCGTCTTACGGTCGGGTCCACTGACACTCTCTCCTGGGCGAACGCGGGAGGAAGGGAATGCCGGCTGCCGGCCCCGCGCGTCCGCTCTCGCGGGCCGGTCGACCTGGCTCTTCGAGCCGTTCCCCCTCCGATCGCGTCGGAGCATAACAACGCCGGCCAATCGTTCGCACACGAGTTCACCGGGCGGCTGACGGCCCGTGCTCGGCGGGCGGGAAAGTGCTGAACTCCCGGAGCCCGAGCCCCTCGAGGGATTCACATGTGGGACGACATCCCGAACACCCCCGGAAACGCCGAGATCCCGCCCGGTCTTGCGACCGGACGGGATCTCGTGACGTTCACGAGAGCTACTCGCGAACTGTCGTCTGTGGACCTGTGGGGATTTGAACCCCAGACCCCCTCGATGCGAACGAGGTGCGCTACCAGACTGCGCCACAGGCCCTTGCGACGTGTGAAACATTAGCACCCCTGCGCCGGTGCTCCAAAACGCGTATCCGCGACGGTCTGCGCAGGTCACCGATCACTCGTTCGCGGCGCGGGGGCGGTCCTCGTTCTCGTACTGGTCGAACAGCGGGGTGCGGCCGCGGCCCTGGGCGCGGGGGCGGGGGTCCTCCTCCGGGGCCGGGGCCGGGGCGGGGACCGCGGGCTGGGCGCGCAGGCGGGGTTCCGTCGGCTCGGCCGTGCTGGAGCGGGTCGCGCTCCAGGCGTCCGGGGTCACGGGGCCCGTGGCACGGGGGGCGACCGGGGCCGTCACGTACGTCGGCAGCGGGACCGGGACCGGCTCCCAGCTGTCCCCGCGGGCGGGGCCGCGTTCGCGTTCGCGCTGCTGGTCCACCCATTCGGCGTGGTCGGTCTGCTCGACCAGCGCGCGCCGTCCGGCCTCCTGCGGGGAGACCGGTGGAGCAGGGTCCGGTTCGCCGGCCGCCGGCGCGCCCTCTTCGGGGTGGCGGCGCTGCGGGCGGTCCTCGCGCAGCCGGCGCGCGGCCGCCTCGGCCCGCCGCCGGTCCATCGTGAACTCGTAGCGCCGCCGCTCCTGGACCCGCAGGTGGGCGATGTACGTACTCAGCAGGACGGCGGGGACGGCGGGAGCCCACAGGTAGTGCAGACCGCCCACGGCCGCGACGACGGCGCCGGCGGTGAAGACCAGGAAGAGGAGTGCGGTGGTGCGCCGGCGGCGCGCGAGGACCTGGAGGCGTTGTTCGCGCCGGGCCCGCTCCGCGCGCTGCTCCCGCTCGGCGGCCGCGGCACGCGGCTCCGCCCTGGTCGGGGACACGCCGAGGGCCCGGGCGTCGGCGTCGACGGAATTGACCGTCTCCGTCGCGGCGTCCGGGTCCGCGTGGGGCTGGGGCTCCGCCTCCTCGTCACCGCGCTCACGCAGCCCTTTGGCGTAACGGCGCTCCATTCCCGCCCGGCCGGAAAGCAGCCGAATGGCGGTGGAGAAGCGTTCCGTCGGACGGGCTTCGTTCAGCTCGTCCTGCCTCCGGAGCCACATGGGCACCAAGTAGGCGGCCCAGGCCCCGACAATGACTGCGTAGATGAGGCCGCTGCTGCTCACACCTCACACCGTAGAGGGGCGCGGGCGAGGGGATCGGCCAATTGGGCCGGTGTGTCGCGCGATCTCGCTGATATCACGGACTTTTTTTGTGATTCTTCGGATCAGGTTATGGGCGAATCGGTTACCCCGGGCCATTAATTCGAACAGATATTCGTCTATTTCGGCGGGGACGGCGAGTGCCGCGAGCGGTGCCAGCGGCGCAGCAGCCCCTCCGGCACCTCCTCCGCCGTGATCGCGTAGACGAGGTGGTCGCGCCATGCGCCGTCGATGTGGAGGTAGCGCGGACGCAGTCCCTCCTCGCGCAGGCCGAGCTTCTCCACGACCCGCCGGCTCGGCCCGTTCTCGGGCCGGATGCACACCTCGATCCGGTGCAGCCCGACCTTCCGGAAGCAGTGGTCCACCGCCATCGCGACGGCCGTCGGCATGACGCCGCGGCCGGCCACGTCGCGGTCCACCCAGTAGCCGACGTGCCCCGCGCACATCGAGCCCCAGGTGATGCCAGCGACCGTCAGCTGGCCCACCAGCCGGCCCTGGTACTCGATGACGAAGGGCAGCATCCGGCCCGCATTCGCCTCCGCCCGCAGGTGACGGACCATCTGGCGGTACGTGGGGCGCTGGATCACCGGCCCCCACGGCGAGGGCGGCGGGATGGTGGCCTCCCACGGCCGCAGCCAGTCGCGGTTGCGCCGGTTGACCTCGCGCCAGTCCTTCTGGTCGCGCAGTTTTATCGGCCGGAGCGTGACATCGCCGTCGGTCAGGACCACCGGCCAGGTGGGGCCGTTCAGCTCGCGCTCCCGGAGGGTCCCGCCGGTCTGGGATGGTCGCCGCCCCGGATCTGGTCCACCGCGTGCGGCAGGACGCGGGAGAGGACCGCGAGGCCGTCGCGCACCCCTCCCGTGGAACCGGGCAGGTTGACGATCAGTGTGCGCCCGGCGACACCCGCCAGGCCCCGGGACAGGGCCGCGGTCGGCACCTTGGCCAGGCCCTCGGCGCGGATGGCCTGCGGGATGCCCGGGATCTCGTAGTCCAGCACCCGCGCGGTGGCGTCCGGAGTGCGGTCGGTCGGCGAGATGCCCGTACCGCCGGTGGTCAGGATGACGTCGTAGGCGGCGGCCACTCCCTCGCGCAGCGCCTGCTCGACGGGGTCGCCGTCCGGGACGACCCGGGGGCCGTCCACCGTGAAGCCGAGCTTCTCCAGCGCCTCGGCCAGCAGCGGGCCGCCCTTGTCCGCGTACACGCCCTGCGAGGCCCGGTTGGAGGCCGTGACGACGAGCGCCCTGCCGAGGGATCCGGCCGGGGCCACACCGGGGGCCGCGCCGGGCGCCGGGGCCGCGCCGACCTCCGGCGCCGGGGTCACCGCCGCCGCGTGGTGGCTGTGCACCTCCCCGCCGCGCGGGGCGTTCACGAGCGCGCCCAGTCGCCGGACTTGCCGCCGGTCTTCTCCTCCACCCGGACGTCGGTGATGACGGCGCCCTTGTCGACCGCCTTCACCATGTCGATCACGGTGAGGCCGGCGACCGCGACGGCCGTCAGCGCCTCCATCTCGACGCCCGTGCGGTCGGTCGTCTTCACGGTGGCGAGGATCTCCACGGCGTCGTCGGCGACCGACAGGTCGACCTTCACGCCCGAGACGGCCAGCGGGTGGCACAGCGGGATCAGGTCGGGGGTCTTCTTCGCCCCCATGATCCCGGCGATGCGCGCGGTGGCGAGGGCGTCGCCCTTGGGCACTCCCTCGCCGCGCAGCAGCTCGATCACCCGGGGGGAGACGAGTACACGTCCACTGGCGCGCGCCGTCCGGGTGGTGACGTCCTTCGCGGAGACGTCGACCATCCGGGCCGCACCGGCCTCGTCGATGTGGGTGAGCCTGCTCTCGGTACTCATTGCTGTGCCGCTCCGCTCTGGGCCCCCGGGGGCCTGTGTGGTGCGACACACGCTACCCGCACAGGCCGCCGGAGGGGCGCGCCGGGGGAACGGGCCCCGGCGCGCGGAAACGGACGGCGCGGCTCAGCCGAGCAGGACCACTTCCAGCTCGGTGCCGGGCTCCACCGAGGTGACGTCCTCGGGGACGACCATCAGCGAGTCGGCGTGCGCCAGTGCGGCGATCAGGTGGGAGCCCGATCCGCCGACCGGACTGACCGTGCCGCTCTCGGCGTCGTAGGCGCCGCGCAGGAACTGACGGCGGCCGGCCGGGGAGCCGAGGGCCTTGTCGGCCTTCAGCACGGCCCGCACGCTCGGCCGCCGGACCTCGGACTCCGGCAGCCCCATGAGGGCGCGGATCGCGGGGCGCACGAACAGCTCGAAGGAGACGTACGAGGAGACCGGGTTGCCGGGCAGCGCCAGCAGCGGGGTGTGGTCGGGGCCGATGGTGCCGAAGCCCTGCGGCTTGCCGGGCTGCATGGCGAGCTTGCGGAAGTCGATCCGGGTCGCGTCCACCTCCACGTCCGCGTCGCCGTCGCCATCGCCCGGGCCGGCCGATCCGATCGAGGAGAGCGCCTCCTTGACCACGTCGTAGGCGCCGACGCTGACTCCGCCCGTGGTCACCAGCAGGTCGGCCCGGATCAGCTGGTCCTCGATGGTGGAGCGCAGCGTGTCGGCGTCGTCCGCGACGGCCCCGACCCGGTAGGCGATGGCGCCGGCGTCCCGGGCGGCCGCGGCCAGCGCGAAGCTGTTGGAGTCGTAGATCGTGCCGGCGGTGAGCGGCTCGCCCGGCTGGACCAGCTCGCTGCCGGTGGACAGGACCACCACGCGCGGGCGCGGGCGCACCCGGACGGTGCCGCGCCCGATGGCGGCCAGCAGGGCGATCTGCGGCGGTCCGAGGACCGTGCCGGCCGCGAGGGCGAGGTCGCCCGCCTGGACGTCGCTGCCGCGGGCGCGGACGTGCGCCCGCGCCTCGGCCGCGCGGTGCACCCGTACCTCGCCGCCCGACTGCTCCGGGGCGGCGCTGGCCGGGGTCATCCCGGCGGCGGCGCCGCCCCCGGTTCCGCCGTCGGTCCACTCCACCGGTACGACGGCTTCCGCACCGGGCGGCAGCGGGGCCCCGGTCATGATCCGGGCGGCCTCGCCCGGGCCCACCGTGGGCAGCTCACCGCTGCCCGCCGCGACGTCCCCGACGACCGTCAGCACCGCGGGGAACTCCTCGCTCGCACCCTGGACGTCGGCCGTGCGGACGGCGTAGCCGTCCATGGAGCTGTTGTCGAAGGGCGGGAGGGCGACGGGCACGGTGACGTCCTCGACGAGGACACAGCCCTGGGCGTCCAGCAGCTGGAGCTCGATCGGCTCCAGCGGCCGGACGGCACCGAGGACGTCCGCGAGGTGCTCGTCCACGGACCACAGACGGTGGCCGCCCGCCGGTCGTGGATGCTGCGGTGCGGAACTGCTCAAGGTCCTACATCTCCTCCGTGACGTAACGGTGAAGCCAGGTGCGGAACTCGGGGCCCAGGTCCTCGCGCTCACACGCGAGGCGGACGATGGCCCGCAGGTAGTCGCCGCGGTCCCCGGTGTCGTAACGACGGCCCCGGAAGACCACGCCGTGCACCGGACCGCCCACGGTCTCGTCGGCGGCCAGCTTCTGCAGGGCGTCGGTGAGCTGGATCTCCCCACCGCGGCCCGGCTCGGTCTCCCGCAGTATGTCGAAGATCGCGGGGTTGAGGACGTAGCGTCCGATGACCGCGTAGTTGCTGGGGGCGTCCTGGGGCTCCGGCTTCTCGACGAGGCCGGTGATGCGGACGACGTCCGGCTCGTCGGTGGCCTCCACGGCGGCGCAGCCGTAGAGGTGGACGCTGGCCGGGTCGACCTCCATGAGGGCGATGACGGTGCCGCCGGTACGGGCGTGGATATCGGCCATCTGACGCAGCAGCGGGTCGCGCGGGTCGATGAGGTCGTCGCCGAGGAGCACCGCGAAGGGCTCGCGGCCGACGTGCGGCTCGGCGCACAGCACGGCGTGGCCCAGGCCCCGCGGGTCGCCCTGGCGGACGTAGTGCATGGTCGCGAGGTCGCTGGACTCCTGGACCTTCTTCAGCCGGTCGTCGTCGCCCTTGGCGATGAGAGCGGACTCCAGCTCGTAGTTGCGGTCGAAGTGGTCTTCCAGGGCACGCTTGTTACGCCCAGTGATCATGAGGACGTCGTCGAGTCCGGCCGCGACGGCCTCCTCTACCACGTACTGGATGGCCGGCTTGTCCACAACCGGGAGCATTTCCTTCGGGGTCGCCTTGGTCGCCGGAAGGAAGCGGGTGCCGAGGCCAGCGGCCGGAATGACGGCCTTCTTGATCACGGGGTGCAACATAGTCATGGCCAGAACGATAGTGGGTCCTGCCGATCACCCGACGAGATCGCGGTTGGTAGGTCCATATATGCCCTGATTCGAAGGAAATTTGATTCTCGTGGCAGAGAACCCGCCGACCGCGTCCGCCAAGTCCGAGCTGCGCCGGGAACTCCTCGCGGCCCGTCGCGCCCTGTCCCCCGACGCCCGCGCCGCGGCGGCCGCGGCGCTCGCCGTGACCGCCCTCGACCTTCCCGAACTGGCCGGTGCGCGCACGGTGGCGGCGTACGTCTCGGTCGGCGGCGAGCCGGGTACCCGCGCACTCCTCGACGCCCTGCGCGCGGCCGGCAAGCGGGTGCTGCTCCCGCTCCTGCTGCCGGACAACGACCTCGACTGGGCGGCGTACGAGGGGCCCGGCAGCCTCGCCGAGGCCGCCCACCCGGGGAAGATGCGGCTGCTGGAGCCGTCCGGCCCGGCGCTCGGACCGGAGGCGGTGACGGAGGCCGACGCGGTGCTGCTGCCCGGGCTCGCGGTGGACGGGCGCGGTATGCGGCTCGGCCGCGGCGGGGGCAGTTACGACCGGGTGCTGCAGCGGCTGGAGCGGGCCGGGGCGCATCCGGCGCTGGTCGTGCTCCTCTACGACGAAGAGGTGGTCGCGCGGGTCCCGGAGGAACCGCACGACCACCCCGTTCAGGCGGTGGCCACCCCGTCAGGGGTGCGCCGCTTCAGCTCATGAGCCGCCGGCCGGCTTGAGGGTCAGGGTGTCGACCGTGGCCTTCTCGACGGCGTCCTTGCCGAAGGGCCACTCCAGCAGCTCGCCCTTGGCCCACATCTGCGTCTGGTCCGTGTAGTGGGCGTTGTACGCGTGGCCCGAGGCGCCCGTCAGGTTGATCCAGCGGGACTTGTCGAGGTCGTTGAGGTTGACGACCATCCGCATGGACGGCACCCAGGTGACCCCGTAGCCGCTAGAGGCGTTCCAGCCGGTGGCGTTGACGGTCGCCTCGCCGCCGCCCACGTTCCACGGGCCGCGGTTGAGGAGCCACTGCATGAAGCCGGGGCCCTCGGTGCCGATCGTCTGGTTCTTCAGGTTCAGCTGGTGCAGGCGGCCCCAGCTCCAGGTGGACTGGTCCTTGCCGAGCTTGGCGGTCAGCTCCCAGCGGGCGTCCGCCATGGCCCGGGCGAACAGCTCGTCACGGGTGGTGGTGGCCGGCTTGTTCAGACCCTTGGCGGGCGCGCTCCACCACGGCGACTTCTCGTCCTTGACCAGGCGGCGGACCACCTCGAACCAGCGGTCGCCGCCGTCGGGCTGCGCGGAGTCCGCGTCGCGGGTGCCGCATTCGCGGACGGTCTTGGACAGGTCGTCGGCGGGGCCGGTGCCGTTGCCGAGGACGTTCATGCAGCTGCCCTCGATCCGCAGCTCCTTGGGCATCTTGTCGCCGAAGGACAGCTTGAGGATGTTGCGCCAGACCGCGTTGAAGTAGGCCGCGGCCGCGGAGTCGGACTCCTGGGTGTAGTTCCAGCCGTCGAGCAGCTTCTGCGCGGCGCGCACGCCCGGGTCCGAGATCTGGATCTTCGACAGCATCGGGGTCAGCAGCGCGGCGATCTCGCTGCTGTTGTCCATCTGCATGGCGCGCATGTCGTCGGTCGAGATCTTGCCGCCGTCCTTGATCTTCGCCTCGATGAGGTCGTTGATCCGCTGGCTGCGGGCGCCGTAGCCCCAGTCGGTGGTCAGCAGGTGCGGGTACTTGCCCGCGCCGGTCCCGCCCTCGGCGACGGCCTGGTTGGCGGTGACGATGTAGCCGCGCGAGGGGTTCTGGTCCCAGGGCAGCTCGTTCTGCGGGATGTAGCCGGCGGCGCTGTCGCGGCCGCCCTTCCAGGCGTACTTGGAGTCCCAGCCCGGGGCGGGCATCCGGCCGTCGCCCTGGCCGCGGACCGGGATGCGGCCCGGGGTCTGGTAGCCGATGTTGCCGTTGGCGCCCTTGCTGTCGGCGTAGATCAGGTTCTGCGAGGGCACCTCGAAGTCGGCGGCCGCCTTGCGGAAGTCGTCGAAGGTCTTGGCCTGGTTGAGCTTGAAGACCGCGTCCATGCTCTTGCCCGGGTCCAGCGCCGTCCAGCGCAGGGCGATGGCGTAGCCGTCGCCGCGGTCCGGGGCGGAGCTGTCGACGGGGGCGCGGGTGCCGACGGTGCCGAGCTCCGTGCTGCGGTCGGAGACGAGCGGGCCGTTGTTGGTGGTGCGGACCGTGATCTTCTTGCTGGCGCCGCCCGCGACCTTGATGACCTCTTCGCGCATGGTGAAGGGGAGCACCCGGTTGTCGTAGACGTAGCCCTCGGGCTTGATCTGCTCCAGGTAGAGGTCGGTGACGTCGGCACCGAGGTTGGTCATGCCCCAGGCGATGTCGGCGTTGTGGCCGATGACCACGCCGGGCATGCCGGAGAAGGTGAAGCCGGCCACGTCGTACTTGCACTGGGCCGAGACGGCGCGGCAGTGCAGGCCCATCTGGTACCAGACCGAGGGAAGTTGCGGCGACAGGTGCGGGTCGTTGGCGAGGAGCGGCTTGCCGGTCGTCGTGTACTTGCCGGAGATGACCCAGGAGTTCGAGCCGATGCCGCTGCCGTTGGGGCCGAGGATGGCCGGGACCTTCTCCAGGGTGTCGGCGAGGGCGCTCAGCTGCGTCCGCAGGCCCACGGTCGCGCCCTGGGCGGTGGCGTTGCCGGCGAGGCCGGTGGCGCCACCGGCGCCCGGGGCGGTGGAGGCCTGGCTGGCGACGGCTCCGGCTCCGCCGGCGGAGCCGGAGCCGCTGCCCGACGCCGAGCCGGTGTTCCCGGTCTGGCCCTGGGGGGTGTACTTGCCGCCGTCGACCTTGCCGCCCTCGACGACCGGCTTGTTCCGGTCGAAGGGGTAGGGCGGGTAGAGGTCGGCGATCTGCGCCTGCGAGAGCTTGCTCGACATCAGCGCGCGGTCGATCTCGTCCTGCATGTTGCCGCGCAGGTCCCAGGCCATCGCCTTGAGCCAGGCCACGGAGTCCACCGGCGACCACTGCTCGGGGGCGTAGCTGCCGCTGATCTTGAGGGCGGCGTGCTCGACGGAGAGGTCCTTGCCGGACTTCCCCTTCAGGTACGCGTTGACCCCGTCGGCGTAGGCCTGCAGATTCTTCTTGGTCTCGGCGGAGAGCCTGGTGTCGTACTCCTCCTGCGCGACCTGGCGCCAGCCCAGCGTGCGCAGGAAGGCGTCGGTCTCGACCTGGCCGGCCCCGAACATCTCCGAGAGCCGCCCCGAGGTCATGTGGCGGCGTACGTCCATCTCCCAGAAGCGGTCCTGCGCGTGCACGAAGCCCTGGGCGCGGAAGAGGTCGTCGTCGTTGTCCGCGTAGAGCTGGGGAATGCCGTTGGCGTCGCGCTTGACCTCGACCGTCCCCTTCAGGCCGGGCACGTCGAGGGAGCCGGTCGTCTGGGGGAAGGAGGCGCGCACGCCGTCCACGCTCCAGTACGCCCCGTAGCCGAGGCCCGCGACGAGTCCCAGGACCAGTACGAGCACGATCAGACGGGCGCGTCGTCCCTTCTTCTTGGCGGGAGGAGCGGTTTCGTTGGCGGGCATCGCTGTCCTTAGAGGGGCAGGGTGGTCCTGGGAGTGCTGGGAGCAACCATAGGCGCAGGACCGACTCCACTGATCCGCCAGGGGTGGAGGCCGTGTGGAGGGGCTGTATCCCGCGGTGGCCCTGCAGGGGGCCTGAAATGGATCTCCGGTGGTTCCCGCGGTCCCGAGGACAGGGGGGAACAGTCGTTTCACAATGTGGTTATCGCGTAAAGGGCGCGTCAAAGATTAGGTAAGGTAACGAACTACTTGCCGAACCTGTCGCCGGGCGGACCGATCCGCCGGGCGCATCGAGGAGGGCCGCCCGCTGACTGTCCACACGCTCAACGAGCTGCTGCTGGTCTGCTCGCTCGTACTGCTCGTCGCCGTGGCCGCGGTGCGGGTCTCGTCGCGCAGCGGACTGCCCAGTCTGCTCATCTACCTCGGCATAGGCGTCGCCATAGGCCAGGACGGCATCGGGAACGTCGTTTTCGACAACGCCGAGCTGACCCAGGTCATCGGCTACGCCGCCCTCGTCGTGATCCTCGCCGAGGGTGGTCTGGGCACCAAGTGGAAAGAGATCAAGCCGGCCCTGCCGGCCGCGATCATGCTCTCCCTGGTGGGTGTGGCGATCAGTGTGGGCGTGACGGCGGCGGGGGCGCACTATCTCGTCGGACTCGAATGGCGCCAGGCGCTGCTGATCGGCGCGGTCGTCTCCTCGACCGACGCGGCGGCCGTCTTCTCCGTGCTGCGCAAGGTCCCGCTGCCCTCCCGGATCACGGGCGTCCTGGAGGCCGAGTCCGGCTTCAACGACGCGCCCGTCGTGATCCTGGTGGTGGCCTTCTCCACGGTCGGCCCGGTGGACGACTGGTACCTCCTGCTCGGCAAGATCGCCCTGGAGCTCGCGATCGGCGCCGCGATCGGCCTGACGGTGGGCTTCCTCGGCGCCTTCGGCCTGCGGCACGTGGCGCTGCCCGCCTCCGGCCTCTACCCGATCGCCGTGATGGCCATCGCCATCGTGGCGTACGCGGCCGGCGCGATGGCACACGGCTCGGGCTTCCTCGCGGTGTACCTGGCGGCGATGATCCTGGGCAATGCCAAGCTCCCGCACTGGCCGGCCACCCGCGGCTTCGCCGACGGGCTCGGCTGGATCGCCCAGATCGGCATGTTCGTGCTGCTGGGCCTGCTGGTCACCCCGCACGAGCTGGTCCACGACTTCTGGCCCGCGGTCGTCATCGGGCTGGTGCTGACGACGGTGGCGCGGCCCCTGGAGGTCTTCGTCAGCCTGCTGCCCTTCCGGCTCCCGTGGCAGGAGCAGGTCCTGATGTCGTGGGCGGGCCTGCGCGGAGCCGTGCCCATCATCCTGGCGACCATCCCCATGGTGTCCGGGATCGAGGGCAGCGACCGCGTCTTCAACATCGTCTTCGTGCTGGTCGTCGTCTACACCCTGGTGCAGGGGCCGACCCTGCCGTGGCTCGCACGCAAGCTGGACCTCGGGCGGGGCATGGAGACCGCCTCCGACCTCGGCATCGAGTCGGCGCCGCTGGAGAAGCTGCGCGGGCACCTCTTGTCCTTCGCCATCCCGCCCGCCTCGCGGATGCACGGCGTCGAGGTGAGCGAGCTGCGCCTGCCGCCGGGGGCCTCGGTCACGCTGGTCGTCCGGGACGCGAAGAGCTTCGTACCGGCGCCGTCGACCGTGCTGCGGCGCGGGGACGAGCTGCTGGTGGTGGCCACGGACCCGGTGCGGGACGCGGCGGAGGCGCGGCTGCGGGCGGTGGCTCGGGGCGGCAAGCTGGCGGGCTGGCTGGGGACCGGAAACGGATCCGGCACCCATTAGAGCGGCGCTCTAATTAGGCAGGTTTCGGTGAGGTCTGGCCGTTCTTATCCGGATATATGTGGCTCTTCGGGCGCGAAGATCCCGTTAATCGCAGGCGAAGAGACGGGTTGTCGGCGCAATCACAGGGCGTGATATCGGCTTCCCCTGTACGATGAAGGCACAACAGATCGAACCAACTCTGCCTGACGCAGAGCTGGCGCGACCGCAAAGCGGCCGTGGCACCCTCCCGCAGTGGGCGCCCAGGTATCACTCGGTTCTGCGCAAGAGGACAGCTCTCGGGGCTCCCAACACGTACGGGTGCGGCCGCTCACAAAGCAAGGCTCCGTCCGCAGACGGGGACGCTCTACCAGGCAGCGGAAAGGCAAGGCCGTGACATCCGCGGTCACGACCGACAACTCCGCCCGCCCCGGCTACGGACAGCTCCTGCGCACACCCGGCGCCCTCGGCTTCGTACTCCCCGGCTTCGCAGCGCGACTCCCCTTCGGGATGCTGACCATCAGCATCCTGCTGCTGGTCCAGCACACCACCGGCTCCTACGGCAGCGCCGGCATCGTCGCCGCCGTCACCGGCATCTCGATGGCCCTCTCCGCCCCGCTGATGGGCATCTTCACCGACCGCTTCGGCCAGAGCGCCGTGCTCGTGCCCGTGGTCCTCGCGCACGCCGCCGCCGTCAGCGGCCTCGCCGCCCTCGCGCTGGCCGACGCGAACGTCTGGTTCCTGGCGCTGGCCGCCATCCCGACCGGCGCCTCGGTGCCGCAGGTCGGGCCCATGGTCCGGGCGCGCTGGGCCGCCCGGCTGGAGGGCTCCCCGCTGCTGCCCACGGCCGCCGCCTTCGAGTCCGTCACCGACGAGTTCACCTTCGTCGTCGGACCGGTCCTGGCGACCGCGCTGTGCACCGGCGTCCACCCGGCGGCCGGCCTGGTCACCGAGGCCACGCTGACGCTCCTCGGCGGCCTGCTCTTCGCGGCCCGCCGCGCCTCCCAGCCCAGGACGCACGCCCCGTCGGCCACCGGCGAGAGCCGCTCCTTCGCACTGTCCCACCCGGGCCTGCAGGTCCTGGTCCTCGCCTTCCTCGGGATCGGCGCCGTCTTCGGCGGCATGCAGGTCTCGCTCGCCGCCTTCTCCGCCGAGATCGGCAACCCCGGCGCCAACGGCCTGCTCTACGGCGTCTTCGCGGCCGGCAACATGATCGCGGGCATCGCCATGGGCGCCGTCGCGTGGAAGATCGGCCCGCGCCGCCGGCTGATCCTGGGGTACGTCGGCCTCACCGCCGCCGCGTCCGTCCTGTGGGCCGCGAACTCGGTGATCCTGCTGGGCGCGCTCGGCCTGGTCGTCGGCCTGTTCATCGCCCCGGCCCTGATCACCGGCTACACCATGGTCGAGCAGCTGGTCCCGGCGAACGCCCGGACCGAGGCCTTCACCTGGCTGACCGGCTCCATCGCCTTCGGCCAGGCCGTCGCGGTCATCCTGGCCGGCCGCCTGACCGACGCGCACGGGTCGGCGTACGGCTTCCTGGTGCCGATGGCGGCCACCGCGCTGGCGCTGGCCGTCCTGCTGGCGCTGCGCGCGAAGCTGGCCCCGAAGGCCCAGAAGACCCCGAGCCGGATCGTGAACGCATCCGTGTCCGCCGCCGCGCCCGCGCCCGTTTCCGCCCCCGCGTCCGCGGCGGCCGCGCCCGGCAACGAGGCCGCGGCGGCCCCCCGGGACCGGGTGAACGAGCGTGGGATGGGTCACCGCGTGCCGGTGACGGTGGACTGATCCGCCGGAATACGTCACCATGGAGCGTCGTTAGCACTCATTGAGTCAGAGTGCCAGGAGGAAATTCGTGCCGACCTACCAGTACCAGTGCACCGAGTGCGGTGAGGGCCTTGAGGCCGTGCAGAAGTTCACGGATGAGGCACTGACCGTGTGCCCGAGCTGCGACGGACGCCTGAAGAAGGTGTTCTCCGCGGTCGGCATCGTCTTCAAGGGCTCCGGCTTCTACCGGAACGACAGCCGCGGCGCGTCGTCGAGCAGCACCCCTGCCTCGAAGCCCGCGTCGAGCTCGTCGTCCTCGACGACGAGCACCGCCGCCGCCGCTCCCGCCGCTTCGTCCTCCTCGACGTCGTCGAGCACGAGCAGCAGCTCCACGTCGGCCGCCTGACAGCTCCTTCCCGAGGCCCCGCACGCCCCCGACCGGGCAGCGGGGCCTCAGGCATGCCCGGTTAGGGTGAGTGACATGGTGAACGCAGAGATCGGTGTCATCGGCGGCTCGGGCTTCTACTCCTTCCTGGAGGACGTCTCCGAGATCCAGGTGGAGACCCCGTACGGGCCCCCCAGCGACTCCCTGTACATCGGCGAGCTCGCCGGCCGCTCGGTGGCCTTCCTGCCGCGGCACGGGCGCAGCCACACGGTCCCGCCGCACAGGATCAACTACCGGGCGAACCTCTGGGCCCTGCGCTCGGTCGGCGTCCGCCAGGTGCTCGGCCCGTGCGCGGTCGGCGGCCTGCGGCCCGAGTTCGGACCGGGCACGCTGCTCGTCCCCGACCAGCTGGTCGACCGTACGCAGAGCCGCGCACAGACCTTCTTCGACGGGGTCGCCCTGCCGGACGGAAGCGTTCCGAACGTCGTGCACACCACCTTCGCCGACCCGTACTGCCCGGTGGGCCGGTCCGTGGCGGTGGCGGCGGCGCGCGGCCAGGACTGGGAGCCGGTCGACAGCGGCACCATGGTCGTCATCGAAGGGCCGCGCTTCTCGACGCGCGCCGAGTCCCGCTGGTACGCGTCGGCGGGCTGGTCCGTGATCGGCATGACGGGGCACCCGGAGGCGATCCTCGCCCGTGAGCTGGGGCTCTGCTACACCTCGATGGCGCTGGTCACGGACCTGGACGCGGGCGCCGAGACCGGTGATGGCGTCTCCCACACCGAGGTCCTGAAGGTGTTCGGCGAGAACGTCGGCCGTCTGCGCACGGTGCTCTTCGACGCGGTGGCGGGCCTGCCGGCGACGGACTCCCGCGACTGCCTCTGCACCCACGCGCACGACGGCTGGGACCTGGGCATCGAGCTTCCGTAGCCCTTTCCTGCCGCTGCTGCTCTCCCGCTGTCACATCCGGGGCGGCTGTCCTGTCTTCCTCGGTGAAGGCCCAGTCGGGACAGGACAGACAGGACAGACCGCTCCGGGAGATGGCAGCCATGGCCCGTATCTCGCTCACCCCGCCCCGCACCCTGCTGACACGCATCGGCGCCTGGTACTCGCGCCGCACCTACGGCAAGGTGCTCGACCCCGGCCAGGCCTACGGGCACAACGCGCGCGTGCTCTCCACGTACGTCCACCTGGAACGCCGGGCGGCGAAGTGGAACGCGCTGGACGCCGGTCTGAAGCACCTCGCGGTGATGGCGGCGGCGGCCCGCATCAACTGCTCGTGGTGCATGGACTTCGGCTACTGGGAGGGCCACGAGAAGGGCATGGCGGCGGAGAAGATCGAGCGGCTGCCCCGGTGGCGGGAGGCGCGCGAGGTGTTCACCGAGCCGGAACTGCTGGTCATGGAGTACGCCGAGGCCATGACCGAGACCGAGCCGGCGGTCACGGACGAACTGGCCGCGGCGCTGATCGCACGGCTCGGTGAGGCGGCGTTCGTCGAACTCACGGCGGTGGTGGCGCTGGAGAACTGGCGCTCGCGCGTCAACAGCGCCTTCGGCCTGACCAGCCAGGGCTTCTCGGAGTCCTGCACGGTACCGGCGAGGCGGTGACGCCGACCGACAATGGCGGGGGGAACACCGACTCCCCCGACTCCCCCGGCTCCGCCCGCTCTTGCGCTTCCGCCGTCTCCGACACCGTGTCCGGAGCCTTCGCGGCCGGGGCCTCGCACGTGGTGGTGGGCAGGTCGGTCGCGCGGGCGGCCGACCCGGTGGCGGCGCTGCTGCAGGTCCGGGCGGCCGCTCGGGAGGCCGCCGGGAAGGCGCCCGGAGCGAGGGGGCCTCACTCCGGCGGGTGACGGGGTTTTCCACAGGCTGGGGACTGTCCACAGGCGTGAGCGGGATTCGGCGGGAGGCCGGATCGTGGGGTGTGTCCGGGCGGTGGGTCCGGGCGCAGGAACTCACTCCGTTTGGTGGTGCTCGTCATGTCCCGGACTTCTGCGGCCTCTTCGTCCCCGTCCTCGTCCCCTTCCTGGTCCTCTTCGCCGGTCTTCTCGGCCTCTCCGGCGTCTCCGGCGTCCTCGGTGTCCTCGGTGCCCTCGGCCTCCGGCGCGGCGGCGGGGCTGCCCGCCCGGGCGCTTCCCGTGTGTGCGGCGTCGTCCACGTGTCCCCCGTCGCGGCCCGTCCCGTCGTTCCCGCCGCTTCGTGTGGGGCGGGGGCCGGGACGGCTGCGCCGGGCCGTGCGGCGCAGGCGGCGGGC
>NZ_LBMK01000004.1:339494-373411 GCF_001005295.1 Streptomyces yangpuensis | reverse complement strand
GGGAGGGACCGAGGCCCAGGCCTCCCGGGGTGCGCCTGCGCCCGTGGTGAAACCGCCGCCGACGGCGGCGGTGCGGATGGTCTCGGCGCCCGTGCGCATCGCGGACGCCGCGACGGTGCGGCTGCTGCGGCCCGGGGACCGGGTCGACGTGGTGGCGGCGGAGCGCACACAGCCGCCCAGGGTGCTGGCCGCCGGGGCCCGGGTCGCCGAAGTCCCCGCTCCGGAAAAGGGTGCTGGGGACGGTGGGGCGCTCATCGTCCTGTCGGTGCCGCGGGACACCGCGCGGACCCTGGTGGGCGCGGGCGCGACGGCCCGACTGGCGGTGGCGCTGTGCTGACTCGCACGCACGATCAGCCGATTCACCGTAAAGGGATGCCCGATTGGACACACCTCTGCCGGACTGCCGTAGCTTTCGGAACCGTTGGCTCCGTGTTTGGCTTCCGTGTAGAAGGGCTCAGCGATGAGCGAGAAGAAGAAGGAAAGCGTGCTGGCGGGCTTCAAGGCCTTCCTGATGCGCGGCAACGTCGTCGACCTGGCGGTGGCCGTGGTGATCGGCGCCGCGTTCACGAACATCGTGAACTCGGTGGTCAAGGGGATCATCGGCCCGGTCGTGGGCGCGGTGGGCACGAAGAGCCTCGACGGCTACAAGTCCTGCCTGAAGGCCCCTTGCGCGATCGGCCCCGACGGCCAGCCGACCGGTGTCGAGATCCTCTGGGGATCGGTGCTGAACGCCACGCTGACCTTCGTGATCACCGCGGCGGTCGTGTACTTCCTGATGGTGCTGCCGATGGCGAAGTACCTGGCGCGGCAGGAGGACCGCCGCAAGGCCCGCGAGGGGGTCCAGGAGATCGTCGAGATCACCGAGCTGGAGGTCCTCAAGGAGATCCGCGACACGCTGGTCGCGCAGCGTGTGGGCGGTGGTGGCGGCGGCGTCGGCGGTCAGGGGGGTTCGCGCGACGGCTTCTGACCGCACCGGCCGGCCCGGCCGGTCAGATGTGGTGCGGTGGCTTCTCGTCGAGGAAGCGGGCCAGGTCGGCCGCGCTTCCGCCGGCGGGCGGCCGTTCGCCCCAGCCGCGGTCCGTGTCGTCCGACGACTGCTGGTCCAGCGGGTCGTCGAAGACGATCCGCGGCTTCGGCCGGGGCTGCCGGTCCTCGGCGGCGGGTCGCTGGGGCTGCGGGTCGGAGGCGGGGGCGCTGCTCATACCTCCAGGGTACGGCCGCCCCCGGTGGCGGCCCGGCTCAGCCGGGCGCCCCGGCCCCTGTGCGGGCGGGAGATGCGGGCATGAGCATGCGGATGGACGTGATCATCGGTCCTTCGGGTCGAGGAGCCACAGCCCGAGCACCACGAGGAAGGACAGGACCAGGAAGCCCGCTCCCCACCAGGCCGTCCCCGTGTTGCCCTCCATCCACTCGTTGACCGTGAC
Source organism: Streptomyces yangpuensis (assembly GCF_001005295.1). Classification (GTDB taxonomy): domain Bacteria; phylum Actinomycetota; class Actinomycetes; order Streptomycetales; family Streptomycetaceae; genus Streptomyces; species Streptomyces yangpuensis. The sequence goes on along the minus strand of NZ_LBMK01000004.1, from coordinate 371,987 downwards.
GGTCAGCGCCCAGAGCTGTCCGGCCACGACGGTCAGGGCGAGCGTCAGACGGGCGTTCAGCTTCGAGGAGCGCTCCGGCTCCTGCTCGGTGCCGGCGCCCGGGCCGGGGCCCGTGTGCCGGATCCGCGGGTCTCCGTAGCCGCTGGTGGGGCGGATCTGCGGATAGTGTTCCCGCAGGGGCAGCTGCCCAGCCGCGGCAGGGCGCTGCCCGGGAGGTAGTCCGGGCGCGGGAGGATCCGGTCGTCGCTCATGTCCGTTTCCTCTCGGTCGACTTCAGCCCGTTATGCCACCTTTGCTCTTGGGCCGACGATGTCGGCCCGCGTCACACCGCCATCAGGCCCCGCGCCTCGAAGACCGCCCTGGCCGCCGCCGTCTGCTCCGCCGTGGGCGACGGGGTGTCGTGGAGGGTGAAGTCCATGCCGAGCGCCTGCCATTTGGCCTCGCCCAGCTTGTGGAAGGGCAGGACGTCGACCCGCGAGACGTTGCCGAGGGATCCGGCGAAGGCGGCGACGCCCTCGACGTTCTCGCGGGCGTCGGTCAGCCCCGGCACCAGCACGAAGCGCAGGTGCACCTCCTTGCCCAGGTCCGCAAGGCGCCGCGCGAAGTCGAGGGTCGGCGCCAGCGGCCGCCCGGTGACCTTCCGGTACGTCTCCCGGTCCCAGGACTTCACGTCCAGCAGCACCAGGTCGACGTCGCGCAGCAGCGCGTCGGTGGCCCGTGCGCCGAGGAAGCCCGAGGTGTCCAGGGCGGTGTGCAGGCCCAGTTCGTGCTTCATCCGGTGCAGCAGCTCGCCCGCGAAGACGGGCTGGAGCAGGGGCTCGCCGCCGGAGACGGTGGCCCCGCCGCCGGCCGCCGCGATGAACCTGCGGCACTTGGCGGCTTCGGCGATCACGTCGTCGGCCGAGGTGCGCCGGCCTGCGCGCATCCGCCAGGTGTCGGGGTTGTGGCAGTACAGGCAGGTCAGCGGGCAGCCGGAGAGGAAGGTGACGAAGCGGGTGCCCGGCCCGTCCACACCGGTGGACAGGTCCCAGGAGTGCACGGAGCCCTCGCTGGGCCGCCGGGTCACGGCGGCCGCCGGGGTCGCGGCGCGGGTGACGGCACGGGCAGCCGCGCCGGTGGCGGTGCCGGAGCCGGGGAGGGCGGTCATGGCGGGCGCCCCCTCTAGAGCGAGCCGTGGAAGGTGCGGCCCAGCACGTCGAGCTGCTGGTTCCGGGTCAGCCGGACGAAGTTCACCGCGTAGCCGCTGACACGGATGGTCAGCTGCGGGTACTTCTCGGGGTGCTCCATGGCGTCGAGGAGCGTGTCGCGGTTCAGCACGTTCACGTTCATGTGGAAGCCGTCACTGGCCATGTAGCCGTCGAGGACGCCCGCGAGGTTCCCGATCCGCTCCTGCGGGGTGCGGCCGAGGCCCTCGGGGGTGACGGTGCTGGTCAGGGAGATGCCGTCCTCGGCGTCCTCGTACGGCAGCTTCGCGACCGACAGGGCGGAGGCGACGTAGCCGTGGGTGTCGCGGCCGTTCATCGGGTTGGCGCCCGGGGAGAAGGGCTCACCGGCGCGGCGGCCGTCGGGGGTGTTGCCGGTCTTCTCGCCGTAGACGACGTTGGAGGTGATGGTCAGCACGGACTGGGTGTGCTCGGCGCCGCGGTAGGTCTCGTGCCCGCGCACCTTCTTCATGAACTCCTCGACGAGCCGGACCGCGATGCCGTCGGCGCGGTCGTCGTTGTTGCCGTACGCCGGGTACTCGCCCTCCACCCGGTAGTCGACGGCCAGCCCGGTCGCGTCCCGCACGACCGTGACCCTGGCGTGCTTGATCGCGGACAGCGAGTCGGCGGTGACCGACAGTCCGGCGATGCCGCAGGCCATGGTGCGGCGCACGTCGCGGTCGTGCAGCGCCATCTCGATGCGTTCGTAGGCGTACCGGTCGTGCATGTAGTGGATGACGTTCAGGGCGTGGACGTAGGTCGCGGCGAGCCATTCCATCTGCGCGTCGAACTTGGCCATGACCTCGTCGTAATCCAGCACCTCGGAGGTGATGGCGCCGGTCTCGGGGCCGACCTGGGCGCCGGACTTCTCGTCGCGGCCGCCGTTGATCGCGTAGAGGAGGGTCTTGGCGAGGTTCACGCGGGCGCCGAAGAACTGCATCTGCTTGCCGACCGGCATCGCCGAGACGCAGCAGGCGATGGCCGTGTCGTCCCCGAACCGGGGGCGCATCAGCTCGTCGGACTCGTACTGGACCGAGGAGGTGTCGATCGACACACGGGCGCAGAACTCCTTGAAGCCCTGCGGCAGCCGGGGCGACCAGAAGACGGTCATGTTCGGCTCGGGGGCCGGGCCGAGGTTGTAGAGGGTCTGGAGGTAGCGGAAGGAGGTCCTGGTGACCAGCGGCCGGCCGTCCTCGCCGATGCCGCCGATGGACTCGGTGACCCAGGTCGGGTCGCCCGAGAACAGCTGGTCGTACTCCGGGGTGCGCAGGAAGCGCACGATGCGGAGCTTGATGACGAAGTCGTCGACGAGCTCCTGGGCCTGTTCCTCGGTGAGGACACCGGCCTCGATGTCGCGCTGGAGGTAGATGTCGAGGAAGGTGGAGGTGCGGCCGAGCGACATGGCGGCGCCGTTCTGCTCCTTCACCGCGGCCAGGTAGGCGAAGTACAGCCACTGCACGGCCTCGCGGCCCGTGGCGGCCGGGCCGGAGACGTCGTGCCCGTAGGAGGCCGCCATCGCCTTGAGTTCGGCGAGCGCGCGGATCTGTTCGGCGAGCTCCTCGCGCAGCCGGATGGTCTCCTCCAGCGAACGGCGGCCCGCCGGGAGGGCGTTGAGCTCCTCCTTCTCCTCCTTCTTGAAGGCGATGAGCCGGTCGACGCCGTAGAGGGCCACGCGGCGGTAGTCGCCGATGATGCGGCCGCGGCCGTAGGCGTCGGGCAGGCCGGTCACGACACCGGCCTTGCGGGCGGCGCGGATCTCGGGAGTGTAGGCGTCGAAGACACCGGCGTTGTGGGTCTTGCGGTACTGGGTGAAGATCTTCTCCAGTTCCTCGGAGACCGGGTGGCCGTACGTCTCCAGGGCGCCGGCGACCATCCGCCAGCCGCCGTACGGCATGATCGCGCGCTTGAGCGGGGCGTCGGTCTGGAGGCCGACGATCAGCTCCTTGTCGCGGTCGATCCAGCCGGGGGCGTGCGCGGTGATCGTCGACGGGATGTCGTGGGCGATGTCCAGCACGCCCTTGCGGCGCTCCTCCGGGAACCTGTCCGTGATCGCCTTCCACACGGCGGTGGTGCGCTCGGTGGGGCCGGCGAGGAAGGCGTCGTCGCCCTCGTAGGGGGTGTAGTTCTGCTGGATGAAGTCGCGCACGTCGACGGCTTCGCGCCACAGGCCGCCCTTGAAGCCTTGCCAGGCCGCACCGCTCGTCGTGGTCTGCGCAGGGGTGGCAGTCATCGTCCGCACCTTCCCATCAGCTTGGTCGCGTGCCTCCATTCCACGCCTTCTGACCGATCGTCGGCTGCCGCGTTGGTCCCGAGCTGCGGACCGAAGGTCCTGCGGTTTCCGGCACCCGGACCACCCGAACCGGCCTGACCTGCCGTCACGCCCCGGCGTCGGTGTCGGGGACGCCCGAGGTCGTTTCCGCCTTCACCTGGAGGACGTCGCGGGCCTGCTCCGCCGCGCGGGCGAGGCTTTCGGCGACGAAGTCGAGGAAGCGGGCGACGTTCTCCAGGCGGACGGCGGCCGGGGTGCCCGGGCCGAGGACGCCGGCGCCCTGCCGGGCGATGTCGACCTGCTGATTGAGGGCGCGGACGCTGGCGACCATCGACTGGTACCAGAGGTTCTCGTCGATGACGTAGCGCTCGCGGCGCCCCTCGTCGCGCTCCCGGCGGACGAGGGCCTGCCCCTCCAGGAAGGCGATCGACTTGGAGATGGACGCCGGGCTGACCTGGAGGCGCTCGACGAGTTCGGCGGCGGTCATGCTGCCGGAATCGGCGGTGAGGAGACAGACCATCACCCGCGCGGTCATCTTGTTGGACAGCCCCGACTGCATCATCACGGCGGTGAACCGCTCCTCGTACTCGGCCACCGCCTCCGGGTCGCGGCCGTGCGGCAGGGCGGACGGACCCGCACCCCGGGCCGCGGCGGGCCTGCGCCGTCGGGCGCGCCGCTCGGTGGCGCGGTGGGCCGTTTCCGCCCGGTACCCGGCGGGGCCGCCGTTGCGCATGACCTCGCGGGTGACCGTCGAGGTCGGACGGTCCAGGCGCCTGGCGATCTCGGCGTAGGCGAGGCCGTCGGCCACCCCCAGGGCGATCTGCTGGCGTTCCTGCTGAGTGAGCCTGCCTCCCGGCATCGCTGTCTCCTTCTGTGGTCCGTGGAGACTCCAGCATAGCGTTCATCCTCACTCCATTGCAACGGAACCTCGCCTTCTATTGCTTTAACCCTGGAGCCGTTGCAACGATTTCCACGCACTGACCTGCAATGACAACACTTCTACGCAACGAAATAGTTGCCGCAGCCTCGAACGCAACGTAGCTTTTCATTCATCGGAAACAGCGGGCCGCAAGGGCGCCGCCGCCGACGACGAAGGAGAAGCACCATGCAGCAGTTCGCCACCACCGCCCCGATCGCCGCCGTCCTGGACATCCCCGCCGGCCGCGTCCGCTTCATCGCCGCCGACCGCGCCGACACCACCGTCGAGATCCTCCCGGCCGACACCTCCAAGGGCCGCGACGTGAAGGCCGCGGAGCAGATCACGGTCGAGTACGCCGACGGCGTCCTGCGGATCACCGCCGCCGAGCCGAAGACCCGGATCCTCGGCACCCCCGGCTCCGTCGAGGTGACCGTCCAGCTCCCCGCCGGTTCCCGCGTCGAGGCCAGGACCGCGAGCGCCGAGATCCGGGGCGTCGGACGGCTCGGCGACGTCACCCTCGAGAGCGCGCACGGCGAGGTCAAGCTCGACGAGACCGCGAGCGCACGCCTGGCCCTCCAGGCCGGTGACATCACCGTCGGCCGCCTCGGCGGACCCGCGCAGATCAGCACCCAGAAGGGCGACCTGCGCATCAATGAGGCCGTGCACGGCTCGGTCGTCCTGCACACCCAGGCCGGTGACATCACCGTCGGCGCCGCCCGCGGTGCCGCCGCCACCCTCGACGCCGGCACCTCCTACGGCCGCGTCCGCAACGCCCTCAAGAACGACGGCACCGGCGCCGGCCTCGCCATCCACGCCACCACCGCCTACGGCGACATCACCGCCCGCAGCCTCTGAACCCCGGCCCCTGCCCCGGCCCCAGCCCCCGGCCCCCAACCCCTGCCCCGCAGCCCCCGAAGGAGCTCTCCCCATGACCGAACCGGCCATCGCAGCACGCGGGCTGCGCAAGTCCTACGGCGACAAGAAGGTCCTCGACGGCATCGACCTGGCCGTACCGGCCGGCACGGTCTTCTCCCTGCTCGGCCCGAACGGCGCCGGCAAGACCACCGCCGTCAAGATCCTCTCCACCCTCGTCACCGCCGACGCCGGCGAACTGCGCGTGGCCGGCCACGACCTGGCCGCCGACCCGCAGGCGGTCCGCGCCGCGATCGGCGTCACCGGCCAGTTCTCCGCCGTCGACGGCCTGATCACCGGCGAGGAGAACATGCTCCTCATGGCGGACCTGCACCACCTGTCCCGGAAGGAAGGACGCCGGGTCACCGGCGAACTCCTGGAACGCTTCGACCTGGTGGAGGCCGCGAAGAAGCCCGCCGCCACCTACTCCGGCGGCATGAAGCGCCGCCTCGACATCGCCATGACCCTGGTCGGCGGCCCGCGCGTCATCTTCCTCGACGAGCCCACCACCGGCCTCGACCCCCGCAGCCGTCACAACATGTGGCAGATCATCCGCGAGCTCGTCACCGGCGGCGTCACCGTCTTCCTCACCACCCAGTACCTGGAGGAGGCCGACCAGCTCGCCGACCGCATCGCCGTGCTCGACGGCGGGCGGATCGCCGCCGAGGGGACCGCCGAAGAACTCAAGCGGCTCGTCCCCGGCGGACACGTCAGGCTCCGCTTCACCGACCCGGCCGCCTACCGGGCCGCCGCCCTCGCCCTGCCCGGGGCCACCCGCGACGACGAGAGCCTCTCCCTGCAGGTCCCCAGCGACGGCAGCCAGCGCGACCTGCGCTCCGTACTGGACCGGCTGGACTCCGCCGGCATCGAGGCCGACGAGCTGACCGTCCACACCCCCGACCTCGACGACGTCTTCTTCGCCCTGACCGGCAGCGCCGCCGCCATCCCCGCCCAGCCCAAGGAGAACGTCCGATGAGCTCGCTCACCCTCGCTGCCCGCGACTGCTCCACGATGCTGCGCCGCAACCTCCTGCACGCCCGGCGCTACCCGTCCCTGACGCTGAACCTGCTGCTCACCCCGGTGATGCTGCTGCTCCTGTTCGTCTACATCTTCGGCGACGTGATGAGCGCGGGCATGGGCGGCGCCGACCGCTCCGACTACATCGCGTACGTCGTCCCGGGCGTCCTGCTGATGACCATCGGCTCCACCGTGATCGGGGCGGCGGTGTCCGTCGCCACCGACATGTCCGAGGGGATCATCGCCCGCTTCCGGACGATGGCGATCCACCGGAGCTCGGTCCTCATCGGGCACGTGGTCGGCAGCGTCCTGCAGTCGGTCGCCAGCGTCGTCCTCGTCGGCGCCGTCGCCGTCGCCATCGGCTTCCGCTCCAAGGACGCCACCGCCCTGGAATGGCTTGCCGCCTTCGGCCTCCTCGCCCTGTTCGCCCTCGCCCTCACCTGGATCGCCGTCGGCATGGGCATGGCCAGCCCCAACGCCGAGGCCGCCAGCAACAGCGCGATGCCGCTGATCCTGCTGCCACTCATCTCCAGCGCCTTCACCCCGATCGAGGCGATGCCGGGCTGGTTCCGGCCGATCGCCGAGTACCAGCCCTTCACCCCCGCCATCGAGACCCTCCGGGGCCTCCTCCTCGGCACCGAGATCGGCAACAACGGGTGGCTGGCCCTCGCCTGGTGCCTGGGCCTCGCGGTACTCGGCCACCGCTGGTCCGCCTCGAAGTTCCGCCAGGACCCGAAGTAACCCGAAGCCGCCACCCAGCAGCCCCGAAGCAGCCCGTGACCCGCCGCACCAGGGGCGGCGTACTCCGACACCGTCGGCGTACGCCGCCCCTTCCGCATGCCGGGACCGGACACTGCCGGCCGGGGGCCTCGGCTCCGGGGCGGGCTTGGCACCACCAGGCCCCTGCTTCAGGGCGGCCGTGTACTGCGGGGGTGCCCTCCGTCTCCCGACGCCCCGGGCCCGCCGGCCGGTCCAGGCCCTGTCGTCGAAGTCCCGCCTGGCCCGCGGCGCCCGGCACCGGCGTCCGCCCGGGGCACAGCGGCCGCCCGGACAGCGCGCCCGACCCGCCGGAAGCCGGTTCCTCTGTTCTTCTGGCCGGTATGGCCTACACCCCGATGACCGCCCGCAGCCGCGAGGAGCACCACCGCACCTCGACGCCACTGGAGCTGTTCTTCGACCTCTGTTTCGTCGTCGCGATCGCGCAGGCCGGCGCCCGGCTGGTGCACGCGCTCGCGGAGGGCCATCCCGGCACCGGGGTGATCGGCTACTTCTTCGTCTTCTTCGGCGTGTGGTGGGCCTGGATGAACTTCACCTGGTTCGCCTCCGCCTACGACTGCGACGACGTGCCGTACCGGATCGCGACGCTCGTCCAGATCGCCGGTGTGCTCGTCTACGCGGCCGGGGTGGGCGCGGCCTTCGACGAGAACGACTGGACCGTCGCCGTCATCGGCTACATCATCATGCGCGTCGCGCTGACGGCGCAGTGGCTGCGGGCCGCCGCCGGGGAGAGCGGCCCGGCCGGCACAGCGGCAGTGACGTACGCGGCCGGGCTGGTGATCTGCCAGATCGGCTGGGTGGGCCTGCTGTTCGCGCCGGACGAAGCCAAGCGCTGGCTGTTCCTGGTCCTCGTCGCGGCCGAGCTGCTGGTTCCGGTGATCGCCGAGCGCGGCCACCAGACGCCGTGGCACGCGCACCACATCGTGGAGCGCTACGGCCTGTTCACCATCATCGTGCTGGGCGAGACGATCGCCGCGAGCACGGTGGCGGTGAAGTCGGCGCTCGACGAGCACGAGGCCCTCGACCTGCTGCTCCCCATCGCCGCGGGCGGGCTTCTGATCGTGTTCGCCGCGTGGTGGATCTACTTCGCCGTACCGATGCACGAGCACCTGAACTCCAACCGGGATGCCATTCCGTGGGGTTACGGCCACCTGCTGGTCTTCGCGTCCGGTGCGGCGATCGGTGCGGGCATCGAGGTCGCGGTCGAGCACGCGGTCGGCAAGGCGCACATCTCCCAGGTCGCGGCGAACGCCTCGGTCATGGTCCCGGCCGCGGCCTTCCTGTTCATGGTGTGGCTGCTGCACTCGCGCCACTTCAAGCGCGGCCTCGCCCAGCAGCTGGTGCTGCCGGTCGCCGCCCTGGTCACCCTCGCCTGCACCTGGACGGGCGCCTACGCCGTCCTCTACGCCGGACTCGTCGCCGTGGTCACGGTCACCGTCGGCATGATCCTGGCCGGGCGGCCGGGCGCCCCGGTCCGGCCGGGCGTCCCGGCCCGGTAGCGGCGGGGCCGGCCGGACCGTCACCCCCGCGCCCCCGCCGCCGTTCTCCAGCGCAGAACGAGCAGCACCCACCGCCCGACTGGAGGCACGGCCATGACACTCCCGGCACAACGCCACGGCACCGATCCCGGCAGGGAGTTGGCCGAGCCGGGCTTCTGGCAGCAGCCGCCCGCGCACCGGCTCGCCGCCTTCGCCCGCCTCCGCGCTGTCGAGGGCCCCGTGTTCGTGCCCGAGGGGGCCGGGCACTGGGCCCTCGTCCGCCACGCCCATGTGCAGGAGGCCAGCCGGCTGCCCAAGGTCTTCGCGAGCGCCCCCGGGGTGACCACCCCCGAGCCGGCCCGCTGGGTCCGCGCCCTGTTCGGCGACTCGATGGTCAACCTCGACGGCCCGGACCACGCCCAGCTCCGCAAGATCGTCCAGCGGGCCTTCACCCCGCGTCTGCTGGCGGCGGCCGAGGCCGACATCCATGCCGTGGCCGCGCGCATCGTGGACGACGTCCTGGCCGACCGGCCCGATGAGTTCGTCTCGGCGGTGGCCTCACGGCTGCCGCTGGAGGTCATCTGCAACATGATGGGCATCCCGGAGCGGTTCCGTGCCGAGATCGCCGACCGGGTCAACCACGCCTCCGAGAACATCGGCGTGGAGCGCGGCCTGGCCTCCCGGCTGCGGATGCCCGGCCGCGGGCTGCGCGCGCTGGCCCGGATGCAGCGGATGGTGGCGGGCATCGGCCGGGAGCGGCGCAGGAACCCCACCGACGACCTGATCTCGGCGCTGGTCTGCGCGAACGTCGACGGACAGGCCCTCGGGGCCCGCCAACTCGGCGCCTTCTTCTCGCTGTTGATGGTGGCCGGGGTGGAGACCACCCGCAACGCCATCACCCACGGGCTGACCCTGCTGACCGACCACCCCGACCAGCGGGACCTGCTGCTGTCGGACTTCGAGACGTACGCGGACGGCGCGGTGGACGAGATGATCCGGCACTCGACGCCGATCATCCAGTTCCGCCGGACGGTGGTCGCCGAGCACACCCTGGGCGGCCGCGTCCTGCAGCCGGGCGACAAGGTGGTCCTGTACTACGCCTCCGCCAACCGCGACGAGTCGGTCTTCCCCGACCCCGACGCCTTCGTCATCACGCGCTCGCCCAATCCGCACCTGGGCTTCGGCGGCGGCGGCCCGCACTTCTGTCTGGGCGCGCACCTGGCCCGGGTCGAGATGAAGGCGCTCTTCCGCGAGCTGCTGACCCGGCCGGTCGGGCTGCGCGCGGTGGGCCTGCCGGACCTGGCGGGCTCGAACTTCGACAACCGGGTCCGCTCGCTCAAATTCGCCTTCGAACGGCCCTGATCCGCCGGACACCCTGGGGCGGGGACCGGCCACCGGGCAGGCTGGGAGCCCGGCGGCCGGAGCGGGTGGGGCGCGCGGCGGACGCCCGGCGGGCGGCTACTTCTGCAGGCGCCGCACGGAGAGGACGCAGTGGGCGCTGCCCGTGAGGACCTCCTCGTCGCCCGCGAAGGCCTGGAGGGTCTTGGCGTCGACCGGGCGCCCCGGGACCGCCTCGGGCCAGGCGCGCGTGGCGAAGAGGAAGTAGGCCTGGCCGCTCTCGTCGGCCGCGGCGACCCACTCGTCGGGGGCGGTGCACTGCGCGTTCATCCCGGGCAGGGTGAGCGCGATCTGGTTGCCTTCCAGCAGGATCTGCACCGGGAAGCCGGCCGGGTTGCGGGTGCCGTCCATGACGACGTCGCCGATGGGCAGGCCGATCTCCTCCAGCAGCCCGCGTGCCGCCGCCTCACCGGCCTCCCGGCCCCCCGGGCCGTCGCCCAGGGTGTAGGCGAGGAGGTACGGGATGTCGTGCGCCTCGGAGGGGTCGCCGATCCAGGCGAGCACCGAAAGGGTGCCGAGCTGGGACCGGTCGATTTCGGCTTGTGTAGAAGTCATGCGCCGCACCCTAGTGGTCCCGCGCCCGGGCCTTTCACGGCCTTTCACCCGGGCGGGCTAGACGGCCCAGAATCCCTCTCCGGTATTCGCCCTGATGTTCGTGTCCTGGTATTCGAGTCGCTCAATGCGAGCGTTTTCCGGGATTTCGAACACCACCCATCCCTCTGCCCGCTCACCGACCGCGAGGGAATCGAAGACGATCGGTTTGCCGGTCGTCAGCTCACCGGTGGGAACCACCGGGTGGCGCTGCCCCGCGCCGTCGTGCGCCCACATGCGTCCGAGCGCCCCGTACGAGGCACCGCCCACGTTGACGAACGACATCGAGGCGGCCACCCAGCGCTTGCCGGCCGCCGGCGCGTAGTTCTTGTCCGTGCTGACCGCGGGGTCCACATAGGCGCCGAGCACGACCTCCAGGTGGCGCCCCACCTGCGAGCCGTGCACCCGTACGGCGTCGCCCACATGGGCATCCTTCGCGCCCGGCCGCACGGGACCGCCCTCACCCCCCGGAGCCCCGTCGTCCACCGGGACGGCCGGCGCCGCGGCGGGGGCGAGGGCGGCTCCCCCGGGAGCGCTCTGGCAGGCGGTGGCGCCGAGCAGCAGGAGCGGGAGCAGGGCGAGGCCGGGGAGGACGGGGAGAGCGGGCTGGCGCATGCGGGATCCCTTCGGGGACGTGGTGCGGCCAGTCTCACGCGCCCGGGCAGGCAATTGCACACAACGACACGAGGGTGCGGAGCAAGTGCGTACGGCCACCTGCCAGCACAATGCGTTCCGGCGGAATCCCGCCGTCCGCACCCCTTGGAGGAAGAATGCGCATCTCCGCCCGCCGAATGGCCCTGGCGGCCTTCTCCGCACTGGCCGCCACCACGCTGTTCGGCGCTCCGGCCGGCGCCACCGTTTTCAGTCAAGGTATTTCCGTACATCACGAGGCGTACGTCGCGGCGGACGGCACCGTCACCCTTTCCGGGTCCTACCACTGCGAGCAGGCGTCACCCGCGGGGGCGATGCAGATCAGGGCGACCGTCGTCCAGGAGGACGGCCACCGGCTGAGCGTCGGCGCGGAGCAGCCCGTCTGCGACGGCACGGAGCGCCGGTGGGTGGCCACCGCCCCGGGCCGCTGGGTGAAGGTGCGCCCGGGCCGCGCGGTGGTCACCGCCGAGCTGCAGGAGGTCCGTCTCTCGGGCCTGATGCCGAAGTCGGTCGCCACGGTCGCCGAGGACACGAAGGACGTCGAGGTCCGCAGGCACTGAAGCCGTGCGCGGCCGTGGCGCCCTCCCGGTAGCCGCCGCTACCGGGACCGGCACTCGGGTGCGACGCCCGTCATCGACATGAAGGCCACCGTCTGGCACCCGGGGTCGGCGTGCGGTCGCCCTGTCGTCCAGTCCACGACCGTGGGCACTCCGGCGGCGGCCAGCAGGAGCGCGGCGAGGATGCCGGTCACGGCACCCCTGCTCAGCCTGCGCACAGCGCGTTCCGTTCCATGGTCGGCATCATCACCCCGGCTCGCGCCGCCCACAACTCGACGTGTCCGGCCGGTCACCCCGCGCTCCGGGGGCTGCCGCCGACGTCGAACTCGCACCACACCGCCTTGCCGTCGCCCCGGGACTCCACACCCCAGTGCGTGGCCAGGGCGTCCACCAGGAGCAGTCCGCGCCCGGTGGTGGCCGCCTCGCCCGGGCTGCGCCGGCGCGGCCACACGCTGGAGCGGTCCTTGACCCACAGCCGGATCCTGCGGACCGGCTCCGGGAGCACCTCCATGGTCAGCACCGCCCCGCCGTCGGTGTGCAGCAGGGCGTTGACCAGCAGCTCCCCCGCCGCCACCTCCACGTCGTCGGCGAGCTCCGGCACACCCCAGTCGCGCAGGGCCTGACGCAGCGCGTAGCGGGCGTCCGAGAGGCCCTCGGGGTCGGCCTGGTGGATGTACTGGTGGATGCGCGGCGCCCGGTGGGTGCCGGGGTCGGGGGCCCTGCGCAGCACCAGCAGCGCCACGTCGTCCCCGGAGCCCCAGCGCTCCCACAGCCGGTCCGAGAGGTGGTCGGCGAGCGCCCCGGCGTCCTGGGGGCCGCTGCGCACGGCGTGGGCGAGGGCGTCCATACCCGCGGTGATGGTCGTACCGGGCTCCTCCACGAGGCCGTCGGTGCACAGCACCAGCGTCTCGCCGGGAACCAGGTCGAGCTGGGTCTCGGGGAACTCCTCCTGCTCGAAGGCCGAGGCCAGCCCCAGCGGCAGGCCGCCACGCACGTTGGGCCAGCCCGTTCGCCCGTCCGTGTGGCGGATCAGCGGGCCGAGGTGGCCCGCGCGGACCGCGCGTACGCCGCCCGTCTCCAGGTCCACCTGCGCGTACATGCAGGTGGCGAACCGCTCGGTGTCCAGCTCGGCGAGGAAGCGCGAGGCCCGCGCCAGCACCGTGGACGGCGGGTGGCCCTCCCCCGCGTACGCCCGCAGCGCGATCCGCAGCTGGCCCATGATGGCCGCCGCGTGCGTGTCGTGGCCCTGTACGTCGCCCACGACGATGCCGACCCGGTTGCGGGGCAGCGCGATCACGTCGTACCAGTCCCCGCCGACCTCCCGCCCGCTCCAGGCGGCGTGGTAGCGGACCGCGATCTCCCCGCCGGAGATCTCCGGGATCCGGCGCGGCAGCATGGCCGCCTGCAGCCCGGTCGCGAACTCCCGCTCCTGGTCGAAGAGGAGTGCCCGCTGGAGCGACTGGGCCACGATGCCCGCGAGGCCCAGGCACAGGTTGCGCTCCTCGGGGCTGAACTCCTCGCGCCGGCGGTAGAAGAGGACCAGCCCGCCGATGGCCTTGGCCTGGGCGATCAGCGGCAGGTAGGCGGCGGCCTCGAAGCGGATGCGGCCCAGGTAGTCCGCGAGGAGCGGGAACTCGCCGCCGAGCTCGCCGAGCGAGGTGACGAAACGTGCCTGCCGGGTCAGCACCGCGTGCGAGAGCGGCAGCGACCCGTCCATCCGTGTGAACCGGCGCTCGCCGAGGATCTCCAGCGACTCCCCGCTGAGCGCGATGATCTTCATGGTGCCGCCCTCGACCAGCCCCAGGGCCAGGCCGTCCGCCCCGAGCCGCTCCAGCGCGCCCGCCCCGGTCAGCGCGGCCGTGACGTCGTCGACGGTCACCGCCCTCGACAGGGCCTCGGTGGTCCGCTGCACGATCGTCGTCTGCTGCGCACGGGCCGCCTCCAGCTTGCGCAGCAGCGTCGCGTGGGCGAGCTCCGCCGCCGCGTCCCGGACGATCCCGGCGATGTGCAGCGCCTGCCCCTCCGCGTCCCGCACCACCCGGCCCGTGGTGTGCGTCCACTGGTCACGGCCGTCGCGCCGGTGCACCGTGAAGTACGCGCCGAAGGTCTCGCCGCCCTCCTCCAGGACACCGGCGATGGTCTCGCGCAGCCGGGCCGCGTCCTCGGGCCGGACGCGCAGGGCGGCGCCCTCCGCGGTCCCGTCGTACTCCTCCGGCTCCACGTCGAAGACGGCCATGGCGGCCGCGTCCAGCGCCACCGTCCGCGAGCCCAGGTCCCACTCGAAGCTGCCCATGCCGTTCAGCGCGAGCCGCTCGCCGGCATCGGTCACGGGGATCCGCCGGCCCGGCCCGGGTCCGTCGCGCTCCGCCGCTGCCACCTTCCGCACCCCCTACCGGCCGGGCCAGTACGGCTGGGAGATCAGGCGCTCCCACTCCTCGTCGGGCTGGCCCGGCAGGGTGCGCCCGGCCTCCCGCCAGCGCTGGACGACGGAGAGGTAGATCGTGGGCTGGTCGGCGGCGGAGGCCGTCGCGTACGGGCCCGCGTACGGCCCGGGGTACTGGCCCGAGTGCTGCCCGGGGTACGGGCCCGGGTACTGGCCCGGATGTCCGCCCGGGTACTGGCCCGGGTGCGGGGACCGGTCGTGCCCGGCGGTCATGGCCGTGGCGGACTGTTCGCCACGGCTGGCGGGAATGCGTACCCAGCCGCGGCCCTGTGCTCGCTCCGCGCTCATCACGGACCCCTTCTCCCCGCGGATCTCACCGCAGGTACGTCTTCGGATGCCCCGGAGGCACCCCCGGACCCGGCCCGGAGGAAGCGGCCCGGCCGGGCCGGGCGCCCCCGGGGGAGCCCGGCCGCGGACCCCGGGCACCGAGGCGCTTGCGGACTCCTCTCACCAGTCTCCCCGCCGTGAAGCCCGCACCGTGCACGAATCGCATGGAAGGGCCGAATGAGGGAGCCGCCAGCAGCCCCGCGAAGAACAGCCCGGGCCACGAGGACTCGAAGCCGGGGCCCAGCTCCGGGGCCCTGCCGTTGCCGACGGTCGTCAGCGCGGCGCGCAGCCCCGCGTCCAGCAACTCCAGCCGGGCCAGGTCAGGGGCGAAGCCGGTGGCCGCGACGACGTGGGAGACGTCCAGGACCACCGATTCGCCCGCGTGCGTGGTCAGCCCGAGCCGCGTCCGCTCGCCCACCGCCACCGCCCGGTGCAAGCGGTGTCCGAGCAGCGCGGGCACGCGCCCCTCGAAGCGGTCCCGCAGCCACCAGGCGCCCGCCGGGCCCAGCGCGGTCGACGCGATCCGCTCCCGGGTGTGCGCGGGCAGCCGGCGCACCGCCCAGGGCAGCTCCGACCACACCCAGCTGCGCCAGCCCGTGCCGAGCCCGCTGTGCGGTTCGCGCAGGGCGCGCAGCGGGGGCCGGCTCAGCGGCTGCGGGACGGTGTTCCAGTTCAGCCGGGAGCGCCGGGCGACCAGGCACGGCCGGGCACCCTGCTCGGCCAGCAGGGCGGCGGTCTCCAGGGCCGCCTGCCCGGCCCCGAGCACGGCGACCTCACGGCCCGCGAAGCCGGACAGGTCCCGGTGGCCGCTGCTGTGCGAGTAGTGGGTGGGCGGGAGCTCCCGCAGCGCCTCGGGGTGGTGGACGAAGGGCATCACCCCGGCCGCGACGGCGACCGTACGGGCGAGCAGGGGCGGTCCCTCGGCGGTGCGGACGCGGAAGCCGTCGCCCTGCGGGGTCACCTCCGTGACGGTCACCTCCTCCACCTGCGGCCCGGCGTGCCGGGCGAACCACATCCCGTACGCGCTGAACGTGCCGATGGGCAGCGGAGTGCCGTGTTCCGCGACCGTTCCGAGGGAGGCGCAGTACTCGGCCAGGGTGTACCGCCCGTCCGGCGCGGAGAGGTTGGAGGACCAGGGCTCCGACTTCAGGTACATGCCCTCGGGCATGTGGTCGCGCCACGAGGCCATGGGCCTCCCCAGCAGCCGTACGCCGAGACCCGCGCCGGCCGCGTGGGCGGCGATCGACAGCCCGTACGGGCCCGCGCCGATCACCACCAGATCGTCGATCCGCGTCACGGCCGCTCCTCCGGCTCGATGGCCACCGGCCCGCTCCCGCCCGCCGGCCCATGCTCCGGCCCCCGCCCCGGCCCCGGCCCGGTCAACGCGTCACCAGTTCGTCCGGCTCGGCCGAGGCCTCCGGCGGAACGGGACGGGAGACCGCCCCCGCGGAGCCCACGCCGGGCTGCTCCCGCCCGCGCTGGCGGGGCGCGCGGACGACCGCGCGCGCCGTGCGGCGGCCCTGCGCCGGGACACCGCGCAGGACCCGTACCCCCTTGGCCGCGCCGCGTCCCAGGAACGCGGCGAGCATGGCCAGGAACGGCCGGACGTCATCCGCGGCGAACCAGGCCGCCTCGACCCGCGCCCGCTCCGCGGCCGGGCCCTGCTTCGGCGGCGCGGGGTCCGCCGCCGGCCGGCGACGCGGCAGGGACCGGCCCCGGACGGCGGCCAGCAGCGCGTAGTTCTCCGCGACGAAGACCCGGCCCGCGCCGCCCGAGGGCTGCGGGACCCGCTGGCCCGTCAGATCCAGGTACATCGCCTGGACCACGTCCAGTCCGGCGGCGTCCGTGAACAGCCTGAACTGCGCGCCCGGACGGGGGTTGAAGTCCACCAGCCGGAAGACCCCGTGCTCGTCCCGGCGGAAGTCAAGGTCCAGGATGCCCTGGTAGCCGAGGCGTTCGGCGAGCCGCAGCGCGGCCTCCTCCACCGCCGGATCCGGCAGCCAGCGGCCCACCGCCGTCAGCCCCGTGCGCACCGGCCAGGACAGCTCCTTGCGGCCCGATCCGGCGAGCAGCGGACGGCCGCCCCGGGTGAAGGCGCCGTGGAAGAACCAGTCGGTGTCCGGGCCGGCCGGCAGGAACCGCTGGAGCAGCAGCCGGCTCCCGGCCTCGGCGGAGCGCTCGTACAGCCGGAGCGCCTCGGCGGTCGTGTGCACGAGGGTGGTGCTGCGCAGTCCGTCCGCCCCGGCGGGCAGCAGCCAGGGCCGGCTCCACTTGGCGACCACCGGCAGGCCCAGCCGCCAGGCCGCCTCCGCCGCCTCGGCCCCGCTCGCCGGGACCACGGTCTCCGGATGCGGGACGTCCCACCGTGAACAGAGCCTGGACAACTCGGCCTTGTCGGCCACCCGGGCGGGCAGGTTGTCGGGCTGATGGGGGATCCGGAAACGGTCGCGGAGCGCCGGGGCGACCCGGGCCACGGCGATGGCGCTCAGGTCGTCCATGGCGATGAGCACGGCGGGGCGGCCGATCCGCTCCGACACCGCGGTCAGGCACTCCAGCAGGGCCTCGGGCGTCTCCGGGTCCAGTCCGCCGACGGGCCCGGGGTGCGCGGCGCACAGGTACCGCGAACGTCCCATGGGACCTCCCCCGGCCTCGACGACGGCATGGACCTCCACGCCCTTGCGGCCGAGGGATCTGACGGCGCCGAGGGTCCCGTGGTGGAACGGATTGCGGTCGAGTCTGAGCACAACGGCGGGCACATGGTTGGCGAACGCGTGCATGGCAACGGTGTCTTTCACCTAGTCGGACCAAGCGGGGGTGGTGTGGAGCTGCGAATGGCCTATGCGGCAGTCACCGAACAGGCAGTTCGTCAGATCTGATGCCTAACGTCTTCGACAAGCACACCGATTCGGGAAAGCTCGGGAGACGCCATGTCCAGACCACGCCGCCGACTGGCGAGCACCTGCGTCGGTACGGTCACGGCCGGACTGCTCGCCACCGGGGCCGCCCTCGCGGCGCCCGACGAGAACCGGACCGGGGACTCCGGGATCGCCATGGGCGCCTATCTCGACTACGGGCCCAACGGGGTGGCCCGCATCCGGTACCTCTCGCGCTGGCTGGGCGGCCGGGAGATCCGGGTCGGCCACACCTATCTTCCCGGCGACCAGTGGGCCGGCATCGAGGGCCGGGTCTCCTTCCTGGAGGACTGGGCGCGGTGGCGGCTGGCGGACGACGACCGGATGTTCGTCCTCAACGTGCCCATGCAGGAGCGCAACGAGGCGCGGGTGCCCGACCAGAAGGTGGCCCGGCTGATCCGGGCGGGCGCGCGCGGCGACCACGACGAGCACTTCCGCCGGCTCGCCGAGCGGCTGGTGTCGCTGGGGGTCCCCGACACCGTGATCGTGCTCGGCTGGGAGATGAACGGCGTCACCTACACCCACCGGTGCCGTCCCGACCCGGCGAACTGGAAGGTGTACTGGCGGCGCGTCGTCGACGTGATGCGCGCCGTGCCCGGCCAGAAGTTCAAGTTCGACTTCGCCCCGAGCAGGGGTACGGACGCGATCGGCTGGACGAAGTGCTACCCGGGCGACGACCACGTCGACATCATCGGGATGGACTCCTACGACCAGGCGCCCGGAGAGACCTTCGACGAGCAGATCTCCCAGCCGTACGGGCTCCAGAAGCACGTCGACTTCGCGCGGGCGCACCGCAAGGCGATCTCGTACCCGGAGTGGGGGCTGTTCCGGCGCGGGGACAACCCGGAGTACGTACGGCGCATGCTGCGGTGGATCGAGCAGCACAAGCCGCTCTACCACACCATCACCGACTACTGCCCGCACGGCGTGTGGCAGTGCAAGCAGAACCCCGAGTCCTCGAAGGTCTTCCGGGACGCGCTGACGCCGGAGGCGCCCGGCCCGGTGGTGCCCACCCCGGTCGTGCCGACGCCGGTCGTGCCCACACCCGTGGTGCCGACCCCCGTGGTGCCCACGCCGGTGGTGCCGACCCCGGCCGTGCCCACGCCCCAGTTCCCGACGCCCGCTGTCCCGACCCCGCAGATCCCGACGCCCGCTGTCCCGACCCCGCAGATCCCGACGCCCGCTGTCCCGACCCCGCTGGTCCCGACGCCCCAGGTCACCGAGCCCGCGCCCGAACCGAGCCCGGTCGCGCCGAGCCCGGAAGTGCCGACTCCGGTCGCACCGAGCCCGGTCGTGCCCAGCCCGGTCGTGCCCAGCCCCGAGGTGCCGACCCCGGTCGGCCCGACTCCGGCCGCTCCGAGTCCCGAGGTGCCGAAGCCCTCCCCCGCGGCGCCCTCGCCGGTGGCACCGGCGCCCGTCACGCCGAGCCCGGTCGTACCGAAGCCCGAGCCCACTCCCGCCGAGCCCCTGCCGCAGCCGCAGCCGCAGCCGCAGCAGCCGCCGCTCAACAGCAGGCAGTGGTGCGTACCGCTCAACTTCGGCGAGTGGCTGTCCGAGCTCGTCGGCAAGCAGTCGGTCTGCGTCACGATCGACCTGGGGAAGGACTTCGGCTTCTGGCCCTTCTAGACGGGTCATCGCACCCGCAGTTCGTTGAGCCGCGCCCGCCAGTCCCTGGCGGCCGGCAGCGCCTCCCGCAGCGCGCCCACCGCCCGCTCGCGCCCCGTCACCTGCGACTCGTGCAGCCGCAGCAGGGGCGCGAGCGCGCTCGGTGCCATCAGGAAACGCTGGTTGACGACCGTCTCGGGCCGCCAGTGGTTCTTGTACGGCTCGCTGCCCCGCAGGAAGCTCACCACCGGCCGGCCCTCCGCCAGCGCCCGCCCGGCCTCGTAGCGCAGCAGCAGCGTCGCCACGTCCACCTTGCGCGCCCGCAGGTCCGGGTCCGCCCCGTAGAGGTAGCCGCCGCTCAGTCCCGCGGACAGCAGCGTGACGTTGGCCGCCACCACCTTCCCGTCGAGCCGGAACTCCGTCAGCCGGCCCTCCCCCGCCCGCACCATCCGCCGGGTGGCCCGGGTGAGGTGCTCGGCGAAGCGGGGGCGCAGGTGCTCCGGGGTCACCCCGCGGCCGCGCCACTGCTTCTCGTGCAGGCGCAGCAGGTTCCGTACCGCGCGCGGCACTTCGTGCTCGGTGGCCTCGTGCTCCTCGATCCCGGCCGCGTCGGTCTTGCGCAGCTTGGCCCGCACCCGCTGGGCGCCGGAGGCCGGCATCCGCTTGACCAGTTCGTCGAACGGCAGGGTCGGCAGCTCCATGCACGTGGAGTCGGCGAGCCTGCGCCCGATCCCGGGCCAGTGCCGGAACAGCTCCTCGGCGGCGGCCCCGGGGCGCACCTCGCGCAGGTCGACCACCGCGCCGCGGGCGGCCCGGTGCAGGCCCCGGGCCAGCGCCGGCAGGACCTCGCCGGCGTGCTCCGCGGCCACGAGCACGTCGAAGTAGTCGGTGATCGGGCCGCCGAGCGGCACCAGCAGCGGGATCGGCCGGTGGACGAGCATCAGGGCGGCCGCGCCGACCAGTTCCCCGCCGCGCCGGACCAGGACGATCCGGAGCCGGCCGTCCTTCCCGTACGACAGCCACCAGGAGTGCAGCCAGGCGTGGCTCTGGAAGGGGGTGGCGGTGGGGCAGGCGCGGACGAGCCGGTTCCACTGCTCTTCCAGCGCGGCGAACTGCCGGGGGTCGCGGCACAGGGTCACCGACAGGGCCCCGGTGGAGCCCCGACTCATCGAACGGACTCCTTCTCCTTGGCCGACACCGGCTCGCCCTGGGCGGGGAGGGTGGCGTACTCCTCGGCCGGAGCCCCGGCCGCGCGCTCCACGACGGGCTCGGCCGCCGGACCGGCGGCGGACGCGACCGCACCCTCCTCGGGGCGCCGCGCGCGGCCGGGCCGGGCGAGCAGCCACAGGCCGCCCAGCAGCCCGCCCGCGCACATCCCCACGGCGCCGCTGATGGCGGCGGACGGGGAGGCGGGCTCGGTGGGAGCCACGGCCTGGTTGAAGAGGAGCAGCTGGACGCCGGTGTTCTTGGCGGCCTGGTTGCTGCTCAGCGACAGGGCGTCGGCGACCGCGTTCGCGATGTCGGCGGCCTCGGCGGGGCTCTGGGAGGTTCCGGTGATGGCGATCATCGGGGACTCGGGGGAGGTCTCGGCCCGCACCTGGGTCCGCAGCTCCCGCGCGGTGATGCCCGCGCGGGGCTGCGCGTAGGCGAGGGTGGAACTGCTGGTGGCGATACGGGCGTACGCCTGCGCGAAGCCGAGGGCGGTGGCGGGCTCGGTGGTGTCGTCGGGCACGGCGACGACATAGCTGGTGGCGGCGTACTCGGGGGCCTTGAGCACCCCGTACGCCCCGCCGGCGGCCAGCCCCAGCACGGCGCAGGCCGGCAGCGGCCACCACACGGGGGGCCGGGTGAGGCGCCGCCTGGCCCTCTTCCCGGAGCGGCGGTCGGCCCTCGTCTCGGGCTTCTGCCCGGGCGTCTCGGACTTCTTCTCGGCGGTGTCGGCCATGGTCGTGCTCGCTTCCTGGAGAGGGTGGTTCCTTCGGGTCCCGGCGGGACCCCTTCGGGGGTGGGGGTCAGCCGCGGGCGCCCGGCGTCCGCCGGGGGGAGCCGGGCCCTGGCACCCTCGGCCCCGCCGGCGATCGCGGATCCGGGCATGGGCCCGGGCCCGGATCCGCGGCGGGTTCCGGTGCCTGCGGGTCCTGCGCGACGCCCCGGGCCGGGACCGGCGTCCCGGCCGCGCCGGGCGACGCGGCCGAGAGGGCGAGGTCGTACACGTCCAGCAGCCGCCGCGCGCTGTGGGCGATGTCGTAGCGGCGCACGACCGGCGGCGGGGGCAGCCGGCGGGCGCCCGCCTCCATGTGGCCGCGCAGCGCCGCGACGAGTTCCTCGGTGCCGGTGCCGATGCGGCGGGNGGGGGGCCCCCCGCCTCCATGTGGCCGCGCAGCGCCGCGACGAGTTCCTCGGTGCCGGTGCCGATGCGGCGGGCGCCGGGGGCCTCGGCGGCGGGCAGGTCGTCGATGGCCGGGCAGGTCACGTGCAGGACGGGGAGTCCGGCGGCCAGGGCCTCCACGACCGCGAGCCCGAAGGCCTCCTCCCGCGACGGCGAGACGAAGACGTCCATGGCGGCCAGCAGGGCCGGGATGCCGGGGGTGCGGCCGTCCGCGCTGTCGCCCAGCGGGTCCCGCTCCCCCAGCAGGTGGATCCGGCTCTGCGCGCCGAGCTCGGCGGCCAGCCGGCGCAGCCCCGCCCGTTCGGGACCGTCCCCGGCCAGCAGCAGGTGCGCGCCCGGCAGCGCGGCCACGGCCCGCACCAGGACGTCGAACCGCTTGCCCGGGACCAGCCGGCCGACCCCGCCGACCACGAAGGCCCGCTCGGGCAGCCCGGTGCGGGCCCGGGTGGCCCGGCGCACGCCCTCGTCGAAACGGAAGCGGGCGGCCTCGATCCCGTTGGGTACGACGTGGACCCGCGCGGCCGGCACCCCCCATCCCTCCAGCCGGGCGGCGACAATGTCCGAGACGGCCACGGTCGCCGCGCCCAGGCGTTCACTGGCCAGGTACAGCGCACGCACCCCGCCCGAGAGCGGCCGGCCCTCGATCTCGCCCTCGCCGAGGGAGTGCTCGGTGGCGACGGTCGCCCCGGTGCCCGCGAGCCGGGCCGCGAGGCGTCCGTACACGCAGGCCCGGTACAGGTGGGTGTGCACGAGGTCGTACCGGCCGCGGCGGATGAACTTCACGAGCCGGGGCAGGGCTCCCAGGTCCCGGTTGCCGCGCATCCCCAGGTGCACGACCCGTACCCCGTCGGCGCGCAGCCCCTCGGCCACCGGGCCGGGGTTGGTCAGGGTCAGCACGTCGCACTGCATGGGCATGTGCCGCAGCAGCAGACGCAGTTGCTGCTCGGCGCCGCCGACGCCGAGGCCGGTGATGACGTGCAGCGCCTTGACCGACTCGATCGGCTTCACCAGTGCACCGCCCGCCGCAGTTCCCGGACCCGGTGGCGCAGGTGCTTGACCCGCAGCCGGGTGCCGCCGTCGGCCTGGCTGACGTGCGTGCGCGGCAGGGCGTGCGGGCCGGCGAGCCGCCCGGGGTCGATGGCGCAGGCGTAGTCGTATCCGGCGGCCCGCGTCGCGTCGACGACCCGGGCGTCGAGGTGCCCGTACGGGTAGCAGAATCCTTCGGGCAGGGCTCCGGTCAGTTCGCGCAACAGGTCACGGCTGCCCCGCAGTTCCTGCAGGAGCACGTCGTCGGAGGCCGCGGTGAGGTCCTGGTGGAGCAGGCCGTGCGAGCCGATCTCCTGCCCGGCGGCGGCGACCTCGCGGATGCCCTCGGCGGTCAGCAGGGACTTGCGCGGCCCCAGCGGGTCCCAGACGTTGTCGACGCCGAGCCGTCCGGGCAGCACGAAGAGGGTGGCGGTGCAGCCGTGGCGCCGGAGCAGCGGCAGCGCGTGGGTCAGGAAATCGGTGTAGCCGTCGTCGAAGGTCAGTCCGACCAGACCGGTTCCGGCGCCGGCCGCCCGGGCCCGCAGCAGTTCGCCGACCGACACCCCGCGCAGGCCCCGGGAGCGCAGCCACAGCAGCTGGGCCTCCAGGGCGAGGGGGGTGACGGTGATCCCGTACGGGTCCTCGGCGGGGTCGGTGAACTCGGCGACCGAGTGGTACATCAGGACCCACGGCGATGCGGTCCGGCGGGCGGGGACCACCGCGGCGGCGGCCGTGTCGGTGTCAGCGGGCATTGCGGAACCTCTGCGTGAGCTGGGAGATCTGACCGGGCAGGGCGGTGACTTCGAGGGCGCGTATGGCCATGGCGGTGGCGCCGAACATGGCGGGGACCAGCAGGCAGCCGAGGCCGGCGCTGAGCAGCGGATCGGGGATCATCGGCCCGGCGATCCAGCCGGTGGCGCAGGCGGCGGCGGCGGCCACCGCGAGCCGTCCGATGCTGACGGAGACCCGGCGGACGTGGATGGCGATGATCCGCGGGCCGAGGCCGGTGAGCAGCAGCACGGCGGCGGTGGAGATGCCGGCGGCGTTGGCTGCGGCGATCCCGTAGGTGCCCCACCAGCGGACGGCGAAGGCTCCGGCCACGATGTTGACGAGCAGTCCGGCACCCATCGCGAACGCCGGGAACCAGGTGGGCCGGGCGGTCGAGAAGAAGGGCCGGGACAGTGCCCCGACGAGGCAGTGGCCGAGCAGTCCGAGTCCGTAGACCCGCATGACGGCGGCGGTGGCGAGGGTGTCCTCGTGGGCGAAGGCGCCGCGTTCGAAGAGGACCTGGATGATCTGGGGGGCGTAGCCGATGACGAGCGCGGTGCCCATCAGGACGGCGAGCGAGGCCAGCGCCAGGTCCCGCTCCACCCGTCGGCGGGCCTTCTCGCGTTCGCCGCCCGCCATGGCCTGGGCGACGACGGGGAAGGTGACGGTGCAGATCATCAGCGACAGCACCATCGGCATCTGCGCGACCTTCTGCGCGTAGTTGAGGTGGGAGATCGCCCCGGACGGCAGCGGGGCGGCCAGGAACCGCTCGACGAGGACCTGCGACTGGCGGAAGACGGCGAAGAGGATGACGGGGGCGATGACCCCGAAGGCGATGAGGGTCGGGCGGTCGCGGTCGCGCTGGCTGCGCGGGGCGGCGGACCGTCTGGCCCGGGGCGGGCCGAAGCCGACGTGGCGGACGAAGGAGGGGAGCTGGACGAGCGCCATCAGCAGCCCGCCGACGGCGACGCCCGCGGCGGCCGCCCGCACGCCCCACAGGGTGTGCAGGGTCACCATCGTGGCGATGATGCCGATGTTGTACGAGACGTAGATCGCGGCGGGCGGTACGAACGAGCGGTGCGCGCGCAGCGCGGCGCTGAAGTAGCCGGCGACACCGAAGGAGAGCACGGTCAGCGCGGTCAGGCGGGTGCACTCGACGGCCAGGCGGGGGTCGGGCAGGCCCGGCGCGAGCACGGCGACGACGGCCGGCGCGGCGACGACGAGGACGGAGGCGACGACGGCCAGGAACACCAGGAGCCGCGGCAGGGTCGCCCCGACCAGCAGCCGTACGGGGTCCTGGGCGCGGGCCTCCCGCCGGGTCAGCCCGGCGCGGCCGGCGGCCCGCCGGGCCAGGGCGTGGCTGAAGGCGGGCACCATCAGCAGCGCCATGGCGTCCTCGATCAGCAGCGTCGAGGCCATCTCGGGGACGGTCCAGGCGATGAGGAAGGCGTCGCTGTCGTGCCCGGCGCCGAAGAGGTGCGCGATGGTCTGGTCGCGTACCAGCCCGAACAGGGACCCGGCGGCGGTCAGCCCGGCGGTGACGGCGGCGGCCTTGGCGAGGAACCGCCCGAGGGGGGCGCCTGCGGTGGGCTCGGCGGCGGACACCTCGGCCTCTACCCGGCGGCGGCCGCGCCCGAACCGGCTCCCGCCTCCGGTGGGAGCGGCCGGTGCGGCGGACCCGCCCGGAGCGGCGGACGCGCCCTCGCACCGCACACCGCCGGCGGCGGGCGCGGCGGCGGGGCCGCTCGCGGCACGCGCCGCGACGCGCACACCGCAGCCCGCCGGGGCCCCGCCCGGATAGCCCGCGGCTCCGAACGACGGTTGCCGCACGGCGGAGTCGCCGCCCGGCAGGCCCCCGGCGACGAAGCCCGGGTCCGCCGGGAGCGGCGCCGCAGCCGGCTCGCCGCCGGGCGCCCCGTCCGCGGCCGCGTGCGGCCCGTACCCGGCAGTGGGCGGGACACGGGTGTGGCCCGCTCCGGCCGGAGGGCCGGAGGCGGGCCGCCAGGGCGTGGTGTCCGTCACCGGCCGCTCGAACTCTCGGGGACCGGGCCCCGTACCCCGGTGCCGCCCCGGACGCCCGCCGGGGAGGGGAGGGCCCACCAGGCCGCCAGACCGATGATCACGCCGGTCAGGACGGTGGACGGGCCGCCGATGTCCGCGTAGAGGAAGTCGGTCAGCTGCCACACGAGCAGCCCGGTCGCGATCAGCCCGCAGTCCCGCATCCGCGCGCCCGCGCCGGTGGCGAGCCGCCGCAGTCCCGCGACCAGCAGGGCCGCCCAGCCGCCCGCCAGCGCGATCAGCCCGATCAGGCCCTGCTCGCTGAGGATCAGCAGGTACATGTTGTGCGGGGAGAGCAGCGGCTGGCGGATGTACGCCTGGCCCGCGCCGGCGGTGTCGCTGCCGGAGGAGAGCCCGAGCGAGGCGTGGCCGTCGCGGTGGGCGGGGAAGCCCTTGAGGCCGACGCCCGCGGCCGGCCGCTCGCGCCACATCGACTCGGCGGCGGCCCACATCGTGTAACGGTCGGTCACCGACTGGTCGGGGGCGCTGGAGACCTGGGTGATGGAGGTCAGCCGTTCGGCGACCATCTCCGAGCCGACGCCGAGCCCGCCGACGAGGACCACCCCGGCGGCGGCCAGTGCGGCGAGCACGGTGAGGGCCCGCCGGATCCCGGCCAGCGCCATCACCAGCAGCGCCGCGCCGAGGGTGGCGATCCAGGCGCCGCGGCTGAAGGACAGCACCAGCGGCAGGACCAGCACCAGTGCGCAGCCCGCGGCGATCCGCCGCAGCCGGGAGGGCAGTCCGGGGGCGAGGGCGGCGGCGGTCGCGACGACCAGCCCGTAGGCGACGACGGTGGCCATGCCCATGACGTCGCCGGGGCCGAAGGTGCCCACGGCCCTGATGTCCTCGCCCTGGTAGGAGGCGCCGGTGTGGGTCGCGTACTGCACGACCCCCACCGCGCCCTGCACCAGTGCCAGCACCACGAAGCAGCCGGCCGCGAGCCGGAACTCCCGGGCGCCCTGCACCAGCAGCACCACGGCCGCCGGGACCAGCACGAAGACCTGCAGGTAGCGGACGAAGCCCGGGAGGGCGGCGTACGGATCCCCCGCGGTCACCGTCGCGACGGCGAGACCGACAGCCGGCGCCCCGAGGAGGAGGGCCCCGAGCGGGGTCAGTGCCCGCACCCGGCCGCGCAGCGCCTGGACGGCGCAGACGAGGACCAGCAGCAGCGAGGCGGCGTCGGCCGGGCCGACCTTGCCGGAGGCGGTCGCGTCACCGGCCGGGAGCGGGGCGAGCAGGAACAGCACGGTCGCGGCGAGCGGCAGCAGCGGCCAGTCCCGGCGCAGCAGGCCCGGTACGTCCGGCCGGGCCCGGAGGCCGGGGGCGGCGAGGCTCATCAGCTGCCCCCCAGCCGGAAGCGGAAGAAGGAGGCGGCGGTGCGGGCGAGGATCCACAGGTCCTGCCACAGCGACCAGGTGTCGATGTAGTGGTTGTCGAAGCGGGCCCGGTCCTCGATGGAGGTGTCCCCGCGCAGGCCGTTGATCTGGGCGAGGCCGGTGATGCCGACGGGCATCCGGTGGCGGGCCTCGTAGCCGGGGTGGACGGTGGAGAACTTGGCGACGAAGAAAGGCCGTTCGGGGCGGGGGCCGACCAGGCTCATGTCGCCGCGCACGACGTTCCACAGCTGCGGCAGCTCGTCGAGGGAGGACTTGCGCAGGAACGAGCCCACCGGGCTCATCCGGCGGTCGCCCGCGACCGTCCAGCGGGTGGCGGACTCGTGCGCGTCGGCGCGCAGCGTCCGGAACTTCAGCAGGGTGAAGGGGCGCCCGTACAGGCCGACGCGCTCCTGCCGGAAGATCACCCCGGGCCCGTCCCAGAGGCGTACGGCGGCCGCGCAGAGCAGCATCACCGGTGCGGCGGCGACCAGGGCGACCAGGGCGAGCGCGGAGTCGATGATCCGCTTGGCCCAGCGCTCCAGGGGGCGGGCCGGGCGGGGCAGGAGCGGCTGCACGGCGTACCCCCACAGCTGGTCGGCGGGGTGGGCCAGCCGCATGCCGGTGACCTTGGCGGTGCCTGCCGGGTCCGCGAGCCACAGCCGGCAGCCGTGGTCGTGGAAGAGCCGGACCAGGGAGGCAGTGCGCTCGTCGGCCTCGGGCGGGCGGGTGAACACGGCGTGGCGGACGGTGTTCTGGATGACCGCGCGCCGGATGTCCTCGTGGGTGGAGAGGAGCGGGAGGGGGCCGGTGTCCCCGTCGGCGGGGGCAGCGGTGTCGGCGAGCCCGACCGGGCGCAGGCCGAACTCGGGGCGGCCGTGCAGGGCCGCGGCGACCGCGCTCGCCCCGGCGCCGGGTCCGACCACGAGGGCGGAGGCGGGCCGTCGCACGGCCGCGCGGCGGTGCAGCTGGTTGGCGACGCCGCGGCCCGCGCAGACCAGTACGGCCTGCAGGCACACGGCGGTCAGCAGCATGCTCCAGCCCATGGCGCGGGCCGGGTCGAGGGCCGCGGCCACGGCGGCCGCCGCGCACCACAGGACGGCGGAACGCCCCAGCACCGCGGGCAGTTCGAGGAGGGCGGAGGGGGCGAGCCGCGGCCGGTAGAGGCCCGCCTGCGCGTGCAGGGCGACGAGCAGGGCGGGCAGTACGGCGACGGCCGGCGCGGTCGGCAGCACCTGGCCGGGCAGGGTGGCCGCGGTGAGTACGGCGGCCAGCGCGTCGGTGGTGAGCAGCGGGAGCAGCCGGCTGCTGCGGCGCAGGCGCTGCGGGCGTACGGCGGACCGGGCGAGGTCCGCCCTGGGCCCGCGCGGCGGGTGGATGGCGGTCGCGGAACGGCGGGTGGCCGGGTGGGGCGCGGGCGCGAAGGCGCTGCCGCCGGGCCCTGTGCCGCCCTGCCCGGTGTGCCGGGCGGGTGCGCTGTCCATCGTCATCGGCTGATGCGCTCCTGGTTCAAGGGCCGGGGCCTGCCCAGCAGTTCGTGGTACAGGCTGGTGACCGCGTCCGTGGTCCGCCGCACGTCGAAGTCGGTCCGGGCGTGCTGCCGGGCCTGCTCCCCGAGTTCGGCGAGGAGCCGCGGCTCGGCGAGCAGCCGTCCCAGGGCCTCGGCCAGTGCCGTCGGGTCCTCCGGCGGTACCAGGCACAGGCGTCCCTGGCCGGACGGCAGGCTCTCCCGGGCGCCGCTGACGTCGGAGACCAGGACCGGTCGGCCACAGGCCATGGCTTCGAGCGGGGCGAGCGCCATGCCTTCCCACCGCGACGGCAGTACAACGAGATCGGCGGCCCGAAGCCACGGTCGGATGTCGGCGGCCGCGCCCGCGAAGTGCACCCGGGCCGGGGCGGTGCGGCGCAGCCGTTCGACGTCGGGGCCGTCGCCGACGAGGGCCAGGCGGGCCGCTGGGACGGCCGCGAGCACCTCCGGCCAGGCCCGCAGCAGGATGTCCTGGCCCTTCTGGGTGCAGATCCGGCCGACGCAGACGGCGAGCGGGCCGTCTGCCGGGAAGCCGGGCGGCAGCGGCAGCGCCGCCCTGGATTCGGCCCGGTCCTGGGCGGGGTCCGGTGCGCCGGGCCGGAAGTGGTCGAGGTCCACCCCGTTGCGGATCACCGTCCAGCGGGCGGTGATGCCCTCGGACTCCCCCGCGCGGCGTTCGGCCTCGCTGACGCAGAGCACCCGGTCGGCCCAGCGGGCCGCGTACCGCTCCCAGCGCAGGGCGAGGGCGGCGGTGGTGCCGCCGACGGCGTCGAAGGACCAGGCGTGGGGCTGGAAGACGGTGGGCGGTGTGCCGCGTGCGGCGAGCCGCCCGGCCAGTCCGGCCTTGGCGCTGTGGGCGTGCAGGAGGTCGGGCCGGATGCGGCGCAACAGCCCGCGGGCGCCCGCCAGGTGAACACCTCGGCGCCGGCCGAGCGGGCCGCGTCGCCGAGCGTGCCGCCGGGCGGGCAGCCGACGACGGCGCGGATGCCCTGTGCGGTCTGGGCGCGGACGAGGTCGGTGACGACCCTGGCCACACCGCCGTCGACGGGCTGTACGAGGTGGAGGACGGTCGTGGGCTGTGCCGCCCGGGAGTGCGTGGGCACGGGGAGTGGTCTCCTGCGTTCAGCGGCGCGCATCTGTCTGAACGAAGAGCACACCGAGGAAATGACCCTGACTTTCGCCCGTGAACCTGAAGTCCAGTCTGCGGGCGCCACCGGACAGGGCGGGACTCAGGTCGAACACGTCCGCGTCATATCCGAGATTATTCATATGATCCGGCTGTCGCACGAAAGAGGGGCCGCCGAATTCCGTGATCGTGGAATTCATGACGTCGTTGAACGGGTTTTCCCCGTCACTGAGGCTCACCCGGCGCCCGCTGTCGGCGGTCACGGTGAGTGAGTCACCGAGGATGCCCCGGTCCCCGTCGTACGCGACCACCCCGACCCGGCCCGCCGAGCCCGCCGGAGCGTCCAGGCCCTCGATCGCGACCGTTCCGTCACCGGCCCGGGCCGCGAGCGACTCGAAGCCGTCCCACAGCGAGATCCGGCGCAGCGGCTCCTGCGGGTGCTCGTAGGCGACGACGAGGGACCAGCCGCCCCAGGCGCCGACCTCGGAGTGGCCCATGGCGATGTTCAGCTGCGAGACCGTCCACATCCCGGCGCCGCCCTTGCGCACCAGCGGGGTCACATCCGCCGAGGCCTGGTAGGCGTCGCTGCCCCCGTCCGTGCGGTGGCCGATCACCGTGTCGGCGAGGACCTCCTTGTACGCCCCGCCCGGCTCGGCGACCAGCACCCGGCCGTTGTCCTCCGGCGGCTTCTGCTCGCCCACCCGCAGGTTCCCGCCCCAGTAGAGCCGGGCGTACGAGACCTTCGCGCCCTGGGGGACCTTGAGCTCGGCCCGGGTGGAGTTGTAGGTGTCCGGGTCCTTGTCGACCTCGCTGTAGAACATCTCGAACTCGCCGTTGACCCCGGCCGCCCCCCGCTTGACCTCGGCGCACGGCTCCGCCTGCGGGGACTCCTCCTTGCGGCAGCTGATGCCGGAGTTGGAGGCGCGGACCAGGCCGCCGTGCTGCACAGCCTGGTAACGCTGGGTGAACGGGATCCGGGGCAGCTCCTTGGGTGCGGGCGGGGCGGCGGCCGCCGCGGGAGCGTTCACGGAAAGTGCGAGGCAGGACAGCAGGCCGAGCGCGCCGAGGATTCTGCCGGAGGAACCCATGACCCTGTCTCCATTTTCGATCAAGGGGACAAAACAGGAGTGCACTTTGTCAGAAATCGGGCTGGAAATCACGCCGGACTCGCTTGTACGGCCTTTTGGGCGATAGCACGCACCCTCACAACGGGCGGGTCGTTATGAGGTGCACCATTGTTCGAACAGATAAGGAAATACGCAGATGAAGAAGAGGCTGGTGCGCGGCACCACCGTCGCCGCCGCGGGCGTCGCCGTGCTCCTGGGCGGCGCGGGCCTCGCCTCCGCGCACGGTGGCGGCGCCACGGCCGAAGGTCTCGCCGCCGGCTCCCCCGGCGTGGCGAGCGGCAACCTGGGCCAGATCCCCGTCCACGTCCCCGTGAACGTCTGCGCCCTGACCGTGAACGTGGTCGGCGCGCTGAACCCCGCGTTCGGCAACACCTGCGTGAACGCCTGAGCGTCAATCACACCGCACGAAACGGCTGCATCCGAGTGAAGCCACGCAACCCGCACCGGGTCGCAGCCGTTGATCCGGGTGCTCCACTACCGGGCAATCCTGCAAAAAAGGGACGACAATGATCAAGAAGATGATGGCCTCGGCCGCGGTTGCCGCCTCGGTCGTGGGCATGGGTGCCGCGATGGCCCCGCAGGCGATGGCCGTCGGCAACGACAACGGCATCAACACCGTCAACGGCAACAACTCCGCCCAGATCTACGGCAACCAGGCCACCTACGGCAACATGAGCCCGCAGATGGCGCTCATCCAGGGCTCCTTCAACAAGCCCTGCATCGCGCTCCCCGCGAAGGCCAACGTCCAGTCCGTGCTGGCCCTTGTCAACGTCGGCGTCCAGGACATCCCGGTCCTGTCCAGCCCGCAGAACCAGCAGTGCACCGAGAACTCCACCCAGGCCAAGGGCGACGAGGCTCTCTCGCACATCCTCAGCAACATCCCGATCCTCTCCGGCAACGCCTCCGCCGGAAGCTGACCGCACCCCGCGCCCGCGAGGCCGTCGCACCTTCGGGTCGCGGCGGCCTCGCCGCATGTCGGGCGTATCCGCGGCACCCCGGAATTGTCGTCGCACATCACCGCGCCGAACCGCCCTCCCGAATTCCGGCGGGGGCATCGGAGTGAATTGCCGGGCGCTCACCGAAAAAGCCCGGTTTCTTTTCACCGGGCCACTCGTTGTTAATTCTGCAGCGGATACGCCTCTGCGGGAAGGATCGAAAAGAAATGACGTACAAGAAGGCAGTGGTGCTGGCCGCCGGCGCGCTGATGGCAGCCGGTGCCGCCTCCCCCGCCATGGCCGACTCGGTGGCCGGCGGCACGGCCGTGGGCTCCCCCGGTGTCCTCTCCGGCAACGTCGCCCAGGTCCCGGTCCACATCCCGGTCAACGTCTGCGGCAACAGCGTCAACATCGTCGGGCTGCTGAACCCCGCGTTCGGCAACACCTGCGTCAACGCCTGACGCTGCGCGTGCGCCCGCGAGGGCAGACCTCCTCGGGGCGGCCCCGGAGTGCACGGCGGTGCACTCCGGGGCCGCCTCCGATACAGCACCGGCGACCGTGCCGGTAGACAGGGAAGGACCCATGCGACAGGTACTGAGCCGACAGGTACTGGGCAAGGGGATGCTCACGGCGGCAGCCGCGTCGAGCCTGCTGTCGATCGCGACCGGTGCGGCCTACGCGCACAACGGCGCGACGGCCGAGGCCTCGCACTCACCCGGCGTGCTGGCCGGCAACAGCGTCTCGGTACCGATCACCTTCGCGCCGAACGTGTGCGGCAACAGCGTGGACGGCGGTGCGGCGCTCAACCCCGCGATGGGCAACACCTGCGCCACCGGCGCCGGCGCGCACACCGGTGAGGGCCACGACTACGGGCGCTACCTGAGCCCCGAGCACGCCCAGGCCTTCGAGCGCTACCTCGACGAGCGCCCGGGCCGCCACGCGGTGCCCGAGCAGCGCCAGGAGGCGCGCCGCCACGAGGTGCCGCGGCAGGAGGTGTCCCGGCCGGAGGCCCCCCGGAAGGAGGGCCCCCGCCACGCGAAGCCGCGCCACGAGGAGCCCCGCCACGACGGGCCCCGCCACGAGGGCGGCTACGGCGGGCCCCGCG
>NZ_LBMK01000004.1:210820-339467 GCF_001005295.1 Streptomyces yangpuensis | reverse complement strand
CCCCGCGCCGCCCCCGCCCGCGCAGCACGCCCCGCCGGCACCCGAGCACCCGCACCCCAAGCCGGAGCCGGTGGAGGAGCACCCCGCCCCGCTGCCCCTCCCGCAGCCGGTCCAGGAGCAGCCCGCGCCGCCCGCGGAGCAGCCCGTACCGCTCCCGGCTCCGGCGCCCGCCCCGCAGCCGCCGGCCGCGGAGGCACCCATGCCGCTGCCCGCGCCGCAGCCTCCGGCCGAGGAGCTTCCGCACACGCTCCCCGCCCCGGCGCCCGGCCCGGCCCCCGTGGTCGAGGAGGCGCCGCCCGCGCCGCCGCACGGCAGCCATCCCGTGGAGCGCCCGGCCCCGGCGCCGGCCCCCGAGGCCGGACCGCCGGCGGACCAGCCGCCGGCCGCCCCCGGCGGCGACATCCCCGTCTACGTCCCGCCGGCGCCCGCACCCGCTCCCGCCCCCGAGGCGGCGCCCGCACCGGTCCCCGCGCCGGCCCCGGCTCCGGCCTCCGCCGGGGTGGGCGGGCCCGTGCTGGCCGAGACGGGTGCGGGTCAGCCCGCGGCCGCGGCGGCCCTCGCCTCCGCCCTGATCCTGGGCGGCGCGATTCTGTACCGGCGGTCGCGCATCTCCTGACCGGGCAATACCGGTAATCGGAAGAAATATCGGCCGGAGAATCCCTCTCGGATTCTCCGGCCGCTGTCATGTACCCGCGCGTCCGCGTTTCCACGGCGCACGGGAATCGTTACGCATGGCGAAAGCGGCGCCGGTCGCCGTTGACGCCTCTGTCCACGAAAGAAGAGGATTTCGATAATGAAGCTCACGAAGGTCGCCGCTGTCGTCGTCGGCTCCGTCGCCGCCCTCGGCGCCTCCGGTACCGCGTTCGCCGCCGGGCCGGCGGCAGCGATGCCCCCCATGAGCCTGACCGGCGGGGTCACGGAGACCCTGGACTCGGTCGCCCCCGTCACCGAGTCCCTTCCGCAGACGGTGGGCAACGGACTGGCCGAGCAGGGGGACACCGTCAACAAGGTCGTGGGCACGGCCCAGAAGGTCAACAAGGTCCGCAACGACGTGCCCGGAACCGTCCTCGGCCTCGCGAACGGCGCCACCCAGGCGTCGCCGATGCTGGGCGGCGTACAGCTCAACGGCGGCAAGGGCTGATCCACGCCGGTCGGATCCGGGCCGGGTCGCGTCCGGCACCCGCCGACATGACTGTGGGCGCCACCGGCAAGGCCGGGGCGCCCACGGTCGGTTGTGCGACGGCGTCAGTCGTTGACGCAGACGTTGCCGAACGCCGGGTTCAGCAGGGCGATCACGTTCACGGTGTTGCCGCAGACGTTGACCGGGACGTGGACCGGGACCTGGAGCAGGTTGCCGGAGAGGACGCCGGGGGAACCCACGGCCGCGCCCTCGGCCGACGAGTCGGCGACGGCGGAGCCGGCGGCGCCGGCCGCGGCGAGACCAGCGGTGGCCAGGACCAGGGCGGCCTTCTTGGCAGAGTTCATGGGAAGTGCACCTTCTGTTCGACGTTCCGCCCCGCTCCGGGGCTCACACCGAGCGAAACGGTTCGACACTCCCCGACGACACGGTTTCGCACACGATCAGACCTGTTCGGCTCAATCGCCTTCACCGTGTTGCCGTTTCGGGGCCGCTTAGGGGACGGCGGGGAGCTGGACCGCGGGGAGTTGGACGTCGGGGATCTGCACGTCGGGAACCTCCGGCACGAGGTCCGCGGGGGCCGCCGGAACGGGCAGCGCCGGCGGGGTGAGGGGCGGCAGCTCGGGGATCTCGACCTCGGGGATCTCCGGGAGCTGCACTCCCGGGATGCCCGGCAGGTTGATCTCCGGCAGCTCGATCTCGGGCAGTTCGATCTCCGGGATCTTGATGTCCGGCAGGGTGACGCCCGCCGGCAGCAGGGCCTTGATCTGGGCGAGGAGCCCGTTGACGAGGTCGTCGATCGGGCCGGCCGGGGCCGCCTTGGTGGACACCGCACCGGACCCGGAGTCGACTGCGCTCGCGGGTGCCGCCGCGCCGGTCAGCATGACGACGGCGAGCGCCGAGGGGACGAGAAGACGGGCACGGGACGGCCTGGTGCGGTGCATGGAGGTTCCTTCACGTGGGGACACGGGGACTCGCGGGCGGACCCGGTCGGGCCGCTCCTTGACTCACCGTGGGAACACCTCGCACGGAGCGCAACAGGAGCACGGGCGACTGGGGTCGCGTACGGGCTTCGCGCACGTGTCCGCAGGCGGCTCACCCGGGCTGGGGAAAACGTGGGGACGCGCGGGCCGTTTGAGTGAAGGAGCGGAACCAACCCCCTGACCGGGCAGTTGACCAGGGCGCTCCATCAGCGGGCACTCGTGCGACAAAAGGATCAAGATGTTCAAGAAGTTCATGACCGCCGCCGCGGTCTCCGCCGTTGCCGTCGGCGCTGGCGCTGCTGCCGCGGCCCCGGCCATGGCCATCGGCAACGACAACGGCGTCAACACCGTCAACGGCAACGGTGCCCAGCAGATCTACGGCAACCAGAAGACCCACGGCGACCAGAGCCCGCAGCTCAGCCTGGTCCAGGGCTCCCTGAACAAGCCCTGCATCGGCCTGCCGGCGAAGGTCAACGCCCAGTCGCTGATCGCCGCGCTCAACATCGGCGTCCAGGACATCAACGTCCTGTCCAACCCGCAGAACCAGCAGTGCACCGAGAACTCCACCCAGGCCAAGGGCGACGAGCCGCTCTCGCACATCCTGGACAACATCCCGGTCCTCTCGGGCAACGCCTCCGTCGGCAGCTGACGCCCGCCGCTCCGCCCGGTGGGCGGGGCCGGGCCCGCCGGCCCGCGCGGTGATGTGACAGGGGCCCCGGCAGCGTCCAGCTGCCGGGGCCCTCGTACGTGCCGCGCACGTGCCGCTCAGCCGGTCCAGAAGTCCCACCACCGGGTGAGGACCAGCATCCCGATCACCCCGACGTGCAGGGCGGGCGGGGCCCAGCCGAACTCGGTGAAGAAGACCCGCAGCGGGCGGGGGGCGGGGAGCACGCGGGTACGGACGTTGTGCGCGGTGACCGCCCAGAACATCAGCAGCGTCGCCACCCAGGCCAGGCAGCACCACAGGCAGAGCGCGTTGATCTCGTAGAGCGACTGGCCCATGAGCCAGCTGCAGAAGCCGACGCCGAACAGCGTGCCGGCGTTCAGTCCCAGCCAGAACCAGCCGCGGTAGTGGGCGCCCGCCAGCAGACCTGCGCCGACGCAGACCACGACGGCGTAGGCGACCAGCCCCAGCATGGGGTTGGGGAAGCCGAAGGCCTGCGCCTGCTCGCTCTGCATCACGCTGCCGCAGGAGACGACCGGGTTGAGACTGCAGGCGGGCTTGAAGTCCGGGTCCTCCAGCAGGAGGAACTTGTCGAGGGTGATCACCCAGGAGGCCAGCACTCCGGCCGCGCCGGTGACGGCCAGCAGCCACGCCAATCCCTTTGGCGCGCCGCCGCGTTCACCCTCATGTCCACTGCGGGGCCGTACCTGCTGGCGCGGGAGGCCCACTGTATTCGTTGCCATGTGGCCCATAATCCCCCGTCTCCGCCCAGAGCGGTCCCAACCGTGAGCATTCGTACGCAAGTTGACCTGAAGGTGTGGCGGGAACCTCCGATGCTTCCCGGACGTTTTACCGAACCCCGGACGTGATGTCAGAGCCAGGGGTTACGTTGAGCTTCCGCGAAGTGACAAGCTGCGACGGCCTGGAGACCCACCTTGAGCGATCCGTACGAGACAACCGAGGCGCACCTCGACCGACTCCTCGGCCGCGCCCTCAACTCCTTCGACCTGCCCGACCGGCTGGTGGAGCGCCTCGGCACGGCGCTCGCCCACAGCTCTTCGCTCTGCACCACCCACCACAATCCGGCGGCGGGTGTCTGGCGGGAGACCCGCCGGCACACCTATCTGCTGGCCGACGGCGGCTCGGTCTCGCTGTGGGAGCTGTCGTACCGGCCGACGGGCGACGGGGCCGTGCGGCACGAGGTCTTCACCAGCAAGGCGGAGACCTGCCTGGCAGTGGCCCGGCTGTTCGGGGAGTCCGCCGCCGGGGCGGTCCCGGATCCGGTGCCGCTCGCGGGCGAGGAGGAACCGGACGGCGGTCCGGCGGCGTTCGGTGCGCTGTTCGCCACCCCGGCGCCGGCGGCCCGGCACCGGGAGTACGTGGTGGAGGAGTCCGCCGACCACGCCCGGCGGGTGCTGCGCCGCGCGGAGAACGCGGACCGGCCCGGCGAGCGGGTGGCGGCGCTGCTGCGCTCGGCGTACGCGCACCACATCACGCAGGCGTTCGGGACGCGGCAGGCCCTGTCGAACGGGCGGGACGCCGGCTTCAACCTCTACGAGCACGCCTTCGTGCTGCTGGACGGGACCGAGCTGAGCCTGTGGGAGGTCGAGCACACGGCGACACCCGACGGGCGGCACATGTGCGAGGTGTACGAGAGCGAGGCCGCCGCGCGCGGGGCGATGGAGTTCCGCGCCCGCGTCGGCTGAGCGCTGCCGCCCGTCCCGTCCGCCCGTCCCGCGTCCCGGCCGCGTCGGGGTGTCCCGGGGCAGCGGCGACGAGGAATCCGGCCAGGGGAAACGGACATGCCCACCCGTGACGGGTGGGCATGTCTGCAGTGAAGCTCGCTAGTGCTGTGACCGGAAAGGTTTGCCGGGTCGCGGTGTCCGGTGCGGTGCATCGCAAGGCGGAGGGCCATGTCTCGTACTGGACGTACGTGCGTGGTCCGACAACGCGGCGAGGTGCCGTGCCGGGCGCCGTGCCCCGGTGAACCTTTCCGGTCACAGCACTAGAGGGCGGGCACCTTCTCCGGAGTGCCGACCGGGGTGCTGCCCGCGTGCTCGGCGGCGCCCTCGCGCTCCTCCATCGGGATCGCCTTGCGCGGCAGCATGAACATCACCGCGGAGATGACCACCAGCACGCCCACGACCCACCAGAGCGCGCCGCGGAAGGCCTCGACGTAGGGCGGGCCGAAGACCATGTCGTCCTCGATCAGCCCGAAGAAGACGACGGAGGTCAGGGCGAGGCCCAGCGCGTTACCCATCTGACCGGTGGTGTTGATCAGGCCGGAGGCCGAGCCCGCGTCCCGGCGCGGCACCTCGGACAGCGTGGTGTCGTTGAGCGGGGCGACGATCAGGCCCATGCCGATGCCCATGAGGATCAGCGGGGCGGCCATCTGCCAGGACGCTATCTCCATGCCGTAGTGCTCGGACTCCCAGATGTAGAGGATCAGGCCCGCGGCCATGACCAGGGCGCCCGCCTGGAGCACCTTGCGGCCGAAGCGCGGGACGAGCTTCTCGACGGAGAGGCCGGCGGCCACCGAGACGGCGATGGAGAAGGGGATGCCGGTGGTGCCGGCCCGCAGGGCGCTCCAGCCGAGGCCCATCTGCATGTAGAGCGTCCAGACCAGGAAGAAGATGCCGGTCGCGATGCCGAAGGTCAGCTGGACCGCGATGCCCCCGGCGAAGCTCTTGACCTTGAAGAGGGAGAGCTCGACGAGCGGGGAGCCGTCCTTCTTGGTCTTGTACATCTCGTACGCGATGAACACGGCGAAGACGAACGGCGAAGCGATCATGAGGATGAAGCCCCACGCCGGCCAGCCGTTCTCGCGGCCCTGGGTGAGCGGGAAGATCAGCATGACGAGGGCGAGCGTCGCCAGGACCACACCCACCAGGTCCAGCCGCAGCGCCTGCGGGGCCTTGGACTCGGTGATGAACTTGCGGCCCAGGATCAGGCCCGCGATACCGACGGGCAGGTTGATCAGGAAGATCGGGCGCCATTCGAGGCCGAAGAGGTTCCACTCGGTGAGCAGCGCGCCGAGCATGGGGCCGGAGACGGCACCGAGGCCCACGATCGCGCCGAACATCCCGAAGACCTTGCCGCGCTCCTGGGGCGGGAAGGTGACGTGGATGATGGCCAGCACCTGCGGCACCATCATGGCGGCCATACCGCCCTGGAGGATGCGGGAGGCGACGAGCATGGCCGGGTCGGCCGCGATGCCGCAGAGCAGCGAGGCGGTGGTGAAGCCGGCGATACCGATGAGGAAGAGGCGCTTGCGTCCGTAGATGTCACCGAGACGGCCGCCGGTGATGAGACCTGCGGCGAACGCGAGCGCGTAGCCGGCGGTGATCCACTGGATGGCGCTGGTGGACGCGCCGAAGTTCTGGCGCAGGGTGGGTATCGCGATGTTGACGATCGTGACGTCGACCAGGTCCATGAAGGCCGCGGTCATCACGATGGCGAGCGCCAGCCAGCGGCGGCGGTCGGGGGGTGAGCTGGGTGCGTCGTGGGCTACGTCGTTCCGCTCTTCTTGTACGGGCCCGTTCTCTCTTTCGGGCAGCGTCTTGGACGTCTCGGTGGTCATGAGGAGAAACCTAGACGGGATGTAGGTCAGTGCGTGTCCTATTTGGCTGGCAACCTGGATCACATGACCGACACACCGGCACGGCTGCTCTCCCTGCTGTCCCTTCTCCAGACCCCGCGCGAATGGCCGGGGAGCGAGCTGGCGGAGCGGCTGAGAGTGAGCGCGCGGACCATCCGGCGCGACATCGAGCGGCTGCGGGAGCTCGGCTACCCGGTGGAGGCCACGCTCGGGGCCGAGGGCGGCTACCGGCTGGTGGCGGGAGCGGCGATGCCGCCGCTGCTGCTCGACGACGAGGAGGCCGTGGCGATCGCGGTGGGGCTGCGGGCGGGGGCCGGGCATGCGATCGAGGGGGTCGAGGAGGCCTCCGTACGCGCTCTGGCGAAGCTGGAGCAGGTCCTGCCGTCGCGGCTGCGGCACCGGGTGGGCACGCTGCAGTCGGCCACCATCGCGCTGACGCGGGGGGACGGGGCCAGCGTGGACCCGCGGACGCTGACGACGATGGCGTCGGCGGTGGCGGGGCCGGAGCGGCTGCGGTTCGCCTACCGGGCACGGGACGGGGCCGAGACGCGCCGGCTGGTGGAGCCGTACCGGCTGGTCAGCACGGGCAGCCGCTGGTATCTCGTCGCCTACGACATGGAGCGGGAGGACTGGCGGACCTTCCGGGTGGACCGGGTGGCGGAGCCCTTCGCGACGGGGGCCCGGTTCGCGCGGCGGGAGCTGCCGATGGACCCGGAGGAGTTTGTACGGCGGGGGCTCGGCGCGCACGGCTCGCGGACGTACGCGGTGGAGGTCGCCTTCGAGGCGGGCGCGGCGGAGCTGCCGGAGTGGCTGCGGGCGGCCGCGGTGCCGGGCGGGAGCACGCCGGCCGTGGTCCGCTTCGAGAGCCGGGACGCGCCGGAGTGGCTGGCGGCCCGGCTGGCCCTGACGGGCCTGCCCTTCACGGTCCGCGCACCGGGTTCCCTGGCGGAGGCGGCCCGCCTGCTGGGCGCACGCCTGACCGGAGCCGGTTCCCCGCGGGAGGCGCCGGAAGGCTGAGGACAGCCCTTTGGGCCCGAAGGGGAGCCCCGGCGCCTGGGGGGGATAGGCACCGGGGCTCGTTCAGGGGGCTCGGCCACAGGGCGGCCCGGACATCGGCTAGGCCACGGCGTCGAAGCCGGTGTCGCGCGCCATCCGCTTGAGCTCCAGCAGGGCGTGCTTCTCGATCTGGCGGATCCGCTCGCGGGTCAGGCCGTGCTGCTTGCCGACCTCCGTCAGGGTCCGCTCGCGGCCGTCGTCGATCCCGTACCGCATCTTGATGATCGACGCGGTGCGCTGGTCGAGCTTGCCCAGCAGGTCCTCCAGCTCCTCGCTGCGCAGCAGCGAGAGCACGGACTGCTCGGGGGAGATCGCCGAGGTGTCCTCCAGGAGGTCACCGAACTGGGTGTCGCCCTCGTCGTCCACCGACATGTTCAGGCTGACCGGGTCGCGCGCCCAGTCCAGTACGTCACCGACGCGCTTCTCCGTGGAGTCCAGCTCGGCGGCGATCTCGGCGTGCTCCGGTTCGCGGCCGTTCTCCCGGTTGAACTCGCGCTGGACGCGGCGGATCCGGCCGAGCTCCTCGACCAGGTGGACGGGGAGGCGGATGGTGCGGGACTGGTCGGCGATGGACCGGGTGATCGCCTGGCGGATCCACCACGTGGCGTACGTGGAGAACTTGAAGCCCTTGGTGTAGTCGAACTTCTCCACGGCGCGGACCAGGCCGGCGTTGCCCTCCTGGATCAGGTCGAGGAGGGGCAGGCCGCTGCGGGGATAGCGCCGGGCGACGGCGACGACGAGGCGGAGGTTGGACCGGATGAACACTTCCTTGGCCCGTTCCCCCTCGGCGGCCAGCGCCTCCAGTTCCTCGCGGGTGGGCGTGTCCCCCTCGCGCTCCGTCGCGCCTTCGAGGATCTGCTGGGCGTAGACACCGGCCTCGATGATCTGGGAGAGCTCCACTTCCCTGGCGGCATCGAGAAGCGGGGTGCGCGCGATCTCGTCCAGGTACATCCCGACCAGGTCGCGGTCTGCGATCTCCCCGCCCACAGCGCGTGCGCTGCTCGTGGACTGACGGCGGGCGACGGCGCGGGTTGCCATGCGTGCTCCCTTGCGATGAGTTCGGTCGCGGTGCGGCTGCCGGACGGCCACCGTGGTGCGGTGGTGCGCCCTCGGACACTCTCCCGAGTGCCCGCTTCCGAAGGAAACAACGACTGGAAACGGGACAGAATTCCCACGCCGGTCCCTCTTTTTCGAGATCTTGCAGTATCCTGCCCCGCCACGAGAGGGGGCCGAATATCGCACGGCCTCGAAGAAATGCAGGTCAGCCCAGGAACGGGGTCGGTTCCGGCACAGCCCGCGGACTCGCGCCCGTGAGACGGCCGTCACGCTCGGCGTCACCGCCTTCACTCGGAGCGGTGCTGCCCTGGCTGCACTCCCACCCCTGAGGACGGCCCCCGCGGGCTTCTGGTTGCCTGGACACCCGTTCGGGTGAGGGCCGGGGCATATTTAGGCGGCACGGGACGTGGCCTCCGTAGCGTCGGGGACGTCGCTTGTGCCGCCCGGTCGGCGACGCCCACACTGATGAGGAGGTGCTGAACCATGACCGCTCTCGCCCACGAGACGCTGGAGGCCGCCATGCCGAAGGTCACGACTCCCCCGTCGGACCTCGACGATGTCCTCTGGCGGGCGTGGAAGGCCATGGAACTCCCCGAGGGCTACCACGCCGAGATCGTCGAGGGGTTCATCGAGGTGTCACCGACGGGACGCTACTCACACGCCCGGACCGCCAATCGCCTGCGCCGCGCGCTGGACACGGCACTCGGCGGCGGCGAATTCACCGCGTACCAGGACATGAACGTGATCCACGGGCGCAAGGTCTGGATCCCGGACGTGTTCGTCGCCCTGGAGGATGCCGAGGAGCACGTCGTGGAAGGCGGGCTCGGCATCGACGCGGCCGCCGTGCATCTGGTCGCCGAGGTGGTGTCACCCGACGCGGA
The DNA here is from genome assembly GCF_001005295.1 of Streptomyces yangpuensis. Classification (GTDB taxonomy): domain Bacteria; phylum Actinomycetota; class Actinomycetes; order Streptomycetales; family Streptomycetaceae; genus Streptomyces; species Streptomyces yangpuensis. The sequence continues at coordinate 330,091 of NZ_LBMK01000004.1, read as the reverse complement.
CAGTCGCGACCGCGACCGTGACCGCAAGCGGCGGGCGTACGCCCGGGCCGGGATTCCCGTGTACGTGATCATCGATGACTATCAGGGGCATGGCAGCGTCACCGTCCTGTTCGACCCTGTTCCGGGTGAGGCGCGGTACGCCTCCGAGACCACCGTGCCGTACGGGACAGCGGTGACCGTACCCGAGGGACCGGCCAAGGGATTCACCATCGACGAGTCGATCACCGGGGCCTTGAGGGGAACTTCTTAGCCGAACTGCAGGCTGCGCTTCGACAGGCCCATCCAGAAGCCGTCCACCGGGTCGCGGCGGGCTGCGAGGTCGCCGGTGGCGTCGGCCGCCCCGAGGGTGACGAAGAGCGGGGCGAAGTGTTCCGTACGGGGGTGGGCCAGGCGGCCCGACGGGGACTTGGCCTCGAAGTCGAGCAGGGCGTCGATGTCGCCGGCGGCCAGCGCCTCGTGGCCCCACGCGTCGAACTCCGCGGACCAGGCGGGGACGCCCGGGCCCGTGTGGCGCAGCGCGGCCAGGTTGTGGGTGAAGAAGCCGCTGCCGACGATGAGGACGCCCTCGTCGCGCAGGGGTGCGAGCGTGCGGCCGATGTCCATCAGGCGGCGCGGGTCCAGCGTCGGCAGGGATATCTGGAGGACCGGTATGTCGGCCTCCGGGTACATCTCCACCAGCGGGACGTACGCGCCGTGGTCCAGGCCGCGGTCCGGGATGTCCTGGACCGGGGTGCCGGGGGCCCGCAGCAGCGCCCGGACCGAGGCGGCCAGCTCCGGGGCGCCCGGGGCGCCGTAGCGGACCCGGTAGTAGTGCTCGGGGAAGCCCCAGAAGTCGTATACGAGCGGGGCGGGTTCGGTGGCGCCGAGGGCCAGGGGGGCCTCCTCCCAGTGGGCGGAGACCATGAGTATCGCCGTGGGGCGGGGCAGGTCCGCCGACCAGGCGGCCAGTTCGCCCGGCCAGACCGGGTCGTCGGCGAGCGGCGGCGCCCCGTGGCTGAGGTAGAGCGCCGGCATGCGCGTCCCGCCGGGGGGCGCGCCCGTGGGGGCGTGGGGTGCGGTGGCCGGGGTCATGGGGCGCTCCTCCGTCGTCGTTCAGGGCTGCCTCGAAAAGACTAACCCCGCTTGGTTCAAATTTGAACCAAGCGGGGTGTGCAGTCATTCCCGCAGGCGTGCGGCCCGGATCAGTGGGCGATCACCGGGACCTTGAACTCCGCGTCCTCGGCGGAGCCGGACCCCGAGGCCACCGGGTCGCCCGCGCCCGGACGGCCGGTGTTGATCAGGGCCAGGGCGATGGCCGCGCTGGCGGCCAGGATGCCCACCGCCCACCAGATGGCGGAGGCGTAGCCCTCGACCATGGCCTGCGCCTGCACCAGCTTGGCCGCGGCCCCGCCGGCGGCGGCCTCGGCCGCGTGGCCGGCCAGGTAGGCCGTGGTGGCCGAGGCGGCGATGGTGTTCAGCAGCGCCGTACCGATGGCGCCGCCGACCTGCTGCGAGGTGTTGACCATGGCGGAGGCGACACCGGCGTCGGCCGGGTTCACCCCGTGCGTGGACAGGGACATGGCCGGCATGAAGGCCGTGCCCATACCGAGGCCGAGCAGCAGCTGCGCCGGCAGGATCAGCGCCGGGTAGGAGGAGCCGACCTCCAGCTGGGTCAGGAGCAGCATGCCGGCCGCGGCGACCAGGAAGCCCGGGCCCATCAGCAGGCGCGGCGCGACACGGGTCATCAGGCGGGCACCGATCTGGGTGGAGCCCAGGATCATGCCCGCGATCATCGGCAGGAAGGCGAAGCCGGTCTTGACGGGCGAGAAGCCCTTCACGACCTGCAGGTAGTAGGTGAGGAAGAGGAACAGGCCGAACATCGCGATGACGGCCAGGCCGAGCGAGAGGTAGACGCCGCCGCGGTTGCGCTCCAGCAGGACGCGCAGGGGCAGCAGCGGGGACTTCACCTTGGACTCGACGAAGACGAACGCCGCGAGCAGGACCGCCGAGGCGACGAACATGGCCACGGTGACCGTGTCCGACCAGCCGGCCGACTCCGCGCGGGTGAAGCCGTACACCAGGGCCACGAGACCGGTGGTGGACAGGAGCACGCCGGGGATGTCCAGCGGGGCGCGGTTGCGGGAGCCGGCGGGCTCGCGGATGACCATCCAGGCGCCCACGGCCGCGACGACCGCGAAGGGGATGTTGACGAAGAAGGTCCAGCGCCAGTCGAGGTACTCGGTGAGGAAGCCGCCGAGGATCAGGCCGACGGCGCCGCCGCCGCCCGCGATCGCGCCGTAGATGCCGAAGGCCTTGGCGCGCTCCTTGGCGTCGGTGAACATCACCGCGAGCAGGGAGAGGGCCGCCGGTGCGAGCAGCGCGCCGAAGGCACCCTGGAGGGCGCGGGCGCCGAGCATCATGGCCTCGCCGTTCGCGGCGCCGCCGAGCGCGGAGGCCAGGGCGAAACCGACGAGACCGACGACGAAGGCGTTCTTGCGGCCCCACTTGTCGGCGATGCGGCCGCCGAAGAGGAGCAGTCCGCCGAAGGCCAGCGCGTACGCGGTGATGACCCACTGGCGGTTGCCGTCGGAGATGCCGAGGTCGGTCTGGGCGGAGGGCAGGGCAATGTTCACGATGGTCGCGTCGAGGACGACCATCAGCTGGGCCAGGGCTATGAAGACGAGCGCCTTCCAGCGGCTGGGATCGGCAGCCGACACGGGTGTCGCGGCTGTTTTCGGCATGGGGATACCCACTTCACTGTGCGGAATGACTGAAAAATGCTAGTTCGTAAGCTTTTGCGGTGTCACATGGTTTTCAGCGTCAGGTCTTCCAACGTGGCGGCGGAACCGGGGAGTTCGGAGCGGGCCGGGGCCCGCAGCCCGTCGAGGAAGAGCTGGAGATGACGGTGGGCGAAGCGGTCGGTGTCGAAGCATGCGGTGCCCGGGAGGGGGCGGCTGAGCTGGGAGAGGGCGACCATCAGGTCGCCGACGCCGATGTCCGCGCGGACCAGTCCGGACTCCTGCCCCGCGGCCAGCAGAGTCTCGACGGCCTCCGCCAACGCGGTGCGCGCCGCCAGGAGTTCGGGGTGGTCCTGGTCGAAGCCGTCGGCGAGCATCGGGCACAGGGCGCCGATCCGCTCGTCGGCGGCGGCGTGCGTGAACCGGCACAGCGCGGCGAAGGCGTCCGGCTCCTCGGCGAGTGAGGCCTCGGCCGAGGCCGTGACCCGCTCGGTCGTGAAGAGCACGACGTGGTGGACGAGGGTGTCGCGGTCGGGGAAGTGCCGGTAGAGGGTGGCGTTGCCGATGCCCGCCCGCCGGGCCACCTCGTCGAGGGGGGCCGCCGAGCCGAACTCGACGAAGGCCTCGCGGGCCGCCGCCAGGATCCGCTCGCGGTTGCGGACGGCGTCGGCGCGCGGTCGCGGTGCGGCGCCCGCGCGGGCGGCGTGGGCGCCGCAGGCCCGGCCGGCCTCCGGGGCCGCCGGGGCGGTCGGGGCGGTCGGGGCCGCCGGGGCGGTCGGGGCGGTCGGGGCGGGGCGCTTCATCTCCGGGGCCTCCCTGGGGCGGTGGTCGGATCGGGCGGTACGGGCCGCCCCCCAAACGGGGAGCCGTTCCCCGCTTGGCGGGGACTCACGTACAAACGGGGAACCGATCCCCGGTTATTTCACTCCCTCGTGTGAGCCGGGTCACGCCGCCGAGGGCCGCCCCTCACCGTTTGGCCTCTCCCGGCGCGCGGGCGCGGCGCGCCCGGCGGAGGGTGAATCGCACAGGGCGCAGACCGGACACGGCCGGCTGCCGCGGACCCGAGGGCGAGCTCCATGACGCAGACCCGCCGCCGGATACGCAGACCACACCTCACCGGCGCGTACATCGGCCTGACCGCGCTGGCGATCGGGGTCACGGCGACCGCGAGCACGGGGATATCCGGACGCGGTCAGTCCGCGGCCGGACCGGTGGCCACGACCGTCGAATCGGCGCTCGCGCCGTGCCGGATCGCCGGGACGATGGGCGTGCAGATGTCCGAGGGCATGCCGACCCCGCCCGGGTACTCGCGCTCGACGGGAGAGGTCCGGGCACTGAACCTGATGATCGACTTCCCCGACGCCAAGGGCGAGGGCACGGCGCTGGACCGGCTGGCGGAGTTCTTCCCGCAGACCTCCGACTGGTTCCGCACCAGTTCCTACGGCCGCCTGACCTACCGGGCCGAGGCGCCCATAGGGACCTGGCTGCGGATGCCGATGCCGTTCGCGGCGTACGGGATCGAGCGCGGGTCCTCGTACGAGCCGGGCTACCGGCAGCTCGTCGAGCACATCGCGAAGGCCGCCGACTCCGAGGTGGACTTCAGCCGGTACGACCTGGTCAACATCCTGGTCACGCCGAACGCCGGGCCGTCCGCCCTGGACACCGTGCTGTCGGTGACCTTCTCGGGCAACGGCGAGGCGCCGACGGCCGACGGGGTGCCGCTGTCCAACACGTCCTTCGTCTACAGCCGGCAGGACGACGGCTCCGGGACCTACCGGGAGACCGGCTACCGGGTGCTGCCGCACGAGAACGGGCACGTCTTCGGGCTGCCCGACCTCTACACCTCCGACGGCGGGAACACGGTCGGGCACTGGGACATCATGAGCGAGGACTGGGGCGCCAACAACGACCTGATGGGCTGGCACAAGTGGAAGCTCGGCTGGCTGGACAGCACCCAGATCTCCTGTGCGTCGAAGTCCGGTACGAGCGACCACGTCCTGACCCCGCTGGCGGCGGAGGGCGGCATGAAGCTGGCGTTCGTCCCGCTGTCGGAGAGCGCCGGGTACGCCGTGGAGGTGCGGACCCGGGCCGGCAACGACGAGGCCGTCTGCCAGCCCGGCGTCCTCATCTACAAGGTGGACTCCGACGTGGACACCGGGCAGGGCCCCGTGACCGTGTCGGACAGTTCGAGCGCGAGCGGCGGCTGCACCCGTCGGCCCAACGTGCACGCCGAGCTGTCGGACGCCCCGTTCCGGCCGGGTGAGACCTTCACCGACGACAAGGCCGGCATCAGCATCTCGGTGGTGGGCGAACTGCGCGACGGCAGCTACCAGGTCCGGATCATCCGGCCCTGACATCCTCCCGGGCCGCTGGAGGCTCCGGGGCCGCCGCCCGTACGCCCTCGCGGGCCGTCCGGGGGCGCGGCGGCCGCCGGTGCGGACCAGTGAGGATCAGTGCGCGAGGGCCTCGCGCAGGATGTCCACGACGGCGCCGCGGTGCGCGTCGGCGAGGAGGAAGAAGTGGTCGCCGTCGAAGCGGCGGACCCAGCAGGGGCCGGTCGTGTGCTCGGCCCAGCCGTCGAGCGGCTCGTGCGGGACCAGCGGATCGGCCGTGCCCCCGATGACGTGCAGGGGCACGTCAAGACGCACGTCCTCGAACCCGACGGCGGCCTCCCGGCCGAGGTCGAGGTCGGCGCGCAGGACGCGCGTGACGTGGGCGAGCATGTCCGGGTCCTGCAGGACCCAGTCCGGGGTGCCGCCGCCGTCCCGCAGCAGCCGGACGGCGTCCTCCTGGGTGCTGGTGGCGTGGGCCCGGCGCCGGGTCCGCCCGGGTACCTGGCCGCTGACGACGGCGGCGCGGCAGTGCGGGCCGAGGAGCTGCGCGGCGCGGGTCGCGAGGAGCGCCCCGAGGCTGTGGCCGAAGACCACGGTGGGCAGCGGGTCCCGGCCGAGCACCTCGTCGGTGACGGAGTCCAGCACCTCGTCGAGACGGCAGCCGGGGGTCTCGCCGAAGCGGCGTTCCCGGCCGGGCAGCGACAGTCCGAGCACCTCGACGTCGTCGGGCAGCGGATCGACGAGGGGGAAGAGGGTGTTGGGGCCGGCGCCGGAGTGCGGGAACACCAGCAGGCGCAGCCTGGGCGCGGCCGCCTCCCGCAGCCGCAGCAGCGGCCACCAGGGGGCGGCGGAGGAGGACTTCACCGTGGTCATGTCGTCCGTCCCGGTCACGGGCAGTGGATGATCTGGCCGGCGTAGGACAGGCCGCCGCCGAACGCGAAGAGCAGCACGGGGGCTCCCTTCGCGATCTCGCCGCGCTCCACGAGCTTGGAGAGCGCGAGCGGGATGCTGGCGGCCGAGGTGTTGCCGGAGTCGACGACGTCCTTGGCGATGACGGCGTTGACCGCGCCGATCTTGCGGGCCAGGGGCTCGATGATCCGCAGGTTGGCCTGGTGCAGGACGACGCCGCCCAGGTCCTCGGGCTTGACGCCCGCCCGCTCGCACACCTGGAGCGCGACCTTCGGCAGGGCGGTGGTGGCCCAGCGGTACACCGACTGCCCCTCCTGGGAGAAGGTGTGGGACGGCGCCTCGATGCGGACGGCGTGCCCCATCTCGGGTACGGATCCCCACACGACCGGGCTGACCAGGGACTCCTCGGAGGCGACCACGACGGCCGCGCCGGCTCCGTCGCCGACGAGGACGCAGGTGGTGCGGTCGGTCCAGTCGGCGAAGTCCGTCAGCTTCTCCACGCCGATGACGAGGGCCTTGGTCGCGGAACCGGTCCGGATGCTCTGGTCCGCCAGCGCCAGCGCGTGCGGAAATCCAGAGCAGGCCGTGTTCACGTCGATCGCGGCCGGGGACCTGGCGCCGACGGCCGCCGCGACGCGGGCCGCCATGTTGGGAGAGCGGTCCTGCGCGGTGCAGGTGGCCACGATGACGAAATCTATGTCCGCTCCGGTCAGCCCGGCATTGGCCAGAGCGTGTGCTGCGGCCTTCGCCGCCATGTCCGAAACCGACTCGTCCGCGGCGGCCACCCGGCGGGTCCTGATCCCGACCCGGCTCTGAATCCACTCATCAGTGGTCTCGACCATTTGCTCCAGATCGGCGTTGGTCAACACCTTCGACGGCTGATAGTGGCCGAAGGAAAGGACGCGGGACCCGACCATCAGTGTTTCTCCTCGTTCCATGGACCCTGACCCGGATCCGGATTGACCCATGGTCAGCCTAAGCAGCGGCCCGGCCGGCCCCCTACGGCGCTCACGCCCACCAGCCGATCCGCGCCACAGTCGTCCAGGGACGGGGCGTGGGTCAAGATCGCGTGCTGAAGTCGCCGGAGGGGCGGGGCGGGCTCGACCCCGTGGTCCCTCGACCAGGCTCCGCCGTACCCTGGCGTACGTCACCGCCGGGCGGCCATTTCCCGCCAGCGCACCCCAGTCGTTCAAGCCACATCCGAACGGCTCGAAACCGACCCCCGGGCGACGGGCGGAACCACCCCGAACCGGACACCAGGCACCCCGAACGCCCCGGACGCCGCGGACGCCCTCACTCGCCAGCGAGAACCCCCGCGATCAAACTCGATCACTTTCGGTGCAACCGGCACGCACGCCCCGTCGTCCCCATCGGCAAGGCGTTCACGCGTATCGAAAATACGTTCGCATCGACCGGCGACTATGCGTACCTTGAACGCGCTTCACTTTCTGAACCAGTTCAATACCAAGGGGGGACCGGTGCACCGACACCGCGTCATGATCTCGGCTGCCGTCGTAGCGGCAGCCATCGGCTTCGTACCGACCGCGGCCCAGGCCGCCGACCAGCCCGCGGAGCGCCAGGGGAGCGTCTCCGCCCAGGTGGAAGCCGCGAAGGCGGCAGCGGCGAAGTCCGCCGTCTTCCACAGCCCGGCCGAGCGCACGGTCCGTACGACCGGCAAGGCGGCGGCCGCTCAGGCCGCGGGAGCTGCGGGGACCGCGGGAGCCGCGAAGGACAACGCCGGCCTCGCGGTCGACCTGCGCGCCACGGCCACCACCGCGCGCGGCATCAGCCTCGCGTCCCAGGTCACCACCGGCGTCGACACCCCCGTCCGGGTCGACATCGACTGGGGCGACGGGAAGACCGACACCGAGCACGTCACCAGGACGAAGCTCCTGACCTCGAAGCACACCTTCGCCGAGGTCGGAAAGCACAAGGTCACGGTCACTCTGACCGACCAGAACAACAACGTGACCGCCACCAACAGCGTCGAGGTCCAGTCCCTCGGCTCGAAGTTCACCCCGCACACTCCGACCCGGCTGCTCGACACCCGGTCCGGAATCGGCGGCACCAACCGCCCGGTCTCCCCGTACGGCGTGGCCCGCGTGAAGGTCGGCGGCAACAGCGGCATCCCGGCCGACGCGACCGCCGTGGCGCTCAACATCACCGTCGTCAGCCCCCGTTCCGGCGGCCACATCACCGCCTACCCGTCGGGCACGGAGCAGCCGACCACCTCGAACGTCAACTTCGTCGCGGGTCAGACCGTGCCGAACATGACCATCGTGCCGGTCGGTGCGGACGGCTACGTCGAGCTCGTCAACCGCAGCTACGGCGACGTCGACCTGCTCGCGGACGTCACCGGCTACTTCAGCCCCTCCGCCAGCGCCGGCGGCTACACCTCACTGAACCCGTTCCGTATCGCAGACAGCCGTACGGGCCAGGGCACTTGGGGTCAGGTCGCCGGGCAGAGCACGTTCGGACTCCAGGTCGCCGGCAACGGCGCGGTCCCGGCGAGCGGCGTCACCGCCGTGGCCCTCAACGTCACCGTCACGGCCCCCCGCGGCGCGGGGCACCTGACCGTCTTCCCGAGCGGGCAGGCGGCGCCGGGCACGTCGAACGTGAACTTCAAGGCCGGTCAGACCATCGCGAACTCGGTGATCGTCCCGGTGGGCTCCGACGGCAGGATCAACATCCGCAACGGCGCCTGGGACCCGGCCGACGTCATCGTGGACGTCGTCGGCTACTACAGCCCCGGCAGCAAGGCCTCCTACATCCCGACGCCGCCGACGCGTCTGCACGACTCGCGCGAGTGGGACTTCCCGGTCGAGGGGCAGGACTACCGCTGGCTGCCGCTGTCGGACGGCGACCCGACGGTCACGGCGTTCGTCCTGAACACCACGGTCACCGACACCCAGGGCAGCGGGCACCTCACGGTCGCCCCGGACCCGAACACCTGGGCGCAGTACCTGAACGAGACCGCGAAGTGGCCGACCCCGCCGAACTCCTCCAACCTGAACTGGACGAAGGGCGAGACCGTACCGAACCTGGTCCAGGCGAGCACCGGAGCCACCGGCGTCATCGACTTCTGGAACCGCGGCTGGGACCGCACGCACCTCGTCGTCGACATGTTCGGCTTCTACGAGAAGGACTGACCCCCGCCCTCACCGAGCGGCCCCGGCCGCCCGTACGACCGTGCCCCGGAACCAGCCGCACAGGCTGGTTCCGGGGCACGGCCCGCTCCGGGGAGCCTGGCTCAGTCGGCCCGGGGGCCCGAGAGGGCGGGCTCGGGCTCGGCACTGGTCGCGGACGCGGTCGGGGCCGGGGCCGCGGGCCGGTCCGCCGGACGACGCCGCTCCACCGCCTTCTGCACGCGCCGGCCCAGGCGCTGCATCGGCATCTCGACCAGGTGGTACATCAGGTGGCTGACGGCCACCACGACACCGAGGAAGATCGCCGTCCAGGCGATCCTGCCGAGCGTCGAGGACGGCTGCGGCGGAATGCCCAGCAGCGGCTCGATGGTGCGCAGCAGCGGGATGTGCAGCAGGTAGACGGAGAAGCTGATGGCGCCGAGCCAGGTCAGCACCTTCGGGAAGCGGCGCCTGCGCAGGAGGAAACCGACGGCGAAGAGCGCCCACGCCGCCAGGTAGGCCACCGACCAGGCCTTCCAGCCGGAGGACCAGGTCAGGTCGAGGACCTTGCCGTGGTTGTAGAGCCGGCCGGCCAGCGCACCCGCGACGACGACGAACCCGCAGGCGAGCAGGGCCGGGACCCGGCCGAGCTGCCCGTGCTGCGCCCGGTAGACGACCGTACCGGCGAACATCGTCGAGAAGATCATCCAGGTCTCGAAGGCGGGGGCCCGGCCGTTCAGCGTGACCAGGACCAGGCCGATGCCGCCGAGCAGCAGGGCGCCCACCCCGGTCAGCGTGCGGTTGCCGCTGAGCACACCGGCGAGGCCCACGAGGACGACCGGCGTGACGATCAGCAGGAGCATGCGGGTCGAGCCGAGTTCCGCGTTCAGCAGCTGGGTGCCGACGGCCGTACCGGTCACCAGCGCCAGGCCGGCCAGGCCGACCGCGATCGGTGCGCTGTGCCGGTGCAGACCGCGGGTGAACAGGGCGGTGACGAGGAAGTAGAAGACCATCTCGTAGCAGAGCGTCCAGGTGACGTTCATGCCGTTGATCACGCCGAGCAGGTCCTGCAGCATCAGGCCGTTCGCCACCAGCGAGGCCAGGTTGTCACCGGTGCGCAGCAGCGCGACCGACCCGTCCCCGGCCGGCAGGATCATCATCGACAGGACGAAGGCGGCGATCAGGGCCGGGTAGATCCGGAAGATCCGGCCGATCCAGAAGCCGCGGACGTCTCCCCGCCGCTCCAGGGAGGCGGGGATGATGTAGCCGCTGACGATGAAGAAGAGCATGACGCCGAACAGGCCCATGTCGAAGTTCCGCCAGACGGCGCCCCCGAAGGGCAGCATCCGCAGGACGTCGAAGTGGTGAAGTGCCACGATCAGGGCGGCGATGCCGCGCAGCGCGTCGAGCCAGCCGAGCCGGGCACCCGACGCCGCGGCCGGCTCCGTGGCCGGCGCGGCGGACGTCCGCCGGGTGAGTATGGGTATGAGCTTCACCGCAGGGACGATATCCGACGTCCGACACCCGGCAGCAACGATCCACCGAGGGGTGAGGTCGGCCACACCGCGCGACGCCCCGCCGACGGGACGTCAGGGCGAAGCCGAACCGCACCGCAATCGGGGCGACCGCGGGCAGGGTGATCCGCTAGGCTGTCAGCGGTCACGAGGCGGTCTCCGCCGAGGCCACGCCCGCCTTCGTAGCTCAGGGGATAGAGCACGGCTCTCCTAAAGCCGGTGTCGCAGGTTCGAATCCTGCCGAGGGCACAGTCGAGGACCCCCCGCCGTAAAACGGCTGGGGGTCCTCTTCGCGTTGTGGTTGGATGGCGCACGTGTCGCGTGACGCCGCCTACTGAGATGTGGGCCGGGCGGTGGTTGGGCAGGCACCTGCTTGTGAAGGACCGGGCCCATGGGCACATACGCCACCGGCTACGGGTGATCTCCCTCGGTTGTAGACGCTGCCGTCGCACGCACGCACACACCGTGAGGACATCCACACTCCGTGTCATCTTTCAACGAGAACGTCATCGCAGAGTTCAGGGCCAACGCCGGCAAGGTCGGCGGGCCCTTCGAAGGGGCCGAGCTGCTCCTTCTCACCACCACCGGCGCCAGGTCCGGCACGCCGCACACCGTCCCCCTCGGGTTCCTGCGCGACGACGGCGGCACGCCGCTCGTCGTCGCGTCCGCCGCCGGGGCCGACCGGCACCCCGCCTGGTACCACAATCTCCTCGCCCGCCCCCTCGTCCAGGTCGAGACCGGGACCGAGGAGTACGAGGCGGTCGCCGTGCCCGCCGCCGGGGCTCGGCGCGACGAGCTGTTCGCGCAGGTCGTCCGTGCCGAGCCCGGGTACGGGGAGTACCAGGAGCGCACCGCGCGGGTGATCCCCGTCGTGGCGCTGCAGCGCACGCACGAGGCCCCCGAGGAGGAGGGCGGGATCGCCGGGAAGCTGCTGAGCGTGCACGGCTGGCTGCGGGCGCAGCTGGCCCACGTACGGGAGCTCGCGGCGGACGGCGCGCGGGAGGCGGGCGCCCGGGAGGACGGGGCGGCCTCGCTCGGGCTCCAACTGCGCCAGCACTGCCTGGCGTTCTGCCACACCCTGGAGTTCCACCACCGCAGCGAGGACGCGGGGCTCTTCCCGTACCTGGAGCAACAGCATCCGCAGATGAGGGAGTTCTTCCGCCGTGTCGACGCCGAGCACCGCGTCATCGCACGGCTTCAGGAGGAGCTCGTACGGGCCCTGGACGCGACCGGGCCCGGCAGCGGGCCGGCCGCCGGCGAGAGGTTCGGCGAGGGGTTCAGCGAGCGGGTCGAGCGCATGAGCCGGGAGCTGGAAGCCCATCTCGACCGGGAGGAGGCTCAGTTGCTGCCGGTGCTGCGGGCTCTGGGAGCGTGACGCGGGCCTCGGCGCCGCCCTCCGCCCGGTTTCGGAAGGCGAGGGTGGCGCCGAGGACCTGCGCCTGGCCGACGGCGATGGTCAGGCCCAGCCCGTGGCCCTTGTTCGTGCCCTCGGTACGGAACCGCTGCGGGCCGTTCGCGATCAGGTACTCCGGATAGCCCGGCCCCGCGTCGGTCACCGTCAGCGTCGGGCCGTCCACCGTCACCGTGACCGGGGCGGCACCGTGCCTGTGCGCGTTGGCCACGAGGTTGCCCAGGATCCGCTCCAGGCGGCGCCGGTCCGTCTCCACCCGCGGGGAGGCCAGCACCGTCAGGGCCGTGTCCGTCCCGGACGCGCGGATCGTGCGGGCCGCCAGGTCGGCCAGGTCGTGCGTGTCCAGCTCCACGCGTTCGCTGCGCGTGTCCAGGCGGGAGATCTCCAGCAGGTCCTCGGTCAGCGCGCGCATCGCCCGCACCCGGTCCCGTACGAGCTCGGCCGGGCGCCCCGGCGGCAGCAGCTCGGCTGCCGCGTTCAGGCCGGTCAGCGGGGTGCGGAGCTCGTGGGCGACGTCCGCCGTGAACCGCTGCTCCGCCTCCAGCTTGCGCTGGAGCGAGGAGGCCATGGTGTCCAGGGCCCGGGAGACCGCCGCCACCTCGTCCTTGTTGCGGGGTGCGTCGCCGACCCGGGCGTCCAGGTCGCCGGCGCTGATCCGGCGGGCCACCTGCGCGGTCACGTGCAGCCGCCGGGTGATCCGGGTGACGCCGGCCGCGCCGATGAGGAGGGTGACGCCGATGGCGAGGCCCGAGGAGCCGAGGATGGCGCGGTCGAGGTTGAGGATGGTCCGCTCGGCTCCGCGGAAGTCCACGAACACCGCGATCGCGGTGCCGTCCTCGGCGGGCGCGGCCGCCCACATCACGGGGCGCCCGCGGTGCGTGCCGACCTCCGTGCCGCGTTTCCCGCCGCGCGCCATGGCGTGCAGCCCCGGGGGCAGGCCCGCGGGGTCGATGCCCTCGCCCCGGGGCAGGCGCGCGCCGGTCTCGTACCCCTGGATGCTCCGCTCCAGCTTGGTGAGCGCCTTCTCGCGCGCCGTGCCGACGGTCTGGCGGGTCATGGCACCGTGCACGAGGCACCCGAGCAGCGCGGCGAGCCCGCAGCACATCAGGGTGATGAAGACCGCGGCCTTCCAGGTCAGGGTCGAGGTCCAGGCCGGCAGCCGCAGGCGGGGCCGCAGCCGCGCTCCGCGCTGCATCTCGTTCATGGTCAGGTCACGGTAATCGGCCCGCCCGGGCGGGTGAGCGGCGGGATCCGGCCTGATCCCGCGAGATCCGGCCGTAATCGAGCTGTGCCGGTCCGGATCGGACCCGCCCGACGCGCCGGGCCCGGCCCGGCCCGCTCCCGGCCGGCCCATGACTCAGGGCGCTCGAAGCCCTCCCGGCCGGGGCCGGAAGGGCTGCGCCATCGCGGATGCGACCCCTGCGACTGCGGGGTCAGCTCAGGCCGCTGGTGCGTTCGCCGATGCGGTCACCCTGCGGAGTGCCGGCCCGCTTGAGATCGGCCTTCGTGTGCAGTCCGCCCTTGACCTTGCTCCGTACAGGACCGTCGAAGCCGTGGCCCGGGGGGCGGGGCGGCTGGGAGGTGGTCTCCTGCGCCTTCGCGATGGCCGCCCGGACGTCCCGCTTCTGCTCTTTGTTCATCCCGTCGTCAACTCCCTCAGGAAGCACCCAATCGGACTACTGGGATCGTATGCATATATACGGAGCAACGCACCCGGACCGGAACGTAAAGAAATCAAGGAGTCGAGCCGGTCGCCGAAGCCGGACGTTCCGGCGCTCCCAACGCCGCCCGGATGACCTCCTCCGGGCAGGGCGTGCCTCGCGGCAGCTGGTACTTCCCCGCCACGCGGTACTCCCCCGGCCCCGGGACCAGCAGCTCGGTCCACACGTCGCCCTCACCGTCCGGGAGCGCTTTGAACAGGCAGCCGGCCGTGTTCGCGAACTCCTTCGGCACGGCACCCCGCGCCTTGGACTCCGCGGTCTCCTGCGGCGGCGGCACCGGCTTCCCGGCCGCGTCCACCAGCCCCAGCCACGGCGAGTGCGGGATCCGCACCAGCACCCGCCCGGCCTGCTTCACGTCGATGACCAGCTGGTCGGCGCCCGCCCGCACCACGCTCGCCGGCCCCCTCACCAGGTTCGCCGGCGCGTCGACCTTGAAGAGCTGCCAGTTCGCGTCGCCCCACACCTGCTGGAGGTACGGGAGCCCCGCGCGCACCAGTTTCGCCTCGTCCTCGCCGCCCGAATCGGGTTTGTCGGCCGGCAGCACCACGTAGTGCACGGCCCAGCGCTCCAGCCACGCCCGGTAGCTGTCGGCGGTGAGGGTGTCGTCGTAGAAGAGCGGGTTGCGCTCCAGGTCGGCCTGCCGGTTCCAGCCGCGCGCGAGGTTCACGTACGAGGGGAAGGCGGAGGACTCGCGGTGGCTGCTGACGGGCACCACCTCGACCCGGCCGCGGTCCGCGCCGGCCTTCTGGAGCTGGTCCACGAGCGGGGCCAGCTCCCGGTTCCAGGCGGCCACCGGGGTGGTGCGGACGATGTCCGTGATGCTGTTGGTGGTGATCCAGGCGTTCAGCCCGACGAACGCGAGCAGCACCCCGTACCACCGCCGCGAGCGCGGGACCTCGTACGGGAGGGCCGCGAGCAGCACGGCGCCGCCGAACAGCATCACCATCCTGGTGACGTTCGAGCCGACCTGGGAGTCGATCGCCCAGGTCAGGAAGACCCCGAGGGCGTAGACCGCGGCGGCGATCCGGACCGTCTTCCAGCGCCGCGGCACGAGGAAGAAGATCAGCAGCCCGAACAGGAACGGCAGCCCCGCCGAACCGATCTTCATCGGCTGGGTCCCGGAGAACGGGAAGAGCCAGGCCGACAGCCCGACCACGGCCACCGGCGCCAGCCCGAGCGCGTACGCACCGGGGCGCCGCCGGCTCAGGAACAGCGCGGCCGCGACCACCCCGAGGAACAGGCCCGCGACGGGACTGGCGGCGGTCGCGATCCCGGCCAGCGGGGCCGCGACCGCGGCCTTCGCCCAGCGCCGCCGCGCCCACTTGCGGGGCCAGCAGAAGACCGCCGCGACCGCGCCGAGGGCGAACATCGCACCGAGACCGAAGGTGACCCGGCCCGAGAGCGCGTTGCAGAACAGCCCGTACGCCCCCGCCAGCGCGGGCCACAGCGGCTCCCGCACGGCCCCGCGGCAGCGGGTCAGGATCAGGGCGAGGAGCCCGGCCGAGACGGTGCCCGCGATCATCATCGTGGTCCGTACGCCGAGCATGTGCATGAGGTACGGCGAGACCACGCTGTACGAGACGGGATGCATGCCGCCGTACCAGGCGAGGTTGTAGGCCGAGTCGGGATGCCGGCCCACGAACTCCGCCCAGGCGTCCTGCGCGGCGAGGTCACCGCCGCTGTTGGCGAAGGCGAGGAACCAGACGACGTGCAGCACGGCCGCGACCACGGTGGCGACGGCCACCGGGTGGCGGCGCAGCGGATCGAGGACGCGGCTACGGGTGCGCCGCGGGGGCCCCTCCGGCGGCTCCTGCTGCCCCTGCTGCCCCTGCTGCCCCTGCTGCCCCTGCTGCGGCGGCAGGGCGCCACGGCCCGGGCCGCCACCGGCTGCCGACGGGACGGCTGCTCCGCGCCTGCCCTGCTGCTCAGCGGTGGTCACTGCCGCACTCCCCAACACATGGATCCCACCGGCACGCGTCCGCGCGTCCCGGGTCCGACGACAGGGCCTGGGCCCTGTCGCGTCCGGCCGGCGGACCGGGCGGACACTCGCTAGACGCGCACCGGCGCCCCGGGGTTGCCCGGGGCGCCGGATCAGCGCTCTCACTGCGGCGTCCGTGGCCGTCCGAGGACGGCCACGGACGGCGGCCAGCCGGTCGGTCGGCCGGGCGGCCGCTCAGTCGGTCGGCCGGTCGGCCGGTCAGCCGATGCGCGTCAGCTTGCTGCCGATGCCCGGCGAGGCCAGGTCGCTCTTGAGCGCCACCGGCACCTTGACCTGGCTGGCGCCCTCGCCGACGGTCAGCATGCCGACCTCGGTGCCGGCCGTCGCGGTCTGCGGCATCTTGCTCCCGCCGTCCGCCAGCTTCACGGTCACGGTCAGCGACGCCCATCCGATCGCCTGCACGTCGGCGGTGGCCACGACCGGCGTCCGGCCGCCGAGCCCATCGTCGACGTAGCCGACGACGTCACCCTTCTTGACGACGGTCGCGCCTTCGAGGGCCTTCTGCGTACCGGTCATCAGCTGCTTGCTCGCCGCGAGCACGGTGTCGATGATCGACGGCTTGTGCTGGCCGAGAACCGCTCCGACGATCAGCTGGTTGGTGTTGCCGATCTTCTTCTGCGCGGCGAAGAGCAGGTTTCCGCCCGCCTTCGTCGTCGTACCGGTCTTGATGCCGAGCGCACCGCTGGGTCCGGTCAGACCGTTCCAGTTGCGCCAGCTCTTGCCGGACGGGTCGACCCAGTTCGGCTTCTTGGTGATGTCGAGCAGCGTCTCGATCTCGACCAGCTTCAGACCCAGCTTCACCTGGTCCTCGGCGGTGCTGACCGTGGTCGCGTCCAGACCCGAGGGGTCCGTGTACGTGGTGTTGGTCATGCCGAGTTCCTTGGCGGTGTCGTTCATCTTCTTGACGAACGCCTCCTGGGAACCGGAGTCCCAGCGCGCGAGGAGCCGCGCGATGTTGTTGGCCGACGGGATCATGAGGGCGGCGATCGCGTCGTACTCGGAGATCTTGTCGCCCTCCTTGACCGTGTCGAGGGTGGACTCGTTGTTGACGGAGTCGTTCTTCTTGCCCTCGGTCTCGGCCGTCTTGTCGACGTCGATCATCGCGCCCTGCTCACCCTTCTTTATGGGGTGGTCGCGCAGGATGATGTAGGCCGTCATCGACTTGGTGACGCTCGCGATCGGCACCGGCTTCTGCTCGCCGGACTGGCCGAGCGTGCCGAGGCCGGCGGCCGCCATGTACGCCTGTCCCTCGGTGGGCCAGGGCAGCTGCGGCGCGGCGCCCTCGAAGGTGTACGAGGACTTCGCGGTCATCACGAGCTTCGGCTCGGGCAGCGGGCGTACGAGCTGCACGACGGCCAGGATGACCGCCAGGAGCACGACGAGCGGCGCGTAGATCTTGAACCGGCGGACGGCGGTGCGCAGCGGGCTCGGCGGCGGGGGCGGGTTGTTCGTCAGGTCCGCCAGCATGTCGAGCGGCGGCTTGGGCGGCAGCGGCTGCTGCGTGGTCCGCTCGCTCTGGTCGCTCCGGTCGAACCGCTCGGTGGCGGCCGCCGCGGAGGCCGACGGGGTCGGCGGGGGCGGCGGAACCGGGGTCTTCGGCTTCGGCTTCGCCTCGGCCGTGCCGTCACCGTCGGTGCGCAGCGGCACGAAGGTGCTGGGCTTGGGGGCGCGGAAGACGGCGGTGCGCTCGCTGTCGGCGTCCTGGTCGGCGGGAACCGGAGCCGTCGACGGAGCGGAAGCGGAAGCCGATGCGGAAGCCGGCCTCGCGAGGGTGGGCTTCGGCTTCTGCCCGCCCTCGGGCTTCACCGTGTCCACCTTGGGCACCCGGAACACGGCGGTGCGCTCACTGTCCGCCGCCGCCTTCGGCTCCACCGAAGCGGAACCGCCCTTGTCGGCCTCGGCCGACGGCTTGACCGCCGCGCCGGAGCCGGGCTTCACCGCACGGAACACAGCGGTGCGCTCGCTGTCCGCGGCCGGAGCCGCAGCCTTCGGCTCCGCAGAAGCGGAACCGGCTGCCTCGGTCTCGGCCGACGGCTTCGCCGCCGTACGGGACGCAGTCCCCTCGGCCTCAGCCGACGGCTTTTCCGCCCCGCCGGAGCCCGGCTTCACCGCACGGAACACGGCCGTACGCTCGCCGTCCGCGGCCGGAGCCGCAGCCTTCGGCCCGGCCGGCTCAGACGGCTTCGCCGAGCCGGACCCCGCCGTACGGGACGCAGTCCCGTCCGCTTCGGCCGACGGCTCGGCCGTACCCGCGGAAGCGGAACCGGAAGCGGCCGCACGGGACGCAGTCCCCTCGGCCTCGGCCGACGGCTTGGCCGACGCCGGGCCGGACCCCGCCGTACGGGACGCAGTCCCGCCGGCCTCGGCCGCAGGCTCCGGCTCGGGAGCGGCGGAGCCGGAAGCGGAAGGCTTGGCGTCGTCCGGCCCAGGTGCCTCCGTCGTGGCGACCCAGGCCGCCACCGCCTCGCGCAACGCATCCCGCCCGCCGGCCTCGGCGTCAGCGTCCGCATCGGCCTCGACTTCGGCCTCCGCGTCGGCCGCGACCTCAGGCTCGGCATCGGCCTCGGCCGGAACCACAGGCTCGGCATCGGCCTCGGCCGGAACCACAGGCTCGGCATCGGCCTCGGCCGGAACCACAGGCTCCGCGCCACTTTCGCCCTTACGGGCGACCACGGCACCGTCCTCGGATTCCCTCGGCCGGAACACCGACACCCTCGGGTCGCACTGCGCGGACGACTCCGCCGCCCCCGGCGTTCCTTCATCTACCGACTTGTCGGGGGACTCGCCCGCCACCGCTCCTCCTCATCGCCGCCGTGTTCGGCTGTCCGAATGTCTAACAGTGTCCCGTCTAGAGAGCATCGCCCCCGTGCCAGACGAGAACGACATAGCTGCGGGTTCCCCCACAAACCGGCCACGCGCTCTCGACAGATGAATGTGAGAGGCGTCACCCTGTCACTCATCCACGCGGGGAGGCATGGATGGGCAGGAGCCGCAGAACAATTCCGGAGGAGCTTCTGCTGCTCGCCTTGGACCCGGCCACGGGTACCACGGCGCAGCCGCAGTCGCTCGACCTCGGCCTGGCCGGGGCACAGCTAGTGGAGCTGGCTCTGGCAGGACGGATAGCCCCTGATGGGGATCGTATCGCCGTGGTGATGCCACGGCCGACAGGAGATCCGACTCTGGACTCCGCACTGGAACTGCTGCGCAGGCGCGGCAGCCCGGTACGGGCCGTCCACTGGATCGGCGGACCCCGGCTGGGGCTTCGTCAGATTTACCTCGCGCACCTGGAGCGCTGCGGCATGGTCCACGCCGTCGCGGGACAAATGTGCGGGGTGTTGCCGACGACTCGCTACCAGGCGACCGACACGGACATCAGCCGGGAGATCCGAGCCCGGCTCGACAGTGCGATCCGCACCGGCGTACCGCCGGACCCGCGGACCGCGGCGCTCGCCGCACTGGCCCACGCGGTCGGACTCGGCAAGCACCTGTACCCCGGCAACGAGGGGCGCTCGTCCAGATCCCGCCTGCGGGACCTGATCAGGCACGACCCGATGGGCGGACTCGTGGCGCACGCCGTGATGGACGTCCAGAACGGTGTGGCCGCACAGCCACGCCGGGACCGCGCACCGGCACCGCCGGCCCGGCCCGCGGCGGGCGGCGTCCCGCTGCAGCCGCGCCGCACGGGTGCGATGGCACGCGTGGCCGCGCACTGATCCACCGCCGGTGGGGCCCGGACACGGTCCGGGGTCCCCACCCCTGTTCCACAGCTCCACCACCGCACAGCTCCACCACCGCACAGCAGCGCCACCGCACAGAACCGCCAGCGCGCGGGGTGACGGGGCCGGTCCGCCGGCTCCGCCGCCCCGCGCGTCTGTGTTTTCCCTGCCGTTCCCCAGCGCCGCCGCCCGCTTCGGTGGCAGTCTGCTGAACATCAGACACGCAGAGAGACAGCTGCACGACAGAACACGACAGAAGAAGGCGGAGGTGCCGTTCACGTGGCGTCCAATGTCAATCCCACCGTCCGACGCCGCCGACTCGGAATGGAGCTGCGCAAGCTCCGCGAGGACAAGGGCATGACGGCCGAACAGGTCGCCGAGCGCCTCCTCGTCTCCCAGTCGAAGATCAGCCGACTCGAGAACGGCCGCCGTTCGATCAGCCAGCGCGACGTCCGCGATCTGTGCGACGTGTACGAGGTCGAGGACCGCCGGCTGATCGACTCCCTGATGCAGATGGCGAAGGACTCCCGCCAGCAGGGCTGGTGGCACGCCTTCGGCGACATCCCCTACAGCGTCTACATCGGGCTGGAGACCGACGCCGCCAGCCTGCGCACGTACGAACCCCTGGTGATCCCGGGCCTGCTCCAGACCACGGAGTACGCCCAGGCCCTCGTCCGCGGCGCGTGGCCGGAGACCGCCCCGGCCGATGTGGACAAGCGCGTCCAGGTCAGGATGCACCGCCAGAAGCGGCTCTCCGAGACCGAGAACAACAATCCGGACCTCGGCCCGCTGCGCCTGTGGGCGGTCATCGACGAGGCCGCGCTGCGCCGGCACGTGGGTGACGCCCAGCTGATGACCCGGCAGCTGGAGTACTTGATAGAGCAGTCGGAGCAGCCGCACGTCACGGTGCAGGTCATGCCGTTCGAGCTGGGCGCGCACCCCGGCGTGAACGGCCAGTACGCGATCCTGGAGTTCCCGGACGCGTCCGACTCGACGGTCGTCTACATCGAGGGCGTGACGAGCGACCTGTACCTGGAGAAGGCCAACGACGTCCAGAAGTACAGCGTGATGTACGAGCACCTGCGCGCCCAGGCCCTGGGTGTGGACCAGACACGCGAGTTCATCCTGCGGATCATCGCCCAATATGCCGACAAGGGTGAATAGTCCTGTGACGCATGGGGCTGGACGGTCGAAGGGGCGGCACCGTACACCGTCGATCCCCAGCCACAGAAGGCTTGAATGGAATATGCCACTCGGTCGGGTGAATGCTTCCTTCACCCGTCAGGAGCTGCGGGTAGCGTCGATCAGGTCAGCCGGAAATGGCCGACAAGACACCGGAACTACTCGCTCACCGGAGAGAAACATGGCTATTCGCCAGGGCGCCACCGACAACTGGGTCAAGTCCTCCTACTCCGCCAACGGCGCCTGCGTCGAGGTCAAGTCCCCTGTGGTGGAGTCGATCGCCGTACGTGACTCGAAGGTGCAGGACGGTCCGTCCCTCACTTTCGCGCCCGGCTCGTGGACCTCGTTCGTCGCCGATGTGACCGAAGGCCGGCTGGGACGCATGGTCTGAAGACCTCGACGCGCCCCTGCCGCACCACCACCCCAAGCACCACCTGCACCACCCAAAGCACCACCAGCACGACAGGCACCACTCGCACCACCTGCACTACCCGCACCACCTGCACCACTGACTGGAGCCCTCTCGACCGGTCCGCCGTCCTGGCCGAGGGGGCTCGGCCATGCCCGCGTCAGCGCAGCTGATCGACGTACCGGTCGGTCCCCGGCACCGTCGGGATGAACGGAGCCACGAGCTCCACCCGCCCCAGTCCCGCCTCCGCGACCTCCGCGTCCAGTCCCCGGAACCGGTCCCAGCAGGTCCGGGGGTCCTCCTCCAGGAACCACAGCAGCGTGAGGCGCGTGTCGACCCCCTCCACCTGCTTGACGTACGTCATCCGGTCACCGGGCAGCGGCGTCGGCCGGAAGACGGTCACCATCGCCGCCGGGGAGCCGTGCAGCCGCTTCGGCAGGGCCCGTGAGCGCAGCCACTCCAGCAACTCGGCCCGCTGCTCGGGGCCGTCGGCGTCGACCACCTGCACCACCAGCCCGGCGTACGGGTAGTCGAGCGCGTGGTAGTCCCGCGGGCCGGCGGCGCCGTCGCGGTAGACGGTCGCCGCGTGGTCCTGGAAGGCCGTGAAGACGTGGGTCCGGTCCTGATAGACGCGGCCGTCGCGATTCAGCCGCTGGTTGATGCCGACGGTCCACTTCATGTGCTCGTCGTAGCGGCCCTCGGTGACCCAGTACGTCGATATGTAGCAGCCGGCGGTGACCGGCTGGGCGACGGCCGACTTCTCCGGGTAGCGCAGCTCCTGGAGTTCACGGGTGGCCACCCAGCGGCGGCCGGCGTACATCCAGGGCATGGCCATCGCGCCCGCGTAGTAGTGGTCGTCCTCGTACCAGCGGTTGTACGCGTACTCGTGGCCCGGGTGCGGCTCGACCATGGTGATCAGCGCATGGCCGGGGCGGACTCCGTAGGGGCCGACGGCCGCCAGCGCGGCATAGTCGTCGACGCGGGTGCCGGCGTCCTGGCGCGGGTCCTGCTCTCCTGTCGTCATGGGACCGGTCTAGCTGATGTGGCGTCAGATCGGGAGAGGGCGGGCGGCGCCGCGTCCACACTCCGACACATCCATGCCATCTACACGTTTCTCTCGCTACGCTGCGCGCACCCGTCTCCCGGAGGAGCTCCCGTGCCCGCTGCCGCTGCCGCTGCCGTCACCGCAACGACCACGACCACCGGCGCCACCACCGCCACCGCCGCTGCCTCGGCACCGCCGCCCGCGTTCGCCGCCCGCGCCACCTCGGTCGAGGGCTCCCCCGTACGAGAGATCCTCGCGCTCACCCAGCGGCCCGGGATCATCTCCTTCGCCGGCGGCCTCCCCGCGCCCGAACTCTTCGACACCGAGGGCCTGCGCGCCGCGTACGACGCCGCCTTCGCGCTGTCGGCGCGCCGCGCGCTCCAGTACTCGACCACCGAGGGTGCGCCCGAGCTCCGCGCCGCCGTCGCGGCGCGGGCCACGGCGCGCGGGCTGCCGACCGGCGCGGACGACGTACTCGTCACCTCCGGCTCCCAGCAGGCCCTCACCCTCATCACCGCGGCCCTGATCGAACCGGGCGACGTGGTGCTGGTCGAGAACCCCACCTACCTCGCCGCCCTCCAGTGCTTCCGGCTGGCGGGAGCCCGCGTGGTGGCCGTGCCCTGCGACGAGGAGGGCCTGCTGCCGGACGCGCTCGCCGAGCTCGTCGCGCGGGAACGGCCGAAGCTGCTCTACACGATCCCCACCTTCCAGAACCCGACGGGCCGCACCCTGCCGGCCGCCCGCCGGGCGGCGGTCGCGGACATCGCGGCCCGGCTCGGCCTGTGGCTGGTGGAGGACGACCCGTACGGGGACCTGCGCTACGAGGGCGACGACGTCCCGTGGCTCGCCGCGCACCCGGGCGCGGAGGACCGTACGGCCCTGCTGGGCAGCTTCTCGAAGATCATGGCGCCGGGGCTGCGCCTGGGCTGGCTCCGTGCGCCGGCGGCGCTCCTGCGGGCCGCGGTGGTCGCGAAGCAGGCGGCGGACCTGCACACCTCGACGGTCGACCAGCTGGCCGCGGCGCACTACCTCGCGACGGTGGACCTGGACGCGCACATAGCCGCCGTGCGCACCGCCTACCGCGAGCGGCGCGACGCCCTGCAGAGCGCCCTGAGCCGGACCCTCCCGGCGGACCACGACTGGAACCTGCCCGAGGGCGGCATGTTCGTCTGGGCCCGGCTCCCGAAGGAGTACGACGCGACGGCCCTGCTGCGGACGGCCGTGGCGCACGGCGTCGCCTTCGTCCCGGGTGCCCCCTTCCACACGGGCACCCCGGACTCCCGCACGCTGCGCCTGTCCTTCACGACGCACACCCCGCACGAGATCGCCGAGGGCGTGGGCCGCCTCGGCGCGGCCCTGGCGGAGTACGCCGCGACGCCGGGCGGCGACCACGGCGGGCCGTGGGCCCTCAGTGCTGGAGCCCGGCTTTGAGCAGCACGATGAGCAGCCCGAGGAACAGGTTGACCACACCGGCGACCGCCATCAAGCGGCG
The DNA here is from genome assembly GCF_001005295.1 of Streptomyces yangpuensis. Lineage (GTDB taxonomy): Bacteria > Actinomycetota > Actinomycetes > Streptomycetales > Streptomycetaceae > Streptomyces > Streptomyces yangpuensis. The sequence continues at coordinate 306,518 of NZ_LBMK01000004.1, read as the reverse complement.
CGACGCGCCGGCGCGGTAGGCCGCCACTGTCGCCCAGCCGACCTGACCGGCCAGGGCGGTCAGGAGGGCCAGCCAGATGATGCCCTGCGGCCCCAGGTCGAACAGCGGGCTGACGGCCACGGCGAGGGCCGGCGGGACGGCCGCCTCGATGATCGGGCGCTCCTCCCGCGCGGTGCGCCGGATCACGCGCCAGCTGAGCCGGCCCGCCAGGCGGGCCCCGAAATGGCGGGCGAAGACGTGGGCGGCCCAGAAGACGACGGCGGTGCCCAGCAGCAGGATGACGAGGTGCAGCCGCGGGAACGAGCCGAGCGAGCCGGCGCCGACGATGACGGAGGCGGCGAGCAGCGAGCCGTAGACGGCCCCCGCGTAGTCGCCGCGGACCTCCTCGGAGGCTTCCGCGGAGGCCTCGTACGAAGCCTCCCGCAGGGCCTCCGGGCGGGGCCCGGGACGCGGCTCCGCACCGGGGCCGGGACGCGGCTCCGCGCCGGGGCCGGGACCCGGCTCCCCGGCGGGCTCCGGCCGGCCCCACGGGCCCGGCTGCGGCCCCGGCTCCGGACCGTGGTCCGAGGCCACTACGACGCGGCTCCGGCTCCGGACCCCGCGGTGGGCCACTTCAGCTCGATCTCCATCTCGATCTCCCCGTCGCCGACCTCGACCTCGATCTCGGTACGGAGTTCGTCGGGGACCCGCAGGGTCATCGTGCCGGGGCCGAGTCGCAGTTCGACGTTGCCGCCGTGCCGCAGCGCCTCCGCGAGCGCGGACAGCTGATCGGCGGCCTCTAGGCGAGAAAGGGAACTCTTCTGCTCGAACTTGAGGTCCTTCACTGCTGTCTCCTATCCGCCACGACCACAACCACGACCAGCGGGAACTGCGGGAACTGCGGAAGCACCGCAACGGCGACACCGGGTAAGGCTCATTGTGAGGCCGCGCGGCGGGCCGGGCATCCCGGGCGAGCGCGGCCCAGGTACGACCCGGCACCGACCCGTCAGCGCGTCACCGCGGCGACGGCCGGTCGAGGAGCAGTGCGAGGACCTCGCGCCACCGCAGGGGCGGAGCGCCCGCCGGAGCGCCCGGCCGCCCCCGCGGCACCCGTACGCGCAGGGCGCCCGGACGGATGGCGCAGGTGACCGGCGTGGGCAGGGTCAGGGCCTCCCCGTCCACGGCGACGGGGATGCTCTCCGCGTCCGATGCGACGACGGCCCGCCGGGAGGTCAGGACGTGCAGGCCCGCCGCCCGCGGGCCCCGCAGCGCGACGTCGGCCGCCTGGGCGGCGTTGTTCACCCGGATCCCGATGACGCCCAGCACGCCCTGGTCGAGGCGTGCCCGGCGGGCGCCGACGGCCATGGGTTCCGGTGAGGAGTAGGGGTTGTTGCTGATCAGCAGCGCCTGCTGGGCTTCCAGGCGCGTGTCGTCGGTGGTCGCTTCGAGCGCGCGGCCGGCGTACCCGAGCAGCAGGTCGGGCAGGGCGCTCAGCGCCGAGTCCGCCTTGGCGTCCCGGTACTCCGGGCGCTGCACGACCTCCGCGTAGACACCGAAGGAGGCGGTGTTCACGAAGGCGCGGCCGCCCACGACGCCCAGGTCGATCCTGAGCTCCTCGCCGTCCGTCAGGGCGTCGAGGCACTGGGACGGATCCTCGCGGTCCAGCCCGAGGTCCATGGCGAAGTGGTTGCGGGTCCCCGCGGAGATCACCAGGAACGGCAGGCCGTGCTCTGCCGCCACCTCGGCCACCCGGGCCTGGGTGCCGTCGCCGCCCGCCACGCCGAGCAGGTCCGCCCCCTCGGCGACCGCCCGGCGGGCGAGGGCGGCGACGTCGGTGACGACCTCCGGGTCGAGCAGCAGCACCCGGGCGCCGAGCGCCTCGGCCTTCTCGACGAGGCCGAAGCGGCCGACCTTCCCGCCGCCGGACTTCGGGTTCATGATCAGCACCGGGTGGCGGGGCGGGTCGGAGGCGACCGCCCGCATGCCGGCGGGTGGCCGCGCCGCGCGCAGTGCGGTCCGCGCGCACACCCCGGCGGCGGCCCACAGCACGAGGGCGGACAGCGCCGTGGGCCACAGGTCGGCCCGGGCGTAGAGGACGAGGACGGCCACCGGCGCGGCCACGACCAGCACGGTCCCGGCGGCCCGGACCAGGCCGCGGTGGGCCACCAGCCACCAGGCGCCCATGGCGGCGAGGACCGTACCGGCCGCCCCGACCAGGACGACGATCAGCCCGCCGCCGGCGCCGGCCACCACCAGCACCACCAGTGCGCCCAGCGCACAGACCAGCGCCAGCAGGGCGAACAGCCGGGCGCGCCCGGGCGCGCCGCCGACAGGGTGCGAGAGCGACATGGTCCTCACGTCCTCCGACCGGGGCCCCGGCGCGGCCTACCGCTCCCGCCGGGGCGCGTTCCATCCGATCATCCCCCGAACACCCCCCACCGTCGACCCGCCGCTCGGCGGATCCGGACCCCTTCACACCCGCGCGGCCACACCGTAGCCTGACGGACCGTCAGATGTGGCCGCGTCCGCCTGGAGGTACGCCGTGCTGTTGCGAGGGAAGACCGTCATCGTCTCCGGCGTCGGGGCCGGGCTCGGGCATCAGGTGGCCGCCGCCGTCGTGCGGGACGGCGGGAACGCCGTGCTCGGGGCGCGGACCGAGGCGAACCTCGCCAAGTCCGCCGCCGAGATCGACCCCGCCGGCGCCCGCACCGCCCACCGGCCGACCGACATCGGCGACGAGGCACAGTGCGAGGCCCTCGCCGCCCTGGCCGTGGAACGGTTCGGAGGCGTCGACGCCGTCGTGCACGTCGCCGCGTGGGACTCGTACTTCGGCGGGCTGGAGGACGCCGACTTCGGGACCTGGCAGCAGATCATCGACGTCAACCTGCTGGGCACCCTGCGCATGACCCGGGCCTGTCTGCCCGCCCTCAAGGAACGCGGCGGATCCGTGGTCATCATCGGGACGCAGTCCGCCGTCGCCGCGCCCAACGAGGTGCAGCAGGCCGCCTACGCCGCCTCCAAGGGGGCGCTGACCTCCGCCATGTACTCCATGGCCCGCGAGCTCGGCCCGCACCGGATCCGCGTCAACACCGTGCTGCCCGGCTGGATGTGGGGGCCGCCCGTACAGGCCTTCGTCACCTTCACGGCGCACACCGAGGGCGTCCCCGAGGCCGAGGTGCACGCCCGTCTCGCCGAGCGCATGGCGCTGCCCGATCTCGCCACCGACGGGGACGTCGCCGACGCCGCGGTCTTCCTCGCCTCCGACCGCGCCCGGGCGATTACCGGCCAATCACTGCTGGTCAACGCCGGTGAGCTGATGAGATGACCCTCTCCTGCCCCGGGACGTCGGATCGTATGCTCGCCCCATGACCACTCCGAGTGAGGCTCCGACCGAAAACGCGATGCGCCGGGCGCTGCGACGGGCCCGAGACGGCGTCGCGCTCGACGCGGCCGAGGCGGCCGTGCTCCTCCAGGCGCGCGGCGAGGCCCTGCGGGACCTCGCCGCCTCCGCCGCCCGCGTCCGGGACGCCGGGCTCGCCGCGGCCGGGCGGCCTGGCGTCATCACGTACTCGCGCAAGGTCTTCATCCCCCTCACCCGCCTGTGCCGCGACAAGTGCCACTACTGCACCTTCGTCACCGTCCCCGGCAGACTCCGCCGGGACGGCCACGGGATGTACCTCTCCCCCGACGAGGTCCTCGACATCGCCCGCAAGGGCGCGGCGATGGGTTGCAAGGAGGCCCTCTTCACCCTGGGCGACCGTCCCGAGGACCGCTGGCCCGAGGCCCGCGAGTGGCTCGACGCGCACGGCTACGACGACACCCTCGCCTATGTCCGCGCCATGGCCATCCGGGTCCTGGAGGAGACGGGGCTCCTCCCGCACCTCAACCCCGGCGTCCTGTCCTGGTCCGAGCTTCAGCGCCTCAAGCCCGTCGCCCCCTCCATGGGCATGATGCTGGAGACCACCGCCACCCGCCTGTGGTCCGAGCCCGGCGGCCCCCACCACGGCTCCCCCGACAAGGAACCAGCCGTGCGGCTGCGCGTCCTGGAGGACGCGGGCCGCTCCAACGTCCCCTTCACCACCGGCGTCCTGATCGGCATCGGGGAGACGTACGCGGAGCGGGCCGACGCCTTCTTCGAGCTGCGCCGCATCCAGCGCAGCTACCACGGCATCCAGGAGGTCATCGTCCAGAACTTCCGCGCCAAGCCGGACACCGCCATGCGCGGCATGCCGGACGCGGAGCTGGAGGAGCTGGCCGCCGCCGTCGCCGTCGCCCGCCACATCCTGGGCCCGAGCGCCCGCATCCAGGCCCCGCCGAACCTGGTGGACGCCGAGTACGCCCTGCTCATCGGCGCGGGCATCGACGACTGGGGCGGCGTCTCGCCGCTGACCCCCGACCACGTCAACCCCGAACGCCCCTGGCCGCACATCGAGGAACTGGCCGCGCGGACCGCCGCCGCCGGCTTCGAGCTGCGCGAACGCCTCACGATCTACCCGGAGTTCCTCCAGCGCGGCGAGCCCTGGCTGGACCCGCGGCTGCTGCCGCACGTACGGGCGCTGGCCGACGCGGACACGGGTCTGGCGGAGGAGTCCGCGACCGTCGAGGGCCGGCCCTGGCAGGAGCCCGACGAGGGCTTCGCCGCGTACGGTGGCAGCGGCACCGGCCGTACGGACCTGCACGCCAGCATCGACACCGAGGGCCGCACCACCGACCGGCGCGAGGACTTCGACCACGTCTACGGCGACTGGGAGGCCCTGCGCGAGGCCGCGGCCCCCGGCATGGTCCCCGAACGTATCGACACGGACGTACGGGCCGCCCTCGCGCAGGCCGCCCACGACCCGGAGAGGCTGACCGACGCCCAGGCCCTGGCCCTGCTGCACGCGGACGGACCGGCCCTCGACGCCCTGTGCCGGATCGCCGACGACCTGCGCCGGTCCGTCGTCGGCGACGACGTCACCTACATCGTCACGCGGAACATCAACTTCACCAACGTCTGTTACACCGGCTGCCGTTTCTGTGCCTTCGCGCAGCGCCGCACGGACGCGGACGCCTACACCCTCTCCCTCGACCAGGTCGCCGACCGGGCCGCCCAGGCCTGGGACGTCGGCGCGGTCGAGGTGTGCATGCAGGGCGGCATCCACCCCGACCTGCCCGGGACGGCGTACTTCGACATCGCGCGGGCCGTGAAGCAGCGGGTGCCGGGCATGCACGTGCACGCCTTCTCGCCGATGGAGGTCGTCAACGGCGCGACCCGCACGGGCATGTCCGTACGGGACTGGCTGACGGCGGCCAAGGAGGCCGGCCTGGACTCGATCCCGGGGACGGCGGCCGAGATCCTGGACGACGAGGTGCGCTGGGTCCTGACCAAGGGCAAGCTGCCGACGGCTGACTGGATCGACGTCGTCACCACCGCGCACGAGCTCGGGATCCGCTCCTCGTCCACGATGATGTACGGGCACGTGGACCAGCCGCGGCACTGGCTCGGCCACTTCCGCACGCTGGCCCGCATCCAGCAGCGGACGGGCGGCTTCACGGAGTTCGTCACCCTGCCCTTCATCCACACCAACGCGCCCGTGTACCTGGCGGGCATCTCCCGGCCCGGCCCGACGGTCCGCGACAACCGGGCGGTGACGGCGATGGCGCGGATCCTGCTGCACCCGCACATCCCCAACATCCAGACGAGCTGGGTGAAGCTGGGGGCCGAGGGCGCGGCCGAGATGCTGCGCTCGGGTGCGAACGATCTCGGCGGGACGCTGATGGAGGAGACCATCTCCCGTATGGCGGGGTCGAGTTACGGCTCGTACAAGTCGGTCCGGGACCTGGTGGCGGTGGCCGAGGCGGCGGGCCGTCCCGCGAAGCCCCGCACGACGCTGTACGGGGAGGTCCCGCCGGAACGGCAGCAGGCGGCCCGCGCCTCGGACGGCCACCTGCCGGAGCTGTTGCCCGTACTGGACTGAGCGCGTCGGAGGGCGCCGGAGGGGGCGGCTGCGGCCGGAACTGTTCGTATTCCGGCCGCATGCCGTTCCGCTTCCGGTTTCGATCGTTCCTGTCCACTACAGTGCGGATTCGCATGCTCGGCGGGTACGGACAGGGACACCGGGCATCGGACGGACTGGTCAGCGGGGGGCGCGGTGCCGGGGGTGGACGACGTGATCGGTACGAACGACAACACGGCCGGCGGTGTTCCCGCGACGGCCGACGGCCCGGCAGGCCCGGCAGGCCACAGCCTCACGGGCACACCGAACGCCTCCAGCCCGGCAAGCGGCACGGGCGGCCCCGCCCCGGCCGGAGGCCAGGGCCCGGCGGACAACCCTGCCGGCCCTGCCGGCCCTGCCGGCCCTGCCGGAGGCAGGACCCTGGGGCGGGGGATCGTCACCGGGCTCTGGGGGCGGGTCGAGCAGCAGGACTTCCGTAGCCGGATCCGCGGCACGCTTCTCGGCGCGGCCCTCGGCGACGCCCTCGGCGCGCCCCTCGCAGGCCTCTCCCTCGACGCCATCCGCGCCGCACACGGCCCCGACGGCCTGACCGCACCCGCCGCCCACGGCCCCGACGGCCTGACCGGACCCGCCGTCGCCCACGGTCGCCGCGGCCGGGTCACCGCCGCCACGCAGCTCACCCTCTTCACCGTGGACGGGCTGATCCGGGCCCACGTACGCCGGGACACCGGCGCCTGGCACCCGCCGACCGACGTCCACCGCGCGTACCGCCGCTGGGCGGCGACCCAGCACGACTGGGGCCCCGACGAGCGCCGCGAGGACAACGGCTGGCTCGCGCAGCAGGAATGGCTCTACGCCCGCCGCGACCCCGACCGCGCCTGCCTGACCGGCTTCGGCGACGACGTCCTCGCCACCCTCGACCAGCCCAAGAACCCGGCCGCCCGCGGCGCGGCCGCAGCCGCCCGTTCGGCCCCCTTCGGCCTGCTGGTCGGCTGGGAGCCCGCCCTCGTCCTCCAGCTCACCGTCGAGTGCGCCGCGCAGAGCCACGGCCATCCCACCGCCCACCTCTCGGCCGGCGCCCTCGCCGTCATCGTCCACGGCCTGATCCGCGGCGACTCCCTCGACGCCGCCGTCCAGCGCGCCCTGGGACTGCTGGGCGCCCGCCCCGGCCACCAGCCCGTCACCGACGCCCTCCAGCGGGCCACGGCGGCCGTCACCCAGGGCCCGCCCGGCCCCGACGCCGTCGAAGCGCTCTCCCCCGGCGACGCCGCACCCGAGGCCCGCGACGCCACGCACTCCCTCGCCGTCGCCGTCTACTGCGCCCTGGTCGCCGAGGACATCGCCCACGGCCTGCGCCTCGCCGTCAACCACGGCGGCGACTCCGTCTCCGCCGGCGCCCTGTGCGGGGCCCTGCTCGGCGCGCTCCACGGCGAGACCGCCCTCCCGCCCGCCTGGCTCGCGGAGCTCGAAGGCCGCGCCACGCTCCTGGAGCTGTGCGACGACTTCGCCCTGGAGATGACCCAGGGCCCGGCCCTGCACGGCCCCTCGGCCTCCGGCTCCGCCTCCTCTCCCGGCTGGCTGGCCCGCTACCCGCGCGGCTGACCGGCACCCCGCCCCAGGCACCTGACGCCCCCTCAACAATCACGGGCTCAGCCCGTACCGTGGCGTTCCCACGTCTCGGAGGTGCCAGTGCCCATGCGGATCGCCACGACCGTCTTCCTCACCGACCGCACCGTCTCCCCCGTCCGTCTCGCCCGCGTCCTGGAGGAGCGCGGATTCTCGGGCCTCTACCTGCCGGAGCACACCCACATCCCGGTCTCCCGCGAGACCCCCGCCCCGATGGGCGGCGAACTCCCCGACATGTACGGGCGCACCCTGGACCCCTTCGTCGCCCTCGGCCAGGCCGCCGCGGTCACCGAACGCCTGCGGCTCGGCACCGGCATCAGCCTGATCGCCCAGCACGATCCGATCGCCCTCGCGAAGCAGGTCGCGACCCTCGACCACCTCTCCGGCGGCCGTTTCACCCTGGGCGTCGGCTACGGCTGGAACGTGGAGGAGGCCGCCGACCACGGAGTCGAGTGGCGCACGCGCCGCGACCTGGTCCGCGACCGGATGGCCCTGATGCGCGCCCTGTGGGCCCCCGAGCCGACGGCGTACGTGGGCCAGTTCTGCTCCGTCCGGGCCAGCAGCGCCCATCCGAAGCCGGCCCAGGCCCCGCGCGAACTCGGCCCCGGCTCCCTCCTGCACGGCCCCCGCACCCTGATCGGCGGCGCGGCCGGCCCGAAGCTGTTCGCCGCCGTCGCCGACCATGCCGACGGCTGGCTCCCGATCGGCGGTGGCGGCCTCACCGAGTCCCTCCCGGTGCTGCGGCAGGTCTGGGAGACCGCCGGACGCGACCCGAAGACCCTCCAGGTGGTCCCGTACGCGGTCCACCCCAGCCCGGGCAAGCTCGCGCACTACGCCGACCTCGGCATCGAGGAGGTCGTCCTCCAGCTCCCCTCGGCCCCCGAGCCGGAAATCCTCCGCGCCCTGGACGAATTCGCCCGGTACCTCTGACCTCCCCGCTCCCGTACAGCGGCGGGGCCCGTCCGATCGTGCGATCGGACGGGCCCCGGTTCACTTCCGCGGGATCCTCAGGCCGTGAACCAGCCGTTCAGGTCGGCGATCACGTCGGTCGAGCCGGAGTTGTTGTAGAACGTCACCCGGCCGTCCACGACGGGGACGACCACCAGGTTGGAGACGGTCTGCCCGGCCGTGAAGTTGAGGTTCGAGACGCCCGGCCGTCCGGTCCCGTGCGGGTGGACGATCAGGTGGCCCGCCTCCGTCGGGTTGGTGACGGTGACGTTCAGGACCACCGCGGTCACTCCCGTCAGCGGCACGCCCTCGACCCCGGCCACCTGCAGACTGACGATGCTGCCCCCGCGGACGGCTCCGGCGCGGGCGCCGGTCCCGTCACGGGTGTCGAGGAGCCGGATCGGCGCACCGGCCGAGAAGCCCGACCCCTCGGCCGCGTAGTAGCCGGTGACATCGGCGATCAGGTCCACCGAACCGGAGTTGTTGCGCAGGTCGACCTTGCCGTTCACGACCGGCACCGTCACCAGGTTGGGGACGATCTGTCCGGGCGTGAAGTTGAGGTTCGACACCCCCGGTGCCGCCTGCCCGTTGGGGTAGACGGTGACGTGTCCGGACTCGGTCGGGTGGACGGCGGTCACGTTCATGACCACCGCAGTGACCCCGCTCGCCGGGACGCCCTTCACACCGGCGACCTGGAGGGTGACGACCCCGCCCGGACCGACCCGCTGCTTGGTCGCACCCGTGCCGTCACGGGTGTCCAGGAACCGCGCGGGCGTGACCGGGTTCAGCGCGGAGCCGGCACCGGCCTTGTCCGTGTAGTAGCCGGTGACGTCGGCGATCAGGTCCACCGACCCCGCGTTGTTGCGCAGGTCGACCTTGCCGTTCAGCACCGGCACCGTCACCAGGTTCGGCACGATCTGCCCCGGCGAGAAGTTGAGGTTCGACACCGAGGGCCTGGGCTGCCCGTTCGGGTAGACCATCACGTGTCCCGCCTCGGTCGGCTGCACCGCGGTCACGTTCATCACGACGGCCGTGACCCCCGTCGCCGGGATGCCCTTGACGCCCGCGACCTGCAGGGTGACGACCCCGCCCGGACCGACCCGCTCCTTCTTCGCACCCGTACCGTCACGGGTGTCCAGGAACCGCGCGGGGCCGTGCGGCACGAACCGGCTCTCGGTGGCGGTCGTCGGCGCCGTCACCGTGTACGCCTTGGTGATCCGGTGCCCGATGTAGAGGCCCACGTCGTACAGGCCGGGCTGCAGGCCGGTCGCGTCCACGAGAACCTTCATCGAGGTCCCGTCAGGGCTCACCGAGAGCGGCTTCAGGTAGGGGCCGCCGGCGAACTGCGAGCCGCTCGGCATCAGCTGGAGGTAGGAGCCGAGGGTGAGGTCCACCCCGTGGACGACCGCCTGGTTCCACGTCCCGGCGGGCCCGGTCGCCGGGCTGATGGAGGTCACCCACGGGGCCGGCTGCTGCGGCCCGCTGCACACCGTGATGCAGGATCCCCGCATGGTGAACTCGACCGGCAGGACGGTCCTGGCCGCGCTCAGCATCAGCACGGCCTGGCCCGCCTTCGCGCCGCTCTCGACCGAGCACCGGGTGCTGAACCCGCCCTCGCACCGGTACCCGGACGAGGTACCGGAGCCTTCCCATCCCTGGGCGCCGAGCAGGCTCAGTTCGGGGGTGGCGGGGCTGGCGAGGTCGTTGGACGTGCTGTGTCCGGTCACGCCGAAACTCTGCGAGGGCTTCATGTCGACGACCGCGCAGTAGGCGGTGGAGGCCTGCGTCAGCACTCCGCTGCGCTCGGGGAAGCCGTCCGCCGAGATCCGGTTCGCGGTGCACTCGGGCACCCAGCCCGCGGACGTGCCGACCTTCCAGGTGTCCACGTCGGCGTGGACCGGCTTGCCCGCGTGGTTCTCGGTGTGGACGATCGCGACGTACGACGTGGATCCGGTGACCCGGCAGGCGACGGCGTACTGCCGGCACAGGAACCTGCCGCCGGAGTCGACCACCTGCAGCGTCGCTGAGGGGTCGTCCCTGACGCCGGCCGTCCGGGCGCTCAGCCAGAACTTGTCGGTGGTGGCGCCGGTGATCCGCACGCAGCGCGCGTCGAGCGGCGAGGTCAGGTCGAAGGGCACGGCCTGGCCGCCGACCTTCGTCGACACCGGGGCGGTGCAGTTCGCCGCCGCCGAGACGTCGCGCCGTGCCAGCTTGTAGGTGTCGGCCCCGCCGACCAGCATCACGGTGTACGGGGTACCGACGGTCAGGGGGCACGGCAGGACGGCGCCGCCGAGGCACGCGACGTTGCCCGCGGCGTCGGCGACATAGAAGGTCGCTCCCTCCCGGCCGACGGGCTGGGAGTAGGCCAGCACCTCGGCCGGCGAGTGCTGGTCGGCGGGCAGGCTCAGGCAGGACTGCCGGCCGTCGGCGGTCAGCGAGACCTCCGCTCCGGCCGATCCGTCGAAGCCGGTCCGCGGCCAGGACGCGCACCCCGCGGGCTCACCGGTCCGGTGGACCGCCAGGCCGTAGGCCTGTGCCGGAGTGCCGGTCAGGACGGCCCGGAAGGGCGCGGTACCGGTCAGCTTGCAGACGGGGTAGTAGCCGGAGTACTCGCACTGCTTGAGGCCGGCCGCGTCGTACACCACCGCGCTGACGGCCTTCCCGCCGGCGGGCGTCCGGTCCAGCAGGTACACGCCCTTGCCCGAGGCGGTCGGCAGGCTCAGGCACAGCTTCTGCCCGGGGCCACCGAAGGTGCCGGTCGCCGCCCCGGCGACGAGACCGTTGTCGTGGGTGGCGGTGCAGCCGCGGGTCTCCTTGGCGGAGTGCAAGGCCATGCCGAAGGCGGTGGGGGCCTCGGGCCTGGGAGTGGCCGCCCACGTGTGGTCTCCGGCGGGCAGGTCGCACGCGCCGTACTGGCAGAGTCCGGGTACTGCGGCACCGGCCGCGTCGAACAGCGTTCCGGCAGGGGCCGTACCGGAGGCGACGGGGCCGAAGGAGTGCCAGGCGGGCTGGGCGACCCGCAGGATCCGGCAGCGTGCGGTGGCGGTCAGGTCCGGGGAGACCCCGAACGCCTGCGGCTCCACCAGCGCGCAGCCCTCGGGCCGGGAAAGACGGGCCAGGGTGAGGTCGTAGGCCTGCTGGCTCGCACCGTCCGAGCGGACCGCCATCATCCGGAACGGCGCGGTTCCGGTGAGCTTGCAGTCGAGCGCGGCGCTCTCGGTGTTCAGCCAGTCGTAGCCACTGGCGCAGATCTGCTTGCCGGTCGCGTCGTAGACGCTGTGGTGGACCTCCTTCGAGGAGGAGTAGCTGCGCAGTACATCGTTCGCGGCCAGGCCCAGCGCGTAGCAGTCACCCGCCGAGCCGGCCGGCAGCGAGCCCTGGAACACCTTGGGCGCGCCGAGCCTGCGGTCGGCTGGAGCGACGGTGGTGCAGGTCGTGGACGAGGCCAGCGGCAGGTACGAGGTCCAGATCGAGGTCTGCGAACCCGTGCCGTTCTCGACCTTCATCGTGTAGGTGCCCGCCTGGGCGGCGGGGCAGCGGAACGCCCCGTAGGTGTAGTCCCCCGAGCCGCGCACGTGCTCGCAGGTCACGGTGGCGCCCGTGGGCGACACCAGCTTGGGCCGGAGGATGCCGGGCGAGGTGGCGAGCTGCAGGACGAGCACGTCCGGTGCGGGCACCGCGAAGGAGAAGGACGCCGTCGTGTTGGCCTCGACCGCACAGGTGACGATCGTGCTCGGCTGCAGGGCCGTCGGGCAGGCGCCGGCGGCCTGGCCGCTCTGCTGGAGCGAGCTCAGGACGGCCTCGCGGTCTCCCGCCGGATCCTTCTTCGGCGCGGCGGCCGTGGGGCCCGCCTCGGGGGCGGTGGCGACGGACGCGCCGGACTGCGGTGAGGCGGTGGTGGCCGTGGCGGCGGGCGGCTGCGTCGCCGCGGCGGCGGCCCCCGCCTGACCGGTGAACGACGCCAGTACGGAGAGCAGCAGGGCCCCGGAGGCGACCGCGGCCCTGCCCCTCCCCGGTCTCTCGCGCACTCTTCTGCCCATCGGCAGCAATCTCATGGAGCCCCCAGCTCAGCCGTCCTCGTCCTGTGTCCCTCACACGACGGGCAGGCGGAGCTTATCCACCCCCTAGAAGGGCTCCGCAGGGGGGCGCCTCCGGGCCAGCTCGGCCCAGACCGTCTTGCCGACGATGCGGTCCGTGACGCCCCAGTCGGTGGCGACGGCGTCCACGATGCGCAGGCCGTAGCCGGACTCCGCCCCGTACGCGTGCGGCTGCACCGCCGGGCGGCGGTCGCGGCGGGCGTCGGAGACCTCGATGCGCAGGACGTCCTCCAGGAGCGTCAGCTTCAGCTCGAAGTCCCGTCCCGAAACGCGGCCGTGGCGGACGGCGTTGGCGGCGAGCTCGGCCACGAGGAGCCCGGTGTCCGCGGACAGGCCGGTGGATTCGGGGAAGCCCCACGCGTCGAGCTCGACGAGGGCCAGCTGCCGTGCGAGCCGGGCCCCGCGGCGGGTGCTGGTGAAACGCTGAGTGAACACGCGTACGAGGGTCCGGGCGCGGCCGGAAGGTGCGGTCATGGGCGCCAACATCCCGCCCGAGCAGGCTCGTTCAACACCACCCGGACTCGTACAAACCAACTGTACGAGTCCGTTCCCTGGACAGGCGGAGTCACGGTGCGTGAACCTTCCTGTCGGGGAGGTGACCGCCATGGTGAGTGCCGAGGACAGCGGTGACGGCGAGGTCGAGCCGGACGACAACCTGCGCAGCTTCGGCGAGACGGTCAAGGCCTCCCGCAAACGCGCCGGCCTGACCCAGGAGCAGCTGGCGCCGCTGATCGGGTACTCGGTGCAGTACGTCGGCTCGGTCGAGCAGGGCCGCCGCCACCCGTCGCAGAAGTTCGTGAACAAGACGGAAGCGGTCCTGGACACCTTCGGCGTCATCGACATCGCCGCGAAGCAGCTGACGCGCCGGCGCGGCCTTGCCTCATGGTTTCGCCGGTGGGCGGAGTTGGAGGAGGGCGCCGTCATCCTCAACACCTACGAGTGCCGGTCCGTCCCTGGCCTGCTCCAGCCCGAATCGTACGCCCGGGCACTGGTGGACGCCGTCCTGCCGCCGCCCGCCTTCGAGGAGGTCGAGGAGCGCATCACAGCCAGGCTGGAGCGCCAGCGGCTGCTCTGCCGCACCCCCTACACCGTCTTCAGCTTCATCATCGACGAGGCGGTGATCCTGAGGCAGACCGGTGGCCCGGAGGTGAGCCGCCAGCTGATCGACCACCTGCTGGAGTGCGGTCGACTGCCCAACGTGGACCTGCAGATCATGCCGCTGGTCAGCCCCGAACACGCCGGTCTCGGAGGCGCCTTCCAACTCCTCGAAACCCAGGACCACGAATGGATGGGATACAGCGAGGGACAGCAGTCGGGCCGTGTGCTGACCGACCCGAAGGACCTCAGCCTCCTCCACCTCCGGTATGCCAAACTTCGCATCCAGGCCCTCAATCCGGCGGACACCGCCGGCCTGTTGATGCGAAGGCGAGGATCCCTGTGAAGAGCTCCCGGCTGCGGTGGTTCAAGAGCAGTTACAGCAGCGGCGACGGCGACAGCTGCGTCGAGGTCGCCCTCTCCTGGCACAAGTCCACGTACAGCGGCAGCGAAGGCGACAGCTGCGTCGAGGTCGCCGCCTGCCCCGGCGCCGTGCACGTCCGGGACTCCAAGGTGACGGCCGGCCCCGAGCTGGCCGTCACCCCGGACGTCTGGACCGCGTTCCTGGGCGGCGTCACCGCCACCCGCTGAACGGCGGCGCGGTCACCGCTCCCCGGTCTCCTCCTCGCCGGGGAACCGGGCGAGCGGGGCCTCGCGTGCGAAGAAGGTCTTGGCGCGGGTGATCGCGCGCTCGTCGTTCCGCACCTGGCCGGGGCGGGAGCCGTTGCCGAGCAGGACCCCGCCGAAGCGCATCCCCAGGTAGGCCGCGGAGTGGTTGAGGGCGGTGATCAGCCCGTCGGCGCGGGCCTCGTCCTCCTCGGCCATCGCCGTGACGCCCCACAGGGTGCGGCCGGCCATCCGCTTCTTGAAGTCCAGGCCGGGAACACCGAGCCAGCCGGACCAGTAGTCGAGGTAGCGCTTGGTGTTCGCCGAGACGGTGTACCAGTACAGGGGCGAGGCGATCACGATGTCGGTGGCCTCCAGGGTGAGCCGGCGCAGCTCCTCCTCGCGCCCGCCCACCGGCCAGGTCCCGTCCTCGTGGCGGCCGTCCTGGAAGTCGGGCAGCGGGTCCTTCGCCAGGTCCACCCAGCACTGCGGAATGTCGGCGGGCAGCTGCTCGGCCGCCGCCCGGGCGAGGATCTCGGTATTGCCGTCCGGGCGGGAGCTGCCGAGGACGAAGAGGAACGAACGGTCAGCATCGGTAAGTCTGTCGGTCGTCATGTGACCTGCAACTTCCGCTGCTTGCGGAGCCATTCCGTCCGCGTGCGGGCGGCCGAAATCCCCTCAAGGCCGCCACCGAGGCGGGCCGCGCCCTGGCGGACCACCTCGGCATGCCGTTCCACTTCCCTGGCCCGGACGGCCCGGACTACGACGCCCCGCGCCGGCGGCCCTGAGAGAGGACCGAGGACCGATCCCGTGCCCGGCGACGAACGCCTCCGGCCGCCGTACCGCTGCCCGTACCGGCCGGGATCAGTCGACCTTCGGGGTCTTCGGCAGCCCGGCGTCCAGGGCCGACCCCGCACCCCCGAGTGAGCTGTCGGTCGCCTTCGCGGCGGAGCCGACCGCGCCCTGGGTCACCGCGACCGCCGTCTTCGTGTCCTGGACGGTCTGCGCGGGGTGGTCGGCGATCTCGACGACGCGTCCGACGAGCGGCGCCGCCCCGGTCGCCGCGGACGGCTCGTCGGCGGCGTGCGCGGCGGGAACGAGTGCGAGGGCGGCGCCCCCGGACAGGACCAGGGCGGCAAGGGTGCGCTTCATGACAGTCATGCCCGTCCCAACGACCCCCCCGTCCCCGGGTCACCACCCGCCCACCCCTTTGGAGTGACTCCCTTCCATCCACCCCCACACCCATACAACACTTGCGTAATATGCCGCACCTGTCATACTCGGGAGGGAAGGTTCGTGGACTGGGACGTGATCATCGTGGAGCCTGCTCTTTCCTGGCTGCACAGCCTGCGGCGGGACGACCGGCCCACGCTGATTCAGATCAGCAAGGCCATCACGGCGCTGAGGCACGAGGGTCCAGCCATGGGTCGCCCCTTCGTGGACACCATCAGAGGATCCCGGTTGGCCAATCTCAAGGAGCTGCGCCCCGGATCGTCCGGGGGTACCGAAGTCCGGCTGCTGTTCGTATTCGACCCGCTGCGACGAGCGGTGTTCCTCGTCGGCGGAGACAAGGCCGGCGACTGGCAGGGCTGGTACCGGTCCGCGATTCCCCGGGCCGAGAAGGCGTACGAGGATTACCTGACGCAATCGGAGGAGGACACACCATGACACAGACACCCGACGGCTCTGCGCGGGCCGCCCGCTGGGAGGACGTCGTCGAGGACTTCGGCTTCTCCCCCGCCGAACGGGCGGAGATCGACCGCGGCGCGGCCGAGATGATCGCCGTCGTCCGCGCGCACCGACTGGCCGAAGTACGCAAGCGACAGCACACCACGCAGGTCCAGGTGGCCGAGGCCATGGGAGTCACCCAGGCCCGGGTCTCCCGGATCGAGAACGGGGAGCTCGCACGCAGCGAGGTCGAGACCCTCGCCGCCTACGTACGCGCCCTCGGCGGCAAGCTCAAGATCGTGGCCGAATTCGGGGACGAGCAGTACCTCCTCGGGTAGGCGGAACGGCCGCCGGGGACGCCGGCGGCCCCGGATCGGGGGGATCGATCCGGGGCCGCGGGGATGACTCGGCGGGTGCGTTCGGCACGGGGGTCAGTCCTCGACCACCAGCGCCGGGGTGGACTTCGTCAGGACCTCGCCGCGGAAGAAGGCCGGGCTGCGGCGCTGGGTGATCAGCATGACGACCACGCCCAGGAGGAGCAGGCCCACTCCGATGATGAAGACGCTGCCCACGCCGAAGAGCGACGAGCCGGAGCCGTAGGCCGGGTCCCACATGTCGTACATCGTCTGGCAGAAGACCGCGGCGAGCATGAGGCCGCCGATGCCCGGCAGGATGCCCTTCACCAGGAGGTCGCGGGCCGAGGAGCGCAGGTCCGCGCGGAAGAACCAGACGCAGGCGAAGGCCGTGATCGAGTAGTAGAAGCAGATCATGAGGCCGAGGGCGTAGATCGTGTCGATCAGGACGTTCTCGCTGACCAGTGTCATCACCGCGTAGAAGACGCCGGTGGCGATGCCCGCCATGACGGTGGCGCGGCCCGGGGTCTTGAAGCGGGGGTGGACCTTGGCGAAGGAGGACGGCAGGGCTTCGTAGGTGCTCATCGACAGGACCGTGCGCGCCACCGGGATGAAGGTGGTCTGCAGGCTCGCGGCGGCGGAGGCCAGGACCGCGACGAAGAGCAGCACCCCGAGACCGGAGCCCATGATCGGCTCGGCGAGGGCGGCGAAAACGTTGTCCGCGGTCTGCTCGTTGCCGAGGCCGTTGCCCTCGGTGCCGACACCGGCGTACATCTGGGCGGCGATGGCGACGACCAGGTACGAGGCGACGATGACGACCATGGCGAGCATCGCGGCGCGGCCGGGCGTCTTGGCGCTGCCGACGCTCTCCTCGTTGACGGACAGACAGGCGTCCCAGCCCCAGTAGATGAAGATCGAGAGGGAGAGGCCGGCCGTGAAGGCGGCGAGCGACTCGACGGCGAAGGGGTTCATCCAGGACCACGAGAAGGCGAGCGAGCCCGCGACCTCGTCGGACTTGGTGATGGCCAGGTAGGCGAACATCGCCAGCACCGTGAGCTGAAGGCCGACCAGGACGTACTGGACCCACTTGGTGGCGGTGATGCCGCGGTAGCTGATCGCGGTGGCGATCGCGATGAAGACCAGGGTGGTGAGGATGTGGACGAACTTGTTGTCGTCCAGCGCGGCGAGGTCGGCGCTGCCGGTCAGTTCGCCCACGAGGAGATAGAAGAAGTTGGTGGCCACGCCGGCGAGGTTGGAGAGCACGACGACCGTGGCGACCAGCAGGCCCCAGCCGCACATCCAGCCGACGCGGGGGCCGAAGGCCTTGACCGACCAGGTGAAGGAGGTGCCGCAGTCGGGGACCGCCTTGTTCAGGGCGCGGTAGGCGAAGGCCACCAGCAGCATGGGGATGAATCCGGCCAGGAAGATGGCCGGCATCTGGACGCCGACCTCGCTGACCGTGGGACCGAGTGTGGCCGTCAGGCAGTAGACGGGGGCGACCGTCGATACGCCGATGACGGCGTTGCCCACGAGCCCGACGGAATTGCCGCCGAGTCCCTTGCCGCGTACGCCCCCGGCCACGCCGCTTACCGTGTCTCCGGCCTGAGGCCGAACGTCCAGCTGAGTCATGGGTCAGGACGTTAGATGCTGCGTTTTCCACATCTGGAGGATCGAAGTCCGGAAGGGAAAGGCCTCCGAAGCCTTGGAATCTTGAGGTCGAGACAGTTCACAAGTGCTTAATGCAAGGTTCATCCAGGCATCCAACGATGGTTCAACAGGGCCAGCCAGCAGGCTTTCACCATACGGAAACCGCAGGCATGTCCGATTTGCACTTTTTCAAAGTTTCCCTCGTGACTTTGCGGTGACCAGTGGTAACGGCGCATGGGACCGGTTTGCCGCGCGCATGACCACCGGCCTAGAGTCGCCGCGGTTCAAGATCATGCACGGGGGAGTCACCATGCGCACGCGCACCACGAAACTGCTCGCATCGGCAGCGGCCGTCACGGCCCTGCTCACCCTCACCGCCTGCGGCGGCGGTGAGGACCAGACCCTCGGCGGCATCGGCTCCGACACCGGCACGGGCCCAGGCACCGACGGCGGTGCCCACGAGGGCACCCTGGAGAACCCCACCAAGAACGGCGGGGTCAACGGGAACGCGCCCAAGGACGGCACCGCGTTCCAGAAGCTGCCGAAGGCGGGCACCATGGCCGCGGCCGCCCGGTTCATCGGCGGCTTCACCGACTGCCGCCAGGTCAGCGCCGACAACGGCGAGGACGGACCGACGGGCCCGAACGCAGAGTTCGACAAGGCCGCCGGCGTGACGGAGACCGGCTACTGCGGCAGGCAGAACCGCACCACGATCCTCCTGTACAAGGACGCGAAGGCCTTCCAGACGGCCTTCAAGGCGGAGATGGCGAAGAAGGGCAACGGCGGGAACCCCGACGGCGGCATCGTCGTCGGCCAGGACTTCGCCATGGGGTCCCAGGACGCGGACAGCATGAGCGCCCTGCTCCAGCCGCAGGCCGGACTGCTCATGCTCAACTGCCACCCGGACTTCAAGCCGCCGAGCGGCTTCCGCAAGGAACCGGCCCTGGTGAAGGGCTGCGTCCTCACGGACTACTACAAGGACCACTGAGAACGCCGCCCGGAACGGCCCGCCCGGGTACGCGATCCGCGAGACTGGCCCCATGCCCACGGCCGATGAGCTCCTCAGCGCGGACACCGTCACCACCCTCGCCCGGCTGCTGGCCCGGGCGGGCGGGCGCCGGTCCGCGCCCGCCCTGACCGCCCGCGCCGCCGCGCTCGACGGTCTGACGTACAGCGGGCGGGTCGCCGCGATCCGCGACGCCGTGCTCGCCGACCTCCCCGAGGACTGGCCCGGCTTCGAGGCCGTCGTCCGCACCGCCCTCGCCGAGCCCGCCTTCGAGGGGTGGATGACCTTCCCCGTCAACGAGGCCGTCGCCGTCCGCGGGCTGGAGGTCTTCGAGCCCGGGCTGGAACTGCTGCACGACCTGACCCCCCGGCTCACCGCCGAATCCGCGGTACGGCCCTTCCTGCGCGCCGACCCGGGCCGCGCCCTGGCCGTCGTACGGACGTGGACCGAGGACCCCGACCCGCACGTACGGCGTCTCGCCAGCGAGGGCACGCGGCCCCGGCTGCCGTGGGCCCCGCAGCTCCCCGCGTTCGTCGCCGACCCGCGCCCCGCCCTGCCCGTGCTGGACGCCCTCCACCGTGACCCGTCCGAGTACGTGCGCCGCTCCGTCTCCAACCACCTCAACGACATCAGCCGCGACCACCCCGACCTCGCCGTCGGCACGGCGGCCCGCTGGCTGGCCGAGCCCGCCGGCACGACGGACCGCGTCGTACGGCACGGGCTGCGCACCCTGATCAAGGCCGGCCGGCCCGAGGCGCTGACCCTCCTGGGCCACGCCCCGGACGTACCGGTCAGCGTGCACGGGCCGGTGGTCACCACGCCGCGCGTCGCCGTCGGGGAGTACCTCGTCTTCGACTACGCGGTGACCAACACCGGCGAGCTCCCCGCCGAGCTGGTGATCGACTACGTCGTGCACCACACCAAGGCGAACGGCACCCGCACCCCGAAGGTGTTCAAGCTGGTCACCCGCGCCCTGGCCCCCGGCGAGACCCTCTCCGGCACCAGGCGGCACTCCTTCAAGCCGATCACCACCCGCCGCTACCACTCGGGCGAGCACCTGGTGCAGCTCCAGGTCAACGGCCGCGTCCGCGGCGAGGCCGTTTTCTCGCTGGACGCCGGATGATCACTGCGGCATGCTG
The DNA here is from genome assembly GCF_001005295.1 of Streptomyces yangpuensis. Classification (GTDB taxonomy): domain Bacteria; phylum Actinomycetota; class Actinomycetes; order Streptomycetales; family Streptomycetaceae; genus Streptomyces; species Streptomyces yangpuensis. The sequence continues at coordinate 286,418 of NZ_LBMK01000004.1, read as the reverse complement.
CGGGGCATGACCTACGGAATCGAGTCCCACCCCGCCCGGTGAGCGCCCGCGAAGAGCGCCAGGCGCTCCCCTCCCGGACGACCTCCCTCTACGACTACGCCCTGTTCCGCCACGGCATCGAGCCGGACGGCCGGATCCCGCGGAGGGGCTATCCCCTGCCCGACGGGCCGTCCGAGCCCAGCCGCGAGAACCTGACCTGGCAACAGGCGCAGGACGAAGTCACCGACGCCCTCACCCCCCTCCTCGCAGACCCCGACCCGGTACGGGCCGCCGACGCCGTCCACCGGCGGGCCGCGGAACTGGCCATGCCCCACCGCACCCTGCGCGCGCACACCGCACGGCTCGCCCTGACCGACGAGGCCGCCGCCCGGCTGACCGCCCGGCACCTGATCCGCACCGGCACGGACGTGGCGGCCGTCTGTGTCGGCATGGCCCTGATGATCCGCCTCGGCGAACCCGAGGACGTGCCCTGCCTCACCACCCTCGGCATGCTGAGCGGCCTGGCGGACGCCGCGGGCGCCGCCCTCGACCCGCTCGACCGGCAGGCGGCCGCCCTGCTGGTCATCCGCCACCGCGACCGGTCCGGGGAACTGACATCGCTGACCGACGCGATCACCACCGGCGACGTGGGGGCCATCCGGTCCGCCCTGCTGTCCCTGCCGGACGAGGACCGGGCCCTGTGGCTCGGCCGGCGCATCGCCGAGGCCGCCGACCTGCACGGGCTGCTCCTGGACGGGCCGCAGGACGCCGACCTGCTCGCGCTGACCGGCCGGCTGCTGCACCGGATGGCCGACCAGCGGGACGCCCGCGCCGACATCCTCGACTACCTGCCCGCCCAGACCGTGTACGAGACCCTGGTCCGGCAGGCGGACCGGCTGCCGCCGACCCCGGACCACCAGGCGCTGCTCCTCTCGACCGCCCTCGACCTGCACAGCGGCCCCGCCGCCCTGCTGAACTGGCGGCCCGGACGGCGCCGGGCCCTGCTCGACGCCCTGGACCGGCAACTGCCCCCGGCCGCGCCGGAACCCGTACCCGGCGACCGGCGGGCGGACTGGTTCCGGCGCAACCGGCACCTCCCCTTCGCCCGCTCCGACGCCGGGGACCCACCTCGGTGGGAGCTGGCCGTCGTCCACGGTCCGGCGGACTCCTCCGCCGTCGAGACCCGGATCCTCGTCGACGGGGTTCCGCTCGTCCCCGCGCTGTTCGGCAAAGGCCGGGCCCACTCGCCCGAGTACCTGCTCGACAGCGGCCGGCTGCGCGCCGCACGGGAGCCGCGCGAGGTGCAGCTCTGTGAGGCGTACTGCACCGAGGGCTGCTGCGGAGCGCTGTACGTGACGATCCGCCGGGACGGCGACGAGGTGGTGTGGGACGGCTGGCGCGGGGCGGTCGGCCCGACGCCACCGGCGTACCGCTTCGACGCCGCCGCCTACGATGCCGAGCTCGCGCGCGCCGGACAGGACCACTCCTGGTGCTGGCCGGCCCGCAGCACCGCCCGGCTGATCGCTGCGGGCCTGCGCGACCGGCCCGACCTGACCTCCCGGTGGGAACTCGCACCGAGCTGGGTCTCCACCGACTGGCAGGACCCGGACACGACGGTGGTACTGCTCAGGTACAAGCCGTCCGCCCCGCCTCCCGGCACCGGCGGGTCGCTCTACTTCACGTGGCGGCTGCCCGACGACGACGGCCCGCCCCGGGACCGGGCGGCCGCCGCCCTGCAACGGCTGGAGACGGAGGACCCCAAAGCCTTCGCCGTCTTCGACGGCGGCAACAACGAGCTGGCCGTGGCCCTCGGCTACCGCGAGCCCCCGTGCACCCCGCAGGCATGACACGGATCCGGCCGGGGGCCACCCGCCCCCGGCCGGATCCGGCGCGCGGACTACGTCGTCCAGACGATCGACTGGATCTCGCTGTAGGCGTGCAGGGCGTACGAGCCGACGTCCCGGCCGACCCCGCTGCGCTTGAAGCCGCCGAAGGGGGCCTCCATGTTGCGGCCGATGGTGTTCACGCCGACGCCGCCCGCGCGCAGCCGCCGCGCCACGCGCAAGGCGCGTGCCGAGTCGCCGGACCACACATAGCTCAGCAGGCCGAAGTCGCTGTCGTTGGCCAGCCGGACCGCTTCGTCCTCGTCGCCGTCGAAGGGGACGACCACGACGACCGGGCCGAAGATCTCCTCGCGGACGACCCGCATGTCGTTGGTGCAGTCCACGAGCAGGGTCGGCGCGACGTAGAAGCCCCGCCCGTCCCCGACCACCGGACGCTCGCCGCCGTACGCGATCCGCGCGCCCTCCTTCCTGCCCAGCTCGACATACGACTCCACGCGGTCGCGGTGCGCCGCCGAGATCACCGGGCCGACCACGGTCCCGGGCGCCGCCGGGTCGCCGACCTTCATGAAGGCCAGGTAGCCGGTGAGCTTCTCGATCAGCCGCTCGTACACCGACCGGTGGACGATCACCCGGGTCGGGGCGGTGCAGATCTGGCCGGAGTAGAAGGAGAAGGTGGTCCCGATGCCCCTCACCGCCGCGTCCAGGTCGGCGTCCTCGAAGAGGATCGCGGCGCCCTTGCCGCCCAGTTCCATCAGCTGCCGCTTCATCGTGCGGCCGCAGACCTCGGCGATGCGCTGTCCGACGCCGGTGGAGCCGGTGAAGGACACCATGTCCACGTACGGGGAGTCCACGGCGGCCTCGCCGACCTCCACCGACTGCCCGGACACGACGTTGACCACGCCCGCCGGGACCCCGGCCTCGTGGAGCGCCTGCGCCATCCGGAACACCGACAGCGGGTCCTGCGGGGCCGGTTTGACGACGACCGTGTTGCCCATGGCGAGGGCGGGGGCGACCTTGCCGGCCGGGTTCGCCCACGGGTTGTTGTAGGAGGTGATGCAGGTGACCACGCCGACCGGCTGGCGGACCTCCAGCGCACCCAGGATGCTCGCCCCGCCCATCGGGCCGGCCTCCGTGACCTGCGGTGGCAGTCCCTTCTCGACGGGTTCCAGGGCGCCCTTGGCGTACCGCCGGAAGCGCGCGACGCCGACACCGACCTGCATGCCGCGGGCGATACCGGTCGGCGCGCCCGTCTCCGCCTGCGCGAGCGCCGTCCACGGCTCGAACTCCCGCTGCATGATGTCCGCGGCCCGGTCGAGGATCTCCGCGCGGGCCTGCGGCGTCGTGCGCGACCAGCTCTCGAAGGCCTCGGCCGCGGCGCGCGCGGCGTCGGCGACCTGGGCGCGGGAGGCTTCGGGGGCGAGCCCGACCACCGACTCGTCGGCCGGGTTGACCACGTCGTAGTGGCCGCCGGCCGGCTCCACCCACTCGCCGCCGATGTACAGGGGCTGAGCGGTCATCGGGTGCTCACCGTCCTGGTGTCCCGGCCCGACCGGAGCACGATGCCGGGGACGGCCCCGGTCACCTCGTCGTCGCGGACGGTCTCGACGCCGTTGACCCGTACGGAGACGATGCCGATGGCCCGCGCGTCCAGCCGGGGGCTGTCGCCGGGCAGGTCGTGGACGAGGGTGGCCGGGCCCGCCTCGATCCGCTCGGGGTCGAAGAGGACCAGGTCCGCGTGGTAGCCCTCGGCGAGGCGGCCGCGCTCGCGCAGTCCGAACAGCCGGGCCGGGTCGTCCGTGAGCATCCGTACGGCCTGTTCCAGCGGCACCAGCTTGCGGCCGCGCAGGCAGTCGCCGAGGAAGCGGGTCGTGTACGGGGCACCGCACATCCGGTCCAGGTGCGCGCCGGCGTCGGAGCCGCCGAGCATGACGTCCTCGTGCTGCCAGGTCTCGGCGCGCAGGGCCCAGCTCGCCGGGTCGTTGTCGGTGGGCATCGGCCAGAGCACGGTGCGCAGTTCGTCGTTGGCGCAGATCTCCACCAGGGCCTGGAAGGGGTCCTGGCCGCGTTCGGCGGCGATGTCGTTCACGACCCGCCCGGAGAGCCCCTCGTTCTCCTTGCTGTAGGTGTCGCCGATGACGTAGCGGCCGAAGTCGGCGAGGCGCCGGAAGACTCCGGCCTCCTTGCTGTCGGCGCGGCGCAGCATCTCGGCGCGTACGTCGGGGTCGCGGAGCCTGGCGATCCGCTCGGGGACGGGCAGGCCGAGGATCTCGCCCCAGCCGGGGATGAGGTTGAGCGCGCAGAAGGTGCCGAGCGACATGTTCATGGGCGTGAGGATCGGCATGGTCAGCGCGACGATGCGGCCGCCGGCCTTGCGGGCGCGTTCGCCGGCCGCCAGCTGGCGCGGGACGCGTTCGGGGACGGCGGCGTCGATGGTGAGGACGTTCCAGTTCAGGGGCCTGCCGGCGGCGGCGCTCATGTCGACGAAGAGGTCGATCTCCTCGTCGGAGAACCGGTCGAGGCAGCCGGCGACGATCGCCTCCAGCTGGGTGCCCTCGTGGTCGCCGACCGCGCGGGAGAGCGCGAGCAGTTCGGCGGGCCGGGCGTGCCGGGAGGCTACGGGGGCGCCCGCGCCGTCGGAGTGGGTGGCGGACTGGGTGGTGGACAGGCCCCAGGCGCCGGCGTCCATGGCGTCGTGGAGGAGGTCGAGCATCTGCTGCATCTGCTCGGGGGTGGGCTGTCCGCCGACCGCGTCCTCGCCCATGACGTGGCGGCGCAGGGCGCAGTGCCCGACCATGAATCCGGCGTTGACGGCGATCCGGCCCTCCAGGGCGTCGAGGTACTCGCCGAAGGTGGACCAGCTCCAGTCGACGCCCTCCTCCAGGGCCGCCAGGGCCATGCCCTCGACCTTGCTCATCATGCGGCGGGTGTAGTCGGCGTCCTCGGGGCGGTCCGGGTTGAGCGGGGCGAGGGTGAAGCCGCAGTTGCCGCCGGCGACGGTGGTGACGCCGTGGTTCATGGAGGGGGTGGCGTAGGGGTCCCAGAAGAGCTGGGCGTCGTAGTGCGTGTGCGGGTCGACGAAGCCGGGGGTGAGGACGAGGCCGGTGGCGTCCTCGCTGGTGCGGGCCTCTTCGGTGACGGTGCCGGGTGCGGCGATGACGGCGATGCGGCCGTCGCGTATGCCGAGGTCCGCGACGCGGGCGGGGGCGCCTGTGCCGTCCACGACGGTCGCGCCCTTGATCAGGTGGTCGAGCATGACGTCCCTTCTCCTTTGCCTGGCTTTGGCCCCCTGCGCGGGCGTGGCTCCGCTGCTGGGGCGGAGTCCCAGCACCGGAGCCACGCCCGCCCCGGCCGGTGGCCGCCCGGCCGGGGCAGGTTCGGGACGGCGGTCCGGGAAGACGCCGTCCCCGTACTGGGGCGGCCGAGCCCCCGCAGGGCTACGCGGCCTCGCGGAACCGCGTGGTGCGGTGCACCGGGTCCGTGTCTATCTCCGGGATCACGTGCTCGCCGATGAGCTTGATCGTGGTCATCGTGTCCTCGTACGAGACACCGGTCGGCAGACCGAAGGAGAGCTGGTCCGCGCCCGCCTGCTCCCAGCGCTTGCACTGGGCCCGGACCTCCGACGGGTCGCCGCAGATGAGGAGTTCCTCGGCGATCAGCAGCTCGATGATCTCCGCGTTGTACTCGGGGAGGGTCTCGGGCCACTGCGGGATCGCCTCGGGCCGCGGGAAGGTGTCGTGGTAGCGGAAGACCAGCGACTGGAAGCGGTTCATGTTGGCGTTGACCGCGATCTCGACGGCCTTGTCGTGGGTCTCGGCGCAGATGGCGGTGGAGGTGACCATCACGTTGTCGTTGACGAAGGCGCCGATGGCCTTCGCCTCCCTGATGGCCGTCTTGTACTGGTCGAGGACCCACTCCATGTCGGAGACCTTCTGCACGCTGAAGCCCAGCACGCCGAGGCCCTTCTTCGCCGCCATCGCGTAGGAGGACGGCGACCCGGCGGCGTACCACATGGCCGGGTGGGCCTTGCCGTACGGCTTGGGGAAGACCTTCCGCGGCGGCAGCGACCAGTGCTTGCCCTGGAACCCCTCGTACTCCTCCTGGAGGAACATCTTGGGGAATTCCGCGATGGTCTCCTCCCAGATCTCCTTGGTGCCGTTCATGTCCTCGATGCCGGGCAGGAAGCCGAGGATCTCGTGGCTGCCCGCGCCGCGGCCGGTGCCGAACTCGAAGCGGCCCTTGGAGAGGTGGTCGAGCATGGTGACCTTCTCGGCGACCTTGACCGGGTGGTTCACCGGGGCGAGCGGGTTGAAGATGCCGGAGCCGAGGTGGATGCGTTCGGTGGCGTGCGCGAGGTAGCCGAGGAACACCTCGTTCGCCGACAGGTGCGAGTACTCCTCCAGGAAGTGGTGCTCGGAGGCCCAGGCGTACTTGAAGCCGGACTTGTCGGCCTGGATGACGTACTCGGTCTCCTCGACCAGCGCCTTGTGCTCTGCCTCGGGGTCGACCTTGGACCGCGCCTCTGGCACGTATCCCTGCACGAAGAGCCCGAATTCCAAGGGGTTCACCGTCCTCTGTTTTCTGACGTGTCGTCAGATTCGATGTCCCGACTGTTCCACCGCGGGGCCGGGAGCGTCAATACCTGACACTCCATCAGCTAGCGGCCGCTGCCGCCGGCCGCTACAGGATGCTGACGCCCGCCATCCAGCCGCCGTCGATGACGAACGGCTGGCCGGTGATGTACGAGGAGTCCTCGCCGGTCAGGAAGAGCGCCAGCCGGGCGATCTCCTCCGGCCGGCCCACCCGCCCCATCGGGACCACCCGCCGGTAGAGCTCCGCCATCGCCTCGCGGGCCTCGTCGGTCATGTTCTCGGGGTCCAGCAGCCCCGGATTGGCCATCGGGGTGTCCACCGCGCCCGGGCACATCGCGTTGACCCGGATCCCCTTGGCCGCCAGCTCCAGCGCGGCGACCCGGGTCAGGCCGAGGATCGCCGCCTTCGTCGCGGCGTAGGTTCCGACGTACGCCATGCCCGTCAGGCCGGTGTAGGAGGAGGTGTTGACGATGGTGCCGCCGCCGGCCGCCTCGATCTCGGGCGCCACCGACTTGATGCCGAGGAAGGCGCCGACCTGGTTGACCTGGACCACCTGCTGGAACTCCTCCAGCGGGGTCGCCGTCAGCTCGTTGAAGCGCAGGATGCCCGCGTTGTTGACCAGGCCGTCGATCCGGCCGAAGGACTCCTTCGCGGCGGCGACGGCCGCCGCCCAGTCCTCCTCCCGGCTCACGTCCATCCGTACGTACCGGGCCCGGTCCTCGCCGATCTCCTTGGCCACGGCCGCGCCCTGCTCGTCCAGCACGTCCCCGAGGAGCACCTTCGCGCCCTCGGCCGTGAAGAGCCGGGCCTCCTGCTCGCCCTGGCCGCGCGCCGCACCGGTGATGATGACGACGCGGCCGTCCAGCTTGCCCATGCCCGTGCTCCTAGTCATTGAGGTACGGGGCCACTTCGGCCCCGAAGGCGGTGATCTGGTCGACGAGTTCGGCGCGGTCACGGCTGCGGAAGCGGACCTGGATCTGGTCCACGCCGAGCGCCCGGTACTCGCGCAGGGACTCGGCGAGCGCCTCCGCCTTGCCGGTGAGGGTGCGGCGGCCGGTGTCCCAGCCGGGCTCGCCGACGTACAGCGCCTCGGTGATCGCGCCGACCTCGAAGGGTCCGGTGACGCCGGCCTCGGCGCGCAGCCGCGCGATACGGGCGATCTGCGCCGGGAGCTTCTCGCGCGGGTCGCCCTGCGGGAGCCAGCCGTCCCCGCGGACGGCGGCCCGGCGGACGGCCGCGGGCGAGGAGCCGCCCACCCAGACGGGGATCCGCTCCTGGGCGGGCCGCGGCAGCTGCCCGAGGTCCCTGAAGGAGAACAGCCCGCCCTCGAACTCCGGGTACTCCTCGGGGCCCAGCGCCGCCCGCAGCGCGTCCAGGGTCTCGTCGAGGGCGGCTCCGCGGCGCGCGAAGTCCACGCCGAGGACCTCGAACTCCTCCTGGACGTGACCGGCGCCGACCCCGAGGATCAGCCGGCCGCCGCAGAGGTGGTCGAGGGTGGCGTACTGCTTGGCGCTGATCAGCGGGTGGCGCAGGCCGAGGATCGCCACGTGGCTCATCAGCCGCACGTGCTCGGTGATCCCGGCGAGGAAGGACAGGGTGGCCACCGGGTCGTACCAGACGGTGCTCATCGGCCCCGCGAGCCGCCGCGGGATCGCCACGTGGTCGCAGGTGGCCAGGTATCCGAAGCCCGACCGGTCGGCGGCCCGCGCGATCTCGGCGAGATCGCGGGCCCCGGCCGCCGCCTCCCAGGGCTCGGCGTAGAGGGTGCTCTGCGACTGGACCGGGAGCTGCATCCCGTAGACCAGCCGACCTTCCGGAAACACGCGCGCCATGGCGGGCCCGCCTCGCCTTCGTCTGCCGATTCGTCCTATCGGTGCCGGGCCATCGTGGTACCTGACGGCCCGTCAGACAAGAGGGAGGGGGGTATCCGACGGGGCCGCCCGCGCAGGCGCGTCCCTTGCGGGTACGGGTGCGTACCCGTACCCTTTCGCCATGGGAAGGAGCACGCTCATGGCCGACGCCAACATCCGCATCCCCGAGGAAGCCAAGGACAGACTCGCCGCCATAGCCGCGGCCGAGGGGCTGTCGCTGCGCGCGTACCTGGCCCGTCTCGCCGAGACGCTGCTCACTCCGGCGGAGCGAGCCGAACGGGCTGAACGGGCACGCGCCGCGCTGCACGCCTGGAACGGCTACGACCCGTCCTCGTCGCAGCAGAGGGACCTGGACACGGAGTTGGACCGGCGCCTGGCGGAGGCGAGGGGCCGGTGACGGAAACGCACATCGTGCTGGACGAGACAGCGATGCTCGCAGCAGGGCAGGGCAACGTCCTCGCGTCGCGGCTCATCCACCGCGCGCATGCCGAGGCCGGCTGGTTCCTTTACGCGCCTTCCTGCGCACTGGTCGAGGCGGACCGCGCCCGGCACGGCACGGCCGAGCACCTGGCCGCCCTGCCGGGCATCACCATCCTCGACCTGGACCTGCCTGCCGCACTGGCACTGGCGCGCCTGGAGACCTGGGCCGCGGCGCACACCCAGCACGCGGCCCAGCCCACACCCGAACGTCCCGACGGAGCGATCGTCGCCACCACCTTCCCCAAGCGCTGGGAGGGAGAGCCGGTCCGCGTCCTGGACCTGGGCGACTGACCGGGCCCTTCAGAACCCTTCCGGCCCCATCACGATGACCGGCTTCGCCGCCGGGTCCAGGGTTTCCAGGACCTTGCGCATGGCCTCCTTGGGGATGCCGACGCAGCCCTGGGAAGGGCCGTCGTGGTCCACGTGGAGCCAGATGTTGCCGCCCTTGTCCTCGCCGTCCGGCTTGACCGGGTCCAGCGGGGAGTGGCCCGGACGGCGGTTGAAGTCGATGGCGACGACATAGTCGAAGGACCCCACCAGGGACTCCCCGTTCACCCCGCGGCCGGTGGCGACGAAGCCCCGGTCCTCGTCGTAGGGGAGCCGTGTACCCGGCGGCGGGGACAGCAGCCCGCCCGCGTCGGTGAGCGCGAAGACGCCCTGCGGCGAGGTCAGGTCGCCGTACGTGCGCTCCGTGGACCAGCCCCTCGCGCCGTTGCGCGCCGGCCAGCTCTCCGCCTTGACCCAGTCGGCCCCGGCCTCGGGACGGGTGTACAGGGTGGCGGTCGACTCCGAGGAGTCCACGGCCCGGCCGGTCACCAGGATCAGCTGGCGGGACTCGGCCGGGATCCGCGCCCGGGTCCGTTCACTGATCCCGGTCAGGCCCTGCGTGGGCGACCGCGGGACGTCGCGCGCCACCCGGTCCACGGGCTGCGGGCGGGAGTCCGTACTGGCCTGCGCCGCGCCCGCGGCCCGGTCCGGGTCGTGGGCGACATACGCCCATCCCGCGGTGAAGGTCACCAGGCCGAGAGCGGCGGCGAGGACGGCGCGGCGGGCCGCACGGCGGTTCGTACGGCGGTTCGTACGGGCGGGGCGGGAGCGTGCTCGGGCGTGCTTGCTCATTCAACCGACCGTACATCAGCGCACCATCAGAGCTGGTTTGTCCGCGTTGTGCGCGCCACGCCGGGCACGGGGAACCGGACACGGACCGTCAGGCCACCCCCCTGTCCCGGATTGGCCGCGGCCCTCAGCTCCGCCTCGTGCGCCCGGACGGTCGACGCGGCGATCGACAGGCCCGGTCCGGCGCCCTCACCTGCGGTGTGCTGCCGCTCGGCCCGCCTGCGGAAGGGCTCCAGGAGCGCCGGCACATCCACAGGATCGATCACCGGACCGGTGTTCGACACCGTCAGTTCCCCGTCCGCGGAGGTGGAGACGGAGATCCGGCCCTCCGCACGGTTGTGACGCACCACGTTCGTCAGCAGGTTGCGCAGCAGATGGCCCAGCAGCACCCGGTCGCCGGTCACCGTCAGCGGCGCGAAGGTCCGTCCGACCGTCAGGCCCTCCTGCGGGCAGGCAGCCAGCTCGGCGGCCGCGAGCCCCGCCTGGTCCGCCGGCTCCGCCGCGACCCTGGTGGTCGGCACGCCGGCCGGCCTCTGCCCGGCGGTGCGTGCGGCCCGCCTGTCGCCGGCCCCGGCCCCGGCCCCGGCCGCGGCGTAGGGAGACCGCCGGCTTCGGGGTCCGGTTTCGGTGGACGCAAGCCCGTCCCCCGAAACCGATCACCGACGTACTCTGAATCGATGAGGCGAACTCCACGTCACGCGGCACGCGTTGTCATCCTGTCCCCCGCCGGGTCGGTGTTCCTCTTCCGCGAGGACAACGTGGAGGTGGGCATCCACTGGCTGCCGCCCGGCGGCGGGATCGACCCCGGCGAGAGCCCCGAGGACTGCGTGCGGCGCGAGCTGCGCGAGGAGACCGGGTGGACCGACCTGGAGCCGGAGCGCCTGCTGTGCACGTGGGAGCACGACTTCACGCACCAGGGCGTACCGGTGCGCCAGCACGAGCACATCTACGTCACCACGGGCCCGCACCGGGAACCGGTCCTGGAGTCCCCCGGCATCCACTGGCAGTGGCTCTCGGCGGAACGCCTGGCCGCCCTGGGCGAACCGGTATGGCCACCCCGCCTCGCGGACCTCCTCAACAACCCCCTGCCCGAACCCATCCACCTGGGCCTCCTCCCCTGACCCCGCCCCGGGGCCGCCCCAGCGGGTGGATTTCCCTCGGACGGATCCGGCCAGTCCTCACGGGGCCGCGCCCGGCGCACTATCGTGGAGGGCGCCTACCGGAAGAGGAAGCGCTGATGACCACCGCCCCGAGGCCCGCCCACGGTGTCCCCCCGATGCCCGAGCGCAGCATTCCCGCAGTGCGGGCGGCGATCGCCGCCCACGCTCCGCAGCTCCTGGACGACTTCGAGGCCAACTGGCGGGCGAAGGTCGCCGACACCTACGACATCGGGGCGGCGCCGGCGTTTCTGGCCCGCTGGTGGGGCGAGTACGCGATCGCCCGGGACCCCCACCTCGACCACCACGTACGTGATCTGGAACAGCGGGCGGCCGAGTGCGCGGACCCCGACAAGGCCAGGGACCTGCTGGAAGAGGCATCGCGCATCCACCACCGGGTGGCCGCGCTGGGACCCGGCGAGTGAGCGCAGAGTTCACCGGCCCGCCGTGGGCCGCGGACTGGACCAAGCTGGCCTCCGAATACCGCGACACCCTGCCCGCCGAGGTACGGGATCTGATCACCGACGCGATCACGGAGCTGAAGACGTCACGGCATCCCTACCGTGACGACCACCTCGACACCACCAAGGTGAGCATCGAGCCGGTCCGCTCCACCGACCCCCGCGGCGCCCACATCCTCTACTTCGACCGGGGCCACGGCTGGCTGCGCTACACCTTCGTCCATCGCACCGCCGAACCGCAGATCGTCATCGAGCGGATCTTCTGGCAGTAGCCCCGAACGAGCCCCGTACCGGCGGGCGCCGGAGCTCTAGGGGGTCTTGGTGGTGGCCCTGGTGTAGAGGGAGGCCGCGTAGTCGCCCAGGACCGTGCTGGTCGAGACGTCGTCGGTGTCGCCGCCCGTGAGGATGCCGACGATCTTGCCGTCGCGGGCGATCCACGCGCTGCCGCTGGTGCCGCCCGGGAAGTCCGCGCAGTCGAAGCGCTGCTGGGTCGCGCTCTCGCGGACCGCGGTCGCCGTGCAGGTGCGGGGGATCTTGCGGTCGGCGGGGTAGCCGGTGACGGTGACCTCCTCGCCGGTCCGGCCCGTGGTGTCGAGTACGGCCGCGCCGGTCACGTCCTCGATCGAGCGGCCCTGGGCGTCGGGGGCGAGCGTGGCGAAGGCGAGGTCGTAGTCGTCGTCCGTACCCTCGGCCCAGCGCTCGTCCTCGAAGACCTCCTCGATCTTCCATGTGCCGTACGGGGCGGTGTCGTTGGCGTAGGCGGGCGCGAAGACGGCGGTCCCGTCGCCCTGCTTCCCGGCGAGCAGGCAGTGCCCGGCGGTGACGATGAGGTTGCGGCCGGGGCTCTGCACCACGGTGGCGGTGCAGAAGTGGTCGCTGCCCAGGCCGTTGGTGAACAGGGCGCCGGTGAAGGCGGCGGGGCCGCCCGGCGGGGGCGTGACGCCCGGCGGCAGGGTGATCCCGGGCTGCCCGGACAGCTGGGGCTTCGGCGCGTGCGAGCGCGAGGGAGCCGTCGGTGAGAGGGAGGGCTGCGCGGCCTTCGCCCGTACGGGCGCGGTCGCCTCGGGCGGCGGCGCGAGCTTCGCGACCGCCGCGGAAGCCCCCAGCGCCGCCACCCCACACAGCACCGCCGTCACGACGCTCCGCTTGTCCACCGGCATGATGATCCTTCCGCTTTGCCCTGGCGAAGCATGCCTTGCCCGCAGGGCCGGGTGCAAGGCACGTGACGACCCCTGCGTAGCCGGTCCGTCACCCCCAGCAGTCCACCCGCGCCCGTCAACTCGGGCCCATCGCAAGCTCTTTGACCGCCTGACCTATCATCACTTCGATTCTCGCCGCCCCCGCCGTCGCGCGGGCCCGCGGAAGGAGAATCTTGACGAGAGGGCAACGAACACTTGCGATTCACAGGCAAGCACCGGATATCCATCGTCGCCGCGGCGGCAGTGGCCGCGATCGTGGGAACCCTCCAGCTCCCCTCCACCGCGTTCGGCACCGAGGACACCCCGAGCGCCGCGAGCGCCACGGAGAGCGCCGGCATCGCGGACGGCCCGCCGCCGATGACTCCCGGCCGAACCCCGCCCTGACCGCCCCCCTCTCTGCGATGCTGGAGGTCGATCGAGAGGGGCCGCAGCAATGCAGTGGAAGATCCACGGGGAACGTCCGATCTACGAGAACAGCTGGGTGAACCTGTGGCTCACCGACGTCGAGACGCCGGACGGGAACCGCTGGGAACACCACGTCGTCAAGCTTCGACACCTGGCCGTGGCCGCCGTCGTCAACGAGCGCCGCGAGGTGCTGATGATGTGGCGGCACCGCTTCATCACGGACGCGTGGGCGTGGGAGCTGCCCATGGGCCTGGTCGAGGAGGGCGAGACACCTGCAGACGCAGTAGCCCGTGAGGTGCTGGAGGAGACCGGCTGGCGTCCCGGTCCCGTCAAGCCGCTGCTCTACGCCGAACCGGCCAACGGCATCACCGACTCCCAGCACCACGTCTTCCGGGCCGACGGAGCGACGTACGAGGGTCCGCCGACCGAGAAGAACGAGTCGGACCGGATCGAGTGGATCCCGCTGGCAGACGTCCGGGGCATGATCGACCGGCGGGAGATCGTCAGCAGCGGCTCCCTCGTCGGGCTGCTCTACGTCCTCATGGACGAGGCGATCCGCTGACCTGACGGGGCAGCACTTCCCGGAGCCGGGCCTCGAATGCCACCGCGGCCGGTTCCCGGCGGAAGGGCTCCAGCTGCTCGTAGAACTCCCGGAGGTGGCCGGCGACTCGTTGCGAGCTGACGGCCGCTGCCGGGGCGAGGGCGTCCATGGCCGTATGGCACGCCTCGTCGAGTTTGCCGCGTTGGAGCTGGGTGCGGGCGAGCCAGAAGGCGTGGAAGGCTCGGCCTCGGTGGTTCGATGCGTGTTCGTGGCGGAGGGCGTCCGCGATGAGGGGTTCGGCAAGGGCGGATTCGCCCAGGCGGCCGTGCGCGATGCCGGTGTCCACGATCAGCTTCGGCTCGTCGAAGTAGCCGACCCAGGCCGGGTCCGGATCACCGGAGCTGATCCGTCCGAAGTGGGTATGGGCTTCCGAGATCGCGGTGTGGGTCGCGCCGTGGTTGCCGAGGGTGGCGTGGGCGAAGGCTTCGCGCATCGCGAGCATGGCCAGCACGCGCGGCGTCGTCCCCGCGGCCGTTCGGGCCTGGTCCTGGGCGGCTGTGACGAGTGCGAGGGCGTCTCCGGGCTTGTCCTGGTAGGTGGCCTGGAGGCTCATGCAGGCGAGGACGTTGGCCATGAACTGGCGGTCGTCGATGGCCTTGGCCAGTCCAAGGGATTCGGTGAAGTAGGCCCGTGCCTGGTTGTACTGGCGGGCGTCGAAGTAAGTCCATCCGGTGAGCCGGGCCAGCTCGGCTGCGATGCCGTGCAGGCCGTCCCGCAGAGGAGCCGGACGCTGCTCCTTGAGGAGATCCACGACGTATCTGAGCTGGCCGACGACCGCCGGCCGTAAGGTCTCGCCACCGTGCTCGTCGTCCCGGCGCCAGTAGTCCGCGATCGACGAATGCAGCGCGTCCAGCGTCGAGGCGCCGAGACCCCGCTCGGCCGCCAGGGCGAGGATGCTGTCGACGTCCGCCCCCGGTAGTCCGGCGGCCAGTGGTTCGACGGCTGAGGGGGCCAGGACCTCGGCCGGTTCGCGGGACGTGACCGCCAAGCTGGGCGGCGTCTCCCAGGAGCGTCGGGCAAGGCCGAGCATGCGTCCAGGGATGCGCAGTCCGTCAGAGATCCGTTCGATCACGTCCATGTGCAGCAGCTGCCGCCGTCCAGCGATCACCTCGCCCACGCGGCTCGGAGTCAGGTCGCAGCGACGCGCGACCATCGACGGATAGATGCCTGCTCGTGCCTTGACCAGCTGAAAGATGCGGCCGAAGTCTCTGACCTGGCATGCCTCGATCATCATTGGGTCCGTAAGCAGGCTGACCGGGAGTTCCTTCGAGCGAGATGGCTCGAGCATCGGGCACGCTCCGGCATGAGGACTACGGATCGCTGCACTTGGTCAACCGAGGGTGATGTTACCCAAGTTGGGTAATCCGCTTGGCCTTTCTGGCCGGGCTCGCGGATCGCGATGCTCCTGGCCATGGCGAACAGACAGGACGACGTACGGATGACGTTGCGGGTCTCCCGCGACTCCGGCCAGACGTGGGGGCCTCTCACGGAGGTACGCGTGGGCGAGGGCCCTGTGGTTCCGGAGAATCCGGGTCGCTACCCGCCCTGTGTCTGCCCCCGCTGCTCGCAGCAGGCCCGGAATGCCATCGGGTCCTTCCGGATGGTGTCGTGATGCGATGCGTGCACTGGCACTGTGAAGGTCTTCGCCTACGGGCTCCGCGACACCGTCGTGGAGGAGGCCGCCGAACTGGCCGCGAAGCTCGCCTCCATGCGCGACGTGGCGGGCGCCCGGGTCGTACGCCCCCTCGGCCCCGAGACCGCACACCCGCACGGCACCCGCATCCAGCTGAAGGACTTCACCGTCGGCCCCTGCCCCACCCCAGACGGCCCGGTCCGACCCGTCACCGCCTGGTCGGCCGCCGTGCAGGAGACCTTCGCCCCGTTCGCCGAGGCCATGACGGGCGATGGCCTGCCCTTCCTCCACACCCAGATGCAGGCCGGCCGGTGCGGCCCGGTCCTCGCTGCCGCCATCGAGGACCGCATCGTGGGCGCGATCGGCCCCATGGACGTATGTCCTGACGCCATCGGTTACCCCCAGCTGATGCCCCAGTACTTCGCTGTCCTGCCCGAGACCCGAGGACAGGGCCTGGGCCGCGTCCTGTGGCAGGCAGCGATGCACTGGGGTCAGTCTCACGGCGCCGCCTACCAGCTCCTCCAGACCCAGGTCGGCGGCGCCTCCGACCGGCTGTGCCAATCCGAAGGACTCACCTCTCTCGGCTTCACCCACACCACACCGGCGTAACCTCGCAAGCCTCGAAGGGCGCCATCGGCAGCGCCGACCACGGTCGTTTCCTGGCCTCCTGCACCGCAGCCGCAAACTCCCTGCTCCTGCATGTGAAGTGCTCCGGCAGCCATGAGGAACGAGTCACCTGTCCACCCGCTCCACGACGGGCACACCCGCACCGGGCGGCCCGTCGTGGAGCGGGCACGCCCAGGGAAGGTGACCGATCCGCGCGGGCAGGCCTTGGCAGCAGGCTGGCCCCGTGGGCGACTGGGGAAGCGGACGGGCCCTGCGGGACCGCAATGCGGGGATCCACCTGGCCGGGGTCGTGGTGTCCGGGTTCGGCACGACGGCGATGTGGCTGGTGGCCGGGATCTGGGTCACGTCGCTCACCGGCTCGGACAGCCTCGCGGCCCTGACGGTTTTCGCCCTGTGGGCGCCGGTGCTCGCCGGGCCCGCCCTGGGGGTGCTCGCCGACCGGCTGCCGCGCCGGCCCCTGCTCGTGGCCTCCTGCCTCGTGGTGGCCGCGCTGCTGCCCGCCCTGTGCCTGCTCGACTCGGCCGGCCGGGTGTGGCTGCTCTTCGCCGTCCTCCTCGTCCACGGGATCTGCGGCACGCTCCACGAGGCGGCGGAGGCCGGGCGGCCGGGCGGCTGGGCCGGTCCCGCAGTCGATCCGGCCGGCTGACGAGCCGGCACCTCGGCCGGCGCCAGGGGATCAGGCCGGCGCCAGGGGATCAGGCGGGCGAGCCCGGTCCCGGCCAGAGGCCGTCCGGGGTGAGGCCGAGCAGGTCGATCGCGTTGCCGCGCACGATGCGGTCCACCACGTCCGGGGCCAGGTGGCCCATCTGCGCCTCGCCGACCTCGCGGGACTTCGGCCAGGTCGAGTCGGAGTGGGGGTAGTCGGTCTCGTAGAGGACGTTGCCGACGCCGATCGAGTCGAGGTTCTTCAGGCCGAAGGCGTCGTCGAAGAAACAGCCGAAGACATGCCCGGCGAAAAGCTCGGACGGCGGCCGGAGCACCTTGTCCGCGACCCCGCCCCACCCGCGGTTCTCCTCCCAGACCACGTCGGCGCGCTCGAGGATGTACGGGATCCAGCCGATCTGGCCCTCCGCATACATGATCTTCAGGTTGGGGAAGCGTTCGAATTTGCCACTCATCAGCCAGTCGACCATGGAGAAGCAGCAGTTGGCGAAGGTGATGGTGGAGCCGACCGCGGGCGGGGCGTCCGCGGAGGTGGACGGCATGCGGGACGAGGATCCGATGTGCATGGCGACGACCGTGCCGGTCTCGTCGCACGCCTGGAGGAAGGGGTCCCACTCGTCGGTGTGGATCGAGGGCAGGCCCAGGTGCGGAGGTATCTCCGAGAAGGCGACCGCGCGCACGCCGCGCGCCGCGTTGCGGCGGACCTCGGCGGCGGCGAGCCGGGCGTCCCAGAGCGGGACGAGGGTGAGCGGGATGAGACGGCCCCGGGCGTCGGGGCCGCACCACTCCTCCACCATCCAGTCGTTGTAGGCCCGTACGCCGAGGAGCCCCAGCTCACGGTCCTTGGCCTCGGTGAAGGTCTGGCCGCAGAATCGGGGGAAGGTGGGGAAACAGAGCGCAGACTGGACGTGGTTGACGTCCATGTCGGCCAACCGGTCGGGAACCGAGAAGGAGCCGGGGCGCATCTGCTCGTAGGTGATGACTTCCAGTTTGATCTCGTCGCGGTCGTACCCGACGGCGGTGTCGAGCCGGGTGAGCGGCCGGTGCAGGTCCTCGTACACCCACCAGTCGCCGATCGGGCCGTCGTCGCCGCGGGCTCCCATGACGGGGGCGAACTTGCCGCCGAGGAAGGTCATTTCCTTGAGCGGGGCGCGGACGATGCGGGGACCGATGTCCCGGTACTTGGACGGGAGCCGGTCCTGCCAGACGTGGGGGGGCTCAACCGTGTGGTCGTCCACCGAGATGATCTCCGGGAAGGTCTCCATGGCTCATACGGTAGCGCCGATCTGACGAACCGTCAGCTAGTTGGTCGGTGATCGGTCATGGACGGGCTGACGTGTTCGCGCGAGACAGGGCAGACTGACCCTTACACCGACGGAAGGCAGGGGGGACGACAGATGGACGGCGTACCGGCCATCCCGCACCCGCGGAAACACCCCGAGGCCCGCGCGCCCGAAGCCGGCCCCACCCGCCCCGCCGGTCCCGTACCGCCTCCGGCCCCCGCCGGTACCACCCCCGGCCGGATGCCCGCCGTCGGCCATGGCCCCGCCGCCGGCACGGCAGCCCCCACCACCTCGGCACCCGGCGCCGCGGGCCGCCCCGCCCGGGACACCGCCGCCACCGCCGCCACCGCCGCAGGCCAAGCCCGGCCCGCAGCCGCGCCCGGCACCGCGAGGTCCACCGTCACAGGCCCCGCCCGGGACACCGCCGAGCCCGCCGCAGGCGACACCGCAGGCGACACCGCGCCGGACACCGACCGCGAGTCCCGGTTCGCCGTGCTCGGGCCCGTGCGGGCCTGGCGGGGGGCCGAGGCGCTGCCCCCCGGCACCCCGCAGCAGCGCGCCCTGCTCGCCGTACTCCTGCTGCGCGACGGCCGTACCGCCACCGCACCCGAGCTGATCGACGCCATCTGGGGCGAGGACCCCCCGCAGCAGGCCCTCGCCACCATCCGCACCTACGCCTCCCGCCTGCGCAAGGTCGTCGACCCCGGCCTCCTCGTCACCGAGTCCGGCGGCTACGCCATCCGGCTGCGCTCCGCCGCCACCCTCGACCTCGGCGTCGCCCGCAGCCTCGCCGCCGACGCCGAGAGCGCCCGAGCCGCCGGGGACCGCTCCCTCGCCCGCACGCTCCTGGCCCGCGCCCTCGACCTGTGGGAGGGCGAACCGCTCGCCGGGGTCCCCGGCCCGCACGCCGAGACCGAGCGCACCCGGCTCACCGAATGGCGCCTGACGCTGCTGGAGACCCGCCTCGACCTCGACCTGGAGATCGGCCACCACGCCGAGGCCGTCTCCGAGCTCACCGCCCTCACCGCCGCCCACCCGCTGCGCGAACGGCTCCGCGAGCTGCTCATGCTCGCCCTCTACCGCAGCGGGCGGCAGGCCGAGGCCCTCGCCGTGTACGCCGACACCCGACGCCTCCTCGCCGACGAACTCGGCGTCGACCCGCGCCCCGAGCTGGCCGCCCTCCAGCAGCGCATCCTGAACGCCGACGCCGATCTGGCCCGCGCCGAAGATTCCACCCCGGCCGCCACCGCCGCTCACGTGAGGCCCGCCCAGTTGCCCGCGACCGTACCCGACTTCACCGGCCGCGCCGGCTTCGTCACCGAACTCGGCACGATCCTCTCCGGTGGCGCCCAGGACCAGGTCATGGCCGTCTCCGCGCTCGCCGGCATCGGCGGCGTCGGCAAGACCACCCTCGCCGTCCACGTCGCCCACGCCGCCCGCCCGCACTTCCCCGACGGCCAGCTCTACGTCGACCTCCAGGGCACCGACGCCCGCCCCGCCGAACCGGAGGCCGTCCTCGGGTCCTTCCTGCGCGCGCTCGGCACCCCCGACACCGCCATCCCCGACTCCCCGGCCGAACGGGCCGCGCTCTACCGCTCCACCCTCGACGGCCGCCGCGTCCTGGTCCTCCTCGACAACGCCCGCGACGCCGCCCAGGTCCGTCCGCTGCTGCCCGGCACCGCCGGCTGCGCCGCGCTCGTCACCAGCCGCGTCCGCATGGCGGGCCTCGCCGGGGCCCATCTCGTCGACCTCGACGTGATGAGCCCCGAGGAGGCCCTCCAGCTCTTCACCCGCATCGTCGGCGAGGAGCGCGTGGGCGCCGAACGCCAGGCCGCCCTCGACGTCGTCGGCGCCTGCGGGTTCCTTCCGCTGGCCATCCGCATCGCCGCCTCCCGGCTCGCGGCCCGCCGCACCTGGACCGTCTCCGTCCTCGCCGCCAAGCTCGCCGACGAACGCCGCCGCCTCGACGAGCTCCAGGCCGGCGACCTCGCCGTCAAGGCCACCTTCGAGCTCGGCTACGGCCAGCTGGAGCCGGCCCAGCAGCGCGCCTTCCGCCTCCTCGGCCTCGCCGACGGCCCCGACATCTCGCTGTCCGCGGCCGCCGCCGTCCTCGACCTGCCCGAGTACGACACCGAGGACCTCCTGGAGGCTTTGGTCGACTGCTCCCTCCTGGAGTCCGCCGCCCCCGGCCGCTACCGCTTCCACGACCTCGTACGCCTCTACGCGCGTGCCTGCGCCGAGCGCGACGAGCAGCCGCCGAGCGGGCGCGAGGCGGCCCTGGACCGCCTCCTGGACTTCTACCTGGCCACCGCCTCCGGGGTGTACGCCCTGGAACGCCCCGGCGACCGGCTGCCCGCGCACCTGTCCGACACCCACTACCCCGGGCTGGTCTTCGCCGCGCCGCGCGCCGCCCTGGACTGGCTGTACGCGGAGGCCGGCCCGCTGCTTGCCTGTGTACGGCAGGCCTCCGTACGGGGCGGCGACTCCCCGGTGCTGCGCCGGGCCGTGGACCTGCTGTGGGCGGCCAAGGACCTGGCCGAGTCCGGGGCCAACTCCAAGCAGTACGAGTCCGCCGCGACCGCCCTGCGCGACGCCGCCCAGGCCGCCAAGGACCCGTACGCCGAGGGCCGCGCCCGCACCACCCTCACCAACGTCCACCTGGTCGCCGGCCGCTTCGCCGAGGCCGACGACGAGGCCCGCCAGGCCACGGTCCTGGCCCGCGAGGCCGGCGACCCGCTGCCCAGCTGCTGGGCGCCCAACGACCGCGGGATCATCGCGCTCTACGAGGGACGCCACGCGGACGGCGAGCGGTACCTGCTGGAGGCCATCCAGAACTTCCGCGCCGACGCCAACAACGTCGGCGAGGCGAGCGCCCTGTGCAACCTGTCCCGCATCCACGTGGAACTGGGCCGCCTCACCAGCGCCATAGACCTCGCGCAGCAGGGCATCGCGATCTACGACCGGATGGGCCTGTCCCTGCGCCTGGCCAACGGCCGCTACGCGCTCGGCATCGCGCTCACCCAGGCGGGCCGGCTCGGCGAGGCCCTCGCGCAGCTCACCGAGGCCCTGGCGCTCTTCCACGACAACCGGCAGCCGCTGTGGGAGGGCGTGACCCACTTCCGGCTGGCCGTCGCCCATCTCGCGGCGCGCCGGCCCACGCTGGCCGCCGCGCACGCCGAGCAGGCCATCGCGCTGCGCGGCATCGGCGGGGAGTGGCGGCGCGCGACCGTGCTGACCGTGCTGGGCAAGGCGTTGCGACGGCTGGGGCAGACGGACCGGGCGCGGGCGTGCTGGCGGGACGCGGAGGCCGTCTTCCAGCAGCTCGGTTCGGCCGAACTGTCCGAGGTGCAGACCCTGCTGGCCACGGAGATCGCCGCCTGACCTGCAAGAACGCCTGCTGAATGAGGCGTTCATCGTTCGTTTATCGCCGAACGGCACGATAGGTGCATCGACCCGGTGCGTCGGGGGACATCCGGGCCGTTTGGAAGGAACACCCGTTCGGCGGTCATCGGGGGAATCGCCGAACGGGTCCCACCCATCCACCAGGAGAACCGATGACGACGAACGAGAACATCCTGCCGAACGACGGCACCATCAAGCCGCTCGACAACCACGCCTCGGGCGTCGAGATCGAGACCCTGGACAACCACGCGTCGGGCATCGAGATCAAGCCGCCGACGGACGACCAGGCCGCGGGCGAGGAGATCCAGACGCTGGACAACCACGCGTCCGGTCCGCGCCCGTAACAGCCGCACGAAGCACGGGGGAGCCCACGGGGGAAACGGGGCTCGGGGGGAAATCGGGGGAGCAACGGGGGAGCGGCGGTCGCGGTGGCCCGGAGGGGGAGCCACCGCGACCGCNGAAATCGGGGGAGCAACGGGGGAGCTGCGGTCGCGGTGGCCCGGAGGGGGAGCCACCGCGACCGCCGCACACGTATGCCCGGACGCGGCCCTGATCCGCCGGACACCCGCCTGGACCCGGTCGTAGGCTGGGGGTGTGTTCTCCTCCCACGGGCCGAGCGTCCGCGAACTGGCCGTGCAGGGTCTCTCCTCCGTCGAGCGGGGCTACGACCTCCTCGCGCCGAAGTTCGACCACACCCCCTTCCGTACCCCGGACCGGATGCTCGACGCGGTCGAGGAGACCCTGGCCCAGTGGGAGGGCACCTTCGGCTCCGGTCTGGACGTGTGCTGCGGCACCGGCGCCGGCATCGGGATGCTGCGGCGGCTGTGCCGGGACCGCGTCACCGGGGTGGACCTCAGCGCGGGCATGCTGGCCGAGGCCGGGCGGGTGCACGCGGACGACGACCGCGTGGACTTCGTACGGGCCGACGCGCGGGCCCTGCCGTCCGCGCTGGCGGACTCCTACGACCTGGCGGTCAGCTTCGGGGCGTTCGGCCACTTCCTGCCGGCCGAGCGGCCCGCGCTCTTCTCCGGCGTGCACGCGGCGCTGCGCGAGGGCGGGGTCTTCGCCTTCCCCATCGGCGCCCCGATCCCACCGAGCTCACCGCTGTGGTGGGCGGTGGCGGGCTTCGACGCCGCGATGCGGGTACGCAACGCGGTGTGGCGGCCGCCCTTCGTCATGTACTACCGGACCTTCCCGCTGGGCGGGGTGCGCGCCGACCTGCGGACGGCCGGCTTCACCGTGGAGACCGTCCCGCTGGAGCACTTCGGCCACCGCGCCGACGGCGCTCCGCGCTGGCGGCTGGTGCTGGCCCGCCGTTCCTGAGACTCGGCGGAACAACTGCGTCACCTTCGGGACACCGGGCACAATTTGTGAGGAACCGTCAGGCAGCCTGCGCGCCAACCTCACTCCCTGGAGCAGCCGGTGTCGTCACAGGAAATGCTCATCACGATCACTCCCCAGCAGGCCGCACACGGTGTGATCCTCCCCGTGGAGCTGCCGACCGGAACGGTCCGCCTGCGCATACCGCCCTGCCGGCACGGCGACCTCGTCCAGGTCCGTGTCGGCGCAGAGCAGATGCGCTTACGCATCCACGTGTCCGGCGCGGGCGCGGCCTGGATCGCGGGGGCCGGCGGCATCACTCCCCCGCCGACGGCGGACACGGTCGTGCAGCAGCCCGCCCCGGTCCCGCAGACGGGCGGCGGGCGCGGCTGCCTGGTGGGTCTCGCCGTCGCCGCGGTCCTGGTCATCGGCTTCTTCCTGCTGAGCGGCGGCGACGACGGCGACGCCGCCGAACCGGCCGCCGAGGCCACTCCCACCTGGTCCTCCTCGTGGAGCCCCTCCCCCACCCCCGAGGCCTCCGCCACCACCCCGTACAGCTCCGAACCGAGCGCCGGTCCGAGCCCCGAGCCCAGCCCCGAGCCCAGCCCCTTCGACCGGGGCACCTGCCTGAACGGACAGCTCCCGGACTCCACGACGCCCCGCAGCGTCAGCGGCGTCGAGGAGGTCCCCTGCTCGGCCTCCGACGCCCACTACCGGGTGATCGAGAGCATCCCCGGCACCTCGGACCTGAACAGCTGCAACGACAACCCGAAGACCCAGTACGCCTTCTCCTACCGCTACATGCGCGGCTCCACCGTCCTCAACCAGTACGTCTACTGCCTGGTGGGCATAGGCTCCTACGCCCGCTGACCCGGAGGCCGCAGGGCACCACCCCTCGGGGGTGGTTTATCGCGTCTGCGGTACCGGGGGCGGGCGGGGCGCGGGATAACCGGGTTCATGGTCATGCACTCCTCCAGCAGCCCGGAGCAACGTCGAAGCCCCGGGCGGCAGTCCTCAGGGACGGGTGCGGAGTTCGCGCTTGAGGACCTTGCCGCCGGCGTTGCGGGGGAGTTCGCTGACGAACTCCACCGTGCGCGGGACCTTGTAGTTGGCCATCTCGCGCCGGGACCAGGCGATCAGGTCGTCGGCGGTGAGGGTGGAGCCGGGGCGGCGGACCGCGTAGGCCCTGCCGACCTCGCCCAGGCGCGGGTCGGGGACGCCGACGACCGCGACGTCGGCGATGTCCGGGTGCAGGCCGAGGAGTTGCTCTATCTCGGCCGGGTAGGCGTTGAAACCGCCGACGATGAACATGTCCTTGATCCGGTCGGTGATGCGCAGGTTCCCGTGTCCGTCCAGCACCCCCACGTCACCGGTGTGCAGCCAGCCCTGCGGGGTGATCGCCGTGGCCGTCTCGTCGGGGGCCTCGAAGTACCCCTGCATGACGTTGTAGCCGCGGACCGCGATCTCGCCGGGGGTCCCGGCCGGCAGCGGCCGGCCGTTCCCGTCCAGGACCGCCACCTCGGTGTCCGGGATGGCCCGGCCCGAGGTGGCGGAGATGACCTCGGCGGGGTCGCCCCGGCGGCACATGGTGACGATGCCGCCGGCCTCGGAGAGCCCGTAGGCGGTGAGGACGGTGGCGATGTGCAGCTCCTCGCGCAGGCGCTCGACGAGCCGCAGCGGGACCACGGCGGCGCCGGTGACGACCAGCCGCAGGGCCGAGAGGTCGTGGAGGCCGCGCTGGGGGTGGTCCAGGAGGGACTGGTGCAGGGTGGGCGGCCCGGGCAGTACGGAGATCCGTTCGGCGGCGACGTTGGCGAGGACGGTGTCCACGTTGAAGACGGGCTGCGGGACCATCGTCGCCCCGCGCATCAGGCAGGCGATGATCCCGGCCTTGTAGCCGAAGGTGTGGAAGAAGGGGTTCACGATCAGATAGCGGTCGCCCTCGCGCAGGCCGGCGAGCTCGCTCCACACGTCGTAGCAGCGCAGCGACTGGGCGTGGGTGATGACCGCGCCCTTGGGGCTGCCGGTGGTGCCGGAGGTGAAGATGATGTCGGAGGGGGCGTCGGGGCTGATGGCTTCGGCGCGCTCGCGGACCGCCTCCGCGGTGATCCGGTCCCCGCCCGCGAGGAAGTCCTTCCAGGTGCGGAAGGAGTCGGGGGCGTCCTCGGCGAGGACGACGACCTCGTCCAGGTGCGGCAGCCCGGGCAGGGGTCCGCGGCCGGGCCCCTCGGCCGCGGCCCGGCGCAGGGAGGCGACGTAGGAGGTACCGAGGAAGGTGCCGGTGACGAACAGCAGCCGGGCCCGGCTGCGCCGGAGGACGTACGCCGCTTCCGCGCCCTTGAAACGGGTGTTCAGGGGGACGAGGACGGCGCCCGCCGAGACGGCGCCGAGCGCGGAGACGATCCAGTCCAGGGTGTTGGGGGCCCAGACGGCGACCCGGTCGCCGGCCTCCACCCCGGCGGCGATGCAGGCGGCCGCGGCGCGCCCGACGCGCTCCCCGAGCTGCGCGTAGTCGATCCGGACACGCCCGTCGACGACGGCCTCGCGGTCGGCGTACCGCGCGGCTGCCGACCGGATGAGCCCCGCGATGGTCCCCCAGCGCAGGTCACCGCGCGCGTCTTCGTCCACGTCCACGTTTGTGTCCGCATCCCCGGGCACGCCCCCGGAAGCGCCCTCGCGCACGCCCCCGAACGCATCCTCGCCCACACCTCCGCGTACGTCCTCGCGCAGCCCGTCGTCGCCCATGCGTGCCACCCTCCCGCGAACCCAGTAGCTGACTATCCGTCAGATTAGCTGTAGCCTTCGCGGCTGTCAGTACTGGCGCACTCCCCGGAGGTGGCGATGGCGGCAACGCTCAAGGACGCTACGGCGATAGTCGGCATCGGCCAGACCGCCTTTGCCAGACATCTGCCCCAGTCCGAGAAGGAACTGGCCTGCCGGGCGATCCTGGCCGCCCTCGCCGACGCCGGCATCGATCCGTCGGAGGTCGACGCCTTCTCCTCGTACACCATGGAGGAGACCGACGAGGTCGAGGTCGCCAAGGCCATCGGCGCGGGCGACGTCACCTTCTTCTCCAAGATCGGCTACGGCGGCGGCGGTTCCTGCGCCACCGTCGGCCACCTCGCCGCCGCCGTGGCCACCGGCCAGGCCACCGTCGGCGTCGCCTGGCGCTCCCGCAAACGCGGATCCGGCCCGCGCCCCTGGAAGAACACCGCCGTCCAGCTGCCCACCCCCGGCCAGTGGACCCGCCCCTTCGGCCTGCTCCGCCCCGCCGACGAGATCGGCATGCTGGCCCGCCGCTACATGCACGAGTACGGAGCCACCCGCGACCACCTCTTCAACGTGGCGATGGCCTGCCGCAACCGGGCCAACGAGAACCCCGCCGCGATGATGTACGAACGCCCGCTGACCCGCGAGATGTACATGACCTCCCGCATGATCAGCGACCCGCTCTGCCTCTTCGACAACTGTCTGGAGACCGACGGGGCGCTGGCCTGCGTGATCGTCTCCGCCGAACGCGCCCGCGACTGCCGCCACAAGCCCGTCTACGTCCACTCCGCCGCCCAGGGCCTGCCCTCCCAGCACCACGGCATGGTCAACTACTGGAACGACGACCCCCTGTCCGGGCCCGCCTGGACCGCCGCCCGCCACCTGTGGAAGCAGGCCGACTTCGGCCCCCAGGACGTGGACGTCGCCCAGATCTACGACGCCTTCACCCCGCTCATCCCGCTCTCCCTGGAGGGCTACGGCTTCTGCGGACGCGGCGAGGGCGCCGCCTTCACCGAGGGCGGCGCCCTGGAGCTGGGCGGCCGGCTCCCCATCAACACCGGCGGCGGCGGCCTGTCCGAGGCGTACGTGCACGGCTTCAACCTGATCAACGAGGGCGTCAAGCAGCTGCGCGGCGTCTCCACCGCCCAGGTGCCGGACGCCGCGACCTGCCTGGTGACGGCGGGCGAAGGCGTCCCGACGTCCGCGATCCTGCTGAGGAGCTGACCGACCGATGACCACCGCACCCGAAGCGTCCGCCGCACCCGCCGCATCCACCGCGTCCGCCGCACCCGCCGCATCCGTGGACGCCCTGCTCCTGCCCGTCCCCGACGAGGACGGCGCCCCCTTCTGGGAGTACGCCACCCGGGGCGAACTGCGCGTCCAGGCCTGCACCGCCTGCAGCCGGCTCCGCTTCCCGCCCCGCCCCTGCTGCCCCCACTGCCGGTCCTTCGACAGCGAGTGGCGCCGCATGAGCGGTCGCGGCCGCATCTGGTCCTACGTCCGGCCCCACCCGCCGCTGCTGCCCGCCTACGCCGCGCAGGCCCCGTACAACGTCATCCTCGTCGAGCTCGCCGACGCCCCGCACATCCGGCTCGCCGGGAACCTGGTGACCTCCGCAGACGCCCCGCTCGACTCCATGGACCCGGCCCGGCTGCGCATCGGCGCACGCGTGCACGTGACCTTCACCGAGACGGGCGGGATGACCGTGCCGCGCTGGCTCCTGGAGAGGTCGTGACCGCGACCGTACGGGTGGAGCGGGACAAGGCCACCGGGGTCGCGGTGGTGACCCTGGACCGGCAGCACCGGCACAACGCCGTCGACCTGGCCACCGCCGCCGGACTGGCCGAGGCGTGGCACGAGCTCCGGTTCGCCGAGGAGGTCCGGGCGGTCGTGCTGACCGGTGCCGGCCCGGCCGCCTTCTGCACCGGCATCGACCGCGGCGTCGAGGTGCCGCAGCCCGCGTCGCCCTACTCCGCCGACGACCCGCTGATCGCGATCGGCCCCAAGTCCCGCGACCTGTGGAAGCCGGTGATCGTCGCCGTCAACGGCATGGCCTGCGGCGGGGCCTTCTACCTGCTGGGCGAGGCGGACTTCCTCATCGCCTCCGAGACGGCGACCTTCTTCGACCCGCACACCACGTACGGGATGGTCAGCGCCTACGAGGCCGTCTACATGGCCCAGCGCATGCCTTTCGGCGAGGCCGCCCGGATGTCCCTGATGGGCACGGCGGAACGGCTCTCCGCACACCGCGCCCACACCATCGGCCTGGTCTCCGAGCTGACCGCACCGGACGAACTGCTCCCGGCGGCCCTGCGGGCGGCCCAGACCCTGGCCGGCTTCCCGACGGAGGCCGTGCAGGGCACCGTACGGGCCCTGTGGTCGGCGAAGCAGGCCGCGCTCCAGCAGGCCCTGGCGCAGGCCCCGGCCCTGATCGCGCTGGGCAACCTGCCCCCGGACCGCCAGGCGGACCTCTTCACGAACCGCCGCCCGGGAACGGAGTTCCGGCTGCGCTGACGCCTTCCGTCAGCGGGACTTGCGGGGCTTGCTCGCGCCGGGCTTCGGCGTGCCCGTGTCCGCATCCGTGCTCGGGCCCGTTCCGCTGCTCGTGGAACCGCCGGAGGTGGAGCCGGGGGCGGGGGTACGGGTGGCGGCCGGGCCCGAGCCGCGGGTGACGGGCTCCCCGAGCCGGCAGCGCGTGACGTCCGCGGCACGCGTGGGGTCGCCGAGGGGCACGTCGACCGTGCGGGTCTCGCGGGCCCCCAGATCCGCCTGGACGACCTTGGACTCGACGGCGGAGCCCGCGGCGCCCTCCCGGCGGAGCTCGACCTCCACGGTGGCCCTGCGGTCGAGCAGCGAGGTGAACCGGAGCGTGGTGACGGGTCTGCCGGGACCGGTGCAGGTGACCACGACGACGGTGGCCGGATCGCCGTCGGGGCTCGCGGAGGCAGTGGGCGAGGCGGAGGCCGTGCTGCCGTTCCCGCCGCTGTGGCTCTTCTTCTTGCTCTTGGAGCTGGAGCAGCCGCCGCCGCTGCCCTTGCTGCTGCCGCTCTTGCTCTTTCCGCCGCCCCCGCCGCCACCGCCGCCGCCACCGCCCGACGACGCGAAACCCGTCAGTGCGAACATCACGGCCACCAGCACCGCGGTGAACCTGATCCGACGTCCAGCCACCATGGCCCGAACCCCTCCCCCTCGGACAAACGGCGGGTCACGCTACCAGGCGGGCGGCCCGGAAACGGCGGCGGCCCCGGCCCCCCTTGAGGGGGCGGGGCCGACCGGCCGGGCAGGCGGGTGGGGATCAGGCCTCGACGACGCCGGAGGCCGCGATCTCGATCTTGCCCTTCGGGGCGCCGGACTGGGAGCCCAGGGCCTCGATCTGGTCGACGAGGGCCTGGCCCTCGACGACCTCGCCGAAGACGACGTGCTTGCCGTCGAGCCACGGGGTGACGACGGTGGTGATGAAGAACTGCGAGCCGTTGGTGTTGCGGCCGGCGTTCGCCATCGACAGCAGGTACGGGCGGTCGTGCTTGAGCTGGAAGTTCTCGTCCTCGAACTTCTCGCCGTAGATGGACTTGCCGCCGGTGCCGTTGTGGTTGGTGAAGTCACCACCCTGCAGCATGAACTGCGGGATGACGCGGTGGAAGCCCGAGCCGGCGTAACCGTAGCCGTTCTGGCCGGTGGCCAGCTCACGGAAGTTGCGCGCCGTCTTCGGGACGACGTCGTCGTACAGCTTGAAGACGATGCGGCCGGCGGAGGCGCCGTTGATGTTGATGTCGAAGTAGACGTTGCTCATGGGGTCCATCCTGTCACTCCCGGTGCGGTGCGCTACCCGGCGGGGCCGGACCCGGCCCCGGCCGGGTCACCCGCTCGTACGGGTGCCCGTGCCCTTCGCCGCGTCCAGGGCGTACACGCAGCGGTCCTTGCTGCACGCGTACACCACCCCCGCCTCCGCGACCGGGGCGCCCGTGATCTCGCCGCCCGTGGCCAGCTTCCAGCGGAGCTGACCGCCCGCCGCGTCCAGCGTGTACAGGCAGTGGTCGGCCGAACCGAAGTGCACCCGGCCGTCCGCGACCGCCGGCAGGCCCGTGATCTCGCCGCCCGCCGCGAACCGCCACTTCGGGGTGCCGGTGACCGCGTCGAGCGTGTAGAGCGCGCTGCCCGCCCCCAGGTGGACGTTGCCGCCCACCACCAGCACCGGGTCGGAGGACTGCCGCGACTCCGTCGCGATGCGCCAGCGGTCCTGGCCGGTGGCCGCGTCGAGGGCGTAGACGGTGCCCAGGTAGTCGGCGAGGTAGACCCCGCCGCCCGTGACCGCCGCACCCGGCGCGAAGGCCGGCGGGGCCAGGAAGACCGCGGGGGCCTCGAAGTGCCAGCGGACCCGGCCCGACGCCCGGTCCACCGAGATCACCCGGGTGCCGGCCGCGACGTACACGTTGCCGTCCGCGGCGGGCGTGACCCGCACCGGCACGTTCCCGCAGGAGCCTGCGTCACCGACCGGGTACGACCAGGACTCTCGGCCGCTGCGGGCGTCCAGGGCGCGCAGCCGCGCGTCCTGCCACACGTACACCGTGCCCTCGTGGAGGACGGGGGCCGCCTCCGGGGTCTCGAAGTCGCTCTGCGCGCCCGTCAGCTCCCACAGCTTCTGGCCGCTGGACGCCTCCCAGGCCTGTACGCCGCCACCGCGCGTGGCGGTGACCACCGTGCCCCGCTCGGCGCGCAGCGCGTACACCCAGGCATCGGTGGACAGCCGCCACCGCTCGGAGCCGTCGGAGCCGTCGAGCGCGTACAGGGACGGCCCGTCCGAGGCGTGGATCCGGCCGTCGGCGACCGCCATGGACCAGGCGACGTCACGGGTCTTGAACTGGCGGCGGCCACTGGCCACGTCCAGCGCGTGGACCTCGAAGGAGGTCACGTACAGCAGGTTGCCCGCGACGGCCGGGGTGCCCCAGACCTCGTTCGACATGCGGAACCGCCACGGCCGCCAGCGGCCGCTGTCCGGGGCCGCGCCGGGACCCGGAACGGACGGGGTGGCCGGTCCGGTGGCATGGGCGGGCGCGGAGCCGTCGGGCGGACGGACCCAGCCGGTCGCCGAGTCCGCGGCGGAGGCGTGCGCGGCCGACGCCGCGGCCGTCGCGAACGGGCCCGGCCCGATCGGCACGGGCGAGCCGCCCAGGCGCACGGGCTCGCCCGACGGCACCGGGGACCGCGGCGGGTGGTGCGGGCGCTGCGGCACGGCCTGGCCGGTACGCGGGTCGACCCAGCCCTCGGCGCCGCGCGGCCGGCGGTGCGTCGCCTGCTCCGACAGCGGCCCGCGGGCCGCGCCGCCGCCACCGCGGCCGTCACGGCCGGGCACGGGCACGGGCACGGCCGCGGCGGGCGTACGGTTCCCCGCGCGCCGGGCCTCGATCATCGCGACGGCCCGGCCCGGCAGCCACGCCGAGGCGGTGCCGCTGTCGTCGCCGCCGTCGAACAGGTGCGGGGCCAGCTGCGCCTGCAGGTCGGCTGGGGTGGGGCGCAGCGAGGCGTCCATCTGCATGCAGGACTCGATCAGGGGCCGCAGCTCCTCGGGGAGTCCCTCCAGGTTCGGTCCCTCGCGCAGCAGCATGAAGACCGTCTCGACCGGGTTCGCCCCG
This sequence comes from Streptomyces yangpuensis, assembly GCF_001005295.1. Lineage (GTDB taxonomy): Bacteria > Actinomycetota > Actinomycetes > Streptomycetales > Streptomycetaceae > Streptomyces > Streptomyces yangpuensis. The sequence goes on along the minus strand of NZ_LBMK01000004.1, from coordinate 255,389 downwards.
TGGTACGGCGGGTGCCCGGTCGCCGCGAAGACCAGGGTGGAGCCGAGCGAGAAGACGTCGCTGGCGCCCTTGACGCTCCGGGAGTCCTTCGCCTGCTCGGGCGACATGTAGGCGGGGGTGCCGACGGCGACGTTCGTCATGGTCAGGCGGGTGTTCGAGACACCGCTCGCGATACCGAAGTCGATCACGCGCGGGCCGTCCTCGACCACGAGCACGTTCGACGGCTTCAGGTCGCGGTGGACGAGACCGGCTCCGTGGATGGACTGCAGGGCCTCGGCGATGCCGGCGGCGAGCCACCGTACGGCCTGGGCGGGCATCGGCCCGCACTCGTTGACGATCTCCTCCAGGGAGGGCGCCGGCACGTACGCGGTGGCCAGCCACGGCACGGCGGCCCGCGGGTCGGCGTCGACCACGGCCGCCGTGTAGAAGCCGGACACCGCGCGCGCCGCCTCCACCTCGCGGGTGAAGCGGACGCGGAAGAGCTGGTCCTCGGCGAGCTCGGTGCGCACCGTCTTGATCGCGACCCGCCGTCCGGACGCGGACCGCGCGAGATAGACCAGCCCCATGCCGCCGGCGCCGAGCCGTCCCAGCACCTCGAAGGGGCCGATCCGTCTCGGGTCGTGCTGCGTCAGCTGCTCCACCACTCGCCTCCACACCTCCCCGTACGGGCCACTCACCGGGCCCGCTCCCACCGGCACGGGGGCCGGCCCCGTGCAGCGTCTCATCCCGGGGCGCAGCCCGGGTCGCGCAACCCTGATTCTGTCAGGCCCGGGCCGGGTCCGGCCCCGGCACGGCGAGCAGCGCGGTGTGATCTGCCCGGCCATCGGTTCCCGGCGGCTACCCGGCCGCCTCGGTGCGGGGTTCCGAGAGCAGTCCGAAGACCGCCCCCTGATTGTCCGCGACGACCGCGATCCGGCCGTAGGGGGTGTCGAAGGGGTCCGCGGTGACCCGGCCGCCGAGCCGCTGCGCCGTCGCCGCGGCCCGGTCGCAGTCCGGGACGGCGAAGTAGACGAGGAAGTGCGCCGGCATGATCTCCGGGAAGGCGTCCGTGATCAGGCTGCGCCCCAGGACGGCGGTGTCCGTGCCGGGGGCCTTGCCGGGCGGCGACCAGATGCGGTACTCGACGCCGGCGTCGTCCTGGTCCTGCGGGACGTAGCCGAAGACCTTGGCGTAGAAGACGTCCACGGCGTCGCGGGCCCGGGTGTAGACCTCGCTCCAGCAGTACGTGTACGGCTCCTGCTGGGCCTCGAAGCCGTGGTGGGTGCCCGGCTGCCACAGACCGAAGACGGCTCCGCCGGGGTCGGCGGCCATCGCCGCGGTGCCGTACGGGCCGACCGGCATCGGGTCCATCACCATCTGGCCGCCTGCGGCGCGGATGCGCTGGGCGCAGGCGTGGGCGTCGGTGGTGTAGAGGTAGACGCCCCAGACCGTGGGCATCCGGCCGTCGGGCTTGGGGGCGAGGGCGGCGACGTTGCGGCCCCGGCTGTAGGCCTGCGTGTAGTGGCCGTACTCGGCGCCCGCGCTGTCGGCGAAGGTCCAGCCGAAGAGCTCGCCGTAGAACCGCTTGCCCGCCTCGACGTCCGGAAGTGAGGCGTCCACCCAGCAGGGTGCGCCTTCCACGAATGCGGCCATGGGCCCGGTTCCTTCCGTTCTGCGGGGGTGTGTGACCTCCCACCTCTCTCAGCCATGGTCCGCCCGAAAACTTGTCCACAGCCTGTTGATAAGACTATTCGGGGGAAAACCTCGCGGAACCGGGCGACACGCCCGGACCGTGAGCACCCGGCGACCACAGCACGACCACGGTGCGGCTACGCGGCGGCTACGGGGCGCATCCGGCCGGAAATCCCCCTCCACTCTCGCCCGGAACGGCCTCCCGCCCAGGCCAGGGACCCCGTAACCCCATTTGCAGGCGGCCGAATAGCGCGCCGATCACCCCTCGGTAAGCTGACGGCATGACAGGACAAGTACGCACCGTCGACGGGCGTGTCGCCGGCCGGCGCGGCCAGGCGACGCGGCAGAAGCTGCTCGACTGCCTCAGCGAGATGCTCAGCTCCTCGCCGTACCGCGACGTCAAGGTGATCGACGTCGCCCGCAAGGCCGGCACCTCCCCCGCGACCTTCTACCAGTACTTCCCGGACGTCGAGGGCGCCGTCCTGGAGATCGCCGAGCAGATGGCCACCGAGGGCGCGCAGTTGACGTCGCTCGTCGAGGGCCGGACCTGGGTCGGCAAGTCCGGATGGTCCGCCGCCGAGGAACTCGTGGACGGTTTCCTGGAGTTCTGGCGTCGCAACGACGCGATCCTGCGCGTGGTCGACCTCGGCGCGGCCGAGGGCGACAAGCGGTTCTACAAGATCCGCATGAAGATCCTGAACTCGGTCACCAACTCCCTCACGGAGTCGGTGAAGGAGCTCCAGGCCAAGGGCAAGGTCGACAAGGACGTCAGCCCCGCCGCGATGGCCGGTTCGCTGGTCGCGATGCTGGCCGCGGTCGCCTCGCACCAGAAGGGCTTCCAGACCTGGGGCGTCAAGCAGGCCGAGCTCAAGCCGAACCTGGCGCTGCTCGTCCACCTCGGCATCACGGGCAAGAAGCCGACCAGGTAACGGCGGACCCGCTCCGGGTCCGCCGCACCCGGCCGGCTCCGCGCCGGCACCTCGACCCGCCCGGGATCAGCGACGCTCCAGGCGGAACAGCCGGATCTCACGCTCGATGCGCGCCTGGTACGTCGCGTACGGCGGCCAGAAACCCAGCACCGCGCGCCACACCTCCGCGCGCTCCTCACCTGCCAGCAGCCGGGCCCGTACGGCTATGTCCTTGCCTTGCCAACTCACGTCTGCTTCAGGGTGCTTGAGCAGGTTCCCGGTCCATGCCGGGTGCCCGGGGCGGCCGAAGTTGGACCCGATCAGGATCCAGCTCCTCCCGCCGTCCTCCGGCATGCACGCGAGCGGCGTGGTGCGCGGTTCGCCGGTCCGGGCGCCCTTCGCGGTGAGGATCACGCCCGGCAGCATCCGCGCGCTCAGCAGGACCTTGCCGCGGGTGAGCCGGTGCACCGCCTTGTCCATGGCGGGGATGAAGTGCGGTGCGATCTTGGCGAACAGCATGGTCGAGGAGACCTTCTGCATCAGCTTGACGCCGGGAGCCACGCGAGCCATCAGACGGCCACCTTCTCGTGTGCGGGCGGGGATGCGGCAGCAGCCGCGGCGGTGGGTGCGGATCCGGGTGCGGCAGGCGTGCCGGGCGTGGGCGTGGCGGAGGCCGACGAGGGTGCGGGCGCGAACAGGCCCGCACGGTCCGCGGCGTGCGCCCGCAGCCGGTGCACCGGGCCGAACAGCAGCTCGTCCGAGGCCGCCCGCTTGAAGTAGAGGTGCGCGTCGTGCTCCCAGGTGAAGCCGATGCCGCCGTGCAGCTGGATCGCCTCCCCCGCCGTCATCCGCAGCGCCTCCAGGGCCTGGGCGAGCGCGAGGCCGCCCTGGTCCGGGTCCCAGGCGGCGTAGTAGGCAGCCGAGCGGGCCGCCTGCACCTGCACGTACAGGTCGGCGAGCCGGTGCTTGACCGCCTGGAAGGATCCGATCGCGCGGCCGAACTGCTCCCGCTGACGGACGTACTCCACGGTGCGCGCGAGCGCCTGGTCCGCCGCCCCGACCGCCTCGGCGGCGAGTACGGCGGAGGCGGTACGCCCGGTGGCGGCGAGGGCCGCCGGCACGCCGGGCTCCCGCCCCCGCTCACCGGCCTGCGCACCCGGATCCGCACCGGGATCTCCGAGCAACTCGGCAGACACGTCGCGCAGTTGGATCAGGGCCTGCGGGCGGGTCTCGTCGAGCACGGCCTGCCGCGACCGTACGAGACCGGGCGCGTCCTCCCGTACGAGGAACAGCAGCGTACGGCTGCACGCGAAGCCGCCGGTGTGCGCGGGAACCAGTAAGAGGGGGGCGCTGTGCCCGTCGAGCACCTGGGCGGCCTCCCCGTACAGGCGCCAGCCGTCACCGGCCGGGGCGGGCCGGGCCTGGATCCCGCCGGCCCGGCCGCCACCGGACCACTGGCCCGTGGCGTCCTCGCCGGTCAGCGCGAGGGCGGTGGCCAGCACCGGACCGGGGACGGCGAGGGCGGCGGTCAGCCCGCCCGACGCCAGCGGCGGGAGCAGCGCGGAGCGCTGGGCCTCGGTGCCGAGGGCCGCGATCAGGGGCGCGCACAGCACGGCGGTCGCCAGCAGCGGCGAGGGCAGCAGCGCACGCCCGGTCTCCTCGCAGGCCAGGGCCAGGTCGGCGGGCGTGCAGCCCACCCCGCCGTACTCCTCGGCCACGGCGATGCCCGGCAGTCCGAGCTGCCGGGAGAGCTGCTGCCACAGCTCGCGGTCGTGTCCGGCAGCGGTGCGGACCGCGGCCTTGACCTCGTCGGGACCGCAGCGTTTGCCCAGGATCTCGCGCAGGGTACGCCGTATCCCGTCCTGCTCCGCGGTGAAGGCGGCATCCATCGTCGGGCTCCTCCCCGTTTCTGACGGGCCGTCATGTTAGGGCGGCGGGCGGCAGAAGCACAGGGGGCGAGGAGACCGGATTGCGGGGGCGGTCGCACACCGGACCGGGCCGGGTCCGACGGGAGGCCTAGCATCTGACGATACGTCAGATGTACCGTCCTCGCATGCCTGGACTCACACCTGGAACCACCCCCCGCCGACGGGTCGCGGTGGTCGGCGTCGCCCTCTCGGACTGCGGCCGGGTGGACGGCCCCACCCCCTACGCCCTGCACGCACAGGCCGCCCGGCGCGCCCTGGCCGACTCCGGCCTCGACCGCTCCGTCATCGACGGCTTCGCCTCGGCCGGTCTCGGCACGCTCGCACCGGTCGAGGTGGCCGAGTACCTCGGGCTGCGCCCCACCTGGGTCGACTCCACCTCCGTGGGCGGCTCGACCTGGGAGGTCATGGCCGCGCACGCGGCGGACGCGATCGCCGCGGGGCACGCCAACGCCGTCCTGCTGGTCTACGGCTCCACGGCGCGCGCCGACATCAAGGCCCGGCGCCGCACGTCGAACCTCTCCTTCGGGGCGCGGGGACCGCTGCAGTTCGAGGTCCCGTACGGCCACACGCTGATCTCCAAGTACGCCATGGCGGCCCGCCGCCACATGCACCAGTACGGGACGACCCTGGAGCAGCTCGCCTCGGTCGCCGTACAGGCCCGGGCGAACGCGGCGGCCAACCCGGACGCGATGTTCCGCGACCCGGTCACCGTCGAGGACGTCCTGTCCGGCGAGATGATCGCCGACCCCTTCACGAAGCTGCACTGCTGCATCCGCTCGGACGGCGGCTGCGCGGTGCTCCTGGCGGCCGAGGACTACGTACCGGACACCGCGAAGGCGCCGGTGTGGATCCTGGGATCGGGCACCGCCGTATCCCACACCACCATGTCCGAGTGGGAGGACTTCACCGTCTCCCCCGCCGCCGTCTCGGGCCGTATCGCCTTCGAACGGGCGGGCCTGACCCCCGCGGACGTGGACCTCGCCGAGATCTACGACGCCTTCACGTACATGACCCTGGTGACCCTGGAGGACCTCGGCTTCTGCGCGAAGGGCGACGGCGGGGCCTTCGTGGAGAAGGGCCGCCTGCTGCGCGACGGAGAACTCCCGGTCAACACCGACGGAGGCGGCCTCTCGGCCTGCCACCCGGGCATGCGGGGCCTGTTCCTGCTGGTGGAGGCGGTCCGCCAGCTACGCGGCGAGGCAGGCCCGGGCCAGGTCACCAAACCCGGCGGCCATCTCCCCCAGGTAGCCCTGGCATCGGGCACGGGCGGCTGGTTCTGCTCCTCGGCCACGGTGCTGCTGGGCCGGGGGTAGGGGGGCGGCGGCGGGGGTGGCGGGACGGGGGCGCGGAGGCAAGGACTGCCCCCGCCCCGCCACCGCACCACCCCGCCTGTCTCTACTTCCGTTCCGCCAGGGTGTCGGCCACCAGGGCGTTCGCGTGGCCGTGGCCCAGGCCGTGTTCCGTCTTGAGCCAGGCGACGAGTTCCATGTGCTTCGTCAGCGGCGAGGTCCTGATGAGGTCCTTCCACTCCGCGATCGGCCGGCCGTACTTCTTCTCGATCGACGGGAAGTAGCCGGCGGGGCCCTTCACGGTGTCGGCCATGGTGAGTCTCCTTCGTTGCGATGCCGTCGTAAGGAAGACCGCCGGGGGAAAGGAAACCGAGCGGGGCGCCCGCGTGACCCGCATCACACCACCCGGCCCGCTGCGCCCGGCCCCTCGGCCGCCCGGCCGCCCGGCCGCCCCGTTCAGGCCGCGCCTAGCCTGGGCGTCATGAGCAGCGAGGGCCGTGAAGGCACTGAAGGCAGCGAGAGCAGCGGGATCGGCGACGAGGAGTTCCACGGCGTCCTGCACGCCCTGCGCGTGTGGGACTCCCCGCTCCCCGGGTTCGACACGGAGGCGGCTCCCGGCGATCCGGTGGCGCTGTTCCGGGAGTGGTTCGTGCACGCCGCGCGGGCCGGGCAGCCGGAGCCGCACACGATGAGCCTGGCCACGGCGGACAGCGAGGGGCGGCCCGACGTACGGACGCTGATGCTGCACGACGTCGACGGGCGGGGCTGGCACTTCGCCTCGCACGCCACGAGCGCCAAGGGCGTGCAGCTGGCCGCGCGGCCGGAGGCGGCGCTCGGCTTCTACTGGCCGTCGGTGGGCCGGCAGGTCCGGGTCCGGGGCACGGTCACCGCCTGCGGGCCGGAGGAGAGCCGGGCGGACCTGGCGGTCCGTTCGCGCGGTGCGCTCGCGGCCGCGCTCACGGGGCGGCAGAGCGAGGTGCTGGGTTCGGTGGGGGAACTGGCGCGGGCCTCGGCGGCCGCCTGGGAGCGGGCCGGGTCGGAGCCGGAGGCGCCGGCTCCGACCTGGACGCGGTACGTACTGGCCCCCGCCGAGGTGGAGTTCTTCCAGGGGGACGCCGCCCGCAGGCACGTCCGCCTGCGCTACCGGCGCGCCGACGGCGGCTCCTGGGTCCGCGAGCTGCTCTGGCCCTGATCCGACCCTGGCGCGGTCGCCGAGGCGCCGACGAGCCGCCGGCCGGCCCCGGGGCCGGCCCGGGCTCAGCCCCTCGGCTCAGGCCGGAAGACCGCTACCCACACGCCTTCCGCGGACTCGCGGAAGGTGACCTTCAGCGGCATGCCGATGCGCAGGGCGGCCGCCTCGCAGTCCACCACCTCGGTCATCATCCGCGGGCCTTCGGCCAGGTCGACGACGGCCGCCGTGTAGGGGACGCGCGTACCGAACGGCGGGAGGTCGTTGCGGTGGATCACCGACCACGTGTACAGGGTGGCCCGGCCGCTCGCGGTCTCCCAGGTCACCCGGTCCTCGTCGGCCCAGCAGTGGGGACAGAACTCGCGCGGGTAGTGGTGCGCCCGTCCGCAGGCGCCGCACCGGCGCAGCAGGAGCCGGCCCTGCGCCGCGGCGTCCCAGTAGGGGCGGGTGAAGTCGTCGGCCTCGGGGAGGTCGTGGCGCACGGTGCCGCTCACAGGAACAGTCCGATCGCCGCGTCGAGGGACCAGGTCTGCCAGGACATGGCGAGGAGCGCGACGAGGGAGATGAGCGCCATCATCGCGTTCTGCCCCTGCTCGGCCCAGTCGTGGATCATCAGCACCAGGTAGAGGAGGTTCAGGAGGAGTCCGCCGATCAGGGCGACCGGGGTCAGGAAGCCGGACACCAGGCCCAGCCCGAGAGCGAGTTCCGCGTAGACGACGACGTACGCCATCACCTTCGGCCGCGGTGCGACGACCCGCTGGAAGCCGCTCCTGACGAAGGTCCAGCGGTGCTTGTCCGCGACGTCGGCGGCCCAGGCGATACCGGTGCCGCGTTCGAACCAGCCCTTCTTGTCCTTGTGCCGCCAGCTCTCCAGCCACCACAGGCCGAGGCCTATCCGGAGCACGGCGAGCCATTCGGCCCCACTGAGCCAGACGGTCTGCATCGGCAGTCCCCACTCCCCTCACCACTTATCTGACGGTACGTCAGTTCAGCGGATGCGGAGCGATCCCGCAAGGCCGCGGAGCGATCCCGCAAGGCCGCGGAGCGATCCCGCAGGCCCCCGGCCGCCCCGGGCCCACCCACGGGTCCGCCCCCGACCCACCCACCGGTCCACCCCTGGCCCGCCCCCGGGTCCGCCTCCGGTCCACCCACCGGTCCACCCCTGGCCCGCCCCCGGGTCCGCCTCCGGTCCGCCCGCGCGACCACCACCGTGACCGATCCGCAATCGATTCCCTCCTTGTCCGAGACCCATCAACCCAGCGTGGCGATACGATCACACCTCATGCCCGCAGTCCCCGCACCCGCAGTCGACATGACCACCCAGCCCCGCCCCGTGTACGTCATCGGGGCCGGCCCCGGCGGCCTCGCCGCGGCCGCCGCGCTGCGCGCCCGCGGGGTCCGTGCCGTGGTCGTCGAGAAGTCCGACGCCGTCGGCGCGTCCTGGCGGCGCCACTACGACCGGCTGCACCTGCACACCACGCGCCGGCTGTCCGCCCTCCCGGGCCTGGCGATGCCCCGCCGGTTCGGACGCTGGGTGTCCCGCGACAACGTCGTGCGCTACCTGGAGAAGTACGCCGAGTTCCACGAGCTGGAACTCGTCACCGGCGTCGAGGTGACCCGGATCGACCCCGGCCCCGAGGACGAGGGCGGCTGGACCCTGCACGCCAGCGGCGGCCGGGTGCTGTCCGCCGCGGCCGTCGTCGTCGCCACCGGCTTCAACCACACGCCCAGGCTGCCCGACTGGCCGGGCCTGGAGTCGTACGCCGGCCGGCTGCTGCACGCCGCCGACTACCGCAACCCCGGGCCGTACGCGGGCCAGGACGTCCTCGTCGTCGGCGTCGGCAACACCGGCGCCGAGATAGCGGCCGACCTCGCCGAGGGCGGCGCGGCCCGGGTACGTCTCGCCGTGCGCACCACCCCGCACATCATGCGCCGCTCCACGGCCGGCTGGCCCGCCCAGCGCAGCGGGATCCTCGTCCGACGGCTGCCGGTGCGGCTCGTGGACCGGCTGGGCGCGCTCGTGGCCCGGGCCTCGGTCCCGGACCTGTCGGCGTACGGGCTCCCGCGCCCCGCCACCGGCCTGTACAGCCGGGTCAAGGAGGGCGCGATCCCGGTCCAGGACGTGGGCCTGGTCGACGCGGTGCGCGCCGGGAAGGTGGAGCCGGTCGCGGCCGTGGCCTCCTTCGACGGTGCGGAGGTGGTGCTCGCGGACGGCTCGCGCATCACCCCGGACGCGGTGATCGCGGCCACCGGCTACCACCGCCGGCTGGAGGGGCTGGTCGGGCACCTCGGGGTGCTGGACGAGCGCGGCCACCCCCGTACGCACGGCGCCCGCACCCCGGCGGAGGCCCGCGGCCTGTACTTCACCGGCTTCACCAACCCCATCAGCGGCATGTTCCGCGAGATGGCCCTGGACGCGGAGAAGATCGCCAAGGCGGTGGCCCGGCAGACGGCGGGCAGCTGAGCCGGCCGCGGGCGGCACGCGGCCACCCCCGCCGGGCTCCGGGGCGATCTCGGCCTGAAGTGCACTCTGGACCCGCTCCACGGGCATCTGTCACCGTTCACCACATCACCTCCACCAGCTTTCCTGCGCAGCCCTGTTCCTGACGGCACGTCAGTTCAGTAATCTGACAGCACGTCAGTTATCGAGTTCCATCGAGGTTCATCGAGCAGGAGCGGGCGGAACGATGCTTGGATCTACTCACGGCACCCTCACCACCGACTTCCGCGCACGGGTCGAGGCCTGCGGGGAGACCCCCAGGACGGCCGTCCATTCCTCGGCCGCACCCTCCGCCGACGACGCGATCCCCGTGGACGTCAGCGGACGGCCGCTGCACGCCGACGTACCCGACCTGGACCGGTTCTTCCGGCCCGAGTCCGTCGCCGTCGTCGGCGCCTCCGACGCCGACGGCAGGCCCAACACCGGCATCACCCGCCGGCTCATCGCCTGGGCGGAACGCGTCGGCGCCCGGATCCACCCCGTGCACCCCACCCGTGCCACCGTCTTCGGGCTGGCCTGCCACACCTCCGTCGCCGACCTGCCCGAACAGGTGGACCTCGCCGTCCTGCTGGTCTCCGATCCGCTGCCCGTCATCGAGGAACTCGCCGACACCAAGGTGAAGTTCGCGGTCGCCTTCGCCTCCGGCTTCGCGGAGACCGGCGACGCCGGGGCCGCCGCCCAGGAACGCCTCGCCGCTGCGGTCGAGCGCTCCGGACTGCGCCTGCTGGGCCCGAACACCAACCTCAACGCCTTCGAGGAGTTCCGGGACGACCTCGACGGCCCGGCGATCGCCCTGATCACCCAGTCCGGACACCAGGGCCGCCCCGTCTACACCCTCCAGGAACTGGGCATCCGGCTGTCCCACTGGGCGCCCACCGGCAACGAGGCCGACCTGGAGACCTCCGACTTCATCTCCTACTTCGCCGAGCAGCCCGAGGTCGGCGCCATCGCCTGCTACGTGGAGGGCCTCAAGGACGGCCGGTCCTTCCTGCTGGCCGCCGACCGGGCCGCCCGCAACGGCGTCCCCGTCGTCGCCGTCAAGGTCGGCCGCACCGAGACCGGCGCCCGCATGGCCGCCTCCCACACCGGGAAGCTGACCGGCGCCGACACCGTCGTGGACGCAGCCATGCGCCAGTTCGGCGTGATCCGCGTCGACGGACTGGACGAGCTCCAGGACACGGCCGCCCTCCTCGCCCGGGCCCGCAGGCCCCGAGCCGACGGCGTCGTCGTGTACTCCATCTCCGGCGGCACCGGCGCCCACTTCTCCGACCTGGCCGCCGAGGCCGGCCTGACCCTGCCCACCCTCTCGCAGGCCAAGCAGGACGAACTCCACCAGTGGATCCCGCCGTACCTGAACGTCGCCAACCCCGTCGACAACGGCGGCCACCCCGTCGGCGACTGGCGCGGCCGGAAGATCATCGACGCGATCCTCGCCGACCCTGAAGTGGGCGTCCTCATCTGCCCCATCACCGGCCCCTTCCCCCCGATGAGCGACCGGCTCGCCCAGGACCTGGCCGACGCCGCCGAGCAGACCGACAAGCTGATCTGCGTGATCTGGGGCTCCCCCGTCGGCACCGAGGACGCCTACCGCACCACCCTCCTCGGTTCCTCCCGCGTGGCCACCTTCCGTACCTTCGGCAACTGCATCACCGCCGTACGCGCCTACCTCGGCCACCACCGCTTCACCACCGGCTACCGCTCGCCCTTCGAGGACGCACCGCGCACGCCGTCGCCCTCGTACCGCAAGGCGCAGGCCCTCATGCGGCCCGGCCAGCAGCTCAGCGAGCACGCCGCGAAGCAGCTCCTGCGGGCCTACGGCATCCGGGTGCCGCGCGAGCAGCTGGTGACGAGCGCGGCGGCGGCCGTGCGTGCGGCCGGGCTGGTCGGCTACCCGGTGGTGATGAAGGCCTCCGGCCCGCAGCTCGGCCACAAGACCGAACTCGGCCTGGTGAAGATCGGCCTGACCTCCGCGAGCCAGATCCGCGACGCCTACCGGGAGCTGACCGACATCGCACGCTACGAGAACGTGCCGCTCGACGGGATCCTGGTCTGCCAGATGGTGGAACGGGGCGTGGAGATGGTCGTCGGCGTCACCCAGGACGACCTCTTCGGCCCGACCGTCACCGTCGGGCTCGGGGGCGTCCTCGTCGAGGTCCTCCACGACGCGGCGGTCCGCGTCCCGCCGTTCGGCGAGGACCAGGCCCGCGCGATGCTCACGGAGCTGCGCGGCCACGCCCTCCTGGAGGGCGTACGCGGCGCTCCCCCGGCCGACGTGGACGCACTGGTGGAGGTCATCCTGCGGATCCAGCGCATGGCCCTGGAGTTCGGCGGCGAACTCGCCGAACTGGACATCAACCCCCTGATGGTCCTCCCCCGCGGCCAGGGCGCGGTCGCCCTGGACGCCCTGGCCATCTGCCGCTGACGCCGCGCCGGCCGCCGCCTCCGTAGCCGGGCCGGAGAACCCAGCCCCGCCGGCGTCCGAGGCACGGGGGCTCGGGGGCAGCGCCCCCGCAACGGCGTCGCCCCACCCACCCCGACCGTCCCGAACGGGAGTCCACGCATGGCCACCGCCCCCGAGGACACCGTCCTCCACCGCCTGGAGAACAGCGTCTCGTGGATCACCCTCAACCGCCCCGAGGCGATGAACGCCGTCACCTGGGCGCAGCGCGAACGCGTCATCGCCCTGCTCGACGACGCCTCCGCCGACCCCGCCGTCCGCGCGGTCGTCCTCACCGCCACCGGCAAGGGCTTCTGCGCGGGCGCCGATCTGCGCGGCGGCCCCGCCACCGGCGGTGACCGCGTCGCCGGGGACGTGGCGCGCATGATCCGGCTCGGCGCGCAGCGCCTGATCACGGCGGTCCTGGACTGCGAGAAGCCGGTGATCGCCGCCGTCAACGGCACGGCCGCCGGCATCGGTGCGCACCTCGCCCTCGCCTGCGACCTCGTGATCGCCGCCGAGGGGGCCCGCTTCATCGAGGTGTTCGTGCGCCGCGGCCTGGTCCCGGACGGGGGCGGCGCGTACCTCCTGCCCCGGCTGGTCGGCCCGCAGAAGGCGAAGGAGCTGATGTTCTTCGGCGACGCCGTCCCGGCGGCCGAGGCGGCCCGGCTCGGCCTGGTCAACAGGGTGGTTGCGGCCGAGGAGCTCCAGGCCGCGGCCCGGGAGTGGGCCGAGCGGCTCGCCCAGGGCCCGACCCGTGCCCTGGCCATGACGAAGCAGCTGGTCAACGCCTCCCTGGACGGCGACCGGGCGGCCGCGCTGACCGCCGAGGCCACCGCTCAGGAGATCAACATGACCACGGCCGACGCGAACGAGGGCGTGGCGAGCTTCGTGGAGCGCCGCACACCCAAGTACCTGGGCCGCTGACCGGCACCGGGGCCGGCCGGCGCCGGCGGGCTACATCTGCGGGTCGGGCTTCAGCAGCGCGAACACCGCGCCGAAGGGGTCCGCGAGCCAGCCGATCCGCCCGACGTCCGGTACGTCGGCGGCCGGCATCAGCACGGTCCCGCCGCTCTCCTTGGCCCGGGCGATGGTGGCGTCGACGTCGCTTACGTGGAAGTACGGCACCCAGCGCGCCTCCTCGCCCGCTCCCGCCCCCGCGCCGTCGCCGAGCGGTGCGACCCCGCCGAAGGAGGCGTCCTCCTGGTCGCCGTCGGCGGTGCTCAGGACCCGGTACGTCATCCCGGGTGTCTGCATCTCGGCGTGCCGCCATCCGAACAGCCCGGCGTAGAAGGCGATGTCCGCGACCGGGTCCGGTACGTGGAGCTCGGCCCACACCAGCGTGTTCTCCGCGGAGGCCACCTCGAATCCCTCGGTCTTGCCGGGCTGCCAGCAGGCGAACTCGGCGCCCTGCGGGTCGGTGAACTGGGCCAGCCATCCCTCGCCCATGACGTCCATGGGTTCCGTCCGCACCCGCCCGCCGCCGGCCCGGACGGCCTCGGCGGTGGCCTGGATGTCGGGGGTCATGAAGTGGTGCATCCAGGCCGACCGGGCCCCTTCCTCGGTGAGCGGTCCGAGGGCGGCGACGGTCCTGCCGTCCCGCCGGAAGAAGCCGTACCCGCCGGCCTCGGGTCCGGCGGAGACGAACTCCCAGCCGAACACGGCCCCGTAGAACCTGGCGGCCGCCTCGGTGTCGGGGCTGCCGAGGTCGAGCCAGTTGGGTGATCCGGTGCGGAAGTCGGTGCCGAGCATGGGCCCTCCTGGGGTACGGCGGCGGTACGGGTCGCAGCCACGATGCCGAGCCTCCTCCCCCACCCCCGCCCACAGCCCCGCCCACCCACCCGGTTTCACCCGTGCGGGTGAACCTCGCACACCGATCCGGCGCAGGGCGCAGCACCGCCGGAGCCCGCCCCCAAGCCCGCCCCCAAGCCGTCCCCACCCCTTCCCATCTGACGAACCGTCAGCTTCAATCGGAAGGGTGATGGGACATGCAGGGATGGCGGCCACCGTCGTCCGATACCTCAGGTCAGTCGGCTCCCCCACCTCCGCCGCGGCGCAGCGGGAGGCCGAGTCCGTCGACGCCCTGCCGCGTCCCGACCTGCGGGCCGTCGGCGACGACGAGCGGGCGCCGGTCAGTCCCGCCGAGTTCCGCGCGGTGCTGGGGAACTTCGCCAGCGGGGTCACGGTCATCACCGCGCCCCCCGGCGAGGACGAGAACGGGCCGGCCGGCTTCGCCTGCCAGTCCTTCGCCTCGCTGTCCCTGGACCCTCCCCTGGTCACCTTCATGGTGGCCCGTACGTCGACCACCTGGCCGCGGATCGCCCGCGCCGGGGTGTTCTGCGTCAACATCCTGGGAGCCGGACAGGGCGAACTGTGCCGGTCCTTCGCCGTCAGCGGCGCCGACAAGTTCGCGGGGGTGACCCACACCCCGGCCCCCGTCACCGGATCCCCGCAGCTCGACGCCGTGCCCGCCTGGATCGACTGCCGGATCCACGCCGTCCACACCGGCGGGGACCACCTCATCGTCGTGGGCCGGGTCGTCGCCATGGGCGCGGCCGGGGAAGGCGATCCGCTTCTCTTCCACAAGGGCCGCTTCGGCCGCCTCGCCGACTGAGAGGGCNNGGCAGCCGTCGTGCAGGGCGGATCAGAAGGTGAGCACCCCACGCGCCACCCGCCCGTGGTGGGCGTCGTCGACGGCCTTCGCGAAGTCCTCGACCGGGTACACCTCCGTGACCAGCTCGTCCAGCAGCAGCCGGCCCTGCCGGTAGAGCTCCGCGTACAGCGCGATGTCCCGTTGCGGGCGCGAGGATCCGTACCGGCAACCCATGATCGTCTTGTCGAGGTACATGGACGAGACGAGGAAGGACGCCTCCTCCTTGAAGCCGGGCACGCCCAGCAGGACCGCCTGCCCGTGCCGGTCGAGCAGGTCGACGGCCTGACGGATCAGCCCGACGTTCCCCACGCACTCGAAGGCGTGGTCGGCGCCGGTCGGCAGGATCTCGCGCACCGCCGCCGGCGCGTCGGCCACCGCGGACGCGTCGATGAAGTGCGTGGCCCCGAACTGCCGGGCCACCGCCTCCTTCGCCGGGTTCGCGTCCACCGCCACGATCGTCGTGGCCCCGGCGATCCGGGCGCCCTGGAGCACGTTCAGCCCGATACCGCCGGTGCCGATGACGACGACCGTCTCGCCGTAGCCGACGCGGGCCCGGTTGAGCACCGCCCCCACCCCGGTCAGCACGCCGCAGCCGATGAGCGCCGCCGACGTCAGCGGGATGTCGGCCGGGATCTTCACCGCCTGCACCGCCTTGACGATCGTCCGCTCCGCGAAGGCCGAGTTCGAGGCGAACTGGAAGAGCGGCTTCCCGCCCCACGAGAACGGCTGCCCCGGCATCCCGATCGCCTTGCGGCACATCGTCGGCCGGCCCCGGTCGCAGTCCGCGCACGCCCCGCAGTTCGCCAGCGTCGACAGCGACACGTGATCGCCGGGCACCACGTGCGTGACCCCCTCGCCGACGGCCTCCACCACGCCCGCGCCCTCGTGCCCCAGCACCACCGGCGGCGGGAACGGGATCGTCCCGTCCATCACCGACAGGTCGCTGTGGCACAGCCCGGCCGCACCGATCGCGACGAGCACCTCCCCCGGCCCCGGATCCCGGATCTCCAGGTCGTCGACCACCCGGGCCTGCTTGCCGTCGAACACGACGCCTCTCACCTGGACTCCTTAGGCAGGCCGAGCACCCGCTCGGCGATGATGTTGCGCTGGATCTCGTCCGAACCGCCGTAGATCGTGTCGGCGCGGGTGAACAGGAACAGGCGCTGCTCCTCGTCGAGTCCGCGCTCGTACGGCACCCCGGGCGCCCAGGCGCCCGGCCCGGCCGCGGCCGCCGCCCCCCGGACCTCCACCGCGAGCTCCCCGAGCCGCCGGTGCCAGCCGCCCCACAGCAGCTTGGCCACGCTCGGCGCGCCCGGATCGCCCTGCGCGCCCAGGGTCCGCAGCGCGTTCCACCGCATGGTCCGCAGTTCGGCCCACTGCCGTACGAGGCGGTCGCGGACCACCGGGTCGGCCGCACCCGAAGCCGCGTACAGGCTCAGGACCCGCTCCAGCTCCGCCGCGAAACCGATCTGCTGGACCAGCGTGGAGACGCCCCGCTCCAGGGCGAGCAGCCCCATGGCCACCGTCCAGCCGTCGCCCTCCGCGCCGACGACCTCCGCCGCGACCGCCCCGTCGAAGAACACCTCGTTGAACTCCGAGGTCCCGGACATCTGCCGGATCGGCCGGACTTCCACGAGGCCGGGCTGGTCCATCCGCACCAGCAGGAAGGACAGCCCCCGGTGGCGTTTCGACCCCGGCTCGGTGCGGGCCAGGACGAAGCACCAGTCGGCCTCCCGGGCGAGGGAGGTCCAGATCTTCTGCCCGGTGACACGGAACAGCCCGTCGGCCGGGTCGCGCACCGCGGCGGTACGGATGCCCGCGAGGTCGGAGCCGGCGCCCGGCTCGCTGTAGCCCTGGCACCACAGTTCCTCGCCCCGTGCGACGGCGGGCAGGAACCGGCGCTGCTGCTCCTGGCTGCCGTAGGCGATCAGGGTGGGCGCGAGGAGGTTCTCCCCGATGTGACCGACCCGGCCGGGTGCGCGCAGCGCCGTGTACTCCTCGGCCCACACCACCTGCCCGGTCAGCGACAGCCGCCGCTGCCCGTACGCCCCGTCCGGCGCGTCCCAGCCCTGCCCGATCCAGCCGCCGCGGCCCAGCTCCCGCTCCCACTCGCGCCGGGCCTCGACCCCCTGGTGCTCGCTGCCCGGCCCGCCGAGGCCGAGGAGTTGCGCGTACGGGCCCACGAGGTGCTCGGCCAGCCACGCCCGGGCATGGCCGCGCAGCTCCTCGTCCTCGGCCCCGAAACCGAAGTCCACGCCGCTCCCCCCGTCAGACGTTGGGGCGGTCCTTGGCGGCCGCCGCCCTGGCCATGGCCTCCAGCTGCGCCAGCATCGGCATCGGGTCGGTGCCGACCGTCCCGGGGAGGAAGTCGGCGATCTTCTCCGGGGTCCAGGAGCCTTCGGCGTATCCGGCGCGCAGCTCGCGCGGCTGTGCCCAGACGGCGATCTTCGGGCCGGCGATCGTGTAGACCTGCCCGGTGATCGGCTCGCCGCCGACGGCGACGGCCTTGTCGGAGAGCAGGTAGGTGACCAGTGCAGCGACGTCCTCGGGCTCGCCGATCTCCCTGAGCTCCATGGGGACGTTCGCGGACATGCGGGTACGGGCGACGGGTGCGACGGCGTTGGCGGTGACCCCGTACTTGGCCAGGCCCAGGGCGGCGGAGCGGACGAGGGAGATGATCCCGCCCTTGGCGGCGCTGTAGTTGGCCTGGGCGACCGAGCCCTGGTGGTTGCCGCTGGTGAAGCCGATCAGGGTGCCCGAGCCCTGGCGGCGCATGACGGCGGAGGCGGCGCGGAAGACGGTGAAGGTGCCCTTGAGGTGGGTGGCGACCACCGGGTCCCACTCCTCCTCGGACATGTTGAAGAGCATGCGTTCGCGCAGGATGCCGGCGACGCAGACGACGCCGTCGATGCGTCCGTACTGCGTGAGCGCGGTGTCGATGATGCGCTGGCCGCCCGCCATGGTGGAGATGTCGTCGGCGACGGCGACGGCCTCCCCGCCGGTGGCCTGGATCTCCTTCACGACGCCGTCAGCGATCTCGCTCGTGGGCTCCGTGCCCTCGATGCCGACGCCGTAGTCGTTGACGACGACCTTGGCGCCCTCGGCGGCCGCGGCCAGTGCCACGGCCCGCCCGATGCCCCGGCCGGCGCCGGTGACGGCGACGACCCTGCCTGCCAAGAAGTTCCCCACGCCCGGCCCCTTCCCGCGTTTTCTGACGGACCGTTAGATTCTATGGGTAGTCAGATGCACGCGCACAAGCCCTCGTTGCCGCATTCACGCAAGGAGCCGTCGACGCCCATGACCCTGCCCGCCGAGTTCCACGACATCGCCAAGCGCGTCAACAACTGGGGACGCTGGGGCGCCGACGACGAGATCGGCACCCTGAACCTGATCACCGACGAGGTCGTACGGGGTGCGGCCGCGGAGATCCGCAGCGGCCGCCGCGTCCCCCTCGCCCTGCCCCTGAAGGAGGACGGCGTCCAGGTCGGCATGATCCCCGGCCGGATCAACCCGCTGCACACGATGGTGCAGATCAACCAGGAACTCTTCGGCCCGGGCACGGTGGCCTGCAGCGACGACGCCGTCAGCATGGGCCTCCAGGCGGGCACCCACTGGGACGCCCTCACCCACGTCTCGCACTCGGGCCGGATCTACAACGGCCGCCCCGCCGGCACCATCACGGCGCACGGCCGGGCCGAGTTCAGCGGCATCGACAAGGCCGCCCCCATCGTCTCGCGCGGGGTGCTCCTCGACGTGGCCCGCGCGAGGGGCCTGGACCGCCTGCCGGGCGACCACGCGGTGACCCCGGCGGACCTGGCGGAGGCCGAGGAGTTCGGCCGGGTCACGGTCCGCCCCGGCGACATCGTCCTGGTCCGCACCGGGCAGATCCAGGTCTACCTGGCGGGCGACCGGCACGGCTACGGCTTCCCCTCCCCCGGGTTGTCCGTCCGTACGCCGGAGTGGTTCCACGCCCGGGACGTGGCCGCCGTCGCGAACGACACCCTGACCTTCGAGATCTTCCCGCCGGAGATCGAGAACCTGTGGCTGCCGGTCCACGCCCTCGACCTGGTGGAGATGGGCATGCACCAGGGCCAGAACTGGAACCTCGAAAAACTGTCCACAGCCTGTGCAGAAGAGGGCCGGTACGCCTTCCTCCTGTCCGCCATGCCCGAACCCTTCGTGGGCGGCACCGGCACCCCCGTGGCCCCGGTGGCCGTCCTCTGAGACCCGCCCCGGGACGCGCCGGGGCGCGTCCGCGCAGGTGGCGCGGGGCGGGGCGACCCCGGCGGTCCCCGTCCCGCACCGGGCGGGAACCATGTTGTGTCCATGACGCGTCACCGTTCTCGCGTCACCCCCCGCTCCTCACCACCCTCACCCGCAGGAGAAGCCCGTGTCCAACCCCTACCAGGCGTCCCCGCCCCCGCCACCGCCGCCGTTCACCCCGGGAACCCCGCCCCGGCGCGGCGGCAACAAGTTCGTCGTCTTCCTGGTCCTGGCGCTGGTCGTCGGCGGCGCGTACGGCGCCTCCAAGGTTCTGGTTGCGGACAAGGGCAATTCCTCCACGTCCACGTCCACGTCCACGTCCGCCTCCGCGACGCCGTCCGCCAAGCCCACGGCCAAGGACCCCGGGTCCCCCGAGTCCTCCTCCGACACCTCCAGCGCCTGGAAGGTCGGCGACTGCGGCGGCCCCGACCCCTCCAAGGGCGCCGACGCGTACAAGCGGACGGGCTGCTCCGACGCCGGGGCCAGCTTCAAGGCCATCGACATCAAGGAGGCCAGCATCCTGCCGGGCTCCATCCAGTGCCCGGCAGGCACGGACGTGATGATCGAGGTGAGCATCTCCTACAACGGCGGCAAGTCGAGCGGCATCCCCACCAACACCGTCTGCGGCCGCAACCTGTCCAACGACCACCCCGGTGACGCGGGCGCCGGCGGCGGCCAGCTCGTCAAGGGCGACTGCGTGACCTCCCAGGCCAAGGAGGTCCCCTGCAGCGGCTCGGGCGCACAGAAGGTCCTCGGCCTCGTCAAGACGAAGGAAGAGTGCCCCTCCGGCACCACGGACCCGATCCGTCTGACCATCGCGGTGGGCCGCCCCTACGACGTGATCTGCACCGACGGCTGACCTCCGCCCGGCGCCCGCCGCACGGCGGCGGGCGCCGCGGCGGCGGCGGGCGCCGCAGTGAGCTGCGGGTGGCGGCGGCGCGCGTGCACGCCCCGAGCGCGGCACGGCAGCCGCCACCCCGCGACCCGCACTCGTCAAGGCGTGTCCTTGGCGTCCCCTCGCGTCGAATCGCTCCACACCAGGGTGATCAACGGGTGACGAACCGTCAACACCTCGTTAGAGGTACATGCGCGGTTCCCGCAGCGGGGTGTGAACTTCCGACGGACAGCACGAGCCGGCCTCGGCCGAGGCGTCGCTCGTCGCGGCGTCCGACTCCACCTTCCGCCCGCGGTCGATCTCGCACCAGATCCGCTTGCCCGCGCCCTCGCGCTGCCAGCCCCACCGGTCGGCCAGACCGTCCACCAGCTCCAGGCCGCGCCCGCCGGTGTCCTCCCCGCACGCCTGGCGGCGGGCCGGCGCCCGGTCGCTCGCGTCGGCCACCTCGACCCGCACCCCCGGCCCCCCGAACAGCATGCGCAGCACGGCCGGACAGCCCGTGTGCACGACCGCGTTCGTGACCAGCTCGGAGATCAGCAGGATCAGCGTCTCGGCGAGCGGCTCGTCATCCCCTATGCCGGACCCCGCCAGACGGGACCGCGCCCACCGGCGCGCCCTCCCGACCTCGGCGGGATCCGCGCCTACCTCCAGCTGAACCTGAAGCACCTGCACCGCTCACACCATCCGAACCGGCGGACACTTCGCCTCGCGACGGGGCGGGATCACCAACCGTGACCCCCTTGCGTAGCAGCATGGTTGACATACAGTCACCACAACAAGCGCTTCGGGCATATTCCCGCGCGAAGGAGTAGGCGTGGTGCATACTGTGCGACGCTCGCGCCGCTCAACCACTCGCATTCGTCGGAGCGTACCGGAGCAGTCCCCCGACTCCGGGCCGTAATGCGGCGGGCGAAGGACACGAACCGATATCGACTCTCCGTAATCGGACATGCGTCCCGCGTCGTTGCTCCCGCACCCCGTTTTCGTTACCCAGCCGGCCCGGCCGTCACACGGAGCCACCACGCCGGACCCGGCTACCCAGCCGGGTCCGGCAGCTCCGCCGAGTCCAGCAGCTCCGCCGCCAGCAGCTCCTCCGCCTCCGCCGCCGTCCGCCACTGCTCGGCCCGCACCCAGGCCCGCTTCAGGTGCAGGTGCACGTCCGCCTCCCAGGTGAAGCCCATCCCGCCGTACACCTGCAGACAGTCCCGGGCGCCCCGTACGGCCGCCTCGTCCGCCAGCAGCTTCGCCGCCGCCACCTCCCCCGGCTCACCCGTCACCGCCGCCGCGTACACCGCCGTACGGGCCACCTCCGCCCGCACCAGCATCTGCGCGCAACTGTGCTTGACCGCCTGGAACGCCCCGATCGGCTGCCCGAACTGCTCGCGCTCGCCCGCGTACCGCACCGCCAGCTCCACCGTCCGCAGCGCGCTCCCGACCTGGAGCGCGGCCGTCAGCAGCGCCCCTTCCGAAACGTACGCGGACCCCTGCGCGGGCCCGTCCCCGGGCGCGGCTGCGCCGCCCCGCCGCCGGACCCGGTGCAGCGGGGTCAGCGGGTCCGCCGCGCGCACCGGCTCGCCGTCCGGGAGCCCGTCCGCGCCCAGCACCGCGTCGGCCTCCGCCAGGTAGGCCACCAGGTCCCCGCCCAGGTCGAAGGCGGTCACCACCGCCGTCCCCGCCGCGGCCCCCGGCACCACCCCGGCGGCGAGGTGCGTCGCCACCAGCGGCCCCGGCACCAGGGCCCGCCCGGCCTCCTCGAAGACGACCGCCGCCTCCGGCAGGCCCAGCCCCACACCGCCCTCGGACTCCGGGATCCGCAGCGCGAAGAAGCCCGCCGCGCCCAGCTCCCGCCACAGCCCGCGGTCCACGGCCGGGCCCGAATCCACCGAAGCGCGCAGCGCCTCCCGCCCGTACCGGCCCTCCAGCAGGTCCCGTACGCCCGCCCGCAGGTCTCGCTGCTCCTCCGTCGGCTGGAAGTCCATCCCGCTCACCGGCCCTTCGGGAGGCCGAGGATCCGCTCGGCGACGATGTTCCGCTGGATCTGCGAGGTGCCCGCCGCGATCGTGTACGAGAGGGACGAGAGCCGCTCCAGGGTCCACTCCTCGTCCAGCGACAGCGACGCCGCCCCCAGGACCTCGGCCGCCACGTCGTACAGCTCCTGGCGGGCATGCGAGTAGGCGAGCTTGAAGACCGAGCCGCCGATGCCGGGCACCCCGCCGGAGCGCTCCGACTCGCTGACGTTCCACTGGGTCAGCCGCCACAGCGCGCCGAACTCCCCGTAGAGCCGCCCCAGCCGGCGCCGCAGCACCGGGTCGTCCCAGCGGCCGTTCGCCTTCGCCGTACGGGCCAGCCCGCCCAGGGTCCGGCGGCACGCGACGACCTCGCCGACGAAGGCGGTGCCCCGCTCGAAGGACAGCGTGACCATGGTGACCCGCCAGCCGTCGTTCTCCGCGCCCACCCGGTTGGCGACCGGGACCCGCACCTCGTCGAGGAACACCTCGGCGAACTCCGTCGACCCCGCGAGCGTGCGCAGCGGCCGCACCGTCACCCCGGGCGCGTCCATCGGCATGGCCAGCCAGGAGATCCCGCGGTGCTTGGGGACCTCGGCGCTGACGGGCTGCGTGCGCACGAGGAGCTCGCACCAGTCGGCGACTTCCGCGTGCGAGGTCCAGATCTTCGACCCTGTGATCACGTAGTGGTCGCCGTCGCGGACCGCGCGCGTGCGCAGGGAGGCCAGGTCGGAGCCCGCGTCCGGCTCGCTGAAGCCCTGGCACCACACCTCGTCGCCGCGCAGTACGGGCGGCAGCCAGCGCGCCCGCTGCCCGGCCGTGCCCTCGGCGGCGATCGTCGGGCCCGCGTGCAGCAGCCCGACGAAGTTCGCGCCGACGTACGGGGCCCCGGCGCGCTCCGTCTCCTCCAGGAAGATCAGGTGCTGGGTGGGGGTGGCGCCGCGGCCGCCCGCGTCCACCGGCCAGTGCAGGCCCGCGTACCCGGCCTCGTACAGCCGGCGCTGCCAGCCCAGGTCGTAGGCGCGCCGGCCCGGCCAGTCGTCGGGGGACGGCCGGGCGGGCAGCTCGGGGAGGGTCTTCGCGAGCCACTCGCGCAGCCGTGCCCGGAAGTCCCGCTCCTCCGCGGTGTACGTCAGGTCCATCAGCGGCCCTTGATCCGGTCCCGGTCCAGGTCCCGGTCCCGGTGCTTGTCCAGGTCCCGGTCCCGGTCCCGGCCCCGGTGCTTGTCCAGGTCCAGGCCGAGCATGCGGATGGCGTTGCCGCGCATCAGCTTGTAGACGGTCTCCTCGTCCAGTCCCCGCACGTGGTCGAGGGCGACCTCCTTGGTGTGCGGGAAGGTCGAGTCCACGTGCGGGTAGTCGGTCTCGAAGGTGGCGTTGTCGCGGCCGACGACGTCGAGCGAGGCGATCCCGTGCTTGTCGCGGAAGAAGCAGCAGAAGATCTGCCGGTAGTAGTACGTCGACGGCGGCTCGGGGATCAGGTCGCGCACCCCGCCCCACGCCCGGTGCTCCTCCCACACGTCGTCCGCACGCTCCAGGGCGTACGGGATCCAGCCCATCTGGCCCTCGCTGTAGGCCAGCTTGAGCGTCGGGAACTTCACCAGGACGCCGCTGAAGAGGAAGTCCATCATCGAGGCCATCGCGTTGTTGAAGCTGAGCGACGCCTGCACGGCGGGCGGCGCGTCCGGGGAGGCCGCGGGCATCTGGGAGCTGGACCCGATGTGCATGTTGACCACCGTGCCGGTCTCCTGGCAGACGGCGAAGAAGGGGTCCCAGTAGCCGGAGTGGATGGAGGGGAGTCCGAGGTGGGTGGGGATCTCGGAGAAGGTCACGGCGCGGACTCCGCGGGCCGCGTTGCGCCGGATCTCGGCCACCGCCAGGTCGATGTCCCACAGCGGGATGATGCACAGCGGGATCAGCCGGCCGCCGCTGTCGCCGCACCATTCCCCGACCATCCAGTCGTTGTAGGCGCGTACGCAGGCGAGGGCCACCTCCTTGTCGTGCGCCTCGGCGAAGGTCTGCCCGCAGAAGCGCGGGAAGGTCGGGAAGCACAGGGAGGCCTCGACGTGGTTGAGGTCCATGTCGGCGAGGCGCGCCTTGGGGTCCCAGCACCCCTGGCGCATCTCCTCGCGGGTGATCCCCTCCAGCGTCATGTCGTCGCGGTCGAAGCCGACGGCGGCGATGTTGCGCTTGTACGGGAACTTCAGGTCCTCGTAGATCCACCAGTCGGTCGGCGGGCCGTCCGGGTCCATGGTGATCACGTACTTACCGCCCGTGTACTGCAGCTCGCCGATGCCGGCCGTGAGCGCCTTGGGGCCGCGGTCGCGGTACTTGGCAGGCAGCCAGACGTCGAACAGGTGCGCGGGCTCGATCACATGGTCGTCGACGCTGATGATCCGAGGCAGTTCCATGGGCTCCCCAATCCGGTGCCGATCCGGTGCCGATCCGATGCCGATCCCGTGCCGATCTGATGGATCGTCAGAAACAAGCTAGCCCCGCCACCCCTGGACCGACAAGCGTCGGCGCTCTACGCTCTGCGCTTGATCTGACTAACCGTCAGCTCATCGGCCAAGGGGAGGTCTGGGATGACGGACACCGCGACCGCGACAGAGCTGAGCCGCTCCCGCACCCTGTGGGAACTCATCACCCGCCGGGCCGCACTCACCCCGGACGCCACCGTCCTGATCGAAGCCGCCGAGGACCCCGCCGCCGACCGGCACCTCACCTTCGGAGAACTGCGCGACCGCGCCGAACGCGTCGCCGCAGGCCTCCACGACATGGGCGTACGCCCCGGCACCGTCGTCGCCTGGCAGCTCCCCACCCGCATCGAGACCGTGCTGCTCACCTTCGCCCTCGCCCGGATCGGAGCCGTCCAGACCCCCGTCATCCCCTTCTACCGCGACCGCGAGGTCGGCTTCGCGCTCCGCGAGGCCAAGGCCGAGTTCTTCGCCGTCCCCGGCGTGTGGCGGGGCCACGACCACCACGCCATGGCCCGCAGGCTCGGCGCCCGCGGCGTCTTCGAGGCCTACGACTCCCTCCCGGACGGCGACCCGGCCGTACTGCCCCCGCCGCCCGCCTCCGGAACCGACGTCCGCTGGATCTACTGGACCTCCGGCACCACCTCCGACCCCAAGGGTGTCCTGCACACCGACCGCTCCCTCATCGCCGGCGGCTCCTGCCTCGCGCACGCCCTGCGCCTGACCCCGTCCGACGTAGGCTCGATGGCCTTCCCCTACGCACACATAGCCGGACCGGACTACACGGTGATGCTGCTGCTCTACGGCTTCCCCGCGGTCCTCTTCGAGAAGTTCGCGATGCCGGACGCCCTCGACGGCTACCGCCGCCACGGCGTCACCGTCGCCGGCGGATCGACGGCCTTCTACTCCATGTTCCTCACGGAACAGCGCAAGGCCCCGGACGTCCCCCTCATCCCCACCCTCCGCCTCCTCGCGGGCGGCGGAGCCCCCAAACCCCCGGAGATCTACCACGCGGTGGTCCGCGAACTCGGCTGCCGGCTCACCCACGGCTACGGCATGACCGAAGTACCCATGATCACCATGGGCGACCCGGACGACACTGCGGAGAACCTCGCCACCACCGAGGGCCGGCCTCCGCAGGGCATGTCCATCCGCATCACCACCCCCGGCGGCACCCCCCTCCCCCCGCACACGGACGGCGAGGTCCGCCTGCGCGGCGAGGCGGTCTGCCAGGGCTACCTGGGCGGCGACCCGTCCGCCGAGGTCTTCGACGCCGACGGCTACCTGATCACCGGTGACCTGGGCCACCTCACCCCCGACGGCTACCTGGTCCTGACCGGCCGCAGCAAGGACGTCATCATCCGCAAGGGCGAGAACATCTCCGCCAAGGAGATCGAGGACCTCCTCCACCGCCTCCCGGGCGTCGCGGACGTCGCCGTCATCGGCCTCCCCGACCAGACCCGCGGCGAACGCGTCTGCGCCGTCGTCGAACAGCCCCCGGGAGCCGCCCCCCTCACCCTCCCCCAGCTCACGGCATACCTCCGCACGGAAGGCCTCGCCACCCACAAACTCCCCGAACAACTGGAACTCCTGGACGCCCTCCCCCGCAACGAAGCCCTCCGCAAGGTCCTCAAGTACAAACTCCGCGAGCGCTACGCGTAGGGCGGCCGGGCCGGGCCGGTACGGGCACCCGCGTACGCGAACCCCCGCCGGGGTCGGGGCACGGCGTAAGCCGGCCGGGCCGGGGGCGGTGAGACGCGGGGCGGTGAGGCGAGCGGGATGCACGGGGGCGGCATCGGAGCTGTTCCGGGGTTTTCCCGTCCGTGGGCTTTACCCCGACAGTGGACACTTCTGAGAAGCGGATCTCCGGGTCCGTGGAGAGGATGTCCTCATGGGTGCTGCGAGGTACTCGGGGGAGTTCAAGCGGGACGCGGTCGCGCTGGTGGAGCCCAGCGGGCAGCGCATCCCGTCGGTGGCACGGGAGCTGGGCGTCAACCCGGAGTCACTGCGCCAGTGGGTCGCGCGCTCGCGTGCGGAAGCGGCGGCGTCCGGTGCGGAGGTCATCCCGAAGTGTAGGGGGCCGACTCCGACATCAGCGGCGCCGATGCCTGCCGCAGACCGCAGACCGCTCACGCTCGAGGAGCACTCTGGTGTCCTCGCTGCTCGTGGCAGCGAGGACACCAGTCGTCAGGCGGCGCGGGCTGCGGGTAGCCGCGAGACCCACGTCGTGATCTCGGTCAGGTGCCTGGGTCGCAGCCCGTGGTGTGAGTCGGGCTGAACGAGGAGAGTCGGCGTTCCCTTGGCTGTCCGCTCCGCCGCCCAGGCGTGGTCGTGGTCGGTGAAGTCGTCGTCGACCCAGGCGACCGCCGACCCGCCGAGCCACGGTTCGACGTGGTCGCGCTTCCAGAGGTAGCCGTTGGGGTGGCTGGTGGTGATCTCGGGGCGGGGGAGATCGAGGTACGGGAACTCCGGCAGTCCGAGGAGCGGCCCGACGATGGTGGTGGCGTCCTTGCGCCAGCTCGTGCACCACACGGGGGCGACGAGAGTGCCAGCAAGGAAGCTGGCGAGCAACGGGCCGTGGCCGGGGTTGAGCCAGATCGGTACAGGGTTGTCGGGGTCGCGGCCCGTGGGCAGGACGGTGTGGCGGACGTGGGTGGGCGGGGTGCTGCCGTCGGCTGCCGGGAACGGTATGAGGACGCCGTCGATGTCGAGCAAGAGATAGGGCAGGGGCATCGTTGCCTCCATCGGTCAGGATTTCCGGGCGGCGATCATGAGAGTGGTGAGCCACGGGTCGAGGCGCGGGTGCCGCAGCTCGATGGCCGAGGTGATCCGCAGGCCGGTACGGGAGAGATGGGCGGCCCAGCGGTGGGCGTCGAACTCCCAGCGGGCGATGGGCAGCCGGGTGCGGTCGGGCATGGTGACGTAGTCCTGGCGGGGACGGTCGTCCGTCGAAGGATGTCTTCCTGCCCGTGCCGGGTGGGGGACGGAGAAGGCCAGTACGCCACCCGGTACCAGACGACGGGAGACTGCAGCGAGCAGAAGCTCAGGGGCGACCAGGCCGACGGCGCCGAAGACCGAGTAGATCACGTCGAAGGTCTGGCCGTTGGCTTGGAGGTGGTGCAGTGCGTGGCCGGCGGCGAAGGTGGCGCCGTCGATGTGGCCATAGTGGGAGCGTGCTCGCCGTACCTGGAGGCCGACCAGGTCGACTCCGGTGACGCGGGCCTGGTGGTGTTGGGCGAGGTGGGCGACGTTGTGGCCGGGGCCGCAGCCCAGCTCCAGGATGAGCTTGCCGCGAAGGTCACGGCCGAGGATCTCCGCGCCGGGGCCCAGGCCGGGGTGGGTGCTCCACTCCATCCGTGTCGGAGGACTGACGGCGTGGGCCGGGGCGGTGGTCAGGCGCTGGGCCGCGTGGGCGTACCAGGGAGAGACCTGGGCGAGCACCTAGACCTCCAGGAGTTGGACCACGTCATTCAGGTGGCGGCGAACGACGGGGACGTACGCGAAGTCCCTGGTCGGGTCGTTGATCCAGCGGATCGCCTGCTCCATGAACCACTCGACGGCCCACATGCGATGCCAGCCCAGGGCCCATGCCTCGGCGGTCAGGCCGCCCCGGGCGGCGAGGGTGTCCTCGTGCCCGCCTGCGGTGACGTACTGCTCCAGGAACACCCGCAGCCGGACGGGGCTGGGCGTCTCGGTGGTGCCGTGGTAGGAGGCGAGGTCGATCAGGCCGGGGCCGGTGAAGGCGCGGGCGAAGTCGAGGAGGTGCCAGCCCTCCTCCCCGATGTGGACGCTCGTGGGGTGGAACTCGGAGTGCACCCAGCCGAAGGGGTCGAGCGTCGCCCCCTGGGCGCGGGCTTCGGCTGCTGCGGAGATCTTCCCCAGCGCGGTCTCGATGTCGTCGCAGTCCGTCCACCTGTCGGCCTTTCGAAGCCGCTGGAGGTGGTCGAGGGCCCGCCCGGGCAGGGCCGCGAGGCACGCGCCGTCCAGGAAGGGCAGGCCGCTGGCCGGGCGGGCGGCGTGGAGCATCACGGCGGCGGCGACGCCGTCGAGGTCGTCGGCGTCCCGTACGGGGGTGCCGAGGTCGTCCATGAGCATGCCGAGCCACTTGTCCTGCATGGCGGTGGCGTGAAGCTCGGGGACGGGCAGCCCGCGCTGGTGGGCGATCCGCAGGGCCTGGGCCTCGCGGTCGAAGGGCTCTTTGGCGTACTTGAAGACGGCCGTGGTGCCGTCGGGGAAGGTGACGCGCTCGACTCCGGACATGCCCCAGACGCGGATCTCCGTGCGTTCGGGGAGGGGCTTGCGGATGAGGGCGCACAGGTCGTCCAGCAGGGTGGCGGTCAGGCTCTGGTCCATGGGGTGTCTCCAGGGGCTGGTTGGCTCCGGGGCGGGCGAGCGGGTCAGCCCGCCCCGGAGCCGTACGGGGGGTTGGGGTTACTCGGCCGCGGTCACGCGGTGGGCGTAGACCTGCTCGATCCAGCCCGCCTTGAACGCGGCAAGGTCGTCACGGAAGTTGGCCATCGAGGCACCGTAGGGCGCGACGACACCGCCCGACTGGTCCGGCACGGACTGGCAGCCGTGCACGAGCCGGCCGCCGAGGGCGGCGTGGGCCTTGATGGCCTCGATCCGGCGGTGCTCGTTGAACCAGCCGCCGTGGTAGACCTCGTCGAGCATCCCGCCCGTCTCGTCGTCCAGGTCGAAGACGACGGAGGTGGCGGCGGGGAAGAACCAGCACGGGCCGACGTTGGAGATGTGGCCGTCCAGCTCGACCTTGTTGAGCGCCATCAGCGTGGCGGCCTCGCGGAGCATCCGCAGGTGTTCGGCGGTGATCTGCGGCAGGCCGAGGCCGGCCAGGTGCTCCTCGCGGAAGAGGTACGCGTACACCTCGTACGCGGTGGCCAGGACGCGGGCGGCGTCGGAGGTGGACTCGCCGTGGTTCTTGACGAAGTCGAGCGCGAGCTGCTCGACCGCGCTCTCGGTCGTCTCGTCCACGTCCAAGAGCTGGGCCTTGACCAGCTCCCAGTCGGCGACGAGCCAGGTGTTGGACTCGAAGCGGAAGAAGTACTCGGCCGGGTCGATGGTGAGGCGTCGGCCCTCGACCTGGATGCCGGGCAGGCGGCTCCAGCGCGGGTCGAAGGCGTCGGGCAGCTCGACCGTGATGGTCGCGGTGTCGATGGTGGTCACCGTGTCTCCGTCTCTGATCGTCCGGGTTCGGGGCATAGGAATGCCCGGGCCCGCTAGGGCGTACGGAACTTGGGGGCCGCCCGGCCCGAGAGTGGGGCGGCTGTCGATAAGTGAACCGCCCGCTACGCAGAGTGGGTACGGTGTGACCGAGCCCAAGCGGTATACGCGGTTTACAGCTCCGGGACGGAGGAACGTGCCAGTGCCGACCGACGTCAACTCCCGCCTGCGCGAGACGATCCACGCGGCCGGATGTACGTACGAAGCCCTCGCCAAGGACGTCCGCCGGATCGCCGCCGAGAACGGCGAACTGCTCCAGACCAACAAGTCCGCGATTTCCCACTGGGCCAAGGGCACCCGGGCGCCCTCAGGCCAGGCCGGCCAGTACCTCGCCGAAGCCCTCTCCCGCCGCCTGGGCCGCGTCGTCACCCCGACCGAGATCGGCCTTCAGCCCGGTGACGCGGAAGCCACCTCGAACGGCGATCCGGTCGTGACCGTCACCGACCTTGGCCGTGCCGACGTCGAACGCCGCCGCTTCCTCGCCATCGCCGCCTTCACCACGGCCGGCGTCGCCATGCCGCTGCTCCACGACCACGAAGCCACCTCCCGGATGCTCCGCGCCCGCACCGGCCGCTCCCTTGTCGGAGCCGAGGACATCGACGTCGTACGCCAGATCACCGCGGCCTTCAGCGCTGCCGACG
Organism: Streptomyces yangpuensis; assembly: GCF_001005295.1. Taxonomy (GTDB): domain Bacteria; phylum Actinomycetota; class Actinomycetes; order Streptomycetales; family Streptomycetaceae; genus Streptomyces; species Streptomyces yangpuensis. Next base: position 225,295 of record NZ_LBMK01000004.1, on the reverse strand, counting down.
AACGCCTGGGCGGCGGCCACGGCCTGACCACGGTCACTGCCTACCTCGCAGACACCGCTGCCCCGATGCTCCGCGGACGCTTCCCCTCGGAGCCGTTACGTCAGGCCGCCTTCGGCGCCGTTGCCGAACTCGCCTACCTCGCCGGATGGAAACACCACGACCTGGGCCACGAAGGCGCCGCCCAGCGCTATTACCAGGTCGGCTACCAGCTCGCCTGCGAAGCCGACCCCCACGGCCACGCCGCCTGGATGATGCGCGCCCTCGCCCACCAGGCCCTGACCCTTAAGCAGCCCCACCACTGCGTCGACCTCGTTGAAGGCGCCCTGCGACGCGGCCTCGGCCACGTCGACGGCCAGACCGAGGCCCTCCTCCACATCACCCACGCCCGCGCCTACGCCGCCACGGACGCGAGCCCCTCAGCCGCACGTGCCCTCCTCGCCGCCGAAGACGCCCTCCTACGGGACGACGGCCCCCAGCCCACCTACTCCCGCGTCAGCGGCCCCGCCGCCGGCACCGTGGCCAGCCACACCGCCCGCACCCTGACCGACCTCGCCGACCACATCGGCACCGAACAACAGCACCGCGACGCCCTCACCCGCTGGGACCCCGAGAAGTACAAGCGCGTCCACGCACTCACCCACGCCGACCTCGGCGACAGCCTCGCCGCCCAGGCACGCGCCGACGAAGCCGTCGCCGCCTGGACCCAGGCCCTCGTCCTCATGGAGGGCATGACATCGGACCGCACCCGCAAGGCGATCTCCTCGATCCGCTCCACCCTCGCGGTCTACCAGCGCCGCCGCGTCCCCGGCGCCGCCGATCTCGCCCGCCGCGCCCGCGAAGCCCTCGCCTAACATGCCCAACAACCCGCCCGACGAAGGGAACACCGTGGCCCAGCAGACCGACGACCGCTCCCCAGCCCTCAAGCCGGCGCTCGAATCGATGACCCTGCTGGTCGCGGCCGTCATCGTCCACGACAAAGCCACCAACCGCGTCGTCCTCCTCCAACGCAGCCAGAACGCCAAGTTCGCCAAGGGCCTATGGGACCTCCCCGTCGGCAAGAGCGAGCCAGGTGAACCCATCACGGAGACCGCGGTACGCGAGCTCTACGAGGAGACGGGCATCACGGTGAAGCCCGAGTCCCTCAAGGTCGCCCACATCATCCACGGCGCCTGGGGCGTCGAGGCCCCCAACGGCTTCCTCACGGTCGTCTTCGCCGCCCACGAATGGACCGGCGAACCCGAGAACCGCGAACCCCGCAAGCACTCCCGCGTCTGCTGGGTCGACGCCGACGCCATCCCGCAAGCCTTTGTGGACACCACAGCCAGCGCCCTCCGCCAGTACCTGAATGACGGCTCGGAGGTCTCGCTGGACGGCTGGTCGGCAGCGTGAGCATCATGCTGCTCCACTTCATACCCAAGGACCCGTTCTTTCCGCCTGCGCCCGCTGCGAGCGAGGCTGCGCAAGCCCGGCTACGACAGGAGGGCTCGGGCGCGACGTGCGGACGCCGTACCAGGGCAGCGCGTAGCGACTGATGGCGGCTTATGACCAGCCCACTGGGCTCGCGGACGCCGTTGGGCAGGAGCGCGTAGCGATGTGGGGCGCTCCGGGCTCCGGCCGCACATCGCTGATCTCCCCGATGGTCTCGTGAGGTCCGGCTCGTTCTTTTGGGGTTTTCCGGCTGTCCTTGTGGTTCCGGGGCGGGACGGGCGGTCAAGGGTGGCCGCAGGCCATCGCGCAGCGACGCGACGGCAGGGAGCGCCCTTGAGGGACCGGCCCGAACCGGAAAACCATGGGACGGACGGGAAAACCCCAGAACAGCTCCGACTCCCGGCCCGCCGGAACACCGCCCGCTACAACCACCCCGCGCCTCACCGCCCCCAGCCCGCCGTCTTACGCCGTGCGCCGACCCCGCCGCGCCCCCGGGGCGGCTGGGCGGGCGCCGGGCCCGGGACGTGGGGGCTGCGGGGGTTGAGGCGCTGGGTGCGCGTGCGCTCGTACCGGCGCCCGCCGCCTAGAGGCGGCTCAGGGATGCCGCCGCGAAGAGGACGTCGCGGATCGCCTCGCGGTCGCCGTGTTGGCCCGCCGCCACGTCCTCCGGCGAGATGTGGCCGGCGGCCAGCTGGCAGAACTCGATGCCGTCCAGGGCTATCTCCGCGACCGTGCGTTCCGGCGACGGTTTCGCCCCCGGCGAGTCCAGCGCGATGTCCCAGCCACCGCCGCCCGCGCCCTCGATCTCCAGGTGCAGGGTCCGCCCGGGTGCTCCGGCGGCGACCAGGGTCCGCGGCGGGGCCGCCAGGCCCGCGCGGCGGCGCTCTGCCAGCGCGCCCGGCAGCATCCGCGCCGCCAGGTCGATCATCCGGTGCAGGTGCGGTCCGGACGGCGGCTCGTACGGGTAGTCCACCGCGTCCGCGATGTCCCACGCGTGCACCCAGCACTCGAAGGCCCGCTCCAGGAAGGCGTCGCCGAGCGGCAGCGCGAAACCGCCGTAGTCCACGGCGAGTTCGGCGACGCCCCGGCCCGCGAAGGACACCGTACGGACCAGGGTGTGGCCCTGTTCCCGCCACGGTTCGCGCACCTGGCGCGTCGTCGGCTTCGCCGACGCGCCCCAGAAGTACTCCGTCCGTACGGTCGGACCGCCCGGCGGCGCGTCCGCCCCCAGCGGATCGTCCAGACCGAGCGCGGTGGCGATCATCCCGTCGACCGTCATGAGGTGCCCGATCACGCCCGCCACGGTGGTCCGCTGGGAGCGGCGCCGTTCCTCCTCGAACCACTTCAGGCGTACGGGGGTGTGCCACTCGGAGTCGCCGAAGTCCTGCAGCAGGGCGTCGAGCCGCGCGGTCTCGGTGTCGTACGGACTCGCCCACACCGGAACCGGGATGCGGGCCGGGCGCTTGCCGAGGCAGTCCTCCAGGACGGACCCGCGAGCGCAGCAGCGGCTTGAGGTCGAGGCTCTCCTCGGGATGCAGCAGTCCGACGGCGTCGCGCAGCCGCAGCGCCTCCTCGGCGCAGGGCGCGCATTCGGTGAGGTGGTCCTCCACGGCCCGGGTCTCCTCGGCGGAGCACGCCGCCAACGCCCACGCGCCGAGCAGGGACTTCAGCACGGCGTGCGAGGGCGGCGGCGGGGCCGGTTCCGGGGGCAACGGCAGGGGCCTCGGCGCATGCCCCGGGTCGAGGTCGTCGGCGGCCCCGCGCGGGCCCGGTATCCGCGCCCGGCCGCCGGGACGCTCGTATCCGTCGTCGGGTGACTGCGCGGGGCCGTTCATCGGGGTGTTCCGTATTCGCGCGGGCCGTAACCGGGCTGGGCGGTGTCCTCCTGCGGGAGGGCGTTGGCGGTCGACAGCAGCTGGAGCCCGAGCCGCAGCCTGCGGCGCGCCTCGTCCTCGCTGATCTGGAGGTCGGCGGCGGCCTGCCGGTAGTCGCGCCGCTTGAAGTACGCGAGTTCCAGCGCGGCCCGCAGCGGCGCGGGCATGGAGGTGACGATGTAGTCCGCGCGGGCGGCGGCGTTGGCGCTGCGCACCTTCTGCTCCAGCTCCTCGCGGGAGCCCCGGCCCAGTTCGGCCTGGCGCAGCCGGGCCACCGCCTGGCCCTGGGTGATCCGGGCGACCCAGGAACGCATGGAGCCCTGCTTGGGGTCGTAGGCGTCCGGGTTCTCCCAGATGTAGCCGAAGACCTCGCGGGTGATCCGGTCCGCCGCCTTCTCGTCGCCCAGCACGCGGTGCGCCAGGCTGTGCACGAGCGAGGCGAAGCGGTCGTAGAGCTCACCGAGCGCGGCGGCCTCGCCGCGGGCGAGGCGCTGCTGCATGCGGCGGTCCCACCGCGGTGGTACGTCCTTCGGCATAAGTGCCCCCAGCCGTGTGTCGACGCATCGAATGTAGTGGGCACATGGCGGATCGCGCCTGTTTTGGCTGAAGCTCCCTTCGGACGTGGGCCCTGCGTGATAGGGGCGTCGCAGGGCGTGAACGGTGGTGCGGCCCCGGGCACATGGGTACACGCGTACGCGCCCCGCCGCGCTCCCCGTGCGCGGGTTCGATGCGGCCGCCTGCTTGACCGCTTCGCTTAACGTGCAGGCCACATAGGCCTTACGCTCCTGCCTTGTCTTGATCTGAACCCCACGCACACGTGAAGGTGGAACGCCGCATATGGACAGCGCAGAATACGAGCGCAAGATCGCCGCCCGATTCGCCACCTTCGACCAGGACGGGTCCGGCTTCATCGACCGGGAGGACTTCAGCGCGGCCGCGAAGGCCGTCCTGGTCGAATTCGGTACCGCCGCACGGTCGGAGAAGGGCCAGGCCGTCTTCGGCGGCGCCGAGGCGTTCTGGCAGGGCATGGCCGGAATCGCGGACGTCGACGGGGACCAGCGGGTGTCCCGCGAGGAGTTCATCACCGGGGCGGCCAAGCGGCTGCGGGACAACCCGCAGCGGTTCGCGGAGATCGCACGGCCGTTCCTGCGTGCCGTGATCGCGGTGGCGGACGAGGACGGCCTCGGCGCGACGCCGCCGGCCGCGGCCCGGGTGCTGCGGGTCCTCGGCACGGCGCCGGAGCTCGCCGAGCAGGTGGCGCTCGGTCTCGACACGGACGGCGACGGCCGTATCTCGGAGGACGAGATCCTGGCGGCTTTCGCGGCGTACTGCGGCGTGGAGGCCCCGGACGCGTGACGCCTGCGGCGGGCTCGCACGCGTGCTGGGTGTCGCCCGAAGCCCCGCACAGCGGTGACGGGCGGGGCACGGGGATCCGGGGGCGGCGCCCGGCCGCCCCCGGTCCTGCCGGACGGTCCCGCCGGACTGGCCGGGCGGACGGGCCGGGCGGACGGGCCGGGCGACCGCCTGAAGCCCCGCCGCGGAAACGGCCCGCAGCACGCGCCGCGGACAGCGGACCGGGACCGCACCGCAGGCGCCACCGCCGCCGCGACCCTACGGCCGCCGGCCCCCGTGCCGCGCTCCCGGACGGCCGGGGTCCGTACATCGGAGCCCGGGCGTCAGGCGAAGACCACCGTGCGGGAGCCGTTCAGCAGGACGCGGTGCTCGCTGTGCCACTTCACCGCGCGTGCGAGCGCCTGGCACTCGACATCGCGCCCGACGGCCACCAGCTGGTCCGGGGTGACCTCGTGGCCCACCCGCTCGACCTCCTGCTCGATGATCGGCCCCTCGTCGAGGTCCGCCGTCACGTAGTGCGCGGTCGCGCCGATCAGCTTCACACCGCGCGCGTGCGCCTGGTGGTACGGCTTCGCGCCCTTGAAGCTCGGCAGGAACGAGTGGTGGATGTTGATGATCCGCCCGCTCAGCTCCTTGCACAGGTTGTCCGACAGCACCTGCATGTACCGGGCCAGCACCACCAGCTCGACGTTCTCGGCCCGTACGAGTTCCAGCAGCTGCGCCTCGGCCTGGGCCTTCGTGTCCTTCGTCACCGGGATGTGCACGAACGGCACGTCGTACGAGGCGACCAGCTCGGCGAAATCGGTGTGGTTGGACACCACGGCCGCGATCTCGACCGGCAGGGCCCCGATCCGCGACCGGAACAGCAGGTCGTTGAGGCAGTGCCCGAACTTGGACACCATCAGGATGATCCGCATGCGCTCCTCGGAGCGGTGGATCTCCCAGTCCATCTTGAAGGACTCGCCGATGGCGGCGAAGCTCGCCCGCAGCTTCTCCACCGTCACGGCAGGCTCGGCCTCGAAGTGCACCCGCATGAAGAAGAGCCCGGTCTCCCGGTCTCCGAACTGCTGGCTGTCCACGATGTTGCAGCCGGTCATGAAGAGGTAGCTCGACACGGCGTGCACGATGCCCTGCTTGTCGGGGCAGGACACGGTCAGGACGTACTGGGGCTGCTGCTGGGCCTGGGCCTCGTTGTGCGGGTCGCTCATGACCGCACAGCCTTTCACACCGCGCGGGTGAGGATCTTCAAAACTTCCAGCGAGGTGGGCCGCACGTCCGGGTCGTCCCCGTCGGCCTGCGCGAGCCGTACGTGCGCCTCGCGCGCGGCACGGACCGCCTCGGGCCACGCGTGGTGCTCCAGGTAGACGGAGACGGGGGCGTCGGGGCCGACCTGGTGGAGGATCCGGAGCACGCGCAGCACGGCGAGGTCGACAAGGGCCGCCTCCTGCGAGTCGCGGAAGATCGTGCCGACGTACTTCTCCGCCGACCAGCTGTCGAGCCAGGTGTCCTCGACGAGCCGGTACACGGCGTCGGTGACGTCGCCGTACCCTTCGTCGCCGGCCAGCCAGGTGTCCTCGTGGAAGGCCGGATCGGAAAGCATGTGCAGCGCCGAGCGCACGTTGCTGCGCCAGCGCCACCACGGCATGTCGTTCAGGGGCATGCCGCCCATGGTGGAGGAGCGGCCGCCGCGTTTGGAAGAGTTCTTCGAACCTTGGGCGAATGTCACGCTTTCGATCGTACGTTCCTGTTGAGTGCGATCTTGAAGCGCCCGCAAAGGACTGCGCCCCCGTAATTCACCTCGACGTCACCCGATGTTGCGTCCATCTCACTCGACAGTTATTCGTGGGGCGGAATGGTGCATGGACATGACCATCTCGCGACGCGCAGCATCGCTCTCCCGCACCTTCGTGGCCACGGCGATGGGTGCGAGCCTCGTGGCCGGATGCGGGGCGCTCCCGGGGGGCTCCGCGGGCTCCGGGGGCCCTGGAGCGACCATCACCGTCATGACCTTCGCCCCCGAGGGGACCAAGGCCACGAACATGCCGGGAATGACCGGAATGGCCAAGGCGTACGAGCGCTGGGTGAACGCCAAGGGCGGCATCAACGGCCACAAACTCCGCGTACTGACCTGCAACGAGAAGAACACCCCCAGCGGCGCCGCCGACTGCGCCCGCAAGGCCGTCGCGGAGAATGCGGTCGCCGTCGTCGGCTCCTACAGCCAGCACGGACGCGCCTTCATGGCCCCGCTGGAGGCGGAGGGCATTCCCTTCATCGGCGGCTACGGAGTCTCCTCCGAGGAGTTCCAGTCCCCGATGTCCTACCCGGTCAACGGCGGCCAGTCCGTCCTCATCGCCGGCGCCGGCCACCAGCTGGGACGCGTCTGCGACCAGGTGGCCCTCGTCCGCCCCGACACCATCCCGGGCGACGCGCTGCCGGTCCTGCTGAACGCGGGACTGCGGGCGAACAAGATGGCCGACGCGGCCGACATCCGGGCCGCGGAGGACTCCGCCGACTTCAAGCCGCAGGCCACCGAGGCCCTCGCGCACACCACCGGCACCGGCAAGGAGAAGGAGAAGGGCTGCGTCACCGCGGTCCTCGGCGAGCGCACCGAGACGTTCTTCGACGCCTTCCGCCGCACCGAGCCGCAGCGCAAGAAGCCGCAGATCTCGTCCGTGCTGGGCAGTGTCAGCCAGTCCCTGGTGGACCGCACGGGCGGCCGGGAGAGCCCCTTCGAGGGCGCGTACATCACGAGCTGGTACCCGGTGTCCTCCGACCCCGTCTGGGAGCCGATGCGCAAGGTCGTCAGCGAGTTCGCCTTCGGGGACGACACCGTCGACCCCGACGACACCGGGGCGCAGACCACCTGGATCGCGTACACGGTGCTGAGCGAGATCGTGAAGCGCTTCGGGAAGGGCGAGGGCATCGACGCCCGCAAGGTCAAGCGGTCGCTGAACGAGGCCCAGCCGGTCAGGACCGGCGGCCTCACCCCGGACCTGAGCTGGCGCTACCAGGACATGCGGGCCGTCGCCGGCTTCCCCCGCATCGTCAACGGGCAGGTCACCTTCCAGATCGTGCAGTCCGGGCGGCTGGTGGCGCAGCCCGGCGAGCAGAGCCTGGACATGACCTCGACGCTGGAGCAGGCCCCGCGTACGGCCTGAGAGGGGTCTGACGGGGGCCTGGCGGGTCCGTGGTCCGCAGTCCGTACGCCGGGGGCGGGAGCGGGAGCGGTCAGAGCTGGGACTTGTCGCGCTTGGTGAGTCCGTACTTGGCCGCGATCGTGTTCCACATGGTCGCGGCCGACTCCTTGGCCTTGGTCGCCTCCCCGCTCGACTTGTTGCCCTCGGCGGCGTTCTTGTTGGCCTTGGCCTTGCCGTCCTTGCACTTGTCGTCGTCGTCCACGTCGTCGGCCCACGCCGCGTAGCTGTTGTCGGCGTCCGCCGACGCCTGCCAGGCCTTGGTCAGGGCGGCGGACAGCCTGGCGTGGTCGGGGAGCTTGTCGAGCTTCAACTCCTGCAGCCGGGTGACGAGTTCCTCGCGCTGGCGGGCCGCGTCGCGCAGGTCCGAGGCGGCCTGGTCCAGGTTGGCGCAGCTCTTGATGTCCTCCACGGCCTTGATCACCGCGGCCCGGCTGTCGTTGCTGTCCGCGAGGAGCTTGTCCAGCTGGACGGCCTGGGGGCGGGCCGGGTCGACCGGGGCCTCGGCGGGCGCGGCGGAGCCGCCGCTCGCGGTCGGCGCGACGGGCACGGCGCCGGGGTCGTTGTTCCGGGGCTTGCCGTCGGGGAGCAGCGTGCCGACGCCGAGGCCGACCATGGCGAGGCCGATAACGACGGCGCCGATGATCGCGGGCGAGACCTTGCGGGAGGGCTCCGCCGGCGGGGGCGGTGCGTACTGCTGGTGCGGGTGCTGCGGGTGCTGCTGGTGCGGGTGCTGCTGGTGGGGCTGGGGCAGTACGGGGCCCTGGCCGCGCGGCGGGTAGGGGCGCTGCGGGGGGCGGCCCCGCAGTACGGGCTCCTGTACGGGCGGCAGGTGCTGGGTGTGCCCGGCGGAGTCGTCGCCGCGGAACAGGCCGTCGAAGCCTTCGACGGCGGAGGCGGCGGGGGCCGTGGGTCCCGCCGGGACCGGCGGGATGTACTGGGTCGCAGCCTCCGCGTGCGCGGGGGCCGCGGGGCCGTGGCCTGCCGGCACGGGGGCTATGTACTGCGTGGCGGCCTCGTCCTGGCCGGGGCCGGGGTGCGCCGGGACGGGCGGGATGAACTGGGTCGCCGCCTCGTCGTGTGCGGGGGCGGCGGGGGCTGCCGGTACGGGCGGGATGTACTGGGTGGCGGCCTCGGGCAGCGGCGGATAGCCGTAGCCGTGCGGTGCGCCGGGTCCCTCGTAGCCGGGCCCGACCACGTGCCCGGCCGGGACCTCCGAGGCGGGGTAGGCCTGCGGGTAGCCGTAGGCGGCCCCGGGGTGGGCCTGCTGCGGCTGCTCCGGGTACACCGGATAGCCGGACGCCGCGTCCGGATCCCATGGGGTACCAGGCTGAGGGGTGCCCCCTTGTCCGCTCTGCGTCACCGGGACTCCTTCTCCGACTCGCCCGACCGTACGGAACCGTCCGGCAACGCTACCTGCTCATGGGGCGCGGCGGGGTGGGGTGCCGTCCGGGACTGCATGATTCATGGCGCCCTGAGGCGGTCCAGCCGTACTGGCATGCGCCGCGCCACACATCACGTTTTACGTCCCAGCCGACACCCACCCCNCCCGCCCGCCCGCCCGCATACCGTCCCCGTCCGTCCCCGCCGTCTCCTGTCCACGAAAACCGCCGCACCATTCGGCCTCGCCGGCGTTTGAGGCGCGGGGTCCGGGGCGGAGCCCCGTGCTTCGGGCCCGCCGTCAGGCGACTCGGGCGGCGAATTCCCGGACCGGCGCCTCCTCCCGGAACGGCTCCAGCCGGGACCTGAAGTCCTCCAGGTACTCCTTCCCCCGGTTCGAGCGGAGCCCCTCCAGCAGGTCCGCCGCCTGCGTGGCCGTCTGGCAGGCCTGCTCCACCTCCCGCTGCTGCACCTGCGCCGCCGCCAGCAGCAGCATCCCGATGGCGCGGCGGCGTGCCTTGCCCGGCGGCAGGCTCCGCAGGGCCTCCTCGGCCTGCCTGGCCGCCGCGTCCGCCTGGCCCAGGTCGCGGTGGCAGTGGGCCAGCTCGTCCGCGAGGTACGCCTCGTCGAAGTGGCGGATCCACACCGGGTCGTCGCCGGACTCCGGCTCCGCCCGCTCCAGCGCGCTCAGGGCCCGCGCGGACAGCACCCCCGTCGCCCGGCCGTCGCCCAGCAGCGCGTGCCCGCGGGCCTCGGCGGCGTAGTACATGGCCTCGACCCTCGGGGTGACCTGCCCGCGGGTCCCCTCCTGCGCGGCCCGTGCCAGCTGCGCGATCTCCCGCGGGTTCCCGAGTTCCGCCGCGAGGTGGCTCATGGACGCCGCCAGTACATAGCCCCCGTACGCGCGGTCCCCGGCCGCCTGGGCCAGGCGCAGCGCCTGGATGTAGTAGCGCTGTGCCAGGCCGGGCTGGCCGGTGTCCACCGCCATGTAGCCCGCCAGTTCCGTCAGCCGGGCCACCGCCGCGAAGAGGGCCCGGCCGACCGGCTCCCGGTAGGAGCCGCCGATCAGCCCCGACACCACCGAGTTGAGGTAGTGCACGACCACCGGCCGTACGTGGCCGCTGCCGAAGCGGTGGTCGAGGTCCTTGAGGGCCTCGGTGGTCGCCCGTACCGCCTCCACGTCCGACATGCCGACGCGTGATCCCCCGCTGCGGGCCACCTGGTGGTCGGCGCCGGTGATCAGCCAGTCGCGGCTGGGTTCGACGAGGGCGGAGGCGGCCACGCTGGAGCCGGAGAGGAAGTCGCGGCGGCCGACGTCGCTGCGCCACAGCTCGCAGACCTGCTCGATCGCGCCGATGACGGTCGGGGAGAACTGCAGGCCGACGCCGGAGGCGAGGTTCTTGCCGTTGGCCATGCCGATCTCGTCGATGGTGACGGTCCGGCCGAGTTTGCGCCCGAGGGCCTCGGCGATGATCCCGGGTGCCCGGCCGCGCGGCTGCTGGCCGCGCAGCCAGCGGGCCACGGACGTCTTGTCGTAGCGGAGATCGAGGCCGTGTTCGGCCCCGCACATGTTCACGCGCCGGGCTAGCCCGGCGTTGGAGCACCCGGCTTCCTGGATGAGCGCCTGCAGCCGTTCGTTCGGCTGGCGGGCGACGAGAGGCCTGGCTGCCATGAAAACCCCCTGCTGACCGCGGGTGATCCGTTGGAATGATCACTTCCCGCCTGATGTGCGGAGAATCTTCCGCTCTGCGTCGTGTCGCTACCCAGCAACAGCGCCCCGGCCTCCTACGCGCCCCCACGCGTGCATCAGTGCGCCCCGCGTGCAGGATCGATGCTCCGCTCGCGGGCGGGTTCACCCCCGTAACCCCGGGTGACCCGGGCAGTTGTGATGGGCGTGGAAGAGACCATGGGAGTCACGGAGACCGCACCCATCCCCAAGCAGCGCGGCGAGCAGCTGTTGGACCATGCCGTGCGGTACGTGGAAGAACGGCACTGGGATGTCTTCGCCGGCACCTGGTTGGAGCCCGGGGACGGCCGGGAGCTGTGCTCCTGCGGGGCCGAGGACTGCCCGGCGCCCGGCGCGCACCCGGCGGTGAAGGACTGGGCGTCGCACGCCACCGGCAGCGCGGTCCAGGTGCGCCGCGTCTGGGGCAAGCACCCGCAGGCGTCGATCCTGCTGCCGACGGGCCGGACCTTCGACGCGCTGGACGTGCCGGAATCGGCCGGCTTCCTGGCGCTGGCCCGGCTGGAGCGGATGCAGCGCACCCTCGGGCCGGTCACGCTGACGCCCGATCACCGGATGCTGTTCTTCGTGCTGCCGGGCGCCGGGGTCAAGGTCGCGGACCTCGTACGGAAGCTGGGCTGGGTGCCGTCCGCGATCGACCTGGCGGCCCGTGGCGAGGGCGAGTACGTGGCGGCCCCGCCCACCCGCTTCGGCGGCCGGGGCGCGGTGCAGTGGGCGCGCCGGCCCACGCCCGCGAACCGGTGGCTGCCGGACACGGAGGAGCTGATCGACGCGCTGGCGTACGCGTGCGGCAGCGAGGCGGCGGCGGAACGCAAGCGCCGCCAGGGGTGACACCGCGCCGGTGATGCGGCCGCGGCGGCCGCTGTGAGGAAGCGCCCCGGGAACTCATGACATAAGTAACTGATGAGGCCTCTCCCCCTCCTCCTATCGTGAGGAAAGAACGACCAACGGGGACGTGTGACGAGAGGCGGGCGCATGCCGGACCAGGGCGATGCGACGGGTGGAACGCACGGGACGGACGGCGCGCGAACCGCTCCGTCCGCCGTGCGCGTGGAAGGTCTGTGGAAGCGGTTCGGCGAGCAGGTCGCCGTCGCCGGCATCGATCTGGAGCTGCCCGCGGGGAAGTTCATCGGCCTGGTGGGGCCGAACGGCGCGGGCAAGACGACCACGCTGTCGATGGTGACCGGACTGCTGCGCCCCGACATGGGGCGGGTCGTTGTCGCGGGCCACGACGTGTGGGCGGACCCGACCGAGGTGAAGGCGCGGATCGGCGTACTGCCCGAGGGGCTGCGGCTCTTCGAACGGCTGTCGGGGCGTGAACTGCTCGGCTACATGGGCCGGTTGCGCGGGCTCGCGGGGGACGAGACCGACAAGCGGGCCACGCAGCTGCTGGAGATCCTCGACCTCGCCGGTTCGCAGCACAAGCTGGTCGTCGACTACTCGACCGGCATGCGGAAGAAGATCGGCCTGGCGGCGGCCCTGCTGCACAACCCCGAAGTGCTCTTCCTGGACGAGCCGTTCGAGGGTGTCGACCCGGTGTCGGCGCAGACCATCCGCGGCGTGCTGGAGCGCTACACCTCGTCCGGTGCCACGGTCGTGTTCTCCTCCCACGTGATGGAGCTCGTCGAGTCACTGTGCGACTGGGTGGCCGTGATGGCCGCCGGCCGGATCCGCGCCGCGGGCCCGCTGGCCGACGTACGGGGCTCCGCGCCCTCCCTGCAGGCCGCCTTCCTCGAACTGGTCGGCGCGCACGGGCGGGACGCGGCCGGCGACTCCCTGGACTGGCTCGGCGGCACCTCCGGGACGGTCGCGCGATGAGCGCGCCCACCGCTCCCGCCGGAGCCACCGGCGCCGCCGGGATCGCCCCCGGGGTGTCCGCCGGACGGTCAGCGCCCGCCGCGCCGCCCGCGCTGACCCCGGTCTTCCTCCGCATCAAGCTGTCGCTGCTGCGCAACGGACTCAAGGGCTCCTCGAAGCGCAAGGCCGCCTACTTCTCGACGCTGGCCTTCGCGCTGGTGGTCGGCTTCTTCATGACGCTCGGCCTGGCTCTGCTGCACGGCAACGCGCACGCGGGCACCGTCGTGGTCCTGCTGGCCGGGATCCTGGCGCTGGGCTGGGCGTTCATGCCGCTGTTCTTCCCGGCCGGAGACGAGACGATGGACCCGAGCCGGCTGGTGATGCTGCCGCTGCGTCCGCGTCCTCTGGTACGGGCCCTGCTCGCGACCTCGCTGGTCGGGATCGGGCCGCTGTTCACGCTGTGCCTGGCGGTCGGCTCGGTGGCAGCCGTCGCGCGCGGCGCCGCGGGTGCGGTGGCCGCGGTGGTCGCCGTACCGCTCCTGCTGCTCGGGTGCGTGACCCTCGCACGGGCCGTGGCGACGGCCAATGTGCGGCTGCTGACCAGCCGCAAGGGGCGCGACCTGGCACTGCTGAGCGGTCTGGTGATCGCGGTGGGCGCGCAGCTGGCCAACTTCGCCAGCCAGAGCCTCTTCCAGGCGGGCGGCGTCACGGCGCTGGAGCCCGTCGAGGCGGTGGTGCGGTGGCTGCCGCCGGCGACCGCCGTCGGCATGGTGGACTCGGTGGGCGAGGGCGCGTACGGCAGGGCGGCGGCCCAGCTGGTGCTGAGCGTGGCGGCCGTGGCCGGTCTGCTGTGGTCCTGGGAGGGCAGCCTGACCAAGCTGATGGTCACACCGGACGGTTCGACGATCGCGGCGTCCGGGCCGGTGAAGAACCGCGGCGTTGCCGACGGCGGCTTCTGGTCGCTGATGCCCGGCGGCCGGACGGGCGCGTCCATGCAGCGCACCCTGCGCTATGCCGTGCGCGACCCGAAGACGAAGTCGGCGTGGGTGACCGCGCTGGCGATCGGTGTGATCGTGCCCGTCTTCAACGCGCTGCAGGGCACCGGGTCGGTGTATCTGGGCAGCTTCGGCGCGGGCATGCTCGGCGTCCAGATGTACAACCAGTTCGGGCAGGACACCTCGGCGTTCTGGATGGTCGCGCAGACCATCTCCAGCACCCGTGACGCGTATGTGGAGCTGCGCGCCCGTGCGGCCGCGCTGGCCCTGGTCGTCCTCCCGTACACGGTCCTCGTCACGGCGGTCACCGCCGCTCTGGTGGACGACTGGCAGGCCTTCCCCGCCGGGGGGGGGGTGGCTCTGGCCCTGGTGGGCTCGATGCTGTGCACAGGGGCCCTGGCCTCGGCCCGCTTCCCGTACTCCATTCCGACGGACGGCGCCTTCAAGAACGTCGCCCCGGGGCAGGGTGGGCTCGCCTGGGGCGGTATCGCCGCCGGCATGCTGATGTCGGCGCTGGTGAGCGCGCCGGTGATCGCCCTGACGATCTGGCTGAACATGGCCGAGCACCGGCACGTCTCGTGGATCGTGCTCCCGGTCGGTGTGGCCTGGGGCTGGCTGGCCGCCTGGGCGGGGCTGCGGCTCGCGGCGCCGACGGTGGCGCGGAAGCTGCCGGAGATCCTGTCGGCGGTGAGCAAGGGCTGAGCGCCCGC
>NZ_LBMK01000004.1:201954-210793 GCF_001005295.1 Streptomyces yangpuensis | reverse complement strand
GCCCGCTTCCGGCCGAGAGTGCGTGAACTCCCGCGGAGTTCGGTCTCGTCGCCGCTGGTGCTGCTGGGCGTTCCCGGCCTGGAGGTGACGCGGGTCCCGGACTTCGGCGGGGACCGGACGGACTTCCACGAGCAGCCGGTCCGCATGACGGATCCGTTCAGCCGCTACGGGGCGGCTCGTGGCGAGGTCAGGGGGCGGGGGCCGGGATGTCGTCCAGGAAGGGTTCCAGGGCGGCGCGCCAGGCCGCCGGCTGGTCGTAGTGGAGGTAGTGGCCGGCGTCGGGGATCTCCGCGTACCGGCCGGCCGGGAGGACGCGGACCATCTCCTGGGCCTCGGCGCGGCCCAGTTCGCCGTCCAGGCCGCGGACCACGAGGGTCGGGCAGCGGACCTGGGCCAGCTCCTCCCAGTGGGCGTCGTGGACCCAGGTCTCGCGGGCCTTCAGCATCTGGCGGCGGGAGAAGAGCGGGCGCCAGCCGTCCGCGGCCTCGTGCATGACCTCCGCGAAGAAGGCGCCGCGGCCGGGGTCGGGGCGCTCCACGCGGGGGTCGTCCTCGCCGAACCAGCGGCGGGCGGCGGCCTGGCTGGGGAAGGGCAGGGGCCAGAGGTGGAACCAGTCCTCCCATTCGCGCTGGGAGGCCGCGCCGAGGGCCGAGGCGCGCATGTCGCAGATGACGAGGGCCGCGACCAGGTCGGGGCGGCGGGCGGCGAGCTGCCAGGCGGTGAGCGCTCCCATGGAGTGGCCGATCAGGGTCACGGGGGCGAGGCCGAGCTGTTCCACGACGGCCTCGGCGTCGGCCACGAAGGCCTCGCGGCCCAGGGCGGTGTGCGGGTCGGCGCCGGCGGGCGGGCGGTCGCTGTGGCCGTGGCCGCGCTGGTCCAGGGCGACGACGCGGCGCCGCTCGGCGAGCCATTGGGCGGTGCCGGCCCAGTGGGAGGCGCGGCCCATCAGGCCGTGCAGTAACAGCACACCGGGGCGGGGGTCCGGTTCCGCTTCCGCTTCGGCGACCGGTTCTCGGAACTGCCAGGCGGCCAGACGCACACCTTCGGCCCCTGTCACATCAATGCGCTGTACCACCGCAGATGCACCCCCTTCGTTCCCCGCCAGACTATCGAACCCCCATTCGAAAACGGGGTTCTCGCCCACAACACCGCTCTTTCGAGTGACCTTGCTCAAGGATTGGCGGCCGCTGCCGATGGAGATCCTTTCACCAGGGAGGCGGGCCGCTCGGGGAAGACGGTCCGAGGGGAAGACCTTGAGAGCTCGGGGCTCCAGGTCGCACAGGGGAGGACCGGTCCCGGCGCCGCGAGGCGCCGGGACCACCCACATCCAGGCCGCTCCAGGCCGCTGCGTACGGGCCCGATACGCACGAGCACCGATACGAACGGGCGGGAACCCTGCGGGCTGCACAGGCCGCACGGGCCGCAGGATCAGCGCTTCGCCACGAACACGTGCGAGGCGATCTCCGCCTCCAGCTCGGCAGCCTCACCACCGCTCCCGACCAGGACACCGCCCGGGGACTCGGTCACGCTCACCACCGAGCCGGGCTGCACGCCCGCACGACGCAGCGTGTACATCAGCTGCGCGTCCGTCTGGATCGGCTCCCCGATACGCCGCACGACCACCGTCTTGCCCTCGGTGCCCGGGTCGAGCTCGGACAGGCTGATCATGCCGTCCTCCAGGAACGGCTCCGCCTCCGCCTTCTCCCCCAGCTCCTCCAGCCCGGGAATCGGGTTCCCGTACGGCGACTCGGTCGGGTGGCGCAGCAGCTCCAGCACCCGCCGCTCCACCGCCTCGCTCATCACGTGCTCCCACCGGCAGGCCTCGGCGTGGACCTGCTCCCACTCCAGCCCGATGACGTCGACGAGCAGGCACTCGGCGAGCCGGTGCTTGCGCATGACGCGCGTCGCCAGCCGCCGGCCCTCGTCGGTCAGCTCCAGGTGCCGGTCGGTGGCGACGGCCACCAGGCCGTCCCGCTCCATGCGCGCCACCGTCTGGCTCACCGTCGGCCCGCTCTGGTCCAGCCTCTCGGCGATGCGGGCGCGCATGGGTACCACGCCTTCCTCTTCCAGCTCGAGGATGGTGCGGAGATACATCTCCGTGGTATCGATCAGTCCGGACATTCGTGCCCCTCGGATTGCGTGCGCTGGCCCCGTGCCCAATTCTGACGCATCGGGCCGACAACCGTCCCGTGCCGAGGGCCAAGACCGTTCGCGGACATCCTCCCTCCCTCGGGACGCGGGATTGACGCCCGTATTGACAGGCCCTTGGTCCAGACCGCACGGTGAGCGGCGGACACGGACGCACCCCACCTCTGGAAGGGCCTTCGGCGCATGAGCGAGAGCAAGCTGGCCGGTCAGTTCTTCGACGCCGCCATCGGCCTGCTGGAGCGGGTACGGGACGAGGAGGCCCCGCACATCGCCGAGGCCGGCACCCTCGTCGCCGACGCCGTCGCCGCCGGGAACCGCCTCTTCGCCTTCGGCGCCGGACACTCCTCGCTGCCCGCCCAGGACGTCGTCTACCGGGCCGGCGGCCTGGCCCTGATGAACTTCCTCGCCGTCCCCGGCACCGCCGGTGTCGACGTCATGCCCGCCACGCTGGGCAGCGCCCTGGAACGCGTCGACGGCCTCGCCGGCGCCGTCCTCGACAGCAGCCCCGCCTCCGACGGCGACGTCCTCGTGATCATCTCGCTCTCCGGACGCAACGCCCTGCCGGTCGAGATGGCGATGAACGCCCGCGCCATCGGCCTCAAGGTCATCGGCGTGACCTCGGTCGCCTACGCCACCGGCACCAGGTCCCGGCACGCCTCCGGCACCTTCCTCAAGGACCACTGCGACGTCGTCCTCGACAGCAAGATCGCGGTCGGCGACGCCGAGCTGAGCCTCGACGGCATCGACGCCCCCTTCGCCCCCGCCTCCACGGTCGTCACCAGCGCGATCATGCAGGCGGTCATGGCGGCGGCGGCCGGGGAGCTCGCCGCCCGCGGCCTGGAGCCCCCGCTGCTGCGCTCGGGCAACGTCGACGGCGGCCACGAGTGGAACGGCCGCGTGATGCAGGAGTACGGCGACCGGATCTTCTTCCGCCACTGACCCGCCGCACCTGACGGGCGCTCAGCCCGCGGGCGGGGCGGTGGGGGGTGTTGCCAGGTCCAGGTCCGCCGCGACGCGGGCCGCGACCTCCTCCGCGTACGCCGCGTCCGCGCGCTCGAACGCCGGCCGCGAAGGCCCCCGCAGGAACGTCAAGGCGCCCAGGGTCCGCCCCCGGCTGCGCAGCACCGTGCACAGCACGTGCGCCGCACCCTCGGGCCACTGCCGGGCCCGCGCCCACTCCGCGTCGGCCTCACCGCGCGGGGCACTGGTGCGCACGGAGCCGATCCGGTCCAGCGCCTGCAGCGCCGGATGCCCGGCCGGGTACCGGACGGGGATCGAACCGGGCCCCGGCAGCGCGGGCGGCGACGCCGCGCACCGTACGAGCCGGCGCTGCTCGGAGTCGGCCGCGGGGGACAGTACGTCCAGCAGCGCGTGCTCGGCGAAGCCGGCGAGCGCGAAGTCCAGGCGTACGCCGGCCGCCTCCGCCGGGTCCTCGCACTCGGCGGCGGCCCGCCCGGCACGGTGGAGCTGATGGGACCGGAACCGCGCCTGCGCGGCGTCGAGTTGCTCCTGGCGGGTCTCGGTGACGTCCTGGATCAGCCAGCCGACCCCCAGCGGCACCGGTTCCTCCGCGAGCGGCGAGGCCAGCCGCAGGAACCCGCACCGCCAGCACCGCCGCCGCACGCCCTCCGCGGTGCGCACCGACACCCACATCTCGACGGGCGCGGGCGGCGCCCCCTCGGCGAGCACGTGCTGCAGCGCCCCCTCCAGCTCCTCGACCCCCTGGGTCAGCAGCTCCCCGAGGGGCCGGCCGAGCAGGGCGGTGCGGCCGGTGCCGAAGGCCCGCGCGGCGTGCGCGTTGACCACGGCGGGCCGCAGGTCGACGTCGACGAGGACGACGCCCCAGGAGGCGTCCTCCATCAGGGCCTCGCTCAGCGCGATGGACCGCTCCAGGTCGATCTGCGCGTGCACCTCGCTGAAGGCGCAGTACACCCCCGCGGGCGAGCCGTCCGCGCCCGGCACCCCGGCGGACTGCGTCCGTACGAGGACGCGCCCGCCGTCCTTGGTGAGCAGCGCGAACTCGTGGACCTGCCGTCCGGGCACGTGCTGGGCGGACATCAGTCTGTCCTGCACGTCCTGCGCGTCGGCGGCCCGCACCGCCCACCCCTCGAACCCCTTGCGCCCCACGGCCTCCCCGGCCGACCAGCCCAGGATCCGCTCGGCCTCCCGGTTCCAGTGGGTGATCACCCCGTCGGAATCGAAGGCACACAGCGCGGCGTCCATCCCGTCCAGCAGCGCGGCGAGCAGATCGTCGGCGGTCTCGTCACGTCCGGAAGCAGTCACCTGGAACCCCCAGCAGGTGTTCGCGTATGCGGCACGTCAGATCATTGAACTCGAACGTGACCCACACCACACCGCATTCAGGGAAATCGATGCGCGCCCCCACCTCTGGTGCAGCACCTCCGCGCCGGTCACGGCGGCGACCATGTCGTCCGACACGTGCGATCCGGAACCGGCACATGCCGGTGCTGAGATCCGCGAGCTCCTCCCGGCCGCATGGCCTTGCAGCAGCCCTCGCCCCCAAAGGAAAGCGGGCCGGCAAGTGGCCGGCAAATGAGCCGAACGTGTCGCGGTCCGGACCGGTGGCCGGCACCGCATCACCACGTTGACCAGCTGTTTTGACGTATCGCACCGGAATCTGCGGCTGCTCCGGAGAGGCGGTGGATACAGCTGTGGATTCGCTGCGGAAATTCGATTGAGCGCAGAGCGCGGGCCTGCTTAGAGTGGAGGCACACTGAAAGGAGGTGATCCCGGAAATGTACGAACTCCGGACGCGTGAGGTGGCTGCGGGCTAGGGCCCGTCGTCAGCAACGCACCCAGTGCGGTGCCCGGCGGTAGCCCGGCGCCAATCCCAAGCAGTCACCCGACCCGCGGGCTCGCCGGTAACGTCCGGCCGGCTCCTCTCACTGCAGGAGAGGAACCCGAGCCCGCGGGTCGTCTGCGTCCATGTCTACGTCCGCGTCTGCCTCTGCCTCTGCCTCTGCCTCTGCCTCTGCGCGCCCGCTACGGGCACAGACGCTCCAGGCGCCACTTCTCGCCCTCCAGCACGTAGTGGAGCCGGTCGTGCAGGCGGTTCTCGTGGCCCTGCCAGAACTCGACCTCCTGCGGCACCACCCGCAGTCCGCCCCACTCCGGCGGCACCGGCACCTGCTCCCCCTCCGGATAGCGCTCCGCGAGCTCGGCGTAGCGGCGGTCCAGCTCCGCGCGGGAGCCGATCACGCTCGACTGCTCGCTCGCCCAGGCACCCAGCTGCGAACCGTGCGGCCGGGACCGGAAGTACGCCGCCGTCTCGTCGCGGCCGATACGGGCCGCCGTACCGGTGACGATCACCTGACGGGCGATAGGGTGCCAGGGGAACAGCAGCGCGACCTGCGGGTTCTCGGCGAGCTCCCGGCCCTTGCGGGACGCGTAGTTCGTGAAGAACACGAAGCCCCGGCTGTCGAACTGCTTCAGCAGGACCGTGCGCGAGCTGGGCCGGCCGTCGGAGGTGGCCGTCGAGACGACCATGGCGTTCGGTTCGAAGAGGTGCGAGTCGGCCGCCTGCTGGAACCACCGGGCGAACTGCTCCATCGGTTCCCCGGCGAGGCTCTCCTCGTGGACGATCTCCGAGCGGTACTGCTTGCGCATCATGGCGGGGTCAATGTCCTGATCGGTCACGCAAGCCATCCTGCCGCAGGTGGACCTGTGACGGTGTGCCGTATGTCACGCTTCCGCAGTCGGGGCGCAGCCGCCAAAATCTTGGGGCCGGTCCGAAGGTCCCCGCACGGGTGACCAACGGCCGTGCCGGGCATCAACGGGGATGACCGCGCCGGACCGCGAGTCACGCCGGGAGCCGCGCGTGTTCGCACTATCTGAGGAGCCGCCTGATGTCCGACTTCGTACCCGGGCTCGAAGGGGTCGTCGCGTTCGAGACGGAGATCGCCGAACCCGACAAGGAAGGCGGATCGCTCCGCTACCGGGGCGTCGACATCGAAGACCTCGTCGGCCACGTCTCCTTCGGGAACGTCTGGGGCCTGCTGGTCGACGGTGCCTTCAACCCCGGCCTGCCGGCCGCCGAGCCCTTCCCCATCCCGGTCCACTCCGGTGACATCCGCGTCGACGTGCAGTCCGCACTCGCGATGCTCGCCCCCGTGTGGGGTCTGAAACCGCTGCTCGACATCGACGTGCAGACCGCCCGCGACGACCTGGCGCGCGCGGCCGTGATGGCACTGTCGTACGTCGCCCAGTCCGCCCGCGGCCAGGGCCTGCCCATGGTCCCGCAGCGCGAGATCGACAAGGCCGAGTCCGTCGTCGAGCGGTTCATGATCCGCTGGCGGGGCGAGCCGGACCCCAAGCACGTCAAGGCCGTCGACGCCTACTGGACCTCCGCCGCCGAGCACGGCATGAACGCCTCCACGTTCACCGCGCGCGTCATCGCCTCCACCGGCGCCGACGTGGCCGCGGCCCTGTCGGGCGCCGTCGGCGCCATGTCGGGCCCGCTGCACGGCGGCGCGCCGTCCCGCGTGCTCGGCATGATCGAGGAGATCGAGCGCACCGGCGACGCCGTCGCGTACGTGAAGAAGGCCCTCGACAAGGGCGAGCGCCTGATGGGCTTCGGACACCGCGTCTACCGCGCCGAGGACCCGCGCGCCCGCGTCCTGCGGCGCACCGCCAAGGAGCTCGACGCGCCGCGCTACGAGGTGGCCGCCGCGCTGGAGAAGGCCGCACTGGAGGAGCTGCACGCCCGTCGTCCCGACCGGGTGCTCGCCACCAACGTGGAGTTCTGGGCGGCGATCATGCTGGACTTCGCCGAGGTCCCGGCGCACATGTTCACCTCGATGTTCAGCTGCGCCCGTACCGCGGGCTGGTCGGCGCACATCCTGGAGCAGAAGCGCACCGGCCGCCTGGTACGCCCGTCGGCCCGCTACACGGGACCGGGCCGGCGCGACCCGCAGGAGATCGAGGGCTACGCGGACATCGCCGAGACCGCCTGACCGGCCCGGCCGCCCGTCACCGCGGGGCGCCGCGAACCGGACTCCTCCGGGGCGCGGCGCCCCTGCCGCGTTCTGGGACCGCCCGGCTGAGCGGGCGGCTGGGCGGGGGCCGGGCGGCTCAGCCCAGGGCCGCGTCCAGGATGCGTGCCCACTGGGCCACGACACGGGCCCGGCGGGCCGCGTCATCGGTCAGGACGTTCGCCAGACCCAGGCCGCGGGCCATGTCGAGGAGGCCCTGCACGGTCTCCCGTACGCCCGGCACCGCCTCGTCGGCGCCCAGCAGCTCCACGGCGATGCGGTGGGTCTCGCGGCCGACCCGGGCCTCCAGCTCGGTGACCCGCGGGCGCAGCTGCTCCTCGTTGGAGGCGGCCACCCACAGTTGGAGCGCGGCCCGGAAGAGGGTGCCCGTGTACAGGTCGACCAGTGCCTGCACCACGGCCGGCCGGGCGGCCGGCCCGGCGTGGAAGAGCTCGCGCAGGGCGGTGGAGCGCTCCTCGGCAACGTACTCGACGGCGGCGGTGAACAGGTCCTCGCGGGTCGGGAAGTGGTGCTGGGCGGCTCCGCGGGACACGCCGGCGCGTTCGGCGACGACGGAGACGGTGGAACCGGCCCAGCCGTGCTCCGCCAGACATGACACGGCCGCCTCCAGGAGGTGGCGGCGGGTGACGCGGCTGCGGGCCTGCTTGGGGCCCGTCTCGGCCGTGACGCCACCGGTCACAGCGCCCATGACGGTTCCCGGCGCTCGAAGCGGGCGGTGATGCCTTCGCGGGCCTCGGCGGAGGCGAAGTGGTGCGCGGACAGCTCGGTGAGCGCGGCGCCGTCCTGCGCGAGGGCCGCGCGTACGGGTGCGGTCACCAGTCGCTTGGTCGCGGCGAGCGCCTGCGGGCCGGCCTTGCGCAGGCCCGCGAGGACGGGCGCGAGGGTCTCGTCGACGTCGTCCCCGTGGAGGGTGAGCAGGCCGATCCGTACGGCCTCGGCGGCGTCGAACGCCTCGGCGGTCAGGAAGTACCGGGCGGCGGCGCGCGGGTCGAGGCGGGGCAGGAGCGGTGCGGAGATGACGGCGGGGACCACGCCCAGGTGGGTCTCCGTGAAGGCGTACGAGGACCCGGGCCCGGCGGCGGCGATGTCGCACACGCCGAGCAGGCCGAGGCCGCCGGCCCGGACGTGGCCGGTGACGCGGGCGACGACGGGCCGGGGCAGCTCGGCGATCTCGCGGAGCAGGGCCACGAAGTCGGCCGGGGCGGAGGGGGACTTGAGGTCGGCGCCGGAGCAGAAGGTACCGCCGGTGTGGGTGAGGACGACGGCGCGCACGGCCGGGTCCGCGCCGGCCGCGGCGAGGGCGGCGCGGAGCTCGGCGACGAGCTCAGCGGAGAGCGCGTTGCGGTTGGCCGGGGAGTCGAGGGTGAGGGTGGTGACGGCGGCCGCCGTGGTGGCGTGGACGGGTGTGGCCATGGCTCCTCCGGAGCGGTCGGCGGGGTGGGCGGGGTCCTCGGGGGGAGGTTATGCGGTGGCCCCTGCGGGGTTGCTCGGCGGTCCGGCCGTCTGCCCTGCGAGCGGCTCGGCCGTCTGCCCTGCGGGCGGCTAGGCGGTCCGGCTCTGGCTCCGGCCGGGCGGGGTTTCATGTGGTGCTCGGCGGTTCGGGTTGGGCTCTTGGCCGGGCGGGGGTTGGTGGGGGTCGGGGAGCGGTGCCGGTACGGGGTGTCTCCTCGGCTCGGCGC
>NZ_LBMK01000004.1:88736-201777 GCF_001005295.1 Streptomyces yangpuensis | reverse complement strand
CGAGGAGACCCTCGTGCGGGGCACCACCCCACACCCGCACACCACCGCCCGACTCCACTCCCGCACAGGACACCGCCGAGCACCCCCGCAGGGGCACCGCCGAGCAACCCCGCAGGGGCACGGCCGAGCACCCCCGCAGGGGCAGCGCAGGGGCACCGCCGAGCAACCCCGCAGGGGCACCGCAGGGGACTAGTAGGACTTGGGGAGGCCCAGCGATTGGTGGGAGATGAAGTTGAGGATCATCTCGCGGCTGACCGGGGCGATGCGGGCCACGCGGGCCGCGGTGATGAGGGAGGCCAGGCCGTATTCGCGGGTGAGGCCGTTGCCGCCGAGGGTGTGGACCGACTGGTCCACGGCTCGGACGCATGCCTCGCCCGCCGCGTACTTCGCCATGTTCGCGGCCTCGCCCGCGCCCATGTCGTCGCCCGCGTCGTACAGGTGGGCCGCCTTCTGCGTCATCAGGCGGGCCAGTTCCAGTTCGATGTGGGCCTGGGCCAGCGGGTGGGCCACGGCCTGGTGGGCTCCGATCGGCTCCTTCCACACCTGCCGGGTCTTCGCGTACTCGACGGCGCGCGCGAGGGCGTAGCGGCCCATGCCGATGGCGAACGCGGCGGTCATGATGCGTTCGGGGTTGAGGCCGGCGAAGAGCTGGAGGAGGCCCGCGTCCTCGTCGCCGACGAGCGCGGAGGACGGCAGGCGTACCTCGTCCAGGGTCAGTTCGAACTGCTTCTCCGCCGCCTGGAGTTCCATGTCGATGACCGAGCGGCCGAAGCCGGGGGTGTCGCGCGGGACGATGAACAGGCAGGGCTTCAGGCGCCCGGTACGGGCGTCCTCCGTGCGGCCGACGATCAGCGTGGCATCGGCGATGTCGACGCCGGAGATGAAGACCTTGCGGCCGGTGATGATCCAGTCGTCTCCGTCGCGGCGGGCCGTGGTGGTGATGCGGTGGGAGTTGGATCCGGCGTCGGGTTCGGTGATGCCGAAGGCCATGGTGCGGCTGCCGTCGGCGAGGCCGGGAAGCCAGGTCCGCTTCTGCTCGTCGGTGCCGAAGCGGGCGATGACCGTGCCGCAGATGGCGGGCGAGACGACCATCATGAGGAGGGGGCAGCCGGCGGCGCCCAGTTCTTCGAGGACGATGGCCAGTTCGGCGATGCCGCCACCTCCGCCGCCGTACTCCTCGGGGAGGTTGACCCCGAGGTAGCCGAGCTTCGCGGCATCGGCCCACAGTTCGTCGGGGTGGCCGCCCTCGCGGGCCAGGCGGGCGAGGTACTCACGGCCGTAGCGCTGTCCGAGGGCGCCGACGGCGGCGCGCAGGGCCTGGTGTTCGGCGGTTTCGATGATGGGGCTCATGACAGCGGTTCCTCCTGGACGACGGCGAGCAGGGCGCCGAACTCGACCTGTTGGCCGGTGACGGCGTGGAGCGCGGTGAGCGTGCCGGAGGCCGGAGCGAGGATGCGGTGCTCCATCTTCATGGCCTCCAGCCAGAGCAGGGGCTGCCCGGCGGTGACGGCGGTGCCGGGGGTGAGGCCCTCGGCGACACGGACGACGGTGCCGGGCATGGGGGCGAGCAGGGAGCCCGGTTCGGTGCGGTCCTGGGGGTCCGGGAACCGGGGGACGGGGGTGAAGGTGTGGGATCCGAGCGGGGAGTCCACGTAGATCTCGGTGTTGTTCGAATTTCGTTTCACGTGGAACATCCGGCGGATCCCGTCGACTTCGAGGGTGACGAGATGCCGCTCGGCCGCCAGGACACGAACGCCGGGGTGGTCTACGGGGTGGTACTGGACCTCGTACTCGGTGCCGGCGGTGGTGTAGCGGCGGGTCTGCGGTTGGGAGCGGAGGTTGCGCCAGCCGCCGAGCCGGGCAGCGAGGGGGGCGTCCGGGGTGGGGGCGGCCTCGGCGAGGGCGGCGGCGAGGGCGGCCGTGCCGGCGTCCGGGGCGGCCTTGGTGAGGGTGGTGAGGTGGCGGTCGTAGAAGCCGGTGTCGAGCTGTCCGGCGGTGAAGTCGGGGTGGCGCAGGGAGCCCACGAGGAGTTCACGGTTGGTGGTGAGCCCGTGGATACGGGCGCCGGCGAGGGCGTGGGCAAGGGCGCGTACGGCTTCGGCGCGGGTGGGGGCGTGGGCGACGACCTTGGCGAGCATGGGGTCGTAGTGGACGCCGACGGTGTCGCCGCCGGTGAAGCCGGTGTCGACGCGGACCCGGCCGGGGATGTCGAGGGTGTGCAGGACACCGGTCTGGGGTCGCCAGTCCTGGGCGGGGTCCTCGGCGTAGAGGCGGGCCTCTACGGCGTGGCCGGTGGGTTGCGGGGGCGAGGGGGGCAGGGCCGCGCCTTCGGCGACGCGCAGTTGGAGGGCGACGAGGTCGAGGCCGAAGACGGCTTCGGTGACGGGGTGTTCGACCTGGAGGCGGGTGTTCATCTCCAGGAAGTAGGGGCGTCCGTCGGCGGTGACGAGGAACTCGACGGTGCCCGCGCCCCGGTAGCAGACGGCTCGGGCGGCGGCGACGGCCGCGGTGTGGAGGCGCTCGCGCAGGGTGTCGGGCAGGCCGGGTGCCGGGGCCTCCTCGATGACCTTCTGGTGGCGGCGCTGGAGGGAGCAGTCGCGGGTGCCGAGGGCCCAGACGGTGCCGTGGGCGTCGGCGAGGATCTGCACTTCGACGTGGCGGCCGCGCTCCACATAGGGCTCGGCGAAGACCTCGCCGTCGCCGAACGCGGACGCCGCTTCGGCGGAGGCGGCGTGGAGGGCCTCCTCCAGGGCGTCCAGGTCGCGGACCACGCGCATGCCGCGGCCGCCACCCCCGGCGGCCGCCTTCAGCAGGAGGGGCAGGTCGGCGGGGGTGGCGGCGGCCGGGTCGACGGGGTCGAGGAGGGGGACTCCGGCGGCGCGCATCAGGTCCTTGGCCCGGGTCTTGGAGGCCATGGCCTCGATGGCCTCGGGGGGCGGGCCGATCCAGGTCAGGCCGGAGTCCTGGACCTGGCGGGCGAAGTCGGCGTTCTCGGAGAGGAAGCCGTAGCCGGGGTGGACGGCGTCGGCACCGGCGGCGAGGGCGGCCTTGATGATCAGGTCGCCGCGCAGGTAGGTGTCGGCGGGGGCCGCGCCGGGCAGCCGTACGGCGGCGTCGGCGGCCCGGACGTGCAGGGCGTCGGCGTCCGGGTCGGAGTGGACGGCGACGGTGGCCAGGCCCAGGTCGCGGGCCGTGCGGAAGATCCGTACGGCGATCTCGCCCCGGTTGGCGACGAGCAGGGAGCTGATGGGAGAGGTCATCATGTGCGGGCTCACATCCGGAAGACGCCGAAGCCGCCACGGGCGCCCTCGACGGGGGCGTTGTGGACGGCCGACAGGCACAGGCCGAGGACGGTACGGGTGTCGCGCGGGTCGATGACCCCGTCGTCGTACAGCCGCCCCGACAGGAACATGGGGAGGGACTCGGACTCGATCTGCGCCTCGACGAAGGCGCGCATCCCGGCGTCCTGTTCCTCGTCGTACGGGAGTCCCTTGGCGGCGGCGGACTGCCGGGACACGATGGAGAGGACTCCCGCGAGCTGCTGGGGTCCCATGACGGCGGATTTGGCGCTGGGCCAGGCGAAGAGGAAGCGGGGTTCGTAGGCGCGGCCGCACATGCCGTAGTGGCCGGCGCCGTAGCTCGCGCCGATCAGGACGGACAGGTGGGGGACGCGCGAGTTGGAGACCGCGTTGATCATCATCGAGCCGTGTTTGACGATGCCGCCCTGCTCGTACTCCTTGCCGACCATGTAGCCGGTGGTGTTGTGGAGGAAGAGAAGCGGGATGTCGCGCTGGTTGGCGAGCTGGATGAACTGCGCGGCCTTCTGGGACTCGGCGCTGAACAGCACGCCCTGGGCGTTGGCGAGGATGCCGACCGGGTAGCCGTGGAGGGTGGCCCAGCCGGTGACGAGGCTGGTGCCGTAGAGCGGCTTGAACTCGTCGAAGTCGGAGGCGTCGACGATGCGGGCGATGACCTCGCGCGGGTCGAAGGGGGTCTTCAGGTCGGGCGGGACGATCCCGAGGAGTTCCTCCGGGTCGTGGAGCGGCTCCTGGGCCCGCGGCGGATCCTGGTGGGGCTTGCGGTGGTTGAGGCGGGCCACGATCCGGCGGGCCTGGCGGACGGCGTCGTACTCGTCGAGGGCGTAGTGGTCGGCGAGTCCGGAGGTGCGGGCGTGCATGTCGGCCCCGCCGAGGGACTCGTCGTCGCTCTCCTCGCCGGTGGCCATCCTGACCAGGGGCGGGCCGCCGAGGAACACCTTGGAACGGTCCTTGATCATGACGGTGTGGTCGGACATGCCGGGGATGTACGCGCCTCCGGCGGTGGAGTTCCCGAAGACGACCGCGACGGTCGGGATGCCCTCGGCGGAGAGCCGGGTGAGGTCGCGGAAGATCGCGCCGCCCGGGATGAAGATCTCCTTCTGGGAGGGCAGGTCGGCGCCGCCGGACTCCACGAGGCTGATGACGGGCAGGCGGTTCTGCCGGGCGATCTCGTTGGCCCGCAGCGCCTTCTTCAGCGTCCAGGGGTTGCTGGCGCCGCCGCGGACGGTGGGGTCGTTCGCGGTGACCAGGCACTCGACGCCCTCGACCGTGCCGATGCCGGTGACCATGGAGGCGCCGACGGGGTAGTCGCTGCCCCAGCCGGCGAGCGGGGACAGCTCCAGAAACGGGGTGTCGGGGTCGAGGAGCAGCTCGACCCGCTCGCGCGCCAGGAGCTTGCCGCGCTTCTTGTGCCGGGCCGTGTACTTCTCCCCGCCGCCCTGCAGGGCCTTGGCGTGTTCGGCGGCGAGGGCGTCGAGGCGCTCCAGTGCGGCCTTACGGGCCCTCGTGTGCTCGGGGGCGTGAGGGTCGACGGTGGTGCGCAGACGGGTCATGGGCCGGTCCCCTCCGGGGGCGGGAGCAGGTGGACGGGGATGTCGAGGTGGCGGGCGCGGAGCCATTCGCCGAGGGCTTTGGCCTGGGGGTCGAAGCGGTGGCCGGAGGCCACGCCGTCGCCGAGGATGCCGGTGACGGTGAAGTTGAGGGCGTGCAGGTTCGGCAGTTCGTGCCGGTGGACGGTGAGGCCGCGGGTCTCGGGGAGCAGGGCCTGGAACCGGTCGACGGTCAGGGTGGCGCACAGCCAGTCCCAGGCGGGGCCGGGCCGGGTCCAGACGCCGACGTTGGCGTCGCCGCCCTTGTCGCCGCTGCGGGCCCCGGCCAGCGCCCCGAGGGGGGCGCGGACGGTCTCCCGGGGCTCCGCCCCGGACCCGGTGGGGGCTGCGCCCCCGACCCCCTCGGGGGCTCCGCCCCCGGACCCCCGCGCCTCAAACGCCGGCGGGGCTGAAAATGCGGGCTCCGCCGGCCCGGCTGAAAGTGCGGCAGACTCCCCCGGCAGGACTGGAGGTGGCGCGGGCTCCCCCGGCGGGGCTGGAGGTGGCGCGGGCTCCCCCGGCGGGGCTGAAAATGCGGGCTCCGCCGGCCCGGCCGAAAGTGCGGCAGGCTCCCCCGCCGGGAGCGGGGCATGGACCGCCGGCCCCGCTGAGAGTTCGGCCGGAGGAGCCGGAGCGGGGATCGCGAGGCGGGTGGCGTCCGGGAGGACCGCGGTGTGCGGGACTTCGGCCGCCGGGACGTAGGAGGAGGCGAAGACGCCGTAGGGCTGCGCCGGGCCGGGTGGGGCGGCGACGTGGAAGCCCGGGTAGCTGCCGAGGGCCAGTTCGATCGCCGTGGAGGTCAGGGCGCGGCCGACCCGGTCCGGGGACGGGTCGCGGACCACCAGGCGCAGCAGGGCGCTCGCCGTCTCCTCCGTGTCGGCGTCCGCGTGGTCGGTACGGGCCAGGGTCCAGACGGCGTCGGCGACGTCGTCCAGGGTCTCGGCGAGCTGGGACCGGACCAGCCCTGCCTTCGCCTCGATGTCCAGGCCGGTCAGGACGAAGACCACCTCGTTGCGCCAGCCGCCGATGCGGGTCACGCCGACCTTGAGGGTGGCGGGCGGGTGCTCGCCGCGGACTCCCGTGATGCGTACGCGGTCGGCGCCGTCGTCGGTCAGCCGGACCGTGTCCAGGCGGGCGGTCACGTCGGGGCCGAGGTAGCGGACGCCCTGCGTCTCGTAGAGCAGCTGGGCGGTGACCGTGCCGGTGGTGACGGCGCCGCCGGTGCCGGGGTGTTTGGTGATGACCGCCGAGCCGTCCGCGGAGATCTCGGCGAGCGGGAAGCCGGGGCGACGCACGTCATGGGCGGTGAAGAAGGAGTAGTTGCCGCCGGTGGCCTGGGTGCCGCATTCGAGGACGTGGCCCGCGACCACCGCGCCCGCCAGCCGGTCGTGGTCCTCCGGCGCCCAGTCGAACCACCAGGCCGCCGGGCCGCTGACCAGGGCCGCGTCGGTGACCCGGCCGGTGACGACGACGTCCGCGCCGGCCCGCAGGCAGGCGGTGATGCCGGCGCCGCCGAGGTAGGCGTTGGCGGTCAGGGCGCCGTCCTCGCGGGAGGTGAGGTCGTCGCCCTCGACGTGGGCCACGGAGACGGGGACGCCCACCTTGGCCGACAACGCGCGGATCGCGTCGGCGAGTCCGGCCGGGTGGAGTCCGCCCGCGTTCGTGACGATCCGTACGCCCCGGTCGTGCGCGAGCCCGAGCCCCTCCTCCAGCTGACGCAGGAAGGTCTTGGCGTAGCCGAGGTCCGGGTTCTTCAGGCGGTCCCGGCCCAGGATCAGCATGGTCAGCTCGGCCAGGTAGTCCCCGGTCAGTACGTCCAGCGGGCCGCCGGTCAGCATCTCGTGCAGGGCGCTGAAGCGGTCGCCGTAGAAGCCGGACGCGTTGCCGATGCGCAGCGGCCGCCGGCTCATCGCCGGGCCCCCGGCTCCGCCCCGGCGCCCGGCATCCGGCCCGCCCCCGGCTCGTGCCCCGCCCCCGGCGCCCGGTCCATACCCGGCTCGCGCCCCGCGCCCGGCTCCCGCCCCGCGCCCGCCGGGCCGGCGAAGGCCTGGGCGATGTCCAGCCAGCGGTCCGCGTCGGGGCCGGTCGCGGTCAGGGCCAGGTCGGCGCGGTGGGCCCGCTGGGTGGCCAGCAGACAGAAGTCCAGGGCCGGTCCGGTGATCCGCTGCGGGGCCTGCGGGGGCCCGTACGCCCACACCCCGGCGCCGTCGGGGGCGGTCAGCTCCACCCGGAACTCCCCCTCGGGCGCAGGCAGTCCGCGTACGGCGTAGGCGTAGTCGCGGGCCCGTACGCCGATCCGGGCCACGTGCCGCAGCCGTGCGGTCGGGGTGCGGCGCACGCCGAGCGCGTCGGCGATGTCCTGGCCGTGCGCCCACGTCTCCATCAGGCGGGCGCTGGCCATCGAGGCGGCCTTCATCGGCGGCCCGTACCAGGGGAAACGGGTGTCGGGCGGGGCCGCGGCGAGGGCCTGCCCGAGTGCGTCGCGCGTGTCCCGCCAGCGGGTGAGCAGGGCGGCGGGCGGAAGCTGTGCGCCCTCGCGCGCGCCGTCGTCGACGAAGGAGTCGGGGGCTTTCAGCGCCTCCTCGACCATGCGGCCGAAGCCCGTGGGGTCGGTGAGGGAGACCAGTGAGGCCCGGTCGGTCCAGTGCAGGTGGGCGATCTGGTGGGCGACGGTCCAGCCGGGTGCGGGAGTGGGCCGGGCCCAGTCGGGGTCGGACAAACCCTCGACGAGGGAGTCGAGTTCACGCCCCTCCTCGCGCAGATCGGTGAAGACGGCGACGGCGTCGTCGACGGCGGACGGATCGGGCACGGTGCGCTCCCCTTCTCGGCGTGAGGGGAAGACTGGCAGCACCCGAGAAAACAATCAAGCACGCTTGCATGATTTTCTCGACCGGCGCCGACCGGGGTGACGCCTTCTCGCCACCGCGCCAAAGCCCGTGAATCCACAGGCAGTTGATCCACATCCGTACCGGCCGCAGGTCTTGCGGTCCGCCCGCGGCGGGAACCGCGGAGGGCGATTCAGGCCGTACGCCGGAAACCCGCGATACGTCACCGGATGTCCCGTCGATACTGAACGCTCCGCTCCGGGCCCGGGCGGCCGTCCACGTTCGTGTCACTCGACGAAGAGGATGAACTGACGTGACTCCAGCCGCCCAACCTCCCTTCTCCCTCTATCCCGAACTCGACGCGACCGCCCTCGCCGCCTTCGTCACCGCGCTGGAGAGCGGCGACGTCACCGGCCTGCCGCCCGCCCGCGCCGCCGAGGCCGCCGAGGCGCGCGCCCTCGCCGTCTTCACCCGCGGCAAGGTGACCGGGGCCGACGGCGACCTCCTCGACGCGGCGCTGTGGCGGCACACCGGGGCCCAGCCACGCCCGATGATCGTCATGCCCTCGCCCTGGACCAGCCTGGGCTGGCTCGCGTACGCCGTGCAGGCCACCCTGTTCGCGGCCCGCGGCTACAACGTCCTCGCCTACTCCGTCCGCGGCTTCGCCGGCTCCGAGGGCCAGGTCGACATGGCCGGGCCGCTCGACGTCGCCGACGGCAGCCGCGCCCTGGACCACCTGATCGAGCGCACCACCGGTCCGGTGACGAAGGTCGGCTTCCTCGGGTACTCGTACGGCTCGGGCATCAGCCAGCTGGTCGCCGCCCACGACACCCGCGTCGATGCCGTGGTCGCGCTCAGCACCTGGGGCGACCTCGGGGAGGCCTTCTACGAGAACTCCACCCGCCACGTCGCCGCCGTGCGGGCCCTGCTCCGGGCGGCCTCGAAGGCCCGGCTGAGCCCGCAGACGCAGAGTGTCTTCGACAACGTCCTGACCGGCAGCGATGTCCGGGGCACCCTGCGCTGGGCCGAGGTCCGCTCGCCCTTCACCCACATCAAGGAACTCAACCGCCGCCAGGTGCCGGTCTTCTACTCGCACGCCTGGCACGAGACGCTTTTCCCGCCCAACCAGACCCTCAGGATGTTCAACGAGCTGACCGGCCCCAAACGCCTCGCCGTCTCCATCGGCGACCACTCGGGCCCCGAGATGCCGGGCGTCCTCGGGCTGCCGAACCGGATCTGGACGGACGCCCACCGCTGGTTCGACCACCACCTCAAGGACATCGACAACGGCATCGGCGACGAGGGGCAGTTCATCGGCGAGGTCATGTGGAGCAAGACCCTCGAACCCCGCCCCACCTGGCCCTCCGCCACCGAACAGCTACATCGCCTCCACCTCGCCGACGACGGCGAACTCGTCCCGGAGGCGGAGCCCGGCGAGGCCGGCTGGACGGCGACCGTCCTGTGCGGGATGGACACCCCGGCGACCGTAGCCGACAAGGTCGTCGAGTCCGGGTACGCGGAGATGGCGGGCCGCCCGAAGACCTACCTGACGGAGGACATCGACCGCACCGTCGCCGCCGTCTGGACGGCCGAAGCGGCCGCGGAGACCGTCCGGCTGCGCGGCACGCCCCGGCTCCGCGTGACCTACCGGGCGGCGAACCCCGGCTCGACCTTCGTCGCGTACCTCCTGGACACGGCCCCGGACGGTACGGCCCACCTCGTCACGCACGCCCCGTACAGCGACCTGTCCTCGCCTCCGGACAGCCTGATCAGCGCGGACATCGAGCTCCAGGCCACGGCGTACGACGTGCAGCGCGGCCACCGCCTGATGCTGGTGATCGACGCCCGCGACCCCTTCTACGCCGACGCCAACCTGCCCCGCGCGACGCTGGCCTTCACCTCCCCGGAGGCCACCCCGTCGTACCTGGAGCTCCCCCTCGGCTGATGCCGTACGCCCGCCCAGCCGGTCCCCCGCGGCCGTCCGGGCGGGCGCACGCTCCACAGATGACGCACCGCCCGCCCCTCCGGTTGCAGCGGTTCCCGACGAACCGAGGACACCTCGGTGCACCGTGCTCCACCGTGCTCGGCAACACTCAGCTCTCGGTGATGAGTTCGCCGTCGTGGTCGCCGCCCTTGCACGTCCACTGGCCGGTGCCGGAGTCGTACTCCACCGCCCCGTCGGCGTCCGTGCACGTCGGCCCGGGGATGGCCGGCGCGGCGGCCTGTGCGACGGGGACCGCGGCACCGAGAGCGGCCAGTACGAGGGCGGCGGCGAACGCCAGGAATCGGGTACGCATGAGATCTCCTTCGGATCGAGTGACACTGGTCCGTCACCACCACCCTCCCTCCGTGGCACGGTGCTTGCACGCCGACGACTGGGGCGCACGAAGGGGCGCATCAGGGGGCGCACGAGGAGCGCCCGCTGCGGTCACGGCGCAGGCTGGTGTTATGGCGAACACACGTGAGGTGACCGTGAGAGCGCCGGACGACCTCGGCTTGCGTGAAGTTCTGATCGACGGCAGGTCGGTGGGCGGGGTCTGGTCCGCCAAGGAACTCCGGAGACTCCTGGGACGTGAAGGTGTGGCGGGCGGAGACCCCGTCCGATGGGAATGGCTCGGCGGGGACGCCACCGTGTGGCCGGACCGGGCGTGGATGCGACGAACCACCGGCTTCTTCGTGGGCGTAGGCCTCCTCACGACCTCATGGCTGCTCTTCCGTGTCGGAGTCGCGGACAGTGGCAGTGCCCTGACCTACGGCGGACGCATCGCGGGGTTCACCATTGTTTTCGTGGCCGTGGTGGTGTTGATCGCCGCCGCGACTGCGGTCGACTTCTGGGAAACGCGGAGATGGCGTTACTCGGGGGCGGTAGTTCTGCTGGGAGTGGCGATCACGCTCTTCTGCGGCATCTCCATCCTTCTGCTGCAGATCGGCGAGAATTTCACCGCCTCCACCGTCATCGGGGCAGCCTTCGTCGTCTGGGCTTCGATCGCCCTGTTCGAACTGGTCAAATCCCGGGCGGGGAAGGGGCTCAGTGTCCCCAAGAACATTGCGATCGGGGTGATCCTTTCCACCGTTCTGGCCGCCGCCAATCTGGCGTACTCGCAGATCTATGTTCCCTATGTGACGACGCCGCTGATCCAGACCGGGACCGCGTTCAAGGAGTCGACCATCGACAAGAGGACGGGGAGGCTGTACATGACGGTCCATATGTACGCGAGGAACGCCGGTCAGGTGCCCGTCTATGTCCTGGGCAGCACCTACTGGATCCGTGGCGAGCCCGCGAAGAGCAAGCCCGCCGATGACAAGTCCAGATCAGAATTGATCTACGACGGGGAGTTCGTCAGGCCTGACGGTCACGTGCTGAATCCAGGAGAAGAGGTCGCTCAGGACGCGGTCATCGAGGTGAAGGATCCCGCTCCTGGCAAGTTCGAGGCGATCACCGCCCAGAGCGAGGTGTATGTGATCAGGAAAGACAGAATGAGATTGACCGGCGACTACGAGAAGGCCAGGGTGTCGGGGAAGACCCTCAAGGACTCCTTGAAGGAGGGGGATCCGCCCGATCCGCAGTACAGATTCCGGACCGGGATCTCGAACAGCAGCGAAATCCTGAACGCGACCCGCGGTCCGCAGTACCTAACGGTGTGGAGGCTGGGCGGTCAATCTCCTCTCGTCATCGTGGACGTGTCCCCACCGGACGAACGGATACGGTTCGATCCCCGGAGGCCGCCGCTGGATCAGAGGGCCACCGAACGCTACGGTCTCACGCAGGTCCGTGGCGCCATGGCGCAGACGCCCTACCCGGAGCTTCTGGAGAAGGCCGGCGCCACCGACAAGGGTGCGACCCCGCCACCGACCCCGACTCCGGCCCCCCGGCCCCCGCTCCCGGCCCTGTGACCTCCTCTCAGAGGGCGGTGCAGACGCCGTCGTCGAGTAACGCGTCGCGCATGTGGGCGGCTTATGACCAGCCCACGAGGCTTGCAGACGCCTTCCGACAGGAGCGCGTGGCGAGGGAGCACCGTGCTCCGGCCGGGCAGGGCACCGCCCCGCCTGTGTCTTTCCGCTCCCGCCCCTCGCAGACCTCGCCCCCACACCACCGCCCCGCCCGAAGCCCCCTCAGCAGGGGTCGCCCGGGCCCGCCTGGGAGGTTGCGCGTAGGAGGTCGCGGAGGAGGGTGAAGTCGACCTTGGCGGGATTGCGGAAGCGGAGGCAGGCTTTGCCCATGTCGTGGGGCGCCAGGCGGTCCGCGAAGGCGTCCCGGACGTCCGTGCGCATCAGGTAGAAGGAGATGTACTGCTTCTGGTTCGCCCAGGCGATCTCCGCCTCGGTCCCGCCCGGCCGTACGTACACCGGCATCCCGTACGCGATGGACTCCTCGAAGCCCTGCAGTTCCGTCACACACAGCTCGCGCAGGCGGGCCAGGGCCGGCCTGCGGGCGTCGGGGGCGGCGGCGAGGTAGGAGGCGACGTCCATCAGGCGGGCTTCTTTCCGATCTGGGAGCGCACCGCGCCCATGCTGGCCGCGATGACGAGGGCGATCGCGACGGCGTCGAGCGGCGACAGCGCCTGGCTCAGGACGAGGAAGCCCGCGGTGGCCGCGATGGCCGGCTCCAGGCTCATCAGGATCGCGAAGGTCGGGGCCGGCATCCGCCGCAGGGCGAGGAGTTCGAGGGTGTAGGGCAGTACGGACGACAGCACGGCCACGCCGACGCCCAGGGCCAGGGTGCTCGGGACCAGCAGGTCCGAGCCCGCTTCGAAGACACCCAGCGGCAGGGAGAGGACGGCGGCGGCCGCCATCGCCAGGGCCAGGCCGTCCGCCTGCGGGAAGCGACGGCCGGTGCGCGCGCTGAACACGATGTACGCCGCCCACATCGCGCCCGCGCCGAGTGCGTAGGCCGCGCCCAGCGGGTCGAGGGAGCCGAAGCCGAGGCCGCCCCCGCCGTGCCCGGACAGCAGGACCACGCCGGCGAGCGCGAGGCCGGCCCAGAGGAAGTTCACCAGCCGCCGTGAGACGACGACGGAGAGCGCGAGCGGCCCGAGGACCTCCAGGGTGACCGCCGGACCGAGCGGGATCCGGTCGATGGCCTGGTAGAACAGGCCGTTCATGCCGGCCATCGCCACGCCGAACGCGGCGACCGTGCCCCAGTCGGAGCGCGTGTACCCGCGCACCTTCGGCCGGCACAGGAGCAGCAGCACGATCGCGGCGGCCGCGAGGCGCAGGGTGACGACGCCCGCCGCACCCGCCCTCGGCATGATCATGACCGCGAGGGCGGCCCCGAACTGGACCGAGACGCCCGCCGAGATCACCAGTGCGACCGGGCCGAAGCGGGACCGGGCTCCCTCGGCGGAGGGGTCGGCGGGGAGTGCGGCGGCGGGAGCGGTCGTCGGGGACGCGGAAGGTGCGGGCATGCGTCCAGCCTAAGCCGACGTAAGGAGTGTTGCCGCCTATGTTGCCTTACATCTTCGCTACGGCTGCGTGTCGGGAGCGCCCTCGGCGGCACGGGCCGCCGGTCCGCCCGCCAGTCCGTCCGCCAGCAGTTCCACGAGGTGACGGGCCCGGACTCCGCCCAGCTGGGCGATCTGGGTCCGGCAGGAGAACCCGTCAGCCTGGACCAGCGCGCCCGCAGGGGCCGCGCGCAGGGACGGCAGCAGTTGTTCCTCGGCGCAGGCCACCGACACCTCGTGGTGGCCGGGCTCGAAGCCGAAGTTCCCGGCGAGACCGCAGCAGCCTCCGACGGGCTCCCCCACGAGTCCGGCGCGCTCGCGCAGCCGGCGGTCCGCCGCGTCCCCGAGGACGGCGTGCTGATGGCAGTGGGTCTGGCCGGCCACCGGGCGGTCGAGGCGGGGCGGCAGCCAGTCCGGGGCGTACTCCTCCAGGGTCTCCGCGACGGTACGTACGCCTGCCGCCAGACGGGCCGCGCGCGGGTCGCCGGGGAGCAGGGCGGGCAGGTCGGCGCGCAGGGCGGCGGCGCAGCTCGGTTCGAGGACGGTGACGGGGCCGGGGACCTCGCCGAGGGTGTCCAGGGTCCGGCGCAGGACCTTGCGGGCACGGTCGAGGCGGCCGGTGGAGAGGTAGGTCAGGCCGCAGCAGACCCGGCCGCCGCCGCGGGGGACGGACACGTCCAGGCCGGCCGCCCGGAGCACGCGGAGTGCGGCGTGACCGACCTCGGGGGCGAGGTACTCCGTGAACGTGTCGGGCCAGAGGGTCACGGCGGCCGCACCCTCGCGGGCGGCACCAGGCGGGCCACCGGCGGCGCCCGCCGGGCCGCCACCGGCCGTATCCGCCGGCCCGCTGGGCGCGGCCGCACCCGCCCGGCCCGTCACCGCCGACGCGTCCCGCGTGAACGGCCGTTTCGCGAGTTCCGGCAGGGCCCGTTCCCGGGCCAGGCCCGGCACCGGCAGCAGGCGCGCGGCCGCGTTGACGGCGCCCGCCGCCCGCAGGCGGGCGATCAGGCGCAGCCACGCCGGCAGGCCGCCCAGGGTGTAGTGGGCGAGCGGCCGGATCCGGCCGGCCCAGTGGTGGTGCAGGAACTCCGACTTGTACGAGGCCATGTCCACGCCGACCGGGCAGTCGCTGAGGCAGCCCTTGCACCCCAGGCACAGGTCGAGGGCCTCGGCGACCTCCTCGGAGCGCCAGCCGCCGGTGACGACCTCCCCCGCGAGCATCTCGTGCAGCAGCCGGGCCCGGCCGCGCGTGGAGTGCTGCTCCTCGCCGGTGACCCGGTAGGAGGGGCACATCACGCCCGAGCCACCCGGAGCACCCGACGCACCCGTCCCGCCCGGCGGCGCAGCCGTACGGCATTTCGCGACGCCCACGCATCGTGCCACCTCGCCCGCGAACGGGGTGGCCGGGAGGACCGCGAAGCGGAGGTTCTCGTCCAGTCGGGCGGGCCGGACCAGCATGCCCGGGTTCATACCGCCGGCCGGGTCCCACACGTCCTTGTACGCCCCGAAGAGCCGGACGACGTCCGCGCCGTACATCTTCGGCAGCAGTTCGGCCCGTGCCTGCCCGTCGCCGTGTTCGCCCGACAGGGATCCGCCGTGGGCGACGACCAGGTCGGCCAGTTCCTCCGAGAAGGTGCGGAAGCGGGCCACGCCGGCGGCCGAGGCCAGGTCGAAGTCGATGCGTACGTGCACGCAGCCCTCGCCGAAGTGCCCGTACGGGGTGCCGCGCAGGCCGTGGGCGGCCAGCAAGGCCCGGAACTCCCTCAGATACGCGCCCAGCCGGGCCGGCGGGACCGCGCAGTCCTCCCAGCCCGGCCAGGCCATCCGCCCGTCGGGCGTCCTGGTCGCGGTGCCCGCGGCGTCCTCGCGGATGCGCCACAGCGCGCGCTGTCCCGCCGGGTCCGTGACGACCAGCGCGTCCAGCGCGTCGGCGCCGCGTACGACGGCCCGTGCCGCGCCCTCGTCCGGCATCTCGACGAACAGCCAGGCCCTGCCCCGGGGCAGCGCCGCAGGTGCCGAGGCCCTGCCCGCCCCGCCCGCTCCGTCCACGCCGCGCGCCCTGCCCAGCCCGCCCCCGGCCGTGCCGAGCAGGTCCTCGGCCATGCCCTCGACCGTCAGCGGCCGGTACGGGAGCAGCCCGGCGGCCGCGTCCGCCGCCGCGCTCTCGTCGGCGTACCCGAGGACGGCCAGGGCGGGCGCGGGCGGCAGTTCCACGAGGCGCACCACGGCCTCGGTGACCACCCCGAGGGTGCCTTCGCTGCCGCAGAAGGCCTGCGCGAGCCGCACCCCGCGTTCGGGGAGCAGTGCGTCCAGCCCGCCGTAGCCGGAGATCCGCCGCGAGAAGCGGGGCGGCAGGCCGGTGCGCAGCAGGCCGAGATGTGCGCCGACCAGTTCCCGCAGGCCGTCGGGGGCGCCCGCCCAGCCCGTGCCGATGCGGTGGGCGCGGCCCGCGTACGTGGTCACGGCGAGCTCGGTGACGTTGTCGGCGGTGGTTCCCCAGGCCACGGAGTGGGCGCCGCACGCGTTGTTGCCGATCATGCCGCCGAGGGTGCAGCGTGCGTGGGTGGAGGGGTCGGGTCCGAAGGTCAGTCCGTACGGGCGTACCGCGTCCCGGAGCCGGTCGAGGACCAGGCCGGGCTGGACGACGGCGGTGCGGGCGGCGGGGTCCACGGACAGCAGGCCGTTCATGTGCCGGGTGAGGTCGAGGACCACGCCGGTGCCCGTGGCCTGCCCGGCGATGGAGGTGCCGCCGCCGCGCGGGACGACGGGGACACCGGCCTCGGCGCACACGTGCAGGGCGGCCGCGACGTCGTCGGCGTCGCGCGGGGCGACGACACCGACGGGGACGCGGCGGTAGTTGGAGGCGTCCATGGTCACGAGGGCGCGTGCCGCGGCGCCGAAATCCACCTCCCCGCGCAGCTCCGCCCGCAATGTCCGCTCAAGATCACGCATCGATTCCCCGGATGACGTCACGCCGCCCAGCCTGCCACCGCCCCGCCGCGTCTCATCGGGTGGACGCGCGTCCGGAGCCCGGACCGGGACCCGATACGCTCCGCTCGTGGCTGAGATCCAGATTCCCGCTGACATCAAGCCCGCCGACGGACGCTTCGGCGCGGGCCCCTCCAAGGTGCGGACCGAGGCGCTGGACGCCCTCGCCGCCACCGGTACCTCCCTGCTCGGAACCTCACACCGCCAGGCCCCGGTCAAGAACCTGGTCGGATCGGTGCGCCAGGGCCTCCGGGACCTCTTCTCACTCCCCGAGGGTTACGAGGTGATCCTGGGCAACGGCGGCTCCACCGCCTTCTGGGACGTCGCGACCGCCGGTCTGATCGAGCGGAAGTCCCAGCACCTGACCTTCGGCGAGTTCTCCTCGAAGTTCGCCAAGGCCGCGAAGCTCGCGCCGTGGCTGGACGAGCCGTCCGTGATCTCCTCCGAGCCGGGCACGCACCCCGAGCCGGTGGCCGAGGCGGGCGTGGACGTGTACGCGTACACGCACAACGAGACCTCGACGGGTGTCGCGGCGCCCATCAAGCGCGTCGCGGGCGCGGACGCCGGTTCGCTCGTTCTGGTGGACGCGACCTCGGGTGCCGGCGGTCTGCCGGTGGACATCACCGAGACGGACGTCTACTACTTCGCGCCGCAGAAGTCCTTCGCCTCCGACGGCGGCCTGTGGCTGGCGGCGTTCTCCCCGGCGGCCCTGGAGCGCGCGGCGCGTGTCCACGCGTCCGGCCGGCACATCCCGGAGTTCTTCTCGCTGCCGACGGCGATCGACAACTCGATGAAGAACCAGACGTACAACACCCCCGCGCTGGCCACGCTCTTCCTGCTGGACCAGCAGCTGGAGTGGATGAACAGCCAGGGCGGCCTGGAGTTCACCACGGGCCGTACGGCGGCCAGTGCGCGCAACCTGTACGACTGGGCGGAGGCGTCGAAGTACGCGACGCCGTTCGTCACCGACGCCGACAAGCGCTCCGCGGTCATCGGCACGATCGACTTCTCGGACGACATCGACGCGGCGGCGGTCGCGAAGGTGCTGCGCGCCAACGGGATCGTGGACACCGAGCCGTACCGCAAGCTGGGCCGCAACCAGCTGCGCATCGCGATGTTCCCGGCGATCGACCCGGCGGACGTGCAGGCGCTGACGGCCTGCGTCGACTACGTGATCGAGAAGCTCTGACCGTCGTCCGTCCGGTACTGCCGAAGCCCCCGGTGACTCGTCGTCACCGGGGGCTTCGCCCTTCTCACCCGGGTACGGGGGCGGTACGGGGACTTCGGTCCCGGGCATCGGGGGCGCGGCCCCCACCCCGGGCGTCGTACGGGAACCCGGCTTCGCCGGGCCCGACGACGCGGCCTGGTACGACCAGGGCCCCACCCCCGGCGAGGCGGGCACGCGATACCTTCAGGAGTTCGTTGGGCGAATCTTGGAGGCAGCGGCGTGAGCGTGCG
This sequence comes from Streptomyces yangpuensis, assembly GCF_001005295.1. GTDB lineage: Bacteria > Actinomycetota > Actinomycetes > Streptomycetales > Streptomycetaceae > Streptomyces > Streptomyces yangpuensis. The sequence goes on along the minus strand of NZ_LBMK01000004.1, from coordinate 184,159 downwards.
AGTGACGGCGGCCCAGAGCGGCGTGGACCCCTTCGGCACGGCCCGGCTGCGGCGCGGCGTGCTCGACGCCTGGGGGGCGGGCCCGGCGCGGTTCCGCGAGGACGCCAACGCCGAGGAGGACCTCGCCCTCGGCGGCTACCGGGACCGGCTCGTCGTCGAGCTGGCCCAGAACGCGGCGGACGCCGCGGCCCGCGCCAAGGTGCCCGGCCGGCTGCGGCTGACCCTCCACCCGGGCGAGGGCGGCCCGGCACTGCTGGCCGTCGCCAACACCGGCGCCCCGCTGGACGCGACGGGCGTGGAGTCCCTGAGCACCCTGCGCGCCTCCGCCAAGCGGGAGCCCGCCGCGGAGAGCGTCGGCCGCTTCGGCGTCGGCTTCGCGGCCGTCCTCGCCGTCTGCGACGAACCGGCGGTCCTCGGCCGCCACGGCGGCGTCCGCTGGTCCCTCGCCGAGGCCCGCGAACTGGCCCGCGAGGCCGCCGTCGGCAGCCCCGGCCTCGGCGACGAACTGCGCCGCCGCGACGGCCACGTACCGCTGCTGCGGCTCCCGCTGCCCGCGGAGGGCACCGCCCCCGAGGGCTACGACACCGTCGTGGTCCTCCCGCTGCGCGACGCCGCCGCCGAGGACCTCGTCGAGCGGCTGCTCGCGGGCATCGACGACGCCCTGCTGCTGACCCTGCCCGGGCTGTGCCAGGTCGTCGTGGAGACCCCCGCCGGGACCCGTACCCTCGACCGCCGCGACGAGGGCGCGTACACCGTCGTCGAGGACACCACCGGCTCCGGTACGCACACCAACCGCTGGCGCACCGTCCGCCACGGCGGCGCCATCGAGAAGGCGCTGCTCGCCGACCGGCCCGTCGAGGAACGCCTGCGGCCCGCCTGGGCCGTGTCGTGGGCCGTGCCCGTCGACACCGACGGCGCCCCGCTGCGGCCGACCACGGCGCCCGTGGTGCACGCCCCGACCCCGACCGACGAACCGCTCGGCATCCCGGCGCTGCTCATCGCGACCCTGCCGCTGGACACCAGCCGCCGCCACCCCGCGCCGGGGCCGCTGACCGACTTCCTCGTGGAGCGCGCGGCCGACGCGTACGCCGAACTCCTCGGCTCCTGGGACCCGGTGGGCACCGGGCTCGTGGACCTGGTCCCCGGCCCGCTCGGCAAGGGCGAGCTGGACGGCGCCCTGCGCGCCGCCGTGCTGCGGCGGCTGCCCCGTACGGCCTTCCTCGCACCGGCCGCGCCGTCCGAGCACGCGGAGGAGCGGGTCGCCCTGCGCCCCTTCGAGGCCGAGGTGGTGGAGGGCGCGGGCGCGGACACCGTACGCGTCCTGGCCGAGGTCCTGCCGACCCTGCTGCCGGCGGGCCTGGAACGCCGTACCGAGCTGCGCACCCTGGGCGTGGGCCGGCTGCCGCTGGGCGACGCCATCGAGCGGATCGCGGGCATCGAGCGGACCCCCGAATGGTGGTACCGGCTCTACGACAGCCTCGCCGGGGTGGACCCCGACCGGCTGTCGGGTCTGCCCGTGCCGCTCGCCGACGGCCGCACGACGATCGGGCCGCGCCACGTCCTGCTCCCGTACGCGGACACTCCGGCGGACCTGGCCCGGCTGGGGCTGAAGGTGGCCCACCCGGAGGCGGCGCACCCGCTGCTGGAGAAGCTCGGCTCGCTCCCGGCGACGGCCCGCGCCGTCCTGACCACCCCGCAGGTGCGGGCCGCCGTGGCCGCCTCCCTGGACGCCGGGGAGATCTGGGACGAGGACGCCGACACCCTGGACGCCGACGAGCTGGCCGAGGTGGTCCTCGGGCTGGTCCGCGACGCGGAGCTGGCGCCCGGCGACGAGCCGTGGCTGGGTGCGCTGGCCCTGCCGGACGAGGACGGGGAACTGACCCCGGCGGGCGAACTGCTGCTGCCGGGCTCGCCGTTGGCGGCGGTGATCCGCGAGGACGAGGTCCCGTACGTGGACGCCGAGCTGGCGGAGCGGTGGGGCGAGGCCCCGCTGACGGCCTGCGGGGTGCTGGCCGCCTTCCAGCTGGTGCGCGCCACCGACGTGGTCCTGGACCCGGACGAACTGGAGCCGCGCGAGGGCGACTTCGCCGAGCCGGACGACGCGGGGCTGCTGGATGCGGTGGACGTGTGGTGCGAGGACCTGCTCGACCAGCTGCCGGAGCTGCCCGTCCCGCCGGTGGCGACCGAACTGGTCGCCGTGCGCGACCTGGACCTCGTCGACGACGACTGCTGGCCGCAGGCCCTGGCCATGCTGGCGCAGCCGCCGCTGCGGGACGCGCTGACCCAGCCGGTGCGGATCCTGCTGCCGGACGGCACCACGCAGTCGGTGCGCCCGTACACGGCGTGGTGGCTGCGCGACCATCCGGTGCTGGACGGCCGCCGTCCGGCGGGCCTGCGTGCGGCGGGCGGCGACCCGCTGCTGGAGGGCCTCTACACCTCGGCGGACGCCACCGGTTTCGAGGACGAGCAGGTGCTGCGGGCGCTGGGCGTACGGACGTCCGTGCCGGCCCTGCTGGACGAGCCGGGGGGCGCGGCCGAGCTGCTGGGCCGGCTCGCCGATCCGGAGCGGGAGGTGACGGACCGGCAGCTGCACGGCCTGTACAACGCGCTGGCCGATCTCGACCCCGAGCAGGTGACCCTGCCGGACGAGCTGCGGGCGGTGGTGGACGGCGAGGTGGTCGTCGTGGACGCGGCGGACGCGGTGATCGCGGACGCCCCGGACCTGCTGCCCCTTGCGGCGGGGCTGCCCCTGCTGCCGGTGTCCCCGGTGCGTGCGGCGGACCTCGCGGAGCTGCTCCAGGTGCGTCGGCTGTCGGAGACGGTGCCGGCGGAGGTGACGACGCCGGGCGAGGAGCACGAGGTGCCGGAGTCGGTACGGATCCTGCTGGGCCCGGCGACGCCGGCGACGTATCTGGAACACGAGGAACTGGTCGCGGGCGGCACGGAACTGGACTGGCGGCGCACGCCCGACGGCACCCTGCACGCCTCCACCCTGGAGGGCGTGGCGGCGGGCCTCGCCTGGTCGGCGGGCCAGTGGCCGCGCCGCTTCGAGGTGGCGGCCCTCCTGGAGGACCCGTCCCGCACAACGGAACTGGCCCGGGACCGCTGGTTCGACTAGGGAGTGTCCGGCCCTGATCCGCCGGACACCCCCTAGGGGTTCGGCCAGGACGCGGTGGCGGTCGTCTCCGGGCCGGTGTGCCCGGCGGCCACGGGGAGCAGGGCGGGGCGCTTGGCGGTGCGGCCGTCGCCGGAGGAGCGGCCGCGCAGGCGGCGGCCGAGCCAGGGGCCGAGGAAGGCGGCTGCCCAGCGCAGTTCGGCCGCGACGGCCGCCGCCGGGGTGGGGGCGGTCCGCGGCGGCAGGGGGTGCGTCCAGGTGTCGTCGCTGCCGGGGAGGCCGACGGCGTGGGCGAGGGCGGCGGCGATGCGTTCGTGGCCGACGGGGCTGGCGTGCAGCCGGTCCGTGGTCCACATCCGCGGGTCGGCGACGGCTTCCGGCAGGGCGGTTTCGGCGACGGTGACGCCGTGCCGGGCGGCGGCGTCGCGGATGCGGTCGTTGAGGTCGGCCAGGCGTGGGGCGAGGGGCCGGGCGAGGGGCACGACCCGGCCGAGGTCGGGGAAGGTCACGGTGGCCACATGCGTCCCGGCGGCCGTGAGCGCGGCGAACATCGCCTCGACGTGGCCCGCGACCTCCGCCGCGTCGAACCGGGGCCGCAGCACGTCGTTGACCCCGGCGACGACGGTGGCGATGTCGGGGCGCAGGGCGAGGGCGGCCTCCAGCTGTCCGGCGCGGACCTGGCCGGCGAGCCGTCCCCGGACGGCGAGGTTGGCGTACTGCAGGCCGGGGCGGGCGGCCTCCAGGTGTCCGGCGAACCGGTCGGCGAAGCCGCGCAGGCCCACGGTGTCGTCGCCGTCGCCGAGGCCTTCGGTCTGGCTGTCGCCGAGGGCGACGTAGCGTCGGTACTCAGTGCTCGGCACGGGTGGTCCGCCTCTCTCGCAGGATCGCCGCGCTGCGGCGGCACCAGTCGCGGTGGCCCTGCTCGAAGGCGATGCCGCGCAGGCAGGTCAGGTACCCGCCGATGCGTTCGCCGTGGAGCAGGAACTCCTCCTCGGTGAGCTCGCCGCGCATCTTGCGCAGGACCTTGCCGAGGAGTTCGAGCTTGGCGTCGGCCGCGGACGCCCGTTCCTCGAGCTGTGCGATCACGGGTCCGGTGCCGATCCGGTCGGCGTTCTGGACCTTGACGAGGAGGTCGTCGCGGATGACCGAGGGCCTGGACGCGGCGGCCGCGAAGTCCTCCAGCTCGGTCCGGCCGGCGTCGGTGACCCGGAAGAGGCGTTTGTTGGGCCGGGTCTCCTGGACCACCTGCCGCCCCTCGACCAGGCCTTCCTTCTCCAGCTTGGTGAGCTCGGTGTAGAGCTGCTGGGGGGAGGCGTGCCAGAAGTTCGCGACGCCGATGTCGAAGGACTTCGCCAGCTCGTAGCCGCTGAACTCGCCGTCCAGCAGCGCCGCCAGTACGGCATGTCGCAGGGCCATCGCGGCTGCCCCCTTCCCTTTTCCTCGTGCTCCCCCGCATGATACTCACGAAACTGACTAGTCAATTTCTTGAGTATCCGTACGCATCAGCATCAGGAGGAGCCGTGGAGTCCGTGACGGAGACCGCAGAACGCTTCCGTGCCGCCGTGGAGAAGCGCGACCTGTCCGCACTGGAGGACCTGTTCACCGAGGACATCAGGCTGTACAGCCCGGTGAAGTTCCGCCCGTTCGAGGGCAGGCCGATGGTGCTGGGGCTCTTCGGGGTCCTGCTGCGCGTCTTCGAGGACCTGCGCTACGTCGGCCACTTCGACGGCGCGACCGAGACGAGCGCGGACGGCACCGAGGCGCAGGCGTCGGTCCTGCCCTTCCGGGCCATGGTGGACGGCAAGGAGATCCACGGCATCGACATGCTGCACTTCGACGGGGCGGGCCGGATCAAGGAGTTCACGGTGATGGTCCGCCCCCAGTCCGCGGTCCACACCCTGGGCCAGGCCGTCCTCACCGGCCTCCAGGCGGACGGCCTGGCCTAGACGAGTCCATGCGGGGCGTTCCTGCCGGTCAGGCGGCCGGGGCGAACCCCGTCACCGTCGGGTACTCGGTGGTCGTCCCCGTACCCGGGAAGACGGTGACCTTGCCGGCGGCGTCCGCGGACCAGAGGTCCGGCAGGCCGTCACCCGTGAGGTCGCCGTCGGAACCGACGCGCGGGTGCGCGGCGGGGGCCAGGGTGGTCAGGACCGGCCCGGCGGCCGGGTCGGCGAAGGCGGAGAACACCGGGGCGGCCGGGGTGCCGGTGACGGAGAAGGCGCGGACGGCGCCGTCCTGCGGGGAGCGGGCCCACAGGGTGGGGAAGTCGGTCCCCTGGGCACGGCCCGGGGTGAGCAGCTCGTAGCCGGCCCAGCGGGTGTCGTTGCCCGAGAGGAGGACGGCCTCGTCGTCGAGGTCGTTGGAGAAGCCCCGCTCCACCAGCCACAGGCGGCCGTTCTCCACGAACAGCAGCGACGTGTCCGGCAGGAACCCGTTGACCGCGCTGTCGCCGCGGGGGGAGCCGTAGGCCGCGATCTGCGTGACTTTCGACCAGTCGGGTCCGAGGCCGTGATTGCCGCAGTCGACGGTCAGGCGCTGCGCGTTGCGGCAGACGGTCGGCTTGCTGACGGTCATCGGCGCCTGACCGGTGAAGTGGCCGGCCCCGTCGTTGTCGTACAGAGAGAGGTACGGGCTGCCGGGAGCGTGCGCCAGCAGGTCGTCCACCCGCTGGTATCCCAGGGTGCCGCGGTGGGTGTACTGGACGTCCGCCCAGCTCCCGCTCTCGCCGGGAGCGGCCCCGGCACGCGCGTTCGGGGTGGCCGACGGGTTCGAACCGGGCTTGCGCAGGTTGCCCGCGGCGTCCGGGACGAGCACGTCCGGCCTGCCGTCGGCGTCGATGTCGCCGAAGGCGGCGGGGGCCGTACTCGGCTGCGCGTAGTAGTCCAGCCGGACCGGCTGGGAGACGTTGCCCGCGTTGTCCATCGTCTGGAGGTGGACGGACTGGGTGCCCCAGTCCGTGGGCTTCACCCTGATGTCGGCGGAGCCGTCCACCAGGCGCACGACACGGGAGTCGGTCGCCCCGTCCGAGCAGCTCCAGCCGACGCCGAAGACGGGCGTGTCCTGCCAGCGGGCGCAGGCGATCTCCGAGCCGGTGTCCGTGCCCTTCAGCGTGAACGTCGCCTCCACGCCGACCTTCTTGGGCATGGTGTCCGTGGTCACCTCGGCCGTCGGCGGGGTGTGGTCGACACGGAAGTGGCACCAGGCCGTGTACGGGCCGGTCAGTTTCCCGTCGGTGGCACGGGCGCGCCACGCGTACTGGCCGCCGTCCTTCAGCAGGTCGCGGGAGAGGACCGTGCTCACCTCCGGATACGTGGACCAGGAGGTCGACTGCTCCGTCCGGCCGCCCCCGTACGAGGTGTCCCAGAGCTGGAATGCCGTCCGGAGCTGCGCACCGGACGGGGAGGTGGCGGTGACGCGGGTGGTGACGTCGGTCAGCCCGACCCAGCCGGCGCCGGAGCCGGAGTACGGGTCGGTGTAGCAGTCGGAGGACAGGCCCTCGCCGGCGAAGCCGGGGGCCGGGCTGGTCCGGGGCGCCGTGACCGTGGGTGCCGCCGGGTCCGTGGCGGCGGCCGCGGGCTGCGCGGCGGCCAGACCGAGTGCCACGGCCAGAGCCGCTGCCGGTAATGCGACGCGAACAGGCGTAGGTGTCATGTGCTGTTTCCCCCCTGGGAATCACGGCTGTGGATCAACCGAATCTCTCAGAAGGAAGACCTGTTCGCACTGACAAGCGAACAACGAGCCAATCAGGCCGGGAACTTGCGGTCCACCCAGCGGAAGGTGAACTCGATGAGGGTCGCGGCGGCCGCCGCGACCGCCACCGCGGTCCACGGCATGGTGGTTCCGACCAGCTTGAGCTGGAAGAAGTCCTGGAGCCACGGCACGACCAGGACGATCAGGAAGGCGCCGCCCATCGCGCCCACCAGGGCCACGCGCCACCACGTGTACGGGCGGGCGATGATCGCGAGGACCCACATCGAGGTCAGGAACAGCGTCAGCGTCGCCGCGCTGGTCTCCGCGGGCAGGGCGTCCGCGCCCGTGTAGTGGTGCCGGGCGATCAGGTAGGTGGCGAAGGTGGCCGTCGCCGCGATCACGCCGCCGGGGATCGCGTACCGCATCACCCGCCTCACGAAGTGCGCCCTCGCGCGTTCCTTGTTCGGGGCCAGGGCCAGGAAGAACGCCGGGATGCCGATGGTGAGGGTGGACAGCAGGGTCAGGTGGCGCGGCAGGAAGGGGTACTCGACCTGCGAGCAGACCACCAGGATGGCCAGCAGGACGGAGTAGACCGTCTTGGTGAGGAAGAGGGTCGCCACGCGCGTGATGTTGCCGATGACCCGGCGGCCCTCGGCGACCACCGACGGGAGGGTGGAGAAGCTGTTGTTGAGGAGGACGATCTGCGCGACCGCGCGGGTGGCCTCCGAGCCCGAGCCCATCGAGACGCCGATGTCGGCGTCCTTGAGGGCGAGGACGTCGTTGACGCCGTCGCCGGTCATGGCGACGGTGTGGCCCTTGGACTGCAGGGCGCCGACCATGTCCCGCTTCTGCTGCGGGGTCACGCGTCCGAAGACGGAATTGCCGTCGAGGACCTCGGCCATCTCGGCCTGCTCGGTGGGGAGCCCCCGGGCGTCGACGGTGTTCTGCGCGCCGGGCAGGCCCAGTTTGCCGGCGACCGCGCCGACGGAGATCGCGTTGTCGCCGGAGATGACCTTCGCCCTGACGTTCTGGTCCTCGAAGTAGCGCAGCGTGTCGGCGGCGTCGGGGCGCAGCCGCTGCTCCAGGACGACCAGGGCGGTGGGCCGGACGCCGGTGGCGACGGCCTCGTCGTCCAGTTCGCGGGCGGACCGGGCGAGCAGCAGGACGCGCAGGCCCTGTTCGTTGAGGTCGTTGATCTCGTCGAGGGCGGGGTCCCCGGCGGGCAGCAGGACGTCGGGGGCGCCGAGCAGCCAGGTGTTGTTCTCGCCGTCGCCCTCGCTGAAGCTGGCGCCGCTGTACTTGCGGGCGGAGGAGAAGGGCAGGGACTCGGTGCACCGCCACTCGGCGCTGTCGGGGTAGGCGTCGATGATCGCCTGGAGGCTGGCGTTGGGGCGCGGGTCGGACTCGCCGAGGGCGCCGAGCACCTTCTTGACGTACGCGGGGTCCGCGCCGCCGAGCGGGCGGAGCTCGGTGACGTCCATGCCGCCCTCGGTGAGGGTGCCCGTCTTGTCGAGGCAGACCACGTCGACGCGGGCGAGGCCCTCGATGGCGGGCAGCTCCTGCACGAGGCACTGCTTGCGGCCGAGGCGGATGACGCCGATCGCGAAGGCCACGGAGGTGAGGAGGACGAGCCCCTCGGGGATCATCGGCACGATTCCGCCGACGGTGCGCGCGATGGCGTCGTTGAGGTTGTTCTCCTTGACGACGAGCTGGCTGATGATCAGGCCGATGGAGGTCGGGATCATCATCCACGTGACGTACTTGAGGATGGTGGAGATGCCGGAGCGCAGCTCGGAGTGGACGAGAGTGAAGCGGGAGGCCTCTTCGGCCAGCTGGGCGGCGTAGGCCTCGCGGCCGACCTTGGTGGCGGTGAACGCGCCGCCGCCGGCGACCACGAAGGAACCGGACATGACCTGGTCGCCGGGCTTCTTCAGGACGGGGTCGGCCTCGCCGGTGAGCAGGGACTCGTCGATCTCCAGGCCGTCGGCCTCGCCGACGGACCCGTCGACGACGACCTTGTCGCCCGGACCGAGTTCGATGACGTCGCCGAGGACGATCTCGGAGGTGGAGATCTCCGCGGTCCGGCCGTCGCGGCGGACGCTGGGTTTGGCCTCGCCGATGACGGCGAGGCCGTCGAGGGTCTTCTTCGCGCGCAGTTCCTGGATGATGCCGATGCCGGTGTTCGCGATGATCACGAAGCCGAAGAGGCTGTCCTGGATCGGCGCGACGACGAGCATGATCACCCAGAGGACGCCGATGATCGCGTTGAAGCGGGTGAAGACGTTGCCGCGGACGATGTCGGTGGTGGACCGGGAGGAGCGCACCGGGACGTCGTTGACGTCTCCGCGGGCCACGCGCTCGGCGACCTCGGCGGTGGTCAGGCCGCCCGGCTTGAAGCGGGGCGCCGGTGGCCGCACGGGGTGTACGGGGTCCAGCTCCGCCCCGGCGTCAATGGCCGTGCCGGGTCCGCCGCTCGGCTCCCGCCCGTCATGGTCGATCCTCGCCCGCTCCGTCATGCCTTCGACGGTAAGCGGGGGCGGAGGGCTTCACCCGCCGAGAAGCCCGAAGAAACGACTTGGGGATGACGTGAATCGTCCGCTGGTAGGAGGCGGTGTCGCCCCGCGGGGAGCCGGTGTCGTCCCACGGGGAGGCGATTCCCCGGGCGCGTGCGTCGGCCGGGGCCGGGGCGGGGGGCGGTTTCGGCCCGGCTGGGCCCGGCGCGTAGGCGGGGCTTCGGCCCGGCTGGGCCCGGCGCGGAGGCGCGGCTTCGGGTGGTCCGGCCGCGGTGCGGGGAGCGGGCTTCGGGGCGGGGCGGTGCCCCTCCGGGACGTCTCCTCGGCTCGCGAACCCTTCGCCGGACCGGCCCGCCGGACAGCGGTGGGTTCGCTCGGCCTGCGGGGACATCCCGGAGCGTCCCACCCCTCGGGCGCCGGCACAGCCGAGCGACCTCGGCCCGGACGGGCGCTCCGGGGCGGGCAACAGCGCTAGGGGGTGTCCTGCTGAGCCTGCGCAGCGGTGGCGGCGGCGTGGCGTTTCAGGGCGGCTTCGCGGCCGCGGACGTACCAGATGCCGATCAGGCCGAGGAAGCCCCCGGCCGCGCAGGTCCAGACCCACCACAGCTGGCCGCGGTCGGCGAACCACCCGTAGAAGGGCAGCTGGACCACGAAGAGGGCGAACCACAGGATCGTGCCGCCCGTGACCGTCGCGACGACGGGGCCCTCCAGGGGCTCGGGCGCCTCGTGCTTCGCAATCCATTTCGCCATGTCGCAAGTTTAAGCGGGCGCCGGAAAGACCCCTCGCACGGTCTACGCGCGGAGATGGACGGCCATTCCCTGATGTGTTCATACTGAAACGGTTTGGGCGCGGCCCATTTTCTTCGTATGAACCACCAATGAGGACCGTATGAGCACCCCGGCCCCCGCCCCCGCACCCGCCGCTCCGGAGCCCGCCCCCCGGGAACCCTCCGGCAGGCTGGACCGCTTCTTCAAGCTCTCCGAGCGCGGCTCGACCGTCGCCCGCGAGGTCCGCGGCGGTTTCGCGACCTTCTTCGCCATGGCGTACATCATCGTGCTGAACCCGATCATCCTGGGCAGCGCGAAGGACATGTACGGGAACCAGCTCGACAGCGGCCAGCTCGTGACGGCCACCGTCCTGACGGCCGCCTTCACCACGCTCCTCATGGGCGTCATCGGCAACGTCCCCATCGCGCTCGCCGCCGGCCTCGGCGTGAACACCGTCGTGGCCCTTCAGCTCGCCCCGCGCATGAGCTGGCCCGATGCGATGGGCATGGTGGTCCTGGCCGGCTTCGTGGTGATGCTGCTGGTCGCCACCGGGCTGCGCGAGCGCGTCATGAACGCCGTCCCGCTGGGACTGCGCAAGGGCATCGCCATCGGTATCGGCCTGTTCATCATGCTGATCGGCCTGGTCGACTCCGGCTTCGTCTCCCGCATCCCGGACGCCGCGCACACCACGGTCCCGCTCCAGCTCGGCAGCGACGGCCACCTGCACGGCTGGCCCGTACTGATCTTCGCGATCGGTACGCTGCTCACCCTCGCCCTGCTGATCCGCAAGGTCCCGGGCGCGATCCTGATCTCCATCGTGGCCATGACCCTGGTCGCGGTCGTCGTCCAGCTCGTCGCCGACCTGCCCGACTCCGGCTGGGGCCTGACCGTCCCGGCCTGGCCCGGCAACCCCGTCGCCTCGCCGGACTTCGGGCTCGTCGGCCAGGTCAGCCTGTTCGGCGGCTTCGGCAAGGTCGGGCTGCTGACCGGCATCCTGTTCGTCTTCACCGTGCTGCTGTCCTGCTTCTTCGACGCCATGGGCACGATCCTGGGCGTCGGCGACGAGGCCAAGCTGGTCGACAGGAAGACCGGCGAGTTCCCCGGCATCAACCGGGTCCTGTTCGTCGACGGCCTCGCCGTCGCCTCGGGCGGCGCGACCTCCTCCTCGGCGACCACCTGCTTCGTGGAGTCCACTGCCGGTGTCGGCGAGGGGGCCCGTACGGGTCTGGCGAACGTCGTGACGGGCGGCCTCTTCGCCGTGGCGCTGTTCCTCACCCCGCTGGCGACCATGGTCCCGTCGCAGGCCGCCACGCCCGCGCTGGTCGCGGTGGGCTTCCTGATCCTGGCGGGATCGGTCAGGGACATCGACTGGAGCGACTTCACCATCGCCGTCCCGGCCTTCCTGGCCATGGTGATGATGCCCTTCACCTACTCGATCACCAACGGCATCGGCATCGGCTTCATCGCCTTCAGCGTGCTGCGCCTGGCGACCGGCCGGGGCCGCGAGGTCCCGACCGCCATGTACGTGGTGTCGGCGGTGTTCGTCTTCTACTACGCGATGCCCGCGCTCGGCCTCGGCTAGCCGGCTCAGCGGGGCGGGCTCACGTCAGCCCGTAGAACTTCTCCGTCTCGTCAACGGCCGCCTTGAAGCGCTCGTCGAAGTCGTCGCGAATGAGCGTCCGGACCACATAGTCCTGGACGCTCATTCCGCGTTTGGCGGCATGGATCCGGAGCCTGTCGAGGAGCTCCCCGTCTATGCGCATGCTCAGCACATGTGTCCCCATGCCGAAAGAGTCGGGGCAGAGGGGGCGCACGCGGGTCACTTTCGGCCGCCGACTCACCCGTACGAGTGACCCCCCGCATGGCCGGAGAAATCCGGTGTTCTTTAGCGAGAGTAATGAGTTATTCTAAATACATGCCTGACCTCTCCCATGGCGACGACGCTGCCGCCGTGAACGACCTCCGCTCCGCCGTCATGCGGCTGGGGCGGCGCCTGAAGCACCAGCGCGTCGACGAGTCGCTGAGCCCGACCGAGATGTCGGTCCTCGGCACCCTCGCCCGCTGCGGCCAGGCCACCCCGGGTGAGCTGGCACGGCGGGAGCACGTCCAGCCGCCGTCCATGACGCGCATCGTCGCGTTGCTGGAAGCCAAGGGACTGGTCACGCTGGAACCGCACCCCGACGACCGCCGCCAGAAGGTGGTCCGCCAGACGGAGGAGGCCGAAGCGATGCTCGAAGAGAGCCGCCGCAAGCGCAACGCCTTCCTGGCCGGGCTCGCGGCAGAGCTGACCGAGGACGAATGGGCCAAGCTGCGCGCGGCCGCACCCGTCCTGGAGAAGCTCGCGCACCTGTAGGAACGACGCCAGGAGGCGAACGCTTTTGAGTACGGGAAACGGAGCAGACTCCGCACCCGGCCACATATCCACCCCCACTACCGCCGCGCGACCCGCGGCACCCGCGGCACACGCGGCACCCGCCGCACCCGCGAGCAGGAACCGCGGGATGTTCAGCTCGCTGCGGATCCGCAACTACCGGCTCTTCGCGACCGGGCAGGTCGTCTCGAACACCGGCACCTGGATGCAGCGCATCGCCCAGGACTGGCTGGTCCTCTCACTGACCGGCTCCGCCTCCGCCGTCGGTATCACCATCGCCCTGCAGTTCCTGCCGATGCTGGTGTTCGGCCTCTACGGAGGCGTACTCGCCGACCGGCTGCCCAAGCGGCCCCTGCTCCTCGCCACCCAGAGCGCGATGGGCCTGACCGGCATCGCGCTCGCCGCCCTCACCCTGGCCGGACACGTCCAGGTCTGGCACGTCTACCTCGCGGCCCTCCTCCTCGGCCTGATCACCGTCGTGGACAACCCGGCCCGGCAGACGTTCGTCCCCGAGATGGTCGGCAAGGACCAGGTCGCCAACGCCGTCAGCCTCAACTCGGCCAACTTCCAGTCCGCACGGCTGGTCGGTCCGGCGATCGCAGGCGTGCTGATCACCGCCGTCGGCTCCGGCTGGGCCTTCCTGCTCAACGGACTGTCCTTCGCCGCGCCCATCGCCGGCCTGCTGATGATGCGCACGAAGGAACTGCACCCCGCCCCGCCCCGGCCGCGCGCCAAGGGGCAGCTGCGCGAAGGACTGCGCTACGTCGCCGGCCGGCCCGAGCTGGTCTGGCCGATCGTCCTCGTCGGCTTCGTCGGCACCTTCGGGTTCAACTTCCCGATCTGGCTGTCGGCCTTCGTGAACGACGTCTTCCACGGCGACGCGGGCACCTACGGACTCTTCAACACCCTGATCGCGGCCGGCTCCCTCGCGGGTGCCCTGCTCGCGGCCCGGCGCGGACATTCCCGCCTGCGGCTGCTGGTGGCCGCGGCCGTACTGTTCTCCGTACTGCTGCTCGTGACGGCCTTCGCCCCCGGATTCTGGCTGTTCGCCGCGCTGCTCGTGCCCATCGGCGTCTTCGGCCTGACGGTCAACGTCACCGCCAACTCCAGCGTGCAGATGGCCACCGACCCCGAGATGCGCGGCCGGGTCATGGCCCTGTTCATGATGGTCTTCACCGGCGGCACCCCGCTGGGCGCCCCGCTGCTCGGCTGGATCACGGACACCTACGGCGCGCGCGTCGGCATGGCCTCGGGCGCCCTGATCTCGCTGGCCGCGTCCGTGGCCATCGGCGTCGTCCTGGCCCGGGTCGGCAACCTCCGGCTGCGGGTCGGCCGCCACGGGGTGGCCTTCGTCCCGGCCGTGCCGCACCGCCGCGAGCTGGTGACGGTCGCCTAGAACCCGCCTCCGGCAGACGCCGGCGGGGCCGGGACTGCCCTCCGCGCATTCCGGCCCCGCCCGGCGGAGCCCCTTCGGCCGGCGGGGTGCAGGGCATACGCTCACCGCATGAGACTGTTCGCCGCCGTTCTGCCGCCCGAGGAGGCCGTCGCCGAGCTGCGGGAAGCCGTACGGCCGCTCCTCGACGACCGGCTCACCTGGACCGCAGAAGCCGGCTGGCACTTCACGCTCGCCTTCATGGGCGAGGTCCGTGACGACGCGCTCCCCGAGCTGCACACCCGGCTGGAGCGGGCCGCCCACCGTACGGAGCCGTTCGGGCTGCGCCTGCACGGCTGCGGGCACTTCGGCGACCGCGCCCTGTGGACCGGCGCCGCCGGGGACCTCGACGCCATGCGGCTGCTCGCCGACCGGGCCGACGCCGCCGCGCGGCGGGCCGGGATCCCGATGGAGCAGCACCACCGGTACACCCCGCACCTCACCCTGGCCCGCAACCACGCGCAGGGACACGGCCACCGGCAGGGGCACGGCCACGGGCATGCCGCCACGCCCCTGCGCCCGTACCTGGACGCCCTCGCCGGATTCGAGGGCACGGCCTGGCAGGTGGACACGCTCAGCCTGGTCCGCAGCCACCTGCCCGTGAGCGGGGTGCCGGGCGAACAGCCCCGCTACGAGACTGTGCGCGCCTGGCCGCTGCGAACGCCGTGAGGCGGCCCGTCCTGCAGGGACGGGCCGCCTCACGTGTCTTCGTTTCAGGTGTTCACCGGAGGCTGCTCAGCCGCCGCTCGGTCGCCGCTCAGCTGCTGCTTACCAGCCGCCGACACCGATCTCCTTGCGGGCGCCCAGGCCGCCCGAGCCGGTGCCCGGGTAGAGGTAGAGCTTGCCGGTGGAGTTCTGGACCGCGATCAGGTCGTCCGACAGCTGCGAGTTCAGCAGGTCGCCGCCGATCAGGTCGGACATGCCGTTCCAGCCGCCCGAGCCGATCAGGATGCGCGGGCTCAGGTAGCCCTTGTCACCGGGGTACATGAACAGCTTGCCCGTGGACTTCTCCACCGCGACCAGGTCCTGGCGTCCGCTGTTGTTGAGGTCCATGCCGGTCAGGTTCGACATGCCGTTCCAGCCGCCGGAGCCGATCTCCTTGCGGGCGTTCAGGCCGGTGCCGTTGCCCGGGTAGAGGTACAGCTTGCCGGTGGACTTGTCGACGGCCGCCAGGTCGGCGATCTTGTCCCCGTTGAGGTTGAGGGCGGTCAGGTTGGACATGCCGTTCCAGCCGCCCGAACCGATCAGGACGCGGTTGCTGCCGGAGGCGATCGTCGAGTTGTCGGCGCCCTTGTAGAGCCACAGCTTGCCGGTGGACTCCTCGACCGCGACGATGTCGTCCTTGCCGTCGCCGGTGAAGTCGCCGCCGGTCAGGTTGGACATGCCGTTCCAGCCGCCCGAGCCGATCAGGACGCGGTTGCTGCCGGAGGCGATGGTGCCGTTGGAGGCACCCTTGTAGAGCCACAGCTTGCCGGTGGACGCCTCCACCGCGGCGACGTCGACCACGTTGTCGCCGTTGAGGTCGGCCGAGGCCAGGTCGACCATGCCGGAGGAGGCGGTACCTCCGTCACCGGGACCCTCGGGCTTCGGCTCCGGAGCCTTGGTCTCGCAGTTCTTGCTGGTCAGCGACTTGGACCAGGAGCCGGAGCCGCCGAAGGCGGTGCCGTTGAAGACCGTGCGCTGGTCGACCAGGTCGTGGCGCTGCTCGTAGTGCAGGTGGGCGCCGGAGGAGTTGCCGGTGCTGCCGACGATGCCGATCTGCTGTCCGGCCTTGACCGTGGCGCCGGTGGAGGTGTTGAAGCCGTTGAGGTGGGCGTAGACGGTGGACCAGCCGCCGCCGTGGTTGATGACCACGTACTTGCCGTAGCTGGAGCCGCCCAGGTCCCGCACCTTGGACACGACACCGTCGGCGCTCGCCACGACCGGGGAGTTGACGGTCGAGCCGCCCTGCGTCCAGTCGATCGCGTTGGCGGTGGGGCTGTGGTAGGTGCGGGAGGCACCCTGCCAGGTCTCGCCGCACTTGAACGGCATCTGGAAGTCCGGGCGGTCGTCGCCGGCGCTGGCCGCCATGGCCATCATCTGCGTGCTTTCGGGCAGGCCGAGGTCGGCCGCGGTCAGCTCGGTCATGTCGCCGTGCGGGTCCGCCGGACCGCCGTCGGCGTTCGCACCGCCGGCGGAGAGGGCGACCGCGGCGACGGTGGCGCAGACGAGGCCGGTGGCGATGCGGACCCGGCGCGACATCAGACGGGAGAAGGAGGGGGCGGAGGCGGGGGTGGAGGCGGCGGAGGCGGTGGCGGAGGTGGTGGTCTCAACAGACATGGGAATGCTTCCAAACCGGCACGAGGGTGCCAAACAGAGCGTCAGGGAAGGGGAGTTGCGAAAGGAGAGCGGGGAGAGATGCGCCGTGGCTACCAGCCGCCGGAGCCGATCTCCTTGCGCGCCCCCAGACCCGTGCCGGTGCCCGGGTAGAGGTAGAGCTTTCCGGTGGCCTTCTCGACGCCGACGAGGTCGTCGTTCGCGTTCGAGGTGAAGTCGCCGCCGATGAGGTCGTTCATGCCGTTCCAGCCGCCCGAGCCGATCTCGGTGCGGGCGCCCAGGCCGGTGCCGTTGCTCTTGTAGAGGAAGAGCTTGCCCGTCGAGGTCTCCGCCCCGACGACGTCGGTCCTGCCGTCGTTGTCGACGTCCATGCCGACCAGGTCGTGCAGGCTCTTCCAGCCGCCGGAACCGATCAGTACGCGGCTGCTTCCGCCGCCGATCGACCCGGTGCCGTTGCCCTTGTAGAGCCACAGCTTGCCCGTCGACTCCTCGACGGCGGCGACATCGGCCTTGCCGTCGCCGTTGAAGTCGCCGCCCATCAGCTGGGTCATGCCGTTCCAGCCGCCGGAGCCGATCTCCTTGCGGGAGGAGAGACCGCTGCCGGTGCCCGGGTAGAGGTACAGCTTTCCGCTGGCCTCCTCGACCGCGACGATGTCGTCCTTGCGGTCGCCGTTGTAGTCGCCGGCGGCCAGGTCGGCCATGCCGTTCCAGCCGCCGCTGCCTATCTCCACGCGGTTGCCGCCGGAGGCGATGGTGCCGTTGGAGGCGCCCTTGTAGAGCCACAGCTTGCCGGTCGAGGCCTCGACGCCGACCACGTCGTCCACAAAGTCGCCGTTGATGTCGGCCGCGACGAGGTCGGTCATGCCGGGCTTGGGCGCCGGCGGGGTGGTCACGTCGTCGACGATGTTCTTGTAGCGGACGGGCGCATAGGGGCCGTAGCCCGGGTAGTACGGGTAGTCGTAGACGCGATGGTGGACTCCGCTGGGCGTGAAGTCGAAGCCCCAGTACTGCGTGCGGTCGGAGTTGGCCCACTTCTCGAAGAGGACGACGTGTCCGGAGGCGCCCGGGTCGTCGTCCAGGAGGGCGTCGCCCGGCTTCAGTTCGGACTTGGTGATCGGCTCGGTCACGCCACGGGAGGCGAAGCTGTTGGTGGCCGGCTGGAAGTCCAGGTCCCAGGCCATCGAGACGAAGCCGGAACAGTCCGTGCGGTATCCGTTGTGACGGCCGCCGCTGCTGTAGCCCAGCCCGATACCGACCCAGCTCTTGGCCCGGGCGATGACTGAACTGCGGGTGATCTGCGTGGAGGTCGCCGCGGCGAAGCTCGTCGCCCGGAACTCCCCGTCGACCGCTTCCTCCTCGCCCTGGCCGGGGCTGCCGTAGTCGGGGTTCGTGGGGGTTTCGGCGGTGACGGCGGCCGGTGCGGCGACCGCCGCGGAGTCGACGGCGACCACGGTGCCGGCGGCGACGGCTGCGGCTATCAGTGCGGCGACGGCCGCGTGGCGGGTTCTGGGCAGGTGTCGGGACATGGCTGTGCTCCGGTTCTGGCGGGTCAGGAGGTCTGGAGGGCCGGGAGCGAGGGCTCGACCGGCGGTCCTACGAGGCGCGGTGTGCGCGGTGTGCGCGGTGTGGCGGACGGACAGCTGTCCTGCAGGTACAGCGGTCCTGGGGGCCTGCGGGTGGTGCGGGTGCTGCGGGTGCTGCGGGTGCTGCGGGTGCTGCGAAGGGTGCGGGTGCGGTGCGGTGCGCCTAGCGGGAGCCGGCCACCGCGGTGAGCGGGGTGAGCGGGGTGCCCGGCGGGCCGGCCGTTCCGGTCGCCGGGACCGGGTGGGCGGGGGCGTGGGCGGAGGCCATCGGCGCTACGGAGGTGATGGCGAGGGTGAGGGCGACGACCGCGGTGGCCCTGAGGATTCCCGTACGCATGGGGAGCTTCGTCCTTCCGAAACGAAATGATCTGGTGGCTTGAACCCGTCGCCCCAGGACGTCCCGCGGTGGCGTCCGTTGAAGGGTCTTCAGGTCCTTCGGTGCTCGTCCCCGGGGGGCTGCCCCGCTGACAAGCAATAGATTCGCCGCCGCCCGGGCCGGGCGGAAGAGAGATCGACTGGCCCGAACGGGCCATGGCCGGACCTGTCCACAGTGGCCTGATCCGGCCCCTCCGTGCGCTCTCCCGCCCGCACATACGAAAACCGCCCGGCGGGACCACTCTCGTGATCCCGCCGGGCGGCTTCGGTACCGGCAGAACCTAGGCGCGCGTGGGCAGCCAGCCCTCCTGGACGGCCCGGACCCCGGCCTCGAAGCGGCTGCGGGCACCGAGCCGCTCCATCAGCTCGTTGGCGATGCGCCGGGCCGTGCGCGAGGAGACACCCAGCCGCTTGGCTATCGCGTCGTCCGTATGCCCCTCGGCCAGCAGCCGTACCGCTGCCGTCTGTTGCGCGGTCAGGCCGTCCGGCCCGAGGACGGCCACCTCCGCCAGCGGCTGCGCCGACGCCCACGTCGACTCGAAGAGCGCGCAGAGGGCGACCAGCATGCCGTGCCCGGTCAGGACGACCGCGCCCGCCGCGGAGTCGTCGCTCACCGGGATCAGCGCCGTCCTGCGGTCCACGATGAGCATCCGCGTCGGGAGCGACGCCACCGTACGGACCTGGCCGCCGAGCTCCGTGAGCCAGTTGGCGTGCTCGACGGAGGGGCGGCTGTTGCGCACGCTGTCCAGGTAGAGGGTGCGCATACGGACGCCGCGTTCGAGCAGCGTCCTGTTCAGCGGGCGCGACGCGGCCAGGGCCGTCTCGCTCAGCGTGGCGTCCGGCGAGAACGCCAGGAGTTCCTCCTTCGTCTCCCGGGTCAGCGCGACCAGCCGGTCGCGGACCGCGTCGAGGCCGATGAGCTGCTCCACGCCCGGATGCCGGGCGGCCGGCCGCAGCTCCGAGTACTCCGAGATCAGCCGGGCCGCGGCGGCCCGGGACGCTTCCAGCCGCTGCTGCTGCGCGGCGAGTTCCGCCTGTCCCCGGGCCATCAGGATCTCCATCCCGATGTCCGGGGAGACGGCACGCAGCCGCCCGCCGGCCTCTGCGGACGGCTGGACCAGGGCCAGCTCGCTCAGCAGGTCCAGGGCCTCGCGTACGTCGTCCTCGCCGATCCCCACGGTGCCGGCGAGCGCGGCGACGCCGGACCCGGGTTCCATGAGCATGGCGCGGTAGACGGCTTCGGCTCTCGCATCGAGGCCCAGTTCGGTCAACATGTGGTTCCCCCCACCCCGTTGGCACTTCAACGAGAAGATCATCTCAAAGAAGCGCCGCCTGGCCCGATGTGTCCAGGGCCACAAACGGCCAGCCGGTTCGGTGTCCGGGGCGGGGCCGGCGGGGCGACCGTGGAGGCATGTACCTCGTCCATGCCCGTCTGCGGACGGTCCCTCCGGTGGAAGTGCCCGATGACCTGCGCGAGGCCGCCCGTGCCGGGCTGCGCCCGCGGGACCGGGTGGAGCACCTGGCCGTGCACCCGCAGTCCGCGGAGCACTTCACCCTCGGCTTCTACCTGCTCTCGGAATCCCTGGAGGAGGCGGAGCGGCATGCCGAGTCCGTCTGCCGCCGCCTGCTCGGCGCGCGGGTGCTGCCGACTGCGCGCCTGCTGGACGTCGGCGTCCCGCTGATGCCGATGGCCCTGCTGGAGCAGCGGAGCGGCTGACTCCGCCGGGCAGCGACCGGGACGGTCCGGGCCAGGCCCCTGTCCTCGTCCGTGTCCTCATCCGTCCACGGACGGTTTGGGCCAGCCGATATCTCTTCACCCCCCGCTGAGCTGCGGCTTAGCTATGTCTCACCGGAACGGGACAGCGCCACCGCGGGGTGCGGGACCGACCGGGAAGCCACCGACTCGCCACCTCACGGCACCTCCGAAGGGACACCGGACATCATGAACACCACCCGCATCGTCAAGGCCGCCGCGGTCGTCGCCCTCGCCCTCGTCCTCGGCGCCCCGGCCGTCGCCTCCGCGGCCCCGGTCTCCGCCGCGAAGCCCCCGGTCGCCGCCCAGAACGGTGACATGAGCTGGCAGTGACCGCCCGGCCACGGCCGGCAGCGCACCCACCACGGCACAGCCCCTGCGTCCATGATGCGGGGGCTGCCGCGTTACGCTCGACGGGTGGATCCCAAGACCAGAAACCGTGTGATGGCCGGCGTGCTCGTGCTGATGTTCCTCGTCGTCGCCGTGGCGGCCGCCACCGGCCAGTAGCCCCTGCGGCGGCCGCCGGGCGGCGCCCGCCGGGCGAAAGCCTCCGGCGCGGGCCCGTACGCCCGCACCTGCGCGCGCACCGTGCGTTCGCGGGGGCGAGCGTGCCACGCGCCGCTCTTGCCTGGAGTGGACTCGAAGCAGTTGGCTGGGGTCCATGAAGTACACGCAGCTCGGACGCACCGGACTCAAGGTCAGCCGACTCGTCCTCGGCACGATGAACTTCGGTCCTCAGACAGATGAACCGACCAGCCACGGCATCCTGGACTCGGCCCTCGACGCAGGCCTGAACTTCGTGGATACCGCCAATGTGTACGGATGGGGGGAGAACAAGGGCCGCACCGAGGAGATCATCGGCACCTGGTTCGCGCAGGGCGGCGGCCGGCGTGAGAAGACGGTGCTGGCCACCAAGGTCTACGGCTCGATGTCCCGCGAGGGAGACACCTGGCCCAACGAGGACCGGCTGTCGGCTCTGAACATCCGGCGGGCCGTCGACGCCAGCCTCAAGCGGCTCCAGACCGACCACATCGACCTCTACCAGTTCCACCACGTGGACCGCCGGACCCCCTTCGAGGAGATCTGGCAGGCCGTGGATGTGCTCATCCAGCAGGGCAAGATCCTCTACGCGGGCTCCTCCAACTTCCCCGGCTACAAGATCGCCCAGGCCAACGAGACGGCCGCCCGGCGCGGGATGCTGGGCCTGGTCAGTGAGCAGTGCCTCTACAACCTCGCGGAGCGGCGCGCCGAGATGGAGGTCGTCCCGGCGGCCCAGGACTACGGCCTCGGCGTCATCCCGTGGTCCCCGCTGCACGGCGGGCTGCTGGGCGGCGTCATCAAGAAGGAGGCCGTCGGCGGCCGGCGGGCCTCCGGGCGGTCGGCGGACGCCCTCGCGAACAGCACGGTGCGCGCACAGGTGCAGGCGTACGAGGACCTGCTCGACAAGCACGGACTGGAGCCGGGCGAGGCCGCCCTGGCCTGGCTGCTCACCCGGCCGGGAGTGACGGGCCCCATCGTCGGCCCGCGCACCGCCGAGCAGCTGCAGAGCGCCCTGCGCGCGCTGGAACTGGAGCTGAGCGAAGAGGTGCTGGCCGGACTGGACGAGATCTTCCCCGGCCCGGGACCGTCCCCGGAGGCCTTCGCCTGGTGATCGGGTGGAGCCGCGTGCTGCCGGGGCCCGTCGCCGGCCCCGGCAGCCCGCCCGGCCCCGGCAGCCCGCCCGGCCCGGACCGCCGCCCCCTGGGCAACGACGGGGCGTGTTACGGGTCCTGGGCCGGGCGGTAGGGGGCGCCGATGCCCCAGGCCTGGTGGAGGACCGCCGCGAACTCCCCCGCCAGCCGGTGCTCGCCGGAGGCGTTGGGGTGGGTGCCGTCGTAGGTGTCGTGGTGGATGTCGTACGAGGCCGGGCGGGCGGCCAGCAGGATCGGCGAGGCGTCCGTGGTGAGGTCGGCCACGGCCTTCGCGAGGAGCTCGTTGAAGCGGGTCACCTCGGCCGCGAAGGGGGCGTCCTCCTCGGCCCGGCTGTTCGGGATGACCGGCAGCAGCACCATGCGGACACCGGGACCGGCCGCGCGGGCCCCCGCTATGAAGCGGCGGACGTTGTCGGCGGTCTGCTCGGCGTCGGTGTAGAAGCCGAGGTCGATCAGGCCCAGGGAGACCAGCAGTACGTCGGGGCGGTGCGCGGCCACGGTCTCGCCCATGACTGGGGCCATGTGCTGCCAGCCCTCGCCCCAGCCGGCCAGGTGGCGGCGGGCGTGCTCCGGGAAGCCCGGGTCGGCGTAGTCGTGGCTGACGGGCGCGTCGGCGGTGGTGTCGTAGACCTCGCAGCGCGGGCCGACGATCCGGTAGGGGCCGCCGAAGGTCGAGTCGAGGTGCTGCCACATCCGGTAGCGCCAGGTGTAGTCGCCGGCGCGTCCGATGGTCATGGAGTCGCCGACGAACATGAAACGCATCCGGTCATCATCGCGGATCACGCGACAGAAGCCCCTGTGACGCCGGACACGCGGCAGCTCCTGGCAGGCTGGGAGGATGCGCCTGTCCCCGCCGTCCGCCGCCGCCCTCGCGAGCGCCGCCGCCACCGCCCTCACCGCCGCCGCCGTCGTCGTCGCCGTGCTGCCGGGTGCGGCGTCCGCCGCGCAGTCCCCCGGGGCGTCCTCGTTCACCATCTCCGACCCGAGGATCAAGGAGTCGAGCGGGCTGGCGGCCAGCCGCATCCATCCGGGGGTCTACTGGACGCACAACGACAGCGAGGACGGCCCGTACGTCTACGCGGTGGACTCGGCCACCGGCAACACGGTGGCCCGGGTGACGCTGACGGGCATCGGCAGGCCGCGCGACGTCGAGGCGATCTCGCTGGGCCCGGACGGGCAGCTCTACGTGGGGGACATCGGCGACAACCGCGGTGGCACCTGGGAGCACGTGTGGATCTACCGCTTCCAGGAGCCGAAGCAACTGGGTGATGTCACCGTCAAGGCAACGCAGTTCACCGTGCGGTACGAGGACGGGCCGCGCGACGCCGAGTCCCTGATGGTGCATCCGGTGACGGGACGGGTCTACATCGCGAGCAAGCACGAGAGCAGGGGCGGCCTGTACGAGGGTCCCGCGGAGCTGTCGGCGGGCGGGGCGAACGTGTTCCGGCGGGTCGCCGACGTCCCGTGGGTGACGGACGGGGCGTTCTCCCCGGACGGGAACCGGCTGGCCCTGCGCGGCTACTTCACCGCCCGGACGTACCCGTGGAAGGACGGCCGGCCGCAGGGCGAGGGCGACCGGGTCGACGCGCCGTGGCAGGGGCAGGCGGAGTCGGTGACGTACACGGCCGACGGCGGGACGCTCATGTTCGGCTCGGAGGGCGCGAACAGCCGGGTCGTCGCGGTGGCGGCCGCGGCCGCCACGCCCGCCGGTTCGGCCTCGCCGCAGCCGGGATCCCCGCCGGACGCGGCGACCGCGCCGGAGCCGACGGGCAGCTTCGCCAAGGGCGCCCTGGTCCTGGCGGCCGCCCTGGCCCTGACCTTCGGCGCGAAGCGCCTCTTCCGCCGCCGCGCACGGGACTGACGCCGCGCGCGGCCCGGACCCGTCCGGGTGCCGAGCGCGCCGGGGGCGCCACGTGCGGGGCTGACGGCGCGCGTCCCGGAGAAACCCGTACGGGTGCCGGGGCCGCCCGGGGTGCGGGGCGCCAGGGGCGCCGGATGCCGACGGAGCCGGGCGCCGGAGACGCTGGGCGCCAGGGCGCTGCGCGCGGCACTGACAGCGCCTGACGCAGAGCCCCTACGAGTGCCCGGGTGCCGACAGGGCCGGATGCCGACCTGGCCGGATACCGACGCAGCCGGGTGCCCGGGGTTACGAGTGGCCGAGGTCCAGGTCTGCGGGCTGGACGTCCGGGGCCGGGGCGGAGCCCGATTCGGAGGCCGGGCGCAGGACGAACTCGTCCGCGGCCATCGAGTCCAGGACCGGCGGGGCCGGCCGCAGCGGCGCCGGCATGACCGCGGCCTCGGAGTGGCCGCCGCAGCCGTAGGACAGCGACACCAGACGGCCGTCGGCCGGACTGAACTCGTTCGCACAGACACCGAAGGCCTGGCCCAGCGAGCCGCCGACGGCGACGAGGAAGCCGCAGGACACACACGACGCGGGGGCGGCCTGCGCCATCGGGGTCTTCGCGCCGAAGGACTCGTCCCAGCGGTCGGCCGCGGTGTGCAGCCCGTACCGGGAGAGCACACGCGCCCGGCGCATGCCGAGTTCCTCGGCGACCGACGTGATGGAGCCGCGCGCGGGCACCGTCACACGGTCGGTGACGTCGGCGTCCTCCGCCTCGACCAGTTCGGCCATCTCGGTGGAGACCACGGAGTTCGGCGGCGGCGTGTCCTCGCCCGACCAGCCCGGCTCCAGCCGCAGGTCGTCGGCCTCGGTGGGCAGCAGGTCGCCCGGGCCCATGTCGCCGGGGCGCAGCCGCTCGCTCCACGGCACCCACTCGGGGGCCAGAAGGGCGTCGTCACCGGGGAGCAGCACCGTTTCGTCGAGGGTGACGTTCTTGGCGCGGGAGGCGCGGGCGACGGTGACGGCCCAGCGCCAGCCGCGGTATCCCGGTTCCTTGGACTCGAAGAAGTGGGTGACGACGCGGTCGCCCTCCGCCACGGCGGAGACGTGGGCGCCCACCACGCCGGGGAAGGCTGCCTCCTCGGCGGCCGCGCGGGCGAGTTCCACCGCCTCGACGCACAGGCGGTCGGGGGTACGCGGGGTACGGCTTCGCGTCGTCGCAGCACTCACTGGTCTCGTTCTCTCCTACGCCGTCTCACGTGTGCGCCGTCCGTACTGTCGTCCACAACGACCCGGTGGTGCTGTCCGTACGAGGAGCGGGCGGAGCGGACCAGAGGGCCGCGTCGACGTCCGCACCCGATCGGACTCCGGGCGCACCTCACTGCGATCCATTCTGCGGGATCACGAAGAGGCGCGCGGCCAGGAGCAACCGCCGGTGGCGCGCTACGCACGCTACCTCCTCTTAAGCCCTGGGCACACATGCAAGGTCCGATTCGCGGACAAGCCGCCGGTTCCGCGACGCGCCGGGAGGCGCCCCGCGGGGGCCGGGTGGGGCACTATGTCGAGTGTGGCACCCGTACGGTCGTCCGACGACGGCTCGGGACCGGCCAGGCGGGCCGGCCGGGCCGTCGGGCGTGCGCTGCACCGTCCGATCACCGGTCCGGCCAAAGGGATCCGGCGGGCCACGCACGCGCACGGGGCCGGTGAGTCGGGCCTCGGCAAGCTGATCGAGCTGCACGCGATCAACGGCGCGGGCGACATGATGATCACGGTGGCGCTGGCGTCGACGGTGTTCTTCTCCGTGCCGACGGACGAAGCTCGGGGCCGGGTGGCCCTGTACCTGGCGATCACGATGGCGCCGTTCACGGTGCTGGCCCCGGTGATCGGTCCGCTGCTGGACCGGCTGCCGCACGGGCGGCGGGCCTCGATGGCGGCGGCGATGCTGGCGCGGGCGGTCCTCGCGCTGCTGATGTCGGCCGTGGTGGCCACGGGGGGTCTGCAGCTGTATCCGGAGGCGCTGGGCGTGCTGGTGGCGTCCAAGTCGTACGGGGTGGTGCGCAGTGCGGTGGTGCCCCGGCTCCTCCCGCCGAAATTCTCACTCGTCAAGGCGAACTCCCGGGTCACGCTGGCCGGTCTGCTGGCGACGGGCGCGGCGGCGCCGCTGGCCGCCGGGCTGAACTCGATCGGGCCGCAGTGGCCGCTGTACGGGGCGTGCGTCGTCTTCGTGGGCGGGACCTTCGCCGCGTTCACGCTGCCCCACAAGGTGGACGAGGCGAAGGGTGAGCGGCGGGCCCGGCTGTCGACGCACGAGGCGCACTCGAAGCGGCCGGGGCTGCGGACGGTGAGCCGCAGCGTGCTGTGCGGGCTGCTGGCGAACGCGTCGATGCGCGCCCTGTCCGGGTTCCTGATCTTCTTCCTGGCGTTCCTGCTGCGGGAGCATCCGCTGGCGGGGCAGAGCGCGGCGGTGTCGCTGGGCATCGTGGGCGTGTCGGCGGGCGTGGGCAACGCGTGCGGTACGGCGGTGGGGGCGTGGCTGCGGGCGCGGGCGCCGGAGGCGATCGTCGCGGCGGTGCTGTGCGTGACGCTGGGGGTGGCGGTGCTGGCGGCCGTCTTCTACAGCGGGGTGTTCGTGGCCGTGCTCGCCGCGACGGCGGGGTTCTGCCAGGCGCTGGCGAAGCTGTCGCTGGACGCGATGATCCAGCGGGACGTTCCGGAGGCGGTACGGACGTCCGCGTTCGCCCGTTCGGAGACGCTGCTCCAGGTGGCGTGGGTGCTGGGCGGGGCGATCGGGATCGTGCTGCCGCTGAACGGCGTCCTGGGCATGGCGGTGGCGGCGGCGATCGTCGCGCTGGGCGCGGTGATGGCCGTCCGCGGCGCCCTGTCGGCCCCCCCCCCCCCCCCCCCCCCCCCCCCCCCCCCCCCCCCCCCCCCCCCCCCCCCCCCCCCTCCCCCCCCCCCCCCCCCCCCCCNGCGGGGCCCGGGGCGGAGCCCCGCTCCTTCAGCCCCGCCGGCGTTTGAGGCGCGGGGGCTCGGGGGGCAGCGCCCCCGCAACGGTGCCGCACGCGACACCGCACCGCCATCGCACCGCCACCCCCACGGGAGCCACCGGCCGGAGCCGAACCGCGCCGCGCCCACCCCGTACGGCCCCCCGGCGGGAGCCACCCGGCGGGAGCCACCCGGCGGGAGCCACACGGCGGGAGCCACGCCGGTCCGCGGTACCCCATGCAGCGGCGCAGCCCAGGGGCCCGATAGCCTTCGGCTCATGACCGCACCGCTTTTCTCGGGTAGGGCCCGCCGCAGCGTCGCGGCCCTCGGAGCCGTGTCCGCCGGCCTCCTCCTTCTCTCCGCCTGCGACAAGCCGACCCCGCTCGCGACCGTGACGGTCGGCAGCTCGTCGGTGTCCGCCGAGGCCTCTTGCCACAACGACGGCAAGGAGCTCTCCATGGACGAGGTCCAGGAGTGCCTCACGAACCTCAAGAACCCCAAGACCATCGAGTACGGGCGCGGCGAGACGCTGCGCCTCGGCGTCGAGCCCGAGGTCGTCGAGGACGGCAAGCGCTGGTCGGCGGTTCTCGACGGCCAGCCGATCACCGAGCCCTCGTCGAGCACGTACCGCAGCTTCCCCAACGCCGACGTCTTCGCGACCGGCGGCCAGGGCGAGGCGCCGACCTCGAAGAAGCTGGCCTTCCTGCAGATCGGCGAGGACGGCAAGCCGCTCGCCGTCTGGTCCTTCAACCTCAAGCTCAAGTAACCGGACGACACCGGTGCGCGCGCTCGTCGTGACGGCGGTGGGGGCGGAGTCGGACTCCGTCCTCACCGGTCTGACCCCTCATCCGGACAGTCCCGGTCCTGAGCCGCGCACACTCCCCCCGGGGCGTCCCCGGACGAAGTCCGGGGAGGGATACCTCATCACCCGCCGGGACCTTCCGGGCATCGCCTTCGACGTGCTCGTCGGCGGCGTCGGCCCGGCGGCGGCCGCCGCCGGCACCGCCACGGCGCTGGCCCTCGCCGAAAACCCCTACGGGCTGGTCGTCAGCGCAGGCATCGGCGGCGGGTTCGTGCCCGCCGCCCCGGTCGGCTCGCTCGTGGTCGCGGACGCGATCGTCGCGGCCGACCTGGGGGCGCAGACCCCCGACGGGTTCGTCGACGTGGCTTCACTGGGCTTCGGGCGCAGTGTGCACCTGCCGCCCGCCGAGCTGGCCGCCCGGGCCGCGGAGGCGACCGGGGCGCTGCTGGCGCCCGTACTGACCGTCTCCACCGTGACCGGTACCGCCGACGGGGCGGCCGCGCTCGCGGCCCGGCACCCGATGGCCGGGGCCGAGGCCATGGAGGGCTTCGGGGTCGCGGAGGCCGCCGCCGCGCACGGGCTGCCCGTACTGGAGATCCGTGCCGTGTCCAACGCCGTGGGCCCGCGCGACCGTGCCGCCTGGCGGATCGGGGACGCGCTGACGGCGCTCGCCGAGGGCTTCCGGGTGCTGGGGCCCGTACTCGCGAACTGGGGAGAACGCCATGAGCAACACCGTGGGCAACGGTGACCCGCTGAGGATCGCCTACTCGCCCTGCCCGAACGACACGTTCGTCTTCGACGCCTGGGCGCACGGCCGGGTGCCCGGCGCGCCCGCCCTGGACGTCACCTTCGCGGACATCGACATCACCAACGGCATGGCCGAGCGCGGCGAGCTGGACGTGCTGAAGGTGTCGTACGCGGTGCTGCCGTGGGTGCTGGAGGAGTACGCGCTGCTGCCGTGCGGCGGGGCCCTGGGGCGCGGCTGCGGCCCGCTGGTGCTGACGGCGGAGCCGGGCCTGGACCTGGCGGGGAAGACGGTCGCGGTGCCGGGCGAACGGTCCACCGCCTACCTGCTGTTCCGGCTGTGGGCGGCGGACGTGCTGCCGGACGGCGTCGGCAAGGTGGTCGTGCTGCCGTTCCACGAGATCATGCCGGCGGTCCGCGACGGCCGGGTGGACGCCGGACTGGTCATCCACGAGGCCCGGTTCACCTATCAGGACTACGGGCTGCACTGCCTGGCCGACATGGGCGAGCACTGGGAGTCCACGACGGGCCTGCCGATCCCCCTCGGCGCGATCATCGCGAAGCGCTCGCTGGGTGCGGAGCGGCTGCGCGAGCTGGCCGAGTCGGCGCGCACCTCGGTCCGGATGGCCTGGGACGACCCGCAGGCCTCCCGCCCGTACGTCCGCGCGCACGCGCAGGAGCTGGACCCGGCCGTCGCCGACCAGCACATCGGGCTGTACGTCAACGAGTTCACGGCGGACCTGGGCGACTCCGGCTACGCGGCGGTGCGCGGGCTGCTGACGCGGGCCGCGGCCGAGGGGCTGGTACCGGCCATCGCGCCGGGCGCGCTCGCCTTCCCGTAACGCCGCCCCGCGGCGCCGCGGGCCGTGCACGGCCGCGCCCCGCCCCTCGCAGGAGGGACGGGGCGCGGCTGTGCGTACGCGGGTCAGACGTCGAGCTGGTCGGCCACCGCACGCAGCAGGCCGGCGATCTTCGTGCCGTGGACCTTGTCGGGGTAGCGGCCGCGCTCCAGCATCGGGGTGATGTTCTCCAGCAGGGTGGTGAGGTCCTGCACGATCGAGGCGAGCTCGTCGGGCTTGCGGCGCTGGGCGGCCGCGACGGACGGCGCCGGGTCCAGGACGGTCACCGAAAGTGCCTGGTCACCGCGCTGTCCGGCGACGACGCCGAACTCGACTCGCTGACCGGGCTTGAGGGCATCGACCCCGGCAGGGAGTACCGACGAGTGGACGAAGACGTCGCCGCCGTCGTCGCGGGAGAGAAAGCCGAAGCCTTTCTCACTGTTGAACCACTTGACCTTGCCGGTAGGCACGTCCGTCCTCTGTCCTTGTGCTCGTCGGGGGTCCGAAGGGCCGCGAACGGCTCCGGACAACAGCGCAGCGGGCCATGTGTGACCCGCCACCTCAAGGCTAATGGTCGGGGGCCGGGTGACAAGACGTTCCCCGGTCCTTCACGGTCGGCTGCTTCGGCCAGGGAACTACCCTGGTGAGGTGACTGTTACTCCTCACTCCGACGAAGCGCGGCCCGGCGACGGACTGGTCAAGGCCGGCGGCATCGTGTTCATCGCCGGGGCCGTGGCCACACTGGCCACGATGGCCCCGCTGTTCCTCGACATCGACCCGTTCCCGTCGTACGCGTGGGCGGTGTGCATGCTGATGGG
Organism: Streptomyces yangpuensis; assembly: GCF_001005295.1. Lineage (GTDB taxonomy): Bacteria > Actinomycetota > Actinomycetes > Streptomycetales > Streptomycetaceae > Streptomyces > Streptomyces yangpuensis. The sequence continues at coordinate 154,524 of NZ_LBMK01000004.1, read as the reverse complement.
CGTCGGCTTCGCGATCTCCGCCGCGGGCGTGCTGCGCTCGGCGGCGGCCCAGCGCAGGGCGGCCCGCGCCTCCCAGGGGGTTTAGGCGGACACTTCCCGGGCCTCCGCGGCGACGGGCTGTGCCGCGGCGTACTGCGCGAGCCACTCGGGCAGCGCGGTGAGGTCCGGCAGGACCACGTCCGCGCCCGCCTCGCGCAGTTCCGGCTCGGGGCAGGGCCCGGTAGGGACCGCGACGGACAGCGCGCCCGCGGTGCGGGCGCCGCGTACGTCGCCGATGTGGTCGCCGACGTACACCTGTGCCCCGTGCTCGCGCAGCGCGCCCGCCTTGGCCTCCGCCCACAGCCAGCCGATGACGGCGTCCGGCTCGATGCCGAGGTGCGCCAGGTGCAGGCGGGCGTTGGGCTCGTGCTTGGCGGTGACGACGATCGCGCGGCCTCCCATCGCCTGCACGGCGGCCACGGCCTCGCGGGCGCCCGGCATCGCGGGCGTCGGCCCGATGGCGTGGTCGGGGTAGATCGCCCGGTAGCGGTCCGCCATGGCCGTGATCTCGGCCTCCGGGAACCAGCGCGCGAGCTCCTCCTCCAGCGGGGGCCCCAGACGCGTGACCGCGGCGTCGGCGTCGATGTACGTACCCGTCTCGGCCGACAGCGCCCGGTAGGCGGCCCGGATGCCCGGGCGGGAGTCGATGAGCGTCATGTCGAGGTCGAAGCCGACGGTGAGGTTCATGGGGCCCATTGTGCCGAGGCGGGCGGACGGCGGTGAACGGTGTGACGAACCTCCCCGGAACTCGTGTTCAACCTTTTCGGCGCGGCGGCGCTCAGGACAGGGATGACGGACACGATGAAGGGGAGGGCGGATGCCACCAGGCGCCGAACACCACGCGGTACGGGACCTCGGGCCCGCGTACGGGAACACGTACGGGAGCACGTACGGGCCCGGGAGCGGCCACGCGTACGGGCAGGACGCGGCCGAGCGGGACGCGGCGACCGGCGTCCTCGACTTCGAGACGTTCGCCCGGGCCGCCCAGCGGGGGCTGTACCGGACGGCGTACCTGCTGTGCGGGAACGCCGAGGGCGCACGCGACCTGACCCAGACGACGCTCGCCAAGCTGTTCCAGCACTGGCGGCGCGTGGCCGCCGCCGACAACCCGCAGGCGTACGCCAGGACCGTGCTGACCCGCACCTTCCTCGCCGAGCGGCGCCGGCGGCTGCGGGACCTGCTGGCCCACCGGCGGGCCGACCCGCCGCCGGCCCCGCACCACGCCGACCTGCGCGTCACCCTGCTCGCCGCGCTCGCCGAGCTGCCACCGCGGGCCCGCGCCATGGTCGTGCTGCGCTACTGGGAGGACCTGAGCGTCGAGACGGTCGCGGAACTGCTGCGCTGCAGCGAGGGAACGGTCAAAAGCCAGTGCTCGCGCGCGCTGGCGAAGCTGCGCGTGCGGCTGGGCGACGCCCACGTCTACGCCACCGACTACGCGACCGACCACGCCACCGAGAGCTGAGGAGACGTCATGGGTACCAACGAGGACACTGCCGACGCCCGTACCGCTCTGCTGGTGCGCGAGGCGATGGACCGGGCGACCGAGGAACTGCCCGCGCTGATGGACCTGTCGGGCCCGGCCCGTGCCGAGGGCAGCCGCCGCAGGGCGCGCGTCCGGGTCGCGATCGGCGCCGGGGTGCTGGCCGTCGCCACGCTCGGCGCGGCCACCGCCTCGCTGCTGCCGGGCGACAGCGCCGGGCGCGGCCCCGTCGAGGTCGTGATCGCCGCACCGCCGTCGCCGTCGCCGACGGCTCCGCCGCAGCCGGTCCACATCGAACCGACGCCCGGCGAATCGTCGATGGCCGGCCTGCCGCCCGCCGAGCGGGCCCGGCAGGAGAACTTCCAGGACCGGGCCGTCGGCGTGCTCCAGAGCCTGCTGCCGCCGACGGTCGGCACCGTGCAGCGCACCGACCTGAAGGTGAACTTCTACCGGGCCACCAAGGACGGCAAGGCGTTCCCGCTGATCTTCTCGGTGCGGCCGTCGGGCGAGAAGCCCTCGCCCTGCCAGGAGATCCGGGGCCGCGTCTGCGCGAAGGCCACGCTGCCCGGCGGTATCGAGGCCCACGCCTCGACGATCCCGACCGGCACCGTCACCGAGACGGAGGTCTCCTTCCGCTACGGGACGTGCAACGTCCGGCTGACGGTCTTCCCCGACGAGGCGGCGAACGCGTCCGCTCCCGTCACCCCCGCCCAACTGCTGGACGTGGCCAGGGCGCCCGCCTTCCTCGACCTGGTCAGGGCCGCCGAGGCGCAGCCGATGGAGAAGGAGCAGCGCAGCATCCCCGGCGGCTGAGCGGTGGCGGCCCGTGGGCGCCTCAGCGCCGGCGGGCCCGCCACACCAGGTACAGCACGGAGGCCAGGGCGGCGCCGCGCAGCAGCCAGGGCCACATCCCCTGGACCGCGCCGCCGACCTGGTCGTCGGCCAGGGTCTCGCCCCACGTGCCGTTGGTGCGGCCCCACAGCCACACCGCGGCGCCCGCGAGGACCACGCCGGGCGGCCCGAAGACGGCCCACTTGCGTTCGGCCGGGCGCAGCACCTGTGAGGCGTACGGCAGGAGCCAGCCGATGACGAGCAGCAGCCAGTGGCCGCTGACGACACCGACGACGAGGACGGCCGCGGCCAGCAGCAGGAAGGCGTTGGGCCGCGGACGGGCCGGGGCGGCGGCCGCCTCCGGCTCCGCGCCGGCCGCCGCCTTCGCGGCCTCGGCCTTCGCCTCGGCCTTCGCGCGCCGCCGCTCGCGCAGGAACCGTACGAGGCTGCGGGCACCCGAGTCCGGCGGCCCGGTCGGCGGGGCCGTCTTCTCCTCCTCGGCGTCCTCCTCCGGCCCGCCTCTGAACAGGTCCGGGATCTCGATGCCGCCCGCGAAGCCCTCGACCTGCGGGCCGCCCCCGTGGCTGCCGGAGGTCATCCGCCACCAGTCGGGCTCGGCGCCGCCGGACGGGCCGAGCTCGTCCAGCCCGGCCAGGTGCGGCGGTACGTTCTCCGGCTCGGGCTCCCGCTCCGGCGCCGGCCGCGGCGTGGGCACCCCGGGCAGCCGCAGGCGGCCCGCGGGCCGGGGGATCCGCTGCGCGGGCACCGACGTGGCAGGCTCGGCGGGGCCGGCGGCGGGGGCCGCGCCCGGCCGCGAGCCGACGGTGTCCAGGACCTCCTCGGGTGTGCCGATGCGCTCCAGGATGCGGCGTACGGCCGCCGGGGTCTCCGGGTCGTACTTGGCGCGCCGACGGTCGATCTCGTCCCGCAGGCCGGCCACGAGCCGCATCCGGTCGCCGGAGGAGAGGTGCCGGCGTTGCGCCAAGTCCCCGACGGCGCTCAGATATTCGTAGACCAGGTGGTCGCTTTCGATCCCCACGCCCAGGCTCCTCCCGTACCGCCTCTCCCGAAGGTAGCGCGTGCGCCCGTGGAGCCGCCCCGGGCACAGCGGATACCGTTGGCCGGATGGGGACCGGCCGATACGACCGGCCGACGCGACCGGGAGGCGACTGTGCCCGAGCCAAGCACTGCTGCGGGAGCTCCGGAGAGCGGGACCGGGGCGAACTCCCCGCGCTCGCTCGCCGAGGCGCTGCGCGCCCGGGACGACGCGGCGCTCTCCGCGCTGCTGCACTCCCGTCCTGACCTGCTGAACCCGGTACCGGGCGATGTCACCCAGCTCGCCACGCGCGCCGGGACCCGGGCCTCGGTGGTGCGGGCGCTGGAGCGCCTGGACCGGTTCACGCTGCAGACCGCCGAGGCCCTGGCCGTGGCCCCGGACCCGTGCCCGTACCCGGTGCTGGAGGGGCTGCTGACCGGCGGCGAGGACGAGCGGGCCCGTACCGCGCTGCCCCGGGCCCTGGGCGTGCTGCGCGACCAGGCCCTGGTGTGGGGGGACGAGGACCGGCTGCGGCTGGTGCGCACCGCCCGCGAGGTGCTCGCGCCGTCCGCGCAGCGGCCCTCGCCGACGGGGCTCGGGCCCACCGTCGCCGAGGCCACGGCGGGGATGTCGCCGACCCGGGTGCAGGAGATCGTGGCGGCGGCCGGGCTGCCCGCCACGCACGACCCGGTCTCCGCGGTTACGGCGCTGACCGCGCTGTTCACCGATCCGGAGCGGATGTCGGCGCTGCTGGACGAGGCCCCGGCCGAGGCGCACCAGGTGCTGGGGCGGCTGGTGTGGGGGCCGCCGTACGGGGAGGTGACCCCGAATCCGGCGCCGCCGGTGCGCTGGCTGCGCGACCGGGGGCTGCTGCTGCCCGCGACGGCGCGGACCGTGGTCCTGCCGCGGGAGGTGGCGCTGCACCTGCGCGGCGGGCTCGCGCACAAGGACACGGCGCCGGTGGCCCCGCCGGTGACGGCGCACCGCGAGCACCGTCCACAGCTTGTGGACGCGAACGCCGCCGGACAGGCGCTGGCCGCGCTGGCCACCGTCGAGGAACTGGTGAAGTCCTGGGAGCACACCGGTCCGCCGGTGCTGCGGGCGGGCGGGCTGTCCGTACGGGACCTGAAGCGGGTCGCGTCCGGCCTGGACACCACCGAGGCGTCGGCCGCGTTCTGGATCGAACTGGCCTACGCGGCCGGGCTGCTGGCCGGCGACGGGGAGGCGGACGAGCGGTACGCGCCCACTCCGGCCTTCGACGGCTGGCGCGAACTGCCGCCCGCCGAGCGGTGGTCGGCGCTGGCGACCGCGTGGCTGCCGGCGACCCGTACGGCCGGTCTGGTCGGCGAGCAGGACGCGAAGGGGCGCACGCTGTCGGCGCTCGGCCCCGAACTGGACCGGTCCGCCGCGCCCGAGGTGCGCCGGCGGGTCCTGGAACTCCTGGCGGACCTGCCGGAGGGCGCCTCGGCCGACACGGACGCGGTGCTGGCGCGGCTCGCGTGGGAGCGTCCCGTGCGCACGGCGAGCGACCTGCGGGCCCGGCTGGCGCACTGGGCGCTGACCGAGGCGGAGGTCCTCGGCGTGACCGGCCGGGGCGCCCTGTCGGGGCCGGGCCGGGCCCTGCTGGAGCACCGGGACCCGGCGCCGCTGCTGGCGCCGCTGCTGCCGGAGCCGGTGGACCACGTGCTGCTCCAGGCCGACCTGACGGCGGTGGCGCCGGGACCGCTGCGCCGCCCGCTCGGGGACACCCTGGCGGTGCTCGCGGACGTGGAGTCCAAGGGCGGGGCGACGGTGTACCGGTTCACGCCGGGCTCGGTGCGGCGGGCGCTGGACGCGGGCCATGCGGCCGCCGATCTGCACGCCTTCCTCAAGGAGCACAGCCGTACGCCGGTGCCGCAGCCGCTGGCGTACCTGATCGACGACGTGGCGCGGCGGCACGGGCACCTGCGGGTCGGCGCGGCCTCCTCGTACGTGCGCTGCGACGACGACGCGATGCTCGGCGAGATCCTCGCGGACAAGCGGTCGGCGGGGCTGGGTCTGCGCAGGCTGGCGCCTACGGTGCTGGCCGCGCGGGCCGAACCGACCGCGCTGCTGGAGGGGCTGCGGGCGATGGGGTACGCGCCGGCCGCGGAGTCGGGCACCGGCGACGTGCTGGTGGCCCGGGCCGACGCCCACCGCACGCCGCCCCGTTCGGCGCCCGTACCGGTGCCGGACGGCCCGCCGGTGCCGGACGCGACGCTGCTGGGGGCGGCCGTACGGGCGATCCGTGCGGGCGACCTGGCGGCGACGGCGGTCCGCAAGGAGCCGGGGCCGGGGCCGACGGCGGGCGTACCGGGCGAGCTCCCGCGCACGAGCGCGGCGGAGACGCTGGCGACGGTGCAGGCGGCGGCCCTGACCGGGTCGGCGGTGTGGATCGGCTACGTGAACGCGGACGGCGCGGCAAGCCAGCGGGTCATCGCCCCGGTCCGGGTCGAGGGCGGCTTCGTCACGGGCTACGACCACACGGCGGACGAGGTCCGCACCTACGCCCTCCACCGCGTCACGGGCGTAGCCGAACTCGCCGACGAACATCTCTGACCCGATTTCAGCCTCGCCGGCGTGGATCTTCCAGCCTCGCCGGCGTTTGAGGCGCGGGGTCCGGGGGCGGCGCCCCGACCTTCCAGCCCCGCCGCACCATCCAGCCTCGCCGGCGTTTGAGGCGCGGGGTCCGGGGGCGGAGCCCCGGTCTTCCAGCCTCGCCGGCGTTTGAGGCGCGGGGGTCCGGGGGCGGCGCCCCCGGCAACGGCGCGGCACCCGCAGGGAAATCGGCTGGCGGCCCGCCCCCGCCGCCGTACACCCTGACCCCATGCACAACGCCCCGTACCGCCGGATCCGCGCCGCCCACACCGACACCACGATCACCGTCTACCAGGCCTACGCCCCGCACCTCGGGGTCCCGGCGGCCCGCGACAACCGTTTCCCGCCCGCCTGGAAGCGGGAGCGGATGACGTGGATCAAGCCGTCGTTCCTGTGGATGATGTACCGCTGCGGCTGGGCCACCAAGGCCGACCAGGAGACGGTGCTGGCGGTCGAGATCACCCGCGAGGGCTTCGACCGGGCGCTGCGCGACGCCTGCCTGTCGCACTACGAGGCGGGCGTGCACGCGGACCGGGCCGCCTGGCAGGAGTCGCTGCGCGGCGCGCCCGCCCGCGTGCAGTGGGATCCGGAGCGTGACCTGCACCTGAACCCGCTGCCGTACCGCTCGCTGCAGCTGGGCCTGTCGGGGCCGGCCTCGCGCGCGTACGCCGACGAGTGGACGGTCTCCATCCGCGATGTGACCCCGCTGGCCCGTGAGGTCCACGGTCTGCTCCGGTCGGGCGCGCCGGGCGCCGAGGACGCGGCGCGCGCACTGCTGCCGGTGGAGACCCCGTACCCGGCGGGGCCGCTGGAGCACCTCGGCGCATGAGTGCGCCCCGCCCCGTCAGTCCCGGACGAGCAGCACGACGAAACCGACGACGGCACCCACGAGCAGGGCGATCACGCAGTAGCGGGGCCGTGATTCACGCAGCACCGGCAGGTAGTGGTCGACGGCGTAGCGGCCGGGGCCGGTGAGCGTGAGGGCGATGACCGAGGCGAACAGCACCACTTCGAGCTCGATGCCCTTGGGCGGGAAGTAGGCGTCGAAGCCCCGGACGGCGAGGATGTTGATGAAGACGCCGGTCAGTGCCGCACCGGCGAGCGGGGTGAGCAGGCCGAGGGCGAGGCCGAGGCCGCCGAGGGTCTCGGAGAGGCCGGCGATGACGGCCATGGCGTCCCCGGCGGGGTAGCCGGCCATGGAGAAGCCCTTGCCGGTCGCGGTGAGGCCCGGGCCGCCGAACCAGCCGAAGAGCTTCATCGTGCCGTGCCCGGCCATCGAGAGGCCGACGACGAGCCGGAGCACGAGCAGCCCGATGTCGTGGACGGTGGTGCCTGCGGGTGCGGTGGAGTCGTGGAGGAGCGAGCGGTCGAAGCGTGATTGCGTCATGAGCGTGAGCGTCCGTTCGTCAGGAGCGTACGGTCCCCCCTGCGTCGCCTGTGAGCGACGGCCACCCTATGACGCCGGTCCGCGATCACCCGGCCGCAACGTCGTCGGCTCCCGTCCTCGACCCGTTCGGCCCCGGTGCCACCCCGGGCCCGGCGGCCGGTGCCCGGCTCACCTGGGCGCGTAGTCGATCCGCGTCCCGTCGAAGGGCCACACGGCGTGCAGCCAGGTCAGTACGGCGTCGCGCAGCGGGGCGTCCAGGTGTGCGCGGTCGGCCCGCACCCATGAGGACAGTGCCGGCGGCAGGGGCAGAAGGGGTTCCCGCATAGCGGCTACGCCGCCTCGGCTGCTTGGGGGGCTTCGGCCGGGCGGGCCTGCCGCTTCAGCTGTATGCGGCTTGCCACCAGAATGTCACCCCCCGATCGCGGTGACGCTCCAGGTCCATGATCCGGCACCCGGCATGGCCGTTAGCTCATCGGGGCGGGGTCGGATTGGATCAGGTGATGGGCAGTCGGATGCATTGATGCTCAGCCACCACCGTCCGGGTACGCCCTTGCGGCTGAAACAGCACCAGGGGTGGCTGAAATGCGGGTGGATGACGGTCGGGCCGCTGGCGATATCGATCAGGCCAGCATCCACTGAATTCAGGAAAGCCCGCCGCAGCTGTTCAGCCAAAACGGCTTGGAAGCGCCTACATTCTCGCGCTCTCTCGGAGAGTGTCGCCGCGAGGGAAACATCAGCAGTTCCTCAAGCCTCTTGATCATCCCGCGAAGATCACTAGTGTTGACCCCGCTCCACCGAATACGACCATCTGCAAATCGGGGAACATTAGATGAAGCTCAAGAATTCGGTTCGCGCGGCGCTGCTGACCACAGCGCTGATAGCAGGAACTGCCGTCCCGGCCTTCGCTGATGGCGGTTCCGCTGTCAGTACTCCGGAACAGGCCGTGGCTGCGGTCCAGAAGGCCACTGGCACCGCTGGCATCGCCACCGGCGCCAACGCGGGTGCGGTCATGGCGACGGACCGTGGTCTCGTCACCGTGACCACTCCGGCCAGCGCTGAGGGGCAGCTGAGTGTGGCGGCCTCCGACGGGTCCGCAGTCACGATGACCTTACCCGCAGCGGTCGATGCGGCGGGCGCCACCTCGGCGGCCGGCACAACCGTTTACCCCAACGCGGCCGCGAACACCGACCTCGCCGCCCAGGCCACCGTCGCCGGCGGGGCCCGGGCGCTGGTGACCCTCAAGAACGCCGACGCGCCGACCACTCAGCGCTTCGACCTCGGCCTTCCTGAGGGTGCCTCTCTGGTGGCCGATGGAGCCGGCGGCTACGACATCGTCACTTCCGCGGGTGGTGCCGGCGTCGTCGCCCGCGGTCACATCGACGCTCCGTGGGCGAAGGACGCGAACGGCAAGGCTGTTCCCACGAGCTACAGCCTCGACGGAAACACCCTGGTCCAGAAGATCGAGACCAGCTCCGACACCGCCTTCCCCGTGGTGGCCGACCCCCACTACACCTGGGGCATCATCAGCGGCACCGTGTACTTCAACAAGAACGAGACCAAGGTCATCGCTCTCGGCGGAACCGTTGTGTCCTGGCTGCCGCACCCGGCCGCGGTCGCCGGAGGCCGGTCTCTCGCAGGGATCGCCGGGTACGCAGTCGCGACCGACCAGTGCATCAAGTTCAAGGTCAACCCCTCGCTGCTTCCCCTTTCGCCGGCGGCGGCCGTGGCCGGAAGCGGAACTTACGGTGGAAGCGCTGGCGACGGATACTGCAGGTAAAAGACCGGCAGCCACACTCTCCCCTCACGGGGAGCGCGGCTGACTCTGGCGGCCGAAGAGAAACATCTCGGCTTCCGATTCTGAAAGGTTCCGGAATGGATACTCTGACCGCTCTGGCGTCGGCCGCTTTCGGCTCTACCGTGTATCTCGTTGCGTTATCGACTGTGAAATGGCTCAATCAGCTGTCCCGGGGAGTCAAGATAGCGGGCCTGATTGTGACCGGCATGGTTCTGTGCGCAGTCCTCGGGATAATTGCGGTCGCGAGTCACAGCGTCGTGGTCGGGTTCATCGTGGGAGCCGTCCTGACACCGCCGATCCACCGGTGGATCCTGCAACGGCGCAATCACGCTGCCAGTTCTTGACCTCACGGTCCCCCGGAGGCGTCGGCTCGCCGACGCCTCCGGGGGCCACGCCTCGGTTCACACCGGTGAGACTGTGTGAAAGCGATCTTCTGGCGGCACGCGCACAAAGACAGGGCCTCCTGGTGGTTCGGGATGAGACACGCCGAACTGTCCCGGGAGGCCCTGTTGCCATGCTCGCGGCTCACTGCTGGCGTTCGCGCGCCGAAGCTCTGCTGATCATCGGTCATGCCCGGACCGTACGCGCCCCCTCCGCGAGCGTCAGCAGCTTCTCCACCGGCCACTGGTCGTCGACGTGCTCCCCGTACGACCGGGCCAGGACGGTCCCGTCGGGGGCGATCAGGAAGTCGGCGGGCAGGCCGAGACGGCCGTTGTCCTGGGTCCGGGCAGGTGCCTTCTGCCGTCCGCGCAGCAGCTCGACCGTGCCGACGGCGACCGCGCGCAGTACGGGCCACCAGGCGCGGGGGCTGAGCAGCGCGCGGGGGGAGGACCCGACGCCGAACTCCGCGTACAGCCGCTTGCCCGGGTCGGCGACGACCGCGAAGGGCAGGTCGGCCACGTGCGGGCGCAGTTCGCCGGCGGCGGAGTGGAAGACGACGACCTCCCGGATGCCGGCGGCCTCGATCTCGGCGTGCCGGCGCACGACCGACCGCAGGTGCAGGTGGCAGACGGGGCAGCCGGCGAACCGGCGGAACTGCAGATGGACCAGGCGTTCGGGGTCGGGGACGGCGACGGGTGCGCCGTCGCTGACGGCGGTCAGGGAGCGGGGTCGGACGGTGGAGCCGGGATCGAGCCGCACAGGGACCTCCTCGGTAGGCGTATGCCGTACACCTAACAGCGTAGGCGTATGCCGTACGCTGTCAACCGTCATGCCGCGCCCCCGTTCGCTCACCCAGGACCAACTGTCCGCCGCCGCCCTCGCCGTGATCGACCGTGAGGGACTGCCCGGGCTGTCGATGCGCGCCGTAGCCGTCGAACTCGGCATCAGCACCATGGCCCTGTACCGGTACGTGCAGGACCGCGGGGAGCTCGAAGCCCTCGTCGTCGAACTGGTCCTCAGCGCCGTGGACAGCACCCCGCCGCCACCGGACGCCGGCACCTGGCAGGCGCGGGTCACCCTGCTGGTCGACCGGCTGCGCACGACCGTCGGCGCGCACCCCGGCGTACTGCCGCTCACCTTCACCCACCGGCACCGCTCCCCGGGCGTGCTGCGCTGGGGGGAGACCGTCCTGGGGGTGCTGGGCGAGGCCGGACTCGGCCCGGAGGAGCGGATCGTCGCCCTGCGCGCCCTGCTCGCCTACGTGATCGGCGCGATCCAGCAGGAACACCTCGGCGCCCTCTCCGGTGCGGGCACCACCGCGATCGCCGCGCTCCCGGCGGAGGAGTACCCGTACCTGACCGAGGCGGCCCGCAGCGCCCGCTCCCTCACCCCGGACCGGGAGTTCCACGGCGGCCTCGCCCTGCTGCTGGCGGGTCTGGGCGGCTGACCCGGCCCGGCGTCGTCCAGCCGGGGGATACTCCCCGGGAGCCCACCCCACGGGAACGCTTCAATGAGCCATCGGAGACACTCGCCTCCCTGCCGCTCACAGCGGGATCCGGGGTGGGGCTCCCGCCTGGGTGGCGCAGCCCTGAGCTCCCTGGCAGCAGAGAGGCGCGGGAGGACTGGCGCGATGAACGAGAAGGACCACGGCTTGGGCAGAGCACAGCGTGAGCACTGGGAGCAGACCTACGACGCGCACCCTGGCATGTACGGCGACGAGCCATCGGCCCCAGCCGTTCACGCGGTTGAGGTCTTTCGGGGTGTCAGCGCCTCTCGAGTCCTGGAACTGGGTGCCGGGCACGGCCGTGACGCCCTCTACCTCGCCCGGTCGGGCTTTGCGGTGACAGCCACGGATTTCAGTCCGATGGGGCTTGACCAACTCTCCAGAGCGGCGGAGGCCGCAGGTGTCGCCGATCGTGTTATCACTGCCGTGCACGACGTCCGGGAGCCCCTTCCCCTCCCTGACGCATCTGTGGACGCCGTGTACGCACACATGCTGTTGTGCATGGCTTTGTCCACCGCCGAGATCCACTCTCTGGTCTCGGAAGTCCGTCGCGTCCTGCGGCCCGGTGGAGCGTTCGTCTACACGGTTCGGCACACCGGTGACGCACACTACGGCGCCGGGATCGGCCACGGCGACGACATCTGGGAGCACGGCGGATTCGCTGTGCACTTCTTTCCACGCGAGTTGGTCGATTCCCTTGCCCAAGGGTGGGAGCTGTCCGAAGTACACGAGTTCGAGGAGGGCGGCTTGCCGCGCCGACTGTGGCGTGTCACGCAGACCGTCCCGCGGTAGACAGCCCTGCGAATCGAACGGGACCCGGCGGCAGTACTGGCGGCGCCGCCGGCTCACCTACGTCGTTCGTCAGCCGGGAAGGCTCACCCCAGGCCAACCCTCGTACCCGGCCGACTTCGTGCGTGCACCGAACCGTTTGTCCATAGCGGCGAACAGGGCACGCTTCCCGGTCGTCGTGCCCATGCTCCGGGCGAGCACAGCAGGAGCGCCGAACGGCCCGCCGCCGGGTTTCACGTCCTTGCCGTCAGCGTCCGCACGACGGATCTCGCCGTCCTCGCCGAAGTGGACCGCCAGGCGGGACGTGTCGAGTCTCGGGCCACCCTTGCGGGACATGCCGACTTCGACGTAGGCCCCGGCATTCAGCAGCAGATCCCGCTTCCCCGCCGTGTCGGCGTCCTTCCACTGCTGACCGTTGGTGCGGCCCGTCGGGACTGCGTCAACGCCCGCAGGCTTGGCGGTGCGCTGCTTCTCGTTCAGCGAAGCCAACCGGTCTTCCAGCTTGGCGTACTGCGCCGCGTACCTTGCCGCGCCTTCCTCGCCCTTGAAGAGGCCACGGTCATAGCGGTCTCTCTCCAGGTCTTCCAGCGCCTCACGGGCCTGCCGGATCTGCGGGCGGAAGTCCTCCCCAGCGTGCTCCACCATGCGCACGACCGGGAACGCACCGAACGCCTTGAGGAACATGTCCGTGACGTGCTGCTCCATGCCCTCACCGGCGATGCTCACGCCGTAACAGGTGCTCTCCACACCAGCCTGCCGCGCCTTCAACCGGCCGATGCAGCGGTACCGGGTCCGCCCCTTGGCGATGTAGGTGTACATCCGCGTCCGGCACACCGCGCAGTAGACGATCCCCCGGAGCAGCGACGTGCCTTCCCGACGACGGTCACCAGGGTTGGCCCGCCGGCCCAACTCGTCCTGCAACGCCTGCCAGGTGTCCATGTCGAGAATGGGCGTGCGGTTGACCAGCGGGAGGCCGTCCGTCATCAGGATCGGCTTTCCGTCCTCGATCACCTGCCCCAGCAACTGGGGGTTGGTCAGCAGACTGCGCAGCGTGGACGTGTACCACTGCTTCGAATCGCTGCGCTTGCCCGTCGTCTGGCGGGACGAGTGGCCGGGTGACGGCTTGTCCGAGGCGGTGAGGTCGGATGCGATCTTGAGGAGGGAGTCCTTGTTGAGGACGCGTTCCACGATCCCGTGGATCGTCTCGGCTTCCTCAGGGTTGATCTCCAGCACCTTCCCCGCCCCGTCGGGGTTCGGGACCACCCGATAGCCGTACGGCACTCTGCCGCCCGTATAGCGCCCTTCCCGGCGCAGGTGCTCATGGGCGCTGGAGACGCGCATGCCTATGGTGTCCGACTCCAGTTCCGCGAAGACCGCGATCACCTTCGCCATGGCGCGGCCCATGGACGACGTGAGGTCCAGCGGTTCGCTTGCCGACGCCAGGGCCACGCTAGCGCTCTGCGTGATCTTCATGATCTCGGCGAAGTCCACCGTGGACCGCGCCAGTCGGTCGATCTTGAAGAAGACGATCACATCGAACTCGGCGAGACGGGAAAGGACCCTTTGCAGCCCCGGGCGGTCCAGCCCCCGGGAATAGCCGGACACGTCGATGTCTTCTTCTACTGCAACGACGTTCCAGCCTCTGGCCTGGCACAACGCCTCGCACGCAGCCCGCTGACGCTCGGGCGAGGTAGACTCTTCTGTTTCGCGTGAAAGTCGTACGTAGATGGCAGCGCGCATTCCCGGCGCACTGGCCGAGACGCCTTTAGAGCGTCTGGCACGGGGCAAAGCCCGAGCCATGGCGGGTGTGCTGTCTGTCACGGGACGATCCTACTTCCGGAGGTATGTGTGTCCTGCCTGATCGTCCAGAGCGACAAGACCCTCCTGCTCGAGGTCGACCACGAGCTCGCCGGAGCCGCGCGTCGCGCCATCGCTCCGTTCGCCGAGCTGGAACGGGCACCCGAGCACATCCACACCTACCGGATCACCCCGCTCGGGCTGTGGAACGCCCGGGCCGCGGGGCACGACGCCGAACAGGTCGTCGACGCGCTCGTGGAGTACTCCCGCTACCCGGTGCCGCACGCACTGCTCGTCGACGTCGCCGAGACCATGGCCCGCTACGGCCGCCTCACGCTCTCCAAGCACCCCGTGCACGGACTGGTCCTGACCAGCACCGACCGGCCGGTGCTGGAGGAGATCCTGCGGTCGAAAAAGATCATCCCGCTGGTCGGGGCGCGGCTCGACCCCGACACCGTGGCCGTGCACCCCTCCGAGCGCGGGCAGATCAAGCAGACGCTGCTCAAGCTCGGCTGGCCGGCCGAGGACCTCGCCGGCTACGTCGACGGCGAGGCGCACCCGATCGACCTGGCCGAGGACGGCTGGGCGCTGCGCCCGTACCAGCAGCAGGCCGTCGAGGGCTTCTGGCACGGCGGCTCCGGTGTGGTCGTGCTGCCCTGCGGCGCCGGGAAGACGCTGGTCGGCGCGGGCGCGATGGCGAAGGCGAAGGCGACCACGCTGATCCTGGTGACGAACACCGTCTCCGCCCGCCAGTGGAAGCACGAGCTGGTCAGGCGGACGTCGCTGACGGAGGACGAGATCGGCGAGTACTCCGGTACCCGCAAGGAGATCCGGCCGGTCACGATCGCCACCTACCAGGTCCTGACGACCAAGCGGAAGGGCGTCTACCCGCACCTGGAGCTCTTCGACTCCCGGGACTGGGGCCTGATCGTCTACGACGAGGTGCACCTGCTGCCCGCGCCGGTCTTCAAGTTCACCGCCGACCTCCAGGCGCGGCGCCGGCTCGGCCTGACCGCGACGCTGGTGCGCGAGGACGGGCGGGAGTCGGACGTCTTCTCGCTGATCGGGCCGAAGCGGTTCGACGCGCCGTGGAAGGAGATCGAGGCGCAGGGCTACATCGCGCCGGCCGACTGCGTGGAGGTACGGGTCAACCTGACCGAGTCCGAGCGGCTGGCGTACGCGACCGCCGAGACGGAGGAGAAGTACCGCTTCTGCGCGACGACGGCGACGAAGCGGAAGGTCACCGAGGCGCTGGTACGCAAGCACCGGGGCGAGCAGACCCTCGTCATCGGGCAGTACATCGACCAGCTCGACGAGCTCGGCGAGCACCTGGACGCGCCCGTCATCAAGGGCGAGACCTCCAACGCGCAGCGCGAGAAGCTCTTCGACGCGTTCCGCGAGGGCGAGATCAACGTGCTGGTCGTGTCGAAGGTCGCGAACTTCTCCATCGACCTGCCGGAGGCGACGGTCGCCATCCAGGTGTCGGGCACCTTCGGCTCGCGCCAGGAGGAGGCGCAGCGTCTGGGCCGTGTCCTGCGCCCGAAGGCGGACGGTCACGAGGCGCGGTTCTACTCGGTCGTCGCGCGCGACACCATCGACCAGGACTTCGCGGCGCACCGCCAGCGGTTCCTCGCCGAGCAGGGGTACGCCTACCGGATCATGGACGCCGACGAGCTGCTGGCGAACGACTGACCGACCGTCCGTGGGCCGCCGCCCGGATCCGGGCGGCGGCCACGGCGAGCAGGGGGACGCCCCAGACCCACAGGCCCGGCCCGTCCAGCACGAGGGCGCGGCCGGTGGCCGCCAGGTGCCGGGACCAGAAGGCGGCGGATTCCTCGGGCAGGACCAGGCGGCCGAGCAGGGCGGTCCCGGCCAGGGCGGCCAGTGCCGTCAGCCCGGCCCGCACCCGGCGGGTGGCCAGCAGGCAGGGGACGAGGACCGCCGGGGTCAGGGTGATCCCGGCGGCGATGCCCAGGGCGAAGCCCTTGCCGAGCGCGGCGCCGGGGCGGGCCAGGTCCCACAGGACCAGGCAGGCGAGGGCGAGGTTGATCTGGCCGGGGAGCGGGGCCTGGAACAGCGGCTCCAGCCACAGCCCGGCGATGGTGGCGGCCAGGACGGGCCTGGTCCGGGCCGGCAGTCCCGCGAGCCGGCAGGACAGGGCGATGAGCAGGGCGAGCAGTCCGGCGTTGCCGAGGACGAGCACGGCCTTCAGTAACCCGGCGGGCAGCCAGGCGGCCGGGGTGAACAGGATCGCCGCGAACGGCGGATATCCGGTGGGCGGGTGCCACTCGGCGGCGGAGAAGCCCTCGACGAGGTCATCGGCCACGGGGACGCGCAGGGCGATGCAGAGCACGCCCAGGACGAGGAGCGAGCCCGTCACCAGCGCACCGGCGGGGAAGGACGGCGAGCGGCTGGGGGCGGGGCTCAAGGTCACGCGCGTGACCCTAGTGGATCAGTCGACACGGCTATGCGTTCACCCTCAGGCCATTGCAACGAAAGGGTGAGCCGCATGTTGCATTCACCTTCAACTCCATTGCACAGACCGACAGAACTGGCTTGTTCAGCAGCCGAATCGAGCCCTGAATGCTCGTTGACCGATCTGTGAACGCAATGCAGCTTCGGAGTCGTTCAGCAATTCTCGAACACCGACCACCACGGGGGGATTCATGGGCAGGAGCAACGGCGGCTTCTCCGAAGCGGGGCTGCGCACGGTGCGCGACGTGCTGACGCGGTACGTCGACTCCGGGAAGATCCCCGCAGTGGTCGCCCTCGTCGGCCGGGGCGGGGAGACGCACGTCGAGGCGGTCGGAACGATGCGCCACGACGGCGGCGCGCCGATGAGCGACTTCTGGACCACGGCCTACCAGGCGATCGACGCCTGACACCCGGCCGCGGGGGCGCGGGGCGCGGGCCGGAGCCTCAGCGGCGTATGACGCCCGCGTCCTCCGCGTACTCGCCCAGCACGACGACACTCACGGCGGCCGCCGCGAACACCTTCGCGGCGTGCAGCATGCTGCCGAGGCGGTGGCGGGGCGTGGAGTCGGAGATGGCGGTGGCGCCGCTCGGGCGGCCGCCCTGGATCGGGGTGAAGGTTGCGGTGCTCATGAATCCATGGTGCGCCGCCGCCACCGGATCCACATCGCCCTGCAGGCCTAATCGCCGGGCCCCCGACCTCCTCCTTCCGTCGCATGCCACCCCTCGGGGTACCTACCGAAGGTCTGACACTCCCCGGTACGACACCCGTACGGGGGTCCCGCCCGCGACGGACTCCGGGCCCGGAGAATCCGTTCGCGCGGGCGCGCCCCGCTGGCTAGAATCTCCGCTCTTGCCGCCTCCCACCGCCTCACCGGGGAGAGCCGCCCGCCGGCCGGAAACCGGGGGCTTCTGTTCCGTTCCAGCAGCTGGAGGCAGTCCCGTGCCCGCGCACGCCCCCCAGACCACCCCCGACGACGCGACGCCCGCCGACCCGCTGGGCCGCGAACGGGCCCACCTCACCGCCTCGCGCTCCGCCCTGCGCGCCATGCGCGAGGACGTCGAGGCCCTCGACATCCGCGACGTCACCGCGAACTGGGTCAACGCGATCGTCCTGCAGGCCCAGATCGACGACCGCATCAAGGCCCTCGCCGACCTCGCACACACCCCCCTGTTCTTCGGGCGCCTCGACTACCTGCACTCCCCCGGCGCCGAGCTCGCCGAGGGCGCGGAGGGCGAGCAGTTCTACATCGGCCGCCGCCACGTCCACGACGCCGACGGCGACCCGATGGTCATCGACTGGCGCGCACCCGTCTCCCAGCCCTTCTACCGGGCCTCGAAGAAGGACCCGCAGGACATCGCCCTGCGCCGCCGCTTCGGCTACACCGGCGGCGAACTGACCGCCTACGAGGACGAGCACCTGTCCGACCCGGCCGAGGCGGCCGCCGTCAGCAAGCTGCTCCAGCAGGAGATCGAGCGCCCGCGCGTCGGCCCCATGCGGGACATCGTGGCGACCATCCAGCCGGAGCAGGACGAGATCGTCCGTTCCGGCCTGTCCGGCTCGGTCTGCGTACAGGGAGGCCCCGGCACCGGGAAGACGGCCGTCGGCCTGCACCGGGTGGCGTACCTGCTGTACGCGCACCGCGAGCGCCTCGCCCGCACCGGCACCCTCGTCATCGGCCCGAACCGTTCCTTCCTGCACTACATCGAGCAGGTCCTCCCCGCACTGGGCGAGCTGGAGGTCAAGCAGGCCACCGTCGACGACCTGGTGGCCCGCGAGGGCCTGGAGGTACGCGGCACCGACCCCGCCGAGACCGCCGTCGTCAAGGGCGACGCCCGTATGGCGGAGGTGCTCCGCCGCGCGGTCCGCTCGCACGTCGGCCGCCCCACGGAACCGCTGATGGTGGTCCGCGGCTCGCGCCGCTGGCGCGTACCGGCGTACGAGCTGGAGGAGATGGTCGAGGAGCTGCAGAACCGCGACATCCGCTACGGCGCCGCCCGCGAGGCCCTGCCCCGGCGCATCGCGCACGCCGTCCTGGTCCGCATGGAACAAGCGGGCGAGGCCCCGGACGACCGCGTCCAGGACGCGGTGGCCCGCAACGCGGCCGTGAAGGCCGCGGTCAAGGAGATCTGGCCGCCCGTCGAACCGGCGAAGCTGGTCCTGCGCCTCCTCTCCGACCCCGACTTCCTCGCCGAACACGCGCAGGACGTCCTGACAGCGGACGAACAGAAGCTCCTGCTGTGGCCGAAGCCGTTCCGCAGCGTGAAGTCGGCGAAGTGGTCCGCCGCCGACCTCGTCCTCATCGACGAGGCCTCCGACCTGGTGGAACGCACCCACTCGCTCGGCCACGTCGTCCTCGACGAGGCGCAGGACCTCTCCCCCATGCAGTACCGCGCGGTGGGCCGGCGCTGCACGACCGGCTCGGCGACGGTCCTGGGCGACCTCGCGCAGGGCACCACGCCGTGGGCCACGCGCAGCTGGGACGAGGCCCTGACCCACCTCGGCAAGCCGCAGGCGGTACTGGAGGAACTGACGGCCGGCTTCCGCGTACCGCGCGAGGTCATCGCCTACGCCTCCCGCCTGCTGCCGGCGATCTCCCCGGGCCTGGCCCCGGTCTCCTCCGTCCGCGAAACCCCGGGATCGCTCCGGGTCACCGAGACCGACGACCTGACAGCAGCGGTGATCAGGTCCTGCCGCGAGTCCCTGGCCCACGAGGGCTCCATCGGCCTGATCGCCGCGGACGCCCGCGTCCCCGCCCTGGCCGAGGCCCTGCTGGCGGCGGGCCTGCCGTACCTGTCGCCCGGCGAGGAGACGACCGCGGAGTCCCGCCTGACGCTGGTCCCGGCCTCGCTGGCCAAGGGCCTGGAGTACGACTACGTGGTCCTCGACGAGCCCGCGGCGATCGTCGACGGCGAACCGGACGAGCGGACTGGCCTGCGCCGCCTGTACGTCTGCCTCACCCGAGCCGTCTCAGGCCTGACGGCCCTCCACTCCGCCCCCCTCCCCCAGGCCCTGGCCTGACCTTTCGTCCGCCACCGCCGGGTGGCGCCCCGGGCTGGACTGCGGGGCCCGGCCTCCGCCGGCCTCCTGGGGCTCCGCCCCAGACCCCGCGCCTCAATCGCCGGCGGGGCTGATCTGGCCCGGCAAGGCCGGCTTGGCCCCGCCGGGCTGGCTTGGCCCGGCAGGGTGGATCGGCCGGTCAGGAGTCCAGTGCGGCTCGCCACTCGGCGACGGCGGCAGCCGAGACCGGCCGATCCCACCCGCCCGGACGCGCCGCCCCGCCGATGTGGAACGCGTCCACCCCGCCCGCGCGCAGCACCGGCACGTGCGCCAGCCCCAGCCCCCCGCCCACCAGAATCCGCGCCCCGTACCCCGGCTCACCACCCCGCGCCACCTCCGCGAGCAGCACCGGCAGCCCCTCCTCGACCCCGGCCGCCGCCCCGGCCGTCAGGTAGGTGTCCAGGCCGGGCAGGTCGGCCAGCGCCTTGCGCAGCTGGTCCCGGTCCGCCGCGCGGTCGATCGCCCGGTGGAAGGTCCACGCGCAGCCCCCCAGCTCCGCGAGAACCGCCTCGACCGCGGCCAGGTCGGGGCTGCCGTCCGCGTCGAGGAAACCCAGGACGAACTCCCGCGCCCCCTCCGCCCGCAGCTCCCGGGCCGTCGCGGCCAGCAGGGAGACGTCCCCCGCCGCGAAGCCGTCCGCCTTGCGGATCATCACGCGCAGCGGGATGTCGACGGCCGCGCGGATCGCCGCGAACGTCTCGCGCGCCGGGGTGAGGCCGTCGGCAGCCATGTCGGTGACCAGCTCCAGGCGGTCCGCCCCACCTGCCTGGGCCGCGACCGCGTCCTCCACGTCGAGGGCGATCACCTCCAGGAGCGCACGGTTGCTCATTCGATCCCATCCTTCGGAAGAACGCTCGGGAGAGCGAGGGGTCGGGGGAGCTCGCGCAAGGCCAGAGCCCCCACAACAGGTCTAGTCCAATATCCAGGGTACGGGCCTCCGGCCGGGCTCCACCAGCACAATCACGCCACCCCCACAATGTGCCCATGGACATAGGCACCCCGCGCACCGACACCACGGACCTCCGCCCGGACCTCCGCCCGGATCTGCGCGCCCGCTGGCACGCGGCCGTCACCGCCGCCGGCGCCCCCGCCGACCGCGATCCCGCCCCCTACGCCGACCGCCTCCTCACCGCCTGGGCGGAGCCCCAGCGCCGCTACCACACCACCGCGCACCTGGCCGACGTACTCGCCCGGATCGACGTACTCGCACCCCACGCCGCCGACCCCGCCGCCGTCCGGCTGGCCGCCTGGTTCCACGACGCCGTCTACCGCCCCGACCGCTCCGAGAACGAGGAGCGCAGCGCCGCCCTCGCCGAGCGGGCCCTCCCCGAGCTCGGCATCGACGCCGCACGCACCGCCGAGGTGGCCCGCCTGGTCCGGCTCACCGTCACCCACGACCCCGCCCCCGGCGACACCGACGGCGAGGTGCTCTGCGACGCCGACCTGGCGGTCCTGGCCGGCACCCCGCAGGAGTACGCCGCCTACGCCGCCGCCGTCCGCGACGAGTACGGCTTCGTCCCCGACGACGCCTTCCGCACCGGCCGCGCCGCCGTCCTGCGCCAGCTCCTCGACCTGCCGC
Source organism: Streptomyces yangpuensis (assembly GCF_001005295.1). Taxonomy (GTDB): domain Bacteria; phylum Actinomycetota; class Actinomycetes; order Streptomycetales; family Streptomycetaceae; genus Streptomyces; species Streptomyces yangpuensis. The sequence goes on along the minus strand of NZ_LBMK01000004.1, from coordinate 133,757 downwards.
GCCTCTTCCGCACCCCCTACGGCACCGCGCACTGGGAGGCCCCGGCCCGCGCGAACCTCGCCACCGAACTGGCCGCCCTGACCGCCGGGGATTCACCCGACTGACATACACGGGGGAATTCGACCGCGTTCACACGGGTTGGTGACAGTCATGCCCGCAGATGCCGCACGCCCCCGCTCCCGCATGCCCGTAGCCGTCTACGTCCTCGGCCTGTCCGTCTTCGCACTCGGCACCAGCGAGTTCATGCTCTCCGGGCTGCTGCCACCGATCGCCGACGACATGGGCGTCAGCATCCCGCAGGCGGGCCTGCTCATATCGGCCTTCGCGATCGGCATGGTCGTCGGCGCACCCCTGCTGGCCGTGGCCACCCTGCGGCTGCCCCGCCGCACCACCCTGATCGCCCTGATCAGTGTCTTCGGCCTCGGGCAGGTCGCGGGCGCGCTGGCCCCCTCCTACGCGTTCCTCTTCGCCTCCCGCGTGGTCGCGGCCCTCGCCTGCGCAGGCTTCTGGGCCGTCGGCGCGGCCGTCGCCATCGCCATGGTCGACAAGGACCAGCGGGCCCGCGCCATGGCCGTGATGATCGGCGGCCTGTCCATCGCCAACGTCCTCGGCGTACCGGCCGGCGCGTTCCTCGGCGAGCACCTGGGCTGGCGCTCCGCGTTCTGGTCGGTCGCCGCCGCCTCCGCGGTCGCCCTCGTCGGCATCCTGGCGCTCATCCCCAGGATCCCGCTGCCCGCCGAGAGGCCGACGCTCCGCCGCGAGCTGCGCATCTACGGCGACCGCCAGGTGTGGCTCGCGATCGGCATCACCGCACTCGGCGCCGGCGGTGTCTTCTGCGCCTTCAGCTACCTGTCACCGCTGCTCACGGACGTCGCCGGGCTGGACTCCGCGTGGGTCCCGTGGATCCTCGGCCTCTTCGGGGTCGGCGCGCTGGTCGGCACCACCATCGGCGGCCGGGTCGCCGACGCGCACCTGTTCGGCGTGATGATCTGGGGCATCACCGCCTCCACCGTCTTCCTGACGGCCCTCGCCCTGCTGGCCTCGGCCGCGGTCGCCGCGATCGCGCTGTCCTTCCTGCTCGGCGTCTCGGCCTTCTTCACCGCCCCGGCGCTCAACGCCCGCATGTTCAACGTGGCCGGCGCCGCCCCGACCCTGGCCGGGGCGACCACCACGGCCGCGTTCAACCTCGGCAACACCGGCGGCCCCTGGCTCGGCGGCACCGTCATCGACGCCGGCCTGGGCTTCTCCGCCACCGCCTGGGCGGGCGCCGCCATGACCGTCACCGCGATCGGCCTCGCCGTGGCCGCCCTGCGCCTGGACCGCCGTACGCCACCCCGCGTGACCCGTGTGGTCGCCGCAGGCGGCACCACCCCCGCCCCCGCTCCCGCGGAGGCCGCCGCCCGCGCCTGACCACGCCCGCTACCCGTCCCCGAAGATCGCGTCGGCGGACGGCGCGGTGACGGCCCGCCGGAGCCAGCGGCCCAGGATTTCGGCGTCACCACACCCGGTGACCCGCTCCCGCACCGCCTCGGGAACGTCGAGGCCCCTTTCGGCAAGCACGGCCAGCACGTCCTCGACAGCACGCCGCGCCTCGCCCTCGGCTCGGCCCTCGTCACGGAGTTCTTCGGAAAGGGGCGACTTGTAGAAAGAGAGGTCCACGGCCACCAGCTTCCTCCAGAGTGCTGCGGATGGGTGCTTGCCCATGCCTTGTGCGATGAATGCGACGCGGGGTCATCCGGACGGGTGAGACCCGGGCGGTTCGGGCCGGCAGTCGTGGCAGCGGCCCGGTTCGGCGGCGCGGAAGGCGCGGTCGCAGGCGTCGCAGTTCCGGAGCGGGTGTCTGACGACATCGCGTGTTACCAGGGCGCTGAACCGCGGCATGGGCGGGAGCTGGGCGGCGAGGCGGTGGGCCACGATGGCGGCCGGACGGTTCAGGGGCTCCGCCGGCAGGCCGGACGTCAGGGCGTGGCGCACGGCGCTCGGCGGCAGGTCGCGCTCCAGCCAGGCCACGACACCGGGGGCGAGGTGCTCGACCTCCGTGGCGGACAGCAGCAGGCGGGGATCCCAGCGGCGCAGGCCCGTGAGGACCTCGACGGCGGACCGGAGGAGGTCGGGGGCCCGGTACGCGGGCTGCGGCACGGCGGGCAGGGCGCGGCGCGGCGGCTCGCCCTCCCGGCGCGGCGGGCGCCGGACCTTCGGCTTCGGCTTCGGCCCGTCCGCGGCGCCGGACCGGCCCGGCTGGTTGCAGGAGACCGTGCGGGTGACGACCCGGCCGGTGCTGGTGCGTTCGCAGGTGCGGCGCAGATAGCCGTGGGTCTCCAGTTCGCGCAGGGCCGCGGCGATCCGCGTCTTCCCCTCGGGGAACCGGGCCGCGAGGGTCCTGATGTCGATGAGCGCACCACCGGGCAGTGACTGGATGTGGACGGACAGGCCGATGGCCAGCAGCGACAGCTCGGCATGCTGGGCGAGGTGGTTGCCGATCACCGTGAAACGGCTGGTGTGGCGGGAGTTGTCGTGGATGACGCCGCCGGAGCGGTTGTTCGCGCGGATGCCCCGGGAAGGGTGGTTTTCCTTGCCGTTACGGGGCTGGGCGGGCGGGCGCACGCTAGTGTTCTGGGTATCCATCAGGAAGGTGCTGTCTTCCTCGGTGGTCAGGCCCCCGCACCGGGATTCGCACTCCCGGCGGGGGCCGACGCATGTCAGCGGTGTTGTGCTCTGTCGCGCTGAGCGTAGATCAGGCAACCCGCCTCGAAGCCAGCCAAGTTGGCCTTTTTCACTCAAGCGAGTGAGCGTGCGCCGAAGGCGGTGCCAGGCCGGTGCCAGGGCCGGAGCCGGGGGCGGAGGGGTGGGGCTTGGTGGGGTGCTTTCTCTCTCGTGTTCTGAGTATCGGGATCGTCCCTTGCACCGGCGTCCCACCCCACGGGCTCCGGTCCCGGTCGCCGCCCCGGGCCCGCCTTCCTACGATGGGAAGGTCGGCTCGGGGATCCGGATACCGCTCGGGGACGTGCGTCAGAGGTGATCCTGCATGGGCCGGTACCGCACGCCCACCGTCCTGGCCGCCGCCTCCCTGCTGCTGACCGCGCTGTGCGCGGGCCAGGCCCCCGCCGCCGCCCCGCCGGGCCGGGTCGGCATCGACGACGTGATCGCCGAGAAGCTCGACGACGCGGTCACCGCGGCCATGCGCGAGGCCGGCATCCCGGGTGTGGCCGTCGGCCTGTGGATCGACGGCGACGAGCCCTACGTACGCGCCTTCGGCACCTCCGACAAAGCCACCGGCACCCCCATCAAGACCGACATGCACACCCGCATCGGCAGCGTCACCAAGACCTTCACCATCACCGGCGTCCTCCAGCTCGTCGACGACGGGACGGTACGGCTCGACGCGCCGATCTCGACGTACCTCGACGGGGTGCCCGGCGGCGACCGCATCACCGTCCGGCAGCTCGCCGAGATGCGCAGCGGCCTCTACAACTACACCGAGGACCCACGCTGGCTGGCCGCCTTCAAAGCCGACCCCTACCGCTCCTGGACCCCGCAGCAGTTGCTGGACATCGCCTTCCGGCACCCGGCGGACTTCCCGCCGGGCGCGCGCTGGGAGTACTCCAACACCAACACCGTCCTGCTCGGCCTGCTGGTCGAGAAGATCAGCGGCCAGCCCCTGCACACCTACCTGGAGCAGGAGGTCTTCGAACCGGCCGACCTGGACTCGACCTCGCTGCCGACCGGCGCGGAGATCACCAGCCCATACGTGCACGGCTACACGAACTTCACCCCGGACGGCGCGACCGTCGACGCCTCGCAGTGGAACCCCTCCTGGGGCTGGGCGGCCGGCGCGATGATCTCCACCGTCGACGACCTGCACTCCTGGGTCCCGACCCTGGTCAGCGGGCGGCTGCCCGACGGCGGCCGACTGCTGGAACCGGGCACGCAGGCCCAGCGGCTGCGCATGCTGCCCACCGGGCACCCCGAGGTGGGCTACGGGCTCGGCATCGCCGCCATCGACGGCTGGGTCGGCCACAGCGGCGAGCTGCCCGGCTACGAGACCATCGCCGTCCGCCTCCCGCAGGACCGGGCCACCCTGGTGATCGTCGTGAACTCCGACGTGGACGGGAAGTTCGGCAACCTGAGCTCCCTCGTCGCCAACAAGGTCACCGAGATCGTGACCCCGGAGCACGTCTGGTCCCTCCCGAAGGCGGCCCAGCCCAACGCGGTCCCGGAACCGTCCGCGTCGCCCGCACCGCCCGCCTCGCCCGCATCCCCTGCGTCGCCCGCACCGCCCGCATCCCCTGCGTCGCCCGCACCGCCCGCATCCCCTGCGTCGCCCGCACCGCCCGCGTCGCCGCAGCCGTAGGGCCGGCCTGCGCGGCCGTCGCCGCCCCCACCACGCCGGCCACCGCCGACGGTACCTGGGACGACCGGGGAGGCGACCGGGACGTCCCGGTCCTGACGTCCCGCTGTGCTGGTTCAGGCCGCCGGGCGGCCCTTCGGGCGGCGCAGGCCCGCCGCCGTGAGCCGGCGCACCAGCTCCTTGCTGCCGATCTCCACCGCACCCGCGCCGACGGCGTCGGCGTACCGGTGCGAGGGCACGTCGTAGTGGTCCCGCTCGAAGGCCCGCGGCGGACAGCCGATGGACGCCGCGAAGGCGTGCAGCTCCTCGTACGAGACGTCGCTGACCAGGTGGGACCACATACGGCCGTGGCCCGGCCAGGTCGGCGGGTCGATGTAGACGGTCACGGGCGGCTCACCCGAGGCCGAGGACGGGCCCGAGGCCGCCGACCGCGGCCACTCTCACGCCCGCCTCCGAGCACACCCAGTGCGGGTCGGCTCCCAGCTCCGGCTCCACGTCCAGCGCGTGCGGTTCGCCGTGTGCGCAGACCGGGCAGAGCGGCCAGCGCCCGTACTTCTCCAGCAGCGAGTCCTGCACGTCCTGGGCGACGAGCCCCGGAAGGTAGTCGACCCCTTCCGGCCACTGCTCCACCCACCACCGGCGGTGCGTGACCGAGTCCTCGACGAGGGAGACGACGTCAGCATCGGCGACCTTGCCTGCGGCGAGATCGGCGAGCACGAGTGCGCGGGCGACGTGCAGCGCCTGCTCCAGGGGGGTCGTACGGTCCATGAGGCCATTGTGGACCTCCCGGGCGCCCCTGAAGAAGGGCCGCCCGTCGTGGGCCCAATGGCGGATTGACCACCACCCCGCCCGAAAATAGCTTTCAGAGGTGCGCAAGAAGCCGAAAGCGACCCCCGCGGGCCCGCCACCCGCCCGCCGGAACTCCGCCGGCCGACCCGCGCCACCGGCCCTTGCCGCAACCGCAGCGGCCACAGCCACCGTCACCGTCACCGCCACCAGTCGTGCACGTCGCCGCAGCGGCAGGTGCGCCGGAGGCACGGGGGCCGTGGGCGGGGACCGGTACAACGGGGGTCCCTTCGGCACCGTCGGCCGCGACCGCGCCCCCAAGCTGCGGCGCACCGGCTCGCCGCCCGTCCCCGCCACCCGGCGGGGGCACGCGCGCGGCCGGGCCGGGTCGCGCGGCCGGGCCGCACTTCGTCGGAACAGCGCCCGGGGCGGACGCCCGGGCAAGGGGGCCGGCCGCCGCGACGGCCCCGTACCGGTACCCGGCGCAGCCCGGCCCGCCCACCGCTCCGCCCGTCGGCCACCGCACGCCCTCACGCCCTCACGCACCGCCGAACCGCCCGCCGAACCGCCGAACCGCCGGAGGCCCCCGCCATGACCGCGTACGCCGAACTCCGCGCCCAGCTGGAGACGCTGACCACCGAGGCCTTCCGCCCCGAACTAGCCGAGATCGACCGGCTGTCCACCCTCGACATCGCCCGCACCATGAACGCCGAGGACGCCACCGTCCCGGCCGCCGTCGCCGCACAGCTCCCGCGGATCGCCGCCGCCATCGACGCGATCGCGGAGCGGATGGCCCGCGGCGGCCGCCTCGTCTACGCCGGCGCCGGCACCGCCGGCCGGATGGGCGTCCTGGACGCCAGCGAGTGCCCGCCCACCTTCAACACCGACCCGGCCGACGTCGTCGGCCTGATCGCCGGCGGCCCCTCCGCCATGGTCAAGGCCGTCGAGGGCGCCGAGGACTCCCCGCAACTGGCCGCCGACGACCTGGCCGCACTGCGGATCGGGCCGGACGACACCGTCATCGGCATCTCCGCCTCCGGCCGCACCCCGTACGCGATCGGTGCCGTCACCGCCGCCCGCGACCGCGGCGCGCTCACCGTCGGCCTGTCCTGCAACGCCGGCTCCGCACTCGCCGCCGCCGCCGACCACGGCATCGAGGTCGTCGTCGGCCCGGAACTCCTCACCGGCTCCACCCGCCTCAAGGCCGGTACCGCGCAGAAGCTCGTCCTCAACCTCATCTCCACCATCACCATGATCCGCCTGGGCAAGACCTACGGGAACCTCATGGTCGACATGCGCTCCTCCAACGAGAAGCTGCGCGCCCGCGCCCGCCGCATCGTGGCGCTGGCCACCGGCGCCCCCGACGAGGAGATCGAGGCCGCGCTCACCGCCACCGGCGGCGAGGTCAAGAACGCCATCCTGGTCGTCCTCGGCGAGGTCGACGGCCCGGCCGCCGCCGGGCTCCTCGCCGCCTCCCACGGCCACCTCCGCGCGGCCCTCGCCCGGGCCCGGACCCGCTGACCCACCCCCTACGGCAAGGCGACCACCACCATGTCCACTGAGCCCCCCGAGCCCAACAAGCCCACCGAGCCCGCCCAGCCCGCCGAGCCGACGAAGCCGGCGAAGCCGACGAAGCCGACCGACAAGAACCGCGCCACGGCCGCCGCGATCCTCCCCCTGGTCGGCGGCCCGGACAACGTCAGCGCGGTCGCGCACTGCATGACCCGCCTGCGTATCTCGCTGCGCGACCGCGCCCTCGTACAGGACGAGGCCCTCAGGTCCCTCCCGGCGGTCCTGGGCGTGGTGGAGGACGACACGACGTACCAGATCGTGCTCGGCCCGGGCGCGGTCGCCCGCATCACCCCGGAGTTCGAGGCCCTGGTCGAGGAGGGCCGCTCAGCCGCGCCCCCCACCGCGCCCCCCGGCACCGCCGGCGAACTCGCCGCCCGGGGCGCGGCCCTGAAGGAGGCCCAGAAGGCACGCAACGCCACCCCCTTCAAACTGATGCTGCGCCGGATCGCGAACATCTTCGTGCCGCTGATCCCGGCCCTCATCGGCTGCGGGATCATCGCGGGCCTGAACGGCCTGCTCATGAACCTGGGCCTGCTGCCGTCCGTGGTCCCGGCGCTCGCCGCGATCGCGTCCGGCTTCATGTCGCTGATCGCGGTGTTCGTCGGCCACAACACCGCCAAGGAGTTCGGCGGCACACCGATCCTGGGCGGCGCGGTCGCCGCGATCATCGTCTTCCCGGGCGTCGCGAAGATCACCGTCCTCGGTACGGAGCTCAGGCCCGGCCAAGGCGGCGTCCTGGGCGCGCTCGCCGCCGCCCTGCTCGCCGTGTACGTGGAGAAGCGCTGCCGGCGGCTGGTCCCCGAGGCCCTGGACGTCCTGGTCACCCCCACCCTCACGGTCCTGATCTCGGGCCTGGTCACCCTCTTCGGCCTGATGTTCCTCGCCGGTGAGGCCTCCGCCGCCATCGGCACGTTCGCCGACGGACTGCTGTCCACCGGCGGCGCGTTCGCGGGCCTGGTCCTGGGCGGGCTCTTCCTCCCGCTGGTGATGCTCGGCCTGCACCAGGCCCTGATCCCGATCCACACCACCCTCATCGAGCAGTCCGGCCACACCGTCCTGCTGCCGATCCTCGCCATGGCGGGCGCGGGCCAGGTCGGCGCGGCCCTCGCCGTCCACTGCCGCCTCCCGCGCAACGGCTCGCTGCGCGCGACCATCAGGTCGGCCCTCCCGGCGGGCTTCCTGGGCATCGGCGAACCGCTGATCTACGGCGTCTCCCTGCCGCTCGGCCGCCCCTTCGTCACGGCCTGCGTCGGCGGCGCGGCCGGCGGCGCGTTCGTCGGCCTCTTCAACCAGCTGGGCATGGCCTTCGGCTCGACGGCCATCGGCCCCTCCGGCTGGGCCCTCTTCCCGTTGCTGGACGGCGGTTCCGGCCTGGGCGTCACCGTCGCGATCTACGCGGGCGGCCTGCTGACCGGCTACCTCGTCGGCTTCGCCGCCACCTACTTCTTCGGCTTCACGGGCCGGATGCTGGCCGACCTCGACACCGACCCGGACCCGGCCGCCCCGGACCCCGTAACGGGCCCCTCGAAGGAAGCGGCCCTGACACAGCACTAGAGAGGGCCGCCGGCCGGCCGGGCGGGGCGCGACCTGGGCGATGGTGGTCGTTTGAAGCTGCCCGCCGGCGCCGTAGGTGCCACCGCCCGGCTCGACATCGTCCGCATCTCCGCCGGCCCCCAACGCCCAGTACCTCCCGCTGCGCTTCCGCGAGGCCGCGGGCATGATCAGACCATGATCGACTCCATACCCCCCGTGGTCCCGGCCGGCCGGATGCGCGCCCTCACCCAGCCGGAACTCCCCCTCCCCGGCGGGATGCTGCTGCGCCCCTGGACCCCGGACGACGCGCCCGCGCTCGTCGCCGCCCACCTCGACCCGGACATCCGGCACTGGAACCGCCCCAGCCGGCTGGACCTGGCCGGCGCCGAAGCGCGGATCGCCCGCTGGCACGAACGCTGGCAGGCGGAGAAAGCCGGAACCTGGGCGGTCGCCCCCGACGGCGGCCGGGCCGTCGGCCTGATCGGCATCGCCGACATCGACCTGGCGGGCGGCAGCGGCGAGATCCTCTACTGGCTGCTCCCCGCCGGACGCGGCACCGGCGTCATGGTGAAGGCCACCGACCGCCTGGCCCGCTGGGCCTTCGACGACCTCGGCCTGCACCGCGTACGCATCACCCACTCCGTGGCCAACCCGGCCTCCTGCACCGTCGCGACGAAGGCCGGCTTCCCCCTGGAGGGCACCATGCGCGGCGCCCTGCTGCACGCGGACGGCTGGCACGACGAACACCTCCACGCCCGCCTCCGCACGGACACCGCCCCATAGCGCCCCGGCCCCACCTCCGACGCGTGGCCTTGACGATGCCGTCGCTCGGCGGTCACAGCGATCAGCAGCTCGGCGAGCGAGGATGCTTCGGCACCTCAGGCACGTTCGCCGACCTCGTCAGTGAGGGCCAGCCGGTCGAAGCCTCGTACGGCCCCGCTCAAGAGGCGGTATCAGGCGGTCTCGGACCGCCGGCAGACGCATCCGGGCCCACACGCTCCTGTCGACCAGGTACGTGGTCACCGCCACGCACCCCGCATCACGTCCGGGTCGCGCAGGTCGTCGAAGACGCCCTCATCCATCAGTTCCACGAAGCGCCGCCGCCGGGCACCGGCCACGAATTCAGCCAACGCTCCATTGGCGGTCGCTCGCTTCGTAGTCGTGCCGTCCACCCCCGAGCGGGCGAGTCCGCTGCTCACACTCCGGCATCGGCCACTCCGCCGACCGACCGCGAAAAGCCGGCCGGATCGTCCGCCGAGTACGGTGCGTCCCGGTTGCGGGAGCCGTCGGCGCCCGGCCCTGACATCAGCAGCGCACGTTCGTCCCTGACCGCATCGCGGCGCGGATCGTCCGGCGGTCCGCCCCTCCACCCTGCGTCGGCGAGATCCTTCTCAAGCCAGCACAGCTTCCAGGCCAGCTCGAACTCCCAGCTCTGCGCCACCTCGAAGAAGCCCTCCAGGGCCGCCTCGCAGCGGGCCCGCTCCCGGTCGCACCCGCTCACGGATGCGCCCGCTCGTGGAGTACGGCGGCCAGCCGGAGCGCGGTGTCCAGGTTGCAGCGGCCCAGGTCGACCAGCGGCAGGCCGTACGTACCGGCCGCCGTGACGCGTTCCACGCCGAGGGAGGGGAAGACGACGCCCACCCCGTCGAGCGCTTCCTTCAGCTCCCGTACGGCCTCCTCGGCCGCCTGGATCCGTTCCGTGGGCGTGAGCACCATGACATGTCACCTTTCTACTCTGAGTGGTCGGGTTCTGCACACAGCGTGGTGACCGGATGGCTAGCCTTTCAAGGAAGCACCCTGAACAACCCCACCTGTTGGCGCTGGAGTTGCCGTGGCCGGTAAGAACCTCGACCCCTCCTCCTCACCCCGCGCCCTGCTCGGCGCCGAACTGCGCGTCGCGCGCGAGCGTGCGGGCATGAGCCAGGCCGAGCTCGGCGAACCGCTCTTCGTGAGCGGCTCGTTCATCGGCCAGCTCGAATCGGGCACCCGCCGGATGCACCTCGAATTCGCCCGCCAGATAGACGAACTCCTCGACACGAACGGCTTCTTCGCCCGCAACTGCGCGGCGGCGGCCAAGTCCAAGTACCCGGACCACTTCGCCGAGGCGGCCGAAGCGGAGGCTCTGGCGAAGACCATCCGCGACTACGCACCGCAGCTCATCCCTGGCCTGCTCCAGACCGAGGCCTACGCACGCGCGGTATGTCGCGCCTACCAGCCGACCGCAACGGAGCAGGTGATCGACGAGCTGGTCGAAAGCCGTCTGGCTCGCGCCTCGCTCCTCGTTGATCCAACTACGCCACTGTTGTGGTGCGTGTTTGACGAGGCGGTCATTCGCCGCGAAGTCGGCAGTCGGGAGGTAATGGCCGAAGCTCTGCGGCACATCATCGCCCTGGGCCGATCCCACCGGATCATCGTCCAGGTGATTCCGTTCAGCGCCGGCGCGCATGCGGGGATGATGGGGCTGCTCAAGCTGATGTCGTTCGAGGACGCCCCACAGCTTTCCTACGCCGAAGGCAACGGAACCGGGCGGCTGTTCGACGATCCGGCCACGGTCGCCCGCCACGTGCTGAACTACGATCTGCTCACGGCCAGTGCGCTCCCACCTCGGGAATCACTGACCATGATCGAGTCCGCGGCGAAGGATTACGAGCATGCCTGAATACGACCTGTCGGCGGCCATATGGCATAAGTCGAGCTACAGCGGCGGTGACGGCGGCGAGTGCCTGGAGATGGCCACCTGGCCGAGGTCCGACCACAGCGGGGCCAGCGGCAGCATCACGGTTCCCGTCCGGGACTCGAAGGTGCCGGACGGCCCCCACCTCACCTTCCGCGGGCCCGCCTGGGAGGCGTTCCTCACCAGTCTCTGACCCGCTTCAGGGCCACGTACGACGGCAGTTCACCCGACGGGTCCAGGTTCACGAACGTGTAGCCCTCGACACCCGTCGGGTAGATCTCGAACCGCCGGCCCAGCGGGACGTCCCGCAGGATCGTGGGCTCGGCACCGGCCCGGCCCGTGGTGCCGTCCAGATGCCACAGGTGCGTCCGGGCGGCGGTCGACGTCACCACGTCGACCCCGCCCGGGGCGCGGCCCTGCGCGAGCCCGAGGACCGTGGCCCCGTCGAGCCCGGCGTGCCATACGCGGCGGCCGTCCAGCAGGGAGTACGCCGAGACCCCCGGGGCCTTGCCCCTCACCGGGAGGACGAGCCGGTCACCGCTGACGATCGGGCCCGGTTCCGTGAGGAGGTCCTCCTTAGGGCCCACCACCGGCACCGCGCCCCGCTCGCGCCCCGCATCGTCGAACAGCCGCACCGTGTCGCCCGCGCGCAGCGCGACCGGGCGCGCCGACAGCATGCGCAGCTCCGCCGACGGGCCCACACGCAGCGTGGTCTGCCACGCCGGGGCGCCCGTCCGCGCGTCCAGTGAGACCAGCCGCGCCGAACCGGCGCCGGGGCAGTCCTCCACGTACAGGACGCGGTCGGCGGCGCCGTCGAGGGCGCGGGCCCGGCAGCCGGCCGGGACCGGGGTCCGCCAGCTTTCCCCGCCGCCGCGCAGGTCCACGCCGAGGAGGGCGCCCTCCGTCACGACGACGGCCGTGGCGTCCACCACCGCGACCGGCGGGGAGGTCCCGTCGGCGGGCGGGGCCGCCGGGAAGTCCTTGGCCCACAGCTCCTTGCCCTGCTCCAGGTCCACGGCCGAGACCCGGGCGCCGCAGCCGCCCGACGGCCGCGCTGCCGCGAGGAGCCCGATGTCGTCCGCGATGGTCCGGCTCAGCGCGCAGAAGGTGGTGCCTTCGGGGGCGGCGCGGCCTCCCGCGCTGCGGCCCTCGCCGTTGTAGAGGAACAGGGCGTCCGTGCGGACCCGTACGAGGCCTTGCCCGGGGCGCTGCCAGGCACCGATCGGCGGTGCCGCCTCCGGCTTCTCCGCCTGCCACCAGGTCCACGCGTACGCCTGCGGGCCGCGCATCCACTGGTACCCCTGCCAGGCCGGCCACAGCGCGGCCAGTGCGACGGCCGCCGCCAGCCAGCGGACCGGCGCGCCCCGGCTGCCGCCGCGCCCGCGCGCCAGCAGGACGTACGCGAGGACGCCGAAGGCGGGGGTGAGCAGGAGCAGCAGCTCCCGGCCCCGGGTCCACTCGACGGTGGTCATCCAGCCGAGCAGCAGCAGGTACAGCACGGTCACGGCGGCGACGGCCGTGCCGGAGACGAACAGGGCGCGCGGCAGCCACCGAGCAGCCCGAGATGTGTGGTCGTCCATGATCCCCCCTGGCGGCGAGCCTAACCGGCCGCGCCGACAGGGGTCGGGTCATGGTCCGTCGGGGCATCAGCTCATCGGGGCGCGGATCAGAGGCCGTTGGTGAACAGCAGCTTGTCGGGGCCGTTGTCGCTGAGGTTCTGGATGACGTCCTCGGTGGCCTCGTTCTTCAGGAAGTTCGCGACCTCGGCCGGGCGGGCGCTGGGGTGCGCGGCCTTGTAGAGGGCGGCCACACCGGTGACGTGCGGGGCGGCCATGGAGGTGCCGTTCAGCGACACCGTGCCGCCGCCGATCCGCGCGGAGACGATGTCCTGGCCGGGGGCGTAGAGGTCGAGGAGCTCGCCCCAGTTGGAGAAGTCCGTCTCCTGGTCGAAGCGGTTGGTCGCGCCGACGGTCACCGCGTTGGGGGTGGAGGCGGGCGAGACGAAGCGGGCGTCCCGGTTGTCGTTGCCGGCCGCGACGATCGGCAGCACACCCCGGTCGAACAGCGCGGCGGTGGCGTTGTTGACCGGTTCGAAGCGGTCCCCTCCCAGCGAGCCGTTCAGGACGGCGGGCTGGCGGGCGTTCGCGGCCACCCAGTCCAGGCCGGCGATGATCCCCGACCAGGAACCCCTGTTGTCGCAGCCGAGGACCCGGACGCTGACGAGGGTCACCTTGTGCGCCACGCCCACGTTGGTGCCGCCGACCGTGCCCGCGACGTGCGTGCCGTGGCCGTGGCAGTCCTGGCCGTTGCGGCCGTCCCCGATGGCGTCGAAGCCGAAGAGCGCCCGGCCGCCGAACTCGGGATGGCGGTAGTCGATGCCGCTGTCGAGGATGAACGCGGTCACGCCCTGGCCGTTGGTGTTGGGGCTGAACGTGTTGTCCAGCGGCAGGAATCTCTGGTCGATCCGGTCCAGGCCCCAGGAGTTCGAGGGCGCCTTGGTCGTGACTCCGCTGGGCGGCGCCGGCGGACCGGTCACCTGCCCGTCCTGGGCCACGGACAACACGCCGCGGGTGTGCCGGACCATCTTCAGCTGCTTCTCGGTGAGGGGCGCGGCGAAGCCGTTCAGCGCCGTCTCGTAGGTGAACTTCGCCGTCGCGCCGACGGACTCCGCGACCTTCGCGGGATCGACGGACTTGGCGAGCGTGACGATGTAGCTGCCGGCGATGGCGTTCGTGGAGGTGATCAGCGGCGCCGGGGTCGGCTCAGGGCCTGCGGCGGAGGCCGTACCGGCCGCCACCGGGGTGACGGTGAGGAGGGCTGCGGTGGCGAGGCGGGCGAGCATGCGCATGAAAGGGGACTCCCTTGCGGGGTGCGGGGTGCGGGGTGCGGGGACGGAGGGGTGGCATGGGTGGCATGGGTGAAGCCGCGCCCGCGGCGACGGACACCTCCGCGGGAGCGGCCCCTCCTTGCATCGGGCGGCTGCTCGGCGCGGCTTGAACCGCTGCCCCCGGCCGGCCGATCGGCCCGCGGTCCTGTCGGTTCGGCGTCCCTGAACGCTGCAGAAAGGGTTAACCACCTCTGCCGCCGGGCCTGCCCCGCCCGGCCGTGCCTCCGATGGCCGTCGCGGCAAGATCACCCGTACGGGCCGCCACCACTCCAGGGGGCGCACGGCGGGCGCGCCGCCTGTGCCCCCGCCACACCCCGGGACGTCTTTGACCCGCCGCGCGGCACGTGATGCCCTCCCTGCATGCGCATCCTCCTGAGCCGGGCGGGCCGAGCCCTGCCCCTGGTCGCGACCGCCGCCGCGCTGGCCGCCGTCACCGCCCTCCCCGCGGCCTCGGCCGCCCTCGCCGCTCCCGTCGCCGCCTCCGTGACTGCCTTCGCAACCGCTCCCGCTCCCGTGTCCGTGCCCGTGGCCCGTGCGGTCGCCGGCGACGAAGCCCCGTACATCGTCACCGTCCACAAGGACGCCGACCCGAGGGCGGTCGCCAGGATGGTCGGGGCCTCCCCGGACTACGTCTTCCGCACCGCCCTGCACGGCTTCTCCGCCCGGCTGACCCCCGGCCAGGTCATGGCCCTGCACGTCCTTCCCGGTGTGGAGTCCGTCCAGGAGGACGGCGGCGTGTCCTCGTTCGGCACCGCGGGCCGGCCGGACCACCGGCCCTGACCCGGGCACGGACCCGCTCCCCGGCACGTTGCCGTTCCCGCCCGGCGCTTAGGGTTACGTGGATCAACCCATCGGTTGGTCGGGGCGTGGGTCGGGGGGAGACCGATGAACAGCGCGACCGAAGTTTTCCAGCCGCTGCGGGCTGACGATCCGCGGACCGTGGGCGGCTACCGCCTCGCCGCCCGGCTCGGGTCGGGGGGCATGGGCCGGGTCTACCTGTCGCACACCCAGGGTGGCCGGCCCGTCGCGATCAAGGTGGTGCATCCCGATCTGGCCGACGACCCGACCTTCCGGCGGCGCTTCCGCCGGGAGGTGGAGGCCGCGCGGCGGGTCCGGGGGGCGTACACGGCCGAGCTGATCGACGCCGACGCGGAGGCGACACCGCCGTGGCTGGCCACCGTGTACGTGCCCGGTCCCTCGCTGTCGGAGGCCGTCGCCCGGCGCGGGCCGCTGCCGGAGGCCGCGGTGGTGTGGCTGATGGCGGGCGTGGCCGAGGCACTCGTGGCCGTACACGGTGCGGGCATCGTGCACCGGGACCTGAAGCCGTCCAACGTACTGCTCGCCGCCGACGGGCCCCGCGTCATCGACTTCGGCATCTCCCAGGCCTCCGGCCTGACGGCCACCGCCACGGGCCACACCATCGGCACACCCCAGTACATGGCCCCCGAGCAGGGGCTGGCCGGCGAGACCACGCCGGCCACCGACGTCTTCGCGCTGGGCCAGACGGCGGCGTTCGCGGCGCTGGGCAAGCCGCTGTACGGGGACGGCCCCTCCATGACGGTGCTGTTCCGGATCGTGCACTCCAAGCCCGACCTGATGCTGCTGCCGGAGCGGCTGCGCCCGCTGTTCGCGCTGTGCCTGGCCGCCGGCCCGGAGGAACGGGCCACCCCGGCGGAGGTCCTGGCGTGGTGCCGCGCGTACCTGGGCGAGGAGGCGGCCGCGGGCGCCGGACCGGCCGTCTGGCGGGAGGTCGCCGGCCTGGACGAGGAGATACCGGCGCCGGTCGCAAAGCCGCAGCCGCGGCCTCAGCCGCGGCCCGCCTCGCCGGACACCACGTCGGACGCCGCCGGGGACGCGGGGGACACCACCGGGGACGCCGCCGCGCCGGGCGGGGCGCACGTGACCCCCGTCCCGGCGGGAGCCGCGGCGCCGGCCACGTCGACCGCAGCAGCCGCCTCGGCGGCAACGGCGGCGGGGAGCAGGCGGCGGCGGACCGCGCGGGTCGCCACCGTGGCGGCGGTCACGGGTGCGCTCACGCTCGGCGGACTGGGCTGGAAGCTCATGGACGTCACGGACCGGGCGGCCGACCGCGAGGCGGCGGCGGCCAAGGCGTCCGGCCCGGCCCCGGCGGCGCTCGGCTCCGCCCCGGCCCCCACCCCGACGCCGAGCGCGTCCCAGCCGCCGAAGCCCATGCCCTACCCCGGGCTGGAGCTGAACGAGGAGAACTCCATCAGCTTCAAGGAACCCGTCCAGCACGAGGACGGTGACCGGACGGGCGACATCCGTATGAAGTGCGGGATGGCCAGCGGGTGCGAGATGGAGAGCGACGCGAGCGTGTTCTCCATGCCGCAGAAGGCGGGCACCGGAAACCTCGAAACGTGCCGCGAACAGCTGAGGTTCGCCCGTCAGAACGATCTGACGCTGCACGTCCTGGCGGCCGGCAGCGAGGTCTGCGTGAAGCACCCGTCCGGGGACATCGCGCTGTTCGTCATCGGGATCAAGTCGGCCCCGGGCCTGTCGAAGGACCCCAGCTGGCTCAGGGCCGACATGACGATCTGGCGCGCGGCCTCCTGACGCGCAGGCGTCACACCGCCCCGCGCGGCGCGTCCGCGTCGAGGGGGACGGCGGTGGCAACACCGGCGGTGTTGCGGGCCGGTCAGAGACCGGAGCCACCCGTGGCGTCGACCACGCGGCCCGTCACCTGCCGCGGGCCGCGTCGACGAAGGCGCGGATCAGGTCGGGCGACTTCACCCCGCGCTCCCGCTCCACACCGCTGGACACGTCCACGCCCCACGCCGCGGTGGCCGCGAGCGCCTCGCGCACGTTGCCCGGATTCAGCCCGCCGGCCAGCAGCCACCGCCCCTCGGGCGCGGTGAAGTCCGCCGCCCCCCAGTTCCACGGCTTGCCGGAGCCCGGGTCGGGGGCGTCGAGCAGCAGCAGGTCCTCGCCGTACTCACCGCAGCGCCGCACGCGACCGGCGGTGGCCCGCAGCAGGGTGCGGCCCTCGGCGCGCAGCGCCGCGAAGTCCTCGGGGCCCTCCTCGCCGTGCAGTTGCACACCCCGCACACCGCTCTCCTCGGCGAACCGGCGCACCTCCTCGACGGACTGCCCGCGGAACACCCCGACGGTCAGCACGCTGTCCGGTACCCGCGCCGCCAGCTCGCGCGCGGTGGCCGCGTCGACCGTACGGGGGCTGCCGGGCGCGAACACGAACCCGACGGCATCGGCCCCGGCCGCCACCGCGGCGTCGACGTCCGGCGCGGTCCTGAGCCCGCAGATCTTGACGAAGAGGTCAGCCATGCGCCCAGCCTATGCCGACCCCGGCGGCCGGCACCGGGCCCGCCCGCATGCCGAACGGCGCGGGCGCCACCGGCGGCACGGGCCGCACGCGCGGCGCGGGCGCGCTCCGGCGTCAGCGGCCGATCTGTACGGGCCCCAGCACCGCTCCTCCGATGGCCGCGGCGAGATGCGCCGCACCGACCTCGTCGGCGGACCGGAAGTGCACGTACACCGTGTGCCGCCCGTCGGGGTGCTCCCCGTTGACGTCCAGCTCCACGCGCTGGTTGGCCGGGTCGGCCGTGTGGGACGGTATCTCGGGGACCAAGGGCCAGGCCCCGTACCAGAGCAAGGTGGCCGCGCCCTCCCCCAGCGTCCGCAGGAGCGCCCCCTCGACCGGGCCCGGAGCCGCGTACGAGTCCACGGTCAGCGGCAGCACGGCCGCCAGCTCCCGGTCGCCGCCGGGCAGGGCGGCCCCCAGGTACCAGGTGTCCGCAGCCCAGTCGTAGGACGGCTCGAACATGCCGGTCGGCAGGAGGGCCCCGAGCGACCGGGCCTGCGTGACGGTGGTCGCCTGCGCGCACAGCCACATCTCCGGTTCGAGCGGCCGCATCCGCGCGCAGAGCACCCGGGCCCGCCGATGAGCCTCCCCGAGATCATCGGTCCGGTACACGGGGTAGGCCCGCGAACTCCCCACCTCAGCCCTGCTCCGGCTCGCCCAGCACGGCCCCGCCGATCGCGGCGGCGAGCCGCTCGGCCCGGCCGGGGTCGCCGTGCTTGGTCACGTGGACGTAGAGCGTGTGGACCCCGGCGACCTGCTCACACCAGTCGCACGCTTCGCTGTTGAGGACCAGTTGCACGCCGTCGTACGCCGGCGAGGGGAAGGAGCCCAGCTCGGGCTCGTCGGGCCAGCACCCCTCCCACCGCACGGAGGCCGGTCCGGCGCCCACGGCACGCACGAAGTCCTCGTCACGGACCCGGTCCGGCAGCTCCTCGTGGGAGAACCGCAGCGGCACCTCCCCCGCCAGTTCCGCGTCGGTGGCCGTCCGTACATCCAGACCGAAATAGACGGGCTCACCCGTCACGGGGTGCGTGCGGATCTCCGCATGGTCGTAGATCGCGTCCCGCAACAGGGCCGCCATCCGCCGCACGTCCGCGACCGTCCGCAGCTCGGCCCCCACGTACACCTGCGCGTACCGCGTGGCCAGCAGCCCGCACAGATGTCTCGCCTTCGCGTACGCCTCGGCGGGATCGGTGGTGCGCAGCACGGGATAAGCGACGGAGGTGCCCATAGCCGTACGTTCACACGCCCCCGCCCACCCCGGCCAGCGGTTTTCACCACCCGATCGAGGGGGCCGCCCCGAGGACCGGGCGGGGCCCCCGCCGCGACACTAGCCTTGAACGGCACGGGCTCAGCGCTGCACGCCATCCCGGACGAATACGGTGACGATCATGATCGAGCGGGCCACACCCTTCGCGCTCGACACCGCGTTCTGACCGTTCCGGCTCCGGTTCCGGCTCCGGTTCCGGCTCTGGTTCCGGTTCCGGGAACGCCCGAGGGCGGCACCCCCGTCGGGGTGCCGCCCTCGTTCGAGAACAGCCGATCAACCGTCAGGCCGATCAGAAGTCCATGTCACCGCCCGGCATGCCGCCCGGAGCGGCCGCGGCCTTCTCCGGCTTGTCGGCGATGACGGCCTCGGTGGTCAGGAACAGCGCGGCGATCGACGCGGCGTTCTGCAGCGCGGAGCGCGTGACCTTCGCCGGGTCGATGATGCCCTCGGCGATCATGTCGACGTACTCGCCGGACGCGGCGTTCAGGCCGTGACCGATCGGGAGGTTGCGCACCTTCTCGACGACGACGCCGCCCTCGAGACCACCGTTGACGGCGATCTGCTTCAGCGGGGCCTCCAGCGCGAGCTTCACGGCGTTGGCGCCGGTCGCCTCGTCACCGTCGAGCTCCAGCTTCTCGAAGACCGCGGAGGCCTGCAGCAGGGCCACGCCACCACCGGCGACGATGCCCTCCTCGACGGCCGCCTTCGCGTTGCGAACGGCGTCCTCGATGCGGTGCTTGCGCTCCTTGAGCTCGACCTCGGTCGCGGCACCGGCCTTGATGACGGCCACGCCGCCGGCCAGCTTCGCGAGGCGCTCCTGGAGCTTCTCGCGGTCGTAGTCCGAGTCGGAGTTCTCGATCTCGGCACGGATCTGGTTCACGCGACCGGCGACCTGGTCGCTGTCACCGGCACCGTCGACGATGGTCGTCTCGTCCTTGGTGATGACGACCTTGCGGGCGCGGCCGAGCAGGTCGAGACCGGCGTTCTCCAGCTTGAGGCCGACCTCCTCGGAGATGACCGTGCCGCCGGTGAGGATGGCGATGTCGCCGAGCATGGCCTTGCGGCGGTCGCCGAAGCCCGGGGCCTTGACGGCGACGGACTTGAAGGTGCCGCGGATCTTGTTGACGACCAGGGTCGACAGGGCCTCGCCCTCGACGTCCTCGGCGATGATCAGCAGCGGCTTGCCGGACTGCATGACCTTCTCCAGGAGCGGCAGCAGGTCCTTGACCGAGCCGATCTTGGAGTTGACGATCAGGATGTACGGGTCGTCGAGGGACGACTCCATGCGCTCCATGTCGGTGGCGAAGTACGCCGAGATGTAGCCCTTGTCGAAGCGCATACCCTCGGTGAGCTCCAGCTCCAGACCGAAGGTCTGGGACTCCTCGACGGTGATGACGCCTTCCTTGCCGACCTTGTCCATGGCCTCGGCGATGAGCTCGCCGATCTGGGTGTCGGCGGCGGAGATGGAGGCCGTGGAAGCGATCTGCTCCTTGGTCTCGACATCCTTGGCCTGGGCGAGCAGGGCGGCGGAGACGGCCTCGACGGCCTTCTCGATACCACGCTTGAGGGCCATCGGGTTGGCACCGGCGGCCACGTTGCGCAGGCCCTCGCGGACGAGCGCCTGGGCCAGGACCGTGGCGGTGGTCGTACCGTCGCCGGCGACGTCGTCCGTCTTCTTGGCGACTTCCTTGACCAGCTCGGCGCCGATCTTCTCGTACGGGTCCTCGAGCTCGATCTCCTTGGCGATGGAGACACCATCGTTGGTGATCGTGGGGGCGCCCCACTTCTTCTCAAGGACGACGTTGCGACCCTTGGGGCCAAGGGTGACCTTGACGGCGTCGGCGAGCTGGTTCATGCCACGCTCGAGGCCGCGGCGGGCCTCCTCGTCGAACGCAATGATCTTGGCCATCTGAAGTGGTCCTCCCGGACAGCGGTGGATTGCTCCCAGGACCGCGCCCGCGCCCGCGACGGACGGCCTGCGTGCCCGGCGGTTCCTTCCCACCGGACCCTGCGGGCCTCACCGACCCGGTCCTCGTTTCAGTAGCACTCTCACTCGTAGAGTGCTAACGCCAATGATTAGCACTCGACCCCCGAGAGTGCAAGCGGCTTCGACGAAGGCCCTGGTGACACGCGAGGGGCCCACATCCCGTGTGCGGGATGTGGGCCCCTCGTAGGTCTTCCGGGTCTTCGACGGAAGACCGAGCGTCGGTGGTCGATGCTCCGGGACTAGCCGAGCGCGAGCTTGACCATGTCCGCCTGCGGACCCTTCTGGCCCTGCGAGATCTCGAACTCGACCCGCTGACCCTCTTCAAGGGTGCGGTACCCGTCCATCTGGATGGCGCTGTAGTGGACGAACACATCCGCACCACCGTCGACCGCGATGAAGCCGTAGCCCTTCTCCGCGTTGAACCACTTGACGGTGCCCTGAGCCATGCCTAACTCCCCTATTACTGGCCCTTGCGCGGGAACGCACTTCGCGTTCCCGGGTCAGAACTTGCGTCGGAACGCTTCGACCGAGGCTGAATGTATCTGCGCGAGTGCTGTCTGCAACAGGTCAATCCGACGAGAAATCTGGACACCGAGAAACATTGAAATAGAGTGAAAATTTGGCATGTTCCAGGGCAACTCGGGCCAGACATATCTCGCCAAAGCCCCATACTGCACCCGCACATTGACCCGATGTCGACCCTCACGCGACCCGTTCATATGCGGCGGGCAAGTCCAGCGGAGGGGACTTCCCCAACTGTACCGTGCCCAATCAAGCAGAATTCCCCCCTCCGCTTTTACCGGAGGGGGGAATTTCGGTTTACCGGGTGGGTCAGCAGCCGCCCGCGACGGCCGGAATGATCGAGACGCCGGCACCGTCCGGCGTGACCGCCTCCAGCCCGCCCTCGAAGCGCACGTCGTCGTCGTTGACGTAGACGTTCACGAAGCGGCGGAGCTTGCCCTGGTCGTCCAGGACGCGCGCGGCGATGCCCGGGTGGTTCTTCTCCAGGGACTCGATGACCTCGGCGAGGGTCGCGCCCTCGGCCGGGACCTCGGCCTGACCGCCGGTGTAGGTGCGCAGGATGGTGGGGATGCGGACGTTGACGCTCATGGCGCTACTGCCTTTCCGGTAGTACGTGGAGGGTGGTCAGGCCAGGCCGGCGGCGCGGAACGCGTCCAGGCTGGGGCGGATGGTGGCGGTCTGCCCGCTGTCCGCGGCCACCGCCTCCAGGGTCTTGAGGCCGTCACCGGTGTTGAGGACGACGGTGGTCAGCGCCGGGTCGAGCTGGCCGTTCTCGATGAGCTTCTTCGTCACGCCGACGGTCACACCGCCCGCGGTCTCGGCGAAGATGCCCTCGGTCTGCGCGAGGATCTTGATGGCCTCGACGACCTGCTCGTCGTTGACGTCCTCGACGAAACCGCCGGTGCGGCGCGCGATGTCCAGGACGTACGGGCCGTCCGCCGGGTTGCCGATCGCGAGGGACTTGGCGATGGTGTTCGGCTTCTGCGGGCGGACCACGTCGTGACCGGCCTTGAAGGCGGTCGATACCGGGGAGCAGCCCTCGGCCTGGGCGCCGAAGATCTTGTACGGCCTGTCCTCGACGAGGCCGAGCCTGATCAGCTCCTGCAGACCCTTGTCGATCTTCGTGAGCTGCGAGCCGGACGCGATCGGGATGACGATCTGGTCGGGCAGCTGCCAGCCGAGCTGCTCGCAGATCTCGTAGGCGAGGGTCTTGGAACCCTCGCCGTAGTACGGGCGGAGGTTGACGTTGACGAAGCCCCAGCCCTCGCCCAGCGGGTCGCCGATGAGCTCGGAGCAGAAGCGGTTGACGTCGTCGTAGTTGCCCTCGATGCCGACCAGGTCACCGCCGTACACACCGGCCATGACGACCTTGCCCTGCTCCAGGTCGTGCGGGATGAACACACAGGAGCGGAAGCCGGCCCGGGCGGCCGCGGCGCCGACGGCGCCGGCCAGGTTGCCGGTGGAGGAGCAGGACAGGGTGGTGAAGCCGAAGGCACGGGCGGCCTCGACGGCGATGGCCACGACGCGGTCCTTGAAGGAGTGCGTCGGGTTGCCGGAGTCGTCCTTGACGTACAGCTTGCCGGTGACGCCCAGCTCCTTGGCCAGGTTGGCCGCGTCGACGAGCTTGGTGAAGCCG
Source organism: Streptomyces yangpuensis (assembly GCF_001005295.1). Classification (GTDB taxonomy): domain Bacteria; phylum Actinomycetota; class Actinomycetes; order Streptomycetales; family Streptomycetaceae; genus Streptomyces; species Streptomyces yangpuensis. The sequence goes on along the minus strand of NZ_LBMK01000004.1, from coordinate 111,205 downwards.
GGGTTCAGGCTGGGCTTGGACGCCACGTCCGCGGGGACGGGCAGCAGCGGCGCGTAGCGCCAGATGTTGTTCGGGCCGGCCTCGATCGCGGCGCGCAGGGCTTCGGGGTCGCCGGCCGGCAGCTCGTAGGCGACTTCCAGAGGTCCGAAGCACTCGGCGCACGCGAAGATGGGACCGAGCTCGAAGCGGGTACCGCACTCGCGACAGGAAAGGCCCGTGGCAGGTCCGAGATCGACAGAGGTGGCGACAGTCTGTGCAGCCATGATGGCGAGGCCCTTTCTCCTCATCTTCCCCATGGCGCACTTCGCCATGAGACGGAATTGGCACCTTCCCTAGCCGGGGACCTCGTCGACGAGCGCTGCTGCGCGATCGCGAGAACCGACTGGAGGGTTGCCGGGGCTTCAACGGGCCGTGTCCCTCTGCCCCTCTGGATGAGCGGTATGGCACCGGCACACGCGCTCTGTGGCGCGCCGGTGCGTTTGTACGCGGGGGACCCCGGCATGCGGTGGTCCTTCGCGTTGTTCAAGACTGTAACCGAAGGGGCGGGCGGTTGAGACAGCCGTCCGAACCGCGAGATGGATCACAAAGACGGCCATATCGCCGACACGCAGGGAGTACTGAGGGTGCTGGAAGAGGTGGAGCGCTGGCTGGCCGACCGCTCCTGGTCCGCCGCCGACCGACCGCTCGACCAGCTGCTCGACCTCAAACGGGCGGCCGGGACCACGGTCAGCGTGGTGCTGCCCGCACTGGACGAGGAGGCGACGGTCGGCGCGATCGTCGAGGTCATCCGGCGTGAGCTGATCGAGGGACTGCCGGTCCCGCTCGTGGACGAGCTGGTCGTGGTCGACTCGGGCTCGGCCGACCGGACCGCCGAGGTCGCGGCGAAGGCCGGCGCCCGGGTGGTGCACCGCGACGAGATCCTGCCGAGGATCCCGGCGCTGCCCGGCAAGGGCGAGGTGCTGTGGCGCTCGCTGCTGGCCACCACCGGGGACATCGTCTGCTTCGTCGACGCCGACCTGCGGGAGTTCTCCGCCTCCTTCGTCTCCGGGATCGTGGGCCCGCTGCTCACCGACCCCGGCGTGCAGTTCGTCAAGGCGATGTACGACCGGCCGCTGGGCACGGAATCCGACGGGCTCGCCTCCGGCAGGACTCCCGGCCAGGGCGGCCGGGTCACCGAGCTGGTCGCCCGCCCGCTGCTGAACCTGCACTGGCCGCAGCTGGCCGGCTTCGTCCAGCCGCTGGGCGGCGAGTACGCCGTACGGCGGTCCCTGCTGGAGCGGCTGCCGTTCCCCGTCGGCTACGGCGTCGAGCTGGGTCTGCTGGTCGACGCGCTGCACACGGTCGGACTGGACGCGCTGGCCCAGGTGGACGTGGGCGTGCGGCTCCACCGCCACCAGGACGGTCAGGCGCTGGGCCGGATGGCCGCGGCGATCTACCGCACGGCCCAGGTACGGCTGTCGCGCGGACACCTCGTACGGCCGGAGCTGACGCAGTTCGAGCGGGGGCCGGAGGGCTTCGTGCCGCACACGTACCCGGTGGACACCGAGGAGCGGCCGCCGATGCTGGGCGTGAAGGAGTACGGCCGGCGCCACGTGGCGTGACGTGTCCATACGTTTGAGCGAGCGCGGGCCGGGCTAGGTTCGGCGCATGGCTTCTCAGGTACTCGTCGCGGCGAACCGCGGCCCGCTCTCCTACGCCCTCGCCGCCGACGGCACGCTCAGCGCCCAGCGCGGCGGGGGCGGTCTCGTCTCCGGACTCTCGGCGGCCCTCGCGGAGCAGCCGGGGGCGCTCTGGGTCTGCGCGGCGCTGTCGGACGCGGACCGGGAGGCGGTCCGCCGGGACGTCTCCGAGCCGGGCGTCCGGATGCTGGACATCGATCCCACGATGTACGACGACGCGTACAACGGCATCGCGAATTCGGTGCTGTGGTTCACCCACCACCACCTGTACGACGTGCCGCGGGAGCCGGTCTTCGACGCGGAGTTCCGGCGCCGGTGGGGCAGTTACGTGGCGTACAACGAGGCCTTCGCCCGCGCCCTGGCCGAGGAGGCCGCGGAAGGCGCCCACGTGCTGGTGCAGGACTACCACCTGGCGCTGGTCCCGGGGCAGTTGCGGGAACTGCGGCCGGACCTGCGGATCGCGCACTTCACGCACACGCCGTGGGCGTCGCGGGAGTACCTGGACATGCTCCCGGCCGACGTGCGTGAGCAGTTGGTGCGGGGAATGCTCGGGGCGGACGTGGTGGGCTTCCACACCCGGACATGGGCGGACGCCTTCATGAGCGCCGCGCACCTGGACGACGAACGGCGCGTGGCCGTGTACCCGCTGGGCGTGGACGCCGACGAGCTGCGGGCCCTCGCGCGCCGGCCGGAGGTCGACGCGAAGCTGGCGGAGCTGCGGGCGGAGATCGGCGACCGCAGGACGATCGCGCGGGTGGACCGGACGGAGCTGTCGAAGAACATCCTGCGGGGCCTGCTGGCCTTCCGGGAGCTGCTGACGGTCCACCCCGAGTGGCGCGGCCGGGTGGTGCACCTGGCCTCGGCGTACCCGTCGCGGCAGGACCTGAAGGTGTACCGGGACTACACGGCGGCCGTCGCGGAGCTGGCCGCGGAGATCAACGCGGAGTTCGGCACGGAGGACTGGCAGCCGGTGCTGGTGTCGGTGAAGGACGACTTCGCACGGTCGCTGGCGGTCTACCGGATGGCGGACGTGGCGCTGGTGAACCCGGTGCGGGACGGGATGAACCTGGTGGCCAAGGAGATCCCGGTGCTGTCGGAGGCGGGCTGCGCGGTGGTGCTGTCGACGGGGGCGGGGGCGTACGAGGAGCTCCGCCGGGACGCGCTGACGGTGAACCCGTACGACGTGTCGGCGACGGCGGAGGCGTTGCACACGGCGCTGTCCATGCCGGATGCCGAGCGGGCGGACCGCACCAAGCGCCTGGCGGCGGCCGCGACGACCCTTCCCCCGGCCGCCTGGTTCAGGGCCCAGCTCGCCGCTCTGGTCTGAGCACTGCCGGAGCTCCGCCCCGTTCTTGCAGCCCCGCCGGCGTTTGAGGCGCGGGGGTCCGGGGGCAGCGCCCGGACCCCCGCCGCGCGCGGCCTCAAGCGGACGGGCTGGAGTTTCCAAGGGCTCGGGCCAGGGCGGCCAGGAAGGCGGCGACGGCGCCCGGTCCGGGAAGGACGAGGTCGGCGCGGGCGGCGAGCTCGGGGACCTCGGCCGAGCCGCTGCACACCAGCAGCCCCGGCAGCCCGTCGGCCCTGCGCTTCTCGACGGCCGAGTACGCGGCGAGGTCGCCGAGGTCGTCCCCGGCGTACAGCACCGTCTCCGCGTCCCGCTCGGCCAGGAACTCCGTCAGGGCCACGCCCTTGTCCATGCCCGGGGGCCTCAGCTCCAGCACGGCCCGCCCCGGCTCGACCATCAGCCCGTGCCGGGCGGCCAGGTCCGTCAGCGGTTCCCGCAGCGCCGCGAAGGCCGCCGCCGGGTCCTCGGCCCGCCGGGTGTGGACGGCGAGCGCCCGGCCCTTCTCCTCGATCCAGGTGCCGCGCCAGGCCCCGATCGAGTCCAGGAACCCGGGCAGCTCGGCCCGTACGGCCGCCACCCCGGGGTGCTCGGCGGGAGCGTGGACTATGCCGGTCACGGCGTCCCAGCGTTCGGCGCCGTAGTGACCGAGGACGACGAGGTGTTCCAGTCCCGGGATCCCGGCGAAGCCGCCGTAACGGACGGCGACACCGGCCGGCCGGCCGGTGACGACGGCCACCGAGTCCACCTCGGGGGCGAGGGCCGAGAGCGCGGGAACGGCTTCGGGGTGGGCCCGGGCCTGGTCCGGGTCCGGGACGATGTCGGCGAGGGTGCCGTCGAAGTCCAGGGCGACCACGGACCGGCGGGGTGCGCGGAGCAGGGCTTCGAGTCCCTCCCGTCCGGCTGCGGTGACGGGCATCGGCAGGTCGTGCGGATGGGTCCCCATACGCACGACCCTAACGGCCCGGCGGGGCGACGGCTACGGCTATCGCCGGGCTCGCTGGGCTTCGCGGATCCTTCGCAGCCGGTTGACGGTGCCGGGGGCGTGGGCCAGCGCGCGCGGGTCGTCCATGAGGGCGTTGAGCAACTGGTAGTAGCGGACGGGGGTCATCCCCAGTCCTTCGCGTATGGCCCGTTCCTTGGCTCCGGGCCCGGGCCAGGTGCGTCCCTCGTACGCGAGCACCGCGGCCTCGGTGGCCGTCAGCTGCCCCTCGTCCGTCATACCGCCAGATTAACGCCGCCGTCTGACAGACGGCGGCGTCCCCCGTGCCGGCGCGGGTCCCCGCAGGCGGGTCCGCGGGTCAGCGCGGGTCCGCCGCGCGTGCCGCCGTGGCGATCTCCTCCAGCACCTTGGCGGGCTGCCCGCCGGGCTGGACGGCCTTGCCGATGTTCTGCTTGATGTCCTCGCTGACGCCGGCCCAGGACTTCTTGCCGGCGGGGTAGAGCCGCGAGGTGGGCAGCGCCGCCAGGAAGGGCTTCAGCTGGACGGCCGAACCGCTGGTGGCGCCCTGCTTGGCCTGGTAGCCGCTGGTGGTGGCGGGCAGCAGGTCGTACTTCTCGGTGAAGGCCGTCACGTTCTTCGGCTGGTACAGGTAGTCCAGGAACTTGCCGGACTCGGCGCGGTGTCCGTTCTTGAAGGCCATGACCCAGTCCGCGACGCCCATCGCCGGCTGGGGGGAGCCGTCGGAGGTCGGAAGCGGCACCATGCCGTACTTCACGCCCTTGGCCTCGGCCTGCTTCATCAGCGTCGGGTGCCCGTTGAGCATGCCGACCTCGCCCTTGGTGAAGGCCTCGAAGGCGGCCTGACGGTCCAGCTTGCCCGGCTCGACCGGCCCGGTGAGCCCCTGGCCGACCATCTTGTCCCGCAGGAACTCCAGCGACTTGACGTTGTCGGCGGAGTCGATGGCGTAGCCCTCCTCGTTGTCGGTGTAGCCGCCACCGCCCGCGAGCATCCACATCATCGTCTCGGCCTGCGCCTCCTCGCGGCCCAGCGGCAGCGCGAAGGGGGTGGGCACGCCCGCGCCCTTGAGCTTCTTCGCCGCGGCTTCCAGGTCGGCCCAGCTCTTGGGCTGCCATCCCTTGGCGTCCTTGCCGATCACGCCCGCGTCGGCCAGCAGCTTCTCGTTGTAGAAGAGCAGCCGGGTGCTGGAGACGAAGGGCATGCCGTACTGGGCCTGCTTGACCGTTCCGGCGTCCGCGAGGGGGGCGAGGAAGTCGGCCTCGGTCTTCACCGAGAGCAGTTCGGCCGTGGAGTACAGCTTGCCGGCGGCCGCGTAGTCGGCGTAAGCGCCGATCTGGGCGATGTCGGGGGCCTTGCCGGCCTTGACCATCTCGGCGACCTTGGCGTCGACCTCGGACCACGAGTAGACGTTGACCTCGACCTTGATGCCGGGGTGGTCCTTCTCGAAGCCGTCGGCGAGGCCCTTCCAGTAGGCCGCCGAGGAGTTCTGCGGATTGTCCCCGTAGTCGGCCGCCACGACCCGCAGGGTCACCTCGTTGTCTCCGGTGAGTCCGCCGACGGCTCCGCAGCCCGTCAGCGTCACCGCGGTCAGGCACAGCGCGGCGCCGGACGCGGCCAGGCTCTGGTAACGGCCCTTCACAGGTATCGATCCACCCCTTGTTGTACGTACGATCCACGTAAGGTCTACACCACTTTGGCGGCTCGTCCACATCGGGCTCCCCACCAGGGCGCCCGATTTGTATGGTCACTCAACAATCCCTCTCATTGGACTAGACCTTTCGCCCCCGAGCACGCGAGACTGTCTCTGTGAAACCCGTGAAACACGTCATCGCCCTCGATGTGGGCGGCACCGGGATGAAGGCCGCCCTCATCGCCGAGGACGGCACCCTGCTGCACGAAGCGCGCCGCGCCACCGGCCGCGAGCGGGGCCCGGACGCCGTCGTCGAGACGATCCAGGACTTCGCCGCCGAGCTGCTCGACACCGGCCGGGAACGCTTCGGACGGGCCGCCTCGGCCGCCGGGGTCGCCGTCCCGGGCATCGTCGACGCCGAGAACGGCGTCGCCGTCTACGCGGCGAACCTCGGCTGGCGCGACGTACCGCTGCGCGCGCTCCTCACCGGGCGCCTCGGCGGCATCCCCGTGGCCCTCGGCCACGACGTGCGCACGGGCGGACTCGCCGAAGGACGCATCGGCGCCGGCCGGGGCGCCGACCGCTTCCTCTTCGTCCCCCTCGGCACCGGCATCGCCGGCGCCATCGGCATCGCCGGCTGCATCGAGGCCGGCGCACACGGGTACGCGGGCGAGATCGGACACATCGTGGTGCGCCCCGGCGGCCCCGACTGCGGCTGCGGCCAGCGCGGCTGCCTGGAGACCCTCGCCTCCGCCGCCGCCGTCAGCCGCGCCTGGGCGGCCGCCTCCGGCGACCCGGAGGCCGACGCCGCCGACTGCGCCAAGGCCGTCCGGTCCGGTGACGCGCGCGCCCGCGAGGTCTGGCTGGCCGCCGTCGGAGCCCTCGCCGACGGGCTGGTCACCGCCATCACCCTGCTGGACCCGCGCACTCTGATCATCGGTGGCGGGCTCGCCGAGGCCGGGGAAACCTTGTTCACACCACTACGGAAGGCCGTGGAGGAGCGCGTGACGTTCCAGCGGCTCCCCCACATCGTGCCGGCGGCCCTCGGGGACACCGCCGGCTGCCTGGGCGCAGGGCTGCTCGCCTGGGACCTACTCGCCACGGAGGTACCGGCCTGATGTCCGGAAGCGCACACGGCACTGTTCTCTCCGGCGCCAGGGTGGTGCTGCCCACCGGGACCGTGGCGGGCGGCCGGGTCATCGTCGACGGCGACCGCATCGCCGGGAGCGCCCGCGAGGGCGCGGACATCGTCGACCTGACGGGGCACTGGATCGTCCCCGGCTTTGTCGACATGCACAACCACGGCGGCGGCGGCGCCTCGTTCACCTCCGGCACCGCCGAGGACGTGCTCCAGGGCGTACGTACCCACCGCGCGCACGGCACCACCACCCTGGTCGCCTCCACCGTCACCGGGAACCTGGACGAACTGGCCCGCCGGGCCGGGCTGCTGGCCGAACTGACGCAGGCGGGCGAGATCGCCGGCATCCACTTCGAGGGGCCGTTCATCAACCCCTGCCGCAAGGGCGCCCACAAGGAGGACCTGCTCCGCGACCCCGACCCGGCCGAGGTCCGCAAGCTCGTCGACGCGGCCCACGGCGCCGCCCGCATGGTCACCCTGGCCACCGAACTCCCGGGCGGCCTGGACTCCGTACGGCTGCTGGCCGAGCACGGGGTGATCGCCGCGATCGGGCACACCGACGCCAGTTACGAGCAGACGCGCGCCGCGATCGACGCGGGCGCGACCGTGGCCACCCACCTCTTCAACGCGATGCCCGCCCTCGCGCACCGCGAACCCGGCCCGATCGCCGCCCTCCTGGAGGACGAGCGGATCACCGTCGAGCTCATCAACGACGGGACGCACCTGCACCCCGCAGCCCTCGAACTGGCCTTCCACCACGCGGGCGCACACCGCGTGGCGCTCATCACCGACGCCATGGACGCGGCCGGTTTCGGCGACGGGACCTACCACCTCGGCCCGCTGGAGGTCGAGGTCAAGGACGGTGTGGCGCGCCTCGTCGAGGGCGGCTCCATCGCCGGCTCGACGCTCACCCTGGACACCGCCTTCAAGCGCTCGGTGACCCTCGACAAGCTGCCGGTGGAGTCCGTGGTCCAGGCGATCTCCGCCAACCCGGCCAAGCTGCTCGGCCTGTACGACCAGGTCGGCTCACTGGAGCCCGGCAAGTACGCGGACCTCGTCGTCCTGGACGCCGCCTTCGACGTCAAGGGCGTCATGCGGCGCGGCGAATGGATCGTCAGCCCCGCCGTCCGAGGGCAGCTCTGACGGCCAAGCGGCTGGCGCAGCCGCGGCGGTCGGCCCGTGGGACTGGGCCGACCGCCTCGTGTTTGGCATGATCCCGGCAGCAACAGACCCGGGGGTGCCCATGATCCTGACCGTGACGCTCAACACCGCACTCGACGTCACCTACCGCGTGCCGCGGCTGCTTCCGCACGCCTCGCACCGGGTCACCGCCGTCACCGAACGGCCCGGCGGCAAGGGGCTCAACGTCGCCCGCGTCCTCGGCGCCCTCGGTCACAAGGTGACGGCGACGGGCTTCGCCGGCGGCCCGGTCGGCTCCGTCGTCCGCCGGCAGCTGGCGACATGCCCCGGCGTGGTGGACGCCCTGCTCCCCTGCGAGGGCCCCTCACGCCGCACCCTGGCCGTCGTCGACGAAGCCTCCGGCGACACCACGCAGTTCAACGAGCCGGGCCCGCTCATCACACCCGCGGAGTGGTCACGGTTCCTCGCGCACTACGAGGAGCTGGTCGCCGGGGTGCGGGCGGTGGCCCTGTGCGGCAGCCTCCCGCCGGGCGTGCCCGTGGGCGCGTACGCCGTGCTCGTACGGGCCGCCCGCGCGGCCGGGGTCCCCGTCCTGCTGGACACCAGCGGCGAGGCCCTGCGCCGCGCAGTCGCCGCCCGCCCCGAGATCATCAAGCCGAACGCCGCCGAACTGGCCGAGCTGACCGGCTCCCGCGACCCGCTGCCCGCCAGCCGCGACGCCCGCCGCCGCGGCGCGCACGCGGTGGTCACCTCGCTCGGCCCGGCCGGCCTGCTGGCCGCCACCGCCGAGGGCACCTGGCAGGCGGCCCCGCCGCGCCCGCTGTCCGGCAACCCCACCGGAGCCGGCGACTCCGTCGTCGCGGGCCTGCTGTCCGGCCTCGCCGAGGGCCTGGACTGGCCGGACCGCCTCACCCGCGCGGTCGCCCTCTCGGCGGCCACGGTCCTGTCCCCGGCGGCGGGAGAGTTCGACCCCCGCACCTACGAGGAAGTACGGGGGTCGGTGAAGGTGACGCCCGCCGCCTAGGGGCGGGCAGCTCTGGCCGGATCAGCCCTGTTCCAGCCAGAGCTGGTCGAGGACGACGTCGCACTGGTTGCCCGCCTCGCACGAGATCTTGATCGTGTTGGCGCCCTGCTTGAGATCCACCAGCGAGTAGGTGTTGGTCCAGCCCTTGGCCCAGTCGCCGGGGGCAGCCTTGGAGAAGTTCGCCATGTTCACCGGCCGGGTCTGTGCCTCGCCGTTGACCGTCAGCGTGGTGTTGGCGTCCTTACCCGGCACCCCGTAGGTCATCTTCAGCTTGTACTTGCCCGTCTTGGGGACCTCCAGCGACCAGGTGGCCGCCGCACCCACCGCGTTCAGACCCGTCACGTACTGGCCGTTCTCGCTCTTCGCGCCCGGCAGCGTGTTCTGCAGGTTCGCACCGCCCGTGAGGGACATGCCGCTGCCGCCGAAGTCCGCCTTCGGCAGCTGGACCTGCGAGGGCTTCGCGCTCGGGGTGGGGCTCGCCGGGTCCTGCGGGGCCGCCGACTGCTGGCCGCCGCCGGTCGCGGTGTCCTTGCCCTTGTCCTCGGGCTTGTCCCTGTCGCCGAAGGCGAGGGCCGCGCCGATGCCGATCACGACCGCGCCCACCACCGCGACGGCCGCGATCAGCAGACCGCGCCGGCTGGAGGCGCCGCCACCGTGCCCGCCGTGCCCGCCGGGGTGCCCGATCGTCTGGGTCTGCTGCCCGGACTGGGGCTGCTGCGGAACGCCGTAGCCGCCCGCCTGCAGCGCCTCGGGCGCCTGGTACTGGGCCTGGTAGCCGGGGTTCTGCTGCTGGGGGACGGGACCGCGCTGGCCGCCGTTCCTGCGGTCGCCGACCGTCCGCACCTGGTGGTGCGAGGTACGGGGGACACCGGGCTGCGCACCGGGGTGACCGCCGACCGACGCCCCGGGGTAGCCGTATCCGCCGCCCGACGAGGGCGGGGTGGCGCCGGCCGCCTGGCCATCCTCGTAGAGATAGCCGAACGGATCATCGTCCTCGGGCTTGTTCGCCCCACCGTGCGAGCCGTTGTTCGCGGGCGTCGTCATCGCAGGTCACTCCTTTCGACCCCCGGGAGCCTACCCCGAACAGGTGCACACACGGGTGACGGACCGCCTCAGCCGGCCCTGCGGTGCGCCTTGGAGCGGGACCTCTTCTCGATGTACATCCGCTGATCGGCGGAGCGCAGCACCTCGTCGGCCGACATGCCGCAGCTGGCCCAGCCGATGCCGAAACTGGCGCCGACACGCACCGCACGGCCGTCCACACGGATCGGCGGGATGATCGCGTTGCGCAGCCGGACGGCGAGGTCCGCCGCGTCCGCGGCACCGAGCCCGTCCGCCAGGACGACGAATTCGTCACCACCCAGCCGAGCGACGGTGTCACCGTCCCTGACGCCCGTCGTCAGCCGCCGGGCGACCTCGATCAGGACCGCGTCACCCGTGTGGTGCCCGAACCGGTCGTTGATCGACTTGAATCCGTCGAGGTCGCAGAAGAGCACCGCGAGCCCCTTCGTCCCGTCGTCGACGTCGGCCGCGGGCGCCACCGTGTGCACGTGGTGGTCGTACGGTCCGTCCGTCGGGGCGGTCGGCGCCCCGGGGAAGTCGAAGGGATCACCCCCCGGGTACCGGTCGGGGCCGTCGGGCTGGAAGCCGTGCTCTCCCCCGCCGCCCGCCTCCGCCCGCACCTCGTGGCCGTCGTGCCCGCCGTGCGCCTCGCGCCCCTCGAAGGCCGCGTCCAGGGCCTCGATCGCGCTGGCCCGTGCGGACTGCGGCCTGCGGCACAGCCGCGCCCCGAGCCGGGCCCGCAGCTCGGCGCTGTTGGGCAGGCCGGTCAGCGAGTCGTGGCTGGCCCGGTGCGCGAGCTGGAGCTCGTGGCGCTTGCGCTCCTCGATGTCCTCGACGTGCGTGAGCAGGAAACGCGGCCCGTCGGCGGCGTCGGCCACGACGGAGTTGCGCAGCGAGACCCATACGTACGTGCCGTCCCGGCGGCCCAGACGCAGCTCGGCGCGGCCGCCCTCGGCGGAGGTCCGCAGCAGGGTGCCGATGTCCTCGGGGTGGACCAGGTCGGAGAAGGAGTAGCGGCGCAGTACGGAGGCGGGGCGGCCGAGGAGCCGGCACAGCGCGTCGTTGGTGCGCAGCAGCCGGCCGTGCTGGTCGCCGCCCATCTCGGCGATGGCCATGCCGCTGGGCGCGTACTCGAAGGCCTGGCGGAACGACTCTTCACTGGCGCGGAGCGCCTGCTGCTCGCGTTCCAGCCGGACCAGGGCGCGCTGCATGTTCGCGCGGAGTCTCGCATTGCTGATCGCAATCGCCGCCTGGAAGGCGTACATCTGGAGCGCTTCGCGGCCCCAGGCGCCGGGCCGGCGGCCGTTGCGCGGCCTGTCCACCGAAATGACACCCAGAAGTTCCCCGCCGGACGCATACATGGGGGCGTAGAGCCGGTCCTCGGGGTGCCACTCGTCCTCGAAGCGCGGATCGGGGCCGTCGGTGTGCCACTGGGGGACGTCGTCCTCCAGGAGGACCCAGCCCTCGGTGTGCGGGATGAAGCGGAGCCCGTCCCAGCACTCACCCATCGTCAGACGGCGTTCCCAGGAGGCGCGGGAGCCCACGCGACCGGTGATGAGGGCCTCGGCGGCGGGGTCGCCGGCGAAGGCGGCGACGACGAGATCCCCGTCGGGGCGAACGAGGTTGACACAGGCGAGCTCATAGCCGAGGCCCACGACGATGCCGTCCACGACGGTCTGCAGAGTGTCCGCCAGGCTGCGGGCCGTGTTGAGATCGGCCACCACCCGGTGCAGCTGCCGCAGGGTCGCAAGACGGACGTACGGCTCCGACTCGGTCTCCATTGCTCGCTCTCCCCGAGACCTCGACAGCAACTCCAGGTTTGTCATCGGCGTTTCGTTGCGGTGTCCCGTCCACTGAATCACAGTGAGCTGTGCGGCAGGTACACAGGGTCAACAAATCTTGGCCTCTGTGACTCAAGTCACATGAGATGAACAACGGTGCGCGCTGGGACGGTTCGGACTGGGAGCGCTCCCCCTCATTCTCGTGAGCAAACGATACGCCCGGGCCTAGGCCGAGGGGCGGGGGCGCGACTCGGACCAGGGCCCGATGTGCCGTACGGGAGGGCGAGATTAGCGTTTCCGTGTGCTGAAGACGACCCCTGTACCCGCCCCGCCCGCCGCGAACCCCCATGCTGAGGGGGTGAGCAATGACGAGTTCCGCGCCGCGATGTCCCGGCTGGCCGCGGGCGTGTGCCTGATCACCGCGCACGAGCCCCCGCTGACGGCCGAAGGGCCGCGCGGCGAGGACGTCGGCATGACGGCGACCGCCTTCCTGTCCGTGTCCCTGGACCCGCCCCTGGTCCTGGTGAGCCTGCGCGAGGGCTCCCGCATGGACGACCTGCTGGCGGAGCAGCCGCTGTGGGCGGTGTCCGTCCTCGCCGACCACCAGCTCCAGACCGCCGGCCGCTTCGCCATGAAGGGCCGCATCAGCGACCGGCTGCTCTTCGCCGACCTCCCGTACGAACGCGGCGAGGCCTCCGGCGCGCCCCTGCTGAGCGGCGCCCTCGCGACCCTGGAATGCCGTACGGAGAAGCGTATCGAGGCGGGCGACCACACCCTGGTGATCGGCCGGGTCCTGACAGCCTCCCTGCCGTCCCCGGACTCCTCGCCGCTGACGTACTTCCGCGGACGCTACCGCCACCTTGGCTGACCCGGGCCGGACCCGGAACCCGGGCCGATCCCGGCACCCGCGGCCGGCCCCCGGAGCCCTGAGTCCCGTCTCCCGTCTCCCGTCTCCCGTCTCCCGTCTCCCGTCTCCCGGGCCTGCTACCAGTCCCGGCCGGTCCGGCCCCGCTTGGTCTCGGCCCGCGCCTTCTTCTCACGCAGCCGCCGCTCGTTGATCCCCCGCGGGATCTTCGTCGGCCGGCGCTGCCTGGGCGGCGGCGCCGTCGCCTCGGCCAGCAGCGCGGCCAGCCGGACCAGCGCCATCTCCCGGTTGCGCAGCTGCGAGCGGTGCTCGGAGGCCCGTACGGTCACCACCCCGCCCACCAGCCGGCCCGCGAGCCGCTCCAGCGCCCGCTCCTTCCAGACCTCGGGCAGCGCCTTGGTCGCCGCCAGGTCGAACAGCAGCTCCACGCGCGAGTCCGAGGTGTTCACGTGCTGCCCGCCGGGCCCGGAGGACCGCGAGAAACGCCAGGACAGCTCCCCCTCGGGGAGCACGACCGAACCGCGGATGACATAAGGACCAGGCATGCCCCCTATGATCCGTGCCCGCCCGGCCCGCGTCACCCGCATTTGCCGTCACCCGGAATTCACACCGGGAACCCGAGCGGCCTCTCGTCGCGTTATAGAGGTCAGCGGTACTTTGACCGCCTGTACGTGCATGTCGGATGAGGAAAGGGACAATCCCATGGCTGTCAGCCTGTCCAAGGGCGGCAACGTCTCGCTCACGAAGGAGGCCCCGGGCCTCGCTGCCGTCACGGTCGGTCTCGGCTGGGACGTCCGTACGACCACCGGCGTCGACTTCGACCTCGACGCCTCGGCCATCGCCGTCAACGCGATGGGCAAGGTCGTCTCCGACGGCCACTTCGTCTTCTTCAACAACAAGTCCACCCCGGACCAGACCATCGTCCACACCGGTGACAACCGCACCGGCGAGGGCGCGGGCGACGACGAGGCCATCAACGTCAACCTCGCCGGCCTGCCCGCCGACGTCGACAAGATCGTCTTCCCGGTCTCCATCTACGACGCCGAGAGCCGCAGCCAGAACTTCGGCCAGGTCCGCAACGCCTACATCCGCGTCGTGAACCAGGCCGGCGGCGCCGAGATCGCCCGCTACGACCTCTCCGAGGACGCGGCGACCGAGACCGCCATGGTCTTCGGCGAGCTCTACCGCAACGGCGCGGAGTGGAAGTTCCGCGCGGTCGGCCAGGGCTACGCCTCCGGCCTCACCGGCATCGCCCAGGACTTCGGCGTCAACGTCTGAGTCCACCGGGTCCGCCGGGTCCGTCACTGACGGACACCCACGCGGGCGAAGCCCCCTCCCGGCCGGGGAGGGGGCTTCGCTACCGTTCCCCAGGTGATCCTCCAACCGCTGGTCCCCGTGGACGGCGCCCTCCCCGGGCCGGTCCTGACCGAGATCGCCGCCCTCTACTCGACCAACCACGCCTTCTTCGAACTGAGCGGCGACTTCCCCGACCCGAACCGCATCACGGTCGAACAGGTCGCGGCCGCCCTCGCCGACGAACTCGCCCACGACAGCGCCGAGATCCTCCTCGCCCGCAGCGCCGGCCGCCTCGTCGGCCTCGCCGCCACCCTCGCCCACCACCCGGCCGCCGCCCCCGGGGACGACGACCCCTGGATCGGCCTGCTGCTCATCGACGCCACCGCGCACCGCGAAGGACACGGCCGCGCCGTGGCCACCCTGGTCGAGGACCGCTTCCGCGCCGCCGGACGCACCGGCGTGCAGATCGCCGTACTGGACAACAACCCCAAGGGCCTGGCCTTCTGGCGGTCCCAGGGGTACTCCCCCGTGCGCCGCGCCAAGGATCTCGGCATGGGCCGCGACTGCACGGTGCTGCGCAAACCCCTCGGCCCCGCGTAGCCGGGTCCGGTGCCGGGGCTGCCGCGGGCCTACTCCAGGCGGGCCACCGGGCCAACTCCGGGCGGGACTACTTCGGGCGGGCCTTCCCGTACAGCCAGACGTCCCAGACCTTCCTCAGGTCGTGGCCCGTCCGCTCCTCGGCGTAGGCGGTGAAGTCGGCCGTACTCGCGTTCCCGTGCCGGTGGTCGGCGGCCCAGCCGCGCACCAGCGCGAAGAACTTCTCGTCGCCGACCTCCTGCCGGATCCGCTGCAGCACCATCGCACCGCGCTGGTACACCGGGCTCGCGGAGATGTCCCCCGGCCCGGGCGGGTCGGCCGGCGGGAAAGCGTCCCAGCCGGCATCGGCGGCCTCGTCGACGTCCGTGTCACCGGCCAGCAGCGCGTCGAAGTGCTCCTGCGCGCTCGGCCCGCCGTGGTCCTCGTCCCACAGCCACTCGGCGTAGGTCGCGAAGCCCTCGTTGAGCCACATGTCCTTCCAGCTCTTCGGCGACACCGAGTTGCCGAACCACTGGTGGGCCAGCTCGTGCAGCACCAGCGACTCGTCCCCGGGCGCGCCCGGGTACACCGGCTTGGTCTGCGTCTCCAGCGCGTAGGCGAGCGTTCCGGCGGGCAGCACGACCGCGCCCGCCGTACCGAACGGGTAGGGGCCGAACCGGCCGCTGCCCCACTCCACCATCTCCGGCAGCCGCGCCAGCGTCCCCTCGCTCGCGGCCGCCTCCTCCGGCGACACCGCGTTGTAGACGGCCACTCCCGAAGGCGTCCGGCCCGTCGTCACCTTGTACGGGCCGACCACGGCGGTCGCCAGATAGCTGGCCATCGGCTCCGGGCTGTGCCACGCGAACCGCGTCCGCCCGTCCGCACCTTCGGTACGGGAACGCAACTCCCCGTTGGACACCGCCTCGTAGCCGCGCGGGACCCTGATCGTGATGTCGTAGGCGGCCTTGTCGCTCGGATGGTGGTTGCCGGGGAACCAGGTCATCGACCCGACCGGCTCGCCGACACCGACCGCACCGGCCTCACCGGTGATCCAGCCCTCCCGGGAACCGTCCGCGTCCGTGAGGGCCTTCGGCCTGCCGCTGTAGACGACCTCCGTACGGAAGACCCTGCCCTTCTTCACGTCGTCGGCCGGGCGCACGGTCAGCTCGTTGCCGGTCCGGTTGAACCGGGCCCCCTCACCGTCGACGTCCACGCCCTCGACGTGCAGGCCGCTCAGGTCGAGGTTGAAGGAACTGAGCCCCTGTTCGGCGCGCGCGGTGATCACCGCCCTGCCGTGCAGCACCCCGTCGGCGGGGTCGTAGTCCAGGTCCAGCGCATAGTGCTCGACCTGGTAACCACCGTTGCCGGCCTTCGGGAAGTACGGGTCGCGCAGCCCCGACGCACCCGGCCGCCCCTGCACCGTGCCTCCCGTGCACGCCGTGGTGAGGGCGAGCAGGGCGGCTACGGCAGGAGCGGCGAGGCGGGGGAGTTGAAGTGCGCGGTGTTCCACACACCCGATCCTAAGCGGGCAAAGCGCCCGTCCTACTTGCTCAGCGCGTCCACGCCGGCCTTGGCGAACTTCTCGTCCAGGTCGCCGCTCGGGGCGCCCGCCACACCGATACCGGCGACGGGAGCGCCGTTCACCTGGACCGGGGTGCCGCCACCGAGGAAGAGGGTGCCGGGGATGTCCTTCAGGTTCGGGGCCTGGGCAAGCCGGCCCACGAGCACCGAGGTCGGGGCGTTCCAGGACACGGCGGTGAAGGCCTTGCGCTCAGCCGACTCGTAGGACTGCGGGCCCGCGCCGTCACCGCGCAGCGTCACGATGGTGTTGCCGTTGCGGTCCACCACCGCGACGGACACCTTCTGGTTCTCCGCCGCGGCGGCCTGGAGCGCGGCCTGGGCGGCGCGGGTGGCGGCGTCGACGGTCAGGTGGGTCGTCGTGGTGAAGTTCTTGTCGCTCGGGCCGTCCTTCTTCGCCGCGACGGCGGCGGCCTGGGCGGTGGTGCCGGCGGGGCTCGCGCTGGCGCTCACGGCACCGAAGGTTCCGGCGCCCAGAGCGACGGCGAGGGCGGTACCGGTGAGAACGCGGGTGCGGGTCTTCATCTCTGCTCCTGAGAACGGTGCCGCGGTGACGGCGTCGGATCGGTCGGTCCGGGCCGGGCGGACCGGCTCCTTCACTGCTCCAAGCCTGGGCCCCGGACCCCCTCCACCCCGTCCCCGTACCGGCTCGCCCCGCCCACCGCACCGGCTGACCCGGGGGTCATCCGATCGGCCGATGCGCTTCGCCTCCGGCGCGGTATTTGCTGGTCCGACCGGGCGAGCCCAGCCCCGCCGCCCCATCGGGGCCGCCGCCCCATCCCAGCCCCGCCGCCCCACCCCAGCCTCGCCGCCCCATCCCAGCCTCGCCGGCGCTTGAGGCGCGGGGTCCGGGGCGGAGCCCCACACTTCCAGCCTCGCCGGCGCTTGAGGCGCGGGGTCCGGGGCGGAGCCCCACACTTCCAGCCCCGCCGGCGCTTGAGGCGCGGGGGCCCGGGGGCAGCGCCCCCGCAACGGCGCCGCACCCGTCAACGGCACCGCGCCGCAGGCAAGGGCACCGCGCCGCAGACAACCGCACCGCGCCGCAGCCGACAATGGACGCACGCCCGACCAAGGAGCACCCCGTGACCCCCGCACCGCCGCGCGACGACACCCGAACCCTCGCGACGGTCGCCCACACCGCCTTCTTCCTCCTCCTCGGCGCCTCCGTGGCCCGCTTCCTGCTCCGCCACCCCGGCGAACCCCGCACCCCGTGGGTCATCGCCCTCAGCGTCACCCTCGCCCTGCTCTACGTACTCGGCCCGGTGCTCGGCGCCGCCCCCACCCGCCGCCGCCTCCTCTGGCTCGGCCTGGTCGTCACCACCTGGGTGGTCCTCGTCGTCCTCGCGCCGAGCTTCGCCTGGTGCGCCGTACCGCTCTTCTTCACATCCCTGCGCACCCTCCCCCCGCGCGCCGCCATCGTCCTGGTGGCCCTCCTCACCGCCTTCGTCGTGACCGCCCAGATGCAGCTCTCCAAGTCCTTCGACCCCAACCTGCTCCTGGCACCGCCCGCCGTCGCCGCCCTCGCCACCGCCGTCTTCGTCCACATGGAACGCCAGGCCCAGGCCCAGCGGGCGCTGATCGGCGACCTGATCCGGACCCGCCGGGAACTGGCCGCCACCGAGCGCCGCGAAGGCACCCTCGCCGAACGCCAGCGGCTGTCCATGGAGATCCACGACACCCTCGCCCAGAACCTGTCCAGCCAGCAGATGCTCCTCCAGGCCGCCGACCGCACCTGGGACACCGACCCGGCCACCGCCCGCGCCCACGTCCGTACCGCCACCGGCATCGCCGCAGACGGCCTCGCCGAGGCCCGGCGGCTGGTCCACGACCTGGCCCCGTCCGAGCTCGCCGACGGCGCAGGCCTCGCCGACGCACTGCGCACCCTCCATGCCGGACCCGACATCGAGGTCCGCTTCCACCTCGAAGGCGCCCCCACCCCGCTCCCGGACCGCGTCCAGTCCGCCCTGCTGCGCATAGCCCAGGGCGCCCTCGCCAACGTCCGGGAGCACTCCGGCGCCCATACGGCCGCCCTCACCCTGAGCTTCCTCGGGGACCAGGTGGTGCTCGACATCGCCGACGACGGCCACGGCTTCACCGAGCCCCGCACCGACGCCGACGGGCGCGGCCACGGCCTCCCGGCCATGCGGGCCCGCGTCCGCCAGCTGGGCGGCACCCTGACCATCGAATCCACGCCGGGCGAGGGCACCGTCCTCTCCGCGGCCATCCCCCTGGAGCCCGCTCCATGACGACGATCCTGCTCTGCGACGACCACGTGGTGGTCCGCGCCGGACTCCTCGCCCTCCTCGGCAGCGAACCCGACATCGAGGTCCTCGGCGAGGCGGGCAGCGGCGAGGAGGCCGTCGCCCTGGCCGCGAAACTGCACCCCGACGTGGTCCTCATGGACCTCCAGCTCGGCGAGGGCATCGACGGCGTCGAGGCGACCCGCCGCATCACCGCGCTCCCCCGGCCCCCGCACGTCCTGGTCCTCACCACCTACGACACGGACGCGGACATCACCCGGGCGATCGGCGCCGGAGCCACCGGCTACCTCCTGAAGGCGGAACGCCCCGAGGAGCTCTTCGCCGCGATCCACTCCGCCGCCCAGGGCCGCACCACCCTCTCGGCGCCCGTCGCGAGCCGCGTCATGGCCCACATGCGCGGCAGCCGCCCCACCCTCACCGACCGCGAACTGGACATCCTCGGCCAGCTGGCCCGCGGCCTCGGCAACCGTGACATCGCCCGCGCCCTGTTCATCAGCGAGGCCACCGTCAAGACCCACCTGGGGCGGATCTACGACAAGCTCGGCGTCGACACCCGCGCGGGCGCCGTCTCCATCGCGAAGGAACAGCGCCTCCTGCCCTCCTGACCCGTCCCGACGCCGGGGTGGGGAGCCCCCGGGACCCGTGACACCATCGGGTACGTGCTCGACATCGGCTACTCCCTCTCCCGGCGCTTCCCCGACCCCCCGCAGACCGACTACCGCTCCGCGGACGTCCACACGCTGCGGCACGACCTGTTCTGCGGGGACGTCTACCTCGCCGACACCGCCTCGGACCGGGAAGTGTCCACAGCCTGGGGATGGGTGCCCGTACTGGACTTCGCCTGGGCGCTGTGCGACATCGTCGAGCAGCTCGACCAGGACCCGCGCGGCAGCCGCTCCGCCAACCGCCAGTACGCCGAACTCGACTTCACCGAGTCCACGGACCGCATGCTCTTCGAACGCCGCTTCGGCTGGGTCGACGTCGAGGCCGACTGGATGCCGGCCGAGGAGGCCCCGCTGACCTTCAGCCACCGGCTGCTGCGCCGCGAGGCCCGCGACTTCCTGCACGACCTGCTCGCCGACCTGATCGACATGCACGACGGGCTCGCCGACAACCCGGCCATCTGGACCCTCCAGGCCCGCTTCCCGCGCGTCCCGGCGTAGTCAGAGCCGCCCGCCGGACAGGAACTCCCGGAACACCGCCGCGGAGCGCGGGTTCTGCCCGCACTGCCACACGCCGTGCGGGCAGTAGTCGGTGATGCTGTGGTACAGCGGCCGGTGCTCGGCGAACCAGGACAGCATGCCCCGTACGTACTCCGGATTGTCCCCGTGCCGGAACAGCCCCCATTCGGGGTACGAGATCCGCTTGCCGTGCGCCTTCGCGAAATCCACCTGCTGCTGGAGCCCGTAGGGCTGGCGGACCTGATCCTCGAAGGTACGGCCCGGCTCCTGGTCGTAGGAGTCCATGCCGAGGACGTCGACCACGTCGTCGCCGGGATAGCAGCTCGTCCAGGCGATCGCGTCACCCCCGCGGTTCGGGGCGTAGTCGAAGCGGAACCGCTGCCCCTCCACGGAACGCATGGCCGCCACGATGCGCCGCCAGTACGCCTTCCAGTTCTCCGGGTCGGGACGGCAGCGGTGGGTGTAGCCGAAGCCGTTCATCTCCCACCCGAGCACGATCACCGTGTCCGGCACCCCGAGGCCGACCAGCCTCCTGGCCAGCCGCCGGAAGTGCTCGTCGTTCGCACCGCGGGCGCCGGCGCGGATCAGCTCCGCAACCCGGCCGTCGGGCACACCGGCCTCGTTGCGCTCCTGCATGGGCACGTTCAGGACGAACAGCCGATCGGCCCGCTCCCGCCTCCAGCGCGCCCAGCTGCGCAGGGAATCCGGTGCCCCCTCGATGTTCGCCCACGTGTCGCCGGGCAGATAGGTGTGCCCGGCACGCAGCTCGGTGCCGCCGAGCCAGCGCGAGAGCTCAGCCATCCGCTCGACGCCGGGCGAGCCGTAGTGCAGATAGGCGCCCACGGCCGTCCCCGCGGCCTCGCTCCCCGCACCTCCCCCGGCCCCCTCCCGCGACGGCCGCGCGTCGAGGACGCTGCCCACGACGAGCAGGGCGACGACCACCGCACCGGCGCAGGCACCCGACAGCCAACGACCCCGATGGGACATGACACCTCCACAGGCCTCGCGCACCGCTGCGCCTGCCAGCACGTTAGGCACCACCCCACGGAACCGCCCGCCCAACCACCCCCGCACTCGCCCATTAGCCCCACCCTCCAGCCCCGCCCCCCATCCCAGCCCCGTCGGCGTTTGAGGCGTGGGGGGCCGGGGGCAGCGCCCCCGCAACGGCGCCGCACCCGACAGCGCACCGGCACCACCCCCGACGGCCCCTCTACGAAAGCACCCGCACCCCCAACTGAACCGCAAGCGCCGGAGCCAGATCGAACAGCTGCGCCGGACTGATCACCGCCCCGGCCAGCGCATCCACCCCCCGCGCGATCTCCAGCACGGCGGCCTCCCGCAGGTCCACATCCGCCATCCGCACCCCCGAGAAGTCCACCCCGCGCAGCGCGCAGTCCCGGAACTCCACC
This sequence comes from Streptomyces yangpuensis, assembly GCF_001005295.1. Classification (GTDB taxonomy): domain Bacteria; phylum Actinomycetota; class Actinomycetes; order Streptomycetales; family Streptomycetaceae; genus Streptomyces; species Streptomyces yangpuensis. The sequence continues at coordinate 90,285 of NZ_LBMK01000004.1, read as the reverse complement.
CGCTCCAGCACCGCACCCCCGAAGTCCGGCTCCACCAGCACACACCCCTCGAAGACCACGTCCCGCAGCCGCGCCTTCCGCAGGTTCAGGTAATCGATCTTGCCGCCCCGGACCACCACCCGCTCCAGCCCCGCCCCGTGCAGCTGCACCCCGCCCAGGCGGGCGTCCACCAGCTCCACGTCCCGCAGCGACGCCCCCGACAGGTCGGTCCCCACCCCGCGGACCCCCTCCAGCACCGAATCCAGGATCCGCGCCTTCGCCAGCCCCGCCTCGTCCAGCGCGCAGCGCCGCACCGCGCAGTCCATGAACCGGGCCCCGACCCCCTCCTGCCCCGCCAGGTCCAGGTCCGCGAACTCCAGCCCGTCGTAGTCCCCGTCCGCCTCCAGCTCCCGCCCTTCCCAGGGCGCCAGATCCGGCAGCCTGAGCTCCGGCCTGCGCGCCGCCTTCACCGACTGCTCCCGCCCGTTTCGCACCATGCCCCCATCGTGGCCGACAGCACCGACAACGGCCCGGCTCCGGTCCCGGTCCGGCCCTTGACCTCGACCGAACTCAAGGTCACCTAGTGCTGGCCCCGAGCTCCGCCAGCGCCCCGTCCGTCAGCCGGTACACCGACCACTCCTCCTGCGGCCGGGCACCCAGGGCCTCGTAGAAGGCGATCGTCGGCGCGTTCCAGTTCAGCACCGACCACTCCAGCCGCTCGTAGCCGCGCTCGACGCACGTACGCGCCAACTCCCGCAGCAACGCCTTTCCATAACCACCGCCACGCACGCCCGGACGTACGTACAGGTCCTCCAGATAGATCCCGTGCACCCCGCGCCACGTCGAGAAGGAGAGGAACCACACCGCGAACCCGACGACCTCCCCGTCCTCCGCCTCCGCGACATGCGCGAACACCGCCGGACACTCCCCGAACAGCGCCTCCCGCAACTGCTCTTCGGTCGCCCGCGCCTCGTGCCGCACCCTCTCGTACTCCGCGAGCTCGCGGATCATCTCGCAGACGACAGGAACATCGGTGACTTCAGCCCTACGGATCATCCCCGCACCCCAGGGGGCCCCAGCAGCACGTCCACCACCGCCAACTGCTCCTCGTCCAGCCGCTCTTCGCCGTCCTCCACGTCCCAGGCGCGCAGCGCGACCGGCTCCCCCACGCACTCCTCGTCCAGCGACACCAGCTTCAGCACGGCCCCACTGCCGTCGGCCCGCTGCACCGGCAGCACCAGGGCGGTCACCCCGTGCATCACCGGCCCGACCCGCCGCAGCCGCCACCGCTCCAGGAACTCCGCGGCCCGCGCGGGCAACGCCGCGACGAACTCCCGCCCGGCATCCCCGTTGTACCGAACCTGAGCCTCGACCAACTCCCGGGGAACCTCAAGGATGTCCACCCCCCAAACCTAGCCCCTGCGGTGCCCCTGCGGGGTTGCTCGGTGGTGTGCGGGTCGGGCTGCGCCCGGGCACGGGGCACTGCGGTGCTCGGCGGTGTCCTGTGCGGGAGTGGAGTCGGGCGGTGGTGTGCGGGTGTGGGGTGGTGCCCCGCACGAGGGTCTCCTCG
>NZ_LBMK01000004.1:62608-88581 GCF_001005295.1 Streptomyces yangpuensis | reverse complement strand
GCGCCGAGCCGAGGAGACACCCCGTACCGGCACCGCTCCCCGACCCCCACCAACCCCCGCCCGGCCAAGAGCCCAACCCGAACCACCGAGCCGCCGAGCCACCCGCAGGGCAAGGGCACACGGCAATCGGCGGGAGGCCACTCCTGCCGCCCCGCCACGCGACACCCCGTCCCTGGCACCCCGTGAGGGAAAGGGTGTAGCAACTCCCCCATGACGATCAACGGCGGTATTTCCTTCTGGTACGCGACCGACCCCGGCACCCCGGCCACCACCCCACCCCGGCCGCCCCTCACCGCCCACGCCACCGCCGATGTCGTCATCGTCGGCGGCGGCTACACCGGCCTGTGGACCGCCTACTACCTCAAGCAGGCCGCCCCCGACCTCCGCGTCACCGTCCTGGAGCAGAAGTTCTGCGGCTACGGCGCCTCCGGCCGCAACGGCGGCTGGCTCTACAACGGCATCGCCGGCCGCGACCGCTACGCCGCCCTCCACGGCCGGCCCGCCGCCGCGCGCCTCCAGCAGGCCATGAACGAGACCGTCACCGAGGTCATCGACGTCGCCGCCAAGGAGGGCATCGACGCCGACATCCACCGCGGCGGCGTCCTCGAGGTCGCCCGCACCCCCGCCCAGCTCGGCCGCCTGGGGGCCTTCCACGCCGCCGAGCTCGCCTTCGGCGAGACCGACCGCGAGCTCCACGACGCCGCCGCCACCCGCGCCCGCATCGACATCGCCGACGCCGTCGGCTCCAGCTGGAGCCCGCACGGCGCCCGTATCCACCCCCTCAAGCTGGTCCGGGGCCTGGCCGCGGCCTGCGAACGTCTCGGCGTGGTCCTCCACGAGTCCACCCCGGTCACGGAGATCGCCGCGGGGAAGGCCGTCACCCCCTACGGCGCGGTCCGTGCCCCGTACGTCCTGCGCTGCACGGAAGGCTTCACCGCCGCGCTCAAGGGCCAGAAGCGGTCGTGGCTCCCGATGAACTCCTCGATGATCGCGACCGCCCCGCTGTCCCCCGAGACCTGGGCACGGCTGGGCTGGTCGGGCCGGGAGGTCCTGGGCGACATGGCGCATGCGTACATGTACGCGCAGCGCACCGCCGACGACCGGATCGCGATCGGCGGGCGCGGGGTCCCGTACCGCTTCGGCTCGCGCACCGACAACGACGGCCGGACCCAGCCCGCCACCGTCGAGTCCCTCCGCGAGCTGCTCTTCTCCTTCTTCCCGGTCCTCACCGGTACGGAGATCACCCACGCCTGGTCGGGCGTCCTCGGCGTGCCGCGCGACTGGTGCGCCACCGTCACCCTGGACCGCACCACGGGCCTGGGCTGGGCGGGCGGGTACGTCGGCTCGGGCGTCGCCACCGCCAATCTCGCCGGCCGCACCCTGCGCGACCTGGTCCTCGGCGAGTCCACCGGGCTGACCGCCCTGCCGTGGGTGAACCACCGCGTCCGCCGCTGGGAGCCGGAGCCCTTGCGCTGGCTGGGCGTGCAGGCCCTCTACGCCGCCTACCGGGAGGCGGACCGCCGCGAAGCCGCCACGCACACCCCGGAGACGGCCCCCCTGGCCCGCCTGGCCGACCGCATCTCGGGCCGCCACTGACGCCCCGGCCCCGGAACGCCGAAAAACCCCGGACGCTGACACGTCCGGGGCCTTCCGCCACTGGAGCCCCCTGTCGGATTCGAACCGACGACCTACGCATTACAAGTGCGTTGCTCTGGCCGGACTGAGCTAAGGAGGCAACGGCACACCCGCTGTGTACTGCGAGCGAAGCCGCCATCACTCTACACAGCACGAGAATCCCCCTGCCATCACATTCGTCAGCCCTCCACCGGGTATCCCGTCGCCGCCGCCACTGTCGCCGCGGCGGTGGGGTCCGCTTCCGGGTTCAGGGCCTTGACCACAGCCTCCGTGAGGGGGCGCAGGGCGAAGACGTGGCGGATCGCGTCCAGGTCCACGGGCCGCTCGTGGTAGTCCTCGGCGAAGTCGCGGTAGGCCTCCGGGGTGCCCGCCGCTAGCACCTCGAAGAGTTCCCGGGCGCCGTCGCCGTAGCCGTCGGGGACCTCCACTGGCCCCGTGCGCCACGCCTCGTCCGCCGTCTCCCGCCAGAACACCACGGTGACCCGCGGTACGGGGCCGTCGCCGTCGTCGTCGCAGAACGCGGGCTCCGCCACGTACAGCCGGAAGGCCTCGGGCACCGCGTCCACCAGCCCCGGCCAGACCTCGGCGTCCTCGCCGCACCACGGGCTCATCTCCGACTCGTGGGCGAAGCCGCGCGCGTAGGCCCCGGCAGCGGAGAAGACGATGGCGTAGTCGTCGCCGGAGCCGTTGTCCATCAGGGCTACCTCCTCCGTCTCCGACCAGTCGGCGGCATACGCGAAGAACGGGTCGTGGGCGTCCATCACCGTCTCCAGCACGGCCAGGGCCCGGCACCGGTCGCGCAGGGTCCCGGTGCCGGGAAGGGCCGGGAGGATCTCGTACACGCTCATGGGCGCATCGAAGCAGCTCGCACCGACAATCCCACAGGCCCGCGGTACTGACAGGAGGCGTTCCGGAAGGTAGCGTCGGGCGGAGTCCGATTTCTGGACTAGACCTTCCACTCGGATCGTCCGGCACGTTCCTGCCGGTAGAAGGGATTCATCACCATGGCTTCTGTCACTTTCGACAAGGCGACCCGTCTGTACCCGGGCGGCGACAAGCCCGCCGTCGACCAGCTGGAGCTGGAGATCGACGACGGCGAGTTCCTCGTCCTCGTCGGGCCCTCCGGCTGCGGCAAGTCCACCTCGCTGCGCATGCTCGCCGGCCTGGAGGACGTCAACGGCGGCGCCATCCGCATCGGTGACCGCGACGTCACGCACCTGCCGCCCAAGGACCGGGACATCGCGATGGTGTTCCAGAACTATGCGCTCTACCCGCACATGACCGTCGCCGACAACATGGGCTTCGCGCTCAAGATCGCCGGTGAGGACAAGGCCACCATCCGCAAGAAGGTGGAGGACGCGGCGAAGATGCTCGACCTCACCCAGTACCTGGACCGCAAGCCCAAGGCGCTCTCCGGCGGCCAGCGCCAGCGCGTCGCCATGGGCCGTGCGATCGTGCGCAAGCCGCAGGTGTTCCTGATGGACGAGCCGCTGTCGAACCTCGACGCCAAGCTCCGCGTGTCGACGCGTACGCAGATCGCGGCGCTGCAGCGCGACCTCGGCATCACCACCGTCTACGTCACGCACGACCAGGTCGAGGCCATGACCATGGGCGACCGGGTGGCGGTCCTCAAGGACGGTCTGCTCCAGCAGGTCGACACCCCGCGCAACATGTACGACCGTCCCGCGAACCTCTTCGTCGCCGGCTTCATCGGCTCCCCGGCCATGAACCTGGTCGAGGTCCCGATCACCGACGGCGGCGTGAAGTTCGGCGACAGCGTCGTCCCGGTGTCGCGCGCCGCGCTGTCCGCCGCGGCCGACGCGGGCGACCGTACCGTCACGGTCGGCGTCCGCCCGGAGCACTTCGACGTCGCCGGGAGCGGCGGTCTGACCATCACCGTGAACGTCGTCGAGGAGCTCGGCGCCGACGGCTACGTCTACGGCTCCACCTCGGCCGCCGAGGGCTCGCAGGACCTCGTGGTCCGCGTGGGCGGCCGCCAGGTCCCGGAGAAGGGCTCCAGCCTGCACGTCGTGCCGCGGGCCGACGAGATCCACGTCTTCTCGACCTCGTCCGGGCAGCGACTGTCCGACTAGTCGTACCGGCACGGAGGTTGGAGGGGCGTCCCGTCAAGGGGCGCCCCTCCGCCGTCCGTTGTCGCGACGCACCCCAGGAACCCCGGCAGACCGGGCCATTCGGACGGGGCCGTCAACCCGGAATTCGAAAAACCACGTCGAACCATCCCCCGACAGGGTGACTAAATGTCGCCAAATCCTCACCGAGCGCTACTCTCGCCCTCGTGACCCACACTGCCCGCCGAATCGGCCGTTCCCTCGCCCTGGTCCTGCCCGTCGTCCTGGTCCTGTCCGGGACCCTCGCGGTCACCATGGTCCCCTGGGCGGACACTTCCTCCTCCCAGCTCGTGACCGCGTCCGCCGAGGGTGTCTCCACGCCCGCGAAGCCGCGCGCCGCCCACGAGGTGCTGCGCACGCAGCTCGTCGGCGAGTTGCAGCAGGGCCAGGAGCCGGACGAGGTCCTGACCCACCTCCAGCAGGAGGTGAACCGCCGGCCGTCGCTCGCCGAGCACTGCGTGGGCATCGCCCGGGCGCTCGGCCGCGCCGCCGTCGAGGCGTACGGTCCCACGAAGGCCCAGTCGTTCGCCCGCCCCGTCTGCGACACCTCGTACGCCACGGGCGTCGCCTCCATGGGCTGACCCGCGCCCCGTCCCTACGCTGGTCGCCATGACCGACGACCACCGATCCGCCCCTTCCGCAGCCGCGTTCCCCGCCGCCCCCACCCAGGCCGTCGTCCTGGCGGGCGGCCAGGGGTCGCGGCTGCGTCCGTACACCGACGACCGCCCCAAGCCGATGGTCGAGATCCCGGGGACCGGGCTGCCGATCATCGGGCACCAGCTGGCCTGGCTGGCGGCCGAAGGGGTCACCGAAGCGGTCGTCTCGTGCGGGCACCTGGCCGGGGTGCTCCAGGAGTGGCTGGCCGACGCCCCGTTGCCGCTGCGCGTGACCACGGTGGTCGAGGAGGAGCCGCTGGGGCGCGGCGGCGGCCTGAAGTACGCCGCACGGCACCTCCCGGACCCGGGCGGGGCCTGGTACGCGACCAACGGCGACGTCTGGACCCGGTTCTCGCTGCGCGAGATGGCGGCCTTCCACGCCGAGCGCGGGGCGGTCGCGACGCTCGCGCTGGCCCGCCCGCGGATCCCGTGGGGGGTGGTGGAGACCAACGAGTTCGGGCACGTCCTGGACTTCATCGAGGCTCCGCTGTCGCCGTATCCGGTGAACGCCGGGGTGTACGTCTTCGGGCCCGAATTCGCGGCGCTGCTCCCGGACTTGGGGGACCACGAGCGCACCACCTTCCCGCGGCTGGCCAGGGAGCGTCGGCTGGCGGGCTTCCCGCTGCCCCAGGGCGCCTACTGGCGGGCGATCGACACGGCCAAGGACCTCACCGAGGCCGCACGGGAGTTGGCGGCCCAGACGGCCCCCTGAGCCCCCGCACGCCCCCGGTACCGATCCGTCGGTTCCCGCCCTGCGCGGCCCCGCCCGACCCGTACGCCACCCCGGGCCCCGGCACCGACCCGTACGCCACCCCGGGCCCCGGCACCGACCCGTACGCCACCCCAGGCCCCGGCACCGACCCGTACGCCGCCCGGCGCAGCCGCCGTCACCGACCCGTACGCCGCCCGGCGCAGCCGCCCCCCACCGAATCCGTACGCTGCCCGCGTGGCCGTACGCAGCCGCCCGCACGCCGACCCCGCACCCGCGCCCGCACAGCCCCGCACGACGCCCGTCGGCCGAACCGCACGAAGCACGGCGCAGCCGTACGCACCGCAGGGGCCCGGCACGCTCGCGCGTACCGGGCCCCTGCGGGCCGGCCCCTGGCGGAGGGCTCAGCCGATGAGCCCGCCGATCAGGCCGGGCTGCTTGGTCTCGGTGCTGCCGCCCCCGCGCGTGCTGCTGCCCGACGTGGAGGACGACGACGACTTCGGCGCCGTGGACTGCCGGGGCGTGCTGCGCGGGGTCTGCTGCTTGCCGGTCGTCGTGCTCCGGGTCGCGGCGGGCGACTCGGAACCGGTCCCCGCCGTCCCCCGCGAGGGCGAGGACGACGCGGTCCTGCCGGACTTGGCGGAGGGCTCGGACGCGGAGGGCGTCGGCGACGCCGGCCGGGTCGGCTGCTGCTGCGCCGGCTGCTGCTTCGCGGGAGCCTGCGGCAGCGGGCGGCCCGGCAGGTAGTTGCTGGGAGCCTGGCCGGGACCGGGGACGGTGACGACGGTGGTGGAGCGGACCGCGCCGCCGAGGAGCGAGCCGACGAGCAGGGTGAGCCCGCACACGACGGTCGCCATGACGGCCCCGCGCCGCAGCACGCGCCGGCGCAGCCGCCAGATCTCCGAGCGCGGCCCGAGCGTGCGCCAGGCCTCGCCGGCGAGGCGTCCGTCGAGGGAGTAGACCGGCGCGCCCGCGATGATCAGCGGGCTCCAGGCGGCGAGGTAGATGATGTCGGGCGCGTCGTACGCCGGGACGGTCTTCCAGCTCACCGTCATCAGCAGCGCGGCGGACAGCAGCGCCCCGAAGCAGGCGGCGAACCGCTGCCACAGGCCGAAGACGGTCAGCACGCCGACGATGACTTGGAGGAACGCCACGCTGAGGCCCGCGCCCACCGGGTGGGCGAGCGCGAAGTCGCGCAGCGGCTCGGCCAGCGCCCACGGGGTCAGGGTGTGCAGCCAGGTGACCATGGAGCCGCGTTCGCCGCCGTCGAAGTAGACGGGGTCGCACAGCTTGCCCATGCCGGCGTAGATGGAGATGAAGCCGAGGAAGACGCGCAGCGGGAGCAGCACGACACCGAGGTTCATCCGGCGGCCGGGGTAGTAGGAGGCCTGTCCGCGGTTGTCGGCCTGCGGGCGCCGGGAATCCGGCCCCGGGCCGGCCCCGGGTCCGTGCGGCTGCTCGTACGGGAGGTCCCGTACGGCGGCCAGGGGGCGCGTCTCGGCGGGGTCCCCGTAGCTGCGCTGACCGATGACGGTCGGCGTGGCCAGGGTGTCCTCGGCGAGGTCGTGGGCCAGGTCGACGCGCGGGATGACCTGGGTGGCGCCGCCGTCGTGCTCGTCGTGGCCGCGTACGGCCTGGAGCAGTCCGCCCATGGCCGCGGCGGCGCCTGCGGTGTCGGACTTTCCGCTCCAGACCACGGGGGTACGGCGGCGGGTGGCCCCGGCGGCCGCCACCACGGCGCCGCCCAGGACGGGCGCGCGGCCGGGGGCCTGCGCGGGCTTGGGACGCGCGCTCGGGCTCGGTGCGAGCCGCACGCGGAAGCTGGCGTGGTTGACGATGACCTGTGCGGGGTCGCACGGCACCTTGACCATGCTCAGCGCGGGCTGGTCGTCGAACCCTGACGTTCTGGTGTCCACACTCATCTAACCGAGTGATCAGTGTTTAGGACACTGCCTTGACATCAGGGATCTGTCCGAGACCCGTCAAGATCAAGCCACCCCGCCCGAAACGGGCGGGGTGACACGCTCACGTGTCACTTTCCGTGAGCCAAGTGGATCAAGGCGATCAGGTGCGCGGCCGGGTGGCGCGGCGGCGGGCCGCCTCGTACAGCACGACGCCCGCGGCGACACCGGCGTTGAGGGACTCGGCGCCGCCCGGCATCGGGATGCGCACGAGGTAGTCGCAGTTCTCGCCGACGAGGCGGCCGAGGCCCTTGCCCTCGGAGCCGACGACGATGACGACCGGGCCGCCGAGCGCCTCCAGGTCCTGCACCTCGTGCGTGCCCTCGGCGGCGAGGCCGACGACGGCGATGCCCGCCTTCTTGTACTCCTGCAGGGCGCGGGTGAGGTTGGTGACGCGGGAGACCGGGGTGCGGGCGGCGGTGCCGGCGGAGGTCTTCCAGGCGCCGGCGGTCATGCCGGCGGCGCGGCGCTCGGGGATGACCACGCCGTGGCCGCCGAAGGCGGAGACGGAGCGGACGATCGCGCCGAGGTTGCGCGGGTCGGTGACCCCGTCGAGGGCGACGATCAGCGGGTCCTCGCCGTTGTCGTAGGCGGCGTCGGTGAGGTCCTCGGGGTGCGCGTACTCGTACGGCGGGACCTGGAGGACCAGACCCTGGTGGTTGAGCCCGTTGGTCATGCGGTCGAGCTCGGGGCGCGGGGCTTCCATCAGGTTGATGTTGCCGCGCTCGCCGGCGAGCTGGAGGGCCTCGCGGACGCGCTCGTCGTTGTCGATGAACTGCTGGACGTAGAGGGTGGTGGCGGGGACGCCGTCGCGCAGCGCCTCGAAGACCGGGTTGCGGCCGACGACCATCTCGCTGGTGCCCTTGGGGCCGCCGCGGCGGGGGGCGGGGCGGCGCTTGGCGGCCTGGCGGGCCATCGCGTTGGCGATGCGGTTCGCCTTGTGCTTCTTGCGGTCCTCGGCCTTGGGCGTGGGGCCCTTGCCCTCCAGGCCCTTGCGCCGCTGGCCACCGCTGCCGACCGTCGCGCCCTTCTTGTTGGACGTGCGGCGGTTCCTGCGCTGGCTGTTCCCGGCCATGACCTCTACCTGTTTTCGTTGGTGCTGCGATATGTACGTATGAAGAGTGTGCCGCCCGGAAGGCCGGGCGGCACAGTCGGACTGCTCCGGGTGCCGGGGGCTCAGCGGGCGCCGAGCGTCCAGCGCGGACCCGTCGGGCTGTCCTCGATGACCAGACCGGACTGCTGGAGCTGGTCGCGGATGGCGTCGGCGGTCGCCCAGTCCTTGCGGGCGCGGGCGGACTCGCGCTGGTCCAGGACGAGGCGTACGAGGGTGTCCACGGCGCCGTGGAGGTCCTCGCCGCGGTCGCTCTCGCCGGCCCAGTGCGGGTCGAGCGGGTCGAGACCGAGGACGCCCAGCATGGCCCGCACCTCCGCCAGGCGCGCGATGGCCGCGTCCTTGTCGTCGGCGGCGAGCGCGCTGTTGCCCTGGCGGACGGTGGTGTGGACGATCGCGAGGGCCTGCGGGACGCCGAGGTCGTCGTCCATGGCCTCGGCGAAGGCGGGCGGGACCTCATTCGCGGGCTCGACGGGGCCGCCGGCCTTCTCCACGACGCGCTGGACGAAGCCCTCGATGCGGGCGAAGGCCGCGTCGGCCTCGCGCAGCGCCTCCTCGCTGTACTCGATCATCGACCGGTAGTGCGGGGTGCCGAGGTAGTAGCGCAGGACGATCGGGCGCCACTGCTTGACCATCTCGGAGACGAGGACCGAGTTCCCGAGGGACTTGGACATCTTCTCGCCGGCCATGGTGACCCAGGCGTTGTGGACCCACGTGTTCGCGAACTCGTCGCCGAAGGCCTTGGCCTGGGCGATCTCGTTCTCGTGGTGCGGGAAGATCAGGTCGAGCCCGCCGCCGTGGATGTCGAAGGCCTCGCCGAGGTACTTGTGCGCCATGGCGGAGCATTCGAGGTGCCAGCCCGGACGGCCGCGGCCCCACGGGGTCTCCCAGGAGGGCTCGCCCGGCTTCACGGACTTCCACATGGCGAAGTCGCGGGGGTCGCGCTTGCCCGTCTCGCCCTCGCCGGAGGGCTGGAGCAGGTTGTCGAGCTCCTGGTTGGACAGGCTGAGGTAGCCGGGGAAGGAGCGCACGTCGAAGTAGACGTTGCCGTCGGCCTCGTAGGCGTGGCCGCGCTCGATCAGGCCGCGCATCATCTCGATCATCTCGGGAACATGGCCCGTGGCGCGCGGCTCGTAGGTGGGCCGCAGGCAGCCGAGGGCGTCGTAGCCGTTGTTGAAGGCCTGCTCGTTGTCGTAGCCGATGGCCCACCAGGGGCGGCCCTGCTCGGCCGACTTCGTGATGATCTTGTCGTCGATGTCGGTGACGTTGCGGATGAAGGTGACGTCGTAGCCGCGGTATTCGAACCAGCGGCGCATCATGTCGAAGTTGAGACCCGACCGGATGTGCCCGATGTGCGGTGCCGCCTGCACGGTGGCGCCACAGAGGTAGATCGAGACGCAGCCCGGAACGAGCGGGGTGAAGTCGCGGATCTGCCGGGCGCTGGTGTCGTACAGGCGAATAGTCACGGCATCCAGGGTAGTGCGCCTGTAGCAGTGCCCCGCGACCTTTGGGGTCGCGGGGCCGCTTTGTTGCCGAAGATGTGCGGCTTCCGGGGGCGTTCAGGCCCGGTTCGTCCGGTACACGAGGGCGGTGGCGATCGCGGCGAGCCCCTCGGCCCGGCCGGTCAGGCCCAGTCCGTCGGTGGTGGTGCCCGACACGGAGACGGGGGCGCCCGCGGCGGCGGCGAGCGCCTTCTGTGCCTCTTCGCGCCGCTTGCCGATCTTCGGGCGTACGCCGATCACCTGGATGGCGATGTTGCCGATCTCGAAGCCCTCCGCGCGCACGATCCGGGCGGCCTCCGCCAGCAGAGTCACCCCGGCGGCGCCGGACCACTCGGGGCGGGAGGTGCCGAAGTGCGCGCCGAGGTCGCCGACTCCGGCGGCCGAGAAGAGGGCGTCGCAGGCGGCGTGGGCGGCGACGTCGCCGTCGGAGTGGCCGGCGAGGCCGTCCTCCCCTTCCCACAGCAGGCCGGCGCACCACAGTTCGCGGCCGGTCTCGAAGGCGTGCACGTCGGTGCCGATCCCGACGAGCGGGATCAGGGGCGCGGCGGCGGGGACAGCAGCTGCGCCGGGTGCGGCGGCTGCGTCGGTGCTAGAACCCATCGGTGGCCCTCCTGCGGGCGAGTACGGCCTCTGCGAGGACCAGATCGAGCGGTCGGGTGACCTTGAAGGCCTCTTCGTGTCCCGGGATCACCACGACGGGGACGCCGAGGCGCTCCACCATGCCGGCGTCGTCGGTGGCGCCCTCGCCGGCGACGGCGATCGCGGCGTGGGCCTGAAGGAGCGTGGCGAGGTCGAAGCCCTGAGGGGTCTGCACGGCGCGCAGCCGGGCCCGCTCGGGCGTGGCGACGACCGGCTCGGGCTCGCCCGGCCTGCCGGGCTCGACCTCCTTGACGGTGTCGGCCAGCGGGAGCGCGGGCACCACGGCGCGGGCGCCGTCGCGTACCGCCTCGACGACGGCGTCGACGGTGTCCACGGGAACGAGCGGGCGGGCCGCGTCGTGGATCAGTACGGAGGTGACGTCCTGCGGGAGGGCGTCCAGACCGGCCCGTACGGACTCCTGGCGGGTGTCCCCGCCGGGGACGACCAGGACCTCGGTCCGCTCGGGCAGCGCGTGCTCGCCCAGCAGGAGGCGCACCTCGGCCGCTTCGGCGGCCGGGGCGACGACCACCACGACGGACACCGCGCGGGAGCGGGCCATCGCGCGGACGGCGTGGACGAGCATCGGGGTCCCGCCGAGGGCCCGCAGGGCCTTGGGGGCGCCGGGCCCGAGGCGTACCCCGCGGCCGGCGGCCGGGATCACCGCGGCGGTGCGGCGGGGGCGCGTTACGTCAGACATCAGTAGCTCCGAGCCAGGTTTCCGAGCCAGGTTTGTGACTTCGGCCGACATGGGTATGGCCTGAAGGGTGCCGGGTGCGACGCCCTCGCCCCTTCCGTGACGACCGGTCGAGCAGGCAGCCCGGACCCAGCACGCCAGTGAGACGTACGACTACGACACGTACGAGTACGAGTACGGCAAGAGGTACGGGGCACAAGGGCAAGAGGTACGGATACAGACATGCCGCAGCGCCCGGCAACAGGTCTCTCCGGGAGGAGAAACCTTGTCATCGGGCACCGCGGCAAGCTGTGCACACCGTGCACGGGGCCTCGCGTCAGGACGCGAGCACCTCGTCGAGGAGGGCCTCGGCCTTGTCCTCGTTCGTGTTCTCAGCGAGCGCGAGCTCGCTGACCAGGATCTGGCGCGCCTTCGCGAGCATGCGCTTCTCGCCCGCGGAGAGCCCGCGCTCGCGCTCACGACGCCACAGGTCACGCACCACTTCGGCGACCTTGATGACATCGCCAGAAGCGAGCTTCTCCAGATTTGCCTTGTAGCGCCGGGACCAGTTCGTCGGCTCTTCGGCATACGGTGCACGAAGCACCTCGAAGACCCGGTCCAGCCCGTCCTGGCCGACTACGTCGCGAACGCCGACGAACTCCGCATTGTCCGCAGGCACACGAACCGTCAGGTCGCCCTGAGCGACCTTGAGCACCAAGTAGGTCTTGTCCACGCCTTTGATCTGGCGAGTCTCAATGGCCTCGATCAGCGCGGCCCCGTGATGGGGATAGACCACGGTGTCGCCAACCTTGAACGTCATGTGACAGGTACCCCTTCCGTGGCTATCCAGGGTAACACGAGAACTGACCGTTATGAATGGCGTTTTCGCAGGTCAGGGCACATCTCGGGGCTTGACAACACCGACAGGAACGTGCTGCGGAAGGGTTCCGGAAGGGGGTATTCGCAGGTCGGGGGTAGTGCGCGGACCGGGCGAAAGGGCCACGCTACACCTCCCTCACACCCCCACCAGTGTGACGTACGTCCCGTTTTGCCGGGTTGTGAGTCGCGAAACCGAACTGCTCCGTTCGGCTGGCGAGCGTGCGTACGGGAGCGGTTCCGGCCCAATCCCGAATTGATCACCGGGCGGGGTTCGGGTGAATCCCGGAATTGATCAACGGAGGCCGCTCGCACGATATGCGAGCGGCACATGATCGGCGAGGTGAACGAGAAGGTGAACCCCGGGCGGAATACAAGATCGTGGACCGCCCCCAGGGCGGCGGCCGCCCTGCGGAGGGTCGGGTGCGGGGGCGGGGCGGCGGCTCGGTAACCTAAGCGCGCTGACACACCCTTAGAGCGGCTTCACATCGGCCGCTCCGGGGGTACCTCCCAGCGGTTGCCGGGAGAGCCCACCCTCCGTTCCGTTCGTCCAAGGAGTTGCCGCCGCCGTGAGCCGCAGCCTTCGACGCGGCGCCCTCGCCGCCACCGCCGTCGTGTTCTCGATCGCCTCGCTGGCCGCATGCGGTGCGGGCAACGACGCGCAGACTCTCCAGATCAAGCCGGACAACGCGTCCGCCACCAAGGGCGACATCGAGATCCAGAACGCCCTGGTGATCACCCAGGGCGAGAAGGACAAGAAGGGCCCGGCCGTCGTCTCGGCGACCGTCTTCAACAACGGCACCAAGGCGCAGACGCTTGACGGCATCACCCTTGCGGATGGCAAGGACAAGGTCGCGCTGAAGCCGGCCGGCGGCGCCGCCAAGATCACCGTGCCGGCCGGCGGCTCCGTGGTGCTGGGCGGCACGGGCAACGCCTCCGCCGTGATCGAGAACGGCTCCGAGGCCGCCAAGAACGGCGACGTGCAGAAGGTCGTCTTCCAGCTGAGCAGCACCGGCGGCGTCGAGCTCCAGGCCTTCGTGGTCCCGGCCACCGGCATGTACGCGGGCTTCGGCCCGTCCGCGGCCCCGGCCGCCACCCCGTCCGGCAGCCCGGCCGGCTCTCCCTCGGGCACGCCGTCGGGCTCCCCGGCCGGCACTCCCTCGGGCTCCCCGTCGGGCGCCGCCGGTGCCAACCCGTCCGGCTCCGCCTCGGGCTCGCCCGCCGGTTCGCCGTCGGGCTCGGCCTCGCGCCCCGCGGGCCACTGAGTCAGGTCGCGGCGTAGCGCCGTACACGTACGCATACGGGAAGGGCCCCCGTCCGCACCCTTGCGGACGGGGGCCCTCTCCATGCCCGGCCTGCGGGGACGCCCGGCCCGGGGCTACGGCTCGAACTTGTAGCCCAGGCCGCGGACCGTGACCAGGTAGCGCGGTGCGCCCGGGTCCGGTTCGATCTTGGCGCGCAGGCGCTTGACGTGGACGTCGAGGGTCTTGGTGTCGCCGACGTAGTCCGCGCCCCAGACCCGGTCGATCAGCTGCATACGGGTCAGTACGCGGCCCGCGTTGCGCAGCAGCATCTCCAGCAGGTCGAACTCCTTCAGCGGGAGGTCCACCTTGCCGCCGGCGACGGTGACCACGTGGCGGTCGACGTCCATCCGTACGGGGCCCGCCTCCAGGGCCGCCGGGGTGACCTCCTCCGGCTCGCCGCGGCGGCGCAGGACCGCGCGGATGCGGGCGACCAGCTCCCGCGAGGAGAAGGGCTTGGTGACGTAGTCGTCGGCTCCTATCTCCAGCCCGACGACCTTGTCGATCTCGCTGTCCTTCGCGGTCACCATGATCACGGGGACGTTGGAGCGGCCGCGCAGCTGCCGGCAGACCTCGGTTCCGGGCAGGCCGGGGAGCATCAGGTCGAGGAGTACGAGGTCGGCGCCGTTGCGCTCGAACTCGTCGAGCCCGTCGGGGCCGGTCGCCGCGATGGCGACCTCGAAGCCCTCCTTGCGGAGCATGTAGGACAGGGCGTCGCTGAAGGATTCCTCATCCTCGACGACGAGCACTCGGGTCACGGAAGGACCTCCGGGGCAGGGATGGCTGGAGCGGTTCTGGTTCAGGCTGGGGTCGGGTGGGTGCGGGCGGCGGCCGATGCGGCCGCTTCGGGGAGTCGCAGGGTGAAGGTGGAGCCCTGGCCCTCCGAGCTCCACACCGACACCTCCCCGCCGTGCGAGGCGGCCACGTGCTTCACGATCGCGAGGCCGAGGCCGGTGCCTCCCGTGGCGCGGGAGCGGGCCGGGTCCACGCGGTAGAAACGCTCGAAGATGCGCTCGCGGTCCTTTTCGGGGATGCCGATGCCCTGGTCGGTCACAGCGATCTCGATCAGGTCCCCTCCGGGTGCCGTGACCCGGCGGCCGGCTATGCCGACGCGGGTACGGGCGGGGCTGTAGTTGACGGCGTTCTCGACCAGATTTCCGAGGGCGGCGGCGAGCTGCCCGCGGTTGCCCCAGACGCGCAGGTCGGCGGTGCCGCCCGCGGCCATGGTGATCTGCTTCGAGGACGCCGTGTGGCGGCAGCGGTCGATGGCCTCGGCGACCAGCGTGTCCACACGGACGGGCTCGGCGTCCTCCAGCGGGTCGTCGTTCTGCACCCGGGAGAGGTCGATGAGCTCCTGCACGAGGTTGATCAGCCGGGTCGACTCGATCTGCATGCGGCCGGCGAAGCGGCTGACCGCCTCGGGGTCGTCCGCGGCGTCCATGACGGCCTCGGACAGCAGGGAGATCGCCCCGACCGGGGTCTTCAGCTCGTGGGACACGTTGGCGACGAAGTCACGGCGCACTGCCTCGATGCGGCGGGCCTCGGTGAGGTCCTCGACCAGGAGCAGTACGAGGCGGGAGCCGAGCGGGGCGACGCGCGCCGAGACCGCGAGGGCCTCGCCCCGGCCGGTTCCGCGGCGGGGCAGGTCCAGCTCGACCTGGCGTATCTCCCCGTCCCGGCGGGTGTCGCGGGCCATGTGGAGCATGGGTTCGACCGCCAGCTTGCCGCCGCGTACGAGCCCGAGGGCGTAGGCGGCGGACGAGGCCTTGACGACGGCGTCACCCTCGTCGAGGACCACGGCGGAGGAACGGAGCACGGACAGGACGGTGTCCACGCCGGGCGGCAGCACCGCGTTGATGTCGGGGCGCATGGAGCTCCGGGTGGGGCGGGCGTGGTCGCGCTCGCTCCAGCGGAACGCCAGCATCGCGATGACGCCGGTGCACAGACCGGCGATCGCTGCAGCTGCGGCGACCGCCGCGTTCACGTCCATGCATCCAGGTTAAGCAGGCACGACGACACTTCCACAGCCGTTCGGGTGGCACCTCGAACAGTCGTCGCCCAGAGTTCACCCTGGCGACGGGGTTGATTCACTTGTGGTGCCGGAGTCGGACGCGTTTCCGGCTCACCGTGTCAACGTGGGGCAGAAGGCCGCCCCCGGCCCGCCCCGGGCATCACCGCAGCAGTAGGTCGAGAGAGGGACACGAGACATGCGCGACGCGTACCACGAGGAACTGGACTCGATCGGAGAAGCCCTGGTCGAGATGGCCCGGCTCGTCGGTTCCGCGATCGGGCGGGCCACGACGTCCATGCTCGATGCCGACCTGAAGCTCGCCGAGAGCGTCATCGCCGCCGACCAGAAGGTGGACGACCTCCAGCACGACCTGGAGGCCCGTGCCATCGCGCTGCTGGCCCGCCAGCAGCCCGTCGCCACCGACCTGCGGATCGTCGTGACCTCGCTGCGGATGAGCGCCGACCTGGAGCGCAGCGGCGACCTGGCCCAGCACGTGGCGAAGCTCGCCCGGCTGCGTTTCCCGGACCGCGCCGTCCCGCGGGACCTGCACGCCACGATCCTGGAGATGGGTCAGCTGGCGCAGCGCCTGATGGCGAAGGCGGCCGAGGTCATCATCACGAAGGACGTGGACCTGGCGCTCCAGCTGGAGCAGGACGACGACGAGATGGACCAGCTGCACCGGACGCTGTTCCAGCACCTGATGGACGACCGCTGGAAGCACGGCATCGAGACGGCGGTGGACGTGACGCTGCTCGGCCGCTACTACGAGCGCTTCGCGGACCATGCGGTGTCGGTGGCCAAGCGCGTCGTCTACCTGGTGACGGGCGAGCACGCGGACGAGCTCCAGCAGCCGACGCAGATCGAAGGCGCCTGACGCGGCACCACGGCATACGACGACGCGCGGCGGCCTACGGTGGCGCACCACTGCGTACGGCGGCAGCGGGGCCGCTCCGAGCTCCCGTGCGCCGTTGACGCGCCGGTGGAGCTGGGCATGAATGAGGGCGAGGGCGGTCAGTCGTACGAGTCCCGTATGCCGCGGGGCACCGCCCCGCCGAGGAGGAACCATGCCCGATTCCCCCGTACCCATCACCCCGGAGCAGGAGCAGCCGCCGAAGCCCGAGCCGCTGCGGCTCCCGCTGCTCGCGGCCTGCGGCTGCGGCTCCGGCTGCGGCTGCGGCTGCCAGTCGGGTGCCCCCTGCCAGTGCGGGGGCTGACCGGGCCCACCCGGTCGGCCACGCGAAGAGGCCCCCTGCCTGCGGACTTCCCGCCGGCCGGGGGCCTTTTCGCGTACGCCCGGCGGAACCGCGGGCCGGCGCTTCCGCGTCCCCGATTCTGAACACGTTCGAATCGATCGAGCGGCGGCTGGCGCGGTGAACAGCAGGGTGGGCGCAGTGAGTACGGCGAACCCAGCGGCGCTCGACGGCCCGGAAGGCAGCCTGCACGCCCGCCTCGCCTACCCGGACTCCCCCAACTTCGGCACCGGCGACACCGACGCGGTGACCATCGACTTCACGGCGGACGGCCCGGACCACACCCTGGCCGCCTTCCACACCTACCCCGGCCAGGCAGTGTCCTGTCCCGACCGGGGGCGTCCGGATCGCCTATCTCAGGAGCCATTTGCGGGTCAGCGCCATGACCTCCGCGCGGCTGCGGCCGCCGTGGTCGGCAGCGATGAAGTGCGAGCCGATGCGCAGCGAGAAGGTGATCAGGGAGCGGACCTCGACGTCGTCCTCGTCGGCACAGAAGGCGCGGAACAGCGAGCGCAGGTACTCCATGCGCCGGCTGTCCGCACGGCGCAGCCGTTCGGCGACGGCCTCGTCGCGCCGGGCCCAGTCGCGGATCGCCAGGTCGGCGTCGACGCCGACCACCGGCCCCTCCTCGTAGGAGGCGACGATCGTGAACAGCCGGTCCAGCCGGGCCCTGGCGTCTCCCCCGCCGCTCTCGACCAGCTCGATCACCGCCTCGGTGACCTCGCGCTCCCAGGTGTCGAGCATCTCGGTGAGCAGCGCGCCGCGGCTGCCGAAGTACCCGTAGAAGCCGCCCTTGCTGACGCCGAGCGCCTGCGCCAGCACCTCGACCCGGACGGCCTCGGGGCCGCCGGCGGCCAGCGCCCGCAGCCCCTCCTCGATCCACTTGCCGCGTGGCGTGCGGGTCGCACCCATGCCGTGTCCCTCCTCGTCCACCCACCCTTCTATACGGTGCCGTATAGAAGGGTGCTAGCCTCGATCTATACGGCATCGTATAGATAGGGGCTTGCTCATGAGACTCCCCAGCACCGCCCACACCTCCCGCCCCTGGCGGATCCACGAGATCGCGGGCGACTTCCGGATCGAGGACGTGTGGGCGCTCCCGACACCGGGCGGACCCGACGACCTCGCGCGCCTGGTGCGCCAGTTCGCGGAGGGCACGGGGGACCCCGTCCCCTCCCCCGTCGGACGGGCGCTCTTCGCGATCAGGTGGAAGCTCGGCGCCCTGCTCGGCTGGGACAAACCCGAGGGCGGCCTCCGCTCCCGGGTGCCGACGCTCCGCGACCGGCTGCCGGCGGATCTGCGCGAGGGGGAGCGCGGGCCGGACCTCGCCGCCGTCCCCTTCACCTCCGTCTACCAGACGCACGACGAGTGGGCGGCGGAGATGGCCAACAGGACCATGCACGGGGTGATGCACATCGGCTGGGTCCCGGACGGGAACGGCGGCCACCGCGGCCAGATGACGGTCCTGGTGAAGCCCAACGGCTTCCTGGGCGCGGCCTACATGCTGGCCATCAAGCCCTTCCGCTACCTGGGCGTCTACCCGGCCCTCCTCCGCTCGATCGGCGCCGAATGGCGCAGGAACACGCCGACGGCGACCCCGAACTGACCCCCGGGCGTCCCGGCGCGACCCACCGTCGGATCCGACCGGACAGAGGACACCGGGGCCCACAGTGCAACCGGAGCGGACGAAAGCCCCTGACCCACGCCGTACGCGCAGGTCAGGGGCTCGATCGTGGTGGCTACTTCTTCTTGCCCTGGTTCTTGACGGCTTCGATGGCGGCCGCGGCGGCGGCCGGGTCGAGGTAGGTGCCGCCCGGGTTGAGGGGCTTGAAGTCCGCGTCCAGCTCGTAGACGAGCGGGATGCCGGTCGGGATGTTCAGGCCCGTGATGTCGGCGTCCGAGATGCCGTCGAGGTGCTTGACCAGACCGCGCAGGGAGTTGCCGTGCGCGGCCACCAGGACCGTGCGGCCCGCCAGCAGGTCCGGGACGATGCCGTCGTACCAGTACGGCAGCATGCGCTCGACGACGTCCTTGAGGCACTCGGTGCGCGGACGCAGCTCGTTCGGGATCGACGCGTAGCGCGGGTCCCCGGACTGCGAGAACTCCGTACCGTCCTCGAGGACCGGCGGCGGGGTGTCGTAGGAGCGGCGCCACAGCATGAACTGCTCCTCGCCGAACTCCGCGAGGGTCTGCGCCTTGTCCTTGCCCTGCAGCGCGCCGTAGTGGCGCTCGTTCAGGCGCCAGGAGCGGTGCACCGGGATCCAGTGGCGGTCCGCGGCCTCCAGCGCGAGCTGCGCGGTGCGGATGGCGCGCTTCTGGAGCGAGGTGTGCAGAACGTCGGGCAGCAGGCCGGCGTCCTTCAGCAGCTCACCGCCCCGGACCGCCTCCTTCTCGCCCTTCTCGGTGAGGTTGACGTCCACCCAGCCGGTGAACAGGTTCTTCGCGTTCCATTCGCTCTCGCCGTGGCGGAGGAGGATCAGCTTGTACGGTGCGTCGGCCATGCGTACGAGCCTAATGGACGCCCGGGCGCGCCCGCGCGCGGTGCCGGGTCCCGCCGATTGACGGCGGGCGTCAATCGGCTGGCGCCCGGAGCCCACCCGCTCGTAATGTGCACATCGGCAGAGCGACACTTACACCCTCGGGGGGATTCCGTATGTCCGCTGACAGTCTGAGACGGGCCGCGCGGGAGAGCGTCTCGGGCCTGCCCCGGGCGTTCTGGTGGCTGTGGACGAGCACCCTCGTGAACCGCCTCGGGGCCTTCGTCGCCACCTTCATGACCTTGTACCTGACCCTGGACCGGGGCTACTCGGCCTCCTTCGCGGGACTCGTCGTCGCCCTCCACGGCCTGGGCGGCGTGGTCTCCTCGCTCGTCGCGGGCGTGATGACCGACCGGCTGGGGCGGCGCCCCACCCTGCTGGCGGCGCAGGCCTCGACGGCCTTCTCGGTCGCACTGCTGGGGTTCATGGAGCATCCGGCGGCGATCGCGGCGGTGGCCCTCCTGGTCGGCATGACCTCGAACGCCTCCCGCCCGGCGGTCGCGGCGATGATGGCCGACATCGTCCGCCCCGAGGACCGCGTACGGGCCTTCGCGCTCAACTACTGGGCCATCAACCTCGGCTTCGCCATCAGCGCGACCGCGGCCGGCCTGATCGCCGAGTACAGCTACCTGGCCGGCTTCCTGGGCGAGGCGGCGCTCACGCTGGTCTGCGCGGTGCTCGTCTACGTCAAGCTGCCCGAGTCCCGGCCGGAGCGCGGCACGGCCGCCGGGTCCGGCGCCTCCCCGGACAAGAGCGGCGCGGGCGCGGAGACGGAGCCGGAGACCGGCCTCGGGACGGTGCTGCGCGACGGGCGGTTCATGGGTGTGGTCGGCCTGTCGTTCCTGATCTCGCTGATCTTCACGCAGGGGTCGGTCGGCCTGCCCGTCGCGATGGGCACCGCCGGCTTCTCCCCCGGGGACTACGGGCTCGTCATCGCGGTGAACGGCCTGCTGATCGTCGTCCTGCAGATCCCCGTCACCCGCCTCATCGAGCACCGCGACCCGCAGAAGCTGCTGGTGGTCTCGGCGCTGCTGGCCGGCTACGGCTTCGCGCTGACGGCCTTCGCCGGACCGGTGTGGGCGTACGCGCTGACGGTGTGCGTGTGGACGCTCGCCGAGATCGTGAACTCGCCGACCCAGATGGGCCTGGTCGTGCGGCTCTCGCCGGTGCACGGGCGCGGGCGCTACCAGGGCGTCTACACGATGTCCTGGTCGGTGGCCGCGCTGGTGGCGCCGCTGATGGCGGGCTTCATGATCGACCGGTGGGGGGCGAACTGGCTCTGGGCGGCCACGGCAGTCCTCGGAACCGGGGCGGCGGTGGGCTACTGGCTCCTGATGCGGAACCTCCCCTCGGACGCCCCGGACACGGCCCCGGCGGCATCCGGCGGCCCGACGCCCACCGCCTCCCGGACGCCGGAGCCCCTCCCCGCCGCACCGAACTGACCGCTCGGGGCGCGCCCCGGCCGGGGTCAGGCCAGGTGGCCGAAGAGGGCCGCCAGCAGGACGCCCGCCGCGAGGAAGAGGACCGTCAGCACCGCCATGGCGGCCTTCTGTTCCCCCGTGACCCCGGTCTCCGGCATGGCCATCGTCATGGCCGGGGCCGGGGCAGGGGCCGGGGCAGGGGCCGGGGCAGGGGCCGGGGCCGCCGGGAGCGGCTCGCCGCCCGCGCCCAGAGCCCGTACCGTTCCCATCCCGTGCTTCAGATGATGGGCGACCAGCCACGCGTTGACCGGGTACGCGCAGGCCAGGCCGGCCAGCACCGCGAGCGAGAAGGTCGCCCAGAACCGCACGTCGCCGACGTCGCGGGCGCCCGGCACCTGGCTGCGGACGATCACGTTCACCGCGACCATGGCACCCATCACGCAGTTCATCGACAGCCACTCCGCGTACACCGTCGAGCGGACGGCCCGCAGATAGCTGCCGCCGAGCATGTCGCGCATGAACAGGGCCTGGAAGACCAGCAGCCCGAAGCCGAAGCCGACCGCGTACTCGAACAGGGCGTCGGCCCACGGCGGAAGTCCGAGCAGCGAGGCGACGACGGCCGCCACCATGATGCCGGTCGCGTCGCCGGCCACGCAGTGGATGGTCGAGCCGAGCGCCTGCTTCCACAGCGGCGCCACGAACCGCTCGTGGGTCCCCGGCCGCGGCTCCTTGCAGGACAGTACGTACAGCGCGGCGCCCACCGGGCCGATGTAGAGGGTCACCAGCACCCAGCCCCACTTCATCACCGTGAGCTCGGGGTTCGCGGTGAACGCGTCGTGGGCGACGTAGCCGGCGGACAGGAGGGCCAGGGCGAACCAGGCGTACATCAGTGCTTCGGCTGTGGTCCCGCTCATCCCGCCACGGTGCGGGTTCCCGGGGCCGGACGGGCGGGCCGACACGCCCGCGCCCGCCGTCCGGTGCGCCGCGTCAGCCGATCGCGTCAGCCGGGTCGCCCGCCGGCCGATCGCCTCAGCCGGCCGGGCGTCAGCCGGTCGGGCCGCCGGGGCCGGCCGGCTCGCCCTGCGGCCGCGTCAGGTGCTTGAAGGCGTCGAGGTTGAAGGTCGGCTCACCGCGCGAGACCCGCCACTCGTACTCGCGCCGGATCGCGCTCGCGAAGCCCAGCTCCAGCAGCGTGTTGAACGAACCGTCCGCGGCCTCCAGCACCGTCCCGAGCAGCCGGTCCAGCTCCTCCGGGGTGACGACCGACAGCGGCAGGCGGGCCGTCAGGTAGATGTCGCCGAGCCGGTCCACCGCGTACGCCATCCCGTACAGCTTGAGGTTGCGCTCCAGCAGCCAGCGGTGGACGCCCGCCTCGTTCTCGTCGGGATGGCGGATCACGAAGGCGTTGACCGACAGCGAATGCCGGCCGACCCGGATCGAGCAGGTGGTGCTCAGCTTGCGCGTGCCGGGGAGCGTGACGACGTAGGAGCCCGGTGCGGGGCTCTCCCAGTCCAGCTCCGCGCCGGTGAGCGCACTCTCGATGATCTCGGCGGTGTCAGCCATGGTGGGAGCGTACGCGACGGCGATGATCGTGCATCGCCGCCGTGTACACGTCGGCCGTGCCGCTCGCCGCGGTGTCCCAGCCGAAGAACTGCGCGTGCCGTGCCGCCTCGGCCCCCATCCGGTCCGCGAGCGCGGGATCGTCGACGAAGCGGCGCAGCTGGCGCGCGTAGTCCGCCGGGTCGTGCCCGGGTACGAGGATCCCCGTGACGCCGTCGTCGACGGCGACGGGCAGTCCGCCGACCTCGGCGGCCAGCACCGGGGTGCCGGCGGCCTGGGCCTCTATCGCGACGAGCCCGAAGGACTCGCTGTAGGACGGCATGACCAGCACGGACGCGGCGCGGAACCAGTCCGCGAGCCCGTCCTGGGCGACCGGCGGGTGGAAGTGCACGAGGTCGGCGATGCCCAGCTTCGCGGCGAGCTTCTGCAGGCCCTCGGGCTTGGCGAGGCCGCTGCCGCTGGGGCCGCCGACGACGGGGACGAAGAGGCGGCGGCGCAGCGAGGGGTCCCGGTCGACGAGGACGGCGACGGCGCGCAGCAGGATGTCGGGGGCCTTCAGCGGCTGGATCCGTCCGGCGAACAGCGGGATGACGGCGTCCTGCGGCAGGCCGAGGCGGGCGCGGGCGGCGGCCCGGCCGTCGCCGACGGTGAAGCGCTGGAGGTTCACGCCGGGGTGGACGACGGCCACCTTGGCGGGGTCGGCCTCGTAGTACCGCACGAGCTCGTCGGCCTCTTCGGCGGTGTTGGCGATGAGCCGGTCGGCGGCGGAGACGATCTGGGTCTCGCCTATGACACGGGCGGCGGGCTCGGGCGTGTCGCCCTCGGCCAGCGCCGCGTTCTTGACCTTGGCCATGGTGTGCATGGCGTGGACGAGCGGTACGCCCCAGCGCTGGGCGGCGAGCCATCCGACGTGCCCGGAGAGCCAGTAGTGGGAGTGGACGAGGTCGTAGTAGCCGGGGCGGTGGCCGGCCCAGGCCTGCATCACGCCGTGGGTGAAGGCGCACAGCTGGGCCGGGAGCTCCTCCTTGGCGAGGCCCTCGTAGGGGCCGGCGTCCACGTGCCGTACGAGGACGCCGGGCGTCAGCTCGACCACCGGCGGCAGCCCGCCGGTGGTGGCGCGGGTGAAGATCTCGACCTCGATGTTGATCGCGGCGAGCCGCCTGGCCAGTTCCACGATGTAGACGTTCATCCCACCGGCGTCGCCGGTCCCGGGCTGGTGCAGCGGTGAGGTGTGCACGCTGAGCATGGCCACGCGGCGCGGCTTGCGGTGGTGGCCGACGGCAGGCAGGCGCAGCCGGGGCGGCTCGTGACGGGTGGCGGCACGGGCGGCGGCGAGGCGCCCGCTGAGACTGCCGCCGAGGCGGGACACGTACTGGCTCAAGGAAGCTGTTCCTCTCGGCTCGGACGGTGCGCGCGCGACGCTCGGACGACATGACGGACGGCATGACTGCGGGGGCGCGTAGGGCGCCCTGCAAGGAGTGCAACCCGGATGGCCGTCCCCCGCATTCCGGGGTGCCCGGTTTTCCTGCGCGTTCCTCGTGTTTCTCGGCGCTTTCCCGGGGCGCCGGGCGCTTTTCACGGTGTGCGGGCGCTCCGCTTACCCTCGGCTCATGGCCTCCCGCAGTACCCCGTCACCGTCACCCAGCCGCGCCTCCGGCCGTCCTGTGGGCTCGGTGACGCGCGGGACGACGAACCCGAACCGGTTGCGCCGGATGGACCGCTGGATCGCCTTCGCCCACGGGGCGGCGCTGCGGCGTGCGGGGGACCCGGTGGCCGTGGACCTCGGGTACGGGGCGGCGCCCTGGACCGCGGTGGAGCTGCTGGCACGGCTGCGGGACGCGGCGCCGCGGGTGCGGGTGGTCGGCATCGAGATCGAGCCGGCGCGGGTGGCGGGGGCGAAACCGTATGAGCGGGACGGGCTGAGCTTCCGGCACGGCGGCTTCGAGGTCCCGCTGGAGGGCGGGCAGCGGCCGATGCTGATCCGCGCGGCGAACGTACTGCGCCAGTACGACGAGGAGCAGGTCGCGGAGGTCTGGGCCCGGCTGTGCGCGCGGCTGGCGCCGGGCGGGCTGCTGGTGGAGGGGACCTGCGACGAGATCGGGCGGCGGCATGTGTGGGTGGCGCTGGGGCCGGAGGGGCCACGCACGGTGACGTTCGCTACCCGGCTGGGCTCGCTGGAGCGTCCCTCGGACCTGGCGGAGCGGCTGCCGAAGGCGCTGATCCACCGGAACGTGCCGGGTGAGCCGGTGCACGCCTTCCTGCGGGACTTCGACCGGGCCTGGGCGGCGGCGGCCCCGTACGCCTCGTACGGGGCGCGGCAGCGCTGGATCCGCACGGCGCGGGCGCTGTCGGCGGACTGGCCGCTGGCGGACGGGCCGGGGCGGTGGCGGCAGGGGGAACTGACGTTGCGCTGGGAGGCGTTGCGCCCGGTGGGGTGAATGCGGTGCGGTGGGGAACCGGGGTCGGGGGTACCCCGTTGATCCGTGAGGGGCAGGGCGCGGGGTCCGTTGGGGCAGACAAGATCGAAACGGTATCCACAAGGGTGTCGGAATTCATCGACTCGTGGCACCATCCCGATGGCAGTGGGAAGTTACTGATGAATAGTCAGATCTGAGACCAGGTCTGACGCGGGTGCCTGGGGGGACCATGGGGTCGGTAAGGCGACGACGAGGCGCAAGCTCTCTCGTGCTGCTGTGCGCGATGGCGGTGCTGACGGCACCGGGCCTCGCGACGGGCATGGCGTATGCGGCTCCGGCCCCGCCCGGGGCTCCGCCGGCGCCGGGTGCTCCGGCGACTCCGGGCGCTCCGGCCGCCCCTCTGCCGGGGCCGGGCGGCAAGTCCCTGGAGCAGGTCCGCAAGGACATCGAGGAGCTCTACCGGCAGGCGGGCACCGCGACGGACGCCTACAACCTCGCCGAGGCCGAGACCAAGGCCCAGTCGGACAAGATCGTCGAGATCGCCAACCTGATCGTCGCCGGCAAGGAGCGGATCGCCACGCTGAAGAGCCGCGCGGGCGCCGCGGCCCGCGCGCAGTACCGCTCGGGCGGCCTGCCGCCGGGCGCGAAGCTGGCGTTGAGCGAGGACCCGAACCACTTCCTCGACGGGGCGGGCCGGTTGCGCCAGGGCGAGAAGGCCGCCTCCGACCTCCTGTCCGAACTGGACCGCACCCAAACCGACTTGCAGCGCTACGCGGAGGAGGCGAGCGAGCGCTGGCAGAAGCTGGAGGCCAACCGGGTCAAGCAGGAGGAGTCCAAGAAGCAGATCGAGGAGAAGATCAAGGCCGCGGAGGAGCTGGAGAGCAAGCTCGAGGCCGAGGAGAAGGCCCGGCTGATCCAGCTGGAGCAGGAAGCGCAGTACCGGGCGCAGACGGCGTGGCTGTCCACGGGTGCGATGAAGGACGTCAACGGCAAGGCGACGGACGCCGGCAAGCAGGCCGTGCAGTTCGCCACGGCGCAGATAGGGAAGCCGTACAAATGGGGCGCCGTCGGCCCCGACTCCTACGACTGCTCCGGGCTGACCTCCCAGGCCTGGCGGGCGGCGGGGCGCGGCATCCCGCGCACCTCGCAGGAGCAGCTGCGGCTGCTCCCGAAGATCGCGCTCAAGGACATGCGGCCGGGCGATCTGATCATCTACTTCGACGACGCGAGCCATGTTGGTATGTACGTGGGCGACGGCGCGATGGTCCACGCCCCGCGCCCCGGCCGCAACATCACGATGGCGGGCGCGGGCTCCATGCCGATCAAGGCGGTGGTCCGCCCCGACGCGTAACGCCTCCGGCGATGGTTGGCCGCCTCTGCCCTGGCCGGGCGGTGCCGTTGCCCTGGCCGGGCGGTGCGGTGGTTTTCCGGGTGCGGGCCGGTGGCCGCGCCTCAAACGCCGGCGGGGCTGGGTGGTGTCCCGGGGCGGAGCGGGAAAAGAGGGGTGGGGGTGCGGGGCCGCCGGGGGGTGTCTCCTCGGCTCGGCGCGTGCGGGCATGGCGCGAACGTACGGCCCTGGTTGCGC
>NZ_LBMK01000004.1:24450-62425 GCF_001005295.1 Streptomyces yangpuensis | reverse complement strand
ACCACCCAGCCCCGCCGGCGATTGAGGCGCGGCCACCGGCCCGCAGACGGAACACCACCGCACCGCCCGGCCAGGGCAACGGCAAGGGTGAGGGACGTCTCGGACGGGACGGAACACCACCCCCGCCGTGACCTTTGTCATCCGGCGAGGCCGATTTTCCCCCGTGATGACGGCATATGACAGAGGCCCGCACCAAGAACGGCATTCCGTTCGCGGTGCCGGGACCGCTAGGGTCTGCCGGAGCGCACCCTCGGGGGGAGGGAAGGAACCGGAAACGATGCCCGTACCCGTACCGCGGCAGAGGGAGACCCCCGCCACGGAGAGCGGTCAGGCCGTACTGCACGCCGTCGCACCGCCCACTCCCATCGGCGCCGACGTCGCGCAGGCGACCCCGCAGACCACCGCCCTGACCCTCCTGGTCATCGAGGACGACCCCGCCGGCGGGCTCACCGTCCCCGAGATCCTCGACGCCGACGGCCACCGCATCCGGCTCCGCACCGCCCGCAACCTCACCGAGGCCGAGCGTCTGCTCACGCCCGACGTGCACTGCATCCTGCTCGACCTGTCCCTCCCCGGCACCCGCAGCTCCGGCGGGCCCGCCGCGGGCACGGCAACGACCACCCTGGACCAGCAGCTCGCCGTCCTGCACCAGGTGCTGCGTCTCGCCCCCCGACACGCCGTCCTGGTCCTCACCGACGAGGACGACGCCGAGCGCGCCGCCGAGGCCGTCCGCGTCGGCGCCCAGGACTTCCTCTTCCGGGACGAGCTGGACGGGCGGCTGCTGAGCCGCGCCATCCGCTACGCCGTGGAGAGAAAGCGGGCCGACATAGCCCAGTACAAGCTCGCAGAATCGAAACTGCGCGCCCAGGAGAACGCCCGCCTGGAGCGCGGCCTGCTCCCCACGCCCCTCCTTGAGGGTTCCGATCTGCGGTTCGCCGCCCGCTACCGCCCCGGCCGCAGCCGGGCCCTCCTCGGCGGTGACTTCTACGACGCCGTCCGCACCCCCGACGGCACCGTCCACGCGATGATCGGCGACGTCTGCGGCCACGGACCGGACGAGGCCGCCCTCGGCGTCGAGCTCCGTATCGCCTGGCGCGCCCTGACCCTGGCCGGCCTGTGCGGCGACGACCTGCTGGCCACCCTTCAGGAGGTGCTGGAGGTCGAGCGCCCCTGCGAGGAGATCTTCGCGACGCTCTGCACCGTCGACATCGCCCCGGACGGCCGCCGCGCGGGCCTGTGCCTGGCCGGCCATCCGGCTCCGCTGATCTCCCGGCCGGGCCGCCGCGCGCGGCTCCTCCCGTACGAGAACAGCGGCCCGGCCCTGGGGCTGCTGCCCCGGGCCCGCTGGCCGCGCCGGCAGGTCGAGCTCGGCGGCACCTGGAGCCTGATGCTCTACACCGACGGCCTCATCGAGGGGCGGATCGGCGAGGGCAAGGAACGCCTGGGCCAGGACGGCATGGTCGAGATGATCAACCGCCACCTGGACCTCGGTCTGAGCGGCGAGGGGCTGCTGGAGGCCTCCGTCACAGAGGCCCGCCGCCTCAACGGCGGCGAGCTCACCGACGACGTGGCCGTGGTCCTGCTCTCCCGCTCGGAAGGCTGAGCGGGCAGCAGAGCCGGTTACCGGCCGCCGTTGTAGGGGCCGTACGGGCCGTCGCTGCTGCTGCCACCACTGCGGCGGCCGCCGCCCGAGACCTGCTTGAGGGCCGGCCGTACGTCCACGAAGAACACGATGGTCGCCACCAGACCCGCGATCTGGAGGAAGAGCATCCCCAGGAAGGCGTCCACGAGCACGGTGATGCCGAGGATGACCAGCCAGAACGTCTTGCTCTGCTTGTCGGCGGCCCGGTACGCGTCGTCGCGCGCCAGCAGCGCGAACCCGAAGGCCACCACCGCGAGCACCAGCATGGCGAGCCCGAGCAGCGGGATCACCCCTCGATCGAACCCGTCCATCAACATCGCTTCGACCGCCTTCTCATGCTTCCGCTTCGCACTTCCGATGCCGCCTCACTCCACGCTACCGGCACATGCCCCTCCACAGACCACAACGGGCCGGGCCCTTGAAGGGTGCCCGGCCCGTCGTCGCCCATGCGGGCGCGGCTCAGCTCGCGTCGTCCGCGGTGACGACGGCCTTCTTGGCCGTGCTCTTGCGCGCGGCCGGCTTCTTGGCGGCGGGCTGCTGCTCCTCGGCAGCGGCCTCGGGCGCCGGCTCGGGCCGCGGCTCGACGACGACGGCGATGTCGACGATCTCCTCGGAGACCTCGCCTCGCCAGGCCCGTACGGCCTGCTCACCGTGCTCGGCGACCTTGTCGTAGGTCTCCTTGGCGCGCACCGCGTACTCGGCGGCCACGCCGACACCGCGCAGCGCCAGGTCCTGGGCGGTCTCCCCGATCTTCTTCGGGTCGATCGCGCCGATCACCTCGGCGACCTTGGCGGTGACCGCTTCCTGCACGGCCTTCGGGTCCGTGTTCTTCACGGCCTCGATGCGCGCGGGGGCCTCGGCGCGCAGCTGCTCGATGAGCTCCGGCACCTTCTTCGCCTGCTGGACGGCGAGGTCGGCGGTGCCGGCGGCGAAGTAGAGGGGAGTGGGGTCGGTGAGGGTCTTCTTCAGGTCATCGGCGATGGCCATGCTGCTGGTCCTCCCGGATCAACTTCAGTCGGTCTTCGACGGCATCTCGTCGGCGGGCGTCTCGAGTGCGTTCTCCTTGCGGAACGACTCGTAGATCTGGAGCAGCACCTGCTTCTGCCGCTCGTTGATGGACGGGTCGGCGAGTATGACGGCTCGCGTCTCCACCTCGTCGCGGTCGCGCTCATCCAGGATCCCGGCCTGCACGTACAGCGTCTCCGCGGAGATCCGCAGCGCCTTGGCCAGCTGCTGGAGGATGTCCGCGCTCGGCTTGCGCAGCCCGCGCTCGATCTGGCTCAGGTACGGATTCGACACTCCCGCCGCATCGGCCAGCTGCCGCAGCGAGAGCTGCGCCTGCCGCCGTTGCTCACGGAGGTATTCGCCGAGATTTCCGACGTTGAGCGATGCCATGCTCCAGATCCTGCCCCACCCTGCTAACTTTTGCAAGCAGATGCTTGCAACATCTCCCGGCTACCGGGCGGACCCCTTTCTGACCAGCGAAAATCGTGTGGACTCCGGACGCGGCACCGGCATATCTTCGCGGCGGCCCCCGCCCGCCCGGCGGGGGCCGTCCGCATGTCATCCGTTCCCGTGGGGGGTCCACCGTCATGTCCTTCAGCGCGCCCGGCTCACCGCCGCCTCCGCAGCCCGGCCCGGCTCCGTACCCGGTCCCTCCGCAGATCCCCCCCTACCCCGGCGGGCCCTCGCCGTACGCCCCGCCGATGCCCCCGGGCGTACTGCGTTCACCGAAGGGCCTCGCGACAGCCCTGACCTGGCTGCTCGGCGCCTCGGCCGCGGTGCACCTCTTCTCCGCCGGAGCGGGCGGGTACGAGCAGGTGTGGATGCAGGGGTTCCCGGGAGACACCCACTTCGACGACCTCGACATCGGCCTGTCCCCCGCGCTCACCATCCTCGCCGGCCTGCTCCAGGTGCTCGTGATGCTGCCCACGGTCGTCGTCTTCATCGTCTGGTTCCACCGTGTCCGGACCAACGGCGGCATCTTCCGGCCCGACGCCTTCACCCTGGGCCCCGGCTGGGCCATCGGCGCCTGGTTCATCCCCGTGGCGCACCTGTTCCTGCCCTACCGGATCGCCCGGCAGACCTGGCGGGCGAGCACCCAGCGCGGCCGCGACGGCTCCGACCGCACGGCGTCCGCCGCGCTGCTGACGTCCTGGTGGGTGGTCTGGGTCCTCGCGGCGCTCATGGGCCGCGTCTTCAGCCGGATCTACACGGGCGCCGACACCGTGGACGAGCTGCTCGCGGCGGGACGGCTCGGAATCGTCGCGGACCTGGCCACCACGATCGCCGGCGTGCTCGCTGTCCTCTTCGTCCGCCGGCTGACGGCGATGCAGAACACGATGGCGACCGAGGGCCCGTACGCGAAGACCTGACGGCTCCGGCCGGCCGACGAAAAGCCCGAAAACCCTTGGCAGGACGGCGGTCCGGCCAAGGAAACTGGCGGCATGCCACATCGCTCCGCCTACGTGTGCCTCGACTGCCGGGTGTCCTTCAAGCACACCGTCGGCCATTGCGGACAGCACGGGTACC
Organism: Streptomyces yangpuensis; assembly: GCF_001005295.1. Lineage (GTDB taxonomy): Bacteria > Actinomycetota > Actinomycetes > Streptomycetales > Streptomycetaceae > Streptomyces > Streptomyces yangpuensis. Next base: position 58,251 of record NZ_LBMK01000004.1, on the reverse strand, counting down.
GCTGTCCCCGGTGCCGCCGGGCGCTCGTCCTCGCCGGTGACGCCTTCGAGGCGCCGCCGAGGCGGGACCGGGACGCCTGGCGGGTTTTGTCCGTGCTCCTGCACGCCGGGCTCGACTTCCGGCAGGCCTGCTGCGGGTGCGGGCCCGGCTACCGGCCGCGCAGCCTGCGCGAGGTCCGCGAGCGGCTCGCCTACGCCCGGCGCACCGGAACATCGGCCGCCCGCGCGCTCGCCACGCCGTAGCCGGCGGCCGACAGCCGGCGGACCCCGGCGGGCCCGGCCCCGGGCCCGCCTCAGGACGTGCCGGCTCAGGACGTGCCGGCTCAGGACGTGCCGATCACCACCGTCGCGTACAGCTCCTCCGACGTGACCGCCCGGACCGACAGGCCCGCCGAGGTCAGCGCCGACGCCGTCGACGGTGCCTGCCGGGCACTCGTCTCGATCAGCAGGTGACCTCCCGGGGCCAGCCAGGCCGGAGCCCCCGCCGCCACCCGGCGATGGACCTCCAGACCGTCGGCCCCGCCGTCCAGCGAGACCAGCGGCTCGTGGTCGCGCGCCTCCGACGGCATCAGCCCGATCTCCCCCGTGGGCACGTACGGGGCGTTGACCACCAGTACGTCCACCCGGCCGCGCAGCTCGGACGGGAGCGCGGCGTACAGGTCGCCCTCCCACACCCGGCCGCCGTACGGGGCCACGTTGCGCCGCGCGTACACCAGCGCCGCCGGATCGATGTCGGCGGCGTGCAGCTCCACCCCGCCCGGTGCCTGCGCCGCCACCGCCGCGCCCAGCGCGCCGACCCCGCAGCACAGGTCCAGCACCACCGCACCCGGCCGGACCAGCGCCACCGCCTCCTCCACCAGGAACTCGGTACGCCGGCGCGGCACGAACGCCCCCGCGCCCACCTCCACGCGCAGCCCGCAGAACTCCGCCCAGCCCACGACGTGTTCGAGGGGCTCGCCGCCCACCCGGCGGGCCAGCAGCTCCGCCAGGTGCGCCTCGTCCCGGGCGGCGCCGCTCAGCAACTCCGCCTCCTCCTCCGCGAAGACGCAGCCGGCCGCGCGCAGGGATTCCACAAGTGACGTCATCATGTCGGTCCTCGTCTCAGAAGACGTCCGGGCACCACGGACGACGCGCGGTGCGGAACACCGCGTCCGCCAGGGCCACCGCGCCCGGCCGCTCCTCGGACAGCCGCCCCAGCGCGGCCAGCCGCACCGCCGACGCGTCACCGAGGTACAAGGACCCCAGCACGGACACGTCCAGCCGCAGGTCGGCCGCCTCCTGCGTGCGCTCGCACACGCCCGCGGCCGCGTCCAGCCGGTAGCGTCCGGCCGCCGGACCCGTCGCGTCCGTGACGTCCAGCACCAGCACACCCGGCACCTCGTACGTCCGCGCGCCCAGCGCCCGTACGACGTCCAGGACCCGCACCCACAGGAAGTCGGCGGAGGTGACGACACGGGCCGCGCGCGGGTCGGGCAGCAGCTGCGGGAGGAGGTCGTCGGGGGCCCGGTAGCCGGTGCGGACCTTCAGCACCCAGTCGATCGAGCACAGGAACTGCCACAGCGCGCGCTCCGCCTGCGGGCCGAGCGCCAGCAGGTCGTGGACCTGCACGGTGTTCTGCGGGACCTTCGCGTCCGACCAGTGGTCGTCGGCGGTGTAGACGGCCACGCCGGCCACCTCGCCCTGCGCCGTCCGGTACACGGCGTGGAACTTCTCCTTGTAGGGCCGGTACGACATCTCCTCCAGCCCGGACGCCACGTTCCACCAGCGCTCGCGGCGGTCCACCGCCCCCGGCGTGGCCGCCCGCAGCCGGTCGTGCAGCCCGGGCCCGATCCGCCGGAACTCGGCCGCGTCGACCAGGTCGATCCGTCCGCCGTCCACGGGCGCCGACAGCCGCCGGTCCAGCCCGGTGCGCGGTACGTCGATCTCCCATTCCGTGATCGTGGTCGCGGGCCCGAAGCCGTACCGACCGTAGATCGGGTACTCGGCGGCGATCAGCGTCGCCAGGACGTCGCCGCGCCCGGCGGCCGCGGCGAACTCGGCCTGCATCATGCGGGTCAGCAGACCCTGCCGCCGGTGGGTGGGCAGCACGCCCACGTTGGAGACCGCGCCGGCCGGGACGGCCGCGCCGCCGGGCACGGTCAACTCCTGCGCGAAGGAACGCAAGGCGCCGACGCAGCGGCCGGTGTCGGTGTCGAACGCGCCCTGGGTACGGGCGAGATCGTCGTACTTGGCACGCTGGGCGACATCGGAGTCGGTCACCCGGGTCGCGGTCAGGAAGCCGGTGTGAACGGCGCGCAGCCAGTCATGGAGTTCGGATTCGGCGATCGGCCGGACGTCAGCACTCATAGCGGCCCACGCTAATCGCCCGACCGGCGCGGGTCGCCCGAATTTCCTACGCCAGCAGGTCGTCCACCTGCGCTTCTCCCTCCCGGTACCGTCGGGTGATCTCCGCGCTGCACTCATCCGCGGTGCGTTGCAGCTGCTGCCGGCGCCGCGAGACCTGCTGCTCGTAGCGCACCAGCCGGCCCATCCCGTCGAGCAGTTCGCCGTCCGTGCGGGCCTGAAGATCCGACAGCTCCACGTCGGCGAGCATCTCCGCCGCCAGCACCCGGTACTCCTCGCTGTGCGGGGTGCCGAGCGTGACGTGCCGGGCGGAGGCGCTGCGGCTGGAGGGCGCGTCGGCGAGGATCACGGAGAGCCGGTCCACCACCGGCGCCTCGGGATCGGTCCGCCGGGCGAGTTCGGCGCGCAGGATGTCGATGCGGCCCTGGAGCAGTCTGCGTACGTAGCTGAGATCGGCCTCGTCGCGCTGCGCGTCGCGGCGCAGCGCGCGCAGTTCGGGCAGCCCAAGCGCGGTGGCCTGGGCCGCCGGGGCCGCCGGCCCCTGGTCCCGTGTCTCGGCCGTGCGCTGCGCGGGCGGTCGTACCGCGGCAGCTGCGACGGAAGCGGGTGATGCAGGTACGGAGGTACCAGAAGTGTTCATGTCGTTCGGGTCCGTCCCCTCGACCGGTGCGGCGCACCCGCACCGCCTGCGTGCATCGTGCCACTCTCCTTGGCCCCGATGCAGTCCCACTCCACCCGATCGGCCCCGGACGGGTGCAAGGCTGGTACACAGGTGGTATGCGAGCTGTGGTGCAGAGGGTGGACGGGGCGAGTGTCGTCGTGGGCGGCGAGACCGTGGGCGAGATCGTCGGCGAGGGGCTGTGCGTGCTGGTGGGGGTGACCCACGACGACACGCCGGAGAAGGCGGCGCTGCTGGCGCGCAAGCTGTGGTCCGTGCGGATCCTGGAGGGCGAGAAGTCCTGCAGCGACAACGGGGCGCCGCTGCTGGTGATCTCCCAGTTCACGCTCTACGGCGACGCCCGCAAGGGGCGGCGGCCCACGTGGAACGCGGCGGCGCCCGGTCCGGTCGCCGAGCCGCTGGTCGACGAGGTCGTGGCGCAGTTGCGGGCGCTGGGTGCGACGGTGGCGACGGGCCGGTTCGGCGCGGACATGCGGGTGTCGCTGACCAACCACGGCCCGTTCACCATCGTCGTCGACGTCTGAGCGGCCCGGTCAGGGCGCTACGACGACCTCCTGGGCGGCGGCCGTGCCGCCGACCAGCAGTGGCGCGTCGACCGGGACGTTGCGCTTGACCAGGGCGAGGGCGATCGGGCCCAGCTCGTGGTGGCGGACGGCGGTGGTCACGAAGCCCAGCTGGCGGCCCTCCTCGCCGTCCGCGGCGAGCCGCACCGGGGCGCCGTGGGCCGGGAGGACGACCTCGGAGCCGTCGAGGTGGAGGAAGACCAGGCGGCGCGGGGGCTTGCCCAGGTTGTGGACGCGGGCGACGGTCTCCTGGCCGCGGTAGCAGCCCTTCTGCAGGTGCACGGCGGTGCCGATCCAGCCCAGCTCGTGCGGGATGGTGCGGTGGTCGGTCTCCAGGCCGACCCGCGGCCGGTGCCCCTCGACGCGCAGCGCCTCGTAGGCGAGGAGGCCGGCGGCCGGTCCGTGGGCGGCGGCGAAGGCCTCCAGGTCGGCGCGGGGCAGGAAGACGTCGCGGCCGTATGCGGTCTCGCGGACGACGAGCTCCTTGGGGATCTCGGCGATGGAGCCGGCCGGCAGGTGCACGACCGCGAACTCCTCGGTGCGGTCGGCGACTTCGACGCGGTAGAAGAACTTCATCGACTCCAGGTAGGCGATCAGGGCCTCCTGGGTGCCGGGCTCGACGTGCGCCCAGGTGGTCTCGCCGTCGTCGACGAGGTAGAGCGCGTGCTCGATGTGGCCGTTCGCGGAGAGGATCAGCGCCTCGGTGGCCTGCCCGGCCGGGAGTTCGGTGACGTGCTGGGTGATCAGCAGGTGCAGCCAGCTCAGCCGTTCCGGTCCGGTGACGGCGACGACCCCGCGGTGCGAGAGGTCGACGAAGCCGCGGCCGTCCGCGAGGGCGCGCTGTTCGCCGTACAGCTCGCCGTAGTGGGCGGCGACGCCCTCGTCGCGGCCTTCGGCCTGGACGGCGCCGGGAAGATGGAGCAAGGGGCTGCTGGTCATACAGCCAAGCCTACGACCCTGCTACGGGTGGGCGGCACGCTGCTTCGCGGCGCACTTCCTGCACAGTCCGAAGATCGCGAAGTGCTTCATGTCGGTCTCGAAACCGAAGGTGGTGCGGAGCTTCGCGGTGAAGTCGGCGGCGATGTCGACGTCCGCCTCGATGACGTCGCCGCAGTCGCGGCACACCAGGTGGATGTGGTGGTGCCGGTCGGCGAGGTGGTAGGTGGGGGCCCCGTGGCCGAGGTGGGCATGCGAGACCAGGCCGAGCTCCTCCAGGAGCTCCAGCGTCCGGTAGACGGTGGAGATGTTGACCCCGGAGGCCGTCCTGCGCACTTCCGCGAGGATCTCGTCCGGGGTGCCGTGCTCCAGTGCGTCCACGGCTTCCAGCACGAGCTGGCGCTGCGGCGTCAGGCGGTAGCCGCGCCGGCGCAGATCGGTCTTCCAGTCGGTGCCCGGGGTTCCTTCGGTGCTCTCGGTGCTCACCACCCCGTCAGTGTATGTGTGCGAAGGGGACCGCGGTCGAGCCCGCGGTCCCCTTTCACGCACAGCCTGTGGAGGTTTCCGCTCAGCGGAAGAAGGCGATGCCGTCGTCGGGCATGTCCGGAAGGTTGCGCGCCATCTCGGCGACCTCCTCGGGCGTGACGACCTTCTTGAGCTGGGCCGACATGTAGGGGCGCAGCTCGACGTCCGGGGTGGCCTTCTCGCCGACCCACATGAGGTCGCTCTTCACGTAGCCGTAGAGCCGCTTGCCGCCGCTGTACGGGCCGGAGGCGGCGGTGCGGGCGACCGCGTCGGTGACCAGGTCGATCTGCGGCTTCTGGTCGGCGAGCTCGCCGTACCAGACCTCGACGACGCCCTGGTCGCGGACCATGACGATCTCGACCTTGCGGTCCGCGTCGATGCGCCAGTAACCCGACTCGGACTCCAGCGGCCGCACCTTGTTGCCCTCGGCGTCGAGGACCCAGGTGTGGGAGGTGTAGTGCAGGAAGTCCCGGCCGTCGTGGCTGAAGACGACCTCCTGGCCGAAGTTGCACTTCTCCTCGCCGGGGAAGTCGAAGACTCCCGCACCCTCCCAGTTGCCGAGGAGGAAGGCGAGGGGGACGAGTCCCGGGTTCAGGTCGGACGGGATCTGGATCATGTGTGGCTGCTCAGGCGATCTGTGGGAGGGGTTCCGGGGCGGTCAGCCGAGCCGGGGCTCAGCGCTGACCCTGGTACAGCTTCTTGACGGCCAGGCCGGTGAAGGCCATGACGCCGACGCAGACCAGGACCAGCAGGGAGGTGAAGACTGCCTCAAGCACGGGGTGCTCCTCGGAATCGTTTCGGGGCTGTACGGGGCCGGTCCCCAAGCCTACTGGCCCGGGGACCGGCGCACGGTGTGAGGTGGGCCGTACGGTGTGAGGCGGGCCGTGCGCTCCGCCCGCGGGGTTCATCCCCGGGGGTCAGCTCAGCAGCTGGCTCTGCAGGATCACCGTCTGGTGGAAGGGGACGGGCGCCACGTCGCCCTTGCGGGACTGGACGACCATGCCCAGGACGTCACCCGTCCGGAGGCAGCCGACCTTGGTCTGCTCCTCGCCGGTGACGGGCTTCATCTCCTGGTACACGCTGAGGTCGGTGCCGTCGAAGTTGGCGGCGCCGGGGAAGTCCAGGGCGGTGCTGTTCATCTGCGTGTTCTTGGCCTTGCTCCAGACGTCGTCGAGGTCCAGGGCGGAGACGCCGTCCAGCTGGGCGTTGCTGTCGCAGCCCTTGAAGGCGTCCACGAAGCCGGACGAGTGGAAACGCAGCAGGTAGACGTGTGTGCGGGTGCCGTCCGGCGTGGTCCAGCCCCGGCCGACGATCTGCCGCAGGCCGTCCCATTCGAGGGAGGTCTTGAGCTTCTCGCGGGCTTCGGGCGCGTACTCCTCCAGGAAGGAGTCGACCGGCACGGTGGCGTCCTTGCCGGCCTTGACCGCGTCGTCGGGCTTGGAGCCCGCGGGGGCGGGCAGGAGCAGGCCGGCGAGCTGCGCGTGGTGCGTCCCGTCCGTGTTGTCCGGGCCCTGGGCGAGGGGCGCGCCCGGGGGCAGCGCGGGCTGGGAGAGCTTGGGGAACGTCCAGCGGCCGTCGTCCTCGGTGGCCAGGCCGGGGATGTCGGTGCGCTCGGGCACGGTGATCCCGTACGCGACCCCCGTGCCGACGGCGGCGAAGACGGCGACGGCGGCGGTCCACCGCAGGGCGGCGAACAGCCGGCGGCGGTCCTTGGGCGGCGCGGCCGGGGCCTCTGCCGGGACGTCGGCGAACCCGGTGCCCTGCGGGGCGGGCGCGGGCGCGGGCACGGCGACCGGCGCAGGCGCGGGCTCCGGAGCGGCCACGGGCGTGGGCTCGGGCGTGGGCTCGGCGACCGGCACGGGCGCAGCGGCGGCCTCGGCGACCGGCGTGGGCTCCTTCTCGGGGCCGGTGGTGGTCGGCTCGCTGCTCACGCGGACTCTCCGGGGGACTTGAGGTGGTCGAGTTGCTGCTTGAAGAGGCTCGCGGCGTCCTTCGCCGCGAATCCCTTGCTCCCGTACATGCGGAAGGTCACGAGGACGTCGCCTTCGGCGGCCACGCAGTCGACGGCGACGATCTTCTCCTTGCCGTCCTTCCCGCCCTTGAGCGAGTCGTCCAGCCCACACTTGGCCTGCGGGTAGCCCTCCACCTGGGGTGCCTCGCCGCCGCCGGCGGTGAGCTCGATGAACTTCTTGGTGAACTCGGCGAACCTGGCCAGCTGCTGCGGGTCGGCCTGCGTGAGCCGGACCTCGGCGACGGCGGCGCCGTTGCCCTCGGCGCGGGCGTAGCTGCGCCCGGCCAGGCCCTTGAGCTTCAGGTCCGCCAGCGCCTTGTCCCGTTCGGCGCGCTCGCTGCCGGACAGGCCCGTCCGGGCACCCTTGAAGGCCTCCAGCGCCCTGTCACTGGCGAGGAAGTAGTGGTTGCCCTCGGCGTCGAGGTCCGGGCCCGGCCAGTAGTCGGCGGGCAGCGGCATCAGCTTGCCCGTCAGCTCGTTGGGCGGTACGGACGGGACCGGGGCGGGTGTGCCGCCGGTGGTGTGGTCCTCGGACATCCAGTACCGCGTCGGCGCGGTCCGCTCGGCGTCGGCGAGCGCGGCCGCGGCGGCGACACCGCCACCCGCGAGCAGGACCACACCGACGGCCGCCGAGACCAGTGCGAGCGTCCTGCGGTTCCCCTTGCGCACCGGCGCGTCCGCGACGGCGACCGCGGGCTCGGCAGAGGTCGCGGGCTCCGCAGCGGTCGCGGGCTCGTTGTGCTGCGCGGCGTCGGCCGCGTTCTGCTGCTCGCTCACAGCCGCTCCATCTGTCGCTTGGCGATCTCGACCAGGGCCTTCTCGTCGACCTCGCCGCGGTTGTTCGTGTACTCGACGACCATCACGATGTCGCCGCGGCGGATCAGGGCACGGGCCTGCCGGACCGGGTGGTAGCCGGGCTTCTCGTGCGCCTTGGAGTCGATCCACAGGTGCCCGAAGTCCGCCGGCACGCCCGGGAAGTCCTTGCCCGTGTTGCCCGCGTAGTCCTTCTCGGGCATGTAGCCGACCATTTCCGCCTGGAAGCCCTCGGCTCCGCTGCGGTCGCGGTACTGGAGCAGGTGGACCTCGATGAAGTTCCGGTCGTTCTCGGCCCAACTCGCGGTGGCGACGTTCTTGATGCCGTCCCTGATGAGCCCGCCGACCGCGTCGGAGGGCTGCAGGTACCAGGACGCGGCGAACGCGTCCGCGGAGACGGCACCCGAGAAGCCCTCCTGTGCGCCGGCGGGGACGTCCACCAGCTTCTTGGCCAGCTCCTCGTCCGCCTTGTGCCAGCGGTGGGCGTTGACCGAGCGCCGGCTCGTCGCGTCGTTCATGGCGGCCGGCTTCGGCCCGTCGAACTCCTGCTGGGCCAGCGGCGGCAGCGGGGTGGGCTCGCGGTGGTACTGGACCGCGTAGCCGGTGACCGTTCCGGCGAGGGCGCCGAGCACGGCCGCGCCTGCGATCAGGAGCGTCGTCCGCCGAGCGCGGCGACGCGGCACCGAGGTGTCAGACGTGCCTGACGTGCCCGACGTGATCGATTCCGGTGCACTCTCCCCCTCTTTCCGCTGCTCAGAGACGGTCTGTTCGTGTTCCAAAAGGATCCCCCACAAAGCGGAAGCGCGGGCTGGTTACCCGCGCGTACCCGATGACCCGCTACAGAGGGGAGCAGTTGTACGGAATTGGATCACGTTCTCGTCTCGTGGAGGGTTCAGTCCTCGTGGCGCCGTTTTCCGTCCAGTTCGTCCCACCATTCGTCGGACTTCGGGTCGCCCGAGGGGTCGTCCCACCAGCGGTCGTCCGGGCCGCGCCGGTTCGCGATCATCGCCGCGACCGGCGGGATCACCATGGCGACGACGCACATGGCGACGGCTGCCTCGACCGACCACAGGCGCACGAAGGTCCAGGCGGAGACGAAGAGGAACAGGCATCCGCCCATCAGCAGGAAGTAGGCGCGCCGGCGCCGGGCGTACATGCCTCCAGCGTAGAACCGCGCGCGAACGGCGCGAAGGGCCGCACCCCGTTCCAGTGGCGTCCAACCCCCGGGGGTGCGGCCCTTCGGCCGGTCGATCAGGCGATCACAGGCGCGGTGCTCAGACCGCGATCGCCACGTCCGTCACGCCGCCGGCCTCGGCGACCACGACGGCACGGTCCGCCTGGGCACCCGGGACGAGCGCCCGCAGCGTCCAGGAGCCGGTGGCGGCGTAGAAGCGGAACTGGCCGGTGGCCGAGGTCGGGACCTCGGCGGTGAACTCGCCGGTCGAGTCCAGCAGCCGCACGTAACCGCTGACGGGCTCGCCGTTCTTGGTCACCTGGCCCTGGATCGCGGTCTCACCGGGCTTGAGGGTCGCGAGGTCGGGCCCGCCGATCTGTGCTCCACACATGTTCTCTGTCCTGTCCTAGAGGTCGTGCTACGAGGGCGTCGCGTGCCCGGGATTACTTGTTGGGACCGAGCTCGATCGGCACGCCGACCAGCGAGCCGTACTCGGTCCACGAGCCGTCGTAGTTCTTGACGTTCTCCTGGCCGAGGAGCTCGTGCAGCACGAACCACGTGAGCGCGGAGCGCTCACCGATGCGGCAGTAGGCGATGGTGTCCTTCGCCAGATCGACCTGCTCGGCCTCGTAGAGGGCGGTCAGCTCTTCGTCCGACTTGAAGGTGCCGTCGTCGTTGGCGTTCTTCGACCACGGGATGTTGCGGGCGCTGGGCACGTGGCCGGGGCGCTGCGACTGCTCCTGCGGGAGGTGCGCCGGGGCGAGCAGCTTGCCGGAGAACTCGTCGGGGGAACGGACGTCGACCAGGTTCAGGGAGCCGATCGCGGCCACGACGTCGTCGCGGAAGGCGCGGATGGAGGTGTCCTGGGCCTTGGCCTTGTACTGGGTGGCCGGGCGGTTCGGGACGTCCTTGCCGTCGACCAGGTCGCGGGAGTCGAGCTCCCACTTCTTGCGGCCGCCGTCGAGGAGCTTGACGTCCTGGTGGCCGTAGAGCTTGAAGTACCAGTAGGCGTAGGAGGCGAACCAGTTGTTGTTGCCGCCGTAGAGGACGACGGTGTCGTCGTTGGAGATGCCCTTGGCGGAGAGGAGCTTCTCGAAGCCCTCCTGGTCCACGAAGTCACGGCGGACCGGGTCCTGGAGGTCACTCTTCCAGTCGATCCGGACGGCGTTGGTGATGTGGTTCTTGTCGTAGGCGGACGTGTCCTCGTCCACCTCGACGATGACGACGTTGGCGTCGTTCAGGTGGGCCTCGACCCAGTCGGCGTCTACGAGGACGTCGCTGCGGCTCATGGTGTTCTCCTCCGGGGCAGTGTGCGGCGGGGCGGTGCGGGTTGCGCTGTGCTGCGTGCCTGCGGGTGCGCTCGATTTCCTGCGCGGGGAGGCGTCAGGGATCAGGAGGCAGGTGCGGTCACGCGGGAAGGGCCTGTCGGGGCCGTCGTCCGGCTGATGGAGCGGATGCGCTCACACGTCACATGGATCGACAGAGCATGGCGGCGACGCGACACAGGTCTACTGCCCGTCGCTTCGTGAGGTCCGCCTGCTGATGCTTCATAGCCATGGATCGTAGGGACGAATCAGCCGCCCTGTCACCGGTGTGTCATATTCCGAGACAGGATCGTCCGAATACTGGGATCGGATTGGCTTTCCCGGGCGCCCCGGCGGCTCCCGGGCCCGCCGCGCGGCCCGTCCTTCTGCGGATCGGACCGCCTTGTCTCACGATCCGGCCATCTGCACGTTCGTGCCGCCCAGCGTGAGGTGCACACCGGCCTCGTCCGAGGTCAGAGCGGAGAGCTGGAGCCCGGCCGGGAGCCCGGTGCCGAGGTCGCGGTCAAAGTCGGTCCGCTTGCGCACCTGGCGCTCCAGCCCGGGGATGCCCTCGCCCGGCACCTCCTCGGCGTGCACCCGGACGATCTTGCCGCCCTTGGAGCCCGGTGCGTCCACGAGCGTGATCGTGGAGATGACACTGCGCGAGAGCGTCCTGCCGATGATGTCCACCGACGCCGTGACCTTCACCTTGCCGGGGGCTCCGCCGTAGGAGAGGGTCGCGCCGGTCTGCGAGGCCGCGGTCAGGTCGGCGTAGGTGATGAGCGCACTGCCCGTGGCCCGCTCGGCCGTGCCGCCGTTGTAGTCGTCGTTCAGCTTCACCCCGTGGAAGCTGGCGTCGAGCTCCGCGAGCCGCGTCTTGCGGCCGTCCGCCATGACCTCGACGCCCCGGAGCCCGAGGTCCACCCGGTCCAGATCGTGGCTGAGCGCCTGGGTGAGGAAGGGGAATCCGTGGATGTCCACCTGGGCGGTGCCGGCCAGCCCCTGGCGCGCCTGTATGCGCTCGGCCAGCCGGTTCTCGGCATAGCCGACCGCCCACCGGTCCACTCCGGCGAACAGGGCCGCCAGCACCACTCCGACGATCACAACGACACGCAGAACGCGCACGCGCCTCTCCCCCTAGATATCGGTACGTGCGTTCTAGTGGACCATGCTCCGCGTCGGACAGGGATCAGCCCACCACCCGGCCGATCAGGTACACGGCGGGGGCGGCGGCCGCCAGCGGCAGCGCGACACCGGCCGTCATGTGCACGAACTTCGACGGGTAGTCGTACGCCGCCACGCGCAGCCCGGTCAGCGCGCACACCCCTGCGACCAGGCCGAGCAGCGCCCCGCCGACCCCGACGGAGGTGAGCCCGCCGACCGCGACGCCCGCACCGGCGGCAGCGGCCAGCGAGACGCCGACCGAGGTGGCGGTGGGCAGCGGCAGCGCGCGGACGAAGACGGCGACCGCCACGGCGGCGGCGCCGACCGTGACGGCGGCGGTGTCGGCGGCCAGGTAGCCGGCGCAGATGATGGCGAGGGCGGCCGAGGCCACCGAGGCCATCAGCCCGTACATCCGCTCGTCGGGGTCGGCCTGGCTGCGAAGCTGCAGGACGAGGGTCAGCAGCACCCAGGCACCGAGGGTGCCGACGATCGCGCCGGCGCCGTACGTGTCCTCGACCGCGAGCACGGCCGCGTCGGCGGCCAGGGCTCCGGCGAAGGCGAGGGCGATGCCCTGCCGGGCCGGCCACATGCCGTTGAGGCGGAACCAGCCGGCGGCGGTGAGGCCCTGGAGGGCGATCAGCGGCACGAGCAGCGCGAACTGCCCGAGGACGGCGGCGAGGGCGAGCAGCAGCCCGAGGGCGGCGGTCAGTATGGCCGGCTGCGGGCCGGGGTCGATGATCGGCGACCGGCCTTCGGCGCGGGCCTGGGCCGGGTCCACGGCGCGCACGGTGTTCCCGCCGAGGGTGGGCGGGGACCAGTCCGTGACCTCCTGCACCCCGGCGGCGGCCCCGGCCGGGGCCGCGGCTGCGGCGGCGGACATCTGGGGCTCCTGCTGCTGCTCGGGGCCGGGGAACGGCGGCAGGTACGCCGTCTGCTCGGCGGCGCCCTGCTGCTGCCCCTGCCCGGGACCGGGGAACGGCGGGAGGTACGCGGTCTGCTCGGCGGCGGCAGCGGCGGGCAGCCCCTGGCCGCCCTGGGACCGGTCCTGGGCCGGCGTGGGCGCCTGGACCGGGGCCTCGTCCCGGAACCAGCCCTCCGGAGCCACGGCCTGCTGCTCGGGGCCGGGGTAGGGCGGGAGGTAGGCGGTCTGCTCCGCGGCGATGCCCTGCCCCTGCGCGGGACCGGGGAACGGCGGGAGGTACGCCGTCTGCTCGGCGGCGGCAGCGGCGGGCAGCCCCTGGCCGCCCTGGGACCAGTCCTGGGCCGGGGCGGGCGCCTGGACCGGGGCCTCGTCCCGGAACCAGCCCTCCGGAGCCGCTGCCTGCCGCTCGGGGCCGGTGCCCGGACCCTGCGCGAGCGGCGCACCCCAGGCCGGTCCCCCGGCCTGGCTCTGCCCCTGGCCCGGGTACGACGGGTAGGCCTCGGCCGGGCCGGGCACGGCCCCCGCGCCCGGCCCGGCGGCGGAGCCGTCCGGCCACGGCACTCCCGTACCGCCGGCCGGAGCCGGGGCCGCGGCCTCGTCGCGGAACCAGCCCTCGGGCGCGACCGGCTGCCCGGGCACCGCGCCGAGCGGCGGATGCACCGGCTGGTAGCCGGTGTCCCACGTGTCGGCCTGCCAGGTCTGGGTCCCGTACGGGTCCTGCGGCTGCTGCTGCGGCTGCGGCTGCGGTTGCTGCTGCTGTTCGTCAGGCGTGCTCATCGGCTCCCGCTCACCCGCCCGCGAACGGCGGGAGCACCTCGACGGTGCCCCCCTCGGTCAGCGGAACGGAATCGTGCGGGCGCTTGCCCACAGGTTCTTCGTTCACGAGGAAGGAGCAGCGCAGCAGGACCCGGGTCAGCTCCCCGGGGTGGCGTTCCCGCACGCCGTCGAGCGCCTCGGCCAGTGTCCGCGCCGAGTACGGCTCCTCCGCAGTCCCGGCCGCGGCCTTGGCCGCCGCCCAGTAGCGGATGGTTCCGGTTGCCACTGCAGCTCCTATCGTCGGCTCTCTACCGTCGGCCTCCATGATGGCCCCTCCCGCCGCCGCCCCCGGCGTGCCCCGACGCGCCGGGTGTGCGCCCGGTCGGGCGGGCCCCTCCGTACCGCCTGCCCCCGATCCGGTGAAAAACGGTGCATACGCAGGGCGGGAACGTGGCAGGCGCGTGGCAGGAACCACAGCAGACGATGCAGGAGAGTCCCTGCCGGGAATCAGCGAGTGGGCTATTCTGCTTGGCGAGAGGATCCGGGCAATGTGGCCCCCGGGTCCTTTTGTGCTTTCAGCACGTTGAACGAACCGAGAACAGTGGTGACCGAGCGGAACCCCCGGGGCGCGGGGCCGCGAGGGCACCAGGCGACACGTACGAAGCAGTACCGCGCACGTCCTCGACGGGACCGAGGAGGAACCGACGTGATGGACCAGCGAACCGTGCACCACCGTCCGGCCCGGGCAGGTGGTCGGTCATGAGCTCGCTCCTGCTGCTCACCAACGCGCTGCAGCCGTCCACCGAAGTGCTGCCCGCACTCGGCCTGCTGCTGCACAACGTCCGGGTGGCGCCGGCCGAGGGCCCGGCCCTCGTGGACACCCCGGGCGCCGACGTCATCCTCGTCGACGGCCGCCGCGACCTGCCGCAGGTCCGGTCGCTGTGCCAGCTGCTGCGTTCCACCGGCCCCGGCTGTCCGCTGATCCTCGTCGTCACCGAGGGCGGCCTGGCGGCCGTCACCGCCGACTGGGGCATCGACGACGTCCTCCTGGACACCGCCGGTCCCGCCGAGGTCGAGGCGCGCCTGCGGCTGGCCACGGGCCGCCAGCAGCTCGGCTCGGACGACTCCCCCATGGAGATCCGCAACGGCGACCTGTCGGTGGACGAGGCCACGTACTCCGCCAAGCTCAAGGGGCGGGTGCTGGATCTCACCTTCAAGGAGTTCGAGCTCCTGAAGTACCTCGCGCAGCACCCGGGCCGCGTCTTCACCCGTGCCCAGCTGCTGCAGGAGGTCTGGGGCTACGACTACTTCGGCGGCACCCGGACGGTCGACGTGCACGTACGGCGGCTGCGCGCGAAACTCGGCCCCGAGCACGAGTCCCTGATCGGTACGGTCCGCAACGTCGGCTACCGCTTCGTCACGCCGGAGAAGGTCGAGCGGGCGGCCGCCGAGGCCGCGGCCCAGGCGGCGGCCCAGGTCGCCGCGGAGGCGGCCGCGGAGGATTCCGTACAGGCTTCCGGGGCCACCACCCGGTCGGCCTAAAGGCCGGATGATCGTCCGGTCTTCAGGACGCCCTGCCCAGAGGTAGGTCACCCCGCGTAGACTTCCGCGCGTGGCCAAGGTGACGCGGGATGACGTAGCGCGACTTGCGGGTACTTCTACCGCCGTCGTGAGCTACGTCATCAACAACGGACCCCGGCCGGTCGCCCCGGCCACGCGCGAGCGTGTCCTCGCCGCGATCAAGGACCTGGGCTACCGCCCGGACCGGGTCGCCCAGGCGATGGCGTCGCGGCGCACCGACCTCATAGGCATGATCGTCCCCGATGCCCGCCAGCCGTTCTTCGCGGAGATGGCACACGCGGTCGAGCAGGCCGCCGCCGAGCGCGGAAAGATGGTCCTGGTCGGGAACTCCGACTACCGCACCGAGCGCGAGGTCCACTACCTGCGGGCCTTCCTCGGGATGCGGGTGTCCGGGCTGATCCTGGTCAGCCAGGGCATGAGCGAGCAGGCCGCCAGCGAGATCGAGGCCTGGGACGCCCGCGTGGTGCTGCTGCACGAGCGCCCGGAGGCGATCGACGACGTCGCGGTCGTCACGGACGACATCGGCGGCGCCCAGCTCGCCACCCGGCACCTGCTGGAGCACGGACACGAGTACGTCGCCTGCATCGGCGGCATCGAGAACACCCCGTCGGTCGGCGACCCGGTCGCCGACCACGTCGAGGGCTGGCGCCGGGCCATGCTGGAGGCCGGCCGCTCGGTCGAGGGCCGGCTCATCGAGGCCCCGTACAACCGCTACGACGCGTACACGGTCGCCCTGGAGGTCCTGGCGCGGCCCGACCGGCCCACGGCCGTCTTCTGCGCCACGGACGACCAGGCGATCGGTGTGCTGCGCGCCGCGCGCGAGCTGCGCATCGACGTGCCCGGGGAGCTGGCGGTGGCGGGCTTCGACGACGTGAAGGAGGCGGCCCTCACGGACCCGCCGCTGACCACGATCGCCTCGGACCGCCCGGCGATGGCCCGCGCGGCGGTGGACCTCGTGCTGGACGACGGCCTGCGCGTGGCCGGCTCCCGCCGCGAGCGCCTCAAGCAGTTCCCGTCGGCCCTGGTGATCCGCCGCTCCTGCGGCTGCAAGTAGGGAGCCGGGCCGCCTCAGTAGGCGAGGAGGAAGGCCAGCAGGAAGAACGCCGGCGGCAGCGCCGCGGCCAGCGCCACCGAACAGCCGGTCGGGGGGTGGTCGCGATCGGCGACCGATGCGGCCAGCAGCAGGAGAGCCGCCGCGACGACGGGCCCGAGCCCGAACGCGGCCCCGAGCAGCGACACCCACAGCAGGACCATCCCGGTGAGCAGGCAGGCGCAGGTGAAGGCCGTCGGCGCGTGGCGCGCGAGGAGCGGCAGAGCGGCGACGAACAGGACCGGCAGGTATACGCGGGGCGGCACGTCCCCCGTCCCCACGGTCGCCGACCACACCGCCGCGGCGGCCGTCACCGCGGCTGCCGTCACCCCCAGCCGCCACGGCACGCGGGACACCTTCCGCCGTACGACCTCGTCCATCACGATCCCCCGATCAGCATGTGAACGCGTTCATTTGAACGCGTTCAAGATAGCGGAAGGGGGAGGGAACGGGAAGCGCCCTTACATCGGGCATACGCGGTTCTGTCGGGCTTCTCAGGCCGGACTCAGGAAGCTCTCATCAACGGGGAGCACAGTCGTGGTCATGACCGAGAGCTTCCGCCGCGAAGGCGAGTACCCGCAGGAACACCGCCCCCAGCACGCGCCGTTCGGCGAGGACTGGCAGCGCGGACGTGACCGGCTGGCACACGAGGCCGGAGTCGGAGCCGGAGCCGGGACGGGTGCGTACCCGCCCCCGCCCGCCTACCCGCCGGCCGCGCCCGGCTGGTACGAGGCGCACCGGCCGCCGGTCATCCGCGGCGAGACGGTCCCGGCGGGAGCAGGCGGCGAAGGCGGCGAAGGCGGCGGCCTCCCGCAGGGGCCGGCCCATGCCGCCCCCGGCCCGCGCGCGAAGAGGCCCGTCGCCCTGCTGGCCGCCGTCGCGCTCGCCGCCGCCCTGGTCGGCGGCGGCACCGCGGCCGCCGTCCAGCAGCTGATGGAGCGGCAGGCCGGCACCGCCGGCGGGGTCAACGGCACGAACGTCTCGCAGTCCGGCACCGGCACCGTCTCCGGGCTGGCCGAGCAGGTCAGCCCCTCGGTCGTCCGCATCGACACCCGTACCGGATCCGGGCAGGGCACCGGCTCCGGCATCGTGCTCTCCGCCGACGGCGAGATCGCCACGAACAACCACGTCGTGGACGGCGCCACCGAGATCCAGGTGACGACGAGCGACGGCAAGAAGTACCCCGCCAAGATCGTCGGCACCGACCCCGACAAGGACCTGGCCCTGATCAAGCTCCAGGGCGCGTCCGGCCTGGCGCCCGCCAGGCTCGGCGACTCCGGCAGCGTCAAGGTCGGCGACCAGGTCGTCGCCATCGGCTCCCCCGACGGCCTCACCGGCACCGTGACCAGCGGCATCGTCTCGGCACTGAACCGCGAGGTGAAGGTGCCCAAGTCGGAGCAGAGCGCCCCGCAGAACCGCCGGCAGGACGACAGCTGGCCCTTCTCCTTCGGCGGCCGGCAGTTCAACGGCGACACCGGCTCGAACACCACCTCGTACAAGGCCCTCCAGACCGACGCCTCCCTCAACCCCGGCAACTCCGGCGGCGCCCTGTTCAACATGAACGGCGAGATCGTCGGCATGCCCTCCGCGATCTACTCCCCCGCCTCGGCCGGTTCCGCCGCGGGCAGCGTCGGCCTCGGCTTCGCCATCCCCGTCGACACGATCAAGGCCGACCTGGACTCCCTGCGCAAGGGCGGCCCCGGCGGCAAGGGCTCCACCGGCACCTCCGACACCTCCGGCGGCGGCTCCTTCGCAGACGGCTTCGGCACGTCCTTCTAGGGGGCGTCCGTGCGACGCTGGAGGCGCCGTCGTCCGGCGGCCCCCGCAGCCGGCCACCACACCTGGGAGACCCATCCATGAACCCCGCCGAGGGCGAAGCGCGGATCCTCGTCGTCGACGACGAACCGGCCGTACGCGAGGCCCTGCGCCGCAGCCTCGCCTTCGAGGGGTACGCCGTGCAGACCGCCGTCGACGGGCTCGACGCCCTCGACAAGACGGCCTCGTACGCCCCCGGCCTGATCGTGCTGGACATCCAGATGCCGCGGATGGACGGGCTCACGGCCGCCCGCCGGCTGCGCGCCTCCGGCAGCACCACGCCGATCCTGATGCTCACCGCCCGCGACACCGTCGGCGACCGCGTCACCGGCCTCGACGCGGGCGCCGACGACTACCTCGTCAAACCGTTCGAGCTCGACGAGCTCTTCGCCCGCGTCCGCGCCCTGCTGCGGCGCAGCTCCTACGCCGCCCCGCAGGCCGGCGGCGCGGCCCCGGAGGACGTCCTGACCTTCGGCGACCTGCGCATGGACCTCGCGACCCGCGAGGTCACCCGGTCCGGGCGCCCGGTGGAGCTGACCCGTACCGAGTTCACGCTGCTGGAGATGTTCCTCGCGCACCCCCGCCAGGTCCTGACCCGTGAGCAGATCCTCAAGACCGTCTGGGGCTTCGACTTCGAGCCCAGCTCCAACTCGCTGGACGTGTACGTGATGTACCTGCGCCGCAAGACCGAGGCGGGCGGCGAGCCGCGCCTGGTCCACACCGTGCGCGGGGTGGGCTACGTACTGCGCGCCGGTGAGGGCGGACCCGAGTGAGCCCGCTCGCCCGCTTCCGCGCGCTGCCGCTGCGCTCCCGGCTGGCCCTGCTGGTCACGGTGGCGGTGGCGCTCGCCGTGGCGGGCGTGGCCGCGGTGTCCTGGGTGATGGTCCGCACCCAGCTGCGCGACCAGCTGGACAGCGCGCTGCGCGCCACCAACGCCGAGGCGCAGGCCAACCAGGTCTACCGCTCGATCGGCTGCGTGTCCGTCACCGGTGCGCTCCCGGAGCGGCCCGCCAACAATCTCAGCGCCCAGGTGCAGATCGTGCGGCCGGACGGAAGCCACTGCTGGATCGACGGCCGCAGCACCCTGCGGATCAGCTCGATCGACCTGGAGGTCGCCCAGCGGCGGCGCGGGGCCGCCCTCTACGACGCGACCACCTCCGACGGGGTGGCGGTCCGCGTCTACACCCAGCCCGCCCTGCTCGACGGCGGGGCGGCGGCGCTGACCGTGGCCAAGCCGCTCGCCGACATCGACAAGCCCCTGTCCACGCTGGCCTGGGTGCTGCTCCTGGTCTGCGGCGTCGGGGTGGTCGGCGCCGGCGCCGCCGGCCTGTGGGTGGCCCGTATGGGACTGCGGCCCGTGGACGAGCTGACCGACGCCGTCGAGCACATCGCCCGCACCGAGGACCTGACGGTACGGATCCCCGACGAGGGCGACGACGAGATCGCCCGCCTGTCGCGGTCCTTCAACTCGATGACCGCGGCCCTGGCCTCCTCCCAGGAGCGGCAGGCCCAGCTGATCGCGGACGCCGGGCACGAGCTGCGCACGCCGCTGACCTCGCTGCGCACCAACATCGAGCTCCTCGCGCGCAGCGAGGAGACCGGCCGGGCCATCCCGCCCGACGACCGGCGGGAGCTGCTGGCCTCGGTCAAGGCGCAGATGACGGAGCTGGCCTCGCTGATCGGTGACCTGCAGGAGCTGTCCCGGCCGGACGCGGCCTCGCCGGGCCCGCTCGGTGTGGTCGCCCTGCACGAGATCGCCGCGGCCGCGCTGTCCCGGGCCCGGCTGCGCGGCCCGGAGCTGGTGTTCGCCTCGGACCTGGAGCCCTGGTACGTACGGGGTGAGGCGGCGGCGCTGGAGCGGGCGGTGGTCAACGTCCTCGACAACGCGGTGAAGTTCAGCCCGCCGGGCGGTTCGGTGGAGGTGACGCTGCGGGCGGGCGAGCTGACCGTACGGGACCACGGGCCGGGCATCCCCGCGGAGGACCTGCCGCACGTCTTCGAGCGGTTCTGGCGGTCTCCCTCGGCCCGCGCCCTGCCCGGCAGCGGGCTGGGCCTGTCGATCGTGGCCCGTACGGCGGTCCGCGCGGGCGGCAGCGCGGAGCTGCGGGCGGCGACGGACGGCGGTCCGGGCACGGAGGCGGTGCTCCGGATCCCCGGGGCGCCGACCCCGCCGCCGTCCGAGCCGTCGGTCGACCCGTAGGCCGGTCCGTAGGCCGAGCCGTCAGTTGTGCCGGATCAATGAGGCGACCAGGCCGGAGCGGGTGTTCGGGAAGTCCATGGGGACGATCCCGAGCCCGGTCCGGCCGGCCATCTCCCCGCCGTCGACGAAGGCGTGCACCTGCGGGTTGAGGCGGTCGGAGTTCCAGCGCGGCGGCATGTAGGCCGCGGTGCTGACGTAGTTGACGAAGAGCTTTCCGGGCTGCTGGACGGCCTTGCGGAAGTGGTTCTCGATCTTCCCGCGCTTGGCGAAGGGCTCGGCGTTCCAGTCGTCCTGGATGTCGAAGACGTTGCCGTCGCCGTAGCGCAGGCCCGGCAGGCCGCCGTTGTCGGCGAGCAGGACCACTCGGCCGCGGGCCTGGCCGAGGTCGGGCAGGGCGTCGGCGATCCGGAACAGCGGGCGCCAGCCGCGGTTGTCGAGGTAGTCGTCGAAGACGGCGCGGAAGGTGGCGTCGCTCTCCCCGGAGTACTCCTGCCTGACGCGCATCAGGACGGTCTCGCCGGGGTGCGCGGCGAGGAAGTTCCGGCAGGCGACGAGGACGTCACCGAACATCAGGTCCTGGAAGAAGGACCCGTGGTGGATGGCGAAGGAGCCGCCCGTGACCCGGCAGCGGACGTCGAGGAAGCGGATGCCGGAGTCGAGCTGCTGGGCGATCGAGGTGTTCTGGCAGGCGACGTAGAGCCCGCCCTTGGTCGCGCCGGAGTCGTGCGTGCCCGGGATCGTCATGCGCTGGAGGGCGGTGGCGTCGCCGAGGCCGGCCATCCAGTCCTGGGTGCCGAGGGCGGCCGCGGAGGCCGGGACGGACGCGGCTCCCAGGGCGGCGGCGGCTCCCGCGGCGAGTGCGCCGGCGAGGAACACCCGGCGGCCCATGCCCGGTGCGGCGGCCGGGCCGCTCCTGTCCGTGCTCGCCGATCCGCCCCCGCCCGGGGTCCTGTCCGTGCTCGTGCCGATGCGCATGCCCGCCCCTTCGCCGACCGGTGATGGCCGGATTATGGCGTGCACACGTCAGCTTTGCTACCCATCGGTAGGGCTCGGTCGGCGAACAGCCCGCACTCAGTCCTTGAGGAGTCCGACCATCTCGCGCAGCCCCCGGAGCAGCTCCCGGCCGTCCGGCGCCTGCTCGGGATCGGTGAGGGTCTGCACCATCACCCCGCTCAGCAGCGCGATGTGCAACGAGCCGAGGGAGCGTACGTCCTCCTCCGTCACCTCCGCCTCCGGCACCCCCCGCAGCACAGCGGCCACCATCCGGCGGTTGCGGCGCTGCCCCTCGGCCAGGATCGCGAGCAGTTCGGGCGAGGACTGCGCGTGCACGAAGGCCTCGACGGAGGCCAGCCAGAGCCAGCGCATCTCGGCGAAGTCCCGGATCTTGCGATCCCAGGTGTCGGCGTAGCGCTCCCCCGCGGTCGCACCCTCGCCGGCCAGCCGGCCGGAGCCCGCCGCCCACTCCTCCATCGCGGCGAACAGCGCCTGGTTGAGCAGCGCCTCACGCGATCCGAAGTGGTAGCCGATCGCCGCCATGCTCACCTCCGCGGCCGTGGCGATGTCGCGCACGGTCGTCCGCAGATAGCCCTTCTCCTCCAGGCAGCGCCGGGCTCCGGCCAGCAGGTCCTCGCGATTTCCCATGCCCGGATCGTAGCCGCCGCCGCATTTTGGGCAACCGCCCTACACGCTCGTATTGCGCACTTGCCCAAATCCTGGCAGGGTTCAGTCACCGGCAGATCGGAAGGTCGGAAGATCGACGAAACGGGGAGGACCGCCATGCGGCGCCACCAGATGAAGATCGACGACCGCACCCTGTCCTACGTGGACTCCGGCGGCTCCGGCCGCCCGTTGCTCGCCCTGCACGGCGGCCTGTCCGAAGGCCTCGCCTTCGCCGGGCTCGCCGCGCACCTCGGTGACGCCTGGCGGGTCGTCGCCCCCGACCAGCGCGGCCACGGCAGCTCCGACCGGGCCCCGCACTACCGCCGCGAGGGGTACGTATCCGACGCCGTCGCCCTCCTCGACCACCTCGGCCTCGACGCCCCCGTGGCCCTCCTCGGCTACTCCCTCGGCGGCCTCAACGCCTACCACCTCGCCGCCGCCCACCCCGACCGGATCTCCGCACTCGTCGGCGTCGACGCCACCGTCGAGATCCGCATCCCCGACGGCCCGAACTGGTTCGACTTCCTCCAGGGCCTGCCCGCCACCGCCCCCACCCGCGAGGAACTCCTCGCCGCCGCCGGACCGGCCGCGCCCTTCGTCGCCGACGGGCTGCGCCCCCTCCCGGACGGCACCGGCTGGCGCCTCGCGTACCACCCGCAGGACATGCTCGACTCCATCCACGCCTGCGCCGGCGAGCACTGGGAGACCTGGCTCGCGAGCACCTGCCCGGCCCTGCTGATCCACGGCACCGGCAGCCTGGCGCTGACCCGGCCCGTCGCCGACGCGATGGTCGCCCGGCGCCCGAAGACCGCGTACACGCCCCTCGACGGCGACCACTTCGTGCCGTTCACGGACCCGGACGGCTTCCACAAGGCCGTCGGGAGCTTCCTGGCGACCCTCTGATCCGCACCCGTCCCCGCGCCACGGGGGTGCACGGGAACGCCGAAGGGGCGGCGGGCCGGTGGGCCCGCCGCCCCTTCGGGCGTGCTGTGCGCGCGTACTACTTGATGACGGTGATCCGGTTCGCCGCCGGCGGGGCGATCGGCGAGGACGCCGAGGAGTTCTTCGTCAGGTAGGCGTTGAAGCAGTCCAGGTCGGACGCGCCCACCAGCTTGTTCTTGTGCTCCTTCAGGACGGTGAAGCCGTCACCGCCGCCCGCGAGGAACTCGTTCATCGCGACCCGGTAGGTCTTGGCGGGGTCGATCGCCTCACCGTTGAGCCGGACCGAGTCCACGACGATGCGGTCGGCGCCCGCCTTCGTCATGTCGAGGGTGTAGGTGAAGCCCTTCGACACCTGCAGGATCTTCGGGCTCACGCCGTTGACCGGGCCGCTGACCTGCTGCTGGAGCGCGGTGATCAGCTGCGCGCCGGTCAGGTCCACGATGTTCATCATGTTGGTGAACGGCTGGACCGTGAAGGACTCGCCGTAGGTCACCACACCGTCGCCCTCGGACCCCGAGGCCTTGTAGGCGAGGTCCGAGCGGATACCGCCCGGGTTCATGATGGCCAGCTGCGCGCCGCCCTTGTCCGCCGGGGCGAGCGCCTCCAGCTGGGCATCGGCGATCAGGTCACCGAGGGGCTTCTCGGGCTCCGCCGAGCCGCGGCCCGGGATGTCGGCCGAGATGAAGCCCTGCGGGCGGTTGGCGATCGGGGCCGCCAGGGCGTTCCAGCGCTGGATCAGCTCGGTCATGTCCGGGGCCTTGGGCTGGTCCCGGGTGACGACCTTGTTGACCGGCTTGGGCGAGCTGACCGGCGTACGGACGATGTCCTTGGTCTGCCGGTCGTAGGTGAGCGTGGTGTCCGTGTACAGACGGCCGATGGAGGCCGCCGAGGTCACCGCGCGCGGGTTGCCCGCCGGGTCGGGGATGTTGCAGGCGTAGGCCTGGTGCGTGTGGCCCGTGACCAGCGCGTCGACCTTGGCGTCGACGTTCTTGGCGATGTCCACGATCGCGCCCGAGATGCCGGCGCCGGCGCCCGGGACGTCACAGTCGTAGTTGTACGCGCCGCTCGCGGGCAGACCGCCCTCGTGGATCAGCGCGACGATGGACTTCACGCCCTGCTTGTTCAGCTCGGCGGCGTACTTGTTGATCGTCTCGATCTCGTCGCCGAACTTGAGGCCCTTGACGCCCTCGGCGGTCACGACGTCCGGAGTGCCCTCCAGGGTGACGCCGATGAAGCCGATCTTCACGTCGCCCTTCTTCCACACGTAGGTGGGCGACATCAGGGGGCGCTTGGTCTTCTCGTCGGTGACGTTCGCGGCGAGGTACTGGAAGGTCGAGCCCGTGAACTCCTTGCCGAACTCGTAGCAGCCCTCGACCGGGTGGCAGCCGCCGTACGCCATGCGGCGCAGCTCGGCCTTGCCCTCGTCGAACTCGTGGTTGCCGACGCTGGAGACGTTCAGCCCCAGCTTGTTCAGCGCCTCGATGCTCGGCTCGTCGTGGAAGAGACCGGACAGCATCGGGCTGCCGCCGATCATGTCGCCGGCCGCCGCGGTGACGGAGTACTCGTGGCCCTTGCGGGCCTCGCGCAGGGCGGTCGCGAGGTACTCGACCCCGCCCGCGGGTATGGCCTTGGTGGTGCCGTCGGCCTGACGCTCGGTCACGTTGCCGGAGGAGCCCTGCGGGGGCTCCAGGGTGCCGTGGAAGTCGTTGAACGACAGCATCTGCACATCGACGGTCCGGCTCTTGGCCGCACCGCCACCACTCGCGGCCCCGGCCGGCAGTGCGGCGGCGACCATCGCGCCGGCCCCGGCCGTGACGGCGAGGGCGGTGAAGGTCAACCGGCGGTTTCGGCGGTGCCGTTGTGGCGTCGCTGACATTTAGTCCCCTTTGTGGACAGCGATACTGCTCGGGAGGTCCGCCGAAGCCTATGGTCAACGCGCGTAGCTCTACCAGGGGGTAACGGGTATCGCGTTGGTTACACGCAGAAGAAGGAAACCGACCCTGCGGCCGCTCTCCGCTCGGCGGCCGGGACGGTCGTAGGCTCGTTCCATGACTGACGCAAGCGCGGCCCTGGAGCCGGGACGGCAGATTGAGACCCTCGACGAGCTGACGGGGGAACAGGTCGACGCCGTCCTCGATCTGATCGAGGACGCGGCGCGTACGGACGGCACCACCGCCGTGTCCGAACAGGGAAGGCTCCAGCTGCGCGGCGGACCGCGCGCGGGCATCCGGCACTTCCTGCTCACCGACGGCGGCCGGCTCGCCGCGTACGGGCAACTGGAGGACACCGACCCGGTGGAGGCACCGGCCGCCGAGCTCGTCGTGCACCCGGCGCTGCGCGGCCGCGGCCACGGCCGGGCGATGGGGATGGCCCTGCTGGCCGCCTCCGGCAAACGGCTGCGGGTATGGGCCCATGGCGGCAAGTCGGCCGCCCGGCACCTCGCCCAGGTGCTCGGCCTGACCCTCTTCCGCGAGCTCCGCCAGCTGCGCCGGCCCCTGGCCGAGGGGCCCCCGCTCGCCGAGCCGGTGCTCCCGCCCGGTGTGACGGTGCGGACCTTCCTGCCCGGCACCGACGACGCGGCCTGGCTCGCGGCGAACGCGGCCGCCTTCGCCCACCACCCCGAGCAGGGCTCGCTCACCCAGCGTGACCTCGACGACCGCATCGCGCAGCCCTGGTTCGACGCCAAGGGCTTCTTCCTCGCCGAGCGCGACGGCGAGCTCGTCGGCTTCCACTGGACGAAGGTCCACGAGGCGGAACAGCTCGGCGAGGTCTACGTGGTCGGCGTCCTCCCGGGTGCGCAGGGCGGCGGGCTCGGCAAGGCGCTCACCGCGATCGGCCTCCAGCACCTGGCGGCCCAGGGCCTGCCGACGGCCATGCTCTACGTCGACGCCGACAACCCGGCGGCCCTCGCCGTGTACAGCGGCCTCGGCTTCACCACCCACGAGGTCGACCTGATGTACCGCACGGAAAGCTGACCCGCACAAGCCCCGGGCCCAGCCGCCCCACCCGACCCCGCCGCCTCACGTCAGCCCCGCCGCCCCCATCAGCCCCGCCGCCTCATGCAGCCTCGCCGCCTCATTGAGCCCCGCCGCCTCATGCAGCCCCGCCGGCGTTTTGAGGCGCGGGGGTCCGGGGGCGGCGCCCCCGGCAACGGCGCCGCACCGGCACACCACCCGCGCCCCTCCGGGAACGACTCGTGCGCCAGCCGGAGCCGGGAAGCCATGCGCCATTAACCGGGCATTCAGACGCGCTTGCGACCCTCCCCCAATGCAGCCCCGACTCCGGCCGACGGCCGACGCCTCCGACGCGCCTGTCCTGCCGCTTGCGCGGAAGAATGGAGTCATGAGTCACAAGCCCAGCGCCGGCCCCACCGAGGTCCCCGCACAGCACCCGTCCCACACGTCCGCCTCCGCAACCGGCGAGCCCACGGACAAGGACACCGGCAAGGACACCGGCAAGGCCGGCGCCCAGGCCACCGGCGCCGCGGCCCACGCCCGCATAGGCTCCATCGCCGCGCACCGCCCGCACCTAGGCCTCGACCCCGACCTCGACGCCGACCTGGACGCCTACGACGACAAGGACGGCGGGGAACTGCCCCCGGGCCGCTTCCTCGACCGGGAGCGCAGCTGGCTCGCCTTCAACGAGCGGGTGCTGGAGCTCGCCGAGGACCCGACGACCCCGCTGCTGGAGCGCGCCAACTTCCTGGCGATCTTCGCGAGCAACCTCGACGAGTTCTTCATGGTCCGCGTGGCCGGCCTCAAACGGCGCATCGCGACGGGTGTCGCCACCCGATCGGCCTCCGGCCTGCAGCCCCGCGAGGTGCTGGACCTCATCTGGACGCGCTCGCGCGAACTCATGGCCCGCCACGCCGCCTGCTTCCAGCAGGACATCTCCCCGGCGCTGGCCGAGGAGGGCATCCACCTCATCCGCTGGCCGGACCTCACCGAGAAGGAGCAGGCCCGCCTCTTCACGCTGTTCCGGAACCAGATCTTCCCCGTGCTGACCCCGCTGGCCGTGGACCCCGCGCACCCCTTCCCGTACATCTCCGGCCTCTCCCTCAACCTGGCCGTCGTCGTGCGCAACCCCGTCAGCGGCCACCGCCACTTCGCCCGGGTCAAGGTCCCGCCGATCCTCTCCCGCTTCCTGGAGGCCTCCCCGCAGCGCTACGTCCCGCTGGAGGACGTCATCGCCGCGCACCTGGAGGAGCTGTTCCCCGGCATGGAGGTGCTCGCGCACCACATGTTCCGCGTGACCCGCAACGAGGACCTGGAGGTGGAGGAGGACGACGCCGAGAACCTGCTCCAGGCCCTGGAGAAGGAGCTCATGCGGCGCCGCTTCGGCCCGCCCGTGCGCCTGGAGGTCGAGGAGTCCATCGACCCCGGCGTCCTGGACCTCCTCGTGCAGGAGCTGAACGTCAACGCCTCCGAGGTGTACCCGCTGCCCGGGCCGCTCGACCTGACCGCCCTCTTCGGGATCGCCTCGCTGGACATCCCGGAGCTGAAGTACCCGAAGTTCGTCGCCGGCACCCACCGCGACCTCGCCGAGGTCGAGTCCGCGCACGCGCCCGACATCTTCGCCGCGCTGCGCGAGCGGGACGTGCTGCTGCACCACCCGTACGACTCCTTCTCCACCTCCGTGCAGGCCTTCCTGGAGCAGGCCGCCGCCGACCCGGACGTCCTCGCCATCAAGCAGACGCTCTACCGCACCTCCGGCGACTCCCCGATCGTGGACGCCCTGATCGACGCCGCCGACTCCGGCAAGCAGGTCCTCGTACTCGTCGAGATCAAGGCTCGCTTCGACGAACAGGCCAACATCAAGTGGGCGCGCAAGCTGGAGGAGTCCGGCTGCCACGTCGTCTACGGGCTCGTCGGCCTCAAGACCCACTGCAAGCTGTCGCTCGTCGTCCGCCAGGAGGGCGACACCCTGCGCCGCTACTCCCACGTGGGCACCGGCAACTACCACCCCAAGACGGCCCGGCTATACGAGGACCTCGGCCTGCTCACCGCCGACCCGCAGGTCGGCGCGGACCTCTCCGACCTCTTCAACCGGCTCTCCGGCTACTCCCGCCGCGAGACCTACCGCCGCCTGCTGGTGGCCCCCCGCTCGCTGCGCGACGGACTGATCGCGCGCATCGACAAGGAGGCCGCCCACCACAAGGCAGGCCGCCCCGCGTACGTGCGCCTGAAGATGAACTCGATCGTCGACGAGGCCCTGATCGACTCGCTCTACCGGGCCTCCCAGACGGGCGTGCCCGTCGACATCTGGGTGCGCGGCATCTGCGCGGTGCGCCCGGGAGTCCCGGGGCTCTCGGACAACATCCGGGTCCGTTCGGTCCTCGGCCGTTTCCTGGAGCACTCCCGGGTCTTCGCCTTCGGCAACGGCGGCGAGCCCGAGGTGTGGATCGGCAGCGCCGACATGATGCACCGCAACCTCGACCGCCGTATCGAGGCACTGGTCAGGGTCGCCGACCCGGCCCACCGCGCGGCACTGGACCGGATGCTGGAGACCGGGATGTCCGACGCCACCTCCTCCTGGCACCTGGGCCCGGACGGTGAATGGACACGGCACAGCACGGACGCGGACGGCCAGCCGCTGCGGCACGTACAGGAGACGCTCATAGACGCCCGGAGGCGCCGGCGTGGCTCAGCAAAACCGTAACCCGCAGGCGGGAGAGCCGGACGCAGGTGACGTGCTGGGCACGTACCTGCGTTCGCAGGCCACGGCGTTCCTGCGCGCCCTGCGTCAGTACGGTCCGAGCGCCGTGAGCGGGGCCGACGCCGCGGAGAGCAGCGGTGCGGCGCGCAGCCTGCGGGGGGCCGCGCGCCGCATCAGCGGATCACTGGCCACGTTCCGGGTGGTGACCGAGTCGTCGTGGGCGGACGGCCTGCGCACCGAGCTGGTGTGGCTGTCCTCGACGCTGGCGGACGAGCACGCGTACGCCGCCCGGCTGTCCCGGCTCACGGACGCGCTGCACCGGCTGTCGGGGTCCCCCGGGCTCCCGGCGCCGCGCGGCTCGGCCGGCGCGCTGACGGTGGGCTCGGCGCGCGCGGGCGCGCTGCTGGACCGGCAGCTGACCCTCGCCCGTACCCGCGCCCACTCGGCCACCCTCCAGGCGCTCGGCTCGTCCCGCTTCCACGCGGTGGCGGACGCGGTGGCGGTGCTGGCCTCCGAGGTCCCGCTCGACGCGGTCGCGGCCCGCGGGCGGGTCGGGGAGGTCCTCGTCCCCCTCGCGGCAGTGGCCGAAACCCGACTGTCGGCAGCGGTGGCGGCGCTGCCGCCGACGGGTGCCCGTGAGACGGCCCCGAGCCCGTACGACGCCGACCACGACGGCCTCTGGCACGAGGTACGCCGCCTCCTGCGGATCCACCGGTACGCGCGGGAGGTCCTCGGCGAGGACGTGAGCCGGCCCGCGGCCGCGGGCGAGGCCCTGGACCGCCACCGGGACGCCGCCGAGGCCGCCGCCGCCTCCGCCACCGCGGCCCGTACCCCGCGTATCGCCCCGGCCACGGCCTACGCTTTAGGAGTTCTGCACGCCGACCAGCGTCATGAGGTCGAGGCGGCCCGGGCGGACTTCCAGCACCTGTGGCTGAGGGAGCCCGCGGTCACACCGCGATAACGGCGGGATAACGGATGATGGCCCCCGTGGGCGGACGCGCCGGAACGCACCGGGTCGTCCGCCACGGTTCACCGTCCGTTCACTCGGGCCGGTCGGCTGCTTCACCTGTTCTGCCTAATTTCGGTCGTGCACGGAGAAGGCCGGCCCACGGAGGGAGCGGCCCGCCCGGGCACCCGACGTAGTCCTCTTCGCACGCCGCCCGGTACGAACGGAAAGCGGCCGGCGGCTTCTGGAAGGAACACCCGAAAGTGAAGCTTCAGCGCAAGAACATGCTTCGTGCCTCCGCCCTCGGTGCGCTTGTCGTGTCCGGCGCCCTGGTCCTCACGGCGTGCGGCTCGGACGACAACACCAAGACCGGCGACGGCGCCACCAAGGCCGCCGCCCCGGCCGCCGGCGACATCAAGTGCGACGGCGCCAAGGGCAAGCTGCTCGCCTCCGGCTCCTCCGCGCAGAAGAACGCGGTCGAGCTGTGGATCAAGAACTACATGGCCGCCTGCTCCGGCGTCGAGGTGAACTACAAGTCCTCCTCCTCCGGTGAGGGCATCGTCGCCTTCAACCAGGGCACGGTCGGTTTCGCCGGCTCCGACTCGGCGCTGAAGCCGGAGCAGGTCGAGGAGTCGAAGAAGATCTGCACCGGCGGCCAGGGCATCGACCTGCCGATGGTCGGCGGCCCCGTCGCCCTCGGCTTCAACGTCGCCGGCGTGGACAAGCTGAACCTGGACGCCGCCACGATCGCCAACATCTTCAACGACAAGATCAAGAAGTGGGACGACGAGGCGATCAAGAAGCTGAACCCCGGGGTCACGCTTCCCTCCACCGCCATCCAGGCCTTCCACCGCTCCGACGACTCGGGCACCACCGAGAACATCACCAAGTACCTCAAGGCCGCCGCCCCCGACGCCTGGCCGCACGAGGCCGCGAAGAAGTGGGCCGCCCCCGGCGGCCAGGCCGCCTCCGGCTCCGCCGGTGTCGCCGCGCAGGTCAAGCAGGTGGACGGCGCGATCGGCTACTTCGAGCTCTCCTTCGCCAGCGCCCAGGGCATCAAGACCGTCGACCTCAACACGGGCGCAGCCGCCCCGGTCCCGGCCACCGGCGAGAACGCCTCCAAGGCCATCGCCGCCGCCAAGGTCTCCGGCACCGGCTCCGACCTGGCCCTGAAGCTCGACTACACCACCAAGGCCGAGGGCGCCTACCCGCTCGTCCTGGTGACCTACGAGATCGTCTGCGACAAGGGCAACAAGGCGGAGACCCTGCCGACCGTGAAGTCCTTCCTGAACTACGCCGCCTCCGACGCGGGCCAGAAGGTCCTCCTCGACAACGGCTACGCGCCGATCCCGGCCGAGATCAACGCCAAGGTCCGCGAGGTCATCAACTCGCTGGGCTAGTCCTGAGCTCCGAGGCCCGGTCCGCCCTCTCCCCCCGTCCGGGGACCGGGCGGGCCGGCCCCGGAGACACTTCCCCTCCACCCGGGGGAATCCGGTGCACCGCCGCCAGGGGGCTCGCCCCCCACACAGACCGGAAAGACCATGGCTTCCACCACACCCACCCAGATAGACACGGCTCCGCCTGTCGCCAAGAGCGGAAGGTCCACCGGCCGCGCCGGCGACAAGATCTTCGCCGGGCTCTCCAAGGGATCCGGCATCCTGCTCCTGGTGATCATGGCGTCGATCGCCGCCTTCCTCACCTACCGCGCCACGATCGCCCTGTCGGAGAACGAGGGGAACTTCCTCACCACCTTCGACTGGAACGCGTCGGCCAACCCGCCCGTCTTCGGCATCGCCGTCCTGCTCTTCGGCACCGTCGTCAGCTCGGTCATCGCGATGGCCATCGCGGTTCCGATCGCTGTCGGCATCGCCCTGTTCATCTCGCACTACGCGCCGCGCAGGCTGGCCGCGCCGATCGCCTACGTGGTCGACCTGCTGGCCGCCGTACCGTCGATCATCTACGGCATCTGGGGCGCCCTCTTCCTCGTTCCGCAGCTGAACGGCCTGAACCTCTGGCTCGACGAGTACCTGGGCTGGACCTACGTCTTCGACAAGACCCAGGTCGGCGTCGCCCGCTCGCTCTTCACCGTCGGCATCCTGCTCGCGATCATGATCCTGCCGATCGTGACCAGTGTCAGCCGTGAGGTCTTCCTCCAGGTCCCGCGCATGAACGAGGAGGCCGCCCTGGCCCTCGGCGCGACCCGCTGGGAGGTCATCCGGATGTCGGTGCTGCCCTTCGGCCGCTCCGGCGTCATCTCCGCCTCGATGCTCGGCCTCGGCCGCGCCCTCGGCGAGACCATGGCCGTCGCGACCGTTCTCTCCCCGAGCTTCCTGATCTCCGGCCACATCCTGAACCCGGGTGGCGGCACCTTCGCGCAGAACATCGCCGCGAAGTTCGACGAGGCCAACGAGTTCGGCCGGGACGCGCTGATCGCCTCCGGTCTCGTCCTCTTCCTGCTCACCCTGCTGGTCAACGGTGCAGCTCGCCTGATCATCGCTCGCCGCAAGGACTTCTCGGGGGCGAACGCCTGATGAGCCACGCACTCCAGGACCAGCGACCCCAGGCCTCCCGGTCCGCCGCTCCCACCAGCCTCACCCGAGGCGGCCTGCCCCGCTGGGCCCCGGCCGGCATCGCGGTCCTCTCGATCGCCCTCGGCAGCGGCATCGGCCTCGCCTTCGGCCTCCAGAGCGAGATCCAGTGGGGTCTGATCGCGGCCCTCCTGTTCCTCGCGATCACCTACACCGCCAGCGCGGTGATCGAGAACCGCCGCCAGGCCAAGGACCGCATCGCGACCTCAGTCGTGTGGGTCTCCTTCGTCCTCGCGGTGATCCCGCTGCTCTCGCTGATCTGGACCACCGTCAGCCGCGGCGTGGAGGTCCTCACCGGCGACTTCCTCACCCACTCGATGAACGGCGTGACCAGCTTCGACGAGGGCGGCGGCGTCTACCACGCGCTGCTCGGCACCATCGAGCAGATCGCCCTGGCCACCCTGATCGCGGCCCCGATCGGCCTGCTGACCGCCGTCTACCTGGTCGAGTACGGCAAGGGCAGCCTCGCCAAGGCCGTGACGTTCTTCGTCGACGTCATGACCGGCATCCCGTCCATCGTCGCGGGTCTGTTCATCCTGACGACCTGGAACCTGATGCTCGGCTTCGGCCCCTCCGGCTTCGCCGGGGCGATGGCCCTGTCGATCCTGATGATGCCGGTCGTGGTCCGCTCCACCGAGGAGATGCTCAAGCTCGTCCCGAACGAGCTGCGCGAGGCCGCCCTCGCCCTCGGTGTGCCGAAGTGGCGCGTGATCCTCAAGGTCGTCCTCCCCACCGCCATCGGCGGCATCTCCACCGGCCTGATGCTGGCCGTCGCCCGCATCGCCGGCGAGACCGCCCCGATCATGCTGCTGGTCTTCGGCTCCCAGCTGATCAACGGCAACCCCTTCGAAGGCGCCCAGTCCTCGCTCCCCCTCTACATTTGGGAGCAGTACAAGGTCGGCAGTGACGCCTCCTACGACCGGGCATGGGCCGCAGCGCTCGTCCTGATCGCCTTCGTCATGATCCTCAATCTGGTGGCCCGCGGCATCGCCCGCTGGAAGGCCCCGAAGACCGGTCGCTGACGCGACTGTATGAAAGCGAAGTGACCCCATGGCGAAGCGAATCGACGTCAGCGGACTGTCCGCCTTCTACGGCACCCACAAGGCCATCGACGACATCTCGATGACCGTCGAACCCCGCTCGGTGACGGCCTTCATCGGCCCCTCCGGCTGCGGCAAGTCGACCTTCCTGCGCACCCTGAACCGCATGCACGAGGTCACCCCCGGCGGCCGCGTCGAGGGCAAGGTGATGCTGGACGACGAGAACCTGTACGGCGCCGGCGTCGACCCGGTGGCGGTCCGCCGCACGGTCGGCATGGTCTTCCAGCGCCCGAACCCCTTCCCCACCATGTCGATCTTCGACAACGTGGCGGCGGGCCTGCGGCTGAACGGCAACTTCAAGAAGTCCGAGCTCGGCGACATCGTCGAGCGGTCCCTCCAGGGCGCCAACCTCTGGAACGAGGTCAAGGACCGCCTGAACAAGCCCGGCTCCGGCCTCTCCGGCGGTCAGCAGCAGCGTCTGTGCATCGCCCGCGCCATCGCGGTCGAGCCCCAGGTCCTGCTGATGGACGAGCCCTGCTCGGCCCTGGACCCGATCTCCACCCTGGCGATCGAGGACCTGATCGGCGAGCTCAAGGAGCGCTTCACGATCGTCATCGTGACGCACAACATGCAGCAGGCCGCCCGCGTCTCCGACCGGACCGCCTTCTTCAACCTCGCGGCGGTCGGCCAGCCCGGCAAGCTCATCGAGATCGACGACACGGACCGGATCTTCTCGAACCCGTCCGTGCAGGCGACCGAGGACTACATCTCCGGCCGCTTCGGCTAAAGAGATGTGCGAGACGTCCCGCGGTGCTGCATGGCGGTGCCGCCGCGGGACGGAAGAAAGAAAAGAGGGCCGGCTCCCCCTGGGTGGGGGGAGCCGGCCCGCTTTCGTTCCCGCGGCGCACCGCGGGCACGTAACTGCTGGCCGAAGGCCAGGTTCACGATCCAGAAGCTGACCGCGGCAACCAGAGCCGCGGCCGGCATGGTGATACTGCATCACCCGGGGACGCCCCCGGACCCCCAGCACGGGGCGGCACCACTAGCCGAAGGCCAGGTTCACGATCCAGAAGCTGACCGCGGCAACCAGAGCCGC
>NZ_LBMK01000004.1:0-24436 GCF_001005295.1 Streptomyces yangpuensis | reverse complement strand
CACGGGGCGGCACCACTAGCCGAAGGCCAGGTTCACGATCCAGAAGCTGACCGCGGCAACCAGAGCCGCGGCCGGCATGGTGATGAACCAGCCAAGGATGATGTTCTTGGCGACGCCCCAGCGCACCGCGTTCACACGCTTCGTCGCACCCACACCCATGATCGCGGAAGTGATCACGTGGGTGGTGGAGATCGGCGCGTGGAAGAGGTAGGCCGAGCCGAACATGATCGAGGCGCCGGTGGTCTCCGCCGCGAAGCCCTGCGGCGGGTCCAGCTCGATGATCTTGCGGCCGAGCGTACGCATGATGCGCCAGCCACCCGCGTACGTACCCAGCGACAGCATCACGGCGCACACGACCTTGACCCAGACCGGGATCGGGTCGTCGGCGGTCTGGACGTCGGCGATGACCAGGGCCATCACCACGATGCCCATCGTCTTCTGCGCGTCCTGGAGGCCGTGGCCGAGCGCCATGGCGGCCGCGGAGACGGTCTGCGCGATACGGAAGCCGTGCTTCGCCTTGTGCGGGTTGGCGCGGCGGAACATCCACAGGATGACGACCATCACCAGGAAACCGGCGACGAGGCCGACGACCGGCGAGGCGAACATCGGGATGACCACCTTGTCGACCACGCCCGACCAGATGACCTCCGTGCCTCCGGCCAGGGCCGCGCCCACCATGCCGCCGAAGAGGGCGTGCGAGGAGGACGAGGGCAGGCCGAAGTACCAGGTGATCAGGTTCCAGACGATCGCGCCGACCAGCGCCGCGAACAGGATCCACATGCCCGTGGAGCCCGTGGGCGTCTCGATCAGGCCGCTGCTGACCGTCTTGGCCACCCCGCTGCCCAGGAAGGCGCCGGCGAGGTTCATCACGGCCGCCATCGCGAGCGCCGCCCGCGGGGTCAGTGCCCGTGTGGAGACGGAGGTCGCGATCGCGTTCGCCGAGTCGTGAAAACCGTTCGTATACGTGAAACCGAGCGCGACACCGATGGTCACGACCAGAGCGAAGGTGTCCACGAGGTTCAGGACTCCTTGACCGCGATGGTCTCCACCGTGTTCGCGACGTGCTCGAACGCGTCGGCCGCCTCTTCGAGCACGTCGACGATCTGCTTCAACTTCAGCACCTCGATGGCGTCGTACTTGCCGTTGAACAGGTGCGCGAGCAGCTTGCGGTGGATCTGGTCGGCCTGGTTCTCAAGGCGGTTGACCTCGATCCAGTACTCGGTCAGGTTGTCCATCGTCCGCAGGTGCGGCATGGCCTCGGCGGTCAGCTCGGCCGCCCGCGCCAGCACCTCGATCTGCTGCTCGACACCCTTGGGCAGCTCTTCGATGTTGTAGAGGACGACGAGGTCGACGGCCTCCTCCATGAAGTCCATGATGTCGTCGAGCGACGACGCCAGGGAGTAGATGTCCTCGCGGTCGAACGGCGTGATGAAGGAGGAGTTCAGCTGGTGGAAGATCGCGTGTGTCGCGTCGTCCCCCGCGTGCTCCGCCGCCCGCATCCGTTCCGCGATCTCGGCCCGGGCGGACGAGTCCGCTCCGAGCAGTTCCATCAGGAGCTTGGAGCCCGTGACGATGTTGTCCGCGGATGCGGCGAACATGTCGTAGAAGCTCGTCTCCCTGGGGGTCAGACGAAATCGCACGTGAGGTCCTCGGGGTGCATTGGAGTCGGTCAGGCTGATGCTAGGCGCATCCCCCGGCCACGGCTAACCGGCAGTTCCCCAGTGTCCTCCATCAGGCAGAGTGAGGAACACGGGCCCCCGTACCTCGGGCGCAAGCCCGGTATTCTATACCCATGAGGGGTATGCATCCCCCTCGCTCCGGACCACGGGAGGACGTATGACGACCATCGAGGCGGAGGGCCCCGGAGCCGGCACGGCGGCCACGGCGGCGACGACGGTGACGGCGGCCGGTCCCGGCACCTCCCACGAGGGCGGGGCCGTCCACGGCTACCACCACCAGAAGGACGAGCACCTCAAGCGGCTGCGCCGGATCGAGGGGCAGATCCGCGGCCTCCAGCGGCTCGTCGACGAGGACGTCTACTGCATCGACATACTCACGCAGGTCTCGGCGAGCACGAAGGCGCTCCAGTCCTTCGCGCTCCAGCTGCTGGAGGAGCACCTGCGCCACTGCGTCGCCGACGCGGCGGTCAAGGGCGGCGCGGAGATCGACGCCAAGGTCGAGGAGGCCACCAAGGCCATCGCGCGGCTCCTGCGCACCTGAGCCCCCGGCCCCGCCGCCGGCCCGCACGAGGCGGGCCCGGCGCGGCACCCGTACGACCGGCGGGGCAGGCGGGGCAGGCGGCCGGGCAGGGATGGGGCGGGTTGGGCCGGGCTGGGTTGGGCTCGCGACGTGGGGACACCGCCACAGCACTAACGGCCCAGCAGGACCTCGTCGATGCGGTCCAGGCTCAGCCGGTCCTCGGCGGCCGCTGACGCGGCGATGATCAGCTCACCGCACAGTTCGATCTCGGCGAGCGCCACGTGGTCCTGCACCGTCGTACCGCCTGCGGGAGTCACGCGTGTCACCTCAATCTGCCACCGGCCACCGGCCGTCGTCGGTCATGCCGCACCACTTGCCGGCGCCCGGCTTCTCAGCGTAGGGAGGACGTCCCTCCCGCCGCATGACACGGATGGACCATTTCCGGATACCCGGCCATGGCCCGATCGCGCCGCTCCCGGACCGCCCGCCCCGCTAGTCGGCGATCTTTCCGGCGTAAATGTCCCCGCTCGCGGGCAATACGACGGTCACCGGCGTCCCGAACCCGTACAGCAGCGTGGTCGATGACACATCGATCACGCCATTGTTGACGTAGCTGAAGCGGTGTCTGACCTTCCGCAGCCTCCCCTCCTCGTCCAGGTAGGCGTCGAAGGGGACCGTGTCCTTGCTGAACCCTTTCGCCGCGGCCGCCAGTGCCCCGCGCATCTCGGCCGACGCGCTCACGGCGGCCCGCCCGATGTCGGTGGTCCCCCGGTAGTGCCGCACCTTGGTGCCCGCCACCTCGGTCTCCCCTACGTACGTCACCTGCTGCGCGGCCCGCAGCAGCTCGGCCGCGATCAGCGGATCGGTGGCCCCGCCGGTGACCAGGTTCCCGTCGGCGAGGGTCGTCGTGTCGATGCGCACCCACTTGTCGGCGGGAACGCCCGCGCCGCGGTTCTTCATATAGAGGGCGCCCGGTACGAGGAGCTCGGTGATGGGCCGGCGCTCGTCCTCGCCCTTCACGTCGGCGGGCAGCAGCACCAGGAGCTGCCCCATCCGCTTCTTGAAGTCGACGCCGCCCTCGCCGCGGATGGTGACCCGGGTCCCGCCCGTGGCCATCTCCATGGCCGTACGCGCACGGGCGCTGCCCGTGCGCGCCAGGGCGTCCGCGGCCCCGCGGACCACCGAGGCCGCTGCCTCCGGGGACCGGTCGTCGCTCCCGCCGCCACCGCCGGCGCACCCGCCCGTCGCCGTGACCGCCAGGGTGACTCCGGCGGCGAGCACCACCTCAGCCGCGCGTCCGCGCAGCAGCCTGTGCCGGTGTTCCACCATCGCCTGCCAACCCCCAACGCATGACCGCTGCTTGCCCGAGGTCCCCACCCGCTCCGGATAACGAGGCCCCGGGTTTCCCGTCACGGGGCACTCCCTCCCCGCCCGCCACCGGCCCCGGGTACCGTGGAGAAGTGGAACCGCACATCGCCGCGACCCCGGTCCCTGCGCTCGACGCCGTACCGCTGCCGCGGCCGCAGTCGCAGCCCCAGCCGCCGACCGTCCACATGACCTCCACCGCCGAGCGCGGATCGTTCTGCCTGGCCATCTGCTCCTGCGGCTGGAAGGGTCCGGCCCGCCGCTCCCGCGACCTGGCCCGCAAGGATGCCGCCCGTCACGAGACCCCGGAGACGCCCTAGGCATCCGGTCGGTCATCCGGTCGGTCATCCGGTGGCGGGCCGGGCCCCGCCGGTGCTCTCGCCCGTTCGGACGGCCCGGCTGGCCGGGGGGCGTCGCAGCGGATGCCCTTGACTCATGCCAGGTTCCGCAGCCCGACTCGCGGCCCTTCTCTGGGCCCTGCTCTTCGCGTTCGCCCCGGCCGCCGCGGCCTGGGCCAGACCCGTGGGCTCGGCGGACAGCCCGGCCGACGTGGCCCTGGCCATCGGGCTCACCTCCGCCGCCGCCCTGGCCACCGGGCTGTGGCTGCGCTCGCGCCACCGCGGCGAGGGCGACACCGACGCGGGTGACCAGTGACGCCCCGGCCCCGCCCGCGGGCGGTCCGGCTGTGCTTCGGGGTGGCCGCGCTGTGCCTGCTGACGGCCGTACTGCTCGCCGTATGGGACTCGTACGGAACGGGCTGACCCGGTAGGCGGGATCTCCGCGGCAGCGGTCCCGACGGCAACGGTCCGGCCGTCGGTGGCTCCGGCCGTCAGGCTGCGAGGTCGTTGTCCTGCGTACGCCGGCCCGCGGGCGGGTTCTGGGGCTGCGCGAGGTCGACCGGCAGGGGCCGGTCCTGGTCCCCGGCCCGTACGAGCCCTCCGAAGCGCGGGGAGTCTGCGACCGCCCGGACCAGCGGGTTCAGCACGGCCAGCGCGAGCGGGGCGAGCACGAGGACCACGGCGGTGCCGAGCGCGAGCGCGCCGATCACATCGGTCGGGTAGTGCAGGCCCATGTAGACACGGCAGATGCCCTCCACGAGGGCCAGCCCGATCCCCAGGATCCCGAACCTCCGGTTCGCGACGAACAGGCCCACTCCCAGGGCCATCGCGACGGTGGTGTGGCCGCTGACGAAGGAGTACTCGGTGTTCGCGAGCCCCACGCCCCAGCCTGGGTCGAGCACCTGCAGCCCCTCGTGCTGGTGGAACGGCCGCTGCCGGCCGACGAATTCACGCAGCGGTACGTTCACGAGCAGCGCCAGGCCCGCGGCGAGCGGGGCCCACACGAGCGCGGTGAAGGATTCGACGGCGGTGGTCTCGTCCTGGCGCCGGGCGCCGCGCCAGCACCACAGCACGAGCAGCACCAGGGCCAGCAGGATCCCGTACTCACCGGCCAGGCTCACGGCCGTGTCCAGCCACGCGGGGGCCCGCCGGGCCGCTCCGTTGACCTGGTACAGCAGGCTGACATCCACGTTCGGCCCACCTGTTGTGAGTCCAGCCATGGTGACGCGGCCCCTTGCTCTTGCCGTGGTTCCCCTGCGGGCGCACCCGGGTGTGCGCCCCTTCGACACCCAATTGATCAACCCCCGCGTTGATGGAACGCCCGTTCTGGCAGCCGGGTTCCACTCTCCACCGAATGATCACGGCAACGTTATCGAAGAGTGACTGGTCGTCGCAGCTCAGGGCCTTTGCATCACGGAGAGTTGCGAGACACGCCCTAGGACGGCCGCCCGGCCGCGGCCCGCACCGGGAGGGAGGCCGCACCGTCCTTCGTCACGCGCGTCGCCCCGAAGTAGTCGGGAGTGTCGATCTTGTCGAAACGGATGACCGCTCCGGTGAACGGGGCATTGATCATGTATCCGCCGCCCACGTAGAGCCCGACGTGCCGGATCTCCCGAGAGTTCGTCAGATCATCGGAGAAGAACACCAGGTCTCCGGGCAGGAGTTCGTCCCGCGAGGGGTGCGGCCCGGCGTTGTACTGGTCGTTGGCCACGCGCGGCAGCTCGATCCCGACCGTCTCGTACGCGGCCTTGGTCAGCCCCGAGCAGTCGAACCGCCCGCCGTGGTCGGGCGTACC
Organism: Streptomyces yangpuensis; assembly: GCF_001005295.1. GTDB lineage: Bacteria > Actinomycetota > Actinomycetes > Streptomycetales > Streptomycetaceae > Streptomyces > Streptomyces yangpuensis. Next base: position 18,739 of record NZ_LBMK01000004.1, on the reverse strand, counting down.
GTTGCCGCCCCACAGGTACGGCGTGCCCAGCTGCTTCTGCGCGAAGTAGATGGCCCCGGCGGCCTGTTGCGAGGGCGCCACCCGCCCCACGGGCCGCTCGAAGCTCTTCGCCAGCGTCGTGATCGCCTTCACATACCCTTGGGTCTCCTTGTACGGCGGCACGCCCCCGTACTTGATGACCGCGTAGGCGCCTGCGTTGTAGGCGGCCAGCATGTTCGACGTCGCGTCACCGGGCACGCTCCGCACGTCCTTGGCCAGCGTGCAGTCGTACGAAGCGGCCGAGGGGATGGCGTCGTTCGGGTCCCAGATGTCCCGGTCCCCGTCCCCGTCCCCGTCGATTCCGTGGCCCGCCCAGGTGCCCGGGATGAACTGCGCGATGCCCCGCGCGTCCGCCGGGCTCACGGCACTCGGGTTCCAGCCGCTCTCGGAGTACAGCTGCGCCGCGAGCAACGGCGGGCTGATGGACGGGCACAGGTTGCCCCACTTCTCCACCAGTGCCTGGTACTTGGCGGGCACGGCCCCCTTCGTCAGGCCCACGGCACGGCCGCCGGCGCCCGCTCCCACGAGCCCCGCCGCCGCCGAGTACGTCCCCACGACGAGGAGCGTCACGAACGTCAGACACAGCCCGATCCCGATCCCGCCGGCCATCCAGAATCTGCGCACCCGTCAACCCTCCCCCATCGAGGTCACTTCAACGTGCGAATCGCCCGTGTCGCATGTCCTACTACCCCACTTGGAAGCCGGAGCAGGCGATGCTCGCGTAGTTCGTAGGATCATCCTCGACGTGGTAGAAGACCAGCGTCCAGTCCCCCGGGTCGTTGGCCAGGGGCACGCCGGGGTACGTCCGGCCGTTCACGTGCTCCGCGAAGTCGTCCGGGTACGTGAGCGTGAGGAACTCACCCGTCTTCCACTTGCTGTAGATGTCGACGGGCTTGCTGGTGAAGCCCACGGACCGGTTGTCCATCGGGAACGGCTTTCCGGTCTGCGGGTCGAGGTCGTGCGGGGCCCTGACCGCCACCGACACGTAGTAGGGGTCGGGTTTGACCGGGCTGTTCTCGGCGTACTTCACGCGCATGCTGATCTTGACGGACTTGCCCGAAACCTCGGCGCCCACCTGGAAGTCCGCACCCGGCGGCTTCTGCTCCGCCCCCAGGTTGCACGCGCCGGTGCCGTGCGCCGCACGCTCCGGGTCGGTGGAGGGCAGCCAGAAGTAGCGCGAGATCCGGTTGCCCTCGATGTACTCGGCCGGCGGCTTGCCGGCGGCGCCCCCGGACGCAGCGGGCGCGGGGCCGGCGCCTCCCGCGCCCGGGTTCCCGGCGGGCGTGCCCGCGGGACCGGCCGAGGCCTCCGCCCCCCGGCCCGCCTCTTCGCCGCCGGCCGGGGGTACCAGCTTCCAGGCCGCCAGGGCGAGGGCAGCCGCCACGGCCACCCCCGCACCGGCCCATAGCCCGCGCCGCCGCACGGGCCGCGCCGGGGGCCCCTCGGGCCGGGTGGGGACGTACGGATAGCCGGGCCCCTCGGTCGGCAGCGCATGCACCGCGCCCGCCGCCGGCGCGGAACCCGGTACGGGGGCAGAACCCGGTACAGGCACGGGCGCGGGGCCGGGTACGCGCGCGGGGGCGGGCACCGGTACCGGCTCGCCCAGCGCCCCCAGCCCCGCGTAGACCGGGTCGTCCACCAGCGCGTCCCGCACCCCGCAGCGGCGGACGATCTCCGCCGGGTCCGGCCGCTCGGCCGGATCCTTCGCCACGCACGCCCCGATCAGCGCCGCCAGGCCCGGCGCGACCCCGGCCAGGTCGACGGGCTCGTGCACCGCCCGGTAGCTCACCGTCGCCGCGTCACCCGTACCGTACGGCGGGCGCCCGGTCGCCGCGTACGCCATCGTCGCGCCCAGGGCGAAGACGTCCGCCGCGGCCCCGGCCTCCGCGCCCCGCAACACCTCCGGCGCCGTGTACCCCGGCGTCCCCGGAGCGTGCCCGTCCTGCGTGAGGGCCGTCTCGCCCACGCCCCGCGCGATACCGAAGTCGATGAGCTGCGGCCCCTGCGCGCCCAGGATGACGTTCTGCGGCTTCAGGTCCCGGTGCGTCACCCCGTAGCCGTGCACGCTCGCCAGCCCCTCGGCCAGGGCCGCGAACAGCCGCAGGCATGTGTCCGCCGGCAGGCCGCCTCGCTCGGCCACGGCGTGACCGAGTGTCGGCCCCGCCACGTACTCCGTCGCAAGCCAGTACGGCGCCGCCGCCAGCGACGCGTCGATCAGGTTCGCCGTGTACGCCGAGCGCACCGCACGTACCGTCTCGGCCTCGCGCCGGAACCGGGCCAGCGCCTCCGGATGTCCGGTGATCTCGTCCCGGATCACCTTCACCGCGACCAGGCGCCCGCCGGGCGACCGCCCGAGGTACACCTGCCCCATCCCCCCGGCACCGAGCCGGGCCAGCAGCACATGCGCCCCGATCCGGGCGGGGTCGACGTCTCTCAGGGCCTCCACCCGCACGAGCCTGCCATACCGACTCCCGCGCCCCGGCGCCGGGTTGAGACGCGCCCGGCGACCCCGGACGCGACCGCGGGAGCGACGCCCCGGCCCCCCGCCCCCGACAGGGTCTGACAGGGCCTAGGAACGCGGCGCCACGAACAGACTCTGCGCACTCCGCCCGATCGGGCCCTTCTCGTCGTGCAGTTGCGCGTCCGCCAGACCGATGCCGGCGGCGTCCACACTCGTACGGGCCTGCACGCACGCCCACTCGCCCACCGGATGGCGGTGCAGGTGGACGGTCAGGTCGCTGTTGATGAAGACATAGGCGCCGAAGTCCATCACCGCGCTGATCCCGTTGCCCGAATCGGCCGCGATCAGCACCCGGTCCAGCGGCCGGGTCTCCTCCCCGGCGATCAGCGGCACCTTCATTCGCATCCAGCAGGTGCCGGGGCCCGGTTCGACGAAGGCGCCCTCGGTGAACCGGGTCTCCATGGCCGAGTGGTAGCCGGTCTCCCACGGCACCGGGAAGAACGGCGTCGTCTCCACCTCTCCGGGCGTCGGCAGCTGCGGCCCGCTCACCACGGCCGGTACGGACTCCTCGGCGACCCGGATCCGCAGGGCCCTCGCCAGCATCACGGGCGCGGCCCCCACCGGGCCGATCGCGGCCTCGACCACCTCGGTGCTGCGGCCGGAGCGCAGCACGGTGGTGGTGACCTCCAGCTCGCCGATCGGCACCGGGCGCAGGATCTCGTAGGTGATCCGGGCGATCCGCATGTCCGCGCGGGCACCCGGCCGCTCCTCGACGGCCCGCCCGAGCAGCGCCGCAGGCGGACCGGCGTGCTGCGAGCCCGGGTCCCACGGCCCGCGCGTGTACTCGGTGGCGGTGAACCGCCCGGCATCACGTCGTTCGAAGAACCCCTCGGCAGTGCCCATACAGGCCACGCTACCGACTGGTAACCACGGCCACCAGCCCCCGGCGCGGGCTCAGCGGGCGAACCCCAGCCCCACCCCCAGCCCCACCAGCACCGACCCGATGGCCCGGTTCAGCGTCTTCTGCGCCCTCAGCATCCGCTCGCGCAGACCGGAGACGGAAAAGAACACCGCCACCGCCCCGAACCAGCCCAGGTGCGCCGCCGACATGAACAGCCCGTAGCCGGCCTGCTGCCACAGCGGCGTACCCGGATCGACCACCTGTGTGAAGGTCGACACGACGAACAGCGTCGTCTTCGGGTTGAGCACATTGGTCAGGAACCCCGACCGCATCGCCCCCAGCCGCGTCAGCTGCGGCTTCGACTCCAGGTCCACGGTCACCTCGGCCCGCGCGCGGAAGGTCCGTATCCCGATCCACACCAGGTACGCCGCACCCGCCAGCTTGATCACGGTGAACAGCGCGGTGGAGGAGGCGATCAGCAGGCCGACCCCCAGCATCGTGTACGAGACGTGCACCAGCACACCGGCCGCGACCCCGGCGGCGGCGAACAGCCCGGTGGGCCGCCCGTAGAGGTAGCTGTTGCGGACCACCATGGCGAAATCGGCGCCGGGACTGATCACTGCGAGCAGGGTGATGACGGCGACTGCGATCACTTCTGTCATACGGCGATGCTCGCCGCGCCGCCCCTCTCGATCAACCCCCTTTCCACGGAGGACACTTGCCGCATGCCCCTCCCGCCGCCGCTCGCCCTGCGCCCCTTCCACCCACCCACCGACACCCCCGTGCTGCGCAGCTGGATCCCGGACCCCACCGCCCTGATGACCTGGGCAGGCCCGAACTTCACCTGGCCCCTGACCGACGCCCAGCTCACCGCATACGCCGCCGAACCCGGCCGCCGCACATGGACCGCCGTGTGCCGGACCGCCACCACGGCCGACGCGCCGAACGCCACTGCGGGCAGCGCTCCGGGATGCCCTGCGGGTGGCCTCGCTGACGGCACCGCGGACGGCCTCCAGCCCGGCCTGCCGCTCGGGACCCCGCTGGGGCACATCTCTCTCGCCGACGGCCGCCTGGGCCGCGTCCTCATCGCCCCGGGAGCCCGCGGCCGGGGCCTGGGCGGGCAACTCGTCACGCTCGCCGTCTCCATCGCCTTCGACGAACTGGCCCTGCCCGAGATCCGCCTGGGCGTCTGGACCCACAACACGGCGGCGCTGCGCGTCTACGAGAAGCTCGGCTTCCGCACGACGGCGATCCTCGACGCGGTCGAGGTCGTCGACGGCGTGCCCTGGAGCGTCCGCAGGATGCGCCTGACCGCCGCCGACCGGCGACAATGAAGGCGTGTCCGAGAACCTGCCCCTTCTCCGAGCCGACTGCGCGAACTGTTTCGCGCTCTGCTGCGTAGCCCTGCCGTTCGCCAGGTCCAACGACTTCGCCGTGAACAAGTCCGCCGGAACCCCCTGCAAGAACCTCCAGCAGGACTTCCGCTGCGGCATCCACACCCGGCTGCGCGACCAGGGCTTCCGCGGCTGCACCGTCTTCGACTGCTTCGGCGCGGGCCAGCAGGTCTCCCAGGTCACCTTCGGCGGCCGCGACTGGCGCGCGCACCCCGAGACCCGTGGGGCGATGTTCGAGGTCTTCCCGGTGATGCGACAGCTGCACGAGCTGCTCTTCTACGTCGACCAGGCACTGGGCCTCCCCGACGCGGCCCCGGTCCACCCCGGCCTGCGCCGCCTGCTCTCCGAGACGCAGGAGTGGACGCGCGCCGACGCCGGCGCCCTCGCCGCCCTGGACGTCGCGGCCCTGCGCGGGCGGATCAACACGCTGCTGCTGGAGACCAGCGAGCTGGTCCGCGCCAAGGTCCCGGGCCGCAAGAAGAACCACCGGGGCGCGGACCTCATGGGTGCCCGCCTCTCCGGGGCGAACCTGCGCGGGGCCAACCTCCGCGGCGCCTATCTGATCGCCGCCGACCTCTCACGCGCCGACCTCCGTACGGCCGACCTGATCGGCGCGGACCTGCGCGACGCGAACCTGCGCGGGGCGGACCTCCGAGGAGCGGTCTTCCTCACCCAGCCCCAACTGAACGCGGCCCAAGGCGACCAGCACACCCGACTCCCCACCCCCCTGACCCNCGCCCCACCACCCCAGCCCCGCCGCACCATCCCAGCCCCGCCGGCGTTTGAGGCGCGGGGGCCCGGGGGCAGCGCCCCCGCAACGGCGCCGCACCCGACACCGCACGGCACCGGCCCCACCCCCACGCCATCCGGCGAGCCCGCCGAGCCCGCCGCAGGCGAGCGTCAGCGCCCCGCCCCCGGCACCTCCTTCATCCGGTCCACGACACCCCGTGTCATCACCGCACTGGTGGACACCACCGTGCCCTCCTTGATCAGCCCGTCCTCACCGGCGTCACCCCGCACCTGGACGACCCGCTCCCCGAGAAACTCCAGCGTCTGCCGGTCGAAGATCCACTCCTCCCGCTGGCCGTTCTCCTCATCCAGCCGCGCGACCGCGAGCCCATGACGGCCCGCGGCATCGACCGCATCGTCGACCGTCACCACACCGGGAATCTTCGCCGCGGTCTTGTAGAGCGCGGCCGCCAGCTCCGCCGGCGGATAGGTTTCCCGCAGCAGGTCACCGATGGTCGTGAAGGCCTGCTGGTCCGGGTTGCGGCCCATCCCGCGGGTCTCCTCGTAGATCTTCTTCAGCAGCACGTCGGGGTCGGTGGGCAGCCCGGCGAGATAGTCGTGACTCGGGCCGTTGAGGCTCGGCGGCATGTCCTTGCCGTTCACCTTCGGCCGGTCCAGGGTCAGGCCCCCCGGGCCCGTGGCGCCGGGCTCGATCAGCCAGCCCCTGAGGCCGTCGGGGGAGTTCCACGTGTGGCGCATGTGCAGCTCCTGGCTGACCAGGCTGCTCTTGTTCCCGACGATCTTCACGTAGGTGTTGGCCGTCTTGCTCCCGATGTAGATGAACTGGTCCGGGCGCACCTTCACGCCCGGTCCGACGGAGGCGGCCGCCAGCGAGATCCGGTCCAGGAGCTCCGCCGTGCCCTTGGCCTCGGCGGTCCCGATCCGGGTGGTCATCGCCGGCCCCGTGGCGATCGTGGAGCCCGGCCCGTCCGCGGCGCCCTGGTCCACGTACGTGAGGAACCCGGCCGCGAGCGCGCCCGCCAGGGCGAACGCCGCCGCGGGCACCAGGAACGCACGGCGCAGGAAGGGATTGCGCGCCCCCGTCCGACGGGCGGGGGTGACGGTGCCGGCATCGGCGGCGTCGGCGGCTCGGAGGTCTTCGTGGATCTGGGCCATCAGTCGCTCCTTGTGGAACTGGTGGCGGCCCGCAGGAAGTTCCCGCTCGACGAACGTCAGGCGGAGGGAGGAGTCGTCCTCCCGATCGGCCGGGTGGGGCCGGGAAAGGTCGGCGTTCATCAGATTCCCTCCTGTGCGGACCGGACCGCCTTCGCGCGGTCCTCATATGTCTGTCGGGCCCGGGCCGCGAGTTCCCGCCGGTTCTTCTTCAGTTCCGCGTCGGCGAGTTTGCGCAGCTTCGTACGGGCCCTGGACAGCCGCGAGCGCACGGTTCCGACCGGAATTCCGAGGACCCGGGCGGCTTCGGCGTACTCCAGGCCCTCGCACAGGCACAGCAGCAGCACCTCGCGCTCGGGTCCGCGCAGCGCACTCAACCGGGCCAGCGTCGCCGCGATCTGCTGCCGGTCGTCCAGCCGGCCGGCCACCTCGTCGGCGTGATCGGGTACGGCCACGGCCCCCGCTGCCGCCGCGGCGGCGGCCGCGGCGGCCCGGAAGCGGCGGTTGCTGCGGCAGTGGTTGCGGGCGAGGTTGGTGGTGATCCCCAGGAGCCAGGGTCGGAGAGAACCGCCCTCGGGATCGACCGTGCCGCGCAGCCGCCACGCCTCCATGAAGGCCGCCGACATGACGTCCTCCGCGACGGCCCAGTCCCCGGTCATCCGGAAGGCATGGTTGTAGAGGGTGCGGGAGTAACTGTCGAACAGCTCCGCATAGGCGTCCGGATCACCGGCTCGCACCCGAGTTCGCATCTCTGTGGTCACTCCTGTCGGCTGTCCGCCACCCCATCCGAGTTCCCGTGACGCGCGTCACACCACCCGAGGTGCCGGGCCGGCGCCACCACCGGACCGCCCGGCCAACGGCTGCCCCAAGCCACCAGCCCGTCGGACCCCACCCAAGCACCACACCAATCCCCACAGCCCAACACCCCACCCATACGCAGCGCCCTGGCACCACCACCGACCGGCTCATCCCCTCGGCACCAGCCATCCCCGCACCCCTGCAGCCCGCCCGCCACCTCAGCGACCCCAGGCCCAGCGACCAGACACGCCACCGGCTCGCCCGCTCGGCACCAACCAACCCAGCGACCCAGGCGGCCCGGCCACAGGCCCTGTCGGCCCCGCCCCCCTCCGCCCGAGGCCGGCCAACCCGGCACACCCTCAGCCCGGGCGCCAGTCAACCCGGCACACCCTAAGCCCGGCGCCGTCCGAGCCCGCGGCACCATCGGCCCAGCCACCAGGCCCCACCGGGCCCCCGCTGGGCCCCCGGCGGCCCAGCCGGCAACCCAGGCCGGCCGGCAGGCCCGCCGGCTCGGGCGTCAGGCCGGTGCGGCGGCTCGGGCGAGCCTCGCCAGGAAGCCCCGTACCGCGGCGAAGTACCCCTCCGGGTCCCCCATCCGCACCGCGTGCCCCGCCGGCAGTTCCACCAGCCGGACCCCCGCCCTGCGCACCGTCATCTCCCGCGCGTGCTCCGCCGACAGCACCCCGCTCCGGTCCCCCCGTACCAGCAGTGTCGGCGTCCGCACCCGCAGCCAGTCCTCCCAGTGGTCCCCGTTCAGCCCGCGCTGGGACTCCACCATGTCCTCCACCTCGAAGGCGGTGCCCCACCCGTCCGCGTACTCCCGTACCGCCCCCTCCAGATACCGCGCCGCACTCCCCACCCCCGCCAGGACCCCGGCCCGGGTCGCGGCCCGCCGCGGCCACGCCCGCGCGAAGGACAGGTCGCCGTCGACCACCGCCCCGATGTCCTCCACCACCACCGCCCGCACCAGATCCGGCCGCCGCGCGGCCAGCTGGTACGCATTGACCCCGCCCAGCGAATGCCCCAGTACCACCGCGGGCCCCAGCCCCACGTGCTCCAGCAGCGCGGCCGCGTCCGCGACGTACCCCTCCCGCGTGTACTCCGCCGCCCGGTCGGAATCCCCCTGCCCGCGCTGGTCCAGGGCGATCACCCGCCACGCCGGACCCACCTCCCGGGCCAGCCGCTCGAAGTCCGCCCCCGCCCCGAAGTGCCCGTGCAGCGCCAGCAGCGGTGCCCCCGGACCGCCGAAGTCCGTGTAGGCGAGGCGCCGGCCGTCCCCCGTCACCATCACGCCCGGCAGCGGCCCCAGCTTGTCGGTGACCCGCTGCCGCAGCAGCTGGTACTCCTCCCAGCGCCGCTTCAGCCGCCCGCCCGGCCGCTTCACCACCCGCCCGGGCGTGACCACCTCGCCCCGCCGGAACTGCTCCCTCGTCAGGTCGACCCGGATGCCACCGGGCAGCAGGTTCCACCAGTGGTAGCCCTCCTGCCGGCCCTCGTGGAACACCTCGCCCAGCACCAGGTCCCCGCCCACGAGGTCCTGCACAAGCAGGGCGGTGATGTCGCACTGCCCCCACGCCGGATTCTCCGGAGTCCAGGGCACCCGGCTGATGTCGGCCGGCTCGCTGGTCTCGACGGACCATCCCGCCCGAATGGCCGCCTCAAGATCCGCAAGAGTCCAGGTAGTCGTCATCCCTCCAGCGTGCCGCACCCCACTGACAGCGCCGCGGCCTCGCCGTCTCCGGGACCGACGACGGCGGCCCAGCCCAGCGTGCAGGTCAGTGTCAGGGCGCACGAGGTCTCGAAGACGGCACCTGTGGTGGTGAGCACCTTCACATGGACCCGGCCGGCGACCTTGACCGACAGCCCGCGGGCCTTCCTCGCACGACCGGGCGTCTGCCGGGGACTGGTCAGATCCTTCCACCTGTAGGCACCCGTCGGCACCCGTCGGCACCCGTCGGCGCGCTCCGGTAGCCGGCGTACGTCCGGCCCCGGGTCGGCGCTGCACGGTACTCGGCACCCGGCAACCACCCCGGACGCCCCACAGCCCTGTGGACACACCACCCACCCCCGACACCGCGGCCGCCCCCGGCGCCGAAACACCCCCGAGCACCAGAACCAAAGGCACGGCCAGACCCCCAGCCGGCCACATGCGCCGGGCCGCCCCGATCACGGAACCCGTCCTTCACTCCCTGCGTCGTCCTACCTGACGATGTGGAGCTTCACCCGCAACCCCACGTACGAATGGATTACTGACGGAATATCGGACATGTATCAGCGAGTCGGCCCAACGACACGCGACCCCGCTGCTCCGAACGGCGGCCCCTCGCCCCGCCCCCCGTACGCCGAGAGGACAATCATTGCCCGGCGTCACCCCCCGTGATACACAGAGTGACCGCACGTTCTTGCGCATGGACACCGACCCGGCCCAGGTCAGAGCACGGAAGCCGGTCACAGGCCGCGAGATCGGGTAAAGAGAGCCGACAAGTCGACGACGGCGGCGGTTTCATCAGCGAAGATAGTGCGTGACCCCTGCCGCCGGGCAGCGGGCTTCCGGAACTACCCATACAGGGGCGGTGAGTTACATGATCCTGGCAGCCGAAAAGGGCGACATCACCACCATCATCGGCGGAATCGCCCCGAACTGGGGGCCGTTCGGCAGTCTCGGCAACGAAGCGAAGGTCATGATCGAGGTGGTCATGGCCGTGGCGATCCTCCTCTGCCTCGGCATCGCCATCTGGGGCGCCGCCAAACAGCGCATCGGCGCGACCGCCCTGCGCGACACGTTCAGCGCGGAACAGGGCAAGGGTCTGATCGTGGCCGGCCTCACGGGCGTCTTCATCATCGGCTCCCTCGGCACGCTCTTCACGATCGTCTACGGAATGGCCGTCTAGCCCGACCGACCACCGGTGGACCCGACCTGATGAGGGCTCACCACACCGCGTCCACGCGGGAACCAGCGCTACCGTCGAACGACGCGGAGGGGGCGGAAACGGAAATGAGCAACGACGACCAGTACGGCGGCGCCGGCTACGGCGAGGTCGGCGGCACGGGCCAGACCCGCACCCGCCTCCCCGAAGCCCCCGCCGACCCGTACGGCCCCGCCCGCCGCACCTCCCGCGCCCCCCGCAGCCTGGTCACCGTGGTCGGCGTGGTGGTCCTCCTGATCGCCGCCATCGCCTTCGCCAACCAGTCCCCGGACACCCCCGACGACCGCCCCTCGGACGACGCCCCGGCCGCCGCCTCCACGGCAGCCACGGGCACCGACCCGGTCACCGGCAAAACCGCCGGCATCCCGAAGGGCTTCGCCCACGACGAACAGGGCGCCCAGTCGGCCGCCGCCAACTACGCGGTAGCCCTCGGCTCCGACGGCATGTTCCGCAAGAACACCCGCCACGCCCTCGTCGACGGCATCTACGCACCCGACGTCGCGTCGAGAATGAAGGGCCCTCAGGACGAGGCCTACTCGGCGGCCTTCCTCGCCAGACTCGGCCTCGACGCCAACGGCAACGCCCCCCAGGGCAGCACCTTCGTCACCCGCACCGTCCCGATCGGCACCCGCGTGGAGAGCTACACGCCGACCGCCGCCAAGGTCTCCGTCTGGTACACGGGCCTCATCGGCATGTCCGGCACCAAGTCCACCGACCCGGTCCGGACCCTCTGGAAGACCTGGACCTTCGAGCTGAGTTGGATCGGCGACGACTGGAAAGTTGTCGACGACACCCAACAGGACGGGCCCGCCCCGGTTCCCGGCGATGTCCCCGTGTCGACGTCCGACGACATGAGCAAGGCCATCAAGGAATTCGGAGGATTCACCTATGCCCGCTAGCCTCCGGCTTCCCGCCCGGCTGGGCGTGATCGCCTCCGCCCACGTGGCCCTCGCCGCCCTGGCGACCCACGCCCACGCCGCGCCCGCCGCACCGGATCCGACACCTGCCGCCCCCACACCGCAGGCCACCAACGACCCCTGCGCCCTGCTCGACGGCCCCTCCAAGCAGTACTGCCAGAACGGCACGGGCGCATCCGGCGGCACACCCGGGACCGGACTGGCCCCCAGTGACAGCGGAGACGCCCTCAACCCCCTCGCCTCCCTCGCCAAGGGCTGCGCCGACGCCGCCGCCTGGATCGTCACCAAGCTCAGCGAAGCGGTCAACGGCAGCGCCAACGTCGACTTCACCAACGCCGCCTTCCTCAAGCAGTACGCCGTCGTCTTCGCCGCCTCCACCATCCTCACGCTCGTCCTCTGGCTCTTCGCCGTCGCCAAGCGAGCCATCCGCGGCGTCCCCCTCACCACCGCCCTCTCCGAAGCCATCGGCTTCCTCTGGCTCACCGTCCTGGCCTCCGCCTTCACCCCCCTGATCCTCTACACCGTCGTCTCCGCCACCGACGGCGTCACCGAGGTCATCGCCTCCGCCACCGGCGGCCAGACCGACGTCTTCTTCGGCTCCTTCTCCGAAGCCCTCAAGAAGGGCAACGACATCGGCGGCGGCCCGATCATGCTGATCGTCGTCTCCCTCGTCACCGTCCTCGCCGCCGGCATCCTCTTCCTCGAACTCTTCATCCGGGCCGCCCTCCTCTATGTCGGCGCCCTCCTCGGCGTCGTCGTCTACTCCGGGCTCGTCGACCGCAACCTCTGGGGCCACGTCCGCCGCTGGGCCGGCATCATGATCGCCGTCATCCTCGTGAAGCCGGTCATCGTCATCGTCCTCGGCCTCGCCGGCGCCCTCACCGGCGACCAGGGCCCGAACGCCTTCTCCGCCGTCGTCACCGGCCTCTCCATCATCCTCCTGGCGATCTTCGCCTCCGCGATGATCTACCGCTTCGTCCCCGGCTTCGGCGACGAGATCGCCTCCGCCCGCGCCGGCCGCAGCAAGGCCACCGACGGAGCCCAGGCAGCCGCCGTCATCAGCTCCCCGGCCTCCCTCGTCTCCCAGGGCATCAAGACCCACAGCAGCCGCGGCGCCCACCGCGGAGGCGACGGCGGCGGCGCCGCGCCCCGCCCCGCCAACCCCCTCTCCGGAGGCGTGGCCGCCCACAGCAGCCGTCCTGCCTCCGGCGGCGGGGCCGGCGGCGGATCTGTCCCCTCGGCCGCACCCCCGCCCCGCACGAGCTCGAGCACGAGGAACACAGGAGGTGACGGGCGTTGACGACCCAGTCCCACCAGCTGCACCCGGTCGCGCCCCGCCGCACGTATCTCATCGGCCGCGCCCGGCCGAACGCGATCGTCGGCAAGAACCGCGAGACCGGCGAGATCGCCCTCATCATCACCGGGGCGTTCTTCGGCATGATGAGCGGACTGCTCGTCCCCGGCCTCACCCTGCGCATCGTCGCCCTCGTCGGCTTCCCCGTCCTCGCGCTCGCCGCCGTGTACGTCCCGTACAAGGGCCGCACCTTCTACCGCTGGTTCGAGATCAGCCGCAGCTACAAGCGCACCCTGCGCCGCGGCACCACCTACCGCTCCGGTGCCATGGAAGCCGGCGTCCGCGCCGCCGACGGTCGCGAGGTCGAGGTCGGCCCGCCCCCCGGCATCGGCCGCATCAACTGGCTCGCCGCCCCCTTCGGCCCCGACGAGATCGCCGTACTCCTCCACGCCGACCGCCGCACCGTCACCGCCGCCATCGAGATCGAAGGCCCCGGCGTCGGCCTGCGCGACAGCGAGGACCAGGAAGCCCTCGTCGACCGCTTCGGCACCCTCCTCAAGCACGTCGCCAACGGCGACGGCTTCGTCACCCGCCTCCAGATGCTCGCCCGCACCCTGCCCGCCGACCCCGACGCCCACGCCAAGGACGTCGCCCAGCGCGGCGACACCCAGGCCCCCGGCTGGCTCCGCGACTCCTACGACCAGCTCCAGTCGATGGTGTCCACCTCCTCCGAGCAGCACCGCGCGTACCTCGTCGCCTGCATGCACTACACCCGCGACCTCGCCGCCGAAGCCGTCACCATCGCCCGCGCCTCCACCCCCCACAAGGGCCGCAAGCTCGACCGCGACTCCGGCCTCGCCATCGTCATGGCCCGCGAGCTCACCGACATCTGCGCCCGCCTCGCCGAAGCCGACATCCGCGTCCGCCAGCCCCTCGGCCAGGGCCGCCTCGCCTCCCTCGTGCACTCCATGTACGACCCGGACCACCCCATCGACCACATCCAGGCCATGACCAAGCGCAACGCCTGGCCCGCCGAACTCGACGCCGTCGAACCGACCTTCCTCCAGGCCAAGACCCGCGAGTCCTCCACCCGCGCCCCCTGGTGCCACGCCACCGCCTGGGTCAAGGAATGGCCCATGACCCCCGTCGGCGTGAACTTCCTCGCCCCCCTCCTCGTCCACACCCCCGACGTCATCCGCACCGTCGCCGTCACCATGGACCTGGAGCCCACCGAGGTCGCCATCGAGCGCATGCTCACCGAGAAGACCAACGACGAGGCCGACGCCTCCCGCGCCGCCAAGATGAACCGCACCGTCGACCCCCGCGACATCGCCGCCCACGGCCGACTCGACCAGAGGGGTGAAGATCTCGCCAGCGGCGCTGCCGGGGTCAACCTGGTCGGGTACATCACGGTGTCCTCGCGTTCACCGGAGGCCCTCGCCCGCGACAAGCGGACCATCCGCGCCTCGGCCGGCAAGTCCTACCTGAAGCTGGAATGGTGCGACCGCGAGCACCACCGCGCCTTCGTCAACACCCTGCCGTTCGCCACCGGCATCCGACGCTAGCTGGAGGGAAGACCCGCCCATGCGAGATCCCATGACAGCGCTGACGGACGCCTTCACCAGCTTCCTCTTCGGCAAAGTCGAAACCACGCGCCTGCCCGTACGCACCTCCACCGGGCAGGCGCAAGCCGTCTACCTGCCCACCGCCGCCCCCGGCCTCGGCGACTCCGGCGTCATCATCGGCCGCGAGGTCTACAGCGGCAAGGGCTACATCTACGACCCCTTCCAGCTCTACGGCCAGCAGCTCCCGGCCCCCCACTGGCTCGTCCTCGGCGAATCCGGCAACGGCAAGTCCGCCCTGGAGAAGACCTACGTCCTGCGCCAGCTCCGCTTCAAGGACCGCCAGGTCGTCGTCCTCGACGCCCAGGGCGAGGACGGCGTCGGCGAATGGAACCTCATCGCCCAGCAGCTGGGAATAACCCCCATCCGCCTGGACCCCATCGCCGCCAACGACTCCGGGATCCGCCTCAACCCCCTCGACCCGGCCATCACCACGACCGGCCAGCTCGCGCTGCTCCGGACCATCATCGAAGTCGCCATGGGCCACGGCCTCGACGAACGCGCCGGCTTCGCCCTCAAGGTCGCCCACGCCTACGTCGTCGACAGCATCCGCGACCGCCAGCCCGTCCTGACCGACATCGTGGAACAACTGCGCCACCCCGAGGCCGAGTCCGCGCTCGCCATGAACGTCGACATAGACGATGTCCGGGCCTGGGGCCTCGACGTGGCGCTCGTCCTCGACCGCCTCGTCGACGGCGACCTGCGCGGCATGTTCGACGGCCCCACGACCGTCGGCATCGACCTCGACGCGCCCCTGATCGTCTTCGACCTCTCCCACATCGACCGCAACTCCATCGCCATGCCCATCCTCATGGCGATCGTCGGCGTGTGGCTGGAGCACACCTGGATCCGGCCCGATCGCAAGAAGCGCATCTTCCTCGTCGAAGAGGCCTGGCACATCATCAACAGCCCCTTCGTCGCGCAGCTGTTCCAGCGCCTCCTGAAGTTCGGCCGCCGCCTCGGCCTGTCCTTCGTCGCCGTCGTCCACCATCTCTCCGACGTCGTCGACGGCGCCGCGGCCCGCGAAGCCGCCGCCATCCTCAAGATGGCCTCGACCCGAACGATCTACGCCCAGAAAGCCGACGAGGCGCGTGCCACAGGCCTGGTCCTGGGCCTCCCCCGCTGGGCGGTGGAGATCATCCCGACCCTCACCCCCGGCATCGCCGTCTGGGACGTCAACGGCAACGTCCAGGTCGTCAAACACCTGATCACCGAAGCCGAACGCCCCCTCGTCTTCACCGACCGCGCCATGACCGAGTCCTCCACCCCCAGCCGCCTCCCCGACGACCTCCTCGCCGCCGAACTGGAAGCGGAGGAACGCGCCCTGTCCATCGAACGCAGCCGCGGCAGCGGCAGCCCGGGATCCGCGACCACGGTGGCCTGACATGCACGAAGCACGACGTACGGAGCCCCCCGCGCGCGGCGGCGGTATCCCGGACGGCCTGCTGGTCGCCCTGCTGGCCTTCCTCCTCGGCCTGGCCGTCCTCGTCTGGACGGCCACCGGCCTGGCCGCGCTCTTCGTCCGCGGCTCCTGGCCCGACACCGTCACCTTCACCCGGACCCCCACGGCCGTACGCGCCCTGATAGCGCAGCCGCACGACATCGCGGCCGCCTGGCCCGACACCGCCCCGGCGGCCCTCTCCGGCTGGGGCCTGTTCTGGGGCCTGTTCGTCAGCCAGCTGCTGATCCTCTTCGTCATGACGGTCTTCGTCATCGGCGTCGTGGCCCGCACCAAGGCCCGCCGCGCCCTGGCGAAGCACCCCGCCGCGGACCCCGTACCGCACGAGCCCGCCCCCGTTCCGACGCCCGCCCCCGTTCCGGCCCAGGCACCAGCACCGGTGCCCGCCCGGCCGGCGGCAGCGGTCCCGGCGGCGGCCTCCACGAATCCAATCCTGCCGGCGACCGATCCAGCCCCGCCGGCGTTCGAGGCGCGGGGGCCCGGGGGCAGCGCCCCCGCCACCCCCACCGGCCCGCACCACGACGCCTACCGCTACGGCTTCGGCTACGCCCCCGCCCCGGCAGCCACCACCGTCACCCCAGCCCCCGCCCCGCACGGGATGACGTACGCCGGCCCCGACGACCGCCTGCGCGCCGCAGCCCAGCGCATCGCGGAGACGGAGGGAGCCGCCCTCATCGTCACCTCCTCCCCCACCCTCTGGGCCGAGACCAAGGACGCCCGCGCCAAACTCGGCCCGGTCCTCCTCTACGACCCCTCCCACCTGTGCGACACCCCGGCCCGCATGCACTGGAACCCCGCCGAGGGCTGCGCCCACCGCGACACCGCCGCCGCCCGCGCGGTGGCCCTGCTGGCCCCCGTACGCCCCCAGGCCCGGATGGACGAGGCGGTGGCCGACACCGCCGAAACGCTCCTGCGCAGCTGGCTCCAGGCCGCCGCCCTCGACGACCGCCCGTTCAAACAGCTCCATCGCTGGGCCCAGGGCAACAGCGCCCAGGACCCGGTACGCATCCTGCGCACCCACCCCGACGCCGCCGCGGGCGCGGCCGGCGAACTGGAGAGCGCCCTCACCGCGCACCCCGAACGCCGCGAGCTCGCACTGAACCTGACGGCCCGTGCCCTCTCCTGCCTCACCTCGATCCACATCCGCGAGGCCTGCAATCCGAACCGAACGGATTCGCTCACTTTGGCTTCGTTCCTGTCCGAAGGGGGCAGCCTGTATGTGGTGGGTGAATCTCTGGAGGACCCTCGCACCCACCCGGGTGCGATGCCGTTGCTGACCGCACTCGCCTCTCACGTGGTCGAGCACGGCCGCCGCATGGCCGCACGGTCATCCCACGGTCGGCTCGACCCACCACTCTCCCTGGTCCTGGAAGACGTCGCGGCCGTGGCCCCGATCCCCCAGCTCCCGGAGCTGCTGGCCGGCGCCACGCTGCCCCTCCTCGCCCTGTGCCGCAGCCGCGAACAGGCCCGCTCCCGCTGGCCCGGAGCCGACCTCTAGGCGGGCCGCCGGAGCACGTACTCCAGCTCCTTGGCCGCCGGGTTCCCGGGCACCGGCATCACGGTGCCGGTCGCCTCGAAGCCGTACTTCCGGTAGAAGGCGCCGGCCCGCGCGTTGTCCTCGTGCACGAAGAGCCGTACGCGTTCCAGGACCGGCTCCTCCAGCCCCCAGGCCCACTCCAGCGCGGCCGCGAACAGGGCCTCGGTCAGCCCGGTCCCGCGCCGCTCGGGCCGTACGAACACCCCGACCAAGTGCCCCTGCGTCCGCTCGACGGCCTGATCGAAGAAGTCGACGGTCCCGCCCTCCTCGACGAGGACGGACACCGAACCGACCCACCGTCCGTCGGCGGCCTCGGCGACGAACTGCCGGGCGACCCGCCCGTGCGACGCTCCCTCGGCCCGCCCCTTCCAGAACTCGTCGGGGTGTTCCTCGGCCTGCTCCACCGTCTCGAGGAAGGCAACCGGAGCCGCCGGGTCCTTGAGCCCGGCGATCCGCAGTTCCTTGACCTTCTCCCACTCGTCGGCACGCACCGGACGTATCACGTACTGCAATTCGTTCACGAGCGGAGATCCTAACCATCCATCAGTCACACTTCACCCATGAATCCGCACGTCAGAGCCATCGAGCACGTCACTGCCCGGTCCCACGGCCGGCCGCTGGACCCGGCCGTCGCGGTGACCCTCAACTTCCATCCCGACCGCTGGTCCGGCGACCGTCCGATCCTCGACGCGCTGGCCGAGGACGGCGTGTACCGCTCCCAGTTCGTCACGGGAACGGGCAACGGCGGTCTCACCGCCCATCCCGGGGGCGCCCGCTGGCTGTGGGAGAGCCGCATCTTCGGCGGAGCCTACGACGACGCGCCCCCTGAAGCCCGCCCCGTGTACGGCGCCCTGAACTTCCGCCGCAACCCGGCCGGCGCCGCCCCGCGCTTCGGCTCCGCGCACTTCCGCCTCACGCCCGCAGCCCTGCCGCTGACCACCTTCTGCTACCCGGACAGTTACCTGGAACCGGATTCCTTCGGCGTCGCGGACCGCATGTCCCTGATCGCCCTGGCCGAGGCGGACGACCAGGACGCCCTCGACGACTACATCGAGGCCCAGGTCCACACGCCTGTCCTGCTGGAACGCGATGTCGCCGCTCTCGTACTGGACCCCAGCTACCGCGGTACGCCGGTCGAGGCCGCAGCCGCCCGGCTCCCCTGCCCCACCGAATGGCACCCGGGCTACCTGCTCACGGTCGCCGAGCTCCGCCGCCACCCCGAATACCGGGGCCAGGAGTACGTCGACCTCGGCGCGGAGATAGCCGTCGCCGGCCGGCTGACCCCCCACATCCTCGGCGAGGCGGCCCGCACGGGCCGGTACGACGAACAAGCCCTCAAGCGGGTGTGGCACTACCTGGCAAGATTCGGATTCGGAATGCGCTGAGTAAAACACTCCAGGTAAACCCCGTGAACGCAGAAAAGCCCCGCACCATGACGGTGCGGGGCTTTCCCACAATGATTGTTCGGCGGCGTCCTACTCTCCCACA
>NZ_LBMK01000003.1:1285220-1342130 GCF_001005295.1 Streptomyces yangpuensis | reverse complement strand
GTCGAGCAGTCCTGGCAACTCCTGCGCCTCGACCCTGTGCTGGGCTCCACCCGCGGAGAGCTCGACGCCCTCAGCGACTACATGGCGAGCAGTGCCGAAACCACTCTGCTCTCCCTCGCCCAGTGGATCGCCGAAGCACCCGCCGTGTGATGCTCCGCCAGTCGGTACACCTGGGCGGCTCGCGGTCCCCCGGCGGCGGCCGCGAGGCCGCGGCCGTCCCGAGACGGTCACAAACCAGCGTATGGAACCCGGTCCGGTGATCGATCAGCCAGGCCGTACAGAACAGGCCAGGACGCGGCCGGACGGCCGAGCGTGGATCCGCCGGCCACTATCCCCCGGCACATGGGCGAGGGATACGGCATGACCATCGGGGTAGCCGGACCACATGGACATCACCACCGAAACCACACCTCTGCGCGCCGTCGCGCTGGTCTGCACGCTTTCGCCGTCGCCGAAGCGGTCCAGCTCCCAGTTGCTGGCCGAGCAGACCATGGCCGCCCTGGCGGATCACGGCGTCACCGGAAAGGTGATCCGGATCGCCGACCACGACGTCAAAGCGGGCGTCGAGGTAGACATGGGGGACGGTGATGCCTGGCCGGAGATCCGCGACACGATCCTGGGCTGCGACATCCTGATCCTGTCCACGCCGATCTGGCTCGGCCACCCTTCCAGCATCGCCCAACGGGTCCTGGAGCGCCTCGACGCCGAACTGGGCGAGAGCGACGGCGAAGGCCGCATGCTCACCTACGGCAAGGCCGCCGCGGTCTGCGTCGTCGGCAACGAGGACGGTGCACACCATGTCAGCGCCGAGCTCTTCCAAGGCCTCAACGACGTCGGCTTCTCCCTCGCCCCGAACGCCGCCACCTACTGGGTCGGCGAGGCCATGCAGGGCACCGACTACCAGGATCTCGAGAAGACTCCCGAGAAGACCGCGGCCACCACCGAAACCCTCGCCGCGAACACCGCACACCTGGCGCGCCGCCTCAAGGCCGCGTCGTACCCGCCCTCTACCTGACACCGGCCATTGGCCGTGCCGGAAGGAGACCGCGATGCCCTCCCACGAGCAGGCCCACCTCACCGATCCGGTGGCCCTGCACCCCCGGCCCCCATTTCCCGAGCAGGACCAGGACCATCCCGGCTCGACCGAGGCGATGAATCCCCGCCCGGACCACGGCGAGACCGACTACGAAGGCCACGGGCTGCTGCGTGGCCGCAAGGCGCTGGTCACCGGCGGGGACTCGGGAATCGGCCGGGCCGTCTGCCTGGCCTTCGCGCGGGAAGGCGCCGACGTCGTCTTCACCCACCTGCCCGAGGAAGCCGAGGAGGCCGAGGAGACCGCCCGGCTGATCCACGAAGCCGGCCGCACAGCGGTAGCCGTCGCCTGCGACATCCGGCACGAAGGCGAGTGCACCGCCCTCGTTGACAAGGCGGTCGGCGAGCTGGGCGGCATCGACCTGCTCGTCAACAACGCGGCCTATCAGATGGCGCAGCCGGACGGGATCGAGGCGATCACCACCGAGCAGTTCGACCGGGTGATGAAGACCAACCTGTACGGGATGTTCTGGCTCACCAAGGCCGCGCTCGCCCACATGCCCCGCGGGGGCTCGGTGATCAACACCGCCTCCGTACAGGGCTACCAGCCCAGCCCGCACCTCCTCGACTACGCCATGACCAAGTCCGCGATCATCTCCTTCACCCACAGCCTGGCCCAGATGCTCGCCGAGCGCGGTATCCGGGCGAACGCCGTGGCGCCGGGACCGGTGTGGACCCCGCTGATTCCGGCGACGATGCCCGACCCGACGAAGTTCGGCGAACAGTCGCCGCTGGGCCGGCCCGCGCAGCCGGCGGAGATGGCACCCGCGTACGTCTTCCTCGCCTCCGACCAGGCCTCCTACATCACCGGCGAGATCGTCAACGCCACCGGTGGAACACCTCTGCCATGACCCCGGACGACGCTCTGCGCCGGATCGCCCTCCTCCTCGAATGGCGCGGGGCGTCCCCGAACAGCTCCGCTGGCAGAGCACGCAGAACCGGCCGGCTGTGAGGCACCCGCCTTCCGTCTCGTCTCGTCTGTCCGGTGACAGGACGGCTGTCTCCCGCCATACGAATGAGAGGCCCTGTGCGACCGGGCGCCACCAGGCGCGGCGGGGAAGCGATCGGATCGGGCCGGAGCGGCACCACCACGAAATACGCATGGAGGCGAGATGGGACACGGCGGGAATGTGATCGACGAGCTGATGGCCGACCACCGGGAGGTGGAGGAGATGTTCAGCCGTCTCCAGGCCATGACCGGCGGCGGGCAGGGGCTTCGTGATCTCATCGACGAGATCACCATCGAGCTGGTGCGGCACTCGGTCGCCGAGGAGCAGTACCTCTACCCGGCGGTACGCAAGCACGTCCCCGGGGGCGACGGGATGGCGGACAAGGAGGTCGAGGATCACGGTCGGGTGGAGAAGCTGCTCAAGCAGCTGGAGAAGATGGACACCGACGACGCGCAGATGAGCCCGCTCCTGCAGGATCTCATGGACGAGGTCGCCGCCCACGTCCAGGACGAGGAAAGCAATCTCTTCCCGATGCTGGAGCGAGCCTGCACCCCGCAGCAGCTGGACGACCTCGGTGACAAGATCCGCCGCGCGAAGACCATGGCGCCCACCCGCCCGCACCCCGCCGCCCCGAGCAGCCCCACGGCCAGCAAGCTCCTGGCACCGGGCGCCGGCCTGGTGGACCGGGCACGCGACTTCGTGACCGGTCGTGGCAAGTCCTGAACCCGCCTTAGAACTCATCTCATTCGGATGCTTGGCTACGGCTGTTGGTCGTGGTGGGGATTGTTGAGCGGCTGGTGCCGGATGAGTTGTGGGTGTTGTTCCAGCGGGTGGTGCCGGAGGCTCCGTCCCGGTCTCGGGGCGGTGGCCGGCGCCGGCACAGTGATCGGGAAGTGCTGGCCGCGATCGTGTTCGTGGCCACGTCGGGCTGTACGTGGCAGCAACTGCCGACGGCATCGTTCGGGCCGTCGGGGGCAACAGCCCACCGGCGCTTCTCCGAGTGGAGCAAGGCCCGGGTGTGGGCCAAGCTCCACCGCCTGGTGCTGACGAGCTCGGCGCCCGCGGTGAGGCAGCGTCGTGTGCGTCGGCGCCTCGGTCGGGTTCACCTGCGAGGTGACGGCGGCGTTCATCGGCAGGGATGCGGCCCTCGGCCACCGGATCGGCATCAACTCGCAAGCGGCGTCACCCTGCGCTCCGCACGACCCCGCCCCACTCGACGGTCGCCGGACCGGCCCGGTCCAGACCGTGCGGGCGCCATGAAGCGCAGCGCCCGCCCTTCCCCAGCAGCCGTCCTATGGACACCACACACGTCCGTCGGACGAGGTGAGTTCGGCAACGGCCTCGTTCTGAACGTTCTCGAGGTCCGGAATATAGGGGTTGGTGTTCGGGTCGTGTGTGCAGAAGGTGACGGTGGCCGTCAGGAGGTCGTCGTCGACACCCCCCAAGGAAAGGACGACGTAGGACCGTACCTCCTGGTCGCCGAATTTCTTCTCCGCCTCGTCGAGGCAAGCGAGGGCGTAGGCGAGGCAGCGCCTCAGGAGGGGCCTCGTGCGCTCGGATTCCGCCACGGGGAGGTCGTAGTCCGTCATACCCCGCCCGTTGATCGACGTCTCCTCCCGGAGCACGTCGGAGTATGAGGCGGCGAAATCAGGAAGGAGCCCGGTCAGCACGCGGGCCCCGTTGGGCGTGTATGACCAGCCCTCCTCCTTTACCTCACGAAACAGGGACGGGATGTCATCGTCCGTGAGCCCTGTCGGCGGGTACTGCGCCAGGAGTTCTGTCATTTTCCGGTTCATACGCATGGCTTGTCACCCCTCTCCGAGTGCGGAGAGCCCCTTCCTGATGCCTCCGATAAACCCGGAGTATTCCCTACCGCCTTCTGGATATCGCGGAAGGCCGTCGAACCGATTGGTCTCGAAATTGTACTGGCACTTGGCCCCCTTGTTGGACTGGTCCTGGAAGTACAGCTGACCGGCTCCACCGCCGGGATCCGGATTCTCCACGTCGATGCGGTAGGGCCCGTTGTTCCAGAGGGTTTTACTGGTGATCCGGGTCCCGATGACGCCGATCATGGCGTCGGGATCTTTGGGCTTGATTCCGTAGATCTCACGCATGTCCGCGATGCGCTTATCTACAACGTCAATGCGGTACGGCCCCTTTTCGAAGCCCGGCTGAAAGGTGTAGCCCTCTCTCAGCGGCGTGCAGTCAAGGGCCAGACCGAGAGGATCGCACCACGTCAGAGGATTGTGCACACAGGAGGACGGATCGGGAGCGGCAATCAGCCCGAGCGGATCCGTCGTCAGATAACGCGCCGCTTCCGGGTCGTACTGCCTGAAGAAATTGCAGTGACCCCCGCAACTACCTGGCCTTTCTCGGCCTAACTTAGCCAAGGGCTGTCCCGTAGAGATCTGTGAGGGCCGCGCGGCTCGCATCCGACGCGTGCGGGCGTGGCTGGACGTCTGTGCCCGTGGGACCTGGTGCACACTGCTGACATGGCCGAGGACGAGGCGCAGCTCAGCCCTCCTGAGTCGCTGTTGCAGTTGATCGACAATCTCGCGCGGTTCCATCGCGAGCATGAGGAGTACTACTCGCAGGCTCCGTTGCGGCAGGCCGCCGAGCTGCAGGCGCGGTCTCGGGCGCTGAAGACGCTGGCCGACCGGTGGAGCGTGGTAGGCGTGGGTGAGCAGACGTCGGCGGCCGCGTTCGCCGGCACGGAGGACCTTAATGCCCCCGGGCTTGCCGCGGCGTCGGGGATCCTCTTCATGGAAGGGGAGGGCGAGCCGGTCGAACTACAGCGACTGAAACGTGAGGTCGGGCTGCTGGCGGATGACGTCGAGCAGACGGGTGCCTGGCTGGCCGGTGCGATGGAGCAGGCGTGGGAGATCGCGGGGGGCCTGGCTGCCTATCCCGCGCTGGTCGACCTGCTCGGGGAGCGGCATCGGATCATCGCCAACGACTGGCAGTCGGCGGGCCTCCAGGCCCTGGTCGCACGGCTGTTGCGGCGCGCTCTTGACCTGCTGGCCTGCATCGACTTCGCTCCGGCGGCGCTGCGGGCCGATCTGGGGGGCGGGCGTACGGCCCCCGCCTACCTGTATTCGGCTTCCGAGCTGCTGGACCGGGCAGCTGATCTGATGACGGAGTCGGCAACGCTGGTGCACGACAACGAGCGGCGCTGGCGCATCTTCCGTGCCCGAGTTCGCGAGTTGCAGTCCACGTAGGCGTTCCCGCCGTGCGGGATGATCTCCGCATGGCAGCAGTGATCACGGCGTCTGAGTCGTCCTGGATAGCCCCGACTCGGAGATCATTTACGGGACAGCCCTGTAGCAGCAGCCCTCTGCTGCTACAAGCGGCTGACCCGCCTCACCACATAGGACACGGTCTTGGGGGGCGGGCCCGCATACACCCATCCGGGCCCGCCGCCTGCGGGCGAACGGTGACGTGCGTCATGCCGCACGGCTGACCCTTGCGGCTACGCTGGTCGGCCACGAGCGGAGCGGCGCAGCTTCGCGCCGCAGCTCGCGAACCCCATGGGACAGGGCGAGCACGCCCCCGAGGAAGCCGCCGTGTCCGCCGAACTCACACCCGTCATAGCCGCCGGCACCCGCTGGCTCCTGACCGCTTTCCCGCCCGCCCCGGGCGCGTTCAGCCGGGCCCTGGCTGAGGCTCAGGCCCGGCAGGCCGTCACTCTGGCCGCCGCCCTGCGCTACCCGACCCCGCTCGACGCCCAGCTCCTGCACCTCCTCGGCCCGGGCGGTAGCGCCCGGCTGGACTGGCTGACCGGCGCCGAGCACAGCCCGGACAGCCCGGACACCGACGCCGGCTGGCGGACCTGGGTGGACGAGACCGTCGTCAGCTGGGCCGCCTGCCTCCTCGCCACCCCTGCCCTCGCCACCGACGCCCACCAGCTCGTAGACCGTGGCCAGGCCGGCGAACTCACCCGTCTCACGCACCCCGGGGACCACGAACACGACGCCGCTCCCCTGCTGCGCCACCCGGATCTGCTCGAACCGGTCGCCGCCCTTCACCGGGCACTGCTGCTGGACCTGCTGGACAACGAGAACGCCGCTGTGAAGTAGGCCGAAACGCCGGCCGGCAGGCCGTGTGCGCGCCGTCGGCGCCGCTCACACGTTGAGCATGATGGCGTAGGCGAGGAAGAACAGGGCGCAGGCCAGGGCCACGAGGCAGATCACCACCAGGGGGCCCTTGCCCCATCCGCGGGTCAGGGGACGGTACGGGCCCGCGCCGGAGCCGGTGCTCGACTCGCCGGGCGGGGTTTCGCCGGGAGGCACCCCCTCGTAGGGCCGGGACGCGTTGCGCGGCTCTGGGTCCGGAATACGTGCTGACATGTCTGCCTCCCTCTCCTCGAAGGCCGCGCCCGGCCGGCCTACACGTCGGCCAGGACTCCCGGCGCCTACCCGCCCCGTGTCTGCTCACCCCTCCCTCGACACCCCGGTGGACGTCGGCCTGCCCCATGCGCAGCTGCGTCTGCTTGTCGCCCGGCGGGGCAAGGCGAGGCCTCCCATGGCGTCCCAGCGACGCCGGCCGTCCTGTCCCGTCGTCGAGTATGGGTAGTGGCCGCTACCGGGGTGGCCGTTGCGGCGTGGTGGGCCGGCAGGCGACATCGACGGACGTGAGCCGGGGGCCGCGTCTCCCACCGTCGACACCTCATTCGGTGTGGCCTGCGGCGCCTCGGACGGGGCCGTGCCAGCCCGTTGCGTACCCGCAGCGGCCGGGGTTGGCCGGCGTTGACCAGCCGGCTGTGAGTGCCGACCAGAGCGATCCGCAGGAGCTGGCCGGTGGCGATGCTGCGGTGGCCGTGGTCGAGGAGGGTCTGGTGCGTCCGGCGGGCCTGTTCGACCTGCTCCAGCACCTGCGGTGTCGCTTCGGTGAGGAACAGCTCCACCTCGTCGTACATGCTCTGCCCGGACAGCGGTACCTGTGCGGCGCGGGGAGGTTCGCATGAACCTGGGGAGAGCGTGCCCCCGCTGACCAGCCCACCCTGCCCACCCTGCCCGTCCACATCGACGACACGCAGGTATACGCATTCAAGGTCATCCGGCGAAGCTTCTGAAGCTTCGTTTCGTGGCTTACGGCCTGTGATAGGCATCCCATACGGTCAGCGTGGTCAGATCCGCTCGTGTTTCCGGAGGCAAAATGCATGCGCCGCAGGTGACGGTCAGGGCCGAGGCCGACGGTGTGCGGGTGGTCGTCTGCTCCGGCGAGTTCGACCTGGACACCACGGGACTGCTGATGGATGCCTGCGACGTCCGGCCGGTGCCGGCCAGCCTCCTGATTGTCGACGTGCGGCAGGTGTCGTTCGGCGACTCCAGCTTCCTCAACGCCCTGATCCGGCTGCGGAACACCCGTGCGCTGGCCCTCCAGGGCCCGCTTCCCAGCCAGCTGCGCAGGATGTTGGAGATGACCGGAGCGCTGCCTCTTTTCGAAATTCGCGACACCACTGGCCAAGCCGGATGAACCGCTGCGGGTGCAGGGCCGGAATCTCTTGTCACACCTGGGGAAGCAGAGGAGCATGAGGCCCCGCATCGGCACGTCGGGTCTGGCGGCCGGGATGACGTGTGCGCAGGCAAGGGAGACCGCACGCCTTGTCCTGGCCGAGGAGGACGCACCCCCCGCACTGGTCTCCGATGTGCTGACGGTGGTGAGTGAGCTCGTTTCCAACGCGCTGCGTCACGCAGGAGGGGTCACAGGCTTCCGGGTGACGGCCCGGAGCGGCCAGGTCACCGTTGAGGTGTCCGACCACTCGGCTCTCCAGCCGCACCTGAGGCCGCCCTCCCCGCACACCCCCGGCGGCTTCGGATGGCGGATGGTGAAGGCCCTTGCCCCCAGCACCTTCGTCCGCTCCCACCGCGGCGGCAAAACCATCGTCGCCCCCCTCCCCGCCCACCTCGCATGTGACCGTGACAAATGAGAGCGAATATATGCATTGTCGTCGCCAGACCGGGTAGAGGCCGGGTGCTGAATGCCGACGGAGGTGAAATGCATGGGCGCAGGCAAGAAGGTGAAAGGTGCAGCCAAGACGACCAAGGGAAAGGTCAAGGAGACCACGGGGAAGGTCGTCGGCAATGAGGGACTGGAAATGAAGGGGAGGCGCGAGCAGATTGCAGGTGATGCCAAGCAGACCGCCGAGAAGGCCAAGGACACACTCAAGCACTGACCCCTACGGGTGCCGGGTGTGGAGATGCACGAGGGTCGGCAGGAGAATTCCTGCCGACCCTCGATGAACACAGGCCCGAGTCCGACATCGGGAGGATGGACATGAGCGCGAGCGAGAAGGTCAAAGCTGGGATCGAGCAAGTAGCGGGCAAGGTCGTCCGGAAAACCGCCCACGCGATGGGCAAAGAGACCCTGGCGGCCAAGGGTGCGGCTCTGGAGACCAGGGGTCGGGCCCGTCAGCTCAAGGAGGAGGGCAAGGACACCCTCCTGTGATCACGGTGAGCCATCCGTGCCGCGGTCGGCTGCGTGCCGACCGCGGCGGCGTGCCCAGCCGCTCGGTCCTGGCCGGTCACGTCCGGCCCCTCGCCCTCCCCCGCCGCAGACTTCGTCGATGAACTCGAAGGACTGCCCGACCAGCAGGTCATCGACGTGCTGGAGCGGGCATTCCAGCGAGTCACCGGCTCGGGAGACCGCGTCAATGGCGGGGACGGGACCGGGTTCTCCAGGACGGATCACGCACTCGAAACGCACACTGGTCACCAACCGTGACCGCTTGACGGAGGTCGTGCCAGAACCCGATCTCCGCGCACAGAGCCACGGGTACCGTCCGCGTCACCGGGGACGGAGCAGACACCCGTCTGTGCGCAGCAAGGTAGGCCCGTCAGTCTCAGACCCAATGGGCAAGGAAGATGGCGCGCAGCAAGCGTCGCGCCGCCAGCCGCATGCCCCAGAGCGTCGCGCGTGCTCCCCACACCGCCAGGCGCGTGAAGATCCGTCGTATAACGGACCGCGGCTTCCAGCGGTGCAGCGCACGACGTCTTTTCCTCCTCTTGCTGAAGCGCCGCAGGCGCCGCCTCCATGGAGACATCAGGATCATCTTCCTAGACCTCAGCGCGCCGCGGCCTGCGCGAGGTCCCCAGAGACTCAGGCCGCCTGTCGGACGCGTCGGCGGGGACGAGAGTCCTCATATTCGTCGTCCTCATATTCGTCGTCCTCGTACTCGTCGGCCTCGTCTTCGTCGGCCTCTTCCTCTGCCGCCCCTTCCTCGGACTCGTCGGGGTAGTCGGATTCGTCTTCGTACGCGTCGGGTTCCTCGTCCTCCCCGTACTCCTCTTCTTCGTTCTCTCCTTCGTACTGTTCGTCGTCCTCCCCGCCCTGTGCGTCCTGTTCCTCTTCCGCTTCGAGAGCCTCTTCGTGGGTCTGGACCACCTCGCCGTCACGGATCTCTCCACGCCAGCCCTCGGGTTCGTCCGTGCTCAGGGTGGCGTAGCGCAGGAAGTGTTTGAGGTCCAGGCGCAGACGGCGGCCCTGAGCCCGCCACAGGTTGCCGGTCTTCTCGAACAGTCCTGCCGGGTGGTACTCGACCACGATGACGATCCGGGTCAGGGACGGGGCCAGTTCGTGGAAGCTCACGCAGCCGCGAGTAGTACCTTTGGCCCCCTCGGAGCTCCATACGATGCGGTCGTCGGGTATCTGTTCCTGGACTGTCGCCTTCCAGCCCCGGGTTGACGGGCCGACTTTGACTTTCCAGTCACTGGTGGTGTCGTCGTTGCGTGAGACATCACGTACGCCCTTGGTGAAACTGCTGAAGTTCTCGTATTGCGTCCAGTGGTCATACGTGGTGCGCAAGGGCAGCCCTATGTCCATCGCCTCGATGATGTTGACGACGCCGCCTCCTCCTTTACGCCCTCGACCCTTCTTGCCGAAGACCTGGGATGCCGTGTCGGCCACTTTGTCTTTCAGATTTCCCAGTGTCTGGCCGGCGACAGCTTTGAGCGGCGAGTCACCCTGAAGGAGCCGTGCACCGATGCCCCCGACGTCGGAGAGCTTTCCGCCGTTCTCGGCCACGTCGTAAAGCTGGTCGGTGATGTCACCGAGCTTGTCGGTTGCCTTCTCGGCCAGCTGTTCCGCCTGAGCGCCGAGGAACTTGGACAGCTCGTCGAGCAGTTGGTCCAGCCCCGTCGTGGATTCGCTTCCTCTGGGGCGGTCTGAGGTTGCCATGGCTACCTCCGCGCGGACTGCTTGCGGGACGCCGTCGTCTTGGCGGCCGTCTTGCGTGCCGGACTTCGGCTTGCTGTCTTCTTGGCGGCCGTCTTCTTCGCGGCTGTCTTCTTCGCAGCTGTCTTACGCGGAGGGCCTTGGCCTGCCGATCGTTTCCTCGGAGTGGCCGTAGCCGTCTTCTTGGCGGGCCGGGCCGATGAGGTAGTTTTTGAGGCCTTCTTCGCAGGTGGCGCCGACTTCGCGGCAGGCTTTCCGCTGCTCGTCTTCCTGGCCGCCGGCTTCTTCGCTTCGGTCTTCTTCGAGGGAGCGGCCTTCTTTGCGGGAGCGGGAGCGGACTTTCTGGCTGACGCGGTCTTCTTGGCCGGCGTGGACTTCTTGCGGGCGCGGGGGTGTTGCGTGGCTCCACGCGGGCGGGTGTCAGCGGCCTGTGGTGCACGACGGCGGACGGGCCGTCGCGGCGCGGGTTCCGGTTCCTCTTCCTCCTCGTCCTCCTCCGCACCTTCTTCTTCGTCTCTCGGTTCCTCTTCTTCCTCTTCTTCCTCCTCCTCTTCTTCCTCTTCCTCTGGCTCCTCCTCTTCCTCCTCCTCTTCTTCCTCAGGCTCCTCCTCTTCGGCTTCGGCTTCGGCTTCGGGGTAGCCCTCCTCCTCTTCCTCCTCGTCATACTCGTCGGAGTCGGCCTCGTCCTCATAGGGCTCTTCGTCTTCGTCCTCCTGCCGCCGGCCACCACGCGTCAGCTCGAGCGTGCGCTCGTGCAGCGAGTCCGCGAAGCTGGCGAGCTGACGGTTGGCCGCAGCAGTCAAAGCCTGCCGACCGGCATCGAGGGCTTCACCCCTCAGCTGGTCGCTCAGATCGGCGAACTGCGGCATCTCCTTGACCTTGGAGATGCCCTGCCTGAGCAGCTGCTCCGGCTCGAGGCCGAAGCGACGGCCGGCAAGGTAAGTCGCCAGGGCGAAGGCCATCCGGCCCTTCTTCGCCCGGCCGAGCACGTAGCCCCCAGCCAGCGCGGCTGCGAGCGCAATCTTGGTGGTGTCTTGCATGATCATCCCCTTTGGCCAGGGACCTCGGACCTGTCGGTGACGTGGACGACAGCGCAGCAGGACGTGTTCAGCTCAGCGGGACGTCTTGTTCTTCCGGCCGACGCATCGGTCCTGCCTGGGCTGTCCTGACAAGCACCTGCCCCCCATCCAGGACTTATGCGCAGATTTAGTGACATTCTTGTTCTTGGGAGGCCGTCTCCCAGGGGAGTGGCACATGGCCGCATCAGAACCCGCACGCCCGCGGCGGGTCCCTTCTCGGACTGCCGACGAGGGCGAACAGCAGGGTCGGCAGCCGTCACGGCGCGCCGGTGCCCGGAAGCGGGCGGGCGTGCGCAACGCCGCGTCGGCGATGCAGTCGGCGGCCGAGCAGCTGGCACAGCTTCTCGGGCGGACGCCGGACTCCGTTTCCTCACTGAAGCCCACGGATGACGGCTGGGTGGCCCAGGTGGAGGTGGTGGAGCTGGAGCGCATCCCGGACACCACCAGCGTCATGGCCAGCTACAAGGTGGCGTTGGACGAGGACGGCGAGCTGATCTCCTACGAACGCACCCGCCGCTACACCCGAGGCATGATCGACCGGCCGACCTGAGCACAGGCCGCCGGGGGAAGGAGCGCCATGACCATGGTGCCGCAGGGCGGCAGCGCCATCGCCCGAGGGGGCGGGAACACCAGCAGCCTCTACGACGTCCTTGAGCTCATTCTGGACCGCGGGCTGGTCATCGACGTGTTCGTGCGCATCTCCGTGGTGGGCATCGAACTCATCAAGATCGACGCGCGCATCGTGGTGGCCAGCGTCGACACCTATCTCCGCTTCGCCGAGGCATGCAACCGACTCGACCTGGAAGCCGGCCGCAAGGCCCCGGCGCAGCTGCCGGATGTCGTGGGCAAGGTGGTGGAGGGAGGTGCCCGGGGAAAGTCCAAAGGCGCACTGAGCGGTGCCGTCGAAGCGGTCACGGACTCCCTGACCGGCAAGTCCTCCCGCGGTGAGGAACCGGACGAGGAAGCGGAGGAAGAGGAAGCTCCCAGACGGCGCCGTCCGGCCCGGCGCCCGGTGCGCCGGGAGAAGGAGTGAGCCATGGCGCTCTACGTGTACTCGATCGCCGCCGACACTCATCCGCGGCGTCTCGACGGCCTGAACGGCGTGGGTTCCAAGCCGGCGCCGTTGCGTTCGGTCACCGCCGGGTCCCTGAGCGCAGTCGTCAGTGATGTCTCCGAGGAGATCCGGCCGAAGCGCCGGGACCTCCTTCTGCACCAGGAGGTGCAGGAACAGCTGATGGCCGACGGCCCGATTCTGCCCTTGCAGTTCGGCTACATCGCCGCTGACGAGAGCGCGGTCCGGCAGGTACTGGAAAGCAACGCCGACGGTTACCTCGACGCCCTCCGGCGACTTGAAGGCTGCGCAGAGTACAACGTGCGGGTCTCCCAGGACGATGAGGGGCCGCTGCTGCACCAGATCCTGCAGGACTCCCCCGAAGCCGGAGACCTGAACGAGCGGATCCGCGCGGGGGACCCCGACCCGCAGCTGCCCCTCGCCCTGGGTGAACTGGTCGCTCGCGAGGTAGAAGCACGACAGGAGTCACTTGCCGCCGGTCTCGTCCAGGCGCTGCTGCCCTTCGCTCGCGCGCACGTCACCCACCCACCGACGGGAGACGACTTCCTCAACCTCTCGCTCCTCGTGTCCGACGAGCAGAAGGAGGACCTGCTGACGGCACACACGAACTTGAGCCGCGAGCTCGATGGAGGCGTCGGCCTTCGCTTCGCAGGCCCCCTGCCTCCGTACAGCTTCGTGTAGGGAGTCAACCCAGCCCTTCCACCACCGTCTGAAGGGAGGAGAGCACCATGGGACTGCTGACCTACCTGCTGACGCTCCCCGTCGCACCGATGCGGGCAGTCACATGGGTCGCCGAACGCGTCGTCGAAAAGGCCGAGGAGGAGTACTACGACCCCGCCCCCGTCTGGCGCGAGCTCGGCGACTTGGAGCAAGAGCTGCTCAACGGGGAGATCAGCGAGGAAGAGTTCGACCTCAGGGAGAACCAGTTGCTCGACAGGCTCGCCGAGATCGCAGAATTCCGGCGCGGCATGTCGTGACTGCCGAAACGAGGCCGCCATCGTGACCGACCCCCTGCCCGAACGATTCGGAGCCTTCCCCTCCCGCGCCCCGATGCCCTACGGCTCAAGTTCGTCGTCGAGCCTTGCCGACATCCTCGAGCGAGTCCTGGACAAGGGCATCGTCATCGCCGGTGACATCCGCATCAACCTGCTCGACATCGAGCTGTTGACCATCAAACTCCGGATCTTGATCGCTTCCGTGGACAAGGCCAAGGAAATGGGAATCGACTGGTGGGAACACGACCCCTCCCTGTCTTCCCGCCACACCGGCAGCCCTCTGGAACAGGAGAATCGCCGCTTGCGCGCCGAACTGGAGGCTCTGCGGCGCGACCGGACGGGCGAGACAGACCCTTCCGAACCCGACGAACGACGCCGTGAACCGTCCAGCCGCACGAATCGGGAGCGTCCGCAGTGAGCACCGAGCCGGGCACCCTCACCTACGTCTACGCCGTCACCAGGCAGACCGAGCACCTCACGGACGTCGTGTCCGGCCTACGTGGCATCGACGCCGCACCCGTCACGCTTCTGGCCGATACTTCCGACGCCGCCTCCGACCCGCTCGCCTTCGTCGTCAGCCCCGTATCGCACCGCGACTTCAACGAGACCGCCCTCAAGACGCACTTCGAAGACCTCCGATGGCTCGAAAACGTGGCACGCGCGCACCACGATGTCGTGCAGGCCGTCGCCGCCGCAGCGACGGTGCTGCCGCTGCGCATGGCTACCGTCTACCAGGACGACACGCGGGCGCGGCAAGCTCTCGGCGGACAGCGCCGGACCTTCACCCAACGACTGGCGGCGCTTGAGGCCCATACCGAGTACGGCGTGAAGATCTACCTCCCGCCACCCGCAGCGTCCACGGCGGGCGAGCCCTCCGGTGAAGTCGGCACAGCCCCTCCCACCACGCCGGGCAAGGCGTACCTGCAACGCCGCAGAATTCAGCACCACGCCCGCGAGAAGGTCTACGAGCAGGCCCAGCTCGCTGCGGCGACCATCGAAGCGATCGCAGCCCGTTTCACTTCCCAGCGCATACGCCACGCCCCGCAGAGCGGCGCGTTGAGCGGCCCGCAGGAGAACGTGCTGAACGACGCATACCTGATCGCCGACGAACACGCGCAGCAGTTCCGGGCCGCCATGACGGATGCCGCCCGGGACTTCCCCGATATCCGCATCGAGGTCACCGGACCGTGGGCCCCGTACTCCTTCGCCATGGCGCCGGCCGACGCCCCCGTCCCGGCGGACGGTGACGAGCGTGCGGAGCGTGCGCCATGAGCCTTGCGGAGTACGACGAGCCGCTGCCCGGCCGCCAGGTCGCTCTGGTCGACCTCCTCGACCGGCTGCTCAGCGGCGGAGTGGTCGTCGTCGGCGACATCGTCCTGTCCATCGCGGACATCGACCTCGTCCGCATCTCACTGCGCGCCCTCATCGTGTCCGTCAGCTCCGAAACAAGTCCCGGCACGGTGCAGGACGAGCAGGACGAGGACGCGCAGGAGGGGAACGGCCGTGACCGCTGACGACCACGCGCGTCACCCCCGCCGGCCCGCCGAGGGGGCACTCGACGAGGTCGGCGACACCATGGCGCGCGCCTTCCGGCTCGTACAGCCGCCCCCTGCCTCCTGCGAGGAACATCCCGGAGTCGCACACCGCATTCGTGCCGATCGCGACACCGTCGAGGAAGACCTACTGAAACTCGTCCTCACCATCGTCGAACTTCTGCGCCAGCTCATCGAACGGCAGGCGCTGCGCCGGGTGGACGCCGGTGACCTGACCGACGAGCAGGAGGAGGAACTGGGCGCGACCTTGCTCGCCCTCCACGACAGCCTTTCCGATCTCTGTGCCGAACACGGCTACGCACTCGAAGACCTCAACCTCGACCTGGGGCCCCTCGGCCCGCTGCTCCCGCGCGGTGAGTAGGGCCCCTGTGCGGCCATGCCGTTCGCCGGGCGCAATCAGTCTTTTACGCGGACGAAGAGTCGGTACGCGGCGAGGAGGATCAGGGATCCGACGATGGCGGCGATCCAGGTCGAGAGGTCGAAGAAGCCGTCGATGGAGTCGACTCCAAAGATCACCTTCCCCAGCCATCCGCCCAGAAGGCCTCCGACTATGCCGATCAGTGGTGTAACGATGCAGCCGCCAGGGTCGCGGCCCGGCATCAGGAACTTCGCGATGATCCCGGCGAGCAGCCCCAGCACGATCCAGCTGATGATGCCCATGACATGCCTCTTCTCACATGAATCCTGTGCTTGCTGTCTGCCCACCTACCGCGTCTCAAACCAGGAGTGGGTGCGGCACTGGCCCTGGCGGGTGGGAGGGCGTACGCGCACCGTGTACGGGTAGGTGCCGGACGAACCGCGGTCCCTTCAAGCGGCAGCCGCGGCAGCGCGGATGCCCACCCGTTCGGGAGCCGGCGTATGGAAGACGTCAGTCCGACAATCGCTGCGACGCTGTATGACGCGACGCATTTCCGGGGGATCTCTGTGTCGGTGCGCCCCGACACGGGGGACGTGGGAGGAGAGGCGATCGCCTACTCGCTCGCCCACCTCGGTCTGGAACGCCTCGGCTCGCTGAGGGCCCCCGCCCTGCCTGCGGACGCCGGCCACCTGCTGAAGCAGGAGATGCGCTGGGTCGTCAACGTCACCGTCTGGCGCGACAGGCCGCAGGCCGGCACGCCCCGCGACGACCAACGGGGCAGAACCTGGCAGGCCTACAGCGCGGACACCTCGGATCTGGGGGTGTGGGCAACGAGAGCCACGTACGTTCGTGTCTGGAGAGAGGTGGCGGGCGACCCTTCGCATGCAGCGGTTCCGGCGGCCGTCGGCCCGAAGCCGACAGCTGCCATGGTCATCGTGGACTAGGACGCCGGTCCGTCGAATCCATATCCGGCTGCCCGGTCACCCGGATATGGATTCCGGCCTCTCCGGTGGTGACGGACGGCCGCCCGCACGACCGTCATCGCGGCAGCCCTGCCGACCCGGCGGCCGGCCCTCCACAGGCTGCCGCGACACACACCGAGCCGTTCCCCTCTCCGGCGGCCCCCACCGTGGCGGGAGCCGGAGGAGTGTGGCTCCCCCGCGCCCGCCCCGAAGTAGTTCCTGTCGGTGCGCCACGCCACGACCCGACGCATGGTGGCGGGTGCGAGCACGTGCGCCGCAGCCAGGGGTCCCTCGTACGGCCCGACGAGAACCTGGTTGCGCGGCCTGACGGCCGTTCGCACGACGGCTCGGGCGATGCGCTCGGCAGGGCCGACGGAAGCCGACCCCAGACCGCTGCCGCGGCGCTCGGCCGTACGGCGGCCGATGGGGCTGGGTGGACCACTGGGCAGGATCGTGCAGACGGCGATCCGGTGCTCACCGATGGAGGCCAGCTCCTCTCTGAGCACCTCGTCGAACGTGACGAGTGCTGTCGTGGACATGGCATAGCCGCCCACGAACTGTGCTTCGACGACTGTCCCGAGCAAGGATGCTATGTCGATGACGACCCCCCTGCCCTGCCGCTGCATGACCGGCACCGCGGCGCGAGCCCCGTGCACGGCGCCGAGAACGTTGACCCCTAGCAACCGCCGCAGATCCCGTCCAGGAGTCTGATCGAGCGGTACCGGTATCCCCATCCCGGCAGCATTGACCCAGACGTCGATGCTGCCGAACCGTGCAACGGCGGCAGCGGCCAAGTCGCACACCGCCATCTCGTCGGCCACGTCGGTGGGCACGGCGTAGCCTTCACCACCGCGGCGCCGGCACTCTCGCGCCACCTCGCGCAGCCGGGCGGCACTCCGGGCTGCCAGCACCACACGCGCCCCGCGGCCCGCGCACTGAAGGGCCGTGGCCCGGCCCACACCACTCGAAGCGCCGGTCACCACGACGACAGCATCGCGCATCCTCACCCCTCGCTTCTTACCGTGGGCAGGCGACCTATGTGCTGCGGGGACTCGCAATGTGAGCGGAGTTCTGCGACTCCACCCTCCTCAACGCCCTGATCCAGCTGCGAGCCGTCTGTCGCCCGAGCCCTCCGAGGCGCGGGCCGCCGCGGCCATGAGGTCCTGGTGCGCTCAGTCAAGCGCGACCTCATGGAACCGGCGCGCCGCGCTGCCCGCCGACTGGTCACGGCCGGCAGATCGCCGCGGTCGGGCCGCGGTGTTGCAGAAGCTTCACGATGGCCTGCTCCAAGAGCCGGCCCGTCGTCGTCGTCTCCTTCCGGCCGGTGCTCGTCATCACGGGCTCGTCCCTCCGGGGTTGTCGCCGCCGTCACGCCGGGATCCGAGGTTCCCGTACGAACCTCTGGGCATCGCGAGCCTCCTTGCCTCCCTCCGGATGGTTTCGGTGTGCTACCGGTCCGCGGCGCCGCCCGCCGCCGCGGCGAGCGGTGGGGTGTCGAGACCGGTCCCGTGGCGGAGGCCTTCGAGAAAGGCTCCGACGGCGTCCGTGGCGGTGTGTGCAGGAGCCCAGGCCAGTTCGTCACGGGCTCGTCCGGCGTCGAGGAGCGGCAGTCGCAGGACGGCATCCAGCAGGCCAGGGTGAGCGGGGGCCATGTGCAGGCTCCATGCCGCGGCCAGGGCGGCCCGTGCCGCTCCGGCAGGCATCGGCACGGTCCGTGCATCGAGCAGTCGGGCCACGGCCGCAATGTCCAGCACGGGGTCGGCGACCAGGTTGAACGGTCCGCGGACGGGCCGTAGTACCGCGGCCCGGTAGGCCTCGGCGGCGTCGTCGGTGTGCAGGGCCTGGAAGCGGAACCCCGTGATGTCCGGCAGTGCCGGGATGAGCCCGGGCCGGACGAGCCGCCAGGGCAGGAGCGGGCCGGCGAATATCCGGCGCTGCTCGGATGCCGCGGCCGTCTTGAACAGGAAGCCGGGCCGCATCCGCACCACCCTCATGCGAGGGTGGGCCAGTTGGAAGCCGTCGAGATACCGCTCCAGATAGGCCTTCTCCCGGGTGTACGGGGCACCGGGCCAGCCGTGTGTGGGCCAGGACTCGTCGACGGGCCGGCCGTCGGCCGGGCCAGGCGAGTACGCGCCGACCGAGGAGGCGTGCACCAGGACGTGCACCCCGGCGGCTGCGCAGGCCTCGAAGACGCGGATGCCGCCGAGCACGTTGGTACGCCAGGTCTCCACCGGGTCGTGCGTGGGCTGGAACTTCCAGGCCAGGTGGACGATCGCGTCCGCCCCGGAGAACAGGTCGCTCAGGTGGGCCCCGCCGGGATCGATGTCTGCCTCTGCCCACCGCACCCCCGGAATGTCCAGGCCGGGAAGGCGACGTGCGATACCGAGGACATCCGTCACTCTCGAGTCCGCCGCCAAGGCGCGGACCACGCTCGTCCCTGCGTTGCCGGTGGCTCCGGTCACCACGACCCTCATGACGCCCTCCCCGCCCGGCTGTGCGGATGGTGCCGCCGTCCGTGCCGCGTGACGTGCCGCGCGCTCGGCCGACTGGCCGGAGGCTCCACCTGGGGTGGTCGTCGCTCGATGGCCGCGGGGCCGGCAGGGCTGAGCAGCGAGCGACTGAGGCCTGATTCGGAGGACATGTCACCAGCTCCCATCTGGGACTCGGGCCCATACGGCGACGGGGCCGCCCCGTCGGTCCGGTCACCTGGCCAGCGCCTTCCCCTGTCAACCGTGGAGAAACCGCCGTGAGGATCGGAGTCTGCGCTGCTCGCCGACCTCTGGTCCCCGCCCACGGTCCCGGACGGGCTTCTCGACGGCGTGAGGTGAGTCAGGCATCTGCCGTCAGAACCGGACCGTTCCGGCCCGGCGGGCCGGAACGACCGAGTGGGTTCCTCCGTGAAGAATCGTCCTGGCGACGCGTGGCCCGGTGGCTCTGCGCCCGATGCCCGGACCCGCCGGCACCTGCACCCTCATCTGCCTGCCGGCTTCCGCCCCGATCGAGACGCCGCCGCCGGGTTTCCCTGGGAAGGCTTCGTCACCAGGGGACGACGCCGTCGTCCTCGAAGAACGAACCGGTCGGGCCGCCGTCGGGCAGGGTGGCGAGCCGTATCGCCGTGGTCGCGCCCTGTTCAGGAGTGCGGGGTCCGTGGAAGCCTGTGAAGTCGGTCGCGACCAGTCCTGGGCAGGCTGCGTTGATCAGGATGTTCGTATCGGCGAACTGCCGGGCGTACTGCACGGTGAGGGCGTTGAGGAACGACTTCGACGGCGCGTAGGCCGCCATGACCGGGCCGATCTCGATGTCCGGGTCCGCCTGCCGGGTCAGGGAGCCGACGCTGCTGGAGACATTGACGATGCGTGGCGAGGCCGAACGCCGCAGCATCGGCAGCATCGCGTTGGTCACCCGGACGACACCCATGACGTTGGTGTCCACGACCGCGCGGAGCACCTCCAGGTCGAGCACGGTCGGGTCCTGCACCCACCCCGGGTCCATCTCGCCCGAGATGCCGGCATTGTTGACCAGGGCGTCCAGACGCCCGGCCAGCCGTTCGATCAGTTCCGTGGCCTCGGTGACGCTCTGGTCGTCGGTCACGTCCAGCGGCACCCCGAACGCGTCCACGCCGGCGGCGCGCAGTTTGCCGACGGCGGTTTCGCGTCGGGTGGCGTCGCGGGCTCCCACACCGACGCGGTAGCCGAGGCTGCCCAGTCCGGCCGCGATCTCGTAGCCGATGCCCTTGTTCGCGCCGGTCACCAGCGCGGTGGTTGTTTCGCTCATGCTGATGATGTTGGCCCGTGGGCGGGTGGTGCGGCCAAGACCGGTACGGTGCCCTGTCATACCCGGCAGGTATCACCGCGTATGCTGCCGGCCGTGGACACCCTGGAGACCCGCGAGTTGAGGTACTTCGTGGCTGTCGCCGAGGAACTGCACTTCGGGCGCGCCGCCGAGCGCCTCGGCATGGCTCAGCCGCCCCTGTCGCGGGCGATCCAGCAGCTCGAACGGCGCCTCGGGGTCTGCCTGTTGCAGCGCGACCGCCGTGGCGTCCGCCTGACCGGCGCCGGAGAGGTGCTGTTGCACGAGGGCCGGGCGGCCCTCGACGCGACCGCGGCCGCCGTTCGCCGCACCCGACGCGCCGGCGGCGACGACAGCCCTGGCGGCCCCCGCGGTCGGCTGGTCCTCGCGGTGAAGGCCGCCGCGTCCCACGAACTGCTGCGGAAGCTTCTCGACGCCTATGCGGCCGAGCCCGACAGTGCCGAGATCGAGGTGCTGCTGTGCGGTATGTGCGAGCAGGAGGAGCTACTGCGCGACGGACGTGCTGATGTCGCGCTGATGCACGCGCCGTGGAACTCCCTCGCGGGGTTCGACAGCGAGGCACTGACGACCGAGGGACAGGTCGCCGTCCTGCCGGCCGGGCACCCGCTCGCCGCCCGCGAGACCTTGTCCCTGGCCGATGTCAGAGACGTCCCCGATCTGCCGCTCGCCCGCTGGCCCACCCACGGCACCTACGCACCCGGCCCGGGCCCCGAGATCCACAACCAGACGCAACTGGCCCAGTTGATCGCCCTCGGGCGCACCGTGGCGGTCGTCCCCGACTCCGCCCGCTCCTGGCTGTGGACCGAGCACGCGGCCGTCCCCCTGACCGACGCACCTCCCGTCGTGACCCACCTCGCCTGGCCCGCGCACAGCCGCTCCCTCACCCTGGCGGGCCTGGTGCGCACGGCCGCACGGCTATGACCAGGACCTGACCCCGTCGGCCACACCCGGAACGGCTCAGACGCCACCGAGCCGGTGGGACGGAAGAAGCGGACCGCCGGACCAGATCATCCGAAACGGCGAGCGAACCAGACCGGATCGCCTGAGAAGTAACCGTTCGGATCGCATGGCAGCGCCCCGGGCATGATGCCGCCCGTCGGCATCAGGCCTGCCCGGATCGCTGGAGTCCCTGGAGGAGGAGGGCGATCAGGCGTCGGGGGTCGTAGCGGGGGTCGTTGTCGCGTCCGATGCAGAGGTTGCCGATGCCGCGCATCAGCTCGTAGGGCTGCGTGCCGGGCCTGATCTCGCCGGCCTCAACCGCGGCGTCGAGCAACTGGGCGCAGACGGGCAGCAGGCGGTCGAGGAAGTAGGCGTGCAGCGCGGCGAAGCGGTCGCTGTCGGATTGAAGTGCGTCGGCGAGGCCGTGCTTGGTGACCAGGAAGTCGACGAAGAGGTCGATCCATTGGCGCAGTGCGTCGAGCGGGGAATCCGCGTCGGCCGCCAGCCTCGGGCCGGCTTCGGCGCATGCCTCGATCTGGTGCTGGTACACCGCGGTGACCAGGTCCGCCCGGGTCGGGAAGTGGCGGTAGATCGTGGCCATCCCGACGCCCGCCCGGTCCGCGATCCGGCGGATCGGTGCGTCGACGCCGGAGGTGACGAACACCTCGGCTGCGGCAGTGAGCACCGTCTCCCGGTTGCGCCGGGCGTCGGCCCGCTTGCTTCGGGACGGCGGATCCGCTGCTGGGTCCTCGGCGGTCATCGCGTTCTCCTTCGACACCGGTTGACAAAACGGAGCGATGCTCCAGATAGTAAATGGAGCAGCGTTCCGTTTCAGCTTAGTCGAAGCGGGACACCCCTGACCGCCTTGTCCGCCCGCCGACCGAGAGAGCCCGGCGGGCGGGCGGCGGGCGCCACCGAAAGGGAATCCACGCCGTGAGCACAGCCATCACCGCCGACGCCTTGGGCACGGCTGCCCCGGTCCTGTCCTTCAGCCCCGTAGTCCTGTCCGTGCCCGGTCGTCCCGTGGACCTCCACGTGCGGGTCTCGGCGCCCGCGACCGGAACGAGCCTGCCCGTCATCCTCCTCTCCCACGGCCACGGCCCCTCGCACCACCTCTCCTCGCTCAACGGCTACGCGCCGCTCGCCAACTTCTGGGCGGCACACGGATTCGTCGTCGTCCAGCCCACCCACCTCACCTCCAGGACACTGACCGCCCTGGTCGCGGACGCCCCCGGAGCACCCGACTTCTGGCGCTCCCGCGCCGAGGACATGACCCACGTCCTCGACCGGCTCGAAGCGATCGAGAACGCCGTGCCGCAGCTCGCCGGGCGGATCGACCCCACCAGGGTCGCCGTCGCCGGACACTCGCTCGGCGGCTTCACCGCCGCCCTCCTGCTGGGTGCCGGACTCACCGACCCCGGCACCGGCAACCTCGTACACCTCCTCGAGCCGCGGATCAAGGCCGGGGTACTGCTCGCCCCGCCCGGCAGGGGCGGCGATGTCTTCAACGGGCCCATGGCGGAGCAGTGGCCGGTCATCGGGGCCGTCGACTTCTCCACCATGACCGCACCCACGCTGGTCGTCACCGGCGACAAGGACGACCCCCGGCACTTCACCGACATGGGCCCGGACTGGCACGCCGACCCCTACACCCTCGCCCCCGGCCCCAAAACCCTGCTCACCCTGTTCGACGCGGAGCACGGACTCGGCGGGATCGCCGGCTACGACGCCGCCGAGACCACCGACGAAAACCCCGAGCGAGTCGCCGCCCTGGCCCGGCTCACCGCGGCATACCTCCGCAGCCGGCTCCACCCCGGCGACAACGCCTGGCAGACCGCCCAGGAGGCACTGGCCATCGCACCCCACCCGGCAGGACGAGTCGAATCCAAGTAGGCCCCGCCGCGTCGGCCCGGGGGCGCGCATGGGGTCACTCGGCGGGCCGGTACTCGTGCGCCGCTGAAGGATGTCGGCCCGGGGCGGTGACGTGTGACGTACGACGGCAGCCCTGCCCGCAGCCGACAGCGCCACGGGGCTGACAGCGACCCGTCCGAAGGCGGTTCCGTGCCACGCATCTTCCGGGTTCATAAGGAGACGTCGAAGGAGTCGATGTCGGCGAACCCGACGCGGAGCCGGTCGGCTCGGGTTCCGCCGTCCTGGAAGTAGATCTCCCGCAGCCCCTCGGCGACGATCGCGTGCACGTGGCGGTCGTCGGCGCCCCGGGCGCGGGTCCCGACGGTGATACCACTCCTGGTGGCGGCCTCCTTGCGACGCCGGCCGCGAACCACGGACTGCCGGCGGTCGCACACCGCCGTGCCGATGCGGTCCGCGACCGGCTTGGGCGGGGNGGGGGTGGGGGTGGCCTGGTGGTACTGCTGCCCCCAGAACCGCGACCTGCGGCGACCGTCCTCCCACGGCTGGTTAGTCTCGGGGCATGCGGATTTCTGTTTCCTCGGACATGGACGAACCCGTGGCTCGCGCACTCCTCGGGCAACTACGCGACCGCGGACACGACGTGATGACGTACGGGGCGCTCAGGCCCGGCGACGATCCGCAGTGGGCAGCCTGCTCGGAGGCGGCGGCCCGCGACGTGGCCGCCGGGAACGCCGACCAGGCGGTCGTATGCTGCTGGACCGGTACGGGCGCGTCGATCGCGGCGAACAAGCTTCCCGGTGTACGCGCAGCCCTGTGCACGGACGCCTACACCGCGGACGGTGCGCGCCGCTGGAATGACGCCAACGTGCTCGCGCTCAGCCTGCGCCTGACCTCGGAACCGCTCCTCGGGGAGATCCTCGACGCCTGGTTCGCCGCCGAGGCGAGCACGGACGCCGAGGACCGGGAGAACGTGTCGCGCGTCAACCGGCTCGACGACACGACGAGGACCACACCCTGAAATGAACGCGGAGACGCCGGCGGACACGGAGGGCCACATGTGCGGCCAGAGCCGACGGCCGACCTGCTGTTGGAAGACCGATCTGCGTTCTC
Source organism: Streptomyces yangpuensis (assembly GCF_001005295.1). Classification (GTDB taxonomy): domain Bacteria; phylum Actinomycetota; class Actinomycetes; order Streptomycetales; family Streptomycetaceae; genus Streptomyces; species Streptomyces yangpuensis. The sequence continues at coordinate 1,318,166 of NZ_LBMK01000003.1, read as the reverse complement.
CACCGTGATGCCCGGGCGGCCTCCGGCTCGCTCAGCGCCTGCAGGTCGGCGGCGCGGTGCGGCACGATCCGGCCGAAGGCGCGTGCCCAGCGTACGACTGGGGCCGGGAAGGCCGCAGGCGGTAAGGAGCGCGAGGCCGAGGACGGCTTCGACGGCTCCTGGGTCTCGCCCACTCCGGCCTCGCCCGGGGCCGCGCCGGGAGGGCCCACAACCTCGGAGCAGGCGGTGTCCACCACCCTTCCAGGGGCGACCTGATATGAGTTGATCATGAATACTGAAACTCTTGACCCGATGGAGCGCCTGCTCGCCGAGCGGGCTTGTGAGCGGCTGGTCGTCGAGTTCGTCCACCGGCTCGACCTCGGGGACCCGGGCTCGGTGGCGGACCTCTTCACACCGGACGGCACCTGGGAATGGCCCGCCGGTGACCGCCGCATTGCAGGTCACGACGCCCTGCGCGTCTACTTCGGCAACCGGCCCGCAGACCGACTCTCACGCCGCATCTGCACCAACATCCTGGTCGACGTGACCTCTGCGGACACCGCCTCCGCCACCACCTACTTCACCACGTACCGTGTCGACGGCTACAGCGAGGGCCTCGTACCGCCGCGGCCCCCGGTCCAGGTGGGGCACTACGAAGACATCTTCCGCAAGGTGGACGACACCTGGCTGCTCACCACGCGGACTCTCTTCCTCTCGTTCGCCGGTCCCACGGAACGCCTCGACGGGTCCGGCCGGTCATGAGGACGGCTCCCGGGCGACCCCGGCGTCCGGCTGCGCCTGTCGGCCGAACCCGGGACGGACGACGCCGAGCTTCGCCGGGGTGAGGTCGACCTCGAATCGAGCGCGGGCGCTCCGACGCTCCCCGGCATCCGTCACCGCCTCGTCGGCAGTGACCGGCTGGTCGTCGTCGTCCGACCGGGCCACCCCCTCACCGACGGCCCGCTCACCATCGAGCGCTACGCGGCAGCCCAACACCTCGCCGTTTCGCGACGCGGAAGCCTGCGCGACCCGATCGACGACGCCCTGACCGCCCGCGGCCTGGAGCGACGCATCGCCGCCGCCGGGCCCACCGCCGCCTTCACCCTGCAACTCGCCCTCGACACCGACCTGGTCGTCACCCTCCCGGACGCGGTCACCCGGGCGACCCGGGACCAGCTCGGCCTGGTCACGCTGCCACTGCCGCTCCCGCTGCCCGAGGTCCCTCTGTACCTGCTGTGGCACCAGCGCTACGACGACGACCGCGCCCATGGCTGGCTGCGTGACCTGGCCTCCGAAACCGTCCAGGCAGTGTTCGCGCGCCAACTGACGTTTCACGCAAGCCCCTGACCGACCGGGCCGGGCGGTGACGGATACACAACGACCGCAAGATCCGGTGCCCGGCAGCCGCGAGGCCGCCGGACTGCTCCCGGGCGGGGCCGGGGCACCGAGGCCGCCACCCCTTGATCATGGCCAACTGCCCGACCCTGACGAACGAATCTCGGACTCGGGTCGCTAGGAGGTCTTGGGCTGACGCACTGCGCTGGGATTCAGGTTGAGGCAGCCAGGCTTGGCGCTGACGACGAAGGGGGTGAGCTTGGACATCTTCTCGGAGCAGAGGTAGCTCTTGAACCGGTCGGTGTCGGCTCCGACGTACGCAATGAGGAAGTTGTCGGGGGCACGCAACTCGGCCTCAACGGCAGCCCATCGGGCGTCGGGCACGCCTGCCACGCCGGCCGTGCCTTGGCCGTTCTGCAGGCCCTTGAACACCTCAGGCGTGTCCTTGCTGCCGGCGGTGAGAGTGGTGGCGGGGCGGGCGAAGCTGAGCTGGACGGTGCAGCCTGCCTGGGGCTTCTCCTTCGTGGCAAGGAAGGAGTTGACGGTTTCGAGGGAGCACACGGCACGGCCCGGGTTGAAGTAGGCGAGCACCTGGAGCTGGGGATCGCCGAAGGGCGCCACGATACCGCTCACAGGCTTGAAGGACAGGGTGCGCCCGGGGGTGGTGTTGGTGACCGTCAGCTCCGTATTGGTCCTGATGAGGGCGGAGGAGTAGCCCGGTTTGTCGTTGGTGGTGTCCTTCTGCACGCCGGTCGTGCGGTAGGAGTAGGTGATGTCGAAGGTGTAGTTGTCGGCGTCGGTGACGTGGGCGGTACCGGCGAAGTCTGCGGGCTGCGCCGGGGTGGCGGTGGCCCCTCCGGGCTCGGTCGCCCCGGCGGAGGCCTCTGCGGAGGATCCCGCGGGGGACGGTTGGGAAGCATCGTCCGCGGCGCCGGTCGAGGAGTTGGAGCAGGACGTGAGGGCAAGGACTGCTGCCAGGGCGGCGGCGGTGACGGTGGCGGTGCCAAGGGCGGAGCGGCGCATGTGGTCTCCGGGCGTGACGATGGGCAGAGGAGTCTGCAGTGCGCAGGCGACGCTATCCACAACCACTGCGCTTATGTGCCGGTATGACCAAACGTCAGCCTATTAGGGGCTTGTCGTCAACGGACGTGAAGGTCCCGCCGCAAGGATCGCCGCATCGAACCCCAGCGGAAGGCTCAGCTCGGTCTCACGCGTGAAGGTCGGATATCGCTGCCTCTCGCGGGTGGTGCGGGGATCCCGGCGCCCGGGCCACTCGGCCATGCCCGTCACCGGTACCCCCTTCGCAGTCCGGGCGGGGCGAAGAAGTGGCGCGGCCGGTGCGGGTGATCTTTCTCGTAGTCCCGGCGCGCGGTAGTCCGTCACATGAGGAGGGGCGCCGGCGGTCGGCTGACTCCCGCATGTCGTGGATGACGTGCTCCAGGAACGCTCCGCCCTACGCGTGCCGTCATCCTCGGCATCCCGGACCTGACCGCCAGCTCGACGATCCCGTCGCCCGCCGTTCCGCCCGCCGCTCGGCCCGCGTCGCGCGGGGGCCAGTATTGCCTTCGCTCTCACTCATTGCAATGCGCTGTTGCATTCGAACGCAGACCATTGCATCAATTTGCCTCCGTCTAGCTGCGATTATGCGTTCCGGGAATTGACCACATTCTGAATGCAACGTAGCTTTCGGGGGACACCAAACGCGTCATATCGCGAGATGAGGAGCGTGCGATGAACGAGTCCGTTCACACGGTCGAGGCGATGCCGACGGAGCGCCGGCCGGGCTGCCCGTTCGATCCGCCGACTGGGCTGGCCGACGCCCAACGGCGCGCCCCCATCAGCCGTTTCACCCACCCCGGCGGGAAGCCCGGCTGGCTGATCACCGGGTACGACCTGGTCAGGTCGGTCCTGGCCGACCCGCGGTTCAGCTCGCGCAAGGAGCTGATGAACGTCGTCGACTTCGAGCTCCCTCCGGCGCCGCCCGGCGAGTTCCTCCTCATGGACGATCCTCAGCACAGCCTCTACCGCAAGCCGCTGGTGGGCAAGTTCACCGTGCGGCGGATGCGGATGCTGACCGAGCGCATCGAGCAGATCACCGCCGACTGCCTCGACGCCATGGAGAAGGCAGGGACTTCGGCGGACCTGGTGACCGCGTTCGCCAAACCGATCCCCACCATCGTGATCTGCGAGATCCTGGGCGTGCCCTACGAGGACCGGGCGTCCTTCCAGGGGCAGATCGACGCGTTCATGGGTGGGGAGGTGAGCGACGAGGAGCTGATCGCCGCCTACACCGCGACCCAGGAGTACCTCGCCCGGCTGGTGGCGGCCAAGCGCGCGAACCCCACCGACGACGTGCTGAGCGAGCTCACCGACAGCGATCTCACCGATGAGGAACTGAAAGGGATCAGCCTCATTCTGCTCGCGGCTGGTTTCGACACCACCGCGAACATGCTGTCCCTCGGCACCTTCGCCCTCCTGCAGAACCCGGAGCAACTGGCCGCCCTGCGCGCCGACCCCTCGCTCACCGACGGCGCGGTGGAGGAACTGCTGCGGTACCTGAGTGTCGCCAAGACCTTCCACCGTACGGCGCTGGAGGACGTCGAGGTGGGCGGACAGACGATCGAAGCCGGCACGACGGTCGTCCTGTCGTTCAACACGGCCAACCGCGACCCCGCCCGCTTCACCGACCCCGACGTCCTGGACCTCCGGCGGCCGCACGAAGGGCACCTGGCGTTCAGCCACGGCATCCACCAGTGCCTGGGCCAGCAGTTGGCCCGTACGGAGATGCGGGTGGCGTTCCGCGCCCTGATCGAACGCTTCCCCACGCTGCGCCTGGCCGTACCGGCCGACGAGGTCCGCCTGCGGCCGGAGAGCGCGGACATCTACGGCGTCAAGAGCCTCCCGGTCACCTGGGACGCGAAATGAGCACGGCTCGCCTGAGCATCGACCGCGGGCGGTGCATCGGCGCCGGGATGTGCGCCATGACCGCCCCGGACGTCTTCGACCAGGACACCGAGGACGGCCTGGTGGTCCTGCTGCGGGCCGAGCCGGCCGCAGCCCACGTCGCGGCCGCCCGCATGGCCACCGGCATGTGCCCCTCCGGGGCGATCACCCTCAGCGAGCCTGACACCGGTGGCCCCGCAGAGCTCCGGCTCCCGTCCGGCTGAGCCGGACAGCCGGATAAGCCGTATGAGCCGAGGCCGGCGAAACCGGTACGGCCGGACCAGACCCACCCCTGACGTGTCCGTGCGCGGTGAAGAAGGCCTGCGCGGTCCAGGCCGGCGGCTACGCGGTGCCCGCCATGGCCAGGACCGCGACCGGCAGGAGCAGGATCCATTGCGGCAGGCGGAGCAGCGGCTTCCGCCACCCGACCGACAGCGTGATGACGAGGAAGACGGCCGAGTACGCGAGGAAGTGCGCGGCCACGAACCACCCCAGCGGGCGGGTCACCGGCAGGTCGCCCGCGAGGGCGAGGTGGACCAGGACGGCCGCGGAGAGCACCAGGTCGACACTGACCATGTGCCACACGGCATGAAGGACCCGCTTGGGTTCGTCGGCGAGACCGCCGGACAGCAGGGGGCGGACGACGTCCCGATGCCCGGCGGCGAAGTGGACCGCTGCCACACCGAACGCGGTGATGCCCGCTGCGAGGAGCCAGCCGTTCATCGGATCTCGATTCCTTTGGCTATGACGGCAGCCAGCCGGCCGGCCAGCTGAGGGTCGGGGCTCTCCCCGACCAGACCGATGTGGAAGAACACGGCTCCGGCCAGCGTGTCCAGGACGAGGTCCACGGGCGTGTCGGACGCGATCTCGCCGCGCTCCGCAGCGCGCTCGAAGACCGCTGCAAGCCGCTGCTTGGAGGGCGCCAGGAACTGGTCGCGGATACCGGTTCTCAGCACCGGATCGGCGGCGAAGTCGGCCAGCAGCCCCGGAAGTGCCGCTGCGGCTGCCGGTGCCTCGAACTCCTCGACGAGGCCCTGCAGCAGGGCGGTCAGATCCCCGGCCAGCGTTCCGGTGTCCGGGGTGGGCGCAAGATCAGTGGTGGTGAACACGGCTTCGAAGACCAGCTCCGGTTTGCCCCGCCACCGACGGTAGACCGTGTCCTTGCCGACACCGGCACGGGCGGCCACTGCCCCGATCGATGTCGCGGCGTAGCCGACCTCGGCCAGCAGTTCGCTGACCGCGCCGACGATCGCCTCGTGTGAACGGGGATCCCTGGGACGCCCTCTGGAGGGCGGAGAAGAGCTCATGGCAATAACCATACGGGTCGACCCGTATGGTTATCAAGCAAGGACGTACGTCGCGCGGTCCGCGCTTCCTGTGCCCGTGGCTGACGGATCGCCGCGGTGGCCGCACCCACCGCTGCCCTCACCCACCGCCGCCCTCACCGACCGCAGCGCATCCGAACGCGGTGCCAGGAGCGAAGAGGCCATGGCATGACATCCCCAGCGGCTTTCGTGATCGCATGGGGATGCATCTCGCACTCGCAGAGGAGTGATCATGACTGAGCCCCTGCATCCGCCCGGTGAGACACCCGCCGCCGAGGGGTCGACGGCCGAGGCGCACCGCGAGCGACCGGACGGCGGCATCTGGGAACATCCTCGCTTCTGGCTGTTCCTGATCATGCTCGGCGCTCTTCTCGTCGCCGCCTTCTTCCTGGTGCGGGTGATCACCTTGTGAGCCGCCGCGCCGGCTCAGCGGCTCGCCCAGGCGGCGGCCTGCCGGAGTACGGCGGCTCGGCCGCGGTCGGGCACCGTCCACAGGGTCTGCCCGCGTAGGCCCCAGCCTTCGAGCAGGGCGTTCGCGGCCTGGAAACCGGTGGTGGCGGCCCGCTCCATCAGGGCGACCGGAAGCTCGCAACGGACACCGTCACCGGCGACCACCAGGCCTGGATCGGAGGTGCGCACGGTGGGGCGTTCGGCGTAGCCGCCCACTTCGAACAGCGGGCAGTCCTCGCGCCATTCATGGCGGACGTCGACGACCCCGGCCGCCCGGGTCTCCGGGTACACGCGGTGGAGTTGCCCGACGAGCCGTCGCTCCTCGGCGGTGCGCCGAGCGCGAGGGTCGACGGCGTAGGCGTGGAGTTCCACGACCGAACCTCCCGTGCGCGCTGCCCACCGGGCGGCCTCGTCCTCCCATCTGTTGAGCACGCTGATGTTGTCGAGGCCGCCGAAGCCGCTGGTGCCCAGGAAGCCGGGCCGGTCGGGAGCGACGGGCCGGTCGAGCCACAGCCTGGTGACCAGGAACGGCGGGGCATTGCGCAGCCGCGCCACGCGCTCTCGCCAGCCGGGGTCGCCCAGCTGTTCCGAGCGGGCCGCCAGGGAACGCAGGCCGGCGGTGTCCAGGGCGAGGATCGCGGCGTCGTGGTGGCGCTCCTCGCCGTCCGCGCTCACATCGAACCCACCGCCGCGCGCGGGCGTGACCTGCTCCACGGTGCTTCCGGTCCGCACCTCGGCGTCATGCTGCTCGAGATATCCGGCCAGGGGACCCCACAGGGCAGCCGGGTAGGGCGACCTGGGCACGTCGAACAGCAGGCCCTCGGCGGAGCCCAGGAAGTAGATGTGGAACATGAGCGCCATCTCGGCCGCCGACAGGCGCCTCGGGTCGGCGAAGAAGCTCCGGGAGAAGACCTCGAAGGCCAGGTGGCGGGCCCGTTCCGGGAAGCGGATGGTCTCCAGGAAGTCGTAGGCGCTGATGTCGTCGAGCCGCCGGTACACGTCGGGCACGCGGACGTCGAGGAGGGGCAGGGCCCGCACCGGGTTCATGAGGCGTAGATCCCGCAGCCGGAACGACGGGCTCAGCGCCGCGAAGCCGAGCGCACTCCACGGCGGGGTGCGCGGCACGTGCCGGAAGCTGTCACGCATCCCGTCCGCGTGCAGCAGGGGGTAGTCGGGCAGTCCGTGCAGCCGGGCCAGGGCAGGGTCCGTACGACGCAGCAGGCCACGCAGGTTGTAGTACTGGCGGAAGAAGGCGTGGAAGCCGCGGCTCATCGTCACGGTACTGCCGTCCCGCAATCGGGTCGGCCAGCCGCCGGCCCGCCCGCCGAGGTAGGGCTCGCGCTCGTACAGCGTCACCCTCACGCCCCGCTCGGCCAGCGCGGTGGCGGCGGCGAGGCCGGCGATCCCGCCTCCGATCACGGCCGCCGTGGGGCGGCCCTGTCCGTGGCGGGCTCCCGCGTGGGCGGGCAGGATGCGTGCCCGTCGGTCCCTGCCGCGGCGCGCGGCAGGCTGCTGGCGCGCGACAGGCTGCTGTTGCGCAAGGCCGGTCATCGGGCGTCCTCCGCGCGTACGGCCACGAAGGTGTGGGTGATACCCGTCTGCCAGCCCGGCAGGGGCAGCGCGCGGACCCTTTCGAAACCCGCGTCGCGGATTCGGGCGGCGAACCGGTCGGCCCGGTCGAAGTGGACGACGCTGTGCCACAGATGGCGGTACAGCGGCCCGTCCCCCAGCAGGGTCGCGGCGGGCCGGACGATGCCACGGCACACCAGAGTCCACACCGCCCGGTCGACGCGGCGGCCGCTGAGGCTGTACTCGTGCACGGCGAGCCGGCCACCCGGTCGCAGCACGCTGCGTACGGTGCCGAGGACGGCGTCGGGATCGGTGAGGTTGCGGAAGAGGTAGGCGGCGAACACCGCGTCGAACGGGCCGTCGACGTCCGCGTCCGCCAGGTGCTCGGCGGGGACGTGGACGAAGCGCACGCCGTCGGCCCACGGCTTGACGGCGGCCCGCGCCAGCATGCCCGCCGAGGCGTCCACGGCCGTGATGTCGGCGGCCGGAAGGACGGAACGGAGCGCGGCCGTCGAGGCACCGGTCCCGCAGCCGAGGTCCAGCACCCGCAGTCCCTCCCCGTGTCCGGCCAGGCCGAGTCGGCGCACCGAGCGCCGCAGGTGGGCGTGATAGCCGGGGTTCGCGGCCACCAGCGCGTCATAACTGCGGGACGCGTGGTCGAACGCGGCGGCGAGGTCCTCGTCGCGCAGCAGGGTCATACCGTCTCCAAGTGCGGGTGAGCCGGGGAACGAAGGGAATCAGCGAAGGGGTCGGGCGAAGGAATCAGGCCAGGGGATCAGGCGAAGGGGTCGGGCGAAGGGCGGCGCGGCAGGACCGGCAGCTCGACCGCGCTGCGGAGCATGGGGCCGATCGGGGCGTGGCGGCCGACCGCGAGGTCCTCGAACAGGCTGGTGTGCCCGTCGAGGAAACGCAGCAGGCGCGCTGCCGGTACGCGGGCGAACAGCCGGCAGAACAGGTCGGGGCCGTCGACCCGGCCGCTGTCCAGGGCGCGCAGGAGTACCGCGTCCATGGTGCGGGCCCGCAGGGAATGGCCGGCCGGCGGGACCGGGCGGCGCCCCTGCCGCAGCGCGGCGGCGACCGCGCTCGTCTGGCGTTGGAGTCCGGCGAAGGTGTATCCGGTGGACGGGCGGGTCGCACCGCCGGCGGCCCCGATCCGGAACACCGACGCGCCGACGCGTCGCGGCATGGGCGCGTCCGTCATGGGGATCAGACCCGTCTCGGTCGTGATGATCTCCAGTTCACCGAGGGACAGGATCTCCTCGGTGTAGTGCCGCAGCGCGCTCTCGTAGCCGCTCGCCGTCAGCGCCTGCGGGGAGAACTCCGTGTACTCCACGAGGGCTTCGCGCGGGCCGGTGGGCAGGAGGTAGCCGAAGGAGAGCCCGTCGGCGGGCTGTACCGTCCGGAAGTCCATCAGTTCCGCGGTCCCGCAGTCGAAGGCGGGCCGAGCCGTGCGGACGAACCAGCCATGGAAGTGCTGCAGCAACGTGGTGCGAGCGGCCGGGATACTGCCCAGCGGCCGCGAGTCGAACACCCAGCGGGCCCGGAGGGCCTGCTGGTGGCCGCCGTGCGAGGTGATCTGCACCCGGACCCCGTCCGCACCCTCCTCCACGGTGTCCACGGTCGCCTCCAGGCGTCGGACGTTGGGGCTGCGCGCGAGGTCCCGGGAGACCAGGGACTCGAAGTCGTCGGAGCGGATCATCTTGTACCGCAGTGGTGCGATGTCCTCCCGGATCGCGGGGCCGGCCGGCGGCCGTACCCGCAGGTGTCGCCACTGTGAGCGCACCGCAGCGTCGAAGCGGCCGCGGCCCGATTCCCAGAAGCACCAGGTGCGCGGGCCGGGGCGCAGCGGGCCGGGCGGGGCGTCGACGAGGAGTACGGAGGGGGTCCGGGCCCCGGAGTCGTGTCCGCTCAAGCGGTGGGCCAGGGACAGCCCGGCGGCTCCCGCCCCGATGACTGCCACGTCCGCGTCGAGCACGGTTGCCGCCTCCATCCCGAGTCCGTGTGCACGTAACAGGACCGACTTCGCTCCGCGGTGCGCGATCGGATGCAGTCGTTTCTCACGCATCGCTCACGGTCACCTGGTCATCCGGTGAGCCGGTCATCCTTCACCCGTCACCCGGTCAGGCGCGCCCAGAAGGATGCAATCCGCAATTTTTCAGGCATTCACTTCGCGCCGCATCCGTATCGCGGGAAGAAGCCGAAGACCCGTGATGAGCGATCAATACCACGATGAGAGGAACCGGGATGCGCCCGACGCAGGCGAAGGACCACCACTCCGCGGCCGAGTCGTCGCACGGCCCCCGTCCGGCGACCCCCTCGGGATCCTCGCCGCGGCGGAGGCAGCCGGTCCAGGCAGCGGCCGGCGCTCTGCCCGGGGCTGCGGACGCACCCGGTGACACCTTGCCGGCACCCCGGCCGGTCGGCGTCGACGCGGACGTGCCCACCGCGATCGGGCACATGCTGGAGCAGGTGCTGTCCGAACGCCTCATCCGGACCGGCGCCCTGGACCCATTGTTCAGCCGTGAACTGGCCGAGCGTGTCGCGCGTTTCACCCGGGAGGGTGGCAAGCGCACCCGGTCCCAGCTCCTCTGGTGGTCGATGCGCGCCTGCGGCGGGGACGACGGGGCGACGGCCGTGGCGGCGCTGCGCCTGGGGGCGGCGCTCGAGCTGCTCCAGACCTGCGCCCTGGTCCACGACGACGTGATGGACGGATCGACGCTACGACGCGGCCGGCCGGCTCTGCACGCCGACGTCCGGGACCGGTACGGCAGCGCCGCGTCGCCGGCCCGCGCCGCCCGTTTCGGTGAGGCCGCCGCGATCCTGGCCGGGGACCTGGCGCTCGCGTGGGCGGACGACGTGGTGGCGGAGACGGTGCTCGACCCGGGGACGGCGACCGCGGTGCGCCGACTGTGGAGCGACATGCGCACCGAGATGGTGGCGGGCCAGTTCCTCGACCTCCGAGGTCAGCTGACCGGTACCCGCTCCCGACCGGAGGCCCTGCGCGCGGCTCATCTCAAGAGCGCGCTGTACTCGGTCGAGCGGCCCCTGGCGCTGGGTGCGGTGGTGGCGGGCGCGGACGAACGCACGATACGCGCGCTGTGCTCGACGGGGCGCTGCGTGGGCCTGGCCTTCCAGCTGCGCGACGATCTCGACGACGTCTTCGGCGACCCGGGGCGCACCGGCAAGAGCTGCGGAGGCGACATTCGCGAGGGAAAGCCGACCTATCTGGCCGCGCTCGCCGTGACGCGGGCCGAGGCCACGGGCGACCGTCCGGCCCTGGCGGTGCTCGAACGAGCCCTGGGTGATGCACACCTGACCGCCGCCGGACTCGACGAGGTGCGGGAGGTACTGGTGCGGACGGGTGCCCGGCAGGCGGTCGAGACCAAGATCGATCGACTGGCGGCCGAGGGGCTGCGCCACTTCGACGGGGCTTCGCTCCACGCGGGTGCGAAGGACCGCCTGCGCCGGCTGCTGACCGCGGCAACGGTGCCCCGTACCGCGGACGGCCCGCCCGCCCGCTCCCGTCCGGCACCCCATCCGGCACCCCGTCCCACATCCCATCCGGCATCCCATCCGGCATCGCGTCCGGCATCGCGTCCGGCGCCCCGTCCCGCCCCGGCGGACTTCGTCACCCCGGAGGTAGGGCGATGACCCGTACGGTGAGCGGCCGCACGGACCACGTGGTCGTGGTCGGGGCGGGTCTGGCCGGCCTGTCGGCGGCTCTCCACCTCCTGGGCGCGGGGCGCAGGGTCACCGTCGTCGAACGGGACGGCCTGCCCGGCGGGCGAGCGGGCCGCCTCCATCTGAACGGCTACCGGATCGACACCGGCCCGACCGTGCTGACCATGCCCGGCCTCGCCGAGGAAGCCTTCGCGGCGGTCGGCGACAGCCTGTACCGGCGCGTGGAGCTGATCCCGCTGCGCCCCGCCTACCGGGCGTCATTCGCGGACGGCAGCACCCTGGACGTGCACACCGACGGCGAGGCGATGGCCGCGGAGGTCGAGCGGTTCGCCGGACCGGGTGAGGCGGCGGGCTACCGGAGGCTGCGTATCTGGCTGGAGCAGATCTACCGGGCTCAGATGTGCCGTTTCATCGACGCGAACTTCGACTCGCCCCTGGACCTCCTCACCGGTGACCTCGCCCGGCTGGCGGCGCTCGGCGGCTTCGGACGGCTGGACCGGAGCATCGGCCGCTTCCTGAAGGACGAGCGGTTGCAGCGGGTGTTCTCCTTCCAGGCCCTGTACGCGGGCGTGCCTCCGGCCAGGGCCCTCGCTGCCTACGCCGTCATCGCGTACATGGACACGGTCGCCGGGGTGTACTTCCCGCGCGGCGGCATGCACGCGCTGCCGCAGGCCATGGCGGACGCCGCCGCCGACGCGGGCGCCGAGCTGCGGTTCGGCGAGCCGGTGACCCGGCTGGAACGCTCCGGCGACCGGATCACCGCCGTCGTCACCGAGAACGACCGCATCCCCTGCGACGCCGTCGTCCTCACGCCGGACCTGCCCGTCACCTACCGGCTCCTGGGCCGCCGGCCCCTCAGGCCGGTGAGGCTGCGGCACTCCCCCTCCGCCGTCGTGCTGCACGCGGGCACGGACCGTACCTGGCCCCAGCTGGCCCACCACACGATCTCGTTCGGTGCCGCCTGGCGGTCGACGTTCGACGAACTGACCCGGCAGGGGCGGCTGATGAGCGATCCGTCCCTGCTCATCACCCGGCCCACGACCACCGACCCCACGCTCGCCCCACCCGGCCGTCACCTCCACTACATCCTGGCTCCCTGCCCCAACACGGAGATCGGGCCCGGAGGCGCCGCATGGGGCGAGCTCGGACCCCGCTACCGGGCCGACCTGCTGTGCGAGCTGGAACGCCGAGGCCTCGACGGGATCGAGGCGGCCATCGAGGACGAAGCCCTCGTCACCCCGGCGGACTGGCTCGGCCAGGGGCATGCGGCGGGCACCCCTTTCTCGGCGGCGCACACGTTCCCGCAGACGGGCCCGTTCCGGCCGCGCAATCTGGTCCGGGGCACACAGAACGCCGTCCTGGCCGGCTGCGGCACCACTCCCGGCGTGGGCGTCCCGACGACCCTGGTGTCGGGGAAGCTGGCGGCAGCCAGAGTCACGGGCCGTTCCCGGCGCTCATCCGCCCGGACCGAAGGGGCAGCCCGATGACCGGACGCGAACTCGACGCGGCGGGCATCACCGACCCGGTACTGCGAGCGGCTTACCACCGGTGCCGCGAGCTCAACGCGGCGCACGGAAAGACGTACTTCCTCGCCACCCGTCTGCTGCCGGCGGAACGCAGGCCCGCCGTGCACGCCCTGTACGGGTTCGCCCGGTGGGCCGACGACATCGTCGACTCGCCCGATCCCGCCGCGGACGAGAGTCTGCGCGGTGCGCGCCTGGCGGAACTGCAGCGGCATCTGGCCGAAGGGCTGAGGCACGGGCGGGACGCCGAGCCGGTAGTGGCCGCCCTCGCCGACACCGCGCGCCGTTACGCCATCGATCACCGCCACTTCCAGGACTTCATGACCGCGATGCGGTCCGACCTGGTCGTGACGGACTACCCCACCTACACCGACCTGCTCGGCTACATGCACGGCTCGGCCGCCGTGATCGGTCTGCAGATGCTGCCGGTGCTGGGCACGGTGGTGCCGCGCGCGGAGGCCGAGCCGCACGCGGCGGCGCTCGGCGTTGCCTTCCAGCTCACCAACTTCCTGCGGGACGTCGGCGAGGATCTCGACCGCGGGCGCGTGTACCTGCCGGCCGACCTGCTGGCCGCGCACGGGGTCGACCGGGAGCTGTTGCGCCGGTGCCGGGAAACGGGCAGGCAGGACCGTCGTGTGCTGGCCGCTCTGCGGGAGTTCGAGGCGCTCACCCGCCGTGTCTACCAGGAGGCCCGGCCCGGCCTCGCCATGCTCGATCCGGTGTCCCGGCCCTGCATCCGCACCGCGTACATCCTGTACGGGAACATCCTCGACGCCGTCGCCCGGGACGGCCATACCGTGCTGCACCGCCGTGCCGTGGTGCCGCGCCGGAGGCGCGCGACGGTCGCGGTGGGTGGTCTGGTCAGGGTCGTGGCAGCCAGGCTGCGTCACCGCGGGCGGCCCTCGGCAGGGCGTCGGCGGACGCACCCGACACCACCTGCCGCCCCCGCACGAGCGGTCTCCGAGGAGGTCGTGTGATTCCCGACCCGTTCCGGCGGCCTGCCCTGCCCTTCTCGTTGCGCCGCAGGCCTGTCCCGTGGGACCGGCAGCGGCCGACCTGGCGCGAGGCCAGGCCGGCCCTGATCGCGGAGGCGTTGAAACGGGCGCAGGCCCGGCCGTCCGGGAACTGGTACGTCGTCGGGGCGTCCGCCGCACTGGCGGGCGACCGCCCCCTGGCCCTCGACGTCGCGGGCCGCGAGGTGGTGGTCTGGCGCGGCGCCGACGGGCAGCCGCACGCCGGCCCCGGTGTCTGCCCGCACCTGGGGGCCCCTCTGGCGGACAGCCCCGTCCGGTGCGGAACCCTGGTGTGTCATTGGCACGGACTCGCCCTCGACGGAACCTCGTTCGCGGGCTGGGAGCCGCTGCCCGCCTTCGACGACGGCGTACTTGTCTGGGTACGGCTCGACGAGGTCGGCGGAGAGGAACCACTCGATGTCCCGGCGGTACCGGTACGGCCGGACGTCGCTCGCGGGGTGACGGCGGTGTACGAGGGCACAGGGCTCTGCGAACCCGAGGACGTCGTGGCCAATCGACTGGACCCATGGCACGGAGCCTGGTTCCATCCCTACTCGTTCGTCGACCTCACGGTCGTCGGCTCGCCCGGCCGGGACGACACGGAGGCCGAGGACGAGGAGGAGGGCGAGGAGAGGGACGAGGACCGCTTCGCCGTCGATGTCTCCTTCAAGGTGGCCGGACGCCTGGTGGTACCGGTGCGGGCGGTCTTCACCGCTCCTGGACCACGTACCGTCGTCATGCGCATCACCGAGGGGGAAGGCGCGGGGTCGGTGGTGGAAACCCATGCCACCCCCCTCGGGCCGGACGAGCTGGGTCGTCCGCGGACGGCAGTGATCGAAGCCGTGGTGGCCGCCTCCGACCGGCCGGGATTCGCCCTCGCCCGCAAGGCCGCCCCGATCCTTGCCCCCGTGATGCGCATGGCGGCGGCGCGGCTCTGGCGGGACGACCTGTCGTACGCCGAACGCCGCTGGCACTTGCGCTCGACGGGCAGGTTCCCTGGTGGACAGTGACATGGGCGCTCGCCTTCGGGTGCCGGAGTGCACCCCGTCGCCACGGCTGGCCGCCGGAGGGGCCACGGACACGGCGTGGCGAGGTCGGAGCGCTCACGTACTGGGTCATGATCGGCTGCGTGAAGACCTCCGGACGTCTGACCGCCTGCGCCGTCGCGGGCCTGCTCGCCGTGCTCCCCGCCTGCTCGGAGTCCGGCGGCCGCGGCAGCAGCGGGGCCGGGGACGGCTCCGGCGCGGAAGCGAGGGCGGGTGCCCCCCGAGGCTCGGACAGCGCTCGGACGAAGGCACCCGGCACGGTGTTCCGGGGCGGGCGCCCCGGTGCCGCAGGCGCCGGTGACCCCTACTTCCCGCAGCTCGGCAACGGCGGCTACGACGTCACCCACTACGCCCTGACCCTGGACTACGACCCCGGCAACGGCCGTCTCAAGGGCACCGCGGAGATCACCGCGAAGGCCACCGCGGACCTCAGCACCTTCAATCTCGACCTCCTCGGCATGGAGGTGCTGGGTGCCACGGTCGACGGCGGCACGGCGCAGGTCCGCCAGGACGGGCAGGAGCTGACCCTGCAGCCGCGCCATCACCTCAGGAAGGGCGCTGCCTTCCGCAGCGTCGTGCGCTACGCGGGCACGCCGGAGTCGATCACCCATGACCACGGGTGGCGCGAGGGCTGGTTGAGGACGGCCGAGGGAGCGGTCGCGTTCGGTGAACCGACGGGCTCCATGTCCTGGTTCCCCGGCAGTCATCACCCCTCGGACAAGGCCTCCTACGACATCACCATCACGGTCCCCAAGGGGGTGCAGGCGATCTCCAACGGGCAGCTTCGCGCCCGGCGGACCAGCGGCGACCGCTCCACCTTCCACTGGCACCAGGCCGAGCCCATGGCCAGCCATGTGGCGACGGTGGCCATCGGCAGCTACGACATCAGGACATCCCGGACCCGATCGGGCGTCCCGGTCGTGTCGGCGATGGACACGACCGCGGACATGGACGAGGAAGACACAGCGGTCCTCGGCCGGTTCCCCGAGATCATGGAATGGGCCGAGAGGAGGTTCGGTCCCTACCCCTTCGCCGCCGCCGGGCTGATCGTCGATCAGGCGGCCGACGTGCCCTACGCCCTGGAGACGCAGACCCGGCCGACCATTCCGGCCGGCATCTTCCACACCACCAACGTGGTGCACGAACTGGCCCACCAGTGGTTCGGCAACTCCGTGACCCCGCGGACCTGGCGGGACATGTGGCTCAACGAGGGTTTCGCGACCTACGCGGAGTGGCTGTGGACCGAGGACCACGACGGGGCCAGTGCCCAGGACCACTTCGACCGCAACCACGCCAAGGCCGCGGACGACGACGAGTGGGACTTCCCGCCCGCCGATCCGCCGAGCGCTTCGGACATCTCCGGCCAGCCGGTGTACGTACGCGGCGCAATGGTGATCCACAAGGTCCGCCAGGCCCTGGGCGACGAGGGCTTCCGCTCCCTGGTGCGGGGCTGGACCCTGCGCCACCGGCACGGCCACGCCTCGACGGACGACTTCACCGCGTACGTGGAAGCCGCGGCCGGCCGGGACCTCGACCCGATCTGGGACTCGTGGCTCCACGGCCACGGCAAGCCCGCGTGACGGGGCCGACGCGGTGTCAGGCCTTGATGCGCCGGCGCGCGGTCCCGACGAGGTTCATGTACTTGTCCCAGTCCCACACGGTCCCGGGGTCGTCGTGCGTGGACAGCGGAACCTCGACATGGCCCAGGATGTGGTCCCGGTCGACCGGCACGTCGTACTTCGCGCAGATCGTGGCCGTGAGCACGGCGGACGCCTCGTACATCCCGTCGGTGTAGACGGGCTGATCGGTCCAGCCTTCGTGCTCGATGCCGATGCTCCGGTAGTTGTACCAGACGCTGCCCGAGTGCCAGGCCACGTCGCGCTCGCGCACGCACTGGGCGATCCGCGTGCCGGTCGCGCTGATCATGTAGTGCGCGGACACCCTCTCGGCGTCGTCCCGGAACTTGGCGAACATGACCGGCAGGGTGTCCGTCGTCAGATGAATGACGACGTATTCGATGGGGTACGCCTCGGGGCGGTCGGAGGCCGTGTAGTTGGACTCGGATGCTTCGACCCAGACGGCAGGGGCGTAGTCCACCGAGGGGTCGGTACGCGGGGCCGAGGGCGGCCCTGCCGCAACGGGAGCCTTGCGTCCGGGGCGCGGCAGCGCAGGTTTCGCCTGCTCCTCGGGGCTCATCAGCTGGGGCAGCCCAACGGCGGCCAGGGCCGCACCCGCCGTGCCGGCGGCACCCCACAACAGCCGTCGACGACTCAGCGGGCTGTCTTCCATGGACACTCCTCATGAAGTCGAGCAGGCAGGCAGAGGACGACGCGCCGCGCATCCCGCAATGACGATGCGGAGGCGGCACGTCCCGTAATCTGATGCTTCACCAGTGCCCACACCCCGGCAACCGGTCCCTCCACCACTCGGCGCACGCCCTCGCGCTGACCAGCCCTGTCCCCGCCGGAGCGCGCTACTCCACGCGCTCGGTGCGCAGGAGTCCGAGCTCGCCGACTCGACCGGGTGGTCCTCTCCTCGCGGCAGCGAGAAATTGACGCAGCAACCACCGCGGACCGCCCCTCGGCCCGACTGGGCGCGGCGCACACGCCCTGTGCCCATACTGAAATAGGGGGGAGGAAAGGCGGGGGAACGGGGAGGAACTCTGACATCCGAAGAGGAGGGGTGCCGCCGAGGAGGCGAGCCGAAATGACAGTGGAGCAGTTGTCACACGTTGACAAGGGTTTCCTGGAGCAGATGGAGGATGCCGGCCGGCGCTACGCGAGCCGTACGGGAGAACGTGGCGGCCGTATGGCGGCGCTCGAACAGCAGGGCATCCTCTACGCCGACACCCCGGAACGGGTCAGCAGCAGGCTGAACCGGCTGGGCGTCGACTGGGCGACGGCCACGGCGATCGAGCGGACACCGGCGACCGCCACGACCGGGACCAGCCTGGATCTGGACCGCGAGCTGGTCGGCACCGACCTGTTGATGCTTGAACGGTTCATGGGCCGCAATGATCTCATCGGAATCGACTACCTCGAAGGCGGCTTCCTCGCCGCCCGCTCGATCGGCCGGATAACCGTCCGCAGTCCCGGATCGTCCCACCACGGGACCGGTTTCCTGGTGTCCCCCTCACTGCTGATGACGAACAATCACGTGCTGGGCTCCGCCGAGGAAGCGGCCGCCGGAGTGATCGCGTTCAACTTCCAGGCGGGCCTGGACGGGCAGCCGCTCGTTCCGGTCGTTTTCACACTCGATCCGCACCGCTTCTTCGTCACCCACCGTGACCTCGATTTCACCGTGGTGGCGGTCGCCGAACGCTCCCAGGACGGTCAGCCGCTGACGGCTTTCGGACGACTGCCGCTCAAGGAAGCCCAGGGCAAGGCCGTCATCGGGGAGCTCGTCAACATCATCCAGCACCCCAACGGCGAGCCCAAGCAGCTCGCCCTCCGGGACAACCGGATCGTGGACGTGCTGGAGGACTTCGTGCACTACTCGGCCGACACAGCACACGGCTCCTCGGGTGCTCCGGTGTTCAACGACCAGTGGGAGGTCGTGGCCCTGCACCACGCCGGCGCTCCCCGCAGGGACCACGACGGCAACGTACTGGCCGTCGACGGAACCCGCTGGCATCCGAGCATGGGAGAACACCGGGTGGACTGGATGGCCAACGAGGGCGTGCGGGTCAGCCGCATCCTCGGCACGATCCAGCAGTTCCCCCTGTCCGGCACCGCCGCGGCGCTCCGCGCGGAGCTGCTCGCGTCCGGCTCCTCCCTGCATCCCGTGGAGGCTTCGCCGCCGACGGTCCCCACGGTCCTGACGGGTCGGACGAACGGCGCGGCGCCGAAGAGCGTGACGCCGGACGGGAGGCGTGAGCAGCACGCCACGACAGGATCGGTCAGCTGGAACGTCCCCCTGCACATCAGCGTCAGCGTCAGCCTCGACGCGGACACCGGCGCCGACGCCCTCCAGCCCCGGGCCGAATCGCCTGCCGCGGTAACGGTGCCGGCCGGCATCGGACGTATCGACGGCCACTCGCCCGCCGAGCGGGACCTGGCGGCCGCCCTGGTCAACCTCGCGGCCTTCAGTGACCGCCCCTACTACGACGAGGCCGCGGACCTGGCGGCGCGCGACGCCTACTACGCGGGCATCCACGTCGGCAACCCCACCAGCCTGCGCCTCGCACTGACCGAGCACCTGGAGTCCACGCACGAGCGCCGGCCCGCGTACAAGCCGATGCGCCTGCTCTACCCCTGGGTGGACCTGCACCCCGACGAGAAGCTGCACGGCATCTATTCGGGCACGGGCTTCACTCCACAGGAACTCATGGAGGCCGACGCGGCGGTGGAGGCCGCCCGAATAGGGCGCTGGCAGGAGTTCATGCTCCACGAGAGCGCACCCGGCCCGGAAGCCGTCGAGGCCGAGCTCGACCTCCTGGAGGCGACGCTGCCCTTCAACTGCGAACACGTCGTGCCCCAGTCCTGGTTCGCGAAGAAGGAGCCGATGCGCGGAGACCTGCACCATCTCTTCGCCTGCGAGTCGACGTGCAACAGCTTCCGCGGGAACATCCCCTACTTCGACTTCCCGGACTTCGACGAGGCCGTCCGGCACGACTGCGGGCGCCGGGATCCGGGGAAGTTCGAACCCTCGGAGGGCAAGGGACCGGTGGCCAGGGCGACGCTCTACTTCCTGCTCCGCTACCCCGGCAGGATCGGCGACGAGGCACGCGAACTCCAGCGTTCCGGCCTCGAGATGCTGCTGAACTGGCACAGGGACCACCCGGTGGACGTCTACGAGCAGCACCGCAACGCGGCGATAGCCGAGATGCAGGGCAACCGCAATCCGCTGATAGACCACCCGGAGTGGGCCGAGGAGATCGACTTCGCCGGCGCCTGGACCTGAGCGACAGGGGCCTGTGCCGAGGGTACGGGGCCAGCCGGGTCGGCGGGAGGGTGAGGTCCTCGCGCCAGCGGGGTACGCGGCAGCCTGCTTCTCGTGACGCCACGGGGCGAGAGACCCGTGAAGGGCTCCGACGGCGCGGACAGGGACGGCGGCGAGGCGGGTCACGTCGGCGCCACTCAGGGCAGGCGGTCCAGCGTTGGCTGATGCGCTCGGCAGCCCGCCGTCTCCGCCGGACGCGCGGGCGTGGGACGGGTATCGTCGCCCCGACGAGGGGGGAGACGAGACCGATGACTTCACGTACGCCCGCCGGTGGCGGCCCGGCCCGCACGTTCTCCATCGGGGGTGAACTCCCCGTGTCCCGGATCGGGTTCGGTGCCATGCGCCTGCCGACCGGGCCTCCTGCCGCGAGGGGCGGCGCGATCGCGGTGGCCCGGCGCGCCGTCGCCCTGGGGGTCGGTCTGATCGACACCGCGCACCTCTATGGATGGGGCGCGAACGAGGAACTCCTCGCCGAGGCCCTGCACCCGTACCCGGACGGCCTGCTGGTCACCACCAAGGTGGGCGTCGTCCGCACCGAGGGCCCCGAGGGGTGGGCCTACGACGCCGACCCGGCAAGCCTGCGCGTACAGGTCGAGCACGGACTGCGCCGCCTGCGTACGGAGCGGATCGGCCTGCTGCAACTGCACCGCGTCGACCCGAAGGTGCCGGTCGCCGAGCAGGTGGGCGCGCTCCACGAGCTACGGCTGGAAGGCAAGATCGGGCACATCGGGCTGTCGGAGGTCACCGTCGAACAGCTCGCCGAGGCCCGGCGGACGGCCGAGATCGCGAGCGTGCAGAACCGCTACAACCTCATGGACCGGGAGTACGAGCCCGTCCTGAAGGCCTGCGAGGCCGCGGGGATCGCCTTCCTGCCCTGGCGTCCCGTCGCCGCTGCAACGCCTGGCCGGGCCGCGGAACTCGCCGCCGTCGCCGCCGAACTCGGTGCCACGACACCGCAGCTCCTCCTCGCCTGGCTGCTCGCCCGCTCCCCCGTCATGGTGCCGATCCCCGGTACGGCCTCGCTCGCCCATCTCCAGGAGAACGTCGCCGCGGCCGGCTTCCGGCCGAGCCGGGCTCAGCTCGACCGTCTCGACGCCCTGGCCTCGCCCCCGGTGACGTGATCGTCCCCGCCCTCGGCCTGTCGATGGTCAGGGCTCCGCACCAAGGACCGTGAGAGCGGGCCCGGGTCGTGGGCGGGAGCTTCACCGCGGAGACTCCCGAGGAAGGCGGCAGCCGGCTCGTGTGGCGGGCACCGCTCCGCAGCGGCTGAGGAAGGCGGTGGGCGGCACGCCCCGGCGGCACGACTCGGTAGCCGGGGCGGGGCGGGGGTGGTGGGCTACGGTGCCGCCTCCAGCCGGAAACCCGTGACGAGATCCGGGCGGATTCGCAGGGTGCCGGTCATCGGCTGTCCCACCCAGGGGCGCAGCAGCTCCGCGTACCGGTCGGTCTCCTCGGCGTCGTCCACCGCCCGCGCGTAGCCGGTGACGACGACGCTCCACCCGAGGTGGGTGTCGGGGTCGATGGCATCCGCTTCGTACGCCACCACCACGCCCGGGACGTCGGCGGGTGCCGCCAGCGAGGCCAGTGCTCCGCCCTCGTGGATCCGGATGATGATGTCCTCGCCCTCGACGAGGTGGTTCACCGGCCGGACGGCGGGCAGTGCGTGCTGTGTGAAGACGATGCGTCCCAGTGACACGGTGGCGAGGAGCCTCAGGGCCTCTGCCCTGTCCACCTCCCGCATGTGGCGGGCGGACATCGCGCCACCCTTCCGGCCGGCGGGTCGCCGTTCGCCGTCCTGATCCATGATCCGTACCTTCATCCGGCCCCGCTCGGTCCTACGGCTTCCGATGTTCCAGCCTCCCTCTCGCTCCGCCGCTGAGAACAGGGCCGAACGGTCCCCTTCCCCGAGCCCCGTTTCCAGGCGCCGTTTTCAGCAGCCCCCGTGATCACGAGACGACGAACCTCAGCTCCCGGTCGGCAGCGAGCACGCGCATGGGTTTGATCACCAGGGGCGGTACGTCGCACAGCAGGAGCCGCGTACCGGCCGCTCGACAGTGGCGGTTGAAGCAGGTGAGGAGGTCGATGCCCGCGCTGTCGCAGAAGGAGAGACCGCACATGTCCAGGACGATGGTGCGGTGGCCGGATCCGGCGAGTTCGCGCAGGCGGGGCCCCACTTGCTCGGCCGTGTGGAAGTCGAGCTCCCCGGCCAGGGCGATTCTCAGACCGTCATCGTCCCGTGCCACGGTCCTCAGGTCGATCAAGGCGCTCGTCATGGCGTCCGTCCTCCGCGCTGCGTGCGGCTCTGTGGAGTCGCGCCGTCCCCGTCCGCCCTCAGTTCATCCGCTGCCGCGGCATCCCGGGAAGGCCCGGCAGTCCTTCCGGACGGGGCCGAAGGTCCCTCTCGCAGGGACCGGTCGGTATACCGGTCGGTACCTGCCGCAGGAATCGTCCCCGTCCGGTCAGGACCGACAGGCCCTGTCCGTTCGCCCTGTCTGCGGGCTGGCCTGCCTCATGCTCACGTCGTTCGACGACGAGGAAGCGCTCCTGGACGCCGCGATGGCGGGGGCCTCCGGCTACGTCCTGAAGCAGATCACCGGCACCGACCTGGTGACCGCCGTACGGACGGTGGCCGCGGGCCAGTCGATGCTCGACGCCGGGGCCACCAGCCGGCTGATGGCCCGCATGCGGGGGGAGGTGCCCCAGGACGAGCAGGTCCCGGGGCTTCCCGGCTTCACGGAGCGGGAGAAGGAGATCCTCGTCATGGTCAGCGAGGGGCTCACCAACCGGGAGATCGGCAAGTGGCTCTACCTGGCGGAGAAGACCGTCAAGAACATCAGGCCGCGTGGCCTGCTGCCCGGCCCCTTCCCGGGGTCGGCGCCGCCTCAGTGGTGCGGCACGACGGCGACGGGGCAGACCGAGTGGTGCAGGACGGCATGGGCCACCGAGCCGGTACGCGGTCCCAGTGCCGACTCCCGGATCCGGCGGCCGACGACGAGCAGTCGCGCGTCGGACGCGGCGGACAGCAGCACGTGCCCGGCACTGCCCTGCTCCACCTGCGCGACGACGTCCACCTCGGGATATTTCGCCTTCCACGGCTCCAGTGCCTGCTCCAGCGCGGCCTTCTCGAACGGTTCCAGCCCGCCGAGCAGCTCGGCGATCCACATCGACCCGAGGCTGTAGGCGTAAACCGGGGGCAGGCTCCAGGCGCGGACCGCGCGCAGGGGCACTTTGCGTGCCGCGGCCGCCTCGAAGGCGAAGCGCAGTACGTCGGCGGATTCCTCGACGCTGCCCTGCTGGCCGACGACCACCTCGCCTCCGGCGACCGCCTCGCCCTCGGCGGCCCCCTCGTCTCCGGCGGCCTCCGGCGGAGCGATGCCGTCCCGGGCCCGCACGGAGACGACGGGGCACTCGGCGGAGGCGATCAGCTGCTGTCCGTACGAGCCCAGCAGGAAGCCGGCGAGCGCGCTGTGCCCGCGCGTGCCGAGCACCAGCATCTCCGCGTCCTTGGCGGCGCGCAGCAGGGCGGGCACGGGGACGTCCGGCACCACTTCCGCGGTGAGGGAGAGCCGCGGGTGGCGTCGGGTGAGGTCCGCCCGCGTCTCGTCCAGGATCTCCTGCGCACGGCGGGCCTCGACGCTGCGGTCCTGGACGACCGGGACGGCCAGCGGCTGCCACAGCCAGGCGTGGACCACGTGCACGTGCAGGTCGCGGCGTACGGCTTCCTCGGCGGCCCAGTCGGCTGCGGCCCGGCTCTCGGGGGAGCCGTCCACGCCGACGACGACGGTGCGCTTCACGGTGCTGTCCTCCGTACTGATGCGCGAGGCATCGGGGTCGATGGCAGGTACGGGTGGCGCCGGCCGGGGGAAGGACCGGGCGCCACCGGGATTCACCTTCCCCGGGCCGGGCAGGTGCGCGAAAGGGCCGACGGTCCCTCCCCGAGGGCCGGTCCTCCCCTCCCCGGCGCACCCGGGAGGCGCGCACAGTGTCGGCATCGACCCAGTCGACGAACGTCCCTCGCCCCTGTACTCGTCCTCGCCCTCACACTCGCCCTCAGGAGCGGACATGACCGCGTTGACCGCGCACTCCGTCTCGGAGCTGGACGCCCACTGGCGCGCCGCCAACTACCTGGCGGTGGGCCAGATCTACCTCATGGCCAATCCCCTGCTGACCGAACCGCTCAGGCCGGAGCACATCAAGCCGCGGCTGCTCGGCCACTGGGGCACCTCTCCGGGCCTGAACCTGGTGCACACCCACCTCAACCGCGTGATCAAGGAGCGTTCGCTGGAGGCCCTGTGCGTCTGGGGTCCGGGGCACGGCGGCCCCGCCGTACTGGCCAACTCCTGGCTGGAGGGGACGTACAGCGAGTGCTACCCGGACGTGACGCGCGACGCGGGTGGCATGGCAGCGCTGTTCCGGCAGTTCTCCTTCCCCGGCGGCGTGCCCAGCCATGTGGCCCCGGAGACGCCCGGGTCCATCCACGAGGGCGGGGAGCTCGGATACGCCCTCGCCCACGCCTACGGAGCCGCCTTCGACCATCCCGGCCTGCTGGTCGCCTGCGTCATCGGTGACGGCGAGGCGGAGACCGGGCCGCTGGCCGGGTCCTGGCACGCGAACAAGTTCCTCGACCCGGTCCACGACGGCGCGGTCCTGCCGATCCTGCACCTCAACGGGTACAAGATCGCCAACCCTACGGTGCTGTCCCGGATCCCCGAGGCCGAGCTCGACGCGCTGCTGCGCGGCTACGGCCACGAGCCGCTGTACGTCACCGGCAGCGACCCCGCCCAGGTGCACCAGGCCATGGCGCGCGCGATGGACCACGCCCTGGACCGTATCGCGGCCATCCAGCGCGGGGCGCGGGCGGCGGGCTCCGGCTCCGGCTCCGGCTCCGGCTCCGGCTCCGGCCGGGAGTACCCCCGCTGGCCGATGATCGTGCTGCGCACGCCGAAGGGCTGGACGGGGCCCGCGAGCGTCGACGGCGACCCGGTCGAGGGCACGTGGCGTTCCCACCAGGTCCCGCTCGCCGGGGTGCGCGAGAATCCGGCGCACCTGAAACAGCTGGAGGACTGGCTGCGCTCGTACCGGCCGGAGGAGCTCTTCGACGCCGCCGGCCGCCCGGTGGACCAGGTCCTGGCCTGCATCCCGGAGGGAGACCGCCGGCTGGGCGCCGCACCGTACGCGAACGGGGGCCGACTGCTCCGGCCGCTCCCCCTGCCCACGCTCGACGCGCACGCCGTCCCGGTAGACAAACCGGGACGTACGCTGCACGAACCGACCCGCGTTCTCGGGCACTTCCTCGCGCAAGTCATGCGGGACACCGCCGGACGGAGGGACTTCCGGGTCGTCGGACCGGACGAGACCGCTTCCAACCGGCTGGACGACCTGTACGAGGCCACCGGCAAGGCCTGGCAGGGCATCACCGAGGCCACCGACCGGAACCTGTCGCGCGACGGCCGGGTCATGGAGATCCTCTCCGAACACGTCTGCCAGGGCTGGCTGGAGGGCTACCTCCTCACCGGCCGCCACGGCCTGTTCTCCACGTACGAGGCCTTCGCGCACATCGTCGGCTCCATGGTCGGCCAGCACATCAAGTGGCTGAAGACCTCGCGCGAACTGTCCTGGCGCGCGCCGATCGCCTCTCTCAACTACCTGCTCACCTCGCACGTGTGGCGCCAGGACAACAACGGCTTCTCGCACCAGGACCCGGGCTTCGTCGACCACGTCCTCAACAAGAGCCCCGAGGTCGTCAGGGTCTACCTGCCGCCGGACGCCAACACACTCCTCGCCGTGGCCGACCACGCCCTGCGCAGCCGCGACCAGGTGAACGTGGTCGTCGCCGGCAAGCAGCCCTGCTTCGACTGGCTCGGGCTCGACGAGGCGCGCACGCACGTGGCGCGCGGTGCCGGCACATGGGAGTGGGCCGGCACCGACGACGGCTCCCGCGTGCCCGATGTCGTCCTCGCCTGCGCCGGCGACGTACCCACCATGGAAGTGCTGGCCGCTGCGGCCCTGCTCCGCGAGCACCTCCCCTCGCTGGCCGTCCGCGTCGTGAACGTGGTCGACATCGCTCGCCTGATGCCCCACGGGGAACACCCGCACGGCATGACGGACTCCGAGTACGACGCCCTGTTCACGACGGACCGGCCGGTGATCTTCGCCTACCACGGCTACCCGTGGCTCGTACACCGCCTCGCCTACCGCCGTAGCGGCCACCCCCGGCTGCACGTGCGCGGGTACAAGGAGTCCGGCACGACCACGACCCCGTTCGACATGGTGGTCCGCAACGACATGGACCGCTATCGCCTGGTGATGGACGTCATCGACCGCGTCCCCGGCCTCACGGGCAGCGCCGAGGGGCTGCGCCGGACCATGGCCGACCAGCGCGTGCGCCACCACGCCTGGATCCGCGAACACGGCACGGACCTCCCGGAGGTCGCGAACTGGTCCTGGCCGTACTGACCAGGAACCGACCACCTTCAGCGCGGCGCGTGGGAGCGGAGTCCTGACTGCTGTGCCCAGGGCGGAGGCATCGGCCCTGGGCACGGCAGCGGGATCGGGGATCAGGGGTCAGGGATCAGGCGAGTCCGAGGCTGACCTGGTCGTTGAAGACCGCCCAGCTCTGCCCGCGGTCGGCGCGGTCGCACGCCTTGGTGGAGACGTTCGGGGTCTCCCAGGCATTGGCGAAGCAGTAGGCCGGGGCGTAGGTGAGGGAGATCTGCTGGCCGGAGATGTTCCAGTACTGCCCCTGGTCGTTGGGGTTGCACGGCTTCACCGAGACCTGTGCGGTGTTCCAGGTGTTGGCGAGGCAGTAGGCGCGCGCGTTGGTGAGGGAGATCTGGTGGCCGGAGACGGTCCAGTGCTGGCCCCGGTCGGCGGCGTCGCAGGGCTTGGTGGAGATGTTCGGGGTCTCCCAGGCGTTGGCGAGACAGTATCGGCCGGGGATGCGCGCGCTCTGCTGGGTGGTGCTCGCCGCGCCTGCCTGAGCGACCGGCAGGAGGGAGGCGGTCACTGCCAGCGCGGCGAGGGCGACGGTGTTGCGCAGGGCGATGCCCATGGTGCGGATTCCATTCTCTGTACAGGGCTAATCGGCTCGAATCCGAGCGCAAGGGAATTACTACCAGCCCCCACAGGCCCGTCGATAAATTTGAACAGCCCATTCACTCGGAACACGCAGTCACCGGAACATCCGATGATCTCCGAGAAACGATTCACCCAAGAAAGCCGACCGCCTCACACATTTGAGAATTGGCCGGAAAACCCTCCCCGCACCACCCCCAGGGACACCGAAGGAAGTCACCGCCCATCCAGCCTCACCCACCCCCACACGAGCCACCCTCAGGGTCATCAGCACATACGCAGCACGACAAAAGCCCGCCCGGCGTAATCCCTCGCCACTACATCCACCGAATTGCCGAAACGTTCCTCACACCCACCTCGACATATCCCTCAAGACCACCCCATAAGCGAAATCCAGCCGGAACGTCGATATGGCGGATATCCGATGCGATACCCGCGATACGCGCCGAGCGGCGGACAGGGAAGCAAAAACGTCACCGCACCCCCGTCAGGCGATGCAGACGCGCTTCGCACAACGCAGCCCACAGGCGCGGCCGCTCAGGGAGTACACCAGGACGGATCGTTGCGGACGCCGGTCAACACCATCGCAACGCTGTCACCTGTGCGCGCGATGCCCCGGCCGCACCCCCTCGGGGAGGATGAGCGATGAATCGTACGCACCGACGGAAAGTGTTCGACATGCCCACCCATCACGCCGCCCTGCGACACCTGTCACGCATCGCCGCGATCCTGTGCTGCTCCACGACGCTTGCCGTTACGCAGGTGGCGTCGGCCAGCGCGGCAAGCAGGACTGTCAACTTCGAGTACCAGCACATCTGGCTGACACCCGAGTTCAAGACGGGCATTCGGGGTCGCATTCACTTCACCGTCAAGAAGTGCGATCACCCCAACGGGGACATGACCGTGCTCCTGCGGCGGACCGACGGCTACAACTACGTCTCCGGCACCGAGAAGATCAAGTGTCGCGACGGCCAGACGGCCAAGTTCGAAGACCATCCGGCGGGTACCTACGAGTTCGAACTCGGCAAACTCGACGACTACAAGTTCTTCAAGGGCACCGCCACCTACTCGTTCAACGCCGCACGGTAGCCCCGACCACCAACGGGCCGTCGCAGAAGCACACTCGGGCCACAGATTGGGATGGTCCTTGGCAGGCCGAGTTTGCTGGAACGATCGATGCCATGGGTGCACCCGAACCCAACAGACAAGCCCGGTGCGGAGGGTACCGCGCCTCACTTTCCGCTCGAATCATCCGTCGAACATGGTGGCAGCCTTCCACAGTGTCTCGTCGCCGAGGTCGAAGTAATGGCTCATCGAGGCTCCTTCAGCTGGTCTCGACTGACCAGCGCATCCAGCCGGATCCTCGCCGGCGTCAGAGTTGGGTCCTGGTAAAACGCCGGCGTTGGACGACGGCTGCGGCTCTGCCGGCGAAGGCCCAGGACGTGTTCGGGCTTGCGTGCGTAGCAGCGATGGAGCCGACGGCAGCCGGCCCATCAAAACAAAATTCGCTGGACAGCGCGGGATGGCTCTCTCGGGCCATCCGGTGAGTGGCTGGGGTGCCTCACCCTGGCCCTCACCGAAGCAGGACGGAGAAACCACCGCTGACGCGCAGCATCGACGGCATACCTCCGTTCTCCGCAAGAACCTCCGCGGCTGCCGCTTGAAGGGCGATGGTGTCCACCACGCCGGGGTGTACCGGATAATTCTGAGATGTTGTTGACATGGATCGCCGAGGTGGCGGACGAACCTCTGGTGCTGGAGCCGGCTGATCGGCGGGTGGAGACGGAGACCAACACCTGGTGGCTGGGGGCGGAGGAGGAGGACAGGCGCGCCTTGTCCGTGCCGGAGGTGGTCGCCGCTTTCGAGCGGACTGCCGAAGGCATCCGGCTCCGCATCCGCGAGATGGGCTTCGGTGGGGTGGCGACGTTCTACGTATGGCACGACGAGCAGGCTGGGCAGCTCCGGTGCTCAACCGGATCGGTGGCCGCGGACAAGCTGCCCTTTGGTGGCGCCTACGTGCCTACCGACGATCTCGGTCCTGTCGTCGAGGGCTTCCTTTGCGACCAGGACCCTGGCCTGGTCCCCTGGTCGGAACTTGAGGCCGAAAACGGCCAGTCAGACCAGACCGCTCCCGAGATGGATGCCGCACCTTTTCCCGTGTGGGTCCGCAGTGTGGGACCGGCCTCGCACTGACCGGTCCGCCCGCCGACACGGTCCAGGCCACGGCTGCCGCCCGGATGTGGGGAGAGGTCGCTCCACGGCGGGCGATCAGTCGCATTCGGTCCCGGTCAGCGGCTCCCTTCGAGGGCACGGATGCCCACGAGTCATGGCACACAGCAACCAGTCCGGTTCTCCCCTGGGTACCGAGCTCGTCCAGGGCGACCCGATGCACTCGGGCCCCGACTCGGTCCCGCGTCCATTTCACGAAGCGCCGGTATGCCGTCTGCCATCGTATTCAACGACGTTCTGTTCGGTAATCCGCTGTGTCGAGGGCAGCCCGGGCCGCCCAGGCTTTCGAGGGTCGGGGCGGTCGACCGCAGGCGCACGCTGACGCTCTGGGCGGGGTCGGCCGGCCGGATCAGCTCTATCTCATCGTTTTGTGGGTTCGTTTCCATGGCCGGAAAGCTACGGCAGGGGCAGAAACGGGCGGCAGTCTGGGGGATTCGGCGGGGTTCGCGACACAGCCACGGCGGAAGGTGAGCGCATGCCCGGCAGCGCCGGCGAACCCACCGTGAGCGGCGGGCTCGGCGGTCCGGTGCTCTGCCCGTCAGGCGGTCAGGCGGTCTCCTGGCGCTCGGCTGCCTTGCGTGTCTTCACGCCGCCGGCGACGAGGGCCAGCCCCAGGGCGACGAGGCCGAGGTAAGCGGCGGACGGGAGGTCGACGACCTTGTGCAGCCAGCCCCACTCGGTGCCGAAGAAGGTCTGCGACGCGAAGCTGACGACCCCCTGGGCTCCTACGACGTAGCCGATGCTTTCGACGGTGTATCCAATGGTTGTTCGCACGCATCAACCCTCTCGCGGCGGTGCCGAGAGATCGTCCTCCGCAGGTCCGAAAACCCGGTAGGCCGAAGGATGCAGTCCGCCCACCGCGGCGACGTGGAATGGTCGGCGGATGTCGGGTAGCAGCAGTGATTGCCGTAGCCGCTGTACGCCGACCCGGGTGAGGAATGTCTACTCGTCCGGCGACGTGATTCACTGCTGGCAGCGCCCGAAGGTCACGACGTAGGTTCCGGCCTGGCTCGCGCCGGCCCCGGCGCGGTCGGCCGCACCCGGCTGGGCCCAGGCTCCGATCTCCCGCATCGACGGGTCGAGGATCCTCTGGCGGTGGCCCCACGTGCTCACGTTCATCCACCAGTTGACCGCGGCGTTCGGGGTTCCGTAGCCGCCCCAGCCGGTGTACGTGATCTCGGCGACGGCCCAGGACCTGGGGTTCGGGCAGTAGCCCGCGGCCTTGATCCGGCTTTCCGGTGTCGAACCGGTCTGCGGATTGCGATGCGAATCCTGGCCCGGTCCCCACCACTTCAGCTGCACGGCGGCCGCGGAGTGCTGCTGCGCCGCCGTCGTCAGCGCCTGGTTGACGGTGAGGGCGGGGAGCCCCCTCTGCGTGCGCTGAGCGTTGATGAGGCATACCACCGCGTTCCGGACGGCAGTGTCGTTACTGCTGCTCGGCGCCCGGGCAGCGGCCGCCGTGTCGCAGGCGACGGCCGGCGCCGGTGCTGCCGATACGGGAACCAGCGCGGCCGACAGGATGGCGGCCGCCGCGAGGCTCCGTGCGGTTCTGGTGTGTGAAGCGTGCCTGGTCAAGGAGGTCCACCTCCTGCGAACACGAACTGTGGTTTCCAGCGGTTGAGGTGCCGCGTCGCGCGAGTGGCGGCGCGTGGCACAGGCCTCCGCTACGGCCTCTCTTCCAGGCTGCCAGCCGTCGTACCGGCCCGCCATCCGGCCGCGGGAAGGCAAGCGGGCCGGTGCGCAGGTGAGCGGGCGGCTGGGCCGGCGGACGTACCGCCGCCTTGCCCAGCCGCCCTCCGCGAGCCCATGGGCCGCCATCCTCCGGGCTGGAACGAGCTACAGGCTGCACGGCGTCAGAAGGCGTACACCGGGCTGGAGTTCAGGTTCGCGGACATCACGCAGGTGTTGGAGAAGGTGTGCTTCCAGGCCGCGCGCCGGCCGTTCAGCACGCCGTCCGCCGTGACCGTCACGGGGTCGAAGTACATGGGGCAGGCCAGCGACGGGTCCGGCGCCGTCAGCAGGCGGTTGAGTTCGCCGTCGGTGGCGATGAGGGCGTCGCACGCGGCCCGCGGGTCGGGGTGAGTGCCTTCGGCCGTATAGGCGCAGCTCAGGGTGGTGGCGCGCAGGACGGTGTCCGTGGGCTCGCCGGAGCCCTGGATGACGGTGAAGACCATCGCGGACGGGCCGTGGGCACTTGCGGGTTGAGCCTCCGCGAGACCGGTGCTGCCTGCGAGACAGAGAAGACTGAGGGCGGATACGGCGATGACGTGGTGACGCATGACAAGTTTCGCCTTCGATTCTAGGGTTGATTGGTATTCACGGCTGCGATCTTGCGCTCAACTGAGATTCAGACTGGCAGGTTCAAAGGAGCGCGGCTAATCGGCGGTCGATTTAAGGACACATCATCCGGATACCGGACCGCAGCCGCGTGCGGTCGCGCATTCACGCAGCTCGCGCGGCACATCCCAGGCCCCGCGCGGGGCGGGGGAGGCGGGGTTTCGGAGCCCTCGGCGGCCCGTACCTCCCTGGTGACGGCGTTGCACAGTGCGCCGATTCGCGGTGAAGGGTGACGGGATGACTGCGGTCGGGCGGGCTCTCGGAGGAGGCAGAGGGACGTCAAGTCCCGAGGCTCCGGAACCATTGCCCCCAGCGCCTCGCCCTCCTCACCGCCGGCGGGGCGGGTGCGGGGCGGACGTGGGCCGCCGGGCGGTTCTGGCGGGCGGGAGTCGTCCGACGAGGCCGTATTCGTCATGGGTCGGGAGGAGGTGAACCAGGCGGGCGCCGGAGACGACCAAGGCGGTCGACCAAGCGGCGCCCGGCCAGTTCCCTGCGTGAGTTCATCTCGGTCGTCGTGAGGGAATACGGAGACGGGTGATGGGTGAGGCGACCGGCGCCGAGCGGGACCGGGACTGGACCGGACCGGTAGCGGTAGCGGTAGCGGGACCGGTCAGTCCTCCCAGTCCTCCGCGTCGCCGCCGCGCATGGTGCGCCATCCTTCGAGTTCCTTCAGCGCCTCCCGCGCCAACTGGGCGTAGTGCACCGGGCATTCCCACAGCTCGCGTGACGAGAGCTCGGCGGGCACGGGGGTGTCGGGGTGGTCGTCCGGCGCGTGCAGGTGGACCACCGCGCGGTACTGGGACTGCCCGGTGGATTCGGCGGCGGACCAGGGGTGCCGAGGGTGCTCGCAGGAGGCGTCCAGGTCGATGGTGGCGAGCGCGGCGGCCAGGTCGCGCGCGTACGAGGGCGGCAGGCCCGCGTACGACTGGGAGATGCCCATCCACAGGCACAGGAACACGGCGATCCGCTCCTCGTCCCGCACCTGCCCGGCGAGCCAGCGGCGGGCGGACCACAGAGCGACCTGACCGCTGTTGTGCTCCCAACTGCGGCTGAGCGCCTCCTGCAGGGCGACGACGTCAACGCCTCCGTCCTCCAGGAGGAACTTAACGTCCAGGTGGGAGACGTCGATGTCGCCGAACAGCTCCTGGTGGGCCTCGTGCAGGCGGGCCAGGGCCTCGTCGGCGAGGTCCGCGAGGAACCCTTCGCAGTCGAACGCCGCCAGCTCCTCCTCATCGAGACCGTAGTCCTCGGCGAACGCGGCCCGTCCGGCCACGCTGAGCATGCTCGCTCCCGCCTCGACCGCGTACTCCGAGTCCAGGTCCGCGGGATGGGCGTCGGGCGGGCAGGCGCAGGTGTCCCGGTCCAGCTGGGCACGGCTTGCGTCCAGAGCCTGGATGTACGCAGCGAACAGGGACTTGGTCAACTTGACCCGGCCCTGAAGGACCGGGCTTGGAGGTAGTGCCCAGCTGGCTGCTGGGGTGGACTCCTCCGTCCAGACACC
>NZ_LBMK01000003.1:1162720-1284103 GCF_001005295.1 Streptomyces yangpuensis | reverse complement strand
CATCGAGAACCAGAAACGTCCCGGCTGAGGTCAATAATGCAGACCCGTGCGCCCGCGCGGATCAGAGCAGTGTTAAGAAGCGCTTCCTCCCGGGCGTGAACGCCCGGGGTTCCGCGCTAGATCATGCTGAAAATGCGTGCGGAGACGTACCAGCAGGTGGCGTGCAGGAGGATGGTGTATCCGGTCCGCTCCCGGCGAGCTTCCGGGGTGGCACCGCGGCCGAGGGCTTCCGTCGCGTCGTCGGCGAGGACGTCGAGGGTCGATTCGGGGTCCGCATCGGGGTGGTCGCTGACGATCCCGGACAGGTCGGAGATCAGTTCGCGGTGTTCGGCGGGCAGGGTGGGCGTCTCTTCATGCGTCTCAGGCGTCTCAGGCATCTCAGGCATTCCTTCAGTCACATCCCTCACCGACGCTCGGGCAGGCCCGTGGGTTCCCCCGAGACGTCGGCGAGCCGCCCGACGTGGCTCACCGTGGTGGAGGACGGCAGGCTGCGCTCGGCCCGGTTCCGCACCACCCGGCCGTGGCCCAAGTGACAATCACCGGCCGACCCGCACGGCAGCCGGTGAGGCTGAGCCGCCACGGCCCACGAACCACCTGCCCGCGGAGAACCCGGCAGGCTACTGGACGCTCCAGCGTGGCGGGTGGGCCGGATCGGCCGGGCAGCCGAAGACGTTCAGTTCGCCCCAGCGCCCGACGGTCACGTTCGTCGGTGTGCCCTCCTTGCGTTCCCTGGCGGACGGCCCGTCCTCCAGCGGAATCCAGCTGTGCGTACCGCCGTCCCACTCGGAGCTGTCCACGGTGAGGACGAGCGCCATGGCCCGTCCGCAGGCGGCGCAGTCCATCGGGTGGGGGTCGGTCAGGTGCCAGGACGCGAAGCCGCCGACCCGCCAGCCCGGCGGGATGGAGAGGTCGTACTGGTAGCGGCGGCGGGCGCCGTGCCGGGGCCCCGGCAGAAGCTCCCAGGCTGTGATGGCGGCCTCCAGTTCCGCCGGGAGCAGGCCCCCGTACTGGTAGGTGGTCACCTGTTCGGGGTGGAGTACGCAGGGCGCGGGCACGTACCCCTCGTAGCCGACGACCTCCGGCTCGGGCTGCTCGGTGAGCGGATCCGGCACCGCGTCCGAGCGCTGCCAGCGCAGTTCCACATACATGGCCCCGCCGGTCTCACCGTGCCGGTCGAAGGGGCACCAGAACAGCTGGAGGAGGTCGCAGCCGTCCGGCCCGGCCGGGAGATCGGGGATGTCCCTGCGATGGAACTGGGCCACGCCGAGGAGGGGGATCGGATCGGTGTCCTCCAACCCCGGTACCTCGTATTCGTCGCGGAGTGTCCTCAGCAGCTCCTGCTTCTCTTCGCCGGCCGGGCGGCCTCCCCCGCTCACCCAGAACTCGGCGAGGAATCGCTCCAGCCGGATGTCCTGCGGGCGCCGACCCCGGTCGCGGGGGTGGGGGTGCGTGCACACGGGCCACGGTGCGTCCGCGGGCCAGAGCAGGAGCCCGCCCACGTGGCTGTCCGTCACGGCCGGGGTGCCTGGCCGCGGATGGAGCCGGGTGGTGGTAGCCCTGTGCGCGGCGAGAGCGGGAAAGAGGGCTTCCGGGTCGTACGGGCGCGGTGGTGTGGTGCGGGCCATGGCCACGACCCTACGGGTCGGCCGCCGGAGCCCGGCTGAGGCCGGTCCGGAGCCGAGCGGCGCGGGCGGCCGACGGCCACCGGTTCGGGCGGCAGGGCCGCCTCGACGAACGCCGGCTGGCAGTCCAGTTGCACACGCTGCTCGCGCACGTCCTCGTCGGCGGCGGACACGTCCCTGGCGCGAAGCCCTCTGCGGAGAGCGTCCGCCTCGCCACGGATCCCGAGCCCGCCCAGGGACGTAGCCAGGCCGTCGCGACCGGAGCCTTCGAACTCCTCGCCCCGGACGGCGAGCGGATCTGGAACGAGGGGCTGGCGGACGACATACCCGTGGTGGAGGGACGCCGCCTGCTCGTGCTGGACGAGCCGACGTACACGCGCAGCTGGAACGCCGACCGGTTCTTCCCGCACCTGCCGGGTGCGGCCGAGCTGGCTCGCGTCCTGACGGCGGACGAGGCACGGACCTGGTTCGCCCGCACGTCGCCCGGCAGCACGGACCACGACCGGCCTTCCTGACCCCCGGTGGGGGTGGCGGGTGGCGGGTGGCGGTGCGCCGCGTACCGTCACCGTATGCATGATGACGGGTCTGTCGAGAGCGTCGGCGGTGCGGCAGGGGCCGGAGCCGTGGTCTTCGTGTGCGCGGCGTGCGGGGTGGCCCTGACGGGACCCCTCGAACGGCTGCCCGCGGTTCCGGACCCTCCGTACTTCCCCTGGTGGGAATCCGGCGAGCGGGGCCCGTCGCCGGCAACCATGCCCGCGGGCCGGTACGCGATCGAGACGGAGCACTACGGTGCGCCCCTGGTCGTCACGGACGTGCCCGGGCCCGCCATGCCGCGCCGCGGGACGAAGGGCGACGGGCACGGGCGATGGCTGGTGTCGCGGGGGCCGCGGGGCAACATCGTCATCGATCCGGGCGACGCACGCGGGCTGGAACTGCGGCACGCCTCCGCGGCCTGCTGCGGAGCGACTCCGGACGGGGGCATGAACCAGGTGTGTGCCTGCGGAACGCTCGTCGCGACGCTCTGCTCCGACTGCTGTCTGCCCTACGAACTGCACCTCTCGGCCGCCCACGTCCGCGCCGTACCCGCCGTACGCACCGGAGCCGAGGAGGTCCGCCGCGGAGCCGAGGAGGTCCGCCCCGCAGCGGCCGGTCAGTAGCGGAACAGCACCCCGCGCCATACGGGGACTCGCCCGGGATCAGTGGGCCGTCCCCCAGCCGTCCCCGGGCCATTCCTCGCGCAGCATCCCGAACAGCACGGTGTCGTGGCGCTCGCCCGCCACCAGCACCGTGGACCTGCGGCGTCCCTCCTCGCGGAAGCCCGCCTTGGTGAAGGCGCGGACGGCGCGTTCGTTGCCGCTCCAGGTGTCGAGCTCGATCCGGTGCAGGCCGAAGGCCCCGAACAGGTGCCCCACCAGCAGGCGCAGTGCATCGGAGCCGTGCCCGTGGCCCCAGCGGTCCCGTTCGCCGATGGTGATGCCGACCGTGGCCAGCCCGGTGAACGGGTCCAGGTCGCGGTAGTCGGCCATGCCGATCACCGTACCGTCGGCCCGGTCCTCGACCGTGAAGACGGCCGACTCCCTCGGGTTGAGCCGCAGCATGGTCTCGAAGGCGAGGCCGACGGCCTCCTCCGTGACCGGGCCGAAGCACGGGTCGCCGCCGGTGGCCCAGTGGACCACCTCCGGATCGTTGCGCCACCGGAGGTGGTGTTCCGCGTCCTGCGCACGAAGTGCCCGTAGCCGTACCAGTTTTCCTTCGATCATGCACAGATCATAGGCGGGGCACATCGTCGATGATCTTGAAATCGGACGCCACGCCCCCTGCCTCCGCTGTCAGTGGGGCGTGCCAGGATCAGATCATGAACTTCGTCGTGCCGCTCCCGTCGGACCCCGCCCGCTCCGAGACCTATGCGGACTGGGCCCGTTCGCACGGACCGGCCGCGCAGGACGCCGCCCGCGGTGTGCTCACCGACGTCCGTGACCGGATCTCCCTGGCGTATCCGAAGGCCGGCCGCGCCCTGGACCAGTTGACCGGGCTCGCCCACCGGCTCCCGGCGGCCCATCTGCCCTGGTACTGGGACACGGTGGCCCACCGGTTCATGTCCTGGGACACGCGTTCCGCCGCTCGGGCCTACACACTCGCCCGCGCGGCGGAACGGGAGCACGACCTGCCCGTGGACGTGGCCTGGCGGCGGCAGAACGTCCTGCTCCTCGCCGGGTCCGGCGCCCTTCCCGTCAAGGAGCTGAGTGGGCACCAGGCCTGGCTGGCCTCCGTGTTGGACCCGGCCGCCGCTCACGGGGAGTTCGTACGGGTCCTGGCGGCGTGGGCGGCCTCGCCCGGCGCGCTGCCCGCCGACCTGGCCCGCCGGGTCCGTGCCTCGGCGCGCGCCGCGGGCCTCGGCGGCCCGGAGGAGGCCCGGGTGCTGGCCCGTACGGTCGGCGCCGCGCGCGGGAAGGCCCTGCCGGACACGCTGCTCGACGCGGTTGCGGCGCTGCTCGCCGAGCATCCGCAGGACGACGAGGTCCTCGCCGCCCTGCTGGACGTCTTCCCCGAGTCGAAGCAGGACGCGGCCGCCTGGCTGCGCGTCCTGCTGCGCTCCGGCGCCGCCGGGGCGGTCGCCTCCGGCCGGATCACACCGGAGGGCGGTCTCGCCGCCTGGCTCGGCCACTACACCCGGGCCTACTCGCACTACCGGGTGCCGTACGGAGGCGTGGCCCGGCAGCCCATGCCGGCGGAACTGTTCGACCTGGTCACCCGGTTCGCGCCCCGGCTGCGTGCCGCCGCTACCCCGGTCACGCTGCACGAGGACCGCTGGCGCTGGCCCGGCCTCGACGCGGACCTCCTCGATCTCTGCCTCGCCGAGGGGCTCCCTGTCGTCGATCCGGGCGAGAACATCCGGCTCACTTTCTGGGGCGACCGTTCCCGTCGCGACCTCAAGGCCCTGGCATCGGACCCGGTGTTCGGGCCACGGCTGGAGGGCACCGTGCACGCCGGGCTGCGCGGCGGCGGCACCGCGATCACCCGGCTCCCGGAGAATCCGGGCATCGCCGCCGAGGTGCACAGCCGCGTCGAGAGGCTGCTCGGGGCCCTGGCCGACGGTGGCCTGGCCGCCGCCGACGAGGCGGTGGAGGAACTGGCCGAGCTGCTGGACCGGCCCACGGCCACCGCCCTGGACGGCATCGACGAGGCCCTCGCGGCCCTCGACGCGACCGGCCCGCTCGCCCGGGCGCTGCGCGCCGGCCTCCCCGAGGAACTGGGCTGGCCCGCCCTGGAGGAGGCTCTCGCGGCGCTCGCTCCCGAGGACGCCGCCGGGGTCACGTGCACCTGGCCGGTCCTGACGGTCTACGGCAGCTCGAAGGCCGTGGCCGTCGCACCCGGCGCCGTGCGTGCCTCCACCGGCTTCACCCTCCCCGAGGACGCCGCCCACCACGTCGTGCACTACGTGGGCGGGCAGTTCCTGGTCAGCTGGTCCACCGACGCCGACGACCCCTTCGGTGGGCGGGCCTTCTGGTCCGACCGGCCCGAGGAGGTCTTCGTACCGGCGCGGAGCTACGGTCTGCGCCCGTACGGCGGCAGCATCCAGGGCGGCCTCGGCTACCAGTTCGAGACCCGGGACGGAGGCGGCCGCCACGACGGGGAGCGCGTCCTGCGCCCCGGCGGCCGTGAGGGCATCGACCATTACGACTTCCAGATGGGCGACGGTACCCATGTATGGAGCTCCAAGGTATTCGCGGGGCGCAAGGGCTGGGCCCGGGTGGATCCGGTGACGGGCGAGCGCGCCGCCGAGCACACGCTGCCGGCGTTCCACGGCTCGGCCGATCTGCCCGACGGCATGGCCTTCTTCGGTGACCAGCTGACGCTCGCCGCCCTCCCGGCGGACGCCCCGGCGTCTCCCCTGGGCCAGGACGGCGCCCTCACCGGCTGCCGGGTGCTGCACCGCACCCCGTACGCGGGCCCCTCACCGACCGAGTTCGTACTCGAAGGCATCGACGGCCGCCGCGCCCGCTACCGCAGCCGGCGCCCGGGCCGCCGTCCCTGGGGCATCCTCCGCCTGCCGCAGGGCGGCGAGGACGCCGTGCTGGCGGGCGAGACGGCCATCCGCTGCCATGCCGCCGAGGACAACTCGCTGCTCTGGGAGGTTCACGGCTTCCCCAGTCCGGACGCCTCGCGGCGGGCCAGGCCGTCGGGCCACAGCGTGGGCCCGTATCCGCCGCCCGCCTTCTGGCATTTCCTCGCCCCGCGCGACCCGGCCTCCTCCGAGGCGCTGCGTGCGCTCGGGGACGAGACCGTGCGTGCCCTCCTCGCCGCCGCCGTGCGGACCTCCGGCCACAGCACCCTGCGGGACCGTGTCGCCCGGCTGCTGCCCGGGGTGTCCGAGCCGAGGGTGGTGGACGGTGTCGTGCGGGCCGCGCAGCTCGCGGCCGACGTGCTGCGGCGCCGCGAGGAGCTCTCCCGCCGTGTCGGCATCATGCGGGCGGGCCCCGCGGTCGAGCTCCGCTCCCCCGTCCCCGACACGGTGCTCGCCCCCGCGCTGAACGGGCTGCTGCCGTATGTCCGCCCGTACGGGGCCTACGTGCCCGGAGCGCACCCCGCCACCCTGACCGCCGTCGCGGCCGAGGGGCGCCACCTGCGCGGCGAGATCGACGACGAGGCAAGGCTGCTGGCCCTGCCGGCTACCCCGGCGCCCTGGACGGCGCTGCTGGGCTCCATCGACGCGGTGGCGTGGCGCGCCGTCGTCCATACCACCTCCGACGAGGAGCGCACGGCGCTCGCGGCACTGCTGGAGACGTGGGCGGAGCAGCCGTTCGCCGCCCGCGGCGGACGCTGGCGCGTGGGCACCGGGAACGACGCGAGCGGCCTGTACACGGGTGCCCCGTCCGTGCGGCCTGCCACCGACGGACTTGCAGACGGCACCGCCGACGGGCCTGCGGACGACGCGGTGCGCGGTGTCGACCAGGACGACACGGGGCGGCTGCCGGTGCTGCTGGCCCTGGTGCAGGAGCGCGGCCCCCTCGCGCTGTCACCGGAGGCGGTCGAGGTGTTCGTACGGCGTACGGGTGTACGGCGGGCGATCGCCACGCTGGTGCTGGGCGGACTGCCCCAGCATGACAACCGCGACGCGCACCTCAAGGCGCTCAGGGCCGCGCCGTACAGGGCGAACAAGGCGATGGCCCAGGAGTACGACGGGCTGTGCCGGCGTCTCGGCGACAGCGGCCGCCGGGCGGTGCTCGCCGCGGGCGTCCCGCAGGATCCCGCCGAGTTGTGGGAGCCGGGCGGCCTGACCGCGGCCGCCGAGCGGATGGCCGACGCGTGGGCGGGGCTGCTGGGCGCCGGCGAGTACATCGACGAGGACCTCATCGCCGCCCTGGAGGCGGATCTGGGGCTGGGGGCCGGCTGGGCCCTCGCCCTGACCGGGGGCCCGGAGGCCGCCGGCCGGTACGTGCCCGGCGCCGCAGGCGTGCTGGTCGGCGTCATCAACGGCGGGCTGGCCCTGCGCCACGCCGAGGCCGACGGCAGCGCCGGCCGTCCTGTCTTCGTGCAGCATCCGGTGCACGCGGCCCCGGCATCGGTCGTGGCGTGGGCGCTGACCGAACTCCCGGTCGGCGATCCGGTCGCCGCCGGCGCCGCCGCGGTGCACGCCGCGCTGCGGGCCCGGATGGACGACCCGCGGACCCTGATCCCGCTCGGTTGGCACTTCGCGCTGGGCCGGGCCGTGCCCGAGGATCCCGCCTTCGGCCCGTACGAGGGCGTCATGCTGCCCTGCCCGGAGCCCCTGTACCGGGAGGACACCGTGCCTTCCACCGCCCATGACGACGGGGTGTTCGTGGTGTCGGTGCCCGGCAGGGACGTGTTCCTGCGGCCGGCCGCGCTCGCCGACCCGGCCGGGGTCGAGCGGGCCGAACGGCTGTGCGCGGAGCTGGGACTGTCCGAGTTGCTGGCCGCCGTCCGGCGGATCCAGGTGGTCCGTGGCGAGGGCCCGGACCGGATGCTCGCCCGCGCCGCCGACACTCCGGTCCCGCCGGGGGGCTACGAGCTGAACCCGGCCCTGAGCGTCCCGGAGCTGGTGGCCGAGGCCGGGTCGGCCCTCGGGGTGGGCGCCGACGCGGCCGCGCTCTACCTGCAGTTGCTGGCGCTGGCCCGGCCCACCGACCAGAACGTACGCCGCTGGAACGGCTGGAGCCCCGCCCGGCACAAGGCTGCTCAGGCGGAGCTGGTGGCGGTGGGCGCGGTGGAGACCGGACGGCGGGCGCGGGCGGGCCGGACGGCGTTCGTCCCCGGCCCGTGGACCGAGCTCAAGGCCCCGCACCTGCCGCTCGAAACCGCCAAGCTCGGCCCGTACGCGGCCTGCGTCGGGCGGTCGGAGCCGGAGATGCCGTTCCTGCGGCTGCTGTCCCCGGTCCCGCCGCACGAGCTGTTCGCCGAGGCCTGGTACGCGGCCCGCTAGCGAAGCCGGTGCCCGCCCCCCGGGGGGCGGGCACCGGTCCCGTTCACGATCCGGGGATCAGGTCCACTTCTGGTAGCTGCCGGAGTTGCAGCCGTGCGTGTAGACGCTGCGGGCGGCATTGCTGTCCAGGCAGAAGCCGGTCGCGACGTTCTTCAGCCGGTAGACACCGCCGCTGTTGGAGATGACCCACTTCTGGTAGCTGCCACCGTTGCAGGAGTGGGTGTAGACGCTCTGGGCGGCGTTGCTGTCCAGACAGAAGCCCGTTGCCTGGTTCTTGAGGGTGTAGCCGCCGCTGACCGAGGTCACGGTCCACTTCTGGTAGGCGCCGGAGTTGCAGCCGTGCGTGTAGACGCTGCGGGCGGCATTGCTGTCCAGGCAGAAGCCGGTGGCGACGTTCTTGAACTGCTCTGTCCCGGGCACGGCCGCCTGCGCCGGCGAGGAGAGGACCATGACACCGGCAGCGGCGACGACCACGGACGACATGACGGTGGCAAGAGACTTACGGGTGAA
This sequence comes from Streptomyces yangpuensis, assembly GCF_001005295.1. Classification (GTDB taxonomy): domain Bacteria; phylum Actinomycetota; class Actinomycetes; order Streptomycetales; family Streptomycetaceae; genus Streptomyces; species Streptomyces yangpuensis. The sequence continues at coordinate 1,275,529 of NZ_LBMK01000003.1, read as the reverse complement.
CACGTCTGTTCCTTTCGTCTGTTGATCGGCAGACCCCTCCCCCTCGCCGTGTGCGTGCGTCGGTGCGGGTGGGCGGCCTGCACTCAGCATCGGCCTTGGGTGCAGACGCCAGCTATCCGCTATCGGCGGCGGTGCGAGCACATTTCCGGATAGCGCGGACCGCGAGGAGCGAGCGATCAGTCGGATCCGCGTACGGTGCGCAGGGTCTGCGAGGGGGTCTCCCCGTAGGCCGCCCGGTAGTGGCCGGTGAACCGGCCGAGGTGGGTGAAGCCCCACCGCAGCGCCACATCGGTGACGTTGTGCGCCGCCCGGTCGTCGTCCGCCGCCAGCAGGTCTCGCCGTACGAGACCCAGCCGGACGCCGCGCAGGTACGCAGACGGGGTGGTGTCCAGGTACCGCCGGAACCCCTCGCGCAGACTGCGCACGCTGACACCGGCCGCCCGGGCCATGTCGGCAGCCGCTATCGGCTCGTGGGCGTGCTCGGAACAGAAGTCCCTGGCGCGGCGGACCGCACGCGGCACGGCGGCGGTTCCCCGGCCGGCCACCGCCTCGCTCAAGGTGTGGGGCTGGACGTCCAGCAGCCCGTTCACCAGCAGTTGCTCGAAGTGGCCCGTGGCCAGGGGCGAACGGGCCGCCAGGCCGGACCCGGCGAAGTCGGCGAGCTGCCCCACCAACTCCAGCCACCCCTGCACCGGGGCCGCCGTGTTGTCCAGGACGGGCTCGAAGGACAGCGGCTCGTACGGCGGCTCGCCCAGCCGGACGGTGAGGGCGTCGTCGACCGCCGACCTCGGGATGATCAGGATGCGGTTGACGCTGCCCTGGTTCCGGCGCGTCGAGCCCCTCTGCTCCGGTCCCACGACGCCGAGCGCGGAGAAGAGTCCCTTGCGGTTCATGGTGACGGCACCGTGACCGGCGATCGGAATGTGCACGTCGTAGAAGTCCAGCGGCTCGGCCGAGGTGACGTCGATCTCCGCCCCGTGACCCCGTTCGTAGAGCACCACCGATCCTTGATGCACGCAGCGGAAACGGCCTCCCTTGCCCCCGCACATACTCGCCTCAACCCGCTTGTTCTGAAAGGTATTTGACATGGTCTCCGGTCCCCCGTCCGACGGCCTGCCGCCCCATCCTGGCATGCGTTTCGCCGCTGATCCCGGCCGCCGCGGTCCGGCTGGCCGGTAGGCCCACCAGACGCGTGAGGCACTCCGGACGGATCGGGCTCCTGCCGAGTTCCAGTCCGGTTCCTGTCCGGTTCAGGTCCGGTTGCGTTCCGGATCGCCGCGCGGACGGCCGGGGCGCTCGGCAGGGCCCCGGGGCCTCGCCGATGCCGCGTACCCCGTACGGCGCGCGGGGTCGGCCAGTCGAGGTGACCGACGGGACGGCCGGGGTCTCGGGGGTCAGGTGCCGCCATTCCGCTTCGACTTCCACGACCTCGTCTCCCAGCACACCTTCACGGCGGCCGGCAGGGGCCTCGCCGTCGGCGGCGACGCCCCTGCCCGCTCTCCAGGAAAAGGCCGACGGACGCCCACGCCGGATACCGGCCGCCGCCGAACCGGGTGTCGGCCGGGTGCATGGTCACCTGCGTCCTGGACACCCACGCCGACGCGGGCGTCGACACGGTCCTGCCCGCCGCCGTCGCCACCCTGTTCCGGCGCGGTATGAACGCCGGCGGTGCCGCGGAGAGCTTCTCGGTACAGGAACGCAAGCAGCGCGAACGGGCTGACCGCGAGCGTCTCATCGTGGCGACCGCCCGCGAACTCGCCGAGCACCATGGGTGGGACGCGGTCACCACCCGCCGGCTCGCCGAGCGCATCGAATACAGCCAGCCCGTCCTCTACAGCCATTTCCGCGGCAAGCGGGAGATCATCGGCGCCGTCGCCTTCGAAGGCGCCGCCGAGATGGCCTCGGCGGTGCGGGCCGCGGCCGCCGCCGCGGACGGCCCCCGCGCCCGGGTCACCGCCCTCGCCCACGCCTACCTCGGGTTCGCCGAACGCAACCCGGCCGTCCACGACGCCATGTTCCAGCTCGACGGCGGCCTGGCGTTCGCGCACGAGGACACCCCTGAGCCGCTCAAGGACGCGTTCGCCGCCCTGCTGGAAAGCATCGGCGAGGGCGCGGGGGGCGGCATCCACCCGGCACTGTTCACCGAGGTGTTCTGGGCGGCCCTCCAGGGACTGGCCACCCTGACGCGGGCGGGACGGCTGCCTCCGCAGGACGCCGAGCGGAGGGTGGAACTGCTGGTGGGCTGACTCGCCGTGGTCTGACACCGCCCGGGCAGGCACGCAACCCGCCCGGGCCGTCTGACAGGATGCGGACCATGAGCTACTGGGACCCACTGCCGGCCGTCCGAGCAGCGGAGCGCGGGCCGCTGCCCGCGCCGGACGGCGGCACGTGGCTGCCCTCCCCGCAGTCCCGCGGCACGTGGTGGAACCCCCGGCCCGAACGCTGGGCGGAACGCGACTGGCGCAACGTGCCGGGGCCGTTCTACGGGGCCGGGACGGACAACTGCTGGATGGGCCGGCTGATCGCCCCCGCGCACGTCCTCTACGACGACGAGTGGGGCGCCGAGTTCGTCTACCGGCAGCCCCGTGACCCGGCGCAGGCACTGGCACTGCTGGGCGCGGTCGCGCAGGACCCGATGGTCGGGTACGCCTGCGACGGTGACGAGCACTGGACCCCGGAGCTCGTCCGCGACTGGTGGAGGGACCGCGGCCGGGTACGGGAGTGGGCCGCAGCCCTGGACCGTGCGTGGTCGTTCTCGGTCCGGGAGGAGGAACGCGAGGCGGCGGGCGGAGCCCGGGAGTACGTGGCGTACATCGACGGCGGCCTCGCGCAGGACCTCCGCCACTACCTCTTCTGGCTGTCCGAAGGCCGCCCGGCCGACCCTGGCGAACCCATCCCGGCCCTCACCCCGCGCCAGTCCTGGGTTCTGTCGTCGAAGTAGCGCCGGTCAGGCCCGCGGTGTCCGGTGCCATGGGGCCTCCCCAGGCCCGCAGGGCCGAGGGGAAGCCTCGCAAGGCGGAGGGGCACCCGTGTACTGGACGTACTCGGGTGCCCCGACAACGCCGCGAGGTGCGGCACCGGGTGTTGCGGGCCAGGCGGGACTTCGACGACAGGGCCCAGCAGAGGGGCGAGGCCCGGGCGGTGGCCCGCTCGGGCAAGGCTCGCCCCACGGTGCTTCGGCGGACCTGCCGGCCAGGGCAGGCTGGGCTTCCTCGCCGACCCCTGAGGGCCGTCCGTGGGACGGCCCTCAAGGGCGGGAGTCGTCAGCGCCAGGTCTGCTGGGGGCTCCCGTTGCAGGTCCAGAGCTGGACCTTGCCGCTGTTGTAGTTCTGGTTGATGTCGTGGTCCAGGCACTTGCCGTTGTACTTCAGGCGGATCGTGCCGTCCGCGCCGTGGGTCCAGGTCTGCTGCGGCTGGCCGTTGCAGGTCCACAGCTGGACCCGGCCGCCGTTGTTGTTGATGGTGTTCGTGTCGGCGTCCAGGCACTTGTTGTTGTTGAAGTCGACCTTCAGCGCCCCGGACGGTTCGAGGATCCAGCGCTGGTTGGCGGCGAAGTTGCAGTCCCACACCTGCACCTTCCCCGGGTTGTTGTTGATGGTGTTGGTGTCCGCGTCCAGGCATCGGTTGCTGAGCTGGACCCGGTAGGAGACCGCGGCGGCGGCGCGTGCCGCCGGGGTCCGGTCTCCGTTCTCCGCGGCGCCCGCGGCTCCTTCGGCCGCGGCCAGGGGCAGGAGCAGGAGGGCCAGGGCGGCCGACAGGTTGCGGGCGGTACGGGTGTCGAAGCGCATGACTGATGGACCTTTCGTCAGGGAACGGGCCGGCGGCGGGGCGGGCGGCCGGGCCGGAGCCGCTCGGAGGCGGGGGCCGGGACCGCGGGCTGCACCTCGGAGGGGTGAAACCGCCGACTGGATGCTCCGAGTTTGTGGCGGTCCGTCAGGGTCTCGCAACCTTGTCCCTGTTGCTTCACGTATATCGGGATCCCTACCCTCCTGACCTGCCGGGATGGGTCCGTCCCGGGATCGGGTGAGCCCCCTGTGGGGCAGCCACTGGGAGAGAGGGCAGCCGTGAACCACCTCGATGGCACCGGCCGGCACGTCACGGCCGCCCGACAGCTGGGGGATGCGCTGCGGGCGCGGCAGCAGCGGTCCGGAATGACGCTGCGGGATCTGGAGCAGCGGGCACTTGTCAGTGATTCCTCACTGTCGCGCTACTTCCGCGGGTCGACGGTGCCGCCCTGGACGGTCGTACGGGACATCTGCCGGGCCATGGACACCGATCCGGACGGCTACCGCGCGCTCTGGGAGGCCGCGGACCGGGCGCAGAGCCGCCCGCCGTCCGCCCCGGCAGCAGACGTGGTTGCGGATACGGATGGTGAGGCGGCCGCGGCGCCACCCACCGTCATCCCTTCGCCGGCCCGGGAGGCGCCGAGTGGTACGGCCGTGACCGTGTCGTCGCCGGAGGCGCCGCTGGTCGCGCGGCAGGCTGCCGCTCCCGGCGGTCGACTCGGCCGGGGCGGCGTCGCGCGCTGGGGGTGGACAGCCGCCGGGTTCGTGGCCGGTCTCGTCCTGGGTGTCGGTGGCACGGTGCTGCTGGAGGAGTCGCCGGCCCCCGACACGGCCCGCGTCTTCCGGAACAAGGCTGCCGAGACCTGTCTGGACGACAGTGTCGAGGGGCTGCGGAGCTGGCCCTGCAACGGGCTGCACTACCAGGAATGGGAGTTCCGCCCCCACCGTTCCGGGCCCGGAGACCTTCGGAACCGGGCGACCGGAGCCTGCCTGGACGGCAGCGGCACGGCTCCGCGGGCGCGTTCGTGCGACGGCTCGACGCACCAGGACTGGACCGTCACGGGCCGGGAGGACGGCACGCTGCAGCTCCGCAACCTGGCCACCGGCGCCTGTCTGGAGGCGGGGGCTGCGGCCCTGACGGCCCGGACGTGCGACGGGAGCGACCCGCAGCGCTGGACCTGACCGGGCGGAACGCGCCGGTCCAACTCCGTCGATCGGCCGTCGGGCAGTCGGGCGATCAGGCGGTCGGGCGATCAGGCGGTCGGGCGGTCGGGCGGTCAGGCGGTCAGGCGGTCGGGCGGTCAGGCCGGTACCAGCCCGCGGATGCGGAACTGCATCACCCGGTACGGCCAGCCGGTCGCCGTCCGCCACTGGCTCACCGTCAGGTGCAGGTCGTCCAGGCGCGAACCGGGGATCACGTAGCCGCCGTAGGGCTGGGCGACATGGGCCCCGCCCTCCTCACCCCAGGCCGCACCGTGGATGAGGGTGCGGCGGTAGGCCGTGGTGAGGTCCGCGGTGGGCCGGTCCACCACGAGGGCGTCGATGCGCGCCGCCGCGGCGTCGAAGCAGACGAGCAGCCAGCGTCCCCCGAGCCGGCGCAGGCACAGTTCCCCGAAACCGCCGTCCAGGACCGGTGTCGGCGGGTTGCCCCAGCCCCAGGAGCCCGCGCGGTGGCCCCAGGAGGTGTACGCGGCGGGGTCGGCGAGGGCGTCCGCCGGTACGCGGTGCAGCAGGAGCGGGCCGCTCCGCCCGTAGCCGGTCGAGTAGAGGTATACGTAGCCGTCTTCGCCGAGTGCCCAGGTGAGCAGCTGGAACAGTCCGCCGTGGGCGTCGCCAGGGAACCGGGCCCCGGTGGGCCGCCAGGTCCGGCCCGCGTCCTCCGACCGCCAGATCTCGCTCCACAGCACGTTGCCCCACCCCCGGTGCACGCTGCAGTGCAGGAACAGGGTGCCGCCGATGAGGATCACGTCGGACGGCAGTACGGTGCTGAACAGCGGGTTGTCGTGTTCGTACGCCCACAGTTGCCGGGCGTGCTCGCCCCCGACGGCCCCGCTCCAGGTGATCCCCTCGTCGAGGCGCGAGGTGGTCGAGTACAGGCCGACCGGCGAACGCCACCAGCCGCGCCCCACCCGGGCCTCTTCGAAGGTGTCGCCGAAGACGTAGAGGGTGCGGCCGTCCGGGAGCCGCACCGGAATGCCGAGGTCGGTCGCCTCCATCCGGAAACGCGTCGTGATGCCGGGACCGGTGAGATCCCGGACCTTCACGACGTGGAGTGCGCCGACCTCAGCGGCATCGTCCTGGAGGCCGTCGGCCCTGCCGGCTCCGGCGAGGCCGGCCGCGCCCAAGGCCGCCGCAGCGGTCGCCCGCAGGAATGTCGACCGGCGCACCCCCGGCCCTCGCACACCTGTCACGCCTGGACAACCCGCCGAGCGGCCCGGACGTCACGCCTCCGCGCACGACGGGCCCGAGGGTCTCACATGGTGGGGCCGGGCCGGGCGAGCGGCCTCAGACCTTGCCCGACCTATCGAATTTCGATAGATTTCCATCGCAACTCGATGGGAGGAGAGGTCATGGGAAAGCTGGCAGTGCGCGCGCTGCGCGTTGTGCTCGCGGTGGTGTTCGTCGGCACCGTGTTCGTGCAGGCGGCCATGGTGTGGGCGCTGGTCACACGCGAGGTGGAGGGGTCGCTCCCGCTGACCCCGATGCGCGTGATCGTGATCCTGGGCATGGTGTCAGCTCAGGTGGCGTTGGTGTGCGTGTGGCGGCTGACGGCGATGGTGCGGCGCGGAACCGTGTTCTCCCACGCCGCCTTCGGGTACGTGGACGGCGTGATCGGCTCGATCGTGGCGGCCGCCCTGCTGTGGTTCGCGGTCACGGCCGTCAACGCGCCGGGCCAGCGGGAGGACCCGGGCGTTACTGTGATCATGGGAGGGATCGGCGTCGCCATCCTGGGGGTCGCGCTCATCGTGCTCGTGCTGCGGATGCTGCTCGCCCAGGCCGTCGCACGCGACGGTGAGGCGGCGCAGATGAGGGCCGAGCTGGACGAGGTGATCTGATGCCCATCGCCGTCGACATCGACGTGATGCTGGCCAGGCGGAAGATGTCCGTGGGCGAGCTCGCGGACCGGGTGGGGATCACACCCGCCAACCTGGCGGTGCTGAAGAACGGCCGCGCCAAGGCGGTGCGCTTCGCGACGCTCGCGGCGCTCTGCGAGGTCCTCGAATGCCAGCCGGGCGACCTGCTGCGCTGGGAGGCCGAGGACGCCGAGGCCGTTGACCTCGCGGAGCTCTGAGCACAGCGGCGCAGGGGGGCGGGGCCGGCGCCGGGACCGCCGGTCAGCCTGGGGTCGTACCTCTCCTCCTCCTCAAGTCCCTTGCTGTGCAGGGAGAACGGCCAGCACGATGCTCGCATGACTGGATTCCTCGGAACGGACACCAAGCACACCTTCGTCCTGGCCATCCGTGACTCGGACACGGTGCTGGCGTCCCTGCGCCGGGCGCTCGCCGAGGCCACCCCCGAAGAGCGCCCGGGCCTGGAACGCGCCGTCGCGGTCGCCGAAGCCGCCGTCGGCGCCGACGAGCCCCGGCTGCGCGCCCGCTGGGTCCGCGCCCGGCTGGCCGCCGCCGGCTTCACCGGGGACGTCGGCTCGGTCGCCGCGGTGAAGGCGCTGCGCCGGGCGGAACGGAAGCTGAGCCTGCTGGCGGCGGTGGAACTGCAGAAGGACGCGGTGGCGCATCCCGAGTGACCACGGGGTCCACGGCGACCGCCGGATCCACGGCTCCACAGCGCCACGGCTCCGCGGGGCGGCATCGGGTGGTCGCCCGACGGGGTGGCCGGCGGTTTCGGAATATTTGATTCCGGGGACGGTCTCCCCGCATCGCCGCGTTTGTCCCCCGCGCCACGACGGCGCCCGACGCGACAGCCGAGGGAGACCATGGGTTGGAAAGGCGCACGCCGGACGGCCGCGCCGGCCGCTCTCGCCGGAGTGATCGCACTTGTCCTGGCGGCGCCACCTCCGGCCGGCGCCGCGCCCCGGACCGGGAACCCGGTGGCGACGAGGACCATTGCCGCGCAGCAGGAGCCCACCTCGATGCCTCCCCCGCCCCGCCTCCCCCGCGACTTCCGCGGCAAGGGCAGGTGGATCGTCCGCGACCTGGACATCACGGTGCCGTTCACCTGGGAGGGCAGGGACGGCGACAGCCAGATGACCGCCGGGGGCCCGCAGTACCCGATCTGGTTCACCAACCTGATCCACCGCGGCACGCTCTACACCCTGACGTACAAATGGCCCGGCCTGGACGAACACCCCTGCTCCCGCGTCCCGGGCTTCACCCTGGAGGACCTGAACCAGGGCTTCGAGAACGCCCGGTTCGTCGGGCGGGAGACCCTGCGGCGCACCCCGCAGCGGCATGTGAACCACTGGAGGGTGGGCGTGGTCTTCCCGCAGCTGCCTCCCGGAAACCATCCGCGCGTGCCGCTCGCCCTCGGCGACATCTACGTCGACGAGAACAACCGGGGCACTTTCTGGCAGGTTCTGCAGTTCGGTGTCCAGAACCTCTACGACCCGGAGCTGGACGAGTGGCTGGTCATGGACACCTTCGAGCACCGGCCCGGGACCGTGACGCTGCCTCGGCGGTGCGAGCCGCCCCGGTGACCACGCCGCTGCGCACCGGCGACAAGTGGCAATGATCGTCTCGCTGATGCCCATGCCCGGCGGCGCCATGACGCGTGCCGACGTGTCCGAGGCGCGCGAGCAGCTCGCGACGTCCCCGTTCCTGCTGGTGGACGTGGAGCTGGCCGAGGTGGCCCCGTCCCCCGGGCAGCCGCTCGCGCACCTTCTGAGCCTGGAGGCCGCGGAACTGGCGTGGCCGGGTCAGGAGGGCGAGTCCGCACGGGCCGAGTTCCTCGGGGACAGCGCCTCGTTCGTCGTACCCGCGATCGAGGCGGGCCAGGTCATCCATGTCCATGCCGTGGTGACCGAGAGGTACCTCGTCATGCTGCACCGGGGGACGGGCCGGCTGGTCGAGAGCCTTGCCGCCCGCTTCCCGAACGAACGTCCACCGGACGCCGTGGCCATGCTGTTCCTGCTGCTGGACGAGGCCCTGGAGACCTACCGTGGATCGGCCGTCCAGGCCCTGCTCGACGTGGAGGACCTGGAGGACGAGATGTTCCGTCAGCGGCAGCCCGAACAGGCCTACCGCCTCGCGCGTCTGCGGCGCACCGCCGGCCTCCTGCACCACACCCTCCTTCCGTACCTCCGCATGATGGAGGAGACCGTCACCCGCCGGATGCTGAGCGGCAACTTCCCGGAGGAACGTCAAGGGCTCGTCCGGGAGTACCAGCGGACCGCGGGGCTGGTGCTCGCGGACATCGAGTCGCTCCAGGAGGGGACGACCACGTACAACGACCCGTGGTACGTCGACAAGCTGCTGGATGACGGCCGGGTGGACGGCATCATCGCGGGCTACGGGTCCTTCACCGGGGTGCGCGAGTACGACGACAGCTGGCAGTGCGCCAACTCCATCAGCCTCATCCGCGACTGGCTGAACCGCAGCAGCGGTACCCACCGCATGGCCACGTCCGGTGACCGCCTGTTCCGGTAGGTCACGGGGCGGCCAGGTCATGGGGGCGGCCCGGACCGGGCCGCCCGCTCGCCTGCGGCGGTGTGTCAGAGAGCCTTCACGTTGGCCGCCTGGGGGCCGCGCTGGCCCTGCTGGATCTCGAACTCCACCCGCTGGTTCTCGTCCAGGTTCCGGTACCCGTTGCCGACGATCGCGCTGAAGTGGACAAAGACGTCCGCCCCGCCCTCGTCCGGCGAGATGAACCCGAACCCCTTCTCACCGTTGAACCACTTCACAGTCCCCTGAGCCATGGCCGAACCCTCCACGCCGTCTCTCTCCGGCCCCGCGACCGGGACCCGCGACCGATGACTGCCCCGCCGGGTGCGAAATAGTCCCGCGGCGGTGTCCGGCTCGCCTCGCGGTCCCTGCGGGCAGCGCCCATGCTGGGAAGCAGGGCACCTTCGGCCTGAGGGCTGTCCTCCCACCGGGCCGAGCGAGGCGCCCGAGAGGAGGAAGCCATGCGCATCCGCAGAACGCTGGGCCTCGTCCTGGCCGCAGCGACCCTGGCCGGCGCGGGAGCAGCCGTCGGTACCGCCGGCGCCCAGGCGGCCGCGTCCCCCACCATCACCCGGCAGGAATGCACGGACGCCGGTGGGCAGATCAAGTCGATCCCCTACGGCGGAGACACCTGCACCCTGCCCGACGGAACCAGCCAGAAGATCACGTGACGGGGGCCACCGCCTCGATGCGACCGCGGTCGCCCGCCGGATACGGCGGCGACCGCGGATACGGCGCAAAGGCCGCCGCACACGACTCCCCGGCGAGCCGCCACCGTTTGCCGACGTACCGTCAATTTGCGCCACAACAAGGGGAATCGGTCCTTGATGCGCGCTGCGTGACAGAGGAACCAGAAGCCGCCCCGCTCCGAAGTACGCTGACCCGCATGACCGATACCAGCACGAACGACGAACAGGTGTACGCCGACCTGCGTACCCTGACGGACCAGTACATGCAGGCGGTCCGTGCGCGCCTCGCGGAGATCGACTCCCCGCTCACCCGTGAACGCGGCGCCCGGCTGGTCACCGATGACATGCTCACCGGCGCCAAGGAGGCCAAGCTCATACGCAGCGCCGCCATGGGCGAGTTGAGGCAGGGCCGCACCCTCAAGGAGGTTGCGGAACTGACCGGGCTCTCCGTGCCGCGGGTCGACCAGCTGCTCAGGGCGAAGTGAGCGGGGCCGCCACTGCCTCAGCCGGCCGTCCTGCCGGCGCCGCCGTCCCCGCGGGTCCGCCGGTGCGTGGCGCGCAGGGCGACTGCGGCGATGGCGGTAGCGGCAGCGGTAGCGGTAGCGGCGACGGTGGCCACGGCGACGAATCCCGCCGCCATGAAGCCGTCGCGTGAGCGCCAGGACAGTACCGACCAGCAGGACCGTGCGGACAACAGCGAGCCGGTGCTGAGCCAGGACCCTGCGGAGAGCAGCGAGAGACTGGAGCCGATGGACGCGGCGGAGAGGGCGGAGCCGGCCGATCCGACGGACAGCACCGAGCCGACCGATCCGATCGACAGGACCGATCCGACGGACCCGATGGACAGGATCGAGTCCTTGGAGCAGAGCGAGAGGCAGGACCTGCCGTCGCCCCGGCACCACGGCTTCGACGTCGCATGCGGTGTGGTCACGGCACCCATTCTCTGTCACTCGTCCGCGGGCAGGAGGTCCTGCGCCCTGCGTTCCATCAGTACGGGCAGGTAGGCGCGCACGCGGGCGTACCTGAGCTCCTCGTACGCGGTCTGCACCGAGCTCTGCACCAGGCCGGCGTCCACCCGCGGGTGCGACTTCATCAGCCGCTCGGCGACAGCGCGTATGGTCAGCGCGTCCTCTGAATCCGCCATCACGCGCCTCAGCCTCCCGGTCGCTCACCCTCTCCCCATTTTCGCGGCGAGTCCCTCAACCGGGAAGTCGATCTTCCCCCCACCGGAGCCCTCCACCGGAGCCCTCTGCCGAAGCTCTCCGGCAGGCCCTTCCGGAACAGCTCACCGCTCCGTGTCCGGCGAGTCCGCAGCCGCCGCATCCGTGCGGCGGCGGGCGGCCTCGATCTGGCCGAGGTGGCGGTGGGTCCAGTCGCACAGCGCGTCGATCGTCACCCGCAGGGCCTGGCCCGGCTCGGTGAGGGCGTACTCCACCCGTGGCGGCACCACCGGGTACACCGTCCGCTCGATCAGACCGTTGTGCTCCAGCATGCGCAGGTTCTGCGTGAGCATCTTGTGGCTGATGCCCTCGACTTCGTCACGCAGCTCGCTGAAGCGCAGGACCCGTCCCCCCAGTGCCTCGATGATCAGGAGCGCCCACTTGTTGGCGACGTCCGAGAAGATCTCCCGCGCCAGGGAGTCCGCGCGGCGCAGATCCGCGTCGTCCGGCGAGCCGGTGAACTGCTTGGTAACCATTGGGTTCCCCAGTCACTTAAAAGTGCGTTCTTCCACGTCAGCGCTCACTCTCCTACGGTTTCTGAGTAACCACAAGAGACCCAAGGAGTCACAGCCATGGCCGTCACCCTGATCAATCCCACCGGACTGCCCGAGATCGACGTCTACCGGCAGGTGTCGGTGGCGACCGGATCGAAGCTCGTCTTCATCGCCGGACAGGTCTCCTGGGACGCCGAGGGGGTCACGGTCGGCGAGGGCGACCTCGCCGCGCAGGTCGAACAGTGCTACCTGAACGTCGGCACCGCCCTGGCCGGAGCCGGCGCAACCTTCGACGACGTGGCGAAGCTCAACGTCCACGTCGTCGACTGGACCCCCGACCAGATGCCCCGGCTCCTGGAAGGGATCGACCGGGCGGCCGCGAAGCTGGGGGTCACCGCGGCCCCGCCGGCCACGCTGCTGGGTGTGGCGGCCCTGGACGTACCCGAACACCTGGTGGAGATCGAAGCCATCGCGGTCATCGACTGACGGAACGCCCGGACGGCGCGACCGGCCGGCCTCCGGCGGGTTCACCCGAGGGGTGTTCCGCCGGAGGGCCGTACCGCCTCAGCTCCGCCGGGTGACCGGATCCGGTACGGCGGCCGCCTTGCGGGCGTGCAGCACATGCGCGTCCAGCGGCAGGGGGCTGCGGCCGACGAGTTCGAGGCCGGCGTCGGCGAGCAGGCGCGCGTAGTGGTCGGCGCGGCGTTCGCGGCCCCCGACGTTGCACAGCATGTGCAGGTCCCAGGCGGTGGCCAGCGAGGGGGAGGCGTCGGCGGGCAGGAGGCGTTCCACGACGAGCAGGTCCGCGTGGGCGGGCATCGCACGGGCGCAGTGGCGGAGGATCTCACGGCAGCGGTCGTCGTCCCAGTCGTGCAGCACGCGCGAGAGGACGTATACGTCGCCGCCGGGCGGTACGTCGGCGAAGTCGCCGGCCCGGTAGTCGCAGCGCGCGCCGCAGCCCGCTGCGTCGAGCCGGCGACGGGCGGCCGCGACGGCGTGCGGGCGTTCAAGGAGGACGCCGCGCAGGTGCGGGTGTGCGGTGAGGATCCTGCCGAGGAGTTCTCCGTTCCCCCCGGCGACGTCGACGACGGTCGCCGGGGCGTGCGCCCGGGCGGCGGCGGTGATGACCGGATGGCCGGGGAGCGGATGGAACATCCGTGAACTCGCGGCCATGGACTGGTCGAAGAGCGGGCCGAGTTCGGGGTCGCGGGCGAAGTGGTCGAAGTGGCTCTCGCCGAAGAGGTGGTCGAAGGCCGGCTGTCCGGTGCGCACGGCATGGTCGAGGCCGCCGAAGGAGCGGTAGAAGGGGCCGCCGTACATCAGGGCCAGCGACCGCATCGAACCGGGTACGTCCGCGCGCAGCAGAGCACCGAGCTCCGTCAGGCGGAATCGTTCCTGCTTGCGATGCGACTCCTGGTCCGGCTCCTGGGCGGGCTCCGGCTCCAGCTCCTGGGTCACTGCGCCGAGCATGGCGAGGTAGCGCAGGAGCGTGGCCAGGCTCCGGCGGTCGGTACCGGTCAGCCGGGCGAGGTCCTCGGTCCGGTACGCGGTACGGGTGTCCATGACGTCGGGCAGGCCCAGCCGGGCGGAGGCGGCGAGTGCCTGTGTCGTCCAGGCGCCGGTGAGGAGGTGGAGGAGCGTTTCGGCCGGCTGCCGTCCGTCGCGGCGGGTGCGGTCGTACGGGTCCTCGGCGTGACCGGGGTAGCCCGGGTGGTCGAGATGGGCGGCGAGGGTGTCCCGGTGGTCGCCGCGGGCGTACAGCTCCAGCCGCCCGTAGTCACAGGCCGCCTCGGCGGGAAGGGCGAAGTAGAGGACTGTGCCGTCCTCGTGGGGGTTGTAGCCGCCGCCGTCGGGCCTCGCACCGTGCCGGACGAGGATCGCGCACAGGCCACGCAGGGCCAGCGGCTCCGGGTCCTCGACCTCGAAGGCGAGGTGTGCCTCGTGCTGGTGGGTGCGTTCGTGGGCGGCGATCGGTTCCAGGCCCGAGTGCGGTGGCGCGGTCAGGGCGAACACCTCGACCGCGCGCCGCTCCCCGTGACGGCCGTGCACCTGCGGGCGCAGGATCCGGACATCGAGCTCGGCGGGGTCGCGCCCGTGGCGCCGGGCGAGGCGTTCCCGGACCACCACGCTGGGATGCGAGGGGGTGTCGACGGCCAGTCCGCAGAAGGCGAGTTGGGCCCGCAGGCTGTCCGCGTCCGGCGGGAAGAGCAGCAGCCCCGCGTGTGCGAACCGGCAGTGCCCGGCCAGCGCCTGCAGGTCCGGGCCACCGAGGCCGGGCAGGAGGAGAGGGAGCAGGGCGGCGCTGTCGTGCTCTCGGACGAACCGGGCCGCCGCACGCAGGCTGGCGGTGTCGTCCGGAAGCAACGTTTTGTCGGGGAAGGTCGTCGTCATCGTAAGGGTGTCCTCAAGCCGGTACGGGGCTGGGCAGGGCTGGGCAGGGCTGGGCCGGGCTGGGCAGGGCAGGGCAGGCGTGGCATTGCTCGGCGGGGCGCAGGCATGGCAGGGCGGAGGGAGAGGCGAGAAGAGGAGTAGGGGTACTGCGGGTGGGTCGGTCACACGCCGACGTAGTTCTCGGCGAACCAGTCCCGGTGGATGCGGGAGGTGCGCAGTGAGTTGAGCCGTGAACGCTGCAGCGCGGCGAGGAAGAACGATCCGGCACCGTGGTCGTCACGGTCGGATGTGTCGGATGTCGCGTGCAGCAGGCGGGTCATCCACCCGGTGAACTCCTGGGCACGCCAGATGTGCGCCAGGCACCGGTCCGAGTACGCGTCGAGTCCCGCGCTGTCCCCCCGGGCCAGGGCGCCGGTCAGGGCTTCCGCCAGGATCTCGGCCTCCAGCACGGCGAGGTTGGCGCCCTTGGCGGCGGCAGGGGCGAGCAGGCTCGCCGCGTCTCCCGCCAGGAAGAGCGAGCCGTGACGCAGAGGTTCGACGACGTCGCAGGTCAGGTCGAAGGCCGCGCGTTCCAGGAGTGCGCCCCGGCGCAGCGGGCCGTGGTCCTCGGCGCGCATGCGGGCGTCGAGTTCGTCCCAGATCCGTTGCTCGGACCAGGAGTCGGCGGGTGTGCCGCGGTGCCACTGCAGGTAGTAGCGGGTGACGTCCTGGCTGCGGGCCATGTGTCCGGCGAAGCCGCGGGCGTGGATGGCGTAGCCGACGGCGTCGAGGCTCGGCGGGGCTTCTGCGAGCAGGCCGAGCCAGGTCACGCCGTGGTCGTGCTGGTGGTGGCGGACGGCGCCCGGTGGCAGTGAGCGGCGGGCCGCCCCGTGCCGGCCGTCACAGCCGGCGACGTAGCGAGCGGTCCACCGGGCGGGCCGGCCGTCGGGCTCGCGCGTCGTGACGTACGGCTGGGCGCCGTCCGCGTCCCGCACGACGACCGCCTCGGTGTGGAAGCGGATGCGTCCGCCGATGGCGAGGTAGTGGGTCAGGAGGTCCGTGACCAGGTTCTGCTGCGGGTAGACGTGGTGGTGCCCGCCGTCGCCGAGGGCCCCGTAGTCGATGCGGAACCGGCCGTCCTCCGTGCGGAATTCGCAGGTGCCGTGGCGTCGGCCCCTGCTGTGCAGGCCGTCGGCGAGGCCGTGACGCTCCAGGATCCGCACGGTGTTCGGGGCGAGGAATCCGGCGCGGGCCCGGGTCTGCACGTGGGTGCGGGAGGCGCGTTCCAGGACGACGCAGTCGATTCCGGCGGTGTGCAACAGGACTCCGAGGACGAGTCCGGCGGGGCCTGCGCCGAGGACGACCACATCGGCCGATTCACGTAACGTGTGAGAGTCGTGACTTTCCGTCATAGCGGGTGAAGCATAAGCACGCGAAGATCCACGGACCTACCCGAGCCATCCGAAGGCGGGAATAGAGTGACAATCTGCGCCGCTCTCGCTGGCCGTTGACGACGGGGCCGGGATCTGGCGCCGACACCCCTGCGGTGGTGCGCTCCGGGCGTACGGGGGCACGCGCGCTCTCCCCGCACGCCCCACCTCGTGCCCGCCCGTTCGGCCTACGGGGACAGGCGGATCGCGGCACGGCCCACGAGCCGCCGGGTACCGCGGCGCGGGACGCCGCGTGCGGGGCCGGGACTTCGTGCCGGCCGAGGACGCGGTAGAGGTGTCGCAGCTCCGGGCCGCCGGCGCGTCGGCTCTGACTCCGGCGGTTCATCGCGCCCGCTGGACGCGGCGCGGCTGCGTGGGATGGGGTTGAGCCAGCGCTGGTCCGGGCCGGTCCGGCCACCATGGCCGCACCACCACCTGGATTCGCACGAAGGTGCCAGGTTCGGTCTCCCAGAAGCATTTTCGAGGATCTTTGAGTCCCCCTGAACCCGCTCCGGGCGCCGTACGTGATGTTCGCGTCGGCCGGTGATACGAGGGAGACCGCCCCCATGCACAACGATGAATCCGAGACCCTGGCTGAGACCGCCGCGGCACCCGCGGGGACGGCGGCGGGTACGGCCGGCTCGGACGGGCTGATCGCGGGCCGCTACCGGCTGCTGTCGCGGCTCGGCGAGGGCGGCATGGGCACCGTGTGGCGGGCTCATGACGAAACCCTGCACCGGGAGGTCGCCGTCAAGGAGGTACGGGCCCCGGCCGGTCTGGGCTCCGACGACGTCACGCGGATGTACGGCAGGCTGGAGCGGGAGGCGTGGGCGGCGGCCCGGATACACGACCGTGGCGTGATCACGGTCCACGACGTGGTCGTGGCGAACGACCGGCCCTGGATCGTGATGGAACTGATCCGCGGTCGGTCGCTGGCCGACCTGCTGCGGGCCGCGGGCCCCCTCCCCCCGCGGCAGGCCGCGCGCATCGGCGCGGAGGTGCTGGGCGCGCTGCGTGCCGCGCACGCCGCCGGGGTGGAACACCGGGACGTGAAACCGGCGAACGTGCTGCTCTCCGACGACGGACGGGTGGTGCTGAGTGACTTCGGGATCGCGATGGTGGAGGGCAGCACCGCCCTGACCATGACCGGTGAGGTGGTCGGCTCGCCCGAGTACCTGCCGCCGGAACGGGCGCTGGGCCGCTCCTCGGGGCCCGAGTCCGACCTGTGGTCCCTCGGTGTGATGCTGTACGCGGCCGTGGAGGGGATCTCCCCGTTCCGGCACGACACCGCGCTGAGCACCCTGCGGGCCGTGGTGGAACAGGAGCCGCCGACGCCGACCCGGGCCGGCCCGCTCACCCCGGTCATCGCCGGGCTGCTCCGCAAGGAGCCGGCCGAGCGGACCCCCGCCGCCGAAGTCGCAGCAGCCCTGGGCGACATCGCGGGCGGCGCGGGCGTTACCACCATGGGCTCCCGCACCCTGTCGGCCCCCGAGGAGACCGGCCCGGCCGCGGCCACGGCCACGGCCACGGCGGAAGCCTCGGCCGGGCGGCCTCCAGGGCGCCGTGCGGCCTCCGCCCCACCGCGAAGGCAGCGGGCGGCGGCGTTCGTCGCGGCCGGCGCGGCCGCCTGCCTGTTGATCGCCGGCGGGCTCGCCTACGCCTTCGCCGGCAACGGGGACGACAACGCGGGCGGCTCGGGCGGTACAGGTGGTTCGGGCGTACGGGTGTCGGTGGCGGGGACGAACACGGCCTACACCGGCGGCTGCCCGATCCCCGAGGGCCGGGCCCCGGCATTCACGGCGACGTTCACCGCCACCCGGCCGACGCGGATCTCCTACCGGTGGGTGTCCGGCGACGGCTCGGTGGTGGACCCCCGGTGGCGCACTCTGTCGATCGGGGACAAGGCCAACCCCACCGCCCGCGACACCGTCCGGCTGACGGCCTACGCGAAGACGGGCACCCTGAGCACCGGGATGGCCGTGGAACTCCAGAGTCCGACCCGCGCCCTCTCCCACCCCGTCCCCTTCTCGATCACCTGTACCGGCTGACGCCTGCTCCCGCTCCCGCTCCCCCGGCTCCCCCCGGGACCCGCAGCTCGCGCAGATCGCGCAGGACCTCACGGGCCGCCCGGGCGCCGGAGGCCAGCGCGCCCTGGACGGAAGCGGTGGCACGGTGATCGCCGCACACGTACCGGCCCGGCGACACCCGCGATGTGCGGGTCAGCGGCTGCGGCGGCGCCATGGCGGGCAGCGCGTCCTCGATGGTGCGCACGGTGAGGAGGTCCCAGCCGTCCGTGCCGGTCCCGTACGCCTCGCCGAGCGCGGCCCGGAGCTCGCGCTCACGCCCCTGCCCGTCCCGCCCGAGGACCGAGGTGGCGACGAGGGTGTGGCCGGGCGGGGCGTACTCCGGCACGACGTCGCTGAGGACACAGGTGTTGAGGAAGCGGCGGCGGGTGTCCACGAGCAGGGTCGGCTCGCCGAGGGGCGATCGCGGAGCGACGTGGTAGTACGTCGTCACGATCCGGTAGGCGGGCACGGCGACCTCGGGCAGCAGCATCGACACGGGCTGCGGACCGGTGGCGACCACGACGGCGCGCGCGGGGATCTCCACTCCCGCTGCCGTCAGCACGCCGTCGTCCGTGAGCCCGGTCACCGGAGTCTCCAGCCGTACGGCACCCTCGGGCAGACCGGCCGCGAGGGCCCGCGGAACCGCCCCGATGCCCTCGGTCGGCAGGCAGATGGTTCCGCGCAGCATGCTCCGCCAGACCAGGTGGAACACCCGGGCGGAAGTCTCCAGTTCGTCCTCCAGGAAGACCCCTGACACGAAGGGCCGGAAGAACTTCTCGACGAACTCGTCGGAGATCCCCGCGTCGGCGAAGGCGGTGCGGGCGGTGGTGTCCGGGCGCCGTTTGAGCCGGCCGGGGGGCAGCAGCATGTCGCGGGCGGACATCAGGCCGAGGGCGGCCACGTCACGCGGGCCGGCGAGGCGGCCCGACAGCAGTTCGGGCAGCGCACGCGGTCGGCGGGTGGGATCGCTGAAGCCGAGTCTGCCGGTGGGAGTGTGGACGAGGAAGCCCGGCGTGAAGGGCCTCAGCCGAAGTTCCTTCAGGTCGAACCTGCGCCGGACCTGGGGGTAGGCGGTGTTGAACACCTGGAACCCGCGGTCCACGACGAAGCCCCCGATCCGGTCCGAACGCATCCGGCCGCCGACCGCGTCGCCCGCCTCCACCACCCGTACGCTCACACCGGCCGCGGCCAGATCACGGGCACACGCCAGCCCGGCGACACCCGCCCCGACGACCAGCACGTCGGTCCCGTCCGTCACACCCGTCCCGCCCGAGGATGCGGACATACGACCACCTCTCTCACCTGTCCGTGCGGCACGTGCCGCCCGTCCACTGTGTTCCGCGGATCCCCCCGATACGGATGCGACACCACCTCGACGGCCCGACCGCCGCCCGTCCGGACCCGCGCCGAAGCGCCGGCCGGCACCCGCAGAACCCCCTGGTCCACGGCCCGGCCGGGTGCGATCCTTACCACCATGACGACAACACGACAGAGCCGGGCCGAACGGGACGCGATCACGGTCGAGATCGGCTATGCGCTGGTCAGCGCATGTTTCCTCGGCGCCGTCATGTTCGGTGCGATCGCCGGGCCGACTCTGGTCTGGTCCCTCCCCGCCGTGGTCGAGGAGGTCCTGCGGACGGCGGGGGCCGCGGTCGCCGGTCTCCTCGCGGTGCTGCGTGTGATCCACGTCCTGTGGCGGTTCGGGCACCCCCGCTAGGGGGTGCCCGAACCTTTCCCATGTCGTACGGTGGGCGGCCCGTCGGCGGGCAGCAGGTCAGCTCGTGGCGGCCATGGCGGCGATCATCTCCGCCAGTACGGTCCGCCGGTCCTCGCCGGGGCGGGGCCGCAGGGGGCGGGCCAGCCGACTGCTGTCGTAGTGCCAGCGGTGGTCCAGGTCCCGGGGAACCGTTCCCGTCTCGCGGAACTCCGCTTCGGTGCCCAGGAGTTCCGTGAGGTCCTGGGCGAGGTCGCGCCAGGACACGTGACCGCTGCACGCGTTGGCGACTCCGTGAACGGGCCGGTCCAGGCACTCGGCCACCGCGCGGGCCAGGGCGGCCGCGTGCACCCAGGCGGCTCCGTACCAGGCGTGTCCGCCGGTTCCGGGACGCGGCAGTTCGATCGGCCGGCCCTCGCGGGCGGCCTGGTAGAGCGTGCCGATGGCGCCCCAGCGCAGCTGCTCGCGCAGCCGGTCGTGCGCACCCCAGACGATCGGTGACCGCACGGCGCTCGCGCCGCCGCGTCCCCCGGTGCCCGCAGCGCCCAGCACCATGGCCTCGCAGTCGAGCTTGGCCTTCCCGTAGGGGCTGACCGGCTCGTGGGGCGCCGACTCCTCGGCGACCCGCTCCGTACCGGGGTGGCCGTAGGCGTCGACGCTGCTGACGAAGACGAACGGTCCGCGCCGCCAAGCGTCGACCATGGCCCGCGTCGCCGCCAGGTCCACGTCGTGCCGGGTGAAGGTGCAGGCGGCGTGGACGACCGCGTCCGCCTGCGCGACGGCGTCCCGGAGCCCGTCCGGGTCGCCGAGGTCGCCCTCGATGACGTCGACGCCCTCGACGGCGATCAGATGCGCGGACTCGGGCCGGGCCAGTGCCAGTACGGGACGCCCCTGTGCGGCGAGTTCACGTACGACGAAGGCGCCGACGCCGCCCGTCGCCCCGGTGACCAGTACCGTGCCCGGGCGGACGTCCCGGGAGCGGGGGGCCGGCCTGCTCGCGGCCTTCGCGGCACTCTGCCGTACCGCCCGTTCGCCGAGGAGGGCGGTCAGTGCCCGCGGTGTGCGGGCCTGGAGCACGTCGAGTCCGGTGAGCGGCAGTCCGAGGTCCGTACGCAGCCGTTCGGCGAGCTGGACGGCTTTGAGGGAGTGGCCGCCGAGGGCGAAGAAGTCGTCGTCCGGCGTCGGGGCGAGACCGAGCACGGCGGTGAAAGCCTCCGTGACCGCTGTGGCCCGGGGATCGGCGGGAGCGCTCGGGCCGGACGGCGCGGAGGGCCCGCACGACCCGGGCAGCCGTGCGGGATCGAGCGGCCCGGCGGCCGTACGCGGCAGTGCGTCGAGCAGCGTGACGGCGGCGGGTACGTGCTCGGGCGGGAGTGACCGGCGCAGCAGGCCCAGCAGTTCGTGGCCGGACGGGCCGACGCTGTCGCGCAGGACGGCGTAGGCGACGGCCGGCCCCTGCCCGGGCCGGACCACCTCGGCGTCGGCGACGTCCGGATGGGCGCGCAGGGCCTGCGCGGCTGGGTGGCCACCGTCGTCCGGAGCGGAGCCGTCCCGGGTGGCGGCGGCGTGCTCCGGGCCGGGGACAGGCAGCTCGTTCAGGGCCAGTTCGGGGTCGGCCGCCACCGCGTGGAGCAGCGCCGCGTAGTCCCGTACGGCCGCCTCGGCGACGGTGCCGTCCAGGGTGTTCGCGTCGTACTGGACGAGTGCCCGGGGCTGCTCGGCGTCGCCGAGTGCCAGGCCGTACGACAGGGTGAACTTCGCGCCGTCGGAGGGGACGTCGACGTACTCGGCCGACGTGCCGGGGAGCCGGAGCACGGTCGGCTCGCCGAGGACGTCGGAGGTGACGCGGACCAGCGCGGTGCCGTCGGCTCCGCGCGCCCCGGCGCCGAGGCGTTCGAGGACCAGGTCGAAGGGGACGTGCCGGTGGCGCTGGGCCTCCAGGAGTGCCTCGTTCACGCGTCGCAGCAGCTCCGCGAAGGTCGGGGCGCCGCAGACGTCCACGCGTACCGGCAGGGTGTTGACGCACAGGCCGACCAGACCGCGCATGGCGGTTCCGCTGCGGTGGGTGCCGGCCACGCCGATGACGAGGTCCTCGTCGCCGGTGAGACGGTGCAGTGCGGCGAAGGCCGCGGTGAGGGTCACGGCGAAGAGCGTGGCGTGCCGCTGCGCGCCGAGCGCCCGCAGGGCGTCGGGGACGGCCGGCGCCAGCGGCACGGTGTGCACGCCCGCGGGACGCACGGCTGTCTGCGGCGCGTCCCCCGCCCGCCGGGGCAGGCGCGGCGGGGCGGCGTCGGCCAGCAGGTCGCTCCAGTGCTTCAGTTCCGTCCCGAAGCCCGGCAGGCCGTCGTGCTCGCGGCGCGCGTGGTCGGCGTACTGCGGGGCCTCGGCGAGGGCCGACGGGGTCGCCGCGCCGGTGGCGGACGCGTAGAGCACGGCCAGTTCGGCTGCCACGGTCTCCAGCGACGCGCCGTCCATGGCGATGTGATGGAACGTCAGCAGCAGGGTGTGGTCCTGCGGTCCGTGCCGCAGGACGAGGGCACGTACGGCGTCCGCGGCCGCGAGGTCGAACGGCCGGGCGCTCTCGCGCCGCAGCAGTGCGGGCGCCTGCGCCGGGTCGGTGTCGACGACGTGCACGGGGACCGTCCGCGGTGTGGGGAGCACCTCCTGGTAGGGTTCGCCCTCGTGCTCCGCGTAGCGGGTGCGGAGAATGGAGTGCCGGGCCACCAGGGACGTGAGGGCGGTGGCGAGAGCGGCCACGTCGAACGGGCCGCGCAGCCGGGTGGCGAACGGTACGTGGTAGGAGTCGCCCGCGCCGCCGAGCCGTTCCATCAGCCACATGCGGCGCTGGGCGCGGGACAGCGGGACCCTTCCGGCCTCCGGCCCGCTTCTTGCCTCGGGGACGCCGCCGGCCTCACCGGCGGTGGCGGCCTCCGGGGCGGTGGCGGGCGCCGGGGTGGTGGCGGGTCCGGCCGTCGGGCGCCGGGCCGTTCCGGCGCGGGCCCGGCGCAGCAGTTCCCGCTGGAGTTGCCGGCGGTCGTCGTGGGCCGCGGAGTCGGCGTCAGTGGGCATCGCTGTGCTCCGGTGTCTCGGGGTGGAGGTCTCGGTGTGCGTCCAGGAGGGCGCGTTCGACCAGCGCGGCCTGGGCGGCGACGGTCGGGGCGGCGAAGAAGTCGGCGAGGGCGATCTCCACGCCGAGTTCCTCGCGCAGGTCCTCGGTGACGACGAGGGCGAGCAGCGAATGGCCGCCGAGGAGGAGGAACTCGGAGTCGGCGCGGGTCACCTCGGTGCCCAGTGCCTGGCTCCACACGTCGGCCACGGCCTGTTCCAGCGGGGTCATCGCGGCCGGCTCGCCGGAGGGGCCGCTCTCGGCGGTGCGTACCTGTCCGGTGAGGGCACGCCGGTCGACCTTGCCGGCCGGGGTGAGGGGCAGCCGTTCCAGCACGGTGACCGTGTCGGGCACCAGGTGGGCGGGCAGGGCTGCGGTCAGCCGCTCGCGCAGCGCCGCTCCGGTGGGCACCGGGCCGGGCGCGGCCACGACGAACGCGACGAGGCGTGCCTCGGGGGTGCCCGCGCCGTCGACGGTCACGGCGGCGTCGTCCACGTCCGGCTGCTCCCGGAGAGCGTGTTCGACCTCGGCGGGTTCGATGCGGAAGCCCCGCACCTTCACCTGGTCGTCGTTGCGTCCGTGGAACTGCAGGATGCCGTCGGGGCGGAGGGAGACGATGTCACCCGTGCGGTAGAGCCGCCCGCCGTCGGCTGCGGGATGCTCGACGAACCGTTCGGCGGTGAGTCCGGGCAGGCCCGTGTACCCGTGGGCGAGCCTGCTGCCGCCGATCCACAGCTCGCCGCGCTCGCCCTCGGCGACCGGGCGCCCGGCGGCGTCGAGAACGTACGCCGTGGCCCCGGCGATGGGCCTGCCGATCGGTACCGGCCCTTCGCAGTCCCGCACCGTGACCCGGTGGGCGGTCGCGAAGGTGGTCGTCTCGGTCGGTCCGTAGCCGTTGACGAGCTCCAGCCAGGGGAAGGCGGTGAGCACCTCGCGGGCCTGGGCGGCGGCCATCGCCTCGCCGCCCACGACGACCGAGCGGAGCTGGGCGAAGACCCGGGAGCGGCGCGCGGCGAGCTGGTGGAAGAGGGCGGTGGTGAAGAACGCCACCGTCACGCCGTGCCGTTCGACGTGCCGGGCGAGGTCCTCCAGGGAAGGCCGCTGTTCGGTGCAGACGACGACCGCGGCACCGCCCGCGAGTGCGACCCAGACCTCGAACGTCGAGGCGTCGAAGGTCATGGGCGAGTGGAACAGGACCCGGTCGCGGCCGTTGAGGGTGACGTAGTCGGGCGCGGTGACCAGCTCGGCGATGGCGCCGTGCGGCACGAGGACGCCCTTGGGGCGGCCCGTCGAGCCGGAGGTGAACATGATGAACGCCGGGCTGTCCGGGTCGGACTCGTCGACCGGACGGCCGCTCGTGAGCGGCTCCTCGGGCAGGGTGAGTACGGGGCCGGGGAGGGTGGCGGCGTCCAGCAGCTTCGCATCGCCGAGGGTGAGCGTCACCTCCGCATCGGCAATCATCGCCTCGGTGCGCGGCCTGGGCTGGGCCGGATCGAGGGGCACGCACACGGCTCCGGCCAGCCACAGCCCGAGCTGAGCCACGACGGTCCGGTACGAGCGTGCCGTCAGCAGTGCCACCCGGTCTCCGCGGACCACCTCGTGTTCGCGCAGGCGGGCGGCGAGGGCGTGGCCGGCCTGGATGAGCCGGCCGTAGGTGAGGGTCGTGTCGCCGTCGACGACGGCGAGGGCGTCGGGGGTGAGCTCGGCCTGCCGGGCGACGAGGGCGGGCAGGGTGGTCGCCCTGCCGGGGGCCGGGGCGGCGGGCAGCGGGCTGCCGGGGGTCGTGCCGGTCGCGGTCGTCATCGCGTCGGGCACGGCCAGGTCCGGCGCGGTCGTGGCGGGTGCGGTCGTGGCGGGCACGGTCAGGTGGGGCGCGGTCATGTCAGGCTCCTTCCGGGCGCGGGGTCCGGCGTTGTTCGACGAGGGCGGCGAAGGTGCGCAGGTCGGGGCTGCGCAGCAGCTCGGGGGCGCGCAGGCGTACGCCGGTCTCCGCTTCGACGGCGGCCAGCAGGCGTGCGGCGATGATGGAAGTGCCGCCGGCGTCGGTGAAGTTGTCGGCCAGTGCGGTGGCGGGCCGGCCGAGGAGGTCGCGCACGGTCGTCAGCACGAGCCGCTCGGTGGGCGTGGCGCGGGCATCGGTGTCGGCGTCGGCCGGGGCGCCCGCGGCGGCGGTCCGGTGCGTCTCCGGGGCCTCGGACCGGGCCAGGGCCGCCAGGGCCGGCCGGTCCACCTTGCCGTTGGCGTCGAGCGGGAAGCCGTCGACGATCCGTACTGCGGTGGGGACGGCCTGCTCGGGGAGCCAGGCGCGGACCGCGTCGAGGAGTTCCCCGGGCGCCGGGTCGGCGCCGTCGGCGGCCCGTACGTGGGCGACCAGGCGGCCGTGGCCGGAGCTGTCGCGCAGCACGGTGACCACGGCGGTGCGCACGCGGGGGTCCTGCTCGAAGGCGGCTTCCACCTCGACCGGTTCGATCCGTACTCCGCTGATCTTCACCTGGTCGTCGAGGCGGCCGAGGAAGTCGAGGCTGTCGTCGGCGTTCATCCGTACCCGGTCACCGGTGCGGTACAGGCGGTCGACCGCGGGCAGCTCCGCTTCCCGCGGGGGCGCGGTGAAGCGGCGGGCGGTGAGTTCCGGGTCGAGGTAGCCGAGGGCCAGGCAGTGACCGCCGACGCGCAGTTCGCCTTCCTGGCCGCGGGCGACGGGGCGGCCCTCCTCGTCCGTGACGACGAGGGTGACGCCCGGCAGCGCGGTGCCTATGGGGGGCGGGGCCTGGTCGCCGGCCTCCGGGTCGGTGCCGCGCATGGTGTGTGCGGTGGTGAGGACGGTGGCTTCGGCGGGGCCGTAGGCGTTGTGGACGGTGGCGGTGACGTCGGCGCCGGGCCGGCGGCGCATGCGGTCGCCGCCGACGACGAGGTGACGCAGCTTCAGGCCCTGCGGCCACGGCCGGTCCAGGAGCGGCTCGACGGTGGGGGTGGCCGCCACGGCGTGCGTGAGGGCGGTGTCACGCCACCAGTCGGTGAGGACGCGGCTGTCCCAGCGGGTGTCGTCCGGCGCGGGGACGAGGGCGGCTCCCGAGGTCAGGGCGGCCCACAGTTCCAGCAGGTGCGGGTCGAACGCGACGCCGATGAGCAGCGACTGGCGGTCGCCGGGGGCGAGGCCGGTCTCGGCCCGGTACCAGTCCAGGGCGACGGACAGCGAGGGCTCGGCCACGGCCACCGCCTTGGGGCGGCCGGTGGAGCCGGAGGTGAGGACGGCGTACAGGGAGCCCTCGGGCGCGCGCCGCGCGCCGCGGACGGCGTCGCTGAAGGCCGCGACCGCGGTGGCGGGGGCGTTGACGCCGTCGGTGGGCAGCGGCAGCGGGGTGTGCTCCCCGCCGCGGTGTGCCTCGGGCAGGACGCCGGGGTCGCCGATGAGGCAGGCCACGTCGAGGTCCTCGGTGACGGCCTGGGTACGGCGTTCGCCGGGGCGGGGGCCGAGCGGCAGGTAGACGGCGCCGATCCGGGCGAGGGCGACGGCGGTCACCACCAGGGCGGCGGAACGGTCGAGACAGACGCCGACGAGGTCGCCGGGCCGGACGCGGTCGCCGAGGGCGGCCGCGACGCGCGCGGCCGCCGCGTCGAGGTCCTGGTACGTCCAGGTCCGGGTGGCGTCGATCACCGCCGGGGCCTGCGGGGCGCGCCGGGCCCAGTCCTCGAAGCGGGCGAGCACACGGGTCGGTTCGGCGGAGGGGCCGTACGCGATGCTCGGCGCGGCGGCGCTGTCGAGGGACACGGCGGGAAGGACCACTGCGGTCGGGGACTGGATCATCACGACTCCGTTGAGGACGAGGCGGCGGCGAGAGCGGGGGCGGTGGCGGCGAGGGCGGTGGCCTGGTCGGCGAGCACCGGGTTGCGGAAGAGCACCTTCAGCGGCGGGCGCGTGCCCAGCCGGGGCTCCAGCCAGGCGGCCAGCTCGGCGGCCAGCAGGGAGTGGCCCCCGCTGTGGAAGAAGTGGGAACGGGCGTCGAACCGGCTGTGGCCGAGGACCTTGCGCCAGCCTTCGGTGAGCAAGGCCGTCATCGGATCGACGGGCGCGGCGGCGGTGGTCGGCTCGTGCTCGGTGCCGGTGCCTGCGGCTGCGGCTGCGGCTGTGCGGGGCACGGCCTCGGATTCGTGCCCGGCCTCGTGCCCGGGCGTGGCGGTGTCCTCGGGGTCCAGCTCCGCCGCCCGGCGGGACAGCGCCACACGGTCGGGCTTGCCGCCTGCGAGGGTCGGCATGCTGTCCAGGGGTGCCCACCGGGCGGGCACGAGGGGGCCGGGCAGACGGCGGCTCAGCTCGGCGTGGAGAGCCTTCTCGTCGAAGGCCGGGCCGTCGGCTCCGTTCTCGGCGCCTTCGAGGAAGCCGACGAGCCGGGGCCCGCCCGCGCTCTCCCGGTCCAGGACGACCGCGCAGGAGCGGCCGCCCAGCGCCGCGGACGCCGCCGCCTCGATCTCCTCCAGCTCGATGCGGTGACCGCGCAGCTTGATCTGGTTGTCGCGCCGCCCGAGGAAGTACAGCAGCCCGTCGAGGCCGCGGTAGCCGAGGTCGCCGGTGAGGTAGACGCGCTCTCCGTCGAGCGCGTCGACGGTGACGAACCGGGCGGCGGTCGCGTCCGCGTTGCCGGGGTAGCCCTCGGCGAGGCCGGGCCCGGCGACGGCGAGTTCACCGACCGCCCCGGTCGGCAGCGGGCGGTGGTGTGCGTCCAGTACGTGGACCCGCTCGCCCGGGAGCTCGGTGCCCAGGGGGATCTCGGTGCCTGCGACGAGGGCGTCGCGGGAGATCTCGTGGACGGTCGAGCTGATGGCCGCCTCCGTGACCCCGTACACGTTGAGCACGGTGGCGTCGGTGTCGGCGAGGACGCCGCTCAGCGCCTCCGCGGGAAGGCGTTCGCCGCCGAGGACCAGCAGCCTGGGCGCCCAGCTCTCGTCGCGCAGTGCGGCGCGCAGGTCCTCGCGGGTGGCGAGGAAGTAGCTGGTGGGCAGGTTGGCGACGGTCACCCGGGCCGCTGCGAGCAGTTCGGCGAGTTCCGCGCCCGTGGGCACCTCGTACTCGGGCAGGACCAGGCACGCACCGGCGTGCAGGGTCGGCAGTACCTCCTCCAGCGCCACGTCGAAGGACGGCTGCGCGAACATCAGCACCCGGTCGGAGGTGGTGAGGCCGAACCGGTCGGCGGTCGCCGTCATGTGGTGCACCAGGGCGGCGGGGCCGACGGCGACCGGCTTGGGCGTCCCGGTGGAGCCGGAGGTGTGGATGACGTACGCGGCGGCGGGCAGTACGGCGCCGTCGCGCGCGGGCGGCAGCACCGGGGCGTCGATCCGGGCGGTCGGCAGTCCTTCCGGCAGGTCCGGGGTGCTGTCACCGGTCAGGACCAGCGCGGGGGCGAGCCGCTCCAGGAGCAGGCCGAGCCGGGCCGGCGGGTCGGACGGGGACAGCGGGCAGTGGACGGCGCCGGTCCGCAGGCACGCGAGCAGGGCGACGACCGAGTCGGTCCCCCGGGGCAGCACCGTGGCCACCGGCCGGCCGGCGGTCACGCCCGCGGCCTTCAACCGCTCCGCGAGCGCGCCGACGCGCTCGTCGAGTTCGCCGTAGGTGAGGCGGCGGGCGCCGCACAGCAGGGCGGGCAGCGACGGGTGGTGCGCGGCCACCGGATCCAGCGGATCGCGGTCGGCCGGGACGGGCGGGGCCTCGGCGGGCGGTTCGACGGCGGTCGGGGCGAGGTCGGCCAGCGGCGTGACGGGGCTGTCGAGATAGGCGCGCAGCAGGTCGAGGAAGCGGCCGGAGACGAGGCGGGCCACGTCCTCGCCGAAGAGGTCCATGTCGTAGTCCCAGACCAGCGTCATGCCGGGCGCGCCGTGACGCGTGGTGACGCCGCGCCGGTCGTCCGGGAGCAGGACCACATCGAGGTCGAAACGGGTGGTGCCGGTGTTGAAGCCTTCGAAGAGGGTGATGTCGAGGCCGGGAACGTCGATCTCGGGCAGCGGTGCGTCGTGGGCGCTGAACATGACCGAGAAGAGCGGGTTGTCGGCGCCGGAGGTGTGCATGCCCAGGGCCCGGGTCAGCTCCTGGACGGGCACGTCCTGGTGCGGCAGGGCCCGGATGAGGGTGTCGGTGACCTCGTCCATGGTGTCCTGGGCGGGGGCAGCGGCGTCCAGTGCGAGCGGCAGCGGGATGGTGTTGACGAACATGCCCACGGCGTCCTCGTAGCCGAGGGGGCGGTTGCCGACGGCGGTGCCGATGACCATGCGGGAGCGGCCGCTGTGCCGGCGCAGGAGCTCGGCGAACAGCCCGAGGAGCGTGGCGAAGGGGGTGAGGCCGCGCGTACGGGCGTGGGCGCGCAGGCGTTGGGCGAGATCGGCACCGATCGTCTGGCGCAGCTGGCCGCCGTGGTGCCGGCGACGGGCACCGGGGCGGGTCAGGCCCGGGAGCGGCAGGTCGTGCTGCTGGTCGCGGAGTTCGGCCCGCCAGAAGTCGAGCGACTCGGGGGCGTACGCGGCTTCGGCCCGCTCCCGGACGTGGTCGGCGTAGGACGAGGCGGGCGGGAGCTCCAGGGTCTCGCCGAGGACGTGGGCGCGGTAGACGCGGAAGACGTCGTCGAGCAGGATCGCGAAGGAGTGTCCGTCGTGGATCAGGTGGTGCTCGACGTGGACGAGCCGGTGGTGGCGCTCGGCCAGTCGTACGAGCGTCCAGCGGATGAGCGGTGCCTCGAAGGTGTCGAGCGGGGTCTCGGCCTCGGTGCGCAGCAGACGCGCGAAGGCGGCCTCCGGGTCCTCCTCCGTGCTGAGGTCGACGGTGTGCAGCCTCGGGGCGCACCGCGGTGCGACCTGCTGCGCCGGTACGGATCGGCTGGAGGCGACGAGTTCGAGGCGCAGGCCGGGGTGGCGTGCCAGGGTGGCGGCGAGCCCCCGGTGCAGTGCCTCGGTGTCGAGCGTGCCCCACAGGTCGAGTGATGCGGTGAAGTTGTAGGCGCGACTGCCGGGCTGCATCTGCTCGTGCAGCCAGACGATCTCCTGCGAGGAGGAGAGGGCGAACATGGGCGATCCCTGAGGTTGTCGGGTCGGTCTCCGGGCCGGTCACGGTCGTGTCCGGCGGAGGTGCGGGCGGCGCCGCGGGTCGCGCGGTGCCGTTTTCTGCGTGGGGGGATTGCCGTGGGGGGAGGCTGGGGGCGCGGCGGCGGGGGATGCGCCGGGCGCCGGGGCGCGTCGGGCCGCGCCGGTGAGTGTCGCGCGGCTGCGCGTGAGTGCCGGGCGCGAGGGCCGCGGGCCGGTACGGGCCCCGGGGCGGCCGGGGCGCCGGCGAGGCGTGGGCCGATCGGGTGACGGGAGCGGCGGCGGGCGGGCGCCGTTCCGGGGCGGGGTGGTGGTGCCGCTGCGTCGCGGGGGCCGTCGGCGGCGACCGGATGTCCGGGCAGCGGGGGTTTCACCGCACGGTGGGGTCCGAGGGGCGCAGCGCGTGGGTGAGCGCGTCGAAGGCCCGGTGTGCGGTCTCGTCGTCGAGGACCGCCCGGTCCCAGACCATCCGCAGACGGGTCTCCGCTCCCTGCGTGACGGACAGGGCGAAGGGAGCGCGGACCGGCCTGCCGTCGACGTGGATCTCGCGTCCCTCGACTCCGGCCAGCTTCAGCGGCGGGCGGCGCGTGTCGTCGTCCACGGTGAGCAGGCCGTCGAGGCCTCCGGTCCAGGGCGAGCCGGCGGAGCGTACGGCGGTGACGACCGCGTCGAACGGTACGTCGGCCCGGTCGAGGTCGTCCCACCAGGCGTCGGCCGTCCCCTCCGAGCCGGTGCCGGGGCCGGGGCCGGGTCGGGGGCCTGAGCCGCGGCCCGTGTCGACCGGGAAGACGAGGGTGTTGAGGAAGCAGCCGATGACCGGTTCCGCTCCTGCGGGGCGGCCGCCCCACGGGTAGCCGAGCGGGACCGTGCGGTCGGTGCCGTACAGCTCGCCGGTCGCGGCGCGGCAGGCGTCGAGCAGTCCGGGGAAGGACACGCCGCCGCCCTCGTGTGCGGGCAGCCGGGCCTGCGCGGCGCCGCTGGGCCGTGCGCCTTCGGGTACGCGGGCCGGGCGGGGTGCCGGGGCGTGGGTGTCGATCGCGCGCAGCCGGTCCGCCCAGTACGCGGCTGCCTCGGGCGTCTCCGCCCTCTCCTCGGCGGCGAGTTGGCCGAGGACGGCGTCCCGGTAGGCGGCGAGTTCGGCGTGCGTCTCCTCCGGTGCGGTCGGGGCTGCGGGGTCGTCCTCGTCGTAGGCGGCGCCGAGTTCGTCGACGATCCGCGCGAGCGAACGGCCGTCGCAGGCGGCGTGGTCGAGGACGACGGCGAGGATGTCCTCCTCGCGTTCCTCGTCGCTCACGAGGAGAAGCCGCATGGCGGGGCCCTGCGCGTCCCAGGAGGCCAGTGCGCGGCGGATCGCGTCGGCGGGTGACTCCCCCGGCAGGAGGTCCGGCCGGGTCACGACGGCGTCCGGGTCGGCGGGGACGCTGAGGACGGGTGTGCCGCGTACCACGCCGACGCGCGAGCGCAGGGCGGTGTGCCGGGCCGCGAGTCCTCGGGCGGCGGCCCGCAGCCTTTCGGGGTCGATGGTTCCGTACGGGAACGCGAAGAACATCGGTACGAGGTCGGGGCGTCCCGACGGGTCGAGGGACCGCACCAGCACGAAGCGGCGCTGTGCTCCCGTGACCGGCAGCAGGGTGTCGGACCGGTCGCCGACGAGGCGTCGGTAGCGGGCCAGGTACTGACTGGTGATGCTGAGCACGTCGTCCTCTTCGTCGTGTCCGCGGTCGGGGGGAATGGTGTGGCGGTGGCTGCCGGCATCAGCCCGTGGGTGCGGGGGCCGGGCGTTCGTCGCCGTCGGTGGCGGCGGCGGTGCCCCGTGGGGTTCCGGGGGCGGCGCCGACGGCGCCGCCTTGGTCGTCGTGGCCGTCGTGGCCGCCTTGGCCGTCGTGGCCGTCGTCCTGCGCGGCGGGCAGGTCCCGCATCCGGCGCAGGGGGGAGAGCAGCAGCGGCAGGGGGACGGCGAGGATGCCGACGGCGCACCAGGCGAGGGCCGTGCGCGACCCGTAGGACTGGGCGAGGGCTCCCCCGAGGAGCGCGCCGAGGGGCAGGGTGCCCCACATGAGGAAGCGCAGGGTGGCGTTCATCCGGCCGAGGAGCCGTGGCGGGCACATCCCCTGGCGGAAACTGACCTGGGCGACGTTGTAGACGACGGCGCCGAAGGAGACGACCGCGGAACCGCCGGCGAACAGGACCGCGCCGGTGACACCGTGACCGGACAGGGGCCACAGCAGCGCGAACGGGCCGGTCACGAGGAGGGACAGGAGGATGACCCGGGCCTGTCCCAGCCGGGCGGCGAGACGTCCGGCGCACAGGGCGCCGAGGAGACCTCCCACGGCGGACGCGGAGAGCACCAGACCGAGGCCGCCGGCCTCCAGGCCGACGACGCGGACGAGGTGCACGGTCTGTGTCGCCATGAGGACGGCCGTGCAGAAGTTGGCGAGGCCGGTGGTGAAGGCGATGACGCGGAGCAGGGGGTGCCCGAAGATGAAGCGGACGCCCTCGCCGATCTCCTTGCGCAGGGACCCACCAGGGGCGCGCTCGGGTGTCTCCTCGGTCTGCTTCACGCGGAGCAGGAACAGGGCGGAGAGCACGTAACCGACGGCGTCGACGAGGACCGCGAACTGCGCTCCGACGAGCTGGACCAGTCCGCCGCCGATGCCGGGGCCGGTGACGTGGGCGGTGGACCGGACCGTCTCCAGCGCGCCGTTCCCGGCCACCAGTTGGTCACGGGGCAGGATCTGCGGCAGGTAGCTCTGATGGGCGACGTCGAAGAACACGGTCGCCACGCCGGTCACGAGCGCGACGGCGTACAGCTGGACCATGGTCAGGACGTCGGCGAGCGCGGCGGCGGGAATACTCAGCATGGCCACGGCGCGCACCAGGTCCGCGCGGATCATCAGGGGCCGTTTGCGCATGCGGTCGGTGAGCGCACCGGCGGGCAGCCCGACGAGCAGGAAGGCGGCGGTTTCGGCGGCCGTCAGGAGGCCCACCTGGAAGGCGGGGGCCTCGAGTTCGAGAACGGCCACGAGGGGCAGCGCCACCAGCGTCACCTGAGCGCCGAACTGTCCCGTGGCGGCTCCGGCGAGCAGGAGTCGGAAGTCGCGCAAGCGCATGGGGCCCCCGGTGGAGGCTCCGGATGTGTCGGACATGTGAACGACATTCACGGATCCATCGATCAGGAGTCAAAATAAACCTGTCACTTTCGGACTCGTTTCGCTGCCCTATGGACGTCGGTCGGGAAATTCTTCGCGATACCCGGGGTAAGGCCGCGTGAATTCCTGTCGGTTGCGTGTGCACCAGGAGGTGGACAGGGCAAGGGGGAACAGGGGACACGCGGGAAGGGCGGACGTTACCCCTTACCCTGAGTAACCAGTTCCACCCTGACCGAAAAGGTTCATCTGTGATCACGCCCCTGCGGAGGCGCTCATTCCGTCGGTTATGAACGCCGCCCGCGGCAGGCGCAGTTGCCGTAGGACGTGGCCTGCGGCGCTCGGTGGGGTTCGGGCGGCGCTCGGCGGCACTCGGCCGGCTCGGCGGCGCTCAGGCCAGGAAGCGTTCCACGGCCGCGCGGGCCCGGGCATTCGAGGCCGCGGCCTTCGCCAGGGACCGGGCCAGGGCATCGATCCACTCGTCCAGCTCCACCTGGCGCCGCGACAGCACGATGCCCCGCACCTCGTGCAGGACCTCCCCGGCCACCCGTCCGCGCTCCATCCGCAGCGCGAGCCTCTGCTCTCCGAGGGCGACGTCCAGTTCCACGACAGCACCCTCGCGCCCGGCCACCCGTTCCGCGAGGGAGCGCCTGCGCCGGACCCGCACGGCGCCGGGCGGCAGCGAATCCGCCAGCTCCGCCGACAGCACCTGTGCGTAGAGGCTCAGGTCGGCGCTGTCCCGGCGCAACGCCGCGGCCAGCAGTTGTACGTCCGTCCCGGGCTCCGTCCCGGGCTCCAGCTCCGGCTCCGACTCCGACTCAGGCATCGAGGCTCACCACCATGGCCGGCCGGTCGATGACGTGGTCGTCGTACAGCGGGCGCACCGCCGTCCCGATGGCGAAGAACTCGGTGGTGTGGCTTCCCCAGGTGTGCGAGTGCTGTTTCAGCTGCACCGCCACGATGCCCTCGGCGTCCAGGACCTCGCCCTCCGCCCGCATCCGGCTCATGGCCAGTTCGCGCGCCTCGTACAGGGCCTGGGTGAACGGCTCGATCTCGACATTGCGGCCGGCGTTGCTGAGCACCTGGGTGAAGCGCTGGTGCGCGACGTGGTAGACGCACGACCCCATGACCAGGTCCAGGGGCGCGTACCCGGCCCGGATCAGCGTCCAGAATTCCTGGCCGGACAGGTCCGACGTGAACGGCTTGCCCTTGTTGTTGAGCCACGTCCCGGCCGGTCCCGGGTCCGCACCGTCCGCCTTCACCGCCGTGCCGACCGCGATGAACTCGGCGATGTCCGACCCGAACTCCTTGAACTCGATGTCCAGCCGCACGCCCACGATCCCGTCCGCCCCCAGAGCGCTCGCCTCGGCCTCCATCCGGCTCATCGCGAACTCGCGCGCCTGGTACATGGCCTGCGACAGCTTGGTCAGCTCCTGGTTCTTCGACCACCGGCCGAGCTGGAGGCCGACATGGTGGACGGAGGAACCGAGGACGAGACCGAGCGGGCGGAAGCCGGCCTCACGCACCAGCAGGAACTCGTTCACCGTCAGGTCCGAGGTGAACATCCCGCGCTTCTCCCCCGGCGAACCCTTCTCCCCCGGCTGGAGCCGTGCGAGCCGGCGCATGGCATCCTCGGCCGCACCCTCGTCCGCCGGCTGCACGGCTTCCCCGCTCATGTCCCGCCCCGTTCGTTCGGTCATCTCAGCGCTCTCGCTCCAGTCTCATGATGGTCAGTGGCGGTCTGGCGCCCGCGGGCCGTCCGGAGCGCCCGAACCGGGCGATCGAGGTGCCGACGAAGACCGCCTCCGCGGTGACGTCGCGCGTCGACCCGTAGGAGGGGCACTCGCTCTCGCCCACACGCAACTCCACGTCGTCCACCACCACCCCGTCAGCGCCGTGTTGCGCCGTGTCGACGGCCAGTTGCCTGCGCGCCTCCCGGCGGACGTGGCCGATCAGCTGGGTGTAGCCGTCGACTTCCTGGTTCCTGGCGCCGGAGGGGATCCGCAGGGAGGTGCGCCAGTCGTCGTGGCGGATCGCGAAGGCGATGCCGAAGGCGAGTCCGACGGGCACCCACTCCGACCCGATGAGCGCGGCGAAGTCCCGGCCGCCCAGGTGGGAGGTGAACGGCGCACGCGGCCGAATCCGCGACCGCGCCCGCACGGCAGTGCCCCGCACGGTGAACTCCATTCCTCCTGCCGGGAATTCACCGACACGCAGCTCCACACCGACGATCCCGTCGCCGCCGAGCGCCCCGCATTCGGCCACCGCGCGCGCCACGGCCAACCTGCGCGCCGCGTACATCGTCCGCACCAGCTGCGACAGGGAGGACGTCCATCTCGACGACGGCACCGCCTTGTTGTCGTCGGTGACCGACCAGTTGCCGGGGCAGCCCCAGACACCCGTGTACCCGATGTTGTAGACAGCTGTGCCGAGCACCTGCCCGACCGGCTCGAACCCGACCCCGCTGATCGCGGCCAACTCCCCGCCCGAAAGCCCCGAGTTCCAGGTGCGGTCCGGCTGCGGCGCTCCGCTGCCTGAGCCGGCGTCACCCGGCACTCCGTCGTTCCCCCGGTATGTCATCCACTCCCGCCATCGATCTGTCTGCTGACCGCGCGGATCGCGCCCCCGTTTCGGCAGATTACGTCATCGGACGGACAGCCGAGGCGGTGTTGTGTGGATCTTCGAATGTCAGGATGAGCCGTATGTCCCGTCCACCCGGGGCGGATCCAGGCCCGACCGCCCGACCGAAGGAACCCGCGAACCGCAGGCTGATACCGGCCGCCGCCTTCGCCACCTGCGCCGCCGCCGTCCTCGCCTTGTGCGCCGGCCCCGTCAACGCCGACGACGCCACCCGGCCCCTACCCCACCGCTTCCCTCGCCATGGACAACCTGGTCACCGGCACCAAACTGGCCCGCCCGTCCTTCTTCGTGAACCTCCTGGAGGACGCGGACGCCCTGCGCGCGACCGGCGTCTTCGCCGACGCCGTCGACGCCGCCCCGAGGCACCCCGCGTCGCGTGCGCGGACCTCGCGGCCGTTGCCGCCGACCTGCTCCTCAACCGCTCGTGGTCCGGCAGCGGCAGCGTCCCCACCCTCGGCCGCGGGGACCTCCCCCGACGACCTGACCCGCCTCGGCGAAGCGTTCCGGGACCCACACCGGAAGGTGCCCGGCACAGCGGCTGAGGGCGCCGCACAGCCGGTCCCGAAGCCGACGGGCGCGCCCCGCGCGCGCGACGCGGCGGCCCACGTCATGATCGGCAGTACATGGACCGCTCCGCGGTCCGGGCACCGGCGACGGCACCACGACGCAGACGGGATCGGGGGCAAGATGAGCGGATTGCCGCAGGGCGGGCTGGTGGGGTTCTGGGAGCTCACCGGTTCGAGCGTGCGCTGGCGCTCCCGGCGTGTTCCCGCCGCCGCCACCGGCACCCTCGTCTACACCGCCGCCGGCACCGTGACGACGGTGATGGAGCTGCACGTGGAACGCCCCCTGCGCCTGGGCAGGACGTTCGCCTACACGGGGCTCTTCCGGACCGAGGGCGACGAGGCCGTGCACCGGGTCGGCATCGGCACCTGGCCGTTCAGGCCGGGCCAGGAACTGCGCCGCCGCGCCACCCTCGTCGACCCGGACCGCCTGGTGCTCGAACCCCTGCACCCGGGCCACGGCCTCGCCCTGTCCCTGACCTGGAGGCGTACGGGCACCGGCTGACCCGGGGCGGCCCAGGCCGCCGGGCCGGGCCGATGCCCGGCGTGCGGACGTTTGCGCGGTGGATTCGAGACAACCGCATGCCTTCCGCTGGACGCTACCGACCGGCCGGTGTTCCGTGGTGCCGGACTTCGCCGGTCGCGGGAGGTCGGACAACCCTGGTTGTCCGCGGACGATCAGGGGGGAAGCATGGCGCGAGCGGGGCGCCCGCAGGGGGCCATGAAGGGTGCGACGCGGGCGGCGGACGAGCTCGCCCGGTTCCTGGTCGAGCTCACCGCGGGGCTCACCGTGCGCGAGATGGCCCAGCGGTACGGCGGGGGCAAGACCAGCTGGGGCGAGTACCGTTCCGGAATCCGGATCATCCCGCTGGGCCGGCTGAACGCGGTGGTACGGGACCGGGTGCGCGACGGGCGTGGCCGCGAGGACATGCTGCGCCGGGCCGGACGGCTGCACGACGCGGCCCTGGTCGCCGGGGTGGAGGCCGAGCCCCCGGCCCGGCTCGACGAGGCACTGCGGCGCGCCGAGGCGGATCTCGCGGAGTCGGAACGGATCGTGCGGCAACTGGCGTCGGTCATCGCCACGTTGCTGGCTGAGCAGGAGGCCGCGGCGGCGACGGCGACGGATCCCGGGTCGACGCGGCCGAAGGCGACGCCGCATCCCCGGCCGGCCTCCGAGCCCGCCTCCGAGCCCGACTCCGCGTCGGCCTCCGAGCCGGTCTCCGAGCCGGTCTGCGCACAAGAGGGCGGCGCCGGGGCCGGGTTGCTGGACCGTGCGATGGAGCAGCTCGCCGCGGTGTGGGCCGTTCGCGCAACGGCCCGGCGGATCACCGCGCTCGGGGACGCGGCCCCGACCGGGCCGGGGGCACTGCTCCCGGGGAGCGGCGGGCTCGCCCTCGAACTGGCGCGGACGGCGAACGTGTTGGAGTACGTCCGGTGGGAGGCGGGCTGCCTGGAACAGGACGCGTACGAGGAGTGCCTCGCCCACCGGGGGCCGATCGAGGGCGTGGTCCTGGAACGCACCGACCGCCCGGCGGCGGCGCCCGTGACCGCCGTGCCCGGCACCCCGGCCTCGCCGTCCCGGCCCCCCGGCCCCGGCCCCGGCCCCGGCCCCGGCCCCGGCCCCGGCGGCACGCTCGCCGTGATACCCCCGGCCGTCACCCGGGCCACGCCGGGCCGTGCCGGTTTCGCCGCCGCGGCCGTGCTCGGCGTTGTCACGATCACCGCGGCGGTGCTGGTCGTCCTCGGGGGCAGCCAGCCACTGGTCGTACCGGTCGGAGCAGGTCCGGTACAGCCGTACGCGCACCCCCGGGGCGGTCCGCAGACCGGCTCTGCGGCCGGCACCGCGCCCACGTCCGCCGGGCCGTCCGGCTCCGCCCCCGCGTCGGCATCCGCGCCCGCACCGGTAACGGCACCGGCCGGGAGTCAGCCCGGCGCGCCACCGCCGATGCCCGGGCCGGCGACCCCGCCCGCTCCCGCACCGGGCGCCGGCGGGCCCATGCCGCCCTCCCCCACCGCCCCGCGGACGCCCCCGGACGGGGCGGAACCGTCCCTGCCGGCCGCCGGTCTGCTCCGGCTGGCCAACGCCGGCAGCAACCGGTGCCTGAGCGTGCCCCAGGACAGCACCACCCCGGCCGACCCTCTGGCCCTGGCCGACTGCGGTGAGGATCACGAGCAGCTGTGGCACCTCACGAAGGAGTCCGGCGGCGCGGCCGGGACCGTGTACTCGATCCGCAACCGGTTCAGCGGCCTGTGCCTGTCCGTGGACGCGGCCCGGGTCACCAACGACGCCGCGGTCACCCAGTACCTGTGCGGGGACCGTCAGGGGCTGTTCCCCGACCAGTTGTGGACCCTGCGTTTCCACGCCGCCTCCGCCGCATGGCAGCTGGTCAACGTCAACAGCGGCAAGTGCGTGGCGGCACGGGTCGGCGGCGGGGCGAACGATCCGGCCTTCCAGCAGGACTGCCGTGAGGACCCCTGGCTGGCCTGGCGGGTCTGACCGCAGTGGCGGCAGACCGTGCCGTGCTGCCCGGGCGGGGATCGCTCGGGCACCCGCCCGGGCGCCCTGCTGCCTCGTCCGGGTGGATCTTTCCCCCGACCGGGGCTCTCCGCTGGTCGTATGGGGTGAAAGGCGCGCGCCAGTCGTTTCCCGGCCCTGGGCGGGAGGCGTTGACGGGGACGTGAATACCTCAAGCACCGCCCCGATACTGCCCGTCCCTCGCACGGCCGAGGCGCCACCCACCGGGCACGACTCGGGCGCGGACACCGCGCCCGGCGTCATACTCATCCACTCCTGCACCACCCTCGGTACCACCCTGGTCGTCCACCTCGCGGGCGAGATCGACCACTTCAGCGCCGCACCGCTGAGGGTGTTCCTGGCCTCGGCCGCCGACAACGGCCATACCGGCGTGGTGCTGGACTGCTCGCGGGTCACCTTCTGTGACTCGGGCTTCCTGGCCGCGCTGGACTGGTGGCCCCGGCGGGGACGCCGTCTCAGGCTCACCCATCGCTCCCGGGCCGTGGAACGCCTCCTGCGCGCGGCCGCCGCGGTGACCCGGCCTCCCGACGGCTCCCTGGCCCACCGCCCCCAGCCGCCCTCGTACCTGGGCCCCACGGGGTAGACGACGCAGGGGTGGTGGGCCCGGTCACCCCACGGGCCTGCCCCCGCCCCACGGCCGGCCCGTGGTTTCGGGTCCTGCCCGGCCGGCAGGGGGCGGGCAGGCCGGGGCCGGCGAATCAGCCGAAGCTGCGCCGGTGTTCCCTGCTCTGCTGCGGTGGGATGGTGCGCAGTCGGCGGGCAGGAGGTCGCCCCGGGGCGGTCCTGCGCGGGTCGTCGTCATCGGATCGGCCTGCGGTCTGGTCGGGTTGTGCGGGTGCCACCGCCGGGAAGAGCGCGATCGCAGCGATGGATGCCGCCACCAGGACGAGGATGATTGCAATGCTCACGGACATGGGTCCCGCCTTTCGCCTTGACCTTTACACCCTGTGGCTACTCAGCGTTTCCATTATCAGGCGCTCTAAACACGTTAAGTGACACCCAATCAGCGGAACGGACCGGTGGCGTTCACCTGCGAGAAGTAGTGAGACAGCCGCACCGTCGCCGTGATCCTCCCGTCGAACTCCGCCGTGGTCGGGCCGCGGAGCGCGTCCTCACAGGAATCGCCCCCCTCGGCGGTGGGGGATCCATGCGCTGCACGGCTCTGCAGGCTTCCGTCGCACCTCTCCCCCACGGCCATCGCACCCCGCAGCCTGCAACCCCCGGGGCGCCCCCGACGGCGGCGGGGTGGTTCAGTGGATCTCGAGCAGGCTCCGGGCCAGAGCGCGGAGTTCCTCGTCGGGGTGGACGTCCGAGAACGGCATCGCGGGGAGCAGGCGCAGCGGGGAGAAGGCGAAGGCACGCAGCGCGGGGCGGAGTTCCTCGGGGACCCGGCCGATGGCGGCGAGGGCTTTGAGGGCGGAGAGCCCGACCGGGGTGGGGCCGATCAGCCCGGCGAGGATCGGGACGGCCCGTTCCGGCGATCCGGTGGCCGTGTGGTGGGCCTCGGCGGCTGCCATCCGGGTCCACTCGTAGCGTGCGGTCAGCAGCGGCTCGATGAGCGGCAGCAGGGGAGCGGCGGCGCTGCCGAGCGGCGGGAGGCTGCTCAGGTGCCAGTGGACGGGGCCCCGGGCGGCGAGCAGGCCCTCGAAGACGCGCAGCGCGGGGGCGGCGTCGCCGGTCAGCCGGTGGTGGGCCAGGGCGGCCGCGGCCCTCAGCGAGGGGTCGGTGCTGTGCGTGGCCTCGTGGAGCAGGGCGGTGATCTCGGGGGTCACGACGCCGTTGAGCCCGATCTGCCGGGCGGCG
The DNA here is from genome assembly GCF_001005295.1 of Streptomyces yangpuensis. GTDB lineage: Bacteria > Actinomycetota > Actinomycetes > Streptomycetales > Streptomycetaceae > Streptomyces > Streptomyces yangpuensis. Next base: position 1,235,287 of record NZ_LBMK01000003.1, on the reverse strand, counting down.
ACGACGGCCGCGCGGCGGGTGCGGAGGCAGTCGAGCAGTTCCGGCTGCGCCTGGCGCACGGCGGCGCCGAGTCCTGTCAGGGCGCCGATCAGGTCGATGGCCTCGTTGCCGGTGGCGCCGGAGGCCAGTGTGCGGCGGATCTCCGGTATCAGCCGGTCGGCCGCCCCGGGGCACGCCGAGGCGGCGGCTCTGAGCGTGTCGGGGCCGGGAGTGCGCAGTACCAGCTCCAGGGCTCGGGGGTCGCGTGAGCGCGCCAGGGCGAGGAGTGCGGGTGCGGCTTCGCTCTCGTCGTCCGAGCGGGCGTACTGGTACAGCATGTCCCTGAGGTCCGCGCCGGGCTCGGGAAGGCGCTCGATCCACCGGCCGATCGTGGTGAGGCATTCGGCCCGGCCGTGGGCGTCCCTCTGGTGCGGGAGGGCGGTGAGCATCAGGTCGAGGACCTCGGGCTCCCGGTCGCGCCAGGTCTCGGCGATCTGCCCGCCGAGCCGGGATCCGCGCGATCCGAGGTCTCCGGCGGCGATCCAGCGGGCGGCCACGGTGAGGCCGGCGTCGACGTCGCGGGTGAGCAGGTGGGTGAGCCGGTCGTCCGGTGAGGTGGTGCCCGCCCAGGCCAGGCCGTCGTCTCCCGGATCCGGCTCGGCCCCGTCCTCGGTGAAGACGTCCACCAACGGCTTCTCGTACGGGGGTCCGGACCGTTCGGCGGCGAGCAGGGCCGCGGCCAGCCGGACTTCGGGGAACGGGCTGTCGAGGGCCTCGGTCTCGCGGCCCAGCCGGGCGAGGACGGCCAGGGCGTCCGCCCGTACGGCCGGTTCGGGATCGGTGGTGTACAGCTCGTCGACGCGGCGTTCGGCCGCGGCCCGGACCTCGGCAGGCAGGAGACCGGCCACGGCGCCGACCACTCGGAGTGCCGCCCTGCGCACCGGGCGCGCGGTGTCCGCCAGGCAGGGCAGCAACTGCGGTAGCACCCGGGCGATTTCTGCGCAGATCGCGGCGACGGGACGGCCGGGCCAGTGCGGGGATCCGGTGTCCTCCGGGTCGTGGTCGGCGAGGACGGCGAGCAGTATCAGCAGCTCGTCGCGCCGGCCGGGGACGTGCAGGACGGCGTGCGCGAGGAACGGCACGGCAGGTGCGGAGGCCGGGTAGACGGTGCCCTGGTGGTGGATGTTGCCGTACAGCTCGTGGATCGCCTCGCCGACGGTGTCGGCGTCGTCCTCGTAGAGCGCCCTGATCAGCTCGGGTACGTCCTCGGCCGGTCCGTAGGCGTGGGTCAGGTCGTGCCACTGGACCTGGTCCAGTTCGGCCGGAGATCTCATGGTGGGCGCTCCTCAGCTGATCAGGTCCGCCGACCGTACCGATCACCACTGACAACGCCCCGTCGGTGATCGCGACCGGCTTCTGTCGGCCAAACCCGCCAACCTGCCGCGCCCCGGGCGTACTTGGCGTCGCGAAGGCGAGCCGTCGGCGCACCGACCGGTGCTGAGCTGCACGGATCCACCGCTCCGGGCAGCGTGTCCGTCGGTCGGAACGCCCGGGTCCGGTGCCGACTCCCCGGTGTTTTCCGGCAGTCGGGTGATCGCGGGCCCGAACTTTAGCGGATGGAGGTCCATATCCTCCCCGAATACCTGATGTTCGCCACGGCCCCGGTATCCGGCGCGTAGCGTCCCTCCAGTCCAACCCGGCCGGAGGCGCGAAGCCGGCCAGGGTCGTGAGAAACGAGAGGCTGCAACGATGAACGTAGAGACGTCCCTGAAAGAGGCCATGACCTCGATCGAGGGGAGCGTGGGAGCGGCACTGGTCGACTACACGAGCGGCATGGCTCTCGGCACGCTGGGAGGCAGCAAGGATCTCGACCTGACGGTCGCGGCCGCGGGGAACACCGACGTGATCCGGGCGAAGACCCGCACCATGGAAATGCTGGGCCTCAAGGAGGACATCGAGGACGTACTGATCACCCTCGGCAACCAGTACCACCTGATCCGGCTGCTCAAGGGGCGCGGGGGCAACGGCCTGTTCCTCTACATCGTCCTGGACAAGGCCAAGTCGAACCTGGCCATGGCCCGGCACCAGCTCAAGCGCATCGAATCCGACCTGGAACTCTAGCCGCCTTCCTGTACCCCGTTTCCTTTTTTTGCCCATGAGTTGAAGAAATCTTCAACTCGGCACATCCGAATGCCGTCACCGGTCGTTCGGTCGGGGTCGGGGTACAGGAGAATGGCTGGTCATGGTCACCGGGGGCGGGCCCGGCAGTACCGAACGCCGTCCCCGTCCATTGGTCAGAACCCGGGTAGGAGCGTTGCCACATGCAGGTCCCGCTGTACCAGGCCAAGGCGGAGTTCTTCCGGATGCTCGGACACCCCGTCCGCATCCGCGTACTAGAGCTGCTTCAGAACGGCCCCGTACCCGTGCGCGAGCTGCTGAACGAGATCGAGATCGAACCGTCGAATCTCTCGCAACAACTCGCGGTACTGCGCCGATCCGGCATCGTGATCTCCATACGCGACGGCTCGACGGTCAGTTACGCCCTCGCCGGTGGCGATGTGGCGGAACTGCTGCGGGCCGCTCGACGCATTCTCACCGAACTGCTGGTCGGGCAGAGCGAGTTGCTCGCCGAGCTGCGGCACGCCGACACGTCGGTCCACACGGGATCTCCCCCGCTGTAGGCGGCGTCCGTCCGTTGGTGCGTGCCGAGGAAGGGCGCTCCGCCCGGCCGGGGAGGCCGGGCGGAGCGCACGGGTCGGGGTGGTGGGCGGTGGGTCGGGGTGACGCCGGCCCCGTCAGCCCTGGCAGAGTCCGCGGGCGTAGTCGTACGTCGCGGTGGCCTGCGAGTAGCGCCACTGCGGATCCAGCAGATCACTCCCCAGCTGTCCGGCCGCGGCCGGGCTCTCGACGATGTAGCCGAAGTCCTGCAGCCACGACGGGTAGAGGTTCTTCGAGCCGATGTAGAAGGCCGATCCGTCCACGGAGACCAGCTTGTGGTGCTGGGCGTACGGCTTCCCATCCGCCCAGGTCGGCCGGTCGGACGCACGGAACGTGGCCAGCTGGAGGTTCTCACACATGGCCGTGCGGGCCCGGCCGCCGTCACCGGTCAGGGCCGTCACCCGGCCGCGCAGGGCGTCGCTCACCTCGGAGAGCGACCTGATCTGCGAGTAGCCGCCGCTGCCGATGGTGCCGCGGTTCGCCGGATCGCTCACCACGATGCGGACCTTCACGCCGGAGACGAGCTTCGCGGCGAGGGCGTCGTAGAGGCGCACGTCGTAGCGGGGCAGGGGCGGGCAGGTGGCGTGCACGTCCTGCTGGGAGATCTCGATGTGCGAGGTCGCGCTGGAGACGAGGGCGCGCAGGGCGCTCTCCTCCGGGTTGACGGTGTCGTAGTCCCGGTCGTTGTTGGTCTTGTCGGGCACCCCGATGCCGCACTTGGTGTCACCGGCCGTGGGCAGGACGGGGCGGAAGGACGAGGTGGGGTCGTTCTGGCGGATGCCGACGCCGAGGCCGCCGACGGCGAGCGCGGGCACGTCCCCGCCGCCCGCAGGAGAGGCGGGCCGCGGCAGGGTGGGCATGCAGTCCGCGCCGGGCGAGGCGGCGAACCAGACCGAGCTCCAGCTGGTCCTGTTGCGGCAGGTCCAGTCCCACAGGGAGTCCAGGTAGCGGCCCGCGGAGCCGGCAGCGGGCCCGGACAGCGCCAGGTTGACGTCGCTGACCGGATGGGTCGTGTCGAGGTAGTCGTCCTTCCAGCTGTTGATACCGCCGGTGATCACCGAACCGCCGTCCACCACGACCAGCTTGGAGTGGTTCCAGGAGAAGGAGGTCTTCGAGGTGGTCATCGAGGCCACGTTGAGGGTGATGTTGGCCGCGGCGGCGGGGCCGAGCTTCGCGAGCAGCTCGTCCCGGTAGGACGAGGGGATGACCGTGGAGTGGTAGATGGGCGCGGCGCCCACCATGATGCGCACCTTCAGCCGGTTGCCCTTCTGGGCGGACTCCTTCAGACCCGCGACGATCGCGTCCTGGTAGCCGCCGTTGGGGAAGGGGGCCAGCGTCGATATGTCGACGGTCTCCCGGGCGCCGGCGATGTCCTGGCGCATCTTGTCCAGGAGCCGGCGCGATCCGGGCCGGTCGGTGCAGGTGGCGTCGCCCCAGCAGCCGGGGGTCTGGAGCAGCCAGTCGGCGCCGCCGGGCGTGGAGGAGCCGAGGCGGTTTCCGGAGGTGCGCTCCCAGACCGAGCCCTCCAGGCCCGGCGAGACCTGGCGCAGGGTCTGCTCGATCGAGTCCAGGTGCGGGGTGGGCGCCTCCGCCGCGTGGGCGGGGGCGGTGGCGCCGAGGAGGGAGATGCCGAGTGCGAGGGCCGAGGTGGAGACGAGGGCCGTCGTACGGACGGTGCGTGCCAATGTGGTTCCTTGACTGGGGGGGTGGCTCGGGCCGGGACGGGCGCGCAGGCCGGCCACGCCTCGACCTTGATCAACTCGCGCAAGTTACCAGCCCGTAGCCCTCTGTTCACCTTCGCCGGGCGACTTCCGGCCACGCCGCTGCCGCCGCCCGTTCCGTACCCTGGTCGCATGCGTACGCGCCCCACCCTGAGCTGGACACCCACCACCGAGGACCTGCGGCCCGGCAGCACGGATCCGGGGCCGGTCGCCGACGCGCTGCGGGCCGGCGGCGTACTGGTGCTCAGCGGGGCGGGCATCTCCACCGAGTCGGGCATCCCCGACTACCGGGGCGAGGGCGGCAGCCTGCACCGGCACACCCCGATGACCTACCAGGAGTTCACCGCGAGTGCCCAGGCCCGGCGCCGGTACTGGGCGCGCAGCCACCTCGGATGGCGCACCTTCGGCCGCGCCAGGCCGAACGCCGGGCACCGGGCCGTCACGGCGTTCGGGCGGCACGGGCTGCTCGCCGGGGTGATCACCCAGAACGTGGACGGCCTGCACCAGGCCGCCGGCAGCGAGGACGTGGTGGAGCTCCACGGCAGCCTGGACCGGGTCGTGTGCCTCTCCTGCGGCGCCTCCGGCTCACGCCGTGACCTCGCGCGGCGGCTGGAGGCGGCCAATACGGGCTTCGAGCCCGTGGCCGCCCGGCTCAACCCGGACGGCGACGCCGACCTCACCGACGACCAGGTCGGCGGCTTCTGCGTGGTGCCCTGCGCGCAGTGCGGGGGCGTCCTCAAACCGGACGTGGTGTTCTTCGGCGAGACGGTGCCCGCGTCGCGGGTCGGGCGCTGCCGCGAGCTGGTCGACGGCGCGACCTCGCTGCTGGTCCTCGGCTCCTCACTGACGGTGATGTCGGGCCTCCGGTTCGTCCGGCAGGCGGCGCAGGCCGGCAAGCCCGTGCTCATCGTCAACCGGGACCCCACCCGCGGAGACCGGCACGCCGTGACCCGGGTCGCGCTCCCCCTGGGTACGGCCCTCACCGCCCTGGCCGACCACCTGGACATCCCGGTCGACGGCGGCACCACCACCTGACCCCGCACCGGGGGCCTGCGGCGTCGACGGCCCCGGGCGATATTCGCTGGTCGTTGCTGGCGGTGGTGTTCATACTGCCGCCATGGATCCGGTGACGATCGGGACCGACCGGCTGCTGCTGCGAGCCTTCACCTCTGCCGACCCGGATGCGGTCCACGAAGCCTGCCAGGAAGTACACCCTCGGCCCGGTGCACGCGATGCTGCTGAAGTCGAGGACCGGCCGGGGTGGCTCAGAGGCATTCACAGCCCGGGCCGTACAGCACCAGGAAGGCCGCAGTCGCGGCGGTCAGGACGAAGCCGGCCGAGGTCACGGCCGCGAGTCCGCGCCGGCCGCGGCCCTTCGCCGGGGCGCGGAAGGTCACCCAGGCGCCATGCGCGAGCGCGAGGCTCAGGACACCCGCCCCCGCGAGGGTCGCGCGCGGGCTGAAGGACCACGCCAGATAGGCGATCAGGGCCAGCAGGCCGAGCAGCACGCAGGCGAGCACGCTCAGCACCACCTCGGCCACCACTTCGCCGACCGTCTCCACCAGGAAGTCACCGACCCCCTTCACCGTCTTGCGGACCCCCATCCAACTCCCCCGTCGCCACGCCTGCCCCGTGGCAGGAAAGACCCGCGGGGTGCCCGGACGGTTGCCTCGCGCGGGGTGTGCGTCATCATGAGCAGCGCCGTCCCGGGTGCCCGGAGAAGGAGGAGTACGCGCCATGTCCGACAGCACACCGGCCGCCGCCGGCGGAATGCTGCACCACGTCGAGATCTGGGTGCCCGACCTCGGCCGGGCCGTCGCCTCGTTCGGCTGGCTGCTCCAGGCGTTGGGCTACACGCCGTTCCAGAGCTGGAGCGACGGACACAGCTGGCGGCTCGGAGCGACCTACCTGGTGTTCGAACGGTCCCCGGACCTCACCTCCGACCGGCACGACCGTTGCCGGCCCGGGCTGAACCACCTGGCGTTCCACGTAAAGGACCACGAGACGGTGGAACGGCTGGTCACCGAAGGCCGGGAACACGGCTGGAGTCTGCTGTTCCCCGATCGCCACCCGCATGCCGGTGGCGAAGGGAGTTACGCCGCGTACCTGGTGAACACCGACGGCTTCGAGGTCGAACTCGTCGCCATCGACCGGCCCCGGCGAGAGTCCCCGGACGCGCGAGATCGATGAGCTGATCGGCGTCGGGGGCCGGCCCGGCCGCTCCTCGTCCAGGAGCTGTCCGGCACCGACGTAGCGGTCGGGGTGCTGCCCGCCGCCGACGCCGCGGCGGCCCGCGCCTGTCCGGTCCAACCGCCCGGCTCCGCCCGGTCGAACCCGGACGCCATCGTGCAGCATGGCGGCGGTCTGCTCGTGGACGGCGGATGGCTGCGGTCCACGGCAGCCGGCGCCTCGTCACGCGTTCTGCGGCAGGGTGACCGGCCGTGCGCCGGGCGTGCCCGTGGACTCGGGCCCGGCCCGGCCGGGGCGGGGTCACGCGGTCGGGGCGTGCCAGGGGATCTCGGCCCAGACCTGCTTGCCGCCGCTGAGCGGCACGGAGCCCCAGGCCGTCGCCGTCGCCTCGACGATGAGCAGACCGCGGCCGCCGGTCGACTCCCAGCTCACCGACACCGGTTTGACGGGGCTGCGCGGCGACGCGTCGTTCACGGCGATCCGCAGCCGGTCCGCCGACAGCGTCAGGTCCATCCCCACCTCGCCCTGCGTGTGCGCGATCGCGTTGGTGACCAGCTCGGACACGATCAGCAGAGCCGTGTCGGTCTCCTCCACCACACCCCAGGACCGCAGCGTGCGCGCGGTGAAGCGGCGCGCGTGCAGAACGGCCTTGGGCAGGCGCCACACCGTCCAGTGGCCCCGCTTGGGCCGGCCCGCGGTGCCGTCGTAGCGCAGCAGCAGAAGTGCCACGTCGTCGTCGCGACGACGCACGGGCCGCTGGTTGAGCAGCCGCTGTGGGGGCTGTAGCCGCCCCTCGGCCTCGGCGAGGTCCTCGCACACCCGCCGCATGCCCTCCTCCAGCGGCAGCCGGGCCGACTCGACCAGGCCGTCCGTCAGCAGGACGAGCAGGGTTCCGGGGAGCAACCCCAGTTCGGTCATGGGGAATTCGGCTTCCGCGAGCACCCCCAGCGGCGGCCCGCCCTCGACCGCCATCTCCTCGGCGACGCCGTCGGGATGGCGCAGGACCGGCGGCAGGTGGCCCGCTCGGACGACCCTGGCGATGCCCTCCTCCATGTCGAGGTCCACATACGTACACGTGGCGAACAGATCGGTCTCCATGCCGACGAGCAGCCGGTTGGCCCGCGCGACCACCACGTCGGGCGGATGGCCCTCCACCGCGTAGGCCCTGACCGCCGTACGCATCTGGCCCATGATCGTGGCGGCGCCGGCGCTGTGGCCCTGTACGTCCCCGATGACGAACGCCACGTGGGCGTCGCCGAGCGGGATGACGTCGTACCAGTCGCCGCCGACCTCCAGTCCCGCCGTCGCCGGCAGGTAGCGGGCGACGGCGACGCCGCCGGGCAGCTCCGGGAGCTTACGGGGCAGCAGGCTGCGCTGGAGCATGGTGGCGAGTTCGTGGCCGGCGTCCAGAGCGTGGGCGCGTACCAGGGCCTGCCCGACCAGCCCCGCGGTCGCGGTCAGCAGCGACCGCTCCTCCGGCGCGAACCGGTGCTCCTCGTCCCACCCCACGAGGCAGACCCCGACCATCCTGCCCTCGGCGGGCAGCGGCAGCACGGCGAGACCGCCGGGTCCGACGCCGAGGAGGCCCGGTTCGAGCGGAGCGCCCGGCGGCCACAGGCTCATGTGGCCGGCCCGGAGTGCGCTCTGCAGGGTGGGCAGGTCGCCGAGCGACACATCGGGCCACTCGGACCGCCATTCGGCGCGCCAGGCCTCGGGCCAGGCGTCCGGCTCCGGGGGGTCGAGTGCGGTGACGATGAGCCGTTCGGGTTCCAGCTCGCCGACCGCGACCCGGGAGGCGCCGAGCGGCTCGCGCAGGGCGGCGACCGCCAGTCGGCTGACCTCGCGGATGGTCGCCGCTCCCGCGAGCGTGGCCGACAGCCGCTGTACGAGGGAGACCTCGTCGGCGCTGGGCCGCAGGTAGGAGGCGTCGGCGACCACACCCAGGACGCGCTGGGGGGCGCCGTCGGGGTCCACCTCCACCCGGCAGCGCAGGCCCAGCCAGCGCAGCTCGCCGCCGGGGCGGCGGATACGGAACGCCAGCTGCTGCCCGGTGGCGGCCAGCCGGTCCGGCTCGACGACGGCCATCAGCGCGGGCATGTCGTCCGGGACGGCGCAGGCGAGCAGGGTCTCCACCTGCCCGTCGAACTGCTCGGGGGACAGGCCGAGCAGTTCGAGCACGTGCGCGTGGGCCTCCATGCGGCCGGTGCCGAGGTCGAGGATGAAGGCGCCGCCCTGGTCGGGGACGAGTGACTGGACGAGATGTGCCTGCGGGGCCCTGCGCCCGGCGAAGCGGGCGGCGACCGATTCGAGTCCGGCGGCCACCTGGTCGGCGTACAGTTCCAGCAGGCTGCGGTCGTCGGCGCTGAAGCCCTCCCCGACGTCGCCGGCGACGATCAGGCAGCCGAGTTCCTGGTCGCCGTGGCCCAGGGGCAGGGCGCCCAGCGAGATCCGGGCCGGGGAGGTCGGGTCTCCGTCCCGGACCCGGGTGGGGAAGTGGTGGGGATCCTCCTCGATGAACGTGGCGAGTTCCTTGGGGGTCAGCCACAGCGGGCGGCCGGAGCGGAAGGCGTTGGCGGCGGGCGAATGGCCGGCCACGGCGAGGATCGCCGGCAGTCCGTACAGCACGCCGCGGTTTCCGGTCAGTTCGGCCAGATGGAGTTCCCGGTCCTGGTCGGCGGCCACGTAGACGGCGGCGAGCTGCGCACCGCAGAACGCAAAGCGATGTCTGCTCACTGTCCGTGTCGCCTCCTCCCGGAACCGTCCCGCCGAGCGACCGCTCTCCCTCCATGCTGTCGCCACCGGGACCGATCGGGCGACTCGGAGGGTGCGGGCGGGAGGCGGGGGGCCTGAGCACGCGTACTTAAGGCCCCCGTGCCGGTCCGGCGCCGAGTGCGGACACCCCTCTATGACGTCCTGCGGGGCGTGGGGAGGGTGAGACGGGTGGCCGGGCCGGCGGCCGGGAGGGCGATGGGGCTGGCGCCGTCATGGTCGTGTTCGACGTCCGCCAGCGGGCGGGTGCGTTCGGCCGCGTGGGCGAGCCATGGCCAGATCCGGAACGGGTCGCCGGAGTCCGTCGGCGCGGGCCCGGTGCCGCTGATCCACGTGGTGAGGGTGAAGCGGTGGTCGGCGAAGTGGCCGCTGGGGCAAGTAGAGGGCACGACCTCGTGGAACGCCCCGGCCGGGAAGAACACGATGGTGTCGTGCTCGGGCTCGATGGTGCGGTACGACTCCGCCGGCCGGGCCCCGCCGTCGGCGAGCAGGGTGTCGTACAGCCGCAGCCGGCCGCCGCCGAAGCCGCGCGGTGTGCGGTGGAGGTAGTACACGGCGGAGAGGGCCGTGCCGACGTCGCGGACCCGTGAGGCGTCGGTGTGAATGCCGTAGTGGCCCCCTTCGCCGTGCGACGTCAGGACCGTCAGGGTCTGGGTGAGGGCCCCGCGGTGACCGAGGATCTCCTGGACGAGCGGCAGGCAGTCCGCCAGGTGGGCGCTGAAGACGGAGCTGGTCACGGGGAGGACGAGGGAGCTGCGGCCCTTGTGGGAGACCTGGCCCGAGAGGGGGTCGAGGACCGTTCCCGCGTGGAAGTCGGCCTCCCGGGAGATCGCGTACGACAGCAGGGTGGCGGCGCGTCCGGCGCCGAGGAAGTTCTCGAAGCGGCACACCGGTGCCGGTACCACGGGGGCCGTGGACCACCGATCGGAGGGAGGCAGGGCCTGGGTGTCGATTTCCGCCGGGGTGGCCGATTCCATCGCGTATCCGCTCATGGCCCGGAACCGTACGCGCGGCGGCGGGAGCCGTCGAAGGGGCACATGGGGGCGCACGGGGGAACGGCGTACCGGCGCCATGCGCTTGCGGGCGCGGGCGGGTCCGCCGCGCGGCGGACCCGGCGTACGCCGGCGCCACCGCCTGCCCGGACCGCTGCCGCAGATCGCGCGGGACGCGGGGCGGAAGGAGGATGGAGGGTGCGAGGCGAGGCAACGTGATGAGGTGGGCGCGATGACCATGCAGACCCCCTATCCGCCGGTGACGGTGTCGGCCCGGCTGGACGCACCGCTGTCGCGCTGGCTGTGGCTGGTCAAGTGGATCCTCGCGATCCCCCACTACGTCGTACTGGCCTTCCTGTGGCTCGCGTTCCTGGTCATCAGCGTGATCGCCTTCTTCGCGATCCTCTTCACCGAGCGCTACCCGCGCGCACTGTTCGACTTCAACCTCGGAGTGCTCCGCTGGTCCTGGCGGGTGTCGTACTACGCGTACGGCGCCCTCGGCACCGACCGGTACCCGCCCTTCAGCCTCGGCCCCGAGCCCGACTACCCGGCCCGGCTGGACATCGCCTATCCCGAGCGGCTCTCCCGCGGCCTGGTCCTGGTGAAGTGGTGGCTCCTCGCCATCCCGCAGTACCTCGTGATCGGCATCTTCACCGGCGCCCTGCACAGCGGTACGTGGGGCGCAGGGCTCATCGGGCTTCTCGCCCTGATCGCCGTCGTCACCCTGGCCTTCACCGAGAAGTACCCCCGCGACCTGTTCGACCTGATCATCGGGCTCAACCGGTGGGTGCTCCGGGTCGCCGCCTACACCTCCCTGATGACGGACTCGTACCCGCCGTTCCGGCTCGACATGGGCGGCGACGAGCCGCTGACCGCCGCGCCCTGAGCCGGGGCGGCCATGCGGCAGCCCGTGTCCGGAGGGACGATGGAGCCGTGACGGGACGGGCGGAAGGAGAGACCATGCTGGGAGACAGCAAGGCATTCAGCGGTTTTTCGGTCGACAGCGTCGACACCGCGAAGGACTTCTACGGCTCGGCCCTCGGCCTGCGGGTCTCCGAGGACAACGGGCTGCTGTCCCTGCACCTCGGCGGCGGCACGGACGTCCTGGTGTACCCCAAGGAGAACCATGCCCCGGCGACCTTCACCGTGCTGAACTTCCCGGTGCCCGACATCGAGCGGGCCGTCGACGACCTCGGTTCGCGCGGTGTGGCCTTCGAGCGGTACGACGGCTTCCGTCAGGACGAGAAGGGCATCTGCCGCGAGGAGGGCGGACCCCCCATCGCCTGGTTCAAGGACCCGGCCGGGAACATCCTCTCCGTGCTGGAGGCGGACGGGGCGTAGGGGGTGTCCTGCCGGTTCGGGGGCCTCGACGCGCAGCACGCCGCGGACGACGTCGCCGTGCTCGCCGCCCGGCTGCGCCTCCGGCCGCCCCGGAGGAGGCGGCCGGGTGACCCCTACGGCGGCTGCGCCGGCTCAGCGAGCGGGGAGCGCCGGAAGGGCCGGTGACAGGGGCGCCGGGGCTTCGACGGCACCGTGCTTCGGGACCTGCGGCGCCTGCGACGGCTTCGGCACGGTCCTGCCGCACAGGGCCTGGTCGCGGTAGTCCGTCATGGCGGCGTCGGCCGGGTGCGGGTCGAACGCGGTGCCCGCCTCGTCGATGCGCTGATACTTCATCAGGTTGTACCCGAGTGCGAACTGCCGGGTGCCGTCCGGGCTGGACAGGGCCATGGTGCCGGCGCCCCAGACGCCTCCGTCATGGCCCCAGGCCGGGCCGCACGGGGTGTCCAGGGAGTAGATGCCGAGGCCGTAGCGCAGGACCACCTCTCCCTTCCCGTCCTTGACCTCGTACGTGGTGCGCATCTGGTCCAGCTGGCGGCGCGGCAGGAGGTCACCGGTCAGCAGGGCCCGGTAGAAGGTGTTCAGGTCCTGCGGGGTGGAGACGAGCGCTCCCGCGGTGCCGCCCCAGGTCATGTTGTAGACGCTGTAGTCGCGCGGCGGGTCGATGATCCCGTAGAAGCTCTCGTACATGCGGGCGTGGGCACCGCGGATGTGGGGGTCGGTGCCGGGGAAATAGGTGTCGCGCAGGCCTGCGCGCCGGATGACGTCCTTGGCGATGAGCCGCTCGGGGTCCTGGCCGGTCACCTTGCGGAGGATCTCGCCCAGCAGCACGTAGTTGGTGTTGGAGTAGTACCAGTCGGTGCCGGGCTCGAACCGCTGGGGCCGGGCCACGCCGTAACCGATCAGCTCGGCGGGGCGGATCGTCCGGTAGCGGTGGTAGTCCAGGCTGCCGGTGGCGCCCTTCTGGAGGGAGGGGAAGGCGTCCGCGATGTAGTCCTCGATGCCGCTCGTGTGGTTGAGGAGCATGCGCACGGTCACCTTGCGGCCGCGCTCGCCGGGCAGGAGGTCGGGCACGTAGTCGCCGACCGGCCGGTCCAGGTCCATGCGGCCCTTGGCGTTCTGCTGGAGCACGGCGACGGCGGTGAACGTCTTGGTGACGCTGCCGACGCGGTGCCGGAGGTCGGCACGGACGGGGCGCCCGGTGGAGAGGTCGGCGGTTCCGGCGGCGCCGTCGAAGCGCTCGCGGCCGTCGCGGGCTGCGGAGAAGATGCCGTACACGCCCGCGTCCCGGACCGCGTCGAGCCTGGCCTGGAGCTCTGCCCGGTCGAGGCGGTGACCGGCGGCCGCCGCCCCGGCGGCCTGCCCGCCGGGGCCCGCGGCACTGGCGGCGGGGGCGAGACCCGCCAGCAGGGCCACGGCGACGGCGGTGGCCGAGGCCGCGCGGCGCCGGGCAGGACGGACGACGGGACGGGGGTGACTCATGGCGGCTCCTCGACGCGGGCCTGGTGGGGCCGGTGACCGGTACACGTCGATTCTTCGCGACGGGTCCGCGGCGGCTCTTCCTCCGCCAGGACGAAACAGGCATCAACCTTCGGACGTAGATGCACCTTGACGGACCATTACATTTGTCACGTGGCCGTCCAGCCGCCGTCCAGGGGGAGGGATGCGCCGGTGAGGTGGCCGGTGTGGGGACCGCAGAGCCAGAGGACGACTGCGGCCACCTCCTCCGGTTCGATCAGCCGTTTGACGGCGGAGCGGCCGAGCATCACCTCGGAGACGACGCGGTCGGCGTCGAGGCCGTGGGCGGCCGCCTGGGCGGCGACCTGCCGCTCCACCAGCGGTGTGCGGACGTAGCCGGGGCTGACGCAGTTGCTGGTGACCCCGTGCGGGGCGCCCTCGACGGCCGTGACCTTGCTCAGCCCTTCGAGGGCGTGCTTCGCGGTCACGTAGCCCGCCTTGTACGCGCTGGCGCGCAGGCCGTGCACGCTGGAGATGTTGACGACGCGGCCCCAGCCCCGGGCGTACATGTACGGCAGGACCCGGCGGAGCAGCAGGAACGGGGCGTGGACCATCACCCGCTGGAGGAGTTCGAACCGGTCCGGCGGGAAGTCGGTCAGCGGCGCGACGTGCTGGAGCCCGGCGTTGTTGACCAGGATGTCGACCTCTGCGGGGAGTTCCCCGACGGGTGCGGCCTGGGCCAGGTCGACGACGTGGGCCCGGCCGCCGGTCGACGCGGCGACGGACGCGGCCGCCGCGGCGTCGATGTCCACCACGTGCACGTGGGCCCCGGCACCGGCGAGCGCGAGGGCGCACGCCCGCCCGATCCCGCTCCCGGCTCCGGTCACCAGGGCGGTACGGCCCGCCAGGTCGATGCCTGCGGCGGCTGCTGTCCCGTGGGAGCCGGGAGGGATGGCGCTCGCGCTCGTCATGGCGGGAATCATCGGCCACGCCGGTGGCCCGTTCCCATGTGCGCGGGCACCACAGTCCCGCGGCGGGGTGTGTCGGCCGTAACCGGCCGGAGCCTCCTCAGGAGGCGTGCGGATGCGGGGCGCGGGCGACCAGTGAGTACATGACGGGGAGGTGGGAGTCACCGAACGGCAGCCGGTACAGGCCGTCCGGTCCCTGGTGCAGGATGCCGCGGGGGTCGAACTCCGCGGCGACGTGCTCGCCGAGGTGTTTCACCGTCAGGCCGGCGGTCGCGGCCGCGGTGACGATCTCCCCGAGGGAGTGCGGGTATTCGATGACGTCCTGCGCCGGCAGGCTGAGGCCCGGTTCGGCGTAGGTCCCGGTGACGGTGTCGCGGTGGGGCTCGCCGCCGCCGTAGGGCCAGTCGACGACGAGCGGTTCGAGCGTGGCGACGGTCTGGAAGGCCGGGTGCAGATCGACCAGGACCAGGCTGCCGCCCGGCCTGAGGGCCATGGCCGCGCCGCGCATCCAGGCGTCGAGGTCGCCGATCCAGCACAGGATCCCGTAGGTGGCGACAGCGAGATCGAAGCGGCCGGCCAGGCTGTCGGGGAGCCGCTGGGTGTCGGCCTCGACGAAGGTGGCGGGCAGGCCGGTCCGTTCGGCCAGCCGGCGGGCCCGTTCGACGGCCGTCGGCGAGAAGTCGACGCCGGTGACGCGGGCTCCCCGCCGGGCCCAGCTCAGGGTGTTCATGCCGAAGTGGCACTGGAGGTGGAGCAGGTCCTTGCCGGCGACGTCGCCGACCAGCTCGCGTTCCAGCAGGTGGAGCGTCTCGCGTCCCGCGACGAAGGACTCCACGTCGTAGAACCGGTCGGTGGCCGTCGAGCCGTGGACCCGGGCGCGGGTCTCCCACATGGCGCGGTTCAGCGCGGCCGCGTCGTCGGCGTTCGCCGGGGTGTCGATCACGAAGCCGAGGATGGCACACCGCCCGGCTGAGGGCGCGTCATTTACGGTGTCCCCATGGGCATACGAGGGCGCCCCCACCGGGCCTACCGGTACGTGGGGCCCGCCGGGCCGCTGTCACTGGTCCGGCCGGGGAGCGGGGGCCTCGGCATCCGGTCGGCAGCGGATGCCGAGGCGTGGCTCTCCGCGCTGCCCGCGCGGGAGCTCGCCGAGCCGTTCACGTTCGTCGTCGACACCACCGGTGTGCTGCGGCTCGCGCCACGGCGCAGCGAGCACGTCGTGTGCGCGGGCGGCGCGGCCGTCCTGGCCGCCGGTGAGATGGGGTTCTCCCGGGCGGCGGCCGGTGCGTGGGCGGTCGGCGAGGTCAGCAACCAGTCGACCGGGTACTGCCCCGACGTCGTCTCCTGGGCGGCCGTCGCGGAAGCGCTGGGGGCGGCGGGGATCGGGCACCCGGGCGGGTACACGCACGAGGTGGTGTTCCGCCGGTGCCCCGGGTGCCGGGAGGTCGGCATCGTGCGCGAGGACGACTTCGTGTGCGTGTTCTGCGACGGGCCGCTGCCGTCCCGGTGGAACATCGACGGCGACCCGCCGCCGGCGTCTATCCCAGCAGGTCCAGGAGGGGTGTGAGGCCGTGCGGCCGCCGGCCGACCGGCAGGTGGTCGACGAAGTGCACCGGGCAGCCGAGCGCCGCGGCGCCGCCGTCCGCGGTGCGGTCGTCGCCGACCATCAGCACCTCGCCGGGCGGCAGGCCGAGCCGGTCGCAGGCGGTCCGGAACATCAGGGGATCGGGCTTCTGGACGCCCAGCTCATAGGAGAGCACGTACACGTCGACCAGCTCGTCCAGGCCGTGCGCACGGAAGACCGGCCTCAGGTCCCAGCCGATGTTGCTCACCACGGCCACCGGGACGCCCCGGCGCCGCAGCTCGCGCAGCGTGGGTACGGCGTCCGGGTACGGCCGCCAGGCGGCCGGGCTCATGTGGCGGTCGTAGAGCGCCTGCGCCAGCTCCGGCGCGGGAAGGCCGGCGGCCAGCGCCAGACCGCCGTAGGCGGCCCGGTGCTGATCGGTGCTCACGTCCCGTTCCTGCCACACGGCTTCGAGGTGTGGGGGCATCCGCCGGGGCGCGGAACCGCCCGGCAGGGCGCCGTACTCCGTCAGCCGCCCCGCCGTCTCGCGGAACTCCTCGTCGGACAGCCGGATGCCGGTCGCCGCCAGGCCCGCGCCGAGCCACTCCTCCGTCGACTCGATGCGCAGCAGCGTGCCGGAGAAGTCGAACATCACTCCTCGGATCATGGGGTGATCGTATGCCAGGGCCGCCCGGACGCCCCGTCGGGTCCGTCGGGTCCGTCGGGTCCGTCAGGTCCGTCAGGTCCGTCAGGTCCGTCAGGTCCGTCAGGTGGTGGGGTGCAGGCGGGACGGGGTGAGCGGTGAACCGGGCGAGGCGGCGTCGACGTCGGCCAGTGCGCTGCCGGCCAGCCAGCTGGGCCAGTCCACGTTCCAGTCGCCGAAGCCGTTGTCGAAGGGGGCCATCCTCTCGCCGCCGCTGTTGACGACCTCCACGATGTCCCCCTCCCGGACGGTGTCGAAGAACCAGGCGGCGTTCTCGGTGCTCATCCCCGTACAGCCGTGGCTGACGTTCTCCTCGCCCTGCGCCTCGACCGACCAGGGCGCGGCGTGGATGTACTCGCCGCTCCAGGTCACCCGGGTCGCGTAGGAGACGGGCAGGTCGTAGAACTCCTTGGTGCCGCGTTTGATGCCGACGGTGTCACCGCGCATACGGACCTTGGACTCCTTGCGCAGGACCACCTTGATGCCGCTGCGGGTCCTGAACCCCTCCTTGCCGGTGGTGACCGGGATGGTCCTGATCACGCGTCCGTTGCGGCGTACGGTCATCCGGTGGGTGGCGGAGTCGGTGACGGCCTCGATGCGGTCCCCGATGGTGAACTGCAGGTCCTCGGAGGGGCCGCCGTAGGCCTGGTCGCCGACCTCGACCCCGTCGAGTCCGCTGCGGACGCGGACCACCGTGTGCGCGGGCCAGTACGTACGGGGGCGGAAGTGCAGGGTCGATGCGTCGACCCAGTGCCAGGCGCCCTCGACAGGCGGCTCCGAGGTCACCTCCAGCGCCTGCTCCAGCCGGGCGCGCGCCACGGGGTCGCCGGCGGGGACCGGCCGACTGAGGGCGGCCGTCACGATCTCCCCGGCTCCGTAGGTGCCCGGGCCCGGCCCGAACTCGACGGTCAGCCTGCCCCCGTCCGCGGGCGGCGCGGTACGGAAGGCCATGGTCACGCCGACCGGGCTGCCGACCGCGTCCTGCGCGCCGACCTGCACGGTGTACGTCTCCCCGGCGCGCAGCGACTCGGTGTTGAGCCAGCGGTCGTTGTGCGGGCCCAGTTCACCGGCCAGGTGGCGGCCGTGTCCGTCCCGCACGGTCACGTCCGTGATACGGCCCGGTTCGCCGAGGGTGATCTCCAGGGGCCCGCCCGCGTCGGTGGGCCGTACCTCCGCCCAGGCGGCGTCGGCGAAGGCCGGCTCCTTCAGTACGGACCCCACGCCGCGTGCGGTGGCCCGTACCCGCTGCTCCTGCCAGCCGTCGCACAGGCCGGGCTGCAACACCCGGGCGGCGCACCGCCCTTCGCCGGTACCGTGGGCCCCTTCGAGCACCCTGCCCACCAGCAGGGTGACCGCGGCTTCGCGCGCCTGGCCCGCGGGGGTGGTGTCCGGTGAGGTCGTATCGGGGGCCCGGCCCGGCGCTGCGGCGACGACCAGCATGGCCCCCGTCACCGCAGCCACGGCGCCCCACGCCTTGGTCGGTTGTGTCCGTCGCATTCGTGGCATAGCCGTATCAAACCGATGGGGAGCCAACATGATGATCATGCGCTCGGCCCTGGGGCCGAACGGGCACCCGAAGTGAACTCGGACGGAGCACAGACCACCGCGGCCGCGGCGAAAACCCGTGTGCATCCGGGTGGTTCCGCGCGGACAATGCCGCCATGCCTGTACGCGCGGTCCATGCTGACGAACTGACGGTCCTCCAGGACATCGAGAGGGCGGCCGGGCGCTGCTTCCGGGACATCGGAATGCCGGAGATCGCCGACGACGAGCCGCTGACGCTCGGCGAGCTCGCCCCCTACCGGGAGGCGGGGCTCGCCTGGGTGGCGGTGGACGGTGCCGACGCCCCGGTCGCCTACCTCATCGCCGAACGCGTGGCGGGCAACCTCCACGTCGAGCAGGTGTCCGTGCATCCGGACCACGCCCGCCGCGGCATCGGCCGGTCCCTGCTGGAGCACCTCGCCGCGGTCGCCGTGGGCGAGGGCGTGCCCGCGCTGACGCTCACCACCTTCACCGAGGTCCCGTGGAACGCCCCGTACTACGTCCGCTGCGGCTTCCGTCCCCTCGCCGCGGAGGCGCTCACTGCGGGCCTGCGGGAGATCCGCGCGCGCGAGGCGGCGCACGGGCTGGACCGGTGGCCCCGTGTCTGCATGCGCCGCGATCTGTGAGGCGGGTGCGGCGCCCGCGTCTTCGCCGACCGCGAACCGGGGTCGCGGCCGGCGGCCCCGGTGTGCTGGGGTGGACGGATGGAGCTTCTGATACTGGGCGGGACCGCGTGGCTGGGGCGTGAGATCACCCGGCAGGCGGTGGAACGCGGCCACCACGTCACATGCCTTGCCCGCGGCGAGAGCGGCGAAGTCGCACCGGGCGCCCGGCTGGTGGCGGCGGACCGGCAGGACGGGGCCGCCGCCTACGCCGGTCTCCTGGACCGCGACTGGGACGCCGTACTGGAGGTGTCCTGGCAGCCGGCGTTCGTCCGCGACGCACTGGTGGCACTGGCGGAGCGGACCCGGCACTGGACGTACGTCTCGTCCGTCAGCGCCTACGCCGACCACGGCACGGTCGGCGCCGACGAGTCGGCGGCGCTCCTCGCGCCCACGGAGCAGCAGTACGTGGGGCGGGAGGAGTACGGGGAGGCCAAGGTCGCCTGCGAAGCGGCCGTACGCGCGGCGGTCGGGGACCGGCTCGTCGTCGCCCGGGCCGGACTGATCGGCGGCCCGGGCGACCACACCGGGCGGTCGGGCTACTGGGTGGCGCGCGCCGCCCGCACGGTGGACCAGCCGATGCTCGTACCGCACTCCCCCGGCCTGCCGACGCAGGTGGTGGACGTGCGTGATCTCGCGGGATGGCTGCTGGACCTGGCGCGGGAGGGCACGGCCGGGACCTTCGACGCGGTGGGGCCCGTCGTGCCGTTCGACGAGTGGGTCGGCCTGTCGCGCCGGGTGGCCGGGCACACCGGGGAGGTGGCGACGGCGGACCCGCAGTGGTTCCTGGACCGGGAGGTCGCGCCGTTCATGGGGCCGGAGTCGCTGGCCATGTGGATGACCGACCCGCGGTGGGCGGGCTTCTCCGCCCGCAGCGGTGCCGCGGCGCGCGCGGCGGGGCTGCGGCACCGGCCGCGCGCGCAGATGCTCGCGGACCTCCTGGAGTGGGAGCGCGCCGAGGGCCTGGACCGCGTCCGCCGGGCCGGCCTGAGCACCGGCTACGAACGCGAACTCCTCGCCGCGCTCGACGGCGCCGAACTCGACGGCTGAGCCCGGCCGCGGTCGCGACCCGCCCCGGTCAGCGCCGCGGCCCGGTCAGCGCCGCGGCCTGGTGGCGACGGCGGCCCCGATACGGACGGTCCGGACGTAGGTGCCGCCGGGATCGTGGTCGAGGAGGGCCCGGCGCAGCTCCGTCCCGAAGGCTGCCGTACGGTCGCCCAGCACGGCCGGGCCGCAGGAGGGGAGCGAGAGCTGGAGGCCGACCACCTCGTCCACGGTGCGGCGGACGGTCTGGTCCCACTGGTGGGTTTCGACGCGCGAGAGCGGCGACTTCGCGAGGAGGTCGCCCAGCTCGCCCAGCTCGACCCAGTCCTCCCAGTCGTCCCGGATCTCGGTGTCCTCCCGGCCGTCCCCGTCGGCCCGGCCGGTTCCGAGGAAGCGTGCGCGCACCTCGTCGACCACGGTCAGCCAGGCCGGCCGCGGTGCGCCGGGCGGGTGCAGGCAGGCGACGACGGCGAGCCCGCCCCGGGGCGCGAGCACCTCGTCGAGGCCGGTCAGCACCCGCGCGCGGTCCATCCGGCGGAAGGCCCTGCCGATGACGCACAGGTCGATCCGGGGCAGGCACAGCCGGGTGACGGCGGCGTCGTCGCCGCGCAGCCACGAGATGTTCGTGAGGCCGCGCTCCTCGGCGAGCCGTGTCCCCTCGGCGAGCATCGCCGGCTCCGGGTCCACGGCGTACACGTGGTCGGCCAGCGGGGCCAGGGGCAGAGCGAGCGTGCCGGGGCCGGCGCCGAGGTCCAGGACGGTCTGGGAGCCGTCGAGCACGAAGCGGTCCGCGAGCAGGTCGTGGAACTCCCGCGGATACGGGGGCCGGTAGCGGGCGTAGTAGGGGGCGGCGGACGCGAACGGGGTGCTCATGGGGTCCTCCCTCCGGGGTTGCACCCGCCGATCGTGGAGCACGGAAGCGGCTTCCGCGTGCCCCGGGCGTCCCGAGTCCCCCGAACGGATGTCTGTCGGGCGCCCCCGGGACGCCACTCCCCCGCCATGTGGCGTTCCAGCGGCGTTCGCCCGGCGTTTCGCGGCCTGCGCCGGAAGGCGTTCCGGGTCGAGGGCCCGGCGGCGCGAGCGGGCCGGCCGGGCTGCGATCGAGCAGCGGGTCGAGACCCTCCGCAAGGGTCAGGGCGCGTCCGCGGGCGTGTAGAAGCTGAGGTTGATGCGGGCCCCGGGAGCCGTCACCGGTTCGGCGAGGCAGGTGGTGAGCCGGCCGGGGCCGTGGACGGCGTGCCGGACGGGGAGTTCGGAGCCGTCGCCTCGAGGGCTTCACGGCGGCCGGGTTCACGCCGATCGGCGTCTCCCTCCGCGAAGCCGCCAAGGACCTCGGCACGACCGGCAACCGCCGGATCGTCCTGGTCTCGGACGGGGAGGACACCTGCGCTCCGCCGCCGCCCTGCGATGTGGCCCGTGAGCTGAAGGCCCAGGGGGTCGACCTCGCCGTGGACGTCGTCGGCTTCCGCACGCCCTCCTCGGCGCGCACGCAGCTGAAGTGCATCGCCGACGTGACCGGCGGGTCGTACGCGGACGCCCAGGACGCCGACTCGCTGACCGGCAACCTGGGCACCCTGTTCCGCAAGGGATGGCGGACCTACCAGGCCACCGGAAAGCCGGTCTCCGGCTCCCTGAACGGCTGCCAGGACGCTCCGCTCGTCGCACCCGGCCAGTACCTGGACAGGTTCACCGGGGGACGCGACCTCTACTACAAGGTCAAGAAGCGGACCGACCAGCGGCTCCAGGTGAGCGCCACGGCTGTCGCCGAGCAGGGGTACGGGCGGGGCTCCGTGATCACCGTCGCCGCCGGTCCGCCGGGAGACGGCGAACCCCGCGCGTGGCTGCGCGAGTTCGACCAGTCGATGGGGTAGGCGAACGTCATCACCGCCGGCGGCCGCAGCAAGCCCGGATCGGGCAACGACAAGCCCGCTCCCGACGACACCGGCTGCATCATGGTCGAGAACGACGTGACGAAGTCCGGCGACAGGCCGATGCCCGTAGAGCTCCTCGTCGGCATCGCCGACGCCACGACCTAGGAGGCCGGAGCACGCACCCCGGAGCCCCGAACCGGTGCCGACGCGGAGGGCGGCTTCTCCTTCAACAGCGCCACCCCCATCGGGCCGGGCACCCACCGGCAGTCGATCGCCGTCGGCGAGGCACCCTTCTGGCGGGTGGAGCTGAAGGCGGGAGATCGCGCTGTGGGCCGGTGCCGGCGCCGGAGTCCTCCTGCTCTGCGGCATCGCCCTCCGGGCCCTCCTGCGCCGCAGGGCGGCCTGACAGCCCCCGGGACCGCCGTACGGGGGCACGCGGTACGCGCGTGCCCGGCCGGCCGCTCACGTCGTCGGGGTCAGGCGCTCCCACAGGAAGGTGTGCACGAGGGCCTCGTTGAAGGCCGTCTGCCGGTGATCCGTGGCGCCCGCGTGGCCACCGCCGAGGTGCTCGTGGAAGAACACCGGGTGACCGGCCTCGCGCAGCCGGGCGGCCATCTTGCGGGCGTGCCCGGGGTGGACGCGGTCGTCGCGGGTCGAGGTGAGCAGGAGCAGCGGTGGGTACGCGGGCCCGTCCGCCCGGATCCGGTGGTAGGGGGAGATCTCCTCCAGGTGGGGCCGGTCCGCGAGGTCGTCCGGGTCGCCGTACTCGGCGATCCAGCTGGCGCCGGCGAGGAGCTTGTGGAAGCGGAGCATGTCCAGCAGCGGCACGTGCGCGACGACCGCGCCGAACAGTTCCGGTTCGCGGGTGAGCATCGCGCCCATGAGGAGGCCGCCGTTGCTTCCGCCCTCGATGCCCAGCTGGGCCGGGGTGGTGATGTCCCGGGCGACGAGGTCCCGGGCGACGGCCGCGAAGTCCTCGTACGCCCGGACCCGGTTCGCGCCGAGCGCCGCCCGGTGCCAGGCGGGCCCGTACTCGTGCCCGCCCCGGATGCCGGCGACGACGTAGGTGCCGCCGCGCGCGAGCCAGGCGCGGCCGGTGACCGCGCTGTAGGAGGGGACCATGGAGATCTCGAAGCCCCCGTAGCCGTAGAGCAGGGTGGGTCCGGGACCGGGCCGGTCCTCGGGACCCACGACGAAGTACGGCACTCGGGTGCCGTCCGCGGAGGTCGCGAAGAACTGGCTGACGGTGAGGCCGGTGGTGTCGAAGAGCGCCGGGCTCTGCTTGACGGGCTCGCTGTCGTCCTCGGCGCCCGCCGTGCCCCGGTAGAGCGTGGAGGGCTGGAGGAAGCCGGTGACGAGGTGGAAGTACTCGTCGCCGACGTCCGGGTCGGTGCAGGTGACCGAGGCGGTGGACAGGGCCGGCAGGCCCGGCAGCGGTGCCCGGCTCCAGCCGTCCGGGCCGGGGGTGAGCAGCTCCATGGCGGAGGAGACGTCGGCCCGGGTGCTGAGGATGAGGTGGTTGCGGGTCCAGCTGTACCCGGCGAGGGCGGTGCGCTCGTCGGGGGTGAACAGCACCTCGGCCTCCCGCGCCCCCTCCTGGAACGCGGTGAGGCCGAAGGCGAGGAGGGCGCCCGCCGGGTGACCGAGCCACGGCGTCCTGGTGGTGACGGTCAGCCATTCCCGGTGGACGGAGGCGTTCGCGTCGTCCGGTACGTCGATCTTCACGGGCGGGCCGTTGCCGTCCTCGGGGAGGAGGAACAGCTCCTGGTTCCAGAAGTCGATCTGCCGGTGGACGAAGTCCCGCTCGAAGCCGGGAGTGTCGTCGTGCCAGCCGGAGGCGGACAGGTCGGACGGGCCGCCCTGGTAGACGAGCTCGGCGGCTTCGAGGGGTGTGCCGCGCAGCCAGCGGCGCACCTGAAGCGGGTAACCGGACGTGGACAGCGAGCCGGGACCGAAGTCGGTCCCGATCCAGACCCGGTCGTGGTCGATCCACCCGATCCGGGTCTTGGCCTCGGCGACCGTGAACCCGTCCGCGACGAACTCCAGGGTCTCCAGATCGAACTCGCGCACGACGCAGGCGTCGGCGCCGTCCCGGGAGAGCAGGACCAGGGCGTGCCGGTGCTCGGGGGCGAGGACCCTGCTGCCGGCCCACGCCCACTTCTCCCCCTCGGCCTCGGCCAGCGCGTCGAGGTCCAGGAGCACCTCCCAGTCCGGGCGGTCCGTGCGGTACTCCTCCAGGGTGGTGCGCCGCCACAGGCCGCGTACGTGGTCGGCGTCCTGCCAGAAGTTGTAGAGGTGGCGGCCGCGGCGGACGGCGTAGGGGATCCGCCCGTCGTCGTCCAGCACCTCGCGCATCTCCTGCTCGAGCACCTTGAAGCCGGGGTCTCCGGTCAGCGCGTCGACGGTCTCGGCGTTGCGCTCCCGGACCCAGGCGAGGGCGGCTTCGCCGGATACGTCTTCCAGCCACAGGTAGGGGTCTTCATCGCTCATCAGGCGATTGTGCAGGAAGCGGGCCGCGGGCGTCGCGCAGGGCCGAGTGGACCGACCAGACGACGGAGACCAGCGGGACCGCGACCACGGCGCCGACCACGCCGGCGGCGATCGCGCCCGCGACCACAGAGATCGCCACGACCAGCGGGTGCAGGCGGACGGCCCGGCTCATCACCAGCGGATGCAGCACGTGTCCCTCGATCTGGCCGATGACCACGATGAGCGCGACGACGATCCCCGCGACGAGCGGGCCCTTCGCGGCGAGGGCGACCACCGCGGCGACCGCCAGTGCGACCGGTGACCCGATGAGGGGGATGAAGGCGGCGAAGAACTCCAGCAGCGCCAGCGGCACGGCCAGCGGGACCCCGAGGAGGTACAGCGCCAGCCCCACGAGGACCGCGTTCGTCGCCGCGACCACCACGATCCCGTGGGTGTATCCGGTGAAGGTGCGCCAGCCCGCGCGGCCGGCGATCGTCACGCGTTCCCGTGCCGTCCCGGGCAGCTGGTCGCAGAACCACGCCCACTGGCGGTCGCCGCCGTGCAGGAAGAAGAAGGAGCAGAAGACGGCGAGGGCGAGGACGGTGAGAACGTGGACGAGGCGGCCCGCTCCGCTGACCGCCTGGCTGAGGACCGTGGAGCGGTGGCTGGAGAGGTACTCGCCGATCCGGGACTGGACGTCGGAGAGGGCCTGCCGGTTCAGCCGGAAGGGCGGCTTCTCCAGCCAGGCCTCGATGCTGGCGAGTCCCGCGCGGAACTCCCGGGCCAGGGTCGTGGTCTCCCCCGCCACCGCCTCGCCGACCAGGGTCAGCACGCCCAGCAGGAGCAGCGCACTGCCGAGGAGGCTCACGGCGACGGCGATCGTCCGGGGCACGGCCCGGGCGAGGCGACGGGTGGGCGTCCACAGCAGGGCGGTGACGACGAGGCCGAGGAAGACCGCGACGGCGATCTCGTGGAACTTGCCCAGCAGGGCGAAGACCACGTAGACGGCGGCGCCGACGACCAGCAGGCGCCAGGCGTACGACGCGGCTGTACGCAGGAACGGTGACACCGGCGGCGGCATGGACCATGGGTGCCACGGCGGGCCCGGAAGAAAACCCTTTGCCCCGGTCGGGCGGGCGGCGCACGATGGCCTGCCGTGAGCACCTCCCGACTGACGGCCGTACTGCCCGACCTCGCCCCGTGGCGTTCCAGCCGTGACTTCCGGCTCCTGTTCTACCAGGGGACGGTGACGTACTTCGGCTCCTTCATGGCGATGATCGCGCTGCCGCTGCAGATCAAGCACCTGACCGGCTCACCGCTGGCCGTCGGCGCGATGGGTGCGGTGGAGCTGGTCCCGCTGGTGGTCTTCGGACTGTACGGGGGCGCGCTCGCGGACGCGGTCGACCGGCGGCGGATGATCCTGCTGACCGAGGCCGGGCTAGGGGTGCTGGCCCTGGTACTCCTGGTGAACGCGCTGCTGCCCGACCCGCTGCTCTGGCCGCTGTACGTGGTCGCGGCGGGCGTGTCGGCCCTCGCCGGGCTGCAGCGGCCGGCCCTGGACTCGCTGATGGCGCGGATCGTGCCGCACGACCAGCTGACGGCCGCCGCGGCGCTCAACGGGCTTCGCTACCAGTTCGGGGCGATCCTCGGTCCGGCGCTGGCCGGCCTGGTCGTGGCCTACGCCGGTCACGCCTCGGCCTACGCCGTCACGGTCGCGGGCTTCCTCGGCTCCGTCCTGCTGTGCTCGCGGCTCAATCCGGCTCCGCCCGTCGAGGGCGCCGAACGTCCGTCGCTGCGCGGGATCGCCGAGGGCGCGCGCTACGCCTGGAGCCGGCCGGTGCTGCTGGGCACGTACGCCGTGGACCTCGCGGCGATGCTCTTCGCCTTTCCGAACACGATCTTCCCGTTCCTCGCGGACGAGCTGGACGCGGTGTGGGCGCTGGGTCTGATGTACGCGGCCGGGGCGGTGGGCTCGATGCTGCTGGGGCTGACCAGCGGCTGGGTCTCCCGGGTGCGGCGGCACGGGCTGCTGGTGGTGTGCGGCGCGGCGGTCTGGGGTCTGGCGATCACCGCGGCCGGTGTGGCGCCCGGCATCTGGCTGGTGCTGGCCTGCCTCGCGGTGGCGGGCGCCGCCGACATGCTGAGCGGGCTGGGCCGCGCCACGATCTGGAACCAGACGATCCCCGAGGAGCTGCGCGGCAGGCTGGCGGGCATCGAGGTGCTCTCGTACAGCGTGGGCCCCCAGCTCGGCCAGGTCCGGGCGGGCACCATGGCCGGCTGGACGGGGACCCGGCCGGCCTTCTGGAGCGGCGGGCTGGCCTGTGTGGCCTCGGTGGCGGTGCTGGCCGCGCTGCTGCCGAAGCTGATCTCGTACGACGCGGACACCGACGAGGACGCGCTGCGCCGCCGGGCCGCCCGGGAGGCGGAGCCGAGCGGTGCGGGGGCCGGCACGGCGGCGTGACGCCGGCCCGGGTGCCGGCCTCAGCTCTCCTGCTCGGCGAGGATGCGGTCGGCCGCGTAGTGCGGGCAGTTCAGGGCGTGCCAGGTCACCGAGAGGGAGCCCGCCCCCGTCCGCAGCGTGCGCACCGCGCCGTCGGCGGCGGTCGCCTTGCAGAAGGGGCACATGACGGTCTCCGGGCGCAGTAGATCGAACATGCCCAGTCCTTCCCGCAGGTTTCTTCACACCGGACCTGTCCAGAACTATCAAATCCGGCGCCATTCGGCCGCAGTACCCACAAGTACGGATGAGAATCGGGTACCTCGGCCGCGCGGGACCGCCGCCGGAACGGCTCCGCTGCGGCGCCCGCGTGCCGTCGCCGTCACCCCGCGGAGGCCGGCGAAGCCGTACGGGTTGCGCGGTGTCGGCGTGCTGACTTGGGCCGCCGGCGTGCGCGTCCGCCGGTCAGGGCAGCGGGACGCCGCGGGCCGTGACCCAGAGCTCGTACCACTCCTCGTGCGTGAGGTCGGGTTCGCGCACGGCCGCGTCGCGGCAGGCGCGGATGCGGTCGGGGCGGGCCGTGCCGATGACGGGGGCGATCCGCGACGGGTGCCGGATCAGCCACCACAGCAGGACCGTCTCGGGCGTCGTGCCCTTGCGCCGGGCCAGCTCGACCAGCAGCCCGGCGGTGGCCCGCTCGGCCGGTGTCTGCTGGCGGCCGGTGAACCGGCCCTGGGCCAGCGCCCCCCACGCCTGGAGGCGGATGCCGTGGTCGCGGCAGTGTTCCAGGGTGCCGAAGGGGAAGCCGTTGGCCGTGGCGGCGGGGGTGTTGAGCAGCACCCCGGCCTCCACCCAGTCGCGTTGGTGCAGGCTCATCTCCAGCTGGTTGGCCACGAGCGGCAGCTCCAGCCGGGCCTGGAGGCGGGCGATCTGCGCGGCGCCCATGTTGGACACGCCGAAGCGCCGTACCAGCCCCTGCCGGTGCAGGGAGGTCAGCGCCGCCGCGATGGAGTCCACGTCCGCCAGCGGGTCGGGGCGGTGCAGCAGGAGGACGTCGATCACGTCCGTCCTCAGCCGGGTGAGGCTCTCCTCCACCCGCCGGGTGATGGTCTCCCCGCGCAGGTCGTACAGGCCCGGGCGGTCCTCGTCGCCGAGCCGGATCCCGCACTTGGTCTGCAGCGTGATGCGGTCCCGCAGACCGGGCGTCCGCGCGAGCACCTCGCCGAACACCGCCTCGGACTTGCCGTGCCGGTAGATGTCGGCGTGGTCGAAGACCGTGATCCCGCTGTCGAGGGCGGCCTCGACAGCCGCCTCGGCGGCGTCGATGTCGCCAGGTCCGTACGGTCCCGGCTCCCAGCTCCCGCCGAGGCCCATGCACCCGTACAGCACCCGGTCGTCGTCGTTCATGCCCACACCCTCGTCCGTCACCACGCCACCCTAGTAGGGCCAGGCTCAGGGGAGGTCCTCCGTCGGTGGGTCGGCCTCGTAGACATGCGGGGTGTCGGACTGCCACTCCACCAGTTCGGCGCCGCCGAGGACGACGTCGTCGGGGTCCGGCATGCCCGCACGCCGCAGGAACTCGATGAGGTCCTCGTCCGAACGGGCCAGGCCGAGGGGCTCCTCCCGGTCGGCGGTCCGCAGGGTCACCTGCCGGCCTCCCGAGGGAAAGATCCGGTGCACGACGACGGGCGCGTGACGCATACCCCCAGCCTCGCCGGAGCGGCCCGGTCCGGCATCCCGGGAGTCAGCGCGTCCGGCCGACGGAGGCAGCGGCGTCCGCCGAGGCCCGGACGCGGAACGTGGCGGGGTCGGGGTAGGTGGCCTTCTCGGCCAGGACGACCGCCTCGATCTCGTCCTTGAAGGCGGGCTCGAAGAAGTCGATGTCGAGCAGCAGGCGCAGCCCCCGCAGCGTGGGTTCCAGCAGCGGGCGCGCCATCCGGGCCCCGCCGCCGCCGATGCCGGTGAATCCGGCGCGGACCACCGTCGGCCGGGCGGCCACCCGGTCCTCGACACCCGCCGTCGCGTAGCCGAGGATCAGCGCGAGCTCGGCGAGGAACTTCCGGGTGCCCAGGGCCATCTCCTCGGCGCCCTGGAGCGTCTGCACGCAGCCGCCGGCCACCATGAAGTCGTCGCTGGTGCGCTTGAGGCCGCGCGACTCGTACGCCGCGAGCGCCTCCTCGAAGAGCCGCCCCGCCTCGTCGACCGCCCGCATGGCCGCCACCAGCTGGTCGATGTCGATGTCGATCTCGCGCTTCACGCTGCCTCCTGGTCCCGGAACTGTGCTGCACGCACCGTAGGAGGCAAAGTCCCGCTGCGGAACACCTTTGCGCGGTCGGATCCGATCCGGCCACCGTGGCCGGGACGGGATGGTCGCCGCGAACCGGCCGTCGGGCCGGTCCGAAAAGCCCCACGGCCGGGCCCGCGGCGGGGATACTCGGACGCGTGGAACTGCACATCGATCACCGCTGGCTGCTGGAGCGGCAGGAGGCGCTGTTCAAGGACGTGGCGGTGGCCGACCACTCCGCCCTGGTCGCCGCCGTGGCCCGGCACCGGGTCAACACGCCCAGCCTGGAGGTGGACGACCCCGACGCCTACTGGCGCGCGGCCGCCCTGCTGGACGCGATCGTGCTGCTCCGGCCGCTGCCCACCTCGAACGAGTACTTCGCCTACGGGGTCGCCGTCGCCTACATAGAGGCCTCCGGCAAGGCGGTGGAGGCCTCCTACGAGCAGTGGCGCGACCTGATCACCGACATCCGCACGCTTCGCGTCAGCGTCTACGACGTCGCCGCCCGGCTGCGCTCGTGGCAGCCGGCCTGAGGCCGGTCAGCGCCGGCGCTGGGCGGGGGTGCCCACCAGGAGCGCGTCCGAGACGAGCCGCGCACCGCGGGCGAGGCGGCTCAGCTGCTCCAGCTCCAGGGCGTACATCCTGATCGAGTTCTCGATGACCGACTCGGCTATGCCCATCGTGGGCAGCTCGGCGCGGCTGGTCTGCAGGGCCGCCCGCACCGCGCGCATCTCGTGCTGCAGCTGGAGCTGGACGTGCCGGGCGAGGAGCGCGTGGTGACGGGTGAGCGTCAGGTAGCCGCCGTAGCGGGCCGGCAGGAGGTCACGCAGCCAGCGCGTCGCCGTGCGCTCCCAGTCGTGCGTACCTGGCGCCTTGACCTGCAGGGGCCAGTCCGGGCTGAGCGTAAACGTGGCCGTCTGGGGCATTCTCGTCACTTCCGAGTGGTGTCGAAGCTCTGATCGAGACGTTCTGAAGGGGCGGCCTCGGCCCAGGGGTTGACCGAGGCCGCCATGGGCGCTCTGCGGGATCCGTAAGCCTGGACTCGTCCCGCGGTCGCGACGTGAGGAGGAGGTTCGTCGTACCGCGGCGCGTTCGAGAGGACGTGGGGTCGTCCTCCTTGGCATCTGGTGGATCAGGAGCGCCGTCGTCAGTAAACATATATACCGTCGAGTAAGCAAGCGTATGAAAAATTTCATGCACCTCGAAGGCTGAATATCGCCTGGTGAAGCCGGAGCGGAGCGGCTACGAACCGCTACAGGAAAAAGCCGTGCTGGTCGGCCACGTGCTCGTAGTCCTCCAGCCGGGCCTGCGTCCGCTCGGGATCCGCGTCCGCCATCGCCTGCAGCAGGGCCGCCGAAAGCATCCCGGGCGCCGCGTAGGAGTCGAACACCAGACGGGAGCCGGTCGCCGCCGTCAGGGCCACGTCCGCCTCGTCCACCAGCGGCCCGAGGGTGGGATCGGTGATCAGGACCACCCGCAGCCCCGTACTGCGGGCCGCCCGGATGGCGGACAGGGTCTCCTTGGCGTGCCGCGGCATGGCGAACGCCAGCACCCAGGTCCCGCCGGCCGCCCGGGACTGGAGCAGCGCGTCGAAGGCGACGCTGCCGCCGCGTGTCACGAGGCGCACGTCGGGGTGGATCCGCCGGGCGGCGTACGCGAAGTACTCCGCCAGGGAGACCGAGATGCGCAGCCCGAGGATTGTCAGCGGCACCGACGCGGCCAGCTCACGGCCGATGTCCAGGACCTGGTTGGTGTCCGCGAGCAGCCGGCGCACGTTCTCCAGGTTCTCGATCTCCGCGTCGACGGCGGCCTGCAGTTCGTTGCGACGGATCTGCTCCCGGGTGTCCGGGGCGCCGGCCACCGCGCTCAGCGCGATCGGCTGGAGCACGTCGCGCAGCGCCGGGTAGCCGCTGAAGCCGAGGGAGGCCGCGAAGCGGGTCACCGAGGGCTGGCTGACGCCGACCCGCTCGGCGAGCTCGGTGATCGAGAGGAAGGCGGCCTCGGTGAGGTGGTCGATCAGGTACTGCGCGATGCGCCGCTGGCCCGGGGACAGGCGGCGGCCGTCGAAGAGCGCGAGGAGCCGGTCGGCCGGAGGGCGGACCTCGGTGGCCGGCTGACCGCTCGGCGTGATCGCAGCCGCTTGCGCGCGTGCCTGCTGCCCCGATGACACCGGAGGGCCTCCTTCTCATGTCACTCGCGCCAAACATAGCTCACCCCTCGTGGCCGATGATGATCAGTCCTGGGCGCGGGCGGTCACCGGGGCGTCGGTGCGGTCGCCCAGGAACTCGTACCAGCGGCGCTGGAGGCACAGGTAGCGGGTGTCGGCCTCGACGAGGTCGAGGAAGGAGCCGATCGTGGCGGTGAGCCGCTCGCCGAGGCCCGGGTCGGTCAGGGCGCCGTCCTCGGTGAAGGCCTGGTGGGCACCGGCCAGGCTGAACATGTCGGGGTAGACGCGGGCGCCGAGGTGTTCGAGGGGGACGCGCAGGGCCCACAGTCCGCGGTTGCCCCCGACCATCGAGGGCGAGGCCGAGACCAGCAGGGTCTGCTTGTCCTTGAAGGGCTGCGGACGGTAGCGGGAGACCCAGTCCACGGCGTTCTTCAGTACGCCCGGCACGGAGGCGTTGTACTCGGGCGAGGCGATGATCAGCGCTTGCGCGGACTCGATCCGTTTGCACAGGGCGAGGGCGCCCTCCGGCAGTCCGTCGCCGGCCTCGGCGTCGCCGTCGTAGGGCGGCATGGGGAAGTCACGGAGGGTGACGGGTTCCGCGACGGCCCCGGCGCCGCGCACCGTCGCGGCGACGAGGGCCGCGAGCCGGACGTTGACGGAGCCGGTGCGCGAGGACCCGGACAGGACGAGCGCGCGCAGCGAGGTGCGCGGGTGCTCACCGTCGTGCGGGCGGCCCGGATCCGCCGGGAAGTGGTCGGTGTCGGTCGGGTTCATGCCGTCTCCTGCTCCTCTGCTGCTGTCTGCTGTTCCGCTCGGGCCGCCGGTGGCAGGCCGCGGCGGCGGGGCGGGCGGCCGACGCGCGGCGGGACCCGCACACGCCGGTGTGCGGGTCCCGTCCGGGCCGCCGGGTCACTTCGCGCCGGGGTTCTCCCAGCGGTAGAACTCGTGGGCCATCGCGTCCTTCGGACTGCGCCAGGTCTCCGGGTCGTGCGGGCTGATGTACGCCTGGAGCCGGTCGCTCAGCCTGCGGAACTCGGGGTGTTCCGTGACCTTGGCGATGGCCGGGCCGGGCGGCCGGTCCGCCTCGATGAAGTGCATGTAGACGTCGCCGAACTGGAAGAGGCTCCGGCGTGTGACCCCTACCAGGCGCGGCAGTTCACCGGCGTCGGAGTCCGCGAAGAGCTCGGCGATGTCGGGGCCCGAACCCGGTGCCATGCGGGCGACGATGAGGGCGCGGTGCGTGTCGTTCATCCGGCTGCTTGCCTTTCGTCCTCAGATGCGGCTGGCGGCGGGGGCGCGGCTCTCGCGTTCGCGCTGCTCGATCTTGTCCCGGATGAGCGCCATCTGGATCGGGGAGTTGCGGTTGATGTTGTCGGTCATCCAGGCGTCGTCCACGGGTGCTTCCGGCTTCATCGCGAAGTCCTGGGTCCACTTCATCCGGGTGCCGCCGGGCACCTTGAAGTACTGCCAGTGGATGTCCATGTGGGCGAAGGGGCCCGTCTCGACCCGTCGGGCGCGGACCGTGAGGCCCTGGCGGTCGACGGTCCGCTCCGAGACCCAGCTCCACACCTTGCCGTTCTCGTCGGGGTGCATGGTCAGGCGGAACGTGGTCGTGTCGCCCTTCTGGTCGAGGATTTCGAGCGAGGCGTACTCGCTGAACAGCTGCGGCCAGCTCGGGAGGTCGTTGGTCATCTCCCAGACGAGCTCCACGGGCGCGTTGACGGTGATCTCGTTCTCGGTGTGTCCTGGCATGTCAGGCTCCGGTCATCAGGCTGTGGTTGACGAGGTCGAGGAATTCCCCGGGGGTCTTGCAGCGGTCGGCGTCGGCGGGCAGGGCCCGCCCACGCTGGTTCTCCAGTTCACCGACGATGCCCAGCAGGCCCAGNGTCTTGCAGCGGTCGGCGTCGGCGGGCAGGGCCCGCCCACGCCGGTTCTCCAGTTCACCGACGATGCCCAGCAGGCCCAGCGAGTCGAGGCCGTACTCGTCGAACGAGGAGTCCGGACGGCTCGCCATCTCGGCGGGGTCGACGGTGATGCCGGCGGTCTTCATCAGAGCCGCCAGTTCCTCCACGGTCAGTCGGTCGGACATGTGGGTGCTCCCTTCCTGTGAGGGGCCGCTCGGGCCCCGGCGGACTACGCGGCCTACGAGGCCGCCGGGGAGGCCTTGCGGACGACGAGCGCGGAGTTCGATCCCATCCGGCCGCGGCTGAGCACCAGCGCGGTGCGCAGTTCCGCCTGCCGGGCGCTGCCCGTCACCACGTCGAGGTCGTGGCACACGTCGTAGACGTTCGGGGTCGGCGGGATGACGCCGTGCTCCAGCGCCATGACCGCGGCGGCGGTGTCGAGGGCGGGTGCCGCGCAGTACGCCCGCCCGGTACCGGACTTGGGCGCCGTGACCGGCACCTTCCGTCCGTGGTCGCCCAGGGAGCGGAGGATCGCGGCCGCTTCGGCCGCGTCGGCCTCGGGTGTCCCGAGGGCGTCGGCGAAGACCACGTCGATGTCCTCGGGGGCGCATCCGGCTTCCCGGAGCGCGCCGCGGACCGCGTGGGCCAGTCCCTCGCCGGCCTCGTCCGGCCGCCGGGTGCCGCTGAAGGTC
This sequence comes from Streptomyces yangpuensis, assembly GCF_001005295.1. Classification (GTDB taxonomy): domain Bacteria; phylum Actinomycetota; class Actinomycetes; order Streptomycetales; family Streptomycetaceae; genus Streptomyces; species Streptomyces yangpuensis. Next base: position 1,201,815 of record NZ_LBMK01000003.1, on the reverse strand, counting down.
GCGGCGTGGCCGGCCAGGACGGCGCGCGCGGTGGCGCCGCGCCGGCGGGCTTCGTGCTCGTCCTCGACGACGAACATCGCGCCGCCCTCGGCGGGGACATAGCCGCAGGCCTGGTCCGTGAAGGGGCGGTAGGCGCGTTCCGGGTCGTCCCGCGTGCTCAGTCCCTCGTACTCCAGCTGGCAGACGATGGAGTACGGGGCGAGGGGCGCCTCCGTCGCTCCGACCAGCATGGCCCGGCTGCCCCGGCGGATCGCCCGGTCGGCGTGCGCGAAGGCGTCGAGCCCGCCCGCCTCGTCGCTGCAGACGACCCCGCAGGGTCCCTTCAGCCCGCGGCGGATGGAGATCTGGCCGGTGCTCGCCGCGTAGAACCAGGCGATCGACTGGTACGGGCCTACGAAGCGCGGCCCCTGTTCCCACAGGTGCTGCAGTTCGCGCTGGCCGAACTCGCCACCGCCGGAACCGGCGGCGGTGACGACCCCGAAGGCGAAGGGGTCGCCCTCGTAGTCGGCCCGGCCGAGCCGGGCGTCCTCCAGGGCGAGGTCGGCCGCGGCGAGGGCGTGGTGGGTGAACCGGTCGGTCTGGACGAGGAAGCGGTCCTCGACCAGGGCGCCGGGCTCAAAACCCCGGACCTCGCCCGCGACGCGCAGCGGCAGGTGCTCGCAGCCCGCCCTGGTGACCCGGTCCAGCACGCTCTGGCCGGACTGGGTCGCCTTCCAGAAGGCGTCGGCGCCGATGCCGTTGGGTGCGACGACCCCGATGCCCGTGATGACCGTACGGCTGGTCACGAGACCTCCTCCTTCGGCCGGGTCATGACCACGGCGGACTGGAAGCCGCCGAAGCCGCTGCCCACGGAGAGCACGCTGCGCAGTTTCCGGTCCCGGGCGACCTTGGGCACGTAGTCCAGGTCGCACTCGGGGTCCGGGGTCTCGTAGTTGGCGGTCGGCGGCACCACCTGGTGGACCATGGCGAGGACGCAGGCCGCGAGTTCGATGGCCCCGATGGCGCCGAGGGAGTGACCCACCATGGACTTGATGGAGGTCATCGGCGTCCGGTAGGCGTGCTCACCCAGGACCTTCTTGACCGCCGCGGTCTCGTGGCGGTCGTTCTGCTTGGTGCCCGAACCGTGCGCGTTGACGTAGTCGATCTCGTCGGCGGCGACCCCGGCCTGGGCGAGGGCGGTTTCGATGGCCCGGGCCATCTCCAGACCCTCGGTGGTCAGCCCGGTCATGTGGTGGGCGTTGCCGAAGGTGGCGTAGCCGCCGATCTCGCAGTAGACGGTCGCACCGCGGGCGCGGGCGTGTTCCAGCTCTTCGAGCACGAGGACGGCGCCGCCTTCGCCGAGGACGAAGCCGTCCCGGTCGGCGTCGAACGGCCGGGAGGCGTGCGCCGGGTCGTCGTTGTTCGGCGAGGTCGCCTTGATGGCGTCGAAGCAGGCCACCGTGATCGGCGATATCGGCGAGTCCGAGGCTCCGGCGATGCACACGTCCATCCGGCCCTCCGCGATGGCGTGCACCGCGTACCCGATGGCGTCGAGTCCCGAGGTGCAGCCGGTGGAGACGGTCTGGACGGGGCCGCGTGCTCCCGTCTCCTCCGCGACCGCGGAGGCGAGGGTGGCCGGTGTGAACGCCCGGTGCAGGTGCCGGCCGGCCAGCTTGTGGTCCACGTCCCACCAGGAGCCGGACTGGCTCACGGCGACGTAGTCGTGCTCCAGCCGGGTGGTGCCGCCGACGGCGGTGCCGAGGGAGACACCGGTCCGCCAGGCCTCGTCCGAGGTGAGGTCGAGTCCGGCGTCGCGCACCGCCTCGCGGGCGGCGACCAGGGCGAACTGGATGTACCGGTCCGCACGGGCCGCCTCCTCGTCGTCGAGGCCGTGCGCGGCGGGGTCGAAGTCGACCTCGGCGGCTATCCGGGAGCGGAATCCCGTCGGGTCGAAGAGGCTGATGCCCCGTGTCGCCGTACGCCCGTTGGCCAGCAGGTCCCAGAAGTCGCGGACGCCGATGCCGCCGGGCGCGACGACGCCCACTCCGGTGACGGCCACCCGCCGGCGGGTCACGAGACCGCTCCTGTACGGTCCGGCGGCTGCTCCCATGCGGTTCCCTCCGGGTTCGGGGCCTGCTCGGTGTCCACGTGCCCCAGTTCGGGGCGCGGGGCGAGGGGGCCGAGGTGGAAGACCATGCGGGCTTCGGTGTCCCCGACGTTGCGGAAGCGGTGCCGGGTGTTCAGCGGGACCAGGAGTCCCTGGTCGGTGCGCAGCGGGTGGGGTTCCCCGTCGAGGTCGACCTCCAGCCGGCCGCTGACGACGTACACGAACTCCTCGGAGTACGGGTGGTAGTGCTCGGCGATCGACTCTCCGGGGGCCATGATGGCCAGGCCCATGAAGCCGCTGGTCGAACCCACCGACGTCGGGGTGAGTACGGCCCGCAGGTCGCCACCGCGCCGGCGGTTGGGCGGCGTCTCGCTCAGGTCCACGATGCGTGGGCGCTGTTGGGTCATGGTGGGTGCCTCCTGGCGTGTGGGGAGAGCCTCGACGGAGATCGGGTGGGTCGGGGGTCCGGGGGTGGGGGGTCGGGGCAGGGCTGGGGCGGGGCCGCAGCGGTCGGCCCCGGGAGGGATCAGGACTGCGCGGGTGCCCGGCGGTCGGTGATCAGGTTCATGGTGTGGTGCGCGGCGCGGCCCCGCCCGCCGGGCGCGACCGTCAGGCGGTCGAGCACCGCGGCCTTGCGGGGGCCCGAGATGCCGTAGACGGTCTCGGGGTCGGCCTCCAGCGGGCCACGCACGTCGATCAGCCGGACGACGATATCGTCGCGCTGGAAGATGCTGCTGCTCCGGACGGGGCTCTCGGACCGGCGCGCGGCCGTCTCGTCCTGTCGGGCGAGGAACCTGGCGAGCGCCTGGCCGCAGCCGGGCTTGGCCGGGTAGAAGACCGCGTGCCGCTGCACGTCGGCCGACTCGGGCTCGGGTGCGGCGATGTGGTGGACGGCCGGGACGGCGGCGCGCATGAAGAACATGCGGGCCGATTCCGGGTCGCCGAGGTCCCGGTCCTGTTCGAGGTAGGGGTTGATGGCCTCCTCGACGGCGCGTACCTCGGGCTGTTCCGAGACGTGCCGCAGGGCCGCCATCAGGTCGCCCTGGACCTCGACCGTGCGCACCACCCGGTTGCCGTGCATGAACAGCGAGGTGCGGCACAGGCGGGTGTGGTCGTCGACGCGGGCCGCCGGTGAGGCGTAACTGGAGAGGATGGCCGCGACGTCCTTCTCGCTGCCGGGCTTCACGGTGAAGGTGAGGGCGTGGCGCACGATCCCGGCGCCCAGGCGGGGCGTGGCCTGCAGGCGTGCCGTGGACGGGCGGGACGCCTGGTCGTAGCCCCGGCCGGTCTCGCGCAGGACGGTGAACTTCAGCGGGCGCATGGAGCGCGCGCACGCGCCGAGCGGCCGCACCTGTTCGGCGTGGTGCTCGCTGTTCACCCAGGCGAGGTACTGCGGGGCGCTCTCCCACTCGCTCGTGATCAGCCACTGCGAGGGGTTCTCGAAGGACTGGCACAGCTGGTCGCTGATGTGGCCCGGGACCGACGCGATGTCGTTGCGGAGCTTTTCGTACGCCTCGAAGAACCGCTGCTGGGTCCCCTCGTGGAGATCCATCAGAAGGACGACCCGGAGCATGGAGCCGTCGAAGGCTGACTGCGACACCCGTTCGGACAGGGTGGTTGTCATCTACTCACTCCTTCATGAGGGGGTGGAGATCCATCGCGTACGGACCCCTCGTCCGTCACCGGTGGCGTCCGCCCGGGCCGGCGGCCGCCTCACCGGGGAAGGACAGGCCGGCGCGTCCGGGGGGAGCCGCTGTCGCTCATCGTCATCCGGGTAGGGGCGTACCGCTACATGTCGGGATCAAGCGGGTGACAACCGGCGAATCAACTGGGCCTCATCCCGGATCGGGGGCATAAAGAGTCCACTCCCCCACACAGAAAACAGGAGCCCGCAGCTGATGGAAGACAACGCCGATGTTCGCGTACCGGTTCTCGTCGTGGGCGGCTCCCTCGTGGGCCTGTCCACCTCGCTTTTCCTGAGCCGCCACGGAGTGAGGCACCTGCTGGTCGAGAAGCACTCCGGTACCTCCCCGCACCCGCGCGGCCGTGGCATCAACGCCCGGACGATGGAGCTGTACCGCACGGCAGGGGCGGAACACGCGATCCGCCGGGCGGCGTCCGTACTGGAGGGCATTCAGGGCATCCTGCAGGCGCGGTCGCTGACCGACACCGCCGGTCACAACTGGCTGATCAAGTCGATCGACCCGTCCGGCGCGCTGGCGCGTTTCAGCCCGACGCAGTGGTGCCTGTGCAGCCAGAACAACATCGAGCCGGTGCTGGCCGAACAGAGCCGCGCACAGGGCGCCGACATCCGCTTCGGCAACGAGCTGATGAGCTTCGACCAGGACTCCACCGGGGTGAACGCCGTGGTGAAGGACCGGACGACGGGCGAGCACATCACGGTGCGGGCGGACTTCCTGATCGCGGCGGACGGGCCGCGCAGCCCCGTCCGCGAACAGCTGCGGATCCCCCAGACGGGTAACGGCGAGCTGTTCCACAACGTCAGCGTCACCTTCCGCTCGGAGCGGCTGGTGAAGGTGCTGGGCGACCTGCGCTTCATCGTCTGCTACCTGATGCGGCCGGGCGCCGACGGGGCGCTGCTGCCGGTGGACAACGACACCCAGTGGGTCTTCCACGCCCCCTGGCACCCCGACCAGGGCGAAACCCTGGAGGACTTCACCGACGAGCGGTGCGTGGACCAGATCCGCGAGGCGGTCGGCGTCCCCGACCTGGACGTGGAGATCGGCGGCAAGGCTCCGTGGCACGCGGCCGAACGGGTGGCGGAGCGGTATGCGTCCGGTCGGGTGTTCCTGGCCGGGGACGCCGCCCACGAGATGTCCCCCACCGGGGCCTTCGGCTCCAACACCGGCATCCAGGACGCGCACAACCTGGCGTGGAAGATCGCCGCGGTGCTGGACGGGTCGGCGGGCATCGAGCTGCTCGACACCTACCAGGCCGAGCGGCTCCCGGTGGCCAGGGCCACGAGCGAGCGGGCGTCCGCCCGTTCGGCCGAACACAGCCACCCCGGATACGCGCCTCCGCCCACCATGGGCGGCGGACCGGGCAGCGGTGTCCTCACCACGGCGATGGCCTACTGCTACCCGCAGGGCGCGTTCGTCGGCGGCACCCCGGGGCGGCCGGTCATCCCGGAGACGCTGCAGTCGATGGGGGACACCGGGACCCGGGCCCCGCACATGTGGCTGACCAGGGCCGGTGAGCGGATCTCCACGCTGGATCTGTACGAGCGCTCCTTCGTGCTGCTCAGCGGCGCGGGTACGCCGTGGCGGGCGGCCGCGGAACAGGTGGCCCGGCAGCTGGAGGTACGGCTGGAGGCCTACGCGATCGGCTCCGCGCCGGATGCGGACCTGGTCCCGGCGGGCGGCGCCCCCTGGACCGAGGTCCACCGGATGGCCGCCGACGGCGCCGTGCTCGTACGCCCGGACGGGTTCGTGGCCTGGCGCGCGGAGGGCGCGGTGGCCGATCCCGCGGCGGCGCTGCGCGAGGTCCTCTCGACGGTGCTGCGCCGGGCGTGACCACCCACTCCCTGCGTCCGCCGGCCGTGCGCGCGGCCGGCGGACGGGGTTCAGCGGCAGGTCCAGCACCCTGCCCAGCAGCCGGCGTCGGGCTGGACGGTACGGCGGCGGCCGGAACCGCCGCCGGCCCCCTTCCCGGCGCCGCCCGTCGCGCCGCTGTCACGGTCGCCGTCGAGGGAGGTCCGGTTCGCGTAACACGCGACGACGACCGCGATCGCAGCCAGTTCCTCGGGGGCGGCGACGCCCCTCTCCACACGCAGCAGGCTCGCTATCGGAACATCGTTCGACATCGGCACGGCCTCTCTCACGGGGGCTGCGCGTGCGCCCTGTCGCGTCGCGAGGGCCTGACCGGCTCGGCGTCGACGCGGGCGGCACACGGGTGGCTCGGCGCGCCGACGGGACGTGTTCCGCATGCGCGAACCGGCCTGCGGGGTCCTGGTCCTGGTCCTGTCGGATCCGGGGAACCCCTGTCGCGACCGACGGTACAAGCGCCCGCCGGACGCGGCACGCCGGGGCTTCGGCATCCGGCGGGGTGGCCGTGAACGGCCACCAGCCCCTGCTCTGCCGGGGCTGCGCCGGCCATCTGTACGCCGTCTGCACGACGGACCACACGGGCGGGAACAAGGTCGGCCAGTGGGAGGTCGACCACGAGATGCCCATGTCGTGCCCGCTCGCGGGCCTGCTGCCGCTGACCGGGAGGGGCATCTCCGTCCACGACCTGCCCGGCGCCGAGGAGGTCCTGGGCCCACGGCGCTGAAACAGGGCGCGTTGGGCCGCACGGGTGAGTACCCGTCCGCCGCGGACAGCCCCGCGGCGGACGGAACCCGCCGCCGGCGGGCGGTCAGCGGGCCGTGTCCTCCTCGCACGGGGCGGACGGCGTCACTGCTCCGCCTCGGTCAGCAGGGCCACGGTGGAGCCGGTGGTCGTCTTGCGGACGTGGAGGCGGTGGGTGACGCGCCGTCGCAGTTCCGGGACGTGGCTGATGACTCCGACCGTACGGTCGTGCGCACGCAGGTCGTCGAGGACGTCGAGGACCTTGAGGAGGGTGTCCTCGTCGAGGGTGCCGAACCCTTCGTCGATGAACAGGGTGTCGAGGGCCTGGCCGCCCGATTCGGCGGTGACGACATCGGCCAGGCCGAGGGCGAGGGAGAGCGACGCGAAGAAGGACTCACCGCCGGAGAGGGTGTCGGTGTCACGCTCCTTGCCCGTCCAGGAGTCGGTGATCTTCAGGCCGAGGCCGGAGCGTGCTCCGTGCGAGGCCCGGACGTCGGAGTGGACCAGGGTGTAGCGGTGATCCGACATCCGGGTGAGGCGGGTGTTGGCCGCCGCGACGACCTCTTCGAGGCGGGCGGCCAGGACATAGGCCTCCAGCTGCATGCGCAGCCGGTTCCCCGGCGAGGTCCCGTTGATCAGACCGTGCAGGTGGTCGACCGTACGGTGGGCACGTTCGGCCGGTTCGAGGCTTTCGACCTGGTCCGTGAGCCGGGCCAGCAGGTCCGCGAGGGCGCGGGCACGGGCGGCGGCGTGTGCGGCCCGGGCGGCGGCAGCGGTGTGGCGGGCGGTGGCCGCGTCGAGCCGCCCGGCTGCTTCCTCCGGGTCGGCGGGCGGCAGCCCGGCGGCCGCCGCGATGCCCGGTTCTTCCAGGCGTGCGGTGGCCACGGCGCGCTGTTCGCGCCACTGGTCGATCTCTTCCTGCAGGGTACGGAGCTCGTCGTCGGAGCGCCGGGCCCGTGCGGCGGCCTCCAGGGAGTCGAAGCCGGCCGCGCGGGCGGCCCGATCCGCGGCCCCGGCCGACTCCTCGTGCTCGGCAGCCGTGCGTACGGTGGCCCCGCAGTGTTCGGCCGCGGTGGTGAGACGGTCGGCCGTCCGCGTCAGCCGGGCGATGCGCAGGGTGAGCGTGGGGTCGTCGGCGCGGGCGCCGGTGATCTTCCGGTCGAGTTCCTCCACCTGCTGGGCGAGGGCCTCGTAGGCGGCGTCGGCCGCTGCGAGCCTGGTGGCCGCGGCGGTCCGGGCCTCGTCGGTCTGGGCGTGCCGGCGCTCCAGCGCGACGAGTTCCTCGGTCGCCGGGCCGCTGTCGGCCGCGGCTTCGAGGGCTGCCGCCAGGCGGTCCCGCAGCGCGGCGCGTTCGGCGACGAGATCGGCCAGGGCGGTGTCCCCGCCCGCCTCGCCGCGGGCCGCCGCTGCCTGCTGCTGGAGCTGCTGCAGGTTGTCCTGGAGCTCCCGTTCGGTGTGCTGGGCCTGCGTGTGGCGGGTTTCGGCGTCCTTCTCGTCGGCGGCCGTGGGCTGGTCGGGGTGCGGGGCCGCCGGGTCCGGATGGACGGGTGAACCGCAGACCGCGCAGGGTTCCCCGTCGACGAGACCGAGGGCGAGTTCGGCGGCCATGCCGTCCGTGCGCCTGCGCCGGATGCCGATGTGTTCCCGGGCAGCCTCGCCCGTCGCGCGCTGCGCCTGTGCAAGATCCCGACCGACCTCGCCGATCCGCTCGACGTGCGCGTCACGGCGTTCGGCCGCGTCGGCGCGGGCGTCGAGCAGGTTCAGTGCGGTGGTGTGCCCCCGGCCCGCCTCCTCCGCGGTGCGTGCGGCCTCTATGCGGGCGCGGAGCTCCGTACGCTGCTGAGGTGCTTCGTCCAGCCACGCCTGGGCGTCACTCAGATCCTGTACGAGCTCCTGGCGTTCGTCGTCCAGTTTGCACAGGTCCGTCCGGTGCTGCTGAAGGGCGGCCTCGTCGGGCAGCAGGGCGTGCAGTGCGCCGATGTCGGCGCGCAGCCGCTGTCCTGCGCGGGTGAGTCCGGCGGCGTCGAGGGTCGCGTGCTCGGGGCCCAGGGCGGCACGGGCCCGGTGCTCGGCCTCCTGCGCGTCGGCGTGCCGGCCGGCCGCGGTGGCCGCGGCTTCCAGGAGGGGGGCGACCTTCTGCCCCTGCAACGCCTCCTGCCGCTGCCGGGCGAGGTCGGCCTGCCGGTCCGCCTGCTCGTCCAGGGCCTTGAGCCGGTCGCCCGCCAGGCGGTGGGCCTCCTGCCGGGCGGCGAGTTCGCGTACGGCGTGTTCGCCGTCCCGGAAGACGGTCAGCTCCTCCTGCGCCAGCCCGGCGGCGGTGGCCGCGTCGCACTCGTGGGTGACGGCCTTGGCATGCAGGGCGGTGGCCCAGGCGAGAGCGGGTCCGGTCAGGCCGGCGGGGTCGGCGGCGGACGGAGCGCCCTGGTGCGGTTCGAGCTCCTCCCCGGCCTCCTGCTGGATGCGCTCGGTCAGGTGCACGACGGACGTACGGGCCTCGTCGCGCTGTGCGGCGAGGGCGTTCTTGCGTGCGGCGAGCCAGTTCTCGACGGATCCGAACCGGTGGGTGTGGAAGAGCTTGCCGAGGAGGTCCTTGCGGTCGGAGGCGCCGGCTCGCAGGAACCTCGTGAACTCGTTCTGCGGCAGCAGGACGACCTGGCAGAACTGCTGCCGGCTCATGCCCAGCAGGGCCTTGATCTCGTCCGCGGCCTCCCGGTGGGACCTGCTCAGCGGTTCCCACTCGCCCTGTCCTGTGGGGCCCGGGGACCACTGGCTGAGGTGGGTCTCGGCCGACTGCTGGGTGGTTCCCTCCCTGCGGACCTTCGGCTTCTGCTGGGCGGGAACGCGCCGGATCCGCAGGCGCTTTCCGGCGAGGGTGACGTCGAGCGTCACCTCGGTGAGCAGGCCGGGGGGCGCGTGGTCGCTGCGCAGCTGGAGCTTGCGGTCGGTGGGCGGCTCTCCGTAGAGGGCGACGCAGATGGCCGCGAAGAGAGTGCTCTTGCCGGCTCCGGTGTCACCGTGGAGGAGGAACAACCCGTCGCGGGTCAGGGTGTCGAAGTCGACGGTGTGGGTGCCGGCGAAGGGTCCGAACGCCTGCAGGTGCAGGCTGTGCAGGCGCATGTCAGACCGTCTCCTTCACCTGGGCGCCGATGCGGGAGTCGTCGATCGCTTCCTGGAGGAGCGCGCTCTCCTCGTCGGTGGGTCCGGTGCCGCGCACGGTGGTGACGAAGTCGTGGGTGATGTCGAGGTCGCCCCGGCCCCGCAGTCGCTCGCCGTAGGAGCCGGTGGCCTGGGCGGGGACGACCGCGGGGGTGTGCTCGATGTGCAGGGTGTGGGGGAAGCGCTGCTTGAGGCGGGCCATCGGCTCGTAGGGGCGGGCGGTGTCCGTGAGGGTGACGTGCAGCCAGGACTCGACCAGGGTCTCCTGGGCCGGGTCGGTCAGCAGGTCCTCCAGGTGGCCCGTCACGCGGGCCAGTGGGAGCCGCAGGTCCGGAGGTAAGGGCTTGCGGGTGACGGTGGGCACGGCGTTGGGCTCGGCATCACCCGGCAGGTCTACGAGCGTCAGTGACTTGTCGTGTCCGGTTTCCGAGAAGGAGTAGGCGAGCGGCGAACCGCTGTAGTGGACCCGGTCGGTGACCCGCTGGGCACGGTGCAGGTGCCCGAGGGCGGTGTAGCCGATGCCGTCGAACACGGCGGCATCGGCGTCGGCGACGCCGCCGACACTGATGTTGCGTTCGCTGCCGGTTTCGCCGGCCGGGGTGCCGCCCGCGGTGATGAAGGCGTGGGCGAGGACGACGGAGCGGGTGCCTTCGGGGCGGGCGGCGAGGTCGGCGCGGATCCGGTCCAGGGCGGAGGTGAGCACGGCCTGGTGGGAGGCGGTCTCGGCGCCGAGCCGGGTGTGTACGAGGGTGGGCTCGAGGTAGGGCACGGCGTAGACGGCGACGGGGCCCTGGCAGTCCTCGAGCAGGACCGGGGTGGCGACGTCGGCCGGGTCGGTCCGCAGGTGCACCCGGGCCCGGGCCAGCAGGCGGGCCCCGACGCCCAGCCGGTGCGCGGAGTCGTGGTTCCCGCTGATCATGACGGTGGGTATCTCGAGATCCGCCAGCTGGTGCAGGGCGTCACTGAACAGGCGCACGGCGTCGATGCCGGGGATGGCCCGGTCGTAGATGTCACCCGCGACGAGCAGGGCGTCCACCCGCTCGGCCCGGACGGTTTCGCAGATGTGGTCGAGGACTTGGCGCTGGGCGTCGATCAGGTCTTCTCCGTGGAACCGGCGGCCCAGATGCCAGTCCGAAGTGTGCAGGAACCTCATGGGCACAGACCGTAACCGCACGGATGCGCTTCACGGACGGTTTTGCCGATAGGCGGAACCGCGCACACCGGTCCGGCGGCGGCTGCAGGAAGGTTTCCCCTCTTGGCCGGCGGGCAAGGAGAACCCTGAAAGCCCGAGACCCGTGACCGGACAAGGACCCACCACCACCGACCTGAGCGGCAGTTCAGAGCTGGAGCGCTTCGAGACCAGGAGCCTGCCGCTCATGCCGGGCCAACGGGTCCGGGCTTCCGAGCGGATCCGCCCGGAGAACGGCGGCGAGCGACTCCGGGCGCTCCACGTCGGAAGGAGATGACGGCCGCCTCCCGGCCGTCCTTTCCTTCCCGGGCTGCCGCTGGTCAGCTCGCCCGGCGGGCGGCGGCCTCTGCGGTCCGTGTCCTCCAGTGGTCCGCCGTCATGCGCCAGATGACGTCGGTCCCCGACTCGCCCGGGGTGAGCGGGCCTTCAGGTGCCGGTACGCGCTCCACCTCGGTGAATCCCAGGCGCCGCGCCACGGCCCCGCTGGCGTGGTTGGCGACGTCGTGGTGGATCTCGACGCGGTCGGTGCAGGCCAGCCGGAAGCCCTGGCCGACGAGGCCCGCGACGGCCGCGGTGACCAGGCCCCGTCCGGTCCGGGCGGAGTGGATCCAGTAGCCGATCTCAAGGGCGCCCGGCCCGATGCGGCGCATGAGGCTGCAGCCGCCGATCACTTCGGCGTCCAGGGTGATGGCGTAGGCGTAGGTCCGCCCGGTCTCCCACTCCTCGTCGACCCGGGTGAGGAACGCGGCGGTCTGCCGCCTGCCGGGATCGGCGGCCCAGGGCATCCACGGCACGAGATGGTCCAGTGACTCGTGGATCGCCCGTTCCAGGGCGTCGAGGTCGCTCATGCGCCACCGGCGCAGGTCGACCAGCTCCGAACGGAAACTCTCGGCGGGCTCTTCCATGCACCGGATGCTCCCTCAGCCCGGCTGCCGGTGACAACGTATTAAGGGCTGCCCACCGCAGGGTGACAGAGCGCGTACGCACGGGCGGTGTCGACCGGCTCGTCCCCTGACAGCCGGAGGAAGTACTCGACCTGCCAGGCCTGCGTAGCTGCGGCCTGACGGCTGGTCGTGGTCACCCACGGCGGATAGACACGGAACGCACGTTTGCCGCCCGAGCCGTTCGTCGACACGATGTTCCGCTCGCGCAGCACCTCCCGCGGGAAGACGAACTGCCCGAACCGATCGCCCTCGCGGGTGCTGATGACGAACAGGTCGACGGGATCCGCGGCGTCGAAGGGCTGGATCGGCCCGCCCGCGGACCTCTTCCACACCGTGACGAACTGACCGGCCTTCGTCGGGGTCGTCCGGGCCACCCGGAACCTGACCGCGAGGCCGTCCAGGGTGAATCCGCACGCCCCGTAGTCGGCACTCTCCGCCTCGGGCTCCGGCCGCGAGCACGTGAACCCACCCGGGTCGTACACGAGCGCCCTGGCCCGCAGCAGGTCGTCCGGGATCCGTGAAGGGGCCTCACCCGCTCCGCCCACGTCGCCCCATTCACCCGCTTCGTGAACTTCGCGTTCCGTCACCATGCCCCCATCCTGCCAGATCTCGAACAGTTGAACGAATCGATTGGGCGTCCACAGCAGGGGAACTTCTGCGCGACGGATGATCACCGCGCCCGCCCCGGCTCCTCCAACCTCAACCGGACGAGCGGGCGGACCGTCGCCAAGCTGGTCACGGTGCCGGTCGGCGCCGACGGCAAGGTGGAGATCGCCAACCTCGGCTGGGGCTCCGCCCACGTCGTCGTCGACCTCTTCGGCCACCTCGACTGACCGGCCGCTCTCCCGAATCCCCGTTGCACCGTCTCCCCGCCGAGTCGCACCCGGCGGGGAGACGCCTGTTGCGGCTCTTGACGGCCGCGGGGGCGCAGAGCACAGTGGCCACCGTTCTGAGAGCGCTCTCAGAATGGTGGACCCGGCTCTACGTCCCCCCGCACCCGCGCCGCACCGCGCGCTTCAGAGAGGGCACCCATGCACGACACATCCGGCAGGAAACGAGCGACCTTACGACGGGCCGTCCTGGCCGCCGTCGGTACGACGGCCCTGGTGGCGGCCGCCGCCACGGGCGTCGTGCTGCCCGCGAGCGCCGCCGCTCCCCCCACCCCCGCAGGCTGGTCCCAGGTGTTCCTGGACGAGTTCGACGGGCCCGCCGGCTCCGGTGTGGACACCGCCGACTGGCAGTACACCACCGGCACCAGCTACCCCGGCGGCCCCGCCAACTTCGGTACCGGCGAGATCGAGACGATGACCGCCGACCCCGCCAACGTCTCCCTCGACGGCGCCGGCCATCTCCGCATCACCCCCCGGCGGGACTCCGCCGGCCGGTGGACGTCCGGCCGCGTCGAGACCCGGCGCGGCGACTTCCAGCCCCCCGCCGGCGGCACCCTGCGCACCGAGGCCCGCATCCAGATGCCGAACGTCACCGGCCCCGCGGCCAAGGGCTACTGGCCCGCCTTCTGGATGCTCGGCACCCCGTACCGCGGGAACTGGTGGAACTGGCCGGGCATCGGCGAGATAGACATCATGGAGAACGTCCAGGGCCTCAACACCGTCTGGGCCACCGTGCACTGCGGCACGAGCCCCGGCGGCCCCTGCAACGAGACATCCGGCATCGGCGGTCAGCGCGTCTGCCCCGGGGCCACCTGCCAGGCCGGCTTCCACACCTACGCGGTCGAGTGGGACCGCTCGACCGCCGTCGAGCAGATGCGCTTCTACGTCGACGGGCTCAACTTCCACACGGTGCGCGCCGATCAGGTGGACGCGACGACCTGGGCCGACGCCACGGACCACGGCTACTTCATCATCCTGAACGTCGCGATGGGCGGCGGCTTCCCCGATGCCTTCGGGGGCGGGCCGGACGCCGGCACCGAGCCGGGCCACGCCATGGTCGTCGACTACGTGTCGGTCCTGCGGTCGACGGGCGGCACGACCCCGCCCACCACTCCCCCGACCACGCCGCCCACGACCCCGCCGGCCGGCAACCGTGACGCGTACGCCGCGATCCAGGCCGAGTCGTACGACGGCCAGTCGGGCACGGCGACCGAGCCATCCACGGACACGGGCGGCGGCCGGAACCTCGCGGCCCTCGGCAACGGCGACTGGGCCCTCTTCCGCGGGGTGAACTTCGGCTCCGCCCCGGCGACGCAGTTCCGCGGCCGGGTCGCGAGCGGCGCCGCCGGCGGAGTGAGCGGGCTCGTCGAGGTACGGCTCGACAGCAGGACCTCGCCTCCGGTCGGCAGCTTCTCCGTCGCGAACACCGGCGGTTGGCAGAGCTGGCGCACGGTACCGGCGAACATCACCGCGGTCACGGGCACGCACGACGTCTACCTGACCTTCACCAGCGGCCAGCCGGCCGACTTCGTGAACGTCAACTGGTTCGACTTCGGTCACTGAGCACTGCCCCGCCCCGGCCTGGCCCGCCCTGGCCGAGCTGCGCGCGCGGCCGTCGGCGCCGGCGCCGGCGCGGGCGCGGGCGCGCACCACCGTGCGCGCCCGCGTCAGGCGGCCTTCCTGTCCAGGAAGCGGCGCAGTCGTGTCAGCGGCCAGGCGTTGATGACGTCGTCCACCGTCAGCCAGCCGCGCTGCGCCGTTCCCACCCCGTAGCGCATGTAGGGCAGATGGGTGGTGGCGTGGGCGTCGGAGTTCACCGCGAACTTCACGCCGTACCGCTTCGCCCGCAGGATGTCCTCGTCGCACAGGTCGAGCCGCTCGGGGTGGGCGTTGATCTCCAGGGCGGTGCCGGTCCGCGCGCAGGCCTCGAAGACCGCGTCGAAGTCGGCGTCGATGCCCGGGCGTTTGCCGATGCGGCGGGTGGTCGGATGGCCGATCACGGCGACGTGCGGGTTCTCGCAGGCGCGGATGAGACGGTGGGTCAGGTCCTGCCTGCTCTGGTTGAAGTGCGAGTGCACCGAGGCCACGCAGAGGTCGAAGTCCGCGAGGAACTCGTCGGGCCAGTCCAGGGAGCCGTCCGGGCCGATGTTGAGTTCCGTGCCGTGCAACAGCCGCATCCTGCGGTGCCTGCCGTCCAGTTCGCGCACCCGCTCGCGCTGGGCGAGCATCTTCTCGCCGGTCATGCGCTGCATGGAGAGGTCCGGGGCGTGGTCGGTGACCGCGTAGTAGGCGTACCCGCGGGCGGCCGCCGCCGCGATCATGTCCTCCAGCGGGGCGAGTCCGTCCGTGAGGTCGGTGTGGGTGTGCAGGTCGCCGCGGATGTCCTTGTCCTGGATGAGGGCCGGCAGTTCGCCGCGCAGCCCGGCCGCGATCTCGCCGCGGTCCTCGCGCAGCGTCGGCGGTATCCAGGGCAGGCCGAGCCGTTCGTAGACGGACTCCTCGGTCTCCGAGGTGATGCTCTCGCCGCTCTCGGCGTCGAAGAGCCCGTACTCGGAGAGCTTCAGGCCCTGCCGCACGGCGAGTTCACGGGTGCGGATGTTGTGCGCCCTCGATCCGGTGAAGTACTGCAGTCCGGCGCCCCAGGAGGCGGGCGGGAGCACGCGCAGGTCGACCTGGAGGCCCGTGGCGGTCCGTACGGAGGTCTTCTTCTCGCCGCGCGCGATGACCTCGGCGACGTACGGGAGGGAGGTGAGGGCTTCCATGAACGGCGCCGACCTGCGGGCCGCCACCAGGATGTCGATGTCGCCGATCGTCTCCCGCATGCGGCGCAGGGAGCCCGCGTAGGTGCACCGGACACAGCCGCGGACGGCGGACAGTTCGGCGACGAGCTGTTCGGCGGCGTCCATGGCGGCGCCGAGGAGGATCCGGCCCTCGCCGGCCTTCTGCAGCAGTGCGATGCCGTGCAGGATGTTGTCCTCGGTGCGTTCGCCGAAGCCCTTGAGGTCGCGCAGGCGTTCCTGGTGGACGGCTTCGAGGAGCTGGTCGACGGAGGTGATGCCCAGCTCCTCGTACAGCATCATGGCCTTGCGCGGTCCGAGTCCGGGGATCGCGATCAGCTCGCGCACTCCGGCCGGTACGGAGGCCCTGGCCTCGTCGACGACGGTCATGCGGCCGGTCCGCAGGTATTCGAGGATCTTGCCGGCGACCGACCGGCCGACGCCGGGGATCTCGCGCAGACCTTCGGCATCGAGGGTGGCCACGTCCTGGGGGTGGCCGCCGACGGCCCGGGCGGCCTTTTCGTAGGCGCGGGCCTTGAACGCTTCTCCGCCCCGGATCGCGATGAGGTCCGCGTACTCCTGGAGCATCGCCTCGACCTGGTCGTTGGCTCGTGCCATGCCTCCAGGGTGCCCCGCGGGTGCGGGGCGGGCACCCGGACGGACGTGCGGCGCGGGGGCGGGCGGGGCATAGCCTGGAGGGGTGGACGGTGCGTTCGTGACGCTGTTCCTCGCCGGTGATGTGATGCTCGGCCGCGGCGTCGACCAGATCCTCCCGCACCCCGGTGACCCCGCGCTGCCGGAGGCGTACGTCCGTGATGCCCGCACCTACGTCGAGCTGGCGGAGGCGGCGAACGGCGCCGTCCCGCGCCGGGTTCCGTACACCTGGCCCTGGGGCGAGGCCCTGCCGGTCCTGGAGGCGGCCGCGCCGGATGCCCGTATCGTCAATCTGGAAACCTCCGTCACCGTGAGCGACGACCTCGCGCCCGGGAAGGCGGTCCACTACCGGATGCACCCGGCCAACCTTCCCGCGCTGGCCGTCGCCCGTCCGGATGTCTGCGTCCTCGCCAACAACCACGTCATGGACTACGGGCGGCGCGGTCTGGCCGAGACCCTCGACGCGCTCGCCGCCGCCGGGCTGCGGACGGCGGGTGCGGGCGGCGACCTGGACGCGGCGCGGCGGCCCGCGGTGGTCCCCCTGCCCGGGGGCCGGCGCGTGCTGGTCTTCGCCCTCGGGTCGGCATCGAGCGGGATCCCCCACGGCTGGGCGGCCGGGGCCGGCCGGAGCGGGGTCGACCTCGTCGACGAGTCCTCGGAGGGGGACGCGGCCGAGGTGACGGGCCGTATCCGGCGGGCGAAGCGGTCCGGCGACCTCGCGGTCGTCTCCGTGCACTGGGGTTCCAACTGGGGTTACGCCGTCCCCCGCGAGCAGGTCCGCTTCGCGCACGCCCTCGTCGACGGCGGCGCGGACGTCGTCCACGGGCACTCCTCGCACCATCCGCGCCCGATCGAGGTGTACCGGGGGCATCCGGTCCTCTACGGCTGCGGGGATCTGATCGACGACTACGAGGGGATCGGCGGCCACGAGCAGTACCGGGACGACCTCCGGCTGCTGTACCTCCTGCGCCTGGAGCCGGACACCGGACTCCTCGACGACGCGAGCCTGGTCCCCCTGCAGGCCCACCGGATGCGGCTGCGCCGCGCCTCGCGCGCGGACGCCGACGGGCTCGGCGAGGCGCTCACCCGCGCCGGCCGTACGTTCGGCACCGCGGTGTCCCGTACCCCGCAGGACACGCTGTCCGTCCATACGGCCCGGTGAGCGACCGAGCAGGATACGTCCGGGTTTGGCCCACCGCAGTGCGGGCAGCCGCGTGACACACAGGCAAAGGCACCGGAATGGAGTGCGGACATGTCCACCACCACACTCGTACTGCTGATCGTCATCGCGGCGGTCGTGGTACTCGCGATCATCGCGACGCTGTGGCTGTCGGCGCGCCGACGGCACCTGCGCGACCGGTTCGGCCCCGAGTACGAGCGCACCGTGCAGGAGGAGGGCGGCGCGAGGGCTGCCGAGCGCGACCTGCGCGCCCGTGAACAGCGGCACGAACAGCTCGACATCAAGGAACTCCCCGCCGGGCGGCGGCGCGAGTACGCCGACGCCTGGAGCGACGTCCAGGAACACTTCGTGGACCGCCCGGAGAGCTCCGTGGCGGAGGCGGACGACCTGGTCGCCAGGCTGATGGACGAGCGCGGCTACCCCACCACCGGGTACGAGGGCCGGCTGCGCGACCTGTCCGTCGAACACGGGCGCACCCTCGACCACTACCGGGCCGCGCACGACGTCAAGGTGCGCAGCGGCGACGGCGGGGCGACCACGGAGGAACTGCGCGGGGCGATGGTGCACTACCGCGCCCTGTTCCAAGAACTTCTGACGGATCAGAGGAGTCGTTGACATGCGGATACGTGGAGACCAGGAGGCCCGGGCCGGCGAATCCGGTCCGACCACGGAAGACATCATGAACTCGGGTGCGCGCGATACGAATTCGGGTGCGCGCGACGAGGGGCAGGCGCCCCTCTACCCCGGGGAGGCCACCTCCGAGCGGCCGGGCGGCGCACGGGACGAGGAGCCGGCCGGGACCGACGGAGCCGGCACCGCCGAGTCGGCCGGCCGGGCCGACACCGGCGAACACGTGGCCGCCGACACCGAGGAACCGCTCCTCGGCACGGCGGACACCGAGGAGTACCGCAGGAAGTGGAGTGAGATCCAGGGCCGCTTCGTCGACGATCCGCAGGACGCCGTGCGGTCGGCGGACACCCTGGTGGCGGAGGTCATGCAGGACCTGGCAAGCAGCTTCTCCACGCGCAAGCAGGGCCTGGAGGGCCAGTGGGGACGCGGTGAGCAGGTGGCGACGGAGGATCTGCGGGTGGCGCTGCAGCACTACCGCTCGTTCTTCAACCGTCTCCTCAAGACCTGAACCGGGCGGTTCAGGACCTGAACCGCCCGGTCCGCCCGGACGTCCGCCGGCCCCGGGTGCCCCATGTGCCGGACAAGGTCACGCCTCGTCCGGCACATGGATGTCCAGGACGCAGATGTCGTCCCGGTTGGCCAGGCGCCGCCCCGCAAGTGTGTGGGCGAGTTGCTCGTCGAGGCCGTCCCGCAGGAGGCGTACGGTGTCCTGCGCGAGCCGTTCCAGTCCGAGACCGATGTCCTCGCCCGGCTCCTCCACGAGCCCGTCGGTGTAGACCAGCAGGCGGTCGCCCGGCAGGAGGTCGATGACGGCCTGTCGGTAGACGGAGTCGCGGGCGGCGCCCAGGAGACAGCCGTCGGGCTGCGGGAGGAAACTCCCCCGGCCGTCGCGGATCAGCAGGGGTGGCAGGTGCCCGGCCCTCGCCCAGGTGAGACGCCGTTCCTCCGGCTGGTAGCGGCCGATGAACATGGTCGCGGTGGCGGACGGCTCCGAATCCGGGTGGAGCAGGAGGTTGTTGAGCCGGCGCAGGACGTCGATGAGGGCCGATCCGGTGATGGTCATGCCCTTGGCGGTGAACCGCAGCTGGGCCATGGTGCCGACGGCCGCGAGGCCGTGGCCGGCCACGTCGCCGACGACGAAGAGCGCGCTCCTGTCGGGCAGTTCGATGGCGCTGTACCAGTCGCCGCCGACGTTGACCCCGCTGTCGGCGGGTATGCAGGCCACGCCGACGCACAGGCCGGCGAGTTCCAGGGACTGTTCGGGCAGCGGCAGCAGGGTCGCCTGGAGCCGCGCGGCGAGGGCGCGTTCGGCCTGGAGCATGCCGCGCTGGAGGAGGACGGCCCGCTCGCTCTCGCGCAGCGCGAGTTCGGCGTCGCGCTGGGCGGTGACGTCCTGGAAGAACCCGTGCACCTCGACCGGGGTGCCGTTGGCGTCGGTCTGCGCCTCCGCGACGATGCGCAGGTGCCGTACGCCGTCCGCGGTGGTGATCCGGAAGGGCTGGTCCACGGGGTGTCCGAGCCTCAGCAGCCGTCGGACGGCGGCGGCGAGCCTCGCCTGGTCCTCCGGCAGCACGTGGCGGGGCAGTTCCTCCAGGCCGATGGGCCCCAGGGCGGCCTCGCGGTCGAAGATGGCGTAGACCTGGTCGGACCAGGCGACCCGGTCCGTCGTCAGCTGCCATCCCGCCCAGCCGAGGTTGCCCAGCCGCTGCATGTCGGCCAGCCTGCGCAGTTCCCGTTCGCTGGTGTCGTGCCGGATCCAGGAGACGATCAGGCGTCCTCCGAGGCGTGTGGCCCGGACGGAGTACACGGATTCCTGGGGGAAGCCGGCGCCCACCTCCTGGTAGCGGAAGGGCTCGCCTTCGTACACCGCGCCGGTGGCGAGCGTGTCCCGGTAGCCCTCCCACAGCGCGGTCCCCGCCACGGTGGGGTAGGTCTCCAGGACCTTCCGCCCGATGAGCTCCTTGCCCCGGCGGCCGGCCACGTCGACGGAGTCCGGCGCGGCGGCGTCGATCCGGTAGTCCTCGATCTCCCCCGCCGGGGAACGCAGCGGGGTGAGCAGCACGGCGGGCCCGGACAGCACGTCGAGGATCCGCTGGGCCTGTTCCACGACGTCGGGGGCGATCGCCGCCCCGTCCTCGGCGCCCGCGGTCGTGCCGAAGGCGCGCAGCAGCGCGCCGCACAGCCGTACGGCCTGGCGCAGCAGCGTCCGCGTGGCGGGGTCGAAGGCGCCGGGCCGGGTGCGCAGGAACCCCACGGCGGCCCTGGCGAGTCCGTCGGACGGCACGGGGATCCAGGCCCGCGAGGGCCACCGCTCGGGCGGGTTGCCGATCAGCAGGTAGCGGTGTGCGTCCGCCACCGGGTCCTCCAGCCAGACCGGGTGCCGCGCCTCGATCGCCTCGAAGGCGGCGACGCCGCCGAGCGGCGGCACGTGGCTCCACTGATCGGCCAGCTCCTCGTCGATGCCGGCGTGTCCGGTCAGTTCCAGGCTGCCCGCGGCCGTGACGGTGTAGATCATGACGGCGTCCACTCCGACCGGCTCGGCCAGCACGGCCCGCAGCAGCTCCGCGATGTCCGCCTCGTCGCCCGCCTCGGCCAGGCACTCCGCGATCCGGGCCAGGAGCGGGCGCAGCCCGTCCTCGTCGGGCGGACCGTCGCACGGGACCGCGGAGCCGGCGTCCGGCTGCCGCCGGGTCCGGTCCTGGGCCGTGGCGGGCGGCGGGGACGGGCCGGTCAGGGGTGCGGGGGGCCGGTCGGAGCGGATCCGGCCCAGCGCGAGCCAGCACTCCTCCATCAGGGTCCGGTGCCGCCGGGCGGCGCGTTCGAGCAGCTCCTCGTAGGCCGCGTCGGCGGAGATTCCCGTCTGGGCCATCAGGACGCCCTTGGCGCGCTCCAGCACGGCTGTGGCCGCGGCGATGCCCTCCAGGTCCGCGATCTCCGACCGCAGCCTGGCCACCACCTTGGCCAACGCCAGCACCTCGGGCGAGGCACCTTCGTCGGGAGGCACGACGTGGTGCGTCATACCTTGAGGATGGCACGGCGGTTCCCGGGTGCGCGCCCGGCTGCGGGCCCGGGGCGCCGTGCGCCCCGCGGGAAGGGGGCGGCCCGCGGAGTTACCCTCGGAGCAAGCCGTGAAAGGGATGGTGCGCATGTGTCGGTGGCTCGCCTACTCGGGTACGCCCGTGCTGCTCGACACCGTGCTCTACCGCCCCGAGCACTCGCTGATCAACCAGAGCCTGCGGTCCCGGATGGGTGTGGAGTCGACCAACGGCGACGGCTTCGGGCTCGGCTGGTACAGCGCGGACGGCAACGGGACGCCCGCGGTCTTCCGTGACATCGGCCCGGCCTGGAACAACCGCAACCTCCAGGAGCTCGCGGCGCACGTCCGCTCCCCGCTGTTCTTCGCGCACGTCAGGGCCTCGACCGGCTCGGCGATCCAGCAGACGAACTGCCACCCGTTCCGGCACGGCCGCTGGCTGTGGATGCACAACGGGGCGATCGGGGACTTCAACCGGCTCCAGCGCGATCTGTGCATGGCCGTCGACCCGGCCCTGTTCCCGTGCATCGAGGGGTCCACGGACTCCGAGGTGATGTTCTACCTGGCGGTCACCTACGGGCTCGACCAGGACGTTCCGGGCGCCGTGGCCAGGATGGCGGGGCTGGTGGAGCGACTGGGCAAGGAGCACGGCGTGGCCGAGCCGCTCCAGATGACGGTGGCGGTCAGCGACGGCGAGCGCGTGTGGGCGTTCCGGTACTCCAGCCAGGGCAGGTCCCGCTCGCTCTACTACAGCAGCAGGGCCGACACGGTCCGCCACCTCTACCCGGAGATCGACTATCTGAGGGAGGTCTCCGACGAGACCCGGATCGTGGTCTCAGAGCCGCTGGGCGACCTGCCGGGCGTGTGGAACGAACTCCCCGAGAGCAGCTACGCAGTCATCCCGTCCGGCCCGGACGTGGACTATCTCCCCTTCATTCCGGAGTTCTGACCCACGGCCGTGCCCTTGAGTGAAGGACGGTACGGCGGGTAGGTGAAGCTCTGGGGAGGGCCTGGAAGGACGGCACCACCGCCTCGGTCCAGCCGGTGTCCACCGGTTGCCGACGGCGCCCACCCCCACCCGGAAGGACCCCCGATGTCACTGGCCGTGTCCACGTCGGCGCCCCACCGCGGCAGCCGGACCCTCGCGCCCCTCCGACCGGGAAGCGGCGGCTCCGCCGCGGCCACCGTGCCGACCATGGGCGTGGAGGAGGAGTTCCTGCTCGTCGACCGCCGCACCCGGGCCCCGGTGGGCCGGGCGGCCCGGGTCATCGAGGCGGCCGCGGGCAGACTCGGACCGCTGGTCCAGCCGGAGTTCTTCACCGCGCAGGTCGAGTCGTGCACGAGCCCCACGTCGAGCACGGCCGTGCTGCGGGCCGAGCTCGCGTGGCTGCGGGCCGAGCTGGTCCGTGCGGCCGACGCGGCGGACTGCCTGCTCGTCGGGACCGGAACTCCGGTGATCCCGCCGGAGGCTCCGCTGGCCATCACGACGGACGAGCGGTACCAACGGATGGAGGTCCGTTTCGCCTCCGCAGTGGGGGGCTACGACCAGCCCGTGTGCGGCTGCCATGTCCACATCGGTGTGTCCTCCCGGGCGCAGGCCCTGGACCTGGCCAACCGCATCCGGCCCTGGCTGCCCACATTGCAGGCCCTCAGTGCCAATTCCCCCTTCGACCGGGGCCGGGACACCGGGCATGCCAGCTGGCGGGCGGTCGAACACGCCCGCTGGCCCACCGTGGGGCCCGCGCCCTTCCTCGACGAGGCCTCCTACGAGCGCATCGCGCATGATCTGGTGCAGTGCGGTGCCCTGCTCGACCGGCGGATGATCTACTGGTACGCCCGTCCGTCCGAACACGTCCCGACGCTGGAGATCCGCGTCGCCGACGTGAACGCGCGCCTCGACACCGTCGTGCTGCTCGCGGCGCTCGTCCGCGGGCTCGCGGGGGTGCTGCTGCCGGAGCGCGAGGAAGGCCGGCCGCCGCCGTTCCTGGAGTGCGGGCGGCTGCGGGAGGCCCACCGGCTCGCGGCCCTGCACGGGCTGTGCGGCGGTGAGGGCCTCGATCCGGTCAGCGGAGCTCACATACCCATGTGGGACATGCTGGACCGGCTGCGCGAGCGGGCCGCTCCCGGGCTCGCCGCGGCCGGCGACCTGCACCTGGTGGACACCGTGCTCGACCGGCTGCGCGCGGAGGGCGGCGGGGCCGCCCGTCAGCGTGCCGACCATGTCCGGCGCGGGAGGCTGACCGACGTGGTCGACGGCCTGGCGAGGGCGACGGCGTCCGCGTGAGCAGCGGGCCGGGACCGGCCCCTCGTACGAGGTCTCCCAGGTTTCCGGTCACCCCGGCCGGGCACGCGCCGGGGAAGGGGAGGCTCCGGGGTCCCGAGTGGACCGCGGGAAGAGGTGAGAGGACCCGGGGGCACGAAAGGAGCTGTCATGGACGACCAGGGCGGCGCAGGAGGAGTCCCGCTGCACCACGACGACGAAGGCCGGCACCGGGCTCCGCACGCCGGGCAACGGGCCGGGAAGCCGAAGCGGGACGACGGGACCACGCGGGCCGCGGACACCGACGAGGCCAGCCGGCTGGACCGGCCGGTGGAGTCCGGCGGGCCGGGCCGGGGCACGCGGTGGACGGGTCCGGACGAGGAACGGCCCGCCGACCCTCGCCGGTCGCACTGAGGAGGCCCGCGTGAACCGGAACCGGAGTCACCGGCCGCCCATGGGCCGCGCCCCCAGCTTCCTGGCCATCTACCTCAACGACCACCTGACCGGTGCGAACGGTGGCGTCGAGATGCTCCGCCGGGCCGCCGACGCCCGCCGGGGCGGGGTCCTCGGCACCTCCCTGGAGTCGCTCGCCGAGCAGGTGGCGCAGGACCGGCTGAGCCTGCGCACCCTGATGGCCGATCTCGACGTTCCCGTGATGCGGACCAGGGCCGCTCTGGGCCGGCTCGCCGAGAAGGTGGGGAGGCTCAAGCTCAACGGACGCATCCTGTCCCGCTCTCCGCTCAGCGACGTCCTGGAGCTCGAAGCGATGCGCGTGGGGGTGGAGGGCAAGGCGGCCTGCTGGCGTTCGCTGCGGAGCCTGGCCCGCACCGACCCCCGTATCGACACCGCCCTGATCGAGGAGCTCCTCCAGCGGGCAGAGCGGCAGATCCGTGCCCTGGAGGCGATGCGCAGCGCCTGCGCGTCGCAGCTCTTCGCCCGGGAGGCCCGCGGCCGGGCCGCGACACCCCATGCGGCGGAGGCCGTGTGGCGCCGCGGCCTGCGCGGTCTGCCCAGGCCGGGCCCGACCTGACCGGCCCGGGCCCAGGCACCGGCACCGGCACCGGCACCGGCACCCGTACACGTACACGTACCGCCACGTACCGCCACGAGAGAGGCGAGAGCCGTGACCGAGAAGGACATCTGGGGATACCACGAGGGTTCCGGCCACCACAGCGGCATCGATCTCGTCGGCTACAAGGTCGAGGCGACCGACGGCCCCATCGGGAAGGTGGACAAGCACTCGGCGGACTTCCAGGCCTCCCACATCGTCGTCGACACGGGCGTCTGGATCTTCGGCAAGCACGTCCTGCTCCCGGCGGGCACCGTCGAACGCATCGACGCGGCCGAGGAGAAGGTCTACCTCAACCTGACCAAGGAGCAGATCAAGAACGCACCCGACTACGACGAGGCCAAGTACGCCGGCGAACCGAACTTCATGGACCGCTTCGGCCACTACTACGGCCAGTCCCACATGTGAGGGGCGCCCATGAGGTACGTGAGTCCCGGCCGGGAGTACACGCGCGACAGCCGGTACCTCACCACGCGGATCACGGCCGACGGGCGTGATGGGTTCCGGGTGGAGGCCGGCCGCTACCGGCTGGTGGTGGCCCGGGCCTGCCCGTGGGCGAGCCGGGCCGTCATCGTACGGCGGCTCCTCGGGCTGGAGGAGGCCCTGCCCATGGCCGTGGCGGGCCCCACCCAGGACGACCGCAGCTGGACCTTCGGCATGGACCCGGGCGGCCGCGATCCCGTGCTCGGCATCGAGCGGCTCCAGGAGGCCTACCTGGCCCGCGACCCGGTTTACGACCGGGGTGTCACGGTGCCCGCGATCGTCGACGTGCCGACCGGCCGGGTGGTCACCAACGACTTCGCGCGGATCACGCTCGACATGTCGACGGAGTGGACGGCGTACCACTGTGCGGGAGCCCCCGACCTGTATCCGCGGGCGCTGCGACCGGAGATCGACGCGGTGAACGAGGTGGTCTACGAGGAGGTGAACAACGGCGTCTACCGCGCCGGGTTCGCCGGGTCGCAGGAGGCCTACGCGGCGGCGTACGAGCGGCTGTTCGCCCGTCTGGACCTGCTCGGCGAGCGGCTCGCGGCGTCCCGCTACCTGGTGGGTGACACCATCACCGAGGCGGACGTGCGGCTGTTCACCACCCTCGTGCGCTTCGACGCCGTCTACCACGGCCACTTCAAGTGCAACCGGCGCAAGCTGTCCGAGTCACCGGTGCTGTGGGCCTACGCGCGGGACCTGTTCCAGACCCCCGGGTTCGGCGACACCGTGGACTTTGATCACATCAAGCGGCACTACTTCCTGGTCCACGACGACATCAACCCGACCGGGATCGTGCCCGCCGGGCCGGACCTGACCGACTGGCTCGTACCGCACCGCCGGGAGACGCTCGGCGGCCGTCCGTTCGGCGACGGCACACCGCCCGCGCCGGTCCGCCCGCAGGAGGCCGTACCACCGGAGCACACCCCGCTCGCCTCCCGACCTCACACCCTGCGTTGATCACCCGTTACCCTTCTGTTCGGCGAGGCCACCGCCTGTTGATCATGGAGGAAATCACGTGCCCGAACCGCGTTCCGGCAGCCGCCCCACCCTGGAGGCCGTCGCGGCGCTCGCGGGCGTTTCGAGGGCCACGGTCTCCCGCGTGGTCAACGGCGGCGACGGCGTCCGCCCGCATCTGGCGGACCGGGTGCAGACGGCGATCCAGGAACTGGGATACATCCCGAACCACGCGGCGCGGACGCTGGTCACCCGGCGCACCGGCGCCGTCGCGGTGATCATCCCCGAGCCCGAGGCCCGGATCTTCTCGGACCCCTTCTTCTCCCGTCAGATACGCGGCATCAGCAAGGAGCTGACGGCGCACGACACCCAGCTGGTGCTGCTGCTGGTGGAGGACCGCTGCGACTACGACCGCATCGAGCGGTACCTGGCCGGCGGCCATGTCGACGGGGCGCTCGCCTTCTCCCTGCACACGGACGATCCGCTGCCCGCCATCGCCGCCCGCATGGGCATGCCCATGGTCTACGGCGGCCGTCCCGGCTGGACCCCCGGGCCCGGCGAGGACGACCGGGTGACGTACGTCGACGCGGACAACCGCGGGGGCGCCCGGGACGCCGTACGGCATCTGCTGGCGCAGGGCCGACGGCGGATCGCGCACATCTGCGGCCCGCTCGACCAGACGTCGGCGGCCGACCGGCTGAGCGGCTACCACGACGTGCTCCCGGCCGCCGGGCGCGAGCTGGTCGCAGTGGGGGACTTCACCGCGGCGGGAGGGGTCCGCGCGATGGCCGAACTGCTCGACCGGGACCCCTCGATCGACGCCGTCTTCGCCGGCAACGACCTGATGGCGACGGGTGCGCTGCGCGTACTGCGGGAGCGTGGCCGGTCGGTTCCCGGGGAGGTGGCGGTGGTGGGCTTCGACGATGCCGAACCGCTGGCGGAGAGCGCCGACCCGCCGCTCACGACGGTGCGTCAGGACATCGAGGGCATGGGGAGGATGATGGCGCGGCTGCTGATGGAGCGGCTGGCCGACGGTCGTGAGGGCCGGACCGTCCCGGGCCCGGTGATCACCGAGACGGCTCTGGTGCAGCGCGCGTCGGGCTGACGCGGGACACGGGCTGACGCGCGACACGGGCGAACGCGGAACCCGGGCGGGCCCGGGGCCCGTCGTGGGCCCCGGGTCCGGCACGGTCAGCGCTGCGGGCACTGCTTCCAGGAGAAGTGGTACACGCTGTTGATGCTGCCGTCCGTCGAGTCAAGGGCCATGAAACTGGTCCTCGACGGGTCGGACGTGCCGACCTCCGCGCGCAGTTCGGTGTTGATGTTGAAGTTGCGCTGCTCGCCGCACGGGGACCAGACCAGGGCCTCGATGCCCGTGGTGTCGGTGGCCTGCCAGTTGTCGTCGAGCGCGCCGTCGAACCGGTGGGTCCGGTAGGCGGTCTGGCTCATGCCCTGGAAGTAGTAGCTGGCCTTCTGCGTGCCGACCGCGCCCGGCTGCAGGCTGCCGAAGCCCCGGTAGTCGGCCTTGGCGATGGCGTAGGTGTAGCCCTGCGGGACGTGCACGACGAGGGACAGCAGGCAGTTCTTGCGGCCCTCGACGGCGGGGACGCCGCCGCCGGCCTGGGCCACGTACTCGCTGTAGGTGACGGTGAAGGCCGAGTTGTCGGGTGACACGGCGACGGCGGCGCTGCCGGGACGGCAGCCCGATCCGTTGACCGTGGCGATGTCCACGGTCACGCGGTCGGCGGGGGCGGCGGGGGAGGAGGGGGAGGAGGAGGCCCCGGCGGAGGGGCTGAGCGTGACGAGCGTTGCGGTCACGGCGGCTGCGGTGAAACCGGTACGGAGCGACTTGATCACACCGACATGGATAGCGGTCGGCGGCGGGCGGATGGGGTCGACGGGTACGCGCTCTCACCTTGACGGCCGAAACGGTTCACCGCAGAAACGATAAACCGCCATATACCGACCCGCCGAACGGCCCCACGTCACCTCAGTGGCCCCACATCACCCCAAGTGGCCCCAAGTGGCCCCGAGAACGCACCGGTCGGGCCGGGTCGCAACCGCTCACGCTTCCGCTTTGTCCTAGTATCGCCGAGATCCTTCAGGGCATCAGCGGGTGCCGGAGCCGGCCCCGGCACCGGGCCCTTCTGCGGTGAGGAGTCAGTCCCATGTCCCGCGCATCGCGGTCCGCCGTCCTGTCGGTGCTGGCGCTCGCCGCCGCCCTGACCCTCCCGGTGGCCGGGCCGCCGCCCGCGCCGGCCCGGGCGGCGGTCCACCACACCGGCGACGAGGCCGCCGTGCTGGGCGAGGACCACGCCCGCACCCACGCGCAGCTGCGCCAGGCGGCCAGGAGCACCCAGGGGTATCCGCAGTCGAGGCGGACGGCGAGCCTGGCGGCGCTGAAGGAGTCCCAGCGCAGGGCCAACGCCGGTTTCGGCGCCGCCCGGTTCGGCCGCTTCACACGGTTCTTCCCCTCCCCCGACTTCGGGGTCCACGTGGCCCTGCTGCCCACGGGCAAGGTGCTGCTGTTCTCCTTCGAGCGCGTGGAGGCGGACCCCACGAAGGAGACCGGGCCGACGAACACCGTCGGCCGGACCAACGCCGGCCGCGCCTGGCTGTGGGACCCCGCCGCGGGGACCGGGGCGGGGGCCTTCACGAACGTGCCGCCCCCGGTGGTGCTGGTGCCCGACGGCACCTACTCCCCCCGCCCGGCGCCGTTCTTCTGCGCCGGGCACTCCTACCTGCCCAACGGGATGGTCGGGGTCTTCGGCGGCAACGTCGGCGGCAAGGGCGGCAGCGGCGCCAGGCTGTCCTTCGTCTTCGATCCGTGGACCGAGAAGTGGTTCCGCAACCGCGACATGGCGGTCGGCCGCTGGTACCCCTCGGTCGTGACCGGCGCGGACGGCCGGCAGGTCATCATGTCCGGCCAGTCCGAGCGCGGTACGGGCACCCCCACCCCGGTGGTGGAGCGCTTCCCCGCGCTCGGACACCGCGTGCCCTGGCGGCCGTACGACATCCCGGTCGGCGTCCCCGCCGGGCGGCTCCGCTCGGACGCCCCCTTCCGCAACGACTACCCGCACCTCTTCTCGCTGCGCGACGGGATGATCTACGGGCTCGGGCGCGACGCGGACCAGCAGTGGCTCTTCGACCCGGTCGGGGACGTACGCAGGGACCTGCCGCGGCGGCCCGCCGACTTCCGGGGCTACGGCTCGGCCGTCCCGCTGCCGGCCGGGTTCCGGGGCCCGGACTCCGTCCTGGTCCTCGGCGGCGACCCGCGCGACCCGCACACGTACCGGCTGTCCGGCGGACGCTGGACCACCGAGGAGCCCCGCGCCTTCGGCCGCACCCAGGACGGCACCCTGATCCTGCCGGACGGCACGCTGATCACCGTGAACGGGGCCCTGGACACCCGGGACTACGGACACGGCCCGTTCAACCCGAAGGCCGATCCGAAGTACCGGCAGATCGAACTGCGCGACGCGCGCGGCCGGTGGACGCTGGGGCCGGCCCAGCGGCTGCCCCGCGGCTACCACTCCAACGCCCTGATCCTGCCGGACGGCCGGATGATGGTCACCGGCGACGAGCTCCAGCAGATCGCCAACGACCCCGACATCACGGACGGGATGGACGGGAGCATCGAGCTCTACGAGCCGGCCTATCTGCACCGGGGCGCCCGGCCGGTGCTCGACCGGGTCCCGGCGGGCGACCTGCCGTACGACACCGCCTTCGAGGTGTCCAGCTCGACGGCGAAGGACGCCCGGCGGGCCGTCCTGCTCGCCCCGACCACCGTCACCCATTCGGTGAACACCAGCCAGCGCCACCTGGATCTGCGGATGACCGGCGTCCGGGGCGACAGGATCGGGCTGCGGACCCCGCCGGGCGCGGCCGACGCCCCGCCCGGCCTCTACATGCTCTTCCTGCTCGACGCGAAGGGCGTACCGAGCACCGCGAAATGGATCAAGCTCGGCGCCCGCTGAGCCGCCGTCACAGCACTAGCGGAGGCGGACCACGGCCGCGCGGCCGGCGGTCCGTACGAGGCCGGTGAACGGGCCCCGTACCAGGGCCGCGTCGTACGGGCCCAGGGCGTGGCCCGGACCCCATGGGGCTTCGAGCGTCGCCGTGCCGTCCAGGGCGACCACCAGCAGGGTCTCGCTGGGTTCGGCAGTCAGGCCGAGCCGGCCCCGTACGACGGCGGTCTCCGCCGTGGCCGCGCCGCGGCGGTACATCACGTTGAAGTTCACGACGGGACCGGAGAGGAGCCGGCAGTCGGTCGGCTCGTCCCCGGCGAAGTCCTGCGGCACGAAGCGTTCGTCCACGAGCCGGTGCGCGCCCGCCACCACGAGGTCCATGCCCGCGCCCTCGGCGAGGGTGAGGGTGCGGTCGATCCCGGGGAAGACCGAGAAGGGGCCGTCCGCCGCCACCTCGGCCAGGCTCGCCCGCCAGCGGAACGATTCCATGTCCGCGTCCGCGGGCCAGGCGGCGATCTCGCGGGTGACTCCCCCGCCGTTCTTCCACACCGTGGCGGGCCGGTCGGCCGCGCTCAGGACGCGGATGTCGCCGCCGCCGTTCACGCCGAGCCCCGGGTCAGCCGCTCGCGCAGCTCCTCGGTGTCGGCGAGGAACCACGTCTGGCGCCCCCGGTTGCACTCGCGGACGAAGTCCCGCAGCGCCGGGCTGGCGGCCGTGTGGCGGGAGATGTCGCCGAGGACGACGATGCCCACCCGGTACTGGACGAACTTCTGGATGATCTCGCCAGCGACCCGGGTGCTCAGCCGGAAGAACGCCTCGTCGAACCGCTCGACGGGGATGACGGCCCATTCGGCGCCCTGGTAGGAGGCGTTTCCGATGAAGTCCAGGGCCTCGCGTTCACCCGCGATGGTCCCGCCCTCGGCCGCGCACATCAGGACGGGCACGTCGTTGATCGTCTGAAGGGTGTCCACGGGGCTCGACATTAGCCCTTCTCCATCGACGGGCGCAGGCGGGCCAGCAGGGCGTAGAGCGTCGCGCTCTCGGCCTCGTCGAGGGTGTCGAGCGCGCCGTGGGCCGCCTGCATCTCCTCCCGTACGCGCCGGATGACCTGGCGGCCGGCGTCCGTGGCCACGACGTTCTTGACGCGCCGGTCGTGGGGGTCCGGTTCACGGCGCACCAGGTCGCGGGCTTCGAGGCGGTCCACGATGCCCGTCACGTTGGAGGCGTCACAGACCAGCAGAACGGCGAGGCCGCGCATGGGCACGGGGCCCTCCAGCTGGGCGAGAACGCGGGCCTGGGTGGGTGTGAGGCCGTGCTGTGCCGCGGCTGCGGCGAACTCGCGCCACTGGGCGGTGCCGATGGCGGCGAGCAGCTCCAGCAGCTGGACCTTCGTGGGGGCGGGGGTGGCGGTCTCGCTCATACCCGGAGCCTACTCAGAACGCTTGACATTATCAATTGTTTACTTGACTACCTCAAATATCGACCTCTACCTTCGACCGAGTTACTTGATGACATCAAACATCTGGGTTCCGAAGCTCCTCAGCTCCGAAACACGAAGAAGGTCCCCGCAGCCATGAGCACCCCATCCCCCGCAGCCCCGGCCACCGGGCAGCGGAACGAGACGGTCGTCGTCCTCGCCCTGAGCCTCGCCGCGATGGTCGTGTCGATGATGCAGACCCTGCCGGTCCCCATCCTCGGCCTGATCCGTGACGACCTCGGCGTCTCGACCGCCGACGTCAGCTGGGTGACCACCGCCACCCTGCTGTCGGCAGCGGTCTTCACGCCGCTCCTCGGCCGGTTCGGCGACCAGCACGGCAAGAAGCCCACCCTGGTGGCCGTCCTCGGTGTGATGGTCGCCGGCTCCGTCCTCACGGCGCTGGCCTCCTCGCTCCCGCTGCTGATCCTGGGCCGCGTCCTGCAGGGCGCCGCCACCGCGATCTTCCCGCTCGCTCTCTCGGTGCTGCGCGAAGAGATCCGCCCGCAGAAGCTGCCCGGTGCGATGGCACTGGTCAGCGGCACTCTCGCGTTCGGCAGCGGCCTGGCGCTCGTCGCGACCGGCCTGCTCACCTCCGGACCAGACGCGGACTACCGCGACGCCTTCTGGATGGCCACCGGCCTCGCGGTCCTCGCCCTGCTCACGGTCCTCGTGCTGGTGCCCGCCACCCGCACCAGGACGGGTGGGCGCACCGACTTCCTCGGCGCCCTGACCCTCGGCGCCGCACTGCTGCTGCTCCTGCTGGCGATCTCGCAGGGCCACGAGTGGGGCTGGGCCTCCGGCCGTACGCTGGGCAGCTTCGCCGGCGCCGCCGTCATGGCCGCCGTGTGGGTGGTGACCGAGCTCAAGGTCCGCGAACCCCTGGTCGACATGAAAATGTTCGTGCACCGCCCGGTGCTCATGGCCAACCTGGCCGGCCTCCTCGTCGGCTTCGGCATGTTCGCGAGCTTCCTCGGCGTCTCGTACCTCGTGCAGATGCCCGAGGCGCTCACCGGCTACGGCTTCGACGCGTCGATCCTGCGCGCCTCCGTGCAGTTCCTGCTGCCCAGCGCGGTCGTCTCGCTGCTGGCCTCGCCGCTCGGCGGCCGGATCGTGCGCCACCGCGGGCCGCGCGCGGCCCTGGGCGTGGCCGCCGCACTGGGCACGGCCGGCTTCGCCTGGCTCGTGGTGGACCACAGCCACGCCTTCTCGGTGATCGGCGCCGGCCTGGTCGTCGGCGCGGCCGTCAGCTTCGGCTACGCCGCCATGCCCGCCGTGATCATGTCCAGCGTCCCGCCGCACCAGAGCGGCATCGCCAACGGCATCAACTCGATCTCCCGCTCGACGGGCAGTGCGATCGGCAGTGCCGTCGTCACGACGATCCTCGCGTCCCGGACCATCGAGCACCTGCCCGCCGGGGTGCCGCCGCTGCCCGCCGAGTCCGGGTTCACCCTCACCTTCGCGATCGGGGCCGCCGCCTTCGCCCTCGTCGCGCTGATCGGACGATTCGGCCTGCGCGGTGGCCACCGGCCCGCCACGGCGGCCCCCGCGCGGCCCGCCGCGGCCGGACCGGCCGCGAGCGCCGAGCCCGTGAAGGCCGACGCCGCCGGCTGACCCGGCGACCGCCGGCCCGGCGGCCCGCCCCCGCGTGTCGTTCGCGCAGGACGGGCCGCCGGGCCTTGCATGGTGGGTGCATGAAGGCTACGGACGTCATCGCGGACGGGTTCGGTCGGATCCGGGAGGTCGTGCACGAGGCCGTGGACGGGCTGCCGGTGGAGCTGCTGGACGCCCGGGTCGACCCCGCGGCGAACTCGATCACCTGGCTGGTCTGGCACCTCACCCGGATCCAGGACGACCACCTCGCGGCCGCGGCGGCCCGGGAACAGGTGTGGCAGACCGGCGGCTGGGCGGACAGGTTCGGCCTGCCGCTGCCCGCCGCGTCCACCGGCTACGGCCACTCCGCACGGCAGGCGGGCACGGTCCGGGTCGACTCGGGCGAGCTGCTCCTGGGCTACTTCGACGCGGTGCACGAGCAGACCCTGGACTTCGTCCGCGGGCTCACGGCCGCCGACCTGGACCGGGTGGTCGACGAGCGCTGGGACCCGCCGGTAACCCTCGGCGTGCGCCTGGTCAGTGTGATCGCCGACGACCTCCAGCACGCCGGCCAGGCGGCCTATGTCCGAGGTGTGCTGGAGCGGGGCCGGGACTCCTGAGCACCCCGCGGGTCCGGCCGTACCGAACGCAACGCGCGGTACCCGGAACCCGGCACTCAGAACGGGTCGATCGCGGCCCGGCCCGTCGAGGCCGTGCACACGTCCCAGCGGTCCCCGGTCCGGCGCAGTTCCAGGAGCACCGCGACCGGGTCGCCGCCGACCGGGGTGAGGTCCACGTTGACGGCGGCGCTGTCGCCGCTCTCGGTGGACGACACGATGCGGTGCCCGAAGCGTGGCGCGAGGCCGCGCAGGGCGTCCGCGGGGTCCGGGGCGCCGCCGGGGCACCCGCTGCCCGGTCCGGTGGCCGGTGCGGGACCGCCGCCGCCCACCGCGTCGAGGTACTGGTCCACCGCCCGGTGCAGCGGGCTGCGCCCCACGACACCGGTCCCGGTGAACACGACCGCCATGACGGTCGCGGCCACGAGCAGCGGCACCCCCACCGCGACGGCCACCAGCGCCGCTCCTGCCCCTCGGCGTTCCCGCACAGCCCCGCCCTTTCACCGCCGTCCGGCCGTCCGGTCCGGCCCCGATCACTATGACCGCACAGACGCAGGCGCACGGCCTGCCGTTCCCACGGCCGTCAGCCGCGGAAGGCCTCCGGGCGGACCGGGGAGGCTTCGGCGAGGGCCCGGGTGACCCCTTCGATTCCCTCCCGCAGTCCGTAGACGGGGGTGTCGGGCTGCTGCCGCCAGGAGTCGTCGATGCCGCCCGAGTCGACCGTGTCGAAGCCGAGTTCCTCGATGAGGTCGCGTACGGCCTTCTTCGCCGCCTCGTCGTCACCCGCCACGGGCAGCGCGATCCGGTCCGCAGCACCGGCCGGGCGGTGGCGGTCGAGGAGGTCCTCGGCGTAGGTGCCGTTGAAGGCCTTGATCACGGGGCGTCCGAGCTGCCGCTCGGTCCAGCGGCTCTCGGTCAGGCCGTCGTCCTCCACGCCGGCGATCCGGCCGTCGCGCCGGCGCGGGTAGTAGTTGCCGGTGTCGATGACGGCGAAGCCCGGTGCGGCACCGTCGAAGAGCCCTTCGGGCAGGTCCGGCACGTTCTTGAACGGAATGGCCACGACGACGATCTCGGCGCCCTGCGCCGCCCGGTCCACGGTGACGGGGGTGGCGCCGGTCTCCTGCGCGAGCGCGGTCAGGGTCTCGGGCCCCCGTGAGTTGGCCACCGCGACCTCGTGTCCGAGGGCGGTGAGCCGGCGGGTGAGGTTGCCGCCGATGTTGCCCGCTCCGATGATGCCGATCTTCATGAGCCCTCCAGTGCCTGCGGGGTCGGTGTCGTGCTCGTGTCCAACTCCCTTCGGCGGCCCGGCATTCCGCCCCCGCAGCGGCCGTCCCCCGGACGAGGGACGCCGGGGGGGGCGCCGCATGTGCGGGGAGCCGGGACCCGTCCGGTCCCGGCCCCCCGCCGAGCTCAGGCTCCGCTCGCGTCGAGCATCTCCTCGCGCTCCACGATCTTCACGCGCGCGCGGCCCTGGGGCTCGCCGAGGGCCTTCTCCGCGGCGTCCAGCCGGTACCAGCCCTCCCACGTCGTGTAGCGCACGCTGCGCCCGGCGAGGAAGGTCTCGACCGCTTCCGGCTCCGGCGAGGCCGGCGTGGCCAGGCGGCCCTCCGCGTGGTCGGCGAGCAGGTTCGCGACGGTCTCGTTCGCGTCGCCCTTGGTGTGGCCGATGAGGCCGATCGGGCCGCGGCGGATCCAGCCGGTCACGTACGTCGACTGCATGTGGCCGCCCGCGTCGATCACGCGGCCGCCCTCGTCCGGGACGGTACCCGTCGCCACGTCCCAGGGGAGCTTGGGCAGCTCGTCGGAAAGGTAGCCGACCGCACGGTAGACGGACTGGACGTCCCAGTCGGTGAACCGGCCCGTGCCCCTGACGTTGCCGGTGCCGTCGAGCTCGGTGCGCTCGGTGCGCAGGCCGACGACCTTGCCGTCCTCGCCGAGGATCTCCGAGGGCGACTCGAAGAAGTGCAGGTACAGCTTGTGCTGCCGCTCGCCGATGTCGCGGATCGCCCAGTTCTCCAGGGTCTTGGCGACCATGTCGGTCTGCTTGTTCCCGCGCCGCTCGGCGATCGAGCCGTCGTCGTAGTCGATGTCCTCGGGGTTGACGATGACCTCGATGTTGGGCGAGTGGTCCAGCTCGCGCAGCTCCATGGGGCTGAACTTGGCCTGGGCCGGGCCGCGGCGCCCGAAGACGTGCACTTCGAGGGCCTTGTTGGCCTTGAGGCCGTCGTAGACGTTGGCCGGAATCTCGGTGGGCAGCAGTTCGTCGGCCGTCTTCGCGAGGATGCGCGCGACGTCGAGGGCCACGTTGCCGACGCCCAGTACGGCGACCTTCTCGGCCTCGAGCGGCCAGGTCCGCGGCACGTCCGGGTGGCCGTCGTACCAGGAGACGAAGTCGGCGGCGCCGTAGGAGCCGTCGAGGTCGACGCCGGGGATGTCCAGCGCGCGGTCGGCCGTGGCGCCCGTCGAGAAGATCACGGCGTCGTAGAAGGACCGCAGCTCGTCGAGGCTGATGTCGCCCGGGTAGTCGACGTTGCCGAAGAGGCGGACCTGCGGCTTGTCGAGCACCTGGTGCAGGGCGGTGATGATGCCCTTGATGCGCGGGTGGTCCGGGGCTACGCCGTAGCGGATCAGGCCGAAGGGCGCGGGCATGCGCTCGAAGATGTCTATGGACACACCGGGATCGACGGCGGCCTCGGACTTCAGCAGCGCGTCGGCGGCATAGATGCCGGCCGGGCCGGCACCGACGATTGCTACCCGCAGAGGGCGAGGCATGGCAGAGGTTCCCTTCGAGCGACGGCAGGGCGGAGCAAGAGTTGATCAGAGGGAACTCTAAACGAAGGTAAACCTAACCCAGCACCCGGTATCGCCTTATGACCCCATAAACAAATCTTATGACCTCTCCAAGCCTCCCTTGGGGCATCCAGGAAGTCGCTGGTCAGCGCGTGCGGCGACTGTCAGACTGGAGCCGCTTGATCACTCCAGGAGGACGAATGGCTGACGAAGCAGGCACCCCGCAGGACGAGTCCCCGGCCGAAGCCGCCAAGCGCCGCTTCCGGGAGGCCATGGAGCGCAACGCCGCGAAGGCCCACGCGCAGCAGTCCCACCAGAACCGGGCCAAGGTCCAGGGCTCCAGCAGCGCCGCGAGCGGCAAGAACAAGAAGGTCCGCCGCAAGAGCGGCTGACGCACCGGCCAGCCGACCCCCGGTCCGCCGCCACCGCGGCGGACCGGGGGTCCGGAAGCATGGGGCCGGGGTGGATCCGTGCTCAGCCTCAATGAGTTGGCCACGCTGGGGCGAGGGGTGAGCGCCACCCGGACAGAGTGCTCTCGCGCAGGGCGACCGCCCTCACCCGACCCGGCCGGCCGGCCGCGCATCCGCCGGCGACGGCCCCTGAGGGTGCGGCCGGCGCCCGGTCAGCCCGCCGGTACGTCGATGTCCTCGCACTCACTGCCGGCGGCCGTCTCGGGCGGAGTGGCGATCGGCTCCTGCCAGCCCGCTTCCCCACAAGGCCCCGCTCGGTAGTTGGCCCTGATCAGCGCGGTCTGCACCCCTGTGGGGCGGGCGGGGGTGACGCTGCCGTCCCATTCCAGGACGTCGACCACCGGCCGTCCGTCCCTTACCGCCCAGCCTGCACCGGCGCCCTGCCGCGCCCGTCGGCGGGCCGGCTCCACTCGGCGGGCTGGAGGATGCGGTCTGGGCCCGGAGCAGGTGGGTTTCGGGGTGCGTGGCCTCGTACCTGTCGAGGACCTTCTGCCAGTGGCCTCGTCCGAAGTCCCTGCAGCTTGACCGTCCTCGTCCGTCCCGCAGGCCATGTGCCCGGCTTCGCAGTCAGTCGGATGGCGCTGACTTGCCGTCTTCCCCGGGTGGTCAGCGGCGGCGGAGAGAATGTGTGGATGCATTCCACTGCGTACGAGCACATGACGGTCGACGGAGTCTAGACCGCCTACATCACCTCGGGCGAGGGGGAACCGCTGGTCCTGCTGCACGGGGGCGAAGGGCACCGTGGTCAGTTCGACACATTCCGCTCCCTGCTGGACGGAGGTATACGCGCGATCAGTTACGACCAGCGCGACACCGGAGACACCCGTAACGGGCCGGAGCCCTACGACCTTGACCGGCTGGCCGACGACTGTGCCGGGCTCGTCGACGCACTGGGCCACGAGCGCGTCCACGTCCTGGGAGCCTCGTTCGGCGGGATCATCGCCATGCGGCTGGCGCTCCGCCACCCGGGACGGATCGCATCCCTCACCCTCGTAGGAACGACCCCCAGCCTGTCCATGACCGAGGACCTCACGGACCGCATCGCGGCCCTGGGGCCGGACGAGCGGGAGCAGTTCATGCTGGACCTCGTCCTCAGCCCAGAGGGCCGGGCTGCCGACCCGGAACTGGTCGCCGTCCTCGCACGCGCCCTGCGCGTCCGCCCGGCGGACGCCGGTGCGCGTCGCGCAGCAGCGGTCGAGGACCACGACTGCACGGCCCGCCTGGCTGAGATCACCACACCCACTCTGGTTCTTCACGGGGCGGACGACCCGATCGTCCGCTCCTCGGTCGCCGAGTTCACCGCAACCCGGATTCCGGGTGCGCGGCTCGAACTCCTGCCGCGCATCCGGCACGGCGTCACCCTCGAGGCCAGCCATGCCACGGCGGCACTCGTAAGCGAGTTCGTCCTGAGTCACGCCACGGGTTCAACACGCGGCACCGCGCACGTCTGACCATGGCGGCGAGGCCGGGAGTGTTCGGGCCTTTCAGTTCGTCAGGAGTGGCCGCACCCAGTCCGTATTCTCTGGGCAGTTCGCCCGACAGGTCCCGGACGGCCATGGCCCCTCGCACCGATATCGCTGCGCGGAGGTACGCGGGTTCGGTCATGCGACGCGAGGCCCCGCCCAACACGCCCCCGCACAGGAGCGCAAACCGGTGCCGGGCACGTGGCTGCCGGCCGTCGGGAGGAGCGTCAGCGGAAGCATGCGTGACCCGTACGCGAGCCCTTCGGCTCCGTGCGGCCCGTGTCTGCCGAACCGACGCCGACGCCACAGGATCGTTTCGCCACCGCCACCGCCCGCGCCCGCCGCCCCGCCTGCGCTGTGCCCCATGAAGGGCCGTGGCTCACCTGGTGTTTAAGGTGCGGGCATGACTGTCCCCGAGATCATCCCTGTCGCCCATGAGCCGGACTACCGAACGAGCACCATCGGCCGGTTCAGCGGCGGCCAGTTTCTGGCTTCGGTCACCTATGCGTTCCCGGACGGGTTCGCGATGGGGGACGGCTGGGAGGAGCCGAAGCGGCTCTTCGCCGTGCTGCACACGTTCGACCACGACGGGCGCCACCAGGAGTCCGACATCTGGTGCGCCGGTACGTGGGCGGAGCAGATGAAGCGCCCGTATGACGAGCGTTCCGTGGTCGCCCGCGCGGAGGCCCGGCTGGCCGACCTCCTCGCCGGCCTCGCAGAGCGTGAGTACGGCGACATCGCGATCCGGCCGTTCCGGCTCACCGTTGGCGGTGTGGTCTTCGGCCTCATCACGGAGTGCCATGCCGAGGACGGGAACGGCGAGCACGACTGGGCCGAGCTCTATCCGGACAGGTTGGGCTTCTCGGCTCCGTGGAACGGCGAGTACGACACCTGACAGACCGAGCCTAGGCAGCCGCACTCCGACGGAACAAGGCGGTCCACAGGAACGTCACGCCGAACAGCGCTGACCCAGGCGGTTCCTCACGCATGCGGCGCAGTTCGACCTCTGCCAGGTCAGAGAAGATCCAGCGCAGCGATTCGGGTGTGTAGGCGAGGCCGCCCTGCAAGTCGCGTTCACGGTAGAGGTCGGCGTCGGTGAGT
>NZ_LBMK01000003.1:966182-1162408 GCF_001005295.1 Streptomyces yangpuensis | reverse complement strand
CGACCGGTCGGCATAGAAGCCGTCCCAGAAGCCCTTTCCGTCGCCTGTCACCAAGCGGCCGGCCTCGGATTCAGATGTGAAGAGCCCGTCCGATAGCGCGAGAACGTCCTCGACGGTGCGTACGGTCCGGTCCATCCGGCCCCCCTTTCGACCGAGACCGATGATAGGAACGAGGGGCATGAACGGCCAGGTCAGACGGCATATCAGGAGGGCTGGAGTGGGCTGTTACGACCCCCGGAGAAGGCAGAGACGGAACCCCTCCAGACCCCGGCCCCCTGTCCGCCCAAGCACCCCTCAGAGGCCCGAGAGGGGCCATCCTCGGCCGCGTCGGGGAGACTATTTCAGGGAGTTATCCGGCACCATGCGTTCACCGCTCGACGTACAGCAGGGGTTCAGGGGGCAGCCCCGGGCGCCGAACGCGGGGTGCATTCGGGCGGCGGGTTCCGCGCGGTGGGGACGTCCTGGGCGCGTGATCGATGACACAAACGGCCGCGGAGCGGTGGCGCAAAGGGACCTTTACGCGGTCGCGCCGCCCCAAAACTCCCTCTGTGCCGGGTGAAGCGGCTCTGTAGTGTGAACGCTTCTTCGAGATCAACTTGGCCGTTCGACAACACCAGGGGGGCCGGTGCGCAGTCGCCGACTCGTTTTTTCCGCTGCCGTGATCGCGGCAGGCATCGGGTTCGTGCCGGGGGGCATGGCCCAGGCCGCGGGACCGTCCGCCGACGGGACCCACGGCGTCACCTCGTCCAGGGACCTGCTCAAGAGCGCCGCGAACGCGTTCACCTTCAGCAGCCCGGCCGACCGGTCGGTGCAGAAGACCCCGCCGGCCGCGGGAAGCAAGACTGCGGCCGCTGCGCAGGGGGCGGGTGCCGCTGTGGACGGTGACATCAAGATCGGTCTCAGCGGCACGGCCGGCAGCGCCCGGACGATCGCCCTGAAGACCGAGATCACCAGTGACCTGAACGTGCTCTCGGTCGTGATCGACTGGGGCGACGGCACAAACAGCGGCGAGGTCGCCAGCGGCAGCACGACCATCACCACCCACCACACCTACGCCGAGGTGGGCAGCTACACGGTCAAGGTCACCGTCTACGGCCCCGACGGCGCCGCGGGCGTATCGGCGACCAACGAGATGCCGTTCATCACTCCGGGCTCGGAGTTCACCCCGCACAGCCCCACCCGTCTGCTCGACACCCGCGACGGCACGGGCACCGCGCAGGCCGCGCCGGTGCCGGCGTGGGGCGAGACCCGTGTGAAGGTCGCCGGGAACCACGGCATCCCGGCCGACGTCGCCGCCGTGGTCCTCAACGTCACGGTCACCAACACCAGGGCCGCCGGTCACGTCCGCGCGTACGCCGACGGCACCGACCGCCCGACGACGTCGAACGTGAACTACGCGGCCGGCGACTCGGTACCGAACCTGGTGATCGTGCCGGTCGGCAAGAACGGCTACGTGAACCTGTACAACAGCGGCGAGCAGGGCGTCGACCTGATCGCCGACGTGACCGGCTACTTCACCCGGACCTCGGCCAACGGCTACACCCCGACCGACCCCACCCGTTTCGTCGACACCCGCGAGGGCCTCGGCACCTCCCGGGGCCCGGTCTCCGGCCAGAGCCAGTTCGCCGTGCAGATCGCCGGCACCCGTGGCGTCCCGGCCGGCGCGAAGGCCGTGGCGCTCAACGTGACCGTCACCAACCCGCGGGCGGCCGGCCACCTGACCGTCTTCCCCAGCGGCCAGGCCGCGCCGAACACCTCCAACCTGAACTTCACCGGCGGGCAGACCATCGCCAACGCGGTCATCGTCCCTATCGGCGCGGACGGAAAGATCAACGTCCGCAACGGCGGCTGGGACCCGGCCGACGTCATCGTCGACGTCGTCGGCTACTACAGCCCCGAGAGCGTGAGCGCCTACATTCCCATCCGCCCCAAGAGAGACCTCGACACCCGCGACCCCGCGCAGTGGCCCTCCGGGCCCCTGAAGCCCTACCGCTACATCTTCTCGACCTACGGCGAGGAGGACCCGACGGCCACCGCCATGGTGCTCAACACCACCGTCACCAACACCGGCGGCCCCGGACACCTCACGGTCGCCCCCGACCCCAACGCCCTGTGGCAGTACGAGAACAAGACACATACCCCGCCGGTCGCACCGAACTCCTCCACCCTGAACTGGACGGCCGGCAAGACCGTGCCCAACCTGGTCCAGGCGAGCACCGGCAACCACGGCATCGTCGACTTCTTCAACCGCAGCGGCAACAACACCGACCTCATCATCGACATCTTCGGCATCTACGACCGGCACTGAGCAGTCCCAGTACCCCATGCCACGACGATCCGCCGGCCACGGCCGCCGTCGCCGTCGCCGTCAGATCTTGGCGAAGGCCCGCCCGCCGGGGAAAAGGTGGTTGACCTAGCCTGGGCGTGACGCGTGGGCCCTCAACTTGCGTGTCACAGGCGCCGCCCGGGTCTAAGCCACCCGGGCGGCGCGCCCCGAGCGCGGAGAACCGGGGCCGGCCGACCGCTCGATCGGCGGTCCGGGGCCGTGCCAGGGCAGACGGCATTCGTATGCTCCGGGCATGAATCTCTTTCGGTGGCGCAGCCGAGACGAAGCCGGTCGGACAACGAGAACCCCTTTGACCCAGGCCACGGCTCTGTACCAGGCGGGGCGTTTTGCGGAGGCTGAGGCCGAGGCACGCTCCGTGGCGGCGGCCCGGTCGCGGTCGGCCAGCGACACGTACGCGCCGCTGGCCCTGGGTATCGCCGCGCTCGCTGCGGGCGCTCAAGGCCGTCATGCCGATGCCGTCAGCACATACGACGCACTGCTGCCAGTCGCCGGCAGGATCTTCGGCGCCGAACACCCGCAGACCCTCAAACTGCGCTCGGACCGCGCGCAGGCGTTGAGCTCACTCGCCCGGTA
This sequence comes from Streptomyces yangpuensis, assembly GCF_001005295.1. Lineage (GTDB taxonomy): Bacteria > Actinomycetota > Actinomycetes > Streptomycetales > Streptomycetaceae > Streptomyces > Streptomyces yangpuensis. The sequence continues at coordinate 1,159,488 of NZ_LBMK01000003.1, read as the reverse complement.
CGCCGAATGCGAGGCAGAATGCGCGGCCGTCGCCGGGATCGCGGCCCGCGGCACAGGGCCGGACATGCCGCTCATAGCAACGGCCGCCCGCAACGGGCAGATCTACGCCCTCACCGCGCTGGGACGCCACCTGGAGGCCGAGGAGCTGGCACGGGAAGCGCTTTCCGCCCATCGCGCACCGGACCGCTTCAGCCTGGTCCTGCGTCTCGGTCTGGCCCGCAGCCTCAACGGCCAGGACCGCCACGAGGAGGCCCTCGCCGAGGCGGAGCGCGCCGACGGGCTGCGCCGACGTCTGCCTCAGGAGCAGCGCCGCCCGGAGACCGGCGCCGTCGAGCTGGCCACGGCCGCCTCCCTCCTCGGCCTGGGGCGTGGCACCAAGGCCCGCTCCCTCGCCGCAGCCGCCCACGACGCGTGCCTGGCCGCCTTCGGACCGGACCACCGCCGCACCGCCGAGGCCCAGGCCTTGCTTGCTCGCATCGACAGCGCCTGAACAGCCGAGGCTGCGGCCGCGGCCCGATGCGGGAGCAGCTCCACCATGCCCCCGTCCTGTCGCCGAGTCCGCTGGCTAGGCACGGGTGGCTTGCCGGTAGGGGCCGCTGCGGCTTCTTTCAGGTCGCGCAGCAGTTGTTGCTCCGGGCCAAGCCCTGTCTTTCCGGGGGTACGGGGACTGATCACACGTGTCGTCTCTACGGGTCCGGTCACGGCGGTGGTCTCGCTCAGGCGCTCACGGCCGGGACCCGACGAGTGCCGGCCCCCGCCGCCGGCCATGCTCACGAGCGGTGTGGTTGCGCCAGGCCCCGCACAGCTCCTGGAACTCGCGCTGCCGTTCGGCGAGCAGGTCGTGGGGCCGTCGCAGGCGGCAGTCCAGGATGTGCACGCCGTCGGCGAGCGGCTCGAAGCCGATGCGGGACCATGTGTCCGCAAGCTTGGCGGCAGCTTCGCCATGCTGGGCTTCGGTCAGGTCGCGGCCGTCGGCCGAGCCGGGCTCGCAGGCGACCGCTGCACAGTCCTTCGACAGCCGGCGGACGGCCGCGCCCGCCAGGACCGGGCCGAGGCCGAACCCCCGCCACGCCGGTTCCAGGCTGACCCGGTCCATGACCAGCAGGTCCCCGACCGGATGGGCGAGTGCCTCCTCGAAGGCGCTGTCCCACTCCCCGCTGGCGACGTCCAGCACCGTCTCACCGATGCGGCAGACGTCACCGGTGTAGGCGTCCATCGCCTCGAGGGGATGATCGGGGCCGACATGCGTACCCGGACGAAGGACATCGGCCCACGGCGACGTCCTGGACGGCGTCCAGCGTGTCCTGGTCGACGTCCTCGTACGCGGCCATGTCTTCTGCCAGGACGTCCGCGTCGATCCGGGCCTTCACCGTCCAGACCTCGAGCGTTTCTTCGAACTCGTAGGGCATGAGGGGGTGTTCATGGTGATACGAGAGATGGATCAGCGAGGGATCGGCGGGGAGCCGTGCGACCTCGGGAAGCACTGTGGTCGGCCGGTCAGCGCAGTGGCCGCTCCTGGCGTTCGCTGGTCTGCCGGGGGATCCCGGACACATGCCGGGCCAGCGCTCTTTCATGACTCCCTTGCCCGTGAATGGGACGGCCTCCTCTTCCTAGGAGGCCGCAGGACCGGTCCCTGCCTTCCTGAAGTTCCGGAGAAGGCGTGTCCAGCGCGATGAGCGCCGGGCGTCCTGGGACGGGGGTGGCGACATCAACCGGACCACCGGGTGCGGGCACCAGGTGAGATCTCGTACGCAGTCGGCCGGGATTCCCAGAGTCTCGGCGAGGAGCGCGAGGGAGGCCTCGTCGTCGGTGTGCCGGCAGTCGAGCCACACAGTGACGCCCGTGTCCTCCACCTCGGTGAACTGGCTCAGGACGAAGAAGGTCCTGCCCAGGCGGAACGAGACGACGTCCACAGCGCCCAGGTCCTCCCAGCTCTTCTCCACCACCAGCAGGAGCCTGTCCGCGTATGCCTGCATGGGCGGTGGCAGCACACCGATCGGCCGGTGGGAGAGGGCGATAGAGTCCCACATCCCGTACTGCAGCGCGGGATTCGGATTCCCTCCCTGGTATTCGGGCGCGGGCCACCAGCCAGGCTCTGGACCGGGAACCACAACCGGCTCCCATCTCCTCGGCAGCCGGTCCCCCGCCGACTCGCCCCCTGCAGACACACGCCCGCTCATCTCAGATCCCCCTGCCATGCTCTCGGCCCAACATCATCCCAGGTGGTGAGTGTGAAAACCCAGCTCCGCAACGGTGCCCCTGACGGGCCGCCCGTACGTGTCGGGCGGGCGGACCGGGTGCAGGGTACGGGCCGGACACAGCCCAGCCCGACGCCTGGGGCCAGAACGATCATCAGACAAGCAACCTTGGCGGGCGGAACCTGCTCTCCCCTTGCAGCACCCCGGACTTCAACAGCTTCAGGAGGTGCAGTCCGGCCGTGGCTGTCACGAGAAGGAGCACCTGGTGCGTACCGACTGGCGGCGGACCCTCTGGTGGTTCACAGGCGCGACAGCTCTGTTCCCGGCGCTGGTGGCCGCCTTCCGGATGGAGCTGGGCGAGGACCGTGAGGAACCGCTCGCGATCGCTGATGTGGCGAGGGTCTGGCAAGGCTCGGACGGCGGCCGCCTGACGGTCCGGGCGGACGGTACTGCGGACCTCGAACGGGTCACACGGCCGGGACCGGACTGCGGGCAGTCCACCGACGCGCCGGCTCGCTCGTACACCGGGCCGGCGACCTGGGTGTTTGACACCTACCCCGACGAGAGGCCGGGGATCAGGCTCGACTCTCATCGCGCCGACCAGCCACCGCTCCTCGTGCAGTGCCCCCACGTACCGGTCGTCGATCCAGCCGAGGACCACCGCGGCAGGCCGCTCCCCCGCCGCCACGGCGGCCGCGCGCACTGAAGACGGACCGCCGCAGGTCAGTGAGGTGAAGGTCGGCACGGGCACAGGTCGGCGGATGGACGGCGGACGTACCCAGGCCGACCCGCTCTCGGAGCGTGCCGTACTTGGGCCAGCTGTGCTGTGGGCGGGCGGGCTCCACGCTCCCACCCAGCTGAACAGAGCCCGCGTTGTGGCCCTGGACTGCGGTAACGCCTCTCATAACGCCGGGCGGGAACACTTCGCCTGCCGCGTGGCGGGTCAGTACAGCTTGTTCACGGCGGTCCGCAGGGTGTTCTTCCATTCGCTGACCGGCGGGTCCCCCCAGTAGCTCTGCCACATGTTCAAGGTGACGGTGTCTCCGTCGCGGCCGACGCCCCACAGGTAGTTGAAGTGCGGGCGGTCGGACGCCTCGGCGTCGAAGGTGTACATCCCGTGCAACGTCGCCCCTTCCTCCACGTCGAGTACGCCGTGGTCGTAACCGGTGGCGGTGACCCCCGGTTCCTGCGGGCGGTTCGCGCACTCGGCGTAGCTCTTGCGGGTCTCTTCCGCGAAGGTGATGGCTTCCGCTTCGGTGGCGAAGACCACCACCTTCTGCTCGGCGTAGGCGGTCTCCGCGGTGCTGAAGTCCCGGTGCCAGACGTTTACCTCGGGCCGGCCTTCCGGCCAGTTCGCCAGACACTCGTGCGACATGCCCCAGCCCCGCGCGACCGGTGCGGCGCGCCACGACTCGGTCTTGGGCAGGTCGGAGATGTACAGGGTCCCCGGCCGAGGCCGCCACTGGTCGGCGCTCGCCGCCGGCCCAGATGCCACCGCTACCGCCACCACCGCGGCCCCCATTGCGATACCGGTCCCGCGCATTCGCCCTCGTACCCCCATGACGTGTTCCTTCCCCCGAAGCCGATCGCTTACCGACCCATTGCCGGGCAGCGCCTGCACTGGATTCCAGAGTGGGGTGACAGCGTCTCCTGAGCCGGGGCCTTCGGTAGCGGTGACCTAAAAGACCGTTCCCACTGGCCGAAAGTGACGAGCTGGTTCAGAGAGGAGGTCACCGCTCCGGCGAGCAGGGGCTCCAGTCGCACACTGACCTGTGGCTCACTTCCCTTACCGGAGCGGACCCGACGGGCCTGCAGCGGCGTGTGGCCTGCGTCCTCGGCCAAGCCCGACCACGTGCTGACGGGCCTGGGAAAACGAGGCCGCAGGAGCCGTCGAGGACACCTCCTGCCGGTCCGGGGGGACGTACGCCCGCGTCCTCGCCGCCGGGCAGGTCACCTCGGCCTCCCCTCTGCGCTGAGCCGGCAGGTGACCGGAGCGCTGAAGCCCCACCCGGCTCTGACGCACGGCTCACATCAGGGCCGGGGAGCACTTCGGCGTGTTCCCGGCTCTCGCGCGTGCCGCAGGGGATCAGAAGCGGTGGACGGGGGCGGTGCCGTCCGTCCAGTGCCAGTTCACCGGCGCGTGCTGCCGCTTCAGCGTGTTGCGCCCGGGGCCGTAGTCCTTCAGGGCGGCCCGTACCGTGTCCTCCAGTTCGCAGAGGTCCTCCGGCACCGGCACCCGGAGCAGCAAGTGCTGCTTCTGGTGCACGAGGAGCAGCTCGCCGGCGGGGGTGCAGCCCATCAGGAGGAAGTGGGTGAGCGCCTTGAACGGGGCGTCTGCGGTGCGGATCCGGGAGCGCAGTTGCCCCTCGGCGTCCCAGGCGTACAGGCCGTAGCGGTTGAGGTGGAAGGCCCGGGCTCGGTACGGATCGCCGACGACTGTCCAGTAGAACCCGGTGAACGGACTGTCCTCGTACCGGTGCATTCCCTGCAGCTTCCCGCGTTCCGTGCCCTGCCCGTCGAGCAGGAGGAACGAGAACACCTGTCCGCGGCTGCCCGACCGGTAGGTCTTCCCGAAGACGGGGACGACGAACAGGTCGTCGCCCATCGCCGCGGGGCGGCCCATCCGGCAGCCCGTGTAGTCGTAGCGGGTCCGGTCGTCCGTGGACACCATCTCGGTGAGTGAAGGGGACGGCCGGTTCGTGCCGGCGACGGGCGCGCCGTCGTACTGGACGTGGGGGTACCGGTCGGCCTCCGTCTGCCGGTCGGCTCGCGCGTCGTGCGTCGCGATGGCCCGCAGGGTGGCCTTCGATCCGGGGCTGAGCGTGCTGCCCGGCTCGGAGAGCGCGACAAGGTTGGGTACCTTCCCGGCCCAGTTGCTCACCCCGTACTCGGCCACCGCGCACAGCAGTCGGCCGGACGGCGTGACGTCGATCGACATGGCGTACGGATCGCCCGTCCGCTGCTTCTCCTCCTGCCACCCCCAGGGCGACTGCCAGGACTCCACGAGCCGGCTCAGATCGGCGGAGAACAGGTGGGTGTTCCCCGGCTTGGAACTGACCGCCACCGTCCCGTCCGGGAGGACGGCCAGGTTGAATTCCGATCCCTGGGCGAGTCCGGTCGGGACGTTGCCCCGCGTGGCCCCGCCGTACAGGGCCGTGGCGGTGGGTGTCCCGTCCGGGGCGTACCGGGTGATCACGTGGTACGTGAAGTCCATCTGGAACGGGTCGGAGGACGCGTCGCCCCGCGCCCGGTAGCGAACCGCCCCGGACAGCGCGTACGTCGCTCCGGCCGCGTCGGCGGCGACGTCGTACGTCGTGAACGCCCACCCCTCGGAGTGTTTGGCGGTCAGGTCGACGAGGTGCTCACCCACGACGGCGGCGGGCAGGGTCAAAGGAAGAAGCGCAGTCATGATCACTATCCTCCTCAGGGCCACTGACAGCGGTGCGGAGGGGTGCGACGCTGCCGTCCGGCTGCTCACGGGGAGATGAGTGCGTGCGCGCGTCCACGGCGTCGGGCGGATCCGTGTCGGGCAGGTACCGCCCCGCATGTACCCGTAGACGACGACCTGGCTGGCGTCGGGGTGGTCGAGTTCGGTGACGCTGCCCTCGCCGCCCGGATCCCAGGTGCTGCTCGGGAGGTAGTCGTCCCAGCCATCGCCCTGCGGCCAGAAGCCCTACATCACGCCCGGGGAGGTGTCGAGCACGGCGGTGCCGTCGGTGTTCGCGGCGCGGTACTCCGCGGTCTGGCAGGGGAGGTGAGGGAGTGCTCCTCGGTCGCGGCCGTGGCGACATGTGTGATCAACTGCTGCACGGCGTACGGCTTCCGGCGTCGCCTCCGGCGGGAAGCGGCGAGGCAAACGTCGCCCGTCCCTCGACGTCTGCCCCGAATCGAGAAGCCCGCATGAGCACGTCCCAGGTCCTCTGGCTCTTCGCACTGGTCTTCACCATGACCGGAGCCGTCATCGGCGCGGCGGCGTACGCCAAGGTGCACCGGATACGCCGTCTGGTCCGCCGCGGGGCGCGGGCCCAAGGCGTGGTGATCCGCCTCGCCGCGACGCAGATGGAAGGGCCTGGCGAGGGTGCCACCCGCACCTTCCGAAGCTCCGGCACGACCGTGTACTACCCGGTCGTCGCCTGGACGACCGCAGACGGCCGGGCGATGGAAACCAGCACGGACATCGCCCGCTCCCGCGAGAAGACCCTGGCCGTCGGCACCCGGGTCGAGGTCCGCTACGACCCCGCGAAGCCCACCCGCTGGACGCTCCCGGCCGAAAGCGGCATCCTGTGGTGGCTCTTCGTCGGGATCGGCGCCCTCTTCGTCGTGATCGGATCGGGTTTCCTCATCGGAGCACTGAGCGTGCCCGGACTCTGAACCCCGGGTCAAAGCCCGCACAGAAGAACGCCCGTGACGGCTTCAGGAAGGCCAGCGTGCACCCATGCGCGCGGAGGAAAAGCAGCAGGCCGAGAACGGCCGCGAGGCCGCGGGGCTCTACGCCCGCTGGGAGCACCTCGACGACAAGGAGCGCGAGCGTGCTGCAGCTCGCCGAGGGCGGCAAGAATTCGCCCGCCTTCTCCGAGCAGCTGATGATGAACCTCAGCTACCGGGGCCGCGACCAGCAGGAGGCCGTGCTGCTGCTCGCCGGGAGCCTGGAGACGGCGGCCGCGACGGCCAGCTCTCCGCCGCCGACGCCCGCCTCTACAAGGCCCTCTCCGGCTCCCTTGCCACCGCCACCGGACCCGACTCCTCGATAGGTTCCCCCGGCGGTGTCATCTCGGCCTGGACCGACAAGCTCATCACCACGGCCCGCGACGGCAACGGCCTGCCCACGCGCCACCCCGGCTCCATCGGGGGCGGCGCCGCGACCCTGAAGGACCTCACGGACCTGATGGCCGCCGACGCTGGCGACAAGGCGTACGACTCGAACGACAAGAACGCGTCCCCGTACGACAAGGACAAGGGCGACCCGGTCTACAGCGAGGCGTTCCTGCACGAGGTCGGCGACACCATCCGCGAGTGGGAGACGGACAACGACGACGCCTACGACGGCGTCATGAAGAACTGGCAGGGCACGCCGGAGGACCCGGTGAAGGGTCTGATGAACGCCATGAGCCGCAACCCCTCCGCCTCCACGCACTACTTCGACCCGAACACCACGGACAACCTCAAGTACTTCCTGGAGGACCGAAAGCGGCCGGGCGGCGAGGTCGAGTTCAAGATGCCCGAGGAGACGCAGCGCACATCGGCCCGCACCGAGTTCGGCGCCGCCCTGGAGGCCGCGGCCACCGGCCGTGAGCCGGGCAGTCCGCTGCACGGCGTCCCCGCCCACCACGACGGCGCGCAGGCCGCGATCTTCGAGCGGATCGCCAAGGAGTACACCGGCGAGCAGACCTACGGTACCCAGAGCTCCCTGCCCCTGGCCATGCGCACGAGCATGGGCAACATGATCGGGGACTACGCCTCGGACGTGCACCAGATCCTCGGCAAGAACATGGACGGGCCCACCGACTTCAACAACCTCACGATCGAGCGGGGCGACCTCACCCGTCTCATGCGCGGCGTCGCCGAGGACCCCAAGGCGTTCGGTGTCATGCACCACTCGCAGAGCGTGGTGAGCGCCGAGGGACTGAACGGCTTCCCGCCGGACTCCTACCGCAAGGAGGATCCCGAGATGCGCCTGGGTCAAGCAGTCGGCGTCGGTTCTCGGCCACCTCGACGGCGTGCGCCGCGACGTCATCTACGACCTCGGCCAGGCGGAGAAGGACACCAACGCCTGGAACCAGAGGATGAACCACCACGCCATCGGCGCACCCCTGACGGCGATCCCCGTCGTCGGCGACGCGCTCCAGCGCACGGTCGACTCCGGCACGGCCGGGTACATGAACGAGCTCAGCGCCAAGGTCGACGAGGAAACTCGTAAGAACATGGTCAACCACTTCGAGAACGGCGAGAACCAGATGAACGCCATGATGCGGAAGATGGCGACCGAGAAGGGCCTCACGAAGGAGGAGCTGGACGCGAGCCCGGGCGATTACGAGGACGGTCTCCAGACGACCGCCGAGAACTGGTACCAGCAGGGCATCAAGGACGCCCAGAAGAAGATGGGACAGCCGTAGACATGGACAGGAAGTGGCTGCCGCTGACCGTCGTGCTCGGCGCCGCCGGGGTGGCCGTCGTGACGGCGAGCTTCTGGCCTGAAGACGAGAAGCCGCCGCTACCGCAGACGCTGTGTCATGGGGCGCTCAGCCGGCAGACGGCGGAGCTGATCGACGACGGCAAGGGGGGCGAGGTCAGCACGCAGGAGTGGGAAAACAAGGGCAAGAGCACCGATCACGCGGTGTTCAAGGGGTGCCAGGTGCTGCGCGCCAACGCGAACAGCGACTACCCCCGAGGGGTCTACACCCTGATCATCGAAGACAACCGGAACGACCCCCACTACCAGCCCAGGAACTCCGTCCCCCTCAGCCCCGGCTTCACCGGCTGGGCGCTTCCCGACAAGGCCGAGGCCAACCTGCCCGCCGGCTGTGCCGCACGCATGGGCTCGACGGCGCCGAACATCACGGTGACGCTCATGGCGCCCTCGAAAAAGGGGGAAGAGGAGGAGAAGGACCTCGTCGACCCGGACGCCCCCGAGATCCGCAACAATGCGGCCGTGGTGCGGGAAGCCGCCACCACGCTCGCCAAGAAGTACGGCTGCGCCGGCTGACCGCCGCCTGACAGTGATCTTGGTCGACACGGTTCTAGGCCGTGTATCGAGAGTGGCTGGTAGCGACTGGTGGGGCATGTTCGAGATTCCTGTGGCTGCTCGTATCGCGGACCTGCGATGGTGTCCGTCATGGATTCCGAGCCGCGCACTGATCTCGCTCGTCACTATGACTCAGGGGGCTGGTTGGCTCGGTTCGCGGGCCGGATGCTTGTGGTCTGCCCTCGATGCGCGGGCCGTGCTCTCGTGATCCCCCGCCCTGGCCTTTCTGATCCCAGATACGCTCGGCTGCCGGCGTGGATGAAGGTGTCCGACAATCGCGCGGAGGTGCTGGCCGGCCTGGAGACACTGCGGGCGCTGGCCGAACGGATGGCACCTGCCGACCGCTCCAATGCCGCGCACGGGCGCGGTGACCGTCCCCGAGCGCACAGGAGTATGTACTTCCGGGGCGGCCCTTACGAGTCTTGAAGGTCCTGGTCACAGCCATGCGTTGATGGTTGCGATCAGGACGGTCGCTCGTAGCGGACCGCGAGCTTGTCATGCCTGGTGGCGACGGTTCTGATTGCAGTGATCAACGAGTGGTTGTGACTACCTGGTTCCGACTGGGCGCGATGCCGGTGGAGAGCAGTTCTCGCAGAAGTTCCACAGTGAGGTCAGGCTGCCCCACGAATGGGGAGTGGCCTGTCTGCCATTCGCGCACGTCGGTGCAGCGCGAGGCCATGGTCCGCTGGAGCCCGGGGTCGATGGCGCGGTCCTGTGCGCAGATGACGTAGGTGGAGGGAGTCTTCTTCCAGCTGTGGTGCTGGGGGACTCCTCGTCCGCATCCCGGGGCTTGCGCACGCAGCAGGCCGACCGCCTGCGCGACGAGGGGTTCGGGGCAGTCGCCGTAGAGGGTGTCGATGGCCAGGCCGGGGTGCAGGGTGGTCGAGCCGTCCGGCTCGGCGACGATGGCGTCCTTGAGTTGTTGGGACGCACCGCCCAGACCGGCCGCGCTCTCGCCGGCATCGAGCACGAACGCTGCCAGGTAGACCAGGTGTGCTGCTCCGCGGACCCCTGTGATCACCGACCCTCCGTAGGAGTGGCCGAGGACGACCGGGGGTTCGGGCAACGCGTCGATGACGGCCTGGACGGCGGCGGTGTCAGCAGCCAAAGAGCCGCGGTGGAGCTCGGGTACAGCAACGTCGGTTCCGTCGGTCCGCAACCGTGCCGCCAACACCGCAAAGTGCTCGGGACGGTGATACAGGCCGTGAACAAGCACCACAGCAGCCAACTCGTCCGTCTCCTCAGATCGACACCAGACCGGTGAGCCTAGTCCCGAACCACGGCCCCCCTCACCTTGATCTACCTTCGATACACGGCCTAAGGGTGTTGCAGAAGGTCCGTCACGGGCAGGCTTGGGTGACGTCTGGCCTGCTGGTTCACCGTGTCATGGCGAGGTTGTGCATGGCAGCGACGGCCTGGACGGCGTTGTGAAGGCCGTCTCCGCTCTGGCGGCAGTCGCGGAGGATCTTCCAGCTCTTCATGCGGGCGAAGGTGTGCTCGACGCGGGCTCGGACTCGTCGGTGTTCGGCGTTGTCCTCTTGGCCGCGCAGGAGGGGGTGGCCGGCTCTTCTGCGGCGGGACGATCAGGCCGGTGCCGAGGTAGGCGCCGTCCGCGATCACCGTCGTCCCCGCGGCCACGGCGGGCAGCTCCGACTCCCTCCAGACGGGGGGCGTCGGCCTTGTTTCCCGGTGCAGGCCGGGCGGATGCGATGACCAGGCGACTGAGCGTCGATGATGACCTGCACGTTCGCCGAGAACCGGTAGTTGCGGGAGAGGCGCCGGCGGTGCGGTCGCGGACCGGGATCAGCGTGCCGTCCACGATCCACAACCGGTCCGCGTCGGCGACAGAGACCCGGCCGCCGCCCGGTCCGGCGCAATGCCGGGCAGTCCGCGGGCGGCAGGTCTGCATGACGTGGATGCGCGAGCATCGGGGCCACTGCCGAGGCCGGCCCGGTCAACGAGCTGGAGAGGGTGCGATGTCGGACACCGAAGGCGTGGGCGTCTTCCTCGGAATAGACGTCGGCAAGACCGCCCACCACAGCCACGGGCTCACCCCGGTCGGGAAGAAGGTCTTCGACAAGCCGATGCCCAACAGCGAGCCGAAACTGCGGGCCGTCTTCGACAACCGCTATCCCTCTCCGCGCAGGCGTCGAGCGGTGTCGATGTCCGCCGGCAGCGCACTGAAGCGGGGGTAGGGCTCCCGCGTGGGGTCCAGGACGCAGACGTGCACCTTGTCCCCGGCGAGAGGCGGGGCGATGGTCCCATCCCACCACGACGGGTGTTTCACCCGGTCGATGAACCCGTAGACGCCTTCGTGTCCGTCCACTTCGACCCGTGCTCCGACAGGAGCGACCCCGACGACCGTCACGTCGAGTTCTTCGTTGTCGTGAAATCTCAACTCGGACCTCCGAAAATATCGATCCACGTACGTCGCTGAGTCAGGTCGTTGAACCGGTCGCGCTTCTCCACAGGTATTTCGAACTCCAGTCTCACGGATCCGTTCGGTTCGAGCAGACCGACCGCCCTCCGTCCCCGCTCCTCGGCCTGGAGTGGCCGTGGGAACGGCGCGCCGGCACAGGAGAAGGCCCGCCGTTCACCGTCGGGAGCATGACTCACCCGTCACCGGTCACCGACCGCGGATTCCGCGTGGACGACTTCTCCCCCGACGGGCCGTCATCACCGCCAACGACACCGACAGCACGGTCACACTCGTGCACTGCAAGTACTCGTCCGAGCCTCCACCCGGCGCCCGCGTCGGCGATCTGTACGAGGTCTGCGGCCAAGCAGCCTGCGGCGCGAAATAGCGCGAGTACGGAATCGACGCACTGCTGCGAACGCTCGACCGCCGCGCAGGCAAGTACGCCACCAGCCATCCCGGCAAGACGCCGTACCTGATCGGCAGCATCCAAGAGCTGTACCGCATCCGCGCACGCGCACCCCACCTGCGCCCGCACATCAATACCGTCATCGCCCAACCCGGACTGTCAGCAGCAACGCCGGCTCGGCGAACTCGGCGTGAAGAAGGCCTCGCGGACCTGCAAGGCGGCAGCGAAGACGGCTACGGCCACCGGGCCGCGCGCGGGCGGGGAGGCCTTCCAGGAGGGACTTGAGGTCCTCCAGCAGCAGTACATCGCGCGGGAAGGCAGGGTGCCGGGGCGAGCCGTCGTCGAACGGCTGCCCGACGGGACGGAGCACCGCACGGGCATCCGGGTCGGGAACCAGAAGGCCCGCCGTGGCCGGCTCGACCAGGCGCAGCTCGGCGCGCTCGCCGAACTGGGCGTCGACTGGGCGGGTAGGTGCCGGATCGGCGCCCGTCCTGTCGTCGGGCGCCGTCGCGGTGGCCGACGAGGGCGGTGCCGGTGGCTTCCTGGCAGGAGGCCTCGCTGGCATGCGGGTGGCGAGCAGGGGCCACTGGCGTGAGCGCGATCACGAGGCCTTTTCCCGCTTTGGTAGGACTTCCCTGACCATCGTCACCATCTGGGAGGGCGCGGCCGGCTGCACCTTCAGCTGGTTCAGGACGCCGGGCCGGTTGCCGAGGTCGAGGTCGAGGTCACGGGGAACGTCGGGTCCTCGGTCAAGGGGCTCCAGGCGCGCATCGCATCCGTACTCGCAGGCGCGGGGGCGGGGGCGGGGGGCGGGGGCGGAGTGGGTGCCGGAAAGCGCCACGGTCGCGCCTTGGGGGATCAGGCGGTCCGAGGGGCCACTCGCTCCACGGGGTGCGGACCTGTCTCCCACTGCGGCAGCCAGTCGGTGGCGAGCGCACCGGCGAGGGCTCCGCGGAACCACTCGCCGAAGCCGAGCCCAGTATCGTGCCAATCGCCCCATCCCCTGCGGAACGCCGAGACGGTCCAGGCACCGTCCGCCTGCGGGACCAACAGAAGCCGATCGCCCTCGATCGTGTGCCCCCAGAGCAGTGCCCCTCCCGGCGAGGGCAGAACGGGGCAGGGCACGGCAGGGGAGCCCGCCAGCCGACGGCTCCATTCCTCCCCGTACGCACGCAGGTTCCGGGCGCCGCAGAAGTACAGGTAGTCGGAGATCATGACGTCGCCGTACGCGGCCGCTGCGGCCACGTAGTCCGCCGGCAGGGCAACTCCCCAGTCACCGGCGACCGTCTCGATCGCGGTGGCGCATTCATCCGGTGGCCCGACCTGAGGCCCCAGCAGCATGGCCAGGCTCCAGTCGGCTCGCGCCGTGAGGGCCTCCTCCCTTCCCGGGGCCGGTGCGGGCATCAACGGGGCACTGTTCAGGTCGGCGTCGCCCTCGAAGGACCACCAGAGTTCGCCGTCGCCGGTCAGGTAGGGTACGCAGCCGTCGACCATGCCGCCGTGGTCCAGAACGTCGGCCACCTCCGCCAGATAGGCGGCCAGAGACGGCCAGCCCTCTCCGAAGTGGCCGGTGCCGTCGTGGCACGCGGTACCCAGCCGCCCCTGCTCCGGGCCCTCGCGCATGTCGATCACCTGCGCGTCCCCGTCGCCATGGGCCCAGGGGATCCACCGAACATGCCACCAGGGCTCGCCCGACGGCCCGGAAGACCTGCGGAGGTCGTCGTCGTTCCCCGCGATCTCTTCGCGCATCCGCCAGTGGTCCACGATCAGCGCAACCGGTTGGGGCGTCTCGCCCGGAAAGAGGTTGCCCCACTCCAACAGGCCGTCGTGGCAGCACAAAGAGTCGACCAGATCGACCGGGAAGCGCAAGCCCATCTCCGCCTGCGCCGCCTCGATCCGGTCGGGATCCGCAGGAGGCGCAAGAAGCTCGTACGAGGCGGGGGCGTACAGGCGCAGCCAGGCATCTATACGGTCCCACGACGAACGGACCGACGGTACAGGGGAACTCATGGCGCCGAGCATGCCCCACGCCCCCGACTACGGCCTTGTCGGGGGTGCCCGGCCGTAGCTGGATCCCGGACGAGGACCGGATTCCCGGCAGATGGTCCAACCCGCCCGGCATCACGGTGCTGGACGCCAACCACCTCCAGCTGTACGCCTGCCCGGCGAGCGGAGGCCACCCGCACACCGTCCTGGTCCAGTGAGGGGATGCGGAAGGCCCGGGCGCACTTCAGCTCCGCGGGCGTCCCTGGCAGCGCGTGCGAGGATGACCGGGAGTTCCGCCCAGTTCACTTTCGCAGAGGCCACACATGAGCAGCAGGTTCCTCCCCTTCCGGCGCAAACGCGGGACCAAGGTCACTTACGAGGTGACCGGCACCGGCTCCTTCGAGGTGGCCTATGCCGTCGGAAACCCTCTCAAAGGAGAGGAGAAGCAGATCAAGACTTGCGTCGCACCGTGGAAGCAGGACGTCGTCATGTCGGGCATCGACGCGATGCCCATGCTCACCATCATCACGTCCAACCCCGAGCATCCCGACGGCTGGCTCCAGTGCACTATCTCCATCGATGGAGAACTCGCAGTGGAAGGGGCGGTGTCCTCGCGGTCAGCCAGCGCGACCTTCACAGCTCTGCCCGGAGCGACGGGCTGACGGCTGCGGCAGCAAGGCCGATGGCTGGGAGGGAGCAGCCTCGCTCACCGGGCTGCTGTATGGGGCGGCCGGCAGCGGCCACTGCCGGGAGCCGGCCAACAGAGCAGCTTCCCGCTCCGGCAGGACCTCCCGCGCCATCGCCGCTGGCCGGGAGTGCGCGGTCGGCTGCACCTGTAGCTGCTTCAACGCCCGGGGCCGGATAGTGAAATCGAGGCCACGGGAAACCGTCAGGACCTCCTCAACCGACCCGACGCCCGCTTCGCATCCGCACTCGCAGGCGCAGGCGTTGGGTCGCAGACGCGGGGTCGCAGGCGATGGAACGGAGCGGGTGTCGCACGCAAAACGTCACCGATGTGCTTGAGGTGATCAGGCAGAAAGGACCCGGCTTTCCCGGCAGCCGCCGCGCCGGCTTCCCAGGCCCCGGGCCCCCGGGTCCCGGGCGTCTACCGGGCGCGCCGCGCCGTCTTGGCCGGGCCGGCCGCTGCCGGTGGGCGGGCACGGCCGGCTCTGCGGGCGCCGGCCGGCCGGAAGCGGCCCTTGCGGGGTGGTGGAGCGGAGCGGGCTGCCGTCGGGGTACCCGGGGCCGGAAAGGGGGCCGGCTCACGCGGGCAGCCGCGGCCCGGCCTCACGCTGCCCTGGAGCTTCGGCTCGTCGAAGCCCACGCCAACCGGTGCATTCTGTGGAATCTGTGGTGTCAAGTTCGCGTGCATCACGGCGGCTCACGCCACCGTGCTCTGCTCAGCGGGGGAACATGGCGGCGTAGGGATCCGGTTCGTTGGTGAAGGGATCTCGTCCGGCCTTCCATCGGATCTGCTGCTCGCGCCAGTGAACGAATCCTGGAGAGGTCTTGCCCCAGAGCGAGGTATCACTCAGGGGACACGTGGCGAGGTCAGCGGTGAAGATCCGCAGGATGAACCGGGCCATGCCGCAGTCGAAAAGGGTCCAGCGCTCGGGGGTGTGTCGGCCGCACACCAGGACCGGCCAGTTGTCCGGGTCGGGGTCAGTGGTGAGCCAGCACAGGAGATCGGGGCCGGAGGTCTGGCCCCAGGGGAGGATGTGAGCCGGGTCGATGTCGGGGCGCCACTGCGCGGGAGTGTGCTCCCATGTCGAGCGGGCGCCCGAGATCTCGTCCTCGATGGCACCGTGATCCCATCGGATGCCGTCCTCGTGCAGAGGGAGGAGGACACTCAGCAGGTCATCGATGTCCCCACCGCCATAGAGCGACATGAACGCCTTGTAGTCGCTGGGTAGCCGGCAGCCCAGTCGTTCTTCGACCGAGGGCCAGTCCAGGGCCTCGTCAACGCCGAAGGTCGGGGCCATGACCTGGGCCAGTGCTGCGATATCCGGATGCCCGGTCATGGGCCTCTCCTTCGTTCCAGTTGGTCGGCTCAACCTAGCGGCTTGGGCGGACAGCACGGCCGGCGGTGCGTCCCGGGCCGGCGCATCGGTCTCGACGATCGGCAGTGCCACGGCGCCGGGAGGCAGGCTGTACCGGCTGTCCCACCGACACGCCCTCGGCCGAACGGCTGCCGGGAGCGGACTGGTTGGCCACCGGGGGCCTTGCGGGCGGACGACGTCGGCGCACGGTGCCGCGACTGTCCGGCATCAACGTGCAGTGCGGGCAGAGGCCGGGGGGAGGAGTAGCTGGAGGCTGTCGACCGGGGTGGTGCCGGCGGCGTGTGACGGCAGCCGGGCCTGCCCGCGGTGGACAGTGCCACAGGGGCGGGAGCAGCCCGTCCGAAGGGCGGCTCACAGCAGTCGCCATCGCACCCGTGTTCGCGTGCGGCCGGTGCGCCGGAGCCTCGGCCCGGCTGGGGCTCCGGCTGGCGCTGGGGGTGTCACACCGTGCGTGGCAACCCGCCCAGAACAGCAGCCAACTGCGCACGCACATCCGTCCCCGCCCGGAACAGACCGTGTAGATGTCCTTCAACACCCGACCGGCGGGTGAGGCCGCCGACGACTGGTCGGCGGCCGGATGGCTTCAGGGCCTCGCCCCCGCTTCCTGCCCGCCTGCTGCGCAGCCGTCACTCCCGGCAGCCGTCACTCCCGGCAGCCGTACACCGCGGCCACCTCCGCCAGCCCCTCCAGGCCGCCGTCCGCGCCACTTCCCCCGCCCACGCGGGCGAGCAGGAGCACCCGGGCCGGCACGCCTGCAGCCGCGTATGCGGCGAGCCGGTGATGACCGTCCAGGATCGCGCCGACCAGCCACCGCTCCTCGTGCAGCGCCTCCACGTACCGGTCGTCGATCCAGCCGAGGACCACCGCGGCAGGCCGCTCCCCCGCCGCTACAGCGGCCGCGTGCCGGGCGACGGCCGCAGGGTCGAGCGCTTCCGGCGGCTGCGAGGGCAGGAAGGCACCGTATGTGAACGGCACCCGGCCTCCCGGAACTGGCGCGGTGAGCTGGAAGTGCGCGACGCCGGGCCAGTAGTCCTCGGGACGGTCGTACTCGAGTCTGTCGTACTCGGGTCGGTCGCCGTCGTCGCCGTCCGCCTCCGCCCGGGCTGCCGTACGGCGGTACCACCACGACCGGGTCGGCTCGGCCACCTGCTCCAGGGGGAGGTCGAGGAGGAGGGCGCGGTAATGACCGGTCTCCAACTCGCCGAGTACGGGGCTCCATTCGGCGAGCAGCGCAGTGTCGAGCCGATCCAGGTCGGCCAGCCGCCCGCGCATGCGGGCCGCGATCCGGGCCGCCTCGCCGTCCGGCCAGTCCAGCAAGGTCAGGCCCAGCTCGCACGTGTCGCACACCGAGCCGACCCGGTACAGCGGTTTCCGGTCGAACGTCAGGGACCGGTCCCAGCGGGGCCAGGAGGAGCCGGGCGACGGCGGGTCGAAGGCGACCCGGATCCGGCCCGTGCCCTCGTCGACAGAGAACCGGGCCCGCGCGCCGGACTCGACGGCGAGGTCCCGCACCACTGCGGGCGCGCGCTCGGTGCGGCCGTCGGCCCAGGCGGCGCGCACGGCCGCCGCGTACGCCGCGCCGCTTGCACATTCCGGCAAAAGCGGGTCGCGGCCGGTGAGCTGTACGAGTGCGTGGTGGACGTCGTACACGCGCTCCTCGCTGCTTTCGGCCAGCCACCGAAGCAGGTGCGGAACTGCGGCGGGATCGTCCATCAGCTCCAGGGCGACGGCGAACGCGGTGTGGTCGAGTCCGGTCACTTCGGACAGCCGCCCGGCGATCGGCGCCGTCCACGCGCGGGCACCGAGGCGGCCCAGCGCGAGCGCGGCACGGCCGCGGGGGGCGGCGGGGTCCTCCAGGAGGGCTCCGAGGCGCGGCGCGAAGGACGGGTCGCCGGAGAGCCCCATGGCGTCGACGAGTTCAGGGGCGGGCGAGCCGCCGGTGCCGGCATGGCCCCCACTGGATGCGGGGGCGTTCTGTGCATAGGTGCGCAGGAGTCCGGCGGGCAGTCGCAGCCCGCGCGCCACAGCGGTCCTCAGCAGGTCCTGGCGGTCGTCGGCGGCAAGCCCGGGCATGGCCAACAACCGCAGCAGCACCGCGTCGCCCGGCTCGCCGAGGGTCCGCAGGAGCCAGGTGAGGTAGGGGCGAAAGGCCGTACTGTCCGCGTCCGATCGGTACAGGTCCTCGACCACCCCGGCGAGAAGGCCGGGCCGGTCGGTGCTCGGCGAGTGCAGCGCGTACAGCGCGGTCCACGGGTCGTCGGCGCACAGAGCGGCGCGCAGACGTACCCGGACGGTGTCGTGATCCCCCATGCGGCAAGTATCGGCCACGAACGGGGGCAGCGGGCGCCGCGGGCGAAGAGCGGCGCCTGGGCGCGCGCTCGATGCAGGACATGCCGCGGTGACCGCGGCAACGGCCTGGTCGACGCCGGCCTGCTGCAGGCCGACGGGCTGCCGAGCCATCAGCGGCCAGTCCGCGCCCTGCACCACCACGGCCAGGACGTCGTCGCGAGGTGGCCGCGCAGTTGGTCGGCCGACCGGCCCGGCGCCATCGCCTCGGCGTCCTCGCCGAGTTCCTCCTCCCTCCCGGCGAGGCTTCTCTGGGCGGCATGGCGCACCGGCGGCGGCGCCGCCCTCCGGCGAGGGGTACGGTTCCGGTGTCAGGTGCACTCTCGACGGACGACGGCCAGCATGGCGTCGACTTCGCTGTCCAACTGCCCAGCCTCTCGCAGTACTCCGCCAGCACAGCGGCGCCGGTACAGCGCCGCCACTGACGGACGCCGAACTGCGCTGCCTGGCCGTCGCCCAGGTCCTGCTCGGCTTTCCCTCAGCCCGGCACTGGATCCGCTTCGCCCACGCACGCCTGGGCCACCTCTTCCGCTACCTGCCCGAGCAGTCCGCCTACAACAAGCGCCTGAACGCCGTAGGTCCCCTGATCAGCCGCGTGATCGAAGCGCTGGCCCGGCAGGTGCCCACCTGGAACGACGGCCTGCGGCTGATCGACTCCACGCCGCTGCCCTCGCGACCTCCCGCGAGATCGTCAAACGCTCCGACCTGGCAGGGCACTGCGGCTACGGCAACTGCCGCAGCAACTCCCGCTTCTTCTGGGGCTTTCGCCTCCACCTGGTCACCACCGCCGAGGGCATGCCCGTCACCTGGTGCCTGGCCAAACCCAAGATCCGCGAGCGGGAGGTGATGGCCGCGCGGACGAGCCGGGCAGACACGGAAACATCGCCCGCGTCCGCCAGTGGATCGAAGCCGTCATCGACACCCTCAAAGGCCGGCTCAGCCTCGCACAGCACGGCGGCAGAACCCCAGCCGGAGTCTTCGCCCGCACCGGACAACGACTCCTCGCCCTCGCCGCCGGTATCTGGCACAACTGGACCACCGGCGCCGCAGCCAAATGCTCCCTGATCGCCTATGACCACTGAAGACATCGGGCTCATTCAGCTAGCGTGCGACGTTGGGCCCAGCAGCCCAGCCGACCACCACACCCCGGGAGACTCCGCCGTGCCCATCCTTGGTCCCCGCACCCTCCTCGCCACGATCGCGCTGGCAACCACGCTGACGCTGACCGCCTGCGACCCCGCAGCCGAAGCCCCTTCCGCTCCTTCCGCTCCTTCCGCCGCCTCCGCCACTGTCTCCGCGCCCGCCTCCTCCCCCTCGCACGCCAATTCGGGCAAGCACACGCTGGCCGAGGCCGCCACCGCCGGCGGGCTCACCAAGGCCACTGGTGCCGGCGCGGTCTCCGACGTCCCGGTTGACCCGGGCGAGATGCGTGACGGCATGCACCTGGTGGTCGCTGACTACAACCGTGCCGGGCAGACCTCCGGCCGCCGCATCCTTTTCGTCGGTGTCGACAGCGTTCCCGAGGACCCGAACAAGCGGCGCGAGCACCTTTGGCGCGGCCTGATCGACTACGCGCTGCAGAACGGCTCCACCGGCACCCCCACCACCGCGAAGCCATACCAGCCCGGCCCATTCGGCGGATCCCTCGAGTGCCTCAGCCTGCCGGAGTCCGCCAGCACCACCGACGTCATCTGCGGCTGGTCCGACACCACCACCGCTGCCGTCGCGCTCTTCCCCCGCACGACCCCGGCCGACGCCGCCCGCCTCTTCGCCGCCATGCGCGCCGACCTCGAACACTGACCGCCCCGTCTACCGGGCTTCGAGCTGGCTCGCCATCTCCTGCCGGGCAGTCGACGTCCTGGCGTACCCGATGCGGACCGGGCGCTCGGTGCGGGGCGCGGATACGACGGCGAGTGCCGGGCCCTGACTCCACGCGGTCCCGTCTTCGTGAACCAGCAGGGTGGTTCGTTGCTGGTCAGTCCCGGCGGGCACCCTGGACGATCTGGTCGATGACGGCTGCGGCCCGCTCCGGGTCTTCCTTCAGCCACCTGCCGAGGTGGTCCTGGACGGCTTGTCCGACACAGTCGCGCACTTCGGAGTTGCCGAGCACGCCGTGCGTGGCACCCTCGAAGTCGGGACGGTCCAGTTTCACCGACACGACCGCCGTCAGGCCCGCTCCGATCCGATCGGCGCCGATGTCGGGGTCCGTGGGTCTCAGCAGCCCCTGTTCCCGCGCGTACGCGGTGACCGCGTGCTCCAGCTCCGGCCGGATCGGCTCCTCGTTGAACTTCCCGTACGGAGCCGCCTGCTCGTCGGTCAAGAACTCCGGAGGCATTCGTGGAGCAGCACCGCGCCCGTTGTCGCGGTTCCCGGAGAACTGATCCCCGGGAGTCTTCGAGAAGTTGAGGGGGCGGAACGCGCGCAGCGGGTTCCGCCCCCTCGGGTCAGGCGATGGCCCGCACCGCCAGAAACAGCCAGGCCAATGCGACGCAGGCCAGTGCCATAGCCTCGCCGGGCTGCCTGAATGCCGCACAGACCGAATCACGTGCGCGCAGCCAGGAGAACTTCAGCTGATCGGTGAGGCTCATGGGCGAGCCGATGAGTTCGGCACACATATAGAGCCCGAGCGGGCTCAGGATGGTTGCGGCCAGCATCAACGGGGTGACCTGAGGCGATATCACACCCACGATCAGGAACACGGCAGCTGCGACAGCCCATATCCTGCAACGGGTCTGCTGAGGGAGGGCGAAGCGGTCGCGTTCCTCTGTCATGACTGCAGTCACCTCCTGCAGATCAGATGCGGTTTTCGGGAGCAGCCATCGGCGGCGTTCCGAAGAATTGCATAATCGTGTTGATGAAGGCCTGCATCTCGCTGGGGTCACGGGCGAGCTTCGTCGTCTTCAGGTACGCCTTGAGAGCGCCGGAACCATTCTTCGCGGCAGCGATGGCACCACGGACGAGCGCAGGACCGTAGCGGGCCGCGAGGGCTGCTACGGCCAGCGGCCATGCCTGCTCCGCAGCGGGAGCGTGTGTACTGTTGGCCGGCCCGGCTCCGACAGCCTGCAGGTACTGGGCTTCTGTGGTCGAGAGTTCGGCGACGAAGGCCGTGTCGGCCAGCAGCTCGCGAGTGTCGGAAGCGCTCAGTGTCTCCACCGGCTGGGTTGCACTCGCCGGCTGACCGGCCTCAGATGCCTGGGCCAGGCCGGAGCCGGCTCCGATGGCTATCGCGGCCGTGGCAGAAACGGCCGCCATGCGCAGAGTATTGTGATTCATACAGTATCTTCCTTTGCGTTATCGCAAAGGGGGAAGTCCGCAAGGGCAACCTGAACAGGCAAATTGAACCCGAAATACCCCTCCGAACTTCTATCCCCCAACTACTTTTACCTCGAACCACTCGCGGTCAAGGAGAGGTTCGACACGCAATACCCTTCCTTGGGTAAAGCATGGGCAGTACATTACCTGCCGTTTGATCATCCGTCCACGGTGAACCAGCCAGCGCTCATGCAAAATTGACGTTCAGTATGCTCCTGGCCTGTGACAACGCCCCACGACACGGAGATCCAATTGGCCGAATCCTCACTGGTCAGTCAGCCCGCCTCCGAGCCTGCCGGGGCGGGACTCCGGCGCCCCCTTTCGGGCGCCGACCGCAACTCCTCACCCCGCACCGGCCAGGAAGGCTGAGGGCGGTCCGCACCGTCCGCGACCGCGCCGCCCAGCTGCCGCCCAGCGGCGCCAGCTCGGCCGGCCCGGCCGCTGACCGGTGTTGTGCGAGGACATCCGGGGTGCGGCGACAGTGACGAACCCGCCTTCCGCTGCAACCGGCATTTCGGTATTCGACGGCGCCTTCGACCCACAGTCTTCGACGTCGCCGAGCGCACCGACTTCCCCAACGGGGTCACTCTCACCCGTCTCATCCGCCAGTGGGGGCTGTCACCAACCGGGTGGCGCCCCCTTCGCCTCTCCCGATCGGACGGGCCGGCAGGAGCCGGGGCCATGCGGACCCACGTGTCCGCAACCGCCAACAGCGATCAGCAGCGGGCGCGTAGCGGGATGCCGTAGCGGCCGAGAGAGGGCAGGCCGCAGCACGCGGCCGTGCGCTCAGGCACTCTCGAGGCGTCTGAGCGCGTGCATGGCCTCGCACTCGATACGGGCCAGATCGCCCATGACCGAGCCGGCCTGGGCGAGGTGCCGGGCCTCGCGTCCTTCACCCGCCTCCTTGATCAATGCCGCTGCTTCCGTCCAGAGGAGGGCAGCCTCGGCGTACAGCCTGTGGCCGGTACGCAGGTGGCTGCTGTCGAGCAGACCGGTGCATTCAGCGAGGAAGTCGCGGTAGAGGTTGCGGAACAGGGCGCCGCCCGTGCCGGCCTTCTCCATCAGGAGAGCCGCTTGAGGCAGGTCCCGCTGAGGATTCTCGGTGCGCTGAAGCCAGGTATGCACCAGCCTGCCGGCCTTGTCGATGCCTCGGTGGCCCAGGTTGGCGATGGGCGGGTTGAGGAAGGCGTCGGCGCAGGCGGTGATCGCCGGGATGATCTGTCCGTGCGGGGCGTGCATGGTCGTCGGAGCGGTGAGGGTGAAGGACCGGTGCCTGGCAGCCATCGGACCCCGCGCGGCTCTGGCCCGGGCAAGGCTGGTCAGGCTGGTGGAGACCGCTCCGCCTTGCTGCTCGGTGTCCACCAGGTAGGCGGAGCGGTCGTCGTAGCCGTAGAGGGCGACGATGTGGCCGCCGAAGTGGACTTTCGAGCCGAAATAGTCCAGGTGGTAGCTGTCGAGCTGAAGTCCGACGGGGTGACCGGCGTCGATCGAGGCCGCCACCATGTCCCATGCCTTGCGCGGGGAGGTGGTCTCCTGGACCCGGAGTTGAAGCCGGAGCCTGCCGGCCAGGTTCCGAGTGAGGTCGAAAGGCCTGATCCGTCCTCCGAGGAAAGGAAAGCCCATGTTCTTGCTGTCCCAGTAGATGAAGGACAGACCTGAGCCGAGACCGAACAGCATGGGCTCGGACAGATCGACTCCCTGGTGCCGGAGCAACAGCCCCAGGGTGGTCGTCTCACAGTGCTGCGTACCGTGGGCATCGATGTCTGTCACCGTGGGCATGCGGTGCTCCCCTGGACGAAGGTGATCGGTCGGGTCATCGGTTCATTCTTGCGCTGACCTGCCCGTCCACCGACCGGCTGTCCGTCTGCGGCAACCGGTGCGTGCCCCGTCAGTCGGGGGACCACCGGCTGCCCGCCGCGCGAGAAGGCCCCCCGGCGTTCCTGCCCGACCCCTCGCCGAAGGAAGCGGCCGGTCCTGCAGGAGGACCCGGCCCCGCCCGTCTGGCTCCGAACGTGGACGACGTGCAATCGGTGAGGAGCCGGTTGGCGGTGTTGCTGTGTACCGGCCTCTCCTCTCCGCACAGCCGGGCCGCAACTGGTGCCCCCGGAGGCTCTCACGCCGCGCCGGCACCTGTCCCTGGCTGGTCAGCCATGGGCGGGTTGGGGCCTCGTCGGCTTTTTGTGAAACGGAGCCGCGGTCCGCCAGGCATACCGGGAGGCCCAGGAGGAGCAGCTCACCGCCCTCGGGTCGGTCCTCGACGCCGTCGTGCTGGGGACCACCTGCGGTAGACGTTGTCGCCGAGCCGACGTGCTGCCTGGGGCGGTACGAGCCCTGTCCCAGTGGGGATCGGCGTACATGCCGGACGGTGCGCGGTCCACGGCCTGGCTAGGCGGTGAGCATGCCACTGCGCAGGTGGGTCAGGATGCGGGTGAGCAGGCGGGACACCTGCATCTGCGAGATGCCGAGTTCGGCGCCGATCTCGGCCTGGGTCATCTCCTGGGCGAAGCGCATCCGGAGGATCCTGCGGTCGCGTTCGCCGAGTTCGCGCAGGAGGGGGGCGAGGGTGTGCAGGTCCTCGAAGAGGGTCATGGCCGGGTCGTCGTCCCCGACTGTGTCGCTCAGCGGGCGGCCCTCGCGGCGGGCGGCCTTGCGCTCTGTAGCGCCGGTGGCCGAGTCGAGGGAGGCGCTGTGGTGGCCGTTGGCGGCCACCAGTCCTTCGATGACGTCTTCTTCGGGGAGTTCGAGGTGCTCGGCAATCTCCTTGACGTTCGGTTCACGTCCGAGTATCTCGGTGAGCGTCTCCTGGGTCTTGGCGAGCTCGATGCGGAGTTCCTGCAGGCGGCGTGGGACGTGCACGGCCCAGGTGGTGTCCCGGAAGTACCGCTTGATCTCACCGGTGATGCAGGGAAGCGCAAGGGTGGAGAACTCGACCTCCCGCTCGGGGTCGAAGCGGTCGATGGCCTTGATCAGTCCGATGGTGCCGACCTGGATGACGTCGTCGAGTTCGATGCCGGCGTTGATGCGGGCGGTGAACCGTCGGGCCGCGAAGTGGACGAGGGAGATGTTCATTTCGATGAGGGTGTTGCGCGCGTACTGGTACTCCCGCGTCCCCTCTTCCAGCTCCCTCAGCCGCACCAGGAACAGACGCGACAGCTCCCGCGCGTCCCTGGGCGCCACCTCGCGGGCACGGTCGATCTGCGGCAGAGGCTCCGCGAACTGTCCTGCGACGGCCGAAGCGTCCAGGGCGGTCCCCCGGGCGGAAATGGTGGCTGTGGCGATGCGTGGCATGTAACCGTTCCTCCCCTGAACGAATGGCTTGCGCGGGCGTGTGCCCACGCAAGCGGAATCCCAAGCGGACAGGTCTGAAGTCGTGGGCCTGTCAACGCATCGCGAGTCGAAGGGCTTCCAGCCGAGCCGCCCCGCGGGCCGGCGCGGCTCCGCGGAGCGGCCGGAGGCTGTGCCGCTTCTCAGGCGGCTACGGCCCGCACCTGTGGCTGGCGCAGTTCTGCCTGGCCGAAGAGGAGGGCATAGCCGTCGGGGAGCCGGTGCAGGATCCGGGCGAGGAGGTCGGTTCCGGCGAGGCGGGTGACGACGGCGAGGACGGCTCCGATGTCCCAGCGGGCGACCGCGGGGGTGGTGCCGGTGCGTTCGGCGAGGTCTTTGACGAACCCCCAGCCGGTGAGCTGTTCGGTGTCGGGGATCTGGGCGGTCAGGGTGAGGGCTGCTTCGACGGGGAGAGCCTGGGCGAGGTCGACGCGTTCGTCTCCGGTGAGTTGCCGTCCGAGGGCGGCCAGGACGTGGTGGACGGCTTCTGCGGCGCGTTCGCGGGTGGGGTGGGCGCCTTCGTAGCGCACGTGTTCCAGCATCTGGTCGAACGTCATGGCGGGGGTGGCCCGGTTCGGTCGAGGCTGGTCGTACATGACTGCGGTTGCCTTTCTCTGCGAAGGACTCCGGCCTCCGGCCGGTGGAGGTCGGGAGTCCGGGTGGTCAGGCGGGCTGGGGGTGGCCGAAGAGGACGTCGTAGCCGGGCGGGAGCTGGAGCAGGACCTCGCGGGTGAGGACGCCGTCTGCGGTCCCCGCCGCGGTGGAGGGGACCGCGCCGATGTCCCACAGGGCTGTCGTCTCGGTGGCTCCCTCGATCCAGGCCGCGGTCGCGCTGACGAACCGTTCCGGGGAGAGCGGCTCGGCGGCTTGCAGCGGGTTGAGGAGGATCAGGGCGTAGGTCTCGGGGAGCCGGGCGGCGAGTTCGGCGCGCACGGTGCCGACCAGGTGGGCGCCCAGCAGGGCCAGGACGACGCGGGCAACGCGGTCTGCGTCTTCCGGAGTTTCGTACTCGCCGCGTTCCTGCAACGGCTCTTTCTCGCCCTCCTCTGCCGGCTGGTGGTGAAGGGTTCAGCCGGAGATCTGCTTGCGGCCGGACTCGCCGATGCTGATCTTGCGGGGCTTGGCGCGCTCGGCGATCGGGATCCGCAGGGTCAGCACACCCGCGTCGTAGTCCGCTTCGATGCGCTCGGTGTCGAGGGTGTCGGCCAGCATGACCTGGCGGGAGAAGACGCCCAGGGGCCGCTCGGAGAGCTCCATCTGCACGGTGTCGCCCTTGGCCGGGCGGCGCTCCGCCTTGACGGTCAGCATGTTCCGCTCGACGTCGATGTCGACCGCTTCGGGGCTCACCCCGGGCAGGTCGAAAGCGATCACGTACACGTCGCCCTCGCGGTAGGCGTCCATCGGCATGACGGACGGCTTCGACCAGGTCCCGGACGCACCCGAGAGCTGCTGGACGATCCGGTCCATCTCGCGGAAGGGGTCGGTGCGCATCAACATCGCGAAACACCTCCAGTCGGTTCAGGCAGGAACTGCCAATGCGCTTCAACGTGCCACCGTTGTAACATGTCATCGAAACGATGACAAGCGCGGTGTCATCTGGAGGATGACGAGACGACGGAGAATCCCATGACCGAACCCGCCCCGCCGGCCACACCCGTCCCTTTCCTGGCCGCCGCGGCAGCACTGGAAGCCATCGACCAGTCCGTAAGGGACGCGCAGCAGGCCTCCGCACAGGATCCTGCGAACCCGGCGCCACCCGCCTCCGCCTCCGGCCCTCACCCGGCCCTGGCTGCGCTGCTGACGCTGCGCGAAGTCCGCGAACAGCTCGCCGGCTGGGAGAGCGGCCTGATCGAGACCGCCCGCAGCGAGGGTGCCAGCTGGGCCGAACTCGCCGGCCCCCTCGGGGTCGCCAGCCGCCAGGCCGCCGAACGCCGCTACCTCCGCCTGCGTCCAGGTCCCGCCGGCTCAACGGGTGAGGAACGTGTCCAGGCCACCCGCGAAACCCGCGCCGCCGACCGCACCGTCACCGCCTGGGCCCGCGACAACGCCGCCGACCTCCGACGCCTCGCCGCACAGATCGCCGCTCTTACCGGCCTGCCCACCGATGCGGTCGGCGCTCTGAATCAGGCCCTCGGTCAGGACGATGCCGCCCGCCTCGTGCATCCCCTGACCGACGCCAGGGTCCATCTGCGGGCCGAGGACGCCGAGCTCGCCGCACACGTCGACGCCCTCACCCGGCACATCCAGCAACTCCGCCGGACCGCCCGCGGCCGGCGCACCCCCAGCCTCTGAAGCAACGACCACCCCGCAGGTGGGTCCGCCTACTGCGAGTGGCACAGTCACCGAGCGGGATCAGTGCCACGGATGGCAGCCGCGCGCGGCACCACCGCCACGAGCCGCCACAGGCGCCGTGGCGGGTCGTGGTCGTCCTTCATCACCAGACAGTCAACCGCCGAAGAGGCGCAGGATTCGAGGAGCGTCGGGGAGGGCTTCCGGAGTGGGCGCCGTGCCGGTCAAGGGCATCAGATGCCCGTTGCGGCAGACGCCGGGCTGTTGATGGTCGATCTCCCAGTCCCTGTCGGTCCCGGTGGTCGACGAGCTGGTGGCGTAGAGCGGTTGACGGCAGGAACAGCACCAGAAGAAGACCCGCTCGCTCACACCCGCTCCAGGGAGGACGCCGAGCGGTGGTTACCGCGACCGGCGAGGCAATCTGTCCGGCACGGGACAGCAGTGGCGGCGGACCCACAGCGTGATGACGCTTTCATGCTGGATAAAACGATCCGGCACTGCTCCCGTCACCTCCTCACGGGCGGATTCACCCCCGTTCCACCGTAGGCGTGCCCTGCCCGCCTGCCGTCCCTGCCTGACTGCGTCGTGCGCCTCCCACACCATGCGGGAGGCCGAGGTGTTCGCCCTGGTTCCTGCAGCACAGCGCAGCAAAACACCCACGCCGAGGCGTGGGCGAGGAAGCTTCCGACCACGGCAGCTGACGCAGACGACAGCGCCGGCGACGGCCTGTCACCAGGACAAGCGAGCAGGCTGCACCCTCGCGAAGCGGGGCCGGTGGCCGCAGCCGTCCCGGAGGGGCGCGGGGCCGGTCAGGCCGCGGGATCCGGGCCGGCGGCATCGGCGGCGCGGCGGTACTCGGCGTTGAGACGCTGGGCCTCGTCGAGCTGGTCCTCGAGGATGATGATGCGGCAGGCCGCCTCGATGGGAGTTCCCTGGTCGACGAGTTCCCTGGCCCGGGCGGCAAGCCGCAGCTGATAGCGGGAGTAGCGGCGGTGGCCGCCGGCGGAGCGGAGCGGCGTGATGAGGCGGGCCTCGCCGATCGCGCGGAGGAAGCCCTGGGTGGTACCGAGCATCTCGGCAGCCCGGCCCATGGTGTAGGCGGGGTAGTCGTCGTCGTCCAGGTGGCCACCGAGCGGGCCGGTCGGATTCTCAGCTGTCATGGAACCTCTCTCACGAAACGGGTGAACGCGTGGAGGGGCCCTGGCGCCTATGGCACCAGGGCCCCGAAGGAACAGCTACACCATCTGCCGACCCTGGAAAAGCGTCGGCCTTCTGTTTCCGCTCGCCCGACCTGAACGGAGTCGGGACTGCGGGGATCGCGGTTGCTTGACCGGAGACCACCTCACTATCGATGTCCTGCGGTACCCGGGCTCTGCGTTCTGCCCGGGCGATCCTGATGGCGCTCGGCTCCTCCGTTCTTTCCTCTGGGATCAATCACTTACCGGTACTGCTGTACTGCGAACTTCCGGTGCGCGCGTCCGCAGCCGACGCCTTCACCGGGGTACTGCTCACTGACTTCACTGCTGAATACTGCAACCACTGCGTGAACTGCTTGCGGCGGCCCCTGATGACTGCGGGCCGCCCGGTCCGGTCGCCAGTCCCGTCACCTTGAAACAGCTCCGGCTTCGACACTCCGCCACCGCACCGTCCTGCAACTGCGGGTACTGCTGCCCGGCAGTTCGTCTCTGCCGGGCCCTTCGTTCTCTCTGGGCTACGAGAGAAACCATACCCACGCCACCGCCCAATGTCTACTCCGGCCGTCACAGATTTTGGAACGGAGGCGCTGAAGGTAATCGAAGGTCCGCGGACACAGGTCCGGGCCGGAAGGAGGCGCCGAGACGGGGCCGACAGCCCGGCAGCACGCGCCGCCTCCACGACGGCACGGACGCGGCTGGGTCCCGACCCGTCAGGGGGTCAGGGTCCCGACCGTGCGCTGCGCGCGCAGCAGTGCGGGCCGTCGCCCGGTGAGGCGAGGGCCCGTACGGTGTCCCGTCACGCAGGATTCCCGGCATCGTACGAGGCCTGTGCCTGGCGGGTGTCAGCGGCGGCCCCGGATCTCAAGCCACCGGAGCACGTCGGCACCCGCACGGAGCACAGCAGGCTCCCCCGAGGCGGGGTCGGGGCGCAGGCAATGCCGGCGGCTGCCTGCTCCGCAGGTGCGGCCGGCGGGCCGGTACTACGACCCGCGCCCCTGCGGACGCCAACGCCCGGGTGCTTTCCAGGCCGGCCGACCCCGGGATGGCCGCCGGTCATCACGGCGGGCGTACGGGAGAGGTCGCGGCCGGCCACGATGTCCTGGGTTCGGGTGGCCGCGGAGAAGGGCGAGCCGAGTGGCCACCGATCGGGCGGGTACTGCGGCAAGACCGGGTGCGGCAAGACCGGGTTCTGGCGCGAGCAGCGTGTTCGGGTGGCCTGACGGCTGCGGGGGCAGCCATCAGGGCGTCTCGTCATACTCGGTGCGGCTCGGGGTAGGCGCGGCACGTGAGTGATCTCGAACTTCAGCGGCAGGATTCCGAGGACCTGCTCGCCGGCCTGAGCGTGGACGTCAGTCGCCCGGAGCAGCCTGTTCTGCTCGATGCCTCCGGCGCGCCGATCAGAACGTGGAAGGAGAACTACCCGTACGACCGCAAGATCCGGCGGGACGAGTACGAGCGGACCAAGCGGATCCTTCAGATCGAGCTTCTGAAGCTGCAGCGCTGGGTCAAGGAGACCGGTGCCCGGCTGGTGGTGATCTGCGAGGGCCGTGACGCGGCGGGCAAGGGCGGAACGATCCAGCGGTTCACCGAGAGACTCAACCCCCGCGGGGCACGGATCGTCGCCCTGGACAAGCCGACCGCGCGGGAGGAGGGGCAGTGGTACTTCCAGCGGTACGTCCCTCACCTGCCGTCCGCAGGTGAGATCGTCTTCTTCGACCGGTCCTGGTACAACCGGGCCGGCGTCGAGAAGGTGATGGGCTTCTGCACGCCGGAGCAGCACGAGCTGTTCCTGCGGCAGTGTCCCCGTTTCGAGGCGATGCTCGTGGAGGACGGGATCCTCCTGGTGAAGTTCTGGTTCTCGGTCTCCCGCGCCGAGCAACGCACCCGTTTCGCGATCCGGCAAGTCGATCCGGTGCGGCAGTGGAAGCTGTCGCCCACGGACCTCGCCTCCCTGGACCTGTGGGACGCCTACACCACGGCGAAAGTCGAGATGTTCCGTGCGACCGATACCGCTCGCGCGCCGTGGACGGTGGTCAAGAGCAACGACAAGCGGCGCGGTCGCCTGGAAGCCATGCGGAGCCTGTTGTGGCGGATCGAATACGACCGCAGGGACGAGGCCGCGGTGGGCAAGCCCGACAGCCTCATCGTCGGCGCGGCCGACACGCTCCTTGAGGCCGGTGAGGAGCCTTCCAACCTCTCTCCCACTCCTCTGGCCGGGCCGCCCGTGGGCCCCGGCCAGCACCCCAGCCGCGCCTGTTCCGGCTGAGCATGAGCCCGGTCGAGCGCGAGCACATCACCGCCGCCTACGGCCGCCTACGCCGTGCTCGCCCACATCGACGGCGAGCCGTGCGCCCAGGTCGCGACCGGGCTGGGCCTGCCGGTGCCCGCTGCCACCGAGCCCCTCGCCGATGTCACCCCGAGTCCCGCCTGCGGCGGCCCATTGGGCCAGTCGGGTGAGGGGGCATAACCCCGGGCACCGTCGGCAGTTGATCAGCGCGTCCCGCCGTGGGCAGCTATCTCATGCGACAGTGCGACCTAAGGATCCCCCAGATGCTCAAGAAGTTCATGGCCACCGCCGCCGCCACCGCCGCCGTACTCGGCGCCGGTGCCGCCGCCGCCGCGCCCGCGATGGCGATCGGCAACGACAACGGCGTCAACACCGTGAACGGCAACGACGCGGCGCAGATCTACGGCAACCAGGAGACCCGCGGCGACCAGAGCCCGCAGCTCGGCGCCATCCAGGGCTCCCTCAACAAGCTCTGCGTCGGCCTGCCGGCCAAGGTCAACGCCCAGTCCCTGGTCGCGGTTCTCGCCAACATCGGCGTCCAGGACGTCAACGTCCTGTCCAACCCGCAGAACCAGCAGTGCGCCGAGAACTCCACCCAGGCCAAGGGTGACGAGTCCCTGTCGCACATCGCCAGCAACATCCCGGTTCTCTCCGGCAACCTCTCCGCCGGCAGCTGACCGGTTCTTCCGCGCCGGTGTCCCGCGTCACGCGTGGCACCGGCGCTTTCCTTTGGTCTAGACCTTGACAGGTTCAGACCATTCCGTTTCAGTGGGCGCTGTTGTCCCCACGGCAATTCCCCCCACTGAAGGAGCAGTTACGTGATACGTGCGCTTCGCCGCCGCGCCCTCGGCCTGGTCGCCGCCGCGGCCGTCACGGCCGGTCTCGCCATCGCCCTCCCCTCCTCCCCCGCCTCCGCCGCGGCCCCCTGCGCCTCCCCCTGGGCCTCCTCCGCCGTCTACACGAACGGCATGAGCGCCTCCCACGGCGGCCGCAACTGGCAGGCCAAGTGGTGGACCCAGGGCGAGACCCCCGGCACCACCGGCCAGTGGGGCGTCTGGGCGGACCAGGGCGTCTGCGGCAGCGGTGGCGGTCAGGACCCGGATCCCGACCCGTCCGGATTCGTGGTCTCCGAGGCCCAGTTCAACCAGATGTTCCCGAACCGGAACCCCTTCTACACCTACAACGGCCTGGTCGCGGCGCTGTCCGCGTACCCCGGCTTCGCGAAGACCGGCGACGACACGGTGAAGCGGCGCGAGGCCGCCGCCTTCCTCGCCAACGTCTCCCACGAGACCGGCGGACTCGTCCACATCGTGGAGCAGAACACCGCCAACTACCCCCACTACTGCGACGCGACCCAGCCCTACGGCTGTCCGGCCGGGCAGGCCGCCTACTACGGCCGCGGGCCCATCCAGCTCAGCTGGAACTTCAACTACAAGGCGGCCGGTGACGCCCTCGGCATCAACCTCCTCGCCAACCCCTACCTGGTGGAGCGGGATCCGGCCGTCGCGATGAAGACCGCGCTCTGGTACTGGAACACCCAGAACGGCCCGGGCACCATGACCGCCCACGCCGCCATGGTGGGCGGCGCCGGTTTCGGCGAGACCATCCGCTCCATCAACGGCGCCCTGGAGTGCAACGGCGGCAACCCGGCCCAGGTCCAGAGCCGGATCTCGAAGTACCAGAGCTTCACGCAGCTGCTGGGCGTCACCCCGGGCAACAACCTGAGCTGCTGACCCGGGGTCTGCGGCGGTCACCGCGTGCGCAGCGCGGTGGCCAGCTGGGCCCGTGAACGTACGTCGAGCTTCTGGTAGATACGGGTCAGCCGGGCCTCGACGGTCTTGACACTGAGGAACAGCTTCGCCGCGGCCTCCTGGTTGCTGGCGCCCTGGCTGACGAGCAGCGCGAGGCGGGTCTCGGCCTCGGTGAGGGCCGCGGCCGGGGAGGCCAGGGCGCCGTCGGCCCCGTCACCGGCGGCCGGTTCCCGGGCGAGCCCGGTCCACGGGCCGGCCCCGGCCCGCTCGAAGACCTCGGCCGCGGCCCGGAGCGCCGCGCGGGCCGGTGCCCGGCGCCGGCGGCGGCGCTCCACCCGGGCGAGGGCCAGCAGCGTACGGCCCCGCTCCAGTGGCAGCCGGAGGGCTTCGAAACGCTGCGCCGTGTCCTCCAGCAGGCGGACGGCGGCGTCCGCGTCGCCTTGCGCGGACAGGCACAGGGCGGCGGCCCGGTCGAGGGCGGCGACGACGCCGGTACGGCCGAGCCCGAGGGCGACGTCACGGACGGGGTCGATCAGTTCGGCCGCCTCGCCGGGCGCGTCGGCGGCGATCAGGGCCTCTGCGAGCTCCCCGTGCCAGCGCAGGATCGACGGGTCCACCACCTGCTGCGCGGCCTCCAGTTCGGCGACCTGGCGCAGGGTCGCGACCGCTTTCGCGGCCTCGCCCGTGGCCAGTTCGATCAGCCCGAGTGCGTGCAGGCTGCGGGAGAGGAAGACCTGGTCCTGCTCCTCCTGGGAGGCCTGGATGCCGCGGCGCGCGTAGCTCTCGGCCCGCGCGAAGCTGCCGCCCATGGTCTCGGCCATGGCCGCCACGTACCAGGCGGGGCCGGGCGAGAGGCCCGCCTCGATGGTCAGTTCCAGGGCCCGCCGGGCGTGCGCCGAGGCGGCTTCGCAGCGGCCGCTGCGCAGTTCCACCTCGGTGAGGCTGCGCAGGACCTCGAAGACGTCCTCTGCGGAACCGGTGCGCCGGACGGCCGGCAGCAGCACCATCAGCTGGCGGCGGGCGTCGTCGAGCCGGTCGTCGAACAGGGCGTGCCGGACGGCGAGGTACTGCGGGGCGTTGCGCATGCCGAGCGGGACCGCGGGCGCGGGAAGGTCCAGCGCCTCGGCGAGGATCTCCTCGGCTCCCGCGTCGCCGAGGATCCGGCCCATGCGGGCCCGTACGGTCAGGGCCATGGCCTGGGCGGTCTGGTCGCCGCCCCGCGCGGCGAGGGCGCCGGCCTCGGCGGCGGCGTCACGGGAGCGGACGGGGTCGCCGTCGCTGAGGTTGTGCTTCCAGGCGATCCGCAGCTGGACGGCGGCCTGCAGGGCGGGGTCCCCGGCGGCCTCGTCCATGGCGTACGCGAAGGTCTCGTCGAGCGTGCCGAGGGCCTGGCCCGCGGCGTCGATCACGGCGAGCCGGGCGCGCACCCGGTCGGCGGGCGAGGAGTCGCGGGCCAGGACGGCCCGGGTGGCGCGGCGTGCGAGGTCGGCGCGGCCGGCCCAGCCGGCGTCCTCGGCGGCGGTGACCAGACGGGCCAGTTCCTCGCCGGCCAGCGCGGACGGGGTGCGTTCGGCAGCGAGCAGTCCCAGTTCGGCGGCGAGGGCGCGCTGGCCGCGGCTGCGGCAGACCGCGGCGGCCTCGGTGATCTCCGCGGCGAGCCACTGGTCGGGGGTGTCGACGGCGAGCGCGCGGTGGCGTACGGCCTGGACCGGGTCGTCGACGGCGGCGGCCAGCGCCGCGTGCCCGGCGGCGCGTTCGGGCCAGCCCGCGTCGGCGGCGAGGGCGGTGGGCAGGGCGCCTGCGGTGAACTCGACGGTGCCGTCCTCGCCGACCCTGACCAGCGCGGCCCGTTCCGCTTCGGCCAGCTCGGCCTCGGCGTCGGGGCGGCCGGCCCGCCGCAGCAGGGAGATGGTGGGGCGGGAGGCGAGGGCGGCGAGCAGCAGGGTGCGCCGGGCCTGGGCGGGGGCTCCGGCGAGGAGGCGGCGGGCGACCTCCCGCGCCTGTCCGGAGACGGGCAGGGGGTCGGCGTGGTGGGCGCTGGAATCACGGGCCTCGGCGGCTTCGGCGAGGGAGTGGCCGAGGGCGAGGGCGAGGCGCGGGTTGCCGCCGCTGGCCTGGTGGATGCGGCCGGCGAGGCGGGCGGGGAGGCCGTGGCGCAGGAGGAGTTCGGCGACCTCGTCGGCGCCGAGCGGGGGCACCCGTACGGCGGGGACACCGGGGCCGCAGAGGAGTTCGCCGACCGGGGTTCCGCCCTGGACGCGTTCGGCGGCCAGGACGCGCACGAGGGGCGGAGTGAGGCGCAGGGCGAAGCGGAGCAGGTCGGTGCTCTCGGCGTCGAGCCACTGGGCGTTGTCGATGACGAGGAGGACGGGCCGGCGTGCGGCGAGGGCACGGAGCACCTCGACGACGGCCAGGCGCAGGGCGACGTGGTCGCGGCCGGCACCGGGGGCGTCGGCCTCCCGGCGCAGGAGCGCGATGGCGGTGCGCTGGGGGCCGGAGAGCTGTTCCAGGGCGGCCGCGGGCACGGAGGCCAGGAGGGCCGCGGCCGAGGCCTCGGGTATCCATTGGTCCGCGGCTTCGGGAGTGAGGCGGAGAACGCTCTCGTGGCGTGCCGCGGCCGCGGCCGCGACGGCGCGGACCACTTCGGTCTTGCCCGCGCCGGCGGGTCCGGTCAGGAGCGCCCGGCCGTGCGTGGTCAGCGCGCGGTCGACCGCCTTGATCAGTTCTCCGTGTCCGACACGTGTGTCAGCGTGCCCCGTCGCCGCCACGCACAGCCACCAGCCTTCCGGTCCCCAGCTCCTGTGCCCTTCCTGTGAGAGGCGAGAATACGAGGTCGGACGGCAGGTGGACCCGGATTGTGACGCAGAATTCAGTCACTCGACGCAGAAAACCCGGCGGACCTGCCGATACCCGAAGTATCGGCAGGCCCGGGGATTCGCTTGGTCCGTACTATCGCTCCGTCAGACGGATTCGGTACCGGACCCCGAGGCGGTGGGAACCGTCTCAGAAGGTGAGATTCCAGGAGTCGATCTTGCCGGTGTCGCCGCCGGCGTTGTCGTTGACCCGGAGCTTCCAGGTGCCGCTCGCGACCTCGGAGGAGGCGTTGACGGTGTAGACCTGGTTGATGTTGTCGGTGCTGCCGCCGGAGCGGTTGTGGACCGTGTAGACGGAGCCGTCCGGGGCGATCAGGTCGACCTTGAGGTCACCGATGTAGGTGTGGACGATGTTCACGCCGACCTTGNGCGTTGCCGGTCACGCCGCTGACGGCGAGGGGGCTCTCCACGGTGGTGTTGTCACCGATGGCGACGTCCGCGGTGTTCTCGAAGTACTTGCCGGCCGGCTGGGTCGAGGTCACGGCGGCGACGGCCGCGGCCGCGTCGGCGAGACCGGCGCCGCAGCCGCCGGTGCAGGTGCCGGCGAGCGGGCGGGCGTTGTTCTTGATCGCCGCCTCGATCTGGGCCGGGGTCAGCGCGGAGTTCGCGGACTTCATCAGCGCGGCGAGGCCCGCGACGTGCGGGGCGGCCATGCTGGTGCCCTGGTAGGGCTTGTAGATCTCGGCGCCCGGGGTGGTGGTGCCCGCGTTCAGGGTGGAGAGGATCGCGTTCTCGGGGGTGGTGACGGTGCCGGGCGTGTCGGTGGCGCGGCGGGTCTCACCGCCCGGGGCGGCGATGTCGATGATCGCGCCGTAGTTGGAGTAGTACGAGCGGTCGCCGGCGCGGTTGCTGGCGGCCACGTTGATCACGTTGTTGCAGCTGGCGGGCGAGAAGCCGGCCGCGTCGGAGTTGCTGTTGCCGGCGGCGACGACCACGGTCGTACCGCGGGCGACGGCCGCGTTGATCGCGTTCTGGTAGCTGGTGCCGCAGGCGCCGGGGCCGCCGAGGCTCATGTTGATGACCTTGGCCGGGGTGGCGTTGGCCGGGACGCCGGCCACGGAGCCGCCGGACGCCCAGGTGATGGCGTCGACGATGTCCGAGGTGGAACCGCCGCACTTGCCGAGCACGCGGACGTGCTGGACCTTCGCGCCGTAGGCGATGCCGGCGACGCCCTTGGAGTTGTTCGTGGCCGCGGCGATGGTGCCGGCGACGTGGGTGCCGTGCCAGGACGAGTTGCTGGCCTTGGAGTTGACGCCGCACTCGCCGTCGGTGGCGTTCCAGTCGCCCTCGTCGGCGGGGTTGCTGTCGCGGCCGCCGCCGTCACGGGCGTAGGTGGCGCTGCTGATGAAGTCGTAGCCGGCGACGGTGTTCGCCGCGAGGTCCGAGTGGGCGACGTAGCCGGTGTCGATCACGGCGACGGTGACGCCGGAGCCGGTGGTCTTGTCCCAGGCCGCGGGAACGTTCATGCCGGCGGTGGGCTCGAAGAGGTCCCACTGCTTGGCGTACTCGGTGTCGTTCGGGGTCACGGCCGTGGCGTAGGCACGGGTGTCGGGCTCGACGTAGGCAACGTCCGGGTCGGCGCGGAACTGCGCCATCACGTCGGCGGCCTCGGCCGGAGCGACGGTCCCGCCGAGGTTGACCAGCGCGGCACCGGTGCCCAGGCGGCGGTCGAACTTCGCCTTCTTGCCGGCCTTCTTCCCCTTGGCGGCGGCGTCGTCGGCGGCGGCGGCGTTGGAGCTGGCCTCCGTGGCGGAGGACTTGTATCCGACGATCAGGTTCTCGACAGGCGCCGTGGCGGCGACCGTGGCCGCGGAGGCCGTGGCGGGGTTCTCGACGGCCACGGCCACGGAGGCGGTCGCGGAGCCGGCGAGCAGGGTGACGGACATGGCCACCACGGATATGAGCCTGCGTCTCGTTGCGTGCACGTGATCCCTTTCGAGGGCCGTTTCCGGGCAGGCCGGAGCGGCCGGTCGGTGCAGTGTGGGGGTGGTTCCGGCGGCTGCGGGGCCGGGAGCGAGTTGGTCGGTCTCGCCCCGGCTGCCGCCGCACGCCACGTTGTCCCGGCCGCAACGGCGAGGCAGGGGCAACGGCGGTCCCGGGTCGCTTCCCCCGGTGGGAGGCCTACACGCCATGTGGGGTTGGAGTGTGTACCACCCGGCCTGGGGAAGATCGCCGGTGGGCAGACAGTAGGCAACGCGGGGATGAACTGGATACGGGGAAAACCCTTGTCCGCCCCCCGCGACTCCCCCCGGGGGCCCTCAGCAGGCGGTGTGACCAGGTCTTTCCCGTCCCACGGCAAGGGCGGGGCGGGAACGGCGTTCGGCGGCACCACTGGGGGTTCGCCGGTGGAAATCGTGCGCCCAGGAGGTGGGGCACGGCCGGGGTCAGGACTCGTCGTGGGCCGCCGGGTACAGCCTGCGGAAGTACGTCCAGCTCGTCTCGTTCGGTTCGCTCCACTTCTCCGGTGCGTGCGCGAACTCGGGGTGGTGGGCGGCGATGTACGCGCGGGTGCGTTCGGGGACCTGGGTGTAGGCGTCGAGCTTGCGGCCTCGGCAGTGGAAGGTGAGACCGCCGGGGCGCGCACCCTGTTCCATCCAGGGCAGCCACGGGGACATGCGGGTCCAGGACATCGTCGCCGGGACGCTCACCTCGTCGGTGGTGAGGGCCGTCGCGGGTGCGAAGAACTGGAAGAGCTCCAGGGCCCGGTAGGTGTCGTCGGCCGAGTTGTCCGGGTACTCCTCGACCGGCAGCGGCGAGGGGTAGGCGAGCGGGATCTCCAGGCTGAAGCAGATCTGGTCGCCCAGATCGGTCACGGGGACCGGGAAGGGCCGCCACTTCTGGTTGGCGGGGTCGTTCCAGACGTGGACGACGGGCTTGTCCCGCCAGGTCTCGATGATCTCGCGGGTCACCGGGTCCAGATAGAACGCGGCTTCCCGGGACAGCAGCCGGTAGCCGCCCTCCTCCTCCTCGTCCGCCACGAGGCGCGCGACGTTCAGCCCTTCGAAGCCGAAGAGCCGCCGGTAGGGCTCGCCCGGCGCCCAGGAGTGGACGTCGCCCGTCCACCAGTACGTGACCTCGCCGCCGTCGAGCCGGGCGCGGGTGCGGGCGAACGCGTGCAGGAGCTCGGCGGGGGTCGCGGCTGGTGTCGCGGCTGCTGTCATGCGCCCACTGTGTCCGGTCACCACCCGGCCGGACAAGCGGCCCCACGGACAACCCCGGCCACTTCCGCGCCGGTTGACCCTGCCACGCGGCGCCGCCCTGGAGCGTACGCGCCGGCGCTCGGAGGAGCGTACGAAGGGGCGTGGCGACCGTCATGCGGATGGCAGGTTGACGACGGGGGCGGCACCGGTAACCGTGACCGCCATGTGGAAAGAACGCCGACTGCTCGCTCTCGTCATCTGCCTGGTCCTGGCCGGTGGGCTGACCGCCGCGGTGGTGGGTGCCTCGCGCTCCGCCGGTCCGCACGCGGGGGCGACGGCCGGCGGCCCGGCGGCCTCCGACTACGTGGACATACGCGACGTTCCTCCTGCCCCACCCGTCGCCCCCGCCACACCCGCCGACCCGGGCGGCGGATCGCCGGGGTCGATGGTCGTGGACTGCGGCCGCAACGAGCGCATGCACTACAACGAGGACAACCTGGTGGTCTCGCCCGGCCTGCGGTCCGGCGCCCACCACACGCACGCCTACGTCGGCAACCTGTCCACCGACGCCATGTCGACCGACGCCTCACTGGCCGCCGCCGCCACGAGCTGCGCGGGCGGCGACCGGTCGACGTACTACTGGCCCGTCCTGCGCCGCCTGGACCGGCCGGGCACCCGCCCGCACGAGAGGTCCGCGGGGCACGGCAACACCGGCGAGATCGTGCCCGAGACCACGGTCCGGGTCGAGTTCCGGGGCAACCCGGTGAGCAAGGTCGTGGCGATGCCGCCCTTCCTGCGCGCGATGACGGGCGACGCGGTCGCCCGCACCGCGCGCAGCGACGCCCACGTCCGCGCCCGCTGGGGGTGCTCCGGCTCCCCCGACCGCTCCACCACCCGCTATCCGCGCTGCCCCGAGGGCGACCGCGTCACCCGCACCCTGACCTTCCCGAGCTGCTGGAACGGCCTCGACACCGCGAGCGCCGGGCACCGCTCGCACCTGCTGTTCCCCGGGGGCAACGGGGTCTGCCCCAGCGACACCTTCCCGGTGCCCGAGTTGCGCGTCTCCCTCGCCTACGTGGTCCCCGCGGGCGTGCCCGTGGCGATCGACTCCTTCCCCGAGCAGCGGCACAGTCCCAGGACGGACCACGCGATGTTCGTCAACGCGATGACCGGGCCTCAGATGACCGCGCTCGTCGACTGCCTCAACGAGGGCCGCTCCTGCCGGACTTGAACCCCCCGCCCCGCACGTGACGCAGGTCACATGAACCGTATCGGCTCCACCGGCGTGTTCCGACCGCACCACGCAAGCGAGGAAGACGGAGAGGGTGAGATGGCCGGACCACTGTGGCCCCGCACGCGGCGGGGCTCGACCGACGAGGCTCTGATCAAGTCCGTGTACGAGGAGCACGGCCACGCCCTGCTCGCGTACGCCACCCGGCTGACGGGGGACCGGGCCGCGGCCGAGGACGTCGTGCAGGAGACCCTGATACGTGCCTGGCGGCACTCCGAGGTACTCGTGAACGGAAAGGGCTCGGTGCGCGGCTGGCTGCTCACCGTGGCCCGTAACATCATCACCGACCGGTACCGGGCCAGGGCCGCCCGGCCGCCCGAGGTGTCCGGTTCGGCGGCCACTCCCCCGGTGGAGGCGGACCACGCCGACTCCGTGGTGGACAGCATGACGGTGCTGGGGGCCCTCGACCGGCTGTCCCCGGAACACCGGGACGTGCTGAAGGAGTTGTACTACCGGCAGCTCAGCGTGGCGGAGGCCGCCGACGCCCTCGGTATCCCGGCGGGTACCGTCAAGTCGCGCTCGCACTACGCGCTCAAGGCCCTGCGCGACGTCTTCAGGGACGACGGCTTCCGGGAGGGCGGCACAAGAGACGGAAAACGATCGGGCAGGCCGCCCCAGCAGCCGGCCGGACTGCGTGAGGTGGTGGCATGAACCGGCAGCGGCACGAGGAGGAACTGCTCGGCCCGTACGTGCTCGGCGTCCTGGACGACGAGGAGATCCGCCGGATCGAGGGACACATGAGCGGATGCGTGCAGTGCCGGGAGGAGGTGGCCGCGTTGCGCGAGATGGAGGCGGCACTGGGCGAGGTGCCCGAGGAGGCGTTCCTCGACGGACCGCCGCAGGGCGGTGACCTGCTGCTCCAGCGCACCCTGCGGCAGATGCGGGGCGAGCGTGCGGGTGCCGCACGCCGTCGTGCGGGGTTCACGGGTCTGGCGGTGGCCGCTTCGCTTGCCGCCGTGTTCTGGGCCGGTACGCAGCTGGGTGCGGGCGATCCGGAACCCGTCGCACTGCCCGTACCCCCGTCGCCGACCGCTTCGGCGGACCCCTCTCCCCCGCCCAAGGGGACCACGCTGCACTCCGCGACCGACGCGGGCACCGGCGCGCGGATGACCGTACAGATGACGCCGGCCACCAAGTGGGTGCGGCTTCGGGCGGCGGTCACGGGAGTGCCGCAGGGCGAGCGCTGCCGGCTGATCGTGGTCTCCAAGGACGGCAAGCGCACGACCGCGGGCAGCTGGGTCGTGGGCAGCCAGGAGAACGGCGAGGCCAAGGGGGCCGGGCTGGACGGTTCGGCGGCCGTGGACCGGGCCGACGTCAAGGCCGTCCTGGTCGAGAACGAGTCCGGCAGGACCTTCGTGTCCGTCCCCGTGTGACCGCCCGACGTGTGACCGTGTGACCTCGGGGCGGACGTGACGGAGCCCGGGAGCATATCCAGCTCCCGGGCTCCTGAGTGCCACCCAATTGCGCACACCGGCACGTTTAAGAGTCGCGGATCATTCTGAGATCGACGTGTTCTGCCTTTGAACTACCGCGCCACGCAAGAGGCGCAGGAGGGACTTGAACCCCCATCCGTCGATGGTCGTCCACGCTCGGTCGATCCGGTGTTCGGCGGCGAATACTGAGACTGGAGCGAGAATCTGAGATTCAAGGGGCCGCCTCTACCGACTTGGGCCACCCCGGCACGCAATGCCGGGGGAGGGATTCGAACCCCCAACTGACACCCCTGTTTCAGCTTCAACATCAGTTTCAGCTTGCGCTCTCGCGCACCTCCCGCAGACATACGGGAGGGGTTCTTGAGGGCTACCTGAACAGGTAGCCGAACACCGCGTCCCCGACCCGCTGGTCGGTGACCTCGGCGCTGTTGGCCTCCTCACGGGCGTACTTCACGGCCTGCTGGAGCTTCTCGACGCGGTCGAGCAGCTCGTTGACCCGCCGGGCGGGCAGCGCGCCGGAGAACTTCACGGTCGTCCAGTACCCGACCGGCACGTCCTCGTAGTACACCTCGACCTGGGCCGGGTGCTTCTCGGTGGCCTCGGCCTTGACGTGGTTGCGCGGCACCTTCTTGGTACGGATCGTGCGCACCGGGTCCGTCTTCCAGGAGTCCGTGGACGGGTCCAGGTTCCAGGACTCGGAGGCGTCCAGCACCGGCAGCTTGCGCACGAAGGTGTGCAGGTCCGTGAGCTGCTTCTCCAGGAAGAGCAGGTACGGCACGGGCACCTGCGCCAGCAGGACGTTGCCGTCGACGACCACGTCCGCGGCCGCGCTGCGGTTCGCCCAGTCCTTGGTCGCGGTCACGTCGAAGAGCCGCGTGAGGGTCCCGGCCGTCGCGCGCAGCACGTCCTCCGCCTTGACCTGCACCCGGGTGGACTCGGGCGGCAGCTGCTCGCCTTCCTCGTCCTTGGGCTGGTACGTCCGCGAGATGCCGGCCAGCAGGGCGGGCTTCTGCACGTCGTGGTGAGCCTGGGTCAGCTCCTGGAGGGACTTGGACTTGACGCCCTTTTCGACTGCGATGATCTGATTCAGCTTCGGCACGTGATCAACCTATCAGCCGCTTGTCCGATCATTCACCCGGATTTCCGGCACGCCCGCCCGGTCCAGGATCCGGCGCATGTCCTCGGGCGGGAGAGCCGGGTTGGTGGCCGCGGCGACCGCGGTGTGCTCGTCCGGATCGGCGAGCAGTTCGCGGATCCGCGCCACGGGGAGCCGGGGGTGCCGGGCGGCGGCGTTCCGCGTCCCGGGGTCCCGGCTGAGGCGGTCGAGGAGTTCCGGATCCAGGCCGGGATCGCGCAGGGCCAGCATCCGGCGTTCGGGATCCGGCGAGTCGCCGAAGCGGGCGGCGAGCCCGGCGAAGGGAAGGCCCGGCCGGGCGGTCGGCATGCCGGCGGCGCGGTGGGTGCCGCCCAGGTAGAGGTCGAGGAGCAGCTCCGGCGGCGGTGCCGGGTGGAACTCCGCGAGCAGCAGCCGTACGGCGAAGTCCTCGTCCTCCGCGAGCAGTTCGACGGCGTCGGCCGGCAGGTCCGGGCAGACGGCGGCGCTGCGGCGCAGCCAGGTGTGGGCGGACCGGGCGCACTGCCGCAGGAACTCGGCGTCCTCACGCCGCTCCCACACCCAGCCGAGCGTGCCCAGCCGGGCCTCGGGGTCCACGGTGTAGTCGATGGCGGCCCGGTCGGCCTCGCTCAGCTCGGGGCGGGCGGAGACCACCAGCCGGACCGCCGGGTCGGGGTCGACGGCGAGGCGTGCCACCAGGTCGGGCGGGAGTGAGGGGTTGCCCGCGAGCGCCCCGAGCCGATCGCCCTCGGCGACCAGGCGTTCGGTGAGTTCCCGGGAGAGCCGGCCGGTCCGCAGGACCTCGGCCGCCGGCCACGAGCCGTCCAGTTCCCCGATGAGCCAGGCAGTGCGTTCCTCGTCCTCGGGGCAGACCTGTTCGGCGGCCGCCAGCCGTACCTCGCGGTCGTCGTCGTGCAGAAGTCGCTGCCGCGCTGCGTCCGGGAGCTCGTGCCAGGCATCCCGGCAGGCGGCCAGGCGGAACAGCGGGTCCTCGTGGTCCGCGAGGCCCACCAGCATGTGGGCGGGCGGCCGCCCGCCCCAGCTGAACAGTTCCTGGCGCACCAGGGCCTCGGGGTGCGTCAGCAGCCGCTCGTACGCCCAGTCGGGCAACGGGGGCACCGGCTCCCGGTAGGGCATGGGACCGACCGCGAGGCTGAGGTGGACCGACTTGGACGGATCGTCGACCAGCCGGGCCCGCTGCTCGGGGTCGGCGTCGGCGTTCTCCGCGAAGGCCTTCCGGACCTGGCGGTCCGGGTGGACCAGAATGGCCTCGATCACTTCCTGCGGCAGAACGGCGCGCTTCGGAACCGGGCGTCGCGCGCACTCGTCCTCCTGGCCGAGCAGCCGCAGCAGCACATCCGCCGGTGCCGCTCTGTTGACCGCCAGCGCGTACAACTGACGCGTCCACTGGTCGCACATGTTCCGTACTTCCCCCCGTCGAACGGAAACGGGAAGCCTGACAAGGAGGCCGGAGGGTCACACCGAAGCCCACAGGCGGACCGATCGTCACATTGCGGTCCATGACATCCTGTGACGTCACAACTCGCCGGGCGGATTCGGCGGACGTCCGGGAATTTGGGGAAGGTCGATGAGGCTCTGCTTCCTGGTGGAGGAGCACTACCGCCACGACGGTATGCCGAACGAGGTGATCGGACAGCTGACCGCGTGGGGGCACCGTGTGGACGTCGTGCGGCCCGGCGGCTCGCTGCTGCGCATGACCGAGGTGGTGGACAAGGGTGCGCACGACGCCTGGGTGCTCAAGACGGTGTCGGGCGGCCCGGGGCTGACCCTCCTCGAAGCCGCCGCCGCGACCGGGCTGACCACCGTCAACGACGCCCGCTCGATCCGCGGCGTACGGGACAAGGCGCTGGCCGCCGCCATCGGGCGCGGCCGCGGCCTCCCGCTGCCGCCCACCTACGCCGTCGCCCGCCCCGAGTTGCTCAGGGAGATACCGGCGGCCGAGTACCCGCTCGTGGTCAAGCCCGCCGACGGCAGCTCCGGGCGGGCGGTGCACCTGGTGTCCTCGCCCGGGCGGCTGGAGACACTGCTGCCCGTGCTCGCGGGCGAGGGCATGCTCATCGCCCAGCCGTACGTACCCAACTCGGGCACGGACATCAAGGTGTACGCGGTCGGCGGGGAGCTGTTCGCGACCGAGCGGTGCTCCCCGCTGCACCCCGACCCCTCGGTCCGTGAGCGCCGCGTACGGTTGTCGTCCGAGGTCGCCGCGATCGCCGCCCAGGTGGGGGCGGTCTACGGGCTCGACCTGTACGGGGTGGACGTGCTGCTGGGTCCCGACGGGCCGGTGGTCGTCGACGTCAACGACTTCCCGAGCTTCCGGCAGGTGCCGGACGCGGCGGCGCGGGTGGCCCGCGCCGTACTGGGGCTGGCGCGGGTCGGCGGCGGCCCCACGACGGCAGCACCCGTGCCTGCGGCCGCGCCTGCGGCACCGGCACCGGCAGCCGCGACGACGATGGCGGCGGGGCCCGTGTCGCTCCCCCTGTCGATCCCGGTCCAGTCGTCTCCGGCGCAGATCTCCGCCGCAGCGGGTGACACCGTATGAGGATCGGCCTGATCACCCCGGAGCCCGGGCACCCGCTTCTGGCGGACACGACCGCACTGCTCGCCCCGGAGCACGAGGTCGAGGCAGTCGACCCGGCCACCGTCGGCGACGCACCCCTGGCACCCCTGCCCCTGGCCGACGTGTACCTGCTG
This sequence comes from Streptomyces yangpuensis, assembly GCF_001005295.1. Classification (GTDB taxonomy): domain Bacteria; phylum Actinomycetota; class Actinomycetes; order Streptomycetales; family Streptomycetaceae; genus Streptomyces; species Streptomyces yangpuensis. Next base: position 1,114,609 of record NZ_LBMK01000003.1, on the reverse strand, counting down.
AAGTCGCGCACGCCGCACGCTCTGGAACTCGCGCGGCGCCTGGAGCGGAGGGGGGCGCCGGTGGTCAACACCGCGGCGGCCACCGCGCTGTGCCAGGACCGTACGGAGATGGCCGGGCTCGCCCTGCGGGCCGGTCTGCCCTTCGCGGCGACCCGTACCGTCGGCGCCCTGGGGGCGTGGGCGAGCAGAGCACGGCCGTCCGCCCCCGTGGTGGTCAAGAGCCGGCTCAGCCGGCGCGGTGACCTCGTCGCCCGCGCCGACGACACCGCGGGGCTGCGGGAGTTGGCACGGGAATGGCCGCAGGAGCCGGTCGTGGTGCAGCCGTACGCGCCCAACAACGGGTGGGACCACAAGCTGTGGGCCATCGGCGACCGGGTCTTCTCGGCCCTGCGCCGCTCCGAGCTCTCCCCCGGCGGACGCGGCCCCACGCACCCCCTCGCCCCCGGCGAACTCCCCGACGGCTGGGCCGATCTGGTGCGGCGGGTCGGAGCGGTGTTCGCGCTGGACGTCTACGGCGTGGACATCATCGACACCGGGGGCGGGACGCCCCTGATCGTGGACGTCAACGCCTTCCCCGGCATCCGCGGCCAGTCCGGCGCCCCGGAGGCCCTCACCGCGCTGGCCCTGCGGCGGGCGGCGGGCGGCCACACCTGACACGGCTCCCCCGGCAGGTCCGGACGGGGGAATGCGGGCGCCGCGGCGTCCGCGGCCCGGTGTCGCGGCGCGGCCGGGCGGCGGGCGCGGTGAGGATCGGGGCATGGGCTTCGTCCTGCCGGTCCTCTTCGCGCTGTTCGCGGCGTTCAGCAACGCGCTGGCCACCGTGCTCCAGCGGCGGGCCGCGCTCACCGTGCCGCAGAGCGAGGGCTTCCGCCCCGGTCTGATCCTGGACCTGCTGCGCCGGCCCGTATGGGTCGCGGGCATCCTGGCCGTGATCGCCGCCGGGGCCGGGCAGGCCGCGGCGCTGGCCACGGGCGCGCTGGCCCTCGTACAGCCGCTGTTCGTACTGGAGCTGCCGCTCGCCCTGCTGATCGCCTCGCTGCTGACCCGGCAGCGGCTGCCGGGGGCCCTGTGGCTGGCCGTGGCGGGGGTGGTGGCCGGGCTCGGGGTCGCGCTGGTGGCCGCCTCGCCGGCGGGCAACCGTACCGATGTACCGGCCGAACGGTGGGTGGTGGCCCTCCCGGCCTGTGCGGTGATCGTCGCGCTGCTCGCCGTCGCCGGCATGCGACGGCCGCCCGGCCGCTCCCGGGCCGGCTGCCTCGGCGCCGCCACCGCCGTCTGCTACGCGCTCACCGCCGCCCTGATGAAGACATCCGTACACGCCCTCGACGACCACGGCATCGGCGCGTTCTTCACCGCGTGGGAGACGTACGCCTTCGGCGCGACCGGCATCTGTGCCCTGCTGCTGCTCGAACACGCCATGCAGGGCGGGCCGCTGGTGGCCTCGCAGCCCGCTCTGACCCTCGGGGACGCCGGCATCAGCATCGCACTGGGGGTGGTCCTGTACGAGGAACACCTGCGGTCGGGCTGGTGGTTGCTCCCCCAGCTCCTGGGCGTGGTCCTCGTGTGCGCCGGCGTGCTCGCCCTGGCCCGGGCGGGCGAGGACGCGCCGTGACTACGGGCCCGGATGCCCCTGCTGCGAGGGCCAGATGTGGTTCTGCGGGCCCGGCGCCGCAGGGTGGGGACCCCAGGAGGGGTCCCGGTCGTAGCCCCCGTACGGGGCGGCGGGATCGGCCCACGGCTCCGGGGCCCACGGCTCGGCGGCCGACGGGGCCGGGACCGGGGCCGGGGCCGGCGGGACCGCGTACCCGTACAGCGGCTCGGCGCGGGGCGCGGCGGGAGCCTCGGCGAAGGGTCCGGCGGGAGCCTCGGCGAGGGGTTCGGAAGGAGCGACCGGCACCTGGAGACTGCCGTAACGCTCCATCCGCTGCCAGCGCAGCCGGGAGCCGGCGACGGCGGTGAAAACGGACTGGATCACGACCAGGTACATCAGCTGGCGGTAGACGAACTGCTGGAGCGGCAGACTCCACAGCGGCCCGGGGCGCTCACCGTCCAGGCGGAAGGCGTACAACCCCATCAGGACCTGGAGCAGCAGGAAGGCCGTCCACAGGCCGACGATGCGCAAGGGGTCGAGGAAGACCAGGCCGTAGACGGCGAAGACGTCCACGACGGGTGCGAGCAGCGGCAGCAGGACCTGGAACATCAGGAGATAGACCAGGCCCCGACGGCCGAGCTTGCCGGCCTGTCCCCGCTGGGCGAGGGCGCCGCGGTGCTTCCACATCGCCTGGAGGGTGCCGTAGCACCACCGGTAGCGCTGCTTCCACAGCGCGCCGAGCGAGGCGGGGGCTTCGGTCCAGGCCTTGGCCCGCTCCTCGTAGACCACGCGCCAGCCGTCCCTGCACAGGGCCATGGTGAGGTCGGTGTCCTCGGCCAGGGTGGTGTCGCTGACGCCGCCGACCCGCAGCAGGGCCTCGCGGCGGAACGCGCCGACCGCGCCGGGGACGGTGGGCATGCACTCGGCGAGGTCGAACAGCCGGCGGTCGAGATTGAACCCGACGACGTATTCGATGTGCTGCCAGCGGCCGAGCAGTCCACCCCGGTTGACCACTTTGGCGTTGCCGGAGACCGCACCCACGCGGCGGTGGGCGAAGGGCTGGACGATCATGCGGACCGCGTCGGGTTCGAAGACGGTGTCACCGTCGACCATGACGAGGAGGTTGCAGGAGGCCGCGGCGATCCCCGTGTTGAGGGCGGCGGGCTTGCCGGCGTTCTGCTGCCGGATGACCCTTACGCCGGGCAGTCGGAGCGCCTCGACGATGTCGGCCGTGCCGTCCGTGGAGCCGTCGTCGACCACGATGACCTCGACCGGGTGGTCGGACGCGAGCAGGGAGCGGACCGCCGCCTCGATCCCGGCGCTCTCGTTGTACGCGGGGACGATCACGCTCACCGGCTCGGTGACCGGAGCACCCCAGGGCCTGCGCCGCATCCGCACGTGCCGCCTGGCAGCGACGAACACGGCGATCGCACGGAACAGGCTGATCGCGCCCGCCGCCCACAGCAGCCACGACAGCAGGTCGAGGAGCCCGCTGCTGGTGCCGATCGCGGTGATCAGCGCCAGGCCCTGCCACCGGTCCGCTGTGCCGGCGTTCTGCACGGGGGCGGGGAGGGACACCGCGTCGCCCACGGTGGCGAACTTCCAGCCGGACGCCTTCAGCCGTGGCACGAGCTGTTCGAGCGCTTCGACCGTCTGCGTGCGGTCCCCGCCCGCGTCGTGCAGCAGCACGATGTGCCCGGCGGAGTCCGAGGGGGTGGCGGCGGCGACGATCGCTTCGACGCCGGGGCGCCGCCAGTCCTGGCTGTCCAGGGTCGTCAGGACGGTCAGGTATCCCTCCTGCCCGGCCTGGACGACCGCGTTCCAGTCGGCGTCGCCGAGCGCCTTGTTGGTGGAGGAGTACGGCGGGCGCAGCAGGGGCGTGGTGACCCCGGTAGCCCCGGCGATGACGAGCTGGGTCTCGCGCAGCTCCAGGGAACGGCGCCAGGCGGACGCGGCGCCGAGGTCGGTGTGGGTGAAGCTGTGCAGGCCGATCTGGTGGCCCTCGTCGACGATACGACGGGCCAGGTCCGGGTTCTCGGCGACGCGGGTGCCGACCGTGAAGAAGGTCGCGTGCACGTCGTTGCGGCGCAGCACATCGAGGATCTTCGGGGTCCAGACGGGGTCGGGGCCGTCGTCGAAGGTCAGGGCGATCGTGCGGGGCGCCGGGGTGGCGGTGCGGCCGGCCGCCCCCTCGATCACCGGACCGCCGGAGCTGACTGCGGCCGGTACGGACGCCCCGGCGGCCTGCCCGCGGGGAGCCCCGTCGGGGCGCTCGTCGAACAGGTGCTGGGTGTAGCCCTCGAGGAGCAGGGCCGCCGAGAGCGTGAGCACCAGGGTGGTGAGCAGCAGCCAGTGGGTACGCAGGGGGACGTTGCGTACGGAGGTGTGCCTGCCCTGCGAGCGGCGACGGCGGTTCTTCGACACGGGGGTGGGGTTTCCTGCCTGCTGCGTCGGGTGGAGCAGTGTGGGCGTGAGGTGCGGGCGTGATGTGCGGTGGGGGCGTGACGTACGTGGGGTGCGGGCGTGAGGTGCGGACGGCTTCGGCCGGACCGCCGGGCTCAGGGGCGGCCGGTGGGCTTTCCGCCACCCTGGCCGGGCGGCGCCGTGAAGCGGCCGCGGCCGCCTCCGGGGGACGGCTGGCCCGGATCCGCCGGTCCGGTGGCGGCCTTCGTCGGACCCGGTCCCGTGACGGGTGCGGCGGTCCCGGATGTGGCGGCCGGTGCGGGAGCGCTGGGGCGCGCGGCAGCCGGAGTGGCCCGGGGGCCCGCGCCAGCAGTGCCGCGGGGGGACGGGCCGGCCGTCGCGCCCTTGGCCGGCTCCCCCGGCGCCGGGGTCTGCGGGGCCTGGGCCGCGGGGAGGAAGGGCGATCGGAAGGTGGGGCCGCCCATCAGCGTGCTCAGGAGCAGGATGACGTAGGCGGCGGCCGGTATCACCAGCAGGTAGCCCCATCGGCGCACGCGCCGCTGCCTGCGCCCCGAGCCGTCCACGAACACGGGGGCCGCGGCCGTGGACGCGACCTGCGGCGCCTGGGCGGCTCCGATGTCACCGAGGAAGAGCTCCATCGTGTCTTCGTCCGCGGCGCCGGGTGATGGGTGCATGGGTCGTGGCCTCTGGGGATCGGGCGACGGGTGTCGGCGGTCGAACAATCGAACGGGATGGCGGTCGTCGGGAGGAGGCGACCCGTGTCTGTCAGCGCTGGAGCCGCCGCTGGTGTCACTCCCGGCAGTGCGAATCGGGTCCTTTCCCCACGTTGCGGTACGGCAGGGGGCGCGCGGCCGGATCCGGTGCGCCCCTCTGGTCGGCGGGCGGCCTCGGCGATCCCGGTACCCGCACGGATGCCGCACCGGCAGCCGTCACCCCGGCCTCCTCGTCGCCCGGCCTCCTGCCGCTGGTGGCGGCCGCGGCGACGGCCCTCGTCGGCCGGGCCGACATCGCCGGATCCGCCCTTCCAGGGGCTGGACGACCGCTGGCCGGAACTGAGGGGCGGGGCCCCCACGACGGGCCGTACATGGCCGCAGCCGCCCTTCTGAACTGGTTCGGCGGCCCGGTCGGAGCCCTCCTGCCGCTCTCCCGGGAGGACGTCCGCTACCACGACCGCCGGGGGCGGACGCAGGAGCGGGCACGGGCGCGGCGGTCCGACACCGCGCCCCGGGGGTTGACCAGCAGTTCCGCGAGCGTCACATAGCGCCGGCCCTGTCAGGCACGGAAGGTGATCCCTTTCATCCCGTCATCCCCGCACGTCCCCTGCCACGCGGGTCAGGCAGAAGGGGTGGCCGGCCGGGTCGGTGAAGACCCGCCACCGGTCGCCGCCCGGCTGCTGCTCCGGCTTGCCCGCGCCCAGTTCCAGGAGCAGCGCCTCGGCCTCGTCGAGGTCGTCGACCTCGAAGTCGAAATGCGCCTGCTGCGGCACGGCTGCGCCGGGCCACGACGGCGCCCTGTGTTCGTCGACGCGCTGGAAGCCGATGAAGAGCCCGCCCTCGCCGACGAGTCCGGCGAACTCGCCGTCGGACGCGGGATGCGGGTCGAAGCCGGTGGCCCGCCGGTAGAACGCGGCGAGCGCCTCGGGGTCGGCGCAGTCGAGTGTGATCGCCGTGAGCCTCAGCCGAGGGGTCATGCCGCTCCCTGTCCTCCGTACCGTCCACCACGCTCCGGACCCGGACGCGCATGCGTCACCGTCACCGTAGTGATCACCCGCGCACCCCGCGAGCGAACGGGCCACCGGACCGCCGGCACCCCTCGGCCACGTCCGCTTCATGAAGGTGTACGGGGCGTACGGTGGTACGGGTCGTACGGGTACCCGCGATCAGCTCTGCGTCTCCTCGCGGCGTCCGACAGCGGCCGCATCGGGTACGAGGAGCAGCTTGCCGGTGGTACGCCGAGCCTCCAGGTCGCTGTGGGCCTGGGCGGCCTCGGACAATGCGTAGCGGCCCGTCACGGTGACCTCGAGCACCTGGGAGCGCACCCACTCGAACACATCGGCGGCCCGTCGGAGCAGTTCGGACCGATCGGCGATGAAGTCCCCGAGGCTGGGCCGGATCAGGGTCAGCGAACCGCCCTGGGCGAGCCGCATCGGATCAAACGGCGGCACGGCACCACTTGCTGCGCCGAAGAGCACGAGATGGCCGCGGGCTCGCAGGCTGGCGAGGCTCGCATCGAAGGTGTGCGCGCCGACGCCGTCGAAGACAACCGGCAGTCCCTGACCGCCGTTGAGCCGCCTCACCTCGGCTGCGAGATCGTCGACTGCGGAGGAAAGGATCACCTCAGCGGCCCCGGCACGCTTCGCCAGCTCGGCCTTCGCCGTGGTCGACGTCGTGCCGATCACCCTGCCGCCGAGATGGGTGACGAGCTGGGTCAAAAGCAGCCCCATGCCACCGGCAGCCGCATGCACGAGCACCGTGTCGCCCCCCTGAACCGGGTAGGCGTCCTTGACGAGATAGTGCGCGGTCATGCCCTGGAGGAGCACGGCGGCGGCCGTCTCGAAGTCGATGTCGTCGGGCAGCGGCACCAGCCGGGAGGAGTCCACGACGGCCCGCTCGGCATACGAGCCGGGAATCTCCACCCAACCGACCCGGTCCCCCACTGCGACGTCGGCGACGCCGGGTCCGACTTCGACGACCGTGCCGGCGCCCTCGGTGCCCGGGGTGAAGGGCAGCGGGAGGCTGTACCGGCCTTCGCGGTGGTAGACGTCGAGGAAGTTGACCCCGGATGCGGCGACCTCCACGAGCGCCTCGCCCGGACCCGGCCGCGGCTGGTCCACCTTGGCCTCCTGCAGCACCTCGGGACCGCCCACTTCGTACACCTGAATCGCTCGCATTACCCCTCCATTAACGGCTCATCCCCCACCAACCCCGTTGATGGCGATCCGATTCCCGGCAAGCAGACCAGCCCGCCGCCCCCGCCGAGAGCTCAGACGCCTGCTCCGCACCCGGGGCTGGGACAGGAGACAGAGGCCGTCAAGGGTCGACGAACGCACCACCCGCCGCTTCCGCACCGCCATACGGCCACCCACCATAACCGGCGTAGCCTCCGGCAACTCCACCGCGCGGCGCACGAAATCGACCACCCTGCGCCGCGGGGGACCGGCCCGTATCGCCCACCTCCTCGGCCTGGTCCCCTCGACCGTCCACCGCGTCCTGACCCGCTACCCGCTGGCCCGCCTGACCCACCTCGGCGCGGACCTGAGAAACGCGCGGCCCGTCCCGGACACCGACGCCCCGGGACGGGCACAGACCGCGGTCAGGTGCGGCCGAGCGGCGGCACGCCGCCCGGCACGGGGCTACTTGCCGAGGATGCCGCCCGTCGCCTGGCCGGCCGCACCCTGCATCAGGGCCTCGTTGCTCATGATCTGGGTGCCCGGGAGGGCGGCCATGCCGATGTCACCGGTCGGCGCGGCGCCGTTGTAGGAGCCGACCGTGTTGTCGCGGCCGACGTTGAAGATGTCGTCGCCCGCGACCTGGATCTGGTCGCCGAAGACGAGCGAGTACGTGTTGCTGATCGGTGCGTAGACGGCGAAGGTGTCGTCGGCGGAGGCGGCGGACGCGCCCGCCAGGAGGATGCCGCCGACGGCGAGAGCGGTCAGGGCGCAACGGATCGATCGCACGAGTACTGCCTTTCGTGGAAGATGCAGGAAAGGATGCAGAAAGCAGTGCGAACGTAGGGTGCTTCGCGCGGCAGGAGTCCGTACCCGCCGCCGTACGGCCCGAGTCCATCCGTACGGCGCAGCCTCCCGGACCACCTGACCAAGCCCTACTAGGTGGTGGGCCCGGCGGCCCGGCGCAGACGGCGGAGGGTCAGTGCGTAGGCGGTCGCCGCGATCACGGCGACGGCCGCCCCGACCGTGAGGAGCCAGACCGGGATGCCGTCGCCCACCGTGAGCAGCTCGTTGCGGTAGACGGTCCGGCGGTACGGGGTGTCCTTCGGCGTCGCGCGCAGTTCGTGGTCGGCGTCGATGCGGCCCGGCTCGGGGAACTCCTGGTCGATCGCCGTGAGGAACACCGGCTTGCCGTCGGCGAGGTCGGCGAGCGGGCCGGCCTTCGGCTCGATGGTGCCCGCGAAGGTCACCTTCGGTGCGGAGCCGCCGATCCGGGTGGCGGGCTCCATCCGGTGGTCCGCGAGGACGTAAAGGCCGAGCGACTGCGGTGTCCTGGCCATGCGGGAGAGCCGCATCGGGTAGACCAGCCGGTCACTGTCGAAGCGGATCTTCAGCGGGTCGAGGTCGCCGCGGAGCACCTTGCCCTGTCCGCCGCGCGGGGCGAGGCGTACCGCCACGTACTCCCACTGCTGGTCGACGTACGGCTTGACCTCGGTCGCGAGGCGGTCGGGGAGCTGGAAGCCGTTGCTCTCCAGCCAGTTCTTCAGCGCGTCCGGGTCGGTGGCGGTCAGCCGGGCGACGTCGAAATCGCCGAGCTGCTCCCGGCCGACCACACCGACGGGCGGCGCGGCGCCGGCGATCGGGGCGCCAGCTCCGTCGCCCATACCGGACGAGAAGGGCCAGTCGCCGCTGCGCGGCCAGAAGTGGCTGCGGGTCTTCCGCTCGGGCCGGGTCAGCTCGCGCAGTTCGTCGAACATGTCGCCGTCGCCCAGCTCCACCGTGGCGCGCCCCGGCACCGGCATGATCCAGGCCGCCCGCTGCGCGTTCCCGCCGACGGTGAAGCGCATGACGATCTGTTCCGTGCGGCCGTCCCAGCGCACGACGGAGGTCTCGCGGTCGACGCCGATACGGGACTGGCCGTCGGGGATCATCGCCCCGCAGCCGCAGGCGTAGGCGGGGCTGATGAGGGAGCCCACCTGGGTCGCGAACAGGGCAAACAGTAGAAATATGATCCTTCGTTTCATCCACACGGGGCTTCAGACGGCCGACCGTGTGTTCCGGTTCCGCCCCCTGTCGCTACACGATCCGCCCTGGCCCATACTGTGGCGCATGAGGGGGAGTGAGAAGCAGGCGCAGGTTCTGCGCAGCCCGATGGTTCCGGACTCCGTGGTGGCGGAGATCGCTCGTCACGACTGGGAGCGCATCGAGTGCGGCTGCGGCCGTTCCGCGGGCCATCTCGTGGACGCCGTACGCGACGCCGCCGAGGGGCATCCCGCGGCGTTCCACGCGCTGGAGGGCCATGCCTTCTTCGCGCAGCACCTGAAGCCGCCGGCTCCGGCGGTGTGCGCCGTGCTGATGGCGGTGTGGTCGGCGCAGCCGCCCCGGCGCGCGACGCGCGAGGCGCTGCTGTGGACGCTGCTGGCCATGCTGTGCACGGTGGACGACGGCGGGACCCACGAGGCCGGCCTGCACGGGCAGTGCGCCGCCTTCATCCGCACCGGTGTGGACGGATTCCGCCGGGAGCTGGCCGCCGTGCCGGGATCGGGGACGGCGGCGTACGCGGAGGGCATCCTGGAGATCCTCGGCCTGCCGTCGTCCTGACGGCGCAGGCTCGTGTGACGGCACGGGGTGCGGCTGGGTGGCAGCTTGCGGCTCGGTGACAGCTTGCGGCCGGGCTGCGGCCGGCTTGCTCACGCGGCGGCGCGCGCCGTCTCGGTGACCGCGCCGGGCAGCCAGTCGGCGACCCGGCCGAAGGCGAAGCCCAGCTCCGTGGCCCGGCCGTTGTCCATGGCGTAGGCCCGGTCGAAGGAGAAGGGCGACGCGTCGCCGCCCGCCTCGACGACCCGGTGGTGGGGCCGCCGACCGAGCCGTTCCGCGACCGTGGCGCAGAGGTCGAGGACGTCCGGGGCGCCGTGCGAGGCGGCGTTGACGGGCCCGGTGAAGGTCTGCCGCGCCGTCCAGTCGAGGAAGTCGGCCATCTCCAGGTGGTGGATGAACGAGGTGCCGTACGGGGCTGCGTGGACGTCGACCGGGATCCCGGCGGCGATCCGCCGCACGTAGTGCGCGAGACGCCCGGTGAACTCCGCCCGGCCGCCCCCGAGGACGTGCGCGGTCCGGACGCTGACGAACGGGAACGGCGGTTCGAGCGGCCCGGTCGGTTCGAGCGGCTCGTGCTGCCCGTGCGGCCCGTGCAGGAAGACGGCCTCGGCCCCTCGCTTCCCCTCCGCGTAGGCCTGGGCCTGGCCCTGGGCCCGGGTGCCGCCGGGTGCGGGGGTGGGCTCCTGCCGGTACCGGAACGGCGGCCGCGTGAGGTCCAGGTCCCCCTCGACGACGGGGACGGCGGGCAGGCCGGGCGCGGTGCGCGGCCCGGAGCCGGCAGGCATCGTGGCCGGGTCGTACACCTCCATCGTCGAGGTCATCACATAGCGCCCGGTCCTTCCGGCGAACACCCGCCGGGCGATATCCGCCTGGAGCGGCGTGTAGCAGACCTGGTCGACGACCACGTCGAAGTCCCGCCGCCCCAGGGCCGCCCGCAGCCCCGCCTCGTCGTCACGGTCGGCGAGGAGCCGGCCGACGCCGGGGGGCGGGGCGCTGGAGCCCCGGTTGAGGACCATGACGTCGTCCCCCGTGTCGCGCAACCGCGTGACCAGGGACTTCCCGAAGTACCGGCTGCCGCCGATGACAAGAATCCGCTTCATGGGTCCGACTCTCGCGCGGTATCGTCCCCAGCGGAACCGACCACCCGCTGAACGGGTCGTAAGGAAAACTGATGATCGATGTGCAGCGGTTGCGTGTCCTGCGGGCGGTGGCCGAGCACGGCAGCTTCAACAAGGCGGCCGGTGCTCTGCTGCTGACCCCCTCGGCCGTCTCCCAGCACATCGCGGCGCTGGAGCGCACGCTGGGCCACCCGGTGGCGGTGCGCAGCACACGCGGTGTCACGCTCACCGAACCGGGACGGCTCCTCGTGGAGGCGGCGGAGACGATCTCCGCCGAACTGGACCAGGTGCGCCGCGCGATCGACCGGCTGACACAGGAACGGCCGCGGCTGACCGTGGCCACGTTCACCAGCGGGGGCCGGCACCTGCTGCCCGCGGCCCTCGCCCGGTTCGTGCAGACGCACCCGGAGGTGGAGCTGACGGTGCTGGAGAGCGAACCGGAGGACGCCGTGCCAATGGTGCGCGGCGGCGCGGCGGACCTTGCGCTCGCCTACCACTTCGACGGGCCCCCGCCGGTACGTCCGGGTGGGCGTCCGGGCCTGGTCTGGCGGCCACTGCTGGAGGATCCGCTGAGGCTGGTGCTGCCGGACGGGCACCGCCTGGCCGGCCGGACCTCGGTGGACCTCGGCGAGCTGTCCGGCGACCGGTGGGTCCTGGGCTGCCTCAAGACGGAGGCCTTCCTGCGCCGGTACGCGGAGCTCGCCGGCTTCGACCTGCGCGTGGGGGCCTCGACCACCGACTACTTCTTCGCGCAGACACTGGTCGCGGCGGGCGTCGGCGTCTCCCTCGTCCCGCAGGTCGCACTGGCCGGCGCCGCCGGGACGGTCGTGGTACGTGTCGAACCCCCGCGTCCCGCCCGGCACATCGGCCTGGTCCTGCCGCAAGGGCGCCGTACCAACCCCTCCGCCGAAGCCCTGGCCGAGGCCCTCGCGGCCACCGCCACCGTCACCGCCACCGACCGCTGAGCAGTCCGGAGCCCGTCCCCCGGTCCGGCCCCGCACCGGCGGCTCGCCTCCTGCCCCCAGGTGGCCTCCGAGGTGGCGCTCAGGCCCCCGAACCGGGTGTCACCAGGCCGGTCTCGTAGGCGAGGACCACGGCCTGGGCCCGGTCGCGCAGCGACAGCTTCGCGAAGATGCGGGCCACATGGGTCTTCACGGTGGCTTCGCTGAGCGTCAGCTCCGCCGCCAGTTCGGAGTTGGAGCGGCCGTGGCCCATCAGGGTCAGCACCTCGCGTTCGCGCGGGGTCAGCGCGGCCAGCTCCCGGTGGGTGCCGGCCGTCGTGACCCGGTCGCGGGCGGCCGCGCCGGGGGCGCAGCACTCCACCAGACGGCGGGTGATCGACGGGGCGAGCAGCGCGTCACCGGTACCGACCAGGCGCACGGCTGCGGCGAGGTGCGCGGGGGTGACGTCCTTCAGCAGGAAGCCGCTGGCCCCGGCGGCGAGCGCGGCATACACGTACTGGTCGAGGTCGAAGGTGGTCAGCATGATCACCCGGCAGCCGGGGGTCTCGGCGAGGATGCGCCGGGCGGCCTCCAGGCCGTCCATGACGGGCATGCGGATGTCGAGCAGGACGACATCGGGGCGCAGCCGGCGCACCTGGGCGACAGCCTCGGCACCGTCGCCGGCGACGCCGACCACGTCGATCCCGCGGGCCGTCAGGATCAGCCGGAAGCCGGTGCGGACCAGGTCCTGGTCGTCGGCGATCACCACGCGGGGCGCCGGCCCGCCGACGGCGGTGGGGGTCCCGGGCGCGGTCACGGCCGGTCCAGGGGGAGACGGGCGCGCACCCGGTAGCCACCGCCGAGGCGGCGGCGGGCGTCGAGGTCTCCGCCGTAGACGGCGACCCGTTCACGCAGGCCCAGCAGGCCCCGCCCGGTCCCTTCGGCCTTCGCCGCGACCCGGCCCGCGGACCGCGGCCGGGATCCGGGCGCACCGCCCGCGAGCACGCTCGGCCCGCTGCTCAGCACCTCCACGCGCAGCGCGTGTTCGGCGTACCGTACCGTCACCTGGGTCCGGCCTCCCTCTCCGTGTTTGAGCGCGTTCGTGAGCGCCTCCTGGATGATCCGGTACGCGGTGACGTCGATCCCGGCCGGGAGGGGCCGCGGGTCGCCGGACACGCGGACCTCCACCGGCAGGCCCGCGAAGGCGAACCGGCCGACGAGCGCGCTGAGCCGGGTCAGGCTGGGCTGCGGCGCCAGCCGGGTGGCCGCGGTCACCTGCGCCTCGTACGGGGCGTCCGCGCCGTCCTGCGCGGGCGCGAGCAGCCCCAGCAGGTGCCGCAGTTCGGTCATCGTGGTGCGCCCGGCCTGCTCCACGGCGCCCATGGCCGTCGCGGCCTCCTCCGGCATGGTGGCGAACACCTCGCGGGCGGCTCCGGCCTGGACCACCATCAGGCTGACGTTGTGGCTGACGATGTCGTGGAGTTCGGCTGCGATCCTGGCGCGTTCGGCGTCGACCGCGCCGCGGGCCGCGCTCTCCCGTTCCCGTTCCGGCAGCCAGCCGCGCTCCTCGATCGCCGCCCGGTGGCCGCGCCGGGCGCGCAGCAGGGCCATGCCCAGTGCGGCGGCCGCGGCCGCCGCGACGCAGGCGACCACCGTGGCGATGATCTGTCCCACCATCAACTCCCCACCCCGCAGGCCCGGATGCAGCTGGCGCAGACCGCCGGCCGGCCCGGCGTGACCGCTGCGGCGGGGCCGTTCGGGCAGGGCGTTCTGGACGTGCCCAAGGGCTGGCTCTGGATGCCCGGCGGCTCCCTGCGGGTGGTGGGACGGGCCGACCCGGGAGGCCCGGTCGACCGGGTCGAGGTCCTGGAGGGCCGTTGGGCGACCGCGCCCGGGGAGATCGTCGTCGCCTGGCCGTCCGCGGGTACGCCCGGCACGGAACTGCTCGGAACCACGCTGGAGGTGCCCGGAACGGCGCCCCTGACGGTCGTCGGATTCGCGGCGGGCATGGGCAAGTCGGCGGACGCCTGGGTGTCGCCCGAGCAGATGACCGTGCTGCGTCCGGCCACCGCCCAGATGCTGTACCGCTTCACCGACTCCTCGACGCCGGCGCGGCTGGACGGCGCACTGGCCCGGGCCACCACCGGACTGCCCGAGGGGGCACTGACCAGTGCGCACACCCACCTCGACCTGAGGAAGGCGTTCTCGTCGCTGGCCGACGCCTACCTCCCCTTCATGACGCTCTTCGGCGTCCTCGGCCTGCTGGTGTCCGCCCTGATCGTCGGGAACGTCGTCAGCGGGGCGGTCGTCTCCGGGTACCGGCACATCGGCGTACTGAAGGCCCTGGGCTTCACCCCGAACCAGGTGGTCGCCGTCTACCTGGCGATGATGGCCGTGCCGGCCCTCGTCGGCTCCGCGGCCGGAACCCTGCTCGGCAACGCGCTGGCCGAGCCCATCCTGAGGATCGCGTTCTCCGGCATCGAGACCGGCCGGGCCGCCGTCGGCGGCGTCTCCTCGTGGGTGTCGGCCGTCTGCCTGCTGGGGATGCCCACCCTCGTCCTGCTCACCGCGCTGGTCCCCGCACTGCGGGCGCACCGGCTGCCGGCGGCCCGGGCCATCAGCGCGGGCAGCGCCCCGCTGACCGGCCGCGGGCTGCGCGTCCTGGGCGGCAGCCGGCTGCCGCGCGCGGTCAGCATGGGCCTGGGCCAGCCCTTCGCCCGTCCCGGCCGCACGCTGCTGACCCTGGCCGCCATCGTCCTCGGCGTCACCACGGTGACCCTCGCGACCGGACTGACCAGCACGATGCTCGCCTACGGCGAGGCCGGACGCGGCGGCGGCGCCCTGGTCAGGGTGGAAGCCGGGGGGCCGGACAACGGCCGGGCCGCTCCTCTTCAGGACGACGCCGGGATCGAGGCACGGCTGCGGTCCCTGCCCGGCGCGGCGGGGGTACGGGCCCGGGCACTGGCCCAGGTGACCCTGGCCGGGCAGAGCCGGCCCGCCTTCGCCGACTTCTACCGCGGGGACGATGCCTCGTCGGCCGGCCGGATCGCCCGGGGTCGGATGCCCGGGGCGGCCGGCGAACTCGTGGCCGGGCCGGCCTTCCTGACGCAGAACGGCCTGCGGCTCGGCGACCGGGTCACCCTGGCGCTGGGCGGCAGGCAGACCTCCGCGACCGTCGTGGGCGAGCTCATCGACGGCAACGCCCGCGCCCTGGAGGCCTCCTGGGACACCCTCCTGCCGCTGTCACCGGATGCCCGGGCGGTCGAGTACGAGGTGCGGCTGACTCCCGGGGCCGATGCCCGGACGTACGCCGCGGCGGCCGAGGCCGCCGACCCGGGGCTGCGCGCCTCGGTCTCGGACGCGGGGAACACCGCCACCACCACCGTCGTCGCCTTCTCCACCGTGTTCACGGTCCTGTTGAGCGTCGTCGCGTCCCTCGGTGTCTTCAACACCGTCCTCCTGGGCACCCGGGAGCGCCGGCGGGACCTCGGCATGCTCAAGTCGATCGGGATGACTCCGCGGCAGGTCGTGATGATGACCGTGACCTCGGTGGCGGGTGTGGGGGTGGTCGGCGGGCTGCTGGGCATCCCGCTCGGGGTCCTCGCGCACCGGCTCGTCGTGGACAACGTCCAAGTGGTCTCCTTCCCGGAGTCGATGAAGGCCGTGTGGGACGTACCCCAGCTGTCGGGCCTGCTGCTCGCCGGGGTCGCGATCGCCGTCGTGGGAGCACTGGTTCCGGCCCGGTCCGCGGCCCGGATGACGATCGCCGCGGCCCTGCACACCGAATGAGCCACCGCAGCGGCCCGGGAATTGCGGCACCGTCCGGGCGCTGATGGAGGAGGCCCGGGCCCGCGGGTGGCGTCCCGACGGCCCGTCGGGCATGGAGATCGACGGCTGGACGCTCTTCGAGGCCGCCCTGCGCAGGCGGACCCCCTCCGCCGGCGCGCCGCCCGCCCCGCAGGCGTGATGGCGTCACCTCCCCGGGCCGGGGGTCGTTAGGGCCTGGGGGTTGACTCGGGGGGCGAAGGGATGGCGGTATGCGGCAGTTTCCTCTGGAGATGCACCACGTGGCACCCGGCAGGGTGGTCGAGTGGCGGCTCAGGTCCACGGCGGCGGAGGCTCACGGGCCGGACGACCCGGCGAGCCGGAAAGCGTCCTTCAACCAGGACAAGCACTTCACCGTCGCCGAGGAGAGCCGGGCCGCCGACGACCCGGTCGCGTCCTGGGTCGCGGTCACCTTCGAGGTGACCGGCCCGCTGGACGAACGGGCCCTGGCCCAGTCGCTGCTGTCCTTCGTCCAGCGGCACGAGGTGCTGCGCTGCGCGTTCCGGCGGCTGGCCGGGGAGGTGGCCTGCGAGCCCTTCGCCCCGGACTCGCTCACCCTCGACCCCGAGCACGTGGGCACGTTCGAGGACGCCGGAGTGCTGAGCGACTTCCTCGTCGAACGCTTCAAGCGGAGCATCGACACGCTGTCCTGGCCCCTGTTCATCATGGGTGCCGTGGTCCGCGAGGATTCGGCGACCGTCTACCTCGCCTTCGACCACATCGTCTGCGACGGCATGTCGATGCCCATCGTCGCCCGCGAGGTGCTGACCGCCTACGAGGGCCTGTGCCGCGGCGAGGAGGCCGAACTGCCGCCCGCGCCCAGCTATCTCGACTTCGCCGAGGAGCAGCGCCGCCGCTACCTGTCGATCGACGCCAGCGACGGACGGCTGGACTACTGGAAGGCCTTCATGGGGCCGTCCGGCGAGTTCTTCCCGCGTTTTCCCCTCGACCTCGGCGTGGAGCCGGGGCGGATGTACCCCATCGTCAACGAGGCGTCGATGCTGCTGGACGCCGGTGAGGCGGAGGTCTTCGAGAAGACCTGCCTGGCGGTCGGCGGGAAGCCGTTCATGGGGGTGCTGGGCTCGGTGGCCGTGTGTCTGCGGGAGGCCGGCGGGCCGGGTGTCTACCGGGGGTTCATGCCGGTCAGCGAGCGCGGCCGGAGCACCTGGACGAACTCGGTGGGCTGGTTCGTCAACACCCTGCCGATCGAGTTCGACGCCTCGCCCGGGCGGGACTTCGCGCAGGTGATGGCCTCCGTCCGGGCCGGGTTCAGCGAGATGATGACCCACCTCGACGTTCCGTTCGTGCGGGCGTGGGAGCTGCTGGCGCCCGAGGAGTTCGCCGCCCGCTCCTGGCCGTACCCGGTGAACTTCTTCTCCTACATCGACATGCGCAAGTGCCCGGGTGCCGAGCGCCACGACGACTGGCGGCCCACCACCCATGTGTGGTCGGCGCGGGCCAACGGGGCCTGCTCGTGGTTCCAGCGCGACACGGAGGGCCTGCACATGAACTCCATCTACGTCGACACCCCGGCGGCCCGCCGGACCATGGGCGACTTCCAGGAGGCGCTGCGCCGCACGGTCCAGGACGTCGCCCGGTCCGGGGGGTTCCGCCGGCCCGTCGCCCTGACCCCGCAGCGCCGGCCGGTACGGAGGACCCCGCTGGACGTGGCCGCGTTCGCGCGCCGCGGCTGAGCCGGGCCCGGGAACGCGGATCAGAGGCGGGCCGCACGCCGCAGGAGCAGGGTGCGTTCCTGCCCGTTGCGGGTGAGTGAGGCCGCGCGTTCGAACTCGGCGCGGGCCTCGCGCGGCCGGCCGAGGCGCTCCAGCAGGTCGCCCCGTACGCTCGGCAGCAAGTGGTAGGCGCTCAGGGCCGGTTCCTCCGCCAGGGCGTCGACGAGCGGCAGGGCGGCAGCCGGTCCGTGGGCCATCGAGACCGCCACGGCCCGGTTGAGTTCCACGACCGGTGAGGGGGCCAGCTGGGCCAGCCGGCCGTAGAGGGTGGCGATCGTGGCCCAGTCGGTGTCCTCGTAGCGGACGGCGGCCGCGTGGCAGCCGGCGATCGCGGCCTGGAGGGAGTACGGGCCGCTGCCGGCGCGGCTCATCGCCCGGACGCCCCTGGTGATGAGGAGGCGGTTCCATCGGGCCCGGTTCTGGTCGGCGAGCAGCACCGGTTCGCCGTCGGGGCCGGTGCGGGCGGCCGTCCGGGACGCCTGGAACTCCAGCAGGGCGGCGAGACCGTGCACCTCGCCCTCCTCGGGCATGAGGGCCGCCAGGACACGGGCCAGCCGCAGGGCGTCCTCGCAGAGCGCGGGCCGGACGAGGTCGTCACCGGAGGTGGCCGAGTAGCCCTCGTTGAAGACCAGGTAGATGACCTCCAGGACCGAGGAGAGCCGTGCGTCGCGGTCGGCCCCGTACGGGACCTCGAAGGGCACCCCGGCCTTGGCCAGGGTCCGCTTCGCGCGCACGATGCGCTGGGCGACGGTGCTCTCGGAGGCGAGGAAGGCGCGCGCGATCTCCTGGGTCGTCAGTCCGCCGACGAGACGCAGCGTGAGGGCGATACGGGCCTCGGTGGCAAGGACGGGGTGGCAGGCGGTGAAGATCAGGCGCAGCAGGTCGTCGTCGATGTCATCGGGTTCGGCCGGTTCGGCGGGCGGCGGCTCGTCCTCCAGGATCCGGCCGACCTCGGCGAGCTTGCGCGCGTACGTCTCCTTGCGGCGGACCAGGTCGATCGCGCGGTGCTTGGCGGTCGCCATGAGCCAGGCGCCCGGACGGTCCGGGACGCCCGACTCGGGCCATTGCTCCAGTGCGGTGACGAGGGCGTCCTGGGCGATCTCCTCGGCGATGCCGACGTCCCGCACGATGCGGGTGACGCCGGCGATGATCCTTGCCGACTCGATCCTGAACACCGCTTCGACCGCCTGGGCCGCATCCACTGCCGTCACGGCCACCCATCAGAGCAGCCGTGACGCGGCAGGGCAACGCGGCACGAGCGGGCGGGATCACCTCGCGGTGTGGTCCTCACCGGCCGGAGCTACATCTCCTGGATCTCGCGGACCTCGGCGCTGACGTTCCACTCCGCCGGGTGGATCTCCAGGAACCGTCGCGTCCACTCGATGGCCTCGGCCTTGTCCTTGCACTGGCAGAGGGAGTAGCCGCCGACGACCTCCTTGGTCTCGGTGAAGGGTCCGTCGGTGTAGCTGATCTTCCCGCCGGACCAGCTGAGGCGGGTCCCCTCGGAGGAGGGGAGCAGCCCGGCGGTGTCGAGCATGACGCCGGCCTTGGTGATCTCCTCCAGCAGGGCGCCCATGCGCTGCTCGAACTCGGGCGGGAACTCGTTGGGGGGCAGGTCCTTCTCGTTGATGCGGATCATCGTCAGGAAGCGCGGCATGGTGGCTCCTCGGTCGTGCGGGCGGGGTCGTTCCCCGCCTCTCACCCATGCGTCGAACGGGCGGCGCCCGGATCGACAGCCCTGCGGAAAATTCTTCGGGGAATTTTCACGGGGCCGGGCGCGACCGGGCCGCAGGCGGGAACCGCCCGCGTGTCCCGTCCGGTACCGGCCTCCCGGCGCGATCAGAATCGGGAGCATGAGCCCTGAAGGCCCGGATCCGGCGCGGGCCCGCCCGCCGGAGCGGCGGCGGCGTTTCGACGCGGTGCACCTGTGGATCACCACGGGGGCGAGTCTGATCGCGCTGGCTGTCTCCCTCTACAACCTCGTGGTCCTGCACCGGCAACCCGATGTGGACGTGGCGTTGCCGCACGTGGTGCGTCTCGAACCGAGGGGGCCGGGTGGGAACGTGCACCTGTTCCTCCAGCCCACGATTTCCAGCCGGGTCCGCACCGAGGACGTCGAGATCATCACCGACGCGGAGCTGCGGCTGCTGCCGGGCGATCCGAAGGTCGCGCGCCCGGCGTTCTACTGGGACGAATCGGGCACCTACAGCTACGACCACGCGTCCAACCGGCTGAGCTACCAGCGCACCGCCGACCCCACCCCGCTCGTGGTCGCCCAGGACAGCCCCCAGCAACCGACGCTCCTGTTCAACGCCCACACGTGGACGGTCGGTCCGGGCAGGTACGAGGGGACGCTCGTCCTGCACCGTGCCAGTACCGGGAGCCCGATCGAGAAGCCGTTCTGCCTCACGGTGTCCGCCGCGGCCGTGCGGACCTTCACCGCGGCCCCCGAGCGCACGTTCTTCGAACTGCGCGACGACGTCCCGGGCACGCCGGGCGCCTGTTACACCTTCTGACGCGCCGCGGCGGCTCCCCGCGTGGTCAGCGGCTGTCGCCGGTCCAGTCCCAGTGGCCCGGGTCGCCCGCGCGGCGGCGGTAGTGGGCGCGCCCGCCCGCCCCGTAGCGTCCTATCTCGGTGGGGAGGCGGGCCTCCTCGTCGAGCTGGGGCGTGCTCCAGCCCGTGATGTCCAGGAGGAGGCCGTCGAGCGGGCCGCCGACCAGTTCGCCGTAGTCGTGGCCGGGGCGCGGGCCGGGGTCGGGGTCCTCGTGGTCGGCGCCGTAGACCCGGCGCCGGAGCATCCTGTCGTCCATGCTGATCAGCTTCACAGGCGCCACTGACAACGGCCCGGCGACCGCCGGTGCGGGCGGCGGCGATGATGGGGGCCGCGCACCCTGTGGAGGGGCGCATGAGCGAGGAGCGAGACGCATGGCACACGGGGTGCACCGGCCACAGGAGGACGCGGAGTTCGACTTCGTCCTGTCGATGGCGAAGGGTCCCGTCCTCGCCTATTTCTGTGGCACCTGGCCCAGGGCGGTGGAGGCCTGCCGCGCGATGGACACGGTCGTCGGTGAGCTGGTGCGCGAGTACGGGACGCGGTTCACCGCCGTCCGCACCGATATGACCCGCTGCCCCGGGCCGACGAAGCGGTACGGCGTGGCCGGGGCGCCGACCGTCGTGCTCATCGAGGAGGGCGAGGCGGTCGCGAGCCAGGCGGGCCCGATGAGCCACGAGGAGTTCCGGGCGTTCCTGGACGCCCACCTCTGACTTCACGCCCGCCAACACCTCCGCGGGGATCCGGTGACCCGAAGACGAAGTACAGGAAGCCGATGCCGCCCGCCCGACCGGCGACGTGTGTGCCTCGTCGTGCCTGCTGCCGAGGGCGTGCCGGACGAGGGAGTTCTCGCGGTGGCTCCCGGTGCCGAAGCCGGCCTGCAGCAGCATGCGATCAGCGTAGCCACGGGGTCGGACAACGGACTTCCTGTACAGTTGTCCAGGAAATTGCTCTTCCCTCGTCACCGTCCAAGAAATGGAGGCGGCCATGCAGACGGTCGCTTGGATCCTGATCGGCCTCGTGGCCACGCTGCACACGTACTTCCTGGTCCTGGAGATGTTCCTGTGGCAGCGGCCGCCGGGCCGGGCGCTGCACGGCTTCGACGCGGACACCGCCCGCCTGACCGCGCCGCTCGCCGCCAACCAGGGGCTGTACAACGGCTTCCTCGCCGCCGGCCTGGTCTGGGGGCTGGTCATCGGCTCGCTCGCCACGCAGGTCTTCTTCCTCGTCTGCGTGATCGTGGCCGGCGCGTTCGGGGCGGCCACCGCCAACCGTCGGATCCTCTTCGTGCAGGCTGTACCGGGCGCTCTCGCGCTCGGTGCCGCGCTGCTGGCCGCATGAGCCCGCACGGCCGTCCGCAGGACCGGGCGGAGGACCCCCGCACGGCCCGGACGAAGGCACGACTGCGCGAGGGCCTGCTGGCCGAGTGCGCCGGCCGGCCGCTCGCGGAGGTCAGCGTCTCGGCTGTGGTCCGCCGGGCCGGCGTCGGGCGGGCCACCTTCTACCTGCACTACGAGGACCTCACCGCGCTCGCCGTCGACGCGTGCGCCGACGTCGTGCACGCGGCGGTCGACGCCCTGCACGCCTGGCAGGCCGGCCCCTCGCCGCTCCCTCCGGTACGTCCCCCTGCCGCGCTCGCCGAGTTCCTGACGGGGACGGCCGGCCGGGCACCGCTCTACCGCACCCTGCTTCTCCGGGGCGGCGGCGGCCCCCTCGGCGACCGGCTGCACCGGGAGCTGCGCGCCCGGGCCCGTGCCGAACGCGCGGCGGTCGGCGCACCCCGGCCCGAACTCGTCGCCTCGGCGGTCGCCGCGACCTTCACCGGGATCCTCGCGGACTGGCTGCACGGGGAGATCCCGGCGGATCCGGACGACCTGGCGGATCACCTCTGGCGCCTGCTCCTGGCCCTGCACCGGGCCATCCCGTAGGGGGCGCGCCGCGGCCAGGGCGCAGAAAACCCCGCCGGAGGACCGGCGGGGTTCCGTTCACGGCACGGCTCGTGCGTGGCTACCCGATGGGGACCACGTTCTCGGCCTGGGGGCCCTTGGGTCCCTGGGTGACGGTGTAGTCGACCCGTGCGTTCTCCTCCAGCGACTTGAACCCCTGGGTCTGGATCGCGGAGAAGTGCACGAACACATCAGGACCGCCGTCGTCCTGCTGGATGAAGCCGAACCCCTTCTCCGAGTTGAACCACTTCACGACACCTGTTGCCATCTTGCTGATCCTTCACAACGGTCCACTGCGGGCCGCACACGCGGCCGTCTCGATCCTGCCCAACGGTCCCCCAGAGCACACGCCGGACGCGGCCAACCGGGGCGCGTCGCACATTCGAACTTACGGTCGCCCTGTCGGTGATACGAGGGACCCAGGCCGTCCGTACGGGCTCAGACACCCTCGTCGGCCGCCGGAAGCGGTACCGCGGTCCGGGGTCCGGCGTCCGCCGCGACGGCCATGCGGGGGCCGGCAATCCGGCAGCCCAGACAGCCGGGCGTGCCCGGTGCGGGCCACCGCGTCCCGCACGCGCCAGTCCCATTCCGCCTCCGGGCGGGAGCCGCTCGGCTTGCCCCAGCCCGCGAGGTGCAGCAGCCAGGTGACGGCCCTGGCCAGGACCACGACACCGAGGCCGATCAGGATCCCGGGCGGCCAGGAGCTCGACGCCCCGGAGGGCCTGCCCCCCGCTGGTACCATGGGCGGTTGACCATCTTCTTTTCTTCTTCTCCCCCCGCTTCGAAAGGTCCTGCATGAGGAACCCGTCAGCTCATGGCCGCTTCGGTGTGAAGGGCGGTGCGAAGGGCGGCGCCAAGTCCGCCGCCAAGGCCCCCCGCAGCATCGGGCCGCAGGGTGAGTTCGCGATGCCCGAGCCGAAGTCGCCGGCGCTGGCGCCGGTGGAGTCGTTCTCCGAGCTCGACCTGCCCGTTGAGCTGGTGGAGACCATGGCCTCCCTGTCGGTGACGCAGCCGTTCCCGATCCAGGCGGCCACCCTCCCGAACGCCCTCGCCGGGCGTGACGTCCTCGGGCGCGGCCGGACCGGCTCCGGCAAGACCCTCGCCTTCGGTCTCGCCCTCCTGGCACGCACGGCGGGACGGCAGGCCGATCCGAAGCGGCCGCTCGCACTGGTCCTCGTACCGACGCGCGAGCTGGCCCAGCAGGTGACCGAGGCGCTGGAGCCGTACGCGAAGGCCCTGCGGCTGCGGATGGCCACGGTGGTCGGCGGGCTGTCCATCGGCCGTCAGGTGAGCGCCCTGCGAACCGGCGCGGAGGTCGTCGTGGCCACCCCGGGGCGGCTCAGCGACCTGGTCGGGCGGCGCGACGTGCACCTGGAGCGGGTGGCGATCACGGTGCTCGACGAGGCCGACCAGATGTGCGACATGGGGTTCATGCCGCAGGTCACGGAGATCCTGGACCAGGTGCACCACGCGGGTCAGCGGATGCTGTTCTCGGCGACCCTGGACCGCAATGTCGACCAGCTGGTGCGCCGGTACCTCAAGGACCCGGTCTCGTCGTCCGTCGACCCGCAGGCGGGCGCCGTGACGACGATGGACCACCACGTCCTGCACATCCACGCGGCCGACAAGATCTCGGCGGCGACCGAGATCGCGGCCCGCGACAAGCGCGTGCTGATGTTCCTCGACACCAAGCACGGCGTCGACCAGTTCGTGAAGCACCTGCGCGCGATGGGCGTACGGGCCGAGGGGCTGCACAGCGGCAAGTCGCAGCCGCAGCGGACCCGCACCCTGGCCCAGTTCAAGTCCGGGGCCGTCACCGTGCTGGTCGCGACGAACGTCGCCGCGCGCGGCATCCACATCGACGACCTCGACCTCGTCGTCAACGTCGACCCGCCGGCCGACCACAAGGACTACCTGCACCGCGGCGGCCGCACCGCCCGGGCCGGCGAGTCCGGCCGGGTCGTCACCCTCGTCACCCCGAACCAGCGCCGGGACATGGTCCGGCTGCTGTCCGACGCCCGGATCCGGCCGACGATCACGCAGGTGCGGTCCGGTGAGGCAGCACTCAGCCGGATCACCGGCGCGAAGGCCCCTTCCGGCGTGCCGCTGTCCGGCGCCTCGCCGACGGACGCCAAGGGCAGGCCGTCGGGGACGGAGCTCGGTTTCCGCGGCATCGGTACGCGGCCGGGCCGGCCCGGGAAGGGCAAGGAGTCCCGCAAGACGCTGGAGGCCCGCCAGCAGGCCGAGGCGCGGCGCGCCGCCAGGGTCCGCCGGGGCATCTGACCGCACACGGACCCCGCCGCGTCGGCCCTGGTCAGGCGCTGGTCACCCGGGCAGCCTGGGCCGAGGGGCGGCGGGCGGTCACTCGGATGACGGGGTCCGACGCGTCACGGGGTGTCCGAGGCGACGGGGCGCCTGCGCAGGCGGTCGGCGGCGGCGTTGCGGACGCGGCGGGTGCGGGCGTCGGCGGCGAGGAGTTCCAGGGCCTCGTGAGAGGTGAGCAGCCGGACCGCGGTGCGCTGGCACCAGTCGGAGGATCCGGTCAGCTCGGCCGGGGACCAGGGCTCCCCGCGGGTGACGGCCATAAGCAGGCTCCATTCCCGCAGCCGGAGCTCGGGGAAGGCCCGGCCGGTGAGTACGCCGGACATGACCCGCGCCCAGGCGGTGAACGCGTCGTCGGCGAGCAGACCCGCCGCCCGCCGGTCGAGATGGGTGACCACCGCGCTCTCGGCCATCACCCGGTCGGGATCGCGCAGTACGGCGGTCACCGCCTCGGCCTCGGCCGCGGTGTCCTCGCCCGGTACCGCGGCCAGGGAGTCCAGGTGGCGGAAGTAGCGCCAGTGCTCAGGGGGTGTGCCGGCGTCGGGGAGGGTCATCGGGCGGCACCCCCGCACGCCTGGCCGGCCTGGCCGCCGCCGGTGGCCGGCGTCACCCGGACGGCGGCCACCAGGGTCAAGGGCGCCCCCGCCGGTATGACTATGGCCGGTTCTCGCTGCTTCTTGCCTGTCCGCATGGCACCCATTCCACACGACGGGCGCGAACGGGCGGCTGCCAGGGTGCCATCAGGACGGTTGCCGGGGCGCTCGTCCACCCGGCCCGGGCGGTCAGACCTGCTCGAAGTGGACCGACTTGATGAAGCAGTCGCGGGGCTGGCCGATCGCGAAGAAGACACAGTCGACAGATGACGATGCGGTGGTGTTCAAGTGCCATGCCTGCGCTCCTGATTCGTGGTCGATACACATGATCTCAGGTGCGGGGCGGGGCGGTTCGGGTGCGGTCCGGGGACGGGTCAGATCTGGCCGGGCAGCGGCGCCCCGGTCTCCAGCAGCGTCTTGAGGCTCGATGCGAGCATCGGCCAGGCCTGCCGGCACATGCCGATCAGGCGGCCGCCCGGCTCGAACCCCTCGTGGCGGATCGTCAGCCGGGCGAGGGTGTCGCCGACCGGCTCGATCTCGTACGTCACCTTCGTGCGGGGCGCCTCGGCCAGCTCGGCCCGCAGCTCCTCGTCGATCCCGGCCGCGGCCGCCCACTGCGGGCTGAAGGTGTGCCAGGTGTAGGACAGCAGGCGGTCCGGGACACAGCCGAGGACCAGCTGGCCGGGGTCGCTGGTGCGGCTCCCCCGTTCGACCCAGTCCATCGCCGAACCCACCGCCCAGTCGGTCTCGAAGCTCAGCCCCCAGTACCGGCGGGTGAGGGCGGGGTCGGTGAGGGCCTGCCAGACCCGCGACGGATCTGCCTGGATGTAGAGGGTGTAGGTGATCGCGCTGTCGCTCATGGCCCCATGCTGCGGGACCGCGGACCGTGGACGGCGGATTTCACGGTCCCGGCGGTGGCGGGAGCCCCCGGCCGCGGGTCACCAGCGCACGCCCTCCTCGGGGACCTCCGTCAGCGGCGTCCGGGCGGGGGCAGGGAGGCCCAGGCGGGCGCGGGCCGCGTGGACCGCGGCGAGCTCGTCCTCGCCGGCCGGGCCCCAGTCGCTCAGTTCCCGGACCTGTTCGGGGGTGGCCAGCAGCCGGGCGTACGCCGGGTCCGCCGCCGGCGGGAGGCCGGCGAGGCGGGCGGCGACGCGGGCGTGGAGGCCCTCCTCGCCGCAGCGGTAGCCGAGCGGGGCGGACCCCGTGGCGGGCGCGGCGGTCGGGGGCGGGAGCTGGGCGGCGCCGGTGGCCCGGGCGATCCGGAGCAGGACCCGGCCGTCGGGGGCGAACAGCCAGGCGGAACGGTCCCGTACGGGCAGCTGGGCGGGGACCGGGCCGCAGTGCCAGGCACCGCGCTGCGGGACCCGGCGGGCGCGGAGCACCCCGAGCCGGTCGAGGGCGGTCGGCGCGGTGGGGCGGCCGTCCTCCAGCAGGGCGGCGCCAGAGCCGTTGATGCGGGCGCGCAGGGCGGCCAGGGCCCGGCGGGCGTCGCCGGGGTCCATCAGGGCGGGCAGGTCGGCCGGCTCGGCGAAGTGGATGCCGGTGATCTCCTGTGCCGGGAGGCGGACGGCGTCGATCCGGTCCGGCGTCCAGGTCCCGCCGTCGTAGACGTGCAGGATCTCGCCGGGGAAGCGCATCTCGGGCGGGAAGCCGGGCGTGTCGGCGGGGATCCAGTCCACGGCCAGGCCGCGCGGGTAGCGGCCGTCCACGCCGAGCTCCTCGCGCAGCTCCCGGGCGGCCGCCGCGGACGGCGCCTCGCCGGCGTCGATCGCCCCGCCGGGGAGCATCCGGTCGGCGCGGTAGTCGACGCTCTGGACGAGGATCCGGCCGTCGGTGTCGGTCACGAGGACCACGGCCGCGGTCCAGACCACGGCGCGCGAGGCACCGTACTCCTCCGGGGTCATCCAGGTCCCCGGGTCGCGCTCACGATCGTCGCTCGCACCGCGGTCGGTCGCGCTGTGGTCGGTCAGCTGCGGCATCGGGACTCCGTTCACCTGGGTGGACCCGCCGCCTGTGCAACAGCGGGCACGGCCCGGGGGTTACGGCGGGCAGCGGAGGCGGAACCCGGCAATGCGCTGTGCCGCTCCCATACCTCCTTATTACCGGGTTATGTCGCCGTTGGTACGGTGCGGGAGCGGACTGGCGGCATGAACACCGCCGGTCCGACCAACTTCAGAGGGCGGGACAGGTCCGGCCGGGGCGGGAGCAGGAACAGCAGTGGCGGGGACAGCGGTGGGAACGGGGACCGGAGCGGGAGCGGCGGGCGGGCGGGGCGGCGGAGCCGGCCGGCTGGCCGGGGTCGACGCCGTGCGCGGGATAGCCGTCCTCGGCATGTTCGCCGTGCACGTGGGCCCCAGCCCGCAGCCCGAGGGCGCCGGCTACCTGCTCGTCGCGGCGGACGGGCGCGCCCCCGCCCTCTTCACGCTCCTCGCGGGCTTCTCCCTGGTCCTCGCGCAGCGCGGCACGGATCCGGCGCGGCGTCCCGAGGGCTGGGCCTCCCGGTGGCGTCCGCTGCTGATCCGCTGCGCGGTCCTGGCCGTGCTCGGCCTGTATCTGGCCTCGCTGTGGCCGGGGATCCTGGTCATCCTCGCCTTCTTCGCCGTGTACTTCCTGGCCGCCGAGCCGTTCACCCGGCTCTCCACCCCGGTACTCACCGCCGTGGCGGGCGCGTCGGTCGTGGTGGGGCCGCTGCTGTCGTTCCTGCTGGGCCCGCTGTTCGGGTACGGCTCCTCCGGGCGCGGCCTGGTCCCCGAGGCCGCGGACCTGACCAGCTGGCCGGGGCTGGGCGCGGCGGTGTGCGAGCTGCTGCTGACCGGGGCCTATCCGCTGGCCACGTACTTCCCGTACGTCCTGGCCGGAATGGCTCTGGCCCGGCTGTGCGACGTGCGGGAGCGGGTCATGGCCCGGCGGATGGCGCTGTGGGGCACGGCGGCCGCGGTCGCCGGGTACGGCTCCGCGTGGCTGGCCACCCATGCGTTCGGCACCCGGCAGCGGCTGCTGGAGGCGATAGCGGTCCACCACCCGGAGGCCATGGCCGCGGCCGACCCCGTCCGTGAGGTGCTGAGCAGCCAGTTCGGCGCCGTGCCGAGCACCTCCTGGGACTGGCTGCTGCTGGCCGATCCGTACAGCCAGACCCCGCTGGAGACGCTGGGCAACGCGGGCGTCGGCTGCGCCCTCATCGGCCTGTGCGCGCTGGCCGCGCGGCACGGGGTCGGTGCCCGCCTGCTGCGGCCGCTCACGGTGCTGGGGGCGATGGCTCTGAGCGCGTACGTCGTCCACGCGCTGGTCCTGGCCGGCCCGGCCCACGGCGCCGCGTCCTGGTCCGCGTGGATCGCCTTCAGCGGCGCGGCGCTGGCCCTGACCTGGGCCTGGCAACGGATCTGGGCCGGCAGCCCGCTGCGCCGCGGCCCGGTGGAACACGCCCTGCGCCTGGCCACCCGGATGGGGGCCCGGGCGTAGTCCCCGCCCGGCCGTCCTCCCGCGCCGGTCCGCCGGGCGGACAGGGGGCGGGAAGCGGGAGGTGGGAAGCGGGGGGTGGCCCCGCGCCTTCGGGTTCCGAGCCCCCCACCCCCGTGGGGGGACTCCGATCCGGAAGGAACCTCCCGTACGTCGCCGGGTGCCGGAGCGCCCCGCGAGAACGATCACAACGCTAGGGCCGGGCAGCCGCCTTGCCCCATGGCAGCGGGCGTCAGCAAGGGGACCGAACGCGCCACGAGGGGACCCGGCACGCCGTATTGGGGACATCAGACCCCAAACCGCGGCAATGAGCTGGCATTTCACGCTGGACTATGCTCACCCCCTGTGGTTTCGCATGCGCACCTGGGGACAACGTCCTCCGCCCTCGCCCGCCTGAACGTCGATGCCGCGCGTCTGCTCGGGATCCCCCCGACCGGGTACGTGCACCTGCTGGGCATGGCTCCCGAGCACCTCAACGACGACCTGTGCCGGCCCCCCGCCATCACGAGCATCCGCATCGCGGAGCTGGCCACCGTCCACGCTCCCTGGACCGAGGTGGCCTTGCTGATGACGCAGCGGTCCGGCGTCGGGAGCCTCGGGGTCTGGGACTACCTGATCACCTCCGCCCCCACCCCCCTCGAAGGGATCCGGGACGCCGCGGCCTATCTCGGCGCCGTCGTCGACACCGGCACGGACCAGCTCCGGATCACCGAGGACGGGGACCGCGTCACCCTCAGCCACGTCAACCGGGGCGATCTGGACCACGAGGCGGCCTGCGCCGTCCGCGCCTGCGCGCTCGGCGTCTACCTGCGCCGGCTGAGCGAGGCCGCCCGGCGGCCCCTCGTCCCGCTCCGCGTGGCCCTGGCCGCCGAGGCGCCCCGCCGGTACGAGGCTCTGACCGAGCTCTACGGCACGCGCGACATCACGTTCGGGGCGCCGGTCAGCTCGATCACCCTGCGTACCGCCGACCTGACGGAGCCGGCACCGCACGCCCAGCCCGGACTGTCGGCCGTGCTCCGCAGACACGCCGACCAGACCCTGGCCACGGCGACCCCGCTGCGTGACTGGCTGGACCTCTTCCGCAGCGCCCTGGCCTCCGTCCACGACGAAGGCATGCCGTCCCTGGCCACCGTCGCACACCGCATGGCCGTCAGCCCGCGGACCCTCCAGCGGCGCCTCGACGAGCACGGCACCACATGGAGCGGCGAGGTCGAGGCCGTACGCCGGGACCGTGTCGCGCGGCTGCTCCACACCACCGGGCTGAGCATCGACGCGATCGCCGCCCGCAGCGGCTACGCCGACGCCCGCGCCCTGCGCCGGGCCGTCCAGCGCTGGTACGGGACCACGCCCGCCGCCCTGCGCCGCACCGGCACCCCGCACGGCGGCCTTCCGCCCGTAGGGCCGCCGGGAGCCGTCCTGCCGGCGGGGGCTACGGGCCCGCGCGGAGCCCTGCCGGGGTGAGGCCGGTGCAGGCGCATGGTGCGGGTCAGGTGGCTCTGGTCGGCGAAGCCGCAACAACATCGCGCTGACCGCTGACCCTCCGGTCGACGGCCGTCGCCGTCATCGCCGTGGGGTCGGGCGCGTTACCCATCGAGACGTGCGGGTCAGCGGTGGAGCCGGCGGGTCCAGTCCTGCGGCACCCGGCCGGCGGGCCCGGGGGCCGGCTGGTCAGCGGGGTGGTCACCCGGCGGGGCCAGCGCGGGCCCGGACTCGTACATCTCGCTGCCGTCGTAGTCCCAGAACCACTCCTCGCCCGGTTCGAAGCTCTGCACCAGCGGGTGTCCGGTGGACTTCCAGTGGGCGGTGGCGTGCTGGGCGGGTGAGGAGTCGCAGCAGCCGACGTGGCCGCACTGGGCGCAGCGCCGCAGGTGGAACCACCAGCCGCCCACCGCGTCGCAGTCGGCGCAGCCGGTGCCGGTCGGCGGGACGCTCGGGTCGATCCCCTTGATGTCGGTCATGCGGGCTCCTCGGCGGTCTCGGTTCCGGGCGCGTTCCCGGTTCCGGTCCCGGGTTCGGTCCCGGTTCCGGGTTCGGTCCCGGTTCCGGGTTCCGGCGCGGTCAGGGGCAGCAGCACCTGGAAGCGGGTGTCGCCGGGGACGGACTCGACCTGGAGACTGCCGTGGTGCTTGTTGACCACGATCCGCCAGGAGATGTCCAGGCCGAGCCCGGTGCCCTCGCCGACCGGCTTGGTGGTGAAGAAGGGATCGAAGATGCGGCCGCGGATATCGGCCGGGATGCCGGGACCGGTGTCGCGGAACTCCACCAGCAGCCGGTCGCCCTCCCGTGCCGTGCGGACCGTCAGGGTGCCGTCGCCGCCGGTGCTCCCGATGGCGAAGACGGCGTTGTCGACGAGGTTGGTCCACACCTGGTTGAGCTCCGCCGGGTAGGCGGGCACCTTTGGCAGGGAGTGGTCGTAGTCCTTGACCACCCGCACCCGGGGGCCGATCTTGCCGGACAGCATCAGCAGGGTGCTGTCGAGGAGTTCGTGGACGTCGACGACGCGGGTCGGGGCCCGGTCGAGCTGCGAGTACTGCTTGGCGGCGTCGACGAGGTGGGAGATACGGGTGGTGGAGTCGTCGATCTCGTCCATCAGCAGTTCGGTCTCGACCGAGTAGTTGAGCCAGCCGATGGCCCCGGGGAGGATGTCGGCGTCCACTGCCGCCGCGACCTGCTCCAGCCAGTCCACGTCCAGTCCGGCCTGCACGAAGGTCGGCGCGATCCGCCAGCCCTCCGTGAAGCCGTGGTCGTCGAGCCAGTCGGCGAGTTCGTCCTCCCGGTCGGAGGCCTCCAGCGGGCTGAGCGCCGTCGCCTTCGCCTTCGCGACGCGTTCCACCGTGCGTTCCTGGACCTCGATGAGGTCGGCGATAGCCTCGCGCGAGTAGTGGCCCTGGGCGATGACGGCCAGCTTGTGCCGCATCTTCCCGACGCGTTCGCGCAAAGTGGCGGTGGCCCGGACGGCGGCCGCGGCCGGGTTGTTGAGCTCGTGGGTGAGACCGGCGGACAACGACCCGAGGGCGAGCAGCCGTTCCCGCTGGCCGATGGCCCGCTGGGTGTTCTTCGCGCCGAAGAACAGCCCTTCCAGCAAGTGTGCGGCCATCGGGAACCACTCCTGCATGAAGTCGGAGAACGCCAGGGCCGGGAGCACGAAGAACCGGGTCGGCTCGGTCACCCGCATCGAGTTGGTGTACGTCTGGGGCACCCGGTCGCCCAGGTAGGCCTGCATGGCCCCCGCATACACGCCGCGCTGCGAGGTGCGGCTGACCTCGATGTCGTCGCCGCCGACCCGGCGGGACAGTACGACGGTGCCCTCGATCATCACGTAGAAACAGGAGGCGGGGTCGCCCTCGGTGTACACGGGCCCCGCCTCGAAGCGTTCCACCCGCCCCTCGGCACACAGCTGGCCGAGTTGCTGCGGGGTGAGCTTCTCGAACAGGAACAGCGAGGCGATCTCCTGCGGGTCGCAGTGCACGTACTCCCCGCTCATGACTGCTCCAGGTAGCGGTGGACGAGCATCACGGCCATGGCTCCCTCTCCGACGGCGGACGCGACGCGCTTGGCGGACTGGGCCCGCGCGTCGCCCGCGACGAACACGCCGGGAATGTTGGTCTCCAGGTGGTAGGGCGGCCGGTCCAGCGGCCACTCGGCGGGCGGCCGCCCGTCGGGGGTGAGGTCGGGGCCGGCCAGGATGAAGCCGCGGTCGTCGCGCAGCACCGTGCCGCCCAGCCAGTCGGTCAGCGGGGCCGCGCCGATGAAAACGAACATCCATTGCGCGTCGACGAGTTCCGTCGCGCCGGTGTCGACGTCGCGCAGGGCCAGCCGCTCCAGGTGCTCCTCACCCTGCGCGGACTCCACGATGGTCCGGGTCCGCACGGAGATGTTCGGCGCCTCCTCGATCTGCTGGATCAGGTAGTACGACATCGACGCCGTCAGGGACTCGCCGCGTACCAGCAGGGTCACCGACTTCGCGCCCCGTGCCAGGTACATCGCCGCCTGGCCGGCGGAGTTGGCGCCGCCGACGATGTACACGTCGTGCCCCTGGCAGGAGGCGGCCTCCGTGAGCGAGGAGCCGTAGTACACGCCGCGGCCGGTCAGGTCGTCGCAGCCCGGCGCCATGAGCTGCCGGTAGGAGACGCCGGTCGCCAGGATGACGCTGTGCGCGGCGACGGACGAGCCGTCGGAGAAACGGACGACGCGTGCGGGGCCGTTGACCTCCAGGCCGGTGACCTCCCGCGCGGTGAGGATCTCGGCGCCGAACCGGCCGGCCT
The DNA here is from genome assembly GCF_001005295.1 of Streptomyces yangpuensis. Taxonomy (GTDB): domain Bacteria; phylum Actinomycetota; class Actinomycetes; order Streptomycetales; family Streptomycetaceae; genus Streptomyces; species Streptomyces yangpuensis. Next base: position 1,082,358 of record NZ_LBMK01000003.1, on the reverse strand, counting down.
GGCGGCGGGCACGTTCGGTGAGCTGGGCGCCCGACACGCCGTCGGGGAAGCCGAGGTAGTTCTCGATGCGGGAGCTCTGCCCGGCCTGACCGCCGGTCGCCGACCGCTCGACCAGCACGGTACGCAGGCCCTCGGAGGCCCCGTACACGGCCGCGCCGAGTCCGGCCGGGCCGCCGCCGATGACGACGAGGTCGTAGAAGTCGGCGGCCGGTGTCGTCGCGAGGCCCACGTGGGCGGCGAGGTCGGCCGCCTCGGGCTCGATCAGCACGGTGCACTCGGGGGTGACGACCAGGGGCAGCCGCTGCCCGTCTGCGCCGGCCGCCTCCAGCAGCCTGCGGCCCTCGGGCTCGTCGGAGGAGTACCAGCGGTACGGCACCTGGTTGCGGGCCAGGAACTCCCGCACCTGCGAGGAGCGCGCCGACCAGCGGTGTCCGACGACCTTGGTGGCGGGGACGGGGCGGTAGTCGCTGGACCGCCAGGCGGTGAGCAGGTCGTCGACGACCGGGTAGAGCTTCTCCTCCGGCGGGTCCCAGGGCTTGAGGAGGTAGTGGTCGAGGTCGACGACGTTGATCGCGTCGATCGCCGCGTCGGTGTCGGCGTAGGCGGTCAGCAGGACGCGCCGCGCGCCCGGGTACACGTTCAGAGCCTGTTCGAGGAACTCGATGCCGTTCATCTGCGGCATGCGGTAGTCGGCGAGGATCACCGCCACCAGGTCGCCGCGCAGTTTCAGCTCGCGCAGTGCCTCCAGCGCGGACTCGCCGGACTCGGCGCGCACGATCCGGTAGCCGGCCCCGTAGTGGCGCCGCAGGTCGCGGGCGACGGCACGGGAGACCCCGGGATCGTCGTCCACGGTCAGGATGACGGTCCGCGCTGGTTCGGCAGCCTGCGTCATAGGTCTCCCACGAGCGGCCCGGTCCGGCGGCGCGGCGAGCCGCCCGCGCCGGTTCCCGCCCATCGTATGTTCGATCGTCCGGATCCGCTCCGGGCGGCCACGGAGCGTGCGTCCCCGGTGCACGGCGAGCATCCGCCCGCCGGTGCGGCCGCCGGATGGTTTCGGGCCGGAGGGGAGCAGTCACCCGACCGTGTGACGGGTGCCGGTCCGGGCCCCGCCGGTGCGGCAGGGTGGCCGGATGCAGCTGCGCCGGGCTCTGCCCCTGACACTTGCCGCGCTCGTCATGACCTCCGGATGCGTGACGGTGTACCCCTCCCCCGTACCGGACGCACCGGGTGCGGCGCCGGCTGCGGCTGCGGCTGCGGCGGCGGCGGCCGGGAACCGCGGACTGCCGCCGGAACCCGCGGATGCCGCCCGGCCGTTGGTCCCGTTGCCTCCGCCAAAGGCCACGGAACCCGCCGCCGTGCCGGACGCGCGGGTGCCCGTACCGGCGTCCGTGCCCGCGTCCGGGCCGGCGTCCGTGCCCGCGTCCGGCCCGGCGCCGGCGCCGCGCCGGCTCCGGGCCGCCGCCCGGGAGCCGCAGCGCCCGCCCCGCAGGGCCAAGCCCCCCAGGGCCTGGAAGCCGGTGGAACCGGCGCGGCCCGCGCCCCGGACGAAGGCCCGCCGGCAGTCGGCGGCCCCGGTGAAGTCCCTTCCCGCTCCCGGGCGTTCGTACGACATGGCTCCCCTGTGCAGGGCGGCCGAGGGCACGGTGTCACCGGCCGTCGTGGCCCTCTGCCGCTGAATTGGCTGGATCCGCCCGCCGCCGGATACCTACAGTGACGGCGGACCCTGTCGTCGAACCGGAGCGGATCATGCGCACCCACTATCCCCGAACGCCCCATCTGCCCTGGTCACCCGGGGCTTCGGCGGACGACGTCCGGTCGCTCGGACTGGCGGGGCTGACCGGACGCGAGGTCGTGGTCACCGAGAAGCTCGACGGGGAGAACACCACCCTGTACACGGACGGGCTGCACGCCCGCTCGCTCGACTCCGGGCACCATCCCTCCCGGGCCTGGGTCAAGGGCCTCCAGGGGCGGATCGGCCCCGGCATCCCCGCCGGGTGGCGGGTGTGCGGGGAGAACCTCTACGCCCGGCACTCGATCCCGTACGAGGACCTGGACAGCTGGTTCTACGGCTTCTCGGTGTGGGACGGGGAGCAGTGCCTGGACTGGGACCGGACCGTACGGTTCCTGCGGGGTCTCGGGGTGCCCGTTCCACGGGTGCTGTGGCGCGGCACCTTCGACGAGCGGGCGCTGCGCAGGCTCAGGCTCGACACCGCCCGGCAGGAGGGTTACGTCGTGCGGACCGCCGCCGGTTTCTCCCGGGCGGACTTCGGCCGGTGCGTGGCCAAGTGGGTGCGGGTCGGGCACGTGCAGACCGACACGCACTGGATGTACGCGGAGGTCGTACCCAACGGGCTCGGTCCGGCAGCCCCGTTGTGGGCGGTGCGCTCGGGTGCCGAGCCCGATGCAGCGGCCCTGTCCGCCGCCGTCGGCATGGACGGATCCACGGCCACGGACACGACCGCGACCGCGACCGCGACCACCGGAGCCGAAACCGACACCGACGTGGTCGCCGAGGTCACCGCCCGGATCGACGCCTCGGGGCGGACCGGCGACCACCGGCTGGCCGGAGTGCTCGCCGCCGTGCTGCGCCGGGCCCCGCGTGCCCGGACAGCCGCGCGGCTCGCGGCCGGTCCGGCCGGGATGCCGCTCGCGCGGCGGGTCGGCGACCTGCTGGGCCTGTACCCGTACCTCCAGCGGCCGTTCTCCGACGCGGACCGGCGGGCCGGACTCGTACGGATGGCCGCGGCGGCCGATCTCGGGGTGCTGCACGCGCTCGCCGGGGCGCTGGCCGAAGGGCCGCAGGCGCGGGAGTGCGTGGAGTGGTCCGCGCTGTGGGCCGAGGAGGCGGGGCTGCTGGGCGGCCCGGATCCGCTGGAGGCCCTGCGGACCGCGCTGCGGGAGCCCCTCGCCGGGCTGGGCGCGGCTGCGGCCGACCGCTGCTGGGCGGAGGCCCGGCGGGCGTTCGCGGACGGCAGGATCTCCGGTTCCGTGGTGGAGGAGGCGGTGGCGGCGACGTGGCAGTGGCGTGACGGATCGTTTCCCCGGCTGGTGCAGCTGTGCGGCCCCTCGGGCAGCGGGAAGAGCACCTTCGGGCGCGGCCTGCCCGGTGTGGACGCGTACGTCTCGCTCGACGACCTGCGCAGCGCCCGGGGTTCGCGCACGGACCAGCGGGCCAACGCCGAGGTGCTGAGCGCGGGCCTGGACCGGCTCGACGCCGCCCTGGCGCGCGGCGGGACGGTGGTGTGGGACGCCACGTCGCTCACCGACCAGCAGCGCGGGCTGGCCGGTTCGGTGGCGCGCCGGCGCGACGCGCTGGTCACCCATGCCGTGGTGCTGGTCGAGGAGGCGGAGCTGGTGCGCCGCAACGGGGTGCGCCCGCATCCGGTGCCGCCGCAGGTGCTGACCTCGCAGCTGCACCGGTTCAGCCCGCCGTACGCGGGCCGGGCGCACCGTACGTGGTACGTCGGCGCCGGCGGGCGGGTGGAGGACACGGCGGGCACGCTCGCGCCCGGCCCGTCCACGTTCACGTTCACGGCGGGTGGAGGCACCGATGCGCACCAGTGAGCAGCTCTACCACCAGGTCCGCTGGGACCCCCGGTTCGATCCGGCGCGGTTCGTGCTCGGCCTGCTCCAGCGCGGTGCGGCTCCCAAGCGGGTCCCGCTGCCCTCCTTCGTGCCCGGCGGGGACATCCCCTGGCACCGGGTGCTGTTCGTCGAGGCCGACGGCGAGCTGGTGTGGGACCGGGCGACCGGCGTGGACCTGATCGACGTGACCGCGGCGGGCCGGGTCCACGATCCACGGCTGCTGCGGGCCCCCTTCTTCACCGCCCGCACCCCGTACGCGTGGGATCCCTCGGGCGGCGGCGCGTGGCGTCCCGCGCGGACGGCTCCCGCGGACGCCGCGGCGGCACCGTCCTCGGTGCGGCTGCTGACCTGGAACACGCTCTGGGACCGCTATGACGCCCCGCGGATCGCCACCGCGCGGCGCAGACCGCTCCTGCTGGACGATCTGGCCGTCGCGGACGCCGACGTCATCGCGCTCCAGGAGGTGGAGCCGGAGCTGCTCGGCATGCTGCTGGCGGCGCCGTGGGTGCGGGCCGGGTACACCCTCGGCACGGACCCCGGCGGCCGGGACGTCTCCGCGTGCGGGCTGCTGCTCCTGAGCCGGCTGCCGGTGCGGGAGGCGGGCCTGCACATGTTCCGCCCGCACAAGGCGGTGACCGCCGTGACGGTGGACACCGCGGCCGGGCCGCTGGTCGTCGCCGGCACCCACCTGACCAGCGACCACACCGAGAACGGGCACGAGCGGCGGGAGGCCGAACTGGCCCGCCTCGCGGAGGGCCTGGGCGGCGTCGAGGCTGGCGTGGTCCTGCTGGGCGACTTCAACGACGGTCGCCACGGGGCCGAGGGGCCGGCGCCCTCGCTCGGTATGCGCGACGCCTGGAGCGAGGTGCACGGGGCGGCCGACACGACACCGACCTTCGACCCGGCGGCCAATCCGCTGGCCGCGGTCGGTTCGCTGACGGGCCGCGCCGGCCGGCTGGACCGGATCCTGCTGGGCTCCACCCCGGCCCGGGTGACCCGGGCGGCGTTGCGCGGCGACTCCCCCGCCCCCGACGGACTGTTCGTCTCCGACCACTTCGGGGTGGAGGCCACGGTGGAGTTCGGGGCGCACGGCGAGGCGCCGGCCCGGCTCGACGTGCCGGCGACGGTGCGGACCGCGGTGGCGTGGCTGCCGCCGGGCCTGCCGGACGCGGTGGGTGAGGTGCGCCGGGAGCACGACCCGGCGGCCGGCCGCTGGCCCGCGCACGTGAACCTGCTCTTCGGCTTCGTACCGGAGTCCTCCTTCGCCGAGGCCGTCCCGCTGCTGGCCGAAGTGGCCGCGGGGACCGCTGCGTTCGAGGCCCGGCTGGAGGGTGTGCACAGTTTTGGGCACCGTGAGGAGGCCACCGTCTGGCTGGATCCGGCGGCCGGCGGCGAGGCGCCGTGGCAGGAGCTCCGGCGGGCGCTGACGAACCGGTTCCCCGGCTGCCGGGGGCGTTCGGGCGGGATCGGGGGCTACACCCCGCATCTGACGCTCGGGCGCAGCCGCGACCCGCAGCGGGCCGTCGCGGAAATCGCGGCGCGCCTCGGCGGGGCTCTGTCCGCGCGGGTCGGGGAACTGGCCGTGCTCTCGCGGCGCGGGGACGGACCGATGCGGGTCCGGGCGACGGTGGCGCTGGGCACGGGCGAGGTGCGCTGGGCTCCGGAGCCCCTTCCGGAAGCCCGGCCGGAGCCCGGGAACGATCGGGCCGAGACGGTCACCGCACGCGTCGAGGCGGCGCTGCCCGGTGCGCGGGTGCACGTCGCCGGCTCCCGCCGGATGGGCTGCGCCCTGCCGGGCGCCGACCTGGACCTGGTGGCGGCGCTGCCGGGAGCGGCCGACGTCGCCCGGGTGCGCGAGCAGGTGGCGGCCGCGCTGCCGCAGGCCCGGGGGCTGCGCGAGGTGGTGGGGGCCCGGGTGCCGGGGCTGCGCTTCCGTGTCGGGTCACTGTCCGTGGACCTGGTGGTGGTCTCCGCCGGCGAGCTGGATCCGGCGCGTGCGGTGGAGCGGCGGGCGGAGCTGGGCGAGGCGGCCGCCGTCGCGCTGAGCGCGGTGAGCGACGCCGACGCCGTACGGGAGGCGGTGGGGGCGGAGCATGCCGCCTTCGCCGGGCTCGCGCGGCGGGTGAAGGCCTGGGCGCGGGCCCGGGGGCTGGACTCGGCGCCGTTCGGGGGGCTGCCGGGACTGGCCTGGTCGGTCCTCGCGGCGCACACGGTCCGGGAGGCGGGGGCCCTGCCGCCGGACGCCCTCCTGCGGGAGTTCTTCGGGCGGTGGGCGGCCTGGGACTGGCGCGAGCCGGTCGCGTCGCCGGGTCCGGTCACCGCTGCCGCGCCCGGCCCCGGCCCGGATCCGGATCCGGATCCGGATCCGGATCCGGATCCGGTCACGGTCCTCACCCCGTCGGCGCCGGTGCGCAGTTGCACCGCCCAGGTGACACCGGGCCTGCGGGACCTCCTGGTGCAGGAGCTGTACGGGGCGTGGGAGCTGCTGGAGTCGGGGGTCGGGGCGGACGCCCTGGCCGCGGCCGCGCCGCCACCGCACCGCCGGCACGCCGCCTGGGCGGTGGTGACCGTACGGGCGGCCGAGGCGGAGTTCGAGGAGGTACGGGGCCGGGTGCGCGGGCGGTTGCGGGCGCTCCTCGGCGCCTTCGAGGAGGCCGGCGCCACCGGTGCGCACGCCTGGCCCCGCCCCTTCGAGTCCGGTCCGGGCCTCGCCCGGTACGCGATCGGCCTGGGCGCCGTGCCGCCGGACGTGGCGCACCTGGCCGGTCCGGCCGACCGGTGGCGGGCCGGCCTGCGGGGGGTCGAGGTGTCCTGGGCGACAGGTGGTGAGGTGCCGGACCTGGGTACCTGAACCGCGTGCCTCGGCGGGCGGGATCAGACCTCGATGATGATCTTTCCTGGTGTGTGGCCGCCCTGGCTGAGCTCGAAGGCCGCCGCCAGCTCGGCCAGCGGGAAGGTCTTCGCGACCGGCACCTTCAGCTGTCCGCTGTCGGCGAGCCGGCCCAGTTCGGCCAGATCGCTGCCGACGGGGCGGACCCAGATCCATTCGCCGCCGGAGCCGAGCACGCTGGGGTCGGCGATGGAGGCGTGCCGGCCGTCGTCGTGGAGGACCTCGCGGGTGACGCCGCCGACCCCGCCGACGAAGTCCGCGACGACGGTGGGCCCGTCGGGCACGAGGGCACGGACGCGTTCGGCGAGCCCCTCGCCGTATGCGACGGGCTCGGCGCCGAGTTCGCGCACCCGGTCGTGATTGCGGGGGGACGCGGTGCCGATGACGCGGGCGCCCAGCGAGCGGGCGATCTGCACGCCGAAGGAGCCGACGCCGCCCGCGGCGCCGTGGATGAGGACGGTGTCGTCCTTGCCCGTGCCGAGGCGGGTGAGCAGCTGGTAGGCGGTGAGTCCGGCGAGCGGCAGCCCGGCGGCCTCGGCCCAGCTCAGCGAGGCGGGCTTGTGCGCGAGGGCGCGGACGGGCACGGTGACGAACTCGGCGAAGGTCCCGCCGTGCACGTAGTCCTTGCGGGCGTAGGCGATGACCTCGTCGCCTACGGCGTACTCGGGGACGTCGATGCCGACCTTCTCGACCGTGCCGGCGACGTCCCAGCCGGGGACCACCGGGTAGACGACGTCCATGAGGGGGTCCAGCCCGCCCGCCATGATCTTCCAGTCGACGGGGTTGACGGCGGCGCACTTCACCCGGACGAGGACCTCGCCGGGGCCGAGCTTGGGCAGCGGCAGCCGGGTCTCGGAGAGCACCTCCGTCCCGCCGTACGTCTCGTACGCCATCGCCCGCATGGTTTCCTGACCGCTCCGGCCCGACTCGGACATGTACCCGACCTCTCCGTGTGCTGGTGGACCCCGCCCCGGCCCATCCCACCACGCACGCCACGGCCCGGCCGGTCGGACACGACCGACCGGTCAGGCGTACACCGGGAAGGCGGCCTGGAAGGCGAGCCGCCCGTCCGCCCCCTCGGCCATCCGCCCGAGCACCCCGTCGAGGTCCAGGTACGCGGCCCAGCGCTCGGCGCCCGTGGCCTCGGCGAGACGGTCCACCAGGAGGTCCTCCAGGTCCTGGACCCGCTTGCCCTTCCACACCTTGTCGGCGGCGCTGACCAGCAGCTCCTCGATGCTCACGGAGCCCCCGTGCCAGCTCGCGTGGGTGGCGGCGAAGCGGGCCAGGCGGGCCGGGAACCCGTGCGCGAGCAGGAGTTCCCGGCCCGCCGGCTCGTGCGCGGAGCCGGGGCCGCTCAGCTCCGCGGTGTGCACCGCCTTGCCGATGTCGTGCGTGGCCGCCCCGAACAGCACGGCCTCCCGGTCGAACTCCAGGCCGGGGCAGTACCCGGCCAGCCAGTCGGCCAGGTCGTGTGCGACGTCGTGCACGAGCCGCAGGTGCGCGGCCAGCCGGGGCGGGGCGGCGAGCGTGCGCAGCAGTTCGGACACGGCGGGCGGCAGGAGCCGCACGTACGGGTCCCCGGGGGCGTCGAGCGCCCGGCTCAGTGCGTCGGTGGCAGGCATCCGGTCACCCTAGGGGGTGCGCCCGGGCGGTGATCACTCGTACTCCGTGCCGCCCTTGCGGGTCAGGTAGGCCGGGCTGACCGCCTTGGCGATGGCGCGGCCGCCGACGACCGGGCTGTACCGCTCGGCCGCCGGGCGGATGACCACGCCCTCCCGCAGGTGCACGGCCCGCCCGGACACCGTCTCGCGCCCGCTGGCGTGCTCCAGCACCGTGTCCAGGTCGTACGGGCCCTCGTACAGCCTTGGCACCAGCGGGAGTTCGCCGTCGGCGAGGACGGCGGCCGGGTCCAGCCAGCGGATCTGTCCGTCGATCTCGGCGGACACGTCGAAGACGGCGTATCCGGGCGGCGTGTCGGCGGTGCGCACGTCGGTCCCGTACGCCAGGTCCTGGACGCCCGCGCCGTACACCTCGCCGAAGATCCCGATGCGGGTCGCGCCGAGGCGTCCGGCCAGCGCTTCGGCGACGGCGGGCACCCCGTGGCCGCGTACAGCGCGCCAGTAGAGGTTGCGCTCGTCCTCCTTGAGGGCGAGTCCCTTGGCGCCGAAGCCCTTGGAGGAGACGATCGAGCGTCCGCCCTCGACGACGTACGTGAACAGGCTCGCCGTTCCGTGCAGCTTCTCGGTGAGGACCACGCTCTCGCCGACCTCGAAGATGTGCGGATAGCGCTGGAGGTTCTCGATGTCCACCCACGGCATCAGGTCGGCGGCGGCCTCGACGTCGCCGCTCATGGTGGTGGGGATGGGCGGGGCCCATTTGGTGATGCCGAGCAGTTCGGCGAAGTCGGTGCCCTTCTCGGCCGCCTGGACCAGGTCGACGTCGGCGAGGGCTCGGGGCCGGCACACCAGGCCCTGGGAGAGTTCGCCGCGCAGCCGGACGGCCTTGACCCGGTCGGCGTTGCCGCCGGCGAGCCGCCCGGTGAGGCCCAGCTCCTCGATCAACCCGGCGGGCAGTACCGCCTGTTCGGGTATGTAGAGGGCGAAGTCACCGGTGCGGTAGGACCCCTTGGCGATCACCGCCCGGTAGAGGCCCACCTGGGCCAGCTCCAACGCGTCGGCGTTCGGATGGTCGTGGACGGTCAGCTCTTCGGCGGTGACGCGCAAGGTCGACATGGGTTGGCTCCAACGGGTCGTCATGGACGGTACCGGCGGCTGCACTTGCGGACGGCAGGTGGTGCGGCACATCGGTGACGCCACTCTCCGTCCCGGCATTTTCGCTGGTCCAGCGATTATCACGGTGTTAGCCTGCCGCACCGTGCGACGCGAGGGCGCCCGCACGCGCCCGCCCCACGATCCGCGTCCCGCTGGAGGCCCACATGTCACGTCGCCCGGTCACCGTCGTCACCGGCGGCAGCAGGGGCATCGGCGCGGCGACCTGTCTGCGGCTGGCCGCGGACGGACACGACCTGGTGCTGGGCTACGTCCGCGACGAGGCGGCGGCCGAGGCGGTCGCCGCGCGCGTACGGGCTGCCGGGGTCCGCTGCGTGACCGTTCAGGCCGACACGTCCGAGGAATGCGCGGTCGAGCGGCTCTTCGACATCGCCGGCGCCGAACTGGGCACGGTGACGGGCCTGGTCAACAACGCCGGGGTGACGGGGCCGCTGGGCCGGCTCGCCGACGCCCGCACCGAGGATCTGCGCCGGGTGGTCGAGGTCAACCTCCTCGGGTACCTGCTGTGCTGCCGCCGGGCCGCCCGTGACATGGCGGAGTCCGGGGGCGGGGCGATCGTGAACGTCTCCTCGGCGGCGGCGACCCTGGGCAGCCCCGGGGAGTACGTGCACTACGCGGCGACCAAGGCGGCTACCGACGCGCTGACGGTGGGGCTCTCCAAGGAGCTGGGCCCGGACGGGATCCGGGTCAACGCCGTCGCGCCCGGCACCATCGAGACCGGCATGCACGCCGCGATGGGCGACCCCGGCCGCGCGGCCCGTATCGGGGCCGCGACCCCGCTCGGGCGCCCCGGCCGGCCCGAGGACATCGCCGGGGCGATCGCCTGGCTGCTGTCCCCGGACGCCTCGTACACGACGGGCACGGTGCTGCGGGTCGCGGGCGGCCGCTGACCGGGCGGGCGCCCGGCGCCGGCACACCCGCTCACCCCCTACCCCATGGCCGCCTGGGTGTTCGGGCCGTAGACGCCCTGGGGGTCGCCCTTGATGGACCGGTCGCGCTGGAGCTGGCCGACACCGCGCTTGGTCTGGCCGTCGTAGACGCCGGTGACGGAGACATAGGTGAAGCCCTGCCCTTGGAGCAGCTCCTGCAGGGCCCGCACCTCGGGCCCGCTGTCGCCCATGCGCAGGGTCACGTACCCGCTCGACGGCCGTACGGCCGCGCCGGCCGCGGTGGACGGCTTCGCCGCCGGGCTCGTCGTCGTGGCCGACGCCCCGGTGGCCGAGGCGGACGGTGCCGCGGACCGGGCGGACGCCGTGGGGTCGGGGGATTCGTCACCGCCGCCCGGGCCGCCCGGAAGTGCCGGCACGGTCAGGTCGGCCGGCGCCTCGGCCCGGGGCGGCTGCGGGTCGGGGCCGGTCAGCAGGAGCACAAGGCCGCCCACGGCCGCGAGCCCGAGTACGGCGCCCACGGCCAGCGGGAGGCGGCTGCGGCGGGCCGCGCCCGCGGAATGCCTGGCATGGCGGGCGGCGGCCGCGGGAGGGCTGGTGGGCCCGGGCACCGGTGCCGGAACTCCGTCGTCCGGGCGGTGCCCCTGGCCGCCCGCAAAACCGCCCGCGAAACCGTCTGCGGGGTCGCCCGCGGGATCGTCCGCGGGGTCGGGGAAGGCGTACGGCCCGGACTGCGGCCAGGCGGGAGCCTCCGCGCGGGCCGGCGGGCCCGAGGGGGCGACGTACGGGCGTACGAACAGGGCGTCGTCGTGGGCGAGCCCGTTCTCTTCAGGATCCTGGGACATGGCTGTCTCCCGGCGGGGTCGGGGTCCGGCGCGGCGGTGCGGTGCCGGCCCCCGTCCGGCCGGTCAGGCTCTGCGCAGCCGGGCGGCGGGAGCCTGAGCCGCGCCGCCGCCGTGGGCGCCGGGCGTGCCGAGTGCCGGAGAACCGCCGATCGCGGGCGGGGCGAGCGGCGGGGGGACNTATGGACATCTGAGGTATCTCCGGGGTGCGGCCAGAACTGACGTTCGTGATCGGGCGCACTCTTGCCCTCCGGCACCGGCCGGGTCAAGCCCCATGTCCGATCTGCTCCGGTCCACCCGTTCTGTCGGGCCCGATCCGTCTCGCACACGCCGAAGCCGCCGCCGTCGCCGCCCGGTGTCACCCGGATGCGTGAGGCGGGGAGCGGGCGGCGACGGGCCGTGCGGCAAGGTGGTCGGATGCAGTTACGCCGGGCCCTGCCCCTCTCCCTCGTCGCGCTCCTGGCGAGCGCCGGCTGTGTCTCCGTCGGCCCGCACGACCCGGCTCCGGACCCGGCTCCCGTACGCGGGTCCGTACCGTCGGCCGACACGCCCGAGCGGTCCGCGCCGCCGGCCCTGCCCCTGGGGGAACTGCCCCCGGCCGTCCCGCCCGAGCCGGCCCCGGACACCGCCCGGGAGCCGGTCGCGGATCAGAACCGGGCGCCCGCCGCTACCGCACCCCGCGAGCGGCCGCGCGCGAAGCAGGCGGCGCCGCCCCGGCGGAACCGGCTGCCCGGGTCCGCGACCGCACACCCGCACCGCCGGCCGGCGCCGCCGCCCCGCATGGACGAGCTGTGCGCGGCCGCAGACGGCGTCGTACCGCCGTCCATCGTCGACCTGTGCCTGCGGCAGTACGGCCGCTGAGAACCCCTCAGGGACGGCGGCCGCAGGCGCGGGCGCAGCGCCGGGCCGTGTCGCGGCGGGCGGTGCGCAGCCGGTGCAGGGTGGTGTGGCCGCGACGCTTCCACTCGCCCCGCGGCAGGGCGGCCCGCTGGCCGCCGCCCGCGATGAGGGCGTTGACCGGGGTCATCGGGTCGGCGGCCATGGCCTTGGCGAACAGGACGCCGATCACGAGCGGGACCAGGGCCACGGCGAGGGCCGAGCCGGCGGTGGTCACGTGCTGCACGCGCGGGCGGGCGGGCGCGCTGCTCGGGGCGTCGTAGGTCATGGCCCCATTCGACCAGCGGCGGCGTTCCGGGGAATCGGGGCGGATACTCAGGCCGTCGGGCGTGAGGTACTCAGACGGGCGGGTGGTGGGGTGGTGACGGATCCGGGGCGGGGCTTCGATCCGGCGACCGGGGACGGCGCGGAGGTGCCGGCCGGGCGGCGGGAGGCCGAGCTGCGCACGGCGTACGAGGGGCTGTTGCAGATCCGGCGTCTGGTCAACGGCCCGGCGGGCGCGGGGGTTCCCGCGCCGTGGGAGGTGGCGCGGCCGGCGCGCGCGGTGGCCCTCGTGCTGGAGGCGTCGGGGATCACGCCGTCGGCGGTGGACGCGGAGGGGCGCCGTACGCGGACGGGCTACCGGGTGGCCGCCGCGTCCGGGGCGGAACGGGTGGAGGTGACCTGGGTCGGCCCACCGGGCGGTGGTGCGGCCGGGGAGGAGCAGGAGCGTCTGACGGCCTGCGCGGCCGTGCTGGAGGAACAGGGCTGGGTGTGCCTGCTGTACCGGGGGCCCCGCGGGCGCCGCTTCCTGGAGGTGGAACCCCCGCGCTGACCGTGTCGGCCGGGGCGTAATCCGGTGGCCGGGGGCGGACGCGAAGGTGCGCCGGTCCCCGGTCCGGCCCGTCACGCTCGCCACCGCACGCCTGGACCTGCTCCCGCTGCTGCCGGAGCACGCCGACGAGATGAGTCTCGTCCTCGCCGATCCCGCCCTGCACGCCCTCACCGGGGGCGCCCGGACGTGGCAGAGGGGCGCGGACCGGTGTGGTCCGCGCCCCTCCTGTCCGGCCGGCCGTCAGGTCACGGCGCGCCGAAGGTGAGCGTCAGCTGCGGAGTGCCCTCGCCCGCCTGCGCCTCGGAGGACCACAGCCACAGGGCGTCCGTGCCCGGGCTGGTCAGCGCCAGGCCGAGGCTGCTGCCGAGTGCCGCCGCGACGGATCCCGTGGTCAGCGTGGCGGTGTGCACCGCCGAGCCGTCGGGGATCCCCGGGTAGGCGCCGAGGGCCGGGGCGCCCAGGGATGGGCGGTTGGTGTACGTCGTCCCGCCCTCGCTCCACGCTCCGGTGACCGGGACGACCGAGACGGTGTCCGTCGTACCGGCGCCGCTCATCGTGCTCGTCTTCACCCCGAGCGTGGCCGACTTCAGCACCGTGCCCGCGGGCGCCGCCGGCAGGTCGAAGCGCAGGTAGCTCGCGTAGAACGAGGTGCCTCGGACGGCGAGCGAGGACGAGGTGCCGTAGTTGGTCCCGGGCGCTCCGGCGTTGGCGTAGGTGTCCTCCGCGGCGGTGACCTGGATCACCGAGTCGGCCGGGGCGGTGGCGAGGGCGTAGTGGTTCTGCACCTGCGCGGCGCTCAGGACGGTCGGGTAGACGGCGCTCTCGTCGAGCTGTCCCGCCCAGTACTCGCTCGTCGGGCGGTCGGGCCAGCCGCCGAGGCTGTCGCCGCCGGCGTGCCAGTAGCCGGAGAAGTTCTCGTGCGTGGTGACGGCGAGGGTGCCCTTCTGGACGCCGTCGACGTAGAGGGTCATGCCGCCGGGGCCCTGGGTCGCGACGACGTGGTGCCACGCGTTGTCGTTGTACGCGGTGGCGGTGGTGACGGTACGGGTGGTTCCGGTGTAGACGCCGTAGACCAGCCGCCCACTGTTGGTCATGTAGATGTGCTTGTCGTACTGATTGCTGCCGCGGGTCTGGTTGTTCCCGAAGCCGAAGAGCTTGCCGCCGCGGGTGGTGTTCGTGCGGAACCAGGTCTCGATGCTGTAGGTGCTGCCCACGGTCTGCCGGTGGTCCCCGTACACCTGGGTGTCGGTGCCGTTGAAGCCGATGGCTGTGCCGGCGCCGGAGACCGCGCCGGGCGTCTGCCGCAGGGCGGGGGCGTTCAGGTGCACGCCGGCCCGGTTGCCGCCGGCCGAGGAGTCCGCGACGAAGGGCAGGGCCGACTCGTCGTAGCGCCAGTACTGCGTGGCTCCGTCGGCCCGGACCTGGTTCGGGTATCCGTCCACCGTGGTCGGGACGGTCACGCTCGCCGTGGCGGACAGGGCGCTGGTGTTGCCGGCCGCGTCGGTGGCCGTCACCCGGTAGGTGTACGACTGGCCCGCCGCGACGGTGGTGTCGGTCCAGGAGGCCTGCGGGCGCTTGAAGAAGAGCGAGTCGGCCGTGACCGTGGCGATCGGCGTGGCCGCGCCGTTGCGGTAGATCTTGTAGGTCAGCGCGCTGTCGTCGAGGTCGAGGCTGGTGCGCCAGCGCACCTGGACCTCACCCGGCCTGAAGCTGACCGCGCTCGCCGCGGGCACGGTGGGCGCGCCGGTGTCGCCGGTGGAGGCGAACCGGGTGAGGCTCTGCTGCGCGGCGCCGTTGACGGTGGTGAACTCACCGCCGACCCACAGGTACTCCACTCCGTTCTTCGACCCGACCGTCATCACGCGCGGGCCGATGCCCTCGCCGATGCCGTCGTTGGTGTCGGGGGCCCAGCCGAGCTTTCCGGTGCCCGTGGTGGGCTGGGCGAGCAGGTGGTGACGCTGGCCGTCGGGGAACTCCCCCACGCTGGAGCAGTCGTGGGCGTGCGAGGCGCTGTAGAGGACGTTGTGGTACGGCAGCACGGCCTGGGTGGCGCCGAGGCAGGTGTCGCGCCAGCGCTGGCCGAAGCCGGGGAGGTCGAGCGCGATCCGGCCGTCGAAGACGCCGCCGCCGGTGCCCTCGTTGGCGGTGTAGAAGCCGGTGTCGTCGGTCGCGATGTCCTTGACGACGGAGTTGGTCTCGATGAAGCCGGGGTAGGCCTTGGTGAGCGCGCCGCTCGCCGAATCGACTACGGCCAGCGCGTGGGTGTTCGTACCGTTGACGGTGAAGAAGTCCCCGCCGAGGACGACGTTCTCGCCGTCCGGGGTGACCTCGACGGCGCGTCCGGGCTCGTCGGCGTCGGCGGTGAAGGGCTTGAGCGCCCCGTCGGCGGCGCCGACGGCGGCGAAGCGCTGGCGCGGCTGGCCCGCGACGGTGAGGAAGTCGCCGCCCGCGTAGACCGTGTCGCCGGTGACGGCGAGGGCCCGGACGGTGGCCGCGAAGGCCGGCCGGAAGGCGGTCTTCACCGTACAGCTCGCCACATCGACGGCGGCGAGGCTGGAGACGGCGGTGCCGTTCACCGCGCCGAAGTACCCGCCCGCGTAGAGGGTCGTCTTGTCCGGTGAGAGGGCGAGCGCACGGACCGTCGCGGTGCCGGAGCCCACGGTGAAGGAGAGTTTGCAGGAGGTCGGCGCGCCCGTCGCGGCGTCCAGCGCCACGAAGTTCACGGCCTGCTGTTCGCTGCCGGCGCCGCCCGCGGGCGGGCGGACCGTGGAGAAGGTACCGCCGGCGAAGACCTGTCCGCCGGCCTCGGCGAGGGCCCATACGACGCCGTTGGGCTGCCAGGTGGACAGCGCGTCGGCAGTGAAGGCGACGGGCGGCGTGATGGCGGCCGCCTGCGGGGCGAGGGCGAGACCCAGCCCTGCTCCGGTTGCGGCCAGGGACAGGGCGAGCAGGGCCGCCGCCCCTCGGGATCTGCGCATGAACCCCCCAGTTGAGTGCGCGGTGCGGCCGGAAGGCGCCACTGGCGAGGCATGGCCGGAAACCGCCGAACAGGTGTCCGCGACGATGCTTACGGGCGCACCTTAGATCGGTTCGGCGCTCGGTTCACCCCACTTGGCGCATTCCGGCGCCGAAATCGCGCCAGGGCCGCACCGGTCGGCCGGCGGCAACCCTGGTCCTCCTCGCACTCGCACTTGCACTCGCGGCGGCCGGGCGAGCCCGGTCCGCCGCGGCCGACGGGACGGGGCTCAGCTCCCCTCGGGGCCCGGCAGGGGTCGGCACAGCAGTGCGGCCGGGGAGGGACGCGAGGCGAACCGGGTCGTGAAGGCGATGCCCGCCGCGTACTCGGTGGGAAGGCACTGGCCCTTGTAGTGCCCGAGGGCGTACTCGCCGCCGGGGCCACCGGGCGGCCGGTTGTCCCCGCGGTCGAACCAGAGCGTCCGGCCGCCCGCCGGGAGGGCGGTGCGCGCCGGGGCGCACAGCGCTGCCGAGACCCGCTCACCGCGCAGGCTGTGGCCGATCAGGAACTGGCCTGCCGGGCACTGGAACTTCGTGTACCCGGTGGCCCAGTCGCCGCCGGCCGGTACGTACCTCTCGTCTCGGACCACGGTGTGCCCGCCGGCCGGGGCGCGCAGGCCGGAGCCGGTGCACAGGGCGCGGCCGCCGGTGTGGGAGAGGCCGCTGAGGCGGGAGCCGTCGGGGCAGACCGCCTTGCGGGCCCCGCTGTCCCAGTCCCCGCCGGCCCGGGTGAGCAGCGAGGCGTTGTGGTCACGGTGGTCGGTGGTCAGCTGGTACCAGGCGGTGGTGGCGGGGACGGGCCCGGTGCGGGCGGGTGCGGCGAGGAGCCCGGACCAGCGTGCGGTGCGCCAGTCCCCCGCGTCCAGGACGCCGGTGCGGCGGCCGGCCGCGTCGTAGCGGAGCATCGCCCAGGTGTCGCCGCCGGGGTTGCCCTGGGCGTCGGTGCTCCAGCCGACGAGCGGCCAGTACGCGAAGTCGGCTTCCTTGGCGGCCAGTTGTCCGGTGAGGCGGTCGAACCAGGTGCGCGGGGCGGCGCCGGTCTCGTCCGCCCCGATGCCGAACTCGCTGATCCAGACGGGAGCGGTGAAGTGCGCGCCGGTCTCCGCGGAGACGAAGAAGGCCTGGTCGTAGAGGGTTTGTTCGAGCTGCGCGGCGCTCATGTCCTGGTAGCGCAGGTCGCTGGTCTCGCCGATACCGGTGGCTCCGCTGTGGTGGGGGCCGGTGTACCCGTAGAAGTGGGCGGAGTAGACGAGCTTGTTCGAGACGACCAGGGTGTGCGAGAGGGTCCGTACGGGCGTGAGGGTGGGGCGGCCGTGCGGGAAGCCGTCCACGGGCAGGCCGAACCAGTTGATGCCCTCGACCACGATCAGCAGGTTCGGGTTGGCCTCGGTGAGGATGCGGTCGGCGGCCTCCTGGGCGGCGGCGTGCCAGTCACGGTCGTCGCCGAGTCCCCAGTTGGGGTCGTGAAAGACGTCGCGGCGGACCTCGTTGTAGAGGTCGGCGCCGACCACGCGCGGGTTGTCGCGGTAGCGGCGGGCGAGGAAGACCCAGTCGTCGGCCCACTGGGCCGTGGAACGGCCGCTGTTCCAGCGTTCGTTGCCGTCGAGGCCGCAGCACCAGCGGGTGGTGACGGTGTGGTTGTTGAGGATGACGGCGAAGCCGCCGTCGGTGAGGGCGGCGACCACGGCGTCGAAGACCTGCAGCGGGGTGCGTCCGCGCAGGGCCGGGTTGGCGGCGACGGCCGCGTCCGGGACCGGGGTGGTGGTGCGCAGCATCTCGTTGGAGAAGGGCAGCCGGATGCTGTTGAGCCCGAGCGCGCGGAAATCGGCGAGGAGGGTGGGCAGCGGGACCCGGTCCAGGCCGAGAGGGATGCCGCCTGCGTTCTGGCCGCTGTGGTGCGTGGCGGGGTCGTTGCGGTCGCCCGAACCGTTCCAGGAGCCCTGGGCCCCGTCCCAGTTGCCGGAGCGCAGGCGGAACCGGTTGCCCTGCGCGTCGACGATGTACCGGCCACGTGTGGAGAGCGGCGGGGTCCAGGCCTCGGCGGCGTTCGCGACGGGCGCCGGGGCGGCGGTCCGTGCCGCTTGCGCCGCCTGTGCGGCTTGCGCGGCCTGTGCGGGGACGGTGCCGGCCGTCAGCAGGAGGGCGCACAGGGCGGCGCGTAACAGGCTCTTCATCGTGCTCCTGCCGGGGGTTTCGGCCGCCCGGTCGGGCGGTTGCCGCGGGTCAAGTTACCGGCGGGTCGCCGTCGGGGGAAGTCGAACGCCCGCACGCCTTCCGCGCGCTCCGCCGCTGCCGCGCACCGGCCGGACCCGTCCGGTTCCGGCCGCCCGCACCCTCTCACGCAGGGTCACCCTGCGGAAACGGCCCCGCGTGCGGCCGCGCCCCTCTACGGTGCCCTGAGGGACGGGGCTCGGCAGCGGAGGGCGGGGCGGATGAACGAGGAAGAGGACATGCGGCTGGCGGGGATGACGCCGGAGATATCGCGCCGCACCCTCGTCATGCTGCGCGGCCTCGCCGGCCTGGAGCCTCCCGAGCAGGTGCCCGAGGAGGCCATGGTCGTGGCCGACGCGGTCCTGGCCGAGTTCGGCACCGACGGGCTCCGGGTCCTGGTGATGACCCTGGCGGCCTGGGCCACGGCCCAGATCGAGAACGTGGCCGAGCTGAGCGGGCGCAGTCACGAGGCGGTGCTGGACGCGATGGAACTGGCGTGCATGGAGGCGAACGCGGAGGACACCCCCTAAACGACACCCCCTGACGCTTTCCGGCGGGAGAAAGGCGCGGCACGGCCCGGTCCCGTTCGGGCCGGGTCGGCGACACTGGGAGCAGCAGGAGCGTCGTGGGGGGTCCGATCGGAGGCCGTCGTGAGCACACCTTCCCCCATCCGAATCGCCGCCGTGCTGTCCGCGGAGCACCGTGGACGGCTGATGGCGCAGGCCCGTGAGGTCAATTTCCCGGAGAACGCGCGGATCTTCGACGAAGGCCACCGGGCGGACTCCTTCTGGATCGTGCGCTCCGGCACCGTGACCCTGGAGGTTCCGGTGGCCGGCCGCCGGCCCGCGCAGGTGGAGAACCTCGGCCCCGGCGAGCTGGTCGGCTGGTCCTGGCTGTTCCCTCCGTACGTGTGGCAGCTGGGCGCGGAGGCGATGACTCCGGTGCGGGCGTACGAGTTCGACGCGGCGGCCGTGCGGATGCTGATGGACGCCGATCCCGCCTTCGGGTCCGCGGTCGGGCACTGGGTCGGTCGCGTGCTCGCGATGCGGCTCCAGCAGACCCGCACCCGCCTGCTGGACCTGTACGCCCCGCGCCTGGGCGCGGCCGGCTGACGCGCGGCCGGCCGGCGCGCGGCCGGCTGTGGCCGACCGGCCGTGGCCGCGGATCAGTCCCGTACGCCGGCCGTCCCGACCGCCCGGCGTCGCAGGCACAGCGCGGCCGGGACGACGGCGGAGACCACGGCCACAGCCGTGCAGGCGGCCGTCGTCGCCCCGAGGGCCTCGTACGGGATGACGATCCCGCTGTTGACGTGCAGGAGCCGCAGGGCCCCCTGGATCCCGGCCAGGTTCAGGGCGGCGACGAGGGTGCCCGTGGCGGCGCCGACGAGGACGGCCGTCAGGGACTCCCCCGCCACCACCCGGAGGACCTGCCACCGGGTGGCGCCCGCCAGCCGCAGGGCCGCGAGGTCGCGGGCCCGGTCCGCGGTGGCCGTCACGAGGGTGTTGGCGAGCGCGATGCCGGTGTAGAGCAGGGCGATGCAGAGGACCAGCAGGAAGCCCGTCCGGGTGGTGGGCTTGGTTCCCGGGTGGCCGTCGGCCGTCCACTGGTCCCTGGTGAGAAGCCGGCCCCCGGCCTCCCGGGCCGCCTCGGCCAGCCCGGACGTGGCCGCGGCGCTGTCCGCGCCCGGCGCGAGGCGTACGTCGATCCGGTCCACCGGAGCGCCGGGGGCGTTGGCCGGGGTGACGTAGGCGCCGTTGTTCCCGGTTCCGATGCTCATCACGGCGGCGATCTTCAGAGTCCTGGGCGTGCCGTCGCCGAGCCGGACCTCCACGGTCGAACCGACGGTGCGGCGCTCCCACTCCTCGGTGACGATGACGGAACCGTCGTCGAGGTCGGTGACGCGGCCCGCGACGAGCGGCAGGTCGGCGGTCCGGGCGAGAGCGCGCGGGTCGGCGGCCCGGGCTTCGGACCGGATCAGCGCGACGCCCTCCTCCAGTACGTGGACCTCGGTCGCGGCGGTGGCGGACACCTCCGTGCCGGGCACCGCCCGCACCCGTTCCACGGCGGCCGGGGCGAACCCGCCCGGACCGCCCGTGATCACGAAGTCGGCAGTGGTCCGCTGCCGGATCTCCGAGGTCCTGGCCTCGTTCAGGGTCGCGGTGGTGCCGAGCAGGGAGCCGGCGAGGGCCACGGTGACGAGCACGGGCGCGGCAACGGCGGCCGTGCGGCGGACTCCCGCGGTGGCGTTCTCCCGGATCAGCATCCCGCCGGCGCCCGGCAGCCGGGCCGGGATCCAGGCGACGAGCCGGACCAACGGCCGGACCAGCACCGGGGCCAGGAGCGCGAAGGCGACGATGAGCAGCATCGGGCGGGTGGTGTACGTCTTGCGGTGGAGCAGGTCCGACGGGTCGGTGAGCAGGGTGTGGGCGAGGGTGCCGAGCCCGGCCAGCAGCAGGCCGGCGCCGAGGATCCAGCGGCCCGGGGTCATGACCTTCGTCTCGACGGCGGCTTCGCGCAGCGCCTCACCGGGGCCGACGCGTCCGGCCCGCCATGACGCGGCGACGGCTCCCGCGAAGGCGACGAACAGGCCGGTCCAGAAGGCCAGGTGGTAGGGCCAGACGGCGTCGCCGATGGCGAACCGGGCCGGCGCGGTGCCGTTTTCGGCCAGCCACCGCGCGAGCAGGGGGGCACCGTACCCGCCGAGCAGGCAGCCCGCGGCGGAGGCCGACGTGCCGAGGAGCAGCGCCTCCGCGTACACCATGCGCCGGACCTGGCCGGGGGTGGCTCCGGCGGTGCGCAGCAGCGCGAACTCCTTGCGGCGCTGGGCGACCGCGAAGGCGAAGGTGGAGGCGACGACGAACACCGAGACGAAGCCGGTGACCCCGCCGGCGGTGCCGAGCAGGGCGTTGACGGCGAGGAGGGCCCTGGCGTCGCGGTCCGGGTCGGGGTCGGCGTACCGGCGGTCACCGCCGGTCAGTACCCGTACGTCGGGGTCCTGGCCCACGGCGGCCCGTACGGCGGCGGGGTCCGCGGCGACGACGACCCGGTGGACGGCAGGTGAGAGCGCGGCCGATCGGGTCTCGGTCCAGAACACGGCTGCTTCGAAGCCCCGGTCGGCGACGGTGCCGACGACGGTGACGGGGCCGTGCTCGGTGGTCAGCCGGGTGCCGGGGCGGGCCCAGCCGGTGGTGACCACCTCGTCGTCGGCGCTGGGGGCGCGGCCGGCGTCGAGGGTGTACGGGGCGAAGGCGGCGACCGGCCAGGGGTGGCCGACCAGCCGCTGCGGCCCGCCGTCGGCGCGGACGGGGAAGGAGCGGTCCGGGGTGAGGGGGCCGAGGTCCGCGAGCCGCCGTAGGAGTTCGGGGGTGAGGGAGGTGGGGTGGGCCAGGGTGCGGGTGCGGTCCCCGGCGGGCGTCGGGACGCGCAGGACGTCGTTGCCCTGGACGACGACGGGGGCCCGGGCGAAGCGTTCCGGCCCGGGTTCGGGGGCGTTGAGGGTGGCGGCCAGTGCGAGGCCCATGGTGGTGATCAGGCCGACGCCGAGGGCGACGGCGACGAAGCTGCCGACGAAGGTGGTCCAGCGGGCGCGTGCGGTGCGGAGTGCGGCGGTCAGCACGGTGCGGCCTCCAGGGTCGTCATGCGGGCGGCGATGTGCTGGGCGCTCGCGCCGGCGAGTTCGCCGCTGAGGCGGCCGTCGGCGAGGAAGACGACCCGGTCCGCGTAGGAGGCGGCCACGGGGTCGTGGGTGACCATGACGACCGTCTGGTGTTCGGTGTCGGCCATGTCCCGGAGCAGGGTGAGCACGTCGCGGCCGGTCCGCGAGTCCAGGGCGCCGGTGGGTTCGTCGGCGAAGAGCACCTCGGGCCGGGTGATCAGGGCGCGGGCCAGGGCGACGCGCTGCTGCTGGCCGCCGGACATCCGGGAGGGGCGGTGGCGGGCCCGGTCGGCGAGTCCCACGCGGGCGAGGACCTCGCGTACCTCCGCCCGGGCGGGCCGGCGGCCGGCCAGGCGCAGCGGCAGGGCCACGTTCTGCTCGGCGGTGAGGGCGGGCAGCAGGTTGAAGGCCTGGAAGACGAAGCCGATGCGCTCGCGCCGCAGCAGGGTCAGGCGGGTCTCGCCGAGCCCGCCGAGGTCGGTGCCGCCCAGGGTCACGGTGCCGGAGGTGGGCCGGTCGAGTCCGGCCGCGCAGTGGAGGAGGGTGGTTTTGCCGGAGCCGGAGGGGCCCATGACGGCGGTGAAGGTGCCGTGGGGGAAGCGGAGGGAGACCTGGTCGAGGGCGGTGACTTGGTGGCCGCCGGCCGTGTGGACCCTGCTGACGTCCAGGAGTCGGATCGCGTCGTTTTCCATGCCCTTGAGCCAACCGGGCGGGGCGGCCCGGCACAGCGGGCCTGGTGGGTGTTGTCGGGGTGGGGCAGGCCCCACCCCGGGAGTCCCGCCGGGCATACCAGGCCCTGTTACGGGCGGATGAAGGCGGGCCTGCGGGTGTTGCGGGGAGGTCTCCCGGTCGGTGTTCGGCCGATTCGGCGCCCTGCTCCTCCACAGGTCAACTCCTCGGCATGGCTGCGGTCTGCTGTCATTCGTACACGATCGGTGACGAAAAATGGGGGTGCGAACGGGCGTTCGCGGCTCACGTCGGCAAGACTGCGTCCGCTATCCGAAACACCAACCCAAGGGAGTGTTCGAAATGCGGTCCATCGCAAGGGGTCTCGGACTCGGTTCCGCCGCCATGGCGCTCGCCGCGCTCACCGCGCTGGTGTGGCCCGGCACGGCCGGCGCCGCGCCGGCCGGTGCGCAGAGTCTGTACGCGCCGTCCGCGCTGGTGCTCAGCGTGACGGCCGGCCCGGACGCCGACACCGGCACGGTGCTGCGGGCGGTGACGCTCGTCTGCGCGCCCGGGCCCGGCGGGACCCACCCGAACCCGGTCGCCGCGTGCCGCGAGTTACGTGGGGCCGGCGCTCAGCTCGACCCGCTCGCGGCACCGGCCGCCGACGCCGTCTGTACCCGGGAGTGGAACCCGATGACGGTGACGGCCGACGGTGTCTGGGAGGGCCGCCGGCTCAACTACACGTACACCTTCGCCAATCCGTGCGGTCTGCGGAACACCTCGGGCGCCCTCTTCGGCTTCTGATCCCGCGTGACGGAACCGGCCGGGCGGCGCCGTGCGACCGCCGCCCGGCCACCGCACAGCACTCAGGTCCCCGTCGGCTCAGCCCAGTTCGAGGCTGGTCACGCCGAACAGCTCGGCCAGGGGGAGGGCCGGGGCCGGGCCGGTGTACATCCGGGCCGCCTCGAAGGTCGGGACCAGACCGAGGCTCTTGAAGAGGTCCATCGCCTCGGGGTTCGCGTCGGGGACGTCCACGGCCACCGGCCCGCCGGACGCGTGCCGCGCCAGCCCCCGCAGCAGGATCTCCGCCACCGCGGGAGTGGCCGCGTACAGGGGTCCGATCCGGTGGGCGGCGCTGCACGAGCGGATCACACCCAGGCCCTCGATCCGGCCGTCACGGACGGCGGCCAGGGCGGTCCGTCCGGGCAGGGCGGTCCAGGCGGACAGGAAGGCGTCCCGCGGCGCGGGGAAGAACCGCCGGTCGTAGGCGGCGAGCAGGCCGAAGGGCAGCGTGGCGGCGTCCACGATCGCGACACCACCCGTGTCACCGTCCGCTCGGCCACCCTGGGGCACGCCTTCGAGACGGACGTTGTTCCAGGCCGGACGGAACCCGGACTTGCGGTAGTTGTCCTGCTGCTCGACCACACCGTCCAGTCCGACGAGCCGGCCGTCGAGCCGTTCCATCCCGGCCCGCCAGAGCCGGATGCCGTAGCCGCGACCCCGGTGGGCGGGGCGGACGATGTAGAAGCCGATGAAGCCGAAGCCGGCTCCGTAACGGACGGCGGAGATACAGGCCACCGGCTCCCCGTCGAGCCGTCCGACGAGGAACCCCTCAGGATCGGCCACGGCGAAGGCGAAACGGTCCGAGTCCCCCGGATTCCAGCCCTCCTCATCGGCCCAGCCCCGGATCATCTCCATGTCGGCGGCACTCGCCCCGGTGATCTCGAATCCCGTCATAGCGGTGTTGTACCAGATGCCGACGGCACGCGCAGGGGCGCCTGACCGGCCGCCAGAATCCCGACGAAGACATCGGGATCGACCCCGCTTCGGAGGTCGCTGACCTGTCCGTCGCCCACTTCGACGACGCGCCAGACGCCGTCCTCGCGCAGGGCCATGTCCGTGGTCACGAAGGGGCACCCGAGCGCTTCGACGGCCGCGCGAACGGGTTCGAGGTCGGGCGCCGCGACCTCGTCGACCGGGCTGTCGGGGTGGGCGGTCACCAGCCGTGGCACCCCGTCACGCCACCACACCCGCACCTCCGCGGCGGCCGGCGCGCCCGCCGGTGTCAGCGGCGCGACGAAGTCCTCGAAGGCCCTCAGGACCACGCCGCCCGCGAGGAACTCCTCCTGGAGTCGGACGAACCGGCCGACCACCCGGTGCAGGGCGGCCTCGTCACCGAGGTCGGGTACGTAACAGGCCTCGTCCCACTCGTGCTTGCGGGACTTCACGTAGTCCTTGACCACTGCGGCACCGGGCGGCAGCCCTGCGGCGAGTGCCGTCAGCCGGTCCGGGTCCGGGGTCCGCCCCGGATCAGCCGGCAGCCAGGCGCTGGCCGGGGTGAGGTCGGCGAACGTTCCGTACCAGCCGGGGAGTTCATGGGCCCGGCGGTACTGCTCCGGGGTGACGACGAGAGAGCAGCCGCGTCGGCGCAGGGCGGCGTCCAGTGCGCCGTACCGGTCCGCCGGAACCATCCAGCCCCGGTACCACAGCGCTCCCGCGCCGGCGGGCACCCGGGCGACGGACCGGTCGGCGTCCCCGGCGAGCAGCGCGTCATGGTCCACGAGCAGGGCCGTGCCCCCGGCGGCGCACAACCGGCGCGCCTCCGCGGCGAAGTGGGCGTCGGCCCGGCGCTCGTTCAGCGGATCGTGGCAGTACAGGACGGTGGTGGTGGCGTCCTCGGCCGGAGTCGTGGGCATGCACCCACCCTACGGACGGTGGTGCGGATCGCCGAACGCCGGCTCAGCCCGCGCAGATCACGTCGTCGATCCGGATCGGCCTGGAGTCGAGGCGGACGTAGGCGGTGAAGGTATCGGTCTTGCCCGAGTCCCAGTGGGTGGTGACGGTGGCCCAGCCGACCCCGGCCGCCTGGGCGACGGTGACCGGGCCGACGCCGATGTCCTGCGGCTTGTTCCGGGCGCAGAGCAGGACGTCCGATTCCGTGGTCGTCAGCTGTCTGTCCTGGAGCACCTCCGAGACGTGGTGCCGCCGGTCGTGGTCGGACGGGCCGTGCGCGCCGTAGAAGCGGGTGAGGAAGCGGCCGATCTGGTCGGCGGTGTGCCCCTCGGGGGTGACCGCGGGCGCGGCCACGGGCACCGCCACGGCGGGGACGGGGGCGGGGGCGGACGGCATGACCGGCAGCGCCGGCAGGGCCAGCAGCAGGGCAGCAAGGCCGTAGGACTTCAGCATCATGTCCGGTTTGTACCCGCCGGGCCGGTGCACCGGGAGTGCCCGGCGCCGATCTCACTCCTGTGGGGGTCGGGATTCACCGCAGAAACGCCTCTGCCTCCCCCGTGCGGTCGGCGCACGGTAAAGGGGTCGCGGGCGAGCGGCGGTCGTACGTAGGGTCGGCGCATGGGGAAGCCGCTCGTCGCAGTGTTCAGTGGGGCCGGAATGTCCACCGACTCCGGGATTCCGGACTATCGGGGGCCACAGGGCCTGTGGCGCCGGGAGCCCGACGCCGAGAAGCTCGTGACCTACGAGTACTACATGGCCGATCCGGAGATCCGGCGGCGGTCCTGGCTGATGCGGGCCGAGATCGGCGCGCTCGGAGCGCGGCCCAACGCCGCGCACCTGGCCGTCGCCGAGCTGGAGCGCGGCGGTACCCCGGTCCGGGTCGTCACCCAGAACGTCGACGGGCTGCACCAGCTCGCCGGGATGCCCGAGCGGAAGGTGTTCGAGCTGCACGGCACCGCCCGGGCGGTGGTGTGCACGGCGTGTCACGTGCGCTCGGGGATGGACGAGGCGCTGGCCCGGGTGGCCGCCGGGGAACCGGATCCCGCCTGCCTGACGTGCGGCGGGATCCTCAAGGCGGCCACCGTGATGTTCGGCGAGCGACTCGACCCCGTGGTGCTGGGGCAGGCGATGGCCGTGGCCAAGGGGTGCCAGGTGTTCGTCGCCGTCGGCTCGACACTGCAGGTGCAGCCGGCCGCCTCGCTGGCCGGCATGGCCGCGGAGGCGGGCGCCAGGCTGATCATCGTGAACGCGGAGGAGACCCCGTACGACACCCTCGCCGACGAGGTGATCCGCGAGCCGATCGGAACCGCCCTGCCGGCCCTGCTCACCCGGATCGCCGCGAACGGGGCCTGAGGGGGCGCCCGCCGTCCCACAAGCTGACGATCATGGCCGGCACCGAAGCGCGGACGCTGCGGTGCCGGAAGCGGACCGGCTCGGCCTGGACGGCGCCCTGGACGGGACCGCGTGCCGCGGGCCAGGAGGGACGTCGGCGACAGGGCCTAACCCGCGTCGGCTGCCCGGCGCATCTCCGCCACGTCCAGCTTCTTCATCTTCATCATCGCCGCGGTGGCCCGGGAGGCGCGGCCCGGGTCCGGGTCGCTGATCAGCTCGATGGCACCGGGAGGGGTGACCTGCCAGGACACCCCGAACCTGTCCTTGACCCAGCCGCAGGCCGACTCCTGGCCGCCGTCGCGGGTCAGCGCTTCGTAGTAGTAGTCCGCCTCGGCCTCGTCGGCGCAGTGGATCTGGAAGGAGATCGCCTCGGTGAAGGGGAACTGCGGTCCGCCGTTGAGCCCGATGAACCTCTGTCCGTTGATCTCGAACTCGACCACCATCACCGAGCCGGCCTCGCCGGGGCCCGCGTCCGTGTAGCGGCCGATCCGGCCGAGCCTGCCGTCCTTGAACACGGACAGGTAGTAGTCGGCCGCCGCTTCCGCGTCGCCGTCGAACCACAGACACGTGGTGAATCCGTTGCCGCTCATCTCTGCCTCCAGGCCGGTGCGTGGACGGTGGTTACCGCCTCCGCACATACAGACCGGCCCCGGGCCCGAAATTCATCGGTGGGCCCGGGGCCGGTCCTCATGAGGCCGGGAATTCGACCGAACGGCCTACTTCGCGGGCTCGGCACCCATGGCGAGCATCCGGTCGACGACGCGCTCGGCGGCGTCGCCGTTGTCCAGGTCGCAGAACTCCTCGCGGAACGCCGCACGTGCCCCGGCGTACTCGGCTCCGACCGCGTCCGCGTTGCGCACGGCCTCGATCAGGCTCGCCGAGTCGGACAGCAGCGGTCCGGGCGCCTTCTCCTCCAGGTCGAAGTTGAAGCCGCGCAGCGTGTCGCGGTAGTGCTCCAGGTCGTACGTGAAGAGCAGGATCGGCCGGTCGGTGAGCGCGAAGTCGAAGATCGCCGAGGAGTAGTCCGAGATCAGCACGTCGGCGACCAGCAGCAGGTCGGTGGCGTCGGGCCAGCGGGACACGTCGACGACGAAACCGTCGCGGACGCCCTCACGGACCTGCTCGGTCACGTGGTGGTGGCCACGGATCAGCAGGACGTGGTCCTCGCCCAGCTCGCGGCGGGCCTCCTCCAGGTCGATCCGCAGGTCGAGCTTGTAACCGCCGGACCAGCCCTCGCAGTTCTCGCGCCAGGTCGGCATGTAGAGGACGACCTTCTTGCCCTCGGGCAGGCCGAGCCGGCGCCGGACCTCGGCGATCCGCTCCGCGTCGGGCTTCACCAGCGCATCGGTGCGCGGGCTGCCGGCCTCGATGACCTCGCCCTCATAACCGAGGGCACGCTTGAGCAGCGGCGTCGCGTAGGAGCTCGGGGAGGCGAGCAGGGTCCACTGCGCGCTGTCGTGCGCGAGGCCCTCCAGGATCTCCGGGCTCGTGTAGTAGTCGTGCACGAAGTCGTGGCCGATCTGCTTGATCGGCGTACCGTGCCAGGTCTGGACGACGACCTGGCCGGCCCGGCGCTGGAACAGCGTCGGCACGCTGTCGTTGGTCACGAAGTAGCGGGCGCGGGCCATGATCTCCCAGGACTCCACGCTGCCGTACTGCACGGCGCGGGCGGTCGCGGGGACCTCGGCGCGGCCGTCGCGGACGAGCCAGATGTGCTCCAGCTTCTCGCCGCGGCGCAGCAGCTCCTCGTGGATGGCGCGGGGCGCGTCACCGGCGCCCTGCCCCTGGAAGGTGTCGTAGACGACGATGTCCTTGACCGGCAGGGCGCGCTGCGCCGGGTAGGTCTCGAAGCGGGCGACGCGCTGGGCGTAGCGGGAGCGGTCGTGCGGGCTCAGCAGCGGGTCGGCGACAAGCGCCATACGGTCGTGGAAGCGGGTCTCGATCCGCATCCGGCGGCCGTGCGCGGTGAGGGGGTGCGGGCCGCCGAAGAGGAGTCCGGGGGACATCTGCACGGGGGCGCCGCGGTCCACGCCGAGCAGGCCGGCGGTGGTCCCGCCCTGGGCGGCCGGGCGCAGCGTGGGCCACCAGCGGCCCTCGGGGAGCGTGGTGCGGCCCGCGAACTGTTCGGGGAGCACCGGCTGGAAGGCGGTCTCGAAGGTGTCGCCGTCGCGGGTGACGGGGTAGCTGAACTCCATGCCGTGCGCGTTGTGCAGGACGAGTTCGTACGGCTCGTCGGTGGGCGCGACGAACCGGCCCCGCAGGGTCACGGTGCCGTCCGCGGTCTCGACCGCGTCGACGAGCGGCGGCGAGGGCTGGACGGAGAGGGTGAGGTGGCCGGTGTTGCCGCGCTTGACGAACAGGGCGCGGCCCGCGGTCCCGCCGGGCAGCGGCAGGACCAGGCCGTTGAAGCCGCCGCGCTCGTCGTGGGCCAGGCGGTGCTCGGTGCCGTCGGCGCCGACCACGGAGAGGCTCCACGGCTCGGGGGTCCACTCGCCGGGCTCGCACTCGGCGTCCGGTACGGCGGCCAGGTCGGCCAGGGCGACCCGGGCGGTGAAGGGGGTGCGGCCGGCGGTGGCGGCGCCCGTCTCCAGCGGGAATTCGAGGGTGGTGCCGGTGGTGACGTGGACGGCCTTGAGGGCGGTGGCGCCGACCCCGGCGGAGAGCTCCCCGATGATCTCGACGGCGTCGTCGCCGGCGGGCCGGGCGTCCAGGCCGCGGGCACGGGTGACCTCGACCTGGATGGTGAGGGCGCCGGAGACGGCCGGGACGATCCGGACGTCGGGGGTGACCCAGAACGGGGGCGGGTTCTGGCCGGTGTCGTGCTCACCGCCGCGCAGGCGGGCGCGGTGCAGGCCGCCGGCGCCGGTGACGGCGATGGACGTGGTCCATATGCCGTCGTTCCACTTGCCGCCCGACTGGAAGATCGAGGGGTCGACCACGGCGGTGAAGCCGGCCCAGTCGGCGTGCCGCAGCGCGAGGTGCGGCGACTTCACGGTGGCCATCGGGGAGGCGACCGTACGGGTGCTGACGACGGAGCGGCGGCGCTTGCCACCCTCGCGGAAGATCAGCATCTTGCGGGAGCCGAGGCGGCTCTCCGCGCCGAGGTGGCCGGGCAGGGCGTAGCCGCGCAGCATCAGCTTGCCGTCGGACCAGGCCGCCTGCTCCAGACGGCTGACGACGCGGCGCTCGCGCGTGCCGAGGGTGAGGATCTTGGCGGGGACCGGGGGGCGGCCCTGCAGGAAGGGGTAGTCGGCCTGCGGGCGGGCGAGGCCCTTGACCGGGACGCTGTAGTGGTAGTCGCGCTGGTGGTTCAGGAGCGCGATGAAGTCCTCGACGCGGCCTTCGCCCGCCAGGTAGGCCTTGAGGCGGTCCGCGACGGTCAGGTCGGGCCAGGGGCCGGTGCCGATCTCGCGGACGAGGCCGCCGACCTCCTTGACGAACGCGGCGCGGAAGTCGGGGCCGCCCTCGGCGACGTACTTGTAGATGAGCGGGAGTTCCTCGCTCAGCACGTTGTAGTCGTAGTCGCGCAGGTAGCGGACGTACTTGGCGCCCTGCTTGGCCTTGAGGGACTCCCGGACCAGGCGGACGGACTTCACGCGGTCGATGAGGGAGATCGGGTCGGTGGAGCGCTGGGTGATGGAGCGCTCGCCGGTCTCGCGGACGCGCCAGTGGTAGACGCAGTCGCTGAGGATGTCGACGCTGGAGGCGAAGTAGTGCGCGGGGATGCTGACCGGGGCGTCCTCGTAGAGGATGCCCTCGGGGTACTGGAAGCCGTGCTCGTCCCAGAAGGTGCGCCGGTAGACCTTGTTCCAGGCGGTGCGGTCGGTGACCAGCGCCGGGAACTTGGAGATGTGGGTCTTCAGCTGCGTCTTGGCGAAGGCGGCGCGGTGGCCCCAGGACTGGTTCATGCCGACCGAGCGGAAGCGCTTGACGTTGCCGCCGGCGAAGTCCGAGCCCGTCTCGTCGAGTGCTTCGATCAGCCGCTGGTAGGCGTAGTCCGGCATGGTGTCGTCGCTGTCGACGAAGGCCAGGTACTCGCTGTCCGGGTGGATGTGGCGGGCGCCGGCGTTGCGGGCCGCGCCCAGGCCGGCGTTCTCCTGCATGACGACCCGGAAGCGCTTGTCACGCGCTGCGAAGGCCTTGGCTATGACGGCGCTGGTGTCCGTGGAACCGTCGTCCACGAGGATGGCCTCAAAGTCGCCGAAGGTCTGAGCGGCGATGGATTCCAGGCACTCGTCGAGGTAGAGCTCGACGTTGTAAACGGGGACGACGATGCTCAGGCGCGGGGGCATGGGTGGCGGTTTCTCCAGCGTTTTTTGCTTTTTCGATGATCAGCTCACAGCATCTTACTCTGTAACAGAGCTATAAACTCCACCCGAATGGGACATAGGGAACTGATCGCCGGGGCGGACGGCAAAGAATTCAGCCGTCCGCCACCTCGACGCCGTGACGGGACGCGGTCCGTCCTGGAGGATGACCCGTTCAGATCTCCAGTTCTGCTTCGATCTTCTTCAGCTGATGGCGTGCCATGGCGAGGTTGGCCCGCTTCTTGTCGAGGGCCAGATAGAGGAAGAAGCCCACGGAGCCCCTCCCCTTCATCAGCCGGATCAGGTGGTACTGGCTACCGAGGGTGATCAGGATGTCCTCGATCTCGTCCTTGAGGCCGAGCAGTTCCATGGTGCGGACCTTGGCGCGCACCACGTCCGTGTTGCCGGCCGCGGCGACCGCCAGGTCCAGGTCCTTGCCGCCGCCGATGGTGCCGAGGGCCATGCCGCTGCCGTAGTCCACCAGGGCCGCGCCGATGGCGCCCTCGATGAGGGTGGTGGCTTCCTTGAGCGCGGTCTCCACGTTGACCATGGGAGGTACCTCTTTCTTCGTTGTGTCGTACTCGTTGTGTCGTAGCTGGTCGTGAATCGATATGACTGGCTGTAGTTGTCCTGAATGCGACGGGACCACCCTGGGGGCGGCCCTGTCGGTGCCACCCCGCCGGTGCGTCAGGCGGTTCCGCCGCCGGAGTTCCGGCGCGCGAGCGTGTGCTCGATCAGTTCGGCGATCCGCAGGCTGGAACGCCGGGCCTCCAGATGGAGGCGCCCGACGTTGACGCGCGGCTCGGCGGTCAGGGTGAGGACGGCCGCCACCCCCGCCGCGTACGTGGCCACGTACCCGTCGGCCCCGCGCACGAGCAGTTCGCGGAACGCTCCCTGGCCGGTGCTGTCACTGAGCCGCTGGGCCACGCCGAGGGCGGCCGCGGTCAGTGCCGCGACGGCCTCGGCCTCGGCGGCGGCGCTGTCCTGGGCGAGGACGAAGCCGTCGGCGCTCGCGGCGAGGGCTCCGGTGAGCTGGGGTACGCGGGCGCGCAGCCTGCGGAGCTCGGCGAGTATCTCGGCCTCCGCCTCGGGGGGCACCGTACTCATGTCGGCCTTTCTCCTTTCGGGCTGCCTACGCTCGGAGCGGTCGGCACGCAGGGCCGGTCGCAGCGGGAGCCTCACAGGCTTGCCTCCAGTGCGTCGCGTAACCGGCGGAGCAGCGCCACGTCCGGGGATTGGGCCTGGGTCATCCAGTCGGGCAGGGGTACCTCGACCGGCGGGGGGGCCGGGCTGTGCGGCGTCTCGACGAGTCCGGCGGCCGCGAGGCGGCGTACGTCGAGCAGCGTGTGGAAGGCGGGCCGGCCCAGGAGCCAGGCCAGGTCCGCGGGGGTGCGTAAACCGTCGGCCCGGTCCAGCAGGATCCGCTGCCGGGCGGTGACGGTCTGGCCCGGAGCGGCCGCCCGGGGCACTACCGGGGCGGTGTCGAGCAACGGGTACGGCCAGACCGCGTCGAGCAGTTCCCGGCGGCGCCGGGTCTCGCGTTCGACGGCGGCTGCCGGGACGGAGCGGACGGAGCCGATCCAGTGGGTGGCCCCGCGGCGGAACCGGGAGGGGCCGCTGCCCGGGGACAGTGCGAAGAAGGCGGCGTCGAAGATGGCGGCGACGTGGCATATCTCGAGCTCTCCCCCGGCGAGCCCGCCGCTGTCCACGAGGAAACGGGCGACCTGGCGCCGGGCGCCGGCCCGGTCCACCGCCTCGCGCCAGCGTTCGGGGGCGAGGCCGCCGCCGGTGGTGAGGAGGACGTCGAGGCCGGGAGTGGCGGGGCTCTCCGCGTGGACTATTCGGCCGTCCTCCAGGAAGAGGGTGCCGCGGTCGCGGAGCAGGGCTCCGGTGGCCCGCTCCTCGGCGAGCCGGGTGAGGAGGGGGGAGACGGCCGCGAAGGCGTTCGTGGCCGTTGCCGGGGTGGTCATCTGAGCACCAGCCCCTCGGCCAGGGACCTGAGTTTGATCCGCGCGAAGGCGAGGTTGCCCTCGGCCCGGTCGAGCCAGACGTGCAGGAAGACACTGCTGTCGAAACTCGTCTCGACGAAGCGCAGGACGTGGAAGCCGCTGCGGGTCGTGACGATCAGGTCCTCGACCGCCGGGTCGACGGGACCCGTCCCGCCTCCGTGGGCCGGTCCCGGATCCGCGCAGGCGAAGGATTCGTACTCCGCGGCCGCGCGGGCCAGCTCGGCGGTCTCGGCGGCGGTGGTCTCATGGTCCCCGACGGGTGATTCCCCGATGGTGCCGAGAGCCAGTCCACTGCTCCAGTCGACCAGCGCGGCCCCGCGCGCACCAGGCAGGGCCATGGCTTCGAGCAGGCATTCGTCGATCCCGGGCACGCGGGCTCCCCTCCCGGCCGGACGTGCGGTGTGCACGGTAGTGCGGCGCGACAGGAGGGAACTTACTCAAGTTCCGCAGGGCGAAAGGGCGTTCTGGCATTTTCCGCTGGAACATGCCATTCAGCGTGTAAGAGCTTGGCCGGAACGCGTCGGAATCTGATCACGAAGCCAGCGGAAGATCGTCCGCGAGACGGAACGAGCCGCCCTCCCGTTCCACGTAGCCCTCGTGGGTGAGGGTGCGGAGCAGGTGGTAGACGGTCGGCAGCGGGATCCCGGTGAGCCGTGCGAGCCGTTTGGCGGTCATGCCGCCTTCCGCGGACATCGCTTCCAGCAGCCGCAGGGCCCGCTGCACGGAACCGATCAGGGTGGGTGTGCTGTCCTTCTGGATGCGGTCGGTTCCCATGAATGGTCCCCCTGCTCCGGTACGAGGCCTGGCAGACCCATCAAAGTCGCTCGTCGGCTCCAAAACCAGCGGACTCGCGTAAACCCGAGCATAAGATCACCGGACCCGGGGTCGCGGGCCGCACCGCCTAACGGGTGCATGTGACGTACGCCGGGAGCGGGGTGTCCGCGATCAGGTGGCGTGGCAGGGCCAGTCCGAAGCGGTCCTCCAGGACGGCGAGGGTGCGGCGCTCGCGGCCTTCGTCCGGCTCGTCGTCCGGGCCCGGGTGCGAGCCGTCCGGGCCGAGGAGGCCCGCCGCGACCAGCTCGGGAAGCAGGAAGTCCGGCCGGTGGCCGCCGCGCCAGCATTCCTCGCCGAGCCCGAAACAGCACACCAGCTCGCCGTCCCGGGCGTACGCGAACTGCTTGGGCGGGTGGTCGGGCTGCGGGTCGAGGTGGACGGCCTCGACGCCGGCCCGGGAGACCTCGGCGAGGCGTTCCGCTCCGGCCGGCAGGCCGTGCTCGACGGCGAAGGACCAGTCGCCCCAGCTGCCGACCCGGGCCACACCGTCACCGTCCGCGGTCTCGGTGACCATGCTCCAGGCGGCGGGGGCTCCGAGGGGTCCGGGGCGGACGCCCGGTACCGCGCCGAGCCGCGCGGCGAGCTCTTCGGGACCTATGCCCCGGGCGAAGGTGAGGCCGGCGAACCATTCACCCCAGTCCGCCAGCCACTGGATCCCGCAGGTCCTGCCCTCGGTGATGTCGGCCATCCTGCACTCCCCACGGTCCGTCCCGCGATGCCGGTGCTTCCCCCACCGGCACGATAGTCAGTCCGCGGACCGCTGGGGGAGGAGTCGCTCGACCATCGTCTCGATGAGCCCCTCCACCGGGTGGGCCTCCAGCAGCCCCGGCACGGTCAGGTCGTCCACGATCAGCCCCAGCATCGCCAGGTAGAGCAGGACCACGCCCTGCCGGTCGCCGGGCAGGCCGGCCTGGAGGTGCCAGTCGATGTTCGCCTCCAGCTCGGCGCCCTGGAAGGCGGCCAGCTCGGCCTGGAGCTCCGGGCGCCGCAAACCCTCCAGCCGCAGCTCCAGCATCGCGATGTGGACGCTGCGCTCGCGCCGCATGCGTTCCAGGAGCCGGCCGAGCAGCACCTTGGTGTCGAGCGGTCCGGTCAGGTCGGCCGGGTCCGGGACCAGCCGCTCCCGGGTGCGGTGGAGGATCTGTACGAGCAGCTGGGCCCGGTTGGCGAAGTAGTTGGAGGCGGTGCCGGTGGGCACCGCCGCCTCCGCGTCCACCGCGCGCAGCGTGAGGCCGCGCGAGCCCTCGCGCGCCAGGACTTCGATGGCGGCGTCGAGCAGCGCGGCGCGGCGCTGCGGGTTCTGGCGCATGGGGCGGGTCCCTGGGTCGGTGGGGGCGGCTTCCCGGCGGTGTCCGGCGGCCTCCCGGCCCGGCGGAGCACTGCAGACGCAGTGCTTTGCCCACGGTAGCGGACGCCCGCGGTCCGGCCCACGCCGCCTCCCGGATCCCTCTGGTCGTCCTAGTCGTCCCGCACCGCGGCCTCGCCCGCCTTCGCGGGCTTCGCCGACTCCAGCAGGTACGGCACGTCGATCACCGCGACCCCCGGCGTGAACAACAGACGGGCCTTGAGCCGGAGGGCGTTCTGGTTGTGCAGGGGCTGTTCCCACCAGTGGCCGACGACGTACTCGGGGATCACTACGGACAGCATGTCCGTCGCCGGTTCGGCAGCCAGTTCCTCGACGTGCGCCAGGACCGGGCCCACCACCTCGCGGTAGGGCGAGTGGAGGATCTTCAGCGACAGGCCCGGATCGTGCTCCTCCCACGCCGCGCGCAGCCGGGCCGCCTCCGCCTCGTCGGCGGCGACGGTCACCGCCGTCAGCGTGTCCGGGCGCAGCCCCTGCGCGTAGCCGATGGCCTTGAGGGTCGGGGCGTGCACGGCGGCGACCAGGACGAGGACGTGGTGGCGGGCGGGCCGGCGCGGCCTGGCGTCGGGTGTGACGTCGACCTGCCGGGCGACCTGGTCGTAGTGGCGGCGCACGCCCTTCATGCCGAGGAACAGCAGCGGCATGGCGATGACGACCAGCCAGGCCCCGTGGGTGAACTTGGTGACGAGGACGATGACGAGGACCAGGGCGGTCAGGGTGGCGCCGACGGCGTTGATGGCGAGCCTGCGGTGGATGTGGACCCGCTCCTCGCGCGGGGTGGCGGGCGAGGCGAGCGCCTTCCGCCAGTGCCGGACCATGCCCGACTGGGAGAGGGTGAAGGAGACGAACACGCCGATGATGTAGAGCTGGATGAGGCGGGTCAGCTCTGCGTCGAAGGCCACGATGAGGGCGACGGCGGCGAGCGCGAGGAGCACGACGCCGTTGGAGTAGACGAGCCGGTCGCCGCGGTTGTAGAGCTGGCGGGGCGCGTACCGGTCCCTGGCCAGGATCGAGGCGAGCATCGGGAAGCCGTTGAAGGCGGTGTTCGCGGCGAGGATCAGCACCCCGGCGGTGACGGCCTGGAGCAGGTAGAAGAGGAAGTGCCAGCTGCCGAAGGTGGCCCGGCCGATCTGGGCGAGGGCGGTGGAGGCAGGGGTTCCCGGGGGCAGGCCCAGTTCGGTGGGGTCGGCCGCGACGTGCACCTCGTAGGTCATGGCGAGGGCGGTGATGCCGGCGAACATCGTCACCGAGAGGAAGCCCATCGCGGCGAGCGTGGTCGCGGCGTTCCCGGCCTTGGGTTTGCGGAAGGCGGGGACTCCGTTGCTGATCGCCTCGACGCCGGTGAGCGCGGTGCAGCCCGAGGCGAAGGCGCGCATCGCCAGGAGCACCAAGGCGAGTCCGGTGTACGTGCCCTCCGCGATGATCGGCAGGTCGGCGGATTCGGCGCGGATGGTCTGGCCGGTGCCGAGGCGTACGGCGGCGACGGCGAACATCAGGTAGATGACGAGTACGAAGCCGTAGGTGGGGATGGCGAAGACCCGGCCCGACTCCCTTACACCGCGCAGGTTCATCAGGGTCAGCAGTGCCACGAAGCCGACCGACATGACCACTTCGTGGTCGCTGAGCGCGGGGACGGCCGAGGTGATGGCGGAGACCCCGGAGACGACGGAGACCGCGACGGTCATCACGTAGTCGACGAGGAGGGCGCTGGCGGCGGTGAGCGCGGCGGTCTGCCCGAGGTTCTCGGCGCTGACGACGTACGCGCCGCCCCCGCCGGGATAGGCGTGGCAGGTCTGGCGGTAGGAGGCGATGACGACGACGAGCAGGAAGACGATGGCGGCGGCCGCGTACCAGGTGAGGTGGAGCAGGGCGACGCCGCCGAGGGCCAGGATCAGCAGGATCTCCTCGGTGGCGTAGGCCACGGAGGAGAGAGGGTCGCTGCAGAAGATCGGCAGGGCGAGCCGTTTGGGAAGCAGGGTCTCGCCGAGCCGCGCGGTGTCGAGGGGTTCACCGACCAGCACGCGCTTCGCATTGATACGCCTCATTCGGGCATGATCGTGCATTTTTTCCGGTGAACATCCCCTTTGGGGCTTGTGTCACTCGGCGAGCTCTTCGGCCCGGTGGGCCAGCCACAGGTCGTACCGGGCGCTCGGGGACTGCAGCAGCGAGCGCTCCAGCAGGGCCTCGATCCGGGCCAGTCGCTTGCGGGCCCCGGGGACGGACACCCCGAGCGCGGCGGCGGCCGGGACGAGCCGCGCGTCGTGGGCCAGCCAGGTGCGGACGGTGTCCCGCGCGCCGGCCGGAGCGTCCGGGCCGGTCAGCCGGCTCAGGTGGGCCCGGGCCCAGTCGGTCAGCCGCGGATCGCGCAGGACCGCGTCGAGGCCGGGGGCGCCCGCCGGGGCCGCGGCGCCGCTCCCCCGCCCCGCGCCCGGCGTCAGCCGCAGCGCCAGCGAGAGTGCCGCCTGGTCACCGAGGCGGGTGAGGTCCAGTCCGAGCAGCGTCTCGATCAGCCGGAGCCGGGCGGCCAGGGTGTTGCGGTGGACCTTCAGCAGCCGGGTGGCGTGCGAGCCGAAGTTCAGCCAGGCGTTGGCGGTGGCGCGCAGTTCCTGCCCGTCGGGGTTCTGCGGGCGCCGGGGTTCGTACGCGTGCAGGGGCGCGAGCAGGGTGCCCGCCCAGTCCGACCCGGCCTCGTGGGCGGCGAGCTCCAGCTCGGGGCCGGGCCCGAACCGGGCGTGCCGTTCGCCCCGGCCGCGGGCGACGGCCAGGGCGTGGAAGGCCTGGGTGTAGGCGGTCGGGGCCTGGCTGAGGGCCAGTTCCCCGCTGACCCCGACCGTGCAGTCGGGGGCCACCGCCGTCAGCGCTCCGGCCAGGGTGTCGTGGCCGGCGGACACCGCAGGCGCGTCGGCCGGGACCAGCATGATGAGGTGGCGCACGTAGACCGGGCAGCGCACGACCCAGGCTCGGCCGCCGGTCAGCTCCTGGCACAGTCGCGCCACTTCGGCGAGGCGCCCGGAACGGCACTCGGCGACGTGGATCCGCATCGGGTCGGGCAGTGAGGGCCGCAGCGCCTCGGCGATCTGGTGGGCGATGGGGAGCTGGCCACCCATCAGCAGGCGGAGCACGGCCTCACGGGACCGCGCCTCGGCGACCGCGGCCCGCGCCTCCCGCCGCTCGGCCTCCTCGGCGCGCAGTACGAGGGCCAGCGGCACGACGGCGTCCGCGAGCAGCGCGGGCGCCTCGGCAGGGTGGGGCAGTGGCAGGACGGCGGCCAGCGCACGCCGGTCGTCCAGCGCGAACAGCAGGGTGGCGGATCCTGCTTCGTGCAGCACGGCCGACCGCACGCCCCGGGCGCTCATCTCGGCGGCTCCGCGGACGGCGGCCCCGGGCGGCTGCTCTCCCTGCTCCGGGCCGCCCGGGCCGCCCGGGCCGCCCGGATCACCGGCACCGGCACCGGCACCGGAGGCGGCGTGCCGGACCACACCGGTCCATCCGCCGAGGCGGGTGGCGAGCCATCCCAGCAGCGCGGCCGACCCCCCGCCGTGGGCGAGCCGGTGGAGCTTCAGTACGTCGTCGGACCGTGGCACCGGCGCATTCAACCACCCGCCGCACACTGTGCGCTGTGATACCGGTCTCGCCGGGTCACTGGGCAGGACGAACCCTGCGAACGGCCGCCCGCCCGCATAGGTTTGCCCAGGAGCGGCCGGATCCCGGGGCTATGCGTACGGACACGGGGGAGGTCCCGGGATCCGCCGCTCACATCCTCGCGGCGGCGGTGCGGATGGCCTCGCGGATGCGGAAGTAGGTGCCGCACCGGCAGATGTTGGCGATGGCGTCGATGTCCTCGTCCGTGGGCTCGCTGGTGCGCTTCAGCAGCGCGACGGCCGCCATGATCTGACCGGGCTGGCAGAAACCGCACTGGGCGACGTCCTGTTCGAGCCAGGCCTCCTGCACGGGGTGCAGGTCGTCACCGTCCGCGAGACCCTCGATGGTGGTCACAGCCCGGCCCGCGCACGCCGACACGGGCACCACGCACGGGCGGACGTCCACCCCGTCGAGGTGGCTGGTGCAGGCCTTGCAGACGTCCACCCCGCAGCCGTACTTGGGGCCGTGGACGCCCAGCATGTCGCGGAGAACCCACAGCAGGGGCAGGTCGTCGGGCGCGTCCACGGTGACGCTCCGCCCGTTGACGGTGAAAGTGTGCGAGGGCACGGCGTACTCCTGGCTCGACGGTCAGCGCGGGTAGGGGGTGAAGTCGACGTCGAAGTCGAGGGGGAAACTGCGCGGCTTCGAACCGGTGGCCCGGGCCCAGGCGTTGGCGATGGCGCCGACCGCGGCGGGCACGCCGAGCTCGCCCGCGCCGCCGGGTTCCGTACCGGTGGCCGGCAGCACGAAGACCCGTACCTCGCGCGGGGTGTCGCGCTGCCGGGCCCAGTGGAACTGGCTGTAACTGCCCTCCAGCGGGAGCCCCTTGTCGATGTGCAGCCCGGCCCGCAGGGTGGTGGAGATCGCGTCGGTGAGGCCGCCGATCATCTGGGCCTCCAGCCCGCGCGGGTTGACCGGCAGGCCCACGTCCACGGCGATGACGGCCTTGGTGACACGGACGCGCTGCGGATCGCGGGTGTCGATCTCCACCAGGCACGCGGTACGGGACTTGTACTCCTCGTGGAAGGCGATGCCCTGCGCGCAGCCGGGCTCCATCGCCCGCCCCCACTTCCCTGCCGTGGCGGCCTTGTCCAGGACGGCGCGCTGGGCGTCGGTCTTCAGGAAGGTGCGCCGGAAGCGGTACGGGTCCTTGCCGGTGGCCGCGGCCAGTTCGTCCACCATGATCTCCTCGGCCCCGCGCGTGTTGGCGGAGTACACCGAGCGCCACGAGGCGGTGGGGATCCCGGTCGGCACCTCGGTGAGGGCCTGGGTGGTGAGGCCGAAGTGGTACGGGGACTTCACGGTGGTGTGGAACAGGGTCTGCGCGAGGGTGGCGTTGCCGATGCCGAGCGGCAGGTGCGCTGCGGTCGCCGTGATGATCTCGCCGAGCCCGTGCCGGAAGTCGGTCTCGGCGGCGGCGACGCGGTGCTCGAAGCTGAGGACCTCGCCCAGCAGGTGCGTCGCGCGGATCCTGTGATGGGTGGCGGGGCGCATCCGGCCGTGGCGCGTGTCGTCCACCCGGGTCCACATGAGCTTGACCGGGCGGCGGCAGGCCCGGGAGATCCGGGCGGCCTCCAGGGCGGCATCGAAGAAGAGCCGCCGGCCGAAGGAGCCGCCCGCCTGGACGACGTGCACCGTCACCCGGTCCAGGGGCAGGCCGAGTTCGGCGGCGATGGTCTGGCGGGCCACGATGGGGGACTTGAGGCCGGACCAGATCTCCGCCCGGTCGTCCCGTACGTCGGCGACGGCGCAGTTGGTCTCCATCGGGGCGTGGCTGACGAAGGCGAAGTCGAACTCGGCGTCCACGTACGGGGTGAGCAGCGGCGGCACCAGCAGCGGCGGGGTGGCGGCGCGCAGCCTGGTGCGGATCTCCGGATCGGAGAGCTGGTCGGCGGGGCCGGGGCCCCAGGTGACCCGGAGGGCCGACGTGGCGGTGATGGCCTGCCCGAAGGTCTCGGCGACGACGGCGACCCCGGTGGGGACGGTGACCACGTGCAGGACTCCGGGCATGGCCCGGACCTCGGCGAGGTTGGCGACGGTGCGGACGGCGGCGCCGAAGGTGGGCGGGCGGCGCACCACGCAGGGCTTGGCGCCGGGGACGTCGAGGTCGAGGGTGTACCGCTGGGCGCCGGTGACCATGGCGCGGGCGTCGACCCGGCTCGTCGGCCGGCCGACGAGGGTGTGCTGCTCGGTCTTCTTGGGGGTGGCGCCGGGGACGACGAGGCCCGGGTCGGCGCCGGCCGCGGCGAGTTCGCCGTAGCGGGCGGTGCGCCCGTCGGGGGCACGGACGGACCCGTCCGCCGTGGTCAGCGACGCCGGGGAGAGGCTCCAGCGGTGGGCGGCGGCCGCGACGAGGCGGGCCCGCGCGGTCGCCGCGCACTGGCGGACCGGCCCGTAGAGGGAGCGGATGGAGTTGGAGGAGCCGGTGAGCTGGTTGAACAGCAGCTCGGGCCGTGCGTCGTCCAGTTCCACGCGTACGTCGGCCAGGGGCGCGTCGAGTTCCTCGGCGACCAGCATGGCCACCGCGGTGGTCAGTCCCTGGCCGACCTCCTCGCGCGGCAGCCGGAAGCGGATGGTCCCGTCCGGCTCCACCGCGAGGGCGAGCAGGGCCGAGGTGGGCGCCCCGGCCAGGATGAAGAGGTCGCCGAGGTCGATCACGTCGGCGACGGCAGGCAGGGACGGCACCACGGCGCGGGCGCTCTGCGGGGCCGAAGCGTCGGCGCCGACGCGGGTGACCAGGGCGAGGGTGGGCGCCGCCACGAGGTAGGTGAGGAAGGAACGCCGGCTCCCGCCGGTGGCGTGGTGCTGCCCGCTCATTGTCGTGTCCCAGCGCTGCGCGGGCCCGCCCGTGCGGACCTCCCCCGGTTTATTACCGGCACGTAGGGTAGCGACCCGGTGCTGTGGTGGGAAGCCTCGATTCCGCCGACGTTTCGGCACGGCTGTCATCCGTTCGGGGGTATCGCGGCGCGCGCAGTGAACCAGGAACCGCGTACGGCCGTCCGCCGCAACACCTCGTACACGTCGGGCGTTTGATCGAGTCACGAGGGGTGGATGGCCGGATTCCGGCCGT
This sequence comes from Streptomyces yangpuensis, assembly GCF_001005295.1. Classification (GTDB taxonomy): domain Bacteria; phylum Actinomycetota; class Actinomycetes; order Streptomycetales; family Streptomycetaceae; genus Streptomyces; species Streptomyces yangpuensis. The sequence goes on along the minus strand of NZ_LBMK01000003.1, from coordinate 1,040,754 downwards.
CGGTCCCGACCACACCCCGCGCCCCACCAGTCGACACGCGTTCCACGCCCGCGAACCGCCGCTGACCGGATTCATTCGCACGTCACACGCGGCCCAGCAGGCCTGTGGCATATACCAGAAGCAAGAACGTAGCGGATGTTGCCAAACGCCTTACACAGTGTCGCCGCCTGTGCAACAGTCGTTACCGGTCCTTCCTTCAGACTTGGCCGTGCCGCGCCTGTATCGGAGTTCTCATGCCGTCCCACCTGTTCGCGGACCGTCCCGCGCAGCCGCCCGAGCCGGGGTCGGTGGACGCACTGATCTCGCAGACCCGGCGCCTCCGGGGAGACGTGGACGCGGTCCGCCGCGACACGGTCGTCGACGACGACGACGCCCAGGGCCGCTGGCAGCGCGCCCTGTGCGACCTCGCCGTGCACCACCTCGACGACCTCCGCGAGCACCTCGGCCAGCTCAAGGAGGGCCTGCCGCCGGTTCCCGAGACCACCGTGTTCCCGCAGGCGGCCCCCGAGGCGGCCCCCGAGACCCAGACGCGCGTCGGCAGCGCCGAGTGGAACCTGCTGACCGACGAGGTCAGCTGGTCCGACGAACTGTTCCAGATCTTCGGCCGGTCCCCCGAGTCGGGCGCCCTCCCCCTCGACGAGCTGGGCTCCACGCTGTTCTCCGAGGATCAGCCGCTGCTCACCGCGTGGGTCACCGCCTGCCTGGTGGACGGCAGGCCGATCGACGGCGAGTTCCGCATCGTCCGGGCCGACGGCCGGGTCCGGACGCTGCACATGAGGGGCGAGCCGGTACTCGACTCCGACGGCTGCACGGCGTCCATGTGGGCCGTGCTGCGGGACGTGAGTGAACTGCGCCGGAGCCAGCGAGCGGTGCGCGAGTCCCGTGACTCGCTGCAGCGCCAGCGGGAGATCGCGCAGACCGAGCACCGGCTGGCGGTCGAGCTGCAGGAAGCCGTGCTCCCCCCGTGGCGCGGCTCCCTGCGGTTCCCGCACAGTGGTACGGGCACGCTGGACGTGGCCGCGCACTACCTGCCGTCCGCGAGCAGCGCACTGATCGGCGGGGACTGGTACGACGCCCTCGAACTCCCCGACGGCTGCTCGATGCTGACGGTCGGCGACCTGACCGGGCACGGGGTGACCGCCACCTCCGGCATGGCGATGATGCTGGGCGCCCTGCGCGGCATGGCCATGGCCGGGATCGCGCCGGGCCCGCTGATGGGCTGGCTCAACCAGCTCCTGGAGACCTCCGTCCAGCCGGCCCTCGGCTCGGCCGTGTGCTGCCGCTACGACCCCGCACGCCGGGTCCTGTCCTGGGCCCAGGCGGGTCACCCCGCCCCCCTGCTGTTCCGCCGCGGGACGGGCCGTGCCCTGACACCGCCGGAGGGCATCCTGCTGGGCGCGACCTCCGGAGCCGCGTACGGGCAGGCCGAAGAGCACCTCGAAGCGGGCGACGTACTCGTCCTGCACACGGACGGTCTGACGCCGCGCAGCATCGAGTTCAGCCGGGCGGACGGGACCGAGCGGCTGCTGGCACTCGCCCCGCGGCTCTCGGCGGCACGGTCGGCCCAGGACTGCGTGCGGCTCGTGATCGAGGAGTTCGGGGAGAGCGAGCGGGAGGACGACGCCTGCATGCTGGTCGCCCGCGTCGGCGGCTAGTCGCACGGTGACGGCCGGCCGCGGGGGCGGCCGTACGGACCATCAGGGCCGCGCCGGAGGGCGCGGCCTTTCTCGTCCGTGCACCTGTCGCCTGCGAACCTGTCGGCGACGTAGCGGCCGTGGGGGGCCTGGAGGCACACGGAAACCGGGGCACGCGGGGGGCGGGCGGGGCCTACACCCCGGCGGCCGGCCGGTCGCTCGTCGCCGGGGAGTCGGGGAGGGCCAGCTTGATCTCCTGGCGCAGGTCCTCGATGCGCGCGTACCCGGCGTACTGCGCGGTGAGCCGGTACATCTCGCGCAGCCGGTCCCATGTCCGGTGCGAGGAGGTCTCGTTCATCGAGACGAGGGCAAGGCGCGCGTAGCGGTCGGCCTGTTCCGGCTCGTCGGCGATGAAGCAGGCGGAGGCCATGGAGATGTAGTCGAAGATCTGCGAGCGCTGGTAGCCCTCGCCGCGCAGCCGAAGGGCTTCCCTGGCGTGGCGCGCGGCGATCGGCGCCGCCGTGGCGTCGTGATCGGCGAGGGTCCGGTAGGCGAGGGCCTGCATGCCGTGCAGGTCCGCCTCGTCGAAGTGCTGCATCCAACTCGGCGGCGGTACATCGCCCTTGTCGGAGACGAAGAGCTCCTCCGCCTCGCCCAGGGTGCGGCGCATGGCCTGGCCCTTGCCCATGGCGGCCTGTGCCCAGGCCTCGATGGTGTGCAGCATGGCGCGGGTGCGCGGGAGGGTCTGCTCACCGGAACCGGACTGGGCGAGCTTCATCAGGTCCAGGGCCTCGTTCGGCTTGCCCAGGTGGACCATCTGGCGGGCGGCGCGGGACAGCGCCTCACCCGCGCGGGGCCGGTCGCCGCCCTCGCGGGCCGCGTGCGCGGCGATGACGAAGTACTTCTGCGCGGTGGGTTCGAGGCCCACGTCGTGCGACATCCAGCCCGCGAGGACCGCCAGGTTGGCCGCCACCCCCCAGAGCCGGCGCTGGAGGTGGTCGGGGTGGTGGTAGGCGAGCATCCCGCCCACCTCGTTGAGCTGACCGACGACGGCCTTGCGCTGCAGCCCGCCGCCTCTGGAGGCGTCCCAGGCGCGGAACACCTCGACGGAGCGCTCCAGCGCCTCGATCTCCTGGGAGCCGATCGGGGCGGCCTCGTAGCGGTCGTATCCCGCTGGGTCGGCCTGGAAGGAGTCGCTGAATCGCCCGGGGGTCTGCTTGGCCCGGACGGGGTCGGTGTGCAGCCAGTCGTACATGGCGTTGGTGAGGGCGGAGCCGGCGGTGAGCACGGCGCCCGCGCCCATCAGACCGCGACGGTTGAGCATGAGGTCCATTCCCGTGAATTCGGTGAGGACCGCGGCTGTGCGTTCGGGCGCCCAGGGCATACCGTCCGGGTTCTCGCGAACCCCGTCCGGCTGCCGTCTGGAGGTGCGCCGCTGCCGTACGAACCCGAGGTCCTCGATGGTCACGACACGACCGAGCCGCTCGGTGAACAGTGCTGCCAGTACCGTGGGCACCGGTTCGCGGGGGCTCTCCCCCATGTCGATCCAGCGCCGCACCCGCGAGGTGTCGGTGGCCAGCTGCGGGTGGCCCATGGCCGCCGCCTGCCGGTTCACCATCCTCGCCAGTTCGCCCTTCGACCAGCCGGCCAGGCCGAACAGGTCGTTCAAGCGGGTGTTTGGACCTTTGCTCACGTCAAGCCCCCAGGTTCTCGGCTGAGTTGACAGTAGCCCCCCGTCAGATGCCCAGCGACTATTCGCCAGGCTTCGCCAGGGCGCGCCCGATGGTTCGCCACCTTGCGCCGGGTGTCAGGTAGGAATGCGCCTCCCCGCCCCGGTCACCGGCGGAACTCCCCAGGGTGAAGCCGGGATCGGCGGGGTGGCGTACGCAACTCGTCGGCGCACGAAGGGATCCGTATCACCATGTACGCAGCAACGTCCTCCGTGTCCGCACCGGTCCGGTCGCACCGCACGCTCCCTGCGGGCGGCGGCTCCTACCTCGAACCCGGCCGCCCGTCGGTACCGGTGCAGGGCGCCGTCCGCGCGCGGCGCATGCCGGGTACGGGATCGCAGCCCGTCAGCGGAAGAATCGACCTCTCGGGGCCGCAAGGGGCGCAACTGCGCACCGCGCTGGCCTCGGTGCAGCGGATCTGTCCGGAGTTCGCGCCGGTGCAGGTGCTGCGGCGCAGCGGCCGCTCGGTCCTGCTGGTGGGCACCACCGGACGCATGACGGCCGTGGCGAAGGTTTTACTGGACCACTCGCCGGAATGGCGTGAGCGCTACCGCCACGAAATAGCGGCGTACCGGGCGTTCGTCCGGCACCGCCCGCCGGTCCGGGTGCCGCGGCTGATCGCCGCCGACCCGGAGAACTGCACGCTGGTGGTGGAACGGATGGCGGGCCGGGTCGCGGCGCTCCAGCGGCACCCGGTGGAGCCGCCGCCGCGGGTTGACCTCCGGGCGGCCCTGGGTGCGGTCTGCCGGGTCAACCAGTGGCAGCCGCCGGCCGAGCTCTTCGGCACCCCGATGAACTACGCGCGGCGGATCGCCCGCGACTACGAGTTGGGGCTGCTCACCGACCGGGACCTCGGGGACCTGCAGAAACTGCTGCACGGGGTCAAGATGTCTGGGACGGCGCTGCAGTTCAACCACGGCGACGCGCTGCTGTCGAACCTGCTGCTGTCCCCCGCCGGTCCGGTGCTGCTCGACTGGGAGCACGCGGGCTGGTACCTGCCGGGCTACGACCTCGCCACCCTGTGGACGGTGCTCGGTGACGCCCCCGCCGCCCGCGCGCAGATCAGCCGGCTGGCCCAGTCGGCCGGTCCGGCGGCCCGGGACGCCTTCCTGATCAACCTGATGCTGGTCCTGACCCGGGAGATCCGGATGTCCGAGACGGCGGTGCAGCGCTCCATGCTGGCGACCGCCCCGACGCAGCCGCTGCCGGCAGGCGCCCTGTCCTCCGGGGAGGAGCAGCGGCTGCTGCTCCGTCGCCTGCACGACGACGCGGGGATGGCCCGCAGGGCGGTCCGCGCGGCGGTGGGCACCCGCTGACCCTTCCTCCCCCCTGACGCGAAGTCCCGTGGCTCCCACCGCCACGGGACTTCGCTCGTTCGCACTCCGGAAGCGTGGTGCGGAAGCCCGGCGCTGTCACAGGGCTCCGCTAGCGTGGGAGCCCTGGGGGCAACGGACGATCGACGGGAGGCGCTGATGACGTCCGGAGTGCGCAAGTGGGAGGCGGTACGGGGGTTCGCCCTCGGCCTCCCGGAGGCCTTCGAGGACCATCCCTGGGGCCCTGAGGACTGCGTGGTGAAGGTGAACAAGAAGATCTTCGTCTTTCTGGGCAACACCGACGGGTCGGGCCGGCCCGGGCTGTCGGTCAAGCTCAAGGACGAGGCGCTGCACGGGCACGCGATGTCCGCGCCGGGGGCGGAGCCCACCGGGTACGGGCTCGGCCGGTCCGGCTGGGTGTCCGTACCGCTGGCGGACAAGGGTGCGCCGTCCGTGCAGGTGCTGTGCGAGTGGGTGGAGGAGAGCTACCGCACCGTGGCCCTCAAGCGTCACGTGCAGGAGCTGGACGCCCGGAACCGGACGGGGGACTGAGCGGAGGGCAAGGCGGAGGACCGGGCGGAGGGCAGGGTCCCGGGGGCGCCGGATGGCTTGACATCACATGATCCCCCGAACACCTTTTCTGACTCAGCATCAGACATGCTGGAGTCACCCTCTCCTCCCCACTCCGCTGGAGCCTGCCCATGTCCGCAAGCGCTTCACGCACGTCCCCCGCCCCCCTCCCGTCCAGACGCTCCGTCCTCGCCGGCACGGGGGCCGGGGTGCTCGCCGCCGCCGTGCTGCCGTCCGGCGCGGCACGGGCCGACGGGGTCCAGACCGGGCCGCCGCTCGGTGAGTACGACGTGGTCGTGGTCGGTTCGGGGGCAGCCGGGATGACGGCCGCGCTCACCGCCGCGAAGCGCGGGCTGAGCGTCCTGGTGATCGAGAAGGCCCCCACCTTCGGCGGATCGGCCGCACGTTCCGGGGCCGGCATCTGGCTCCCGAACAATTCGGTGATCCTGGCCGCCGGGGTGCCCGACACCCCGCAGAAGGCGGCGACGTACCTGTCCGCCGTTGTCGGGCCCGAGGTTCCGGCCGACCGCCAGGCCGCGTTCCTCGCGAACGGCCCCCGCATGCTGGACTTCGTGATGGCCAACAGCCCGCTGCGGTTCCGCTTCATGGAGGGGTACAGCGACTACTACCCCAACCTTCCGGGCGGTCTGCCGAACGGCCGGTCCATCGAACCGGACCAGATCGACGGGAACATCCTGGGCACCGAACTGGCCCGCCTGAACCCGGCGTACATGCCGGTGCCGGCCGGGATGGTGGTCTTCAGCCAGGACTACAAGTGGCTGAACCTCGCGGCGGTGAGCGCCAGGGGCCTGGCCGTGTCCACCGAATGCCTGGCGCGCGGCACCAAGGCGGCGCTGCGCGGCGAGAAGCCTCTGACGATGGGTCAGGCCCTGGCGGCCGGGCTGCGGTCGGGGCTCCAGCGGGCCGGGGTACCGTTGTGGCTGAACAGTCCCCTGGTGGACCTGGTCCAGGAGGGCGGCGCCGTCACCGGCGTGGTGGTGGACAAGGAGGGCGTGCGGGGCGTCGTACGGGCCCGCAAGGGGGTGATCGTCGGCTCGGGCGGCTTCGAGCACAACGCGGCGATGCGGGTGCAGTACCAGCAGCAGCCGATCGGCACCCAGTGGTCGGTGGGCGCGAAGGAGAACACCGGCGACGGCATCCTGGCCGGTCAGCGGGCCGGGGCCGCGCTGGCGTTGATGGACGACGCGTGGTGGGGACCATCGATCCCGCTGCCCGGGGAACCGTACTTCTGTCTGGCCGAACGCACCCTGCCGGGCGGGCTGATCGTGAACGCGAACGGCACCCGGTTCGTCAACGAGGCGGCGCCGTACAGCGATGTGGTGCACGTGATGTACGAGAAGGACCGCGGCGCGACCGGTTCGCACATTCCGGCGTGGCTGATCGTGGATCAGCACTACCGCAACAAGTACCTGTTCAAGGACATCCTGCCGACGCTGCCCTTCCCGGACGCGTGGTACGAGGCGGGCGCGGCGAAGAAGGCGTGGACGTGGGACGCGCTGGCGGGCCAGATCGGCGTACCGGCGGGAGCGCTGCGGTCGACGCTGAGCCGGTTCAACGCGCAGGCGTGGAGCGGTACCGACTCCGACTTCCACCGGGGCGACACCGCGTACGACCACTACTACACGGATCCGAACGTGCTGCCGAACTCGTGCCTGGCGCCGGTCTGGGTGCCGCCGTTCCACGCGTTCAAGATCGTGCCGGGGGATCTCGGGACGAAGGGCGGCATCGTCACGGACGCGCGGGCCCGGGCCCTGCGGGCGGACGGCTCCGTGATCCGCGGCCTGTACGCGGCGGGCAACGCCAGTGCCGCGGTGATGGGCCACAGCTACGCGGGGGCCGGGTCGACGATCGGTCCCGCGATGACGTTCGGCTACGTGGCGGCGAACGACATCGCGGACGCGTGATCGGTCGGGACCGGCCGCGCGGGGTGGTACGGGCCCGCAGGCCGGTCCCGGTGACCCGGAGGGGTCAGCCCTGCTGGAAGAGCTCGGCGGGGAGCGGCTTCAGGAGGGCGTAGAGGTCATCGGTGATCGGGCGGTCCCAGCTGGCGATGGTGACCAGCACATTGTCGCTGCGGTCGAACTGGACGCAGGAGATGCGGGACTCCGAAAGCTTGATCTTCCGGACGATGAGGAGGTTGTCGCCCTGCATGACGGGGCAGTCCTCGACGCCCGTGACCTCGACGTCCTCGTCGTTCTCCAGCGCGTCGAGGAGCTGGGCCACCTCGAAGGGCACCTGGCCGTCGGCGAGGTCCCGGGCCGGGGAGCCCTCGGGGAGGTTTCCGATGATCATCGCGGGGCCGCGTCCGCCGAACAGGTCGTAGCGGAGGAAGACCCCCTGGCAGCTGCCGTCGGGCGCGGGCAGCAGCCCGGCCCCGAGATTGCCCGGCCAGTCCCCCGGGTCCATGGCCAGGACATCGAAGTCCGGGCCGGCGGGTGTGGCGGCGCGGTGGCGGCGGAGGAAGGACATGCGGCCATGGTACGTGGCCGCAGGAGTTTTACGGCCCGGGGGCCCCTCGTCCCGCCGCCGCGCGCGACCGGGCCCGTCAGACGGGCGGGACCAGGGTGAACCAGTGCGCCGGCAGGTCCGTGTCGCGCCCGTGACGTGCAGGGCGTGGGCGGGACGCGGCGCCAGAGGCAGAGGGCCAGGTCCGAGGCGGAGCCGGCGGCCTCGACGGTCACCGGCCCGGGGGACCCCGGCTCCAGCAGCACCTGGTCACCCGAGAAGAGGACGGTCCAGGATTCCGGGCCGTCCGTACGCCGGAAGCGGTACCTCTACCCCGCACCCGGCGGTGCCTGCTTCCAGGTGCGGCGGGCCGGTGCCATGACCTCGATGCTCCGGGTGACGGCGTCGACGGCGGCGGCCGGGTCGAGGGGGCCGGGGGCCCCGGTGGCGGATTCGGCGTCCCTCCGGTGGACGGCCGGCGGCGGTGTCATGAGCCGTTCGCGCAGCCCGTGCGCGAGGAAACGGTGCACTCCGCCGAGGTGCCGGACCAGGCCGGTGACCGTCCAGCCGGGGCGGGAGGGCGCCTGCGGCACCGGATCACCCCGGTCGTACGCGCGGCGGACCGCCTTCTCGAAGGTTGCCGCCTCGGACCGGAACAGGGGGATCCTGTCGCTGGGGTCCATGAGGTCGACCCTGCCCGCCCGGCGGCGGCCCCGATCACGTTGAGCTACGGGCGAACGCTTCCAGGGCGGCGCGCAGTCCGGACCTGTCGGTGCCGAGTTTGCGGCAGGCGGCGGACAGCACCCAGTCCGGGGACGCCGGCTCGGGCTCCTTCTCGGTGCGTACGGCGAGGTCGGCGGCCCGGATCTCCTCCTCGGTGACCCAGTCCGCCCGGGGCGGCGCGGGCGGCAGGGCGCCGCCCAGGCCCGTCAGGGTCTCGGTCGCCGCCTCCACCAGCCAGTCGGCGCCGCACTCCCGGGCCGTGACCAGCGCTGCCGTGAGCAGGTCCGCGTCGCGCAGCCCGTAGCCGAGTGCGGCCAGGGCGCGGGCCAGTTCGTAGCCGGCGGGTGAGGCCGAGAGCAGGGTGACCGCCTCCCGGAGGAGCTCGGTCCGGTCCTGTGGCGCGGCGACCTCCGCCGCCACCCGGAGGGCCTGGCCGATGGTGGAAGGGGCGCCGAAGGCCCTGGCGCGCCGGACCGCGTCGGCGGCGAGGGCTCGGGCGCGCTGCGGATCGTCCGCGGCGACGGCCCGCGCGAGGTGCAGCTGCCACGGGCACCAGGCCGGGTTCTGGATGCCGCGCGGGGTCAGCCGCCGGTCCACGGCCTCCAGTTCGGCGACGGCCTCCCGCACCTCGCCCCGGGCGAGCAGCAGTTCGGCGTAGACGGTCTGGGAGTCGGGGAAGACCACGGCGGCCGGGAAGGGGGCGCCGAACTCGTGCTCCTGTGCCAGCTCCCAGGCCTCGTCGACCCGGCCCCGGGCGATCAGGGTCGTGAGAAGGATCGCTATGGCGTACCAGTGCACGGGGGTGCGCCGGCCGACGCGTTCGGCGAGCCGCAGTCCGGACCGGGCCAGTTCCTCGGCCTCCACGAGCCGTCCGCGCCGGTAGCGGATGTAGGCGCGCAGACTGTAGGCGAAGGACAGGTGGGCGCCGCGCCAGCCCTGGCGCTCGAACTCGGCGGTGCCCTCCTCGAACAGTTCCTCCGCCCGCCCCGGCCGGTCGGCGTACATGTGGACCATGGCGGCCAGTACCGGGACCTCGAAGCCGCGGTCCTCGTGGGCCCAGCTGAAGGGCCGTTCCAGTACCCGGGCGGCGTGGTGCAGCACCACGTCCACCGGTTCGCCCCGCAGGCAGGCGTCCCAGGCGCGCAGGGCGATGACGTACCGCTCGGTGAGGTCGCGGCCCGTGAGGCGGTCGGCGAGCCGGGTGAGGCGCCGGGAACGGGCCGGGGAGTCGGTCTCGGCGGCGTTGAAGGCGTCCCACATGAACTGCTCGGACTGCAGGCGCAGCCGGGCCCGTACGTCCGGGGTCTGCGCGATCTCGCGGGCGAGTGACTCCGAGGCCTCGGCGAGGCGGTCGCTGTGCGCGAGGACCTGGGCGAGCCGGATGACGATGCCCTGGCGCAGGGCCGGGTCGTCGAAGGGCTCGGCGAGTGCCGCCCGGAGGTGGTTGACGGTGTTGGCGGGCTCGGTCAGCAGGGAGGCGCAGCCCAGTTCGTACAGTACGGCGGCGCGTTCGCCGAAGTCGGGTGGCTCGCGCAGGGCACGGGCGAGCTGGCGGCGGGCGGCGTCGGGGGCTCCGGCGCGGAGGTTCTCCGCGGCGGCCTCGCGCAGGGTGCGCACCACCCAGGGGTCGTTCTCGGGGTGAGTCTCCAGCAGGTGGCGGGCCGCGGCGGAGGAGCCGAGGCCCGCGTCGACGACGGCGGCCGCGGCCTTCCCATGCAGGGCGACGCGCAGCGCGTCGGGGATGGCGCGGTAGATGGCGGTGGCGATGAGGGGGTGGACGAACTCCAGCCCGGCCTCGGCCTCCTGGTTCGCCGTGGATCCGGCGGCGGACAGGATGCGGGCGTCCCGCAGGCGCGTGGTGGCGCTGACGGCCTCCTCGCTGCCGAGGGCGGCGACCCGGGCGGCTATGTCCTGCGGGATGGCGGTGCCGAGGACGGCGCAGGCCCAGGCGAAGCGGACGGTGGAGGGGCCGAGGCGTTCGAGGCGGGCGACGAGGCCGCTGCCGCGCTGTGCGGCGGCGAGGTCGGCCAGCTGGGCGGCGTTCTCCTCGACGGGCCGCAGTCCCCTGCCCCGGACCTTGGCGGTGAGTTCGACCGCTTCGAAGGGGTTGCCGGTGGTGACGGCCCAGGCTTCCTGGCAGAAGGCGTCGTCGGCGTGGTCTCCGAGGGCCTCGCGGACGAGGGCCGCCACGGCTGCCGGGGTGAGCGGGGCGAGGGGCAGCGGGCGCTGTCCCGCCCGGCCCGGCAGCGTGCGGAAGGCGTCGGCGTGCGCGGGCAGTTCGTCGGGGCGGTAGGCGACGACGAGGAGCAGCGGGAGGTGTTCGGCGCGCGGGGCGAAGGCGGCGAGCCAGCTCAGGGATTCGGGGTCGGCCCAGTGGGCGTCGTCGAGGACGAGGGTGACGGGGGCGCGTTTGACGACGAGGTGGGTGAGGACCCAGTCGAGGCCGTCACGCAGGCCCTGCGGGTCGGGCGGGGCGCCCTGTTCGGGGGCGCAGAGTCCGAGGGCGGGGCCGACGATGGAGTACCAGCTGCCGAGGGCGGCGCGCAGTTCCTGTTCGGAGTGGCCGGCCAGTTGCGGCTGGATGAGCTGGCGGGCGACGTGGAAGGGCTGGCTCTGCTCCTGTTCGCCGCCGCGGGCGGCGAGGACGGTGCAGGAGCGGGCGTGTGCGCGGCGGCGCAGCTCGGCGAGCAGCGTGGTCTTGCCGAGTCCGGCGGGCCCGGAGAAGGCCAGCAGCGCGCCGCCGGCGTCCGGGCCGGGACCGGTGAGCTGGTCCAGGGCCTCTTCGACGATGGCGAGTTCGGCTTCGCGTTCGACCATGGTGCGCCGTGTGCGCGTCCGGTGGTCCGTCATGGCTGGTACCCCCCAGGCCTGTTCTGGGAGATCAGCGTACGCCCGCGCACATCGCGGGGGATCCCACTGTCGGAAAGAATCCGATCTTCTTTTCCGACGGGGCTTCGGCCGGGATCCGGTGGGGTTCCGGCAGGGTCCCGACCAGGTTTCGAGGAGTGTTCGAGAGGGCCCTCAAGCCGATCGTTCCTGTCCGGAACGCACCGCCAGGTCTTCCAGGAGGGCCACGGCCTCGGCGGCCCTGTCCGCGGCCACGAAGAGGTGGTCGTGGTGGTGTCCGGCGATGACGTTGCAGCTCAGGCCGTGGGCGCCGAGTTCGGTGGCGAAGGCGGCGGTGAGGCCGACGGCGTCGAGGGCGGAATGGACGCGCAGGGTGATCCAGCCGGCCGTGTAGTCATAGGCGAGTCCGGCGGCGTCGGCGTCCTCCTGGCGCAGGACGAGGGTGAGGCCCTCGGGCTCCAGGACGGTGGCGACGGGCGCGGTACCGGCGGGGACGGCCCTGCCGGGTACGGTGCAGAAGACGTACGCCCCCTCGTTCAGCTCGGGGCGCATGCCGCTCAGCAGTTTCCGCAGGTCGCTCTCGCCGCTCATGCCGCTCATGCCGCTCATGCCGCTCATGCCGCTCATGCCGCTCATGCCGCTCATGCCGCCACCCTACCGACCGGCCGGGTCGGTCCAGGGTGCGCCGGAGGTACGCCGGCCGGCTCCCGCCGGGTCCACCGCCCCGGCGGGGGCGGGGCGGTGGCGTGCGGTCAGGTGAGGTCGAACTCCCCGCCCCGGGCGTTGCGTACGAACGTGTGCCACTCGTCCGGCGAGAAGATCAGGGAAGGGCTCTCGGGGCGCTCGCTGTTGCGCATCGCGATGAAGCCCTCGACGAAGGCGATCTGGACGTCACCCGCTCCCCGGCTGCTCGACTGCCAGTCCGCCCCCGTGAGATCGAGGTCCGGCTTCCCCCAGCCGGCGAGGGGTTGTGAAGTCATGCTCTCGGCCACGTGCGTGCTCCTCCCGGTACGTCGTCCGGGGGCCAGGTTAGCCATCGCGGCGGGTGCCGCACAGGCCACGGTGAGTCACTCGTGACCGGTCCGGCACCCGGGCGGGACGGACGGCTGCGTTCAGCCGGTCGGTTCCTGCGCCCCCACCAGCCACATCGCGAAGAACTGCGCGCCGCCGCCGTACGCGTGCCCCATGGCCCGGCGGGCACCCGGGACCTGGTGTTCCCCGGCCTGGCCGCGTACCTGCAGGGCGGCCTCCGCGAAGCGGATCATGCCGGACGCGCCGATCGGGTTGGTGGACAGCACGCCGCCGGACGGGTTGACCGGAAGGTCGCCGTCGAGCTCGGTGACGCCGGCCTCGGTGAGCTTCCAGCCCTCGCCCTCCTCGGCGAAGCCCAGGTTCTCCAGCCACATCGGCTCGTACCAGGAGAACGGCACATACATCTCGACCGCGTCGATCTCCCGGCGCGGGTCGGTGATCCCGGCCTGCCGGTAGACGTCGGCCGCGCAGTCCCTGCCGGCCTGCGGCGAGACGAAGTCCTTGCCGGCGAAGAGGGTGGGTTCGCTGCGCATCGCCCCGCCGTGCACCCAGGCGGGCGGCTTCGGCGAACGGGCCGCGCCCGCCCGGCCGGTGAGGACCATGGCGCACGCGCCGTCGGAGGACGGGCAGGTCTCGGAGTACCGGATCGGGTCCCACAGCATCGGCGATGCCTGGACCTTCTCCAGGGTGATGTCGTGCTCGTGCAGGTGCGCGTATGGATTCTTCAGCGCGTTGCGCCGGTCCTTGTACGCCACGAGCGAGCCGACCGCGTCCGGCGCGCCGGTGCGCCGCATGTACGCGCGCACGTGCGGGGCGAAGAAGCCGCCGGCGCCGGCGAGCAGGGGCTGCTGGAAGGGGACGGGGAGCGAGAGCCCCCACATGGCGTTCGATTCGGACTGCTTCTCGAAGGCGAGGGTGAGGACCGTGCGGTGGACGCGGGCGGCGACGAGGTTGGCGGCGACGAGCGCGGTGGACCCGCCGACCGAACCGGCCGTGTGCACGCGCAGCATCGGCTTGCCGACGGCGCCGAGCGCGTCCGCCAGGTACAGCTCCGGCATCATCACCCCCTCGAAGAAGTCGGGGGCCTTGCCGATGACGACCGCGTCGATGTCGGCCCAGGTCAGCTCGGCGTCGGCGAGGGCGCGCACGGCGGCCTCGCGGACCAGGCCGGCGATGGAGACGTCGTGGCGGGCCGCCACGTGCTTGGTCTGGCCGATGCCGACGACGGCGACGGGCTCTTTGTTCACCTTGGGTCCCCTTCCAGGACGGCGACCAGGTTCTGCTGGAGGCAGGGGCCGGAGGTGGCGTGGGCGACGGCCCGGTCGGATGCGCCCCGGTGGATGCGCGCGGCCGCCTCGCCGATGCGGATCAGGCCGGCGGCCATCATCGGGTTGGCGGCGAGCGCCCCGCCGGACGGATTGACGGCAACGGCGCCGAAGCCGCTGTCTGTGCCGGAGCCGCTGTCTGTGCCGCTGCCGCCGAGCCCGAGGGCCTTGCGGAGCACCACCTCCTGGGAGGAGAACGGCGCGTGCAGTTCCGCCGTGTCCACCGGGGCGTCGAAGACGCCGGCGTGCTGGGCGGCGATCCGGGTGGACGCCGAATCGGTGAGGTCACGCAGACCCGGGCCGTGCGCCTCGATGCGGTGGTCGATGCCGGTGATCCAGGCGGGGCGTTCGCACAGCTGCCGCGCGAGGTCGCCGGCGGCGAGGACCACGGCGGCCGCGCCGTCGCCGACGGGCGGGCAGTCCCCGGTCCGCAGGGGCCGCACCTGGTAGTCGCCCTGCGGGACGGCGCCGCGCAGCTGGGCGTGCGGGTTGGCTGCGGCGTCGGCCCGGCTGCGCGCCGCGATGGCCGCCAGGGCGGACTCGTCGGTCTCGCCCGCGTCGACGAGGGCCTGGGCCTGGAGGGCGGCCAGGGCCACCGCGTCGGGCCAGAGCGGGGCGAGGTAGTACGGGTCGAGCTGGCGGGTGAGGACGTCACGCAGAGAGCCGGGCGAGGACTTCCCGTACGAGTAGACGAGCGCGGTGTCCGCCTCGCCGGTCTGGATCTTGACCCAGGCCTCGTAGAGGGCCCAGGCGCCGTCCATCTCGACGTGGGACTCGGAGATCGGCGGCCAGGCGCCGACCCCGTCGAGGGTCATGGTGAAGGAGAAGGCTCGGCCGGCCAGGTAGTCGCTGGATCCGGAACAGGTGAAGCCGATCTCCCCGGCCTTCAGTCCGGTGGCGGCCAGCACCTCGTGGAGGACCGGCATGACCATCTCGACCTCGCTGAGCTCGTCGGTGCGGCGCAGGTGGTCGCTCTGCGCGAAGGCGACGACGGCCACGTCGCGCGCGTACCTGCTCGTCCTGGGCCCGGTCATCAGATGAGCTCCTTGTACGCCTCGTAGTCCGCGTCCGGCTCGCCGGTGGGGCGGTAGTGGTCGGGGTAGCGGCCGCCCTCGGTCCAGACGGGCTCGACGCGCAGGCCCATGCGGACCTGGTCGTACGGGATGCCGCCGATCCGGCCGTGGAGGGCGAGGCCGGCGCCGTCGAGGGCGATGTGGGCGTAGACGTAGGGAACGTCGATGTCGAGGTTCTTGGCCTTTATGTTGACGATGCAGAAGGTGGTGACCGTGCCGGCCGGACCGACCTCGACCCGGTCGGTGGTGGCGACCCCGCAGGTGGGGCAGGCGCCGCGCGGCGGGACGTACACCTTGTGGCAGGAGGGGCAGCGCTCGCCGACAATCCGCCGCTGGGAGAGGGCGTTGATGTAGGCGGTCTGGGCCCGGCCGGGGCTGTAGACGTAGTCGAGGCGGGCCTCGGCGACGATGCCGGTGACGGCGTCCTGGAAGACGCCGTCGTGGGGGGTGGCCCCGGTCGCGGCGGCGGGGGTTTCGTCCGGTTCGAAGCAGGCGATGTCGGTGATGGCGCCGGTGCGTTCGGCGGCCCAGCGGACGCGGACGCGCAGGCCGGTGTGCACGGCGTCGGGGCCGGGGGCGTCGAGGGCGTGCAGGAGGGCGGTGTCCGCGCCGTCGAGCTTGACCAGGACCCAGGCGAAGGGGGTGCCGAGGGGCTGGTTCGGGCGGGGCCGGTCGTTCCAGGCCCAGGTGGTGACGGTGCCGGTGGCGGCGACCTCGACGAGTTCGCGGACCTCCTCGGAGGTGACGGGGTCGTACTCGACGGGTGGAACCACCACCCTGCCGTCGGAGGCCTTCACGCCGAGCACGACGCGCTCGCGCAGGCCGGTGAGGAACGCGCCCTGAACCGGTCCGAGGGACCGGGTGAAGGGGAACTCGACGACGAGAGGCGCGCGGAGCACCTCCGGTGGGGAGGCTGCTGTCATGGTGACTCTCCGATGCGATTGATTACGGGTACGGCAAAAGCCAGCCCCGCCGGCGTTTGAGGCGCGGGGGTCCGGGGGCGGAGCCCCCGGCAGCGGCGCCGCACCCGGGCAAGGACACGGGCACGGCCATGGGTCGCCACGGGCCCGGGCCCGGCCGGGCCCGAGCTACTCCCGCCGGTACACCGCGGGCCGCTTCTCGGCAAAGGCCCGCGCCCCCTCCTTCGCGTCCGCCGTGTCGAAGACCGGCCAGCCGCGCAGGAGTTCGGAGGCCAGGCCCTCCGCCTCCGTCAGCCCGGCGGTCTCGTAGACCGACGCCTTGACCGCCTCGACCGCCAGCGGCCCGCACGCGTTGATCCGCTCGGCGATCTCCAGGGCCGCCTCGAGCGCCGTACCGTCGGGGACGACCCGCCCGACGAGCCCGATCCGCGCGGCCTCCCCGGCCGAGTACGGGCGCCCGGTCAGCAGCATCTCCAGCGCGTGCGTGCGCGGGATCTGCCGGGGCAGCCGCACCGTGGAGCCGCCGATCGGGAAGAGTCCCCGTTTGACCTCGAAGAGGCCGAAGGTGGCGCTCTCGGCCGCCACCCGGATGTCGGTGCCCTGGAGGATCTCGGTGCCCCCGGCCACGCAGTAGCCCTCCACCGCCGCGATCACCGGCTTGCGCGGCCGATGGTGCCGGAGCATCGCCTTCCAGTGCAGGTCGGGGTCGGCCTTGAGACGGTCCCGGTACTGGTCGCCGGCCATGCCCTTGCCGGCCAGTGCCTTGAGGTCCATGCCGGCGCAGAAGTCGCCGCCCGCACCGGTCAGGACCACGGAGCGGATCTCGTGGTCGGCGTCCGCCTCCAGCCAGCCGTCGTACAGCCCCACCAGCAGTGGCAGCGAGAGCGCGTTCTTCGCCTCGGGCCTGTTCATGGTGAGCACCAGCGTGGCGCCGCGGCGTTCCACGGTCAGGTGTTCCGTCCCACCCATTGCCGTCCTCCCGTCTCAAGACCTAGAACAGGTTGCAGTAGGGGAGGGTGCAGTTCAATAGTTTTCTGACACTCAGTCAGATTTCTTGGACGGTTCCCTTCCCAGTTGCCGGCCACGGCGCTCTAATGACCGCCTGAGCAGCCGGCCACGGGGGCCAGTCGTCGGGAACAACGGGGTTCAGGAGGAACGGTGGAGTACAACCTTGCCGACCTGTTCGAGTCGGTCGTGGACGTGGTCCCGGACCGCGAGGCCCTCGTGTACGTGGACCACCCCGGGACCGGCGCCGAGCGCCGCCTCACGTACGCGGAACTGGACGCGGCGGCGAACCGGATCGCACACCACCTGCTGGACAGCGGTCTGACGGCCGGCGAGCACCTGGGGCTGCACCTCTACAACGGGATCGAGTACCTCCAGACCGTCCTGGCCTGCCTGAAGGCCCGGCTGGTCCCGGTGAACGTCAACTACCGGTACGTGGAGGAGGAACTGGTCTACCTCTACAACGACGCCGACCTCGCCGCGCTCGTCTTCGAGGGCGAGTTCACCGGGCGGGTGGCGGCCGCGCTGCCGAAGACGCCGCAGCTGCGGCACCTGATCCGGGTCGGCGAGACCCCAGAGGGGGCTCCGGAGCCGTCGATCGCGCCGGTCGCGTACCCGGACGCGGAGGCGGCCGGCTCGCCCGCGCGCGGGTTCCCGCCGCGCAGCGCCGACGACCTGTTCATCATCTACACCGGCGGCACCACGGGCATGCCCAAGGGCGTGATGTGGCGGGCGGAGGACCTCTTCTTCGCGGGGCTCTTCGGCGGTGAGCCCTCGGGCGAGCCGGTGAAACGGCCGGAGGAGCTGGCCGAGCGGGTGGCGGCGCGCGGCGCCGGGCTCACCTTCTTCCCCGCGCCCCCGCTGATGCACGGGACGTCGACACTGACCTCGTTCATCGCCTTCAACTACGGCCAGCGGGTGGTCATCCACCGCAAGTACGCCCCCGAGGAGGTGCTGCGCACGATCGAGAAGGAGAAGGTGTCGAGCGTGTCGCTGGTCGGCGACGCGATGCTCAGGCCGCTCATCGACGCCCTGAACGGTCCGCTGCGGGGCACGGACCTGTCCTCGCTGTTCAGCGTCTCCTCGTCCGGGGCGATCATGTCCGAGACGGTGCGCGCCGAGTTCCAGCGTCTGGTGCCGAACGTCCTGCTCCTGAACAACTTCGGGTCCTCCGAGTCCGGCTCCAACGGCCGCGCGACGGACGACTCGGGCCCGGAGAAGGGCTTCCGCCTGGAGGTCAACGACCGTACGCAGGTGGTGGATCCGGTGACGCACGAGCCGGTGGCGGTCGGCGAGCCGGGGCGCCTGGCGCAGCGCGGCCACGTACCGCTCGGCTACTACAACGACCCGGAGAAAACCGCCGACACCTTCTTCCAGAAGGGCGGGGAGCGGTGGGTGCTGCTCGGTGACATGGCGACCGTCGACGAGCAGGGCATCGTGACGGTCCTCGGGCGCGGCTCGCAGTGCATCAACACGGGCGGCGAGAAGGTCTATCCGGAAGAGGTCGAGCAGGCGCTGAAGTCGCACCCCGACGTGTACGACGCCCTGGTGGCGGGGGTCTCCGACGCGACCTGGGGCAGCCATGTGGCCGCGGTGGTCCAGGTACGGCCGGGAGCCGCTGCGCCGACGCTGGACGAGATCCAGAGCCACTGCCGCACCAGGCTCGCGGGCTACAAGATTCCGCGGCAGCTGGTCATCACGCCGGCCATACAGCGTTCTCCGAGCGGCAAGGCGGACTACCGCTGGGCGAAGACGGTCGCGACGGAGGCGGACACCGGCAGCACGAGCTGAGGGAACCGGCGGGTGCGGGTCGGGGCTCCGCACCACGTGCGGCGCCCCCGACCGCGCCCGTCACCCGCGCCCGGGGCGCGCCTGTCGCCCGGGTCAGGCTCCGGTGGCCAGGAAGCGCTCGACGCGCTCCGCGAAGCCGGCGGGGTCGTCCAGCCACGGGAAGTGCGCGGCGCCCGGCCGGACGTCGAGGATCCCGGCGGGGAACGCCGCCGCGATCCTCTCGGCGAGGCCGGGCGGCGGATTGCCGTCCAGTGCGCCCACCAGCACCAGCACCTCCCCGGAGAGCTGGCGCAGGGCCTCCCGCACCGCGGCCGGGTCACACGCGCCGGGGCCCGCGTAGGCCGCGGCCGCCTTCTCGTTCTGCTCGTGCTCGCCCGCGGCGTCGTGCGCCTGCGCGACGTCGTCCCAGCGGCCGTAGAAGAGGGGCGCCGCGCGGTCCCACTCCTCGTCCGTGGCGGCCCCGCCGAGGATGCGGCGGTATGCCGCAAGGGCCGTGTCGTACGGCTCGGTCCCGGCCCTGAGGCGGGCCGCCGCCAGCCGGTCCTCCGCGGTACTCACCAGGTCCAGCACCCATGCGGTGGGGGTGACCAGGACGGTCCGGCCCAGCCGCTGCGGATGCGCGGCCGCATACAGCATCGCGAGGTTGCCGGCCGCCGAGTGGGCCAGCACGTCCATGCGTTCCAGGCCCAGGTGGACGCGGAGCGCCTCGACGTCGGCGACCTGGTGGTCCACGCGGTACGTCGACTCGTCGGCCGGCACCGCGGAGTCGCCGGTGCCGCGCAGGTCGAGGAGGATCAGAGTGCGCCCGGCGGCCAGTCCACCGAGGTCGCCCAGGTAGCGCGAGGCGCGCATGGCGCCGCCCGGGAGGCAGACCAGCGGCGGCCCTTCGCCCAGGGTGCGGTAGGCCAGTTCGGTTCCGTCGTACGTGGTGAAGATCGGCATGGAGGCCATCAGACCAGACGATCACTCGTTCGAGTCATTGATTTAACCTGCGGAGTCCTGGCAATCTACCGAATGATCGGTCGGGTTCTCGGGGGCCCACTCACGATGAGGTGACGACATGGCGGTGCGGGCGGGATTCCACGACGAGGCCGAGCGGCTGGACCACGACGAGCTGGCCGCCCTCCAGCTCAGACGACTGCGGGAGACCTTGCACCGCGCGTACGAGCGGGTGCCGTTCCACCGGCAGGCGTTCGACAAGGCGGGGGTGCATCCCGACGACTGCCGCTCCCTGGCCGATCTCGCCCTGTTCCCCCTGACCACCAAGGCCGATCTGCGCGACCAGTACCCCTTCGGGATGTTCGCGGTGCCGCGTTCCGAGGTGCGCCGCATCCACGCCTCCAGCGGCACCACCGGGCGGCCGACCGTCGTGGGCTACACCGAGCGGGATCTCTCCACCTGGGCCGGTGTCGTGGCCCGTTCGATACGGGCGGCGGGCGGCCGGCCGGGCCAGATCGTCCACATCGCCTACGGCTACGGCCTGTTCACGGGCGGGCTGGGCGCGCACTACGGCGCCGAACGCCTCGGCTGTACGGTCGTGCCCGCCTCGGGCGGGATGACGGACCGCCAGGTCCGGCTCATCGAGGACTTCCGGCCGGAGGTCATCATGGTGACCCCGTCCTACATGCTGACCCTGCTGGACGAGATGGAGCGTCAGGGCATCGACCCGCGCACCACCTCGCTGCGGACGGGGATCTTCGGCGCGGAGCCGTGGACCGAGGAGATGCGCCGCGAGATCGAGGAGCGCCTCGACATGGACGCGGTGGACATCTACGGCCTGTCCGAGGTCATCGGGCCGGGCGTGGCGCAGGAGTGCGTCGAGACCAAGGACGGGCTGCACATCTGGGAGGACCACTTCTATCCGGAGGTGGTGGATCCGCTGACGGGTGCGGTGCTGCCGGAGGGTGAGCTCGGGGAGCTGGTGTTCACCTCCCTCACCAAGGAGGCCATGCCGGTCATCCGCTACCGCACCCGGGACCTGACGCGACTGCTCCCCGGCACGGCACGGCCGGCCTTCCGCCGGATGGAGAAGGTCACGGGCCGCAGCGACGACATGATCATCCTGCGTGGGGTGAATCTGTACCCGACCCAGATCGAGGAGATCCTGCTGCGGACGCCGGGGCTCGCGCCCCACTTCCAGCTGAGACTGGCCCGGGAGGGCCGGATGGACACCCTGACGGTCCGGGTCGAGGCGCGCCGGGAGTCGGACACCGCCCTGCGGGAAAGTGCGGCGACGGCCTTGGTCCAGGCGGTCAAGGCGGGGATCGGGGTGTCCGTCCGGGTCGAGGTGGTCGACCCGGAGACGCTGGAACGCTCGGTGGGCAAGATCAAAAGACTCGTCGATCTGCGCACCGCCGACCGGCCCCCGGCCCCCTGACGCGGACTTCCGCAGGTCACAGGGCTGTCACAAGGGCCCCGCAGGCGCCCGGCTCCGGCCGGCACGGCGCGATGCGTCCACACCGCTCCACCGGCCCGGCCGCGGCAGCCGCTCCTCCGGCCCTCACCGGCTGCGCCGGCCCCGACGCCGATCACTCGGGCATGAGCGGCGAAGGCAGCCCCACGCCCGCCCACAAGGTCATCAAGGACACCGAGCCCACGGCCGCGTTGCGGCGCCCGACGCGGCCGAGGATGCCGCGCCCTGCTGCTGTACCGCTGGGCCGGCGCCGATGTCCGCGGGCGCCGGACGTTCACCGTCCGGGTCGTCCGCACCCAGGGTGCCGGGACCGCCGTCTGCGACGCCACGTACTACGCCGACGTGAAGACGACCGCCATCCACAGCAACGGCACTGTCACGTCCGGCTCGTGGCCCTACTTCCACGTGAAGTGCCCTGCCCCGGCCACGCCCTGACCCCGGTCTCCGCCGCGGCCCGTGCGCGGGACGGGCCTCCGGTCCGTCCCCATCGCCGAACTGCTCCCCGAGAGCTACGTCTGGGCGGACCACCAACTCGACACCGAACAGCCTCTGTCGGCGGCGACGGCGCGTGGTGGAGTGCGGCCAGGCGGGTCCTGCGCGAGGCCGGTGGGCCGGAGGGCTCCTGGGCAGGGTCATAATCTCGCCATGAACATGCTTGCCGTGCGGGCGTTGTTGGCGGCCGTGCTCGTGGGAACCGGCCTGAGCGGATGTTCCCTCCTCCCCCCGTTCGAAGACTGTGGGGGGACGGAGGCCGCCGTGGCCGAGCTCGACCAGCTGCCCGCCCTGGAACTGCGCCCGAAGGGCGCCGTGTCCATCGTCGGCGAACCGTGGGCCGGGGCCCGCTGCGTGGACGACACCGGTGGCGCCTGGCTCACCGCGACGCGGTTCTACGCGTACGGCGGGACCAGGAAGGAAGTCCTGGAGTACTACCGGCGGGAGGCGGCCGCGGCAGGATGGCGCCCGGCCGGGAACCTGGACACGGCGTTCCGCGCCGGCTTCGCCGTCTTCTGCTTCGAATCCGCCGGCCGTCCGAGCATCACCCTCGACTTCGCCTCCCCCGAGCAGCTCCGCGAGTACTACGGAACGGAACCGCACCCGGCGTCCCTGCTCGGCGTGGACGCCAGAACCTGGTTCTCCTGGTCCACCGAGGCAATGCCCGACGGGTCACGCATAAGCTGCTGATCCGGTCGCCGGTCCTGTCGCGCACCTGCGACGGTGTCCGCCGGCCCGGAGACCCTGCGGAAGCCGGCCGGGGGGTGCCTGCCGAGCGCTCCGATGCCACGCACGGGCGCGGTGACCGTCCGCGGGTGCGCAGGAGCGTCCGGGGCCACGCGGCCGTTCCGGCTCGGTGACCACGCCACCCGGCGGTTTCGCTGCGGTTCAGCCGGCCGGCCGGAAGTCCTGCCGGACGAGGTCGTCCATGGCGTCCAGGGCCAGTTCCCACGGGTACGGTTCCGTGCCGCCCAGGCCCGGCGGGTGGGGGGTGAAGCCGCCTTCGCCGTACAGCACCCGGACACCCGCGTCGCGCAGGACGGCGATGCTCTGCTCGAACTGCGGGTGCCGTACGTACGCCGTATTCACGCACGGCATGACCGCCAGCGGGGTGTCCTTGCCGATGGCCTCGGCGGCCAGGCCGACGACGAACCGGTCCGTGAGCCCGAGCGCCCAGCCGTTGACCGTGTTGAACGTCGCCGGGGCGACGAGGACCGCGTCCGCCTCCGGCCACACGTCCGGATCCGCCGGCATCTTGTACCGGCTGCGGACCGGGTGCCCGGTGAGTGCGGCCAGGCCGTCGGTGCCCTCCGCCAGCCAGTGGGCCGCCGTCGGGGTCAGACCGAGACAGACGTCCCAGCCGCGTGCCTGGGCGTCCTCGATCACGCGGGCGACGTCGAAGACCGGCGGGGCGGCCGAACAGAGCAGGTACAGGGTGCGCGTCATGCGCCACAGTTGACCAGACGGCGGATGCGGCACGTCAGCGGGGGCCCTGGAGCCACGGGGCGAGCACATCCGCGCACCGGGCGTGAGACCGAGGCCGGAGGGACCGGAGCGAACGAAACCACCCCTTCGGGCCCATTTCGGTCCGGCCCCCGGGAGCCGACGGGCACGTCCGGGTAGTGCATGAGACGTGATCTCGACCCTCCGGCAGCTCCACGACCGGCTCCAGGGCTCCTATGTCGGGCTGGCCTGGAGCCGCGGCCGGGAGATGGAGCTGATGCACCGGGCGATGGGCTTCGCCGCCCTCGGATTCCTCACCCTGGTGCCCCTGCTGGTGGTCGTGGCGGCCGCGGCGCCCGGGAGCGGATCCGGGTTCGGCCGGTGGCTCGGCCAGGCCCTCGGGGTGACGGCGTACTCGCGTACCAGGATCGAGATGGTCTTCGGCGCCGCGGACCTGGCGCTGGAGCGGACCACCGCCTTCGGTCTGGCCGCCCTCGCCGTGTTCGGCCTGACCTTCGGCTCGGCCGTGCAGACCGGCTACGAGAAGGTGTGGGACCTGCCGACCGCCCGCTGGCACACCATGTGGCGGCACGTCGTCTGGCTCGCCCTGCTGGTCTGCTACATCGGGCTGCTCGTGGTGATCCCCTCGCCGTCGGACGACTTCTTCGGCCCGGTCCTCGGCACGCTCGGCGACCTCTTCGGCACCTGCCTGTTCTTCATCGGCTCGCAGCGTCTGCTGCTCGGCGGACGGGTCCGCTGGCGGGCTCTGGTCCCGGGAGCGGTGGCGGCCAGTATCGGACTGCTGGGGCTGCGGATCTTCTCGCAGCTGGTGTTCTCCCCGCTCATCGCCTCCAACGCCGTGACGTACGGCCCGTTCGGGACGCTGCTGGTCGTCCAGTCCTGGCTCGTCGGTGTGGGTTTCGTGGTCTACGGCGGCGCGCTCGTCGGCCGCCTCGTGCACGAGCACCTCACCCTGCGGCGCCTGCGGCGCAGCGGCGTCCTGCCCGGGGACGGGGCCCGGCACCACCACCTGGGACCGGACTGATCCCGCGCACCCGTACGGGAGTCAGCCGTACAGCGGCAGCGAGCGGACCGGCCGGTCCTCCTCGGCCAGGTCCAGCGCCTCGATCGCGCTCTCGTACTCGTGGGCGAGAGCCCGGTGGGTCCTCATCGCGCCCTTGGGCAGGGCGGTGGCGAATTCGCGGCTGGTGTACTGGCAGCCGCGATCCGAGTGGGAGATCACCGGACCGGCCGGGCGACGGGCGCGGCGGGCGTCCGCGACCAGCTCGGTTCGCATGTGGTCGGTGATGGACCGGCCCACGACGCGGCGGAAGGCGATGTCGATGACGATGGCCAGGTAGAGCCAGCCCTCGTCGGTGGCGATGCAGGTGATATCGCCGCACCAGCGGGTGGCCACCGCTTCCGCGTCGGGCGGGAAGGCGCGGAGGACGAGGTCGGACGGGTGGCCGCGTGCGGGTCGCTGGCGGCCGAACAGCGCCACCGCGCCCACCGCATCCGCGCCTGACCCGCAGCCCCCGCGCGGTCGCGGCCCCCGGTCAGGCGTCGCGGCGGCCCAGGGCGTGGAGGGCCTTGCTGCGGTGGGTCAGGGCCAGGTCCATCGCCCGGGTCCTGCCCTCGGCGCGGAAGTGACTGGCTGCCTGGTCGTTGACGGTCACGGCTTCCTCATACCGTCCCACGTCCACGAGGAGGCCGCCGAGGATGAGCAGGGCGGTACCCTCGCCCTGCCCGTCGGCGGCGTCCCGGCAGAGCGCCAGGTACCGCTCGAGGGCGGGGACGGCGTCCCCGTACTGCCGGAGCTCCACGGCCAGGACGCTGTAGCGGTACAGGGTCTGGCTTTCGTTGGTGCGGTCCTGTGCGGCGCGGAACAGCTCCGCGGCACGTCCGTACGAGAGGAGGGCGTCGGCGCGCCGGCCCAGCTTCTCCAGCGTCATGCCGAGGTGGAGGTGGAGTTGGTTCTCCCGCGCCCGGTCCTCCGTCCGGGGGTAGACGACCACGGCCCGCCGGTAGACGGCGACGGCCTCCTCGTCTCGGTCCAACACCCGTAGGTCGCGGGCCAGGTTGAGGAGTGCGGACCCTTCGAGGTCCGGGCGGTCCAGTTCACGGAACACGGTGGCGACGCGCCGATGGGCTACGACGGCCTCTTCGAGCCGGCCGGCGTTGGTCAGCTTCTCACCCAGGTGGTAAAGGGCCATGGCCTCGCCCTCCTGGTCGCCGGCGCCCCGGGAGACGGCCGCGGCCTGTTGCAGGACGGTCATGGCCTGCGTGTCCCGGCCCGCCGCTTCGAGGGCGCCGCCGAGCCGGCGCAGAGCCGTGGCCTCGGCGGGGGCGTCGCCGATCTCGCGGGACAGCTCCGCCGCCCGGGTGTAGGCAGGGATGGCCTTCTTCGGTTTCCCCTGATGCTCCAGGCCAGTGCCGACGACGATGAGGGCATGGGCCTCGTGGGCGCGGTCACCGGCCAGCCGGTGCAGCTCGGCGGCGTGCCGGCCCGCGTCGGCGGCCTGCTCGTACCGTCCCAGTCGGATGAGAGCGGAGCCGAGTTCGGCTGAGGCCGCCGCCTCGCCCGCCCTGTCGCCGGCGGCCCGGTGCACGGCGACGGCGCCTTCCCGGGCGGCGGCCGACTCCTCCACGCGGCCCAGTGCTCCCAGTGCTTCGCCGAGCCGGTCCAGGAGTTCCCCCTCGTGCTCGCGGTCGCCGGCCGCGCGGCAGCAGACGAGTCCCTGCTCACAGGCGGGCACGGCCTCCTCGTACCGTCCCTCGTGGACCAGGACGAGGGAGAGGCTGCGCAGGGCGGTCAGCTCGCCCCGGCGGTCGCCGGTCTCCCGGTGGACCGCGAGCTCCTGCCGGTAGGCGGCGATGGCTTCGTCGGAGCGATGGGCCTGGAAGAGGCGGATGGCGAGGTTGCGCAGCATCACGGCCTCCCGCGCCCGACTGCCGGACCGGCGGTACGCGGCCACGGCCTCTTCGCAGGCGGCGGCAGCCTCGTCGTGGCGTCCCACCCGGGCAAGTGCCTCGCTGCGGTTGGACAGCGCATTGCCCTCGCGCTCGTGGTCGCCGGTCTCCCGCAGCAGGGCGGCCGCCTTCCCGCAGGCGGTGGCCGCCTCAGCGTAACGGCCTGCCTGGCCGGCGGCGTTGCCGAGGTTGATGAGCGCGGACGCCTCACCCGTACGGTCGCCCAGGTCACGGTAGAGGGTGGCGGACCGCTGCGCGGCGTCGACGGCCGCTTCGTAGCGTCGTGCTCCGATCAGGGCCGGGATGAGACCGTCGAGCACCCAGCACTCCTTGCCGCGTTCGCCGGTTTCTCCGAAGAGCTCGGCCGAGCGCTGGTAGGTGGTGATCGCCTCGTCGAGTCGACCCGTACGGTGCAGGGCGACGGCGAGGTTGGCGAGGGAATCGGCTTCACGGTCTCGATCGCCGTCCAGACGGTAGAGGGCGGCGGCCTGCCGGACGGGCGGGATGGCTTCCTCGAACCGGCCCTCGTTGATCAGGGCGTTGCCCAGGTTGTGGAGCGGCGCGCTGCCGAAGTGGTCATGGCCGCCGCCGGCGCTCAGGGCTGCGGCCCGCCGGCTGACTTCGGCGGCTTCGGCGTACCGCTTGGCGGCTGTGAGGGCATTGCTCAGGTTGGTGAGCGCGGCGATCTCCAGAGGGCCCGGATCACCGGCCGCGTCAGCACCGGCGCTACCGCCGCCCGGACCGCCGCTCCGGAAGATGGCCGCGGCCCGTTCGCAGGCGGTGACGGCTTCGTCGGTGCGACCGTCGGCTGCCAGGGAGGTGCCGAGGTTGGTGAGCGTGGCTCCCAGCAGAGCCCGTTCACCCAGCCGGTCGAAGTGCTGAACGGCCTGTTCGAACAGGCCGATCGCCTCCTTCTGCCGCCGTACGCCGGCCAGGGCGCTGCCCGACTGGAGGAGCAGCTCGGCCGCCCGGCGCCGGTCGCCGATGTCGAGGTGGACGGCCGCGGCCCGCTCCACGGCCGTGAGGGCCTCCTCGAAACGCCCGAGCCCGATCAGCGTCTCACCGACCCTGCCCAAACGCGCCGCCTGCGTGCTGAGGTCGGCGCCGGTCGGCGGGTCGGCAAGCAGCCGGTACAATTCGGTCGCCTCGCGCGTGGCCGCCAGCGCCTCCTCCCGGACCCGGTCCGGCTCCCGGGCCAACCGGTTCTGTACGGCGGCGTGTTCGGGAAGGTCGACGGTGGGATGTGCGCGAGCCAGCCGCCGGTACAGGTCGTCGGCCTCCCTCGTCACCGCCAGGGCCCGCTCCTCGTGCCCCAGGGCGAGCAGCCGGGTCCCGAGGTCGTTCAACACCCGGGCCAGATCGAGGCTGTGGGCGGCGGGGTCGGACTCCGCGAGCCGGCGCTGGATCGCCACGGCCTCCTCGACCGGGGCCAGGGCCTCCTCGCCCCGGCCCATCTCCGCGAGGAACCCCCCGAGGCTGACCAGCGCGGCCGTCAGATCGGGCTGGTGGGCGGCGGGGTTGGCCGCCGCGAGCCGACGGTACAGGTCGCCGGCCACCTCCGTGACCTCCAGGCCCTCCTCCAGCCTGCCGACGGCGCGCAGCGCGGCCCCCAGGTTGATGAGGGAGCGCGCGAAGTGGTGCCGCTCGCCGCCGGGGTCGGCGTCGGACAGCCGCCGGTACAGCCCGGCAGCCTCCTCACTGGCGGCCAGGCCCTCCTCGGTGCGGCCGGCGTCGAGGAGCCGCAGGCCCAGGTGGGTGAGGAGCGCGGCCCGGTCGGGAGCGTACACGGGGTCGGTTTCGGACAGCCGCCGGTACAGCTCGGCGGCCTCCTCGGTGACGGCCAGGGCCTCCGCCCGCCTGCCGTGCCGCGACAGACTGCTGCCGAGGCCGGTCAGCGCGCCCGCCAGGCGGTCCTGGTGGGCGGCGGGGTCAACGGCGGTCAGGCGCCGGCCGATCGCGACGGACTCCTCGGCGGTGAACAGCGCCTCCTCCCAGCGGCCGGCGGCGGAGAGCCGCTCGCCGAGCACACCGAGGGAGTTCGCGAGGAAGGGGAGGTGCGCGGGGTCCTCGGAGGCGAGCCCCCGGTGCAGCCGTACGGCCTCCTGTGCGGGGAAGACGGCCTGCTCGCGGCGGCCCGCGTTGGCCCGGCGCCACGCCAGCGTCCCGTACAGCACGGCCCGCCGGGCGGGGTCCTCGGTGGTGGCCAGCCGGTGCGCGGTCAGCGCCTCGGCGACGGCGAGGATTCCGTTGTCCAGGTCCACGTGGCGGCCCGAGGGCAGCACGGCTTCCACGGCCTCCAGTACCGCCACCAGATCGGCGTCGAGTGGCGGCGCGGCTTCGCTGCCGGTGCCCGCGCCGCCCGCCTCACCCTCGCCGCCGGCTTCGCCCGGCGCGGCGAGGGCGGCGAGCGTCGTCAGGGCGGGGCTGCCCGCGGTGACCGCGAGGTAGGGCGAGGACCGCAGCAGCGGGTACAGCACCCGACGGCCGACGTGCGTCCAGCGGGCGGCCGCGGACGCCAGGAACGTCACGGCCCGCGGGGCCACCGCCGGCCCCAGGTCCCCGCCCATCAGGGCCGCCGGGACATCGCCCGCCCAGGGGTCCGGGTCGTACGCGGTGATGTCGTGTCCCGGGGTGAACAGCCCGAGGAAGTCCTCGGTGAGCCGGTCGGGGTACAGCGGCTCCAGGAACAGGTCGCGCTCGACGGGCGGATAGCAGAACCGGTGGTCGAGGAGGAGGTCCTGCGGATGGCCCGGCAGGTCGAGGGCGCGCAGCGCCCGGGCGCCGGTGCCGTGGCTGACCGCCCCGGTCAGGGCGGCGGTGAACACCGTCCTGGCCATGACGGCGGGCCGGGTCTTGTAGTCCAGTCCGGAGCCGCCGGCCTCGAACAGCCTCTGCCACGCCCGGTATTCACGGTCCAGAAGGTACGCCGACAGCTCGTGCGGTTCGGTCAGGGACGGCCGGCGCCCGCGCGCGTGGGCATCGACGGCGACCAGCGCCGCCATCTGCAGGGTCAGCGTCAGTCCGAAGTCGGGCCGGTCCAGAAGGGCGGGCGGTGCGACCTCGGAGGTGTCCGGCAGGTCGTAGAGG
Organism: Streptomyces yangpuensis; assembly: GCF_001005295.1. Taxonomy (GTDB): domain Bacteria; phylum Actinomycetota; class Actinomycetes; order Streptomycetales; family Streptomycetaceae; genus Streptomyces; species Streptomyces yangpuensis. Next base: position 1,011,920 of record NZ_LBMK01000003.1, on the reverse strand, counting down.
TCGCTCGCACCGTAGCAGTCGCGGGCGGCGGTGAACATCCGCAGCCGGTCCGCGTCCAAGGAGGGCAGCAGCATGTCGTCGATCTCGGCGCGCCGGTCGTGGAGTTCACCGCGCAGGGCCGCGAACCAGCGGACCGTACGGCCGATCAGGAGGACACGGGTGGGCCGCTGCCGGTGCAGGACAGGCTCGGACAGCAGCCGCTCCAGCTGGCTGTACGCCCAGCGGTCCGCGTAGTCCACGACGAGCAGGACGCCGACGCCGTCCTCGGCCGGTCGGGTGCCGGGGTCCTGGGCGGGGCCGCCGTCGCGGACCACGGCGTGCAGCACCTGCCAGCGTTCCGCGGCCGGTCGGCCGGGGTCTCGGGACCGCTCGGCGAACTCCATGGCGAGGCGGGTCTTGCCCTCCCCACCGGGAGCGTGGAGCAGCAGTACCGACAGGCGGGCATTGCGGGTGTCACGCCAGCGCCGCAGCCGCTCCAGTTCGGCCTCCCGGCCGATGAAGGGCACCACACGGCTGCGCGCGTCGAGAAGCCGGCTGGGTTGCGCCATCAGCCAGTCGGTGGCCGGGGCCGACGGCGCCGGCAGCGCCTCGATGCCGGGCCCGGGAGACCCGTGATAGTGGTTGACGGTGGCCCTTGCGCCCGGGCCCTGCGCGGCGGCCGAACCGGGGGTGAGGTACTGCTCGTAGCGTGGCTCGGTCAAGACTCTCCGCGGGGAGTCCCGGCCTGGGCCGCGCCGGGCCCGTGGTGGTGGTTGTTCACGGTCACGCTGGCCCCCGGGCCCTGAGCGCCCGCGCCGCCGCTCTGGATCACCTGGCTGTAGACCCCGTGGGTCTGCGACCCGCGCAGGGCCGCCCCGAGGGCGCGGATCTCGCCGTCGGCGCCGGGCTGCCCGGCGATCAGTTCGCGCAGCAGCCGCTCGCACTCGGCCGAGCGGTGGGCATTCGCCTCCAGTGCCGCCCCGAGCCGCGCCGCCCAGTTCTCGTGGGCCTCGCCCAGGGCCGCCGCGTCGCCGCGCTCGTACGCGGTGAGCACGGTCTCTCGCGCCTGCTCCAGCTCCGCCTCGGCCTCCGCCCCGACGGCGCCGCCTTCCCCGGCCCGCCCGCCGAGCCCGAGCAGTCGGCCGAAGCCGCGCCGGGTGTGGTCCCACGCGTCTGTCGTCATCGCGGTGACGAGCGTGGTCGCGGCGGTGGCCGCGACAGCTGCGACAGCAGGGTCCACGACGCTGTTCCCCTCCGAAGGCAGTCGAAACACTTCTCCATCCTCAGTGGCAAGTCTGCACCGCAGCAACCCGGTTGACCTGGATCACTTCAAGCCGTTCTTGTCGCCGGGCGGAGCGGAGAGCCCCCGTGGCCGCGAAGGGCCGGCTGACGGTGGCCGATCCGGAGCGGCTGCAGTTCGCGAACCGGGCTCCGGCCGGTGACCTGGCGGCGGCGGATGCGGCGAAGGCCTGCTCCGCCCTGCCCGGTGGCACGGCCACGGCGGGCAACGGCTCGGTGGTGGACGTCTTGGCGGCGTGCCGGGACGCCGGGACCGTACGACCGACGCCGGCAGCCGTGGAGCGCTGCTCCTCGACCGGTTCTGGTGCAGGCTGACGGCCTCGACCCCGGCCACGGACCTGTGGCTGGTGCCGTTCTCGGCCGCCGACCCCGTAGGTACGCCGCGGACGGTCAACCGGGCGGCCCCTGGCATCGGGCGTGCGCTCGCGGACACCGTGGCGGGGCTGCGGGCGGCCGGGATCGCGCTGGACGCCCGCTGGGCGAGCACCGGTTCGTGGTCCGGGGCGGCCGGAAACGGCCGGTCGGGGCGGTACGGATGCGCTCGGCGCCTGGAACAGGATCGAGGCGCGGTGGAACGCGGCGGCCGGTGGCTGTCCGGACGTCGCGCACGGGTCCAGCCAGATCCAGGCGGCCGGCTGGGACGGCAGTTCCTGCCCGGGGGCCCGCACGCTGCTGACGTAGAGCCAGTCCTCGGACCGGGGCTCGCTGTACCACGCGGACCAGATCCGGCTGTTCTGCGAGGAGCGCTGGGTCCGGGCGCGGCTCTGCGAGCGGGACATCCTCACCTCGCCCGGGCTGAAGGTGGTGCCGGTGCGCGAGCGGCGCTGACCGGCGCCCGCGGCCTCTTCCCGGCCCAGGCCCATGCCCCGGCCCAGGCGCAGGCCCAGCCCCCGGCCCCGGCCCCGGCCCCGGCTCGGGCACCGGCCCTCACGGGCTGACGGCCAGGAAGAGGTACGCGGCCAGCACCACGATGTGCACCCCGCCCTGCAGCAGTGTGGCGCGGCCGGGGGCGAGGGTGAGCGTGCTGACCACCACGGTCAGCGCGAGCAGCACCATGTGGACCGGGCCGAGGCCGAGCAGGAGCGGGCCGGACAGCCAGACCGAGGCCAGCGCGATCGCCGGGATGGTCAGTCCGATGCTGGCGATGGCGGATCCGTAGGCGAGGTTGAGGCTGGTCTGCACGCGGTCGCGGCGGGCGGCCCGGACGGCGGCCAGGGTCTCCGGCAGCAGGACGAGCAGGGCGATGATCACACCGACGACGGCCTGAGGCAGACCGGCCTTGGCCACCGCCGCCTCGATGGTCGGGGAGACGGCCTTGGCGTCGCCGACCACCGCGACGAGCGCGACCAGCAGCAGGCCGAGGCTGAGCCGGGCGGCGGCCGCGGTGGGCGGCGCCGCGTGGTCGTCCACCTGGTACGCGTCGGCGTCCCGGCCGGTGTCCGCGTCCCCGCTGGTGTCCACGGGCAGGAAGTAGTTGCGGTGCCGGACCGTCTGGACGGCGATGAACAGCCCGTACAGGGCGAGCGAGGCGACCGCGGCGAAGGTCAGCTGCCCCGTGGAGAACTCCGGGCCGGGCTTGCTCGTGGTGAAGGTCGGCAGGACCAGGCTGAGGGTTGCCAGGGTGGCGACGGTGGCGAGGGCCGCGCCCGAGCCCTCGGGGTTGAAGACGGCGACCCGGTTGCGGAGGGCGCCGACGAGCAGGGACACGCCGACGATCCCGTTGCAGGTGATCATGACGGCGGCGAAGACGGTGTCCCGGGCGAGCGAGGCGGACTTGTCCCCGCCGTCGGCCATCAGGGTGACGATGAGTGCCACTTCGATGACCGTGACGGCGACGGCGAGGATCAGGGATCCGAAGGGTTCGCCGACCCGGTGGGCGACGACCTCGGCATGGTGGACGGCTGCCAGGACCGCACCGGCCAGGCACAGGGCGACCAACACCACGGCGAAGCCGGGTAGCTCCCGCCCCCAGCTGAACACCAGCGCGACCAGCGCCACCACGGGGACCAGGACGGTCCAGTCGGTCAGGGGGGATCTGCGCTTCGTCGTACCCATATCTGCCAACTTGCCAGAAGTGTCCCTCCGGCGCGTCGCACGGCACGCTCCCCCGGACCTGGCGTGGCGTTTCTCATGGATCTCCCGGCGTGGCCGCCCCCGGCCCCGGTCTGCCTCCGGGGCCCGCGCTCACATGGCGCGTTCGTGGCCCTCCCAGTACGGATCCCGCAGCCGCCGCTTGTAGAGCTTGCCGTTCGGGTCGCGAGGCATCGTCTCGATGAAGTCGACGGTCCTGGGCCGCTTGTACCCGGCGAGCCGGCGCTCACAGTGGTGCAGGATCTCCGCGGCCAGGGCGTCGCCGGCTGCGAAGCCCTCGGCCGGTTCGATGACCGCCTTGACCTCCTCGCCCCAGTCAGCGTGCGGGATGCCGAAGGCAGCGGCGTCCGCGACGGCCGGGTGGGTGAGCAGGGCGGACTCGATCTCGGCCGGGTAGATGTTGACCCCGCCGGAGATGATCATGTCGATCTTGCGGTCGCGGAGGAAGAGGTAGCCGTCCTCGTCCATCAGGCCGAGGTCGCCGACGGTGAAGAAGTCGCCGATGCGGTTCTTCCTCGTCTTGCCCTCGTCCTTGTGGTAGCTGAAGCCGCCGGTGTTCATCTTCATGTAGACCGTGCCCAGTTCGCCCGGGGGCAGCCGTTTGCCGTCGTCGTCGAAGACGGCCAGCTCGCTGATCGGCCAGGCCTTGCCCACCGTGCCCGGCTTCTTCAGCCAGTCCTCGGCCGTCGCGAAGGCGCCCCCGCCCTCGCTCGCCGCGTAGTACTCCTCCACGCAGCCGCCCCACCAGTCGATCATCGCCCGTTTGACGTGGTCGGGGCAGGGCGCGGCGCCGTGGATGGCGTGCCGCATCGAGGAGACGTCGTAGGCCTCCTTCGTCTCCTGCGGGAGGGCGAGGAGCCGGTGGAACTGGGTGGGCACCATGTGGGTGTGGGTGCAGGCGTGGGCGTCGATGAGGCGCAGCATCTCCTGCGGGGTCCACTTGTCCATGAGGACGAGCGGGTGGCCTATGTGCAGGGCGGCGCCCGCGAACTGGAGGACGGCCGTGTGGTAGAGCGGCGAGCAGACCAGGTGGACGTTGCCGTCGAAGGGGCGGATCCCGAAGATGCCGAGGAAGCCGCCGAGGTACGTCTCCTCCGGGAGCTTGCCGGGCAGGGGGCGGCGGATGCCGCGCGGGCGGCCGGTGGTGCCGGAGGTGTAGTTCATGACCCAGCCGAGGGTGCGGTCCGCCGGGGGTGTGGCGGGCCGGCCGTCGAGGAGTTCGCCGTACGGGCGGAAGCCGGGGACCGTTCCGACGGCGTAGCGGTGGCTTCCGGGCAGGGCCGCCTCGTCGGCCGCGGCGGTGGCGGCCTCGGCGAAGCGCTCGTGGGCGATGAGGACCTTGGCGCCGGAGTCGGAGACGATCCAGGCGATCTCGGGGCCCACCAGGTGGTGGTTGACGGGCACGAGGTAGAGGCCGGCCTGGGAGGCGGCGAGGTAGGCGGTGAGGAACTCGACGCCGTTGGGGAGGACGACGGCGAAGACGTCGCCCCTCTCCAGCCCGGCGGCGCGCAGCCCGTGGACGAGCCGGTTGACGTCGGCGTGCAGCCGGCCGGCGCTCCACTCCTCGCCGTCCGGGGCGGTCAGGACGGTGCGGCCGGGATCGGCGGCGGCCTGGGCCCAGAAGCCGTTGGGCGGCTGCCGGTCGGCGGCGGGGGCGGTGGACGTGCTGGCGGTCATGGCGGTCACGCCTCTCGGACTCGGCCGGCGATGCGGTTGATGCGGTCGATCGCCTTCTCGAAGCCGCTGGTGAGCTCGTCGAAGACGGCCTGGACGCTGCGTTCGCTGTTCATGCGGCCGACGATCTGGCCGACGGGGGTGCCCAGCAGCGGCTGGACCTCGTACTTCTGGATGCGGGAGACGGCCTCGGCGACGAGGAGGCCCTGGAGCGGCATGGGGAGCGCGCCCGGCCCCGCCGGGTCGTCCCAGGCGTCGGTCCACTCGGTGCGCAGCTGGCGGGCGGGTTTCCCGGTGAGGGCGCGGGAGCGGACGGTGTCGCCGGAGCCGGCGGCGAGGAGCTTCTCGGTGAGGGCGCGGGAGTGGAGGTCGGCCTCGGTGGTGGTGAGCCAGAGGGAGCCGAGCCAGGCGCCCTGGGCGCCGAGGGCGAGGCCGGCGGCGATCTGCTCGCCGCTGCCGATGCCGCCGGCTGCGAGGACCGGGAGCGGGGCGACGGCCTCGACGATCTCCGGGACCAGGACCATGGTGGCTATGTCGCCGGTGTGGCCGCCGGCCTCGTAGCCCTGGGCGACGACGACGTCGATGCCGGCTTCGGCGTGACGGCGGGCGTGCTTGGCGCTGCCGGCGAGGGCCGCGACGAGCACGCCGTGGTCGTGGGCGCGGGCGATGACGTCGGCGGGCGGGGAACCGAGGGCGTTCGCCAGGAGTTTGACCGGGTAGTCGAAGGCGACGTCGAGCTGGCCCCGGGCGACCTGCTCCATCCAGCCGGTGATGCGCCAGCCGGAGGCCTCGCCCTCGGCGAGCTCGGGCACGTGGTGTTCGGCGAGGATGTCGCGGACGAAGGCGCGGTGAGCGGCCGGGATCATCGCCTCGATGTCGGCTTCGCCGATCCCGTCGACGGCCTTCTTGGCGGGCATGACGACGTCCAGACCGTAGGGCTTGCCGTCGGTGTGCGCCTGCATCCAGTCGAGGTCGCGTTTGAGGTCGCCGGGCGCGGTGTAGCGGACCGCGCCGAGAACGCCGAATCCACCCGCCCGGGTGATCGCGGCGGCGACCGCGGGGAAGGGCGTGAAGCCGAAGATGGCGTGCTCGACTCCCAGTTTCCTGCTCAGCTCCGTCTCCATGGGCGGCAGGATGCCGCAGCCCGGCGGCCGAGGGAAGAGATTTTCTGATGCAGTGTCAGATTCTTTACGGCCCGGTCGGTGGGGAGGGTGACCGAGGGGCGGGCAGATACCCAATAGCCTGCGGCTCGCTCGGCAGATCCGGGAGCCGGGAGGTCCGGGCCTGCTCGCCTGCGGCGGGCCCGTCTCCCGCCGGGGCGGGCCGGGCGGGACGGGCATCCGGCAGGGACCGCGGGCGCGAAGTGCGGGTTGCGGGTTGCGGGTTGCGGGTTGCGGACGAGGAGGGCCGGACATGGCAGTGGACACGGGGGCCGAGGCGGTGGCGGAGGCCGGTACGGAACGGGCGGGCGGCGCAGGCCGTGAGCAGCCGTACGAGCACGGGGACGCCGCCTTGGAGACAGCAGCCCGACAGGCCCCCGGACCCCGTTCCCAGCGGGAGCAGAGGCCTGATCGGGCGCACGGGCGGGACCCGCACCGGGAGCGGACGCAACGGCGGGAGCCGAAGCGGAAGCCGGAGCCGAGGCGGGAGCCGGAGCGGGACCCGAGGCGGGAGCAAGAGGCCGAACGGGGACGGGGCCACGGGGGGCGGCCGGAGCAGGGGGAGGACGGGGGACAGGGGCGCGGCGCGGCGTCCGGGTCCCGGCGGGCGCTGAGCCGGCGGCGGCTCGGGGCGCGGCTGCTCGCGCTCGGCGGGGTGCTCGTGCTGCACGCGGCGCTCCCGGGCGCGGCGGGTGCGGCCGGCAACCCGGCCGAGCGGCGCGCCCTGCAGGGGCTGCGCCTGCGGTACGGGTCCGCGCGCCAGGCCGGCCTGCTGGAGCGGCACCTGGAGGCGGTGGCGGACGAGGCCCGGCGGTTCCTGGGCCCCTCCCCCGAGCATCCGTACTACGCCGGGGCGGTGGTCCTGGCCGGCCGGGGCCGTACCGTCGCCCTGCACCGGGCCATGGGCCATGCCGTCCGGTACGCGGACTACGACGTACGGACCGATCGGGTACGGGAGTTCCCCGCGGCCGAGCGGATCGCGATGGCCGAGGACACCGTCTTCGACCTGGCCTCGCTGACCAAGCTGTTCACCTCGATCCTGGCCGTGCAGCAGATGGAGCGCGGGCGACTGGAGCTGGAGGCTCCGGTGCGCCGCTACCTGCCGGAGTTCACCGGCGGCGGCAAGGAGATCATCACGGTCCGTCAGCTGCTCACGCACACCTCGGGACTTCGCTCGTGGGCGCCCTTCTACCAGGAGCCGACGCGCGAGGGGCGGCTGCGGCTGCTGTGGTCGGTCAGGCCGCAGGAGACCCCGGGGAGCGTCTACCGCTACTCCGACCTCAACCTCATCGCGCTGCAACTGCTCCTGGAACGGATCACCGGTCGCACTCTGGATGTCCTGCTCCACGACGAGATCACCGCTCCGCTCGGTATGCACCGCACGCGATACAACCCGCCGCTCTCCTGGCGCCGGATCACCGCCGCCACCGAGGTGCAGCGGCCGCCCTGGTCCGGCCTGGACCGCGGCCTGGTGTGGGGCGAGGTCCATGACGAGAACGCGTACGCCCTCGGCGGGGTCGCGGGCCACGCCGGGGTCTTCGGCACCGCCTGGGACCTGGCCGTCCTGGCCCGCACCCTCCTCGACGGCGGGGCCTACGCGGGCCGGCGGATCCTGCGCCCGGCCTCCGTCGAACTGCTCTTCACCGACTACAACACCGCCTTCCCCGGCGACGACCACGGCCTCGGCTTCGAGCTCTACCAGCACTGGTACATGGGCGCCATGGCCACCCCTCACTCGGCCGGCCACACCGGGTTCACCGGCACCTCCCTCGTCCTCGACCCCTCCACCGACTCCTTCCTGATCCTGCTGGGCAACTCCGTCCACCCCGTGCGCACCTGGCGGGCCGGCAGCGCCCCGCGGGTCGCCGTCGGCAACCGCTTCGCCCGCGCCGTCCCGGTCCGTACGCGGCACGGCGGCGCCGCCTGGTTCTCCGGGAACGTCCCCGGCGGCTCGGGCACCCTCACCCTGCCGCCGCTCACCCCGGCCACGGCCGCCGCCCGGCTGCGCTGCGCCGTGTGGTGGGACACCGTGCCAGGGGAGGGCGCCCTGCACCTGGAAGTCTCGCCGGACGGCGTGGACTGGGCGCCGCTGCCGTTCACCACCCTGCGGTCCACCGGCGGCGTCACCGAGGAGTGGCCGCAGGGCTCCGTCGGCGGCTGGTCGGGGCGTATCTGGCACCGGCTGGAGGCCCCCCTCACGGCCGCCTGGGCGGGCCGTGAGGTGCGGCTGCGGTTCCGCCACACCGCTACGGGCCGCTATGTCGGGCGTGGGGTGTACGTGGATGTCGTACGCGTGGCGGAACCTGCCCGGCTGCTGTTCGCGGAGGACCGGCCCGACGACGCGGCCCGCGTCGAGGCCGTCGGCTGGAGCCGGTCCGCGGACTGACCGAAGGACCGAGCGACGGGGCGGGTCAGTCGCGGACCAGGCAGAAGGGGTGTCCCGCCGGGTCCGCGTACACGCGCCAGCCGCGCCCGTCCGCCCCGTCGAGCAGGGTCCCGCCGGCCGCGAGCACCTCCTCCTGCGCCCGGTCCAGGTCCGCGACGCCGAGGTCCAGGTGGAACTGCTGCGGCCGGCTGGGGTCGGGCCAGCGCGGCGGCTGATGGTCCGTCACCCGCTGGAAGGCGAGCACCGGACCCGACGGCGTGTGGAGCGTCGCCCAGGTGTCGTCGAGGGACCAACGCCGGTCCTGCTGGTTGACGTTGCCGCCCAGCAGCGACCGGTAGAAATCGGCGAGCGCCTGCGGCTCGGGGCAGTCGAGGACCACGCACTGCAGTTCAGCGATCATGACCGGATCCTAGAGGTGCCCGAACAGAAAATCCTGCCCCTCCCGGACGTGCGAATCAAGCCATGCGAAGGGGTGTATTTTCAGCCACGCCGGGCGTAGCGTAAGCGCACTCCACCAGGAGGAACGCACCGGCCCTCCCGCCTTGATCCCGCCGGCGCGTACCGATGGAAGAGCCCCGCCGCCACATCCCCCGGTGCGGCGGGGCTCTTCCGCGTTCAGGCCGGGTCCGCCAGGGCCGCGGCGAGCATCCGGCGCGCCACCGCGGTCAGTTCGGCGAGGTCCGGGGCCGGCCGGGAGCGGGCCAGGGCACCGGCCAGCCGGTCGTAGAGGAGCCCCTCGGTCCAGGCGACGAGCAGTTCCGCGGCCTCTTCGGGCCGGTCGGCCCCGAGGGCGGCCACGATGCCCGCAGCCCGGACCCGGGGCCCCCGCCCCGCCCGCCGGAGGTCCGCCCCCAGCTCCGGATTGCGCGCGGCCTCCAGGCTCAGTTCGAAGCGGGCCAGCTGGCGCTCGCGTCCCACGGTCAGCCAGCGGTACAGCAGCCCCGCCAGCGCCGCCGCGGCCGCCTCCCGGTCGACCGGATCCCGGCCGGGCGCCCCAGGGAGGGCCGGCTCGGCGGTCCCGAAGGGGCTCCCGTCGCCCACGTCCGCGAGGTCCAGTTCGGCCAGCCGCTGATAGCACGCCCCGATCAGCGCCGTCCTCGTGCGGAAGTAGTACGAGGTGCTGCCCGCGGGCAGCCCGGCGGCGGCGTCGACCGCGCGGTGGGTCAGGCCCCGGAGCCCGGCGGCGGCCACGAGTCCGATCGCGGTGTCGGCGATCAGCGCTCTGCGATCAGCAGGAGGAGAGGTGGACATCAGGTCACTCTACAGCTGTAGAGTGACACCGTCGTCCTCTACAGCTGTAGAGGCCCGGGAGAGGGCAGGGATCCGTCATGTCGGCAGTTCAGCGTCACGCGGTGGTCTCGGGTGCCGGGATCGGCGGGCTCACTGCGGCCCTGGCCCTGCACCGCAAGGGCTGGCGGGTGACCGTCTGCGAGCGGGCGCCCGGCCCGGCCGCCGTCGGCGCCGGGATCGTCCTCGCGCCCAACGCCCTGCGCGCCCTCGACGCCATCGGCTTCGACATCACCCGCACGGCGGGCCGCACCCTCCCGGCCGCGATGGGCCTGCGCCGCCCCGACGGCCGCTGGCTGAGCCGCGCCGACACCGCGGCCCTGGCCGCCCGCTACGGCGGGCCGCCGCTCGCCCTGCACCGCTCGGCGCTCGCCGACGCCCTGGCCGGCGCGCTCCCCGCGGGGACGGTCCGCTACGGCGTCGCTGTCACCTCCGTGGACGGCGCCGACGGCTTCCCCGTGGTCCGCACCTCGGCGGGTGACCTCGACGGCTCCGCCGATCTCGTGGTCGCCGCGGACGGCATCCACAGCCCGCTGCGCCGCCGGTACTTCCCGGACCACCCGGGCCTGCGCCACAGCGGGGAGACCGCCTGGCGCACCGTCCTGCCGGCCTCCGCGAGCCCGGCCGGGGCGGCGACCGCGGAGACATGGGGCCACGGCGAGCGCTTCGGCGTGGTGCCGCTCGCCGACGGAAGGACCTACCTCTACGCCACCGCCCTCGTCCCCGAGGGGTACCGGCCCGCCGACGTCCGCGCCGAACTCCTGCGCCGCTACGGGACCTGGCACGACCCGATCCCGGCCCTGCTGGAGCGGATCGACCCGGCGGCCGTGCTCCAGCACGACCTGTACGACCTGGCGGCCCCGCTCCCCCGCTTCCACCACGGGCGCCTGGCCTGGCTCGGCGACGCCGCCCACGCCATGACGCCCAACCTCGGCCAGGGCGGCTGCCAGGCCATCGAGGACGCCGTGATCCTCGCCCACCTGCTGGACGGGGCCGGGGGCGTGCCGGCGGCCCTCGGCGCCTACAGCGCGGCCCGCTGCGCCCGCACCGATGCCATCCGCGTCCGGGCCCGCCGCGCGGGCCGGTTCGCCGCGCTGAGCCACCCCCTCGCCGCGGCCCTGCGCGACCTGGCTGTCCGCGTCACGCCAGACCGGGCCGCGCACCAAGCGCTGGACGGCCTCTTCGACGGATTCACCCTTCCGGCCGGAACGGGCGGCGCACCCGGGGGCGTTGGCAGCCGGTGAGGCAGCTCCGAGGACGGCCCCGGCCGCGGTGACGGGCCCGCGCGACCGTCAGGACACGGTGACGGGCCCGTCGCCTCAGCGGCAGGTGCGCGCCACGCGCTCCAGTTCGTCCGCCCACACGGCCGCGTCCCGCGGACCGACGTGCGGGGCGTCCAGCGACCGTACGCGGAAGCGGTTGTGCGGCGTCGTCGCGTCCGCCTCGCGGATCATCAGGTCCTGGAGCGCGGCCGGGATCGCCCGGTCCGCGCCGAACCGCAGGAACGTGCGCGGCACCCGCCCCCACCGGTCGGGCAGCCCCCGGGAGTCGGCAGCTCCGATCGCCGCAGACTCGTCCGGTTCGAGGATGTTCAGGAGCGCCCGCACCTCCGTGTCCGGCCAGTCGGCCGCCAGCGCCTCCTTCACCGCGGCGAAGAAGGCGGGGTCGCCGGAACGCCAGTTGACCCGGTTGACGCCCAGCTCCGGCGGGGTCTTGAAGGCCGGGATCCAGAACAGGGCGCTGGATGCGGCCTCCGGAGTCGTCATGAGCTCCATCACCGACCTGTGCCGCGTCGGGCAGAAGGCGGACGCGTACACCAGGTGGGAGATCAGCTCGGGTACCTGGTTGGCGACCGCGTTCAGCGTCACCCCGCCCAGGCTCTGGCCGACCAGGACGACCGGACCGGACCGGTGCGCGGTGCGGACCGTCCCGACCACGTGGGCCGCGAAGTCCGCCAGTGTCACCGCCGAGATCGGCGACGGTTCCGTGGCCAGCCGTTCCAGGTCCTGCGGGGTCTGGTAGGAGACGGGGAAGTAGGCGCCGGGCCCGTGGCCGGGCAGGTCCACCGCGATCGCCCGGTGTCCGCGCAGGCCCAGTTCCCGCAGGACCGGGCTCCAGCCGTAGGAGTTGCTTCCGGAGCCGTGGACCAGGACGAACACGGGAGCGCCCCGCCCCCGGGTGTCCGCGTGTGCGGCGGCGGCCCCCGCGCCCACCGCCGCGACCGCCCCGGCCCCGGCGACGGCCGCCTTCAGGACCCCGCGCCGACTCCGCCCGCCGGGGCGCCCCGCGCCGCCGATGTCATTCGTACCGCTCACACCACTCGCGTTACTCATGAGTAACACCCTAAATCAGGGCCGTAGTTGACCGTCCGGTTTCGGCCAGGCCGCCGGTCCGCAACGCCCGGTCCCGGGCCGTCCGGGCCGGACCGCCCGACGGTCCTACCGCCCCAGCACCGCCATCGCCGCGTTGTGGCCGGGGACCCCGCTGACGCCGCCGCCGCGCACCGCGCCCGCGCCGCACAGCAGGACGTTGCGGTGTGCCGTCTCCACGCCCCACCGGCCGACGCCCGCACCCTCGTTCTCGCTCTCGTCCGCGTACGGCCAGGACAGGTCGCGGTGGAAGATGTGGCCGCCGGGCAGCCGCAGTTCGCGCTCCAGGTCCAGCGGGGTCTTCGCCTCGATGCAGGGGCGGCCGTCCGCGTCGAAGGCGAGACAGTCGGTGAGCGGCTCGGCCAGGTGCGCGTCGAGCTGCGCGAGGGTGGCGGTCAGCAGCACCTCCCGGGCCTGTTGGTTGTCGTGCCCGAACAGCCGGGCCGGGGTGTGCAGGCCGAAGAGGGTGAGCGTCTGGTAGCCCTGCTCGACCAGTTCCGGCCCGAGGATCGTCGGATCGGCCAGCGAGTGGCAGTAGATCTCCGAGGGCGGTACGGACGGCAGTTCCCCGGCCGCCGCCTCCGCGTAGGCCCGGGCGAGCTCGGTGTACCCCTCGGCGATGTGGAAGGTCCCGCCGAAGGCCTCGCGCGGGTCCACGGTGGTGTCCCGCAGCCGGGGCAGCCGGCGCAGCAGCATGTTGACCTTGAGCTGGGCACCCTCGGGGGCCGTCGCCGGGTCCTGGGCCGGTGTCTCGCCGAGGAGTTCGGCCAGGGCCCGCGGGGAGGCGTTCACCAGCACCGTACGGCCCACGACCCGGCCTTCGCCGGTCGCCGTACGGAACACCACCTCGGCCGGAGCAACGCCGTCCGTGTCGATCCGCAGCACCTCGTGGCCGGTGACGATCTCCGCTCCGGCCTTGACCGCGGCGGCCGCGAGGGCGTCCGTCAGGGCGCCCATGCCGCCGACCGGCACGTCCCAGTCCCCGGTCCCGCCGCCGATGACGTGGTAGAGGAAGCACCGGTTCTGGGCCAGCGAGGGGTCGTGCGCATCGGCGAAGGTGCCGATGAGGCCGTCCGTCAGGACCACCCCGCGGACCAGGTCGTCGGTGAAGTGCCGCTCCACCGCGACGCCCAGCGGCTCCTCGAACAGCATCCGCCACGCGGCCTCGTCGTCGATCCGCCGGCGCAGCTCGGCCCGGGTGGGCAGCGGCTCGGTCAGGGTCGGGAACACCGTGCGGGCCACCCGTCCGGTGGTCTCGTAGAAGGCGCGCCAGCTCTCGTACTCCCGGTCCGAGCCGGTGAGCCGGGCGAAGGACTCCCGGGTGCGTTCCTCGCCGCCGCCGACGAGCAGTCCGCCGGGCCGTCCGTCGCGCTCGGTCGGCGTGTACGAGGAGACCGTGCGCCGGCGTACGGCGAAGCTCAGCTCCAGGTCGCGCACGATCTTGTCGGGCAGCAGGGAGACGAGGTACGAGTAGCGCGAGAGGCGGGCGTCGACGCCCACGAAGGGTCTGCTGGAGATCGCCGCGCCGCCGGTGTTCCCGAGCCGCTCCAGGACCAGCACCGAGCGGCCCGCCCGGGCCAGGTACGCGGCGGCCACCAGCCCGTTGTGCCCGCCGCCCACGATCACGTCGTCGTACACGTCCCGCCCGAAGGTCGTCATGGCTCTTGGTAGCACACCTGGCCGAGCCGCTCCAGACAGTGGGCCTCGTCGGCGTGGGCCAGCACCGTCTCGGGGTGCTCGTCGCCCAGGGACCGTTCACGGATGCCGGACAGGTCCCGGTAGATCGGGAGGGCCTCGTCCCAGCGGCCCAGCCGGCCCAGTGCGACGGCCAGTTCCCGGCGGCTGACCAGGGTGTCGGCGTGTTCGGCGCCGAGCACCCGGGCCCGGGCGGCGGCCACCTGACGGGCCTCGGCCACCGCCTCCTCCCAGCGGTCCAGGCGGCCCAGGTTGACACCGAGGACGTGCCGGGCGCGCAGCGTCTCGGGGTCGGTGGCCCCGTAGGCGCGGGTGCGGTCGCGGACCAGGGCCCGGAAGAGGTCGAGGGCCCGGGCGCTGCCGCCGGTGCGGCCGAGCGCGATGCCGACCTCGTAGCGGGCGGCCAGGGTGTCGGGGTGGTCGCGGCCGAGGACCCGTTCCCGCGCGGCGGCGACGTCGCGGAAGCCGGCCAGCGCCTCGTGCCAGCGGTCGAGGCGGCCGAGCACGTACGCCACCTCGTACCGGGTCAGCAGGGTGTCCGGGTGGTCGGCGCCCAGGACGGCCGCCCGGTCCGCGGCGACAGCGACGGCCGTGGTGTGGGCGTCCGCGTACCGGCCCAGCGCACGCAGGGCGCAGGCCAGGTTGTGGCGGCAGCGCAGCGTGTCGGGGTGGAGCTGTCCCATGCTGCGCTCGCGGGCGACGAGCACCGCGCGGTAGACGTCGTACGCCTCCTGGTGGCGGCCGAGCCGGCCCATCTCGTACGCCGCCTCCTGGCGGGCCGCGAGGGTGTCGGCGTGGTCCGGGCCGAGGACCCGGGCGCGCCCGTCTGCCACGGCCGCGTACACGGAGAGCGCCTCCTCGGGGCGGCCGGCGCGGCTGAGGGTGTAGGCGCGGGCGTGGCCGGCCGCGAGGGCGTCCGGGCCGGTCTCGCGCGGGCCGACGGGACGGGGGAAGCCGTAGGCCACGGTGAGGCGCGGGTCCTCGGCGGGGGCGGGGCGCACGATCGTCGCGTACCGGTCGCCGCCGGGGCGCGGGACGGGGTGTTCGCCGCTGGGGCGCACGGCCGTCCAGGAGCCGGTGAGCACGGCCCATTCGCCGCTGGCGGGCCGCGCCTCGATGCCCGCCTTGCGACCGGCGGTCATCCCGCGGGCCCATGGCGGGAGCGGGGCGAGGGCGCCGGACGGCGCACCGCGGCCGAGCCGGGACTCCACGAGCCTGCGGTGCACGTGGCGGGCGTCCTGTGGCCGGTCGTCGGGGCATTTGGCGAGCAGGTCGAGGACCACCTGCTCGAAGTAGCCGGGCAGCTCGGGGCGGTGCCGGCGCAGCGGCACGGGCGCGGCATCGCGGTGGCCGATGAGCACCGACCAGGAGTCGCCGAGGTCGAAGGGCGGGGCGCCGGTGGCGATCTCGTACAGGACGCAGCCGAGGGAGTAGAGGTCGCTGCGGTGGTCGACCTCGCCGCCCGCGATCTGCTCGGGCGACATGTAGTGCGGGGTGCCCATGGCCATGCCGCCGCCGGTGAGCTTGGCGGTGAAGCCGATGTCGTGCGCGAGCCGGGCGATGCCGAAGTCGCAGATCTTCACGGTGCCGTCGACGAGCCGCATGATGTTGGCCGGTTTCAGGTCGCGGTGGACGACGCCCTGGTCGTGGGTGTAGCCGAGGGCGGCGGCCATCTGCTCGGCGATGTCGACGACCACCTCCACGGGGAGCGGGCGGGTCTCGTTGTCCTCCATGAGCTGGCTGAGGTTGCGCCCTTCGAGCAGCTCCATGACGAGGTAGAGGGGGCCGCCGGCGGCACTGTCGTCGCCGAAGTCGTGGACGACGGTGACACCGCGGTGCTGGAGGGAGGCCGCCACGCGCGCCTCGCGCCGGAAGCGCTCGCGCAGCACCTGCGTGAAGTGGGCGTCCTGGTCGGCGCCGATCGGCTTGAGGCACTTCACGGCGACGTGCCGGCCCAGCGATTCGTCGCGGGCGCGCCATACCTCGCCCATGCCGCCGCGCCCGATCAGATCGAGCGACCGGTACCGGCCCTGGATCAGTCTGGACTCCGCCATGTCTTGAAATCGCCCCCGTCGTCGCGCTACGCCCTCCCCGGCCGGTCCAGTATGGCCGCTGATGTACGCAGTGTGTACGGAGAGGGGCGGCTCCCGGGGCCCATGCGACGCATCGCTTTCAAGATGTGACCTGGCGGCAGCTTCCAGCGCAGACCTGCGGGAATGCTGCGCAGGACGCGTCCGGTGAGACGCAGGCGCCGGGTGACGCTGCGCGGGGCCGGGGCGGGCCGCCCGTACAGCTGGTGCGCCCAGCCGGGGAGGGAACCGTACGCGAGGCCGGCGAGCGGGCGCCACAGCAGGTTTCGGCCAGGCACCAGAAGGGCAGGGACGGGCGGGCCGCGCAGGAAGTCGTCCACGGCGAGGGCGTCGGGGCCGGCGGCGAGCTCCGGGCGGACCTTGTCGAAGTAGGCGGCGAGCCCGGCGGTGTCGGCGGGTACGTCCGCCGGGTCGAGTCCGACGAGCCGTGCGTTGACGCGGTTCTCGTCCACGTATCGGTCGGCCTGGGCGGTGGTGAGCGTGATGCCCGACCGGCGCAGCACGTGCAGGAAGCTGTCGATCTGCGCGCAGTGGATCCACAGCAGCAGCTCGGGGTCGTCGACGGGGAAGGTACGGCCGGTGGCCGGGTCGGTGGCGGAGAGCCTGCGGTGGATGGCCCGGACCCGGCGGCCGGCGTGCTCGGCGGCCTCGGTGGTGCCGTAGGTGAGCGTGCCGACGAAGTCGGCGGTGCGCAGCAGCCGGCCCCAGGCGTCGCGCCGGAAGTCGGAGTTCTCCCTGACGCCCCGTACGGCGCGGGGGTGGAGGGCCTGGAGGTAGAGGGCGCGGACCCCGGCGATCCACATCATCGGGTCGCCGTGGCACTGCCAGGTGACGGAGCCGGGGCCGTAGAGCCCCGGGTCGGGTCCGGTTCCCGCCCCGGGCGCGGTTCCCGCCCCGGGTCCGGTGCGTGGTTCGGGGCCGGGTCCGGGTCCCGGGTCGGGTCCGGGTCCCGGGTCGGGTCCGGTCGCGGTGTTCCCCATCCCGTACCTCCCCGTCGCAGGCGCCCGGCGGCTCCAGCCTACCGAGGGAGGCGTCCTCGGGGCAGCGGCCGGACCGGCCGGACCGGCCGGACGCATAGAGTTGCCGGGTGCAGCTCTACACCATCGGCGAGGCCGCCCAACTCCTCCGCGTCAGCACCGACACCGCCCGCCGCTGGGCCGATGCCGGCCGCTTCCCGACCCGGCGGGACGGCACCAGGCGAATGGTCGAGGGCGTCCATCTGGCCGCCCTCTGCACGGAGCTCGCCCGGGAGGCCGCCGAGGACGCGGGTGAGCCCTCGACGTCCGCACGCAACGCGCTGCCCGGCATCGTGACCGCGGTGACGCTCGGCGAGGTCGCCGCCCAGGTCGAGATCCAGGCGGGTCCGCACCGGGTGGTCTCCCTGCTGACGCGTGAGGCGGTCGAGGAGCTCGGGCTCGCGGTCGGCGTGCGGGCCGTCGCCCGCGTGAAGTCCACCAGCGTCCACATCGACGTGGACTGAGCCGCACCGCAGGCCGGGCGGTCAGGGGCGGGTCACCCGAGTGACCGCCCTGTCGGTGTTGTTGCTCCGCTTCGGGTCCGGTGTACGGGAGTGCACCTCGGCCGTCGCGATGACGACGGGCCGCCGGTCGGCCCGCACCGTGACGTGGAAGACCCGCAGCTGTCCGGCCCCGAGGGCCTCGATCCGCCGGCTCACCCGGTGGACGCCGCCCCGGACGGTGGCCGGATCCGTGCCCGTGACCCGCGCCCCGCGCGGCAGGTTCAGGGTGACCGTCGTGTCGGCCGCGGCGAAGGGCCCGTCGTTGGTCACCGTGACGGTGTAGGTGTACTGACCGCCCTCCCGTACGGTGGCCGGCGCGCTCAGCCGGACCGCCAGGTCGGCCCTGGGCCGGCCGGCGCCGGCGTCGATGCGGCCGACGCGGTCGCCGACGATCTCGGTGAACCACATGCCGCCGTCCGGCCCCGCGGTGATGCGGGTCGGGAAGGAGTCCGCGCCGGGCAGCGGGTAGTGCGTGAACCGCCCTGCCGGGGTGATCCGGCCGATGCCGTTCCCGAGCTGCGCGGTGAACCACAGATTGCCGTCGGGGCCGGCGGCGATCCCGTCCGGGCCGCTGTCGGCCGCGGGCACGTCGTACTCGGTGACCGTCCCGTCGGTGGTGATCCTCCCGATCCGGTTGCCGAAGAGTTCCGTGAACCAGAGCCGGCCGTCGGGACCGGCGGTGATGACGTCGGGTCCGCTGTCGGGGTGGGGCAGGGCGTACTCGGTGACGACGCCGCCCGTGGTGATCCTCCCGATGCGGTTGCCGAGGATCTCGGTGAACCACAGGTTCCCGTCGGGGCCGGTCACGATGCTCTCCGGCCCGCTGCCCGGGTGGGGCAGCGCGTAGCGGGTGATGACGCCCGCCGTGGTGATCCTGCCGATGCTGTCGCCGGGGTCCTCGGTGAACCAGAGGTTCCCGTCCGGGCCGGTGGTGATGGCGAACGGCTGTCCGCTGCCCGGCGGCAGGGCGTACTCGGTGACGACGCCGGCCGTGGTGATCTTCCCGATCCGGCCGGTGATGTCCGTGAACCACAGATTGCCGTCGGGGCCCGCGGTGATCCCGAGCGCGTCGTTGGCGGTGCCGGGCAGCGGGAACTCGGTCAGCTTCCCGGCGGAGGTGAGCCGGCCGATCTTCCTGGTGCCGGTCTCGGTGAACCAGAGGTTGCCGTCGGATCCGGTGGTGATGCCGCCCGGCGCGCTCCCGGCGGCCAGCGGGTACTCGGTGATGTCCCCGACCGCGGCACGTACGGGGACGGGTGCGGGGACCGGGGCGGCGGCAGCGGGCGGGCAGGCGAGGCCGAGGAGGAACACGGCGGCCAGCGAGAGGGCCCAGCGCGCGCGGCGCGGTCGGGCGGTGCGGGGGGTCATCGGCGGCAGACCTTTCGGCCGGGGTGCGGGGGCGGGCCCGTCCTCGGGCGAGCCCTCGCCGGCGGGTCCGGGCGCTGTCGGGCGGCGCGTGAGGTCGCGACAGCGGCGCCCTCCGGGCATGCCGGAGGCGTGCGCGCACTGCAGCGTAGGGGCCCGCATGACGGCCTGTCAGTCCGCGGTGGGCCAACAGGCTGACGCCCGGCCGGGTGCTCCCGCGCCGCCGCCCCGCCGGACACCTCCTAGGAGGCGCGGTCCGGGCGGAGTTCGATGTGGTCCGCCGCGAGGTCGACCGCCACCCGGTGTTCCATGCCGAGGGCCTCCAGGAACTTCGCGGGGAGCTGGACGCGTCCCGAACGGTCCAGGACGACGTACTCCCGTTCGCTGATCGACTCCTCGCCGTGCTCGTCGGTGACCAGGCGGCGCAGGACCTCGCTGCTGGTGCGGCCGTCGCGGATCGCGACGGTGCGGCGGACCTCGCCCGCCACCATGGGGTCGTGCGTCACGATGACCACCGTCACGCCGAGTTCCTTGTTGACCGTGCGGAAGGCCTCGAAGACGGCCGCGGCCGTCTCGGAGTCGAGTTCGCCGGTGGGTTCGTCGGCCAGCAGCACCTTGGGGTCGTTGGCCATCGCCACCGCGATCGCGACGCGCTGCTGCTGGCCGCCTGACAGTTCCGCCGGGAGCCGGTGCGCCAGGTCGCCGATCCCGAGGGCGTCCAGGAGCTCCGCCACCCGGGCCGAGCGGCGGGCGCTCCCGCCTCGACGGGAGCCTCCGCCCTTCAACTGCATCGGCAGCGCCACGTTCTGGGCGGCCGTCAGGAACGGCAGCAGATTGCGGGCCGTCTGCTGGAAGACGAACCCGACCGCTTCGCGCCGGTAGCGCAGCCGGTCCCGCGCCGTCAGTTCCAGCAGGTCGTAGCCGGCGACGGCCGCGCTGCCCGCCGTCGGGACGTCCAGTCCCGCCAGGATGTTCAGGAGGGTGGACTTGCCGCTGCCCGAGGCGCCGACGAGGGCCACCAGGTCGCCCTGTTCGACCGTCAGCTCCAGCCCCTGGAGGGCCTGTACCTCGATGCCGTCCGTGCTGAAGATCCGTACCAGGCGGTCGCAGGCGATCGCGGCGTCCACCGCCCGGGCGCGGGGCTCCGCGGCTGCCGTCGCCCGGCGGCGCAGCTCCTCGTACGTCGGCTGGTCGCTGTTCAACGCTGGTCTCCCGCTCTCAACTCGGTGGTGATCTGCCGTCGCCCGGATGTCGCCGCCTCGACGAGCATGGCCGCGGCGACCAGGGCGGCCAGGCCCAGGGCCTGGGTCAGTACGGGCGCCGCCGTGAGCCGTACGCCGGTCGGCACGCTCGCGCCGACCAGGGTGGACAGGTCCATCGCCGGGCCCAGCAGCGCCACCGCGGCGGCCGCCACCAGTGCCCCGCCCAGGGCCGCCGCCAGGGTCTGCGGCAGGGTCTCGGCGAGGATCAGTGCGACGCCCTGCCGGCGGCGCAGGCCCATCGTGCGCAGCCGGGCCAGCAGGGCCGCGCGTTCGGGGACGGTCCGCATCAGCGTCAGCAGTACGGCCAGCAGGGCGAAGCCGGCCGCTCCGGCGACGGACGCCCAGAAGAGGCGCTCGGCCGACCGCTGCAGCGGATCGGCGCCCAGCGCGGCGACGGCGTCGGCGCTGGTGCGCACGGGATACACCTCGTCGTCCGGCTGTGGCCCCGCGGCCGGGGCCCGCCCCGCGACGGGGGTCGTGGGCGACGGGGACGCCGACGGGGTCGCGGACCCGGGCGCCGGCGGGGTCGCGGACTCCGCCGGCAGCGCGGACCGTACCAGTGCGCGCAGCCGGTCCCCGTCGACGGGGCCGAGGCCGATCCACCGGTTCGGGCGGTCGGAGCCGCCGATCAGGGCCGTCGCCCGGCCCGCGGGCAGGACGACGGTCGCGGCGTCGGCGGCCGGGACCGCGGGGGTGCAGTCGATCACGGCGGCGCCCCGGACCCGCACCTCGCCGCCGTTGCCGGGCTGGACGGTGAAGGTGCCCGAGCCGCCCAGGCGTGCCACGCCGGAGGTGAACAGCGCGGGCACCGGCGCGTCCGCGGACTCCCCGCCGCCTGTGGCGAGCAGGGCGGGGTCGAAGCGGCCGCAGTCGAGGACGCGGGACAGTTCGGCGTAAGCGGCCGGGTCGACGACGATCAGGTTGACCTGGCTGGAGCGCCGGACGGTGCCCACGAGGGAGGAGTCGTGGTCGACCCACAGCGGTACGGAGGTCCGTACGCCCGGCAGTTCACCGGCGGCCTTCGCGAGGCCGTCGGGAAGGTTCCCCTTGCCGAAGGCGGAGATCGACGCGTCGCCCCCGACCGTCAGCCGGGCGACCCCGAGGCGGTTCGACTCGACGGACTGCAGGACGGAGGCCCCGAACCCCCCGGTGGTGATGGCGAGGAGCACGGCGACCATCGGCAGGACGGAAGGGCCGGAGCGGCCCGCGCCGCGGGCTCCGGTGCCGCGGGCGGCCCGGGCCAGTCCGAGGAAGCCGACCAGTCCGGAGCTGCGGCCGGCCACCCGGGCGAACCACCCCGTCACCACGGGCTGGACCCGGGCCAGCAGCAGCGCGCCGCACAGGGCGAGCAGCAGCGGGGACGCGACGAGCAGCGGGTCCGGGTCGCTGCCGGCCGGGGCGACCCCGCGGCGGCGGACCTCCAGCACGGCGGCGGCCGTGGCGGCGAGAACGAGCAGTTCGGCCACGGGCCGACGCCAGCGCCCGGCCGGGCGCGGCGGGGTCAGCAGCACGGCCGCCCGTACCGGGAAGGTCAGCAGCGCGACCAGCGCGACGGCCGCAGCGGAGAGCACCGCGGGGGCGAGCCGGGGCGTGGGCAGCAGGAGTACGGCGAGTGCGGTGGCGGCCGCGGCCGCCGGGAGGACGGTGACGGCGCCCTCCCGGAGGAGGCGGCCGACGATGGCCGAGCGCGAGCCGCCGCGTGCCCGCAGCAGCCGCAGTTCGGCGTCCCGCCGGTCCGTGGCGAGCGCGCCGGCGAGGCACAGGACGACGAAGGCGACGCCGCCGACCCCGGCGGGTCCGATCAGCGCGAGCGGCGCCGCCGCCTGCCTGCGTTCGTGAGCCTGCTCGAACAGCTCGGGCAGCCAGGAGGTGGTCCGCAGTCCCTCACGGCGGGTCTCGAACGCGAGCCGGGCGGCGGTGGGTCCGGCCACGTAGGAGGCGATCTCCTTCTTTGTGGCGTCGAGCCGGTCGGCCCGCAGGCTGCCGACGTCCACGGGGAGGCGCCAGAAGTCATCGGCGTCGTGGCCCCAGAGGTCCATCCGTTCGAGGTCGCCGGCGCCGATCAGGGCGTCGGCCTCCCACAGGTAGCTGTCCCCGACGAAGGTCTTGCAGGCGCGCGGGAGGCAGTCCAGGTCCACCCAGAAGTCCTCGGTCTCGTCCGGGACCGAGTAGAGGCCCACGACCTCGACGGACGGCGTGCCGTCGACCAGGGGCGCGCTCTGCAGGACGGATCCCACGCGGGCGCCGATGGTCCGGGCGGCCTGCTGCGACATGGCGACCTGGAGCGGCGGCTCGTACGCGGCGGCCCCCGTGACCCCGGCGGCCCCGGCAGACCGGGGGGTGTCACCCGGCCAGTGCCCCTCCACCAGCTTCACGTGGTCCCGCGCCTGCTGGATGTACAGCAGGGACATCATGGGCGGTATGCCGTGGGGTCGGGACAGTTCCGGGTTGAGCAGTGGCTGCCGCTTCACGGTCCGTGTGCCGTGGACGACCCGGTCGGTGTCGACGTGGAAGGTGTTCCCGGTCTGGGCGAGCAGGCTCTTCAGCGTCCGGTCCAGGGCCTCGGCGCTCTGCCCGGCCCCGGGGGCCGGCGCGGTCGCCCGCAGGCTGGTGCGGGTCGACCCGCTGTCGGTCAGGAAGGACCGCAGGGCCTGGTCGGCGCCCCGGTCCTGGGCCCGTGGCAGTGCGGCGGCGAAGAGGACCGCGACGAACGCCAGCGCGGCGGCGAGCAGCGTGCCGAGCGGAGCCGCGCGCAGCCGGGTCCGGACCCACGGCGCGGGCCGCGTCCCGGCCCGCGGGGCGGCGGGCGGCTGGGGGGCGGACCGCTCCGGCGGGGCCGGCGACGGCGGGGTGGCGGACGGCGGCGGGGTGGTCACATCTCCTCCACGGGGCGCAGCCGGGCGGCGATGTCGCGGCCCCGGGGGCCGCTGAAGACGGCCGACAGCAGGGGAACGGCGGCGATGGCGGCGGCCGTCAGCAGGATCTGCCAGAGCGGCATGTCCACCTGTACGGGCGGGAACGGCCGCCCGGCCGACGGGGTCAGCACGATCAGGGGCGCCATCAGATGCACGAGGGCGACGCCCAGGCCGGTGCCGACGGCGGTCCCGATGAGGATCAGCACTCCGCCCTCGGCGGCGGCCGCCCTGGCGAGGGACCGGCGCGGGGTGCCGAGTGCGAGCAGGACGGAGAACTCCCGGCCGCGCACCCGCCGTTCGGCGGCCGTGGAGGTCGCGAAGCCGATGGCCGCGAGCACCGCGCAGGCGACGGCGAGGGCGGCGAGCGCGCTCTGCGGGCCGGCGCTCAGCGGGTCGTCGAGCAGACGGTCCGTGATCTCCTCGCGGAGCTGGACGCGCTCGGTCCTGGCTCCCGCGCGCAGTTCGGCGGCGGCGCGGGCCGGGACGGGATCGGCCGCCGAGGTGGCTGGCAGCCACCACTCGGTGGGCGGGGCCGGCTGCCGGCCGGCGGATTCCACGAGGAAGCGGCCGAGCACGCGGAGGTCCGCGGCGAGGGCCGTCCGGCCGGCCACGGGGAGGGAGTCCACGGCGGCGGTGATCCGCAGGGGGACGGTCGCTCCGTCCATCGGGACGCGGACGGTGTCTCCGACGGAGGCGCCCACGGTCCGCAGGTAGCGGGTGGTGGCGACGGCCGGGACGGCGTCGGCGGGCGGCGCGGCGGGCGCCGGGAACAGTACGGCGGTGACACCTCTGTCGGTGCCGAAGCCGCCCCAGTAGCGCAGGCGTGCCAGGTCCGTGGATCCGGCCGGGAGCGGCGGGAGTTCGGGGGCCCGCTGGACGCGCTGCTCCGGCGAGGACGAGGTGCGCCAGCCGTCCGGGCCGGTGGCTGCGGGTGCGGGGACCGCCGTCGCGGCGCCGTCAGCGGTGCCGGAGACGGCGATCCGGCGCAGGGTCAGTTCGCTGCCGTCGCCGGGTGGGCTGCCGTCCCCGGCGTACGAGAGTCGCAGGCCCGCGAGGGTCAGCGGGGTGGCGGCGGTCCCGACCGGGGCGCCGGTGAGGGTGTCCAGGGGGAAGGCGAGGGTGGTGTCGCCGTCGGCGGGCAGGGTGACCGACTGCGTGCCGTGGAGGGCCCCGAACCGGTCGCGCAGCAGCATGCTGACGGCGGCCCAGCCGGTGCCGGCGGATCGTACGGACACGTCGAGGTCGATCCGGCGGGGGGTGCCGGGCAGTGCGATGCCGGGGGCCTGCGCGGCGGTGTCGGCGAGCGGGGCGAAGAGTTCGCGCATGTCGCGGCCGCCACGCAGGTCGGCGCGCAGCGGTATGTGCGCGGCCGTCTTGGCGGCGTCCAGCGCCATGACGTCGGCGACGATGCCGCCGGGCAGTTGCTGCTCCCGGCGGATCACCGGGCCCAGGCGGTCGCCGCCCGGCAGTGCCCCGTAGCGGCCGCCCTGTCCCATCGCGGGCATGCTGCCGGCCGAGATCCGCAGGCCGCCCGCGGTCGCGAAGTCGGCCTGGTCGCGCTGGGACGCGGACCAGACGGAGTCCTGGCCGAGGGCCAGGATGCCGCTGGAGACGGCGAGTACGAGGAGCAGTACGGGCCCGGTGGCCCGGCCGGGGCGCCGGGCGAGCTGCCAGCCGAACAGGGCCGGGGCGAGGCTGCGGCCGCGGGCGGCCAGCCGTCCCCCGGCGCGCGCCGCGAACGGCAGCAGCCGCAGGACGAGCAGCGTGCCTGCGCACAGGGCCAGGGCGGGCGCGGCGACGAGGACGGGGTCCACGCCGAGTCCGTCGCCGAAGCCGGTGGTGGCCGGCGGGGTGTCGGTGTCGCCGTACTTCGAGAGCTGCTGGTAACCGAGGACGGCGAGGACCACCACGGCCAGGTCCAGGCCGGAGCGGGCGGCCCCGGCCACCATGGCCTGCCTGCTACCGGCGCGGCGCAGTACGGCGGCCGAGGCGCCGCGCAGGACGGCGGGCAGGGTCGTCAGCAGGACGCAGGCCAGGGCGCAGCCGGCGGCGACGGGCCAGACCAGCCAGGTGTCCGGGATGCGCAGGTGGACCCGCTCCAGTGGTCCGAACCGGCTGAACAGGCTCAGCAGGGGCGGGGTCAGCAGCGGTGCCAGGACGGCGGCGGGCAGGGCCAGCAGCAGGGACTCGGTCGCGCTCAGGGCGCCGAGGCGTCGGCGGGAGGCGCCGCGCGCGGTGAGCAGGACGCGCTCCGGTTCCTGGCGGACCGCGACGATGTGGGAGACGAGGAGCAGGGCGGCGGTGGCGAGGACGGCAAGCTGGAGGGCGCCCATCATCAGGGTCGAACGGGCGACGCGCATCCCGGAGTCGAGCTCGGTGAGGACCTTCGGCAGCTCGGTGGCGGCGCGCAGGGAGGTGGCGTTCTCCAGGGCCGCCGCGGCGGGGTCCGCCGCGGTGCGGACGGTCGCGGCCTCGGCCGTGCGGAGGGTGCGCAGGTCCGGAGTGAGCAGCGTGAGGCGGTAGTTCTGGAGGAGAGCGCCCGTGGTGAAGGCGCTGTCGTCCACCAGGAGCGGACCGTAGGTGGCCAGGGTGCTGGACTGGACCTCACGGCCGCCGAGCGGGTCGAGTTTCCAGTATCCGGCGTCCGGGTCGGCGGCCCGGTACACGCCGGTGACCAGCACGGTCAGCTGGGGGCCGCCGAACCGGTCGTCGAGCCGGACGGGTGCGGGCAGCGCGGCCTCCGTGAGGCCGAGGCGGGCCAGGGCGGCGCGCGGCACGGCGACCTGGGCCGGCGCCGGGGCGGTGGTGGCTCCGGCAGTGGAGGCCGGGGCAGCAGTGGCGGGCGTGG
Source organism: Streptomyces yangpuensis (assembly GCF_001005295.1). Classification (GTDB taxonomy): domain Bacteria; phylum Actinomycetota; class Actinomycetes; order Streptomycetales; family Streptomycetaceae; genus Streptomyces; species Streptomyces yangpuensis. The sequence goes on along the minus strand of NZ_LBMK01000003.1, from coordinate 985,981 downwards.
CGGCGGTGACCGGCTCGGGCCACCGGCCGGCGAGCAGTTGTACGTGGTCCCGGGCGAGGGCGGCGAGCAGGGTGAGGTCGGCGTCCTGGCCCGAGGCGGCGGCGCCGGGGAGTCCGTACGAGCGGCTGCGGGCCACGCTCTCGGCGGTGACGGGAAGCCGTCCGAACACCTGGTCCGCGTATGCCCGGACGGACTCGTCGTCCTTGGCGCGGTCGGCGGCGGGATGGCCGCTGGTGATCACGACGGTGGTCCGCGGCTGTTCCGGGCCGGCCAGGGCCCGCCGCAGTCCCTCCTCCCCCACGCCACGGGTGAAAGCCGTCAGCGCGGTCAGAGCGGTCGCGGTGATCAGTACGGTGAGCAGCACGGCGACGGCGAGCGGCCAACGCCCGCGCAGCCGGCGCACGACGAAGCCGAGCACGTGGTCAGTCCCTCCCCCATCCGGACCCCTGGTACCGGATAGCGGACGATGTTGTCAGATTCGAGCCAGGGGCGGAAGGGGCTTGCGTGATTGGTGCAACGGATGCGCAAATGCGATCAGAATGTTGCAGCGGCAGCGGGACCGGGGCGGGAGATACGGAGCCGAACGCTCCGCCCGACGACCCAACGGGGGGTACAGGCGATGACGGATCACCAGGAAACGGCCACGGTCCCGGCGGCACGGAAGGACGACGGCACGCCGATCGTGGTCGTGGACGACGTACGCCACAGCTTCGGCAGCGGAGCGCAGGCCGTCCACGCCCTGCGCGGCGTGTCCTTCGAGGTGCGCCGGGGCGAACTCACCGCGCTCAAGGGCCGGTCGGGCTCCGGCAAGACCACCCTGCTGAACCTCGTCGGCGGCCTCGACGCCCCGACCGGTGGCCGGATCAGCGTCGACGGCACCGACCTGGCGACCCTGGGCGAGCCGGACCTGCTCGCCCTGCGCCGCGACCGCATCGGCTTCGTCTTCCAGTCCTTCGGCCTGATTCCCGTCCTCACCGCCGCCGAGAACGTCGGCGTACCGATGCGGCTGCGGCGCGTCCCGGCCAAGGAGCGCGAGGAGCGCGCCCGGACCCTGCTCGCCCTGGTCGGCCTCGCGGACCACGCCGAGCAGCGCCCGGGCGAACTCTCCGGCGGTCAGCAGCAGCGCGTGGCGGTGGCCCGCGCCCTCGCCAACGACCCCGACCTGATCATCGCCGACGAGCCGACGGGCCAGCTCGACTCGGAGACCGGCCGGTCGATCATGGAGCTGCTGCGCGCGGTGGTGCGCAGCGAGGGGGTCACCATCCTGGTCGCCACCCACGACCCCCAGCTCATCGAACTCGCCGACCGGGTCGTGGAACTCCGCGACGGCCGCATCGTCGACGCGGCCACGCCGACGCCGGCGCCGGCACCGTAGGGCGTGTCCGGCCGCGGCCTTGGCCCCACTCCCGGTTCCGGTTCCGGTTCCGGCGGCGCCGCGGCCGCACCGAAACACGGTGCCGCGTACGCCTCCGCCCTGTGATACTGGTCCGATGATCAACTTGCCCGTCCCCGCGCTCGACTCGCTCTCCGGGCTCGCCTTCGGCGATGCCTTCGGTGAGCGCTGGTTCGGCATACTGCGCCGCGAGGGTGAAGCGGCCCTGGAGGCACGGACCGTGCCCCCGGAGCCGCTGTGGGAGTGGACCGACGACACCGCCCAGGCGCTCGTCCTGGTACGGGAACTGACCGAGGGCGGCGCAGCGATCGACCAGGACCGCCTGGCCCGCCGCCTCGCCGAGGCCTACGCCGACGACACGCACCGCGGCTACGGAGCCTCGATGCACGACGTGCTCCGCCGGATCGGCGAGGGCGAGCCCTGGCGGGAGGTGGTGGCCGGGCAGTTCGAAGGCCAGGGCTCCTGGGGCAACGGCGCGGCCATGCGCGTGGCCCCGCTCGGTGCCTGGCACTGCGCGGACCTCGACGTCGCCGCCGGGCTGGCAGCCGAGCAGAGCGTCGTCTCGCACCACCACCCGGAGGCGGTGGCCGGAGCGGTGGCGGTGGCCGTCGCCGCAGCCCTGGCGGCGCGCAGCCGGGGCGGGCCCGCCCCGGCCCGGCCGGACTTCCTCCACGAGGTCGCCGCACGGCTGCCCGACGGCGACGTCCGCTCGGGGATACGGATCGCGGCCCGGATGTCGCCGCGTGCCTCGGTCCGGCACGCCGCGGAGGTCCTGGGCTCCGGATACCGGATGTCCGGGCCCGACACCGTCCCCTACGCCCTCTGGTGCGCGGCGGGACACCTCGACGATCTGCACGAGGGCCTGTGGTCCACCGTCGCCGGGCGCGGGGACATCGACACCACCTGCGCCATCGCGGGCGGGGTGATCGCCGCCCGGACGGGCGTCGCCGCCCTCCCGCCCGCCTGGCACGCGGCCCGCGAACCGCTGCCCGGGCACGGCTGACACCGCGGCCGCCGCGGCGTCCGGATCGCGCATTGCGCCGCACCCGCGTCGGTCGGTCCCACGGGTGCGGCGCACTCCTCCCTGAGACAATACGGACGGAAGGTCACAGCAGGGTCCGAATCAGGGGCGAATATGTCCGACGATCCGAATGTCTCTCCCCGGACGCCGATCAAGGTGTTCCTCCTCGACGATCATGAGGTGGTCCGGCGGGGGCTGCGGGACCTCCTCGACGCCGAACCGGACATCAGCGTCGTGGGTGAGGCGGGCACGGCCGAGCAGGCCCTCGCCCGCGGTCCGGCGCTGCGTCCGGACGTGGCCGTGCTCGACGTCCGGCTGCCCGACGGCGACGGCATCACCGTCTGCCGGGAGCTGCGCTCCCACATGCCCACCCTGGCCTGCCTGATGCTGACGTCCTTCGACGACGAGGACGCCCTGCTGGACTCGATCATGGCGGGCGCGGCCGGATACGTACTGAAGCAGATCAAGGGCTCCGACCTGGTCTCCGCCGTACGCACCGTCGCCACCGGGCAGTCCATGCTCGATCCGGCCACCACCGCCCGGCTGATGCACTCCCTGCGTGCCCCGGAGGCGCCGAAGGAGCCGGAGGACGCCCGCCTGGCGGCTCTGACGGAACGGGAACGGGCCGTGCTGGAGCTCATCGGCGAGGGCCTCACCAACCGGCAGATCGCCAAGCGGCTCTACCTGTCGGAGAAGACCGTCAAGAACCACATCTCGCGGCTGCTCGGCAAGCTGGGCGTCGAACGCCGGGTCCAGGCAGCCGTGATCGCCGCGCAGGTCCACGAGCACGAGCCCGACCACGATCACGGTCACGACCACGACCGTGATCACGGCGACAGCCACGGTCTCGGCCACAGCCCCGAGCACGGCGGCCCGTAGGGTCCCCAGTCACGAGGCGTCGCTCCCGTCCGGCCTGTCGCTCACCCGGGCGGCGGCTTCGCTCCGGTCCCCGGGGGAGCCAGCGGCACCAGCCAGCGCAGGCGGGTGCCGCGCTCGCCCCGGCCCCGCGGGCCGACCGTCATCCGGCCCCCGAGACCCTCGGCGCGCTCGGCGATGTTGCGCAGCCCGCTGCGTCGGCCGCCGCCCTCGGGCAGGCCTACACCGTCGTCCGCCACCTCCAGGGTCAGGATCCCGTCGCTCGCGGCGATCGACACGTCGACGCGGGTGGCGCGGGCGTGCCGGGCCACGTTGCTGAGGGCTTCGCCGATGACGGCGAGGGCCTCCTCAGCCACGGCCGGCGGTACGTCGGTGTCGATCAGCCCCTCCATGCGCAGGGCCGGGGCGAAGCCGAGGCCCGCGGCGGCCTCGTCCAGGGCCTGCACGGCGCGCGCACGCAGCTTGGAGCCCACGGCCGGGGAGTCGTGCGCGCGGAGCCCGAAGATGGTGGACCGGATGATCTTGATGGTGGCGTCGAGGTCGTCGACCGCCCGGGCGAGCCGTTCGGAGGCCTCGGGGTGGTCGACGAAACGCCGGGCGCTCTGCAGGGTCATGCCCGTGGCGAAGAGTCGCTGGATGGCCAGGTCGTGGAGGTCGCGGGCGATACGGTCGTGGTCCTCCAGCATGCTCGTCTGCTCGGCGTCCCGGCGCCGGTCCGCCAGCTCCAGGGCCAGGGCCGCCTGGCCCGCGAAGCCGGGCAGCGCGGCGACCTCCGCGGTGGCAAACCTCGCCCGCCCGCGGCGGCGGGCGAGCACCAGCACGCCGCTGAGCTTCTCCTTCGTGCCGACGGTGACGGCGACGGCCGGGCCCATGCCTTTCCACCGTTCGGGCTGCACGGTGATCTGCCGGTCGTTCTCGACGTCCGCGACGGTGAGCGGGCCGTCCCGGTCCAGGGCGGCCCCGGCCAGGGTGCCCCGCGTACCGGGCAGCACGAGCCCCCGGTGTGCTGCCGCTCCCTCCCCGCGGGCGAGGGAGCCGCGCAGGTCGCCGACGGGGCCGAGGAGGTAGAAGACGCCCAGCTCGGCGCCGGTGATGTCCCTGGCCCGGTCCAGCATTCCGTCGAGGACGTCGTCGCGGGGCGTTCCGGAGAGCAGTGCGCTGGTGATGTCGGCGCTCGCCGTCAGCCAGCGTTCGCGCAGGCGGGCCTCCTCGTAGAGGCGGGCGTTCTCGATGGCGATGCCGGCGGCGACCGCGAGGGTGGACAGGACGGACTCGTCCTCGGCGTCGAAGTGGGCGCCTCCGCGCTTCTCGGTCAGGTAGAGGTTGCCGAAGACCGCCTCGCCGACGCGGATGGGGACGCCGAGGAAGGAGTGCATCGGGGGGTGGTGCGGCGGGAACCCGTACGAGGCGGGGTGCTCGGACAGCTCCGCGAGGCGCAGGGGTGCGGGGTGGCGGATCAGTTCGCCGAGGATGCCGTGGCCGGAGGGCAGGTCCCCGATGCGTGCGCGGACCTCGTCGCTGATGCCGACGGGGAGGAACTCGGCGAGCTTCTTCCCGTCGCCGACGACTCCCAGGGCTCCGTACTCGGCGTCCACGAGCACGACGGCGGCCTCCACGATGCCGCGCAGAACCTGCGGCAGATCCAGCTTCCGGCCGACGGACATGACGGCTTCCAGGAGGCCGTTCAGCCGGTCACGGGCACCTCTGACCTCGTCTATGCGTACCTGGAGTTCGTCCTGGAGTTCGTCGAGCAGCTCGTCCAGCCGCAGTCGCGGCACGCCGCCGCCGGTGGGCCTGCCGCCTTCGCTCATGCCCCACCTCCGGCCGGGGACAGCGGTGAGAGGACCACGCTGTCCACAGTAATCCCGGCCGGCGGCGGTTTCCCGTCCAGTACGGACGTGTCAGCCCCCGGCCGGCCGTCGCAGCAGTTCACGGCCCGCGCTACGAACCTCTTCGACGGTCTCCGCCGCCAGGTACAGCGCCCTGCCGTCGGTGGCGGCGCCGAAGACGACGTACCACCGGGACCGGGTAGCCGGGGGCCGGGGGCCCTTCCGGTCCCCGGACGGGACCGTTCGGCCCCTCGCTCCCCCGCCGGCTCCGGCGGATGCTGGGTGACGTATGCACCCCGCACAGCCGCTGGCGGCCGAACGGCACGCAAGACCCGGCACGCACGACACGACACGACACGGCAGAGCAGGAGAGCCCCATGCAAAGCCTCAAGGTGACGGACCTGATGAGCGACGAGGTCGTCTCCGTCGTTCCGGGAACCGCCTTCAAGGACGTCGCGAAACTGCTCGCCCAGTACGACATCAGCGGTGTCCCCGTCCTGGACGACGAGGACCGTGTGGTGGGTGTCGTTTCGCAGACCGACGTACTGGCCCACGCCGGACCCGATCCGTACGCGTCACCGGACGAGAGGCCGGCGGCCCGGCCGACCACGGCGGGCGAGATCATGTCCGCTCCGGCGATCACCGTCCTCGCCGACGGGACGGCGGCCGACGCGGCCCGGCTGATGACCCGCCGCGGCATCGAGCGGCTTCCCGTCGTGGACGAGGAGGACCGGCTGGTCGGCATCATCACCCGCCGGGACCTGCTCCGCATGTTCCTGCGCCCGGACTCCGAGATACGCCGACGGGTCCAGGAGGTCCTGCGGGACGTGGCGGACGTACCGACCGCCGACATCGAGGTGCACGTGGTGGACGGCATCGTCACCCTCGACGGCACCGTTCCGCGCCGGAGCCGGCTGCCCGTGATCCTCTCTCTCGTCGAACGGATCGACGGCGTCGTGGCCGTGGCATCACGCCTGACGGCCCGCACCGACGACGAGGAGAGCACCGGCGTCGGCAACGTCCGCCACGCGATGCCGTGGTGACCTCCGGCCGCCGGCCGGACACCTGAAGGAACGCACGGACAGGACGATTCCCATGAGCGCATCCCACGTCGACGCGGACACCGCCGCCCGGCTCGTGGCGGACGCCGTCACTGCCCCCTCGATGCACAACGCGCAGCCCTGGCGGTTCCTCCTGCACTCGGCGGCCGGCACCCTCGAACTGCGCGGCGATCCGGAGCGGGCCATGACACGGACGGACCCCGATCACCGCGCCCTCCACCTGGGCTGTGCCGCGGCGCTGTTCAACCTGCGCGTGTCGGCGGCGTGGAACGGGCTCGGTGCCCACGTGGCCCTGCTGCCCGACCCCGCCGACCCGTGGCTGCTGGCCAACGTCGCCCTCGGGCCGCCCACGGAGGAGAACCACGAGCTCGCCGCGCTGCACGACGTACTCCGGCGCCGGCACACCAGCCGCCATCCGTTCGGCGACGAGCGCGTTGCGCCCGCGCTGCTGGACGGCCTGCGGGCAGCCGCCCGCCTGGAGGGCTGCCAACTGACCGTCCCCGACAGCTGGCACACCGAGACCGTGCTGGCACTCGTACGGGACGCGGAGCACCATGAGGAGATGGATCCGCTCGCCCGGGCGGAGACGGCCTCATGGACCACCGGGGCGCCGGACCCGTCTCCCACGCCCCAGGCCCAGACCTCGGGCAGGGCCACGACGCGGGGCGACGGGATTCCCGCCGCGGCGTTCGGCCCCCGGAGCTCCGGCGCGGCGACGGCGCCCGTACGCGACTTCGGCCGGGCCCACCCGGTCCCGGACCGCGGCTGGGCCGTCTTCGAGAAGCACCCCCAGCTCGCCCTGCTCGGCACGCCGGCCGACACCCCGGCCGACTGGCTGCGGGCCGGCCAGGCTCTCGAGCGCGTACTCCTGCGGGCCACCGCCGACGGCCTCGCCACGTCGATGACCTCGCAGCCCCTCGAATGGCCGGAGCTCCGCTGGACGGTCCGCGATCCGCTCGCCTCCGTGGGCCACGTCCAGATGGTGGTGCGGCTCGGCTACGGCCCGTCGGGAGCGGCCACGCCGCGTCGCCCGGTGACGGATGTCCTGGAGATCCGGTGACGCACCGGCACCCGGCTCATCGGCCGTCGTGCGACGAGCGGTGAGCCGGGCGGGGCGGGGCCGGGGTTCTACGGTGAGCACTGCTCCTGAGCGCGATCAGTGCTCAGGAGGGCGATCAGTGCTCCTGGGACGGTACGGCGACCGTGTCGTGCCGTGCTGCGCCGAGGACGACCTTGAGGGCGCCGGTGTCACCGGCCCGGGAGAAGATGTCGTACGCCTCCGCCATCCGGTCCAGCTCGAACCGGTGGGTGACCATCGCCGCCCCCGGCAGCCGGCCCGCGGCCATCATGCGGAGCAGCACAGGGGTCGAGTGGGTGTCGACGAGGCCGGTGGTGATGGTGACGTCCTTGATCCACAGGTCTTCGAGGTGGAGGGTCGCGGGCTTGCCGTGGACACCGATGTTGGCGACGCGGCCCCCGGGCCGGACCATGCGGGTGCACATCTCGAACGCCTCCGGCACGCCGACGGCCTCGACGACCACGTCCGCGCCGAGCCCGTCGGTCAGGTCCTCCACCAGCTTCTCGGGCCCTTCCTCGGCGCTGACGGTGGCGTCGGCGCCGAGGCCGCGGGCGGCGGCGAGCCGGGACGCGGCCGGGTCGACGGCGATGACCCGGTACGGGCTGCAGAGCGAGGCGGTGGCGATGACCGCGAGGCCGATGGGGCCCGCGCCCACCACGACGACGGTGTCGCCGGGGCGTACGTTGCCGTTGAGGACGCCCACCTCGTAGGCGGTCGGGAAGATGTCCGCGAGCAGCACCGCCTCGTCGCTCGGCAGGGTGCTGGGCAGGGCGTGCACGGACAGGTCGGCGAAGGGGACGCGTACGTACTCGGCCTGGGTGCCGTCCGTGGTGTGGCCCAGGACCCAGCCACCGCCCCCGCGGCACTGTCCGTAGCGGGCCTCACGGCAGAAGCGGCAGCGGCCGCATGCGGATATGCAGGAGATCAGCACCCGGTCGCCCGGGCGTACGGTGCGTACGTCGCCGCCCGTCTCGACGACGGTGCCCACGGCCTCGTGGCCGAGGACGCGGCCCGGGGTGACCTCGGGGACGTCGCCCTTGACGATGTGCAGGTCGGTGCCGCAGATGGTGACGGCGTCGACGCGGACGATCGCGTCGGCGGCGTCCTTGATCGCGGGGTCCGGGACGTCCTGCCAGGAGGTCTGTCCGGGCCCGTGGAAGACGAGTGCCTTCATGGCGCGGCCTTCTCTCTGTGTGCGGTACGAAAAGGGGTTCAGGGCCAGGCTGTTCCCGTGCGCCCTCGCCCCGCTTGGGCCGGTCGGCCCTTTGCCTGGCCCGGTCGGACCCCTCCTGCAGAGGCGGGCCGGTGCCACGCTGGACAGCGGCACCCGTCCCGGAAGGAGGGCCGCTGCCATGTCCCAGTCACCCGTGTCCCCGTCACCCACGCCTCAGTCACCCATGTCCCGGCCGTCAGCGTCCCCCTCGGCCCACGCCCGCTCGGCGGCCGCGCGCCCGGCCCTGCTGTCCTTCCTCGGCGGTGTGCGTACGGTCACCGGGAGCAAGTTCCTCGTCGAGAGCGACCACGCCCGGATCCTCGTCGACTGCGGACTCTTCCAGGGTGTCGCGGACCTGCGCCGCCGGAACTGGCGCACGCTTCCGTGCGACGCGTCCGACATCCACGCCGTCGTCGTCACCCACGCCCACCTGGACCACTGCGGCTACCTGCCGCGGCTGGTCCGGCACGGCTTCCGCGGGCCCGTCCTGACCAGCGCCGCCACCGCCCGGCTGGCCGAGATCGTGCTCCGGGACAGCGCGCGCCTGCAGATGGAGGCCGCCGAGCACGCCAACCGGCACGGCTGGTCCAAGCACCGGCCCGCCAGGCCGCTCTACGACGATGACGACGTCGACCGCACGGTGAAGTTCTTCGACCCGGTCCCCGTCGGCAGCGAGGTCGAGATCATGGCCGGGACCAAGCTCACGCTCCACCACGGAGGCCACATCCTCGGCTCCGCCTGGGCCCATCTGACCCTGGAGGACGGCCACACCCTCGCCGTCAGCGGGGACCTCGGCCGCCCCGGGCACCCGCTTCTTCTGCCGCCCGAACCGTTCACCGGCGCCGACGTCCTGCTCATGGAGTCGACGTACGGTGACCGGCACCACGATGCCGAGGGCGCGCGGCACGGGTTCGCGTCCGTGATCACCCGCGCGCTGTCCCGCGGGGGCACGGTGGTCATCCCGGCCTTCGCGATCGACCGTACCGAGGTCGTCCTGCACGAACTCGCCGCGCTCCGCGGTGACGGCACCCTGCCCGCTCACGTACCCGTGTATGTCGACAGCCCCATGGCGCTGGCGGCCCTCGACGTCTACCGGAACGCCGTCCGGTCGCACTCCCCCGAGCTCCGTCCGGAGGTTGTCGCCGCCGGCGAGGCCGCGATCAGCCCGGAGCCCTTCCTGGCGGCCCGGACCGTGCAGGAGTCGATCGACATCAACAACACCACCGGCCCGGCGGTCATCGTCTCCTCCGCCGGGATGGCCACCGGCGGCCGCGTCCTGCACCACCTCCACCGGATCCTGCCCGACCCACGCAACGCCGTCGTCATCGTCGGATTCGCCGCGGCGGGCACCCGTGCCCGTGACCTGGTGGACGGCGCCCGCGCGCTCAAGATGTTCGGCGAGTACGTCCCCGTACGCGCCGAGGTCGCCGACGTACCGCACTTCTCCGCCCACGCCGATGCCGGACAGATCATCGACTGGCTGCGCGCCGCCCCCGCTCCGCACACGACCTACCTCGTGCACGGCGAGGAGACCGCCTCCGAGACCCTTCGCGACCGGATCACGGACGAGCTGGGCTGGACGGCCGTCGTCCCCAGGTCCGGCGAAGCAGTCCTGGTCCGCTGAAGCTCGCTACCCGCTCGCCCCCGCACCCACGATGAGGAACCCACAACGACCTCCTCCACCCCGTACACCGTCGCCGACGTCATGACGGAGGTCAGCGGCGGACTCGGGGCATGCCCAGGCCTATCCAGGAGATGATCTCGCGCTGGATCTCGTTGTTGCCGCCGCCGAAGGTGAAGATGACCGCGCTGCGGTAGCCGCGTTCGAGTTCGCCGTGGAGGACCGCGCCGGCAGAGCCGTCCTTGAGGGGGCCGGCCGCGCCGACGATCTCCATCAGCCAGGCGTACGCGTCGCGGCGTGCCTCGGAGCCGTACACCTTGACCGCTGAGGCGTCCTGCGGGGTGAGGGTGCCGGACTCGACCGCGTTCACCATCTGCCAGTTGAGCAGCTTCATCGCGTCGAGGCGGGCGTGGGTGCGGGCGAGGCGGCCGCGGACCCAGGACAGGTCGATGACCCGGCGGCCGTCCGCGAGCTTCGTCGAGGCGGCCCAGCGCTGTACGTCGTGGAGTGCCCGGATCGCCATCGTGCCGTGCGCGGCCAGGGTGACGCGCTCGTGGTTGAGCTGGTTGGTGATCAGCCGCCAGCCCTTGTTCTCCTGGCCGACGCGGCGGGCCGCGGGGACGCGGATGTCCTCGTAGTAGCTGGCCGTGGTGTCGTGGGAGGCCAGGGTGTTGATGAGGGTGCAGGAGTAGCCGGGGTCCGAGGTCGGGACGAGGAGCATGGTGATGCCCTTGTGGGCGGGGGCGTCCGGGTCGGTGCGTACGGCGAGCCAGACCCAGTCGGCGGTGTCGCCGTTGGTGGTCCAGATCTTCTGCCCGTTGACGACGTAGGTGCCGGTCTCCTCGTCGCCCTCGCGCACGGCCTTGCACGTGAGTGCGGCGAGGTCGGTGCCCGCGTCGGGCTCGCTGTAGCCGATGGCGAAGTCGATCTCCCCGGCGAGGATCCTGGGCAGGAAGTAGGCCTTCTGCTCGTCGGTGCCGAACTGCATGATGGTCGGCCCGACCGTGTTGAGCGCCATGAGGGGAAGCGGTACGACGGCCTGCGCGGCCTCGTCGAAGAAGATGAACTGGTCCATCGGGGTCATCCCGCGGCCGCCGTACTCCTTCGGCCAGCCGACGCCGAGCCAGCCGTCGGCTCCGAGCCTGCGAATGGTCTCCCGGTAGAACCGCTTCTGGGCGGCCGGGTCCTCGTAGCGGGCGTAGACGTCCTCGGGGACCAGCTCGGCGAAGTAGGCGCGCAGCTCGGTGCGCAACTGCTGCTGCTCAGGCGTGTATTCGAGGTGCACGGCCCCTCCGGGAATCTCGCGGTCCAGCCGGTCCAGCCGGTCCAGCCGGTTCGCCGTGATGGCGTAGCGGCGTGATGGCGTGATGGCGTGATGGCGTGTGGCGGCGGTCAGATTAGAACCTGTTGCAAGAATTCGGAAGGACCCGCGTGCCCGCCGTTCGGCTCCGGCGGCCATACTCACCACCATGACGATCCCACGGAGCAGAGCGGAATTCTTCGTCGAGCCCGAGCGCGACAGTCGCTTCGCCGGCCCCGCGACCGGTGGCGAACGGCCCATGCTGACCGCCTTCCTGGCGGACCACCGGGCGACGCTGGAACTGAAGTGCGCAGACCTGGGAGCCGAGTTGGCGCGGCGCTCGGTGGAGCCGTCCACGCTTTCGCTGCTCGGGCTGGTCCGGCACATGGCGGACGTGGAGCGCCGCTGGTTCCGGCAGGTCCTGGCCGGTCAGGACGCCCCGCCCCGCTTCTCCTCGCTGGGCGATCCCGACGGCGACTTCGACGGGGCGCGGCCCGGCGATCCCGCCGCCGTCGAGGAGGCGTGGGAGGCCTGGCGTGACGAAGTGGCCTTCGCCGAACGCTTCGTGGCCGAGGCCCCGGACCTCGACGTCGAGGCCGACGACGCGTGGCGCGGCCGGGTGTCCCTGCGCTGGGTGCTGATCCACATGGTCGAGGAGTACGCCCGGCACAACGGCCACGCCGACCTGCTCCGCGAGCGGATCGACGGGGCCGTGGGCATCTGACGCCCGGCATCCGCCCGTCAGGTGTAGAGGTACATAAGGTCGAAGCGGACGAGGTCCCGGGCCGGGTCGAAGAGGTACTCGCCCGACGGGTTCCCCTCGGCGCCCTCGCGGTTGGCGTGGGCGTCGAACTGCGGGCTGTGCTGCCAGGCCGCACCGGCCGGGAGGTACGGGACCAGTGAGGCGGGCGGTTCGGACGGCGCGGCCGCGGGCGTGAAGGCGTACTCCGCCCGGCCCGTGACCGCCGCCGCACCCCCGGGCGCCAGACGGGCGACGCCGACCAGGCGGATCCTTGAGTCGGGGCCTGGGATGGTGCGGCTGCCACCGGGCGGCTCGTCGATGTCGTAGCCGAGCCAGTGCGCCTCGACGAGGGTCCCCACGTACGGGCCGAAGCGGGCGTTCAGGGGTTCCAGGTCGGTGCGGACCTGTGGCCCGGGCCGGTCCGGTCCGGGCCACGCGGCGTAGGCCGTGCCCGCGCCCACCGCCAGCAGCGGGACCCCGGCGATCAGCAGGAAGCGCCTGCGGTCGACACGCCCCCGCGGTTCCTGCTGTTCCCGCTCTACCCGCTCGTCCCGCTGCCCGGGCTGCCTCGGCTGTCCCCGCCGTACGTCCACGACCGCCCCCGATGCCGGCTCAGTTCAGGGCGCCGATCATAGCCCTGGCCGTCGCCGTCATCGCCGAACGGGCCGCCGTCAGGTACGGCCGGGGGTCCGCCGGGGTGAGATGGGTGCGGATGGCGTCCGTCATGGCGAGGTTCAGCGCGGTGCCGATGTTGACCTTGCGGATGCCACCCGCGACGGCCGCCGCGAGTTCGCAGTCCGGCAGCCCGGACGAACCGTGCAGGACGAGCGGTACCTCCACCGTCTTGGCCAGCCTGGCCAGCAGCGCGTGGTCGAGGGCGGCGGTCCGGCTGGTCATCGCGTGGCTGCTGCCGATGGCGACGGCCAGGGCGTCCACCCCGGAGTCGGCGACGAACCGCCGCGCCTCGTCCGGGTCCGTACGGGCGCCGGGCGCGTGCGGGTCCGGCGGGGCGGCGCCGTCCTTGCCGCCGACCTCGCCGAGTTCGGCTTCGATCCACAGCCCGTTGGCGTGCGCCCAGTCGGCGGCCCAGCGGGTGGCCTCCAGGTTCTCGGCGTAAGGGAGTTGCGCCGCGTCGTACATCACCGAGCTGTACCCCGCGTCGCAGGCCCGCCGCAGCAGCTCGGGGCTCTTGACGTGGTCGAGGTGCAGCCCGACGGGGACCCCGGCGGCCTCCGCGCAGGCGGCGGCGGCACGCGAGATGGGCAGCAGCTGCCCGCCGCGGAACTTCACGGCGTTCTCGCTCAGTTGCAGGATGACCGGCAGTGCGGCCGCCTCGGCGCCGGCCACGACGGCTTCGGCGTGCTCCAACGTGATGATGTTGAAGGCGGCGACGGCACGGCCCGCGCCGGCCGCCTCCCTGACCAGGGTGCCCGCGCAGACGAGGGTCATCGGACCGCCTCCTCGCCGGTGGTGAGGATCACCGAGCGGGTCAGATTGCGCGGCGCGTCGGGGTCCAGCCCGCGTTCGGCGGCCACGGCCAGGGCGAGGCGGTGTACGCGGACCAGTTCGGCGAGCGGGTCGAGCCGGCCGGCGACCCAGTGGCCCCCGGTCCGGCGGACCTGATCGGCGAGCCCGTCGGGGGCCTCGTCGAGCGACCAGGTGACGGTGCCGGGTCCGGAGATGCTGACCGGCCCGTGCCGGTACTCCATCGCCGGGTAGGACTCGGCCCACGACAGCGAGGCCTCACGCATTTTCAGGGCCGCCTCGTGGGCGAGTCCTACGCTCCAGCCGCGGCCGAGGAAGGTGAACTGGCCCCGGCCCGCCAGTCCCGCGGGGAGCGGTTCCTCGACGGCGGTGCGGGCGTCGGCGACGACCGCGGGGCCGTGCAGCCCGAGGTGGGCGCGCAGCAGGGTGAGGGCGGTGGTCGCGAAGCGGGTCTGCACGACGGACCGTTCGTCGGCGAAGTCGAGGACGACGAGCTCGTCCGCCAGCGTCATCACCGGGGTCGCCGGGTCGCCGATGACGGCGGTCGTGGGCACGTCCGCGTCCCGCAGTGCGGCCAGCAGGTCCAGCACCTCGGTGGTGGTGCCGGAGCGGGTGAGCGCGACGACCCTGTCGTAGCGGCGGTGGCGCGGGAACTCCGATGCGGGGAAGGCGTCGGTCTCCCCCTGGCCCGACTCCTCGCGGAGTACGGCGGCCGCCTGTGCCATGTAGTACGAGGTGCCGCACCCCACGATCGCGGTGCGCTCACCCGGCTGCGGGAGCACCGCCCGCCGGGCCGGGGCCAGTTCGGCGGCCCGCTCCCAGCATGCGGGCTGCGTGCTCAACTCGTACGCGACGTGACTCATACAGGCTCCCTCGTGCGACAGACGGGTCTGGATGCGTTTTCCTGCAAGGTAGCGGGCTGTTTCACGCAACTTCAAGCAACCACGGGGTGTTCTGCTGGGTTAGTGTCGCCGGGTAGCCCGACGGGGGCCACGGGACGAGCACGGAGCGAGCACGGGAGGGGGCGGCCGATGACCCGCAAGGAGCGCTGGCAGACACTGCTGGACCTGCTGGTGGAACGGGGCGAGCTGGAGGTGGAACCGGCGGCCGAGGCCCTCGGGGTGTCCGCCGCGACGATCCGCCGTGACCTCGACCAGCTCGCCGAACAGCAGCTGCTGGTCCGCACGCGCGGCGGCGCGGTGCTCCACGGGGTGTCGTACGAACTCCCCCTGCGCTACCGGACGTCACGGCGCGCCGCGGAGAAGGGCCGGATCAGCGAGGCCGTCGCGGCGCTGGTCTCCCCGGGCGAGGTGATCGGCCTGACGGGCGGCACCACGACCACGGAGGTGGCGCGTGCGCTGGCCGGACGGCCGGACCTGGCCCAGGGCTCGCCCGCGCTGACCGTGGTCACGAACGCGCTCAACATCGCGGGCGAGCTGGTGATCCGGCCGCAGTTCAAGATCGTGCTGACGGGAGGCGTGGCCCGCCCCCAGTCGTACGAACTGACGGGGCCGCTCGCCGAGCAGGTCCTCGGGCAGCTCGCCGTGGACACGGCGGTCCTCGGCGTGGACGGCTTCGATCCGCGCGACGGTGCGGCGACCCGGCACGAGGACGAGGCCTCGGTCAACCGCCTGCTGTGCGAACGCGCCCGCCGGGTGGTCGTCGCGGCCGACTCCAGCAAACTGGGCGTCCGCGCCTTCGCCCGCATCTGCGCCACCTCGGCGGTGGACGTCCTGGTGACGGACACGGGCCTCGCCCCGACGGTGGCGGAGGCCTTCACCGCGGCGGGGGTCGAGGTGCTCACAGTGTGAGGGGCGGGGGCGGGGCGGGGCAGAGCCGTCCCCCACACACACCGCGCCACCACTGCCCCCTCAGTGGGCCGGCAGGCGCTCCGATTCGCGGACCAGGGCCGCCAGGACGGGGGCGATCAGCGGGTGGGTCTCGGCTCCTCGGCGGGTGGCGGCGAAGACCCGGCGGGTGGCGGCCGGCCCGGCGACCGGACGCACCTGGACCTCCTTGAGGTCCATGCCCCGCAGCGCGGAGCGCGGTACGAGAGCCACCCCGGCCCCGGCCCCGACCAGCGCCGTCACGGCGCGGAAGTCGTCGGAGGAGTGCGCGAACCGCGGCTGGAAGCCGGCCAGTTCGCAGGCGAGCAGCGTCACGTCGTGGCACGGGTTGCCGGGGTACTGGCCCACCCAGTCCGAGTCGGACAGGTCCGCCAGCGACACCGCGGGCAGGTCGGCCAGCGGGTGCCCCGAGGGCAGCACCGCGTCGAAGGGTTCCGCGTAGAGCGGGAGGACGGAGAGCCGGCCGTCGTCGGCGCCCGGCGCGCCCCGGTACTCGACCGCGAGCGCGAGGTCCGCCTCGCCGTCCAGGAGCAGCGGGAGGCTCTGATCGCCCTCCGCGTCACGCACCCGCAGCCTGATGCCCGGCCGCTCCAGGGCGAGCCGGGCGATGGCCGGGGCGAGTACTTCGGCGATCCCCGTGGCGAAGGCGGCCACGGTGACCTCGCCGGCCGCGCCGCCCGCGTACGCCGCGAGCTCGGCCTCCGCCCGCTCCAGCTGCGCCAGCACCTCGTGGGCGTGGCCGAGCAGGATCTCCCCCGCCGCGGTCAGCCGTACGCCCCGGCCGCTGCGGGTGAGGAGCGCGTGCCCGGTCTCCTGTTCCAGCGCCGCGAGCTGCTGGGAGACGGCGGAGGGGGTGAGGTAGAGGGCTGCGGCCGCGGCGGTCACCGTACGGTGGTCCGCCACGGCCCGCAGGATGCGCAGCCGGCGGGGGTCGATCACCCCACCATTGTCTCAGGATGCGCAGGTCACTCAGGACCCGGCGGTCTCCAGCGCCGCACGGGCGTCGACGAACGCGGCCACCGCCCGCTCGACGTCGGCCGTGGAGTGGGCCGCCGAGAGCTGGACGCGGATGCGGGCCGCGCCCATGGGCACCACCGGGTAGGAGAAGCCGATCACGTAGACCCCGCGCTCCAGGAGCAGCTCGGCCATCCGGCCGGCCTCCGCCGCGTCGCCGATCATCACGGGGGCGATGGCGTGGTCGCCGGGCAGGATCTCGAAGCCGGCCTCGGTCATCTTGGTGCGGAAGAGCGCGGTGTTGGCGGCGAGGCGCTCGCGCAGGTC
Source organism: Streptomyces yangpuensis (assembly GCF_001005295.1). Taxonomy (GTDB): domain Bacteria; phylum Actinomycetota; class Actinomycetes; order Streptomycetales; family Streptomycetaceae; genus Streptomyces; species Streptomyces yangpuensis. The sequence goes on along the minus strand of NZ_LBMK01000003.1, from coordinate 969,234 downwards.
GCCGGCCGACTCCAGCAGGTCGAGGACCTTGAGGGAGGCCGCCGCGATGACCGGGGCGAGGGAGTTGGAGAAGAGGTACGGGCGCGAGCGCTGGCGCAGCAGCTCGACGATCTCGGCGCGCGCGGCGACGTAGCCGCCGGAGGCGCCGCCGAGGGCCTTGCCGAGGGTGCCGGTGATGATGTCGACGCGGTCCATGACGCCGTGCAGCTCGGGGGTGCCGCGGCCGCCGGGGCCGACGAAGCCGACGGCGTGGGAGTCGTCGACCATGACCATGGCGTCGTAGCGCTCGGCGAGGTCGCAGATCTCCTGGAGGGGGGCGACGTAGCCGTCCATGGAGAAGACGCCGTCGGTGACGATCAGCTTGCGGCGGGCGCCGCCCTCGGTGGCCTCCTTCAGCCGCGTCTCCAGCTCGGCCATGTCGCGGTTGGCGTAGCGGAAGCGGCGGGCCTTGGACAGGCGGATGCCGTCGATGATGGAGGCGTGGTTGAGGGCGTCGGAGATGACCGCGTCCTCGGCGCCGAGGAGGGTTTCGAAGACGCCGCCGTTGGCGTCGAAGCAGGAGGAGTAGAGGATCGTGTCCTCCTGGCCGAGGAAGGCCGAGAGGCGTGCCTCCAGCTCCTTGTGCACCTCCTGGGTGCCGCAGATGAAGCGGACGGAGGCCATGCCGTAGCCCCAGCGGTCCAGTGCGTCCTTGGCGGCGGCGACGACCTCGGGGTGGTCGGCCAGGCCCAGGTAGTTGTTGGCGCAGAAGTTGAGGACCTCGCCCGCGGTGCCGCCCGAGGTGACGGCGACGGCCGCGCTCTGCGGGGTGCCGATGACGCGCTCGGGCTTGTGCAGACCGGCGGAGCGGATCTCGTCGAGGGTGGCGCGGAGGTCGTCGCGGACGGTCTCGAACATGCTGCGTTCTCCTTGTGCGGCGGAGTGGGGCCGGGCCCCGCGGAGGGGGGAGGGTTGCGGGGCCCGGCCCTGGGGAGATGGTTCGTGGGGAAGGGGCGTTCGGGCGGGGAGTCCCTACGCCGTCCAGTCCAGGATGATCTTGCCGCTGCGGGCGGTCGACGCCTCGTCGAAGGCGGCCTCGAAGTCGCGGTGCGAGTAGCGGCCGGTGATGACGGGGCTGAGGTCGAGCCCGCCCTCCAGGAGCACCGTCATCGCGTACCAGGTCTCGAACATCTCCCGGCCGTAAATGCCCTTGATCGTGATCATCGAGGTGACGACCTTCGCCCAGTCGACGGGGAACTCCGTCGCCGGCAGGCCCAGCATGGCGATCCGGCCACCATGCGTCATGTTGTCGATCATGTCGCGCATCGCCTCGGCGCGCCCGGACATCTCCAGGCCGATGTCGAAGCCCTCGCGCAGGCCGAGCTGCGTCTGGGCGTTGGCGATCGAGGACTCGGCGACGTTCACGGCGAGGGTGGCGCCCGCCTTGCGGGCGATCTCGAGCCGCTCGGGGCTGACGTCGGTGATGACGACGTTGCGCGCACCGGCGTGCTTGGCCACGGCGGCCGCCATGATGCCGATCGGGCCGGCGCCGGTGATCAGTACGTCCTCGCCGACCAGCGGGAAGGAGAGCGCCGTGTGCACGGCGTTGCCGAACGGGTCGAAGATCGCGGCGACGTCGAGGTCCACGGCGGTGCGGTGCACCCAGACGTTCTGCGCGGGCAGGACCACGTACTCGGCGAAGGCACCGTCACGGCCCACGCCGAGCCCGACCGTGCTGCGGCACAGGTGGCGACGGCCGGCGAGACAGTTGCGGCACTTGCCGCACACCAGGTGGCCCTCGCCGCTGACCAGCGCGCCGAGCTCGATGTCGCGCACGTCCGCGCCGACCGCCGCAACCTCGCCGACGAACTCGTGGCCGAGGACGAGCGGGGTCCTGACCGCGCCCTGCGCCCAGCCGTCCCAGGAGCGGATGTGCAGGTCGGTTCCGCAGATGCCGGTGCGCAGCACCTTGATCAGCACGTCGCCGGGGCCGTACTCGGGCTCCGGGACGTCCATGAGCCACAGGCCGGGTTCGGCTTTGTGCTTGACGAGTGCCTTCATGGGTGGCTCCAGGCATGCGGAAGGGGGCGCCGCGAGCGTGCGGGGCTCGGCCGGCGTCGGTGACGGGCACCAATCTGCCGATCACCGTGGTGATCAGTCCATCGAGACTTTCTTAAACAGGCCGACAGCGCAGCTTCACGAGCGTGTCTTCACGCCTATGCTCCTCCCTTGACGGGGCAGGGAAAAGGGGAGGTGAGGGGCGTGCCGAGTCTGCGCAGCAGGGCGCTTTCGGTCGCCATGGCCGTGGTGGGGCGGCGAAGACGGTCCGCGAGCGCCGAGGCGGTGCGCGACCGGGTGGCCTCGGCCGCCCGCCGGCCCGCGTCGCATCTGCCGCCGCGCCGGCTGGGCCGGGTCGCCGACATCTCCCGGACGTTCGTGGGTGCCTGGCCGGTGTACGACGTGTCCCCACTCGGGGTCGAGCCGTCGGTGCAGGTGCTGTACGTGCACGGCGGGGACTACGTGGGCGAGCTGGAGCGCCGGGACTGGGAGCTGGTGCGGACCCTGGTGACGCGGGCGCGGGCGCGGGTCGTCGTACCTGCGTACGTCCTGGCTCCGCGCGGGACCGCGGACCGGACCGTCCCGGTCGCCACCGATCTGCTGAGCGGGCTGATCGCGGGCGGCGGGGACGGCGGGACGGTGCTCATCGGCGATTCGGCCGGGGCCGGGCTCGCGCTGGCGGCCGCGCAGCGGCTGCGTGACCGCGACGGCGAGCAGCCCTCGCGGATCGTGCTGCTCTCGCCCTGGCTGGACGTGACGATGAGCCATCCGGACCAGGCGGTGATCGAGGCGGCCGATCCGGTGCTGTCCCGTGCGGGGCTGATGGAGGCCGGGCGCCTGTACGCGGGGACGCTGGCCGTCGAGGATCCGCTGGTCAGCCCGCTGCGCGGGACGTTCGGGGGCCTGGCGCCGCTGACGGTGTTCAGCGGCCCCCGGGACGTGCTGGCGACGGACAGCCGGGAGCTGGTGCGCCGGGCCCGCGCGGAGGGCGTCGAGGTGGAGTTCCAGGAGGCGG
>NZ_LBMK01000003.1:639087-966131 GCF_001005295.1 Streptomyces yangpuensis | reverse complement strand
GTCGGCTGCGGACCTGTGACGGCCGGGGCTCGGGACCGGGCCGGGCACGGCGGCCCAGGCCCGGTCCCGGGCCCCGGCCCCTGCCGGGTCGGCCCGGTCCGCAGCAGGCCCGCGGCATGCCTCAGGCCGTGCAGGTCATCAGTGAGCTGATCGGCCAGGCGCGGTAGGCCGTCCAGTAGGCCTCGTCGCGCACGGGGTCGGCGGGCGGGGTCCGGTTCGGCTGCCAGCCGACGGTGACGAAGCCCGCCTCGACGGCCGCTTCGGCGAGGTCCGCGTGGGCCCATTCGCGGAACTCGAAGGGCACCGGCGGCTCGGTCAGGAAGTGGGCCTTCAGCAGCGGCACGTCACCGTCGGGGACCCGGTCGAGGATCCGGACCCCGTACGGGGACCAGTCGACCCGCGGGAACGCCCCGGCGTTGGGCACGATGGCGAGCAGCCGGCCGCCCGCGCGCAGGTTGGCGCGGACGGACCGGAACATCGCGTGGAGGGCTCGGCGGTCGGGTGCGTAGCTGAAGACGTAGGCGGCGGTGGCGACGTCGAAGGGGCCGAGGTCGGGCAGGCCTGCAGCGTCGGCGACGAGGTACTCGACGTCCGTGCGGTCCTTGGTCGCCTTGTGCTGGCGGGCGTGCCGGATCATCTCCTCGGAGACGTCCACGCCGACGGTCCGGCGGGCCCCGCCGCGGGCCAGCAGCCGGGTGTTGTAGCCGTATCCGCAGGCCAGGTCGAGGGCGTCGAGGCCGCGCAGGCCGCCCAGCGCGTCGAGAGCCCCGTGCAGGGTGTAGGTGTCGGCCGCGGAGAAGGCCGCCGTGGTCGTGGACTCCGCGTAGCGCTCGCCGATGGTGTCGTACTGGAACCGCATGCTCTGCCTTCCGGTGACCTGCCGGGGGGTGGGACGCGTGCGTATCGTGCCCCGTGGCGCGTGCGGGTGGCCGCCCGCACACCCGTACGTCCCCCGGACGAGGGAAGCGGTCGGCCTATCGCGGCGCCTCCGCCTCCGCCCGCCCCTCCCCGCTCCCGGTCATCAGCTCGCGGGCGCGGGCGCGGAGCGAGCCGTGCGCCGCGTCGGCGTCGTGGCGGGGGTGCCAGGCCATGCCGAAGGGCAGGGTGGGCAGGCCGAGGGGCTCCGGGCGGAACACGGCGGCCCGGGAGGCCGGCGCCGCCCTCGGGGCGGCCGTGGTCGGCACGGTGCCGGCCTCCCGGTTTCACGGGAACCCGCAGGATCCGGCCGAGGTCGCCGCGTTCACCGAGGCGATGGGTACCGCGCTGCACACGGTGGCCGTGGTACTGCTGCTCGCATCGGCCGCGGTGGTGGCGGGCTCCGAGGCACGGGCCGGCGCGGTCCCGGACGAGGCCCCGGCCCCGACGGCCACGCGCCCGGCCCCGGCCCCGGCCCCGGCCCCGGCCCCGACGGCTGCCGGTCTGCACGGCCTCGGACCGGGTCCGCGCGGCCTCGGTTCCGGGATGCCGATGCCGTCGCCGATGGCGCATCCTGACTGTGTGAGGGCGAGAGCGGACAGCGTCGGCGCCGCCACCGATGCCGTGGTCCAGGCGCTCGCGCGGGCCGCCGTGAGCGCCGTGGAGGCCGTGGGCGGATACGCGGGCGGGGTCTACCTGCGCTCGCGCTCCGGCGAGCTCCTGCTGCTGGCCCTGTTCACGGGGCTGCCGCTGCCGCTGTTCCGGCCCTGGTGGCGGATGCAGGTCAACCGGCCCTTTCCGGTGGCCGAGGCCTACCGCTCGGGGCAGGCCGTGCACCTCCCCGACGCCGCGTCGGCCATGAGCCGCTTCCCGCAGCTGGTCGCCGGCCTGCCCTTCCCGTTCGCCTCGCTGTACGAGCCGGTGGCCGCCGGGCCGGAGCGGTTCGGCGTGCTGCTCGTGCTGCGCCCGCCCACCCCTGGTGTCCCGGTCGGGGCCGGGGACCGCAAACGGCTCCGGGAGGCCGCGGAGGAGCTGGCGCGCGAGCTGTCCGCCCTGTCCGCGGCCGGAGTGCCGGTGGAGTGGGAGGGGGATCCGGTCAGCGTGCCGGCTGAGGCGCCCGAGGCCGGGGCCGCGGGTGCCCGGGACGCCGTGGACCGGCTCGCGCAGGCGGTGCTCTCCCTGGACCGGCAGGGCCGGATCGGCTTCGTCAACTCCGCGGCGGAGCACCTGGTGGGCGTCGGCGCCGGGCACCTGCACGGGCGGCTGCTGTGGGAGGCGCTGCCGTGGCTGGGTCATCCCTCGCACGACGACCACTTCCGGGCCGTCTTCATGTCCTCGGAGCCGGTGCACTTCGCCGCCCGGCGGGGGCGCCATCCGCCGGGCGCATGGCTGTCGGTGGGCCTCTACCCGGCGTCCGACGGCGTGACCGTGACCATCGGCACGGCCGACCCGCCCGCCTACGCCGCCTCGTCGGCGGACCCCGCCACCGGCCCGGGTTCGCCGGCCGACCAGGCGTCCGCGCTGTACCGGCCGGTGGCCCTCGCCATCGCGCTGACGGAGGCGGTCACGGCCCGGCAGGTCTCGGCGGTGGTCACCGAGGAGCTGCTGCCCGCCTTCGGCGGCCGCCAGCTCGCGATCTACCTGCTCGACCAGCGGCATCTGCACCTGGCCTGGGAGACGGGTTTCCCGCAGGGCTTCCTCAACCGGTTCGACGGGGTCGCGCTCGATGTCCGGCTGCCGGGTGTGGAGACGCTGACCACGGGCCGGCCGTTGTTCTTCGAGTCGATGCAGCGCCTGGCCGCCGCGTATCCGGGGATCCCCCTGGACGCCGACGTCGGCGCCCGGGCCTTCCTGCCGCTGATCGCGTCCGGGCGGCCGGTCGGCTCGTGCATCCTCGGCTTCGACGCGCCCCGCGGGTTCAGCCCGGAGGAGCGTACGGTGCTGACCGCGCTGGCCGGGCTGATCGCGCAGGCCCTGGCGCGGGCACGGCGCTACGACAGCGAGGCGGCGCTGGCCCACGGGCTCCAGGCGGCGCTGCTGCCGCACCAGCTGCCGGTACGGGAGCACGTGGACACGGTCGGGCGCTATCTGCCCGGCTCCGCGGGCATGGACGTCGGCGGCGACTGGTACGACGTCGTGGAGACCGGATCGGGCCGGCTGGCCCTGGTCATCGGCGACGTCCAGGGCCACGGGGTGGCGGCCGCCGCGACCATGGGCCAGCTCCGGAGCGCGGTACGGGCCTTCGCCCTGGCCGGCAGCACGCCCGAGCAGGTGGTGCGCGGCACCAACCGGCTGCTCATCGACCTCGATCCGGGTCAGTTCGCCAGCTGCTGCTACGTGGTGCTCGACCCGGCGTCGGGTTCCGCCCTGGCAGTCCGGGCGGGGCACCCGCAGCCGCTGCTGCGCCATCCCGACGGCCGGACGGAGGTGCTGGACCTGGCGGGCGGGGTGGTGCTCGGCGTGGACCCGGAGGCCTCGTACCCGGTCACGGAACTGCGGCTGGAGCCGGGCGCGGTCCTCGCCCTGTACACGGACGGGCTGGTGGAGCGGCCCGGCGTGGACATCGACGAGGGGGTGGAGCGGCTGCGGCTGGCCCTGGCCTCGGCGTTGCCGGTTCCGCTGACCGAGACCGCCGACCGGCTGATCGGCAGCACCGCCGACCGGCCGGACGACATCGCCCTCCTCCTGGCGTCCCTGACGAACGGCCGCGAGCAGGCCGCACCCGAGACCTAGAGGCCAAGAGGCCAAGAGGCCTAGGGTCGCTCGAAGGCCTGGAGCACGCCGCCGACGGAGAAGCAGAGGGCTCCGCACAGCGTCCCCCAGTTGGCGACGGCCGTGCTGACCAGGTTTCCGGTGGCGGGCAGGGTGAAGGCCGCCAGGGCGGAGATCATGAACAGCACCGATCCGAACTGGTTCACCGCGACGACCCACCACCCGAGGCTGCGCGAGCGCAGGCAGGGCCAGGGGCGGTGGCAGATCTCGATGAACGCCAGGTGCCCGGAGAGCAGGAAGAGCAGGCATCCGATCACGTCGGGGGTCCAGATCAGCCGGTTGGTCTGCTGGACGGTGAGCCCCTGGATGAAGGAGTCCAGAAGGTTGATGCCGAAGACGAGCGTTCCGACGAACAGTACGAAGGCACTCAGCCAGTCCAGGCGCATCGGCTCGTACCCCCACCACTTCCACGCACCCGTGACCAGCCGGCCGCCGCCTTCCGGGGTGTGGCGGGGCCCGTTCAGCACCTGGAGGAGGGAGACGTAGCCGCCCGTGTTGAAGAACAGGCCTCCCGCGAAGTAGATGACGGCGCTCTCGGCCGTGTCCCCCCAGCCGAACTGCGAGACCGCGGCGCCGAGGGCGAAGAGCGCACCGCCGACGACGAAGGCGGCGGAGGCGATGCCGCCCAGGCGGCGCAGTCGGCGCAGGGCCTCGGTGTCGGCGGTGGCGGTCCTGACGGCCGTCTCGCCGGGGCTGCGGACCGCGAGCGTGCCGCGCCGGCGCGCGGGCCGCGACTCCCACACCACCGTCTCCCCTTCGGGGCGCTGCCAGGTGAGCCGGGTGGTGAAGGGGCCCGCGCCCTCGGCGCGCTGCTGGGGCAGTTCCACGGTGTCAGCCCGCCTCGGTCGTCCGCTTTTCCATGCCGGCCAGGGTGCATGCGGTGTTGACCAGGCCGACGTGGCTGAACGCCTGCGGGAAGTTGCCGAGTTGGCGCCCGGAGACGGGGTCGTACTCCTCGGCGAGCAGTCCCACGTCGTTGCGTACGCTCAGCAGCCGTTCGAAGAGGGCGCGGGCCTCGCCCTCGCGGCCGGTCAGGTGCAGGGCGTCGGCCAGCCAGAACGAGCAGGCCAGGAAGGCGCCTTCGTCGCCGGGCAGTCCGTCGTCGGTGTCGGCGGTGCTGTAGCGGCGGACGAGTCCGCTGCGGCCCAGCTCGGCGCGCACCGCGTCGACGGTGCCGATGACCCGGGGGTCGTCGGGCGGCAGGAATCCGACCCGGGGGATGAGCAGGGTCGCCGCGTCGAGTTCGCGGGAGCCGTAGTACTGGGTGAAGGTGTTCCGTTCGGGGTCGAAGCCCTTGTCGCAGACGTCGCGGTGGACCGCGTCCCGCATGGCGCGCCAGCGGTCCGGGTCGCCGGGCAGCGAGGGGGCGTCCTCCAGGGTCCGCACGGCCCGGTCCGCGGCCACCCAGGCCATCACCTTGGAGTGCACGAAGTGCCGGCGGGGGCCGCGGACCTCCCACAGGCCCTCGTCGGGCCGGTTCCAGTTCTGCTCCAGGAAGTCGAGGAGCGCGAGCTGGATCCGCCAGGAGTGGGCCTCGGCGGGCAGTCCGGCGGACCTGGCCAGGTGCAGGGAGTCGATGACCTCCCCGTACACGTCGAGCTGGAGCTGGTCGACGGCGGCGTTGCCGACGCGGACGGGCGCGGAGGAGGCGTAGCCGCCCAGCCAGGGCAGTTCGCTCTCGGGGATCCGGCGCTCGCCCGCGATCCCGTACATGATCTGGAGGTCGGCGGGGGCCCCGGCGACGGCCCGCAGGAGCCACTCGCGCCAGGCGCGGGCCTCGTCGAGGAACCCGGTGGTGAGGAGGGAGCCGAGGGTGAGGGTGGCGTCGCGCAGCCAGCAGTAGCGGTAGTCCCAGTTGCGGACGCCGCCGAGTTCCTCGGGCAGGGAGGTGGTCGCGGCGGCGACGATACCGCCGGTCGGGGCGTAGGTGAGGGCCTTGAGGGTGATCAGGGAGCGGGTGACCGCTTCCCGGTAGGGGCCCTCGTAGCGGCAGGGGGCGCTCCACTCGCGCCAGTCGGAGAGGCTGCTCTCCAGGGCCTCGAAGGGGTCGGTGGGTGCGGGGCGCGGTTGGTGCGAGGGGTGCCAGGTCAGGACGAAAGCGACGCGGCGGCCGGCGGTGACGGGGAACTGGGAGCGGGTGCTGTTGTCCTCGCCCCAGGTGCGGACGGGGGGTTCGCTGCGGAACCAGGCGGAGTCGGGCCCGGCGACGGCGACCCGGTCGCCGTCGCTGCGGCGCACCCAGGGCACGACGTGGCCGTAGTCGAAGCGCAGGCGCAGGGTGCTGAGCATCCTGACGGTGCCGCTGATGCCCTCGACGATGCGGACGACGTCGGGGGCGACGTCGCGCTGGGGCATGAAGTCGATGACCTTGACGGTGCCGGTCTCGGTCTCCCAGTACGACTCCAGGACCAGCGAGCCGTCGATGTAGGCGCGGCGGGTGCAGCGTTCGCCGTCGGCTGCGCCGAGGGGGGCGATGCGCCAGTGGCCGTTCTCCTCGTCGCCGAGGAGCCTGGCGAAGCAGGCCGCCGAGTCGAAGCGCGGCAGGCACAGCCAGTCGATGGACCCGTCGCGGCCGACGAGCCCGCTGGTCATGAGGTCGCCGATGAGTGCGTAGTCTTCGATGGGTTGTGTCATTTGTGCGCTCTTCCCCTGAATGTCCGGGGCCAATCAGCCGAGGCCCCGGACACCCCCTAGTTGCGCACGAGGAGGGTCACCGCGGCGAGGACGATGCCGAGGGCGAGGGCCAGGGCTCCGTGGGCCAGGCGGTGGGCGCGCAGGACGGGGAGGAAGCGGTCGGCGGCGTACGCGCCGGGGCCGGTGAGGGTGAGGGCCGCGGCGCCCGCGGTCAGGAGCAGTTCGTACTCGATGCCGGCGGGGGCGAAGAAGGAGCCGGCGCCGTGCACGACGATCGCGTTGATCATGGTGCCGACGACGGCGGCGCCGGCGAGCGGGGTGAGCAGACCGGCGGCGAGACCGAGGCCGCCGAGGGTCTCGGTGAGGCCGGCGAGGACGGCCATGGCGTCGCCGGCGGGGTAGCCGCTGGCGGTGAAGAACGTGCCGGTGCCACTGATGCCCCCGCCGCCGAACCAGCCGAAGAGCTTCTGTGCGCCGTGTGCGGCCATGGTCAGGCCGAGGACGATGCGCAGGAGCAGCAGGCCGGCGTCGTGGCCGGCGGTGGAGAGGGCGGCGGGCCGGGGCGGTGCGGCCGGTGCGGTGGCCTGCGGCTTCGTCGTGGTGACGGAGGGGCTGGTCATCGTGGGGGTCCTTCCGGTCGTGCGGTCCGGGGAGGCGGGTGAAGAGTTGTTCAAATTCGAACCGCAGTCTGGACCCTAGCGGGTGATTCAAATTCGAACAACCCATGTAGGGTGGGGCCATGGCTGAACCGAGATGGCTGGACGAGCGCGAGATGCGGGCCTGGAGCGGCTTCCTGGCCGCCTCGGCCCTGGTGAACCGGCGCCTCGACCAGCAGCTCAAGGACGACTCCGGGCTGTCGCACCCGCAGTACGAGATCCTCGTGCGGCTCGCCGCCGCGCCCGGCCGGGAGCTGCGGATGACCGAGCTCGCCAACGGCCTCATCAACTCCAAGAGCGGGCTGACGTACCAGGTCACCCAGATGGAGAAGGCCGGACTGGTCCGCCGCCGCAGCTGCCCCTCGGACGTGCGCGGGGTCTTCGCCGTGCTCACCGACGCCGGCCGCGCCAAGCTGGAGGAGGCCGCGCCGGGGCACGTGGCCACGGTCCGGGAGGTCCTGGTGGACGTGCTCACCCCGGAGCAGCTCGACGCGCTCGCCGACGGCCTGGGCGAGGTCGGGCGCCGCCTGCGCGGACAGGGCGACTGAGCCGCTCGGGCGGCCGTACGGGTACCAACGCCCCGAATGGGGTATATGGGCGCCATGGACGGAACCGTCTGGCTCATCGTGACCGCGGTCGTCATGGCGGGCCTCGCCGTGGTGGCGGCGGTGATGTTCGTACGCGTGCTCAGGGCGCGGAAGCTGCTGGTCGACGCGGGCATCCCGCTGCACGACAAGGCCCTGTTCTGGGCCGCCCTGATCTACACCGTCTCGCCCGTGGACCTCGTCCCGGACCCGGTGTACCTCGACGACATCGGGATCCTGATGCTGGCGCTGCGTTCCCTGCACGCGGCGGCCTCGGCGGCACGCACGCCGAAGGAGACCGGCGTCGACGTCCGCACCCGCGTCTGATCGGACGGGCCGGCGGACGGGGGCCGGCCAGGCGTGGGCGGCCGGGCGTGGGCCGGTCAGATGCGCCGGCCAGCTCCAGATGTGCTGGTCAGACGTGCTGGTCGACCAGGACCGGATTGCCGTCCGGGTCGACGACGAGGAAGCTGCCCGGCCCTGACGCCGACTCGTCGGCCTCCATCAGGAACGCCACGCCGAGCGCTCTCAGCTCCCGCTGGATCTCGCGGACGTCCGTGAACGCGTCGACGGGGTCCGCGTTCTGGTCCCAGCCCGGGTTGAAGGTCAGCATGTTCTTCTCGAACACGCCCTGGAACAACCCGATCACGTGGTGGCCGTTCTTGAGAATCAGCCAGTTCTGCGCGGGGTCCCCGCCGAAGGCGGTGAAGCCGAGCTTCTCGTAGAACGCCCTGGAGGCCTCGATGTCCCGCACGGACAGACTCACGGAGAACGCGCCCAGATCCATGCGCACCAGCCTGTACGCCCTGCGACGGGGCCGCAACCGCGCGGGGCGGCGCGCGCCCCGGCCGGAGGGTCAGCGCACGCCGCGGGTCCGGAACTGGACGCTGACGCGGGGCCCGACGGCCCGGGCCGACTTCGGTACGGCGTGTTCCATCGTGCGCTGACAGGAGCCGCCCATCACCACCAGGTCGCCGTGGCCCAACGGCAGCCGAAGCAGGGTGGGCCCCCCGTCACGCGGGCGGAGGGCCAGGTCGCGCGGGTCTCCGACACTGACGATGGCGACCATGGTGTCCTCGGTCGAGGAGCGGCCGGTGCGGTCGCCGTGCCAGGCCACGCTGTCGCGCCCGTCGCGGTACAGGCACAGTCCGGCCGTGGTGAACGGCTCGCCCAGCTCGGCGGCGTAGTGGCCGCTCAGCGCATCGCGGGCCTCGACGAGCGAGGGGTGCGGCAGGGCCTCGTCCTCGGCGTAGAAGGCGAGCAGCCGGGGCACCTCGACCTCCCGTTCGTACATCTGCCGCCGCTCGGCGCGCCAGGGCACGTCGGCGGCCAGCCGCTCGAAGAGCGCGTCGGCGCCGCACAGCCAGCCGGGCAGGTGGTCGACCCAGGCCCCGGCGCCCAGCTCCGTCCGGCGCAGCCCGTCGAGGGGGCCGGGGCGGATCTCGTCGCCCTGGTCGAAGAGGGAACCCTGGAGACCCTGGACCGCGTGCATGACCTCAGCCTAGACCTATAACCGAACATGTGCACGAATACGTACTGTGCGGCCGGCCCCTGCCGCACAGTAGGTCATCCCCGTGCCCGGGCACAGATGCCCGAAAGGGAGGCGAGTTGCAGCAGGAGCAGGGTGCGGCGGGGCCGCTTTCCGTCCGCGACCGACAGGAGCGTCAGGGCGCCGAGGACGGTCGCGAAGGTGGCGCCGTACATGCTGACGGCGGTCAGGGACGGCGAACCGGCCTGCCGGTCGACGAACGTGCCGAGTGCGATGCCGGACAGCGCACCGGCGGCCACGGTGAGGGTGAAACTGACGTAGAGACCGCTGAACTCCCTGATGCGGAGCAGGTCCCGGTAGCCGGTGGCGGGCTGGGCAGCTTGGCTGTTGGTGCGGGCGGTCAGGTCTGAAGGCATGAAAAAAGCCTCCGGACGCATGCACGGGCACGCACACCGAAGGCCAACGCCGGGGATTCCAGCAGTACTCGGGGCCGGTTCACCGAAAATCGCGGGATCCGCACAGCTCCGGCCCGCCTCGCGGAACGGCATTACCGCAGGGTAGGCGTGTGATCAGGAACTCACGGTCTTGGCCGGGGGCCCGCTACGCGGTAGCGTCAACGCGACATAAAGAAATAGCGACGACGGCGAGACGGAAGTCCGGTGTGAATCCGGCATGGTCGCGCCACTGTGTGCTGCGGTGACCTCCCCCTGGGGGGCGGCGTGGCGAGTCAGACCCGAGGACCGTCGTCCTGCACCACCGTATGGGACGCGTGTTCCCCGAGGAGGTTCCATCATGGCCGAGGCTGTCGCTTCCGCTGCCGTTTCCGCCCCCGCCGTCTCGCCGTCGGCTCCGCTGCCCGTCAAGGCCGTTCTGCCTTGGGCGCTGTTCGTCGGTCTTCTGATGCTCGTCGCGCTGTACTTCGTCGGTGCGGAGCAGGGTGCCACCGCCGTGTTCGCCGGTGAGGGCGTGCACGAGTGGGTGCACGACGGCCGTCACCTGCTCGGCTTCCCCTGCCACTGAGAGGGCGCGCACATGTACGCCTCCACTGTCAGAGGTCTGCTGGTCCGCGGGATGCTCGCGGGTCTGATCGCCGGACTCTTCGCCTTCGCCGTCGCCTACGTCGTCGGTGAGCCGCCGGTACGGGGCTCCATCGCCGTCGAGGAAGCCGCCGCCGCCCAGGAAGCCGGCGCGGCCGGCGCGTCCGGCGCGGCTTCCGGCCACGCCGGACACGCCGGACACGGCGGTGACGCCGCGTCGGGCGCCGCCGAGGAAGAGGAGGAGCTCGTCAGCCGCCCCGTCCAGTCCACCGTCGGCCTCGCCACCGGTGTCCTGGTCTACGGGGTCGCGCTCGGCGGTATCGCCTCCCTCGCGTTCTCCTTCGCCCTCGGCCGAATCGGCGGGTTCAGCCCCCGGGCCACGGCCGCGCTCACCGGGGCGGGCGCGTTCGCTCTCGTCTACCTGGTGCCGTTCCTGAAGTACCCGGCCACCCCGCCCGCGGTCGGCAACCCCGACACCATCGGACAGCGCACCACGCTGTTCTTCCTGATGATCCTGCTCAGCGTGCTGCTCGGCATCGGCGCGATCATCCTGGGACGCCGGCTCGCACCCCGCCTGGGCAACTGGAACGCCACCCTGGCCGCGGCCGGCGGATTCATCGCCGCCACCACCCTGGCCTTCGTGTTCCTGCCGGACAACAGCGACGCCGTCCAGCCCGGCTTCCCCGCAGCCCTGCTCTGGGAATTCCGGCTTGCCTCACTGGCCGTCCAACTCGTCCTGTGGGCCGCATTCGCCATCGTCTTCGGCGTCCTGGCCCAGCGGCTCCTCGACGCCCGCACCGACGGCGCGGAGGTGACGGCCCAGCAGCAGGCACCCGCCCTGGGCTGATCCGACCCACCATGCCCGCGCACGGGCCCCGCACCCCCAGGGGTGCGGGGCCCGTGCGCGTAGGCGACCGTGGACGTGGGCATCCCCGCGCATGCGTGCGCAGCAGCGCACACTTCACGCCCCGGCCGCCCTACGATGTCCGTATGAGCACAGGCACACGAACGGCACGTGCACAGGATGCGCAGAAGCGGACCGACCGGCTGGAGGTCGCCGCGTCCGTACTGGCCCTGCTCGCGGACCGCACGCGCCTGGCGCTGATGGAGCGGCTCGGCCGGGGCGAGGCGGACGTCACCACGCTCACCGAGGCATGCGGGGCGGCCCGCCCCTCCGTCAGCCAGCACCTGGCCAAGCTCCGTCTCGCCGGGCTGGTCACCACCCGCAAGGACGGACGCCGCGTCGTCTACGCCCTGCGCCACGGGCATCTGCGCAGGCTGGTGGACGAGGCCATGAACGTCGCCGATCACCAGATCGGCTCCCTCCCTCCGCACGACTGAGCCGCCGGCCCTGCCGAGGCGGGACCGGCCGGACCGGTGCGGCCACGACCGGTCCGTACCACGCACCACGCACCACGCACCACGGGCCGCTCACCAATACGTGCACAGGTGCGCACATGTTGGCTACGCTGGACGTGCCGTCGATCCGCCGACCGGAACGGGGCCGACCTTGCCCTCCTCTGCGTCCGTGCCACCCGTGCCGTCCCGGCCTTCCGTGCTGCGCAACGGCACCTACCGCCGCCTGTTCACGGCCCAGGTCGTCGCCCTGGCCGGCACCGGGCTCGCCACCGTCGCGCTCAGCCTGCTCGCGTACGACCTCGCCGGCGACGACGCCCCGGCGGTCCTCGGCACCGCCCTGGCGATCAAGATGATCGCCTACGTGACGGTCGCGCCGCTGATCACGGCCGTCGCCGACCGGGTCCCCCGGCGGATCCTCATGGCGGCGGCGGACCTCACCCGGGCCGGCGCGGCGCTGACCCTCCCCCTCGTCACCGAGGTGTGGCAGATCCACCTCCTGATCTTCCTGCTCCAGGCGGCCTCGGCGGCCTTCACCCCGGCCTTCCAGGCGACGATCCCCCAGGTCCTGCCCGACGAACAGGACTACACGCGGGCCCTGTCGATGAGCCGGCTCGCCTACGACCTGGAGAGCCTGCTCAGCCCGATGCTGGCCGCGGCACTGCTCACCGTCGTCCCCTACGACCGGCTGTTCACCGGCACCGTCGTCGGCTTCCTCGCCTCCGCCGCGCTCGTGACCGCGACGGCGCTGCCCGCTCCCGCTCGCGCCGGGCGGACCGGTGGGATCCGCACCAGGGCGGCCCTCGGTGCCCGCCTGTTCGCCGCCACTCCACGGCTGCGGGCACTGCTCGCCCTCGACCTGGCGGTCGCCGCCGCCGGCGCCGTCGTCCTCGTGGACACCATCGCCGTCGTCCGCGGCCTGGGCCGCCCGGCCGGAGCCGTCCCTATCGCCCTCGGCGCGTACGGCGCCGGGTCCGTACTCGCCGCGCTCGCCCTGCCGCGGCTCCTGCGGCACGCCACCGACCGCACCGTGATGCTCTCGGCCGCCTCCGCGCTCCCCGTGGTCCTCGCCGCCGTGGCCGTGCTCACCTCGGCCGCCCCGGCCGCCTGGTCCTGGCCCGTACTCCTGGGGGCGTGGGCGGCGATCGGGGCCGCCTGCTCCGCCGTCCTGACTCCCGGAGGCCGCGTGGTCCGCCGCTCCACCGCGGACGCGGACCTGCCCGCCGCCTTCGCCGCCCGGTTCTCCCTCTCCCACGGCTGCTGGCTGATCACCTACCCGCTGGCCGGGTGGCTCGCCCCGTGGGCGGGGCTGCCGCTGACGGTCGCGGCCCTGGGAGCGCTCGCCCTGGCCGCCACCGCCGCCGCGGCCGCGGGCTGGCCTGCCCATGACCCGTACCGGCTGGAACACCTGCACCCGGACCTGCCGCCCGGGCACCCGCACCTCGCCGACGCCCGTCCCTCCAGGCACGGTTGGCTGCACGGCCACCACTACGTCATCGACCGGCACCACCACCGCTGGCCCGGGCGGGACGGCACCGGCACCCGCCTGAAAACCCGTGGCCGGTCGCGACCGGGGTCGCTACGATCACCGCGATGACCGCTCAATCCACTCACGGATCGGAGGTCCCCACCGCGCAAGGTGAGCGCTGATGCTCACTCCCACCGCGAACAGGGACTCCCGCCTCGCCCTCTGGCTCCGCGTACGCGAGTACGCCGTGCCGGCTTCCATGATCGAGACTGCGACCGCCCGCCGGCACGCCGGCGACTGGGCCGGGGCATGCGCCGCCGCAGGCATCGACGTCGACTTCAACCTGCGTTCCCTCGCCCGCTCCCACGGCCGCGACCTCGCGGACAGGATCCGGGCCGATCTGCGCCACCTGGCTCCCGACCTGCTCCGCTGGCACATGCCGCGCGTCGCTCCCGACGGGCTGCTTCGCCCGGGGCTGACCCTCACTCTGGCCCGGTACGCCGCCGCGCCGCACGGGAGCGCGCCCCCGGTGCACCTCGTGGCCCGTACCCCGCCCGCCTGGGCGGACGGCGGTCAGCGGATCAGCCTCGCGCTGTGGGACGGCTCCCGGTCCCAGGCCGGGGTGGCCGCCGGTGACCCACGCCGACGGGCCCGCCCCGACCGGCGCTTCCGCCTCGACCTGCACCGCCACATGTGGGACGCCCGCAGGACGGACGAACTGCGCGCCCGCTCCGGCGCCGACCTGCCGCCCTGCGACGGCCCGCCCGGGCCGGACCCGGGCCTCGCGGACACGCTGCCGCCCGGACACGCCTGCGCCGTCGGCCGATGGGCCGACGAGACCGCGATCGTGCTCCTGGCCGAGGGGCGGACCACCGGCTGTGTCACCGTCCGGCTCGGGGCCGGCCGGCGCCTGGTCCTCGCCCTGGACCCGGGCGGGGTGCGGGACGGGGACGGCCTCGGGACGCCCGCGCTCCGGATCGGCGCCGCACCCGCGGACGGCAGCGCCCACGCGCTGCCGGTCCTGCCCGAGGCTGCGGTCCGGCTGCTCCCCGACCTGGAGCTGCTCCGCGCCGGCTCCATCGAGGCCGGGCGGCTGCACCCGCTCGTCGCCGAGGCCCTGGCACCGGGGTGCGCGGCCCTGCCGTCACGGACCGCACACCCGGGCGGACCGCGCTACGTCGCATGCCGGGGCTCCCGGCACCGCATCGGCCTCGTCGACGGGGTGCTGACCGCGCTGGACCACGATGCGGCCGAACTCCGGCGCGAGGAACTGCTGGTGGCCCTGTCCGGGACTCCCCTGCCCTGCCTCCAGGCCATCGACACGGCCCACCGCCGCCCGGACTGCCTCACCGGCGTCCGCGAACGCCTGGACCACGGCGACATCACCGGGGCACTGGCCGTCGTCGAGGACCTCCTGGGGCCCGGCGCACTGCTGCGCCCCGGCCCACTGCGGGACGCACTGGAGGCGGCCGCCCGACGGCGGATCACCTACGGGCTGTTCCGCGCGGGTCTCGCCGGACCGGGACCCGGACGTCTCCCCGCACCAGCACACCGCTCCCGCAACCCCCGCCGTGGCCGCCGGGCCGCCTGAGTCCTACGGGATCCCGTCTCCGGCCGGGGCCGCCCCTGCGTACCCGCACACCTCCGAAACCCCACAGGTGATCATCATGCCCCTGAACATGCCCGTGAACGTGCCCCTGAACATGCCCGTGAACGTGCCCGTGAACGTGCCCGTGAACGTTCCCGTGAACATGCCCGCCGCCTCGCAGCTCGACGTCGCCGGCGACCTGCTGGCCCTGCTCGGCGAGACCACCACCGAGCCGCGCCCCGACAACCAGCTCGAAGCCCTCACCCTGGCCGTCGCCGCCGACCTGCCCGTCCTCCTGTGGGGCGAGCCCGGAATCGGCAAGACCGCCGCCCTGACCCAGCTCGCCGCCTCCCTGGACCTGCCGCTCACCACCGTGATCGCCAGCGTGCACGAACCGTCCGACTTCTCCGGGCTGCCCGTCGTCGGCGACGACCCTGCGCAGCAGGGCGTCCCCATGGCCCCGCCGGACTGGGCGGTGCGCCTGGTACGCACCGGCCGCGGCCTGCTCTTCCTGGACGAGCTGTCCACCGCGCCGCCGGCCGTCCAGGCCGCGCTGCTGCGCCTCGTACTGGAACGGCGGGTAGGCGCCCTGCAACTGCCCCCCGGGGTACGGATCGTGGCGGCCGCCAACCCGCGGTCGTCGGCGGCTGACGGCTGGGAGTTGAGCCCGCCCCTGGCGAACCGGTTCGTCCACCTGCAGTGGACCCACGACCACGAGGTCGTCGTACGCGGTCTCGGCGGGACCTGGCCGCGGGCCACCCTGCCGCGCCTCGACGCGCAGGCGCTGCCCGCCGCCGTGGACTTCGCCCGCCGCGCGGTGTGCGGGTTCCTCACCACCCGCCCCCCGCTCGTACACCGCCTGCCTTCCGGTGAGACGCGGCGCGGCGGCGCCTGGCCGTCGCCCCGCAGCTGGGACATGACGCTGCGTCTGCTCGCCTTCGCCACCGCGGCGGGCTCCTCCCGGGAGGTGCTGTCCATGCTCGTCAGGGGGACCGTGGGGGACGGACCGGCGCTGGAACTGCTGGCCGCCCTGGACCGGATGGAGCTCCCCGACCCCGAGGTGCTGCTCGCCGACCCGGCCACCGCCGAGCTGCCCGAACGCGGCGACCAGCGCCAGGCCGTCCTGGAGGGGATCGTGTCCGCGGTGTGCCGGCGCCCGGAGAAGGCCAGGTGGGACGCAGCGTGGACGATCATGGTGCGGGCCCTGGAGACGGGTGCTCCGGACCTGGTGGTCGTCCCCGCGACCTCGCTCGCCGCACTGCGCCGCGAGGAGTGGGACGTACCCGCCGAGATCGAGCGGCTCGCCGGGGTGGTGTCCCTGTCCCGGCGCGCGGACGAGGCCGCGGAGCGGAGCGCGGGCCGTACGGCGGTCCCCGCGGGGGCCCGCCGGTGAGCGCGGGGGCACAGGGGGCACCGGAGGCCCTGGGAGCACCAGGAGCACCGGGAGCGCTGGACCTCGACAAGCTCTACGCCGCACGGCTGCATGCCGCGCGGGTCCGGCCGTACCTCGCGACGGCGCTGTTCGCCCTGCACACCGTGGAGTCGCGCCGGGTTCCCACGATGGCCGTCGACAAGTACTGGCGCTGCTATGTCTCACCGGGCTTCGTGGACCGGACGCCGGTGGAGGAGCTCGCCGGGGTCTGGGTCCACGAGGTGTCGCACCTGCTGCGCGACCACCACGGGCGCGGTGACCGGGCCGCGCGGCTCCAGGGACTGGAAGGCCCGGGGGCGCGGCTGCGGATGAACATCGCCGCGGACTGCGAGATCAACGACGACGTGTTCGGCGACGGGCTGGTCGCACCCGAGGGCGCCGTCACCCCGGAGCAACTGGGCCTTTCCGGCGGCGAGCTGATGGAGGACTACCTGCGCCGGTTCGGGCTCGGGCCGCAGACCCAGGGCCTGGTCTGGCTGGACTGCGGCAGCGGCGCCGACGGGATGGACCGTGCGTGGGACCTCGGGCCGGACGGCGCGCACGGCCTCAGCGAGCAGGAGCAGGACGCGGTCCGGTTCCGGGTGGCGCAGGGCATCAACGGACGCCCGGGCGACGCCCCGAAGGGGTGGAAGCGGTGGGCGGAGGAGGCCTTCCATCCACCGCAGCCGTGGCGGGAGTTGCTGGGGGCGGCGGTCCGGTCGGCGGCCTCCGGCACGGGCGCCGGCGAGGACTACAGCTACGGCCGGCCCTCCCGGCGCTCGGCCGGGCTGCCCGGCGTCGTCCTGCCGAGCCTGCGGCGCAGGCCGCCACGGGTCTGCGTGGTGATCGACACCTCCGGTTCGGTCAGCGACGCCGAACTGGGGGCTGCGCTCCTGGAGGTCGCCGCGATCGCGCAGGCCGTGGGCGGCCGCCGCGACCTGGTCACCGTGGTGCCGTGCGACGCGGCGGCGCGGATCGTGCACCCGCTGTGCGAGGGCGAGGGGATTTTGCTGCTGGGCGGTGGCGGCACGGACCTGCGCGCGGGTTTCGCCAGGGCTCTGCGGTCGGGGCCGCGGCCCGATGTCATCGTGGTCCTGACGGACGGACAGACCGCCTGGCCCGCCGTCCGGCCGGCGTGCCGGACGGTGGTTGGCCTGTTCTCCCGTCCGAAGAGAGCGCGGTGGGACGAGGACGATCCGTACTACGTGCCGGACCCGACACCGTCCTGGGCCCGGGTGGTGACCATCGGATCGGCCGCCGCCACGCGGTGAGCCGCTGCCGTGGGCCGCTGCGGACGATCCGCGCCGCCGCTCCCCCCGCAGCCTGTCAGGCTTGCGGGGAGGTGCGGCAGCGGGTCAGGCCGACGTCGGCCGGCCCGCGGGGTCGGTCGGGTTGGCGGGACCCGCGGGAACCGTGGGGCTCGTAGGGTCCGTGGGGTTGGCCGAGTCGACGGGGTCCGCCGGGGCCTTCCCGCTGACGCGTCGTACGCGATGGGTGCCCGCGAGCCGCGCGATCAGCAGGCAGTACGCCGGGGCGGCGACGAGTTCGAGGACGAGCGCCTGCCACGGGGCGTCGGCCGCGTTCCCCGATTCGGCCAGCTGCCCCAGGGCTACGGTGACGGCGTAGGCGGTCATGTTGTTCGCCACGTGCACGGCGATGACGGCCTCGAGGCCGCCGGTGCGGACGGTCAGCCACCCCCACCACAGGGCGGAGTAGAAGAGCAGGGCGAATCCCGACCACTCGCCGATGCCGTGCGCGAGGGCGAACAGGGCGGACGCGATGACGATGCCGGGCCAGGGGGATCTCAGGAACCCGCCGAAGAACTGGGCGAGCCAGCCCCGGAACACGAACTCCTCGGCCGCGGCCTGACAGGGGATCAGCGCCCACAGCACGACCAGCCCGAGCACGAACCCGGACCAGCCGGGGAAGTCGCCCGCGACGGCCTCCTCGCCGTCGCTGAGGTAGCTCCACAGCGCCAGCCCGCCCATCTGGAGCACGATCAGGGGGAAGGCCACCGCCGCGCACCGGGCCAGCCAGCCCCAGCGCAGCCGGCCCATGACGGAGACCACGGTGCCCGCGGGGCGCCTGCCGCACCAGCGCACGGCGAGCAGCACCACGGGTATGCCGGTGGCTATGGAGAGCAGGGCGAGTGCCTCGTCGGCGAGCGGATCCCCCAGGATCCGGTCGCCGTCCTCGGGTGCGAAGTCCAGCCCCAGCACGTACCAGGCGAGGGCGCCGAACGCGATGACCACCAGTGGTACGGCCAGGTTCCCGACGGCGACCAGGAGGAACTCCCCGATGCGCTGCGGGACCTGCTGACGGCCGTTGCGGGCCTGTTCGTGGTAGGCGCTGCCGTCCGGCGCGGTGTCGGTCGGCGGCTGCGGGGGGAGGGGCGGGGCGCCGAAGGGCGGGCCGCCGTGACCGGGGGACGGCCACCCCTGGGCCGGGGCCGGCCATGACGGAGCGCCTGCGGGCGGCGGGGCCCAGACGTTCGGCGGGGGCGTATCTGACACAGCGGGACCCTTTCCGTCACGGCCGTTCACACGCCCATTCGATCACGCCGCCGCCCCCGGGCTCAGCCCGCTGTCGTACGGGAGTCCGCCGGAGCATTGCCGGGCACGCACCCGGCGGGCGGCTCGTACGGCGGGCCGGAGGGCGGGGCTGACGGCGGGCCGGCGGGCGGAGCGGAGGGCTGAGCCGAGGGCGGAGCGGCACGCGGGGCCGGCAGGGGCAGCGAGAACCAGACGGCTTTGCCCTCGGCCGTCGGCAGGGTGCCCCAGGAGGAGGCGAGGGAGTCGACGAGGAGCAGGCCCCGGCCGGATTCCGCATCGGGGGCGGCGAACCGGGCCTGCGGCAGCACGGGGCTGCCGTCGCAGACCTCGACGCTGAGTTCCCGGCCGGCCTGGCGCAGGCGGAGCCGGACCGGGCCGCGGCTGTGGTTCACGGCGTTGGAGAGCAGCTCGGAGGTGAGCAGGCAGGCGGTGTCGCGGAGGTGCTCGTCGTCCCTGCCCCACAGGGCGAGGGTGGAGCACAGGAACCGCCGCCCGGCGCCGACGCTGCTCGGGTCCGCGGCGAGCAGCATGCTCTGCGAGGTCACCGGTGTGTCGGGAATGCGGACGAGCAGGAGGGTCACGTCGTCGGGGTTGTCGTCTGCCTCCGGCAGCAGTTCGGCCAGCAGCCGGTCGGCGGCCGCCTCCAGGCTGTCCGTCGTCGCGACGGCCTTCTCCAGCGCGGCCGCGAGCCCGTCGACCTGGCCCTCGATGTCGCTGTCCGGGGTCTCGACCAGGCCGTCCGTGTACAGCGCGAGCACCGAACCGGGCTCGACGGTGTGCCGGGTCTCGTGGTGGGGCACCTCCCCCACCCCCAAGGGCACGCTCACCTCCACGGGCAGCCGGGTGACCTCGCCGCCCGGAGCGACGAGCAGGACCGGGAGGTGGCCGGCCGAACACATGGTGATCTCGGCGGAATCGGCGTCGACGACCAGATAGCAGCAGGTGACGAACTGGTCCGGCAGTTCACTGACGACCGCGTCGAGGGCGCGCATGAGCTGCCAGGGCGGCATGCCGGTCTTGGCGAGCGCGTGGGAGGCGGATCTGAGCTGGCCCATGACGGCGGCGGCGTCCAGGCCGCGCCCCATCACGTCGCCGACCATCACACCGACCCGGCCGCCGCCCAGCGGGATCAGGTCGAACCAGTCGCCGCCGACCCCGGCGCCCTGCCGGGCCGGGAAGTAGCGGCTCGCCGTGGGCATCCCCGGTACGTCCGGCGGGGACCCCATGAGGCTGCGCTGGAGGGTGAGCGCGACATGGCGCTGCTGCTCGTAGAGCTTCGCGAGCATCTCCTCGGCCGACTTGCGTTCGGTGACGTCGCGGATGGCGGCGGAGACCAGGGTGCCGTCGGGGGTCTCCAGCGGGCTGAGGCTGATCTCGACCGGGAACTCACGCCCGTCGCGGCGCAGGCCGTACAGCTCCAGGCCCGCCCCCATCGGACGGGTCTTGCGGTTGACGAAGTAGCCGTGCCGGAAGTCGGAGTGGTGCCCGCGGAATCGTTCCGGGACGAGCACCTCGACCGGTCTGCCCAGCAGGTCCTCCCGGGCGTAGCCGAAGAGGGCCTCGGTCTGCGCGTTGACGAGCTGGATCGCGCCCCGCTCGTCGACGATCACCATCGCGTCCGGGGCCGCCTCCAGCAGGGCCCGGAAGCGTTCCTCGGCGGCCCTGCGCTCGCTCACGTCGCGTACGGCCGCCGAGATCAGCAGGCCCTCCGGGGTCTCCAGCGGGCTGAGGCTGATCTCGACCGGGAACTCACGGCCGTCGCGGCGCAGGCCGTACAGCTCCAGGCCCGCGCCCATCGGGCGGACCTGGCGGCTGGCCGCGTAGCCGAGCCGGTGGCCCGGGTGCTGTCCGCGGAACCGCTCGGGCACCAGGACCTCGATGTGACGGCCCAGGAGTTCCCGGCGGGGGTGGCCGAAAAGGGCCTCGGTCTGTGCGTTCACCAGCCGGATCACACCGGCGTCGTCCACGATCACCATCGCGTCCGGTGCCGCTTCCAACAGAGCCCTGAACGGCTCTTCAGTCGTCGCTGCCACGCTGCGCCTCGCACTCGTCGAATCCCGCAGAAGCTGACATCCGACCACGTGGCCGAATCTCGCGCTTCCGGTTGACCGCATGCGGCGCCAATTGACCGATTCTGCGCACCGGCGGCGGGATCGGGGTCAACGCCGGTTGACGCGCCCGCCGGACGGCGGCGCCGCGGCGGGGTCGCTGATCTATGGTGGCGGGAGGACTGGCCGGGCGGACGCGAGGCGAGGAGATCCCGTGCGTGACGCAGAGTTCTTCCGGAGCTGGATGACGGCCGCGGCGGCCGCCGTGGAGCGTGAGGCGGACCGGCTCACCGAGCTCGACTCCCCCATCGGCGACGCCGACCACGGGAGCAATCTGCTGCGGGGCTTCACGGCGGTGCGCGCGGCCCTGGAGGCGCAGCCCCCGGCGGCGCCGGGCGCGGTGCTCCAGCTCGCCGGGCGGACGCTGATCTCGACGGTCGGCGGCGCGTCGGGACCGCTGTACGGGATGCTGCTGCGGCGGACCGGCAAGGAGCTCGGGGAGGCGCCCGAGGTGGCGGACGCGGAGCTGGCCGCGGCCCTGGACAAGGGGGTCGGCGCGGTGGCGCAGCTGGGCGGCGCGGCGGCGGGCGACAAGACGATGCTGGACGCGCTGCTGCCGGGCGTGGCCGCGCTGGGCACGTCGTACCGGGCGGCGGCGGACGCGGCGGAGAACGGGGCGCTGGCCACCGTACCGATGCAGGCACGCAAGGGGCGGGCCAGCTACCTGGGCGAGCGGAGCATCGGCCACCAGGATCCGGGAGCGACCTCGTCGGCGTTGCTGCTGGGCGCGCTCGCGGACGTGGCCGAGCGGGACGTGGCCGGGCGGGAAGCGGCCGGGCGGGCGGAGGACGGGCGATGACGGACGGGGCCCTGGTCGGGGTCGTGCTGGTCTCGCACAGCGCGGCGGTCGCCGAGTCGGTGGCGGAGCTGGCGCGGGGCCTGGCGGCGGGCGGGGCGGTGGCCCCGATGGCCACGGCGGGCGGCACGTCCGCCGGCGGGCTCGGCACGAGCGCGGACCTGATCGTGGCGGCCGCGCGGGAGGTGGACCGGGGCGCCGGGGTGGCCCTGCTGGCGGACCTCGGCAGCTCGGTCCTGACGGTGAAGACGCTGCTCCTGGAGGACGAACTGCCGCCGGACTCACGGCTGGTGGACGCCCCCTTCGTCGAGGGCGCGGTGGCGGCCCTGGTGGCCGCCTCGGCCGGCGCCCCCCTCACCCAGGTGGCCGAGGCCGCCACGGAGGCCTACGCCTACCGCAAAGCCTGACCGGCTCCGCCCGGGAAACGGACCCGTGCGGCGCCCGTGCCCCCGGGCAGCCCGTCCCTCGCCTCCCGCCGCGGCCAGGCAGTACGCCGCCACGTGTACACGGCGTCCCGCCGCTCGGCTCCCGCCGGAGGCGGCCGTGGCGGGCGGGCCCCCNGTGTACACGGCGTCCCGCCGCTCGGCTCCCGCCGGAGGCGGCCGTGTCGGGCGGACCCGCCAGTCGCCGAAGGCACGGTGGTGCGGTGGGCACTCGCGCCCGCCGACGGGCAGGTCGGGTACCGCGGGGCCCCGATCGCACGGGCGCGGTGTCAGCGGCCGCGCAGGGTCTGGATCTCGCGGCGGTCGCGCTTCGTGGGGCGGCCCGTGCCGCGGTCGCGGATGCCGACGACCGCGGCCTCCACCGGGGTCGGCGGCGGCGGGCTCTTGTCGATCAGGCACTCGGCGGCCACGGGCGCGCCGACCCGCTTGGACACCGGTCGCCTGACCACGACGATCCGCTCGCGCCCCGCGTGGAAGAGCCGTACCTCGTCGCCCGCACGAATCGGCTGCGCCGGCTTCGCACGCTCCCCGTTGACCTTCACATGGCCCGCCCGGCAGGCCGTCGCCGCGATCGAGCGGGTCTTCGTCAGCCGCACGGACCAGATCCACGCGTCGACCCGTACCGTGCCCGTTTCCGTTCCCGAAACCTCATCAGCCATGCCCCGACTCTAGCCATCCGGGCCCACCGGGACGGAACGACTTTTCCGCGACTTTTGGCAGATGCACCAACACCCCTGGCATCTACCATGGCGATGGCACCAAGAGGATTGCAAATGCGCCATACGTGCCCCTACCTTGTCGCACATGCAGTCCTACACCATCGGACAGGCCGCGCGACTGCTGGGCGTCAGCCCGGACACCGCACGGCGCTGGGCCGACGCCGGCCGGGTCGTGACCCACCGCGACGAGGTCGGCCGGCGGCTGGTCAACGGCCGCGATCCGGCGCCTTCTCCGTGGAGGTGGGCCAGGGCGCCCACGCCGAGGACGGGGAGCCGTACACCTCGGTACGCAACGCCTTTCCCGGCATCGTCACCGCCGTCCGGCTCGGCGACGTCTCCGCGCAGGTCGACATCCAGGCGGGTCCGCACCGCCTGGTCTGCCCGCTCACCCGCGAAGCCGTCGTGGAGCTCGCGCTGGAGGTCGGCACGCGGGCCACCGCCCGTGTGAAGTCCACGAGCGTGCACATCGACCGCGCCTGAACCCCTGGCCTGCGCCGCCGCCGGGGCCGCGCAGCCCACCCACGGCCCACCCCCCGCCCCGGCCTCGCACCACCACTCAGCACCGCTCGCACCGCACCACACCGAACCGTTCCCACCCGCTCCGCCCGTCACCGGCGCGGGTCGCCACCGCGCGGATCCGGCACCCGGCCGGCCGCCGACCCGACCGAGGAGCCTGCGCCCATGTCCCCGACCCCGGCCTCGACCCGTCGCCGCACCACCACCACCGCCGCTGCCGTCCTGTCCGCCGCCCTGCTCACCGGGCTCACCGCCTGTGGCGGCGGCGAGGGCAAGCCCGCCGCCCCCCACACCGGCTCCGCCGCGCCGTCGGGCGCCGCACCGCAGACGAACCTCACCGTCCTGGCCGCCTCCTCCCTCACCGACGTCTTCAAGGCCGCGGGCGCGGCGTACGAGAAGTCCCACCCCGGTACGAAGGTCACCTTCTCCTTCGCCGGTTCCCAGGAGCTCGCGGCGCAGGTCAAGCAGGGCGCCCCGGCCGACGCACTGGTCACTGCCGACACCAGGACCATGGACGGGCTGAAGGCCGAGACCGGCGAAGCCAAGATCATCGCGAAGAACCGCCTGGTCATCGCGGCCGGCAAGGGCAACCCGTTCAAGATCGACGAGCTGAGGGACCTCGCCGACACCAGGCTCAAGGTCGTGATCGCTGCGCCCGAGGTGCCGGTCGGCCGCTACAGCAAGCAGATCCTCGACGCCCAGAAGGTCGAGGTGAAGCCGGTCTCGCAGGAGCCCAACGTCCGCGCCGTCCTGGGCAAGGTCGAGATGGGTGAGGCCGACGCCGGCCTCGTCTACAAGACGGACTCCGCCAAGTCGGGCGACAAGGTCGTCACCGTGGACATCCCCGACGCCCAGAACGCCCTGGCCTCCTACCCGGCCGCCACGCTGAAGCAGTCCAGGAACAGCGAGGCCGCGGCCGCGTTCGTGGCCTGGCTGAGCACGCCGGAGGGGCAGAAGATCCTCCAGGACGCGGGCTTCCAGCAGCCGTAGGCGGCGCTGCACCTCTCCCGGGGGACACGGGGGCTGTCCGGTCCGGGGGACGGGCAGCCCCTCTTGGCGTCCCCGCGCGCGCCGGGCCGCCCGTGCCCGCCTTGCCCGCGCGCGCCCCGGGCCGCCCGTGCCCGCCTTGCCCGCGCGTGCCCGCGTCCGCCTCTCGGACCGGCATACGCTGCACCCCTGCGCCGCCCCGCCCGCCCCTTCCCCCGCCCCACCCACCGCGTACCAGCCAGGAAGTCCCGTGAGCAGACTCCGTACCCGCACCACCCGGCCCCCGGTGGCCCTGGCGCTCCCCGCGCTGCTCGCCGTCGCCTTCCTGCTGATGCCGCTGATCGGCATCCTCGTCCGCACTCCGTGGGGCGATCTCGGGGAACACCTCGGCAGCCCCGGCGTGGTCGAGGCCCTGAAGCTCTCGCTCGTGGTGTCCCTGTGGGCGCTGGCCCTCTCGCTCCTCCTCGGTGTGCCGCTGGCCTGGCTGCTGGCCCGCGTGGACTTCAAGGGCAAGGCCCTGGTGCGCTCGCTGGTGCTGCTCCCCATGGTGCTGCCGCCGACCGTGGGCGGCGTGGCCCTGCTTCTCGGATTCGGGCGGCGCGGACTGCTCGGGCCGTGGCTGGAGGACTCCTTCGGGATCACCCTGCCCTTCCACACCTCGGGGGCCGTCGTCGCGGCGACCTTCGTCGCCATGCCGTTCCTGGTCATCAGCCTGGAGGGCGCCCTCGTCGGTCTCAGGCAGAGCTACGAGGAGACCGCGGCCTCGCTCGGCGCGTCGCCGGTGCGGGTGTTCTTCACGGTGACCCTGCCGATGGTGGCGCCCGGTCTGGTCGCCGGCGCCGCCCTCACCTGGGCCCGTGCGCTGGGCGAGTTCGGCGCGACCATCACCTTCGCCGGGAACCTGCCGGGCACCACCCAGACGCTGCCGCTCCAGGTGTACCTGCTGCTCCAGGACCAGCCAGAGGCGGCCACCTCGGTCTCGCTGCTGCTGCTGGCGATCGCCATGGCCGTACTGATCGCGCTGCGCGGCCGCTGGACGGGCACCCCGATCGACCGCGGGGCGGTCACCGCACCCCGGCCGGTCGCGGAGGAAGCCCCCGCGCCCGCCGCCCCGGGACCGGGTGCGGGAGCGGGAGCGGAGACATACATGGACGCGAAGACGGATACGGAGACAGGGACGGGGACGGAGGCGGAGCACTGGCCTCTGCACGCCACCGTCACCGGCTTCAACCACCTCACCCTCCGGGCCGAACCCGGCACGACCATCGCCGTCGTCGGCGAGAACGGAGCCGGCAAGACCACCCTGCTGCGCGCCCTCCTGGGCCTGACTCCGCGGGCTCACGCCGAGCTGCGGCTGGGCGATGCCGACGTGACCACCCTGCCCCCGCACAAGCGGCAGGTGGCCTGGGTCCCGCAGGACGGGGCGCTGTTCCCGCACCTGAGCGCCCTGGCGAACACCGCGTACGGGCTGCGCGCCCGCCGCGTGCCGCGCGCCGATGCCCGTCGTGAGGCGCAGGCCTGGCTGGACCGGCTGGGCGTCGGTCACCTGGCGCACCGCAAGCCGTCCCAGCTCTCCGGCGGCCAGGCCCAGCGGGTCGCCCTGGCCCGCGCCCTGGCCGCCCGCCCGCGGCTCCTGCTGCTCGACGAGCCCCTCGCGGCCCTCGACCAGACCACGCGGGCCCGCGTCCGGCACACCCTGCGCACGCACCTGGCCGGCTTCGGCGGGGTCTGCCTCATCGTGACCCACGATCCCGTCGAGGCCGTGTCGCTGGCCGACCGGGTCCTCGTACTGGCCGACGGCCGGGCCCTGCAGGACGCGCCGCCGGCCGAGGTCTCACGGCACCCGCGCTCCCCCTGGGTGGCCCGCATGCTGGGGCGCAACGCCTGGCCGGGCATCGCCTCGGCGGACGGCCTCGCGCTCGCTGCGGGCGGCCGCCTGGTGGTCGCCGAGGCCCTGCCCGAGGGGGCCCAGGCCCTGGCGATCATCGCCCCGGAGGCGGTGGCGGTGCACCGGGACCGCCCGGGCGGCAGCCCCCGGAACGTGTGGCCCGGCACGGTACGGGAGATCACGGCGGTGGGCAGCCGGCTGCGCGTGCTGATCGGGTCGGCCGAGGCGCCCGACCTGGTCGCCGAGATCACCCCGGACGCGGCGGCCGAACTGGGCCTGGCCGACGGGTCCGAGGTGTGGACGAGCGTGAAGGCCACCGAGGTCACGCTGGTGGGCCTGTAGGCCCCCGCAGCCCGGCGACCACGACACCCCGGCCCTCGACGATGACCCCCGGGCCGGTCCGGGCTGCCGCGCGCAGCCCAGCGTGTGGCTTCCGGTCGACGAGCACCCGACTGGGATCCGGACCGAAGAGGCTGCTGCGGCAGGCTGGGAGGAGGAGGCGGCTTCGGCCTGGGTGGTCCCTCGGGGCACCGGACGCCGCGGAGCCCGCCCCCTCCGGGCAGCCGGGGCCGACACCGCTCAGCCCGCCCCGTGCGCGCCCGGTGGGGCGTTCACCTCGAATTCGCACCAGACGCACTTGCCGCCGCCCCGCGGTTCCACGCCCCACGCGTCCGCGAGCTGATCCACCAGCATCAGGCCGCGCCCCGACACCGCCCAGTCCCCCGCCTCGCGCCGCCGCGGCAGGGCGCTGCTGGAGTCCTCCACCTCGACACGGATCCGCCCCTGCGGCGTGATCCGCATGCTGATGTGGCCGCCGCCCTCCGTGTGGACCAGGGCGTTCGTCATCAGTTCGTCCGCCGCCAGTTCGATCTCGTCGGCCCGCTCCCTCGCGCCCCAGGCGGCTACCGCCGCCCGGATGAGGTGCCGGGCCAGGGCCGGAGCCTCGGCGTCCCCCGGTTCCAGACGCTGGTGCAGCGGCCCGCCGCCGCGCCCGGTCGGCGTACCGCGGCGGCGCAGGACGAGCAGGGCCATGTCGTCCCCGCCGCCCGAGTCCCCGACCAGGTCGCACAGGACGTCGGCGAGTTCCTCGACGTCCGCGGGGCCGGTGTGGATCGTCGCCATGAGTTCGCGCATGCCCGTGTCGGGGTCCTCACCGGGTCGTTCGATCAGCCCGTCCGTGCACAGCACCAGGGTGTCGCCGGGGTGGAGTTCCACGCTGGTGACGGGGTAGCCGGAGTCCGGCGCCGAGGACGGTTCGCGGGGCGGCAGCCCGAGCGGCAGGCCGCCCGCGACCTGGATGCGGTGGCAGCTGCCGTCGCCGCGCCGCACGACCGGGTCGAGATGGCCGGCGCGGACCAGCTGGAGCATCCCGCTGGTCAGGTCGACCTCGGCGTACGTACAGGTGGCGAAGCGTTCCGTCTCCAGTTCCCGCAGGAACGCGGAGGCCCGGGCCATCGCCGCGCCGGGCGTGTGCCCCTCGACGACGTAGGCGCGCATCACGATGCGCAGCTGTCCCATGACGGCGGCCGCGTCCGTGTCGTGGCCCTCGACGTCGCCGATCATCACGCCGACCCGGCCGCCGCCGAGCGGGACCACGTCGTACCAGTCGCCGCCGATGTCCCTGCCCATCCGGGCGGAGCGGTACCGTACG
Organism: Streptomyces yangpuensis; assembly: GCF_001005295.1. Classification (GTDB taxonomy): domain Bacteria; phylum Actinomycetota; class Actinomycetes; order Streptomycetales; family Streptomycetaceae; genus Streptomyces; species Streptomyces yangpuensis. The sequence continues at coordinate 938,561 of NZ_LBMK01000003.1, read as the reverse complement.
GCGATCAGCGCGCCCGGCACCGTGGGGATCCGGCGCGGCAGCATGGCCCGCTGGAGGCCGTCGGCGAGGTCGTGCTCCTGTTCGAAGAGGATGGCGCGCTGGAGGCTCTGGGCGACTCCGCTGCCGAGTGCCATCAGCAGGTTGCGTTCCTCGGCGGTGAAGTCGCCCTCCCGCTTGTAGAGCAGCCCGAGGGCGCCGACGGGCCGGCCCTGGGCGATCAGCGGCAGGTAGACCCCGCTGTGGACGGGCAGCGGCTCGATGTAGGGCCACAGTTCCGGGTAGGACTGCTGGAACTCCTGGCGCGAGAGGATGAAGACCGGCTGCATGGTGCGCACGGCGACGCTCATCGGGAACTGCGCGTCGATCCGGGTGTATTCGATCTCGGGGACGTACGTACCGAGCTGGCCCTCCGCGACGAGGTGGATGCGCCCTCCGTCGACGACGCCCAGCATCACGCTGACGGCGCCGAGGTGCCCGAGTGCCTGCGGGTCCTTGAGGACGTCGGTCACGTCGTTGACGGTGCGGGCGTGGGCGAGGATGGCGGTGGTCCGCTCGACGACGCCGGTCATCCGGCGGCGCCCCTCGTCCTGTTCCCCGGCGGCTCCGGGCTCGCCCGGGTCGTGGGCGGCGTCGCGCAGGATGCCGATGACGCGGTACGGCCGGCCCGCCGGGTCCCGCAGGATGTGGCCCTGGACGTGGATCCACGCGGGCGACCCGTCGCGGCGGCGGCTGCGGACGTAGGCCCCGTAGTGGCTGCGGCCGTCCTTGATGGCCTGGGCGACCCGGGAGTCGAGCCGGGCCTCCTCGGCGGGCGCGATGCGCGAGCGGAGCCCGGCGGGGGTGCCGCTGTACTCCTCCGGGCGCAGGTCGAGGACCTCGAGGGCGGTGGGATCCAGGTGCATCCGCCCGCTGTCGAGGTCCCAGTCGAACGTGCCCATGCGGTTGAGCGCAAGGCTCGTGTCCGGCCGCGCCGGCCAGCCGACCTCGGGAACGTCTCCCCTACGGGCCATGCTGCCAGCCTCTCACTGTCCCCGGCCGGTGTCCCTGCGGGACGGCCGGCGGCGGGGGTGCCGCGGGCGGGGACACGGCACTGTGCGGCCCGTCGCGCGGGCCGCACAGTGTGTGGTGTTCGTATCAGTGGTGCTGCTCGTGTCAGCAGCCGTGGCCCTTGCCTCCGCCACGGTAGTCGTCGTCGTCATCGTCGTACCAGCCGTGGTGGTGGCCGCCCTTGTCATGGTCCCAACCGCCGCCGCTCACGTACGTGACGGACTGGGTGGGGGTGGCCGCCGAGGCGGTACCTGCGGCCCCCAGGGCACCGCCGGCCATCAGAACGCCGATGGCGGACACCGCGAAGAGACGCTTGACTCTCGTTGCTCGCATGGTTGAGAACCCTTCTCGTTGCTATTGCACGAAAATTTGTTCTTCCTCCTCAGCAGAGGACGCACAAGGCTGTACCTGTGGCAGTACAGATGTGAGTGCGCACATCCCCCGTCAACACGGCCTCGATCGGGCCGCGGACCTCGTGGGCCGGTGCGATATGCCGCACGCCTCGCGCTCTGGCGTTCCACCGCGGGCAAAGAGTTCCAGTCCCGCGATGGCCACAGTGGCCTACGGATGATATTAGTCACCGCCTCGTCGATCGGCATCTCGGGCACCGGCCGGGACTCCCCCTCGCGTCCGCACCATTCGTGTGAACCTCGGCAGGCTGCGCGCCCTCGCGAAGCGGCCGAAGACGCAGCAGGAACCGGCGCGCGAGCTCTGGGCCACCGGTGACACGGCGGTTCCCCGTCAAGTTCAGCGTGTTGAGTCTTCTTCTCCTTGGGACGATGCTCGCTCAGGTGGATTGTCGAGGGGGGAGCTCTGTCGATGTGATGGGGAATGGATGTCCTCCTCGGGGAAATGCGACCGTCAGTGGACGTTGAGTTTGTTTCTGGTAGTGGCCTCGTCCTGGCTGGGGTGAGGAACCCTGGCCCCGGTTGGTGTCCGACGTGCGGCCACCGACTACGCCAAGGGGAACTACAACCCCTCTGACTTCGGCATGACGGCCTTCGACATGCTCACGGTGGGATGCTCGCTGAGGGCCGACGCGTCCGGACGAGCTCTGCTCGCCTATGTCCCCTAGGACATCAGGGAAATTGCCCTTGCTGAGCCGACGCGGCGATCGCTGGCCCCGGCGCAATGAGCAACGAACAACTACTGGCGAGCATCGATGAGATCCGTGAGACCGGGTACGCCGTCGGGCACCAGGAGTGTCTGCCCGGATGGGACTCGGTCGCGGTCCCGGCTCTCCGTGGCAACACACCCTTGGCGTCTTCCTGTGGCTGAGGCCCGCGGATGAGGGGGCGGGCGACGTCACTGACCACGTCGATTCCGTCCGCAGGGCCGCGCAACTCCCGGCTCTCACGACCTGACTGGGCACCACTACTGGGCCGTACGTCATAGAGCCCAGCCACGCCCGGTCGGTCTGTCGGTACTCCTTGACGATGTGAGCGCCGGTGTCCGAGGGCTCTCAGGACGTGGGGCGCTTAGCGTCCGCCGCTCGGCCAGCCTTCCGGTTCAGCCAGGGCGCGAAGACCACGGCGGCGAAGAACGTACCCGCCGCGCTGAGGACCGCGACCACGACCGGGAGCGTCGGAGGCAGCAGGATTACGTACAGCGGCGAACCGGGGACCACGAGCCCCCAGACGGCGAACGAGACGCAGGCCATGAGCGTCTCGGCCACCGGCATTCCCTCCTTCCCGGCGTCATTGTCATTGTCAGGCTTGGCGTGCGGTGACGTAGCGGCGTCGTCGCTTCTATTGGGCGGCAGGGGCCCGCCGCGGCTCCCCACCTCTTCCTTGCGCTGAACCCCGGTGAACACGTACGTGACGTTGAGCGCCAGCGCGGTCGCCAGGATGCAGCCGCAGTAGAGCCCCCAGCGCAGGGGCACGTAGGACGCCGCGTCGTCGTCCTCGAGCACGCCGGACAGCACACCCAGCACCGATGTGTACAGCACGATTACCTCGGTGGGCAGCGCCGCGACGAGGGCGTCCGAGGTGAGCTGACCGGCAGCCGCCTCTGTTTCCGTTGGCCCGCTTGCCGCCGCCCAGGCCCTCGCTTCGCCGGGCCTGTCAGCGGGGCCCGGGGAACGCCGACGGTGAGCCCTGACGGCGAGTGATCCGATACTCATGGCTGCTCCTCCCGAGGAGACTCGTCAGAGCGTCACCTGATTCTGGAGCCCGGCGTTGGTCAGACAGGAGTGCAGATCCTGGATGTACTGGTGGTCGAAGTACCGCGGTGTCGTTCCTGCTCCTCCGACGAAGTGACCGAGCACCGAGTCATGGTGAGGACCGGCGGTGACCATCGCCATACTTCCGGAGTCGCCCCGCTGAAGCCGGCCTGACGGACCGAACTGCCAAACGTTCAGCCATTGGCGTTGCGCGTCACCGAGTTGGTTCAGCGCTCCGTTTACCGTTCCGTCCTGTCGGGTCGACGGCCCGCCGAAGACGGCTACTTCCATCGGCACGTACGGCGGTTTCGGAGTCGGGGTGGCCCCTGAGTGGACGAGGCTCAACACGGTGTCGTTTGGATCATCCAGTACGACCACGGCGTAGTCATATCCGCCGGAGCTTCCGGCGCCCAGCGGGTCATGCCAGTCGACGACCGTGCCGGTCACCCACTTTGGGCCTCCGGGGCCAGTGGCGCGGACGTCAACCTGCACCTTGCCGCTGACGAGATGGCCAGCTGTGATGAAGGCCGGTCTGCCGCCGACCGTACAGGTAACGCCGACGGTGGCGCTGGACACGGGGCTGCTGACCGACACAACATCGGTCGGGTTCACCTGGCAGGCGGGCACCGGGCGGCCTGTCAGATCGATCAAGGTGGCGTCCGGGACCCGCCAGGACTCCAGTTGACGCAGGAGCCGCGTGTCCCGCCGGGCGTCCCGCAGATCAGACAGCGAATAGCGGCCTGGGGGAAAGCCGAGGCCGTCGGCTCGCACTTCGTCGTGACTCGCCACAACGAGGGGGTGAACCCAATGCTCGTACCGCCCCGGCAATGGGTCGCCCGACTTCTCGTGCGCCTTCGCCCGAGAGGGCGTCCATTCCTCGGACGTGTCCGGAGCGCTTCCCACCCCCCAGACCAGCTGATGGGTGGAGGGACTGATGGAATCGAGATAGCGCCTGTACTCCCCGAGCAGCCGCTGCACCGTTCGAACCAGCTCTTGGTTGGTCTCGTCGCTCCACCACATCGGGACACCTCCCGCACGCAGGGTTCATGGTCAGATTGAGGCCGCACGCCCCCACGCACGACTGATGTTGGACCATTCGGGTGACGCTGGCCCGCGTCGACCAACCGGACCACCCCGCCGATCGGAGGCGACGCGATGGCGTGCCGCTCGCTCGGCACCGGAGCCTCCATCCATATGGCTGGACACCTGCGCGAGTAGGGCCCGGACGCGCTCGTCGCCGGGGTTGACCCGAAAGCCTACGAGGATGGTGGCGTTCCGCGTCTTCGAGAGCCCGCACGCCCAGAAGCTGCGCCCGGTGTGATGGTCGCCGCCCGCCTGGCGGTGGGCGCGGCCGGCGACTCGCTCGCCCGCCGCGCCCGGAGCTGACCGGCGCTCGGCGCTCGGCACCCGGCTACCGGTTCCCGCCGTCGCCGCTGCCGCCTCCGTCCTCGCGGGGCTGTTCGGCCGTACGGGCCGGTTCCGGCTCCGACTGCTGCTGCGGCGCGACCGGTGACGGCGGAGCCGCGGACCTGGTCGGCAGCGAAGGCAGGCGGTCCGTCGGCCGCGTCCGAGTCGGCAGCGGGGGCGTACGGTCGGCCGGCGGCAGCGAACGCAGCTCAGAGGGCGACGGTGACGGCCGGGGCGAGAGCGATGCCGCCGGGGACCCCGAGGGGGAGCCCGACGGCGACGGAGGTTCCGACGGGTACCCCGAGGGCGACTTGACCGGGGACGGCGATACCGACGGTGTCGGCGAACCCGAGGGGGACGCCGTCGGCGAGGTCGTGGGTGAGAGCGTCGGCGAGGGCGTCGGCGAGACCGACGGGGTTCCCGAGGGCGACTTCGACGGAGACGGGGACGGGGACGGGGACGGGGACGGGGACGGGGTCAGCGAACCGGACGGGGTCGGGGAACCCGACGGCGACTTCGAGGGCGTGGGCGAACCCGGAGGTGACGTGGACGGCGACTTCGTCGGCGGCGTCGTCGGCGGCTTCGAGCCCGTGTGCGTGGGCGACTTCGTCAGCGGTCCGGGCGGCTTCGGCCCGGTGTGCGTCGGCAGGGTGGTCGGCGTGGTCGGCGGCGTGGGAATCACGGGCGGCGGGATCGGACGGTCGGGCCTGCGGTCCTGCTGGTACCCCTTGTCACGCTCGAACCAGTGCCGGTTCTGGTGGTCGTAGATCACGATCTTCTTCACCGGCTGCACGGCCGGTGCGATGACGACCACCTTGGCCGGCTGGTAGGAGGGCCACGTCTGTCCGTAGCGCTTCGGGGCGGCCTTGAGCGGAACCGGCGGACCGAGCGGGTTCCCACAGGCGCAGCGCACCCGTGGCACGCCCCGGTCGTCCACGAGCACGGCCGTTCCGGCCTGCAGCACGGCCTGGTAGCTGGTGACCTTGCCGTCCTGGAAGCCGTGGTTGGTGACCCGGGTGTCCAGCCGCAGCTGCACCGGGGTGAGCGAGCGCAGGTAGGTGGGGACGGCCGCCGGCCGGATGCCGAGCGTCGTGGCGAAGGCCTCGTTCTTGGCCGGCTCCGCGGCCAGCACCCTGATCTGCTTCTCGACGTCGCAGCTCGCGACGTCCTGGGTGCCGCCGTACACGCCCGGGGCGGAGCCGCTGACGCTCCTGGTGCCGGTGGCGGTGCCCTGGGTGGTGGGGGCGGCACCGGTCGCGGTGGGGGACGGCGCCGGACTCTCCGGCGGCGGCGCGTCCTCCTTCACCACGGTGGACTCGGTGAAGGGGTCGGGGCCGGCTGCGGCGGCCGGCTGGAGGAACACCTCTGCCCCGGCGCTGGGAGTACCCGTGGGCCGGGTGAACACCACCGCCAGGGCGACGACCGCCACCACCGCGACGAGCGCGGTGGCGAGCCGTGGAACGGACCGCCACCAAGGTTCCTTGCCCGGCCCCGGACCGCCGGGACCGGCGGGCCCGCCCGGCGGCCCCGAGGGCGGCCCGGTCGGCGGCGGGGGCGGCGGCACCTGCTGTCCGCCCGACAGCGGCCCGGACGGCGGCCCGGTGGGTCGCTCTGACGACGGCTGCCCGCCGGAGGGATGTGTGCTCACGGGCTCTTCTTCCCAGGAGGAGGCAGTTACCCCATCGGACCATTGTGTGCGCCGTCCGGGTGGTGGCCGCAAGCCGGGAGTGCCACCGTTGCAGGGTGAGCCAGACACCGAGATCGTCATCGTCCGGGGGCTCCGCGAGGGCCTGGCGCGACGCCCTCGTCACCGTCGTCGCGGGCTTCGCGGCGATGACCGCGGTCGCCGCGGCCGGCCTGGCGTGCGCGGGCGCGGGCGGCCTCCCCGAGGGGGCGTTCCCGCACGTGCTGGCGGCGATCGTCGTGATGGCGGCCGGCGGCACGGTCGAGATGTCCGGCGACGCCGGTCTCCTGGCCGACGCGAACGCGAACCTGTCCGTGCTCCCGCTCTCGGTGAGCCTGGCGGGCGCCCTCGCGGCCGGCTTCTGTTTCCTGCGCCCGCTGCGCAACCGGGCCGTGGCCGGGCCCCGTGAACTCCTGGGCCGGATCGTGCCGTTGCTCGTGCTGTGGCTGCTCGCCCTGGTCGGTGCCGCGCTCGTGGCCCGGCAGGAGTTCGGCATCTTGGTGGGCGACTCCCCCCTCGGGGAGATCGGCGAACTCCTCGACTCCTCGCCGAAGATCGGCTTCCGTGCCGACCTGCCCGCCACGCTCCTGTTCGGACTGGTGTGGATCCTGGGCCTGTTGCTGATCGCCCTGCTGGTGTCGCGCCGCGCCCCGCTCCCGGCCGGGCTGGTCCGCTTCCACACGGCGGTGCGGCCGGCCGCCTTCGCCACGGCCGCACTGCTCCTCGCCTACGTCGCGATCGGCGTCGTCGTCGGCCTGGTGGTGGCCGCGACCCAGGGCCACCCCGACCGGACCCTCGCGGTCGTCCTGCTCGGACTGCCGAACCTCGTCTGGGTCGCGCTCACCCTGGGCTTCGGCGGAGCCTGGGAGGCCCGGGTCGAAGGAGCCTTCGGGCTGCCGATGCCACCCCTGCTGGACGAAGTGCTGCGCGATGCCGACGGGGCCCCGGTCGACGTGGCGACGTTCGCCGCGCGGGACCCGCGGGCGTGGTGGCTGGTGGCGGTGGCCGTCGTCCTGCTGCTCGGTACGGGCGTACTGGCGGCCGTACGGTCCCCCGCGCACGTCCGGCCCTGGCAGCACGCGCTCCACCTGGGCGCGGCCCTGGCCCTGGCCACCCTCGCGGTCTGCCTGCTGGCCCGGGTCCACGCCGTGTACGGACTGTCCCTCCTGGGCATCGGCGAGGTGGACGCCCTCGGCGGGGAGGTCCTGCTGGACCCCGTGCTGTGGCGGACGGTCGGCCTCGGCCTGCTGTGGGGTGCGGTGGCCGGCTTCGTCGGCGGTGTTCTGGCCCGCCCGTTGCACCGGCGCGGGCGGGTCGACGAACCCGCCCCCGCGCCGCACGCCTGACCGGGCCGACCGCTCCGACCGCGCCGGGCTGTGGGCGGGCTGATCCGGCCGACCGGGCATCCGCAGGAGTCCTAGACCCCCCTCATTCCGTTCCGGGGTCGTGCGTGTCCACGATCCGGGTCGCGGTGGCCTCCCGGTCGCGCCTGCCCGCCTGCGGGCCTGCGGGCGGCGCATCCGGGCCCGCGTCGGCCCCGCCGTCCGGCTCCGCCGGCGGCGACATGGGCCCGTGGGCGGTCCCCGGCCCCTCGGTCACCGCGTAGGTGGCAAGGCGGGTCCCGTCGCCGTACATCCACCGCCCCGAACCCTCGTCGTAGAGCCAGACCGATTCCCCGTCGACCACCACGCCCGCCCGCAGCCCGCGCAGAGCCCGGCGGAAGCCGTCGGTGTCGGCCCGGCCGGAGGCGAGTTCGTCCACGGCGTGCCGGTAGCGGGCCAGGGCCTCGGCGCCGCGCTCGAGGAGCGGCCTCGGATCCTCGGCGCGTACCGACGGCCGCTCCCCCGTGGTCGGCGGCGGCTGCGGGACCGCGACGAGCAGCCGCCCGTCGACCCAGGCGCTCCATCCGTTGGCGCACAGGACCTCCCCCCACTCCCCGCGCCGGGACAGCAGCTGTACGGGCAGGAAGGCGTCCAGGGCCGCGGTCGGCCGGGAGACGTCGGGGGCCTCCCAGGCGGACAGCCCCGGCGGCGGCACCACATGGGTGGGCCGGAAGTCCGCCACGGCGATCCCGGGATCCATCGAGCTGCTCATGAGGCCTACTTCCGCATGATGGCGGGCTCGTGCCGGCGCAGCAGCCTCGCGACCAGCACCCCGAAGAGGACGGACAGGACCACCAGCATGCCCAGGTTCAGCAGCCACACCCCGGGGGTGTGGGCGAACAGCGGGTCGTCGGCGAGGGTGCCGGGCACGATCGCGCCCAGGTCGATGGTGCCCGCCATCGCGCCGAGGGCCCAGCGCGAGGGGACCAGCCAGGCCAGCTGTTCGATCACCGGCACACCGTCCAGTTGCAGGAGCGCGCCGCAGAACACCACCTGCACGATGGCGAGGAGGACCAGCAGCGGCATGGTGACCTCCTCCTTGCGGACCAGTGCGGAGACCAGCAGCCCGAGCATCATGGCGGTGAACGCCAGGAGCGCCACCGCGATGGTGATCTCGAGGAGCGGGTTCATGATCACGCCGTGGCCGCCCGGGGCGTTGAGGTCCACGCCGTAGAGGGCGACCAGGGTCAGTACGACCGCCTGGGCGACGGTGACGGCGCCCAGCACCACGACCTTCGACATCAGATAGGCGGAGCGTGACAGCCCCACCGCCCGCTCCCGCCGGTAGATGACCCGTTCCTTGACCAGTTCGCGCACGGCGTTCGCGGCGCCGGTGAGGACGGCGCCGACGGACAGGATGAGCAGGGCGTTGATCGCGGTCTCCTGGGTGAGCTTGCTGCCGGCCAGGGCGCGGGCCATCGCGCCCATGACGAAGGGCAGCGCGATCATGATGGCGAGGAAGGTCCGGTCCGCGGCGAGTGCGGCGGCGTAGCGGCGGACGAGGGTGGACAGCTGCGAGCCCCAGCTCTGCGCCTTGGGCCGCGGGGGGACGGCGTCGGCCCCGGTGGCGGCTCCGGCCGCCCTGCGTTCGCCGCCGTGCCACGGCTGGAGGGCCCCGCCCCGGACGTACGTGCGGTGGGCCGTCGAGGCGGCGTACTCCCCGGCCCAGTCGCGGTCGCGCTGGTTCTCGAAGGCCTCGAAGGCCTCGGGCCACTGGGAGGCGCCGAAGAAGCCGAGGGTCTCGGCCGGGGGCCCGTAGTAGGCGATGCGCCCGCCCGGGGCGAGGACCAGCAGCCGGTCGCAGACGTCGAGGCTGAGGACGCTGTGGGTGACCACGATGACGGTGCGGCCGTCGTCGGCGAGGCGGCGCAGCATGTGCATCACCGAACGGTCCATCCCCGGGTCGAGGCCGGACGTGGGCTCGTCGAGGAAGAGCAGGGAGGGTTTGGTGAGCAGTTCCAGGGCGACGGAGACGCGTTTGCGCTGGCCGCCGGAGAGGCTGTGGATGGGCTGGGCGGCGCGCTGTTCGAGGCCGAGTTCGCCGATCACCTCGTCGACCCGCCGCTGCCGTTCGGGCTTGGCGGTGTCCTGGGGGAAGCGGAGTTCGGCGGCGTAGGTGAGGGCGCGCCGGACGGTGAGCTGGGAGTGCAGGATGTCGTCCTGGGGCACGAGTCCGATGCGGCTGCGCAGTTCGGCGTAGTCGCGGTAGAGGTCGCGGCCGTCGTAGAGGACGGTGCCCCGGTCGGCGGGGCGCAGGCCGGTGAGGGCGCCGAGCAGGGTGGACTTGCCGGCTCCGCTGGGGCCGATGACGGCCAGCAGGCATTTGGCGCCCACGGGGAAGGACACCTGGTCGAGGAGGGTCTTGCGGCCGCGGTCGACGGCGACGGTGAGGCCCTGGACGTCGAGGGTGACCTCGCCGGTGTCCTCGTACTCCTGGAGCCGGTCGCCGACGAGGCAGAAGACCAGGTGGCCGATGCCGACGAGGTCCCCCTCGGCGAGGGGGGCCGCGCCCACGACGGGGGTGCCGTTGAGGTAGGTGCCGTTGTGGCTGCCGAGGTCTGCGATCTCGTAGCCGCCGTCGGGGAGGGCCCGCAGTTCGGCGTGCCGGCGCGATACGTCGAGTTCGTCGATGACGAGGTCGTTGTCGGTGGCGCGGCCGATGCGCATGGCGGTACGGGCGGGCAGTGGGAGGACGGCGCTCGGCCGGCGGAAGGTGGTGGTCATCGACGGGTTGGAGACCCGGGCCGGTCCGGCCGCGGCCGCCGCGGGACCGGGTGAGGGAGAGGGAGAGGGGCTTGGGGCGGTGAGGACGGCCCGGGGGCCGTCCTGCGCGTCGCCGAAGCGCAGTTCGCTGCCGGCGCCGACGCTCCACTCGTGGACGCGGTGGCCGTCGGCCCAGGTGCCGTTGGTGCTGTCCTCGTCCTCGACCGTCCAGTGGTCGCCGTCGGGGCGCAGGAGCGCGTGGTGCCAGGAGACGCGGGCGTCCTCGAAGCAGATCTCGCAGAGCGGGTCCCGGCCGACGTGGTACGTCCGGCCCGGGCTCATCGGGGTGGAGCCCGTGTCGGTCTCCAGGACGAGCTCGGGCGCGGTCGGCACACCGGGGCGCTGGACCATGAACAGATTTTCCCACGATCGCACCAGCCCGGCAGCGGTCCGATAAAACCGCAGGTCAGAGGCCTCTTATGGGTAATGACAACGGTCCCCGTTGCAGCCTTTGCCGATCTCGCCGCGGTGCGCTTCACTTCACGCGACGGAACCGAACAAACGGTTGCCGCGACAAGACGGGGGATGCCATGAGCAGGCACGACCACGGGCACGACGACCACGGCCACGACCACGGGCCCGGGGGCCACAGCCACGGCGTGGCCGCCGACGCCGACCGCCGCTGGCTGGCCATCGCGCTCGCCCTGATCGGCGGGTTCATGGCCGTCGAGGTGGTCATCGGCATCATGGCCCACTCCCTGGCCCTGATCTCCGACGCGGCCCACATGCTGACGGACGCCGTCTCGATCGTCCTCGCGCTGATCGCGATGCGGCTGGCGGCCCGCCCCGCCCGCGGCGGTTTCACGTACGGCCTCAAGCGGGCGGAGATACTCTCCGCCCAGGCCAACGGCCTGACACTGCTGCTGCTGGCCGCGTGGCTGGCGTACGAGGCGGTCCGCCGGCTGATGGACCCACCGCCGGTGGAGGGCGGGCTGGTCCTGGTGACGGCGCTCGCGGGCATCGTCGTCAACGTGGCCGCGGCCTGGTGCATCTCGCGGGCGAACCGGTCCTCGCTGGCGGTCGAGGGTGCCTACCAGCACGTCCTGAACGACCTGTACGCCTTCATCGGGACGGCCGTCGCCGGCCTGGTCGTCATGACGACCGGCTTCCTGCAGGCCGACGCGATCGCCACGCTCGTGGTCGTGGTCCTGATGGTCAAGGCGGGCTACGGACTGGTCCGCGACTCCGGACGGATCTTCCTGGAGGCGGCCCCCGCGCACATGGACCCGGACGCGGTCGGCGACCGGCTCGTGGGGCACCCGCCGGTCACCGAGGTGCACGACCTGCACATCTGGACGATCACCTCGGGGCAGGCCGCGCTCTCCGCGCACGTGCTGGTCGAGCCGGCGGGCGACTGCCACGCCGTACGGCGGGAGCTGGAGCGGCTGCTGGAGAAGGAGTACGGGATCACGCACACCACGCTCCAGGTGGACCACGCCCAGGACTCCCTCCTCTCGGTCGGCCGGCGCGGCGAGGCCGCGTACGACCCGCACTGCGCGGACGCGCACGGACCGGTCCACCGCGAGGGCCCGCACGACCACTGACCGGCGGCTCCTGACCGGGCTCCTGACCGGACCCACCGGCCGGAGACCACTGACCGGCGCCGGTACGGGGCATGTATGGGCCCATGACGTACAAGCGCAGCGCCGGACTGCTCCTCTTCCGGCGGACGGACACCGGTACGGGGCCGGAGCCCGGGGTCGAGATCCTGCTCGGGCACATGGGCGGCCCCCTGTGGTCGGGGCGGACCTCCGGGGACTGGGCCATCCCCAAGGGCGAGTACGGGCCGCAGGAGACTGCGCGCGACGCCGCCCGGCGGGAGTTCACCGAGGAGATCGGGCTGCCGCCGCCGGAGGGCGAGTACCTTCCGCTGGGCGAGGTACGGCTCGCCAGCGGGAAGCTCGTGACCATCTGGGCGGTGGAGGCGGACCTCGACCCGGCGCTCATGGTGCCGGGGACCTTCACCCTGGAGTGGCCCCCGCACTCCGGGAACGTGCAGGAGTTCCCGGAGCTGGACCGGGTGGCCTGGTGCACGCCCGAGATGGCTCAGAACATGCTCATTCCCGGGCAACTGCCCTTCGTGGAGCGACTGTTGGGGTTGCTGAAGGCTTGACCAGAGCGCGTACTTGCCAACCTCCCCACGTGCCTGGACATTGCACACATGACGAACGTCGTGCTGGTGGGAACCCTGGACACCAAGGGTGTGGAGTACGGCTGGCTGCGCGAGAGGCTGCTGCGCGCCGGCGTCGAAGTGGTACTGGTCGACACAGGAATCATGGGTGAGCCCCGGGTGGCCGCGGACGTGCCGCGCGCCGCGGTGGCCCGGGCCGCCGGAACCGAACTGTCCCTCCTTCGATCGGCCGCCGACCGGGGCGCGGCCGTGACCACGATGGCCCGTGGCGCCGAGGCGACCCTGCTGCGCCTGCACGCCGAGGGCCGGCTGCACGGAGTCCTCGCGATCGGCGGCAGCGGCGGCACCTCGATAGCCACCCGGGCGATGCGCGCCCTGCCGCTGGGCGTGCCGAAGCTGATGGTCTCGTCCATGGCGTCCGGGGACACCGCCCCGTACGTGGGCTCCTCGGACATCACGATGATGTACAGCGTGGTGGACATCGCGGGGATCAACAGCGTCTCCGCGCCGATCCTGTCGAACGCGGTGGCGGCGATCGCCGGGATGGCCGGGGCCTTCGCCCGCGCCTCGGGTGAGCGCGCGCCCCGGCTGGGGGCGGGCCCCCGGCCGCTGGTCGCGGCGAGCATGGCGGGTGTGACCACGTCCGGGGTGGACGCGGCGCGCGAACGGCTGACCGAGCTCGGCTACGAGGTGCTGGTCTTCCACGTCAGCGGCACCGGCGGCCGCACGCTGGAGACCCTGGCCGGGCAGGGGGTCTTCGCCGGGGTCCTCGACCTGACCCTCAGCGAACTCGCCGACGACCTGTGCGGCGGGATCCTGACCGCGGGTCCCGACCGGCTCAGCGCGGCCGGGCGGGCCGGCGTCCCGCAGGTGGTGAGCCTGGGCGCGCTGGACATGGTGAAGTTCGGGCCGCTGGAGTCCCTGCCCCGGCGGGTGCTGGAGCGAGGCGTCCACGTCCACAACCCGTCGATCACGGTGATCCGCACGAGCGAGGCGGAGTGCGCGGAGCTCGGCCGCCGGGTCGCCGCCAAACTTCGTGCGGCGAACGGGCCCACGGCCGTCTGCGTCCCGCTCCGCGGACTGTCCACGCTCGGCGCGCCCGGCGGGCCGTACCATGACCCCCGCGCGGACCGGGCACTGTTCTCGGCGCTGCGCGAGGGCTTGCGGGGCAGTGCCGCGCGGCTCTACGACTACGACACGCACATCAACGACCCGGCCTTCGGGCGGTCGGCCGCGGACCGGCTTCATGCGATGATCTGCGCGCAGCGCGCCGCCGCCTGACACACAACCGGACCGCCGGGAACCGGCCACGGCGCAAACCGTGTCCCTGAGGGTGGCCGGCCGACAGAGGACCGGTCCGCACAGCCAGGGGCACGGTGACGTCATGGACGGGGGAAGACGATGAAGAACGCGTGGGCGGTGCCCGGCTACGCGGAGGTGCGCGAGCTGGGCTCGGGGGCCAGTGGACGCGTGGTGCTCGCCGTGCACGAGGCGACGGGCACGGCGGTCGCCGTGAAGTACCTGAGCGACCGGCTGCGCGAGGACCCGGCCTTCATCGGGGAGTTCCGGGCCGAGGCCCGGCTCCTCGGCGGGCTGGAGTCCCCCTACGTCGTGCGGCTCTACGAGTACGTGGAGGCCCCGGGCGGCGCCGCCATCGTGATGGAGCTGATCGACGGGATCTCCCTGCAGGCCCTGCTCAAGGAGGCCGGACAGACCGACCCCGAGGCCGCGCTCGTGGTGCTGAAGGGCTCACTGCTGGGTCTGGCGCACGCGCACCGGGCGGGCGTCGTCCACCGCGACTACAAGCCGGCGAACGTGCTGGTGGCGGCGGACGGCTCCTCGCGGCTGGTGGACTTCGGGATCGCCGCCCGCCGCGGCACCACGCCCGGCGTCGCCGGCACCCCCGCCTACATGGCGCCGGAGCAGTGGCAGGGCCGGCCGGCGTCACCCGCCGCCGACGTGTACGCGGCGACGGCGACCTTCTTCGAGTGCCTCACCGGGCGCAAGCCGTACGCCGGGGAGAACTTCGCGGAGCTCGCGGTCCAGCACATCGAGGCTCCGGTTCCGGAGACCGAGGCCCCCGAGACCGTACGGCCGCTGATCCGGCGCGGCCTCGCCAAGGCGCCCGAACAGCGGCCGGAGAACGCCGAGGCGTTCGTGGCCGAACTGGAGGACGTGGCACTGGCCGCGTACGGGCCCGAGTGGGAGGAGCGCGGACAGCGCAAGCTGGCGGCGCTGGCCGCGCTGCTGCCGCTGCTGTTCCCCTCGGCGGGTGCGTCGGCGGCCGGGACCACCGCGGTGGCGACGACCACCCTGGCACCGCCGCCCCGCAGCTGGCTGCCCGACCGGCGCGGAGCGGTGGCGGCCGGTGTGGCCCTGGTGCTCGGCGCGATGATCGTGTTCTCGGCGCAGGCGGTGGGTGAACAGCGGGGCGGCGCATCGGCGCTGAGCGCGTTCGCGACGACCAGCGCGGCGCCGGGCGGCGGCTTCCCCTCCCCGGTGGTCACCGCGTCGGCTTCGCCGTCGGCCTCGGCGTCCGCGTCCGCGTCGGCATCGGCGTCCGCTTCACCGTCCGCGTCCGCGTCGCCGTCGCCGTCGCCGTCCGCGAGCCCCGGGGCCTCGGCGACCCCGACCGCGACGCCCACCACGACGACGGCCCCGCCGACCACCGCACCGACGACGAGCCGGCCGCCGTCGCCGCGGCCCACGGTGGTGGTCGGGGCGATCCGGGTGGATCTGCGGCAGGTGGACTTCACGACGGGTGAGGCCGCCATCTCCATCGACGCCAAGGGCACGGCCCCGGTGAGCGTCACGGTGGAGTGGTTCAACAGCAACCAGTCCGGTGTCCTGGGTACCGCCGACGGCCGGGCGGAGACGCTGACGTACCAGCCGGGCAGCGGCGCGGTCGTCAGGCGACACGTCTTCTCCGGGCAGGGCTGCTACTGGGGCGTGCGGGTCACCACGAAGCCCGCCGCGGGCAACGGTTCCCAGACCGACCAGGTCTGGCTGACGAGGTGCATGATCCGATGAGCGACGAAGAGTACAGCGCGACCGTCCTCGGCAGCCATTGGTTCAGTGGCCCGCCGCAGCCGCAGGAGGCCGTGCCCGACCGTGTCGAGGGGTCGGTCATGCGGTTCGGGCCCGGCGTGACGGCCGCCATGCCCGCACCGTTCCCGGTGGTCGTCCCCGTCGTGGTGCCGCCGCGGCGGCGGGGCGCCGGGCTGCGCCGGTACACGCTCGCCGCAGTCGTGCTGGCGGCGGTCCTCGCGTACCTGGGATGGCAGCGGTTCGGACCCGGGATCGAGGTCCGCGACGTGGCCGTGACCACCGATCCGGCCGGCCCGGCCTGCGACGCGGCCGCCGACGTGGTGGCCGTCGTGGGCACCAACGGCCGGCCGGGGACGCTCACCTACCGCTGGGTCCGCAGTGACGGCACCACGTCCGAGGCGCTGACCGAACGGGTGCCGCGCGGCCAGCGCGAGGCCCGGCTGCACCTGCTGTGGACGTTCCGCGGCACAGGCAGCTACCAGGCGAAGGCCGAACTCCAGCTGCTGTCGCCCGGACAGCGCACGGCCGCGGTGAACTTCACCTATCGCTGCAACCCGTAGCGGGCATCCGGATGACGGCGAGGCCGCGGTCGAGGTCGAGGAAGGCCATCGCGGTGAGCCGGACGGCCGGCCCGGGAAGGGTCATGAAGACGGCGAAGCCCATGGGGGACCGTGACCGGCCGGGCCGGTCGCGGTCACGCCCGGCCGGGGTTCAGAACCGCGCGTGCGCGGTGATGTCCGCCTCGAACTCGCCGGTCATCGCCGGGGTCACCGTCGGCCGGCACTGCCGGACGGCCTCCAGGTAGTCCCGCGTGGTCGCGCCGAGCTGCGCGGCCGCCGCGCCGCGCGCGCCCACCGCCTCCAGGTCCCGTTCGAAGGACACCTGCGCCGCGATCCGCGCCGCATGCTCGATGTCGGCGGGTGTGAAGAGTTCGGACGCCTCGACGAGGGCACTGACGTCGACGCCGGCGCGCCCCGCGGTGTAGCGGCCCCAGATCGCGGCGCGGGCGCCGGCGTCCGGAGTACCGATCGGGATGAGGTAGTCGAAGCGCCCGGGCCGCAGGAAGGCCGGGTCGAGGGAGCGGATGGAGTTGGTGGCGCACACCAGGAGGCGTTCGTCGCCCTCCCGGAAGCCCGGTATCAGCTTCAGCAGTTCGTTCGTGACGCCGTGGATGCCGCCGGGCTGCGCAGGCTCGGTGCGCACGGGGGCGATCTCCTCCACCTCGTCGATGAAGACGAGTACGCGCTCCAGTTCCGCGATCCGGGCGAAGGCGTCGCGCAATGCCGCGGCCAGGTTGCCCTCGTCGGCGAGGCGGGAGGGCAGCAGTTCCACGAAGGGCCAGCCGAGCCGGGAGGCGATGGCCCGCGCGAAGGTGGTCTTCCCGGTGCCGGGCGGGCCGAAGAGGGTGATGGCGCGCGGCGGCCGCACTCCGTGCGCGGCGGCCCGTTCGGGCTCGGCGAGCGGCAGCACCACGCGCCGCTCGATGAGGTCCTTCTCCTTCTCCATGCCGGCGACCTTGGACCACAGGTCGTTCGGCAGGAACCGGCCGCCGAGGTCGTCGAGGAGGCCGGCGGCCGGTCCGTGGAGCGGCTCGGTCTTCTCGAAGTAGGCGACGGCGGGCTGCCGGGTGTAGCCGGCGTTGAGGAGGCCTTCGCCGAGCAGGTCCTCCTCGGGCAGGACGTAGGCGATGCGGCCGACGCGGGCGGCGATGAGCCGTCGTTCCAGCTCGACGAGGAGGGCGCTGGCCAGACCCCGGCCGCGCCAGCCGGCGGCGATCGCGATGCGCATGACCCAGGCGCGCTCCCCGGTGACGCAGGCGAGGGCCGCGCCGATCGGGACGCCCTGGTGGACGGCGACGACGCAGGGCTGCCGGCCGGTCAGTGCGCTGATGCACTCGGCGAGTGAGAAGACGGACTCCTGCCCGAGTTCGGCCGTGGTGTCGATCAGGTGGACCACCGCTGCGAGATCGCTCTCGCGGTAGTCGTGGATGAGCCAGTTCACCGGGTACCGCCCCTCGTTCGTGCTCGTTGCGGCGAGGCTAGGGGCGAGTGGGCCCGGCGATCTCGCTCCGCGGTGCACAACAGGCGGTCGGGAAACCGTCCGTGGCGTCCATAGACTGGCGGCTTCCGCCCGAACGCCAGAGCGAGGATCCCGCCGACTTCATGCTTTGCCACATACCCGCGGCCCGGCGCGGGCGCCTCCTCTGCCTCGTCCCCTTCCTCTGGACCCTGGCCCTCGGCCTGTGGGGACTCTCCCGGCAGGACAGCGTGTGGCGCGACGAGGCGGCGACCTGGCAGGTGGCCGGGCGGCCGGCGGCCGAGATCTGGCGGATGCTCGGGAACGTCGACGCCGTCCACGGCCTCTACTACCTGCTGATGCACGGCCTCTTCGAGGTGTTCGGGGCGAGTACGACGACCCTGCGGCTGCCGTCCGTGCTGGCGGTCGCGTGTGCCGCCGCGTGCGTGGCCGCGATCGGCGGGCGCCTGGCCGGTTTCTGGGCGGGGCTGGGGGGCGGGCTGGCGCTCGGGCTGCTCCCGGCCGTGCAGTTCTACCTCCAGGAGGGCCGGCCGTACGCGCTGGTCGCGGCGGGGGCGGGGTGGTCGACGCTGCTGCTGGTGTCGCTGCTGGAGGACCGGCCCGGGCGGCGGGCCCTGCCGCACTGGACGGCGTACGGGGCGGCCGTGCTGGTGTGCGCGCTGCTGAACTGGCTGTCGCTGCTGGTCCTTCCCGCGCACGCGGCGACCCTGTGGTGGGTACGGGCGGGACGCGGCGTGTGGCTGCGCTGGGCGGCGTACGGCGCCGGTGCGGTGGCGGGGGCGCTGCCGCTGGTCCTGTTCAGCCGCGGCCAGTCCGATCAGGTGTCCTGGATACCGCCGCTGACCTGGCACATGCTGATCGGCCCGGGGATCCTGCTGGCGATCGGCGCGCTGGGGGCGTGGGCGGACCGGCCGGACCGGTCGCGGCTGTCGGTGGCGGCGGTGGGGCTGCCGCTGCTGGCGGTGCCTCAGCTCGGGCTGATCGGGCTGTCGCTGGTCCAGCCGCTGTTCCTGGACCGGTACGTGCTGTTCAGCATGGTGGGGCTGGCGCTGCTGATCGGTGCGGCGCTGGGTGCTGCCGTACGGGCCTGCGCACCCCGGTTCCCGCGGGCGTCGGCCCTGCTGGTGCCGGGGGTGGTGGGGGTCTCGGTGCTGGCGCTGCTGCCGGTGGAGCTGGGCAAGCGGGCCCCGGCCAGCCGGGTCGACGACGTGCTGGCGGTGGCCGGCGAGGTGGCCCTGCTGAAGCGGGACGGGGACGGGGTGCTGTTCGTACCGGCGGCGCGGCGGGACACCGCGCTGGTCTCCCCCGGCTCCTTCACAGGCCTGACCGACCTGGCACTGGCCGAGAGCCCGGTGGCGTCGGCCACCCTCAAGGGCGAGGAGGCGCAGCCGGCGCGGATCCGGGAGGCCCTGCTGGAGCGGCGGCGGGTGCTGCTGGTGACGGACTCGGCGGAGGTCGCGAAGGCCCCGTCGGCGGAGCGGGACAAGGTGAAGACCGCGGTGCTGCGGGAGCGGTTCACGGTGGTGGCGGACCGGCAGGTGCGGGGGCGCCGGGTGACGGTGTACGAGCGCCGCGACTGACCGGTGGCGGGGCGGGCCGGGCGAGGCGCCGGAGGGGTGTCTCGTCCGGGGCTGTGCCGGTCGGAACCGTCTCGTCCGGTCATGGCCCGGCCTTCACGTCGTGTTCACAGGATTCACAGGGGATTCATACGGAACACCGTCCTCCGGTCATAGGTTCGGGGGGCAGGGTGGAAAACATGATCCAGGACACGCTCCCCCGATCGGCCCGGCGCTCCCGTGCGCGGCGGGCGTCACGGATCCTGCTCGCGCTGGCGGCGATGGCCGCGCTGATCGGCGTGGACCTGCCTGATGCGGCGTCCGGACCGCCCCTGGGCGTCACCGCGTGGGCCCGGCCCGGCGCCGAGGCCGACCGCGTGGGCGCCCTCTTCGCCGACGGCCTCGAAGGCGGGCACTTCTGCACCGCCGCGGTGGTGCGCAGCGACGACCGCGACGTGATCGCCACAGCGGCGCACTGCCTGGAGAGCACCGGCACCACCGTCTTCGCGCCCGGATACCGGGACGGGGAGGCTCCGTACGGTCTGTGGAAGATCACCGGCGTGCACGTGGCGCCGGAGTGGACCGCCGGGCAGGACCCGGACGCCGACATCGCCTTCGCGACGGTGGAGCCGGTGGACGGCGGACGGACCCGCCGCGTCGAGGACGTCGTGGGCGGCTTCCCGGTCGCGGCCGGGCAGCCCGCCGGGGCCAGGGTGACGGTCATCGGCTATCCGCGGACGCTGGAGGCGCCGCTGCGCTGCGCCAACACCACCGGTCTGTTCTCCCCGACCCAGCGCCGGATCGGCTGCCCGGACCTCAGCGGCGGCACCAGCGGCAGCCCCTGGCTGGTGGACGGGGCGCTGACGGGGGTGCTCGGGGGCCACGAGGGCGGCGGGACCGTGCCGGAGATCTCGTACAGCGCGGTGTTGGGTGATCGGGCGGTGGAGCTGTACCGGGAGGCCGCGGTCGACGGCTGACCGGCGGCAGACGCGGTACCGGCCGGGCGCTGCGGGCAGCCTGGGCAGCGCAGGCAGCGCAGGCACCATGGGCAGCGCGGGCACCACGGGCAGCGTGGGCAGCGTCCTCAGAGGCGGGCGGACGGGATCCGTTCCGCCCCGGGCGCGGCGGGCTGCACGGGAACCCTGCCGAGCACCGTCGGCCGTGGGGTGCCCGAGCGGATGTCCTGCACCCCGCGCCGCAGGGCCTCCCGCAGGACACGGCCCAGCGGGCGCTCGACGAACCGGTGGATCAGCCAGGCCAGGGCCACCATGAGCACGGTCACGCCGAGGGCCAGCGGGACGGGCGGGACGTCGTCGCGGAAGTGGTGGATCAGGGTCAGCCCGGCCATCATGTGGATCAGGTAGAGCGGGTAGGTCACCGCTCCGGCGTGCGGGAGCCAGCCCCACCGGACGCGGTCGAGGGCGCCGAGCGCTATGGCCGCCACGGCGGCGAACCCGAGGACGATGACGGCATGCGCCGGCCAGGCCGGTGTCTGCTCGGTCGCCCGCCGGCCCAGGCTGGCGATCATGCGTGCGTGCACGTGGTGCTGCGCGAGCAGGAACTGCACGCCGACCACGGCCCACAGGACGGCGTTCGGCCGGAAGCGGCGCATCAGGTGGAAGGCGATGCCCGCGATGAAGTAGGGGGACGCGGACGACACCGCGAAGAAGGACAGCAGGTCGTTGTCCACGGCCGGGGCCACGACGCCGGCCAGGGTCCAGACTCCGCAGAAGAGGACGCAGTTGCGGTAGGTCAGGCCGCACATGACGACCAGCGCGAACAGTACGTAGAACTTGAGCTCCACGAAGAGCGTCCAGTACGCGTCGTCCACGTGGGGGACGCCGATCCCGGCCTGGAGCATCGAGAGGTTCACCACGACATCGCTGAACGACTCGACCTTGCGCACCTCGGGCCAGGTGAACAGCACGAGCGAGGTGAAGGCCACGGCCGCCCAGTAGGCGGGGAAGAGCCGGGAGACCCGGGAGACCGCGAAGTCGCCGAGGGTGCGCCCCCAGGCGCTCATGCAGATGACGAAACCACTGACCAGGAAGAAGATCTCGACGCCGAGCCAGCCGTAGACGGCCAGCGCGTGCGCGGCCGGGAAGACGTCCGCGGCCGGCTCGCCCCAGCCGCTGTCGAGGGCCGTGTAGTGGTAGAAAAGCACGGAGAACGCGGCGAGGACCCGGACGCCGTCGAGGGCCGCGAGGCGCGGGCCCGGTGCCCCGCCGCCCGGCGCGCCGCCCCTCGGGCACCCGCCCGTCCTCGGTATGCCGGCGGTTCCGCCTGCGCTCATCGCCTGACCCCCGTGCGTCGGTGACGGTCCCCGTCGGACCCGTCGGATCTGCGGAACCTTACAGCGCACCCGCGGCAGGTCCGGCCGGCCGTCCACCAGGACCGACGGCGCGCACCCGGGCCCGGCACGACCGGTGCGAGGCCCGCTACGGTGCGTCCGCGACCGGGGCCGGGACCTCGAACCAGGTGGGCTCGTCCCGCAGGGCCCGGTGGATCCGGTCCAGGGCGAAGGACTCCAGCGGCGGCAGCGCGTCCACGTCGAACCAGTCCACGTCGAGGGACTCGTGGTCGTTGACCCGGGCCTCGCCGCCGGTGGCGCGACAGCGGAAGGTGATGTCCTGGAACTGGCAGACGTCGCCGTTGGGGTAGGTGATCGGCTCCAGCATCTGGACCAGGACCACGCGCTCGGGCACGCAGTGCACGGCCGTCTCCTCGTACACCTCGCGCACGACGGTCTCGGCGGGCTGCTCGCCCGGCTCGGCGATGCCGCCGACCACGGACCACCGCCCGGTGTCGGAGCGCCGGCCGAGCAGCACCCGGCCCCGGTCGTCGAGGACGATGGCCGTGACCCCGGGAAGCAGGAGCAGCTGGTGGCCGGCGGACTCACGGATCCGCCGGATGAAATCAGGTGTGGTCATCCCCCGACCCTACGAGGCCGGGAGCCGGTCCCGGCTCAGGCGGCGCGGCGGGCGCGGATCCGGCGGGCGGCGAGTACGCCGAGGCCACCGGCGGCGAGCAGCAGCAGGGCGTACTCGGGGAGCGGTCCGAGGACGGTGGCCGGGGTGCGGCCGGAGCGGAGCGGGATCTCGGCGACGAGCGCGTCCGCGGTGAACATCTTCGTCTCGGCGACGATCCGCCCGTCGGGCCGGATGACCGCGCTGACACCGCTGGTGACGGGGACGAGGACGGTGCGGCTGTGCTCGACCGCGCGGATCCGGTCCATGGCGAGCTGCTGGTAGGTCATCTGCGTGCGGCCGAAGGTGGCGTTGTTGCTCGGTACGGCGATCACCTGGGCGCCGTCCTGGACGGTCGAGCGGACCGCGTCGTCGAAGGCGGCCTCGAAGCAGGTGACCATGCCGACACCGCTGCCGGCCATGTCGAAGACGCCGGGGTCCTTGCCGGGGCCGAAGTCCCGGCGCACCCGGTCCACGTCGGAGCTGAAGAGCCGGACGAAGGAGCGCATCGGGATGCGCTCGCCGAAGGGCTGGATCTTGCGCTTGTCGTAGGTCTCGGTGGGGCCTGCGACGGGGTCCCAGAGGATCATCGTGTTGCGCAGCGGGCCCGTCTCCGGAGCGACGACCGCGCCGACCGCCACGGGCACGCCGATGGCCTTGACCGCCTCGTCGATGACGGCGTGGGCGTCGGGTTCGGCGTACGGGTCGAGGTCGGAGGAGTTCTCGGGCCAGACGACGAAGTCGGGCTTGGGGGTCCGGCCGGCCTTGACGTCCTCGGCGAGCTGGATGGTCCGCTTGACGTGGTTGTCGAGGACGGCCCGGCGCTGGGCGTTGAAGTCGAGGCCGAGGCGGGGCACGTTGCCCTGGATGACGGCGGCCACGACGGTGCCGTCCTCGGCGGTGTCGGAGACCAGCGGGCGGGCGGCGAGTCCGGCGCCGATCGGGGCGGCGACGGTGAGGGCGGTCAGCGCGGCGGTGGTGCGGCCGGGGTGGCGGCGGGCGATGCGCAGGGCCTCGTACAGGCCGAATCCGCAGAGGGCCACGCCGAAGGAGAGCAGGGGTGTGCCGCCGAGCGCGACGAGCGGGGTGAAGACGCCGTCGGCCTGTCCGAAGGCGAGCTTGCCCCAGGGGAAGCCGCCGAAGGGTGCCCGGGCGCGCAGGGCCTCGCCCGCGACCCACACGGCGGCGGCGAACAGCGGCCAGGCCGGGAGCCGGCTGACGAGGGCGATGCCGAGGCCGGTGAGACCGATGAAGAGGGCTTCGAGGGTGGCCAGCGCCAGCCAGGGCACGGGGCCGACCTCCTCCCCGGTCCACACGAGGAGCGGCAGCAGGTAGCCGAGCCCGGCCAGGGTGGCGAGCCCGAAGCCGGCCCGCGGACGGCGGTGGTACAGGCAGCCGGCGAGCAGGGCGAGGGCGAGCGGGGCGAGCCACCACAGGGGGCGGGGCGGGAAGCTGAGGTAGAGCAGTACGCCGGACAGTGCGGCGAGCACGGGCCGGACCAGCCGGGCCCCCCTGCGGACCGGCGCGGCCGGGGTTGCGGGGGTGGCCGGCACGGCCGGGGTGGCGGGGGGCGTCACGGAGGGCGTCCTGGGCTCGGCCGGTCCGTCGGCGGGCCGCGAGGGCTCGTCGGAGGCGGCCTCGCGCGTCACACTGCTGCTCATCTGGCGGAGTGTACGTCCCCGGGCTGTCGGATCCGGTAAGCGCCTCGGCGCGTGCGGCGTGCGCGGCGGGACCTCAGCCGGCGAGGCTGCGCAGGTGGGCGCGGATGACGCGGACGGCGTTCTCGGCGTCGTCGACGGTCACCGTGAAGAGCTTGCCGTCGACCAGTGTCAGCTCGAGGCCCTCGCCGCGCCGGACGATCACCGCGGTGCCCTTCTCGGGGCGCCAGCGGCAGCCCCAGCCGCCCCAGTGCTGCGGGGTGATCCGGGGGAGGAACTCGGCCGAGGCCACGTCGGCGAGCTCGATCCTGCGGCGCGGGAAGCCGATGTGGCCGCAGCGCACCACGAGGGCCTGGGTGTCGATGGTGACGGCGACGTGCACGAAGGCGACCGTGCCGTAGACCATGAGCAGCCCGGCGGCGAGGCAGCCGGTCACCGCCATGAGGAGCGGGACGAAGCCGGAGGTCCACGCGTTGTCGACGGCCAGCTCGATGCCGAGCGCCACGCAGGCCGCACCGGCCGCCGCGAGCAGCCACTGCAGGGGGTTGGTGGCCCTGCCCGTCCAGAGCGGACCAGGGGGGTGACCCGTCATACGTAGCAGCGTACCCACGTTCCGGAAGGACACCACCGTCGCGCGCGCCCGGCCGCCCGGTGGAGGTTCCTACGTGGCCCGGCGCGCCACGCGGTAGCGGAGGTACACGGCCTTCGAGCCGAAGGTGCGGGTCTCGACGAGTTCGAGATCCACCCGGCGGCCGTGCTGGGGGAAGAACGGGATGCCGCCGCCGACCAGCACCGGGTGGACCATGACCCGGTACTCGTCGATCAGGTCCAGCTCGGCCGCCTCGGCGGCGAGCGTCGCGCCGCCGAGGGCGATGTCGCCGTCCCCCGGCTCGGCCCGCAGCCGCTCGATCTCCTCGGCGAGGCCGCCC
Organism: Streptomyces yangpuensis; assembly: GCF_001005295.1. Lineage (GTDB taxonomy): Bacteria > Actinomycetota > Actinomycetes > Streptomycetales > Streptomycetaceae > Streptomyces > Streptomyces yangpuensis. The sequence goes on along the minus strand of NZ_LBMK01000003.1, from coordinate 913,792 downwards.
GAGGCCAGGCGGGCGTTGCCCTGCACCGTCGACAGGGTGCTGGAGAACACCACCTTCGGAAGCGGGTTCCAGACCTCGACCCATTCGAGTGATGCGGGGTCGAGTGTCTCCTGGTCGACGGTCTCCCAGTAGAGCATCGTCTCGTACAGTCGCCGCCCCAACAGGTGGACGCCGAGTTCACGGGTCCCGTCGATCCAGAAGCGGAAGATCTCGTCGTCGGGTTCCGTCCACTCGAAGTCGCCGTCCGGCCCGACGATGTAGCCGTCGAGTGAGACACCCATCGCATAGGTCACGCTTCGCATCAGAAGTCCTCCTCGGTGAGGATCCGACAGTACGGCTGCCGGACGGCGCGGAACTCGTCGCGACGCGTGAGCCTCCTCCCGGGCGCGTCAGCCCGGGAGGAGGGCCACGAGCGCGTCGCGCAGTGCGGGGCGGCGGCCGGTCATGAACCGGTGCAGGGTCCGGGAGCCGAGGGCGACGCGCTGGGCGCTGCGGCGGCGCTGCGCGTCGTACTTGCGCAGGGCGCCGGGCAGCCCGCCCGGCCCGGCGGCGGCGACGGCGCGTGTCAGGGCCTCGGCGTCGAGCAGGGCGGTGCAGGCGCCCTGGCCGAGGTTGGGCGTCATGGCGTGGGCGGCGTCGCCGACGAGGGCGACGCGGCCGTCGGCGATGAAGGAGGGGAGTGCGGGGTGGAGGTGGCGCATCTCGTAGCGGATCCAGGACGCGGGGTCGGTTTCGGCCAGGATTCGCGGGACGGGGTCGTGCCAGCCGGCGAAGGCCTCCCGTACTTCTCGGGCGGTGGTGGCCGCGGGCACGGTGGCGTACCAGTTGGTGCGGCCGGGTTCGACGGGGGTCATGCCGAAGAAGCGGCCGTCACCCCAGGTCTCGCCGTGGACCGCGGTCTCGGATCCGGCGGTGCCGATCCAGGCGACCGTGCCGATCGGGCGGGGTCCGCTGCGGGTGCCGAAGTACGCCGTCCGCACCACGCTGTTGATGCCGTCAGCGCCGACGACCAGGTCGGCGTCGAGTGCCCCGGGGTCGGTCAGGGGCCGCCCGTACGCGATCCGCACACCGCCGAGGCGGTCGAGCTCGGCGAGCAGGGCGTCGATCAGATAGGGACGGGAGATGAGCAGCTCCGGCCGGCCCGCCCTGCGTTCGATCCGTTCGAGCGGCAGGGCGGCCAGGACCGTGCCGTCGGGGCGGCGGATGCGGGCGGCACGGTACGGGACCGCGCGGGCCCGCAGGGCGTCGCCGAGGCCGAGACGGTCGAGTGCGGCCTGGGCGGTGGGGTGGATGCCGAAGGCGGTTCCGTAGCGTTCGAGGGCGGCCCGGCGCTCCAGGACGCTCACCGTCCAGCCCGCACGGCGCAGGCCGATGGCGGTGGCGAGCCCACCGACCCCAGCTCCGGCCACGACGGCCGCGCCCACGCCGGGCCCGGCGGGCCCGCGCGGAGCTCCGGTCCTGGTGCCGGTCTCGCTCCCGGTCGTGGCCCCGGCCCCGCTCGCCCCGGCCCCGGTCCTGGCCCCGGTGCGGCTCCCGTCCACGGTCTCACCGTTCATGGCTCGTCCCTCCCGTACGCGCCGATCACAACCACCACAGCCGTGGTACTACATCTGTGGTACCACGGCTGTGGTTATGCTGGCAACGTGAATCAGGACCGGAGGGACCGGCTGCGGCACGCGGCCGTCGTCGTACTGGCGGAGTCGGGCGGGCGCGGACTGACCCACCGGGCCGTCGACGCGGCCGCGGACGTACCGACAGGCACGGCCAAGAACTACTTCCCCACGCGCGACGCCCTGCTCCGGGCGGTGGCCGAACGCTGCCTGGAGCAGTACCGGGCACTGGCCGCGTCCCTGGCGGGGGCCGGGCCGGGTCCGGCCGGCGCCGAGCAACTGGCGGCCCTGCTGGCCGGACTGCTGCGGGACGTGGCGGGGCCGGGCCGCATCCGCGTCCTGGCCTATCTGGAGCTGCAGACCGAGGGGACGCGGCGGCCGTGGCTGGCCGCGCTGCTGGACCCGATCGCCGCGGCGGACTTCGCCGCGCACGCGCACCTGTTGCGGACAGCCGGGCTGCCGGCCGGGCCGGAGCGGGTCCGGGCGCTGACCCTCGCCCTGCACGGCGCCATCCCCCACCTGCTGAGCGGAGCCCCGGCGACCCTGGCGGCCGCCGGCCTGGACGACCTGGACCGGTTCGCCCGCGGGCTGCTGGCCGCCGTACCCCCCGAGGAGGCACGATGACCGCGCCCACCCGGCTCGACCGGGCCGTGGGAGCCGTGCTCGGCTCGGCTGCGGGCGACGCGCTCGGCGCCCCGTACGAGTTCGGCCCGGCAGGGCAGTTGAGCGCCCGGGGCGAGGAGATGCGCGGGGGCGGCGGCTGGGATCCGGGCGAGGCCACGGACGACACGCAGATGGCCGTCCTGATCGCCGAGTCGCTGCTGGAGCACGACGGCCTCGAACTCCCCGACGTCTTCGCCCGGTTCCAGCGGTGGGCCGCCGGGCACCCCAAGGACATCGGCCTGCAGACCGAGGACGTGCTCACCAGCGGCGACCCCTGGGACCTCGCGGCGGCACTGCACTTCCAGGTCAACGCCCGGGCAGCGGGCAACGGTTCCCTGATGCGGGCCGCCACCCCGGCTGTGTACTTCGCCGCCGCCGGACGGGAGGCGACCATGGACGCGGCGCGCCGGATCGCCGCGCTCACCCACGGCGATCCGGCCGCCTGGGAGGGGACCGCGATCCTGCACGAGCTCGTCCGGGTCGCCCTGGAGGGCGCCGATCCGCTCACCGCCCTCCCGGCCGCCCTCGACGCGGTGCACCCGGACCACCGCGAGCGCTACGGCCGGGTGCTCGCCCCCGACTGGCACCCCGGCCTGGCCACCGAGTTCAACGGGGCCGTGTGGCCCTGCCTGGGCTCTGCGGTGTGGGCGCTGCGCACCACCACCGGGTTCGCCGAGGCCGTACGGGCCGCCGTGGACCTGGGCGGGGACACGGACACGGTGGCCGCGGTGACGGGCGCCCTGGCCGGCGCGCGGTACGGGCAGGGCGCGGTGCCCGCGCCCTGGGCGGCCGCGCTCCACGTGCCGTTGCCCGGGTTCGGCGAACGGGTCCTGGACGCCGGCGACCTGCGCGCACTGGCTCAGCGGCTCGCGGCGGCCGGCTCCCGCTGAAGCTCCAGGCGGCGGCCGCGGAATCCGGCGCGCAGCCGCCGGTCGTGCGTGACCACCACCAGGGTTCCGCCGAAGTGGGCCAGGGCCGCCTCAAGTTCCTCCACCACGGCCGGGGCCAGGTGGTTCGTCGCTTCGTCCAGCAGGAGCAGGTCGAGGGGCCGCGCCACCAGCCGGGCCAGTTCTCTTCCGGCGCTGGCCGGCCGAGAGGGTGCGCACCGGCCGGGTCAGGTCGGCCGGGGCCAGCAGGCCGAGCCCGGCGACGAACCGGTCGGCGTGCTCCTGTCCGAACAGCTCGACGGCGGAGCGGGGTTCGCCGGCCCAGGGGTCGTCCTGTCGTGGCAGCCCCACGCGCGCGGGCGTCCGTACGAGGCCCCGCTCGGGCCGCAGTTCACCCGCCGGCAGGTGCAACAGGGTCGACTTTCCGCCGCCGTTGGGGCGCGGCCTCGCCCTGGTGCGGTGGGCGGCCTTGAACGCGACAGCCCCGGGGATTTCAGCCGACGGGCGCGCCCTGGCCGGCCAGCAGCCGGCCTTCGGCGTAGGCGAACGCGGCGGCGGGCAGGGCCGCCACCCGGCCGCTGTGCAGGACGGTCAGGCCGCCGGTGCGCGGCAGCCCCGGCTCGGGGGTGACGCCGATACGGCGCAGCGCCTGGACGGCGACCGGCTCGGCGGAGCCGTGGAAGACCAGCTCAGCCCTCCCGGTCCGCGCGGCGAGGGCGGCCCGGATGGGGCCCTCGGTCAGCTCGTAGTGGGTGCACCCGAGCACGACGTCGGTGACGTCGGCCGGGGTCAGCGCGGCGGCCGCGGCCACGGCCGCGGTCACGGCGGCGTCGTCGGCGGCCTCCACGGCGTCGGCGAGCCCCGGGCAGGGCACCTCGGTGACCCGGGCGCCGGTGGCGAAGTCGCGGATGAGCCCGCGCTGGTAGGGGCTGCCGGTGGTGGCGGGGGTGGCCCAGATGGCCACCCGGCCGCCGGCCGCGGCGGCCGGCTTGATCGCGGGCACGGTCCCGATGACCGGGATGGCCGGCTCCAGCTCGGCCCGCAGGGCGTTCAGGGCGTGCACGCTGGCGGTGTTGCAGGCCACGATCAGCGCGTCGGGACGGAGCTCGGCGGCGGCCCGGGCCACGGCCAGGGCCCGCCCGGCGAGGTCCTCGGGGGTCCGCGGGCCCCAGGGCATCCCGTCGGGGTCGGAGGAGACGACCAGATCCGCGTCCGGCCGCAGCCGCCGCACCGCTGCGGCTGCCGCGAGGAGGCCGATTCCGGAGTCCATGAGCGCGATCTTCACCCGCCCACCTTAGTCGACCCCACCCCGCCCGACCCCACGCACTCGCACACCCGCCCCGGTCCCCACCCCCACCTGCCCCCCTGCGGCCCGCCCCGCCAGGGACCACAAGGGCCCCGCCCCGGCCGCCCTCCGACCCCCCTCCGGCCCGCCCCCACCACGCCCTCCGGCGGCCCGGCCGGCGCTGTCCGGGTTCGGCCGCCTCCCCGCAAGGGGCGCCGCACCAGGGTGTGTGGGTGCGCGACAGGGGCGCGGGGGCGCGGGACACTGCCGCCATGGGCCTTCCCACCGTCGCCACCCTCGCCGTCGCCGCGTCCTGGGCCTCACTCGCCGCATGGCTCTGGCTCACCTTCGCCCAGGGCATGTTCTGGCGCACCGACATCCGGCTCCCGCCGCGCACCGCCCCCGCCCGCTGGCCGTCCGTCGCAATCGTCGTCCCCGCCCGGGACGAGGCCGGGGTGCTGCCCCTGAGCCTGCCCTCGCTCATCGCGCAGGACTATCCCGGCGAGGCCGAGGTGATCCTCGTCGACGACGGCAGCACGGACGGCACCGGCCGCCTCGCGCTGCGGATCGCCGCCGAACAGCCCGGCCTCCCGCTGACCGTCGTCTCGCCCGGCGACCCCGCCCCCGGCTGGACCGGCAAGCTCTGGGCGCTGCGCCACGGCATCGCGCTCGCCCGCACCGCGCGCCCCACCGAGCCAGATTTCCTCCTGCTCACCGACGCCGACATCGCACACGAACCCGACAGTCTGCGCGAACTGGTCTCGGCCGCGACCTCTGCCGACCTCGACCTCGTCTCGCAGATGGCCCGCCTGCGCGTCGCCGGCGCCTGGGAGCGGCTCGTCGTACCGGCCTTCGTGTACTTCTTCGCCCAGCTCTACCCCTTCCGGTGGATCAACCGGCCTGGCGCCCGCACGGCCGCGGCCGCGGGCGGCTGCGTACTGCTGCGCACCGGCGCCGCCGTCCGCGCCGGGATCCCCGACCGGATCCGGCAGGCCGTCATCGACGACGTCTCCCTGGCCCGCGCGGTCCAGGACTCCGGCGGCCGTATCTGGCTGGGGCTCGCCGAGCGGGTGGACAGCATCCGCCCCTACCCGGCCCTCGCGGACCTGTGGCGGATGGTCTCGCGCAGCGCCTACGCGCAGCTGCGCCACCAGCCCCTGCTGCTGGCCGGGACGGTCGCCGGGCTGACGCTCGTCTACCTGGTGCCCCCGGCCGCCCTCCTGGCGGGCCTGGCCGCCGGACACCCCGCGGTCGCCTGGGCCGGCGGCCTCGCCTGGCTGCTCATGGCCGGCACCTACCTGCCGATGCTGCGCTACTACCGCCGGTCCCCGGCACTCGCGCCGGTGCTTCCGCTCACCGCGCTGCTGTACCTCCTGATGACCGTCGACTCGGCCGTCCAGCACTACCGCGGGCGCGGCGCCGCGTGGAAGGGCCGCACCTATGCCCGGCCGAGCGACGCCTGAACCGGCGGACCACCCGTCCGGACCCGCGTCATCCGAGGTCATCGCATTGTGACGCTGCGTCAGTAAGAAGTCGGTGCAACGCACAACCGGTGGGTACGAGTTGGAGCAAGGCGGGACGGAAGTGACCAAATCGTGCACGTGAACGCCAAGTGAAAGGTGTGGCCCTGACCTGCGAATATGCAGGTCAGGGCGGTATTGACGGCGCCTCGCTATGGACCCGGTGAATTCGTGGGCTTAACTTATGTCTCATGACCTCCCCCCGCTCCACTTATGGCGGCGGTTACTACTCCGCGCCCTCCTTCCCGGACACCCCCATCTACGACTCCCTCGTCGCAGAACGGGGCACTCCGCAGATCGCTCCGATCCGCGTACCGGCCGCCTACGAGTCCCCGAGCGCGGGTTATTCGAGCGGCGGGTACCTGCCGGCCCTCCCCTCGGCCCTGCCCGCACTGCCGCCTGCCGCCCCGCAGCCGCAGGCCCCGGCGTACGGGTATCCGTACCAGCAGCAGGCCGCTCCGCAGCCGATGCCGCTGCAGAACGCGCCCGCCCCCTACATTCCGCAGCAGCAGCCGGTCGCGGCCCGCGCCGGGTACGTGCCGCAGCCCCAGCCGCAGCAGCCCCGCCCGGCGGCCATGGCCACCGGCTACGAGGCGATGCGGCCGGCCGCGCCGCGCCCCATGCAGGTGCCGGCTCCGGTCGCGGGCGTCTCGTACGAGGACCCCTACGGCCGCTCCTACCAGGGACGCGGCTACTGACGGGGCCCCTCGCGCGCGCCGGAACGGCGGGGCGGGCTGGCACTATGCCCCCATGTCGAAGTTGCACGTTCAGGCGCTCCACGTCCACCCCGTCAAGTCGCTGGCGGGGACCGCTCCCGATGCGGTGGCCGTGGAGCCCTGGGGTCTGTCCGGGGACCGCCGCTGGGCCCTGATCGACCCGGAAGGCACGGTTCTCACCCAACGCCGCCATCCCCGGCTGGCCTTGGCCTCGGCGCGCCCGCTGGGCGGCGACCGGATCGCGGTGACCGCTCCCGGCCTGGCGGAGCTGGTCGTGGAGGTGCCGGAGCCGGGTCCGCTGGAGCCGGTCTCCCTGTTCGGGAAGAAGGTCGAGACCGTGGTCGCGGCGAGGGCCGCGGCCGAATGGTTCAGCGCGTTCCTCGGGGTTCCGGTCCGGCTGGTGCATCTGGACGACCCGGCCGTACGGCGTCCGGTGGATCCGGACTACGCACTGCCGGGCGAGACGGTGAGCCTGGCCGACGGCTATCCGCTGCTGCTGACCACGCTCGCCTCGCTCGACGCCCTCAACGCGCTGATCGCGCGGGGGGACCATCCCGAGGAGGGGCCGCTGCCCATGGACCGCTTCCGGCCGAACGTGGTGGTGGCGGGGGCCGAGGCCTGGGCGGAGGACGGCTGGCAGCGCGTCACGATCGGTGACACGCTCTTCCGCGGGGCGCGCGAATGCGGCCGGTGCGTCATCACCACCACCGACCAGCGGACGGCCGAGCGGGGCAGGGAGCCGCTGAAGACCCTGGCCCGGCACCGCCGGATCGGGAAGTCGCTGGCCTTCGGGCGGCTGCTGGTACCGCTCCGGCCGGGCACCCTGCACGTCGGCGACGAGGTCCGCGTGCTCGCCTGACGGGCCGCCTGCGGGTGGCGGCCGGAGCACAGGAATGACACCTTCGAGGGGCTCTGGCCCCGAGCTGGAACCAACCGGCGTGACCAGGCCGTTGGAGCAGTCGGAACGGGAGACAGGCGGAGACTGGCGCAAGGAGGGGGAGCCGGACCGTGCGGACAGCCATGGGTGTGTGGCGCTGGCGGCACAATCCGCTGCGCCGGCCGACCGATCTCTTCGAGGCGTGGGTGGCCTTCGCCGCCCTGGTGTGCGTCGTGGTGGTCGCTCCGGCCGTGGGCTGGGTCGCGGGCCTGCGGGTGGACGGCACGCTCCAGCAGGCGGTGCACGCCCAGCGGCAGGAGCGTCATCTCGTGCCGGCCGTGGTGGTCCGCCCCGCCCCGGACACGGAGCCGTCCGAGGATCCTGCGGCGCAGCGGACGGCCCCGCGGCGTACGCAGATCGTCGCCTCGTGGACCGCGCCCGACGGCAGCAGCCACGAGGGCACGGTGCCGGCCGCGGAGGAACCGCCGCACCCCGGCGACCGGTTCCGGATATGGACCGACGCGCGGGGCCGGCTGGTGGGACGTCCGCTGGACCCGTCCGCCGCCGCGTTCCACGCGGGGGCGGCGGGCCTGGCGGCCGCTGCCGGGGTGGCCGTCCTGGCCGTGACGGTCCGCCGCCTGGTCGTACGCCGGCTCATGCATCGTCGGTACATACGGCTGGACCGGGCGTGGGCGGCCGCCGGGCCGGACTGGGGACGGGCGGGCGCCGGTGGCTGACCTGGCAGCCCTACTGCTCCGCGCGCGCTACGGTGGAGCGGCCGGACAGGTCGCTCCAGGGGCAGCAGTTGCCCGAGTGGCCTCGGACATCAGCGGCTCCGGCCGCATCGGCAGCATGAGCACGAGGGTGGGGGCACGACAGCACCATGGTTCAGGGCACGGTCCAGGTGACGCACGGCGGCTCTTCGCGGTGGCGGCGCCGCTCCGGTGAATATCCGACACTGACCGCTGCGCTCGCCGCCGCGGGCGACGGCGACGTGCTGTCCATCGCCCCGGGCACCTACCGGGAGAACCTGGTGCTGGAGCACGCCGTCACCCTGCGCGGGCCGGAGGACGGTTCGGGGTCGGTGCGGATCGCGCCTCTCGACGGCGTCGCGCTGACGCTGCGTGCCTCGGCCGTGGTGCAGGACCTGTACCTGGAGGGCCAGGACCGGGCGGCGCCGGCGCTGCTGGTGGAGGACGGCTCCCCCGAGCTCACCGACCTGCGCGTGAGCACCCACTCGGCGGCCGGTATCGAAGTGCGCGGCTCCGGGGCCCGGCCCCTGGTGCGCCGCTGCACCGTGGAGAATCCGGCCGGCGTCGGGATCGCCGTCCTGGACGGTGGTGGCGGGGTCTTCGAGGAGTGCGAGGTCGTCACCTCCGGACAGACCGGGTTCTCGGTCCGCGGCGGCGGCCGGCCCCGGCTGGAGCGCTCCCGCATCCATCACTCCACGGGTGCGGGCATCGCGGTGACCGGCGAGGGCTCGGGTCTGGAGGCCCTGGGCTGCGAGGTGTACGAGGTCCGGGGCACCGGCGTGCAGATCGCCGCGCGCGCCGCCGCCCGCCTCACCGACTGCGCGGTGCACCGCACCTCCGCGGACGGGGTCACGCTCGACACCGACGCCGTGCTCACCCTGACCGGGTGCGACATCCACGACATCCCGGAGAACGCGGTCGACCTCCGGTCCCGTTCGGTCCTCACCCTCGGCCGGACCACGGTGCGCCGCTTCGGGCGCAACGGCCTGTCGGTGTGGGACCCGGGCACCCGGGTGGACGCCGAGTCCTGCGAGATCCACGACAGCACCGGCGACTATCCGGCGGTGTGGGTCAGCGACGGGGCCACCGCCTCCCTGGCCTCGTGCCGGGTGCACGACGTGCCGGACGCGGTCTTCGTACTGGACCGGGGGTCGAGCGTCGACGTCACCGACAGCGACCTGTCGCAGGTCCGCAACACCGCGGTCTCGGTGAGCGACGGGGCCACGGCGCAACTCGACGACTGCCGCATCCGCGAGGCTGCCACGGGTGCCTGGTTCCGCGACCACGGCAGCGGCGGCGTCCTCGCCGGCTGCACCATCGACGCCGTGCAGACCGGTGTGATCGTCACCAAGGGCGCCGACCCGGCCCTGGAGCGCTGCACGGTCACCTCCCCCGCCGAGGCCGGTTTCTACGTGTCGGCGGGCGGCCGCGGCACTTTCACGGCCTGCCGGGTGACGGACAGTTCCGGTTTCGGATTCCACGTCCTCGACGGCTGCCGCACCACCCTGACGCGCTGCCACACCGAGCGCTGTTCCCGCGGTGGTTACGAGTTCGCCGAGGACGGTCCCGTCGCCGAGCAGTGCACGGGCGACGGGTCGGGCCTGCGGTCGGCGGCCCAGTCGGCCCCGGGCGGCAGCCTCACCGGCCCGCAGTCCGGGGTCCGTACGGTCGGTGCGGCGCGCGGCCCCGAGGCCCAGCCGGTCCCGGCGGGCCGGGTGTCCGTACCGCGGCCCGCGGATCCGGGAGCGGACGGGCCGTCGGCGGCGGTGGCCGGGCGGGCGCCGGGCGCCGTGCTGGGGCAGCTCGACTCGCTCGTCGGTCTGGACAGTGTCAAACGCGAGGTGCGTGCGCTCACCGACATGATCGAGGTGGGCCGCCGGCGGCAGCAGGCGGGCCTGAAGGCGGCCTCGGTGCGCCGGCACCTGGTCTTCACCGGTTCCCCCGGCACCGGGAAGACCACGGTCGCCCGGCTGTACGGGGAGATCCTCGCCTCCCTCGGGGTGCTGGAGCGCGGGCACCTGGTGGAGGTGTCGCGCGTGGACCTGGTGGGCGAGCACATCGGCTCCACCGCGATCCGTACGCAGGAGGCCTTCGAGCGGGCGCGCGGCGGGGTGCTGTTCATCGACGAGGCGTATGCGCTGGCCCCGGAGGACTCGGGCCGGGACTTCGGGCGTGAGGCGATCGACACCCTGGTGAAGCTGATGGAGGACCACCGGGACGCGGTGGTGGTGATCGTCGCCGGGTACACGGCGGAGATGGAACGCTTCCTGACCGTCAACCCAGGTGTGGCCTCGCGGTTCTCCCGGACCATCGCCTTCGGCGACTACGGCCCGGGGGAACTGCTGCGGATCGTGGAGCGGCAGGCGCAGGAGCACGAGTACCACCTCGGGGAGGGCACGAAGGAAGCCCTGCTGAGGTACTTCACGGAGCTGCCGAAGGGGCCTGCCTTCGGCAACGGCCGCACCGCGCGCCAGACCTTCGAGTCGATGGTCGAGCGGCACGCGGGGCGGGTGGCCCAGCTGTCCGAGCCGAGCACGGACGACCTCACCCTGCTGTTCCCGGAGGATCTGCCGACGCTGCCCACCCCTTGCTGATGCCGGGGCGCTGAGCCGGTACCTCGGCCCGTGCGGCCCGCTCCAGCCGGGCGAGCAGGGCGGCGCGTTCGGCGGCGAAGGCCGGGTCCGCCTGGTAGTCGGCGTGGCCGAGGATCGGCGCGGGCAGCGGATGGTGGGCGCTGCGCCCGTAGGCGAGCGGGTCGGCGAGCGGGCCGCGGTCCACCTCCGGCGACGCGGGGCCGGGGAGCGCGGGCCCGCCGATGGGGTCGGTGGCCCGCCAGAGGTTGCGCCAGCAGTCGATGTCGCGGTGCAGGGCGGCGAGGGGTCCGGGGCCGAAGTAGGCGGGGAACCAGCGGCCGTAGAGGCGGGCGAGCGGGGATCCGTACGTGAGCAGCGCGACGCGGCGGCGGACGGGCGGGGGCAGTTGCCAGACGGCCGCCGCGGCGAGCACGCTGCCCTGCGAGTGGCCGGAGATCACCAGCCGGCCGCCGGTACGGCCGGTCCAGCCGGCCATCCGCCAGGTCAGGTCGGGGACCGCCCGCTCGGCGTAGCAGGGCGGTGCGAAGGGATGGGCGGCACGTGGCCAGAAGGTGCCGACGTCCCACAGGATCCCTATGGTCCGCCGGGCGGCGGGGTCCCGGTAGGCGCGGCGGCCCCAGGCGACAAGGAGGGCGATACCGAGGCCGGTGAGCCAGGAACCGGCGTCCTGGGCGGTGCGGGCGGCGGCCTCCAGCAGCGGCGGGGCCGAGCGGGCGGCCTCGCCCGGGACCTGCCCGGTGTACCAGGCTCCGGCCAGGGCGCCGGCGCCGAGCAGCAGGGTGATCCCGGAGACGGCCGCGACGAACCAGGGCGCCGAGTCGGTGAGCGCGGCGGTCGTCCGAGCCCCGGCGATGCGGCGGCTGCGCGGCACGTCCGGGCTCTCCCCCGGGTACTCCGCCGCGACGGTCGCGGCGAGGCGGCGCCGGGTCCGGGCCGCGCGCGCCGCGAACCAGGCCGCGAGCAGCGCCAGTACGAGGAGCAGCGGGGGCAGCACGGAGGCCTGCCAGGACAGCAGGACGGGTGGCCCGGGCAGTGGTGCGCCCGCCATGCCGGGGGTGGCTCCTGCGTCCATCCAGTCGGCGACGCGCCGGGCAACACCGGCGGACATCACGCCGCCGAGGGCGCAGCCGAGCATGGCGACGGCGGGACCGCCGAGGCCGCGCAGGGCGGCCGCCGGATCGGGGGCCCGGCGGTGGAGATACCGGGCGACGGCGGCGAGGGCGAGCACGCAGAGACCCTGGCCGAGCATGATCACCCCAAAGGCGAAGTCCCCGGGGAGGCGTCCCGCGGAGGTCCAGCCGGGGCGTGAGAGGCAGGCGTGCACGAGGACGGCGGCGAGCAGGGCGAGGGCGGCGCCGGGCAGCAGGCTGACCACGGCCCGGTCGAGGCGGTGGTCGGGGCGGTCCTCGGTGCGGCCGCGGCGGCAGACGACCCAGGCCACGATGACGGCCCCGGCGGCGAGGAGGGCCTGGGTGATCCAGCCGGCGGTTTCGAGGCCGGGGGCGGTCGCCGCAGTCCGGCGGTCGTGGGCGGCGGTGGGCACGGAGACGGCCACACCGACGGTGAGCAGCCCGGCCGCGGTGTGCGCGGCCCGCAGCCGGGCCACGATGCGGCGCCCGTACCAGAATCCGGGGCGGCCGAGCGCGGGCGCCGGGTCGGAGGCGGTGTCCGGGTCGGCGGCTCCGGCGGGCGGCGGCTGGGATTCGTAGGCGGTCCAGGTCCGGTTCGACAGGAACCAGAGCAGCCCGGTCAGCGCGGTGGGGACCAGCGCGCCGAGGGTGAGGCGGCGCCCGGGCTGGGACCACCAGCCGCCGCCGTCGGGTGCGAGGAAACCGAGCCGGGAGCCGGCGGCGGTGCAGGTCGCGGAGCCCGCGCACTGCCAGGCGACGAGGTCGAGCGCGACCTCGCAGGCGGCCGCGATCAGCAGGACGGTCAGGCTGAGCGCGAGGATCCGTACGAGGACCCCGTACATGCGCACCGCGCGCGGGGCGGGGTCGGCGGCGAGTCCGGTGGGGGCGGCGGGCCGGGCCCAGTGGGCGAGGTTGGCCACCATGAAGGGCAGGAGCAGCAGCCACAGGGCGCGGGCCCCGTTGCCGGAGGTGAGCCGGGACCAGCAGTAGGCCTCGGGGACGGGCAGCCCCGCGTACCGCTCGGGGTGGGCTTCGGCGTCGGCGTCGTCGGTGCGGCGGAACACGGCCGCGGTGGAGTCGCCGGTGACGCGGACGGTGCGCGGGTCGCCGAGCAGTTCGGCCGGGGAGGCGCCGGCGACGCCGTGGACGAGGAGTTCGAGGGCGAGGGGCGGGTCGGGCTGGGGGCGGTCGGGCACGCAGGCCTCCGCTCGCGGGGGGGGGATCGGCGCGTCTCCAGCATCCCGCGCGGCTGGGGCGCTGCCCAGGCCCCGTACGGGGGAACCCGCCCGGGGGCGGGCGGCGTCCGGCGGGGAAATCACGGGCGGTTGCAGCGGACATCTCGGGGGCGCACGGCTATGGTGACCGCGCACGTCCCCCGGATCAGCCCTCAGGAGGTAACGCCATGGTTCGCCGACTCCGCCCGGTGGGGCTGGACTTCATCGATGTGGCGCCGGTCCGGCTGGTGTTCGCCGCCGATGCGGCGGCGCCGCCCGAGGCGGTGTACCAGGCGCTCGCCGAGGAAGTGGAAGGCTGGCCACGCTGGTTCAGGGCGGTGACACTGGCCCGCCCCACGTACGGCGGGGCGGGCCGTGAGATCGGGCTGCTGGGCGGGGTCCGCATGCAGGAGACGATCATGGCCGCGGATCCCGAACGGCGTTACGCGTACCGGGTCGACACGACCAACGCTCCCGGTGTCCGGGCCCTGCTGGAGGAGTGGAGGCTGACTCCGGCCGGCTCCGGTACGCACATCCGCTGGACCTTCGCCGCGGACGGGCCGGCCGCGTTCCGCCTGGTCCTGACCGCCGCCCGTCCGGGGCTGGGGCACTCCTTCCGCACGGCGGTCCGCACCCTGGACCAACGCCTCACCGCCCCGCGCGCGCCGGGCCGTTGACCGCGCCGGGGCGCGTCAGGTGGTGGGTTCGCGCCAGACGCCGGTCGTCATGAGCGTGTCGAGGGTCTTGGCGTACGGGGCGATGTCGAGCCCCTGCGCCGCCAGCCACTCGTCGGAGTAGTACTTGTCCAGGTAGCGGTCGCCCGGGTCGCACAGCAGGGTGACGACGCTGCCGGTGCGGCCCTCCGCCACCATCTCCGAGACGATCTTCAGGGCGCTCCACAGGCCGGTGCCGGTCGAGCCGCCCGCCTTGCGCCCTATGGCCGTCTCCAGCGCGCGGCAGGCGGCGACGCTCGCCGCGTCGGGGACCTTCATCATCCGGTCGATGGCGCCGGGTACGAAGCTCGGCTCCATCCGCGGGCGGCCGATGCCCTCGATGCGCGAGCCGCAATCGCTGCTCGCATTGGGGTCGTTGCGGGTCCAGCCCTCGAAGAAGCAGGAGTTCTCCGGGTCGGGGACGCAGATGCGGGTGTCGTGCTGCATGTAGTGCACGTAGCGCGCGATGGTCGCCGACGTGCCGCCGGTGCCGGCGGTCGCCACGATCCAGGCGGGCTCGGGGAAACGTTCCAGCTTGAGCTGCTGGTACATCGACTCCGCGATGTTGTTGTTCCCGCGCCAGTCGGTGGCCCGCTCCGCGTACGTGAACTGGTCCATGTAGTGCCCGCCGGTGCGGGCGGCGAGCTCCGCCGACGCCTCGTACATCTTCATCGGGTCGTCCACGAAGTGGCATTCGCCGCCGTGGAATTCGATGAGACGGCACTTCTCCGGGCTGGTCGTGCGCGGCATGACGGCGATGAACGGGACACCGATCAGCTTGGCGAAGTACGCCTCGGAGACGGCGGTCGAGCCGGACGAGGCCTCGATGACGGGGCGGCCCGGCCGGACCCAGCCGTTGCAGAGGGCGTAGAGGAACAGCGAGCGCGCGAGGCGGTGCTTGAGGGAGCCCGTCGGGTGCGTGGACTCGTCCTTGAGGTAGAGGTCGATGCCCCAGGCCTCGGGCAGCGGGAACTTCAGCAGGTGCGTGTCCGCCGAGCGGTTGGCGTCGGCCTGGACCTTGCGCACCGCCTCTTTCAGCCAGGCACGGTAGTCCGCGTCGCTGCGGTCGACATCGACGGTCGTGGCCGTCGTACCGGTGGTGGTTCCCGGGCCGGTGGTGCCGGTGGTGCCCGTAGTGCCGGTGGTGCTCATGCGGCGCGCTCCTTCATGGGTCTGCTTCGCCCCCTGCCTTTCGCAATGTACCTCTCTCACCTGCACAAACAGTCACTTTGGGTATCTATGCGGATCGCTTTCGATCGCGTTCGGTTGCACTGCGCGGCACCGTGGGTGACCCTGGTGGAGCATTACCGAGGGTGCAGCACCCGTAACACTCATGTCGGGGAGTCGCAGCCGTGATCAGTCATTCCCGCAGGCACTGCGTCGTCGAACTGCAGGCCTTGCCGTCGCGGATCGGCCAAATCCGCAGAATCCTCTCGGCCCAACTGCGCCACTGGCAGCTCGATCCGCTCATAGACCGGGCTGCGCTCGGCGTGACGGAGCTGCTCAGCAACGTCCACCGCCACGCGCAGCCGGACAAGACCTGCGTCGTCGAGATCGAGCTCCGGCTCGGACGGCTGACGGTCTCGGTCATCGACAGCGATCCGCGGCTCCCGGTCCTGCGCACGACGCAGGCGGGGCCACTGGAGACCTGCGGACGCGGGCTCGCCCTCGTGGAGGCGCTCAGCGAGGCCTGGGGAGTGCGCGAACGGCCCGACGGGCTGGGCAAGGTCGTCTGGTTCTCCCTGACGGCGGCGCCCACCCCGGTGGCTCCGACGCACCCGGTCTCGATCGCGGCCAGGCCCGTACGGGAACCCACGCGCACCGTGGTCGTGGCCGTCGACCCGGGCACCGTACCCGCGGCGCTGCCGGTGCCGGAGACCGTACCCGCGGCGCTGCCGGTGCCGGCCCCCTCCCCGGTGGCGGTCCGCCCGGGGTGACCGCAGTCCCGGGTGACCGCCGTCCCGGGTGACCGCCGTCCGGCCGGGAGCACCTCCTAGGTGAGGGCTCCCAGCGGGTCGTCGAGCACCGGCTGCCAGGCCAGTTCCGCCGCCCCGACCAGGCTGTTGTGGTCGAGGGTGCACGGCAGGATGGGCACGCCGCCGCTGCGCCCCCACAGGCTGCGGTCCGCGACGACCGCCCGCAGCCGCTCCGGGTCCGCGTACAGCAGCTCCCGGTGCAGCCCGCCCAGGATGATCCGGTCCGGGTTCAGGATGTTCACCAGGCCGGCGAGGCCCAGGCCGAGCCGGTCGATCAGCTCTTCCGTGGCCGCCCGTACCGCGGGCTCCTCGGGTTCCTCGCGCAGCAGGTCGCGGGCCTGCTGGAGCAGCGACACCTCGGGGCCGGGGCTGCGGCCCGCCGCGGTGAGGAAGGCCAGCGGGTCCGCCTCCACGTCCAGGCAGCCGCGGCCGCCGCAGTGGCAGGCGCGCCCCTCGGGGTTCACGGTGAGGTGGCCGACCTCCAGGGCCAGGCCCGAACTGCCGCTGTGCAGGCGGCCGTCCAGCACCAGGGCGCCGCCGACCCCGCGGTGCCCGGTGGCCACGCACAGCAGGTGCTGCGCGCTGCGACCCGCGCCGTGCCGGTGCTCGGCGAGCGCAGCGAGGTTGACGTCGTTGCCGGTCAGGGCGGGGCCGTCGATCCCGGCGTCCTTCACGCACTCCGCGAAGATGTCCCGTACGGGCGAGCCCGCCGGCCAGGCCAGGTGCAGCGGGTTCAGCGCCGTGCCGTCCGGCTCGGCGACCGCCGACGGGACCGCCAGCCCGGCGCCGACGCAGCGGCGGCCGCTGTCCGCGAGCAGCTCCGCGCCCGCCCGGACGACCGCGCCGAGCACCTGGGCCGGGTCGGCGGAGACGGTGACCTTGCCGGGGGCGGTGGCGACGATCCGGCCGCCGAGGCCCACCAGGGCGGCCCGGAAACCGTCCGAGTGCACCTGCGCGGCGACCGCCACCGGCCCGTCCTCGGCCACCGACAGGCGGTGCGAGGGACGGCCCTGGCCGCCGCCCGTGCCCCCGGCGCCGCCCGAGCCGCCGGGGCGGGAGTCGACCCGGATCAGCCCGAGCGCCTCCAGCTCGGCTGCGACGGCCCCGGCGGTGGCGCGGGTGACGCCCAGCTCGGCCGTCAGGACGGCACGGGTCGGGGCGCGGCCGGTGTGGACGAGCTCCAGCGCCGGTCCGAGCGCGCCGCGACCCCGTTCCAGCTTGGTCCGCGTGCCCGCGCTCGACACCGATGGCGTGGTCGCATCCCCCACCCGCGGCGGGGCCCCGTTGCCGTTCATGGCATCGATCCTCGCATGATCGGACGGTGCCGGACGCCGCCCCTCAGCCCAGCCCGCCGACCCGGAGTGTGATGTTGAGCCGACCGGTCAGCCCGAGCGCGCGCGGGCCCGTGCCCGGCAGCACCTTCGGCACCCCGTGGTAGGCCGACCGGCTCGGGCCGCCGAAGACGAAGAGGTCCCCGCTGCGCAGCTCGACGTCGCGGTACGGGCGCCCGCGGGAGTCGGTGTTCCCGAAGCGGAAGAGGCAGCTGTCGCCGAGGCTGAGCGAGACCACGGGCGCCGGGGACTTCTCCTCCGCGTCGCGGTGCATGCCCATGCGGGAGTCCCCGTCGTAGAAGTTGATCAGTGCGATGTCGTAGGCGGCCGCGCCGGGGTCGGCGGGCGTCCCGTACGCGGCGGCCACCGCCTCCCGCCCGAGCCCGGCGAGCCAGTCCGGCATCGGCTTGACCGGTGCCCCGTCCCCGTCGACGGCGGTGCGGGCGTATCCGTACGGGTACCAGTGCAGCCCCAGGCACACCTGCCGGGCGGTCATCACTCCGCCGCCCGGGGTACGCACGGTACGCAGGCCGGCGGGCGGCCGGGCCCACGCGCGGCAGGCCGCCAGCAACTCTCCCTGCCGGTCGGCCCCGAGCCAGTCGGGCACGTGCACCGCCCCGGGGGCGATCACGGTCCGCTCCCGCGGGAAGAGTTCGCCGTCCATGCCTCCATTGTCGGTGCCGGGGCTGCAAGACTCCCGGTATGGAGATCACCGAGTACGTGAAGACCCTCGCCCGGGAGGGCGAACTGCTCGCCGACGTGGCCGAGCGGGCCGGTACCGATGCCTTCGTCCCGTCCTGTCCGGGCTGGCACGTCACCGACCTGTTGCGGCACACCGGGTCGGTGCACCGCTGGGCCGCCGCCTACGTCGCGGAGGGGCGGCTGGAGCCGACGGGCTTCCCGGAGGCGCCGGAACTGGTCGACGGCGAGCTCCTGGCGTGGTTCCGGGAGGGTCACGCGGACCTGGTGCGGACGCTGACCGAGGCCCCGGCGGACGTGCAGTGCTGGACCTTCCTGCCGACCGCCCCGCCGTCGCCGACTGCGTTCTGGGCGCGCCGCCAGGCCCATGAGACCACCGTGCACCGGATGGACGCCGAGTCCGCGCTGGGTGTCGTCCTCTCACCGGTGGCACCGGACTTCGCGGAGGACGGGGTGGACGAGCTGCTCACCGGCTTCCACGCGCGGCCTCGGAGCCGGGTGCGGACCCCGGAGCCGCGGACGATGCGGATCCGCGCCGCCGACACGGCCGCGGTGTGGACCGTACACCTGTCGCCGGCGCCGGCGCGGACGGTGCTGGGCGACACGGGCGATCCGGTCGACTGCGAGGTCACCGGCGAGGCGGCCTGGCTGTACGCGGCGCTGTGGAACCGGCTGCCGCTGGCGGGTCCGGGGGTGACGGGCGACCTGTCGCTGGCCGCGCTGTGGGCGGACACGGCCGGGATCTGAGGCCTGTGCCGGGGGCCGTTCCTTGCGCCCCGGCCGATGACCTGCGGGGACAAGCGGTTATGGTCACCTCCTCAACGATCTCGGGGGTGGCAGGTGTTCGGTTCCACGGTGCGCGGCACGGCGGTGGCCGCGGTGGTCCTGGCGGTGTTCGCGGTCTCCTGCGGCGCGGATCCGGCCACGCCCGCCGCCGCGCCGACCGCGTCGGCGTCGGCGTCGGCGTCGGTGCCGTCGGTGCCGCCGTCGGCGTCCGCGGTGCCGGGCCCGTCGGGTTCGGGTCCGGCCGCGCCAGGGGCCTCCGGCGGGCCCGGCGCCCTCCCCGGCGCCGCGCCGGAGAAGGTCCGGGACGCCTTCGCGGGGCTTCAGGCGACGCTGAACGATGCGTGCACGCCGGCCGAATGCGCCCACTTCCTCGGGCGGGTCCACGACGAACTCCACGGCCTGGACGCGGCGATGAAGGCGGACCCGAAGGGCCCCGGGCACTTCCCCGAACCCATCGCGCTCATCGCGGAGCTCGACGCGCAACTCGCCGGTGACCGCAGCTTCACGAACCTGAAGAAGCACCAGACGCTGCTGATCAGCACCCGCGACAGGATCAACACCTGGATGCAGGGCCACCCGGACGACTACCGCTGATCGGGCCGCGGCGGTCCCACTCCGCGAGAGGCCCACGCGGCCGTGGGCCGGCCGGTGGGCGGCCTGTTCCCGCGAATGCTGACCTGCGGGAGGGGCGACACCGGCTGGACCTGCGGGCGGCAGCTGCCGAGCAGGTGATCAACTGGCCGGGGCACGCCCGCCGGAGGACCTTTGACCACAGGGAGGAAGGTGGTCGCCGGTGCACCGGACGGCGTCGTCGCGCGCGGCAGAGGGCGCCCCGGTCCTGGCCGTACTGTCCGGTGTCGCCGGGCCGCAGGCGTACACGGCCGGATGCTGCTGCTCCCCGACAACAGCCTGGTGCACCACGGCGACCGGGAGCGGTTCCACAGCACCTTCAAGGTCGCCCCGGACCGGAACACGGCCGTCACCATGGGGTGCAACGCGGACGGACCCCGACCGGACAGGGCCCGGCCCGGTGCGCCGTCGCCCGAACCTCACACGCAGCGGCGGGCGTTCGCGACGAAGGCGTCGATCAGCTCGCGGGTCGCGTCCCGCCGGGTGACGAGCTCCGGAAGGTCCTGCGCACGGTCGATGGCGCCGACCGCGGTGAAGGCGTCGACCGCGGCGGTACCGAGAGCGGCGTCGTCGGTGATCAGCTGGAGCCGGAGGAGTGCCTGCTGCGCACTGGAGCGGGTCTCGAACGAGCGCCCGCGGAGGGCGACTTCGTCCTCCGCGTCACGGCCCTGGTGCACGCAGAACCAGTGGTGCAGCATGGCCTGCCGGAACTCCACCAGCAGGCCCGCGTACGCGCCGTAGGCGTCGAGCCGCTCCTGACGCAGCTGCGCGTCCAGGGCGTTCCGCTCCGTGCGCTTCGCGGAGCGCTGCTGGAACGCATGCGTCACCACCGACCCGAGCAGCGTCCCGAGCACGGCGATGAGGCTGGTGATCACGGCGTTCACGGGACCATGGAACCAGACGGCCGCACGCCCGCACATGGGCGGGCCCGCGGGCCTGCGGGAAGGTGCCGGTCACAGCACTAGCCGAGGGTGGCCGCGTAGGCGGTCTGGGAGGTGTACTTCCACGTGGGGCCCGCGTTCCAGGGGTTGGGCATGACCGTGTCCGTGGCGTACGCGTAGCCCGCGCCACGGTCGAAGGAGGTGCGGAGAGTGGCGCGCATCGCCTCGGCGTCGGGGACGTCGTGGACCAGGTGCCAGAAGGCCGTTCCGCTCGGGTCGAGTTCGGTACCGGGCCGGTAGCCGGAGTCCTGGTCGAAGACGTTGCCGCCGAGCCAGCCGGCTCCGGTGTACGCGGCGTAGGTGTCCTCGTAGGTGACGAAGACGTCCGCGGTCCGGCGGCCGGTATCCAGGTAGCAGTCGGCTATGGCGGTGCCGGGGTTGTTGACGACGAGGTCGGGGACGGTGGTATCCGCGGCGTTCATGGTGTCCTGGACGTAGCGGCGCAGCTCCGCGTAGTGGTCCCGGGTGGCGTTGGCGGGGCCGCAGTCGCGGCTGACGACGTCGAAGAAGATGCCGTCGACGTGCAGCCGGCCGTCCGGGGTCTTGAGGTAGTTGTCGACGGAGGCCTTGACGGCGGCCATGCCGCGGTTGCCGTGGTCGGTGTGGACGTAGCCGAGCACCTTGGTCCGCTCGCCGGTGGAGGTGGTGCGGGCGCGGAGCGCGTCGGCTCGGGACCGCCAGGGGGCGCTGAAGGGGGCGTCGCCGTTGCCCGGGTTCAGTACGACGACCGACGGGGCGGGGCCGGTGGCGGTGAGGTCGGTCAGCATGCGGTCGTCCGCCATCACGTAGGCGGGAACACCGATCTCCAGGCCCCGTACGCCCGGCAGCCGCGGCGTGGGCGGCGGGGTCGGTGACGGGGCGGCGGCAGTGGCGGGCCGGGTGGGCGCTTCGCGCGGCGGCGTGCTGGCGGAGGGCGCCGGCGCGGCCAGTAGGACGGTGGCCAGGACGGCGTACAAGGCCTTCTCGGCGCGAGGCATGAACGTTTCCTCCGGCGGAGGCGGGGCGGGGGACCCGAGGAACACTAGACGGACGGCCCGTCGGTCAGGGCTGAACCTCTTGTATTGGCGTGAGGAACAGGAGAGCGAGCCATCGCCCCATCACGTGAATTCCCGGAGGGACGGCCGCCCCTCCCCCGCCTTCGTGTCATACGGCGGGCAGCCCGACCCCGTGCGCCAGTTGCCCGGCCGCGTGGGCGAAGAACGCGGACCGCTCCTCGACGACACCCTTGAACTGTCCGAACAGCTCGAAGGAGACCAGGCCGGCCAGCTGCGCCCACGCGGCGACGAGGGCGGGTACGACCGCCGGGGGCAGGCCCTCCGCGAAATCGGCGGTCATCCGGTCCGCCTCGGGGCCCAGGGCGGGCGGCAGCGGCGGCAGGGCGAGGCCGCGCCCCTCGTAGGCGGCGCGGACGACGCCGATGAGGACGTTGCCGACCCGGGAGGCGGGCCCGATGGTGTCGGCGGGGGCGCTGTAGCCGGGCACCGGGGAGCCGTAGACGAGGGCGTATTCGTGGGGGTGCCGCAGCGCCCACGTGCGGACGGACTCGCAGACGGCGATCCAGCGTGCGCGGGGCGGGGCTCCGGCGGCGAGGGCGTGGGCGTCGGCCTCCTCGGCAGCGGCGCCGAGGCTGTCGTACGCGTCGATGATGAGCGCCGTCAGCAGGTCGTCGCGGCTGGGGAAGTAGCGGTAGAGGGCCGAGGAGACCATGCCCAGCTCGCGGGCGACGGCGCGCAGGGACAGTTTGGCGGCGCCCTCGGCCGCGAGCCGGCGGCGTGCCTCGTCCTTGATGGCGGCGGTGACCTCGATGCGGGCCCGTTCCCTGGCCCCTCGCACGGTGTTCATGCGGGCCAGTGTGCCACGCGGGCGGAGCACTGCCCAGGATTCGGATCGCTGCTCAACTTCGAGAGCACTGCTCTTGCTTTGGTGCACCGATCAATGCACACTGGATTCAAGCGAGAGCAGTGCTCTCGAAATGGAGCACGCAGAAGATGCCCGGAGGTCCTCGTGAACGCGCCCACCCCGTACTACGTCCAGGCCGGTCCGCTGGTCACCCGGTTCAACGCGTTCTTCGGCAAGCTGGCCCGCTACGGCATCAGCCTGGCCGGCAGCGCCGAACTCTCGGTGCGCGGCCGCACGTCCGGCCGGATGCAGCGGATCCCGGTCAATCCGCACAAGCACGAGGACGCGGAGTACCTCGTGTCGGCCCGAGGCCACTCCCAGTGGGTCCGCAACATGCGGGTCGCGGGCGGCGGCGAGCTGCGCGTGGGACGGAAGGTGCGCGCCTTCACCGTCGTCGAGATCACCGACCCGGCCGCGAAGACCGCAATCCTGCGCACGTACCTGGAGAAGTGGGGCTGGGAGGTCAACCAGTTCTTCCGCGGCGTCGACGCCAAGGCCTCGGACGCGGAGATCCGGGCGATCGCCGACGACCACCCGGTCTTCCGGATCGTCCCGGCATCGAGCTGACCCGCCGGCCCGGCACCGCGCACCGCGGCACGTGCGACCGGCCGACCGCCCCCAGCCCCCGGACGCCGGCCTCACACACAGCGCACCGCCGCCCGTGCGGCCAGTCGACCGCCCCCGGCTGGCGGAAGCCCGCCACGCACCCATTCCCCGCCACGCACCGCGCACCGCCGCCCTCGCGACCGGACGGCCGGGCCCGAAGTGCGCGCGGGGCCCCGGCCGTTGGCCGGGGCCCCGCGCGCGCCGGCCTCTACTACCCCCGGTCACCGCCGCGCGCCGCCGCCTGCCGCGCGTCGAGCGCGTGCAGCGCCCTGCGCGCGAGCGGGTACGTACGCACCATGTCGGCCAGGGTCGTCGCGCCCCGCGTGATGCGGGCGAAGGCCCGCCACGCCGGGCGGAACCCGGTGATCGCCGCGTGCAGCAGCCCCGGCCGGGCCTCGAAGACGGTCAGCATCCGCTTGCCGACCCCCATCTCCACGCCCAGCCCGGCCTTGACCGCGAAGGCATAGTTGAGGGCCTGACGGCGCGCGTCCACCGCGTCCTGCGCTTCGGCGATCTTCACCGCCCACTCCCCCGCGAGCCGCCCTGAGCGCAGCGCGAAGGAGATGCCCTCGCGGGTCCACGGCTCCAGCAGTCCGGCCGCGTCGCCCGCGACCAGGACCCGGCCGCGCGAGAGCGGCGAGTCCGGCTTGCGGCAGCGGGTCAGGTGCCCGGAGGAGACGGACGGTTCGAAACCTGCGAGTCCGAGCCGGGCGATGAAGTCGTCCAGGTACCGCTTGGTCGCGGCCCCCTCGCCCTTGGCCGAGATCACCCCGACCGTGAGGGTGTCGCCCTTGGGGAAGACCCAGCCGTAACTGCCGGGCAGCGGGCCCCAGTCGATCAGCACCCGCCCCTTCCAGTCCTCCGCCACCGTGGCGGGGACGGGGATCTCGGCCTCCAGGCCCAGGTCCACCTGGTCCATCTCGACGCCTACGTGCGCGCCGATCCGGCTGGCGCTGCCGTCCGCGCCGACCACCGCGCGTGCCAGGACGGTCTCGCCGTCGGCCAGTACCACGGCGACGGTGCGCCGGTCGGGCACGGCCGCCCCGTGCTGCTCCACGCGGGCCACGGCGGTCCCCGTACGGACGGTGGCGCCGGCCTTCTCCGCCTCCGCGACCAGGCCGGCGTCGAACTCGGGCCGGTTGATGAGCCCGAACAGCATGTGCTTCGAACGCCGGGTCCGGGTCAGCTTGCCGTCCATCGAGAAGGTGACCGCGTAAATGCGGTCCTTCAGGGGCAGGACGAAGCCCGGCGGGAGGGCGTCGCGGGAGGGACCGATGATGCCGCCGCCACAGGTCTTGTACCGGGGCAGTTCGGCCTTCTCCAGCAGCAGGACGCGCCGCCCCGCCGTGGCCGCCGCGTACGCGGCCGAGGACCCGGCCGGTCCGGCTCCGACAACGACCACGTCCCACACCTCGCCGGACCCCCCGGCCACCTCGTCGCCCGCCCCCTGCTCGGCCGGGACCTCGCCCGCGCCCGTGCCTGTGCCTGTGCCTGCGTTCACGCCTGCGTCCGCGTCCGCCGTGGCGTCCCTGCCTGCCGCACCCGCACCCGCATCCGCATCCGCACCTGCGTCGCGTACGTCGTCGTCGCTGCTCACGATGTGTTGCCGCTCCTGATCACCCGTTGCTCCGATGCCGGGGAAATCCTACGGCGAGACACCGCCCGGCTCCGCTGTGCGAAGATCGGAACCGTCTCTCGCCGTACCCGGCACACGCCCACCCCGCGCATGCGCGAGCGGCGTACACGGATACAACGTCGCACCCAAAAGGAGCGTGCCCATGTCCCAGAATCCGATCGCCGAGACCATCGCCTCGCTGATGCCCCGCGCCAAGCAGGAGCTGACGGAGCTGGTGGCCTTCCAGTCGGTGGCGGACTGGGCGCAGTTCCCGAAGAGCGAGAGCGAGGCCGCGGCGAACTGGGTGGCCGACGCCCTGCGCGTCGAGGGATTCCAGGACGTGGCGCTGCTCGACACCCCCGACGGCACCCAGTCGGTGTACGGCTTCCTGCCCGGTCCCGAGGGCGCACCGACCGTGCTGCTCTACGCGCACTACGACGTGCAGCCGCCGCTGGACGACAGCGCCTGGGTCTCCCCCGCCTTCGAACTGACCGAGCGCGACGGCCGCTGGTACGGGCGCGGTGCGGCGGACTGCAAGGGCGGGTTCATCATGCACCTGCTGGCGCTGCGGGCCCTGAAGGCCAACGGCGGTGTGCCGGTGAGCGTGAAGATCATCGTCGAGGGCTCCGAGGAGCAGGGCACGGGCGGTCTCCAGAGTTACGCGGAGGCGCACCCTGAGCTGCTGGCCGCCGACACCATCGTCATCGGCGACGCGGGCAACTTCCGCCTCGGCCTGCCGACGGTGACCGCCACCCTCCGCGGCATGTGCCTGCTCAAGGTGAAGATCGACACGCTGGGCGGGAACCTGCACTCCGGCATGTTCGGCGGGGCCGCGCCCGACGCGCTGGCCGCGCTGATCCGCGTACTGGACTCGCTGCGCGCCGCCGACGGTTCGACGACCGTGGACGGGCTCGCCGCGGACGCGGTGTGGGAGGGCCTGCAGTACCCGGAGGCGGACTTCCGCGCCGACGCGAAGGTCCTGGACGGGGTCGATCTGATCGGCGACGGCACCATCGCCGACCGGCTGTGGGCCCGTCCGGCCGTCACCGTCCTCGGCATCGACTGCCCGCCGGTGGTCGGCGCGACGCCGTCGGTGCACGCGAGCGCGGGCGCGCTGGTCAGCCTGCGCGTGCCGCCGGGCGTGGACATCGCCGCGGCCGTCAAGCTGCTCCAGGCCCACCTGGAGGCGCACACGCCGTGGAAGGCGCGTCTCGAACTGGAGCTGGTCGGCCAGGGCCAGCCGTTCCAGGCGGACACCGACAGCCCGGCGTACGCGTCGATGCGCGCGGCCCTGGAGACCGCGTACCCCGGCCAGGAGATGCAGATCAGCGGTATGGGCGGATCGATCCCGCTGTGCAACACGCTGACGTCGCTGTACCCGCAGGCGGAGATGCTGCTGATCGGGCTGAGCGAGCCGGAAGCGCAGATCCACGCCGTCAACGAGAGCGTGTCGCCGGAGGAGCTGGAGCGCCTGTCGGTGGCCGAGGCCCTCTTCCTCGTCAACTACGCGGAGTCCAGGCGCGTCTGATCCGGGCCGCCGCCCGCCGCTCCGTGTACGCCCAATACCCGGTGTGCAGTGCCCAGTGCCCAGTGCGCCCTGGGCGTACTCCGCTCACGGTGAAGTCCCGTGCACCAGGCGGCGGGCCATCCGTACGTTCGCCTTATGGACCTTGTCGAAGTACTCCCCAGCCGGCTCCACATGCTCCGCTTCCCCATCGGCCAGGCCTACCTCTGGCAGGACGGTGAAGCCCTGACCCTGATCGATGCGGGCAACGTCGAATCCGCCGCGAGGATCGAAGGGGCGATACGTTCGCTCGGGCTGCGGCCCGAGCGCCTGGAGCGGATCGTGCTCACGCACTGCCACCGCGACCACGTGGGCGCGGCCGGGGAGCTCGCCGCCCGCTGGGGCGCGCGGGTGCTCGCCCACCGGCTGGACGCTCCGGTGATCCGGGGTGAGCGGCCCGTGCCCGAACCGGTGCTCCTGGACTGGGAGATCCCGCTGTACGAGCATGGCCTGACCGTGCCCGAGGCGCCGCCCACCCGGGTGGACCGCGAGCTGGAGGACGGGGATGCGCTGGGCTTCGGGGACGGGGCGTACGTCGTGCACGCCCCGGGCCACACCGACGGCAGCATCGGCATCCATCTCCCGCACCACGGCGTGCTGTTCGTGGGGGACTGCATCGCCGCCGCCGGTCCGCTGATGCTGGGCGTCTTCAACGTCGACCGCGGCCGGGCGGTCGAGTCCTTCCGACGGCTGGCCGCCCTCGCGCCGTCGGTCGCCTGCTTCGGCCACGGCGACCCGCTGACGGTGGACACCGCACCCGCCCTGGCGAAGGCCGCCGCCGAGACGCCGGCCTGACCGCGCGGGCGAGCGAGCCGAAGGGGCGCGCCGGGGAGTGAGGGCGAGCGCGCGGAGGAAACCGCGAGGCACGAGGGGTTTTCCGAGCACGTACGCCGTCACGAGCCGGCACAAGGCGCCCCGGCGGCGAACCGAGCCCGTAGGCAAGGGGGCGCGCCCCCTCAGCCGGTGGGGACGCCCGCCTCCAGGTAGAGGGGACGGGCGCGCTCCCGGGCGCGCAGCGCCCAGCGCAGCCGTTCGTACCGGTGCTGCGGCAGCAGCTCGGCGGCCTCGGCCTCCGTCACGAAGCGCCAGGCCCGCAGCTCGGGGCCCGGCAGCCGGAGGCGGGCGGCCGCCTCGTCCGAGAGGCGGCCGCCGTCGAAGAGCAGGCGCAGGCCTCCGTAGCCGGGGTGCTGCGGGCGTTCCCAGTCGATCACGAGGAGTCCGGGGGTCCGGTCCAGTACGAGGCCCAGTTCCTCCGCCACCTCCCGTACGGCGGCGCGGGCCGGGGCCTCGCCCGTTTCGACGACGCCTCCCGGGAACTCCCAGCCCGCCTTGTACGTCGGGTCCACCAGCAGCACCCGGTCCTGCTCGTCGAAGAGCAGCACCCCGGCGGCCACCGTCTCCCGCGTGGGCTCCGGGGTCTGCACGATGTCGCAGACCCGGGCGGTCTCGGAGCGGACGGCTTCGGCGATCCGCTCGGCGGTCTCCCGTACGGTCAGGAGTCCGTTGTCGATGACATGCGCGTCGCCGGTGAGCCAGCCGAGCGCCTCCCGGTAGACGGGGATGTGGTCGTAGGCCCACTGCCGGACGCGCAGGTCCACGTCCTGCGGTGCGCCGGGCTCGACGCGGGTCGCGGTCCGCTCCCGAAGGATCGTTTCAGCAGGAGCGAGCAGCACGTGCCGCACCGGTATCCGCCGTGCCGCCAGCCCACCGAAGATCTCGTCCCGGTAGTCCTGGCGCAGCAGCGTCATCGGGACGACGAGCACCCCGCCCACCTCGGCGAGCATCGCCGCGGCCGTGTCCACCACCAGCCGCCGCCAACTCGGCAGGTCCTGGTAGTCGGTGACCTCCGCCAGCCGTTTGGGCGGCAGCAGCACCCGCAGCGCGTCGCCGATGAGTTCCGGGTCGAACAGGGTGCTGTCGGCGAGGATTCCGGTCAGTTCACGGGCCGTGCTGGTCTTCCCGGCGCTGAACGTGCCGTTGATCCAGACAATCACTTCTACCCCTCTCCCCATGGCTCGTCCGGAGCCCCCAGTGGCCTGCCCGCCCCACCCTGCCACGAAAACCTCACTATCGGCCGAGTGCTTATGCTCAAGGTCCCGAGCCCGCACGCTCGCCCGAGTACCAGGGAGGATTCACGACCGTGCCCCACAACCGCCGCACGTCCGACCCCCGCTACGGCAACCGGCCGACCATGAAGGACGTGGCGGCCCAGGCGGGCGTCGGCCTGAAGACGGTGTCCCGCGTGGTCAACGGCGAGCCGGGCGTCACCCCTGAGACGGAGAGGCGGGTCCGGGCGGCCATCGAGGCCCTGGACTTCCGCCGCAACGACAGCGCGCGCGTACTGCGCAAGGGCCGCACCGCCACCGTCGGTCTGGTGCTGGAGGACCTCGCCGACCCCTTCTACGGGCCGCTGAACCGGGCCGTGGAGGAGGTGGCCCGCGCACACGGGGCACTGCTCATCAACGGCTCCAGTGCCGAGGACCCGGACCGGGAGAGGGAGTTGGCGCTCGCGCTGTGCGCACGCCGGGTGGACGGGCTGATCGTGATCCCGGCCGGGAACGACCACCGGTACCTGGAGCCGGAGATGCGGGCGGGCGTGGCCACGGTGTTCGTGGACCGGCCGGCCGGCCGGATCGACGCGGACGTGGTGCTGTCGGACAACTTCGGCGGGGCCCGCGGCGGTGTCGCGCACCTGATCGCGGGCGGCCACCGCCGGATTGGCTTCATCGGGGACCACCCCCGCATCCACACGGCGACGGAACGCCTGCGCGGCTACCACGCGGCCATGGGTGAGGCGGGCCTGCCGGTGGCCGGATCCTGGGTCTCGCTCGGCTCGACGGACCCGGGCCGGGTCGCGCCGGCGGCGAGGGCGATGCTCGCGGGCCCGGAGCCGGTGACCGCCGTCTTCGCCGGCAACAACCGCGTGACGGTCACCGTGGTGCGGGTCCTGGCCTCCCTCCGGCGCCCGGTGGCCCTGGTCGGCTTCGACGACTTCGAGCTGGCGGATCTGCTGCGGCCCGGTGTCACGGTGGTCGCCCAGGACCCGGCGGCCCTGGGCCGGGTGGCCACGGACCGCCTCTTCCAGCGCCTGGCGGGAAGCGTACTCACCCCGACCCGTACCGAACTCCCCACCCGCCTCGTCCCCCGAGGCTCGGGCGAACTCCCTCCGGCGAACTGACCCTCACCGCCCGCGCGAGAGCGGCGGCCCGGGTGGTTCACCCGGGCCGCGCTCGCGTCGTACGTCAGGCGGTGGCCGTCAGGGTGGCAGAGCGGCGCGGGATCGCGAAGGCGTCGAGTTCGGCGCGGGTCAGGCCGGTCAGGGCGGTGACCTCGTCGGCGCCGACGGCGCCGCAGTCGAGGCCGCGGACCAGGTAGCCGGCGAGGGCCTTGGCGGTGGCGGGCTCGTCCATCACGTCTCCCTCGATCTTGGCCACGTACGCCTTCAGGCGCGCGGCGGCGGTCTCGAGGCCCTCGCGGTAGAAGGTGAAGACGGCCGCGTAACGGGTCGGCAGGTGCGCCGGGTGCATGTCCCAGCCCTGGTAGTAGGCGCGGGCCAGGGCGCGGCGGGTCAGGCCGTAGTGGAGCTTCCAGCCCTCGTGGACCTTCTCGGTGGTGCCGATCGGCAGCACGTTGGTGGAGCCGTCGGACACGCGTACGCCGGTGCCGGCGGCCGCGACCTGCATGATCGCCTTCGCGTGGTCGGCAGCGGGGTGGTCGCTGGCCTGGTAGGCGGCGGAGACGCCGACGCAGGCGCTGTAGTCGAAGGTGCCGTAGTGCAGGCCGGTGGCGCGGCCCTTGGAGGCCTCGATCATCCGGGCGACGGTGGCGGTGCCGTCGGAGGCCAGGATGGACTGGCTGGTCTCGATCTGGATCTCGAAGCCGATCCGGCCCGGGCGCAGGCCGCGGGTGGTCTCGAAGGCCTCCAGCAGTTTGACGAAGGCGCTGACCTGCTCGGCGTAGGTGACCTTCGGGAGCGTCAGGACGAGGCCCTCGGGCAGGCCGCCGTGCTCCAGCAGACCGGAGAGGAAGATGTCGGTGGTGCGGATGCCGCGGTCGCGGACGTTGGACTCCATGCACTTCATGCGGATGCCCATGTACGGCGCGTTGGTGCCGTTGGAGAAGGCTTCCGAGACGAGGCGCGCGGCACGGGCCGCGGCCTGGTCCTCCTCCTCGTCGGACCGGACCCCGAAGCCGTCCTCGAAGTCGACGCGGAGGTCCTCGACGGGCTCGCGCAGCAGCTTGGCGCGGACGCGGTCGTAGACCGGTACGGCGAGTTCGTCGCAGATGCCGAGGACCTCGGCGAAGGTGGCGGCGTCCGGGGCGTGCTCGTCGAGCGCGGCCAGGGCCTGGTCGCCCCAGGAGCGGATGGTGCCGGCGGCGAAGACGTCACCGGGTACGTAGACCGTGTGGATGGGCTGCCGGGTGCCGGGGTCGCCCGGGTAGTGGCGCGCGAGCTCCGCGTCCACCGGCGCGAGGGAGGCGCTGATGCCCTCGCTGACCGCGCCGGCGAGGCTCGTCGCCACCTTCTCCTGCTGACCCATCGTGCACTCTCCTTTTTCCGCTTCACGGAAGCCTAGATCCGCATAGCAGAATTTAGTCACGCGGTTCCGCTCCGTCAATGGTCCCCCGGCCGCCTGGGGCAAACGACTCGGGGCCGTGCGGTGAGAATCACCACACGGCCCCGGAGAAGCGGCGCTACGAAGAGAAGCGCAGGTCAGGCGGTCAGCCCTTGCGCGCCTTGATCTCCGCGGTCAGCTGCGGGACGACCGCGAAGAGGTCGCCGACCACGCCGTAGTCGACGAGGTCGAAGATCGGGGCCTCGGCGTCCTTGTTGATGGCCACGATGGTCTTCGAGGTCTGCATGCCGGCCCGGTGCTGGATCGCGCCCGAGATGCCGGAGGCGATGTAGAGCTGCGGGGAGACCGACTTGCCGGTCTGGCCGACCTGGTTGGTGTGCGGGTACCAGCCGGCGTCGACGGCGGCACGCGAGGCGCCGACAGCCGCGCCGAGGGAGTCCGCGAGCTCCTCGATGATGCCGAAGTTCTCGGCACCGTTGACGCCACGGCCGCCGGAGACGACGATCGCGGCCTCGGTCAGCTCGGGGCGGCCGGTCGACTCGCGCGGGGTGCGGCCGGTGACCTTGGTGCCGGTCGCCAGGGCGCCGAAGGTGACGGCGAGCGCCTCGACGGCGCCGGCGGCGGGGGCGGCCTCGACCGGGGCCGAGTTCGGCTTCACGGTGATGACCGGGGTGCCCTTGGAGACGCGGGACTTGGTGGTGAACGAGGCGGCGAAGGCCGACTGCGTCGCGACCGGACCCTCGTCACCCGCCTCCAGGTCGACGGCGTCGGTGATGATGCCGGAGCCGATGCGGACGGCCAGGCGGGCGGCGATCTCCTTGCCCTCGGCGGAGGACGGGACGAGCACGGCGGCCGGGGAGACGGCGTCGTACGCGGCCTGGAGCGCGTCCACCTTCGGTACGACGAGGTACTCGGCGAACTCGGGGGCGTCGGCGGTGAGGACCTTGACCGCACCGTGCTCGGCGAGCACGGCGGCGGTGGCGTCGGCACCGGCGCCCAGGGCGACGGCGACGGGCTCGCCGATGCGGCGGGCGAGCGTCAGCAGCTCGAGGGTGGGCTTGCGGACGGCGCCGTCCACGTGGTCGACGTAGACGAGAACTTCAGCCATGGGACTGCTCTCCTGCGATTGCGAAGTGTCTGGGGGCTACTGAGGGGTGGCCGAAGCTCTTAGATGAACTTCTGGCCGGCCAGGAACTCGGCCAGCTGCTTGCCGCCCTCGCCCTCGTCCTTGACGATCGTGCCGGCGGTGCGGGCCGGGCGCTGCGCCGCGGAGTCGACCGCGGTCCAGGAGCCTTCCAGGCCGACCTCGTCGGCCTCGATCTCCAGGTCCTCCAGGTCCCAGGACTCGACCGGCTTCTTCTTCGCGGCCATGATGCCCTTGAAGGACGGGTAGCGGGCCTCGCCCGACTGGTCCGTCACCGAGACGAGCGCGGGGAGGGAGGCCTGAAGCTGCTCGCTCGCGCTGTCGCCGTCACGGCGGCCGGTCACGGTGCCGTCCTCGACCTTGACCTCGGAGAGCAGGGTGGCCTGCGGGACGCCCAGGCGCTCGGCCAGGATCGCCGGGAGGACACCCATGGTGCCGTCGGTGGACGCCATGCCCGTGATGACCAGGTCGTAGCCGGCCTTCTCGATGGCCTTGGCGAGCACCAGCGAGGTGCCCATGACGTCCGTGCCGTGCAGGTCGTCGTCCTCGACGTGGATGGCCTTGTCGGCGCCCATCGACAGCGCCTTGCGCAGCGCGTCCTTGGCGTCCTCGGGGCCCACCGTCAGCACGGTGATCTCGACGTCGTCGTCCGAATTCTCGGAGATCTGCAGCGCCTGCTCGACGGCGTACTCGTCGAGCTCCGACAGCAGGCCGTCGACGTCGTCACGGTTGACGGTCAAGTCCTCGGTGAACTGCCGGTCGCCGGTGGCGTCGGGCACGTACTTCACACAGACAACGATCCTCAGGCTCACGCCGGCTCTCCTACCGCATCGTCTTTTCGTGTACCGCCTTATGCAGGCAGCATAGGCGCCTTCTCGGGCGGATCCCGATCGGGGCGGGCCACGCTCCGAAGGGAATGTTACTCGTCAGTACACCGTGGGTCCCACCAAGTCGCAAGGTCGGCGAACTGTGATCTGCCCAACGCCGCCCGACCCGCCCCAGCAGGGACGATTCAGTCGCGCAGCGCGTTGAAGCGCCCCTGGTGGTACAGCAGGGGACGGCCTTCTCCGGCCGGATCGCCCACGACCGCCTGAGCGATGATCACACGGTGCTCCCCGGCGGGGACCCTCGCCACCACCCGGCAGACCAGCCACGCCAGCACACCGTCCAGCACCGGGACCCCGTGCGGGCCGGCGGCCCAGCCGGTGTCCGGCCCGAACCGGTCGGCCCCGCTGCGCGCGAACAGGCCCGCCAGCTCCCGTTGGTGCTCGCCGAGTATGTGCACGCCGAGGTACTCGCTGTCGCGCACCGCGGGCCAGCTGGAGGCCCCGGTACCGATCGTGAAGGACAGCAGCGGCGGGTCCGCGGAGACGGAGTTCAGCGAGGTGGCGGTGAAGCCCACCGGGCGGCCGCCGTCCTGGGAGGTGATCACGGCGACTCCGGCGGCGTGCTGCCGGAAGACGGAGCGCAGCAGGTCGGGCGAGCCGGGACGGCCGGCGCCGGTGAAGGGGGAAACGGCCGTCGGGACCGTCGGGACGGTCGGAGCACTCATCGGGGTTCT
Organism: Streptomyces yangpuensis; assembly: GCF_001005295.1. Classification (GTDB taxonomy): domain Bacteria; phylum Actinomycetota; class Actinomycetes; order Streptomycetales; family Streptomycetaceae; genus Streptomyces; species Streptomyces yangpuensis. The sequence goes on along the minus strand of NZ_LBMK01000003.1, from coordinate 880,502 downwards.
GCCTTCTGCCTCAGGACACGCGGGCACAGTCGGGATCAGGGCCGGGGCGTTCAGTGATCCGGACAGCGCGCGCTCGCGTGGCGGACGAGGTCCACATGGACCCGTCCGTGGAGCAGGAGTTCATACCGCATACGGTCAGCGTGGCGATCTCCGGTGGACGCAGTCAAGCGGGATCGGGCAGATGTCAGACGCGTCACGCGGTGTGCGGGCGTGCACACCGGCGCGTCCGGCCCTGCGGCCACGGCCCGGGGGCCGCCGGACCCACCACTCGTCATACGGCGGCGCCGCGTCACTCGCAGGCTCCTCCTCATACGGCGGCGCCGAGCGCGGCGATCACGTCGACCTTCCGGGGCATGCCGGCCGCCCGCCGCACGATCCGGCCGCCCGCGTCCAGTACGAGCACGGTCGGGGTCTTCTCGATCCCCAGCGCCCGCACCAGGTCGAGCCGCTCCTCGGCGTCGATCTCGACGTGCGCGACGCCCTCGACCATCCCCGCGACCTCGGCGAGGATCCGCCGCGTGGCCCGGCAGGGCTGGCAGAAGGCGCTGGAGAACTGCACCAGGGTGGCCCGGCGGCCCGGCTGCGCGCCCAGTTCCGCGGGATCCAGGAACCGCGGCACCCCGCGGCCCGCGTCGGCCTGTCCGCGGTCCGGCCCGTCTTCCCGTCCGTCTTCCCGCCCGGGCACCCGCACTCCCCTCACACCGCCGCCTTCGTCCAGGCACATGATCGTCGTACGCTCGTACGTGGATGGGACACCCGACGGGGCCCGGACATTCCCGGCGTGACGAGAATCTCCCCGGGCAGGGGCGTCTGGACTGGCCAGCAGCCCTCGTTTGGGGCACCATCCCCAATGGTCGCGTACCTACGCTTCCGTAACTTCCGGCCGGGAGCACCTCCCCAGGCAGAAAGCGGGTCTCCCCATGGCTGAGCTCGTCTACCCCCCGGTGATCGGCGCCGCGCACGGGCTGTTCCGCGCGCTGGACATCCGCATCGACATGAAGGGCACCGAGAACATCCCCCGCAAGGGCGGTGCGGTCCTGGTGTCGAACCACATCGGCTACCTCGACTTCATCTTCGCCGGCCTGACGGCGCGGCCGCAGAAGCGCCTGGTGCGCTTCATGGCGAAGGAGTCGGTGTTCCGGCACAAGGTGTCCGGTCCGCTGATGCGCGCGATGAAGCACATCCCGGTGGACCGCCAGCAGGGCGAGACGGCGTATCAGCACGCGCTGGACTCGCTGCGCTCCGGTGAGATCATCGGTGTCTTCCCCGAGGCGACGATCTCCCAGTCCTTCACCCTGAAGAGCTTCAAGTCGGGTGCGGCGCGCATGGCGCAGGAGGCCGGCGTTCCGCTGATCCCGGTGGCACTGTGGGGTACCCAGCGCCTGTGGACCAAGGGCCGGCCGAAGAACCTCAAGCGCAGCCACATCCCCGTGACGCTGCGGGTGGGCGAGCCGATCGAGGCCCCCACCGACCAGTACGCCGGGGCGATCACGCGGCGGCTGCGCGAGCGCGTGCAGGAGCTGCTGGACGCGGCCCAGCGCGCCTACCCGGAGAAGCCGCGAGGCCCCGAGGACACCTGGTGGCTGCCGGCCCACCTGGGTGGTACGGCGCCGACCGCGGCCCAGGTCCGCGAAGCGGGCTGAGCCGGCCTGTCCCACCGGCCCGTCCCGCCGGGCCGCGGCTCAGGCCGGGTGGGTCCGGCCGTCGTCGGCCGCGGCACGGGGCGGTCCGCAGGGAGCGGTGACGCACTGCCACTGGGGCTCCTTCGGGCGGTGCTTCCCGTGGTCGGAGCCGTCCTTGCCGGGGGGACCGCACGGGGCGGTGACGCACTGCCACTGCGGCTCCTCCGGACCGTGCTTCCCGTCGTGCGAGCCGCCCTTGCCCGGACGCTTCTTCCCCCATGTGCCGTCCCTCTGCCCCGTGCCGTGGTGGTTCCCGCCCGGTGCCTCCTTCTCCGTCACGACGGCGTGCGGGGCCGCCCGCGGGGCGGCGAACGCGCTCGTGGGGACCAGTACGGATCCGGCGGCCAGGGCGGTGGTGGCCGCGAAGACGGCCAGGCGCAGCGTGCGGAGGGGGTGGGTCATGACGGTGCTCCTCGGACGGGGGGGCGAAGTGGACACCTCCAGTACGCTCTGCCCCTCGGCGCCCGTCATGCCCCTGCATCCCGTGGCTTGACACCCCCTACAGCGCGGTCGGCAGCCTGCGCCACAGGTCCTCTCGGTCGGCGGACTCCCTCAGCGCCGCGAGCACGGCCGGGTGCGGGGCCGCGTACAGCCCGGGGTGGTCGGCCTCGCCCAGCTCCGGTCGGACCGGGAAGGCGAGGCGTTCCTCGACGAGGTCGAAGCGCGCGTCCACCCCGGGCCTGTTGCCGCGCGGGTCGAGCCGGCTCCAGCGGTCGGCTCCGGGCAGGCGCAGGGCGATCAGCCCGTGGACGAGCGGGTGCGAGCCGTCGTCGCCGGCGAGGCGCTGGTAGCACAGCCCGGCCGGGATCCCCTGGGCGCGCAGCAGGGCCACCAGGGTGTGGGACTTCGCGTGGCAGATGCCGTTGCGCGTGCCCAGCACATCGGAGGCCCTCCAGGCGACCCGCGGGTCGCCGGAGTCGGCAGAGTGCGGGATGTCGTCGCGCACGAACTCGAAGGCGGCCCGGGCGTATGAGTATGCGTCGCCGGTGGTGGACCAGAGGCGGTCCGCCGTTTCCAGCACGACGGGATGCCAGTGGTCGATGGCCTCGTCGGAGGCCAAGTACGCGAAGAGGTCGGGGCTTTGCTGGATCAGCTGCATGGCTCGGAGCATAGGTGCGCCGCCCATCGCCAATCAATCATTTTGCGATGGGCGGCATACCTATGCGGTTGTGTGGAGGGGCCTGCCGACTAGCGGGCGAGCTCCTCCTTCAGAGCCTGGAGGAAGCCGTCGACGTCCTCCTCCTGGGTGTCGAAGCCGCACATCCAGCGGACGTCGCCCGCGGCCTCGTCCCAGAAGTAGAAGCGGTAGCGCTTCTGCAGACGCCGGGACACCTCGTGCGGCAGCCGTGCGAACACCGCGTTCGCCTGCACCGGGTAGAGGATCTCCACGCCGTCGGTCTCACGGACGCCGGCTTCGAGCCGCCGCGCCATCTCGTTGGCGTGGCGGGCGTTGCGCAGCCACAGGTCCTTGGCCAGCAGCGCTTCCAGCTGCACCGACACGAAGCGCATCTTCGACGCGAGCTGCATCGACATCTTGCGGATGTGCTTCATCTGCCGGGCCGCGTCCGGGTTGAGCACGACGATGGCCTCGCCGAACATCATCCCGTTCTTGGTGCCGCCGTAGGACAGCACGTCGACGCCCACGGTGTTGGTGAAGGTACGCATCGGCACGTCGAGCGAGGCCGCGGCGTTGGCTATCCGGGCGCCGTCGAGGTGGACCTTCATGCCGAGCCCGTGGGCGTGCTCGCAGATGGCCTTGATCTCGTCCGGCGTGTAGACCGTGCCGAGCTCGGTGTTCTGGGTGATCGAAACGACCTGCGGCATCGCGCGGTGCTCGTCCTCGAAGCCCCAGGCCTCCTGGTCGATCAGCTCGGGCGTGAGCTTGCCGTCCGGGGTGGGTACGGCGAGCAGCTTGAGGCCGGCCATCCGCTCCGGCGCGCCGCCCTCGTCCACGTTGATGTGGGCGCTCTTGGCGCAGATCACGGCGCCCCAGCGGTCGGTCATCGCCTGGAGAGCGGTGACGTTCGCGCCGGTGCCGTTGAAGACCGGGAAGGCCTCCGCGTACGCACCGAAGTGGCTGCGGATGATCTTCTGCAGGTGCTCGGTGTACTCGTCCTCGCCGTAGGCGACCTGGTGCCCGCCGTTGGCCAGGGCAAGGGCCTCCAGGATCTCCGGGTGGACCCCTGCGTAGTTGTCGCTCGCGAAACCGCGTACCGCCGGATCGTGGTGGCGGCGGGCATCGGTCTTCACGGTTGCGGAGTGAGCCACAGACGCTGTCCGTTCACATCGATGGCGGGCCGCTCCCACACGCCGGCGATGGCCTCGGCCAGCTCCTTCACGTCGGTGAAGCCCGCGAACTTCGCATTGGGACGCTCGGCGCGCATCGCGTCGTGCACCAGTGCCTTGATGACCAGGATCGCAGCTGCCGCGCCGGGACCCTCGTCACCCCCCGCCTTGCGGAAGGAGTCCGCCATGGCGAGGGTCCAGGCCTCGGCGGCCGCCTTGCCCGCGTTGTACGCGGCGTTGTTGGCGACCGGCTTGTGCGCGCCGGACTGGCTCACCAGGACGTAGCGCCCGCGCTCGCTGCGCAGCAGCCCGTCGTGGAAGGCGAGCGAGGTGTGCTGGACGGTGCGGATGAGGAGCTTCTCCAGGAAGGCCCAGTCGGCGAGGTCGACGTCGGTGAACGTCTTGCTGCCGCGCCAGCCTCCGACGAGGTGGACCAGTCCGTCGACCCGCCCGAACTCCTTCTCGGTCTGCTCGGCCCAGGCCTTGGTGGCGTCCAGGTCGAGCAGGTCCACGGTGTCACCGGTGATGGTGGCGCCGCCGTGGGCGTAGCGGGCCGCGTCCACGGCCTCCGCGAGCCGGGCCGGATCGGCGTCGGACGCGACGACCACCGCTCCCGCCTCGGCGAGGCGGAGCAGGGCGGCGCGGCCTGCGGGCCCGCCGGCCCCGGCCACCGCCACCACCGCTCCGCTCAGCTTTCCGTTGCCGTTCCCGGAGCCGTTCATCTGTGCAGCCTCCTGTGGGCGAGTGCTCACGCGGCGACCCGCTCGGCGTGCTCTGCGTTCAGGGCCGTGATGCCCTTGGTCGAGGCGATGGTGCCCTTGAGCTTCTTGGCGAGCGCCTCAAAGAACATGCTGAGCGGAAACTCGTCCGCAAGCACGTCGTCGACGAGCTTGCGCGGCGGCTGCGTCAGGTCGAGCGCGTCGGCACCCTTGGCCCACTTGGACCCCGGGTGCGGGGCGAGGTAGGTCGAGACGAGCTCGTAGGCCTTGAACCAGTGGACCAGCTTCGGGCGGTCGATGCCGGCCCGGTAGAGGTCCTCGATCTCGGCGCAGAGCTGGTTGGTGACCTGCGGGGCGCGCATCCAGTCGATCTTCAGCTTGTTGTCCGTCCAGCGCACGACGTCGTGCTTGTGGAGGTACGCGAAGAGCAGCTGGCCGCCGAGACCGTCGTAGTTGCGGTTGCGGTCGCCGGAGACCGGGAAGCGGAACATCCGGTCGAAGAGGACGGCGTACTGCACGTCACGGCCGTGCTCGTTGCCCTCGGACTCCAGCTTCACGGCCTCCTTGAAGGCGGTGAGGTCGCAGCGCAGCTCCTCCAGGCCGTACATCCAGAACGGCTGGCGCTGCTTGATCATGAAGGGGTCGAACGGCAGGTCGCCGTGGCTGTGGGTGCGGTCGTGGACCATGTCCCACAGGACGAAGGCCTTCTCGCAGCGCTCCTGGTCGTCGACCATGCGGGCGATGTCCTCGGGCAGGTCGATGCCCAGGATGTCGACGGCGGCCGCGGTCACCTTGCGGTAGCGGGCGGCCTCGCGGTCGCAGAAGATGCCGCCCCAGGTGAAGCGCTCGGGGGCCTCGCGGACGGCGATGGTCTCCGGGAACAGCACGGCGGAGTGCGTGTCGTAGCCGGGGGTGAAGTCCTCGAAGGTGATGCCGAGGAAGAGCGGGTTGTCGTACCGGGTGCGCTCCAGCTCGGAGAGCCACTCGGGCCACACCATCTTCAGCACGACGGCCTCGAGGTTGCGGTCCGGGTTGCCGTTCTGCGTGTACATCGGGAAGACGACGAGGTGCTGCAGGCCGTCGGCGCGCTCGGCGGCCGGATGGAAGGCCATGAGGGAGTCGAGGAAGTCCGGCACGCGGAAGTCGTCCGCGGCCCACTTGCGCAGGTCGGCGACGAGCGCCTTGTGGTACGTGGCGGCGTGCGGGAGCAGCGGGGACAGCGTCTCGACGGCGCCGATGACGCGCTCGACCGCGGCCAGGACGGTGGCGCGGGCGTGCTCGCCCTCCGCCTCGAAGTCGATGGAACCGTCGGCCGCCTGCCAGGGGCGGATCTCCTCCACGGCGGCCTTGAGCTCGGGCCACGCAGGGTGGTCGACCACCCGCGCCCCAGCGGATATCACGGCACCGCCGACGCCCGGCACAAGAGTTTCCGTCATGTCACTTCCTCCACAGGAGAACCTCACGTCCGCACAGCGTATGCGCGCGAGGCTCTCCTACTCAAGAGGCGATTCGGGAAATTATCCTGCGCCACCCCCCGCTTCACCGAAAGTCTTCCCGTTCTTCAGGGTGGAACTGATAGCTCCGCCCAGTCGCACCAAGGCTTCACATGCCTGTGGCAGCACCCCGGCCAGTCCCAGGAAGCCGTGGAACATGCCGGGGTGGGTGTCCAGAACCGACCGGATCCCGCTCCGTGTCAGCCGGCGGTGGTACGCGCGGCCGTCGTCCAGCAGCGGATCGCAGCCGGCCACCACCAGGTGGGCGGGCGGCAGCCCGGCGGGGTCCGCGCGCAGCGGGGAGGCCAGCGGGTGCCGGCCATCACCGCCGGGGCCGAGGTACTGCTCCCAGAACCAGCGCATGTGCGCGGCGGTCAGGAAGCAGCCCTCGGCGGCGCTCCGGTACGACCCGCTGTTCTGGGCGGCGTCCAGCGCGGGGTAGGCCAGTGCCTGGAGCGCGACGGCCGGTCCCCCGCGCTCCCTGGCCAGCAGCAGCGAGGCAGCCGCCAGGTTGCCGCCCGAGCTGTCCCCGGCCACGACCAGGGCGCCCGGATCGCCGCCCAGCTCGGCCACGTGGGCGCCGGCCCAGCACAACGCGGCGTGGGCGTCCTCCACGGCTGCCGGGAAGCGGTGCTCGGGGGCCCTGCGGTAGTCCACGGAGACCACGACCGCGCCGGCCGCCCGGGTCAGGCGGCGCGCGAGGGGGTCGTGGGTGTCCAGGTCGCACAGGACCCATCCCCCGCCGTGGCAGAACACCACCGTCGGCCGGGGCCCGGGCCACCGCCCCGGATCGGGCCGGTAGATCCGTACGGGTACGGGCGGGGCGCCGGGCGGCCCGGGGACGGTCCGGTCCGCCACGGCCCCGACGCGCGGCGGGCCGGCGGACGGGCGCGGCGCGGCCGCGAGGATCCGCCGGGCCTCGCCGGCCCGGGTGACACCGCGGCCGAGGTCCGGGAAGGCGGCCGCGAGGGCGTCGGCGTACGGCAGCGCGGCCGGGTCCAGACGGTTCCGGGCGGCGGACGGCCCGGGCTCCGGACCCTTCCGGGGGGCGGACACCCCGGGGCCCGGAAGGTTGCGGGCAGCCGATGCCCCGGGCTCCGAAGGGGTACGGGCTGCGGCGGCCCGGGGCTCCGGACGGGCGGCCATCACAGGCTCCGGAAGTGCGGGATGACCTTCTCGCCCCAGTGGCGCAGGGTCTCCATGCACGCTTCCTGATCCACCGTGCCCATCTGGATCAGGCACATGATCTCGTCGGCCCCGGCCGCCCGGAGCCGCTCCACATACGCGATGGCGTCGTCGGCGGTCCCGTAGGCGTGGTCGGCGTTGAAGGTGGCCGTCGAGGTCGGCCGGACCGGGATGTCCAGCTCGTGGAGCCGTGCCACCACCTGCTCGGCGGCCCTGCGCATCTCCCCCGCCTCGTCGGCGCCTGCGGCCACCGCCTCGTCCGGGACGCCCGCACCGCCGTACCAGTGGCCGATGGACTGCGCGAAGAAGCGCTGGCCCCGGATCCCGATGCGCCGTGCCTGCTCGCCGTCGTCGAGCACGATCGTCGGGCACAGGACGGAGAAGTGGTCGTTCACCACCGTGGACACGAAACGGCTCCCGTCGCGTCCGGCGATCGCGGCGTCGTAGACGGACCGCATCTGCGCGATCGAACCGGGGCCGGCGAAGCCCATCACCAGCGCCCCGATGCCCAGTTCGGCCGCCTGGACCAGGGTCTCGCTCCGGCTGCACGCCAGGAACAGCGGCGGATGCGGGGTCTGCCACGGCCGCGGCAGGATGGGGTGGGGGTCGATGTCGATCAGTTCGCCGTGGTACTCCAGCTCCTCCTCCTGCCATGCCCTGCCGATGATCCGCAGGGCCTCCTCGACCTCCGCCGCGGTCCGCTCCCTGTCCACCCCGCACAGCGAGGTCTCCTGTTCGGTGCCGCCGCGCCCGGCGCCGAGGTCGAGGCGCCCGCCGGAGAGCAGGTCGAGCATGGCGGCCCGCTCGGCCACCCGCACCGGGTGGTTGAAGTTGAAGGGCATGCACACCACACCGTGTCCGATGCGTATGGTGCGCGTCCTGGCCGCGACCCAGGTCAGGAAGATCTCAGGTGCCGACATGTGGGCGTACCACTTCAGGGAGTGGTGCTCCACGGCCCAGATCCGGTCGAATCCCATGCGCTCGGCGAACACGGCCTGCTCGACACAGTCGTGGATGAGCCGGTGTTCCCGTTCGACGGTGGGGTCGGCCAGCTGGGCCTCGAAGATGACGGAGAATTTCACGGTGCCTCCAGGGTTGCGTCCCGTGCCCGGTCCTACTTCAATGCGCAATATGACTAGTAGTCATATGCCGAAGAAGCAAGACCTTCCGCCGACCGCGTGGGCCGTCCTCGGCCTGCTGTCCTTCCCCGGCGAGCGGACCGGCTACGAGCTGAAGAAGTGGGCGGACTCCTCGCTGCGCTTCTTCTACTGGTCGCCCGCCATCAGCCAGATCTACGCGGAACTGCGCCGTCTGGAGGAACTCGGGTACGCGTCCTCAGCGCGCTCGGGACCCGAGGAGGCGCGGGCCAAACGCCGCTACGCCATCACCCCGGCCGGACGCGAGGCCCTGTCCGGCTGGGCCGCCGACACCACGGAGGCCGGCCCCCCGGTGCTCAAGCACGGGCTGCTGCTGCGGGTCTGGCTCGGCCATCTGGCCGAACCGGCGCGGCTGCGCGCGATGGTCGGCGAGCACCTGGAGCGCACCCGGGAGGAGCTGGCCGCCGTACGGGAGGCCGCGCAGGAGGCGGCCGGTGTGCCGGAATGGGCCTTCCCGGCCCTGGCACTGCGCTGGAGCGAGCGGCAGCACCTGGCCGAACTGGAGCTGGGCGAGGCCCTGTTGGCCGACCTGGCGGAACTCTCCCCGCAGGGTGGGACGGCGGGGCGTCAAGCCGGTGGGGACGCGCCCACGCCCGGGTGACGCGGCAGGGCCGCGGGCGGCCGCCCGGGGGCGCACAACCCTGGCGGGAAGCGGTCGGTGACGCTTCGGCGGGGCCGTGCACGCACGGTCCCTATCCACGAGCGGCGCACTAGCATGCGACCTCATCGCGCGCGGCCGGTCGGGACACCGCGACCGCGCGGGGAGCCGCCGTCGACGGAAGCGAGAGAACCTTGACTTTCCTCACCATCGGTCACCGCGGGGTCATGGGTGTCGAACCGGAGAACACCCTGCGGTCGTATCTCCGGGCGGAACGCTCCGGCATGGACGCCATCGCCCTGGACCTCCGGCTGAGCAAGGACGGCGTCCTCGTCGCCGTGCACGACCCCGAGGTGGACCGGACCACCGACGGCTCGGGAGCCGTGGCCGACCTGACCCTGGCCGAGCTGCGCGGGCTGGACGCCGGTCAGGGCGAGCGCGTGCCGGTGTTCGAGGAGGTGCTGGACGCGGTCCGGTCGCCGCTGCAGGTCTCGGTCGAGGACCGGGCGGCGGCCGGGGCGCTCGCGGAGCTGGTCCTGCGCCGCGACCTGGTCTCCCGGGTGGAGATCGCCTCCGCGGACGAGGCGGTGCTCGCCGAGGCGGCCCGCCGGGTGCCGGGCGTGCGGACCGCCCTGTTCGTGAAGTCCCTCGGCGGCGGCACCGAGGCCGTCGTGGGCCGCGCGCTGGCCGCGGGCGCGGCGACGGTCGCCCTGGACATCCACCGGATCTCCCTGGAGGGGGTGGAGGCGGCGCACGCGGCGGGCCTGCGGGTGACCGGCCTGGCGGTCAACACCCTGGACCAGCTGCGGCTGGCGCGGGCGCTCGGACTGGACGGCGTCACCACGGACTTCCCGGAGATCCGCAGCACGGGACGCTTCACCGCCTGAGCGGCGGAAGGTCCTCAGAGCGGCTTGACCAGGAGCTCGAAGGCGAGGTCGTCGCGGAGCGGGATGCCGAAGCGCTCGTCGCCGTACGGGAAGGGGCTCAGCTCGCCGGTGCGCCGGTAGCCGCGGCGCACGTAGTAGGCGATGAGATCCTCCCGCACGTTCACCACCGTCATCCGCATCTCCCCGGCGCCCCACGTGTCGCGGGCGCGGCGCTCCGCCTCGGCGAGGATCTCCTTGCCGAGGCCGGCGCCCTGGAGGCCCGGACGGACGGCGAACATCCCGAAGTAGGCGTGGTCGCCGCGGTGTTCGATGTGGCAGCAGGCGACGAGCTCGCTCGCGCGCTCGACGACGAGGAGGACGCCGTCCCGGCCGGCGATGACGGCACGGACCCCGTCCGGGTCGGTGCGCTGCCCGTCCAGGTAGTCGGCCTCGGTGGTCCATCCCGCCCGGCTGGCGTCTCCGCGGTACGCGGACTCCACGAGCGCCACCAGATCCGGTACGTCCGCCTCGACGGCGCTGCGGAAGCTGAGGGCTGCGGGCTGGGCGGTCGACATGGGCGCTCCGTTCGGTGCGGTGGCATATGACATGCCTGGGACGGCGGGGAGAGCCTATCCCGGGGCCGCGTGAGCACTGTGTGAGGAGGGCATCTTTCCCGGTGACGCCGACGAACCGGGAGATTCCGCCGTGCACGGATCCGCCGCGTCCCTGTCCGCCGCCCTCTCCTCCTGGCTGCTGGTGCTCCTGTGCGCGGTGAGCGGCGCGTACTGCCTGCGGCGGGCGCACGGGCGGGGCGGGGCCGCCGCCGGGGAGGCGGTGATGGGGTTCGGCATGGCGCTGATGGCGGTACCCCTCGGGGACGGCGGTGCGTGGCGGCAGCCCGTGCTCGGCGTGGTCTTCTGCGCCGCGGCCCTGCACGCCGTGTGGCTGCTGCGGGGCGGGGCGCACCACGCCCACCACCTCGTGGGGTCGCTGGCGATGGTCTACATGAGCGCCGCGACGGTCTCCGGGGGCGGCCACGGGCACGGCGCGGGGCTGCCGCTGCTGACCGGGAGCCTCCTGCTCTACTACGCCGGCTACGTGGTGCTCGGCGGCACGCGGCTGCTCACCGCGGGCGGTCCGGTCCCCGCGCACGGCGGGTCCACGGAGCTCGTCAGGGCCTGTCGACTCGCCATGGGAATGGGGATGTTGGCGATGCTGCTGTCGATGTGACGGCGCCCGCGAAACGTGTCCTGCGTCACCAATGCCCCCGTCTCATACCCGCAGGTAGCCGCTCGCTCATAGGCTGGTGGCCATGATGGTCCCCGCAGCCCTCCTTGTGCTCGGCGCCCTGACCGCGCTGCTCGCTCCCCGTCTGCTCGCCCGGGCCCAGTGGCCCGAACGGGAGCCGGTCGTGGCCCTGTGGGTGTGGCAGTGCGTCGTCGGCGCGGTGCTGCTGTGCTTCGGACTGTCCATGCTGCTGAGCGCCGCCGCGGCCTGGCAGGCGGTCCGGGGCCGGCTCTTCGCCGCCGCCCCGCACGGGGTCGTCGACGCCTACGCCCTCGGCCCGTCCGGGGGCCCCTGGGCCGCCGTCACCGCCCTCGCCCTCGCGGGCGGTGGCCTGTGGACGGCGGCGATGCTGACCGGCGAGGTGCTGCGGGCGCGGGCCCGGCGGCGCGCCCAGGGCAGCGAACTGCTGGAGCGGGCCCCGCTGCTGCCCGGGGAGGACCCCGCGGGCGCACGGCTCGTCGTACTGGAGGGTCCGCGGCCGGACGCCTGGTGGCTGCCGGGCGCGGCTCCGCAGCTGGTGGTCACGACGGCTGCGCTGGGCCGGCTCAAGGGCAGCCAGCTGGACGCCGTGATGGCCCACGAGCAGGGCCACGCGACGGCCCGGCACGACTGGCTCCTGCACTGTTCACGGGCGCTGTCCCGGGGCTTCCCGCAGGTGCCGGTCTTCGCCGCCTTCGAGGCGGAGATGCACCGGCTGGTGGAGCTGGCCGCCGACGACATGGCCTCGCGGCGGTTCGGCCGGCTGACGGTCGCGCTGGCGCTCGTCGGACTCAACGAGGACCGCGGGGTGTTCGCGGCCTCCTCGGCGCCGCAGGCGCACGTCCCGCAGCGGGTGCGCAGGCTGCTGTCGGCCGCGCCCAGGCTCTCGCCGGGCCGCCGGCTGCGGCTGACGGCGCTGGCCACGCTGGTGCCGGCGATCCCCCTGCTCGTGGCCTTCGTACCGGGGCTGAGCGCCCTGACGTAGTGCGCGCCCGGCCCCGTCCGCCCGGCGCCGGTGCAAGGATCGCCCTATGCGGAACGATCTATTTCGTTGGGTGGGGATCGGCTGCGCGCTGCTCGTGGCGGTACTGACCGCCTTGGTGGTGGCGGGCTGGCAGCCCCTCCTGACCTACGACGAACGGGTGGCGCGGGACCTGCACGCCCACGCCGTCACCCACCCCGGGGTCACGCGCTCCATGCGGGTGCTGTCCGACTGGGTCTGGGATCCGTGGACGATGCGGGCGCTGGCCGCCGTGGCCTTCTTCCTGCTGTGGCGGCGCGACGACCGCGAGCGGGCCCTGCGGGTGGCCCTGGCCGTGGTGGCGGCGTCAGTGGTGCAGCAGGGGCTGAAGGCGGCGGTGGGGCGGGAGCGTCCGGTGTGGTCGGACCCGGTGGACTGGGCGCACTTCGCGGCCTACCCGTCCGGCCACGCGATGACGGCGACGGTGGTGTGCGGGATGCTGCTGTGGCTGATGCCCCGCCCGGCCCCGGGGTGGGCCCCGGCCGCCTGGGCCGCGGCGGCCGTCACGGTGCTCGGTGTCGGCTTCACCCGGCTCTACCTCGGCGTGCACTGGTTCTCGGACGTGCTGGGTGGCTGGCTGCTGGGCACCGCCGTTGTGGTCCTCGCGGCGTCGGTGCGCGTCGGCGGCCGCAGACCCGTCCGGCGGCCGCAGGAACGCTGAGGGTCCCGGGGCCGACCGGCGTACACGCCCCGTCGTTTCTGCGGTGAACCCCGTCGGCCGACCGAGCGGGCCGGACGGTACGGCAACGCCCCGCAGCTCCGAGGCCGGCATCCGGCCTCGGACGCTCGGCCGGGCCCTTGGAGCCGGGGCGGGCCGGTGAGTGGCGTGGCCTGCCCTGGATGATCCCCCGTGTCACCCAGAGCAGGCGACCCCGTGCGCTGAGTATATTGGCCGTGAGCCAGTCAACGCAGGAGTAAGCATGTCCCCGCGCAGCGCATCGGTCAATGAAGAATTGCGCAGACGTTCCCGGGAGCGCCTGCTGCGGTCCACGGTGGAACTCGTCGCCGAGCGCGGCTACGAGGCGACGACCCTCGGCGACATCGCCGACCGGGCGGGCGCGGCCCGCGGCCTGGTCTCGTACTACTTCCCGGGCAAACGGCAGTTGCTGCAGTCGGCCGTGCACCGGCTGATGCACCTCACCCTGTACGCCGCGCTGGAACGGGAGCCTCGCAGCGAGGACGGGCGCGAGCGGCTGGCGCGGGCCGTCGACGCGATCCTGGGCCTCGCCCGGGACGAACCACTGCTGATGCGGACGCACATGGCGGGCATCCTCACGGCCGAGGGCTTCGTGCGGTGCCCGGAGCAGCAGCGGCTGGCCGAGCTGTTGCGGGACACGCTCGTCCGGTACGGCTCGCGGGACGTGGACGCGGACTACCCGCTGCTGCGCGCCCTGCTGATGGGCGCGGTGGTGGCGGTGCTGCTGCCCGGGGCCCCGATGCCGGCCGCCCGGCTGCGGGCGGAGCTGTTCCAGCGCTACGGGCTGGACTGGGACCTCGGTGTTCCGCCGGACGGTGGGCCGCCCGGCGGAACGTTCCCCTCACACCTGTGACCTCACGCGGTCAGCGGTACTCGGGCTGGGTCTGTACGTTCAGCCGGTCCAGGCGGACCCGCTTGGCACTGTCGGTGCGCTTGTCGTCGAGCCGCAGCACGTCGAGGCCCTTGGCGATGTCGTTCGAGTAGATGTGCCCGTTGTAGTAGTAAGCCGACCAGGACCCGCCGAGGCCCAGCCGGTCCGTCGTCAGCGGTCCCCGCTCGAAGTAGGCGATCTCCCTGGGCCGGGACGAGTCGGTGAACTCCCACACGGAGACGCCGCCCTGGTACCAGGCCTGCACCATGATGTCGCGGCCGCCGCCGACCGGGACCAGCGAGCCGTTGTGGGCCACGCAGTTCTCGGTGTCGGCCTGGTGGCGCGGGATCTTGAAGTAGCTGCGGAAGACGAGCTTGCGCTGGTCCCCCCGGCCGGTGATGTCGTAGATCCCGTCGGCGCCCCGGTCGGGGCCGGTGGCCTCGTTGCAGGTGGCGCCGCCACCGCCGCCGAGTTCGTCGGTGAACACCACCTTGTTCGCGCGCTCGTTGAAGGTCGCCGAGTGCCAGAACGCGAAGTTCACGTTGTCCTGCACCCGGTCGATGACGCGTGGCTGCTCGGGCCTGCTGATGTCGAAGAGGATGCCGTCGCCCATGCAGGCTCCGGCGGCCAGGTTCTTCGAGGGCAGCACGGTGATGTCGTGGCAGCCGGTGGTCTTGGAGACTCCGGGGTTGGTGGGCGCGCCCGGGTTGCCGCCGTCGGGGAAGAGCACCGGGAAGGCGACGACCGCCGCCTCGGTCGGGCTCTTCTTGGGGACCTTCACCACGGAGATGCCGTCGTGCGGCGGCTTGCAGTCGGGGAAGGCCTCGTTCGGCGAGTAGGAGGCGACATAGAGGTAGATGTCCTTGCGGCCCGGGACGAGGGTGTGGGTGTGGGAGCCGCAGGCCGTCTCGACGGACTTGATGTACCTGGGGTTCTTCTTGTCCTTGATGTCGAAGATCTTGATGCCCTCCCACGAGGACTTCTCCGTCGCGGGCTGCGAGACGCTGTTGCAGGAGTCGTCGCTGCGCGAGGAGTCGGTGGAGAGGAAGAGCAGGTCGCCGTCGACGGAGATGTCGTTCTGCCCGCCGGGGCAGAGCACCTCGGTGATCTTCTTCGGCGCCTTGGGGTCGGCGATGTCGTAGATCGTGAAGCCGTTGTAGTTGCCCGCGTAGGCGTACCGGCCCTGGAACGCGAGGTCCGTGTTGATCGCCGTGGCGTCGGTGGAGGGGATGTTGGCCAGGGGTTTGATGTTGGCGCTGTGCACGATCTCGTCCTGGCCGGGGATGTCGCCCGGGGCGAGTTCCGGGCCGTCGAGGGTGCTCGCGCCCTGGTGGTTGCCGTGGCCGGGGCTTAAGTCGCCGGGGTCGGGGGTGGCCGCCGCCGGTCCGGCCGCGAGGAGGGTCGTGAGGAGACCGGCCGCGACGACGGCCACCCCCACCCTCCTGCTGCCCGCTCTCCTGGTGCGAAGTGAGGTCACTGTGCCTCCCATGGGAGCCCGATCGGTTCCGTCCGCAGGGGAACGGAACCAGGACCCCGGCAGTATCTTCCCTTCATGGACATGGCAAAAGGCCTCCGGGGCCGCGAGACCTTATCCGTGCGGCCCTTCCGGTTCGCCGCGGTGATGGCGACCGCCTGCCTCCTGCTGACGCTCACCGCCTGCCAGGACGACGGAGCGGACCGGGCCGACGACGGGCGGGCCACGATCGTCGCGCCGGGCAGACCCGGCGAGACCTCACGCACCCTCACCCCCGAACAGGCCGCCCGGGCGAAGCCCGACGACAGCCCGAACGCCGCCGACCACGCCTACGTGCGGCGGATGATCGAACCCCACCGGCAGGCCCTGACGATGACCGCACTGGCCCCCGAACGGGCCGCGGCCGAGCCGGTCAAACGGCTGGCGGAACGGATCACGGCCGCCCAGAAGCCCGAAATCGGCGCCATGCAGAAGTGGCTGGACCGCCATCCGGCACCGCCGGCGGGCTCCGGCACGGCCGCCCCCGGGCACGGACACGACCAGGGCCACGACCACGACCACGGCTCGATGCCGGGCATGGCGACCGCGCAGCAGCTCGACGAGCTGACCGCGGCCCGGGGCGCCGACTTCGACCGGCTCTTCCTGAAGCTGATGACCACCCACCACGAGGGGGCCCTGACGATGGCGGGCGAGGCGCTGGCCGGCGGGAACAACGTCGCCGTCGAGGAGATGGCCAACGAGGTGGTGGCCACCCAGAGCGCCGAGATCCACCGGATGCGCACGATGGGCTGACCGGCGGGCGGGCCGGTGCCATGCTGGAACCACCTGCGGGAGGAGCTCCGCCGTGCTTCGTGTCGCCGTCGTCGGATCGGGCCCCAGCGGGGTCTACGCGGCCCAGACGCTGGTCCAGCAGCGCGAGGTGCCCGGGGTGCTGGTCGACGTACTGGACCGGCTGCCCGCCCCGTACGGGCTGGTGCGGTACGGGGTCGCACCGGACCACGAGAAGATCAAGTCGCTGCAGGGCAGCCTGCGCACCGTGCTGGAGGACGAGCGGATCCGCTTCCTCGGGAACGTCGAGGTCGGCGGGACCGCCCTGCCCGCGCAGCGGCTGCTGGAGCTGTACCACGCGGTCGTGTACTGCGTGGGTGCGGCGCGGGACCGGATGCTGGGCATCCCCGGCGAGGAACTGGCCGGGGTGCACTCCGCGACGGCCTTCGTGTCGTGGTACAGCGGGCACCCGGACGCCGCCGCCGAGGCCTTCGGCCTGCCCGGGGCCGACGCGGCGGTGGTGATCGGGGCGGGCAACGTCGCGGTGGACGTGACCCGGATCCTGGCCCGCGGCACGGCCGAGCTGGCGCCGACGGACATGCCCCAGCCGGCCCTCGGCGCGCTCGCGGACAGCGGGGTGCGCAGGGTGTCGATGGTGGCCCGGCGCGGGCCTTCCCAGGGCAGGTTCACCACGAAGGAACTGCGCGAACTGGGCACGCTGCCCGGCGTGGAGGCCGGGGCGGACCCGGCGGAGCTGGCACTGGACCCGATGTACGCCGACCCTGGCGCGGCCGCCGCACTGCCGGCGGTGGCGCGGCGCAACCTGGAAGTGCTGCGCGGCTGGGCCGGCAAGGAGCCCGGCGAGGCCCCCGGCGAGGAACCGCGCCGCATCGCGCTGCGGTTCTATCTGCGCCCGGTGGAGATCCTCGGCGGGCCCGGCGGCCGGGTCGCCGGGGTGCGCTTCGAGCGGACCGCCCCGGACGGGCACGGCGGGGTGACCGGTACGGGTGTCCACGAGGACGTCGAGGCGCAGCTGGTGCTGCGCTCGGTGGGGTACATGGGCGTGCCGCTGACCGGGCTGCCCTTCGACCCGGCGAGGGGCACGGTTCCGCACGCCGCGGGGCGGGTGCTGCGCGCGGGCCGGGCCTCGGTCGGCGAGTACGTGGCGGGCTGGATCAAGCGGGGCCCGACCGGGGTGATCGGCACGAACCGGCCGTGCGCGAAGGAGACCGTGTCCTCGCTGCTCCAGGACGCGGGTGCGCTGGCCGGGCGCGAGCTGCCGGGCGACCCGCTGGCCGCCCTGCGGGCGGCGGGCCTGCACCCGGTGGAGTGGCCCGGCTGGCTGGCCATCGAGTCGGCGGAGGAGGATCTGGGCCGTTCGCTGGGCCGGCGCACCGTCAAGATTCCGGACTGGCCGGGCCTGTTGGACGCGGCGGGAGCGGACCGGGGGTAGGCGGCCCTCCCCCGGCCCCCGGCGCGTCGTCCTCCCGCGGAAGGGCGTCCGGGCAGGGCGTCCCGGTGCGTCCGCGGAAGTGCTTCCGGGTGGTGGTCCTGCCGGAAGTCCCCGTCCGGGGAGTGTCGCCGTGCCGCCCCGGGTGCGCGGGCCGATCATGCCACTGGCCCGAAGCCCCGGAGCAGCACGCGGACGGAGTGTCATGGCAGCGAACGGAATCCGCCGGTCACGGGACGGGGGGCGGCCCTGGGTAGCCGAAGACGTGACGGTGACCGTCGAGGACACGCCCGCGGCCGTGACCACCGGTGGGGTCGGCTGACCCGCGGTCACGTGGACGTGAGCCGCTCCGCCTCGGCGGCGGCCGCCGTCAGGACGCTGTCGAGAAGGCCCGGGAACAGGGCCTCCAGGTCGTCGCGGCGCAGGGCGTTCAGCTTGGTGGTGCCGCGGTAGGCCTGGCGTACGACACCGCTCTCGCGCAGGACGCGGAAGTGGTGCGTGGTCGTGGACTTGGTGACCGGCAGGTCGAAGTGCGAGCAGGCCAGGTCGTCCGCCGAGGCGGCGAGGTCCAGGACGATGGAGAGCCGCACCGGGTCGGAGAGTGCGTGCAGCACACCCTCCAGGCGGATCTCGGCCGCCTCCGGATGGGCCAGGGTGCGGGAGGTGTCCCGATCCGTCATGTCCCTGCTCCGCTCACTCGGCTTGGTCCGGGCCCCCATGGTACGAGAGGTGTCGAAGGAGTCGTGCTGGTCGCGGGAACCGGTGGGAGCCGCCGGTGCGGCCGCGGCTCGGGGCCGCGGCCGCACCGCCGTCACCAGGACCGGTGGTACTGCTCGGGCGTCCGGATCGGGGCGCCGAGCTCTTCGGCCGCGCGGCGGGCCCAGAACGGGTCGCGCAGCAGTTCGCGGCCCAGCAGGACCGCGTCGGCCTCGCCGTTGGCCAGGATCTTCTCGGCCTGCCCCGGTTCGGTGATCAGGCCGACGGCGGCCACCGGGAGGGTCGTCTCCGCCTTGACCCGGGCGGCGAACGGCACCTGGTAGCCGGGGCCGACCGGTATGGTCACCCCGGGAGCGAGGCCACCGGTGGAGACGTCGAGGAGGTCCACGCCGTGCTCCTGGAGGAGCCGGGCCAGGCGCACGGTCTCGTCTGCGGTCCAGCCCTCCTCCTCCAGCCAGTCGGTGGCGGAGATCCGGAAGAGGAGCGGGAGTTCCTCGGGCCACACCGCGCGGACGGCGTCGACGACCTCCAGGGCGAAGCGGGTCCGGTTCTCGAAGGATCCGCCGTAGGCGTCGGTGCGCCTGTTGCTGTGCGGGGAGAGGAACTCCCCGATGAGGTAGCCGTGGGCGCCGTGGATCTCGACGACCTCGTAGCCCGCGGCGAGAGCCCGTCCGGCCGCGGCCGCGAACTGGCCGGTGATCTCGCCGATCTCATCGACCGTCAGCTCGTTCGGCACCGGGTGGCCCTCGGCGAACGGCACGGCGCTGGGGGCGACCGGCTGCCAGCCGTGCGCGTCGGGGCCGACCGGCGCGCCGCCCTTCCAGGTCCGGTCCGTGGACGCCTTGCGGCCGGCGTGCGCGATCTGGATGCCGGGGACGGTCCCCCGGGCCTTGAGGAAGCCGGTGATCCGGCGCAGGGCCTCGACCTGGGTGTCGTTCCAGATGCCGAGGTCGTACGGGGAGATCCGGCCCTCCGGGGAGACCGCGGTGGCCTCCTGGATGATCAGGCCGGTCCCGCCGGTCGCGCGGGCGGCGTAGTGGGCGAAGTGCCAGTCGCCGGCGACGCCCGCGTCCGGCCCGGAGGCCTCGGCGCTGTACTGGCACATCGCGGCCATCCACACGCGGTTCGGGACGGTGACCGATCGCAGGGTGTAGGGCTCGAACAGGGCGGCGAAAGCGGCGGGTACGGCGGGGGCAGCACTCATCGGGGCTCTCCAGAGGTCACCGGGCGCGCCGGGGTCGGCGGCTAAGTACGAGACTCACCATACTACGAACCTCCTCGTACTACGAGACCTCTCGTACAAGTGCGTCGAGCTCGGCCCGCAGCGCCCCGGTCAGCGCCGCCAGGTCCGGAACCGCGGCCGCGTCGGCGACCAGGCCGTAGTGGACCGTCCCCTTGTAGGTGGAGACCGCGACCGCCAGCGACTGGCCGCGGGCCAGCGGGGCGAGCGGGTAGACCTCGTGGACCCGGCTGCCGCCGAGGGAGAAGGTGAGGCCGGGCAGCGGAACGCTGGTGACGAGGATGTCGTAGAGCAGCCGGGCCGCCTGGGCGACCAGGGGCCCGCCGAGCCGGTGGCCGAGCGGGTGGACGTGGTCCGCGAGCAGGGCGACGGCCCCGGCGCCCCGGGCGGGCCCGGCGTCCTTGTTGCGGTCCATGCCGACGCGGACGCGGTCCAGGCGCCGTAGCGGATCGGGCTCGGCGAGCGGCAGCCGGAGCAGGTAGCCGGAGAGCCGGTTCCCCGCGCCCTCGCCGTCCCGGGGTCCGCGGCGGCGGGACACGGGGATCAGGGCCCGTGGTCCGGCCCCCAGGGGTTCGGGGTCGCCGCGCCCGGCCAGCCAGCGCCGCAGGGCGCCCGCGACCAGGGTGATCAGCACGTCGTTGACGGTGCCGCCGGCCCCCTTGCGGATCAGGTTGACCTCGTCGAGGTCGAGCGCGAGACCGGCGACGGTACGGCTGCCCGCGCCCGCGGGACCGGCCGTGAGCGCGGCGGGGACCCCGAGCGGCAGCCCCTCGCGGGCCATGGCGGCGCCGATCTCCAGGGCCTGACCGACGCCCTGGACCCGGGCGGCCAGGACTCCCGGGAGCCGGCTCAGCACAGACCCGCCCCGCTGCCCGGGAACCGGGCGCACGGGCGCCCGCGGCCCGGGGACCTCGTCGAACAGCGCGGCCGCCAGGGCGAGCGCGCCCAGGCCGTCGGCGAGGGCGTGGTGGAACTTGAACAGCACGGCGAAGGAGTCCGGATCCGGCCCGGCCAGTACGTGCACCTCCCACGGTGGCAGCTCCCGGTCCAGCGGGCGGGCCATCAGGGGGCCGGCGGCCTCGTGCGGGCGGCGGAGGTCCGTGCGGACGAGGAAGACGTGCCGCGCCGGATCGAAGCCGGGGTCAGGCGACCAGGCGGCGGCGCCGAGGGGCAGCAGCACGTCGCGGATCCGGCGGCGCAGGCCCGGCACGGCCGCACAACGCGCCGTGAGGAGCGCGGCGGCGCGCTCGGCGGCGTCCCCCTCGTCCGGCCCCGGGGGTCCGGGGGTGCGGAAGACGGCGAGGGCACCCAGGTGCATGGGATGGTCGGCGGACTCCATCCGCCAGAAAGCGAGGTCGAGCGGAGACAGGTACTCGGTGGCCACGTACGTCCTCTCACGCGCGGCAGCAGTGGCTTGAAGTCAACCCACTGCGAACACCCCCATGCAAGGCGCAATCATTTCCGGGCGGTAAATGATCGGTATAGATCATCCGATGCGAGGTGCGCGGCGCCCGCCGGGCCCCTGTCGGTGGGCGGGTGCAGACTGGCCGGAAAGACGCTCCGTGAGGAACGATCCGCCCGCAAGGACGACGAGGTCCGGAGGTGCCGGCCATGGCCGACGTACTGCTGCTCGTGGGAACCCGCAAGGGACTGTTCATCGGCCGTCGCAGGGGCGACGGGCCGTGGGAGTTCGACGGGCCCCACTTCAACGCCCAGGCCGTCTACGCGGCCGCCATCGACCGGCGCGGCCCGTCCCCCCGGCTGCTGGTCGGCGGGGACAGCACCCACTGGGGTCCGTCCGTCTTCAGCTCCGACGACCTCGGGGCGACCTGGCGGGAACCGGCCAGGGCCGCCGTCAAGTTCCCCCAGGACACCGGCGCCTCGCTGGAGCGGGTCTGGCAGCTCCAGCCGGCCGGGGCCGAGGCGCCCGACGTGGTGTACGCGGGGACGGAGCCGGCGGCGCTGTTCCGCTCGACGGACCGGGGCGAGTCCTTCGAACTGGTCCGCCCGCTGTGGGAGCACCCGAGCCGCGGCAAGTGGGTCCCGGGCGGCGGCGGCGAGGGCCTGCACACGGTGATCACCGATCCGGGCGACCCGGACGCGGTGACGGTGGCGGTCTCCACCGCCGGGGTGTTCCGGACCAAGGACGGCGGGGCCAGCTGGGAGCCGTCCAACCAGGGGGTCTCGGCGGTGTTCCTGCCGGATCCGAACCCCGAGTTCGGCCAGTGCGTGCACAAGATCGCCCAGGACGCCGGCGACACGGACCGGCTGTACCTGCAGAACCACTGGGGCGTCTACCGCAGCGACGACGCGGGCGCCCGCTGGACCGACATCGGCGGCGGGCTGCCCTCCGACTTCGGCTTCGCGGTCGCGGCCCATCCGCACCGGCCGGACACCGCCTACGTGTTCCCGCTCAACGCCGACTCGGACCGGGTCCCGGCCGGGCACCGGTGCCGGGTCTTCCGCACCGCGGACGCGGGCGCCACCTGGGAACCGCTCACGCGCGGACTGCCGGACTCCGACCACTACGGCACGGTGCTCCGGGACGCGCTCTGCACGGACGACGCGGACCCGGCGGGGATCTACTTCGGCAACCGCAACGGCGAGCTGTACGCCAGCCACGACGACGGCGACAGCTGGCAGTTGCTGGCCGAGCACCTTCCCGACGTCCTGTGCGTGCGGGCGGCGACGATCGGCCAGTAGAGTGATCCACTGTGGCAGCACGACCGTTGAACGAGATCGTCGAGCCGGGCTGGGCCCGTGCTCTGGAGCCGGTGGCGACGCAGATCGCCGCGATGGGCGACTTCCTGCGAGCCGAGATCGCGGCGGGGAGGACGTACGTCCCCGCCGGGGCCAATGTGCTGCGCGCCTTCCAACAGCCCTTCGACGAGGTCAAGGTCCTCATCGTCGGCCAGGACCCGTACCCCACCCCGGGGCACGCGGTGGGGCTGTCCTTCTCGGTGGCCCCGGACGTACGGCCGGTTCCGCCGAGCCTGGACAACATCTTCCTGGAGATGCACCGGGACATAGGGACCGGCCGGCCCGCCAACGGTGACCTCACCCCGTGGACCCGGCAGGGCGTGCTGCTGCTCAACCGCTCGCTCACGACCGCGCCCCGCCGGTCGAACGCACACCAGGGCAAGGGCTGGGAGGCCGTCACCGACCAGGCCATCCGCGCGCTGGCCGCCCGGGGCAAGCCACTGGTGTCCATCCTGTGGGGCCGTGCGGCCCGGAACCTCCGGCCGCTGCTCGGCGACCTGCCGGTGGTGGAGTCCTCGCACCCCTCCCCGAAGTCGGCGGATTACGGGTTCTTCGGCTCCCGGCCCTTCAGCAGGACGAACGAACTACTGGTGGGCCAGGGGTCACAGCCTGTGGACTGGCGCTTGCCGTCCGTCAGTTGAACGTATCTGCAATTCACCGGATAAATACGGACAGATGCGGCACGCGAAGGCCCTGCCCGAACACCTTCTTCCGATAAGCCAGTAGCATGCGGCGCCATGAGCTCCCCCACTGGCCCCGCAAATGGCCTGCCCGTACGAATGCCGCGACCCCGCCCGACCGGACGGCACCGCCGGCCCGAGCCCGCGGCTGCGCCCGAGGGCGCGCCCGCGCTGGTACTCGCCGTGCCCGGTGCGCCCTCGGCCGCCTCGCGGGGGCTCGCGGAAGAGATCATCAGCATCGGCCGCTCCGAGCTGCCGGGCCTCGACGCCCGCATCGGTTTCCTGGAGGGTGACGACGCCTCCGAGTTCCCGTCCCTGTCCGGCGTGCTGAACGCCGTCGCGGCCGACCGGACCGCTCGTGCCGAGTTCGCCCGCGCCGCCGGCCACGAGGTGCCCGAGCAGACCGGCCCGGACGCCGTGGTCGTCCCGCTGCTGGCCGGCCCCGACAGCGACCTGCTGCGCCGGATGCGCCAGGCCCTGATGGACTCCACCGCCGCCGCCGAGCTGGCCGACGTCCTCGGCCCGCACCCGCTGCTGGCCGAGGGTCTGCACGTGCGCCTCTCGGAGGCCGGACTGGCCCGCGCCGACCGCGCCCGCCTCTTCACCGTGACCACCGCCGCCGACGGCATCGTCCTGGCCACCACCGGTGGCGAGGAGGCCGTGCAGGCCGCCGGGATCACGGGCATGCTGCTCGCCGCCCGCCTCGCGGTGCCCGTCCAGGCGGCCGCGCTGGACCAGGAGGGCTCGGTGGCCGCGGTCGCCGACCAGCTGCGCCGCGAGGGTTCCACCCAGCTCGCGCTCGCCCCGTACCTGATCGGCCCGGAGGCCGCCGACGGGCTGCTGGACACGGCGTGCAAGGAGGCCGACTGCGCCACCGCCGAGGTGCTCGGCGCCTACCCGGCACTCGGCAAGCTGGCCGTCGCGCAGTACACCGCGGCTCTGGGCATCCCCCAGGGCTCGCCCGCGCACTGACCCGCCCGACCCGCGCGAAGGCCCCCGCCGCCCGGATCTCCCGGCCGGGCGGGGGCCTTCGCGCGTACGGTCCGCGCCCGGCCGTCGCCCGGCCCGCGTACGGGACTCAGTCGAGGACCACGCAGGTGGCGGCGGGCACGGCCAGCGAACCGGCCCGGTGCGGCTGCCCGGTCAGCGGGTCCACGTCGAACCAGGTGACGTCGCCCGAGTGCTCGTTGGCCGCGTAGAGGCGGCGGCCCGCGGCGTCCGCGGCGAGGTCCCGCGGCCACAGGCCGCCGCAGTCCACGGTGCCGGTCAGCCGCGGCTTACCGGGCCCGTCGGCGAGCGACAGGGTGACGAGCACGTCGGCGCCGCGGACGGCCGCCCACACGAACCGCCCGTCGGGGGAGGCCACGACCGCCGAGGGATACACCCGTACGGCCCCTGAGGCGCCCGCGGAGGCCACCGGAACCTCACCGACCGGTTCCAGGTGCCCCGATGCGCCGTTCCACCGGCAGACGGTCACCTGCGGCTCCAGCTCGTGCAGGATGTACACCACAGCGCCCTCCGGGTGGAAGACCAGGTGGCGGGGTCCCGTTCCGGCGCGCAGCGCCGTCTCGGTGTGCACCCGCAGCTCGCCCGTGACCGCGTCCGGCGCGCAGACCCGTACCGAATCGGTGCCCAGGTCGACGCCGAGCACCCAGCGGCCGGTCGGGTCGGGCAGCGCCTGATGGGCGTGCGGCCCCTCCTGCCGGGCGGTGTCGGGGCCGGAGCCCCGGTGCGCGAGGACGCGGGCCGGTCCGCGGGGGCTGCCGTCGGCGGCCAGCCCGAGGCTGCTGACGCTGCCCGAGGTGTAGTTGGCGGTGAACAGGCGCCGCCCGGACACGCTGACATGGGTGGGGCCGGAGCCGCCGACGCGCACGGGCGCGCCCAGCGCCGCGAGACCCCCGGCGGTGGGCCGGAAGGCCGCCACCTCGCCCCGCTCGGTCTCGCTCACCGCGTAGAGGACGCCGGTGTCCCGAGCGAGGGCGAGGTACGACGGATCCTCGGCGGTGGCGACCGAGAGCGGGGTCAGCGCCCCGGTCTTCGGATCCACGGCCGCGATGGTCACACCGCGGCCGCCCCCCGAGGTGAAGGAGCCGATGTAGGCCCGGTGTTCGCCGCTTCGGTCCGTGCTGTCCGCGCCGCCCACAGGAAACCCCTCTCACCGCCGCCGGATCCGTCCGGAGCCGACGGTAACAGAAGGTCTAGACCAAATCCCGTCCGCGGGCCCGTTCCTGCGCGCCGGAGTGGTGGACGTACGCCGTGCTGCTGGGGCGGTCCTCGTAGGTGCGGTGGAAGACCGGGGTCGCCGCGCCGGACATCGGCGGCACGATCCAGGACCAGTCCGCGCCCACCTCGCGGCCCTTGCGCTCCTCCCGTTCCATGTGGGAGAGGAAGCGGCGGGACTCGGAGTGGTGGTCGGCGATGGTGACGCCCGCGCGGTCGAAGGAGTGCAGGACCGCCCGGTTGAGCTCGACCAGGGCGCGGTCCTTCCACAGTGAGCGGTCGCTGGAGGTGTCCAGGCCCAGGCGGCGGGCGACGGCGGGCAGGAGGTTGTAGCGGTCGGTGTCGGCGAGGTTGCGCGCGCCGATCTCGGTGCCCATGTACCAGCCGTTGAACGGCGCGGCCGGGTAGTGGATGCCGCCGATCTCCAGGCACATGTTGGAGATGGCGGGGACGGCGTGCCAGCGCAGGCCCCAGTCCGCCCAGTCGTCGCCCTCGGGGTGGGCGATCGGGACCTCCAGGACGGCGTCCGCGGGGGTGTCGAACCACCGCGGCTTGTCGTCGACGCCCTGGACGACCAGCGGGAGCAGGTCGAAGGGGGTGCCGGCGCCGCCGGACCAGCCGAGCCGGAGCAGGGCCTCGGTGAGCGGGGCGTTGCGCGCGTCGCCGACGGTTATGGACGGGTGGTCGCCGTACCCGGCATACCGCACCAGCTGCTCGCTCCAGATCAGGGGGCCGGGGCGGTCGGGGACCTCCGGGGCGAAGACCGTGATGGTGGGCCTCACCCGGCCGCCGTTGGTCGCCTCGCGCAGGTGGTCGAAGCACTCGGCGGCGATGGCGTCGGCGTCGGTGAGTCCGCGGCGGTCCCGGACCCGCAGCGAGTTCCAGTAGAGCCTGCCTATGCAGCGGTTGCTGTTGCGCCAGGCCACGCGCGCCCCGTGGACCAGCTCTTCGGGGGTGTGCACATAGGTACCGGTGTCCGCGAGTTCCGCCCTCACGGCGGCGAGCCGGGCGCGCGGATCACCCGCCCCGGCGTTCTCCCTGTGGAAGAGTCGGATGAACTCCTCGGCCGCCTGCCACACCTGTGCGGTGGTGGAGCGCTGTTGAAGAATTTCCATTCCGGCGGGTTACCCCCTGTCCGACCAGATCCACCCTGTACGTGCCGCATGAATGTGCAGTAATCAATTACCCGTTGTACCTGCCGCAGGTCAGCGGCGTATGGCATGAGCTTTCGGAACACTCTTCCGGGTGATCCTGGAGGATTGGGCTGCGGTCAGGGGGCACGGAGACGTAGGATCCGGCGCGCCGCGGGAGTTGACGGCTCGTCGGCTGCTCGGCGCGCCCGGGTCAGCGGCAGGGGCGGCTCATGAACAGCGCCTGTTCGCCCGCGGAGGGTGTGCCCCCGTACAGGGCGGTGTCGAGGCCGCAGAAGGCGAACCCCATGCGCCGGTAGGCGTGCACGGCGGGGGCGTTGACCGAGCTGACCTCGACCCAGAGGTGCTCCGCGCCCCGTTCGCGGGCGAACTCCGCGGCGTGCTCCATCAGTGCGCTGCCGATCCCGCGGCCCCGGTGACCGGGCGCGACCTCGATGTCCTCGATCGTCAGCCGCCGGTTCCACGCGGCGTAGCCGACGGCGGCGAATCCGCAGAGCTCGCCGCCGTCGAGGGCCACGAAGGTGCGGTTGTCCGCGTCCACGTCGGGGCCCCGGGAGCCGGCGAACCCCTGCTCGTCGTGCTCCTCGGGCGGGAACGCCTTGCGCACGGGCGGGTCCACCGGGACCTCACGGAGCAGGAAGCCGGAGCCGTCGCCGGAGGCGGCGACCTCGAAGACGGTGGAGGTGGTGAAGGAGCCGTCCAGGGCCTCGATGGCGCCCGCATCCTCGGGGCGGGCGAGGCGGTAGACGATTTTGCCGGCCGGGGCGTGTGCGGTGGTCATGAGATCCACCGTACGCAAAAAATCCCCCGGCCGAATTCACTGCCGAGGGAGAAGAAGGCGTATATTGAATAGTTCGCGACTTCGCCTTGAGCGAGGGCGCAAAGAAGCTTACGAGGACACTGTATCGCGGCGGGAGTGCAATTGTCAACCGAGGAATTCCGGAAAGAGCAGCAATTCGTCACCGACCTCTATCGGCGCCTCGACGACCTGCGCGACCAGGCCGAACAGGCGGTCGAAGGGGCATTGCGCGATGTCGGAACGGGCTTTCAGGCGCGCCTGGAACGCGATGTCCTGGTGGCCGAGCAGTCGGGCCTGCTGTCCGCTCTGAATGCCGGTGAGAACGGCCTGTGTTTCGGGCGTCTGGAGTTCTCCGACGGCCGCGACCACCACATCGGACGCATCGGGATCCGCGCCGACGACACGGAACGCACCCCGCTGGTCCTGGACTGGCGGGCCGAGGTCGCCCGCCCCTTCTACCTCGCCACCGGGCACACGCCCATGGGGCTGCGCCGCCGCCGTCACATCAGCAGCCGGGGCCGGGTCGTCACCGCCCTGCACGACGAGATCCTCGACCTGACCGACGCGGAGCGCACCGGCCACGAGGGGGCCGACGCCGACGCGGTCCTGCTGGCGGCGCTCGATGCCGCCCGCACCGGCCGCATGCACGACATCGTGCGGACCATCCAGGCCGAGCAGGACCGGATCATCCGCTCCACGCACCGCGGGGTGCTGGTGGTCGAGGGCGGACCCGGCACCGGCAAGACCGCGGTCGCGCTGCACCGTGCCGCGTACCTGCTGTACGCCCGTCGCGAGCTGCTCGCCCGGCGCGGTGTGCTGATCGTGGGGCCGGGGCCGGCCTTCCTGGGCTACATCGGCGGGGTGCTCCCGGCGCTCGGCGAGACCGGTGTGCTGCTGTCCACGCCGGGCGAGCTGTTCCCGGGGGTCCACGCCACCGGCACCGACCGTCCCGGGGCCGCCGCGGTGAAGGGCCGCGCCGCGATGGCACAGGTCCTCGCCCGGGTCGTGGCCGACCGGCAGTGCCTGCCGGAGCACGTGCCGGCCGGCACTGGCGAGGAGTACGACACCGTGCCCGAGGCCGCGCTGGAGATCGACCACGACGACTACGGAACCCTGCTGCTGGACCGCACGATGGCCCACGAGGCGCGGGACCGGGCCCGGGCCACCGGGCTGCCGCACAACCGGGCGCGGCCGGCCTTCGCCTTCCGGATCATCGACGCGCTCACCGCGCAGCTCGCCGACCGGCTGGGGGCCGATCCGTACGGCGGTCCGAACCTGCTCGGCGCGGACGACGTGGCCCAGCTCGGCAAGGAGATCGCGACGAGCGCCGCCGTGCACGCGGCGATCGACTCGCTGTGGCCGTCGCTCACCCCGCAGCAGCTGATCACCGACTTCCTGGCGGAACCCACGCACCTGCCCGTGGAGGAGGCCCGGCTGATCCGCCGCGCGCCCTCGGCGCGGCCCGACTGGACCCCGGCCGACGTACCGCTCCTGGACGAGGCGGCCGAGCTGCTCGGGGAGGACGACAGTGCGCTGCGCGCCGCCGAGGAGCGGCAGAGGCAGCTGCGCATCGCGTACGCGCAAGGGGTGCTGGACGTGTCCGCGGGCTCGCAGTCGTACGAGTTCGAGGACGAGGAGAACGAGTACCTCGCGGCGCACGACATCATCGACGCCGAACGGATGGCGGAGCGCCACGAGGAGGCCGACCACCGCAGCACCGCCGAGCGTGCCGCGGCGGACCGCACCTGGGCCTTCGGGCACGTCATCGTGGACGAGGCGCAGGAGCTGTCGGAGATGGCGTGGCGGCTGCTGATGCGGCGCTGCCCGACCCGTTCGATGACGCTGGTCGGCGATCCGGCGCAGACCGGTGACGAGGCGGGCTGCGGATCCTGGGAGCGGATCCTGGCGCCGTACGTCGGCGACCGGTGGGAGCTGGTCCGGCTCGGGGTCAACTACCGCACCCCGGCCGAGATCATGGAGGTGGCGGCGGCCGTGCTGCGCGAGCGCGATCCCGGCTTCGAGCCGCCGCGTTCGGTACGGGCCACCGGGGTGCGGCCGTGGGCGCGGGCGGCCGGCGACCTGGCCGGGGCAGTCGGGGAGGCGGTGCAGCGGGAACGGCCGGCCGAGGGGCGGCTCGCGGTGATCGCCCAGCGGGAGCTGCACGGGGCGCTGGCGGCCGTACTGCCGCAGGTGCGGGAGGGCGCGGAGCCCGATCTGACCCGGGAGGTCGTCCTGCTGGATCCGCGCCAGGCCAAGGGGCTGGAGTTCGACACGGTGATCGTGGTGGAGCCGGCCGACTTCGGGCCGAGCGACCTGTACGTGGCGCTGACCCGGGCCACCCAGGCCCTGGGGGTGGTGCACACCCCCGGCCGGCTGCCCGCGGAGCGGACGCCGGCCTGGGGCGCTCTGCTCAGGCGCTGATGACGAACGGCGCCTTGGGGTCGCTGCCCAGGGGGGTGGCCAGTTCGGTCAGGGCCCGCTCCAGGCCCTGGAGGTGGGCGAGCGCGGGTTCGGTGGTGGCGGCGGGCGGGGCGGTGGCGCCCGTGGCGGCGGGCGCTTCGAGCTCCCGCTCGCCGGCGGTCAGCGCCTGCACGGCCGCCTCGACGCGCCAGCAGGCGGCGGCGAGGCGGGCGTCGTGGCCGGCGTCCGGGTCGGCGGCGACGGTCACCAGGCCGCGCACCTCGCGGGCGCAGTCGTCGAGCAGGGCGATGACCTGGCCGGCGCGGGCCTTGCGGGCGCGGAACGGGCTGAGCGGGTGGACCAGCGGGGCGAGCGCCATCCGGACCCGGGCGAGCAGGGTCTCCAGCTCCGCGGCGTGCGGGGCGGGGTCCGCCGTCGGGGAGCCGGCGAGGCGGGCGGTGGCCTGGGCGGTGGCGGCGTGCACGCAGTGCAGGGCGCGCTGGATCCACGCGTCGTTCGTGGCGTGGGTGGTGACCGGCAGGACGAGGACCACGGCCAGCGCGGCACACACGGCGCCCACGGCCGTCTCCTCCAGACGGAGTACGAGCAGGCCGGGGTCGAGCACGCCGAGGAGGCCGTAGAGCAGCCCGGCCATCAGCGTGACCGCGAGGATCATCCAGCTGTAGGAGACGGCGGCCGTGTAGAAGATGCCGAAGACGCAGGCGGCGACGAGGAGGGCGGTGGGCAGGGGCGCGCCGTCCAGCGGGATGGCGATCAGTACCCCCGCTGCCACGCCGACGACGGTGCCGAGCACCCGGCGGAAGCCGCGGACCAGGGTCTCGCCGCGGGAGGCGGTGTTGACGAAGATCCACCAGGCGGTGCCGACGGCCCAGTACCAGCGGTCCTCGGAGAGCACCTGGCCGACGGCGAGGGCGACGGCGCACGCGACGGTCGCCTGGAGGGCCTGGCGGGTCGTGTGCCGGGCCAGGCCGCTGCCGGGCAGCGGCGCGGGGGCGGCGGGCGGCGGGGTGCGCCGTTCGATCGGCCAGAGCAGGAACCGTACGGCCGCGGCGGCGCCGAGGGCCAGGCCCACGGCGGCGTACAGCTCGGGGAGCTGGGCGGGCAGGGCGTGCAGGAACTGCGTGATGAAGAAGTTCATGAACGCGAAGATCCCGAGCGCGTGCCCGCGCGGGCCCCAGCGGCGGGCGTAGACCCCGCAGAAGACGACGAGCACGAAGGCGGCGTCCCGCAGGGGGGTCACCCCGTGCAGGGCGGTGGCGAGGGCCAGGACGGGGAATCCGGCGGCGGGCAGCAGGGCGGTGGTGACCGTCTGGCGGCGCACGGTGGCGTCGGTGACGGTGAAGAGCGCGAGCAGGGCCGCCAGTCCGCCGGTGATGGACGCGGTCAGGGACAGACCGCACAGTTCGGCGAGTGCGACGGCCGCGGCGACGCCGATCACGGCGCGGGCCGACGTCCTCAGTCTCAGGCGCCCCGGATCCGGAGCTACGAACATCCTCTTCACAGCGGCTTGCCGCCCCCCTGCAGTGGTGCGCGCCGTCCCGCGCCGCCCGGGGGTGGTGGGCGGCGGACGGGCACGGCGAAGGCGCCGCGCTCCGGAGCCGGCCTCGTTGCCGTCCGGCGCTGCGCGGCGCCGTAAGTACATGGATACGCCACAGATAAGCACCTGGAGGCCCACTGGCTCAACTCGGGCAGGGGAAGATGGGCCATTGGCCCGGTTACTGAAGGGTTTGGTCGGCCATGGGGCTGCCAACGGACCAGTCGGGCCGGTGTCTGCGGAGCGTGGCCGCACGACTCTCGTCCGCATGACCACGCACTGTTATCGTGCAGCGACCCGGAAGACGTACGGAAGGGGACCGGCGTTGACGCGTACAGCGGAGTCCGGGGAGGCCGAGGCGTTCAGCCGGGCCGCCGTGGCGGTCTTCCGGTTGAACGGGCGGTTCACCGCGGCCGTCGACCGGCTGGCCCTGTCGTCCGGTCTCAGTGCGGCACGCTGGCAGGTCCTCAGCGCGGTGACGGAGGAGTCCCTGTCGGTCTCCGAGGTGGCCCGGCGCGTGGGGACCACCCGGCAGAGCGTGCAGCGCATAGCGGACCTGCTCGTCCGCCAGGGGCTCGCGGCCTATCTGGACAATCCGGCGCACCGCCGGGCGAAGCTGCTCGCCGCCACCGAGCGGGGCGCGGCGGCGAAGGGGGAGATCGACTCCTGCCTGGACGGGCTCGCCCGGCACCTGTGCGAGAGCCTGGGCGGTGAGGAGGAGGTGCACCGAACGGCCGAAATGCTTCGGGGGCTGTCGGGTGTACTGGCCTCGGTCGGCGCCGGCGACTCTCCGTGAGGGCCATTCCCCGCCCCATTGCTATACGGACAAGGTGGCCTGAAACAGCCGCTGTTTTTCCCAAGAGTTGACTGCACCGAGGAATCGTCTTTGCGGTACCGTTCGCGCCTGACGCGGGGTTTCAAAGGCGGGGGACCTGTTGAATCGGTTTGTCTTCAGACTGTTGGGGCCACTGCTCGTCCAGGCCGACGACGGCCCCTTGCGCATCAACGGCCGGCGCCAGGCGACGGTCCTCGCGATGCTGGTGCTCTATGCCGACCGGGTCGTCTCGGTGGACACCCTGGTGGACGCCGTCTGGCCGGATTCCCCTCCCGCGACGGCACGGAACCAGATCGCCATCTGCGTGGCCACCCTGCGCAAGACCTTCAAGCAGGCCGGCGTGACCGATCTGCTGATCACCTCTCCCCCGGGCTATCTGCTGGCCAAGGGCGAGCACCGCGTCGACGTCCAGGAATTCCTGGAGCGGGCCGACCAGGGTCGCGACGCCGCCCGGCACGGCCGCACCGAGGAGGCCTGCACGCTATTCGAGGAGGCGCTGAGCATCTGGCGGGGCTCGGCGCTCGACGAGACGCCCGGTTCCCGGCTGGAGGCCGAGGCGACGCGCCTGGAACAGATGAGGCTCACGCTCATCGAGGAGCGCGCGGGGCTGATGCTTCAGCTGGGCCGGCACCGCGCGCTCATCGGTGAGCTCACCGACCTGGTGGCCCGGCATCCGCTGCGCGAGCAGTGCCGCGAGCACCTCATGCTCGCCCTGTACCGGTCGGGCCAGCGCGCCGAGGCACTCGACGTCTTCCTGCACGGCCGCCGGTTACTGACCGAGCAGCTCGGGATCGAACCCGGCCCGGGGCTGCGGCAACTGCACGAGCTGATCCTGCGGGACTCGCCGGAACTGACCCGTCCCCCGGCCGTACTCACCCCCGCGCCGGCCGCCGTGCACACGATCCCGGCGCAACTCCCGGCCGGCGTCATGGCGTTCACCGGGCGGCAGCACGAGATGGCTTCGCTGGACCGGCTGCTCAAGGAGCCGTACAACCCCCACACCCCGGCCCTGGCGACGATCGTGGGCGTGGGCGGGGTGGGCAAGACGGCGCTGGCGGTCCACTGGGCGAGCCAGGTCGCCGACCAGTTCCCCGACGGCCAGCTCTTCGCCGATCTGCGCGGCTACGACGAGGAGCAGGCGCCGGTGTCCCCCGCCGCCGTCCTCGACCGCTTCCTGCGCGCCCTCGGGATCGCCGCACCCCAGGTCCCGGCGGATCCCGACGAGCGGGCCTCGCTGCTGCGAAGTCTGCTCAGCACCCGCAAGACGCTGATCGTCCTGGACAACGTACGCTCCTTCCACCAGCTCAGGCCCCTGCTGCCGGGCGGCGGACGCAGTGTGGTGCTGGCCACCAGCCGGGAGAACCTGGGCGACCTGACCGGGGACTACACGGCGCTCAGCATCCGGCTGCGGATGCTGGAGCCGACCGAGGCGACGGCCCTGCTGATCAAACTGGCCGGAGCGGACCGGTTCGGCAGCGACCCGGTGGCCGTGGAGCAGCTCGGCGCGCTGTGCGACTGCCTGCCGCTGGCGCTGCGGATCGCCGGCGCCCGGCTGGCGGCCAAGCCCAACCTGAGCGTACGGAGCCTGGTGGAGCGGCTGCGCGACCACCGGTCCCGGCTCGACGTGCTGAGCCCGGGCGAGGGCGGGGTGCGCGCGGGCTTCCGGCTCACCTACCGGGACCTGCCGCCCGAGGCGGCCCGGATGTACCGGCGGCTCGGGCTGCTGCGCACGGCGGACTTCGCCGCCTGGGCGGGGGCGGCCGTACTCGACACCAGCGTGTGGCACGCGGAGGAGCTGATCGACCACCTGGTCGACGCCCAGCTCCTGGAGGTCGCGGAGGCGGCCCCGGGCCGGGCGGCCCGCTACCGGTTCCAGGACCTGCTGCGGCTGTTCGCCCGGGAGCGGGCGGAGGCG
This sequence comes from Streptomyces yangpuensis, assembly GCF_001005295.1. Lineage (GTDB taxonomy): Bacteria > Actinomycetota > Actinomycetes > Streptomycetales > Streptomycetaceae > Streptomyces > Streptomyces yangpuensis. The sequence continues at coordinate 846,697 of NZ_LBMK01000003.1, read as the reverse complement.
GACGAGCCGGAGGAGGAGGCGGACGCCGCGCTGGAGCGGGCTTTCGGGGCGTGGCTCTGGCTGGCCGAGGAGGCGCACCGGCGGATCGACGGACGGGAGTTCCCGGTGGGCCGGCCGGCGGCACCCGCCCCCGGCTTCCTGGGCGAGATCGCCGACGAGCTGCTGGGCTCGCCGATGGACTGGTTCGAGTCGGAGCGCACCGCCGTGACGGACGTGGTGGCGCAGGCGGCGGAGACGGGCCGGGCCGGTCACGCCTGGATGCTGACCGAGAGCGCGGTACCGCACTTCGAGACCAAGAACTATCTGGAGGACTGGCAGCGCAGCGCCGAGCAGGCCCTGGCCTCCGCCCGGCGGGCCGGGGACGAGCCCGGCGAGGCGACGATGCTGCGGCTCCTGGGGTCGCTGGCGATCTACCAGCGGCGCTACGAGCAGGCCGAGGGCTGGACCATGGCCGCGCTGCGGCTGCTGCGCACCACCGGCGACCTCGGCGGGGCGGCGCTCGCCCAGCGGAACCTGGCCATGTGCGCGCGGTTCCAGGGCGACTGGGAGCGGGCGCTGGAGTACTGCGAGGCGGCGCTCAGCGGTTTCCACGACTCCGGGGACATCGGGAACGAGGCCCATCTGCTGGGTTTCCAGGCGCAGATCGAGCTGGACCGGGGCAACGTGGGCGGCGCGCTGCCGCTGGCGGAGCAGGCGGTGGCGCTGAGCCGGCGCACCGGATCGGTGCGGGCGGAGGCCCAGAGCGTGTACCGGCTGGCCGAGGTGCGGCTGCGCGCGGGGGATCTCGGGGAGGCCGCCGAGGCGTTCGGCGCCGTGCTGCGGCTGACCCGCGGCGAAGGCGACCGGGTCGGTGAGGCCCACGCGCTGCGGGGCCTCGGCCAGACGCGGTGGAGCCAGGGCCTGCTGCAGGCGGCGGGGGAGACGCTGCAGCAGGCCCTGGAGATCACCGATGAGCTGGCGGACCGGTTCCTGTACGCCCGGGTGGAGACGGACCTCGGGTGCGTGGACGCGCTCGGGGGCCGCTGTGCGGAGGCGGCGGAGAGGTTCCGGCGGGCCTGTGCCGCCTTCGGCGAGGTCGGCGCGCAGCCCTGGCGGGTACAGGCGGGGCGGCTGCTGACGGCCGTGCAGGGTGCGGGGGGCGAGCCGGGCGGTGGGGGGCCCGGAGGGCTGCCGCATCGTTCCTTCACTCCGGAGGAACTGACGGCCCTGCTGGCGCATCCGGCGAACTGAGACCCGTCCGGTACGGACCGGGCCGCTGCGGCGGCGGAGTGCGCGGACCTGCGGTGCTGCGAAAGAACGGTTCTGCGGTGGTTCGGTTCTGCGGTGGTTCGGTTCTGCGGTGGTTCGGTGCTGCGATGGTTCAGTGCTGCGATGGTTCAGTGCTGCGGTGCTGCGGGACCGAAGCCGTACGGGACGGCCGCGTCGGGCGGTCAGCCCCAGGGCATGTCGCCGTTGGTGCCGGCGGAGCCCGGGTATGAGGGGTGCACCGGCTTGACGACGCCCCAGGGCATGTCGTCCGCCTGGACGCCGGCGCTCGGCTGCGCCGTGGCGGCCGTGGCGGCCCCCGTGCCCACGAACATCCCCGCAAGAACGACCAGGCAAGCGGCCGTCGTCTTCGCCGTCCGGGTGCTGCGCATCTCGGATTCCCCTCTCGGTGGATCATCACTGCCGCTCGCTGCGGCACGAATGGAACAGTAGGGACGGCTCCTTTCTCGTCCGTGTTCCATCGATTTCATGACCCGAGCCCCCCGCGAAATCGACACGATATCGAGGGGACAACGCGCTCATCTAGCTTCGTTCGAAGATTCTTCTCAGGAATCACGGATGGGGCGGTACATGGAATTCCGAGTGCTCGGGCCAGTAGAGGTACGGCGGGACGGCCACCGGGTCGCGTTCTCCGGGGCGAAGCTGCACACCGTGCTCGCGGCGCTCCTCCTGGCCCGCGAAGAGGTGGTGTCGGACGACCGGCTGTGCCGGCTGCTGTGGGGCTGGGCGCCCCCGGCCACTGTCAGCGCACAGCTCTACACCTATATTTCACGCCTGCGCAAGATTCTCGGCGACGATGTCGTGATCGATCGCAGACCACCGGGATATGCCATGAGCATCGGTAATGCGAGCGTCGACCTGAACGAATTCGAGAAGCTGGCGCTCGGCGGCCGCGAGGCATTGATCAAAGAGGACTTCGAGAGCGCCGGTGAGCTGCTGCGCGACGCCCTGGCCCGGTGGAACGGCCAGCCGTTCGCGAACGCCACCGAATACCTCGCCGACGCCGAGGCCCCGCGGCTGAGTGAGGCGCGCGCCGTGACCCTGGAGCACCGTATCGCGGCGGACCTCGCCCTCGGACGGCACGAGCAGATCACCGGTGAGCTCACCGGGCTGGTCTCCGAGTTCCCGTTGCGCGAGCGCATCCGGTGCCAGCTGATGACCGCCCTGTGCCGGTCCGGGCGGCAGGCGGACGCCATCCACCTCTACCACCACGGCCGGGCGGTGCTCGCGGACGAGCTCGGGGTCAACCCGGGCGAGGAGCTGCAGGCCACCTACCGGGCGCTGCTGGACGGCACGCTCGACCGGCGGCCGGCTTCCGTCCCGGCCGTACGGGCGCAGGCCCGGCCGCGGGTGTCCGGCCCGGCGGCCGGGGCACCGGCGATGCTGCCCCCGGACACCGTCGACTTCACGGGCCGGGGGCCGGAGCTGGATCTGGTGTGCCGCGCCCTGGCACCCGACGGGCAGGGCTCCGGCCGGCCCCGCCGGGTCCTGGTCACCGGCATGGCGGGGCTGGGCAAGACCGCCCTGGCCGTCCACGCCGCCCACCGCTGCCAGCGGCACTTCCCCGACGGGCAGTTGTACGCCGACCTGCGCGCCGCGGACGGCACCCCCCGGCACCCGGCCCGGGTGCTGCGCCGGCTGCTGCGGGCACTGGGGCCGATGGACGACGTACCGGCCGCCGACGACCAGGACCAGCTGGTCCGCCTCTACCGTGAGCGGACCCGGGGCCGGCAGCTGCTCATTGTGCTGGACAACGCCTCGGGAGCGGCCCAGTTGGGGCCGCTCCTGCCCAACACCCCGGAGCCGGCGGTCCTGGTGACCGGGCGTACGGCCCTGCCCACCGTGGCCGGGGCGCACACCGTGGCCCTCGCGCCCCTGGAGCCCCGGGATTCGCTGGAACTGCTCGCCGCGGCGGCCGGTCCCGCCCGGGTGGCGGCCGCACCGTGCGCGGCGTCCGCGATCGTCGAGCACTGCGCCGGCCTGCCGCTGGCGCTGCGGATCGTCGGCACCCGGATCGCCGCCCGGCCGCACTGCACCCCCGACCGGCTCGCCCACCGGCTGGCGGATCCCCTCACCCGGCTGCGGGAGCTGCACTCGGGCGACCTGGACGTGCACACCTCCCTGCTGCCGTCCTGGCGTGCGCTGGATCCCGAGGTACGGGCGGTGTTCCCGGCGCTGGCCGCGCTGGGACACGGCCCGGGGCCCAGGCCGTTCCCCGCCGCCGAGGCGGCGACGGCGCTGGACCTGCCGGAGGCCGAGGCCGAGCGGCTGCTGGAGGCGCTCGCCGACGCGGCCCTGCTGGAGGTCAGCGGCGCGGACGAGAGGGGCCAGCCCTGCTACCTCTTCCACCCGCTCGTACGGCTCTTCGCGCTCTCCCTGGAGGAGGGGCGGGCGCCGTTGCCCGGCGGGCCGGCCGGCCGCGCGGGGCATAACCGGCGGCTAACTCACCGCCCCTAGCCTCGCCCTGCCCCGCAGCAGGGCGTCCCGGCCCGTATCCACCCAGGCACGCAAGCCAACGGCCCGTAACACCGAATGGAGTTGGACCATGACCGAGCTCCTGCCCGCTCGCGCGGACAGTGCCGCGTCCTTCCCGATGACCGAGACGCAGCAGGCACTGATGATCGGGCGAGGCGAAGCCGTCGAGATGGGCGGCATCGGCTGCTACGGATACTTCGAGTGGGAGCGCCCCGGCCTCGACCCGGAGCGGTTCGCCGCCGCCTGGCGCACGGTGGTCGCCCGTCACGACATGCTCCGCGCGATCGGGGGCACGGACGGCACCCAGTGGGTGCCGTCCGACCCGCTGCCCTTCGACATACCGGTCGTCGACCTGCGCCACCTGTCCGCCGACGCGGCCCGGGAGCACCTCGCCGCGCTGCGCGAGGAGATGAGCCACGTGGTGTTCCCGGTCGGCAGCTGGCCGCTGTTCGACCTGCGGATCTTCCGGCTGGGCGGTCCGGAGAACCTGGGCCGGGTCCACCTGGGGATCGACCTGCAGGTGCTGGACGCCTCCAGCGCCTTCCAGGTCCTCTTCCCCGAGCTGGTCGACCTGTACGAGGACCCCGACGCGGACCTCCCGGAGCCCGGCATCTCCTTCGCCGAGTACGCCCGCTGGCGTGCCGACGCCCTGCCGCACACCGAGGCCTTCCGCGCCGCCCGCGACTACTGGGTGCAGCGCGTGCCCACCCTGCCGCCGGCCCCGTCGCTGCCCACGGGCGGCTCCGGCGGGGACACCGGCGAGGTCCGCTTCGACCGCCGCGAGCACCGCCTCTCCCCCGCCGGCTGGCAGCGCTTCCAGGAGCGGGCGCGCGGGGCGGGCCTGACCCCGTCGGTGCTGCTCACCGCGGCCTTCGCAGAGGTGGTCCGGGCCTGGGCGGAGGAGTCCGACTTCACGATCAACTATCCGGTCTTCCAGCGCCCCGCGGTGCACCCGGACATCACCGGCGTGCTCGGCGACTTCACCAACGCGGTGATGCTCGCCGCCGACGGTTCGGGCGCGACCTTCCTGGACCGGGCGCACGCCCTGCGCGACCAGCTCGCCCGCGACGTGGAGCACGGCTCCTTCAACGGCGTGCGCGTGCTGCGGGAGCTGACGCGGCTGCACGGTGTGGGCGCGCAGGCCGGGATGCCCGTGGTCGTCACCAGCCTCCTCGACTATCCGGTGCGCCGGCCCGTCACGGACCTGGGCCACGAGGTGTACTCGATCTCGCAGACCCCGCAGGTGACCCTCGACGTGCAGCTGCGCGAGCTGGCCGGCGAGCTGCGCGTCATCTGGGACTTCGTCGACGGGGCCTTCGCGCCCGGGTTCGTCGACGCCGCCTTCGGCGTGTACGTGGACCTCCTGACCCGGCTCACCGAGGACCCGGAGAGCCTGCACACCGCGCGCTTCGACCTGATCCCGCCGGCCGAGCGTGAGCTGCGCCGCCGGGTCAACGACACCGCCGGGCAGATCCCCTACACCACCCTGCACGAGCTGTTCGCCCGGCAGGCCGGGCTCACCCCCGACGCCGAGGCCGTGGTCGACGCCTCCGGGCGGCGGCTCAGCTACGCCGAACTGGCCACGTACGCCTGGCGGATCGGCCGCACCCTGCGCGAGCACGGGGCGGCGCCCGGCGAGCTGGTCGCGGTCGTGATGGAGAAGGGCTGGGAGCAGTACGCCGCGGTGTACGGCATCCTCGCCTCCGGCGCCGCCTACCTGCCGCTGGACGCGTCGGTGCCGCCGGAGCGGCTGCGCCGGCTGCTGGCCGAGGCCAAGGTCGACCGCATCCTCACCCAGTCCTCGCTGGAGTCCCGGATCAGCTGGCCGCCCACGGCCCGCCGCTACCGGGTGGACAAGGACTTCGAGACGGGCACCGCCACCCGGCCCGACACCGCGCAGACCCCCGCGGACCTCGCGTACACGATCTTCACCTCGGGTTCCACGGGCGAGCCGAAGGGCGTGATGGTCGACCACATCGGTGTGGTCAACCTGATCCGCGATGTCGCGGAGCGTTTCGAGGTCGGTGCCGCGGACCGCCTGCTGGCCATCTCGGGGCTGCACTTCGACGCCTCGATCTACGACGTCTTCGGTGTGCTCACGCAGGGCGGGACCGTGGTGGTGCCGCCGCCGTTCGAGCACGCGGAGCCCGACGTCTGGGCCGATCTGGTGCAGGCCGAGCAGGTCACGCTGTGGAACTCCGTACCCGTCCTGATGGAGCTGCTCGTCGGCGAGGCCGAGGTGCGCGAGCGGCGCGGCGGCGGCCGGCCGCTGGAGTCGCTGCGGCTGTCGGTGCTCTCCGGCGACTGGATCCCGCTGACGCTGCCGGACCGGCTGCGGGCGCAGAGCCCGCGGATCCAGGTGGTGGGGTCGGGCGGTCCCACCGAGACGATCTGCTGGTCGCTGTTCCAGCCGATCGGCGAGGTCGACCCGGCCTGGACGAGCATCCCGTACGGCAAGCCGATCACCAACCAGCGCTACTACATCGTCGACGCGGCGGCCTACGAGCGCCCGCTCGGGGTCGTCGGCGAGATGGCCGTGGCCAGCGACGTCGGTCTCGCGCTCGGCTACTGGAACGACGCCGGGCGCACCGCGAGCCGCTTCGTCCGCCTCCCGGAAACCGGTGAACGCGCCTACCTGACCGGCGACCTGGGCCGCTACCTGCCGGACGGCAGCATCGAGATCCTGGGCCGGGACGACTTCCAGGTGAAGATCCAGGGGCACCGCATCGAGCTGGGCGAGATCGAGGCCGTCCTGCGCCAGGACGACGAGGTCGAGGCGGCCGTGGTGGTGGCGCCCGCCAGCGCCCACGGGGTGCGGCGGCTGCACGCCTTCGTGGTGGCCGCCGCCGGCTCCGGCGCCGGCGCGGGGGACCGGGTGCTGGAGCGGCTTGCCGCGCAGCTCCCCGGCTACATGGTGCCGGCCGCGCTGACCGTGCTGGACGAGCTGCCACTGACCCGCAACGGCAAGGTCGACCGGCTGCTGCTGGCCTCCTCGGCCGGACGTCAGCAGTCCGCCGACGACGCGGCCGTGCGGGAGGGCGGGGACGGCCCGGGCAGTGCGCTGGAGCTCGTGCTGTGCGCGGCGGTCGCCGACATCCTCGGCCTGGACGGGGTGGCGCCCGGCGACAACTTCTTCACCCTGGGCGGCGATTCGCTCAGCGGGACCCGGCTCGCGGGGCTGCTGGGGGAACTCCTCGGGGTGCCGGTGCCCGTCAAGACCGTCTTCCAGAACCCGGTGGTCTCCGACCTCGCCGGGAAGATCGCCGCCGACGAGCAGCACGGCGCGGAGGCGGTGGCGGCCGCCGAGGCCTTCGGCGAGCTGGAGGCCGACGAGACGGACACCGCCGATGCGGCCGGCTGAGGACACGAGCCGGTTCGGCACGGACACCACGGACGAATCCGAGAGGGGACAGTCATGAGTCTCACCCTGCCCGCGCCCGTCACCGATCCGCTGGACGAGGACGGGCTCGGGGTCGGCGCACCACAGGCGCCCGCACCCGACCTGGTCGATTTCGCCGCGCACGCCAACACCCGCCTGAGAGAACGCGATTCCGTCCTGTACGACCTGCTGGCCCGGGAGTCGGCGCGCCAGCGCGACACCCTGATGATGGTCGCGGCGTCCAGCGTCGCGGACCCGTCCGTGCTGGCCTGCGAGGGCAGCGCGCTCGGGAACCTGACCGCCGAGGGGTATCCGGGCAACCGCTACCACGCGGGCTGCGGCGTCGCCGACGAGATCGAGCGGCTCGCGATCGAGCGGGCGTGCGCCGCCTTCGGGGCGCAGGACGCGATCGTGCAGCCGCACTCCGGGTCCTCCGCGAACCTGGCCGTGATCACGGCGCTGCTGAGCCCCGGCGACTGTCTGCTCGGTCTCGACCTGGACTGCGGCGGCCACCTCACGCACGGCTCCCCCGCCTCGGTGACCGGCCGGTACTACCGCGCCCACGGCTACCGGGTGACGCCGGAGGGGCTGCTCGACTACGACCAGATCCGCGAACTGGCGCTGGAGCACCGGCCGAAGCTGATCGTGTGCGGGGCGAGCGCCTACCCCCGCAGCATCGACTTCGCCCGGTTCCGGGAGATCGCGGACGAGGCCAACGCCTACCTCCTGGCCGACATCTCGCACATCGCGGGACTGGTCGCGGCCGGCCTCCACCAGAGCCCCGTCGACCACGCCCATGTGACCACCACCAGCACCTACAAACAGCTGTACGGCCCGCGCGGCGGACTGATCCTGCTGGGCCGCGAGGCCCGCAGGGCCGGTCCGGAGCGCGGCACCCTGGCCGCGACCCTGCGCCGCGCCGTGTTCCCCTTCACCCAGGGCACCCCCGACCTGGCGTCGGTGGCGGCCAAGGCCCGCGCCCTGGACTTCGTGGCGAGCCCGGACTTCGCGGAGGTCGCCAAGCGGCTGGCCGACGGCGCGCAGGCGATCGCGGAACGGCTCCTGGACCGGGGCTTCCGGCTGGTCACGGGCGGTACGGACACCCACATGGTGCTGCTCGACCTGCGCGGCACCGGCGTCACCGGGGACGTGGCGGAGGAGGCCCTGGAGTCCTGCGGGATCGTCGTCAACCGCAACCGCGTCCCCGGGGACACCACCGGGGTCCGGGTGACGGGCGGCCTGCGGCTGGGCACCAACACGCTGGCCGCGCGCGGGATGGACCGTACGGTCGCCGCGGAGTGCGCCGACCTGGTCGCGGACGTCCTGACGGCGCTCGCCGCCACCGGCGGCGTGCTGCCGGACGCGCTGCGCGACCGGGTCCGCACCCGGGTCTGCGAGCTGTGCGCCGCCCACCCCCTGCCGGGGTACCTGACGTGACCTTCAGCGGCTTCCCGCCCTCGGCACTGCGCCTGTACGAGGACCTCGCGGCCGACAACAGCAAGGAGGCCTGGCGGCTGCGCCACCGCGAGCGGTACGAGCGCGACGTGCGTGCGCCGATGGACGAGCTGGCCGCTGACCTGGGCACGTTCTTCGAGGAGTGGGCCGGGCCGGGCGCCGTGCAGGTGCTCGGCCCGGTCCGGGACACCCGGATGTCCCACGACAAGTCCCCCTACAAGACCTATCAGGGCGCCTACCTGGACCTGCTGCCCTGCCTGGGCCTGTGGGTGCACCTGGACCGGGACGGGCTGTACGCCTCGGGCCGCTGGTACCCGTACGCCGGGGCCGAGGTCACCCGCTACCGTGCCGCCGTCGAGGAGGAGGACGGCGGCGCGGAGCTGGCGGCGATCACCGGCCGGCTGGCGGAGCAGGGCTTCGTCCTCGGCGGGGACCGGCTCAGGTCCCGGCCCCGGGGGGTGCCCGCGGACCACCCGCGGCTGGACCTGCTGCGCCACCGCAAGATCGACGCGGGGCGCCGCCAGGGTCCGGCCGCGGGCCTGCACACGGCACGCGCCGGGGAGTTCGTCCGGGAGACCTGGCTGCTGGTACGGCCGCTGCTGGACTGGATGGCGGCGCGCGAACTGACCCCGAAGCCCCGCGAAAGAGGAGTTGACGAGCCGTCATGACCACAGGTGGTTCCGGCATCGCCGATCTGCGCAGCGACACGGTGACCCGGCCGGGTCCCGGGATGCGGGCCGCAATGGCCGGCGCGGAGGTCGGCGACGACCTCTTCGGGGAGGATCCGACCGTGCGCGCCCTGGAGGAGCGCCTCGCCGGGCTCTTCGGCTTCCCCGGCGCCCTGTTCACACCGTCCGGGGTGATGGCCAACCAGATCGCATTGCAGCTCCTCGTCGCGCCGGGCGAGGAGCTGGTGTGCGACGCCGAGGCGCACGTCCTGGCCCACGAGGAGGCCTCCCCGGCCCGCTACGGCGGGATCCAGACCCGTACGGTGACGGCCGAGCGCGGGGTGGTCACCCCGGAGCTGCTGGCCGGGGTGGTCCGGCGGGGGAACGCGTACACGCTGGGCACCCGCGCGGTGGAGGTGGAGCAGACCCACACCCGGGCCGGCGGTACGGTGCACCCGCTGGACACGCTGCGCGCGGTGCGCGAGCTGACGTCCGGCGCGGGCGTGGCCGTGCACATGGACGGCGCCCGGATCTGGAACGCGATGGCCGCTACGGGGACGTCGGCGGCCCAGTACGGGGAGACGGCGGATTCGCTGTCCGTGTGCCTGTCGAAGGGGCTGGGCGCGCCGGTCGGTTCGGTGCTCCTGCTGCGGTCCGAACATCTGCCCAGGGCGCGGAAGCTGCGGCACGGCCTGGGCGGCGGCATGCGCCAGTCGGGCATCCTGGCCGCTGCGGGGCTGTACGCCCTGGACCACCACGTGGAGCGGATCGCCGAGGACCACGACCACGCCGGGCTGCTGGCGGCGGGGCTGCGGGACGCGGGCTTCCCCGTGCGCCCGCCCGAGACCAACATCGTCCTCGTCGGGGTGCCGGGCGCCGACGAGGTCGTTTCACGGGCCGCGCAGGAAGGAGTGCTGGTGACCGCGCCGGACCCGGAGACCGTCCGGCTGGTCACCCATCTGGACGCAGGAGACAAGGCGTGTCGGCGCGCCCTCGAGGTGCTGACCGCCGTGATGACCGATGTCGTCGCCGGGGCGCGCAGGAACGCGCCCGCGGGACGCCCGTAAGAAGCGGAAGAGAGCGAAGTAGCAACATGAGTTTAGAAGTCCGGCCCGCCACGGCGGATCTGTGGGACGACGTCCGCAAGGTGCTCCAGCCGAAGCAGAGCGCGCACACGTGCTGGTGCATGGCGTGGCGGCTGAGCACCGGTGACTACGGGCGGATGACCGCGCAGGAGCGGGGCGAGCACCTGCGCAACCTCACCGAGAAGGCCGATCCGCCGCCCGGGGTGCTCGGGTTCCTGGACGGCGACGTGGCCGGCTGGTGCAACGTGGCCCCGCGCCGCCAGCTCGACCGGCTCACGTCCTCGAAGACGATCACCCCGGTGGACGACGTGCCCGTGTGGTCGGTGACCTGTTTCGTCGTGCGCAAGGAGTTCCGCGGCAAGGGGGTCGCCTCGGGTCTGCTGGAGGGGGCCGTCGAGCACGCGCGGGCGAACGGGGCGCCCGCCGTGGAGGGCTACCCGGTGGACCCCGAGGGCGGCCGGGTGAACCCGACCCTCGCCTATGTCGGGACGATGGACATGTTCGAGCGGGCCGGCTTCCGCCGGCTCCGGCGGACCGAGGCGAAGAGCGACAAGCGGCACCGTTGGATCATGCGTCGCGACCTGGTCTGACGGCCGGGCCGCCGGTACCCGGGGAAGGGGCTCCCGCCGTGCGGGGGCCCCTTCCTCGTGCGGGCGGGTTCCTCGTGGGGCGGGTCAGGGGGTGTGCGCGGCGGTGTCCCACAGCTGGGCGGGGCGTCCGCAGCGCAGGGCCTCCCACGCCGCGCGCCGGTAGCAGCCGGCCACCAGGCCGTCCCGTACCAGCCCGGAGGCGCCGTGCAGGTGCACCGCGTCACGTGTCACGTCGAGGGTGGTCTCCGCCGTGAGGGCGATGAGCCCGGCGGCCTCCCCCGCGGTGAGCCGGCCCTCGTCGAGATCGCGGGCGGCGTCGCCGACGGCCCAGCGCACCGCGTCGAGCCGGGCCAGGAGCCCGGCCACCCGCAGCCGGGGGCCCTGGTGCTTGACCAGGGCCTGGCCGAACTGCTGCCGGCCGCGGATCCGGGAGACGACGGCGGTCAGGGCGGCCGCGGTGATGCCGGCCAGCAGGGACGCCTGGTGGACGGCGGCACGCAGGCCGACGCGGGCGAGGGCCTGCTCGGCGGCGAGCCCGCGCAGCAGTACCGAACCGCCCGGGATCCGTGCCTCGTCGAAGACGGCTCCGGCGACCGCTCCCCCGCCGTGGTCGCGCAGCGGGCGTACGGTGACGCCCGGCGCGGGCAGGTCGACGCGGGCGACGCAGGGGCCGTCGGGACCGCTCGCCAGGACCAGCAGGGCGTCCGGCCCGACGCCGGCGGCGAACGGGCCGCCGGTGCCGGTGAGGACGACGCCGGCGCCGTCGCCGTCCGGTTTCCAGGCGATGCCGGGCGGTACGACGCCGCGCGGATCGGGCAGCCGGCCCGGGACGGCGAGCTGGAGCTCCCCGGCGCGCACCCGGTCCAGCAGGTCGTCGGTGCCCTCGGGGGCGAGGGGGCCGAGGGCGGAGAGCATGTCGAGCGCGAGGAGGGTGTCGGCGAGCGGGACGGGCTGCATCGCGTTGCCGGCCTCCTCGCAGACCATGGCGAGGACGGCCTGGCCGAGGTCGAGGCCCTCCTTCTCGATGGGGAGGGCGAACTCCCAGGCACCGACCTGGGTCAGTGCCTCCCAGGCGCCGGCGGGGGTGTCCCCGTCGACCTCCAGGCCCTGCCGCACGGTGAGCCGGAGCTGCCGGAAGAGCGAGTCCTCGTCCTCCCTCTCCCGCCACCGCTCGGGCGCCTCGCCGGCCGCCCCCTGCGTACCGCTCCCGTTGACCGCCTGGGTCGTCATGGCCGTACCTCCGCCCCTGAGTCGAGACGCAGCCGGGCCAGCGTCTCCAGCATCATTTCGGCGGTGCCGCCGGATATCCGCATCCCCGGGGCTTCACGCATCGCCGAATCGAGTGGGTGTGCCACCCCGTCGACCTCCGGGTCGTCGAGGGTCATGCTCGTGTCGCCGTCGAGTTCGGCGGCCCACCAGGCCACCTCCGCGGCGAGTTCGGTGGTGTACCACTTCGCGGCGGCGGCCTCGTCCTCGTTGAGCTCGCCCCGGTCGAGGCGGGTGAGGACGCGGCGGACCAGGGTGCCTGCCGCGAGCAGCCGGGCGTTCAGCTTGGCCAGGCCGATCTGGTCGTGCTGGCCGGCCTCCAGCCGGTCGGTGTGGGCCTCCAGCCGTTCGACGGCGGCCCGGTACCAGCGCAGCGCCTTGACGTAGTAGTCGAGGCCGGTGCGTTCGAAGGCCAGGGTCTTGACGACGATCGCCCAGCCCTGTCCGATCGTGCCGACGACGTCGTCGGCGGTGACGGCCACGCCGTCGAGGGCGACCTCGTGGAAGGCGTCGTCGCCGATGCCCGGGATCTGCCGGATCGTGACGCCTGGCTGGGCCAGGGGCACGAGGAAGAGGCTGAAGGCGTCGTCCTCGCCGCGGGCCAGGCACAGGCCGTAGTCCGCGAAGCGGGCGAAGAGCGAGTGGACCTTGGTGCCGTAGAGCTTGTAGCCGCCCTTGCCGTCGGAGACGGCGCGGGTGGAGAGGATGTTGAGGTCGGATCCGGCCTGCGGTTCGCTGAAGAGCACGCAGCCGAAGGAGGTGCCCGCGGCGAAGCCGGGCAGGTGGCGTGCCTTCATCTGCGGGCTCGCGACGTTGAGCAGGGTGGAGCCGACGATCTGCACGGTGAGGGTGTGCAGCAGGTCGGGGACGTCGTGCATGGCGAGTTCCTCGACCAGCACGGCGGCCGCGACCTGGCTGACGCCGCGGCCTCCGTACTCCTCGGGCCACTGGGGCGCGAGCAGGCCGTGCTCGCCCAGGGCCCGGTGGATGGGCCGGGGGTCGCGGGTGCGCCGGGCCTCGGCGACGGGGGCGGACACCAGGATGTCGTGGATGTCCTCGCGCAGGGCCCGCATGGGGGTGCGGGGCACGTCGGCCCCGCTCCGTACGAGCCCGCAGTCCGCGGGCGCGCGGTAGAACTCGGTGGTGAGCACGGGCAACTCCCTAGGCGGGTCTGGTGGGTCCGGGTGGGTCCGGTGGGGATCGGAGCGGGGGCCGGGGCGCGGACGGCCCCGGCCCCCGCTCAGTGCCGGGCGGTGACGAGCGGGGACCCGGGCGCGGCGACGGCCCGGTCCAGCACCTCCTCGATCCCGGTGAGCAGGCCGCGCACGTCCTCGGGCGTGGCCACGTGCCGGTTGTACTCGGCGGTGCCGCCGATCTCGCCGTCCCGCTCCACCAGGCCCACGCAGGCCAGGGCGGCGGCCGGGTCCGGGCTGTAGAGCTCCAGGTGGCGGGCGGGCGGGCCGGGCAGCTGGCCGACCTCGATGCCGGGCAGGTCCAGCGGTACCGCCGGGTAGTTGTGGAGGGCGAACAGGACGTTGTACGGCGGGGGTGTGCCGTCGCCGAACAGCACGTCCACGGGCAGCCGCTGGTGGGCCAGGGCGTCGGCCACCGCGGTGCGGGTGCGGTGCAGGAGTTCGCGGAAGGCCGGGCCGCCCGCGAGGTCGAGCCGGATCGGCACGACGGTGGTGTACTGCCCGACGGCTCCTTCGAGCGGTGCGGCGAACCGGCCGGCGGCCGGGGTACCGATCACCACGGAGGTGCGGCCGTCCCTGCGGGCGAGTACGACGGCGAGCGCGGCGAGCAGGGTCATGAAGGGGGTGGCCCCCTCGGCCGCGCCCAGTTCCAGGCCGGCGTCGACGGGACCGCGGGCGAGCCGTACGGGCAGGTGGCCGCGCTCGAAACCGCCGGGAGCCCGGGGTGCGGGCGGGTCGGCCGCAAACACGGCCCGGCGGCGGGCGAGTTCGGCGGTGCCGTCCGGTCCGGCGAGCCAGCGGTGCTGCCAGTCGGCGTAGTCGGGGAACTGGAGTCCGGGCGGGGTGAGGGTCTCGGGGCCCTCGCGGTAGCCGGCGGCGAGGTCGGCGAGGAAGACCCCGGAGGACCAGCCGTCGAAGACCGCGAGGTGGGAGGCGAGGATCAGGACGTGCTCGTCGGGGGCGGTCCGCAGCAGCCGGAACGCGCTGGTGCGGCCGCTCTCCAGGTCCAGGACGGTGGAGGCGCTCTCTGTGAGCTGCAGGGCGGTCCGCTCGGCCGTGGCCTGCGGGGTGAAGCCCGTCAGGTCGGCCCGGGTGAGCCGCAGGACCGGTTCCTCGTCCACGTGCAGCCGGGGCTGGTCGGAGGTGGAGCGGACCAGCCGGGTGCGCAGGGCCTCGTGCCGGCGCAGCACCCCGGTGAGGGCCCGGTCGAGCCGCCGCGGGTCGAGGGGGCCGGTCAGCCGGAGCGCGTGCGATCCGGTGGCGACGGCCGGGTGGGTGCGTTCCCGGCGCCACAGCCGGGTCTGCAGGGCGGTCGGGGGGACCGGCCCCGCGCCGGAGCGCGGGGCCGGGTGTGCGGGTACGGGCCGCCGGGCGGCCAGCATCAGGCGGGCGAGCTCGCGCTTGGCCTCGGGGAGCGCGGCGAGCGCCCCCTCCAGCCCGGCCGGACCGGCCATCAGGGTCCCTCCGGCTGCTGGAGGGAGCCGAGGAGGGCGGCGGCCTCTTCGTCGCTCATGTTCTCGATCTGCTCGAAGACCGCGAGCAGCCGGTCCTGTTCGCCGGCGGCCTCGGCCTTCGCGGTGCGGACGAGTTCGGCGAGGCCCGCGACGGTGGGACGGCCGAAGAAGTCGGCGAGGGCGATGTCGATGCCGAAGAGGGCCCGGACCCGGGAGACGACGATGGTGGCCTGCAGGGAGCTGCCGCCCAGGGCGAAGAAGTCGCCCTCCACGTCCGGGTTCTGCCATTCCAGGAGCGGGGTGAGGATGTCGCGGCAGATCTGTTCCTCGACGGCGTCGCGCGGCGGGGTCCCGCCCTGGGCCGACTGCTCGGTGGGCAGGGGCAGGGCGGCGGTGTCGACCTTGCCGTGCGGGGTCAGCGGCAGTTCGTCCAGGACGACGACGACCGGGACCATGTAGCCGGGGAGCCGGACGGCCGTGTAGGCGCGCAGGCCCTCGGCGTCGGCGACCTCGGAGGCGTAGGAGCCGACCTGCTCGACGGTGACGTAGGCGGCCAGCATCCGCTCGCCGCCCGCGGCGGGCTGGGCCACCACGACGGCCTGCTGCACGGAGGGGTGCCCGGTCAGGACTGCCTCGACCTCGCCGGGCTCGATGCGGTGGCCGCGGACCTTGAGCTGGCGGTCGGTGCGGCCGAGGAAGTCGAGGTTCCCGCCGGGCAGCCAGCGCACGAGGTCACCGGTGCGGTAGAGGCGGGCGGTCTCGGGGCCGTCGGCATACGGGTTGTCCGCGAAGCGTTCGGCGGTGAGGTCGGGGCGGCCCAGGTAGCCGCGGGCCACGCCGGGGCCGGCCACGCACAGTTCGCCGGGGACACCGGGCGGGACGGGGCGCAGCCGCTCGTCGAGGACGAAGGCCTGGTGGCCCGGCATGGGGCGGCCGATGGGCGGGTTGCGGTCGTAGCTGCCGGTGCAGTCCATCAGTGTCACGGCGACGGTGGCCTCGGTCGGGCCGTAGCCGTTGACGAAACGGCGCTCCCCCGCGGTCCATTCGGCGACGAGCCGGCCGGGGAAGGCCTCGCCGCCCACCGAGACCAGGCGGAGGTCCGGCAGGGCCGCCTGGTCGAGCAGCGGCAGGAGTGCGGGCGGGAGTTCGGCGACGGTCACCGCGTCCTCGCGCATCCGGGCCTGGAGCAGGGCGGGGTCGCGGCGTTCCTCGTCGGTGGCGATGACGAGCGAGCCGCCCGCGAGCAGGGTGGTGAAGATCTCGAAGACGGAGACGTCGAAGGTGAGGGGCGCGAACTGCAGGACCCGGTCCTCGGCCTTGATCTCGTAGGCCTTGGCGATGGTGCGGGAGAAGTGGGTGACCGAGCGGTGCTCGATCATGACCCCCTTCGGGGTTCCGCTGCTGCCGGAGGTGTAGAGCACGTAGGCCAGGTCGGCGGGGGTGGAGCTGAGGGCGAGGGAGGGGACCTCGCGGACGGGTGCCGCGGTCCCGGTGTTCACGAGTTCCAGCGGTACGGGCAGCTGCGCGCTCTCGTCGACGAGGGCGTGGCGGACCTTGGCGTCGGCCAGGACGGTGCGGGTCCGCTCGGCCGGGGCGGCCGGGTCGACCGGGATGTAGTGGGCGCCCGCCTTGAGGACGCCGAGGACGCCGGCGACGGCGGCCGGGCCGCGGGCCACGCACACGGCGACCGGGTCGCCGTGTCCGACGCCGCGGTCGCGCAGCCGGTGGGCGATGGCCTCGGACCAGCGGTCGAGCGCCGCGTAGTCCAGCCGCGTGGTGCCGTGCCGGACGGCGGTCGCGTCGGGGTGGATGGTGGCGCGCTCCCGGAAGGCGCGGTCGAGGGTGGTGGTCCAGGCGGCCTCGTCGACGGGGCCGCCGCGGGAGAGCTCGCGGGCGTGCCGGGAGGCGGCGGGCTCCTCGACCAGGCTGATGTCGCCGACCTTGAGGTCGGGGTTCTCGGCGACCTGTTCCAGGACCTGCCGGAAGGCGGTGAGGAGGGCACTGGCCGTGCCGTGCCGGTAGAGGGAGGTGTTGTATTCGAGGGAGAGTTCCAGGCCGTCGTTCTCGCCGACGAGGAAGCTCATGTCGAACTTGGCCGCGCCGTCGTGCAGTTGGTCCATCGTGAACTCGACGTCCGCGGCCTGCGCGCGGTGGGTGCCCCAGCGGCCGAGCGAGGTGAACTCGATCTGGAAGAGCGGGTGGCGCAGTGGGTCGCGGACCGGCCGGACGGCCTCCACTACCTGCTCGAAGGGCAGCTCGCTGCTGGTGAAGGAGTCCATCACGGAGGCGGCGGTGCGGGTGACGAGCTCGCGGAAGGTCAGCCCGTCGGTGACCTCGGTCCGCAGGGTGATCATCTGGACGAAGCAGCCGATGACCTGTTCCAGGTCGGGGTGCGGGCGGGAGGCGCTGGCCGTGCCGACGACGACGTCCTCGGTCCGGGTCCAGTGCCGCAGCAGGGCGTTGAAGGCGGCCAGCAGCGTGGTGAAGACGGTGGTGCTGCTGCCGTCGGCGAGTTCGGTGAGCCGGTCCAGCAGCTTCTGGTCGAGGGTCAGTTTCAGGCCGCGGCCGTCGCCCTTGGTCTCGGGGCCGCGCGGGTGGTCGGGCATGACCTCGGTGGCGACGGCGCCGGCGAGGATCTGGCGCCACTTGGCGGCGAGTGCCCGGCCGTGCTCGTCGTTCTCCAGCTTGGCCCGCTGCCAGGCCGCGAAGTCGGCGTACTCGACGGCGAGTCTCGGCGCCTCGGGGCGCCGGCCGGCGGCGGCCGCGGCGTAGCTGCTGGTCAGTTCCTCGGTGAAGATCCGGGTCGAGCCGGGGTCCCAGGCGATGTGGTGGACGACCCAGAGCAGGACGTGCCGGTCCGCGGCGAGGCGTACGAGCTGGGCGCGGACGGGCGGTGCGGCGGCCAGGTCGAAGGGGGCGGCGGCGGTGGCCGCGGTGAGCTCGGCGAGTTCGCGGTCGGCGTCCTCGCTGCCCGACAGGTCGGTGCTCTGGACGCCGAGCACGAAGGAGGGGACGGGCTCCTGCCAGGGGACGCCGTCGATCTCGACGAGTTTGCTGTGGAGCACCTGGTGGCGGGAGACGACGGCGTTGAGGGCCTCGTGCAGGGCGGCCCGGTCCAGGGGACCGCCGAGGGCTATGGAGAGGGCTATGTTGTTGCGGGCCTTGCCGGCGCCGAGCTTGTCGACGAACCACATCTGCTCCTGCTGGAAGGAGGAGCGGGAACGCGGTCCGTGGTCGGCGCGCTTGAGCTCGACGCGGCGGCCCACGCCGGCCGTCATCTGGTTGCGCATCCTGCCCAGCAGCCGGGAGCGCTGTCCCTGGGGCAGGCGGCCGAGCCGTTCGGCGAGATCAGACATGGTTTCCTCCGTTGCGGTGCAGGTCTGCGAGCAGGGCGGCGAGGCGGTCGGGCAGGTGCTTGGCGAAGTAGTGGCGGCCACCGGGGATCACGGCGAGCGACACGTCGGCGGCGTACCGGCCCCAGGCGCGGTAGCCGTCCTCGTAGCCCTCGGTGGCGTCGTCGGCGTCGCCGATGATGCAGGTGAGCGGGGTGGTCAGGGGTTGCTCGTAGCCGCCGGGGGTACGGGCGAAGAAGCGGGCGGCCTCGGTCATGTCGTGGCGGACCATCCGCAGGACGGCGGTGAGGTCGCGGTCGTCGAGGACGCCGTCGAAGCCGTCCATGGTGGTCAGGTAGGCGACGAGGTCGTCGTCGCCGGATACCCGCTCCATCTCCAGGGCGTACTCAGGGTCCTCCTCGGGGAGGGCGGCGGCGAGGTCCAGGGCGATCGGCCGCTGCCCCAGGCGTTCGAGGACGTGGGTGGTCTCCAGCGCGGTGACGACTCCGGCGCAGTGGCCGTAGACGGCGTACGGGCCCCGCACGGTGCGGGAGATCTCCTGGGCGGCGAGTTCCGCGAAGTCGGGGACGGGCAGCATCGGGCCGGGGCGCAGCGGGTCGTGTCCGGGCGGGGAGACGGCCAGGAGCTCGATGTGCGGCGGGAGCTGGGCCGCGAGGGGCTGGTAGGCGATGGCGTCGCCGCCGCCGTGCGGGAAGCAGACCAGGGTCAGGGCGGTGGTGCCGGCGGGGCGTTCGGGGGTGAGCCGGTGCAGCAGGCGGTGCGCCTGCGCCCCGCTGCCGCCGAGTTCGGCGCTGCGGGCGGCGAGGCCGACGGGGGTCGGGTTGCTGAAGAGGTCGACGACGCGCAGGGCGGCGGCCCCGCCGTCCGGCAGCGCGGCGGCGATGGCCCGGACGGCGCGCACGGCGGCGAAGGAGTCCCCGCCGAGGGCGAAGAAGTCGGCGTCGGGGGCCACTTCGGCCACGCCGAGGACCTCGGCCCAGACGGCGGCGATCCGCAGGGCGACGGGGTCGCCGCCCGCCGGTGCGACGGCGGCGGGCCGGTCCGGGGCCGGGGCGGCGGGGCGCGGCTCGGGCAGGGCGCCCCGGTCCACCTTGCCGTTGGGGCTCAGCGGCAGCCGTTCCAGCAGGACCAGTTCCGCGGGGACGCAGTGCGGGGGCAGGACCGCGCCGAGCGCGGTCCGCAGGGCGGCGGTGTCGAGGTCGGCGCCGTCCTCGGGGACGACGTAGCCGACGAGGCGGTCGGAGCCGGCGGCGGTCCGGCGGGCGGCGACGACGGCCTCGCGGACGCCGGGGCGGCCCTGCAGTGCGCTCTCCACCTCGCCCGGTTCGATGCGGAGCCCGTTGAGCTTGATCCGGAAGTCGGTGCGGCCGAGGAGTTCGATGGTGCCGTCCGTGCCGTAGCGGGCCAGGTCGCCGGTGCGGTAGAGGCGTTCGGTGCGGCCGGGCTCCAGCTCGACGTGGACGAACTTCTCCTCGGTGAGCTCGGGCCGGTTCAGGTAGCCGCGGGCCAGTCCGACGCCGCCGAGGTGGAGTTCGCCGGGTACGCCGACGGGGACGAGGCGGTCGTGCGGGTCGAGGATGTAGGTGTGCTGGTTGGCCATGGGGCGGCCGTACGGGAGCTTCGTCGACTGCGGGTCGACCCGGCCGACCCGGTGCTCCACGGAGTGGATGGATGCCTCGGTCGCCCCGCCGAGTGCCGCGAAGGACAGCTCCGGTGCGAAGGCGCGGATCCGGTCGGGCTGGGTGACGGGGATCCAGTCGCCGCCGAGGAACGCGGTGCGCAGCCTGGGCAGTCGCGGGCCGCCGGCGTGTTCGAGCTGGTCGACGAGGAGGCCGAGGAGGGCGGGGGCGGAGTTCCAGACGGTGACGCCGTGCCGTTCGACGAGGTCGGCCCAGTGGGCCGGGTCCTTGGCGGCGGCGGGGTCGGGCAGGACGAGTGTGCCGCCCGCGGCCAGGATCCCGAGGGTTTCGTAGACGCTCATGTCGAAGCTGGGCGAGGACAGGGCGAGGACGGAGTCCTGGGGGCCGATGCCGTAGGAGCGGTTGAGGTCGAGGAGGTTGTTGACGACGCCGCGGTGTTCCAGGGCGATGCCCTTGGGGGTGCCGGTGGAGCCCGAGGTGAAGATGACGTAGGCGAGGTCCCGGGCGGTGACGGGGACCTCGGGCCGGGTCGCGGGCAGCTCGGCGAGGGCGGCGCGGTCGGTGTCCAGGAGCACCCGGGCGGTGCCGGCGGGGACGGGCAGCCGGCCGACGAGTTCGGCGTCGGAGACGACGATGGGCGGCGCGGCGTCCTTCAGCAGCAGCGCGAGGCGTTCGGCGGGGTAGTCCGGGTCGAGGGGTACGTAGGCCCCGCCCGCCTTGAGGACGGCGAGGATCGCGGTGACCAGGCCGGGGCCGCGGCGCAGGCACAGGGCCACGGTCCGGTCGGGGCCGGCCCCGGCCTCGACGAGCCGGTGCGCGAGCCGGTTGGCGCGCTCCTCCAGCTCCCGGTAGGTGACGCTCCAGCCGCCGAGTCCGCCGAGGACCACGGCGGGGGCGTCGGGGCGGCGGTCGGCGTGCTGTTCGAAGAGGTGGTGCAGGCAGGCGTCCTGGGGGAAGGGGGCGCGGGTGGCGTTCCAGTCGTCCAGGGCGGCGCGCCGCTCGGCGTCGGTGAGCAGCGGCAGCGCGGACAGCGGGGTGTCGGGGCGGTCGACGGCGCCTTCGAGGGTGGTGAGGAAGTGGCCGAGGAGCCGGTCCACGGTCGAGGCGTCGAACAGGTCGGGGGGGTATTCCACGAGGGCGCGGACCGCGGTTCCGGTGTCGTGGACGCTGATCATGAGGTCGTACTTGGTGGCGTGCGAGGAGAAGTCGATGGGCTCGGTGGCCAGGCCCGCGAGACCGGGCGCCGTGTCCGGGGTCTCGTCGAGGAGGAACATCACGGAGGTGAGCGGCGGCCGGCTCGGGTCCCGGGGCAGGCCGAGCGTGTCGACGATGAGGTCGAAGGGCAGTTCCTGGTGCGCGTACGCCTGGAGGGTGGTGTGCCGGGTGGCGCGGACCAGTTCGGCGAAGCCGGGGTCGCCGCCGGTTCTGATGCGCAGCGGCAGGGTGTTGACGAAGAAGCCGATGAGTTCGCTGAACGCCGGGTGGTCGCGGCCGGAGACGGAGGTGCCGACGACGATGTCCTCCTGGCCGGTCCAGCGGCGCAGGGTGGCGGCGAAGCCGGCCAGCATCGTCATGTAGAGGGTGGCGCCCTCGGCCTTGCCGAACTCCCTGAGCCGGGCGATGAGCCGGGGCGGCAGGTCAATGTAGCGGGAGGCTCCGGCGTGCCCGAAGACGGGGGGCCGGGGCCGGTCGGTGGGCAGGTCCACGGGGGCGGCTCCGCCGAGCTCCTCCCGCCAGAAGGAGGTGAGCCCGTCCAGCCGGTCGCCGCTCACGCGGCGGCGCTGCCAGGTCGCGAAGTCGGCGTACTGGAGGGCGAGCGGGGCGTTCGGCTCGGCGGGGGCACCGGTGCGGGCGGCGTAGGCGCGCTCCAGTTCGGTGTAGAGGATCCGCATCGACCAGCCGTCGGTGACGATGTGGTGGAGGTTGAGGACGAGGACGTGGTCCTCGGCGCCGAGGCGGCCGAGCCGGGCCCGCAGCGGGACGGCGCCGGCCAGGTCGAAGGGGGCGCCCGCGTCCGCGTCGTAGAACGGCCGGACGGATTCCTCGTCGGGCAGTTCGGTCAGCGGCAGGGGCAGCCGGAAGCCGTCCACCACCCGGGGCAGGGCCTCGGTGGCGCTCTCCTGGTAGGTGTAGACGGTGCGCAGGACCTCGTGGCGGTCGACGATGTCCTGGAGCGCCGCGTGCAGGGCGGGGACGTCGAGCGGGCCGCGGATGCGGGTGGCCACCGGCACGTTGTAGGCGGGGCTGCCGGGCTGGAGCTGGTCGATGAACCACAGCCGGCGCTGTGCGAAGGAGAGCACCGGCGGGTCCGCGGGGTCACGGGGTGCCGGCTCGGGGTCCTCCCGTACGGCGGCGCGCCCGCCGGTGCGGCCCGTCAGGGCCTGGAACAGTGCCCTGCGGGACTTCGGCAGTGCGGCTATGCGTTCGGCGAGGGACTCGCTCACCTTGAGCCTCCGTGCGTCTTCGGGAGAGGGAGTACGGCAGGGCGCGCCGCGGGATGGCGGCGCGGGCGTGCGGGTGCGGGCGTGCGGGCGCGGGCGTGCGGGCGCTGCGGGGTACGGGTGTGCCCGTGCGGGCGTGTGCGGATGTCGGGAGCGGGTGCCGCTGGGCGGGCACCCGCTCCCGTGGGACCGGACCGTCAGGCGGTGACCTTGGCCTCGTCCGAGGCCGGAGATCCCTCCTCGGCGGTGTCGTCGCCGCCCGGCATTTCCTTGATCTTGGCGACCGGGCCGGTGAGGAGGGTCAGACCGCCGACGATGGTCACGGCACCGGCCACCGCGAGGCCGCCGGTCAGGCCGATCGCCTCGCCGAGCGCGCCGCCGGCGAAGTAGCCGAGGGACAGGGCGCCGTACACCGCGGAGAGTGCGGTGCCGCTGACGCGGCCCATCTGCTCGTTCGGGGTGACACCCTGCACGAGGCTGAGGACGTGGATGTCGAACATCGGGGAGACGAAGCCGATGATGGCCTGGACCACGATCAGTCCGACGAAGCCGCCGACCGCGCCGCCCGTCGGCACCAGGATGTAGCCGGCGCCGAGCACGACCGCGGTGATCACCAGGAGGCGGCCGACCGAGAGGCTCTTGGAGACGACCTCGGAGAGGACCGCGCCGACGATGACGAAGACCGACATGACGGCGAAGGCCGCACCGACCTGGCCGGGGCTGAGGTTCAGCTCCTTGTAGGCGTAGACGATGAGGATGGCGTCGCCCATCGCGGCACCGAGGTTGACCACGACGTTGGCGGTGAACAGGCCGCGCAGGACCGGGTTGCCGAAGAGGGTCTTCATGCCCTCCTTCATCTCCGCCTTCGCGGAGGCCTTCCGCTCCTCGGTCCGCTCGCGCACGTCCCGGTGGCGGATGACCAGCAGGGCGATGAGCGAGATGAGGAAGGTGAACGCGTCGGCGGTGATGGCGCGTGCGGCGCCGAGCAGCTGGATGAGCGCGCCACCGGCGCCGGCGCCGACCGCCTCGGCGACACTGCGGCTGATCTGGAGCTTGGTATTGCCCTCGATGAGGTTCTCGGTACCGATGAGCTGGGGCAGCCAGGACTGGTACGAGACCTCGAAGAAGGTGGTGAGGCAGCCGGTGATGCCGGCCACGATGAAGATGTGCGTCATGGTGACGGAGTCGAGCGCGAACGCCAGCGGAATCGTGGCCAGGGCCAGGAAACGGCCCAGGTCGGCGACGATCATGACGGTGCGCCTGGAGACCCGGTCGGCCACCAGCCCGGCGATCGGGGCGAGCAGCAGGAAGGGGAGGAAGCGCAGCGCGCCGAGCACGCCGACCTCCAAGGCTCCACCGTCCAGCACCACGACCGCGAGGGTCGGCAGTGCCAGAAGGGAGATCTTGTCGCCGAAGTTGCTGACGGTCTGCCCGAACCACAGGCGATTGAAATCGGAATGCCGACCGAGTGCCATGTCGACGCCCTTTTCTGATTGGGTACGGAATTGTCGGACGGCACTGACGCTATGGACCCCGGGTTGGGCCCCGGTTATGGATTCCGGGACTATAGACCGCTTGTAGACATGCGATGAGCTCAGGTGGAGAAGCGTGCGATGTCGGCGCTCTCGCGGGCGATCCCGGCGGCCACGGCGGGGCTCACCGGCTCGGTCCCGGGGAAGGGATCGACCTTGACCGGCGCCCCGCGGCGGCCGCCGGACCAGGTGCCGACGGCCAGGCCGTCGACCAGCACGGTGGCCCGGATCTGGCCGCCGCCGGGCCAGACCCGGCGCTCGTGCTCCGCGGGCACCGACAGGTCCCGGCTGCGGTAGCCGACCAGGTAGTTGTCGTAGGCCGGCAGCAGCCGTACGTCGGGTTCCCCGGGGACGGGCGGGTCCTCGGGACCGGTGTCCCGTACGGCGGCCCAGGCGTTCCTGCCCGTCGTGGTCTTCAGCCCCGACCAGTGGACGAAGTCCGCCGCGTCGGCGGGTCCGTGGGCCGCGCGGTAGCGCCGCGCGAGTTCCCGTACGGCCGCTTCCCCGGTGTACGGGAGTGGTCCGGTGGCGGGGAGCCAGTCGTCGAGGAGGACGAAGGTGGCCTCGCCGTCCCGCTGCGGTCCGTGGCAGATGAGGCCGGCGAGGGCGGCGCGGCGGATGAGGTGGAAGGCTGACTGCCCCTTCGGCTCGACGCCGAGGGTGGTGAGCCGTTGCGTGAGCCCGGCGCGGGTCAGGGGGCCCTCCGCCGCGATCGCGTCGGTGATGACCCGCTCCGAGCGGGTGCACAGGGCCTCGTCCAGGCCCAGTTCGCGCAGGCGCCGTGCGGCGAGCGCCAGGTGCACGGGGCCGAAGAGGGCCAGCAGCCAGCGGGCGTCGGCGGCGGGCACCAGCTGGAGGGTGCCGCGCATGAACCAGCCGCGCACCGCGGTGCGTTCGGTGTCGGTGGCCCGGCGCACCGCCTCCTGTGTCAGCCCGCGGGCCCGCACCCGCAGCCCGAGCTCCGCCGCGGGCAGGTCCTGCGCCTGGACGGCCAGCACCCGGTCCAGGACAGCGGCGACGGAGTCCTCCCGGACCCCGTCCCCGATCGCCTGTGCGCGCGCCCTGAGCAGCCGTTCGGTCGTACGTCGTTCCACGTGATCCAGTCTTTCAGCCGAGCAGCCGCAGCCGCATCTCCTCGCGGGCCGCCACGCATCCGACGGCCTCCGCGCCGCCCCAGTCCAGCAGCCGCCAGCCGTGCCAGCGCGGCGGCTCCTGCCCGAAGACGGGAAGGTCGAGGCGGGCCGGCTCATCGAGCGTGCCCGCCCCGACCTTGACCAGGGACTCCTTTCGTACCCACTGGCGCAGGAAGGCGCGCCGGGGGTGGGTGTCCGACCGCAGGGCGGCCAGTTCCTTCTCCGTGCAGACGGACGAGGCCGTCCGCCAGTCCAGGGGGCCGTCGTCGGCGGCCTCCACGTCCACGCCGACGGGGCCGGCGGCCGCGGCGGCCGCGACCCAGCCCCGGGTGTGCGCGAGGCTGACGCCGGTGCCGGGCGCCTCGGCCAGCCGCGGCCTGCCGTGCGGCCGGTCGCAGGAGCCGCAGCTCTGAACGACGGTGAGGCTCTGCGCCGGGCGGCCCAGGAGCCGCCCGGCGCAGAGCCGGACCAGTGCGTGCGCGGCCAGGAAGTCGTCCCGGTCGCCGGCCGACCGGAGGGCGCCGGCGCGGTCCAGTTCGGTACGGGTGAACAGCCCCCGTACGTCCCCTGCCGCGGCCAGCACCGCTCCGGTCGGCCCGGCCAGTGCGAGACCGGCCATCAGCGCCTGCGGCGCAGCACCGCGTAGTAGCCGGGCAGCCGCAGGGCGTCGGAGTCCGACCGGGGGTCGATGGCGTGCAGTTCTATCGCCTCGTCCTCGACGATCTCCCAGCCCTCGGCGCCGAACGCCTCGGCCAGCTCGGGCCGGGTGAAGCGGTGCGAGTGCCGGACGCCGGCCGCCTCCAGCGGGCCGACCAGGTCCTCGGCGCGGCCCCGCTTGCCGCCGACGAAGCCCAGGTAGCCGAAGGAGTTGCTGGAATAGTCGGGCTCGTGCACGATCAGCGTGCCCTCGTCGCCCAGCAGCCGGTCGGCGATCGCGGCGAGCCGGGCCCGGGCCTCGGTGTCCAGGACGTGGAAGACGCCGCGTACGAAGATGTTGTAGGGCCCCTCCCCCAGGACCGCGGCCTGTTCGGCGTCGGTCATGTCGATCGCCAGGTAGTCGACGTTCGGCACGCCCTCCGCCTCGCGCCTGGCGTGGTCGATGGCGCTGACGGACACGTCGACGCCGACGACCTTCGGGTAGTGCGGGGCGAGTTCCCGGCTGTAGCGGCCGTTGCCACAGCCGAGGTCGATGAGCGGCAGGCCGGCGCGGAAGTGGCGCTGCGCCTGGTCGAGGAGCCACTGGAACTCCTCGCCGCTGTCGGCGTCCCAGATGACGTCGCCGCCGCGGCCGGTGCGCTGGATGCCGGCCCAGTAGCGCTCCCAGGCGTCGCCGGTGTCGCGCTCCTCGGCCCTGGCCTGGTCGGCGCCCTCCTCGCCGGGCGGCGGGGAGTACCGCTCCCATTCCTCGTCCTCGCCGAGGGCCTCCAGCAGCGCGGTGAACTCCTCGAACATGGAGTCGATGAGCCCGTCGGGGTAGACGGCGGGCAGGAAGTCCCAGTTGAAGGTGAGTCCTTCGGGCTTCTCGAACACCTGGAAGTCGAGGGAAACCTGGGGGGTCTGGGAGATCCCGTAGACCGGGGCGCCCAGTTCGGTCTCCTCGTACTGCGGCGGGTGGCCGGCAAGGCTGGTCATCACCACGGGCATGGCCGGAGCGAGGGAGCCGCGCAGCTTGGTCAGCTCGCGCAGGACCTGCACCCCGCTGAAGTAGCGGTGCTCCAGGTCGGCCCACAGGCGGCGCTGGACGGCCTGCGCGCGCCCGGCGAAGGTGGAGTCCTGCTGTTCGACGGCGAGCAACAGGGTGGTGGTGGTGTCCGCGAGCAGGGCGTTGACCTGCGGGTGTAGCGGGAGCCGGTTGAAGAGCGGGAAGTTGATGGTGAAGCGGGCCTGTCCCGAGGCCCGGCCGAGGATCTCGGCGTAGGCGGCGGCCAGCACCCCGGAGGGGGTCACCTCGCGGGCGTGCGCCCTCTCCTGAATCCGGGTCCACTGCTCCGGGGAGACGACGTGGCTGCGCCGTTCGAACCGGACCGGCAGCTCGGGGGCGTCGGCCGGGCGCTCGGGCAGCGCGGGGGCGGGCGGGAGGGTGGCGAGGCGGTCGCGCCAGTACCACTCGGAGCGCCGGTAGATCTCGCTGTCGCGCAGCGAGTTCCCGACGGCGAGCACGTAGTCGCGGAAGGTCAGCTCCAGCGGAGCGAGTTCGGCGTCCGGTTCCACGTAGTAGGTGACCAGGTCGGGGATGAGGACCTGGAAGTAGCTCCAGGCGTCGGCGACGAGGAAGTCCAGCGAGAGGTGAATGCGGGCCCGGCCGCCGCCGAGGAGGCTGATGCGCACGTCGAACAGCGGCCAGGCGTCGGCGTCGAGCACCTGGTGGGACAGCCGCTCGCGCAGGGCGGCCAGTTCGGCGGCGCGGGTCTCCTCGTCGAGGCCGCCGAAGTCGGTGACGGGGATCTCGTAGTCCGGGATCTCCTCGAAGACCTGCTGGGTGCCGTCGGGCAGGACACGGGTGCGCAGGGCGTCGTGGCGTTCGACGAGCCGGCGCCAGGCGCCCTCGAAGCGCTCGACGTCGAGCTTCTCGCTCTCCCACTCGAAGTAGCCGTGGCAGCCGACGTTGCCGAGTTCGACGAGGCCGCCGCGGCCGATCCACAGGGCCTGCTGGCTCTCGGTCAGCGGGAAGGGATCGAAGCGCGCGGCCGGGTCGGGGACGATCGCAGGGAGGCCGCCGAAGGAGCCGCGTCCGCCGGCGCGTTCGGTGGTGACCAGGGTGGCGAGCTCGGCGACGGTGGGGCAGGTGGACAGGTCGGAGAGGCTCAGCTCGACGCCGTAGCGGCGGCGGATCTCGTCGATGAGCTGGAAGGCCAGCAGCGAATGCCCGCCCAGCTCGAAGAAGTTGTCGTGGATGCCGACGCCGTCGGTGCGGAACGCGTCGGCCCACAGCCGGCTCAGGCCGTCCTCGACCTCGTTGCGCGGTGCCTCGTAGCCGGCGCCGACGCCGTCGCGGCCCTCGGGGGGCTCGGGCAGGCTGCGGCGGTCTACCTTGCCGTTGGGCAGCCGCGGGAGGGAGGGCAGCACGACGACGGAGGCGGGGACCATGTAGTAGGGCAGGGTACGGGCGACCTCGGCGCGGACCGTGGCCGAGTCGGGTTCGGCCCCGCCGGCCGGGGACACGTAGGCGATGAGACGCTTGTCGCCCGGGCCCCTCTCCTGGGTGACGACGACGGCCTCGGCGACGCCGTCGAGGCGCGCGATGTGCGTCTCGACCTCGCCGAGCTCGACACGGAAGCCGCGGATCTTGACCTGGGAGTCGGAGCGGCCGAGGAGCTCGACGGCGCCGTCCTCGCGGCGGCGGGCGAGGTCGCCGGTGTCGTAGAGCACCGGGTGCGGGTCGTCGGGCAGGAAGTTGGGGAGGAACTTGGCGGCGGTGAGCTCGGGACGGCCGTGGTAGCCGGCCGCGACCCCGGCCCCGGAGACGTGCAGCCGGCCGACCTCGCCCTCGGGGACCGGGCGGCCGTCCTCGTCCAGGAGGTGGACGCGCAGGTTGGCGATGGGCACGCCGACCGGGACCTGGCGGGTGGCCCGGACCTCGTCGGAGGTGGCCTGGCTGGTGAAGTCGGTGCCGGCGCCGAGGTCGAGGCAGGACAGGACGTTGGTGGTCTCGGTGGTGCCGTAGGTCATCACCACGCGGAAGGGGGTGTCGACGGGCGGCCAGCTGTGCACGCGCTCGGCCGTGGTCACCAGGATCCGCAGCGCGGTGTCCGCCGGCCAGTCAAGCCCCCACACGGGCTCGGCCAGCGCGGCCACCAGCATGGTGTGGGTGATGCCCTCGCCGGCCAGCCAGTCGCGGATCTGCTCGGGGGTCTGCGCCTGCCCCGCCTCGGGGATGTGGATCGCGGCGCCGGCCGGCAGGTACGCGAGCCACTCCATGATCTGGACGGCGAAGCCGGGGGTGGACATCCAGGAGGCGCGGTCGCCGGGCCGGACGCCGTAGGCACGGGTGGTCCAGTGGACCAGGTTGGTGAGCGCGCCGTGCCGCTCCAGGACGGCCTTGGGGGTGCCGGTGGAGCCGGAGGTGTAGATGAGGTGGCTGACGGTGTCGGGTCCGGTCACGGACGCGGGCGCGGTGTCCGGGTGGCCCTGGCCGGCGGTGGCGACCTCGGCCCGCGGGACGTCCTCGGGTATCCGGCGGGCGAGTTCGGCCGGGGTGAGCACCAGCAGCGGGTCCGCGTCGCCGATCATCGCGGCGAGCCGGTCGTCGGGGTTGACCGGGTCGAGGGCGACGATCGCCGCGCCGGTCTTGAGGATCGCCAGGGAGCCGAGGACGTACTCGGCGCTGCGCGGATAGCAGAGCCCGATCCGGGTGCCGGGCGCGGCGCCGCGGGCGATCAGCGCGTGCGCCAGGCGGTTGGTGGCGGCCTCCACCTCGGCATAGGTCCAGGAGCGGTCGCCGTGCGCGAGGGCGGTGGCCGTGGGGGTGCGGGCGGCCTGTGCGGCGAGGAGTTCGGGATACCCGGTCGCGGGGAACGCGGCGTCCGAACGGTTGAAGTCGACGAGTGCGGTGGTCACAGTACGGGCCCTTTCTTACTTCGCGAAGGCTCGGCTGCGCAGCAGCCGCACGGGGAGACTGTTGATCCCCCAGGTGAAGTTGGACGAGTTGAAGGTGGCGGGACCGGTCAGTTCGAACCCGTCCAGTACGGCGAGCATCTCGGTGAGCAGGGCGCCGAGTTCGAAGCGGGCGAGGCGGGCGCCGAGGCAGAGGTGGCGGCCGTGGCCGAAGGCGACGTGCCGGTTGGGGCGGCGGTCGACCCGGAAGGAGTGCGGGTCTGCGAAGACGTCCTCGTCCCGGTTGGCCGAGACGTTCCACAGTGTGACGCGGGCGCCGGCGGCGATGGGCGTCCCGGCGATCTCGGTGTCGTGCGCGGCGGTGCGCAGGGCGTGCACCCCCGGTGTGGTCCAGCGCAGGATCTCCTCGACCGCCGGGGCGATGCCGTCCGGGCCGAGGCGGCGCAGCAGCCGCCACTGGTCGGGGTGTTCGGCGAACATGTGGACCGCGCCGGCCGCCGAGTAGCGGGTGGTCTCGTTGGCGCCGGACAGGACGCCGTTGAGATTGAAGACGATCTCGTGGTCGCTGAGCGGCCGTTCGCTGCCGTCGCCCTCGTCCACGAGGGTGTCGTGGGCGATCTGGCTGACCAGGTCCTCGCCGGGGCGGGCCCGGCGCTCGGCGAGCAGCTCGATGAAGTAGAGGAAGATCTCCGAGTGGGCGTTGCTGCGCACCGCCTCGTCCGGGGAATCGAAGGCGTCGGTGGTCAGGGCGCCGATCCAGGCCCAGTCGGCGCGCGGGATGCCCAGGATGGCGCACACCACCCGGTTGGGCAGTTGTTTGGCCAGGTCGATGAAGTCCAGTTCGTCGGCTTCGGCGGCCTCGGTGACCAGGTCGGCGACGACCTGCTCGACGAGGGCTTCCAGGCGCGGCATCTGCTGGGGGCCGAAGGCCTGGCCCAGGGCCCGCTTGAGGCGGGTGTGGTGCGGGACGTCGGAGACGATGAGCATGCGCTGGGCGACCGCGGCGACGGCGGCGGGGTCGCTGCCCAGCCGCATGCCGCGGGCCGAGACGAAGGTGTCGCTGTCGGCATACACCTTCATGATGTCGCGGTGCCGGCTCAGCGCCCAGAAGCCGCCGTCGTCGCTGCCGGGCTCGGGGTGCCAGTGGACCGGCGAGTTGGCGCGCAGCCAGGTGAACGTCGGCCAGAAGTCGTTGCGGCCGAAGGGGCCCGGGTCGAGCAGGTCGATCTCCATCTCAGGCTCCTCGCAGGCTGAGCGGGCGGATGTCGGGCCAGTGGGCGTCGACGAAGGCGGCGCATTCGTCCTCGGTGCCGTCGAAGCCGGCCGGCGTCCAGCCGTCGGGCGTCTCGCGCGTGGCGGGGTACAGCGCGTACTGCCCCTCGTGGTTCACGAGGACCTGGTGGGTGGTGGGCACGGTGTCCTCCGGGCTCGGGCCGATGGGTGCGGGAGGGCTGTCAGGCGGTCGCGGTCGGGGCGAGGGAGGCTCCCTCGCCGTGCAGCAGGGTGCTGAGGTGGTCCAGTACGGGCTGGGGGCGGCGCAGTACGGCGTGGTGGCCGCCGGTGGTGGTGTGCCGGGTGAAGCCGCCGGTGGTGACCGCGGCCCAGCCCTCCAGGTCGGCCGCGCTGACGGTCTCGTCGCCGTCGGCGCCCCAGGCGTGCACGGGGACGGAGAGGCGGACGCCGGGCCGGTGGACGTAGCTCAGGGACAGCTGGGCGTCCTTGCGGAGCATGGCGACCATCAGCGCCCGGGTGTCCTCGTCGAGCAGCTCGGGATCGAGGCCGGCGGTGTCGAAGAGCTTGTCCAGCTCCTCCCCGTCGTCGACGATGCCGCGGCCGGCTCCGGTCCAGTGGCCGGGGGCCCGGCAGCCGCTGACCACCAGGGCGCGCGGGGTGACGCGGCGGGAGACCTCGTAGCCGAGGAGGCCGCCGAAGCTGTGGCCGAAGACGATCAGCGGCCGGTTCCCGATGGTGGACACCAGTTCGGCCGCGATGGCGTCGACGGCCTCGTCGAAGGTGTCCGGCATGGGCTCCCGCCAGCGGTTCTCCCGGCCCGGCAGCTGTACGCCGTACACCTGCGCGGTGCCCTCCAGCGCGGGCTGCCAGGCGCGGAACTGCTGGCAGCCGGCCCCTGCGGGGGGCAGGCACAGCAGCACGGGCAGGGCCGGGTCGGCGGGGTCCGCCGTCCAGGTGGAGATCCAGGTGCCCATGGTCTACGCCCCCTCGGCGGCGTCGGCCGCGCCGGTGGCGGGCGCGGCCAGCTCGGCGGCGAGCCGGTCGATCTCGGCGGCCACGTCGGCGACCGTCGGCCGGGCCAGCAGCGCGCCGAGGCCGACGCGCAGACCGGTGGTGCGGCGCAGCTCCGACACCACGCGGGCGGCGGCCAGGGAGTGGCCGCCCAGGTCGAAGAAGTCCGCGTCGGGGCCGGGGACCTCGGTGGCGAGCACCTCGGCCCACACCGTCATCACGGTGCGCTCGCTGGGGCTCACCGGGCCGCTCCCGGACGGGCCGGGCGCCGCGTCGCCCTCCGGCTCGGCCAGGGCCCGGGCGAGGGCCGCGCGGTCGGCCTTGCCGGTGGTCAGGGTAGGGATCCGGTCCAGTACCCGCACCGTGGCCGGCACCGCGGCAGCGGGCAGCTGCTTGCGGCAGCGCTCCACGACCCGCGTGGCGAGTCCGGCCGGGTCGTCGACGCCGGGCGCCGCGACGACGGCGAGGCCGAGGGTCTGGCCCGGGGGCAGCGGACAGCAGGCGGCGGCGACGACCTCGGGGAGTTCGGCGGCGATGCGTTCCACTTCGCCGAGTTCGATGCGGTGGCCGCGGATCTTGACCTGGTCGTCCCGGCGTCCCCGGTACTCCAGTTCGCCCCCGTCGCGGCGGATCACCACGTCGCCGGTGCGGTACATGCGGGTGCCGCCGCCCTGGAACGGGTCGGGCAGGAAGCGGCTCGCGGTGAGTCCGGGGCGGCCGCGGTAGCCGCGGGCGACGGCGGGCCCGCCGAGGTACAGCTCGCCCTCGGTGCCCGCGGGCACCGGCCGCAGATCCTCGTCCAGCACGTAGGCCCGGTAGCCGGGCAGCGGTCGTCCGATGGTGGTCACGTCGTCCCCTCGTCGGCTGTCGGCCCAGGTGGCGGCGATGGTCACCTCCGTCGGCCCGTACACGTTGAGCAGCCTTCGGCCGTCGGCGAACCGCTCGGCGAGTGCGGCCGGGCAGGCCTCCCCCGCGACGACGACGACCTCGGCGGAGTCGAATCCCGCGCCGTGGGCGGCAAGCAGCGACGGGGTGAGGGAGACCGTGCGCAATCCCGCGGGCAGCGGTTCGCGGCCCTCCACGGCGGCCTGCCGCAGTCCGTCGAGGGAGAGGTCGGTGAGGGCCACCCCCTGGCCGTGGACGAGGTAGAGCAGGGTGCACCAGAGCCAGCCGTCGAAGGCGGGCGAGACGGCGTTGAGTCCGAGTCCGCCGGGGGGCAGGCCGAGCCCGGCGAGGGCCTCGACGAAGGTGTCCAGGCCGCGGTAGGTGACCTCGACGCCC
Organism: Streptomyces yangpuensis; assembly: GCF_001005295.1. Taxonomy (GTDB): domain Bacteria; phylum Actinomycetota; class Actinomycetes; order Streptomycetales; family Streptomycetaceae; genus Streptomyces; species Streptomyces yangpuensis. The sequence continues at coordinate 813,688 of NZ_LBMK01000003.1, read as the reverse complement.
TTGGGGCGGCCGGTGGTTCCGGAGGTGTAGATGAGGTAGGCGCAGGTGTCGGCGGCGGGCAGGGTCACGGCGAGCGCCCCCGGGGCGCCGCGGCGGACCTCGCGGGGGGTCAGCAGGACGGTCCCGCCGGTCTCCAGGCCGGCGGGCACACCGGTGGCGACCAGGACGGCGGCCCCGGCGTCGCGCAGGACGCCGCCGAGCCGCTCCACCGGGTGGCCGGGGTCGAGCGGTACGGCGGTCCCGCCCAGGCTCCAGACGGCGAGCAGGGCGGGCACGCTCTCGCGGGAGCGGCCCAGCAGGAGCCCGACCGCGGTCTCCGGGCCGACTCCGGCGCGGGCGAGGGCGGCGGCGTACCGGGCGGTGCGGGCGGTGAGGGCCGCGTAGGTGAGGTTGCCGTCCACGGCCTTGACCGCGGTCTCGTTCGGCTGTTCGCGGGTCCACCGTTCCAGGCGGTCGAACAGCGGCGGGAGCCCGCCCGGGGCATCCGCCCCGGCCGGCCCGGCATGGGGCTCGGTCATCCGTCGTTCCTCTCGGTGTCCGCGGGGCGGGCGGCCTCGGTGGCCCGCAGCCGCGGGCCGACCACCTGGCCCTCCTCGCCCTGCGGGAGCTGCATCGACTTGGTCTCCAGGAAGGACTCCAGTCCGGCCGTGCCGCACTCGCGCCCGATCCCGGACTGCTTGAACCCGCCGAACGGCGCGGCCGGGTTGAACTGGCCGCCGTTGACGTCGACCAGGCCGGAGCGGAAGCGGCGTGCGACCCGCTGGGCGCGGGCGTCGTCGCCGGACCAGACCGCGCCGTGCAGGCCGTAGCGGGTGCCGTTGACGATCCGGACGGCCTGCTGCTCGTCGTCGTAGGGGATGACGGACAGCACCGGTCCGAAGATCTCCTCCTGGGCGATGGTGGTGAGCGGGTCGACGTCGGCGAAGACCGTCGGCCGGACGTAGTAGCCGGTGTCCAGGCCGGCGGGCCGGCCGGGGCCGCCGTGGACCAGGCGGGCTCCGCCCTCCTCGGCGCCGCGCCGGATGTATCCGGTGACGCGGGCGTGCGCGGCCGCGGACACCAGCGGGCCGAGGTCGGTCGCGGGATCGCGCGGATCGCCGGTGACGTAGCCGTCCATGGCCCGGACGGCGAGCTCCACGGCCTCGTCCTGGCGCTCGCGCGGCACCAGCAGCCGGCTCCACTGCAGGCAGGTCTGGCCGGTGTTGAAGAGCATCTGGTCGACGGTGGCGGCGACGGCGGGGGCCAGGTCGGCGTCGTCGAGGACGAGGCTGGCGTTCTTGCCGCCGAGTTCGAGGTGGACGCGCTTGATCCGGTCGGCGCCGAGCGCGGAGACCTCGCGCCCGGCCCGGGTGGAGCCGGTCAGGGAGACCACGTCGACGAGCGGGTGGGTGACCAGTGCCGTGCCGACGGTGTCGCCGGTGCCGACGACCATGTTGAAGACGCCGGGCGGCAGGTCGGCCTCGGCGATGGCCTCGGCGAGCAGCCGGGCGTGCAGCGGGGTGATCTCGCTCGGCTTGTGCACGACGGTGCAGCCGGCGGCCAGCGCCGGGAGGATCTTCTGCACGGTGAGCAGCAGCGGGGTGTTCCAGGGGGTGATGCAGGCGGCCACGCCGGCGGCCTCGCGCACGACGAGGGAGTGGCCCACCCGCTCCTCGAAGGCGTAGGAGGCGGCGGTCTCGACGCAGTGCGCGGCCATGCCGAGGGAGAGCCCGACATGGGTGTGGCGGGCCATCCGGGCGGGCGCCCCGACCTCGGAGGTGATGACCTCGGCGAAGCGGTCGGCCCGTACCTCCATGGCCTGGACGACCCTGCGCAGCAGGGCGGCCCGCTCGCGCAGCGGGGTGGCCGCCCAGCCGTCGAAGGCCGCGGCGGCGGCGCGGGCCGCGAGGTCGGCGTCCCGGGCGGTGCCGGCGGGGACGGTGGCCAGGGGGCGTTCGGTGGCGGGGTCGGTCACGACGAGGCGGCCGTCGGCCTCGGAGGCGACCCAGGCGCCGCCGATCCACTGGTCGGTGTGGCGGGGCGGCAGGGCCGCGTCGGATTCGCCGCCGGGCGGTCTGGAGTCCTGCGGCACGGGCGGCACGGTCAGCACGGTCACGGTGGGGTCCTCACTCGGTCACGGATTTCACGGGCTCGCTGAACAGCTGTGTCGGTCACAGGTCACGGGGGCGCACGGTCACTTGGGCGCACGGTCACGGCCGCGCGCCGGGTTGTCAGGCGGTCGCGGTACCGGTCAGGGTCGCGGTCACGCGGTCACGCGGTCGCGGGGTCGGCGGTGCGGGCCAGCAGACCCGGGGCCCGGCTGTCGGGCCTGGCCCTGCGCACGGGCCGGGCCAGGGCCGGGGTACGGACCTCGACGCTCCACGGGGGTGTTCCGGGCTGGCGCCCGGCGGGCCGCAGCGCGCGGACCGTGGCGGGTGCGCCGCCGACGGACGCCGGGGCGGGCGCGGCCGCACGGGCGGCCGCCGGGATCAGGGCGCGCAGCAGCCGCTGGGTCTCCTGGCCGGGGGCCACGGCCAGTTCGTCGCGCATCCGGCGTGCGCAGAGCTCGTACCAGCGGCGTACGCAGGCCAGTTCGCCGCGCCGGCCGTGCGCGGCCATCAGCGCGCGGTAGGTCTCCTCGTGGTGGCGGTCGATCTCCAGCGTGCGCTTGCAGAGCTCGATCAGGTCCACGAAGTCCTCGCGGTCCTCGGCGTCGGTGCGCAGCACGCCCAGGGCCCGCAGGACCAGCGCCCTGAGGTACTCGCGCTGTTCGACGACCCAGTCGGCGCTCTCGCCGCGCAGGAACTCGCCGCCGTAGAGGGCGATCGCCGCCCGCAGGCGGGTCCTGGCGAGCGCGGTGTCGCCGGCGGTGGCGGCCCGCAGGCCGGTGTGCACGAGCTCCTGGAAGCGATCCAGGTCGGACCACAGGCCGGTGACGTGCAGGACGTAGCCGAAGTCGCGGTAGACCAGCTGGATCCCGGAGTCGCCGGGGCGGTCGGGGTGGGCGTCGAGCACCCGGCGCAGGGCGTGGGCGGCGACCTTGAGCGAGCTGCCCGCGGTGCTGTCGGCGCCGGGCCACAGCGACTCGTAGAGCCGGTCGCGGGTCAGCATCTGGCCGCGGTGGACCACGAGGTACTGGAAGAGGCCGCGGGCCTTGCCGGCCCGCCAGCGCCGTACGGGGGTGCCGTTCACGGTCAGCTCGAAATCGCCCAGGAAGCGGACGCGTACCGCCGGCCCCGCTGTCTCGGTCGCTGCGGTGGTCATCGCGTCCTCCCGGTCGTCGTCCGCCTGCCGCTGTGCCTGCGAAGAGTCTGTTCGGAGGGCCTATATCGGGCCTACAACGGCCGGATCTTTGCGGTGTAGGCCGGTGATAGGGCGTTTTTCGACACTGATGAGCACGACCACCCGTACCGCCGACTCCGAAATGAGGGCTGTTTCATGACCAGCACCGACACCCGGCTTCAGAAGGTCGTCATCCTGGGAGGCGGCACGGCCGGCTGGATGACGGCCGCGTATCTCGGCAAGGCGCTGCAGGGAACGGTCGACATCACCGTGCTCGAAGCACCGACGATCCCCCGCATCGGGGTCGGCGAGGCGACCGTGCCCAATCTCCAGCGTTCGTTCTTCGACTACCTGGGGATCGCCGAGGACGAGTGGATGCGGGAGTGCAACGCCAGCTTCAAGATGGCCGTGCGCTTCGTGAACTGGCGCACCGGCGGGCAGGGCGAGTCGACGGCCCGCGAGCTGCCGGGCGGCGGGCCGGACCACTTCTACCACCCGTTCGGGCTGCTTCCCGACTACGACCAGACGCCCCTGTCGCACTACTGGTTCAAGCGCAAGTACGAGGGCCGCACCACCGAGCCGTTCGACTACGCCTGCTTCCGCGAGCCCCCCGTGATGGACGCGATGAAGGCCCCGCGCTGGCTCGACGGCCGTCCGGCCACCCGGTACGCCTGGCACTTCGACGCCCAGCTGGTGGCCGACTTCCTGCGCCGCTTCGCCACCGAGAAGCAGGGCGTGAACCACGTCCAGGACGAGATGGTCCGGGTCGAGCAGGACTCCCGCGGCTACGTGACGACCCTGCACACCAAGGGCGGACTGGCCCTGGACGCCGACCTGTTCGTGGACTGCTCGGGCTTCCGCGGGCTGCTGATCAACCAGGCGATGCAGGAACCGTTCATCGACATGAGCGACCACCTGCTGTGCGACAGCGCGGTGGCCACCGCCGTCCCCCACGACGACGAGGCGAACGGGGTCGAGCCCTACACCTCGGCGATCGCCATGTCGTCGGGCTGGGCCTGGAAGATCCCCATGCTGGGGCGCTTCGGCACCGGCTACGTCTACTCCAGCAAGTTCACCGACCAGGACACCGCCACCCGCGAGTTCGCCGACATGTGGGGCCTGGACGTCGACTCGACGAAGTTCAACCACATCCGCTTCCGGGTCGGCCGCAACCGCCGCGCGTGGGTGAAGAATGTCGTCAGCATCGGCCTGTCGTCCTGCTTCCTGGAGCCGCTGGAGTCGACCGGCATCTACTTCATCACGGCCGCGATCTACCAGCTGGCGAAGCACTTCCCGGACAAGACCTTCAACAAGGGTCTGATCGACAGCTTCAACAACGAGATCGAGGTGATGTTCGACGACACCCGCGACTTCATCCAGGCGCACTTCTTCTACGCGCCGCGCAACGACACACCGTTCTGGCAGGCCAACAAGAAGCTGGTCCTCCCCGACAACATCAAGCAGAAGATCTCCGCCTACAAGGCCGGCCTGCCCATCAACTCCCCGATCACCGACGAGTCCACGTACTACGGCAACTTCGAGGCGGAGTTCCGCAACTTCTGGACCAACGGCAGCTACTACTGCATCTTCGCCGGCCTCGGTCTGGAGCCGGACGCCCCGCTGCCCACCCTCGCCCACCGGCCCGAGTCGGTGGCCGGCGCCGAGCCCCTCTTCGACACCGTCAAGCGCCAGCAGCAGAACCTGCTCGAGACCCTCCCCAGCGCGTACGACTACCTGCGCCAACTGCACGGCGCGTAAGGCCCTCCGCCCCTGCGGCCCGGCAGCACGGCACTTCGCCGGCTGCCGGGCCGCAGTCGCTTCCAGCCACCTCAGGAGTCAGACATGCCCCACCGCTCCGCGCCCCATCCCGCCGCGCCGGACGATTCGGCAAGAGACCGCCGCGCGGACCTCCGGCCCTTCATGGCCGCCTTCCCCACCGGGGTGTCCATCGTCACCACCCTGGACCAGGACGCCGTTCCCCATGGCCTGACCTGCAGTTCCGTTGCGAGCGTCGCACTGGACCCACCCACCGTCGTGGTGTGCGTACGGTCGGCGAGCCCGACGCTCGCGGTGGTCCTCGGCCAGGGTGCCTTCGCCCTGAACCTGCTGCACGAACGCGCCCGCGGTGCCTCCGACCTGTTCGCCTCCGGCGCACCCGACCGCTTCGAGCGCGTGGAGTGGCGGCTGCCGCTGGGCGCCGGCGGACCGCACCTGACCGCGGACGCCCACGCCGTCGCGGACTGCGCCGTGGTCAGGACCCTCGGCTTCGGGGACCACACAGCCGTGTTCGCCGAGGTCCACCGGGTGACCCTGCGGGAGGATCCGCAGCCCCTGCTGTACGGCCTGCGCCGCTACGCCCGGTGGTCGGACGCGGCCGCGGCCCCGCCGCCGGCCGCCCGCCTCGACCCGTCCGCCGCACTGCGCCCCGGCGCCCCCGAAGGAGGCACCCGTGTCGTCCGCTGATCCACTGCCCGCCCTGCTGGTCGCCGTCCCGGCGGTGATCCTCGCCTGCCAGGTGGGAGCCGCCGTCTGCCGCCGGTTCGGCCAGCCCCCGGTGGTGGGCGAGATCGCCACCGGCATTCTCCTGGGCCCGTCGCTGCTGGGCTGGATCTGGCCACAGGCGCAAGCCGCGCTGTTCCCGGCGTCCGTCCTGCCGTACACCTCCGTGCTCGGACAACTCGGCCTGCTCGCCTTCATGTTCCTGGTCGGGCTGGAGCTCGACCTGAAGAACCTGCGCGGCCACACCCGGGTCGCGGTCGCGGTGAGCCAGGCCGGGATGCTCCTGCCGCTGGCCCTCGGCGCGCTCCTCGCCGTCACGATGTACGGCGACTTCGCCCCGGACGGCGTGGGCCGGACGCCGTTCATCCTGTTCATGGCGGTGGCCATGAGCATCACGGCCTTCCCCGTCCTGGCCCGGATCCTCATCGACAGGGGCCTGTACGGGACGCCGCTCGGGGCGCTCGCCATGGCCTGCGCGGCCGTCGACGACGTGGTCGCATGGTGCCTGCTGGCGCTGGTGGTGGCCCTCTCCTCGGCCGGCTCCCCGATGGAGGCGGCCACCACGGCCGCGCTCGCCGTCGCGTTCACGCTCTTCATGCTGTACGCCGTACGGCCGCTGCTGGCCCGCTGGGCGGCCCGCGCCGACCGGGCCGGCGACGCGGTGGTCCTGGTGGCGCTCTTCAGCGGGCTGAGCCTGTCCGCGCTGGCCACCGACCGGATCGGTGTGCACGCGCTGTTCGGGGCGTTCCTGTTCGGTGTGATCACCCCGCGCACCGGAGGGCGCATCGAGGTCGCCGCGGCCCGGCTGCGCGCCTTCACGGTGCCCGTGCTGCTGCCGCTCTTCTTCGTGCACACCGGCCTGCGCACCGACATCGGCGGGCTGACGGCCTCGCCCGAGCTGTGGCTCTGGACGGCCGCCATCCTGGCGGTGGCCTTCCTCGGCAAGTGGGGCGGCGCCACGGGCGCGGCACGCGCCTGTGGAAGACCCTGGCGGGAGGCCCTGTCGATCGGCGCCCTGATGAACTGCCGGGGGCTGACGGAGCTGGTGGTGCTCAACGTCGGACTGGAACTCGGTGTCATCGGGCCGCAGTTGTTCACCATACTGGTGCTGATGGCACTGGTGACGACAGCGATCACCAGCCCGGCGCTGAGCCGGCTGCGCGCCAAGGAGGCGCGCTCTGCGGACGAGGCACCGGCCGCACCCGAGAACGCGCTCGTCCGCCCCTGACGACGGGCCCCGGCCGGCGGCTGCCCGACGACTGTTCAGGCGCCCGCCGGCCGCTGCCGTCCGATCGGCAGATCCCGGGCGTAACTGATCGCGGGACGGCCGTCCAGCACCGTCTCCCCCACCGGCAGGAAGCCCGTGCGCTGCAGGACCGTGCGCGATCCGGTGTTGTCGACGGCCGCCGCGGCGCGCAGGGCCCGCAGCCCGTACGTGTCCGCGGCGAGCACCAGGACCTGCCGGACCGCGCTGGTGGCCAGACCCCGGCCGGCCGCCGTCTGCGCCACGCGGAAGCCCAGTTCGGCGGAGCCGTCCTCGACGTCGATCAGGTTGACCCGCCCCAGGACCTCCCCGTTCCCACCGATGATCAGGTGGAGGTGGTCACGGCCGGCGGCCTGCCCGGCGAGGAGTTCACCGTGCCGGGCGTCGAAGTCGGCGAAGTAGGCGTCTGTGCGGTCGGGCACCGACGCGGCGAAGTAGGCACGGTTGGCCTGTTCGAACGCGAGGAGTGCGGGGGCGTGTTCGGCTCGGAGCCGCTGGAGTTCCGTCATCGGGGCATCGTAGGCATGCCGGCGGCCGGAGCGCCCGCTTCACCGCTGCGGCGCGCTCTCGGTCGGTACGCACAGCACGGGGACCGGCGAGAGGTGCAGGAGCTTGTGCGGGGTGGAGCCGAGCAGGGCGCCGCGCATGGGGCTGTCGCCCCAGCTGCCGACGATGATGACCCGCGCGCCGTGACGCGCCGCGGCGTCCAGCAGCGCCTGGGCGGGTTTCTCGTCCGCCACCTCGACCGTCGACGGCACACCGGCGGCGTCGGCCTCCTCGACGGCGTGCGCGAGGGCGCTGCGGCCCGCCTGGCGGACGGCTTCGCGGTGGGCGCGCGACTCCTCGCCGGTGGGTCCCGGGGCGGCCGCCCCGTAGACGAGGACGAGGGGTTCGCCGAAGGCGGTGGCCACCTCCAGCGCGACCTGGAGGGCCCGCTCGGCGCCGGGTGATTCGTCGTATCCGAGGACCACTGACATCGCCGGCCGCCTATCGCTTCCTGGTGTGGACGAGGGTGGGGTCGACCACTCCTCGGCGCTCCTGCCAGAACCGGCCGTCCCGTACCCGCCAGAAGCACATGACGAGCACACCGACGACGGCGATGGCGAGCCCGATGACGAGCGGCGGGCCGATGCCGAACCAGGAGACGCCGCTGGCCGAGTTCGCCGGGTCCGACATGTCGCCGATCGACTCCACCAGGAGCCAGATCAGCAGGCCGGCGCCGAGCACCGGGCCGATCCCGATGAGCAGCAGGTTGTGGGGGCTCTCCAGCAGGTGGCGGCGGTAGTAGACGGCGCAGGCCAGGCCGGTGAGCGCGTAGTAGAAGGCGATGAGCAGGGACAGCGCGGTGAGCGAGTCCAGGAGCGCGTTCTCGCTGATCTGGTTGACGATCAGGTACCAGCCGATGGCGATGCCGGCCACCCACCAGGTGCTCACGTCCGGGGTCCTGAACCTAGGGTGGATGTGCGCGAGGTGCGGGGGCAGGGCGTGCCGGCGGGCCATGGACAGGGCGGTCCGCGAGGCGGGGATGATCGTGGTCTGCGTCGAGGCGAGCGCGGAGGTGCAGACGGCGAGGAGCACCACCCAGTCCCAGCCGCCCATGACCTCGTGGGCGAGCACGGCGAAGATGGCCTCCTCCTCGGCGGCGTTCTCGGCGAGGAAGACGGTGCCCGCGTAGCCGACGACCGCGATGCACACGGACAGGTAGGTGACCAGGAGGATGACCGTCGACCAGATGCCGGCCTTGCCGGGAGCCGTCGCGGAGTTCTCGACCTCCTCGGTGAGGTTGACCGCGGACTCCCAGCCCCAGTACATGAACACGCCGAGCAGCAGTCCGCCGGTGAGGGCGGCTCCGCCCGCGCCGAAGGGGTTGAGCCAGCCGATGCTCGGCTCGATCTCCTCCAGGCTGCTGGTGCCGGCGTAGATGCGGTAGATGGCGACCACCGCGAACGTCAGGAGGAAGAAGACCTGGGCGAGGATGAGGATGTCCTGGAGGTGGGCCGACAGCTCGGTGCCGATGACGCAGATCGCGGTCATGGCCAGGATCACGGCGACGGTCAGGCCCTGCCGGATCCAGGCGTTCGCGGCCCAGTCGTCCAGTCCGAAGGCGAGCAGCCCGAAGTTTACGGCGACGTCCGCGAGCGAGCCGATGACGAGGACGCCGGTCATGGCGATCGCCCAGCCGCCGAGCCAGCCCGCCCACGGGCCCATGGCCCGGGTCACCCAGGAGAACGTCGTCCCGCAGTCCTGGTCGACCTTGTTCAGGTAGTAGAACGCGGCGGCGATCATCAGCATCGGCACGAAGGAGGCCAGGATGACGCCGGGCGCGTAGATCCCGACCAGGGCCACGATCGGACCGAGGACGGCGGCCAGGGAGTAGGCGGGCGAGGTCGAGTTCAGGCCGATGACGAGCGCGTCGAGGAACCCGATCGCGTTGGGCTTGAGCCCCGCTTCCCGGGTGGGCGTTCCGGGGCCGTCACCCGCACCTTCATGGCTCATGTACGCATGTTCACGCAGGCGGCCCCGGCGCGCGAGGCGAGAGCGCCCGTCTCAGGGGCGGGTGTTCCAGCCCGCGATCACCGGGAGGCCGTGTTCCGTCGAGAGCGCGCTGACGGTGCCTGTGCGCAGCAGGAAGAGCCGTCCGTGCTCGGGCTCCAGGCGCAGGTAGCGGGCGGTCAGGACGCGCAGGAAGTGGCCGTGGGCGACGAGCACCACGTCGCCGTCGTCCGCGCGCAGCACGGGGGCCACCCGGGCCAGGACCCGGTCCGCGCGTGCGCCCACCTGGGCGGCGCTCTCGCCGGGGTGCTCGGCGTCGCCGGGCGGGACGCCGTGGGTCCACAGGGACCAGTCGGGCGTGGTCGTGTGGATCTCCACGGTGGTGATGCCCTCGTAGCCGCCGTAGTCCCACTCGTACAGGTCGGAGTCGATGCCTGCGCCCGGGAGCCCGGCCAGCTCGGCGGTGGCCACGGCCCGGCGCAGCGGGCTGGTCAGTACGAGGGCGGGCCGCCGGCCCTGGAAGCAGGGGGCCAGGGAGATGGCCTCCTCGACCCCGCGCGCGGTCAGCGGGATGTCGGTGCGCCCGGTGTGCCGTCCGTCGGCGCTCCAGGCGGTCTCGCCGTGCCTCACCAGCAACAGGTCACTCACCCTCCGGACCCTATGTCTTCCGGCATGTCGGCGCGGGAGGATCCGGCGGGCGTGTCACTGTCGGGCGTCATGGACGAGGACCGGAGGGCCGCGCGGACGGCCGGTGCGCGGCTCCCGCCGCACATGCCGGCGCTGATGGTCGCGCTGACCGCGGTGACCGGGGTGATCGAGGCGGTCAGCCTGCTTGCCCTCGGGCCCGCCTTCACGGCGATGCAGACCGGGAACGTGCTGTTCCTGGCCTTCGGCGCGGCGCAGGCGGGCAACCTGCCGACGCTGCCCGCCGGGATCTCGCTGGCCGCGTTCGTCCTCGGGGTGGTCTGCGGCTCCCATCTGGAGGCCGTGTCGGAGGCCCGGGGCCGGCGCTGGTTCGTCATGGGCCTCCTCGTCGAGGCCGGGCTGCTCCTGGCCGCCGCGGCCGTGGGGTGGGGGCTGGCGCCGCAGTACGGGGCGCCGACGCCGCGGCACCTGGCGGTGACGGCGGTCGTGGCGCTGGCGATGGGCCTGCGCAACACCACGATCATGCGGGCGAACGTGCCCGGTGTGCCGACGACGCTGGTCACCCGGTCGATGACGGCCTTCCTCGGCGGCTCCGCCATGGGGCGGGGCGCCGTCTACGGGTACCGGACGGCCGGCTGGCGGCTGCGTGGCCTGTCGATCCTCGCCATGTTCGCCGGCGGGTTCGCGGGGGCTCTGCTGATCCGGGCCGGGTGCCCGGTGGGCTGGCTCCTGCTGCCGCCCGCCGCCGCGGTGCTGGTCGTGGGCCTGGTGTACCGGGGGCAGCCCCCGCTGCACACCGGGCAGGCGGGCGGCCGGGATTGATCGCCGTGAACTATGCCGTTGGTAAAGTCCGGGCATGGCGGTGGACGAGCTCGACACCAGAATCCTGCGCCTGCTGATCGAGCAGCCGCGCACCAGCGTCCGTGAGTACGCCCGGATCCTCGGGGTCGCGCGCGGCACCCTCCAGGCCCGGCTGGACCGGCTGGAGCGCACGGGCGTGATCACCGGGACCGGGCCGGTGCTCTCCCCCGCCGCGCTGGGCCATCCGGTGCTGGCCTTCGTGCACATCGAGGTCACCCAGGGCCATCTGGACGACGTGGGCGATGCCCTGGCGGCCGTACCGGAGATCATCGAGGCCTTCTCGATCACGGGCGGCGGGGACCTGCTGACCCGGGTGGCGGCCCGGGACAACGCGCACCTGGAGGACGTGATCCAGCGGCTGATCCGGCTCCCGGGCGTGGTCCGCACCCGGACGGAGGTGGTCCTGCGCGAGCGGGTCCCGCACCGGCTGTTGCCGCTGGTCGAATCCGTGGGCCGCAATGCCCGCAAAACCTGACAGGATCATCGGAACAGGACGCGACAGGCAGGACGGGCAGACCGGATGATTTCCGTCATATTCGATCTCGACGGCACCCTCGTGGACAGCGAGCCGAACTACTACGAGTCCGGGCGCCGCACGCTGGAGCGGCACGGCGTCCCCGATTTCACGTGGGAACAGCACGCGTGCTTCATCGGCATCGGCACGCTGGAGACCCTGGAGATCCTCAAGGACCGCTACGGGATCCCGGCGCCCGTCGGGCAGCTGCTCGCCGAGCAGAACGCCGCCTACCTCGAACTCGCGCGCACCCGGACCGAGGTCTTCCCGCAGATGCGGGGGCTCGTCGAGCGGCTGTACGCCGAAGGGGTGCCGATGGCCGTGGCCTCCGGTTCCTCCCGCGAGGCGATCGACGCCGTCCTGGCGGGCACCGGGCTGGACGCGTCACTGACCACCGTGGTGTCCGCCGAGGAGGTGGCGCGGGGCAAGCCCGCCCCGGACGTGTTCCTGGAGGCGGCCCGCCGGCTGGGCGCCGAGCCGGCCGACTGCGTGGTCGTGGAGGACGCGGCGCCGGGGGCGCGGGCCGCGCACGCCGCGGGCATGGGCTGCGTGGTGGTGCCGTACGCGGCGGACATCGCGGACGACCCGGCCTTCGCGTCCGCCGGGCTCCTCTTCCCGGGCGGGCAGCCGGAGTTCAGCGCGGACGCCGCGTACGCGTGGCTGAGCGCACGCGCGGCGTCGCGGGCCACGCGCGGGACCGTCTGAGGAGCACCGGAACGGGCCTGTCCCGGGACGGGCGGATAGGTCCGGGCTCCGGCGGGACCGGCCTCACCCTCCAGCCCGACCGGCCGGTCCTGGCCACACTGCGCTCGTCCGCCGGAGCCCGGGGGGCGTAACGGCGGGAAGATCCCGCGGCCTCCGCGAGTTGGTAGAACCGTGAACGATCTGATGCGGAGCACGGGTGGCGGGTACGCGGGCACGGACAGGGACAGCGACGGGGCCGTGGACGTGGTGGTCGTCGGCGCCGGGCAGGCGGGCCTGTCCAGCGCGTACCACCTGACGCGGGCGGGGCTCGACCACGTGGTCCTCGACCACGCGCCGCGCCCGGGCGGCGCCTGGCAGTTCCGCTGGCCCTCGCTCACCTACGGCAGGGTCCACGGCATGCACGCCCTGCCCGGCATGGAGCTGACCGGCGCCGACCCGCTGCGGCCCTCCTCGGAGGTGATCGGGGAGTACTTCGCCGCCTACGAGGACCGCTTCGGCCTGCGCGTACGGCGCCCGGTGGACGTGTCGGCCGTACGCGAGGGCGGCGGCGGGCGGCTGCGCGTGGAGACATCGGCCGGCGTCTGGTCGGCGCGGGCCCTGATCAACGCCACCGGGACCTGGGACCGCCCCTTCTGGCCGCGCTACCCGGGGCAGGAGACGTTCCGCGGCCGTCAGCTGCACACCGCGAACTACCCGGGGCCACAGGAGTTCGCCGGCATGCGGGTGATCGTCGTCGGCGGCGGTACGTCGGCGGTCCAGCACCTGCTGGAGATCGCCGAGGTGGCGGAGCGGACCACCTGGGTGACGCGGCGGCCCCCGGTCTTCCGCGACGGAGACTTCGGCGAGGCCGAGGGGCGGGTGGCAGTGGCCCTGGTGGACGAGCGGGTACGCCGGGGACTTCCGCCGCAGAGCGTGGTCAGCGTGACGGGCCTCCCGCTGAACGAGGCCGTCCGGGCCGGCCTGGCCTCGGGCGTCCTGCACCGCCTGCCCGTGTTCGACCGGATCACCCCCCTCGGCGCCGCCTGGGCCGACGGCAGCCGGGTGGACGCGGACGTCATCCTGTGGGCCACCGGATTCCGCGCGGCCGTCGACCACCTGGCGCCGCTGCGCCTGCGCGAGCCGGGCGGCGGCATCCGCGTCGAGGGGACCCGGGCGGTGCGGGACGAGCGGATCCACCTGGTCGGCTACGGCCCGTCGGCATCGACCATCGGCGCCAACCGCGCAGGAGGGGCGGCGGTCCGCGACATCCGCCGCCTGCTGTCCCGCGAACGGACCGCCACGCCGGTGCTATGACCGGCGGGCGGCCCTGCTGCCGGGCGGCACCTGCGGCCGGGCGGCGTCACCCGGCGCGCGCGCCCGCGTGGGCGGCGCGGTGCTTGTTGAACTCCGCCACGTGCTTCTTGTGCTCCTCGTACGTCGTCGAGAAGCGGGTGTCCCCCGGCTTGACGGTGACGAAGTACAGCCAGTTGCCCGGTGTCGGTGCGACGGCCGCCGCCATCGCCTCCAGGCCCGGATTGTCGATCGGGGTGGGCGGGAGGCCCTGGCGTTCGTACGTGTTGAAGGGGCTGTCGATTCGGGTGTCGCTCAGCGTGGTGTCGACGGTGCTGCGGTTGAGCGCGTAGTTGATGGTGGAGTCCATCTGGAGCGGCATCGACTTCGCCAGCCGGTTGTGCACCACCCGGGCGACCTTGCCCATGTCGGCGCGGTTCTCGGCCTCCGCCTCGATGACACTGGCCATCGTCGCCGTCTGGTACGGGGTCATCCCGTGGGACCTGCCGCCGTCGGCCACAGCCTTGGTGGCGAGCTTCTCGTGGGCCGTGCGCACCATGTGGGCGAGCAGCGTGGCCGGGGTCGTCTTCGAGGTCACCTGGTACGTCGCCGGGAAGAGGTATCCCTCAGGGTTCCCCTTGGCCTCCGCGGGCAGTGCCGGGGCCACGGCGAGCGCCGCCGACTTCGCGGATCCCGGCGGAAGCTTCAGTTCGCGGTCCACCGCGGCGTACACCTGCGACGCGCGCCAGCCCTCGGGGATCGTCAGCCGGCGCGGCTCCTCCGGCCCGTGCCCACCCCGCAGGATCGGGACCAGGACCACCGCGCCGGTCGCGATCAGCATGCCGAGGAAGAGGGCCAGTCGGCCCCGGCGGGTGAGCCGGGATCGGCGCCGGGGCGGCCGGTACGCATGACTCATGCCGGAACGCTAACCCGCAGACCATCACTTTTCCGACATCCGACCCGTGCGCCGGTCATACGGTCACACATTCACCGGAGCCAGCTGTACGTCCTCCGGCGGCTCGGGGGCGAGCGCGGCGTCCCGGTCCCGGCGGACCAGGGCCGCATACCGGCCGTCCGCCTTCAGGAGCTCCTCGTGGGTGCCGCGCTCGGCTATGCGCCCGCCGTCGAGGACCACGATCTGGTCGGCGTCGCGCACGGTCGACAGCCGGTGCGCGATGGTGATGGTGGTGCGCCCCGCGGACAGGTGGTCGATGGCCTGCTGGACGGCATGCTCCGTACGGGTGTCGAGGGCGCTGGTGGCCTCGTCGAGGATGAGCACCGGAGGGTCCCTCAGGATGGTGCGGGCGATGGCGAGCCGCTGCTTCTCACCCCCGGAGAAGCGGTAGCCGCGCTCGCCGACCAGGGTGTCGTAGCCGTCGGGCAGGGACGCGATGTGGTCGTGGATCTGGGCGGCGCGGGCCGCCTCGGTGATCTCCTCGTCGGTGGCGTCCGGCTTGGCGAAGCGCAGGTTGTCCGCGACCGAGGCGTGGAAGAGGTAGGTCTCCTGGGAGACCACTCCGATGGAGCGGGCCAGCGAGTCGAAGTCGAGGTCGCGCACGTCCACCCCGTCGATGGCGACCCGTCCGCCGGTGACGTCGTAGAGCCGCGGCACGAGGTAGCTGAGGGTGCTCTTTCCGGAGCCTGTCGGGCCGACCACGGCGAGCGAGCCGCCGGCCGGGACGGTGATGTCGATCCCGGTGAGGGTCGGGCCGTTCTCGGAGTCGTAGGTGAAGTGCACGTCCTCCAGGGCGACCTCGCCCTTGGCGCGGTCCAGGCGGACCGGGTCGGCGCGCTCCGTGATGTCCACCGGCAGGTCGAGGTACTCGAAGATGCGGGCGAACAGCGCGAGCGAGGTCTGGATCTGTACACCGGTCGACAGCAGGCTCACGGCGGGCCGGAAGAGTCCCTGTTGGAGGGTGACGAAGGCGACGAGGGTACCGACGGAGAGGGAGGGGGCGCCGGTCTGGAGGGCGATGCCGGCGGCCCAGTAGATCAGCGCGGGCATGGCGGCCATGACGATGCCGATGGTGGACATGCGCCAGCGCCCGGCCATGCTGGAGCGCACCTCGAGGTCGACGAGCTTCTCGGACTCGGCGGAGAAGGCGGCGGTGAGGGACTCGGAACGGCCCATGGTGCGGCCGAGCAGGATGCCGCTGACCGAGAGCGACTCGGTGACCGTCGCGGCGATGGCGGCCATCTGCTTCTGGCGCTTCGTCGTGATCTTCTTGCGCTCGTGCCCGACCCGCCGGCTGATCCACACGAAGACGGGCAGCAGGAGCAGCGAGACCAGGGTGAGCCGCCAGTCGAGCGCGAGCATGGCGACCACGGTGGCGATGACGGCCGTCAGGTTGGAGACGAGCGAGGTCGCGGTCGAGGTGACGGTGGCCTGCATGCCGCCGATGTCGTTGGCGATGCGGGACTGCACCTCTCCGGTGCGGGTCCGGGTGAAGAAGGCCAGCGGCATCCGCTGGAGCTGCGCGTAGACGGCGGTGCGCAGGTCGTGCATGACGCGCTGGCCCACGGTGGTGGATATCAGGGTCTGCAGCACGCCGAAGACGCTGGTGACGACGGCGGTGAGGATCATGCCGAGCGCGAGCAGGCTCAGCAGTCCGGTGCGGCCCTGCGGGATCGCGACGTCGAGGATCTCCTTGAGCAGGAACGGCGAAGCGACGCCGACCAGCGAGGAGGCGCAGACGAGCAGGCCGACGACGGCCAGCCGGCCGCGGTAGGGCCGGAACAGCGCGACGATCCGGCGCAGCTCCCGGGGCTGCTCCGCCGGGGCGGGCCGGGTCGGATCGAGGGGGTCTTCCGATGGGGTCCACTTCGGTTCGTCGTGTGGCATGGGCACCCTCTCGGGGGTCGGGGGACAGGGGGCTCCGACGGAGCCGGCACCATAGGAGCATAGGTCATTGTTACCTATACTCACAATGAACGGGGTCCTGATATCGTTCCCGCATGAGCTCCGCCTCCGACACCGATCGCCTCCTCGCCGAACAGCTCCTGCGCCTGACGCGCAGGCTCCACCGGATCCAGAAGCGCCACATGGAGCCGCTCGGGATCACTCCCGCCCAGAGTCGGCTGCTGCGCCTCGTCTCGCATTACGAGGGCGAGCAGCCGCCCCGGATGGCGGACCTCGCCGCCCGGCTGGAGGTCGTCCCCCGCGCGGTGACCACCCTCGTCGACGGTCTGGAGGCGGCCGACTGCGTACGGCGCGTGCCCGACCCGGCGAACCGCCGCGTCATCAGGATCGAGCTCACCGACACCGGCCGCGCCACGCTGCGCCGTCTGCGCAACGCGCGGACCGACGCCGCAGAGGAGATCCTGGCTCCGTTGACCGCCGGCCAGCGTGAGGTGCTCGGCGGTCTGCTGAACGCCCTGTCGGACGCCCCGGCGGAGCGCACCTGCTGAATGGGCCACTCGAGGGCCGCGCCGAGGCGAGGGGTCACACATGCCGCTGCTGGAACCGGAGCCGGGGGCGCTGCGCCCGCGCGACCTCCGCGGCCCCTCCCCCGACCAGGTCCCCCCGCACCGGGCGGCGGGCACGCCGGAGCCGCTCCGTGGCGAGCTGACGGAGCTGCTGGGCGCCGAGAAGGTGCTGTGGAAGGTCTCCGACCTGGTCCGCTACGCCTCCGACGCCTCCCCCTACCGCTTCGTGCCCCAGGTCGTGGTGATCGCCGAGGACATCGACGACATCTCCGCAGTGCTCTCCTACGCCCGCGGCCGGCAGCGGGAGGTCGTCTTCCGCGCCGCCGGGACCTCGCTCAACGGGCAGGCCCAGGGCGAGGACATCCTGGTCGACGTACGCCGTCACTGGGCCGGCGTCGAGGTGCTGGAGGAGGGACGGCGGGCCCGCATCCGGCCCGGCACCACCGTGCTGCGGGCCAACGCCGCACTGGCCCGCCACGGCCGGGTCCTCGGCCCCGACCCGGCCAGCGCGATCGCCTGCACCGTCGGGGGTGTCGTCGCCAACAACGCGTCCGGCATGACGGCGGGCACCACGAGGAACTCCTACCGCACCCTGTCCTCCCTCACCTTCGTGCTGCCCGGCGGCACCGTCGTGGACACCGCGGACCCGCTGGCCGACGAGGAACTGGCGCGCGCCGAACCGGCCCTCTGCCACGGGCTGATGGCGATCAAGCGGGAGATCGAGGCGGATCCCGCGCTGACCGCGCGGATCCGCGCCAAGTACGAGATCAAGAACACCACCGGCTACCGGCTCGACGCCTACCTGGACGGCAACACCCCCGTGGAGATCCTGCGGGGGCTCATGGTCGGTTCGGAGGGCACCCTCGGCTTCATCTCCGAGGTCGTCCTCGACACCCTCCCCCTCGACCGCGAACTGTGCACCGCACTGCTCTTCTTCCCCTCACTGCCCGCCGCGGCCGCGGCCGTGCCCCGCTTCAACGAGGCGGGCGCCCTCGCCGTCGAGCTGATGGACGGGAACACCCTGCGGGCCTCCGTCAGCGTCGAGGGGGTGCCCGCCGACTGGGCCGGGCTGCCCCGGACGACCGCGGCCCTGCTCGTGGAGTTCCGGGCTCCGGACGCGGCCGGCCGGGACGCGTGCGCACGCCGCGCGGCGGCGGCCCTCGAAGGCCTCGGCCTGGTCGCCCCGGTGCCGTCGGTCACCAACCGGTTCACCGGCGACCCACGGACCATCAGCGGCTACTGGAACGCCCGCAAGGCCTTCGTCACCGCCGTGGGCGGCGCCCGCGCCCGCGGCACCACCCTGATCACCGAGGACTTCGCGGTGCCGCCGTCCCGGCTGGCCGAGGCCTGCGCGGCCCTCCTCGAACTCCAGGCGGAGCACGGCTTCGACGCCGCCGTCGCCGGTCACGCCGCCCACGGGAACCTGCACTTCCTGCTCGCCTTCGACGCCGCCGACCCCGCCGACGTCGAGCGGTACGGCGCCTTCATGGAGGCCTTCTGCCGGCTCACCGTGGAACGCTTCGACGGCTCCCTGAAGGCCGAGCACTCGACCGGCCGCAACATGGCCCCCTTCCTGGAACTGGAGTGGGGCCCCCGGGCCGCCGGCCTGATGTGGCGCACCAAGCGGCTCGTCGACCCGGCCGGGGTGCTCGCCCCGCGGATCCTCCTCGACCGCGACCCGCGGGCCCACCTGCGCGGCCTGAAGACCATTCCCCGGGTGGAGGCGGAGGCCGATCCCTGCATCGAATGCGGGTTCTGCGAACCGGCCTGCCCGAGCGGGGACCTGACGACCACTCCGCGCCAGCGCATCGTGCTGCGCCGCGAGATGGTCCGCCAGCAGCCCGGCTCGCCGCTGCTGGACGGGCTGCTCGGCGCCTACGGCTACGACGCGGTGGACACCTGCGCGGGCGATTCGGCCTGCCGGCTCGCCTGCCCGGTCGGGATCGACACCGGGGCGCTGATGCGGGACTTCCGCCACCGGCGGCACGGCGGGCGCGAGGAGGCGGCCGCCGCGCTGGCCGCACGGCACTTCGGCGCCGTCGAGACCGCGGCCCGGACGGCCCTCGCCGCCGCCGGCCGGATCCCCGACCGGATCCGGAACCGCCTGCTGGAGGCGGCCACCGGGGCCGCGCGCAGGGCCGTGCGACCGGACCTGGTACCGCGGTGGCTGCCGCAGGTCCCCGGTGCCGCCGGGAGACCGCCCACGACCCGGCGGCCGGGTGCCGCGGCCGTCTACTACCCGGCCTGCGTCAACCGGATCTTCGGCGGGCCGGCCGGCAGGCCCGGTCCATCGCTGCCGCAGGCCCTGGTGGCCGTGTCGGAACGGGCCGGGAAACCGGTCTGGATCCCCCGCGACGTGAGGGGTACCTGCTGCGCGACGATCTGGCACTCCAAGGGCTACGAGGTGGGCAACCGGGTGATGGCCAACCGGATCGTCGAGGCGGCCTGGGGCTGGACGGCCGGCGGGCGCCTGCCGCTGGTCGTCGACGCCTCCTCCTGCACCCTGGGCATCGCCCGGGAGGTGGTCCCGTACCTGACGCCGGACAACCGGTCGCTGCACGAGGAGTTGCGGATCGTCGACTCGGTCGTGTGGGCCGCGGAGGAACTGCTGCCGTACCTGGAGGTCCGGCGCACGGTGGGCTCGGCCGTCCTCCACCCCACCTGCTCCACGCGTCACCTGGGCCACGAACCACAGCTGCGGGCGGTGGCCGAGGCCTGCGCCGGCGAGGTGGTGGTCCCGGACGACGCGGGCTGCTGCGCCTTCGCCGGTGACCGGGGCATGCTGCACCCGGAACTGACGGCCGCCGCGACGGCCCGGGAGGCCGCGGAGGTGACCGCGCGGCCCTTCGACGCCCACCTGTCGTCGAACCGGATGTGCGAGATGGGCATGGACCGGGCCACCGGCCGGAGCTACCACTCGGCCCTGATCGAGCTGGAGCGCGCCACCCGCCCGTGAGCGCCGGTGTGCGCGCCCCTCGTGACCAGGCACCGTGCGGGCCGCCGCGTGCGCAAACTCTTTCCCCGCGGTCCCCGGCGGACGGAAAATCAATTGCCCTCGCCTGGTCCGGAAGGCGAACCTTGCACGGTTTGGAACACTCGACCAGTCATGGGGCGTCATGCAGATCAGCGATCTTCCGTATCCGGATCCGGGAGTACCAGACGCTCGTTCGGGCCCCCGTTTCCTCCTGTGGCTGGGGCGTGGTCAGCTCGGCGGACAGCTCAAGAGCCTGTGCTGGGGCATGCTGCACTTCGGCGGCGTCGCCGGACTGCCGTACGCCGTGGGCCTGGGGGTCGACGCGGTCGTCGACCGCGAGCCGAACCGGCTGCTGCTCGTCGGCGGCCTGCTCGTCCTGATCGGCGTCGCCATCTCGGTCGGCGACGCCATGCTCCACCGCACCGCCGTCACCAACTGGATCACCGCCGCCGCCCGCGTGCAGCAGCTCCTCGCCCGCAAGACCGCCGAGCTGGGCTCCGCCCTGACCCGCCGGGTCGCCGCGGGCGAGGTGGTCGCGGTGTCCACCGGTGACGTGGAGAAGATCGGATGGTTCGTCGAGGCGGTCTCCCGCTTCCTCGCCGCCGTCTTCGCCATAGTCCTGGTCTGTGTCGGCCTGGTCTTCTACGCCCCCGAGCTCGGCGTGGTCGTGGCCGTCGGGGTGCCGGTGATCGCCCTGGCCGCGCTGCCGCTGCTGCCGCGTGCCACCCGACGCGCCGACGTCCAGCGGGAGAAGGCGGGCCGGGCGACCGAGCTGGCCTCGGACACCGTCGCCGGCCTGCGCGTGCTGCGCGGCATCGGCGGGGAGGAGCTGTTCCTCGGCCGGTACCGCGAGGCTTCGCAGGAGGTCCGCAAGGCGGCTGTGCGCAGTGCCCGGATGTGGGCGCTGATCTCCGCGATCCAGGTGGTGCTCCCGGGGCTGCTGCTGATCACGGTCGTCTGGTACGGCGCTTCGCTGGCTCTGGAGGGGCGTATCGCGGTGGGCGAACTCGTCGCGGCCTTCAGTGCGGTGGCCACCCTGCTCTACCCGCTGCGCCACTTCGAGGAGATCGCGATGGCGTACTCCTTCTCGCGTCCCTCCGCGCAGCGGGCGGCGCGGGTGCTGTCGTTGACCCGGACGGATCCGGCGGAGCGTTCCGTGCGGGCCGAGCCGGCCGTGGAGCCCGCCACGGGCGGGGACCTGTACGACCCGCGGACCGGACTGCTGGCGCCCGCCGGCCGGTTCACCGCCGTCGTCTGCGGGGACCCGGACCTGGCGGGCCGACTGGCGGAACGCCTCGGCGGCCACCCCATGGACGAGCAGGGCGGGGACCGGGACGGCGAAGAGGAAGCGGGCCGGGAGGCGACGGACGCTCCGTCGGTGCTCCTCGGCGGGGTGGCGCTGGACGACCTCGAACTGGACACCGCGCGCAGGCTGGTCCTCGTACAGGACAAGGATCCGGTGCTGCTGTCGGGAACGCTGCGCGAGCTGTTCGACGTACCGGCGTCCGGGTCGGTCGACTCGGCCGCGGCCCTGGCCGCCGCCCAGTGCGCGGATGTACTGGACGCACTGCTGCAGTCCGCGCCGGACGGGGTGGACGACCCGATGGACGCCCGGATCACCGAGCGCGGCCGGTCGCTGTCCGGCGGCCAGCGCCAGCGCCTCGCGCTGGCCCGGTCGCTGGTCACCGACCCGGAGGTGCTCGTGCTCGACGAGCCGACCTCCGCGGTCGACTCGCACACCGAGGCACGGATCGCGGGCGGGATCGCGGCCCTGCGGGCCGGGCGGACGACGGTCGTCCTGGCGTCCTCGCCGCTGCTGCTGGACCGCGCCGACCGGGTCGTGCTCATCGACGGCGGCACGGTGGCGGCGGTCGGCACGCACCGCGAACTGCTGCACCGCGAGCCGCGATACCGGGCGGTCGTCACCCGCGAGACGGACGAGGAGCAGCGGCTCGCCGGGCTCGGAATGACACAGCTGGAAGAAGCACTCACAGAGATCGAGGAATCCGCATGATCGGCGTGGCGCCGCCGGAGTACGATCCGGCGGCCCCCGAGACGGCCGCGACCCTGCCTGTGGGCACGCCGGCGACCGTACGGGGCTATGTGCGCGGCCTGTTCCGGCGTCACCGGCGGGCCTTCCTGGTGCTGGTCGGCGTCAACGCGGTAGCGGTGATCGCCTCCATGGTGGGCCCGTACCTGCTGGGCCGGGTCGTGGACGATCTCGCGGCGGGGGCGCGCGAGCTGCATCTGGAGCGGATGGCGGTGCTGTTCGCGCTGGCGCTCGCCGTACAGACCTGCTTCGTGCGGCTGGTACGGCTGCGCGGGGCGATGCTGGGCGAGGAGATGCTCGCCGACCTGCGCGAGGACTTCCTGGTGCGGTCGGTGGGGCTGCCGCCGGGCGTGCTGGAGCGGGCCGGTACCGGCGATCTGCTGTCGCGGATCACCACCGACATCGACCGGCTGGCGAACGCGATGCGGGAGGCCGTGCCGCAGCTGGCCATCGGCGTGGTGTGGGCGGGGCTGCTGTTCGGCGCCCTCGCGGTGACCGCGCCGCCGCTGGCGCTGGCCGCGCTGGTCGCGCTCCCGGTGCTGGTGATCGGCTGCCGCTGGTACTTCCGGCGGGCGCCTTCGGCGTACCGCTCGGAGGCGGCGGGCTACGCCGCGGTCGCGGCCGTGCTCACCGAGACGGTCGACGCGGGCCGCACGGTCGAGGCGCACCGGCTGGGGCCGGAGCGGATCGCGCGGTCGGAGCGCCGGATCAAGGAGTGGACGGCGTGGGAGCGGTACACGCTGTTCCTGCGGACCGTCCTGTTCCCCGTCGTCAACGTCACCTTCGTGACGATCCTCGGCTCGGTGCTGCTGATCGGCGGCTACTGCGTGATGCAGGGCTGGATGTCGGTGGGTCAGCTGACCACGGGCGCGCTGCTGGCGCAGATGCTGGTCGATCCGATCGGCCTGATCCTGCGCTGGTACGACGAGCTGCAGATCGCCCAGGTGTCGCTGGGCCGTCTGGTGGGCGTTCGGGAGATCGAACCGGACGCGGGGGACGCGAAGGTGGCGCCCGACGGCCGGGACGTGCGGGCCGAGGACGTCCGCTTCGGCTACCGGGAGGGCGTGGACGTCCTGCACCAGGTGTCGATGGCGGTGCCTCCGGGCACGCGGATGGCGCTCGTCGGGCCCTCGGGCGCGGGCAAGTCCACCCTGGGGCGGCTGCTCGCGGGCATCTACGAGCCCCGCACGGGCGCGGTCACCCTCGGCGGGGCCCGGCTTTCGCGGATGCCCGCGGAGCGGGTCCGCGAGCACGTGGCCCTGGTCAACCAGGAGCATCACGTCTTCGTGGGATCGCTGCGCGACAACCTGCGTCTGGCGCGGACGGGTGCCGAGGACGCCGAGCTGTGGGCTGCGCTGGGCGCGGTCGACGCGGACGGCTGGGCCCGGGCCCTGGAGGACGGTCTGGACACCGAGGTCGGCTCGGGCGGTACGGCGCTCACCCCGGCGCAGGCCCAGCAGGTGGCGCTGGCCCGGCTGGTGCTGGCCGATCCGCACACCCTGGTGCTGGACGAGGCGACGTCGCTGCTGGACCCGCGGGCGGCGCGGCACCTGGAGCGCTCGCTGGCCCGGGTGCTGGACGGCCGTACGGTCATCGCCATCGCCCACCGGCTGCACACGGCTCATGACGCGGACGTGATCGCGGTGGTCGAGGGCGGCCGGATCAGCGAACTCGGCTCGCACGACGAGCTGGTCGCGGCGGACGGGGCGTACGCGGCGCTGTGGCGGTCCTGGCACGGCTGAGCCTGCGGCACCGTCCGCTCCGGTACCGGCTGTCGGCCCCGGCCACCGGGTAGGAGCATCGCTCCTACCCGGTGGCCGGGGCTTCCGCATGACGGTGGGCCCCCGGACACCCCCTAAATGAAGCCGAGGGCGGAGGCTCCTCCGAAGCCGCTCAGCAGGATGAAGACCGGCATGAGGACCTTCAGCTCCACCCAGCTGCCGGCGCGGAAGCGCATCGCCTTCGGCGGGCCGATCGGGTACCAGCGCTTACCGGCGATCGGCAGGGGCCACAGGACCGGGCAGCCGGAGACGGTCAGCGCGTCGCCGATGTCGTGGACCAGGGCTCCGAGCACGATGGGCAGGCCCAGCCAGAGGTATTCCTGCCCCGGTTCGGTGAACAGCCAGTTCGCCCCGTTGCCGGGCTGGTCGAGGACCCCGGCCATGATCCACGCGCTGGTCGCGCCGAGCAGCCAGACCAGGACGTCGCTGGACATCCGGGCGGCCCGCCACAGGAGGCCCTCGACCGCGAGCACCAGGTGCACGAAGAGCAGCGCGAGCACGCCCCAGCGGTCGGCGGTGACGGCGAGCACCGAGGCTCCGCCGCCGATCAGCACGGCCCAGAGCCAGGTGTGCGTCAGGGTGCGGTGGCCGCCGGAGCGGCGGGCGTCCTTCGTGGAGCGGGTGGCCTTGTAGACGGCGTAGGAGATCTTGTCGACGACCTCGCACAAGCCCTTGGACAGGGGACCGAAGGCGCGGGAGATCGTCGCCGACTTGTGGTCGAGGTCCGGGGCGAGGGCCGCGCCGGCGCAGATCAGCGCGCCGACGACGAGGACCGGCCAGGGCATGGGGTAGCCGGCGGCCGCAGTGGCCGCTCCCACCCCCAGCCAGGCCGCCGCCCCGGACAGTGAGTGCGCCGGACCCATCATGGTCGTTCCCCGCCCCGCTGGTGTGTGTCGGGCCCTGTTGACCGGTTCGTTCGGGCCGCATCGACGGCACAGCGTACCGTCGGTGATCTTCCTCCTGTCCTCCGGTTCCCTGATCCGGGGGGAAGCCAGGCAAGATGGGGGCGTGACCCTCATTGATCAGCTCCCGCCGACCGCCGACCCCGACGCCCTCTTCGAGGCTTTCTCCTCGTGGGCCGAGGAGCAGGGCATCACCCTGTACCCGGCTCAGGAGGAGGCACTGATCGAGGTCGTCTCCGGGGCGAACGTGATCCTGTCCACCCCGACCGGCTCCGGCAAGAGCCTGGTCGCGGCCGGTGCGCACTTCACCGCCCTGGCCCAGGACAAGGTGACCTTCTACACCGCCCCGATCAAGGCGCTGGTGTCGGAGAAGTTCTTCGACCTGTGCAAGCTCTTCGGCACCGAGAACGTCGGCATGCTGACCGGCGACGCCTCGGTGAACGCGGACGCCCCGGTGATCTGCTGCACCGCCGAGGTGCTGGCCTCCATCGCGCTGCGCGACGGCAAGCACGCCGACATCGGCCAGGTCGTGATGGACGAGTTCCATTTCTATGCCGAGCCGGACCGCGGCTGGGCCTGGCAGATCCCGCTGCTGGAGCTGCCGCAGGCGCAGTTCGTCCTGATGTCGGCCACCCTCGGCGACGTGAAGCGCTTCGAGGACGACCTGACCCGGCGCACCGGCCGGCCCACGTCGGTGGTCCGCTCCGCGACCCGTCCCGTCCCGCTGTCGTACGAGTACGTCACCACGCCGATCACCGACACGATCACGGAGCTGCTGGAGACCCGGCAGGCACCCGTCTACATCGTGCACTTCACGCAGGCCCAGGCGGTCGAGCGGGCGCAGTCGCTCATGAGCATCAACATGTGCACGCGCGAGGAGAAGGACAAGATCCAGGAGCTGATCGGCAACTTCCGCTTCACCACCAAGTTCGGGCAGAACCTCTCGCGGTACGTGCGGCACGGCATCGGTGTGCACCACGCCGGCATGCTGCCCAAGTACCGGCGTCTGGTGGAGAAGCTCGCGCAGGCCGGTCTGCTGAAGGTCATCTGCGGTACGGACACGCTCGGGGTCGGCGTCAACGTCCCGATCCGCACGGTGCTGTTCACCGCGCTCACCAAGTACGACGGGAACCGGGTCCGTACGCTGCGCGCCCGTGAGTTCCACCAGATCGCCGGACGGGCCGGCCGGGCCGGCTTCGACACGGCGGGCTTCGTGGTCGCCCAGGCGCCCGAGCACGTCATCGAGAACGAGAAGGCGCTCGCGAAGGCGGGCGACGACCCGAAGAAGCGCCGCAAGGTGGTCCGCAAGAAGGCGCCCGAGGGCTTCGTCGCCTGGTCGGACACCACCTTCGAGAAGCTGATCGCCGCCGACCCGGAGCCGCTGACCTCGCGCTTCAAGGTCACCAACATCATGCTGCTGTCGGTGATCGCCCGGCCCGGCGACGCCTTCCAGGCGATGCGCCACCTCCTGGAGGACAACCACGAGCCGCGCAAGGCCCAGCTGCGGCACATCCGGCGGGCCATCGCGATCTACCGCTCGCTGCTGGACGGTGGCGTGGTGGAGAAGCTCGACACCCCGGACGCGGAGGGCCGCACCATCCGGCTCACCGTCGACCTCCAGCAGGACTTCGCGCTCAACCAGCCGCTGTCCACCTTCGCACTGGCCTCCTTCGACCTGCTGGACCCGGAGTCCCCCTCCTACGCGCTGGACATGGTGTCCGTCGTGGAGTCCACCCTCGACGACCCGCGGCAGATCCTGGCCGCCCAGCAGAACAAGGAGCGCGGCATCGCGGTCGGCCAGATGAAGGCCGACGGGATCGAGTACGAGGAGCGGATGGAGCGGCTCCAGGACGTCACCTACCCCAAGCCGCTGGAAGAGCTCCTCTCCCACGCCTACGACGTCTACGCCAAGAGCCACCCCTGGGTGCGCGACCACCCCGTCTCCCCGAAGTCGATCATCCGCGACATGTACGAACGCGCGATGACCTTCACCGAGTTCACCTCTTTCTACGAGCTGGCCCGCACCGAGGGCATCGTGCTGCGCTACCTGGCGAGCGCGTTCAAGGCGCTGGACCACACCATCCCCGACGACCTCAAGTCCGAGGACCTGGAGGACCTGATCGCCTGGCTGGGCGAGCTGGTCCGCCAGGTCGACTCCAGCCTGCTCGACGAGTGGGAGCAGCTGGCGAACCCGGAGGTGGAGACGGCGGAGCAGGCTCAGGAGAAGGCCGACCAGGTCAAGCCGGTCACCGCGAACGCGCGCGCCTTCCGCGTCCTGGTCCGCAACGCCATGTTCCGCCGGGTGGAGCTGGCCGCCCTCGACAACGTCGACATGCTGGGCGAGCTCGACGCCGAGTCGGGCTGGGACGCCGACGCCTGGGGCGAGGCCATGGACGCGTACTGGGACGAGTACGACGACCTGGGCACCGGCCCCGACGCCCGCGGCCCGAAGCTCCTGCAGATCGAGGAGGACCCGGCGCACGGTCTGTGGCGCGTCCGCCAGACCTTCGCCGACCCGAACGGCGACCATGGCTGGGGCATCAGCGCCGAGGTCGACCTGGCCGCGTCCGACGAGGAGGGCCGGGCGGTCGTCCGCGTCACCTCGGTCGGCGAGCTCGGCGCCCTGTGACCTGATCCGGCAGGCCGCCGGACCGCCCGGACCCGACAGTGGAGATCCTCTGATGACGAACCCCGCCGAGAGACTGGTCGATCTGCTCGATCTGGAGCAGATCGAGGTCAACATCTTCCGCGGTGCCAGCCCGCAGGAGTCCCTCCAGCGCGTCTTCGGCGGCCAGGTCGCCGGCCAGGCGCTGGTGGCCGCGGGCCGCACCGTCGAGAGCGACCGTCCGGTCCACTCGCTGCACTCGTACTTCCTGCGCCCCGGCAGCCCCGGGGTGCCGATCGTGTACCAGGTGGAGCGGGTGCGCGACGGGCGGTCCTTCACCACCCGCCGGGTGACCGCGGTCCAGCAGGGCAAGACGATCTTCAATCTCACCGCCTCCTTCCATCATCCGGAGGAGGGCAGCATCGAGCACCAGCTGCCTCCTCACCACGTCCCCCATCCCGACACGCTCCCCAAGGTCGCGGACGAGATCCGCGAGCACCTCGGGGCGCTGCCGGAGGCACTGGAGCGGATGGCCCGCCGCCAGCCCTTCGACATCCGCTATGTGAACCGGCTCCGCTGGACTCCCGAGGAGCTCAAGGGCGCCGATCCGCGCAGCGCGGTGTGGATGCGGGCGGTCGGCCCTCTGGGCGACGACCCGCTCGTGCACACCTGCGCCCTCACCTACGCCAGTGACATGACCCTCCTCGACGCCGTGCGCATCCCCGTGGAGCCCCTGTGGGGCATGCGCGGTTTCGACATGGCCTCGCTCGACCACGCAATGTGGTTCCACCGGCCGTTCCGGGCCGACGAGTGGTTCCTGTACGACCAGGAGTCGCCCATCGCGCACGGCGGCCGGGGCCTGGCCAGGGGCCGCATCTACGACCTGGAGGGCAGACTGCTGGTCTCCGTGGTCCAGGAGGGCCTCTTCCGCCCGTACCCCGCCCAGCAGCCGCGCCCGGAGCAGCCGGGCCGGCCGTCCGATCCCGCACCGAAGAACTGAGCAGGCCGATGCCCACCCCCGCCCTGCCGTGCCCCTGCGGGCTGCCCGCCGCCTATCCGGAGTGCTGCGGCCGCTTCCACTCCGGTGACCGGCAGGCACCCACCGCCGAGCTGCTGATGCGCTCCCGCTTCAGCGCTTTCGCGGTCGGTGACACCGCCTACCTGCTGCGCTCCTGGCATTCCTCGACCCGCCCGGCCGCCCTCGACCTGGATCCGGGGCAGCGCTGGGAGCGGCTGGAGATCCTCGCGACGGAGCGCGGCGGGATATTCGAGACGGAGGGCTCGGTGGAGTTCCGCGCGCACTACCGGGAGGGCCGGCACACCGGCTCGCTGCACGAGCACAGCGCGTTCGCCCGCGAGGCCGGGGCCTGGGTCTACGTCGGCCCCCTCTCCCCCGTCGACTTCGCCTGACCACGGGCTCCGGTCAGCGCGAACTCCAGGCTGGTGCGGTACCAGTGGACCTCGTCCGGCGGCCCGGCCCGCAGCAGCCCCTCCGCCACCGCGGCCGCGGCGGGGACCTGCGGATGCCCGTACGGCGGGGGCGGGGCCAGCGCGGCCAGGACGGTCCGCTCCGCCGGATCGGGCACGGCCTCGCGCAGCTCGTCCTCGGGGAGCACACCGGCCAGTACGGCCGCCCGGGCCCATGGGTCGGCCGTCCGTCTCAGCAGGAGTCCCACATGCCGCCCGCGCCATGCGCGCGGGCGCAGGTCCCCCTTGGCCGCCAGCAGGTCCCGGTCCTCGGCGGGCGCCCTCCCGCGCAGCATGTCCGGCTCGCGCTCGGCGAACTCCCTCAGCTCCGCGGTCAGATAGAGCCATACGACGGCACGGTAGCGGTTGATCCGGTAGCCGACGGGGGTGAAGTGCCCGCAGCGCGCGAGCCGGGTGAACCGGCTCGGGCCGGCCCCCAGCACCTCGGCCGCCGCCTGGGCCCCGGCCACGGTCTCGACCCGGCGGCGCAGCGCCTCCGGCGGGCCGTCGGCCGCGGCCCGCACCCGCGCCAGCTCCGCCCGGGCGAAGCGTGCGGCCCCGCCGGTCGTAGGCGGCCCGGCCCTCACGATCCCCAGCTGGACGGCCCTGGCCAACTCGCCGCGCGTCAGCCCCAGTTCCCCCGCGGCCTGCGCAGTGCCCACCAGCGGGTGTGCGGCGCCGTCGGCACGGACAGCGCGTACGGCTGCCGGGTCCCCCTCGCGCACGGCCTGGTCCTGCGGCGGCGCGGTCACCATGTACGTCATCACGATCCTCCCCACGAGCAATGATTACTCTGTGTGAAGACCGTAACTCGCTGCGACGACATCCCGCGAGGCCTGTGGACAACTCCACCCGCCCGCCCGGAGCCGCCGTCGGCTCATCCTCCGGTGATGCGGCGCTCCGCGACTCCCAGGTGCTCGCCCACCCTGTTGACCAGCAGCGTCATCTCGTAGGCGACCTGACCGATGTCCGCCTCGGCCGCGCTGAGCACACACAAGGAGCTGCCGGCGCCGGCCGCCATGACGAAGAGCGCCCCGTCGTCGTACTCGACCATCGTCTGGCGGACCTCACCGGCCCTGAAGTGCCGTCCCGAACCCTTCGCCAGGCTCTGCAGCCCGGCCGCGACGGCCGCCAGGTGCTCCGCGTCCTCCCGCGGCAGCCCCGCGCTCGCCCCGGTCACCAGGCCGTCGTTGGACAGGACCACCGCGTGCCGCACCTGCGGGACCCTGCGCGTCAGGTCGTCCAGCAGCCAGTCCAGTTGCTTGTCCAGTGCCATTCCAAGCCCCTCCCCGTCGACGCGGCCCGTTCGGCCGCGCCCCACCCCGCGTACTCGTGCCGCAAGCCTTCCCCACCAGCGCCTTTCCGGCAAGGAGGATGTGCCCATGGCGAAGAAGATGACTCAAGAGGAATGGCGGGCATTCGTCTCCCGTTCCACCCGTACCGGAAAGCTCTGCACCGTCCGCGAGGACGGAAGTCCGCACGTCGCGCCCATCTGGTTCCTGCTCGACGGGGACTCCTTCGTCTTCAACACCGGGAAGGACACCGTCAAGGGACGCAATCTGGCCAGGGACGGGCGCGTCGCGCTGTGCGTGGACGACGACCGGCCGCCGTTCTCCTACGTGGTCCTCCAGGGCCGCGCGGAGATCAGCGGATACACCGAGGACGCGGACGGGATGCTCTCCTGGGCGACCCGGATCGCCGCCCGCTACATGGGCGAGGAGGAGGCCGAGGCGTACGGCCGCCGCAACGCCGTCCCGGGCGAACTCCTGGTCCGTGTCCCGATCGGCAAGGTGATCGCCGTCGCCGGGGTGGCCGACTGATCCACCCCCGCGCCCCGGCCGGTCCACCAGGTCCACTCCGAGCACCCGGCTCACACGGAACCGGCCTGCGGCCCCACCGATTCCAGGAGCCGGGCGGTGTGCACCCGCCCGGCGTACTCGACCAGCCTGATCAGCACTTCCTTGCCCGAGTCCTTGTCGCGTGCGTCGCACAGCACCACCGGAGTGCCCTGCTCCAGGTCCAGCGCGCGTGACACGTCGTGCGCGCCGTAGCGCCGCGCCTCCGAGAAGCAGTTGACGGCGACGACGAACGGGATGCGCCGGTGCTCGAAGTAGTCGACCGCCGGGAAGCAGTCCTCCAGCCGCCGTGTGTCAGCGAGCACCACCGCACCGAGCGCCCCCTGCGACAGCTCGTCCCACAGGAACCAGAACCGGTCCTGCCCCGGGGTGCCGAACAAGTACAGGGACAGCCCCGACCGGATGGTGATCCGCCCAAAGTCCATGGCCACGGTCGTGGTCGTCTTCTGGTCCACGCCCCCCGTGTCGTCGATCAGTTCGCCCGCCTCGCTCAGCTGCTCCTCCGTGCGCAGCGGCCGGATCTCGCTGACCGCACCGACCAGCGTGGTCTTGCCCACCCCGAAGCCGCCCGCGACGAGGATCTTCAGTGCGAGGGCAGCCAGTTCGCCGTCCTCCTCCACCGTTTCCGGATCCGTGTCCAGGGCTTCTCCGGGCTGTCCGGAGGTCCGGTTGTCGTGGTGTTCCATCAAAGCGCTCTCAATCCCTCGATGACTTCACGCAGAATCCGCTCGTCGGGCAGTCGGGCGGGCGGTACCGGGCGGCTGACCTTGACGTGCCCGCCCTCCAGCAGGTCCCCGAGAAGCACCCGTACGACTCCCACGGGCAGGTCGGCGTCGGCGGCGAGTTCCGCCACCGACTGGGTCTCGGACCGGCAGAGCCCCAGCAGTGCCCGGTGTTCGGGGCCGAGCAGCGAGTCGGCGGTCTCGTCCGCGCCGCCCTCCGGATCCACCGCGACCAGGGAGATCAGGTCGAAGCGGACCCCGTGCGGCCCCGGCTTGGTACGCCCCCCGGTCATGGCGTACGGGCGGACGAGCGGACCCGCTTCGGCGTCGTACCACTGGCCGTTCATGGGCCGGACCGCCGCCCTCAGCCGGCGGCCGGCGGCCGCGCCGCGAACCGGGGCGGGGTGTAGAGGTGTTCGCCGACCCGCTTCACCAGCCGGGCCATCTCGTAGGCGATCAGTCCGATGTCGGCTGCGGCGGCGCTGAGCACGGCCAGGCAGGAGCCGTCCCCGGCCGCAGCGACGATGAGGAACCCCTCGTCCATCTCGACCATCGTCTGGCGCACGCCCCCGGCGTGGAAGTGCCGGCCCGCGCCCTTGGCCAGGCTGTGGAAGCCGGAGGCCACCGCGGCCAGGTGCTCGGCGTCCTCCCGGCTGAGCGCGCTGGAGGCGCCGACCGCCAGGCCGTCGTTGGAGAGGACCACGGCGTGCCGGACCTCGATGACCCGGTGCACCAGGTCGTCCAGGAGCCAGTCGAGTTCACCCGCCCGGCGGATGCCGTCGTGGCCGATCCTCTGGTGTTCGATCATCACACGTCTCCTTCGCTGCCTGCGTGGGGGGAGTACTCCTCGGCGCCGCGGACCCATCCGGCCCGGTAGGCCGCCATCCGGTCCCGGACCTGCTCCGGGCTGCGCCCCGGCGGGTCCTCGGGCAGCCGGACGCCGGCGGGCTCCTGGGGTGTGGGGGCCTCCCGGAGCTGCGGGACGAGGCTGGCCTGGCGCACCCGGCGCGGCAGTTCCGTCGCGGAGCCCGAGGAGGCGGCGGAGCCCGGGGAGGCGGCGGAGCCCGGGGAGGCGTCGGACGGCGCGGACGGCGCTGCCTGCGTGGCGGAGGACTCCGTACGGGTGCCCGCACGCGGCCGCAGCGGCGCCACCGGTGCCGGGCGCGGTTCCCCGGCCGTCGCGGAGGCCGCGCCGCAGCGGGCCGGGGCATCGGGCGCGCCGCCCCGCACGAGGCCGGCCGGGCCGCGCGCGTCGTCCCGTACGACGGTCACGGTGGGGGGCTGGAGCGCCGCCGCTGCCGGTTCCCACGACGGGCCGGGTGACGGGGACCCGGACGACGCCCGGTCCGGGGTGGCCGGCTGCTCCTCCCGGTGCCCGCGGCCCGGGGCGGTGCCGGCACCGACACCGACACCGGCATCGGCATCGGTGTCCGTGTCGGCGGGGCCGACGCCGGGGTCCCCGGCTCCGACGGCGTCCTGGAGCATGGAGTGGGGCAGGAGCACCACGGCGGTGGTGCCGCCGTAGGGCGAGGTGCGCAGGTGCACCTTGACTCCGTGCCGGGCGGAGAGGCGGCTGACCACGAAGAGGCCGAGCCGGTCGCTGTCGAAGAGGTCGAGGGCCTCGGACTGCTCGATGCGCCGGTTGGCATCGCTCAGGGCTTCGCGGCCCATGCCCAGGCCGCGGTCCTCCACCTCCAGGACGTAACCGGTGCCGACCGGTTCCCCGCTGACCCGGACCTTGGTGTGCGGGGGCGAGAACTGGGCCGCGTTCTCGATGAGTTCGGCGAGCAGGTGGGTGAGGTCGGCGACGGCTCCGCCGGCCACCGCGGCCTCGGCGAGCCGGCGGACCTCGACGCGCGGGTAGTCCTCGATCTCCGAGACGGCGGCCCGGACGACGTCGGTGAGGGGGACCGGCATCCGCCAGGCCCGGCCGGGGGCCGCACCCGAGAGGATGATCAGGCTCTCCGCGTGCCGGCGCATCCGGGTCGTCAGGTGGTCGAGGCGGAAGAGGTCGCCCAGCTCGTTCGGGTCGTCGGCGCGCCGCTCCATCGAGTCGAGCAGCGTGAGCTGCTTGTGCACGAGGACCTGGCTGCGGCGGGCGAGGTTGACGAAGACGCCGGAGACCCCGCTGGCAAGTTCCGCCCGCTCGACGGCGGCGCTGAGCGCGGCCCGGTGGACCGTGCCCAGGGCCTCGCCGACCTGGGTGATCTCGTCGTCCGCGGGCGGGCCGGGCGGGGTCTCGGCGACGACGTCGATCTCCTCGCCGGCGCGCAGCCGCTCCATCGCGTCCGGGAGTTTGCGGTGGGCGATCTCCAGGGCGGTGTTGCGCAGCGAGACCAGCTCGACGACGAGAACGCGGCCGATCCGGACGGAGATGACGAGGGACGCGGCGACGGCCGCCAGGCCCAGCAGCACGGCGGCGCCCGCAGGGCTGAACGCCCCCTCGGCGACGGGGTCGGCCCGGTCCGCGGCCGCGGCGCGGGCGGCCTCCCCGATCTCCCGCATCGAGGTGCTGATGCCGCTGTGCGCGGTCTCCCACCCGGCGGGTGCCCCGCGGCCGTCCCGGGAGGTTCCGACGGCCAGCGCCCGGTCCTCGGCACCGGTGAGGTCGGCGTAGGCGGAGCTCTTGGCGACGGACTGCCAGACGTCCTGCTGGGCGGCGGGCAGGTCCCGCGCCGCGCTCTCGGTGAGCGTGCGGCGGGACTCGATGGTGCCGGTCAGCTGCCGAAGCGTTTCGGCGCTACGCTGCCCCGGCAGTGCGAGCAGGGCGTCCTCGCGTGACAGCAGTTCCGCGGCGCGGGCGAATTCGAGCAGGACCCGTGCGTCGGGGCCGAGTTCGGCGTTCTCACCGCCGGTCAGGGAGCCGCCCACGGCGAAAGCGGCGTCGACCACTCGGGTGTAGATGGCGAAGGCGGCCTCGGGGGTGGCCCGGCGGTCGATGATGTCCTTGCGGGCCGAGCCCAGCGCCTCGGCGGCGACGACGAACGCGTCCAGACGGACCACGATCTCCGAGCGGTAGTCCCCGGATTCGGCGACGGTGTGGCGGTCGCCGAGCCGCAGGGCCCGGACGGCGGTGTCGGTACGGCGGGCCTGCTGGCCCAGGGTGCCCGGGTCGGCGGCGGGGTCGGCCAGGAGACGGACGGCCGCTCGTCGTTCGGCCTGGAGCTCGGTGACGGCGGCTGCGACGGGGGCGCGTATCTCGGAGTCGACCTGCTGGATCCGGCCCAACCGGGCTATGTCCTGTGCGGTGTCGACGGTGGCGAAGGCCCAGAGTGCGAGGAGCGAGACGACCGGCACCATCAGCAGGGAGACGATCTTCGCTCGGACGGTGGCGGGGCGCAGTGGTATCCGGGGGCCTCGCCGGGGCGGTACGGCCGGCCGGGGCGTGCGGCCGTCGTCGGAGCGGCCCGGCTGCTGCCGCGCCCGGTCCGGCGCCGGTTCCTCGGCCGGTGGCCCGGCATGAGCCCGGCGGCCGCGCGCCGGGGGCGCGGGCAGCCGCGGCGCCGCTGCTTCCGGTCTTCTGCGGGGTGTGCGCATGGGCTCCTCGTTCCGGGCGGTGCCTACGGGTGCGGTCGGCCGGCGGGTCGTAGCGCCGGTCTGCGGTCTACAGGACGTGGGGGCGGGTCAGTGGGCGGCCGCGGCGTGCTCCCCCAGGTGCCGGGCGGAGGCGGAGGCGGCGCGCTCGTCGGCCGTCGGGGAGAGTGCGACGAAGGCGGCGGTGATGAACAGGTAGGAGCCCAGTCCGACGGCCAGCGGGAAGATGAACTGCAGCGCGGTGGCCCCGGGCAGGGCCGCGTCCGAGGGGCTGACGCTGACTTCGACGGCCATCATCCCCGTGTAGTGCATGCTGCTGACGGCCGCGCCCATGACGAGCGAGGCCGCCGCCACGGCCACGGGCGACTTGATGTTGAGCGCGGCCCAGAGGGCGGCGGTGGCCGCGACCACGGCGATGACGACGGAGAGGCCGACGACCAGCGGGTCGTAGGAGACCTCGCCGTGCAGGTGCAGGGCCGCCATGCCCAGGTAGTGCATGCTGGCGACGCCGAGTCCGGTGGTCAGGCCGCCCAGTACGAGGGAACGGCCGCGCGCCCTGCCGTAGCCGACGGCGAAGACTCCGGCGCCGACGACCAGCACGGCGACGAGCAGGCTCAGGATGGTGAGCGGCACGTTGTAGTGGATCTCGGTACCGGTGGCCTCGAAGCCGAGCATCGCGACGAAGTGCATGGTCCAGATGCCGGTGCCGATGGCGGAGGCCGCGGTGAGGAGCCAGTTGCGGCGGACGGCTCCGGTCGCGGCGAGCGCGCGGACCGTGCAGCGCAGCCCGAGAGCGGCGCCGATCGATGCCATCACATATGACAGCACGGGTGTCAGCCAGCCGTAAGCGGCGTGGTCCAGATGTCCCAGGTGTCCCATGGCCACCGGACGCTAGTCCGGGTGAGGGCGCGAACAGGGGGCGCATTTCGAAAGCAGCTGGAAGTGCTGGAATATGACAGAGCTACGTTCACCTTCGATCACCCCACGCGCCACCTTGCGCACGGTCCACGGACACCCGGACGTGCAGTGGTGGGGGATCATGGGCCCATGAGCGAAGACCACACGCACGTGCAGGAGTTCTTCGGGGCGCGGGCAGCCGACTGGGACCGCAAGTTCCCGGAGGACGGGCCCGCCTTCGCCACCGCCGTGGCGGAGTGCGGGCTACAGCCCGGGGACCGCGTGCTCGACGCGGGCTGCGGCACCGGGCGCGCCCTGGGCGCACTGCGGGCGGCCGTCGGCCCCGCGGGGACCGTGCTCGGCGTGGACCTCACCCCGCAGATGCTGGCCGCCGCGCAGCGGGCCGGGCGCGCCGCCGAGGGCGCGCTGGTGCTCGCCGACGTGGCCCGGCTGCCGCTGCGCGACGAGGCGCTGGACGCGGTGTTCGCCTCCGGGCTCATCGCCCATCTGCCCGATCCCGCGGCGAACCTGCGCGAGCTGTCGCGCGTGGTCCGCCCCGGCGGCCGGCTCGCGCTCTTCCACCCGATCGGGCGGGCGGCGCTCGCCGCGCGCCAGGGCCGCGAGCTGACCGCGCAGGACCTGCGGGCCGAGCACAACCTCGGCCCGCTGCTGGCCGCCGCGGGCTGGGACCTGACCTCGTACGCGGACGAGGACCACCGCTTCCTGGCCCTGGCCGCGCGCCGGTCCTGATCCGCGCGTCCCGGCTTGCATGTGCCCGGCTGGACGCCTGCCCGGCAGGCCCCTAGCCGGCACCGGCGCGCCCGTACGCCGCCACCGGCACGCCCGTACGCCGGCATCGGCACGCCCGCACGTCCGCACCGCACCCGGCGCCGGCGAAGGTGCCCGGGATCAGGCCGGGGGCTGGGCCTCGGCTCCGGTGGGCCGGCGCGGATGGGGCACGGGGCAGCCTCCCGGTCCGGGCACGGGGAACGTGCCGAGCTCACCCACGTCGTAGCCACCGGGGTAGCCCTTGATCTCCGGGTTCTGGCGGGCGTAGTGCGGGGTCCGGCGCGGGGGCAGCAGCCGGACCGCGCGGCCCCGCAGCCTCAGCGCACCCTGCACCAGCTTCCGGACTCCGGCGCGCGGGGCCTCGTACCGGAAGGCGTCGATCAGCGAGTCGTCGAGCAGGGCGATGCCGCCGCGGCGCACGGCGGGTGCGAGCGGCGCCGGGTACCAGGAGGCCATCAGGTCGAGGGTGGAGTCGGCGACCGCACGGGCGCCCTCGTCCCAGCCGAAGTGGGCCGCTTCATAGGCGTCGAGGGTGGCTTCGAACTCCTCGTAGGAGCCCGGGATGTCCGTGATGCCCATGTGCCGGCCGAGCGTGGCGTAGTAGTTGGCGCTCGCCCGGCGCTCGTGGTGGGTCATCGGACGCCAGCCGTAGGCGTCCAGCCAGCGTGCCGGAATCACCACGAACGTGCACAGGACGTAGCGCATGTCGTCGTTGGAGATGTCGTAGTTGCGATGCATCTGGTTGACGCGGCGGATCGCCGTGCGGGCGGTGTCGCTGTCGAAGCCGTGCTCGACGACCGCGTCGAGGAGCAGTGCGGTGTCGTCGTAGCGCTTCTGGGTGCGTTCGGTGAACTCGGCGGTCTCGGCCAGCAGGCCGCCGATGCTGGGGACGGCATACGTCCGGAACAGCGCGAGCTCCAGGGCGCGGGTGAAGTCCCAGGGGAACTCGTAGGTGGCGGTGAGCCGGTAGATGGCGAGGAAGTCCTTGTCGGGGTCGAGCCGGAGGATCTCCTTCAGCCGGTCGTAACGCTGCACCGGGTGTCCCTTTCTGTGGCGAGTCCCCAACTCTACGTGCAGGTAGCAGCCTTGGAAATCGTGGCCCGCAAGCTCTCGACGCACGGGTTACCGAGTAGTTAAGGTGCGCCGACGAGAGAGCAAGCTGGAGGCCAGGTGTCCGACGACGAGGGTGGCGGCTCGCTGTACGTGCTGACCGCCGTGCTCCTGACCCCCGCGCAGTTCCCCGGTTTCCTGGGGGACGACTTCCCCGAGGCCTGCTCCCTGCTGGGCGTGGCGCCCAACCGGGAGGGGTACGGGCTGGTGCTGGGCCAGGACGAGGAGGGCGCGCGCTGGACGGTCGTCGTCGACGACGTCTCGCTCGTGGCCGCGGCCATCGCCTCGTGGGACTGCGGTATGGAGTACGACCTGTCGCCCGACGAGCGGACGATCGTGGTCTCGCTGGCGGGCTGGCCGGTGGAGTTGTCCGTGGCCGCACCGGGGGTCCCGGAACCGCACGATCCGGAGCAGGGCGCGGACGGTACGGGGCGGGTGCCGCTGGCGCCGCCGTCGGCCGAGGCCTGGGGTCCGGTGCAGCGACGGCTGGGCGCGGACCAGATCGCCCGGGAATGGGCCGACTGGCGCGAGCGCGTGGCGACGGACGGCGGGGCCGCGGCCGCGGCGCACCCCGGACTGGCGCGTGCGCTGGAGGAGGCAGTGGAGTACACGCGGACCCCGCCGCCGCCCGGGCGCGTACGGTCCTCCTTCGCCGGCGAGGGGGCCCGGACCCTGCGCGTGGACGGGCCCGGCTGGTCGCTGGTGGCCCGTACCGGCGAGGCGGCCTTCGTCCTCCTGGACGAGGAGCCGGGCGAGGTGCTCACGGTCCCCCGGGAGGGGGATCCCGACCTGCCGGAGCTGCTGGCGGCGCTCGACGGCGTCGCGGTCCGGCCGGTGTGACCCGTGGCCGGACCGGGCCGGGGACACGGACGAACGGCGGAGCGGGGACACCGCTGAACGGCGGCGCGCAGGGACGAACGAAAGAGGGGGACGCGATGGTGGAGTCGGAGCCGGTGGGTGTGGTCGTGGGCGGTCGCGCCGACGTCGTGGACGACGACTGGGGGCGGGAGACGGCGGTGATCCGCCTGGACGGCGACCGGTTCGGTCCGGAAGCCCTCTACGGGCTGGAGGACTTCTCGCACGTCGAGGTCGTCTACCACTTCGACCGGGTGCCGGCCGAGCGGATCGAGACGGGGGCGCGGCACCCGCGCAACAACCCGGACTGGCCGCTGGTCGGCATCTTCGCGCAGCGCGGCAAGAACCGGCCCAACCGGCTGGGCGTGTCGAGGTGCCGGGTGGTGAAGGTCGACGGGCTGGACGTCCACGTGGAGAGCCTCGACGCCGTGGACGGCACACCTGTACTCGATCTGAAGCCCTACATGGTCGAATTCGGGCCACGCGGCGAACTACGGCAGCCGCCGTGGGCCACCACCTTGATGGATGGCTATTACTGATCTATTCAATGGCGTGAAATATTTGTTACCGGCGGTAGTTTAACGAGTCAACTAATGGGATTCGGCCACATCGGCTGAAAATTGCTCTGGATCCCCCTCCTCCGGAATGATCGAATCGGCCAGTCACACGGCTCAAAGGGTGCGCACCTCACCCCCACGCTCATTCCACGATGGAGGCACTCTTGAATTCCATGTCGTATCTCGACCTGCACCGGAGAGTCGCGCAGGATATCGATACGGAGATCGAAACCGCTCTGAACCGACTCGGCCCGGTCGCCGCGACCACGAGGAACTGCGTGGCCAAGCTCTTGGAGCAGCGGAAACTGAGACATCCCCTGTCGGTGCTCCCGCTGCTCACGCACGCGATAGAGACGGGGAACCCCGGGCCGGCCGTCCCGCTGTCGGCGGTGCACCTGCTGTGGTGGACCTCGGCCTGCTATCTCGACGACCTGGCCGACGCCGACGGCGCTTCCATCTCCGGGGCCCTCACCGAGGACGAAGCACTGCTCGCCTCCGTCATCACGGGCAATGCGCTCCCCCTTCAGATCGTCCTGGCGCAGGATCTCCCGGAAGCGACGCACGGCGCCCTGATAAACGAGGTGCTGAACGGCTGGATCATAGGCGTCGACGGCCAGATAGACGACATGCGCGGGGACATCTGCAACGCCTCCCGCGCATCGGTGGTGGAGACCTACCGCGGCAAATCCGGCGCCCCCTTCGGGATGATCACCGCGATGGCCGCCCTGTTCTCGGGAACCACGGACGAGAGAGTCGAACTCTGGCGTGAATTCGGCTACGTCTTCGGGATCCTGTGGCAGATCTTCAACGACCAGGAAGACATCCTGTCCGGGCGCGACGAGGACCTGGCCAACGGCACGGTGACCTACCTGCTCGCCTCCGTCCTGGAGGACGCGTCCCCCCTCTCCCGGGAGCACATTCTGGGGCTGTGCGGCGCCGCGAGCCGCTCGCATCAGGCCAGGAGGGAACTGGCGAGCCTGCTGCGTACGCCTCTCGCCCTCGACCGCTACCGTGCCGAGATCGACGGCTTCCGTGCGGAGGCCTACCGGATCCTGGACGAACTGGGCGGCGACGAGGCCTACCAGCC
Organism: Streptomyces yangpuensis; assembly: GCF_001005295.1. Taxonomy (GTDB): domain Bacteria; phylum Actinomycetota; class Actinomycetes; order Streptomycetales; family Streptomycetaceae; genus Streptomyces; species Streptomyces yangpuensis. The sequence goes on along the minus strand of NZ_LBMK01000003.1, from coordinate 773,565 downwards.
GGTCCTCCGCAGCCTCGTCGACCACGCGTCGCAGATGCTGCTCGAAGCGGAGCTTCCTCCGGTCGTCGTGAGCGGCGCGGCCTGAGCGGGCCGGCCGGCCGTTCGTACGGTGGGCGCACGGGCACTCCGCGCCCGCCGCACACCCCGCTCCCCTCACCCCGCGTCCCTGCCCGCCGGGCTCCGCACACCAGCCGGAGCCCGGCCACTCCTCGGACCGGCCCGCGCCGGCCCCACATAGGGCGCGCAGTGCGCCCTGCGCCGCGCGCCGCCGTCAGCGACCGAGCTGCTTCCGGGACAGACCGCGCACCCGACGCCGCTGCGACGAATCGAGCAGAAGGTAGGCGGCGGCCGGCACCCCGATCAGGACCAGCAGGCCCGCCCAGAAACCCACGGTCCAGAACAACACGATGGCTGCCGCGACTCCGGCAACCGCGACCTTTCCGCGACTGGACATCTACGGACACCTCCATGTGACGTCGACCACTACCCCCCTCAACGCACCGTCACGACCACGCGTTCCCGGCAGCCGGGCGGAATGGAAAAGGGGACCGGACGCCGCGGCGGCCCCCGCCCCGGGGCCACCACGGCCCCGGACCGCCGCAGTGCCCGGCGCCCCTGCCCATCCGGCTCCGTGGGGCCGGCGGCTGGGTACCGGCCGGCGCCCGCACCCCGCGTACCGCCCGGATCCGGCCGGAGCGGTGGCCGCGCCGTGGCCGACGTACCGCTTGCCGGGGTGCGGTGCCGCGACGACGATGGGGCGCTCCGGGCAGGTACCGCGGCAGCACGGGAGGGTGACATGGGCGACCGGGATCCGTCGGTGGCACTGCCGGAAGGAGCCGATCCTGCGGCCCGCACGCGCGAACTGCAGCGGGCGCACGCCGCGTTCACCCGGGAGGGGCGGGTGGACACACCGGTCCGGGCGGTCATCGCGCGGTCCTGGCTGCGGTGCGCGCGGGCCCGGCTGAGCCCCGAGTGCGCGCCGCGGGTCGAGCTGACGGGGGCGGATCTGCGTGCGTACCGGGAGGAGCACCCGCTGGCCCGGGTGATGCCGCTGTTCCGGGATCTCGTCGGTGCGTTCGCCGCGCACGGGGCGCACCTGCTCGCGGTGTGCGACGCACGGGGCAGCCTGCTGTGGGTGGAGGGCGGACCGGCCACCCTGCGGCGGGCCGAGGGCCTCGGCTTCGTCCCGGGGACGCGCTGGGCGGAGAGCGCGATGGGGACGAACGCCCCCGGGACGTCGGTCGCGGTGGGCGAGCCCGTACAGGTCTTCGGCGCCGAGCACTTCAGCCGTCGGGTGCACCCGTGGACCTGCGCGGCCGCGCCGGTGCGTGATCCGCGGACGGGCGGGCTGCTGGGCGCGGTGGACATAACCGGTGGCGACGGGCTCGCGCACCCGCACTCCCTGGCGTTCGTACGGGCGGTGGCCCGGGCGGCGGAGGACCGGCTGGCCCTGCTCGACGAGGGGCCGCCCGCCGCGCGGGACGCCCTCACCGCTCTCGGCCGGGACGAGGCGCTGCTGGTGACCGGGGGCCGGCGGATGCTGCTGGGCCGTCGGCACAGCGAGATCATGGCCCTGCTGGCAGCGCACCCCGAGGGCCTGTCGGGCGAGGAACTGGCGATCGCCCTGTACGAGGACGAGTCGGTGTCACCGGTGACACTGCGCGCCGAAATGGCGCGGCTGCGCGCGCTGCTGGGGCCGGCGGCGCCGCTGTCGCGCCCCTATCGCCCGGCCCGTCCGCTGGACGCGGACTTCACCGCCCTGACGAGGCGGCTGGCCGTCGGCGCCGTCTCCGCGGCCCTCCGCCCCTATCCGGGCCCGTTGCTGCCGGCCTCTACGGCGCCCGGCGTGGTCCGGCTGCGCCGGCGGATCGAGGACCAGGCGCGGGCGGCCCTGGTCGCCCGGGCGGACGCGGGGCTGCTGGCCGACTGGGTGTGCAGTGCGTGGGGCGCGGACGACCCAGAGGTGTGGCGGGCGCTGGCGGCAGCGCTGCCGCCCGAGGGCAGGCCGGCCGCGCTGGCCCGGGTACGCGCCCTGGACCGCGAGCTGGGCGCACGGCCGGACGGCGGACGCGGGCGGCCCGCAACGTATCCGCAACCTGCCCGCTCCTAGCCTCCACCCGAGCGCTGTCCGACGGCGGCCGGCGCCCGGCAAGGGGAGGACACCATGGCCCGTTACGCTGCGCCCGGCACCGAGGGGGCGCTCATGTCGTACGCGTCCCGCTACGACCACTTCATCGGCGGCGAGTACGTCGCGCCCGCCCGCGGCCGGTACTTCGCGAACCCCTCCCCCGTCAACGGCCAGACCTTCACCGAGGTCGCCCGGGGCACCTCCGAGGACGTGGAGCGGGCGCTGGACGCGGCGCACGCGGCGGCGCCCGCCTGGGGCCGGACATCGGTCGCCGACCGGGCGTCGGTCCTGCTGCGCATCGCGGACCGGATGGAGCAGAACCTGGAGGCCCTCGCGGTCGCGGAGACCTGGGAGAACGGCAAGCCGATGCGCGAGACCCTGGCGGCCGACCTGCCCCTGGCCATCGACCAGTTCCGCTACTTCGCGGGCGCGCTGCGGGCGCAGGAGGGCGCGCTCAGCCAGATCGACGACGACACGGTGGCCTACCACTTCCACGAACCGCTGGGCGTGGTCGGTCAGATCATCCCGTGGAACTTCCCGATCCTGATGGCCGTGTGGAAGCTGGCCCCGGCGCTGGCGGCGGGCAACACCGTGGTCCTCAAGCCGGCCGAGCAGACCCCGGCCTCCGTCCACTACTGGCTCGCTCTGGTGGCGGACCTGCTGCCGCCGGGCGTGGTGAACATCGTCAACGGCTTCGGCGAGGAGGCGGGCAAGCCGCTCGCGTCGAGCCCGCGCGTGGCGAAGATCGCTTTCACCGGGGAGACGGCGACGGGCCGGCTGATCATGCAGTACGCGGCCGAGCACCTGAAGCCGGTCACGCTGGAACTCGGCGGCAAGAGTCCGAACCTCTTCTTCGACGACATCTGGTCGCAGGACGACGACCTGCGCGACAAGGCCCTGGAGGGCTTCACCATGTTCGCGCTCAACCAGGGCGAGGTGTGCACGAACCCCTCGCGGGCCCTGATCGAGCGCGGCCGGTACGGGGACTTCCTCGACGCGGCCGTGGCGCGCACCGAACTGATCGTGCCGGGGCACCCGCTGGACACGGACACGATGATCGGGGCCCAGGCCTCGGAGGAGCAGCTGAAGAAGGTCCTGTCGTACGTGGAGATCGGCCGGCGGGAGGGCGCGAAGCTCCTCACGGGCGGACGGCGCCAGGAACTGGAGGGCGAGCTCGCGGGCGGCTTCTACGTCGAGCCGACCGTCTTCGAGGGCGACAACCACATGCGGATCTTCCAGGAGGAGATCTTCGGACCGGTGGTGTCGGTGACCTCCTTCGAGGACTTCGAGGACGCCGTGCGCATCGCCAACGACACGGCGTACGGCCTGGGCGCGGGCGTCTGGACCCGGGACGTGAACACGGCCTACCGCGCGGGCCGTGCCATCCAGGCGGGCCGCGTCTGGACGAACTGCTACCACGCCTACCCCGCCCACGCCGCCTTCGGCGGCTACAAGCAGTCGGGCATCGGCCGCGAGACCCACAAGATGATGCTGGAGCACTACCAGCAGACCAAGAATCTTCTCGTCTCGTACTCGCCGAAGAAGCTCGGCTTCTTCTAGAGGCACTGAAAGATGGCGCCTGACCTACGGTTTTGCCGTCAGGCGCCGTCGGCGCCACCCGCTGGTACGTGTCAGTCGGCGCGAAGACCGACCGCCAGCGTCAGCTCAAGGACCCGGCGCGGCGATGCGAGATCCGGAAACAGCTCCCGCAACTGCGACATCCGGTACCGGACGGTCTGGGGATGGACGAACAACGCCGCCGCCACCTCGTCCCGCCTGCCCTGGTGCAGCAGCCACTCCCGCAACGTCTCCTCCAGCCGCCGTGCGGTCGCGACGGGCAAGGTCCGCAGTGGTGCGAGGGCTCGCGCGCGCAGGTCTGCGAACGCGTCCACGTCGGCGCTCAGCACCAGCTCGGGCAGGTGCTCCTCGGTGTCGCGGATATCGCACGAGAGGGAGCGCGCACGTGCGGCTCGTGCGTACGAGGCGGAGGCGCGGGTCCATGGCCGGGCCGGACCGGCCACGGCGGTGCGGTCGGTCAGCTGCCGCAAGAGATGTGACCGGTCGGCGTCGGGGACGAGCAGCACGCCGAAGGCGTCCGGCAGATCATCGAGGACGAGCGTGCTCGGGTCGAGCGAGCGGTAGGCGGGCCGGGCCTGGGCGGCGGGCAGCAGGACCGCGGTCAGCGAGACGGGAGGCTGCCACCCGGCCCGTTGCGCAGAGGCCAGCAGCACGTCCGGGCTCTCGCCGGCCAGGAGGTCACGGGCCAGGTGTTCCAGGTGGCGCTCGTGGTCCCGGCCCCGGGCGGCCAGTTCGTCGGCGTGGCCCGCGGCGCTCGCGGCGGAGAGCTCGTCGATGTAGGCGAAGGTCAGCTCGGCGAACTTGGCGACCTCGGCGGCGGGCAGGCCCGCGGGTACGGCACCCGCTGCCAGGCATCGCCAGGCCACGCGGGCGCCGACGCGGTAGGCGCTGAGCAGGGCGTCCATCGAACGGCCGTCGCGCACCTCGCCGCGGCCCAGCTCGTAGGCTGCGTCACGGGCGTCGCCGCCTGTGGCACTCCCGCTCGCGCGGTCCAGGTAGTGACCCAGGGCGGTGCGGACGGCTCGCCGGATGGTGACGCCCATGCGGCCCGAGAGGGCGTTGGCGTAGGGAGGGACCTCGTCGATGATCGCCTGAACGATCTCGTCGGCGGTGGTCCTCAGCGTGGCCCGGAGTGCGGTGACCGTTGTCCGATCCAGCGCCAGTTCGGTGACCTTCCGGATGGGATGGCTCATGTTTTATTCCCTGCGAACAATTCAGCCGACCAGATTTACGTCTTACGGTCAGGACTTTACGCCCTGAGGCGCATCAAGCTGGGGTCATGACGAGTGCAGCCCTCCGCAGTAGGGCGTGGAAACTACTGGAGATGGTCACGACGCCGCTGCTGCCGTCGGACTACCTCGACCTGGTCAGCCCGCTGCGGGCGGGCGCTGACCTGCGGGGGCGCATCGAGGCCGTGCACCCCGAGACGGGTGACGCCGCGACCATCGTGATCAGGCCGGGAAGGGGCTGGCGTGGTCACACGGCCGGTCAGTACGTGCGGATCGGGGTCGACGTCGACGGGAGGCGCCTGTGGCGCGCCTACTCGCTCACCTCGCCGACCGACCGCCGGGACGGCCGCCTCACGATCACCGTGAAGGCGATCCCGGACGGCAAGGTCAGCAACCATCTGGTCCGCAGGGCGAAGCCCGGCACGCTGGTCCAGCTCGACCAGGCAACGGGTGACTTCGTGCTGCCGGAGACCAAGCCCGCCAAGGTGCTCTACCTGACGGCCGGCAGCGGCATCACGCCGGTGATGGGCATGCTGCGTGACATCGAGTTCGACGACGTCGTCATGGTCCACTGCGCGCCGCAGCCGCAGGACGTGATCTTCCGCAACGAACTGCACGACCTGGTCGCGGACAAGAAGCTGCGGCTCACCGAGGTGCACACGGACACGGACGGCATGCTGGACATCGCCCGTCTCGGCGAACTGGTACCCGACTGGGCCGAGCGCGAGACCTGGGCCTGCGGGCCCGCGGGCCTGCTCGACGCCGCCGAGGACTTCTGGAGCGGACACGGCGTCCAGGAGCGCCTGCACACCGAACGCTTCCGCCCCGGCGTCGTCGTCGCCGGTGACGGCGGGGCGGTCAGGTTCAGCGCCACCGGCAAGACCGTCGAGGCGGACGGCGCCACGCCGTTGCTGGACGTCGGCGAGGAGGCCGGCGTGCTCATGCCGTCCGGGTGCCGTATGGGCATCTGCTTCGGCTGCGTCACGCCGCTCAAGGCGGGCGCCGTCCGCGACCTGCGCACCGGCGAGATCACCGAGGCCGATCCGGGCGTCCTCATCCAGACCTGCGTGTCCGCCGCCGCGGGCCCCTGCGACATCGAACGGTAGGAGCACCTTGACCGCCATCGACCCCACCGCCCACCTGACCGCGGAGCAGATCGAGGAGCTCGGCCGCGAGCTGGACGCGATCCGCGACGAGGTGATCGCCAGCCGGGGGGAGAAGGACGCCGCCTACATCCGCAAGGTCATCTCGGCGCAGCGCAAGCTCGAGCTGGTCAGCAGGGGCGTGCTGCTGTTCTCCTTCTTCCCGCCCGCGTGGCTGATCGGCACCGCCGGGCTGTCCGTGGCGAAGATCATGGACAACATGGAGATCGGCCACAACGTCCTGCACGGGCAGTGGGACTGGATGCGGGACCCGAAGATCCACTCCACCACCTGGGAGTGGGATCACGTCTCGCCGTCCGACCAGTGGAAGCACTCGCACAACGAGCTGCACCACACGTACACCAACGTGATCGGCAAGGACAACGACCTCGGCTACGGCATCATGCGCGTCGACGAGGACCAGAGGTGGCACCCGTTCCACCTCGGCCAGCCGCTGTGGAACTTCATCAACGCCTGCTTCTTCGAGTACGGCATCGCAGCGTACGACCTGGAGCTCGGGCGGAACCTGAGCAAGCGCCGCCGCAAGAACCCGGAGTTCCGCGCGCGGGCCAAGGCCGTCGGCCGCAAGATCCGCAAGCAGGTGCTCAAGGACTACGTGATCCACCCGCTGCTGTCGGGCCCGTCGTTCCTCACCACGCTCGCCGCCACGTTCACCGCGAACCTGGTCCGCAACCTCTGGTCCCACTCGGTGATCATGTGCGGGCACTTCCCCGAGGGCGTGCAGGTCTTCGAGCGCCGCTCGATCAAGGGCGAGACGCGCGGCCAGTGGTACCTGCGCCAGATGATGGGCTCGGCGAACATCAGCGGCAGCAGGGCCATGCACTTCATGACCGGCAACCTGTCGCACCAGATCGAGCACCACCTGTTCCCGGACCTGCCGAGCAACCGGTACGCCGAGGTCGCGGTGAAGGTGCGCGCGCTGTTCGAGAAGTACGAGCTGGAGTACGTCACCGGGCCGCTGCCGAAGCAGGTGTTCTCCGCGTGGCGCAAGGTCTTCCGGCTCTCGCTGCCGAACAGGAAGCCCAAGACCAGGACGCCGGACCGCGAGCAGGAGCTCGTCGCGGCCTGATTCCCGGTATCGGTTCAGATCCTGCCTCGGGCAGTGGCCGCGCGTGCTTCACGGTCCGGTCGTGGTGATCTGTTCGTCGGTCAGGCGGGCCCTCCAGTCACTGACGTACGTGTCGGGCAGGGACGCCAGCCGGGCGATCTCCGCGTCCCCGCGTCCGTCGGACCAGGCCAGGATCCGCGTCACGGTGCGGTTACGTGCGGCACGGAAGTCCTTGAGCATGTTCTCGAGGCGTTCGACTTCCTCGCCCTCGTGGACGAGTTGCTGATCGACGGCGGAGCGTTCCGCGCCGCGCAGCCGCCGGAGATAGGCGGTCAGGCCCGTCAGGGCCAGCCCGTGTTCGTGCGCGGCGTTCTGGAACCTTTCGGCCAGGGACGCCAGCACGCAGTCGGGGACGTCGGCGAGGGAGGCTCCGAGGGGCCTGGCCGCCTCCCAGGTGTCCCGCCCGGCCTCCGTCGTCTCCAGCCAGACGCGGGCATCTGTCGGAGTACGGTCGCCGCAGGCCCGTGCCCGGTAGGCGTACAGGGCGGCGCGGTGGCCGTAGAAGGTGAAGCCGTCCTCTATCCGCTGGTCGGCGGCGTGACAGATCCGCCCCGGTACGCCGCCATAGCCGTCCTGGGGGCTGTAGTCGGCGTAGGTGTCGAGTTCCTCGTCCGTGGCCAGGCCCCAGGAGGGGTCGCACAGCCCGGGGTTGGCGGCCAGGAAGGCGCCGACCTCGACGCGCCAGGCCGGGACGGGTGTCGTGCGCGGTCTGGGCCAGCGGAGTTCCCCGGAGGGCGCGAAGTCGGGGGTCGCGGCCTGCTCGATGTCGTCCCATGCGGTGGCTGCCTCGGCCGACCATTCCAGCGCGCCTTCGGGCCCGATCCGGTGGATCGAGTCCACGAGCCGCTGCACGGCGGGCAGGACGCGCTCCGCGAGTGCGTGCAGTTCCTCGGCGTCGAAGAAGTGCCAGGTGCAGCCTCGTTGTTCGTCGTGGCTGAGGTGGCCGAGCAACTGCACCATGATTCCGGGGTCGGGGACGGTCCCGTCGCCGAGGGCCCTGCGGGGGATGCCGGGCAGCCGGTCGCCCGGCGACTCCTGCGGGGCCCGCCAGTCGGTGTCGCCGAACCAGACGGCACCGTCGCGGGCGTCCACCGCCAGCCACTGCCGGTAGCCGACGCCGGGGCCGTAACGCTGGTCCTGCTGCTCGGCGTTCGGGTCGTGCCATACGTACTCGGCCGGAGGCGGGTCCAGCTCTGCGGCCATGAAGCCGTCCTCGGGGCGGTAGCCGGTGAGGACGCGCGCCGTTCCCGGCGCGCTGTCGGTTGCGGTCATGAGGGGTTTCCTCTCGGTGGAACGTCAACCGCGGCAAACATAGTGTGCCTGTCACACAATAGTTCAACTTTCAGCCACCGTGTCCGGTAGTCGGACACGGTGGGAATTGCGGCGTGCCGGTGGGGTCTACGCGCGTGCGACCGTGAGCAAGTTGGCCGCTTTTCACGTAGCCTCCACGACCCGGTCGTCCGCACGGCCTCGGGACGCCGGACGCCTTACGAGAGTGCGGCCAACGCCTGGGCGGCGAGCATCTTTTCCAGATCCAGGACGGCGCGCGGGGTGTGCCGGGTGTCGATGCGGACGGCGTAGATGAAACGGGTCAGCCGCGGCTCGGCCAGGGGGCGGGCCACCACCTGGGTGTGGGTGCGGGGCAGGGCGAGTCGCGGCATGACGGCCACGCACAGGCCCGCGGCCACGAACCCGAGCACGGTGTTGAAGTCGTCTCCCTCGTATTGCAGACGGGCTTGGAATCCGGGCGTGTTGGCCATCTGCGAGAGCAGTTCCAGGCGCAGCGCGGCCTCCGGGGCGGCGATCCACGTCTCGGAGGCGAGGCTGGCCAGGTCGATGACCTCCCGGTCGGCCAGTCGGTGGTGTGCCGGGACGACGGCCACCACCGGATCCCGTGCGACCAGCGTCCGGCGCAGCATCCGGGGCGGCGCGACGGGGATGAAGTCGTAGTCGTAGCTCAAGGCCAGGTCCATGTCCCCCCGCTTGAGCCGGTTGTAGCCGGCCTCGGGCTCCAGCTGGCTGAGGCTGACCTGCACGTGGGGGTAGGCGGCGTGGAGTCGGGCCAGGGCCTGCGGAACGATGCCGGTGGCGGCCGAGGCGAAGGCACCGAGCCGGATCCGTCCGGCCGTACCGGCGCGCATGGCGCCGATTTCGGCCGACGCCGCCGCCAGCGCACTGCGGACGCCCTGCTCCGCGCCGAGGAGGACTTCGCCGGCCGGTGTGGCGCGGACGGGACGGCGCTCGAGCACCCTGAGGCCGGCGCGGCGTTCGAGTTCGGCGATCTGCTGGGAGACGGCTGGCGGGCTGTAGCCGAGTTCACGTGCGGCGGCGCTGAAGGAGCCGTGCCGTACGACGGCTTCGAGGGTGGCGAGCAGGCGGGGGTCGAGTCCGTGCACGGAGTTAAGGCTCACTTATCTGTCGCGAAGATGTGTTTTCTTGTGATTGGAGATGAACGCCAGCAGGATTCTTGCTCGCGGCAAGAAAAACGCAAGCCTGCGCTCCTGGCCCGCGAACACCCCTCCCCCGCCGTCCCGGTGACCTCCGCCAGCACCACCGCGTCATCCGCGGCAGCCTGCCGTGGCGGGGGCGTCCGGTTCGGCTCCGGCTGTCGACGGTCACCCCTCAGGCCCCGAAAGGAAGTGGTATGCCCCAGCCACCGCTCATCGGAATCACCACCTACCTCGCCCACGCGCAGTGGGGTGAGTGGGACCTTCCCGCCGCAGTGCTGCCCGCGGCCTACGCGGACTGCGTGCGGGCGTCCGGCGGCCGCGCCGTACTGCTGCCGCCGGACGCGCCGCAGGCCGCCGCCGACGTGGTCGAGCGTCTGGACGCGATCCTCCTGGCGGGAGGCGAGGACCTCGATCCCGCCCTCTACGGAGCCGTGCCCCATCCGCGTACCGGGCCGCCGGTGCGCGAGCGCGACGCATGGGAGCGGGCCGTACTGGCCGCCGTCCTCGCCCGCGACATACCCGTGCTCGGGGTGTGCCGGGGGATGCAGCTGATGAACGTACACGAGGGCGGCACCCTGATCCAGCACCTGCCCGACCGGGTGGGCCACGACGGCCACAACCCCTACCGGGGCCACTTCTGCTCGCACGCCGTGACCACCGTACCCGGGACCCGGGTCGGCGCCCTGCTGCCGGGGACGCACCACGTCGCCACGCACCATCATCAGGCGGTGGACCGCCTCGGCGCGGGACTGGTCGTCGCCGCCCGTGCGGCGGACGGCACCGTCGAGGCCGTCGAGAGCACCCGGCACCGCTTCGCCGTGGGGGTCCAGTGGCACCCGGAAATGGGCGCCGACGCCCCGGTCGTGCGGGCCCTGGTCGCTGCCGCGGGCTCCACCGGAAGTACCGCTCCTGACCGGACTGCCGGACGGAGCACGCGCACGGCGCGAAGCGTGCCGAGCCGGACTTTCCTGGCACAGGTACCTTGACACCCCGCGGGGGACCCCCCAAGATCACAGCGTGAACCTGTCAGACAGCCAGACAGGTGGCCCCCTTCCGCGGCGCGTCAGTGCCATGGAAGCGGTCTTCGGCCACCTGCGCAGCGCCATCGAGCGCGGTGAGTACGCCGTGGGCGACAAGCTCCCCTCCGAAGCCGAGTTGTGCCGCACCCTGGAGGTCAGCCGGCCCGTACTGCGGGAGGCCCTCCGGGCCCTGCAGGCCATGGGGTTGACCGTGTCCAAGAGCGGCAAGGGCACGTTCGTCGTGGCGAACACGGTCGAGGAGCCCACCTTCGGCGACTACGCCGCCAGCGACCTGCTGGAAGTGCGCCGGCACGTCGAGATCCCGGTCGCCGGGTACGCCGCGCTGCGCCGCACCCCCGAGGACCTGGACCAGCTGCGCCATCTGCTGGACCGGATGGAGCAGGAGACCGACACCACCGCGTGGGTGGCGATGGACACCGTGTTCCACCTGGCCGTGGCCGAGGCGTCCCGCAACCCCGTCTTCCGCCGCGTCATCGAGGAGATCCGCGACGCACTGGCGCGTCAGTCGACCTTCCTCAACGAACTGGGCGGCCGGCGCGAGCAGTCCAACTGCGAGCACCGGGCCATCCTGGAGGCGCTGGTCGACGGCAGCGAGCACGACGCGGTGGAAGCCATGTCCCACCACTTGCGACGGGTCGAGACGACCCTCACCGACATCGTGCGCCCCCAGCGCACCACCGCCCCTACGGAAGGCAGACCCGAGGCGTGAGCGAGCAGTTCCTCAAAGACGAGAAGCGCCCCACGACCCGTCACGTCGACGCCGGTGACACCGGCTACAGCAAGTCCTTGAAACCCCGCCACGTCAACATGATCGCCATAGGCGGCGCGATCGGTACCGGGCTCTTCCTCGGCGCGGGCGGACGCCTCGCCGACGCCGGGCCCTCCCTGTTCATCGCCTACGCCGTCTGCGGGATCTTCGCCTTCCTCGTCGTACGCGCGCTCGGCGAGCTGGTCCTGTACCGGCCGTCCTCCGGCGCCTTCGTCTCCTACGCCCGGGAGTTCCTCGGGGAGAAGGGCGCGTACACCGCGGGCTGGATGTACTTCCTCAACTGGGCGACCACCGGCATCGCCGACATCACCGCCGTCGCCACGTACGCCCATTACTGGCACCTGTTCTCCGATGTCCCCCAGTGGGTGATCGCCCTCATAGCCCTGGCCGTGGTTCTCACCGTGAACCTCATCTCGGTGCGGATCTTCGGCGAACTGGAGTTCTGGTTCGCCCTCGTCAAGGTGGGCGCCCTGGTCGTCTTCATGGGGATCGCGATCTTCCTCCTGGCGACCCGGCACCCCGTCGACGGCGCCGTCCCCGGCCCTGCTCTGATCACCGGCAACGGCGGGATCTTCCCGCACGGCCTGCTCCCCATGCTGCTGATCATCCAGGGCGTCGTCTTCGCCTACGCCTCCGTCGAACTGGTCGGCGTCACGGCCGGCGAAACCGAGAAGCCCGAGGAGATCGTGCCGAAGGCGATCAACTCGATCATGTGGCGCGTGGGCCTCTTCTACGTCGGCTCGGTCGTCCTGCTGTCGATGCTGATGCCCTGGAGCAGCTACAGCGGGGCCCAGAGCCCGTTCGTGACCGTGCTCTCCCACATCGGTGTCCCGGCGGCCGCCGACGTGATGAACCTGGTCGTGCTCACCGCGGCCATGTCCTCACTCAACTCCGGCCTCTACTCCACCGGCCGCATCCTCCGCTCGATGGCCGTCAACGGCTCCGCCCCGCAGTTCACCGCACGGCTCAGCCGGACCCAGGTCCCCTACGGCGGCATCCTCCTCACCAGCGGCATGTGCGTCCTGGGCGTCGGGCTCAACTTCGTGGTGCCCGCGGACGCGTTCGAGATCGTCCTCAACCTCGCCGCGCTCGGAATCCTCGCCACCTGGGGCATGATCATGGTCTGCCACCTCCTCTTCTGGCGGAAGACCCGCAGCGGGGAACTCACCCGCCCCTCCTACCGCCTGCCCGGCTCCCCCTGGACCGAACTCGTGACGCTGGCCTTCCTCGCCTCCGTCCTGGTCCTCATGTACGCCGACGGAGGTGCGGGGCGCACCACCGTGCTGTGCGTACCGCTGATCGCCGCGGCGCTGGTCGCCGGCTGGTACGCGGTCCGCGGCCGTGTGGCGCGCACCGCCGCCCGAAGCGACGGCTGAGCCGGGCGCCCGCCCGTCCGCCCGCGCCCGGGGGTGGCGGTCGCCACCCCCGGGCAGCAGCGGCCCACCACAGAACGAGGCCGTGATGCGCAGCAGCTTCCTCGCGGACGCGCCGCGATCCGCGAGCCCCGGCACGGTCCGCGAGCCCCGGCACGCCCCCGTCGCCCACGTCATACGGGGCGGCATGACCGAGAGGGTCCACTACGGCTGCGTCGCCGTCCTCGGCAGCGAGGGCGAGGTCCGGACGAGCATCGGGGACATCGAGGCCGCCTGCTGTCCGCGCTCGGCGCCGGGGCCGGTCCAGGCCGTCGCCATGGTGCGGGCCGGCCTGTCGGAGGCATCCGGCCGGTAGCGGCCCTGAACCCGCCCGGCGCCCCCGTCACCGCAACCGTCTGACACCCGCCTGCCCCCCTCAACCACCGATCCGCCCACCTCAGGAAGAGGATCCGCACACCCGTGACCGCCTTGACCGCCTCCAGCCGCAGTGAACACGACCTGATCGGAGACCGCGACGTCCCCGCAGACGCCTACTGGGGCGTCCACACCCTGCGCGCCACCGAGAACTTCCCCATCACCGGCACACCGATCTCCGCCTACCCGCACCTGATCGATGCCCTCGCCGCCGTCAAGGAGGCCGCAGCCCTCGCCAACGGGGAACTCGGCCTGCTGGAACCCTCGAAGGCAGACGTCATCGTCGCCGCCTGCCAGGAGATCCGCGGCGGCATGCTCCACGACCAGTTCGTCGTCGACGTCATCCAGGGCGGCGCGGGCACCTCGACCAACATGAACGCCAACGAGGTCATCGCCAACCGGGCACTGGAGCTGCTGGGCCATGCCAGGGGCGAGTACCGGCACCTGCACCCCAACGAGGACGTCAACCTCGGCCAGTCCACCAACGACGTCTACCCCACCGCCGTGCGGATCGCGACCGTCTTCGCGGTGCGCGGTCTGCTCGACGCCATGGCCGTCCTGCAGACCGCCTTCGCCGACAAGGCCGCCGAGTTCCACGATGTCCTGAAGATGGGCCGCACCCAGCTCCAGGACGCCGTGCCGATGACGCTCGGACAGGAGTTCTCCGCCTTCGCCGTCATGCTGGACGAGGACCGCAGCCGGCTCGCGGAGGCCCTCGGGCTCGTCCACGAGATCAACCTCGGCGCCACCGCCATCGGCACCGGTCTCAACGCCCCGGCCGGATACGCCGAGGCCGCCCGCCGCCACCTCGCCGGCATCACCGGCCTGCCCCTGGTCACCGCTCCCGACCTGGTCGAAGCCACCCAGGACTGCGGCGCCTTCGTCCAGATGTCCGGCGTCCTCAAGCGCATCGCCGTCAAGCTGTCCAAGACCTGCAACGACCTGCGCCTGCTCTCCTCCGGGCCCCGCGCCGGACTCGGCGAGATCAACCTGCCCCCGGTCCAGGCCGGTTCCAGCATCATGCCCGGCAAGGTCAACCCCGTGATCCCCGAGGTCGTCAACCAGGTCGCCTTCGAGGTCATCGGCAACGACATCACCATCACCATGGCCGCCGAAGCCGGACAGCTCCAGCTCAACGCCTTCGAGCCGGTCATCCTGCACTCGCTGTCCAAGTCCGTCACTCACCTGCGCGCGGCCTGCCTCACCCTCGCAGAACGCTGCGTGAGCGGCATCACCGCCAACACCGAGATGCTGCGCGCCAGCGTCGAGAACTCCATCGGCCTGGTGACCGCCCTCAACCCGCACATCGGATACACCGCCGCCACCGACATCGCCAAGGAGGCCCTCGCCAGCGGCCGGGGGGTGGCCGAGCTGGTCCTGGAACGGGGGCTGCTGCCGGCCGAGCGGCTCACCTCCCTGCTGCGCCCCGAGGTGCTCGCGGGAACCGGCCCGGCCCGGCCCTGACACCCAGGACGTCGTTGCTCTGCCGTCTCGCTCACCCTCACCCCCACCCGGTGAGACGGCAGGGCAACGGCCACGGTCATGGGCTGGTCCGCGTCCTGCTGGGGCGCTGTGCCAGCGGTCGTGTGGAGGCTGGCGTTGCGGTGGCGGTGGCGGGATCGTGCACGTCGATGGCGCGTTTCCCGGACCGGTTGAAGGCCCTGGCTGATCGGCCCGGTGCTCGCAGCGGCGGCGTCAGGTGGGCGTGTGGGCGGTTTTGCTCGTCTCGGTGCCGCCTTCGGTGCCGCCTTCGTCCTGGGTCTCCGGCCCGGAAGGCTGTGGCGGTGCGGGCGGGGTACGGATCAGCAGGGCGACCAGCACGGCCAGGGCGCCGAGCACGGCGCCGACGCCGAATCCCCACCGGATGCCCACGGCCAGGGCGCCGGTGGCGTCGGCGCCCTCGGCTGCCGCCGTGGCGGCGTGGCCCGACATGACGCTGATGACCAGGGCCGTGCCGGCCGCGGCGGCGACCTGCTGGAGCGAGCCCAGGATGGCGGAGCCGTGGGGGTAGAGGTGCGGCGGCAGCACGGACAGGCCGGAGGTGAAGACGGGGGTGAAGACGAACGCCATGCCCGCACTCAGGGCCACGTGAAGGGCCAGCACCAGCCACGGCGAGGTCCGTTCTGCCGTGAGGGCGAACAGCGCAAGGCAGAGCGCCGTGAGTGCGGCTCCGGGTACGACCAGGCGTGGTGCGCCGAACCGGTCGTACAGCTTGCCGACCTGGGGTCCGAGCAGACCCATGGTCAGGCCGCCCGGGATGAGGAGCAGCCCGGTCTGCAGCGAGGTCAGGCCGCACACCTCCTGCAGGTATATCGGCAGCAGGATGAAGGCGCCCATGAGGGCCATGAAGGACAGGCACATCAGACCCAGTGCCATGGAGAAGTGGCGCGACGACAGCGCCCGCAGGTCCAGCAGCGGGGTGGAGGAGCGCTGCAGTGCCAGCTGCCGCCATACGAACAGTCCTACGAGCGCGGCGCCGGCCAGAGTGATGGGCACCGGGGGCACGGCGGCCTGCGCCGCGTTCTCGGCACCGAGCCCGCTCAGGCCGTAGACCAGGGCGCCGAAGCCCGCAGCCGCCAGCGGGACGGACAGCCAGTCGATCGGGGCGGCCTGCGGCTCGCCGATGTTGATCAGTTCACGCCGGCCGAACAGGGCCATGGCTCCGGCGACGGGAATCACGGCCAGGAACAGCAGGCGCCATGACCCCAGCTGCAGCAGCACACCGGAGACGGCGGGGCCGAGGGCGGGTGCCACGGAGATGACGAGGGTGATGTTGCCCATGACACGGCCGCGGTCGCGCGGGGGCACGAGGGTCATCAGCGTCGTCATGAGCAGCGGCATCATGACGGCGGTGCCACTGGCCTGGATGACGCGGGCAGCGAGCAGTACGGGGAAGGCGGGCGCGGCCGCGGCCAGAGCCGTGCCGGCGAGGAACAGTGCCATGGCGAGACCGAAGGCGGTCCGGGTCGTGACGCGCTGGAGGAACCACCCGGTCACCGGGATGACGACGGCCATGGTGAGCATGAACGCCGTCGACAGCCACCCTGCGGCGGCTGCGGTGACATCGAACTCGCGCATGAGCCGCGGAATCGCGTTGACCATGATCGTCTCGTTGAGGAGGACGACGAACGTGGACAGCACGAGAATCCGCAGCACGGCAGTGACGCGGTCGGGCGAGAGAGTGGGTGTTTCGTGTGGTGCGGCCATGACGCCTTCCGTCTTGTGAGTGTCCTCCGCGCGTGGCGGTCACACTGACAGACTGCGGCGCCGGGAAGAACTCATCGGTCTTCTCCGATCCTGTCGGTGCCGGCGGCCGAGCTCAAACCATTTTGCAGAGCCGTGACGGCCAGGACATGACTTCCGGGGCAGGCCGACGGGGTGTCCGGATCTGACAGAACGTGGTCATTGCAGCCCTGGGGCGGCGAGTTCGCCGCTGAGCCTGCCGTGGAGGCCGGCGCTGGGCGCGTTCAGGCCGGTGATCTCGACGGTCTTGCCGCGCCGGGCGCACTTGTGCTCGATGGCGTCGAGGGCGGCGACCGACCCGGCGACGACGCCGACGGCCGCGAAGCCCTGCTGAAGCGCGTACGGAGCTACCGGCAGGCCGCCGCCGAGCAGGTCGGCAAGCTGCGCGTCCAGCGCGCCCGCGCCGCGGAGTTCGAGGGCACGCTGCGGGCCCGGATCGCCCGGAGCGAGAATCTGCCGCCCCGTCACGTGTGACGTGTGGGTGGGTTTGACGTACTTCGGTCGACCGGCGGAGAGTGATGGGGAACGAGATGCGGAAAGAGATGAGGCTGCGATGAGTGAACCGACGAGGCCCGTCATCGAGCGTCCGGAGGGGGACGCTCCCGAGGAGCTGACGGTCCGCGACCTCGTGGTGGGGGACGGGCCCGAGGCGAAGCCGGGCCGGGTCGTCCGGGTCCACTACGTCGGGATCACCTTCGCGTCCGGGCGGGAGTTCGACGCCTCCTGGGACCGGGGCGAGCCGTTCAAGTTCGCCGTGGGCGGCGGCAGGGTCATCAAGGGCTGGGACCGGGGCATCCGGGGGATGAAGGTCGGGGGCCGGCGCGAGATCATCGTGCCCCCGCGCCTCGGCTACGGCAAGCAGTCCCCCTCGCCGTTGATCCCGGCGGGTTCCACGCTCGTCTTCGTGGTCGACCTCCTCTCCGTGGTCTGAGAAGGGGGTCGCGCCGAAGCCGTCATGGCCGAAGTCGCACCCCGTACGGTCGTCAACGCATCGAGCGGCGCGGCGGACCGGGCGGTCACCGCCGAGGGACCCGTCCGCCTCGCGTCGGCCGCGGCGGCCTGTGGCACCCGCTTGATCCATGTCGCCGTCAGTTCCTGTCCTCGGGGGCCTGAACAACCCGTCCGGCGGGCGCGGAGAGCGCAGCTGCGGTGTCAGTCGGCTGAAGTATTCTTCCGGCCACCGCACACCGACTCGGAGGATCCAGAGAATTGACCGGCCTGTCTGCTTTCCCGCTGCCCTTTCACGCTTCCCGTTCCATAGCGTTCGCGACACCCCGGACGCTGCGGGAACTCGAGATGATCGAGTGCAGCGCACACATTCGGGCGAAGCCGGGGTGGTTCGAGAAGATGAACGATGCCGGCATCGTCGCCAGGTGGACGCAGGAGGCGGTCGCCCAGGGCCTCACCGAGGCACAGGTCCGGTACGTACTGGCCGAACTCGCGCACTACGCCGCGCTGCGGGACGAGCGGACCGGCATCGAGGTGTCCGCAGTCGACGGGGTCTGGCAGTCGGACACGCTGGTCGACGACAAGCTCCGGTCCCGGCTGCGTGAGGCGGTCCGGGTCCTGGAGGAGGTCCCCGAAGCCGAGCAGGACTGGCACCCCGGATCGGACGGCCAGGTGCTGGACCTGGTGCATCCTTCGATGTTCTGCCTGGTGAAGGAGGCGAGCGGCGCCCCCGAGGAGGCCTGGCGGAATCCGACCGACCGCTACTCGAAGTACGAGTTCTCCGAGAAGTTCCAGTGGCTGCCCACGGACGTCGACGTCAGTGAGGACGGCGATGTCGCCTTCCGCTCCTACGTCAACAACGTCCACCCCGAGACGCACCACGAGCTGGTCTCCGTCCTGCCGGACCTGTTCGGGCGGATGCTGCCGCTGTGGGAGAACGTGCTCACCGATCTGCGTCATCCCCGCCCCCTGCGGATCGAGGCCGATCCCTACGGGTGGTACGACCCCAGGCCGAAGTACCCGAGAAAGTCCGACTACAGCGATCCCGAAGCCCACAAGGCGGCCATGCGCGAGTGGGACGAGGCGTACGACGCATGGCGGGAGAACCGCAGCCCGATCGTCCCCGACGCCCCCGGCTTCACCCCGCCCGGGTCGCCCGACGCCTCCGCCCGGGTCAGCCTGCGCGGCCGCCGTCTGCAGGTCATCGTCAAGCTCGCCACCATCCACCTGACACCGGAGAAGCCCGAGTACGCCGGCGGTTCCTGGCACGTCGAGGGGATGCTCAACGAGCGGATCGTCTCGACCGGCATCTACTACTGGGACAGCGAGAACATCACCCACAGCAGCCTGAGCTTCCGGGCGGCGCTCGACGACCCGGACTACGAGCAGAACGACGACGAGGGGCTGCGTGAGGTCTACGGCCTGGAGGACGAGGACTCGCTGAACCAGCTCCTGGGATCAGCGCCGACCCCGGCGGGCCGCTGCCTGGCGTTCCCGAACATCCTGCAGCACCGCGTCGGCTCGTTCCGCCTCGCGGACGCCACCCGCCCGGGACACCGCAAGATCCTCGCGTTCTTCCTGGTCGACCCGTCGGAGACGATCGTCTCCACCTCCGACGTGCCGCCGCAGCAGCCGTGGTCCGAGACCTCGACCATGACGCTCGCGCAGGCGCAGGAGTTCCGCGAACAGCTCATGCAGGAACGCAAGTTCTTCGTCGACGAGCACAACGAGCAGCTCTACGAACGGGAATTCTCCCTCTGTGAGCACTGAACGACGCGTCGGGGCGGGGGCGGCATCGCCCCCGCCCCAGACCGCAGAGGTCAGGTGCAGGTCGGCCGGAGGTCAGTCGGCGGTCAGTCGGCGGGTTTCGTGAGGAACCGGTCGATCGCCTGGGCGACTTCGGGGTGGGCGAGGTACTCCTCGATGCTGTGGGCCCGGTCGCTCGCGTTCACCACCGCGTGTTCCTCGGTCAGCTTGCCCCAGACGCGCTCCAGCGGGCAGCCGATGGCCACCGCGTCGGTCGGGCACCAGGCGTTGACCCACTCGGTGACCGTACCGGGGCGGTTCGTTCCCGGCGGGGCGAGCCTGCTCGTCACCGCGTTCATCCCCAGGGGGCTGCCCGCGGTGACGAGCAGGGTGACCTTCATGCCGGGGAGGAGCCTGTTGGCGACGAGGTCCATGCCGACCACCGTGCCGAGGCTGTGGGTCACCAGGACCAGTTCGCCCTCGTGCGGGATCTCTTCGAACACCCGGTCCAGGACTTCCCCCCGGACCGTCGGGTCTCCGAGGTAGGCGTCCACGTCGCGGAAGATCGTCGCGATGGCCAGCGCGTCCACGTCGGTCTTGGCCGACAGCCAGCTCAGGGCGCCCTGGAGGGATCCGATGAGCGCGCTGCCGATGTTCTCGGCGGCGCCCTGTCCGTTCGGCGGCATGCCTGCCAGGACCGCCGCCTCCATGACCAGCTGCTCGTACGTCCCCTCCGCCGACCGGGCGGCGAAGGCCTCCAGCGCCGCCGCGGCGGGCGCGTCGGCGTAGGAGACGGGAAGCGCCTCGTGCTGCCCGATGACTTCGGCGATCCGGTCGCCGTAGAACGGGAACCAGACGTGCTCCGGGTCGACGGTACGGAGCCCTGCGCGGGTGAGGCCGTGGTTGAGTCCCCCCGTCCAGCCGCGGCGGAGCAGCTCGGGGTCCTTGCCCTGCTGGCTCCGGCCGTGCAGGAACACCAGGTGCCGTTTGCCCGCGCCCCAGAGCGTGTTCGGCGCGCCCTTCAGACCGCGGACAGCGCCGGCCGCGGGGGCCGTCGCCGCCTCCTGCGGCGCGGGAGCTGATACGGGTGCCGGGGACGGGGCCACGGCCGGTGCGACGGGGACGGCCGGAGTGACGGGGGCCGCGGTTGCGGCGGGAACGGCCGGCGCGACCGGTGCGACCGGTGTCTCCACCGGGCCGGCCACGGCTTCCTGCCGGAGCCCGGACTCGGGGCCCATCTCCGCCAGCAGCGCACGCCGCCCGGGGTCCAGCGGCAAAGCGGCGAGGTGCTTGAGGACCGAGCTGATGCGGGCGCCCTCGTTCGAGACGTAGTCGACGGTGTCGTCGCTGTCGATGCCCCTGCGCCACAGCTGGCCGTCCTTGCGCAGGATGCGGCCCTGGGCGTCCGTGTTCGGCACGCCCATGTGGTGCAGCGCCACCACCTCCCATTGGTCGTTGTAGACCGGGGAGCCGGAATTGCCGGGCTCGGTGTCGGTCCGGTAGTGGAGGAAGTCGTCCAGCCGCTGCACGAGGGCGTTGTCCCGGAGCGCGATCTCCTTGAGCCGGCCCATCGGGTGGCCGATGACGTTGACCGGTTCGTTCTGGACGAGTTTGCCCTGCTGGACGCTGAGCCGGTTCCAGCCGAACCGCTCGCCGGCGAGGCTGCCGTCGGCGGCGGGAGTGACCGCGACCAGCGCGTAGTCGAGATGGCTGTCCGCCGCGAAGAACGTGTCGGGTTCGAGCGCGAACCGGATCGCGGCGTCGGGGGCGTTGTCGATGGTCACCTGGGCGTTGAACTCCAGGAAGCAGCGGCGGGCCGTCGCCGCGTCCGGCAGCACGTGGTGGTTGGTGAGCAGCAGCCGGGGGGAAACCAGGAAGCCGGTTCCGTGGGGCCGTTCGAGGCCGCCCCGGAGGATCGAGATCCGGGCGACGGTGGCGGCCGCGCGGGCACCTCGGGGCAGGAAGCTCCACGGCTGGAGGTCCTTGGTGAGGCCGATGACCCGCTCCAGGGTCTCGGGCACGTCCATCGCCTCCGCGTGGATGCTGTCCACGGCGGCGGTCGGAGGCACCCCGCCCCGTTCGAGCAGCCGGTTGGCCCGGGAGGCGATCCGCTCGGGGGTGTCCGGGTAGCGCACGCCCGCCGCCAGCTGCTTCTCGATCTCCTTCCGTTCCGCGGACGCCTCTCGGTACCGCCGCGCCGCCGCGGTCTGCTGGTCCTGCTCTTCCGGGGATTCGCTGGATGGGAGCATGTCCCTCACCGTTCCTGTTGCCGTGGGTCTGCCGACGCCTTCCAGAAGGCGCACACGCTCCTCGTGCCGCAACAACAGCGGGTCCGGTCACGACTCCAACCGGGCGGAGCGGACCGCCGCCGCGGAACCGGCTTCCTGGGGCGATGCTCCGACGCAGAAGATTCCGGGGCGCTGCGCCGGACAGGTGGGCGGGCCCAGTTGCACTGTGGTGCCCCACAACCCGCCTTTCACCTGGGCGTTCGCCTGTCTGCTCCGCTCCGCACGACAGCGGCTCGGGGCTGGTGCAGCGTCGGGAGGAGTACATGGGAACCCCCTTCCGGGAAGAGGCTCGAATGGACGAGGTCGAACAGTACGAGCGCTACGCCGGCGGCAGCCCGGAGGCAGAGCGGCTGCTCTTCGAACGGCTGGCGCGCGAGCTGATGCGGGTGCAGCTGAAGGTGAAGAAACGCAGCGGCGCGGCGGCGGTCGACCGGACCTTCCACGCCAAGGCGGTCCTCGGTGTGGAGAACGCCCGGCTGCGGTTCCACGAGGACCTTCCGGAGGCCCTGCGGACGGGCTTCGCCGTGCCCGGAGCCGAGTATCCGGTCACGGTCCGGCTCTCCAACGCGAGCGGGGTCCGGCAGCCCGACTTCGCGCCCGATCTGCGCGGGGCGGCGCTGCGCGTCGAGGTGGGCCCGGGCGAGGTCCACGATCTGCTGATGACGAGCTTCCCGGTCTCCCACGCCCGCGACGCGGGCGAGTTCGTCGCCTTCGCCAAGGCCATGGCCGGTGCCGACTCGCGGCTGCGGAAGGGGTTCGCCCTGTTCGTCGCGCTGCCGCTGATGGTCGGCCGGCCCGCGGCCACCCGGATGCGGCGCAACGTCGTCGCGGGAACCCGGCGCACGGTGCACAGCCTGGCCCTGGAGACGTACTGGAGCCGGGGCGCGATCCTGTGGGGCGACCGCGGACCGGTGCGCTACCAGCTGCGGCCCGCCGCGGGCGCCCCGCCGGCCCCGGCGGCGTCGGGCACCGATCCGGATCACCTACGGCGCGAGCTGGCCCAGCGGCTGCGGCGGGGGGGTGTCACCCNGGGGCCCCCCCGCCGGCCCCGGCGGCGTCGGGCACCGATCCGGATCACCTACGGCGCGAGCTGGCCCAGCGGCTGCGGCGGGGTGATGTCACCTTCGAGCTGTGCGTGCAGCGGTACGTGGACGCCCGGCACACGCCGATCGAGGACGGGGCGGCCGAGTGGCACGAGAGTGCCGCGCCCGTCGTGCCGGTGGCGACGCTGACGGTCCCGCGCCAGGACGTCGACACCGCCGAGGCCAGGGCGAGCGCCGCGCGGGTCGATCTGCTGGCGTTCAACCCGTGGCACACCTCGGAGGACTTCCGCCCCCTGGGCAACCTCAACCGGGCCCGCAAGGCCGCCTACGAGGCCTCCAGCGCCCACCGTCTGGGCCGGCGCTTCGTGACGGTCGAGCCGCGGCGCAACACCCTGCTCGGGGCACCGCTGCGGGCCGGTTTCCGCGCGGTCAACCGCTTCGTCCCGTGGCACCGGCTGCCCACGCCGCTCGGCCTGCTCAACCTGATGGCCTTCCGGCAGACGCTGCGGCGGCACAACCTCATCGACACCGAGCCCCGGGAGGCTCTGCCGGAGGCCGGTCCGGTGCCGCCGCCGCCCGACGAGGAGCTGCTGGTCAGGCGTAGTTACGACGGTTCTTACAACGACCTGTCGGCGCCGCGGATGGGTGCTGTCGGGGCCACGTTCGGCCGGACCATGCCGCCCGTGTACCGCCCGGACCGCTTCGACTCGCCCAATCCGGTCACCGTGAGCCGGGAACTGCTGCGGCGTGAGCAGTTCATCCCCGCGACGTCGCTGAACATCCTCGCCGCCGCGTGGATCCAGTTCCAGGTGCACGACTGGGTCAAGCACCGGAGGTTCCCGGTCTCCGCCCGGAGCGTCGAGGTTCCGATGCCGCCCGGCGAGACCTGGCGGAACACGCCGGGCGGCCCGCGGGAGGCGGTGATGCGCTTCGGAGAGGACGAGGCGGTGCCGACGCCCGGTGACGGCCGGCCGCCGATCGTGTTCGCGAGCGACGTGTCGCACTGGTGGGACGGCGCGGAGGTGTACGGCGGTGACCGGTCCGCCGCGACGTCGCTGCGCGAGCCCGACGGCGGCGCCGGTCTGCGGCTGGAGGACGGGCATCTGCCGGGCGGCTCGAACGGCTCTCCGCTCACCGGGTTCACCGACAACTGGTGGCTGGGCCTCAGCGCGATGCACACCCTGTTCGCGCGGGAGCACAACACGGTGTGCGAAGCCCTGCGGCACGAGTATCCGCGGATGGACGAGGACCGGATCTACCACACGGCCCGCCTCGTCGTGTCCGCCCTGATCGCGAAGATCCACACGGTCGAGTGGACGCCGGCGATCCTCGCCACCGAGACGCTCGACGTCGGTATGAAGACCAACTGGCAGGGTCCGCCGAAGAAGTGGCTCGACCAGCTGGGCGTCTGGCTGTTGGAGGCGAACGGCCGGCAGGGCATCCCGAAGAGCCTGCCCGACCACCACGGAGCCCCGTACTCCCTCACGGAGGAGTTCGTCACTGTCTACCGGATGCACCCCCTGATGCCGGACGACTACGAGCTCGTCGACCACCGGTTCGGGCGCCGGCTCGACAGCCTGGACTTCACCGCCCTCCAGGGCGCCGCCACGGAGCCGCTCATCCGCAAGACGGGGCTGGTGAACACCCTGTACTCGCTGGGCATCGCGCACCCGGGCGCGATCACCCTGCACAACTTCCCCCGTACCCTGCAGGCGTTCGAGCGGGACGGCGAGGTGATCGACTTGTCCGTGGTCGACCTGGTGCGCACCCGGCGCCGCGGGGTCCCGCGCTACAACGACTTCCGGGCGGGGCTGCACAAGCCGCGGATCCGGCGGTTCGAGGACCTGTCCGCCGATCCGGGGACGGTCGCCCGGCTGCGCGACGTCTACCGCTCGGTGGACGACATCGACACGATGGTGGGGCTGTTCGCCGAGAATCCGCCCGCGGGCTTCGGCTTCAGCGACACCGCCTTCCGCGTGTTCATCCTGATGGCCAGCAGGCGTCTGCAGAGCGATCGTTTCCTCACGGTCGACTTCCGGCCGGAGGTCTACACGCCTCTCGGCATGGACTGGATCGAACGCAACGGCATGACCAGCGTCGTGCTGCGGCACTGCCCCGAGCTGGCGGGGATCCTGCCGCGCGGGGCGAGTGCCTTCGCGCCGTGGCGCCCGGTCGTACCGGTCCGCAACGGGGGCGGCCACGGCTGAGCGGAAGGGAAGGGGCCGGCGCCCGGGCTTCACACCCGGGCGCCGGCATGAAGGTGTTCAGGACGCCGTTCAGGACGGCGATGCGGGGGCCGGTGAGGGCGTGATCTCGAACTGGGGGGCCTTCAAGGTCTTCAGGCACGCGGTGTCCGGTGCGTCCGGGTTGTCGAAGAAGGAGGCGGTGATGTCCTGGGCGCACTTCGACGTGGCGAACACCACGTGCGGCTCGTACGGGACCGTGACGACCTTGGCGTCGGTCAGCGTACGGGCGACGTAGGGGCCGTTGTCCGCGCCGGTCTGGGAGTCGAAGCCCCCGGACAGGGCGAGGGTGGGGATGTCTCCGCGCGTGGCGTCCCGGATGGAGGGCGGCGCCGCGGGGACGTTCCACGC
Organism: Streptomyces yangpuensis; assembly: GCF_001005295.1. Classification (GTDB taxonomy): domain Bacteria; phylum Actinomycetota; class Actinomycetes; order Streptomycetales; family Streptomycetaceae; genus Streptomyces; species Streptomyces yangpuensis. The sequence continues at coordinate 748,451 of NZ_LBMK01000003.1, read as the reverse complement.
CTCGCAGTCGGGGTGGAGGAAAGTGAGCTGCGGGGCCTGCGCCTGCACCGGGCGGGGGAAGGACGGGAACGTCGCCTGGCCGCCCCGGAGCGCCGCCTGCTCACTCTCGTACGGAGTCCACTCGCTGCAGAAGACGCCGTAGACGAGGCCGTGTGCGACCCTGCCCATGGCCTGGGGGCTGAGCTTGCCGCCCGCCCACTGCTGGGCGATGCGCTGCGGCTTGCCGTGCGCCAGCTCGTCGAGGGCGGCGGGCACCTGGGGTGCCACGTGGGTGGCCGAGGTCATCCAGTTCACCAGGGCTCCGCCGTCGAGCACGACCTTCACGGGCTTGTCGCCGCCGGGGAGCGTGACGGTGGTGGTGACCGGATCGGCCTCCAGCCGGCGGACGAGTTCGTCGAAGGTGGCCGAGAGGTTCGGGTAGCGCTTGTTGCAGGCGGGCTGTGCCGCGCAGGCCTTGAAGAGGCCGTCGAAGCCCTGCCGGGCGCTGCTCCAGGTCGCCGCCGAGCCGGCCCTGGACGGCGGCAGGATGCCGTCGAGGCCCACCGAGCGGAGCCCCTCGGGGTGCAGGCGCATGTAGGCCAGCGCGAGGTGGGTGCCGTAGGAGATGCCGTAGAGGTTCCACTGGGGGATGCCGAGTGCCTTGCGCAGGTCCTCGTAGTCGGCGGCGCTCTCGATGTCGTTGTAGGTGCTGAGGTCGAGCCCGGCGGCCGCGAGCTTGTCGCGGCAGGCTTTGGTGGCCTCGACGTGCAGGCGCTCGGTGGTGGGGTCGTTCTGGACCAGGCCCACGGCACGGGCGTTGAACGCGTCTATGTTGGGGCAGAGGGCGTTCGGCTGCGCCGAGTAGGTGCCGCGCTGGGACATGAAGATGACGTCGCGGTCGCGGTTCAGGCCGCCGTCGATCGCCATCTGCGCCTCCCCCACCGCGTCGTCCCCGGGTCCGCCGGCGAGCCAGACGATCGGGTCTGCCTTGGGCGTGCCGGTGGCCGCGGGCACGATCGCGACGCCGAGTTCGATCGTGCGGCCGCCCGGCTTCCGCCGGTTCTCGGGCACGGTGAGCGTTCCGCAGCGGGCGCCGTCGAGTGCCTCGACCGGTTCCGGTGTCTTCGGGCAGGGGCCCGGTGCGTAGGTGGCGTCTCCCGCGGTCCGGGCGACCGTGCCGATCGGCGCTCCCGGGGTGGGGTCGGTGGCGGTACGGGTCTGCGCGCGGGCGGGCGCCGAGATCAGCCCGGCGACGAGGAGGGCGGCTGCCAGGCCGGCCGATGACGGGGCCAGGAGTCTTCCGGCGTGGTGGTGACGGCGGGGCGCTCGGGCGAAGGTCATCTGCCCTCCCGGTCATTCGGGGATGATCGTGAACGGTTTGGGCTCCACGTCGTCCACACAGCCGGTGTCGGGCGCGGTCGGGCGAGCGAAGAACGAGGCCAGTACGCTCTGCGCGCACGGCGACTGCGGGACCACCCAGTGGCCGATGCCGGGGAACAGCACGGAGGTCGAGCGGGACAGGTTGCGGGCCACGTCCTTCGCCCAGCTCGCCCCGGTCTTCACGTCGAAGGTGCCGGAGATGACGAGCGCCGGGACCGTGCTGACGGTCGGCAGCCGCTGGGCGGCCGCGCGGTCCTGTACCTTCCAGATCCCGCACGCCGGGTACTGGAAGGGCAGTTGCGGCACCTCGGCGAGGACGGTGTCCGGCCATGCGGGGTAGACCTTGCGCCCTGCGTTCAGCACATCGGTCGGCGTGTATCCCGGTGCCCACTCGCCGCACACGACCGACTGGGTCAGGCCGTGCGCGAACTCGCCCGTCTTCTGCACCGATCCGGCCGCGCGGGCCTTCGCGAAGCGCTCCGGGTTCCCCCGGCTCAGCTCGTCGAGCGCCGCCGGAAGGTCCTCCGGCCGGGGGGTGAAGGCGACGATCAGGTTCAGCAGCGCGCCGCCGTCGAGGACGACCTTCACCGGCTTGCCTCCGCCGGGGGGCGCGACGTCCAGGGTCAGGGGCCGGGCCTCCAGCCGGCGTACCTGTTCCGTCAGCGTCCGGCGGAAGTCCGGGTAGCGGTTCTTGCAGGCGGGCTGCGCCGCGCAGGCCTCGATGATGTTGTCGATCCCTTCGGCCGTGCTGGCCCAGGTCCACGGCAGGGTCACGTGCTGGGGTGGCGTGACCGAGTCGATCGCGAAGGCGCGGATGCCCTCGGGGTGCAGGCGCAGGTAGGTGAGGGCCAGGTTGCTGCCGTAGGAGTACCCGTAGACGTTCCACTGCCGGATGTTCAGTGCCTTGCGCAGGTCGGCGAAGTCGGCAGCGTTCTCGGTGGTGTTGTAGGCGCTCAGGTCCACGCCCGCGGCCGTCAGGCGGCCGCGGCAGTCCTTGACCGCCTTCAGCATGAGCTGTTCGGCCTCGTCCGAGTCGTACCCGAGGCCCACGGACTGCTTGTTGAACCGGTCGATCTCCGGGCAGGCGAGGTTCGGCTCGTCGTAGAGGTTGCCGCGCTGGGCCATGATGATCAGCTCGCGGCCCTTGTTCAGGCCGGAGTCGACGAGGAAGGGGATGTCGTCGAAGGTGTCGGAACCGGGGCCGCCGGCCATGAACACCACCGGTTCCCGTGCGGGCTTGGCGGGGTCGAGGGCCGGGATGACCGCGACGGACAGCTTGATGGTCCGCCCGCCGGGGCGGGAGCGGTTCTCGGGGACTTCGAGCCGTCCGCAGCGTGCGCCGTCCAGCGCCTCGATGGGCTCGGGCGGCTTCGGGCAGGGTCCGGGTACGAAGCGGGCGGCGGGGGTGGTGGCGCCCGGTGTGGGGGTGCCGGGCGCCGGGGTGCCGGGGGTGGGGCCGGCCGCGGTCAGGCAGACCAGAGCGGCCGCGGCGGTCACCGCGTGGATGCTGTGCTGTGGCATGGGCTTCGTTCCTCTGCCGACATCGGCGGCGGACCTGCCGGGCCCTGATCCGCCGGGACACCCTCTGGGGCGGAACGCTCTTCATCGACGCTACCGGCCGGACCCCACGAGTGCACGCGGAGCCGATCAGCGGCCCGGACGGCGAAGCGGCGGACGTGCCCGGTCCCGGCGGGACGGGCGATCTTGGCCCGGCGAGCAGACAATGAGCACGAGGCGCCCGGCGCGGTGACGGTCCCGGGTCCGGCGAAGGGCTGATGGGTGATGTCGGACGAGAGAGCCGAGCGCATCGCGGAGTTCATCGAGCCGTTGCGGGTGGAACCGGGGTCCGAGGTGCGCCTCGGCCGGGACTTCGATCCCCGCTACAAGGCCGGCCTGAAGAAACGGGACGGCGCCGAGCTGCTGCGTACCGGGGTGTCGTTGCTGGCCGAGTACCAGGGCCGGCTGGCCGCCCAGGACACGTACGGTGTACTGCTGTGCCTCCAGGCCATCGACGCCGGGGGCAAGGACGGGACGATCCGTCACGTGATGAGCGGGGTCAATCCCCAGGGCGTGCGGGTCAGCAGCTTCAAGGTGCCCTCGGCCGAGGAGCTCGACCACGACTACCTGTGGCGGTACGCCCGCCGGCTGCCGGCGCGCGGCGAGATCGCCATCTTCAACCGCTCGCACTACGAGGAGGTCCTCGTCGTACGGGTCCACCCCGAGCACCTCGTCCGGCAGAAGCTGCCGCCGGAGGCGGGCGGGCCGAAGGTGTGGGACCGGCGCTACCGGGAGATCAACCGGTGGGAGCACTACCTCACCGACAACGGATTCAAGGTGGTGAAGATCTTCCTCAACCTGTCCCGGGAGGAGCAGCGCGCCCGCTTCCTGAAGCGCATCGACCGGCCGGAGAAGAACTGGAAGTTCTCCGCAGCCGATGTCCGCGAGCGGGCCCGGTGGGACGACTACCAGCACGCGTTCTCCGCGATGCTGTCGGCCACGAGCACGAAGTGGGCGCCGTGGTACGTGGTCCCCGCGGACCGGAAGTGGTTCGCCCGGATCTGCTCGGCGGCGGTCCTCGCGCACACCCTGATGGACATCGACCCCCAGTACCCCGACGTGGGGGAAGAGGCACGCAAGGCCCTGCTCGTCACCCGACGGGAACTGGAACGGGAGGCCCCCGCCGGAGCGCCGGCCGATCCGTACGCCGCCTCCCGGCGGCACGGGAAGAAGAAGCGCGGCTGAAGCCGGAGGCGACGATGACGGTGCGGGCGGAATCTGCGGGAGAGGGGTCCCGGGCTCCGGGGGACGACTGGTACGCGCGCCCTCCCCGGGAGGTCGCGGCCGCGTTCGGCGTCGACCCGGCGGTCGGCCTGTCCGCGGCCCGGGCCGCGGAACTCCTGGCCGCGCACGGGCCGAACGCGCTGCCCGCGGAGGAACCGACCCCGGCCTGGCGCCGGTTCCTCGCCCAGTACCGCAGCTACATGCAGATCGTCCTGCTGGTCGCGGCGGCCGTCTCGCTGCTCATCCGGGAGTGGACCACCGCGGTCCTGCTGATCGTGCTGACCCTGCTGAACGCGGTGGTGGGCCTGCGCCAGGAGGGCAAGGCCGAGAGCGCGATGAACGCGCTGCAGTCGATGATGAAGGCGACGTCGCGGGTGCGCAGGGACGGGACGGAGGCCGAGATCCCCGCGGAGCAGCTCGTCGTCGGTGACGTGGTGCTCATCGCCGCCGGGGACCAGGTGGGGGCGGACGGGCGGATCGTCGAGGCCAGCGCCCTGCAGATCGACGAGTCGGCGCTGACCGGCGAGAGCGTGCCCGCGGCGAAGGACTCCGGCACGCTGGCGGGCTCCCTGCCGGCGCCCGGCGACCGGACGAACATGGCGTTCATGAACACGCCGGTCACCCACGGCAGCGGCGTGCTCGTCGTCACCGCGACCGGCGCCGGAACGGAACTGGGGAAGATCTCCGGGATGCTGGCGGTCACCGGGAAGGAGGTGCCGCCGCTCACCAAGGAGCTCGACACCCTGACGCTGTGGATCACGGCCGCCGCGGGCCTGACCATGATCGTGATGTTCGCCCTGGGGCGGCAGCGCGACCAGGCCTGGGATGTGCTGTTCGTCAGCGCGGTCTCGCTGGCCATCGCCGCCATCCCCGAGGCCCTGCCGACGGTGACGCAGGCGATCCTGTCCGTCGGCAGCCTCAACCTGGCGAAGCGCAACGCCATCGTCAAGGAGCTGCCGTCGGTCGAGACGCTGGCATTCACATCGGCGATCAACTCCGACAAGACCGGCACCCTGACGATGAACCAGATGACCGCCGTCGAAGTGCTCAGTCCCACCGACCGGTACACGGTCTCGGGCACGGGGTACGGGTTGGAGGGGCGGGTCCACCACGCGGCGGGCTCCGCCGCCGGCATCGAGGACGCGATCCTGCCGTACGTGGTGGCCAGCGACGCGAAGCTGGTGGACGGCGCGGTGGTGGGCGATCCCACCGAGGGCGCTCTGCTGGTCCTCGCGCACAAGGCCGGGCTGGACGTCGACGCCACCAGGGCGGGGCTGCCGCGGCTCGCCACGCTGCCCTTCGACCCCGGCTACAAGCTGATGGCCACCTTCAACGAGGCCCGCGACGAGTCCGGCCGGCGGGTCGTGCGCTGCTTCGTCAAGGGCGCGGTCCCGGCGGTGGTGGCACGGGCCGCCACCGCGCTCGCGGCGGGCAGGACCGTCCCGTGGGACGGCGAGCTGGCGGCGCGCGCCGGAGAGCAGACCGAGCGGATGGGCGGTGAGGGACGCCGGGTGATGGCCTCGGCGACCCGGGACCTGGACCCGGCCGCCTTCGACCCGGAGGGCGATCTCCTCGCGTACGTCACGGACCTGCGGATGACCAGCCTCGTCGGGATGGTCGACCCGCCGCGCGAGGAGGCCAGGGCCGCCGTGGCCGCGGCCCGGGCGGGCCACATCCGGGTCCGCATGGTGACGGGTGACGACGTCACCACCGGTGCGGCGATCGCCCGGCAGCTCGGCATCCCGGGCGAGGCGATCCTCGGCGCCGACTTCGCCGCCCTGAGCGAGGAGGAGCAGGTCGCCCGGATCGACGGCATCGGTGTGGTGGGGCGGGTCGCGCCGGAGCACAAGGTGCTGCTCGCCGACACCCTCAAGAAGAGGGGCGACGTCGTCGCGATGACGGGGGACGGCGTCAACGACGCTCCCGCCATCAAGGCCGCGGACATCGGCATCGCCATGGGCAGTGGCACGGACGTCGCGAAGAACGCCGGACGCATGATCCTCTCCGACGACAACTTCGCGACGATCGTCTATGCCGTGGAGCAGGGCCGGAGGATCTACGACAACCTCACCAAGTACATCCGGTTCGTCCTGCTCCTGCTGGTCACCTTCGTCCTGACCTTCCTCGGGGCGACGGTGTTCAACATCGCCGCCGGGGAGCCCTTCACCCCGCCGCAGGTGCTGTGGATCCACTTCGTGGTCAACGCCTCGTTCGGCTTCGCGCTGGGCTTCGACCGGGAGAGCCCGGGGCTGATGGAGCGCAGGCCGCGTCCGCGCGGGGAGTCGGTGCTCACCCGGCCCGTGCTGATCACGGTGGGACTGGGCGGACTGGCGATCACCGTGGTCCTGCTCGGGCTGATCACGCTCGGCACGTCCCACTTCGACGGGGTCGGGACCGGTCGGTCCATCGCGTTCACCGCCTTCGCGCTCTGTCTGATCGTGGCCGCGTTCGAGTGCCGCAGCGAGACGGAGTCGGTGCTGACCCCGTCGACCTTCGACAGCCGGCAGATGAACTGGGTGGCGCTGGCCCAGTTCGTGCTGGCGGTGCTGGTCACCCAGATGGACGGCTTCCGCCGCCTCCTGGGGACGACGGAGATCGACGCCAGGCAGTTCGGCTGGGCGTTGCTGGCCGCCGTCGCACTCCTGATCCTGTGGGAGCTGGGCAAGCTCGTGGCCCGCCGGTCACGGGGCCGCTGATGGGCGGGAGTCCCGCGCCTGCCCGCCACCGGACCCGCAGGCTCCTCCCCCGGCTGGAGGCGGCCGTCCCCGGGATCCGGGCTGTCTCGACCTACCGGCGGGAGTGGCTGGTCAAGGACCTGGTGGCGGGGGTCGTGCTGACCACCCTGCTGGTACCGCAGGGCATGGCGTACGCCGAGCTGGCGGGCCTGCCGGCCATCACCGGCCTGTACACGACGGTGCTCTGCCTGCTCGGCTACGCGGTGTGCGGGCCGTCCCGGATCCTGGTGCTGGGCCCGGACTCCGCGCTGGGGCCCATGATCGCGGCCACCGTCCTGCCGCTGGTGGCCGCCGACGGGGATCCCGACCGGGCCGTGGCGCTGGCGTCGGTGCTCGCACTGATGGTCGCGGCGATCATGATCCTGGCCTCGGTGGCCAAGCTCGGCTTCATCGCCGACCTGATCTCCAAGCCGACGATGATCGGCTACATGAACGGTCTGGCGCTGACCATTCTGATCGGCCAGCTGCCCAAGCTGTTCGGCTTCAAGGCCGAGGCGGACAGCCTGATCGGCGAGTTCACCGGCTTCGTCACGGGCCTCGCCGACGGGGCCGCGGTACCCGCCGCCGCCGCGGTCGGTATCGGCGGGATCGTCGTCGTGCTGGTGCTGCAGCGCTTCCTGCCGAAGGTGCCGGCGGTCCTCGTGATGGTGGTCCTGGCCATCACCGCGGCCGTCGTCCTCGACCTGGGCGACCGCGGCGTGTCCCTGGTGGGGCAACTGCCCGAGGGCTTCCCGCCCTTCACCGTCCCCGACGTGCGCCTCTCCGACCTGCCGCTGCTGCTGGGCGGCGCGCTGGGCATCGCCCTGGTGTCGCTGGCCGACACGATCTCCAACGCGTCCGCCTTCGCGGCCCGTACGGGGCAGGAAGTCCACGGCAACCAGGAGATGACCGGCGTCGGCGTGGCCAACCTGGCGGCCGGCCTCTTCCAGGGCTTCCCCATCAGCACCAGCGGATCCCGTACGGCGGTCGCGGAACGCGCGGGGGCCAGGACCCAGCTCACCGGGGTCGTCGGGGCGGTGCTCATCGTCCTCATGCTCGTGCTGGTTCCGGGACTGTTCCGCGACCTCCCCCAGCCGGCGCTCGCCGCCGTCGTCATCACGGCCTCGCTGTCCCTGGCCGACGTCCCCGGAGCCGTGCGGCTGTGGCGGCAGAGCCGTACGGAGTTCCTGCTGTGCTGTGCGGCCTTCCTCGGCGTGGCCCTGCTCGGCGTGCTGCCCGGGATCGCCATCGCCGTGGCGCTCTCCGTCCTCAACGTCTTCCGGCGGGCGTGGTGGCCGTACCGCACCGTGCTCGGCCGGGTGCCGGACCTCGAGGGTTATCACGACGTCCGCTCCTACCCGCGGGCCCGGCAGCTGCCGGGCCTGGTGGTCTACCGGTTCGACGCGCCGCTCTTCTTCGCCAACGCCAAGACCTTCCGCGACGAGATCAGGCGGCTGGCCGCCGCGGATCCGCCGCCGACCTGGATCGTGGTCGCGGCCGAGCCGATGACCGATGTGGACACCACCGCGGCCGATGTCCTGGAGGACCTCGACGAGGAACTCAACGCGAGCGGCGTGCACCTGGTGTTCGCCGAGCTGAAGGATCCGGTGCGACGGAAGATCGAGCGCTTCGACCTCACCCGCACCATCGACCCCGGTCACTTCTTCCCCACGGTGGGGGCCGCCGTCGCCGCGTTCCGCCGGCTCACCGGGGCCGACTGGACGGACCGGGACGGCTGACCGGACGCCCGCGCACCGGGCCGGTACGCGGGGCCCCGCGGCCCGGATGGCAGGTACGGCCGCGCCGCGGGACCATGGCCTCCGGAGGACAGCGATGACCATTGATCCGCCGGTTTCCGAGGCAGACGAACCGGCCGAGCAGGGCGAGCGGCCGGAACAGACCGAACAGGCCGAACAGGCCCGCGCGTCCGGGAAGCGACGTCGCCGGGTGCGCGTCACGCTGCCGGGGTGCTGGGGTGCGCTCGTCCTCGCCTGTCTGTCCTTCACCCCGTCGCTGCTGCCTCGCGGCGGCGTGCTCCAGGGGCTGATCTGCGGCATCAGCGCGGCCATCGGCTACGGGCTCGGCCTGGTCGCCGCCTTCGTGTGGCGCGCCTTCGCCGACCGGGACGCCCGGAGCCCCTCGCGCCGGTCCTGGCTCGTCCTGGTGGGCTGCGCGGTCGTGCTGTTCGGCCTGGCGTTCGGGCTGGGGCAGTACTGGCAGCAGCGGATCCGCGGGCTCATGGGGGTCACCGACTACAGCGCACTCGCCACCGTCGCCTCCCCGTTCGTCGCGCTGCTCGTCTTCTACCTGCTGCTGATGGCCGGGCGCGGCCTGCGGCGGCTGTACCACTGGGCGGCGCGGCTGCTCGGGCGCCGGATCGGGCCGCGGGCGGCCCGGGTGGTCGGCTGGGTCCTGGTGGCAGGGGTGGCGTGGTCGCTGGTCAGCGGGGTGCTGCTGGGCGGCTTCGTGAACGCGGCGAACGAGGCGTTCGGCGTACGCGACACGCAGACGCCCGAGGGGGTGCAGCGGCCGACGTCCGTCCTGCGCTCGGGCGGGCCCGGCTCTCTCGTGCCGTGGGACTCGCTGGGCCGGCAGGGCCGGGCCTTCACCGGCAGCGGCCCGACGGCCGCGGAGATCGGCGCGTTCACCCGCCGTACGGCGCAGGAGCCGGTACGCGCGTACGCCGGGCTGTCGACCGCCGAGGACGCGGAGACCCGGGCGGAGCGGGCCGTCGCGGACCTCCGGCGGGCGGGCGGCTTCGAGCGGGAGAACCTGCTCGTGATGACCACCACGGGAAGCGGCTGGGTCGATCCCGCCGCCGTGGACTCCTTCGAGTACCTCGGCAACGGCGACTCCGCCACCGTGGCGATGCAGTACTCGTACCTGCCGTCGTGGCTCTCGTACCTCGTCGACCAGTCCAAGGCGCGCGAGGCGGGCCGCGAGCTCTTCGACGCGGTGTACGACGTGTGGTCCAAGCTGTCCCAGGACGAGCGGCCGCGGCTGTTCGTGGCGGGTGAGAGCCTGGGGTCGTTCGGCGGCGAGGCGGCCTTCAGCGGGGAGTACGACCTGCGCAACCGCACCGCCGGCACCCTGTTCGCCGGTCCGCCCAACTTCAACACGCTCTTCCGCGAGTTCAGTGACCACCGCGACGCGGGCACCCCGGAGATCGAGCCCGTCTACAAGGAGGGGCGCACGGTCCGGTTCACCGACGATCCGGTCAGCGGGATCCCTCCGGCGGACCGCGGATGGGACGGCACGCGGGTTCTCTACCTGATGCACCCGTCCGACCCGATCGTCTGGTGGAGTCCCGCCCTGGCCCTGTCCGAACCCGACTGGATCGGCGAGGCGCCCGGCAAGGACGTGCTGGAGGAGATGGTCTGGATGCCCTTCGTGACCTTCTGGCAGGTCACCGCCGACCTGCCGTTCTCGACGGGCGTGCCGGACGGGCACGGTCACACCTACAAGGCGGCCTACGTCGACGGCTGGAACGCCGCGATGCGGCCGGAGGGGTTCACGGCGCAGGACCTGGAGAAGCTGCGGGGCATCGTCAGTCCGCCGCAGGACTGAGCCCGGCCATGGCCGCCGCCCGGTCAGGGCAGCAGGAAGGCGGCCACGTAGCCGAACGCGTTGACCGCCCAGTGCAGGCCCATGGGGGCCAGCAGACTGCCGCTGCGGCGGCGCAGTTCGCAGAACAGGACCCCCGCCGCGGCGGTGAACAGCACGGTGGCGCCGACGGCCAGGGCGGCGCCGGCCGCGGAGTCGCCGAAGACCACGGTCAGGGCGGGTTTCGCGGTCGCCAGGCGCAGTGAGGGCAGGACGTGCCACAGGCCGAACAGCAGGCTCGACACGGCCGTCGCCCGCAGCACGCCGTGGGTACGGCACACCAGGCCGTGGAGTACGCCGCGGAAGGCGACCTCTTCCAGCAGGACGGTCCCGACGGGGACCAGCACCAGGACGCGCAGGGCGAGCTCGCCCGCGCCCATCCCGGCGTGGCGCCGGTCCTCGAAGAGGGTCCTGGTGGCCGGCAGCAGGGCGCCGGCCAGGTAGACGACCGCGACGAGGCCGATCAGGGCAAGTGCCCAGCGGGCGCCGCGGCCGAACGTGCCGGGGCCCAGGCCCGCGTCCGCCCGGGTACCGCCCGCCCCGCGGAGCACGCCGAGCAGCAGGGCGCTCGCCACGACGGCCGTGACCAGGCCGGAGAGGCCGCTCCCGTAGTGCACGGCCAGATTGGCGGCGACGAGGACGGCCAGGGTGAGCCCCACGGCCGGCCAGGTGCCGAGGGGGCCGCGCCGTCGGGGCCCCGGCGCCTCGCGGGGCTCGGCGTCACCGGGGTCGCCGCTGGGCATGACGTCCACGCTACGCCGGGGAGCGGCCCCCCGCTGTGCGGAGGGCCGCTCCCTACAGGCCTGCCGAAACGTTACGGCGCAATCTTCAGCAGCTTGTTCGCGGTGCCGGAGGACGGGTTCTTGATGGCTCCCTTCGTCGCGGCCCCGGTCAGCGCGGCGGCCGTGTCGGCCGGCGTCGCGGACGGGTTGGCCGCCAGGTACAGGGCGGCGGCGCCCGCCACGTGCGGGGCGGCCATCGAGGTTCCGGAGATCGTCTTGACCCCGGTGTCACTGTCGTTCCAGGCCGACGTGATCTCCGAGCCCGGGGCGTAGAGGTCCACGACCGAGCCGAAGTTCGAGAAGTCGGACTGCTGGTCGCCCTCGGTGCTGGACGCGACCGTGAGGGCTTCGGGCACCCGGGAGGGGGAGCCCTGGCCCGCGTCGGAGGACTCGTTGCCGGCCGCCACGGCGAAGCTGATGCCGGCGTCGATCGCCCGCTTGACCGCCGCGTCCAGTGCCGGGTCGACGCCGCCGCCGAGGCTCATGTTGGCGACCGACGGGCCGGAGTGGTTCTTCGTCACCCAGTCGATGCCCGCCACGACCTGCTCGGTGGTGCCGGAGCCGTTGTCGTCCAGCACCCGCACGGCGACGATCTTGGCCTTCTTGGCGACGCCGTGCGCGGTGCCGGCGATGGTTCCGGCCACGTGCGTTCCGTGCCCGTTGCCGTCGTCGGCGCTCTCGTCGTTGTCGATCGCGTCGAAGCCGCTGGTGGCCCGGCCGCCGAAGTCCTTGTGCGTGATGCGGACCCCGGTGTCGATGACGTAGGCCGTGACCCCCTCGCCGCCGCCGTCGGGGTAGGTGTACTTCTGGTCGCCGGCCGTGGCGGCCTGGTCGATCCGGTCCAGGCCCCAGGACGGGGGCTTGTCCTGGGTCTCGTTGATGGTGAAGCGCTTGTTCTGCACGACCGTGCCGACGGCGGGGTCGGCGGCGAGGCGCTTGGCCTCCTTCTCCGTCAGACCGGAGGCCGAGAAACCGTTGACATTGGAGCCGTAGGAGCGCTCCAGCTTGCCGCCGTACTTCTTCGCCAGGTCCTCCTTGTTCGCGGATGCGTCGAGGATGACGACGAAGCTGCCGTCCACGGAGCCGGGGGCACCGAGGCCGTGCACAGTCCCTTCGGCCGGAGTGGCCGCCCCTGCGATGGGGCTCGCGAACAGGGCCGCGGCGACCGCTGTCGCGGCTCCCGCTCCTATGGCCGTGTTGCGAACAGCTTTGGACCGCTTGTGAGTTGCCATGTAGAAGGTTCTCCTCGTGTTGACGTGTGGGGCGTCAAACGCTCTGCAGAACCCTGTTCCGATTGACAGGAGCAAATCAAGGGCGAACCCGGGGTAAGGACTTGTTCAACAAGGTTTCTGAATAGGCCCTCCACACCTCCTCCACCTCGCACACGCGTTCTCACGAACTCCTGCGTGTAATAGGCACGTTCTTTCGGCGGCACGCTGCCGGCGGGCCTCGCCGCGGTGGATGCGGGCGGACAGGCCGGGCACCTCGGCGGCGAGGCGCGCTACGGCGTTTCTTGAGCCGCCGGCTCCGGAGCGCGGGCGGATGGCGGGCGAGCCATGCGGCGCCGCCGGATCCGGCGGCAGGCGTTACATGGCCGCGGACGCACCGGAGCGGTCCGGGGACGCGTGTCCCGGACCGCTCCGGTGTGCCGTGGGGGCGGTGCGGTCGCCCGATCAGATGACGCCCTGGGCCAGCATCGCGTCCGCGACCCGCTCGAAGCCGGCGATGTTCGCGCCGGTGACGTAGTCGCCCGGGGCGCCGTACCGCTCGGCGGTCTCGTGGGCGACGGCGTGGATCGAACGCATGATGGCGGCGAGCTCGTCCTCCACCCGCTGCGCGCTCCACGCCACCCGGCCGGCGTTCTGGCTCATCTCCAGCGCGCTGACCGCGACCCCGCCCGCGTTGGCGGCCTTGCCGGGCCCGAAGGCGACCCCGGCCTGCTGCAGGATCCGTACGGCCTCGGGCGTGGTCGGCATGTTGGCGCCCTCGGAGACCGCCTTGACGCCGGCCGCCACGAGCGTACGGGCGTCCTGCGCGTCCAGTTCGTTCTGCGTGGCGGAGGGGAAGGCGATGTCCGCCGGCACCTCCCAGACCCGCCTGGCGGGCACGAACCGCGCCGAGGCCCCGCGCCGTTCCGCGTACTGCATCACGCGTCCGCGCTCGACCTCCTTGACCTGCTGGAGCAGGGCCAGGTCGATGCCCTTCTCGTCGACGACGTAGCCCTGGGAGTCGGAGCAGGTCAGCGGGTTGGCGCCGAGCTGCTGGAGCTTTTCGATCGTGTACTGCGCGACGTTGCCGGAGCCGGAGACCACCGCGGTCAGCCCGTCCAGCGACTCGCCCCGGACCTTCAGCATCTCGGCTGCGAACAGCACGCTGCCGTAGCCGGTCGCCTGCGGCCGGATCGCGGAGCCGCCCCAGCCCTGGCCCTTGCCGGTCAGCACGCCGGCCTCCCACCGGTTGGTGATGCGCCGGTACTGGCCGAAGAGGTAGCCGATCTCGCGGCCGCCGACGCCGATGTCCCCCGCGGGCACGTCGGTGTGCTCACCGATGTGCCGGTGCAGCTCGGTCATGAAGGACTGGCAGAAGCGCATGACCTCGGCGTCCGACCGGCCGCGCGGGTCGAAGTCGCTGCCGCCCTTGCCGCCGCCGATCCCGAGGCCGGTCAGGGCGTTCTTGAAGATCTGCTCGAAGCCGAGGAACTTCACCACGCCGATGTCCACCGACGGGTGGAAGCGCAGGCCGCCCTTGTAGGGGCCGAGGGCGCTGTTGAACTCGACACGGTAGCCGCGGTTGACATGGACCCGGCCGCGGTCGTCCTGCCACGGGACACGGAAGACGATCTGCCGCTCCGGCTCGGTGAGCCGCTCGACCAGGGCCACGGCCGGGTCGGCGTACTCGGGCCGGGCGGTGAAGACGGGAGCCAGGGTCTCGAGGACCTCCCGTACCGCCTGGTGGAACTCGGGCTGCGCGGGGTTGCGGCGCTCGATCTCGGCCCGCAGTGCTTCCAGCCTGTCCTTCGAGTCCTTCACGTGTGTCCTTCCAGGAGTGCGCGGCGCGCGGACGACGGCAGGTGCGTGGTCCGCGCGGTCCGCGAATGCCGGTCGCTTCCGAGTGCAGTGCAGCACGCTGCGCACACGCGCTTTCGGAAGAGTTCTTCCGGAGGGCGGCCCCCTTCGCGGAGGCTACCCCCCGCGATGCCGATCCGGGCAAGGCTTCTGCCCTGCGGACAAAAAAGCGCGTCAGCCGTCGCTGCCGGTCCCCCGGCCGGGTGCGCTCATGTCCCCCGTCGCGGGAACGCCGTCGGCGAGGCCGTAGCGCAGGAACACGGTGCCCGTCGGGCCGGCGGCCGGGGGTTCGAGGAGCGTGAGGCTGGTGGGCACCTCACCCCCGTCGAACCCTTCTTCCCGACACCGAGCACGATCGGGTGCGCCCAGAGGTCAAGACGGTCGAAGAGCTTCTCGCGCAGTGGGGTCTGCACGAGGTTCAGGCTGCCGACGACTTTCACGTGCTCGTGCCGGTCGCGGATCTCGCGCACGGCGGCGGCGAGGTCCGTTCCCCGGCGGCCTCGTCCAGCAGGGGCGCCTGCCGGCCGCCGAACGGGAACTCGACCGGGTCCTCGTCGGGGCCGCCGGCCGGCCGTCCCGCCGTACGGCCTTCACGCGGGCCGGTCGAAGCGGAAGGTGGTGACCACCGCCGCGTGGTCGGAGGGCCAGTCGTTGGCCGCGACGTCCGGCCAGGGGGCGATGCGGCCCGTGGCCAGGGTGGTCGAGTCCAGGACGGTGAGGCGGTCGCCGGCGTGGAGCACGAAGTCGATGCGGTCCTGGGGCTCCGGGCGGCCGCTGCCGTGCTCGTGCCGCGGGTGGACGGGAGACCACGTGGTTCCGGGGTCCGTCACCGGGTCCGGGTGCGCCTCCCGGTAGGAGTCGCGCAGCCCGGCGCGTTCCACGGCGCGGGAGACCGGCCAGTCCACGGGGCCGTGCCCGCCGTGTAGCCGGGCCGCCCCGGCCGTCCAGTCCAGGTGCGAGGGGGCGTTGAAGTCGCCGACGAGCAGGACCGGGGTACGGTCGGCCGCGGCCAGGTCCGGGGCCATCCGGGCCAGGATCTCCCCGATCTGGCGGACCCGTCCCGATTCCCTTTCGCGGTCCGCCAGTTCGGGTGCGCCGAGGCCGTCGAAACAGGCGTCGTAGGGGCCGTACGGCGTGTGGTTGAGGTGGGCGGTCCACAGCACCAGTTCGTGCGGGGCGCCGTCGGGGTGCTCGTCGAGGCGGATCCGGGCGCCCGCGGCCCCGTAGAAGCCGACGCCGGGATCGCCGAGGGTCTCCACGACGGGGTGGCGGCTGAGGATCGCGAGGTTCTCCCCGGCGCTGTGGTGGAACCAGCCGAGTGCGGCGGCGATTTCGGGCGCGGCGTGCACGGCGGACTCCTGGAGCCCGACGACGTCCACGTCGGCGGCGAGGAGCACGGCCAGTTGCTTGTCGCGGTGGTCGTCGACGGGAGCGCCGCCGAGCCACAGGTTCCAGCTCATCACCCGGACCCGGTCGAGCGGGGGCGCGTCCGCGGGCACCATGGGGATGCGGACGGTGAGGTGGGCGGTGGCGCCGTGCGCGTCGACCGCGGTGACCTTGGCGACGGCGACGGCGACGGCGGTGTCCGGGCCCGGTAGCGGCGAGGGGGTACCGCTCAGGGTGCCGTCGGCGTGGACGGTGAGCCAGTCGGGCCGGTCGGGCCGGTCGGCGGCGGCGAACGTCACGGGACGGGCCGCGCCGCGGACGAGACCCGAGACGCGGGCGGTGAAGGGCTGCCCGGCGCGGGCGCGGCGGGTGGTGAGCACGGGGACGAGGAACCGCGGCGCGGGTGCGTCGGCGACCAGTGCCCGCAGCCGGTCCAGGGTGGCCTCCTCCAGGGTGCGCAGCACCGTACGGCCGGGGGCCGGGTCGATCCGGACGGCGGACGGTACGGCGAGGACCTGGCAGCCGGCGGCTTCGGCGGAGGCGACGCCGGTGGGCGTGTCCTCGACGGCCACACAGGCGGCGGGCGGGACCCGCAGGGCGCGGCAGGCCGCGAGGTAGGGGTCGGGGTTGGGCTTGGTGAGGACGGTGTCGTCGGCCGTGACGGTGACCGTGAAACCGCCGTGGCCTGCCTCCGCGAGGGCTGCCACGACGGTCTCCGCGACCTCCCGGGGGGAGGCGGTGACGAGCGCGGTGGGGACGCCCTCGTCACGCAGCGCGCCGAGCAGGGCCAGTGCGCCGGGCAGGGGTACCACCCGGGTGCGGACCCGCTCGGCGAAGGCCCGGTGCAGTACGGCGGCGATCTCGGCGGCGGGTGCGCCGCTCCGGGCGGCGAGGAACCCGGCGGTGTGCGCCACGGGCCGGCCGAGCACGTCGGGCCGGTCGGCCTCGACGAGGACGTGCCCGAGCCGCCCGGCCGCTTCGGCCACGGTGTCCCACCACAGCTGTTCGGTGTCGACGAGGGTGCCGTCCATGTCGAAGAGGACGGCTTGCAGCGTCGGCGGGGCGGGCGTGTGCGTGGACGTCACGAACGGTGTCTCTTTCCGGTACGGGGTGGAGGGAAGGGGAGTCGGCCCCACGGCCGGGGCCGGAGCGGTGTCGGGACGGACGGGGCGCGAGACACTCCGCCGGCCGCCGCCGCGCCGGGCACCCACGCGCGAACGCGCCGACGCGGGCACGGATTCGGGTTCGGGCACGCGCGCGGACGCGTGGGCGGGCACGGACAGGGACTTCGGGCGGACGCCGGCAGGCGCGCGGGCGCACGGAAGCGGGCACGGACCCGACTCGGGCACGGACCCGGACCCGGGCACGAGCACGGACGCAGCCCCGGACGCGGGGGTGCGGCCCCGCAGGCCTGGCACCGTGCCGGCCGCAGGCCCGTGGCACCGTGCCTGCCCGCGCGAACCTATGGCCGCCCCGGTGTCAGGGAGTGCGCGGAGCGACCAGGACCGGACGCGGGCACGGGCACGAACGCGGACCCGGGCGCGGGCACGGGCACGGACCCAGTCCCGGACCCGGATGCAGACCCGGACCCGCGCGGGCCGCCGCCCGTGGCACCGTGCCGGCCGCAGGCCCGTGGCGCCGCGCCGGCCCGGGCGGCCCGCGGCCGCCCCGGTGTCAGGGGGTGCGCGGAGCGACCAGGACCGGGCGGTCCGGGAGGGAGAGGTGGACGGGCGCGCCCGCGGCCAGCGGCCCCGCTTCGTGCGCGGGGACGTCGGCCTTGACCCGGGTGCCGTCGGCCAGGGCGACGGTCACCCGGACGGTGGCGCCCAGGAACGAGGTGCCGACGACCCGGCCCTCCCCGTCCTCGGCGGCGGTGACGCCGAGGGACTCCGGCCGTACGAGGACGTCGACGTCGGCCGCGCCCCCGGTGCTCGGCGGGGCGCCGTCGACGGCGAGGTGCCGGCCCAGGACCGCGACGGTCGCGTCGGAGGCGCGCAGCCGGCCCGGTATACGGCTCATGGTGCCCACGAACTCCGCGACGAACGCCGTGGCGGGCCGGGCGTACAGCTCCGCGGGGGCGGCGCACTGCTCCAGGCGGCCGGCGCGCATGACCGCCACGCGGTCGGCCATGGAGAGCGCCTCCTCCTGGTCGTGGGTGATGAAGAGGGTGGTGATGCCGAGCTCCTGCTGAAGGCGGCGGATCTCCTCGCGCAGGCTCAGGCGCACCTTGGCGTCGAGGGCGGACAGCGGCTCGTCCAGGAGCAGGACCCGCGGGCGCAGGGCGAGGGCGCGGGCCAGTGCCACGCGCTGCTGCTGACCGCCGGAGAGCTGGTGGGGATAGCGGTCGCCCTTGTCGGCGAGGCCGACGAGTTCGAGTAGTTCCGCGGCGCGGGAGCACCGCTCGGCCGTGCGGACGCGGCGCATCCGTAGTCCGAAGGCGACGTTGTCGAGGGCGTTCAGGTGCGGGAAGAGGCTGTAGGACTGGAAGACCATGCCGGCGTCGCGACGGTGCGCGGGGACCGCGGTGACGTCCTCGCCGTCGACGAGGATCTCGCCCGAGTCTGGGTGTTCGAAGCCCGCCAGCATGCGCAGGGCGGTGGTCTTGCCGCAGCCTGACGGGCCGAGCAGGGCGAGGAGTTCGCCGGGGCGCACGGTCAGGTCGAGTCCGTCGAGGGCGGTGGTGGTGCCGAAGGACCGGCGCAGGCCGCGCAGTTCGACGGTGGCCGCGTCGGCCGGTGCGGGCGCGCCGTTCGCGGTCGGCGCGGGTGCGGTGAGGCTCATGGGGTCCGTCATTTCCGGTCGGTGGTCGAGGAGGGGGTGCGGCGGCCGCCGAGGCCGGCGAGGAACAGGAGCAGCAGCCAGGTGACCAGCAGGCTCATGACGGAGACGGCCACGGACATCTGGGCCTGCGAGCCGCTGATGTTGACGATCCAGACGGCGAACGGCCGGAAGCCGAGAAGCTGGGCGGTGGTGAACTCGCCGAGGACCAGGGCGAAGGTGAGGAAGGAGGCGCTCAGGAGGGCACCGCGCAGGTTCGGCAGGACGGCGCGCAGCAGGGCGTGCGGCAGGCTCGCGCCGCAGGAGCGGGCCGCCTCGACGAGGGTGCGGACGTCGATGGCGCGCAGTCCCGCGTCCAGGGCCCGGTGGACGAACGGCAGCGCCATCACGGCGTGGGCGAGGACCAGCACGAGGGGGAAGTCCGGGTTCTGGACAGCGACGAACGTCTGGAAGAGCGGGGTGCGGGAGAGATGCTCGGGTCCCCACTTCAGGACGGTCCCGATCCCGGCGACGAAGGCGATGGGCGGGACGACCAGCGGCAGGGAGCAGACGATCTCGACGACGGGCCGCAGCTTCGGCGCGCCCAGCCGCAGCGCCACCGTGGCGGGGACCATGAGCAGCAGGACGACCGCGATGGTGGCGGCGGCGAGTCCGAGGGAGAGCAGCAGGCTGGGCAGGAAGCCCTCGGTGTCCAGGATGCGGGTGTAGGCGTCGAGGTTGAGGCCCTGGCCGGGCACGTCGACGGTGAAGACGACGGAGGCGGCGAGCGGCACGAGGAAGTACAGGGCCGCGGCGGTCAGGACGAGGGCGCGCCAGGGGGTGGTGGCCCGGCCCGGGCGGGCGGCCGGGCGGGCGGTCAGGCGAGCCATCGTGCGCTCCGTCGTTGCAGGGGCAGGTAGACCGCCATCACGAGGCCCGCGACGAGGACCATGTCGAGGCTGAGGGCGAGGGCCACGTTCTCCTGTCCGATGAGCACGTTGCCGGAGATCGCGTCGGCGATCTGGAGCGTGACCAGCGGGACCGAGCTGCCGACCATGGCCGCGGCGGTGGCGTACGCGGCGAAGGCGCTGCCGAAGAGGAGCACGAGTCCGCCGAGGAGGGAGGGGGCGAGGACGGGCAGGGCGACGTGCTGCCAGTACTGGCGGTGGGTGGCGCCGTTGTTCTGGGCGGCTTCCCGCCACTGGGTGCGCAGCCCGTCCAGGGCGGGGGTGATGGTGAGGACCATGAGGGGGACGAGGAAGTAGAGGTAGACGAGGACGAGCCCCCAGAAGCTGTAGAGGCTCCAGCCGGTGTCGGCCAGGCTCAGCTCGCGGGTGAGGACGCCGGAGTTGCCGAGGGTGGCGACGAAGGCGAAGGCGAGGGGGACGCCGCCGAAGTTGGCGAGAACGCCGGAGGCGGTCAGTACGGCCTCGCGCAGAGCGCGCAGCGGGGAGGTGACGACGGCCTGGGCGAGGAGGAGGCCGAGGACGGCGGCGAGGACCGCCGAGGTGGCGGACAGTTTCACGCTGCCGACGAGGGCGGTGAGGTAGGCGCCCTGCCAGGAGGCGGTCAGGTTGCCGAGGCCGTACGAGGCGGCGCCGGTGACCGGGTCCTCGACCGTGAAGGCGCCGTCGAGCATGGCGACGGCGGGCAGGCCGAAGGCGACCGCGGTGAACAGCAGCAGGGGGACGACGGCGAGGGCGCCGGAGCGGCGGGTCCGCCGCCCGGTCCGGGCGGCGGGTGCGGGGGCGGGCGGGGCCGCCGGGGCGGCGGCCGCGGGTGACGCGGCCGCCGTGCGGGGTGTGGTCATGTCGGTGGTCATGAACTCGTGTCGGGGTCGGTGTCGCTACCGGTGGCCGGGCCGGCGGTCAGCCGGCGACCGCCTTGCCCCAGCTCTGGGCGAGGACGCCCTTGGCCTTGGTCTGCTGGGCCTCCGTGGGGAAGGCCGGAGTGCCGCTGACCTGGGGGAGCTTGGCGGCGGCGGCCTTGTCCAGAGTGCCGGCGCCTTCCATCGCGGCCATGAGCACCGGGCGGGCGTACCCCTTGAGCCACAGGTTCTGGCCCTCGGCGCTGTAGAGCCACTCCTGCCAGAGCCGGGCGGCCGCGGGGTGCGGGGCGTCCTTGTTGATGGCCTGGGCGTAGTACTGCGCGTACTTGCCGTCCTCGGGGACGGCGACCTTCCAGTCGACGCCCTTGCCCTTGAACTGGTCGGCGTAGCCGGCGTTCAGGTAGTCCCAGTCGATGCTGATGGGCGTCTCGCCCTTCTCGACGGTGGCCGGGGTGGACTCGACCGGCGTGTAGTTGCCGTTCTTCTTCAGCTGCCCGAAGAAGTCGATGCCGGGCTGGATGTCGTCGAGGGAGCCGCCGTTCGCGAGCGCGGCGGCGTAGACGCCGCCGAAGGCCGAGCCGGACTTGGTGGGGTTGCCGTTGAGGGCGACCTGGCCCTTGTACTCGGGCTTGAGGAGGTCCTTGAAGGTGGTGGGGCAGTTCCTGACCCGGCTCGCGTCGCAGCCGATGGAGATGTAGCCGCCGTAGTCGTTGTACCAGCGGGCCTGGTCGTCCCGCTGCGCCGAGGGGATGTCGCCGAAGGAGGCGACCCTGTACGGGGCGAACAGGTCCTGCTGGGCGCCGCTGACGGCGAAGGAGGTGCCGAGGTCGAGGACGTCGGGGGCGCGGTCCTGGCCCTTGCGGCTGGTGACGGCGTTGATCTCGTCCTGGCTGCTGCCGTCGGGGTTCTCCACCTCGACCTTGATGCCGTACTTCTGGGTGAAGCCGTCGATGAGGGCGCCGTAGTTGGCCCAGTCGCGGGGCAGGGCCATCGCGTGCAGGACGCCCTCCTTCTTGGCGGCCTCGACGAGGGCCTCCATCCCGCCGAAGTCCGCCGCGGAGGTCGCGGTGGCGGCGTCCTTGCCGGTGGCGGTCTTGTTGTCGGCCTTCTCGGGAGCGGCGCCGCAGGCGGTGAGGGTGAGGGCGGCGACGACGGCGAGGCAGCCGACGAGGGAGGCGTTTCTCGGCAGGGACACGGTCTCTCCTGGGAGGTTGCGCGGGGAAGGCGCGGGGAGGGTGGGAGCGGTACGGCGGACTCGGCAGGTCCGAGGCCAACTTGTCTGAACAAGTCGGCCTCAGTAGGCCCGGCATCCATGACCTTCCGGTGAACGGAAGGCGACGGATTCCGGCCAATAACCTGGACACTCTCTCCTCGTTTCGGCCCGAGCGACCCTGCGCATAGGCTGTAGGCGTCAAACACACTGCGCACACTCGGCGTTCATGACGAGGGACAGGAGCACCACCGATGACGGCCCGGCACGAGGAGATCGCCGAGGAACTGCGCCGGGCGATCGACCGCGAGGAGTACGCGGTGGGGGCGCTCCTGCCCGCGGAGACCGAACTTGCGGCGCGCTTCGGGGTCTCCCGCGGCACCGTCCGTCAGGCGGTGGCCGCCCTGACCGCGGAGGGTCTGATCGGCTCCCGGCAGGGCGCCCGGCGGGTGGTACTGGCCAGCCGTCGCAGCCAGAGCTTCGCCGAGCTGCGCAGCTTCGCCCAGTGGGCCGCGGCCATGGGCCGCACGGCGACCGGCCGGGTGGTGTCGTCGGAGTACCGGCCGGCCACCGACCGGGACGCCATGTGGCTCCAGGTGGAGCCGGGCGCGCGCGTGCTGCACGTCCTGCGCGTGCGCGGGCTGGACGGCGAACCGGTCCTGCTGGAGCGCACGGTGTACGCCGGCTGGATCGCCCCCGCCGTCGAAGGCATCGAGCCGGACTGCCCGTCGGTGACGCAGCGTCTGCTGGACGACACGGGGCTGGTGTTCGCGTACGGGGAGCACCTGATCGACGCGGTCGCCGCGGGTGCCCGGGACGCCGAATTCCTCGCAGTGCGGCGGACCAGCCCGCTGTTGCGGGTGCGCCGCATGACCACCACACGGGACGGCCGGCCGGTCGAATGGTCCGACGACCGCTACCGTTCGGACGCGGTGGGCTTCAGCGTCCACAACTCCATCGGCAGCAACGCCCTGGCGCGCCGTACGGGCCCGGCACTCACCGGCACCTGAGCGCACCGGCGGTCCGGCTCAGGCCGGGGTGAGGGCGGCCGCACCGAAGGAGACGTCGAAGCGGTCGCACCAGATGCTGACGCTGGTGTAGTCGGCCAGGTTCACGTCCGCCGGGATCGGGTAGTTCTGGTCCCCCTTGTTGCCCTTGAGCTCGCCCAGGCTGACGTACTTGCCGTCGTCGAAGACGCGCCAGCCCGCCACGCCCTCCTTCACGGGGGCGTCGGTCAGCCACACCTTCAGGTCCGGCCCGTTGCTGGTGTCCAGCCCCTCCAGCCGCAGGAAGCGGGAGCCGTCCTGCGCCTGGATGATCTTCACCTCGCCGGTGGTGGTGTGCTCGTGGCTGATGAGATCGCCGGTGGCGAGCGTCCGGAGCGGGGCGGGCCCGGCGGAACCGGAGGGCCGCACGCTCGGTGCCGTACTGGGCAGGGCCTCCCGCACCGTCTGCTCCTGCCACAGCTTCCACGGCTCGAACCAGTACAGCCCCAGGCCCACCAGTACGGCTGCCACGGCCGCCGCGCCGATCAGCAGCGGCCGGCGCCGCCCGCCCTCACGTCCCACGTCGCACTCCTCGTCCGTTGCTCGCGCGGTTCGGCCGACTGCGGGACGGCGAACCCTACGATATCCGTTATGCCCGGTACGGTCGTCGTCGATCCGCAGGTCCCCTCCGCCGGCGCAAGGCTCCGGTCCGGCGCCCGCCTGGTGATCTGCGCCGCGGTGCCCTGGTACCTCTGCCTCTGGTGGGGCACGAGCACGGCGCCCGCGCCCGCCGCGCTGCCGGCCGTGCTGATCCTCCGTGAGGACGTCTACGCCGCGCCGCGCCTGGCCTGGGAGCGCCTCGCGGGCGTCTTCGTGGGCGTGCTGCTCAGCACGCTCCTCCTGGACCGGCTGCCGCCCTCGTCACTGGCCTTCCTCGCCGTGCTGGTCTGCGGGTGCGCCGGCATGTACCTGCTGGGCCGGCCCGGTTCCCCCAACCAGCAGGTGCTGATCACCGCGCTGATGATCTACGCCACCGCTCTCCCGGGGTACCCGCTGGCGCGCCTGGCGGAGACCCTGGTCGGCATCGCGGTGGTGGTGCTGCTCGGACCGCTGCTGTGGCCGCCGGACCCGTACCGGTCGGCGGCGGAGGGCCTCGACGCCTACCGGGCCGGGGTCGGGCGCCTCCTCGACGGGGTAGCCGGCCGGCTCGCCCGCGGCGGGCCGCCCGCCGCCCCGGATCCGCTGCCGGAGGGGGAGCGGCTGTGGCTGCGGCCGCAGGCCTGCCGGGCCGCCTTCGACCGGGCCGTAGGGCGCCGCCGGACCCGGACGCCGCCCGCCGGGCTCGACGGGCGGCTGGGCCTGGCCGTCCGGAGCGCCGTCACCCTGCAGTGCTTCACGCAGGAGCTCCGGGAGCGGGCCCGCGGCCTCGGCCCGGCGCCGGCCCCCGATCCCGCGCTGTGCGACATCGCCCCGCTGGTCCGGGCCACCGCCCTGGCCCTGGACGCCGCCCTGCGCGGGGACGAGTTCACCGCCGAGCTCGACCGGGCCCGCGGTCTCGACCTCGCCCACCGCGCGGCCCACCCCACCCGGCACGACGCGGTCCTGCGGGCGGGTCTGCACCTGACCCACGAGGCCCTCAGCGACCACCTCGCGGCCCGTGGCTGAGTGCGGTGCGGTCCGCCGGGACCGGCCGCGGCAGCAGCAGCGGGGTGGCCAGGGCGAGAGCCGAGGATGTGCTGGCTGCCGCGCACGAGGCGGAACATCTCGCAGATGTGCACGGTGTCGCCCGACCGCGCGTAGGTGAGCAGTTCGGTCAACTTGACCCGGCCCTGAAGGACCGGGCTTGGAGGTAGTGCCCAGCTGGCTGCTGGGGTGGACTCCTCCGTCCAGACACCCCTATGGAGTGGCAGGGACGCGTGACTCACGCCCCGCATTCCACACGTTCTCGCCACGGGTGGCGATGTTGTGGGAAGCGTTCCGGTCGGCGTGGGCAACGACCCCGCACCTCCGGCAGATGAAAAGCCTCTGGTCGACACGGTTTCGCTGGTCGACGTGGCCGCACTCGGCGCACGTCTGCGACGTGTACGCGGGATCAACGAAGACCAGGGGCACACCGGCCCGCTTGGCCTTGTAGACGATGAAGTCTCCGAGCTGGGCGAATGCCCAGGAGTGGAGTGCGACCCGTTGGGGCTTGCGGAGCCGTACCCGGTTGCGGATGCCCTTGAGTTCTTCGAGGGACAGGCCGCGCCCGGTGCGTTCAGCCTCGGTCACGATCGTCTTGGCGATGATGTGGTTCTGGTTGGCAGCGTGCCGCGCCTCTTTGCGGGCACGGGCCTTGAGCCGCCGCTTGGCGCTCTTGGTGCGCTTCTTCTGGAGCTTGGCCCGCAGGGCAAGCTGTCGCTTGCGGTACCGGTTGAGCCCCCGCCCGGCCGCGAGGTAGCCGGTGGAGGCAGTGGCGATGTTCTCGATACCGAGGTCCACGCCGATGAAGCCGTCCGGCTCGTACTGCACGGCCTCGGGCACGTCACAGGTGGCGACGAGGTAGAACACGCCGTCGCGCTCGATCAGATCGGATTCGCCCTGCCGGTACGCCTGGAGCATCTTGAGCGCGTCGACGGAGCAGGCGAAGCGGATGTTCCTGACCCGGCCGTCCACGGTCCAGACGGACACGGTCCGCTGGTCGTACTGCCAGCTCAGGCACCGGTCGTCATACGGCTGGGCGGCCTCGGGGCGAAAGGTGACGGGCTTGGACTCGGCCTTGCGGCGACGCCTGGAACCTTCCTTGCCGAGGTTGCCGGCCCGAATGTTGGCCTTGAGAGTGGTATACGAGTCGCGCACCTTCTTGATGACGTGTTGCGCGGCCTGCGCTCCCAGCCCACGGGTTCTGAGTTCGGCGTAGGTGTGCTTGCGCAGCGCGTACTCACGCGGCACACCGTGCTCGAACGCCACCTCCGACACCCAGTTCGCGGCGTCATTGACCGTGCACAGGGTGCGCTCAAGCGCGGATGCCTGCACGGCATCCGGCATGAGCTTGACCTGCGCCACGATCTTCACGGGCGCGATCGTAGCATTGATCTATGTCACCACGCTGGGAGCCAAACCCCGATATCCGCAGGGGCCGTAGCGTTGTCTACACCCTGCATGCACACTTGGTCTTCACCCCCAAGAACCGGCGCGGACCGTTCACCGACGAGATCCTTCGACGCTGCGAAGAGGTCATGCGCGGCGTGTGCACCGACTTCGGCGCGGAGCTGCGGGAGTTCAACGGCGAACGCGATCACGTCCACCTGCTCGTGCACTACCCGCCCAAGGTCGCCATCTCCCGACTCGTCGGCTCCCTCAAGGGCGTCTCCGCCCGACGCCTGCGGCAGGAGTTCCCCGGCCACATCCGCAAGTACCTGTGGGGCGAACACTTCTGGTCGCCGTCCTACTTCGCCGCCTCGTGCGGCGGCGCCCCGCTCGCTGTCATCAAGGAGTACATCGAGAACCAGAAACGTCCCGGCTGAGGTCAATAATGCAGACCCGTGCGNCGGCGGCGCCCCGCTCGCTGTCATCAAGGAGTACATCGAGAACCAGAAACGTCCCGGCTGAGGTCAATAATGCAGACCCGTGCGTCCGCGCGGGTCAGAGCAGTGTTAAGAAGCGCTTCCTCCCGGGCGTGAACGCCCGGGGTTCCGCGCTAGATCATGCTGAACTTCTTCACCCAGCGCTCCACCTTCGTGGCCGCGACCCTCGTCGAGCAGAGCCGGCTGCACGCCGAGACCATCGCCAAGGTGGACGAACTGCTGGGGCGGATCCCCCGCCAGGACGGCCGCGACGCCGCCTTCGAGGAGCGCTACCTCGCCTACGCCGCCCGCCGCCACGCCGCCCTCACCATCTTCGGCCTGGACCTGGAGCCGGGCTCCTCCCGCTGGCCGCTGGACGCGGCGTACGTCAGCCTCACGGCCCAGCCCACCGAACGGGACGAGACCGGGGAACGGGGGGCCGGCGCTCCACCGTATTTTCTGCGCGGCGAGGCCGGATCGGGCAAGACCACGCTCATCCAATGGCTGGCCGTCTCCGCTGCCAAGGGCCCCGGAAACGGACTCATCCCCTACGTGCTCCCCCTGCGTACCCTGACCCGGCACGGCGAGCGGCTGCCGTCGCCGCGCGGCTTCCTCGCCGGGACCCCGCTGGCCGGTGAGGCCCCCGAGGGCTGGGAGAGCCGGGTTCTGCGCGACGGGCGGGCCCTGCTGCTGGTCGACGGCATCGACGAGATCCCCAAGGCCGAACGGGAAGGCGCCCGGGAGTGGCTCGCCGACCTGGTCACCGCCTATCCCGGCAACCGCTGGCTCGTGACCTCGCGCCCCTTGGCGGTCCGGAAGGACTGGCTCGCGGGCGAAGCCTTCGCCGAGATCACACTGGACCCGATGAACCCGGCGCACGTCCGGGCCTTCATCGAGCGCTGGCACACCGCCGCAGCTGCTCCCGATGGATACGCGGAGCCTGGCCCGCCTCGCCAACAATCCGCTGCTGTGCGGTCTGATCTGCGCACTGCACCGCGAGCGTCGCGGCTTCCTGCCCACCGGCCGCAAGGAGCTGTACGCGACGGGGCTGCACGGTCTGCCCCTGGAGGTGGCCCGTCTCAACGTGTCCGCCCAGGGCCTGCACGAGGTCCTGTCGAGCTGGGACCGCCTGGCGGCTCTGGAGCTGTACACGCAGTTGCCCTGGTCGGCCCGTAGCCTCCCGTCCGGAGCGAGCCTGGAGATCCTGCGCCTGGACGCACCGGCGGTGGACGTCACCGGCCTCGGCCGGTACGCGGGACTGCGCATCCTGAACCTGGGCCACCGCTGGCGTCCGACCCGTCGGGCCGACTGGGAGGAGCTGGGGCGGCTGGAACACCTGCAGGAGCTCGCCGTGCCGGAGGAGGTGCTGGAGGAGCTCGTCGAGCACCTCCGGCTGCCGTCACTGGGGACTCTGCGACTGTACGGGGAGGCCATGCTGTCGCCGGGACTGGAGCGGCGGCTGGCCGAGCTGTTCCCCGGCGCCGAGATCGAGCCCTACAGCTACGTGTACGAGCAGTAACGGCAAAAGGGGCGGCCCCGGGACTCGGAAAGTCCCGGGGCCGCCCCTGATACCGCTCGGTCGCGCTTACGCGCCCTTCGACAGGTCCGGGCCGGAGCCCGTGGCCTCGATCGGGGGGAGGTCGGGCAGCGCCGACTTCTCCTCGCCGCGGAAGGTGAACTTGGCTTCCTCGCCCTCACCCTCCTTGCCGACGACCACGATGTGACCGGGGCGCAGCTCGCCGAAGAGGATCTTCTCCGACAGCACGTCCTCGATCTCGCGCTGGATCGTCCGGCGCAGCGGCCGGGCACCCAGGATCGGGTCGTAGCCGCGCTTGGCGAGCAGGAGCTTCGCGTCGCCGCTCAGCTCGATGCCCATGTCGCGGTCCTTCAGGCGCTCGTCGACCTTGGCGATCATCAGGTCGACGATCTGGATGATGTCTTCCTCGGTGAGCTGGTGGAAGACGACCGTGTCGTCGACACGGTTCAGGAACTCGGGCCGGAAGTGCTGCTTGAGCTCTTCGTTGACCTTCGCCTTCATCCGCTCGTAGCCGGTCTTCGTGTCGCCCTGGGCCGCGAAGCCCAGGTTGAAGCCCTTCGAGATGTCCCGCGTGCCCAGGTTGGTCGTCATGATGATGACCGTGTTCTTGAAGTCCACGACCCGGCCCTGGGAGTCGGTCAGACGACCGTCCTCCAGGATCTGGAGAAGGGAATTGAAGATATCCGGGTGGGCCTTCTCGACCTCGTCGAAGAGGACGACGGAGAACGGCTTGCGGCGCACCTTCTCGGTGAGCTGGCCGCCCTCTTCGTAGCCCACGTAACCGGGGGGCGAACCGAAGAGGCGGGAAACCGTGTGCTTCTCGCTGAACTCCGACATGTCGAGGGAGATCAGCGCGTCCTCGTCGCCGAAGAGGAATTCGGCGAGCGTCTTGGAGAGCTCGGTCTTACCGACACCGGACGGGCCGGCGAAGATGAACGAGCCACCCGGGCGCTTCGGGTCCTTCAGACCCGCACGGGTACGGCGGATCGCCTGGGAGAGCGCCTTGATGGCGTCCTTCTGGCCGATGACCCGACGGTGGAGCTCGTCCTCCATGCGGAGCAGTCGCGAGGACTCCTCCTCGGTGAGCTTGAAGACGGGAATGCCGGTCGCGGTCGCGAGGACCTCGGCGATGAGCTCGCCGTCGACCTCGGCGACGACGTCCATGTCGCCGGCCTTCCATTCCTTCTCGCGCTTGGTCTTCCCCGCGAGCAGCTGCTTCTCCTTGTCGCGGAGGGAAGCCGCCTTCTCGAAGTCCTGGGAGTCGATGGCCGACTCCTTGTCCCGGCGCACGGCCGCGATCTTCTCGTCGAACTCGCGGAGGTCCGGCGGCGCGGTCATCCGGCGGATGCGCATCCGGGAGCCGGCCTCGTCGATCAGGTCGATCGCCTTGTCCGGGAGGAAGCGGTCCGAGATGTACCGGTCGGCCAGCGTCGCCGCCTGGACGAGGGCCTCGTCCGTGATGGAGACGCGGTGGTGGGCCTCGTAGCGGTCGCGCAGGCCCTTGAGGATCTCGATCGTGTGGGGGAGGGAAGGCTCCGCCACCTGGATCGGCTGGAAGCGGCGTTCGAGGGCCGCGTCCTTCTCGAGGTGCTTGCGGTACTCGTCGAGCGTCGTGGCACCGATGGTCTGGAGCTCACCACGGGCCAGCATGGGCTTGAGAATGCTCGCGGCGTCGATCGCGCCCTCGGCGGCGCCCGCACCCACGAGGGTGTGGAGCTCGTCGATGAACAGGATGATGTCGCCGCGGGTGCGGATCTCCTTGAGGACCTTCTTCAGGCGCTCCTCGAAGTCACCGCGGTAGCGGGAACCGGCGACCAGGGCGCCGAGGTCAAGCGTGTAGAGGTGCTTGTCCTTGAGGGTCTCGGGGACCTCGCCCTTGACGATGGCCTGCGCCAGGCCCTCGACGACGGCGGTCTTGCCGACGCCGGGCTCGCCGATGAGGACCGGGTTGTTCTTCGTACGGCGGGACAGCACCTGCATGACCCGCTCGATCTCCTTCTCGCGCCCGATGACCGGGTCGAGCTTGGATTCGCGGGCAGCCTGGGTGAGGTTGCGGCCGAACTGGTCCAGGACGAGGGAGGTCGAGGGCGTGCCCTCGGCCGGGCCGCCGGCCGTGGCCGACTCCTTGCCCCCGCCGGTGTAGCCGGAGAGCAGCTGGATGACCTGCTGCCGGACTCGGTTGAGATCGGCGCCCAGCTTCACGAGGACCTGGGCCGCGACGCCCTCGCCCTCGCGGATCAGGCCGAGCAGGATGTGCTCGGTGCCGATGTAGTTGTGGCCGAGCTGGAGGGCCTCTCGGAGCGAAAGCTCCAGGACCTTCTTCGCCCGCGGGGTGAAGGGGATGTGGCCGGACGGGGCCTGCTGCCCCTGACCGATGATCTCCTCAACCTGCTGGCGAACAGCCTCGAGCGAAATCCCGAGGCTCTCCAGGGCCTTAGCGGCGACACCCTCACCCTCGTGGATCAAGCCCAGGAGGATGTGCTCGGTGCCGATGTAGTTGTGGTTGAGCATCCGGGCTTCTTCCTGAGCCAGGACGACAACCCGCCGCGCGCGGTCGGTGAACCTCTCGAACATCGTTTATCGCTCCTCAGAGCGGTCGGGCAGTTCGGGGTCGGTCCCCGCCCTGTCCTTCCGCATGCTAGTCCCGTGGGGCGGGACAGCTCATTCCAACTGCCGACATCTGTCCACGGCTCACCCCTGCATCAGCGGGAAAACCGGCTCGAAGAGCCGACAACTGCTCCAACTCGATGGTGCGAGACGATGTTCCCGCAGGCCAGGCAGATACCCGTCATGCGTGTACGCCGACGGCGAACGGAAGCCGGTCAAAACAGCGTGTCGCCCCGATCCACTAGGAATGTCTTACCCGTAAGGGCTGACACTCCATGCCGGTGACACCGGTTCCCTCCGCTGAGGGCGAACAGAGTTCCGTCTCGAATGTGGGGCTCCACCTCCGCGGACGTTTACGTTCCGCACATCTTCGGGTGCGGAACGTCACATCCACCGTAACCCCGAAGCGTTTCTGCAGTTGCTCCGGATATGGCCGTAACCCTGCCGTCCGTCCCGTCGCCCCGCTTCGCGCCCGAGGAGGACGCGTACGCCGCCTGGTACGGGAAAGTGCTCGGCTGGACCGTCACGGGCGGGCCGCCGGCCCAGCTCGTGACCGGTGTCGGCTTCGACGTGCTGGAGCTGCCGTCGGACGCGGGGACGGCGCTGTTGCGCCGGCCGGTCGCCACGGGTCCGGTGGCCGTGATGGGGCGCCGGATGCGGTTCCTCGTGGCCCCGGGGAGCGCAGAAGAGCTCGACGGGCTGCTCGACTGGCTGGAGTGGGGCGGGGTCGCCCTGGATCTGACCGCCCTGGGTGCGGGCGGGCGGATCACCGCCCCGGCTCCCCCGGGGCGGCCCCTTCCGGGAGAAAGCCCTCGGGGGGCCGCCGTATGGCTGCGACCCCCCGAGCAGGGGTGTGAGGCACTGCTGCCGGCCCTGCCCGGTCCCGGGCGGGCCGCAGGGCCCGCTCACGGGCCCGATCTCGTACGCCTGGTCGCGGCGGCGGCGACGGAATGCCACCGGGCGCGGCTGGGGCGGCGTACGAACGGGGTCCGTCAGCCCTTGGCCTTCTCGTAGGCCTCGCGGATCTCGGCCGGGACGCGGCCGCGGTCGTTGACGTTGTAGCCGTTCTCCTTGGCCCATGCGCGGATCTCGGCCGTGTCCGGGTTGCCGGTCGCCGCGGCGCGGCCCTTGGCGCGGGCCGCGGTGGCACGGCCACCGGTACGGCGGCCGCCCTTGGTGTACGGGTCGAGCAGACCGCGGAGCTTTTCAGCGTTGGCGGTGGTGAGGTCGATCTCGTAGGTCTTGCCATCCAGAGCGAACGTCACCGTCTCGTCCGCCTCGCCACCGTCGAGGTCGTCGACAAGAAGGACCTGAACCTTCTGTGCCACCGGGATTTCCTTTCATCGAAAAGCAGTACGCGGAAAGGAAACCGCTTTTCCCAGGAAAACACAAACCCCCCGGGAGAGGTTCAGGACCGCAACGAGGCGGGAAACGTGCGCGATTCGGACATAGGCCACAGGTGCGCGGAGCGCCGGAAAAGCTGGGGCCATCGATCAGAGGTGCAGAAGCATCCGGCTGTTGCCCAAGGTGTTCGGCTTCACTCGTTCGAGACCGAGGAACTCGGCGACGCCCTCGTCATAGGAACGCAAGAGCTCCATGTAGACATCGGTGTCGACCGGGGTCTCGCCGATCTCGACGAAGCCGTGCTTCGCGAAGAACTCGACTTCGAAGGTCAGGCAGAAAACCCGGCTCACCCCGAGCGTGCGGGCGGTGCTCAACAACTGCTGGAGCACCTGATGGCCGACGCCGGCGCCCTTCAAGTCGCGGTCGACGGCGAGAGTGCGCACTTCGGCCAGGTCTTCCCACATCACGTGGAGTGCACCGCAGCCCACCACCTGTGCATCGGAGTCGCGTTCCGCGACCCAGAACTCCTGGATGTCCTCGTAAAGGACGACCGGTGCTTTGTCGAGCAGGATCCGCTGCTGCACGTACTGGTCGAGGAGGCGGCGCAGCGCGGGAACATCGCGTGTGCGGGCACGGCGGATCGTCACTGTTTCTGCGTGTGCAGAGGAAAACTCTCCCATGGCTGCGGACGCTATCGCTCCGGCGGCGTCGGGCGCCCGGCGGACTCCCCTTCGGCCTCGGGTGGCGCGGAGACTTCGGCGGGGGGTTCCGCGGAGACTTCCGCGGGACGTTCCGTACGGGGTTCCGCGGGGGCCTCCGTGGCGGACTCGTCGTCGTACTGGACGACCCGGACGGCATCCCGGAGGGCCTCGCGCTGTTCCGCGGACATCATGCCGAAGAAGGCGACGAGAGCGGCGGCGGGGTTGTCGCTCGTCGACCAGGCTTCGTTCATCAGTGCGGCCGAGTAGGCGGCGCGGGTGGAGACCGCCGTATATCGATAGGCACGGCCTTCGGCTTCCCGGCGGACCCAGCCCTTCTGATGGAGATTGTCCATAACGGTCATGACCGTGGTGTACGCGATGGACCGTTCCTGCTGGAGGTCTTCCAGGACTTCCCGGACGGTGACCGGGCGGTTCCACTGCCACACCCGCGTCATGACGGCGTCTTCGAGTTCTCCCAAGGGCCGAGGCACAACAGCACGATAGTGCGGGTTGTGCGGATTTGCCCGACTATTCGCCCGGCAACGCGCAACAAAATCGGGCGCACGGTCCGTACCCGTGCGCCCGCGCTCTAGTTCTGCTGCTGGCGGGTGGCTTCGGCCTTGGCGATCACGGCGTCGACCGCCGCGTCCTCCTTGGACTTGTTGGAGCCGCCCTGGCTCTTCACGATCGTCACGACGATGGCGATGAAGAACGCGGCCATCACGAAGGGGGGCACGAGCGCGGAGACGTAGTCCATGTCCCCAGCGTAGCCACCCGCGCCCGGTCCGGTCCGGGTGGGTGAGGGGTGGGTCCCGCCACCGTCACCCGGACCGCCCGGGCGGGCTCACACGACGGCGAGCCCGGACGCCGGGGGCGCGGCGGGCTTGCGGCGCGGCGGGAAGACCTCACCGGGGGTGGGGACCGGCCGCTCGGGGCGCGGGCGCTCCTTGGGCGCGGGCGCCGGCCGCGGCGGCTCCGCCTGGCCGCCCGCCAGGGTCAGCAGGCGGGTGCGGGGTGCGGGGGTCGTGGTCAGGCGGCGCCGTACGGATCGCTCCGCGACCGCCCGGGCCCGCTCCAGCAGCGCGGCGGCGGCCGGATTGGCCCGGAGGGCGCGCAGGGCCGCGAGGTCGTCGGGGACCGGCTCGTAGCCGGCGGCGAGGGCTTCCCGGAGCAGGGCCAGGTAGCCGGGGAGGCTGCCGGGCAGGGCGCCGCGGTAGCGGGCCAGATCGTCCAGGACGAAGGCTCTGAGCCGGCCCGCCTCCCGGACCGCTTCGTCCACCGACTGCGCGAGGCGCAGGCAGTCCTGGACCTCCTCGGCCGCCAGGGGGGCCGAGGAGGACTGAAGGGCGTGGGCGAGCGAACGCCTGAGCACGTGCAGCTCAGCGGCGCTGAACGCCATGCCGCCGCGGGATCCGTAGGGCGTGGGCATGGGGCCGAAGATACGCGCTAATCGGACAAAATCCCCTTAAGGGGGCTGACTGCGGCGCGGCGCGGCCGGACCCGGCGCCGGACCTCAGCCGGTCTCCTTCACGGCGCGCAGGAAGTCCGTCCAGGCGGCCTGGGTCGTGGCCAGGACCAGGTGGGCGGGGTCGACGCGGTCGGCGACCTTGACGAGGGCTCCGGGGGTGACGGCGACGTAGACGCAGGCGTCTCCGTCACCGCAGAACGAGGACTTCCGCCACGTGGGCTGAGCGGTCATGGTGTCTCCTCCGGGCACGGTGGCCGGTAAATGCGGTCAAGGGACGGTAACTCCGCGGCCGGTCCTCACCGGCGACTTTCACGCAATCCGGCGTGTCGCCACGTCCCTGCGGGGGTGCGGGTGGTACACGGCGGTGCCGGCCCGTCGCAGCCCCGCGGTCGTTTCCGCGGGTGCCGGCCGGACCCGCGCCGCCGAACCGCGGCGGGGCTGGTTCCGGCCCCGCGGGCGTCGTCGGACATGGGCCACCGAAGCCGGTACCCGCCGTGCGGGCGCGGTCAGATGCGGGCCAGGAAGTCCGAGACCGCCGCGTGGACGTCGGACTCCGTCCAGGACAGGCCCGGCCCGGTGACGCCCAGCTCGGTCACCGCGAGGCCGGGCGGCCCGCCGGCCGACCAGCGGCGGAAGAGGACCGTGCCGGTCTCCTCCGCCTGCCGCAGGCCCGCGTCCGTCAGCCGGTCCGGGTCGTGGGGCAGCCACACCTGGAACTGGTGCGTGTGCGGCTCCCCGGGGTGGACGCGCGACCACGGGACGCCGGCCGTCGCGAAGGCCTCGCGCAGCGCCCCGGCCACCATCCGCGCCTGCGCCACGTACGACGGCAGCCGCGGCAGCTCCCGGTCCAGTCCGGCCAGTGCGGACAGGGCCTGCGGGAACTGCCGGAAGATCTGCCCGCCGTAGCGGTGGCGCCAGACCCTGGTCTCCTCCACGAAATCCCGCGGCCCGGCCAGGGCCGCCCCGCTCAGGCCGCCCAGCGACTTGTAGAACGAGACGTACACGGAGTCGGCGAGCCCGGCGATCTCCGGCAGCGGGCGGCCGAAGCGGACCGTGGACTCCCACAGCCGGGCCCCGTCGAAGTGGATCACCGCCTCCCGCTCCCGGCCCGCCTCCACCAGCGCCACCAGCTCCTCCCAGGTGGGCAGCAGGAACCCGGCCTCGCGCAGCGGCAGCTCCAGCATCAGCGTCCCGAAGGGCTCCCGGACGGCCCCGAGCTCCTCCGGGGTCGGCTGGCGCGGCTCGGTCGTGGGGTGCACGACCCGCAGCCCGGAGACCGTCGAGAGGGCGTCGCCCTCCCACATCTCGGGGTGGCTCATGGGGTGCAGCGCGACGACCGGGTTCCCGGTCCGGCCGGCCCAGCAGCGCAGGGCGACCTGCTGCGCCATCGTGCCACTGGGGAAGAACGCGGCGTCCTGCGTCCCGAGCAGCTCCGCGACCCGCCGCTCCAGCTCCTCGACGATCCCGTCGCCGTAGAGGTCGGCCGGCGCGTCCATGTCATAGGCGTACGGACCCTCGGCGAGCCGTGCCAGGGACTCACCCACCGTGGCCTCGCGCGGACCGCGGGTCAGGGTCCTGCCCGCCGCCCGCCAGGCCGCCGCGAGCCGCTCGTCGCGCTGCGTTTCCTCGTTGCTGTCGCTCATGACCCCTGATCCTCCATGACCCCTGATCCTCGCCGCTCGTCCCCGACCGGCCAAGAGCCTCACGGGCTAGCATGGCGGCGTATCGTCCGGTACCCCTGCGGACTGGAACGGAAGGCATTTCCCGCGTGAATCCATCACAGCAGCCACGCCCTGCCCGGCTCGCCGTCGGCGTCGTCGGGGCGGGCCGCGTCGGCCCGGCACTGGCCGTAGCGCTCCAGCAGGCGGGCCACCGGCCCGTCGCCGTGTCGGGCGTGTCCGACGCCTCCGTGCGCCGCGCCGCGCGGATGCTGCCCGACGTACCGCTCGTGCCGCCCGCGCAGGTGCTGGAGCTGGCCGACCTGGTCCTGCTGACCGTCCCCGACGACGCGCTGCCGTCGCTCGTGGAGGGGCTCGCGGAGACCGGCGCGGTCCGGCCCGGCCAGCTGCTCGTGCACACCTCGGGCCGGTACGGGACCGCCGTGCTCGACCCGGCGCGCCGCGCGGGCGCCCTGCCGCTGGCCCTGCACCCCGCGATGACCTTCACCGGCACCGAGGTCGACGTGCAGCGGCTGGCCGGCTGCTCCTTCGGCGTCACCGCCCCCGACGAGCTGCGGCTGGCCGCCGAGGCCCTGGTCATCGAGATGGGCGGGGAGCCCGAGTGGATCGCGGAGGAGAACCGCGCGCTCTACCACGCGGCCCTCGCCCTCGGCGCGAACCACCTGGTCACGCTGGTCGCCCAGTCCCTGGAGCTGCTGCGCACGGCCGGGGTCGCGCACCCCGACCGGATGCTGGGCCCGCTGCTCGGCGCGGCCCTCGACAACGCCCTGCGCTCCGGTGACGCGGCCCTGACCGGGCCGGTGGCCCGCGGGGACGCCGGTACGGTCGCCGCGCACATCTCCCAGCTGCGCCGGCACGCGCCGGGCACGGTCGCCGGATACCTGGCCATGGCCCGTACCACCGCCGACCGGGCCCTCGCCCACGGTCTGCTCAAGCCCGAACTCGCCGAGGACCTGCTCGGTGTACTCGCCGACACGGACCCTGACGGGGGCGACCAGTGACCGAGCTGCTGCTGCTGCACACCGCCGACGAGCTGCACAAGCTGCCGCGCACCGGGCGGCGGGCCGTGGTGATGACCATGGGCGCCCTCCACGAGGGCCATGCCACGCTGATCCGTTCCGCCCGTGCGGCGGCCGGGCCCGAGGGGCAGGTCGTCGTCACCGTCTTCGTCAACCCGCTGCAGTTCGGGGCGGGCGAGGACCTCGACCGCTACCCCCGCACCCTCGACGCGGACCTGGCGGTCGCCGAAGAGGCGGGCGCCGACGCGGTGTTCGCCCCCGCCGTCGACGAGGTCTACCCGGGCGGGGACCCGCAGGTGCGGATCAGTGCCGGCCCGATGGGCGAGCGCCTCGAAGGGGCCACCCGGCCCGGCCACTTCGACGGGATGCTGACCGTTGTCGCCAAGCTGCTCCACCTGACCCGGCCCGACCTGGCCCTCTTCGGCCAGAAGGACGCGCAGCAACTGGCCCTGATCCGGCGGATGGTGACGGACCTGAACTTCCCCGTCGAGGTGGTCGGCGTACCGACCGTCCGCGAGGAGGACGGGCTGGCGCTGTCGTCCCGTAACCGCTACCTCTCCCCCGCGGACCGGCGGACCGCCCTGGCGCTGTCCCGGGCCCTGTTCGCGGGCCGCGACCGGCTCGCGGCGCAGGCCGCGCTGCGGGCCCGCGCCGAGGCCGCCCCGGCCACCGACGAGCGGGCCACCGCCCTGGCCCGGCTGGGCGAGATCCGTGCCTCGGCCGACGCGCACGCCGTCTCGGCGGCCTGTACGGGCCTGCCGGACGCGGTCCGGGCCGCGGCGGGCCACGTACTGGCCGACGCGGCCCGCTCGGAGCCGCCGCTCGTCCTGGACTACCTGGCGCTGGTGGACCCGCAGGACTTCACCGAGGCCGGTCCCGACTTCACCGGGCAGGCCGTGCTGGCCGTCGCCGCGAAGGTGGGCACGACCCGGCTGATCGACAACATCCCATTGGAATTCGGAGCACACTCGTGAGCACCCCTGGCAGAGGCCCCGCAGGCAGCACCGGCATACGGCTGCACGCGCCGGCGCCCGGCTGGTCCCTGGACGCCGACGTCGTGGTCGTCGGCTCCGGCGTGGCGGGGCTGACCGCCGCGCTGCGCTGCGCGGCCGCGGGCCGCCGTACCGTCGTGGTCACCAAGGCCCGGCTCGACGACGGCTCCACCCGCTGGGCCCAGGGCGGCATCGCCGCGGCCCTCGGCGAGGGCGACACCCCCGAGCAGCACCTCGACGACACCCTGGTCGCGGGCGCCGGCCTGTGCGACGAGGAGGCCGTACGGCTGCTCGTCACCGAGGGCCCCGACGCGGTGCGGCGGCTCATCGACACCGGTGCGGTCTTCGACACCTCCGCCGAGACCGGGGAGATAGAGCTGACCCGCGAGGGCGGCCACCACCGCCGGCGGATCGCGCACGCGGGCGGCGACGCCACCGGCGCCGAGATCTCCCGGGCGCTGGTCGAGGCCGTGCACGCCGCGGGCATAGAGACCGTGGAGAACGCGCTCGTCCTCGACCTCCTCCAGGACGCTCGGGGCCGTACGGCCGGTGTCACCCTGCACGTCATGGGCGAGGGCCAGCACGACGGCGTCGGCGCCGTCCACGCGCCCGCCGTGATCCTGGCGACCGGCGGCATGGGCCAGGTCTTCTCCGCGACGACCAACCCGTCGGTGTCCACCGGCGACGGTGTGGCGCTCGCGCTGCGCGCCGGCGCAGAGGTCTCCGACCTGGAGTTCGTGCAGTTCCACCCGACGGTGCTGTTCCTCGGCCCGGACGCCGAGGGGCAGCAGCCCCTGGTGTCGGAGGCCGTCCGGGGCGAGGGCGCGTACCTCGTCGACGCGGACGGCGTGCGCTTCATGCAGGGGCAGCACGAGCTGGCCGAGCTGGCGCCGCGCGACATCGTCGCCAAGGGCATCATGCGCCGCATGCAGGAGCAGGGCGCGCAGCACATGTACCTGGACGCCCGGCACTTCGGCGCCGAGATGTGGGAGCAGCGCTTCCCCACGATCCTGGCCGCCTGCCGCTCGCACGGCATCGACCCGGTGACCGAACCGATCCCGGTGGCGCCCGCCGCGCACTACGCGTCCGGCGGCGTACGGACCGACCTGCACGGCCGCACCACCGTCCCCGGCCTGTACGCCTGCGGCGAGGTGGCCTGCACGGGCGTGCACGGCGCGAACCGGCTCGCCTCCAACTCCCTGCTGGAGGGGCTGGTCTTCGCCGAGCGGATCGCCGAGGACATCACCGCGCAGGAGCACGGCGGGGGCGGCCCCGGCGTGCCGGTGCCCTCGACCGGACCGCTGCAGCCCGCCGAGGCCCGCCACGAGATCCAGCGGATCATGACGGAGGGCGCGGGCGTCCTGCGCTCCGCCGCGTCGCTGGCCGCGGCGGGCGAGGCCCTGGAAGGGCTGTACGCCACCGCCCTGACCGCGCTGGAGACGCACGGCAAGACCGCCGTCCCGGGTGTGGACACCTGGGAGGCGACGAACCTGCTGTGCGTGGCGCGGGTCCTGGTCGCCGCCGCGCAGCGGCGCGCGGAGACCCGCGGCTGCCACTGGCGCGAGGACCACCCGGACCGGGACGATGCCCGGTGGCGCCGCCACCTCGTGGTCCGGCTCTCGGCCACCGAGAAGCGGGCCCTGGTCGTCGTACCCACCGACTCCGCGGACTTCCCGTCCGTGCACCCCCTGAGCACCCCGAGCCTGGAGCAGTGACCGTGAGCACCCCCGAACTTCCCCTCATCGACCAGAACGACGGCGGCTGCGGCGACGACTGCGCCTGCGGCGACGGCGAGGAGAGCGGCCTCGACCCGGCGCTGGCCCAGCTGCTCGCGGACGCGGGACTGGACCCCATCGAGGTCGAGGACATCGCCCACATGGCGCTCTCCGAGGACCTCGACGGCGGCGTGGACGTCACCACCGTGGCCACGGTCCCCGAGGACGCCGAGGCCATCGCCGACTTCGTCGCCCGCGAGGACGGTGTCGTCGCGGGCCTGCGCATCGCGGAGGCGGTGTTCTCCGTGGTGTGCACGGAGGCCTTCGAGGTGGAGCGGCACGCGGAGGACGGCGACACCGTCAAGGCCGGCGAGGTGCTGCTGTCGGTCCGCGCCCGCACCCGTGACCTGCTGACGGCCGAGCGCAGCGCGCTGAACATCCTGTGCCGTCTCTCGGGCATCGCGACGGCCACCCGCCGCTGGGCGGACGTGCTGGAGGGCACGAAGGCCAAGGTCCGCGACACCCGCAAGACCACGCCGGGCCTGCGTTCGCTGGAGAAGTACGCGGTCCGCTGCGGCGGCGGCGTCAACCACCGCATGTCGCTGTCGGACGCGGCGCTGGTGAAGGACAACCACGTGGTCGCCGCGGGCGGGGTCGCGCAGGCCTTCACCGCGGTGCGCGAGGCCTTCCCGGAGGTCCCGATCGAGGTCGAGGTCGACACGATGCACCAGGTCCGCGAGGTCCTGGACGCGGGCGCCGACCTGATCCTGCTGGACAACTTCACGGTCCCGGAGACCGAGGAGGCCGTCACCCTGGTGGCCGGCCGCGCGGTGCTGGAGTCCTCCGGACGGCTGACGCTGGACACCGCCCGGGCGTACGCGGAGACCGGTGTGGACTACCTGGCGGTCGGCGGGCTGACCCACTCCTCGCCGATCCTGGACATCGGTCTCGATCTGCGCGAGGCGGTGTAACCGGTGCTCCTCACCATCGACGTAGGCAACACCCACACGGTCCTGGGCCTGTTCGACGGTGACGAGATCGTCGAGCACTGGCGCATCTCGACCGACCCGCGGCGCACGGCCGACGAGATGGCCGTGCTGATGCAGGGCCTGATGGGCATGCACCCGATGCTCGGCAGCGAGCTCGGCGACGGGATCCACGGCATCGCGATCTGTTCGACGGTGCCGTCGGTCCTGCACGAGCTGCGCGAGGTCACCCGGCGCTACTACGGAGACGTGCCGGCGGTGCTGGTGGAGCCGGGCATCAAGACGGGCGTGCCGATCCTGATGGACAACCCGAAGGAGGTCGGCGCGGACCGCATCATCAACGCGGTCGCGGCGGTCGAGCTGTACGGCGGCCCGGCGATCGTGGTCGACTTCGGTACGGCGACCACCTTCGACGCGGTGTCCGCGAAGGGCGAGTACGTGGGCGGGGTGATCTCCCCGGGGATAGAGATCTCGATGGAGGCGCTCGGCGTACGGGGCGCCCAGCTGCGCAAGATCGAGCTGGCCCGGCCGCGCCACGTGATCGGCAAGTCCACGGTCGAGGCGATGCAGTCGGGCGTGATCTACGGTTTCGCGGGTCAGGTCGACGGGGTCGTGGCCCGGATGGCCAAGGAGCTGGCCGGGCCGCACGGGGATCCGGAGGACGTCCGGGTCATCGCGACCGGCGGTCTGGCCCCGATGGTGCTGGGCGAGTCGTCGGTGATCGACGACCACGAGCCGTGGTTGACGCTGATCGGGCTGCGGCTGGTGTACCAGCGCAACGCGCCGAACTTCGAGTGACGCCGCCGGGACCGGGGCCGTGCCCTGCGGGGTGCGGTCCCGGTCCCGTCAGGCACGGACCTCGACCCACAGCAGCTTTCCCCCGGCGTCCCCGTACAGCCCCGTCCCGCCGAGCGGATAGCCGCCCCAGTTCGCGGCGTACGCCCGTACGAGGAACAGCCCGCGGCCCCGCTCGGCGCCCGACGGCGGTGCCGCGACGGGAGAGTCCGCTCCGAAGGGCGCAGGGATGTGCGGATTGCTGTCCCAGACGCCGACACGCAGCCGGGTGGACCCCATGGCCCGGAGCCGGAGGGTGTACGGACCGTCGGAGTAGAGGTAGGCGTTGGTGAGCAGCTCACCGGCCAGCAGTTCGGCCGTCTCCACGAGGCGCTCATCGCATGCGTCCGGAGCACGGACCGCAGGGTCTGGCGGGCGAGACCGGGGGCGCGGGGATCTTGCGGGAGTTGCAGGCTGTAGGCCCACGACGGAGATACGGTGGCAGGCATGGAAGTCTCCGATCACGGAGGGGTGTTGGTCGCATTGCGCGTGCTGCCCGGTGACCGTGCCGCTCCGTCGAGCGGGGTACTTCCGGGCGGGGTGGCCTGCGTCCCAGATTAGGGGCGCGCAAGTGTTATTTGCGCGAATGCTGGGAGATCCAGGCGTTCCTTCGCTCGTGTGAGTGAGACAGTCGCCGGAAGGGAGTGCGATGGCGGGGCGGGTAGCACTGACGGCCCGACGCATCCGCGTCGCCGTTGAGCTGCGCAAGTTGCGCGAGCGCTCCGGGCTCACGTCGACCGAGGCTGCCCGTCAACTCGGCACCAGCCAGGGCCAGCTGAGCAATGTGGAGACCGGCAGGTTCGGAGTCAGCCCCGAACGCGTCCACGCCATGGCGCAGGTGTACTCCGTCTGTGACCCCCTGCTCATCGACGCACTGGCCGCCATGGCAGGCGACCGCACGAAGGGCTGGTGGGAGCAGTACAGG
Source organism: Streptomyces yangpuensis (assembly GCF_001005295.1). Lineage (GTDB taxonomy): Bacteria > Actinomycetota > Actinomycetes > Streptomycetales > Streptomycetaceae > Streptomyces > Streptomyces yangpuensis. Next base: position 706,628 of record NZ_LBMK01000003.1, on the reverse strand, counting down.
GGGATCCTGCCGCCCGGCCTCCTCGACCTCGCCGAGCTGGAGCACCACGGCCTTGCGCTGCGCGCCGCCTACACCGTCCACGTGCCCGGCCTGCTGCAGACAGCGGAACACGCCCGGGAGATCTTCGGGCACGTGCTGCCGCCGCTGCCCCAGGAGGACGTGGAGCAGCGCGTGGCCCACCGCATCAAGCGGCAGGAGGTACTCCACCGCGACGACCCGATCCCGTACACCGCGATCATCCACGAGGCGGCCCTGCGGATGAAGTTCGGCGGGCACCGCGTCGTCAAGGCCCAGCTGGCCCACCTGCTGGAGATGGGGGAGCTGAGCCATGTCCGGATTCTGGTGATCCCCTTCGACGCGGGTTCCTTTCCCGGGTCGGGCCAGTCGATCTACTACGTCCATGGGCCCGTGCCGCAGCTCGACACCGTCCACCTCGACCAGTCCCACGGCCCCGCGCTGGTCGACGCCGAGGCCCAGCTCGCCAAGTACCGGCTGCTTCTGGACCGCATGGAGGGCGCGGCCCTCGCACGCGGAAAGAGCCGGGATTTCATCCACAGCATCCTGCGCGCCCTGTGAACGGAGATGTCCCCATGACTCGGCCCAGCTGGCGCAAGTCGTCGTTCTGCCAGGAGGGAGAAGCCTGCGTCCACGTGGCGGCGGCCACCCGCGACGGGGCCGTGAAGGTGGCCGGCAGCGCCGACCCCGGCGAGGACCACCTCACCGTCTCCCCGGCCGCCTGGTCCGCCTTCCTCCGAGCGGTGAAGGACTCCGGCACCGCTTGAGGAAGGCTCCTCACGCTCCAGGCGGACAGGGTCTTGGGAAAACCACCTGTGCCCTCACTCTCGGCCAGTAGCCTGGCGCGATGGTGGACGTGGGGGTGAGCGAGCTACGCCGGAGCCGCGATCGACTCGCCAAGCAAGGGGAGGCCGCCGAGCAGGCGGGAGAGAACGCGGTCAGCGGACTGCTGCTCTTCTACGCTGCCGAGTGCGGGTTGAAGGCCGAGGTGCTGCGCTGGGTTCTTCGCTGCGAGGACACCTCCGCCCTGCCCGGTGACCTGCGGACGCACAATCTGCGCCGTCTGGCCAAGGCCTTGAACCTCCAGGACCCCGCTCCGGGGCCGGACCCGTTGCGCTGCCACCGGCACAAGAGCGGCACCTGGATCGAGAGCCACGAGTTGCATGAGGCATGGCGCTATGGTGCAGAACTGCGCGCCGATGATCAGAAAGCGGCGGTGGAAGCTCTGAAGTCACTGGTGGAGGACGCCAGGAAGGGATCTTGAGCGCTATGACCGGCAAGCTCTTCACCTGGGTCGACATCGACTCCCGACTTGCGGAAGCAGCTGTGGAGGGCCAGTGGCCGCAGTGGCTGCTGGAGGTCGATGCCTGGTGGGACGGGCTGGAGCTGACAGTCCTCCCGGCCACCGAGACCGCTACTGTCCGTGATTGGCTGGACAGGCAGTTCGGCCTCGGGTCCACCGCCGAACACGGGATGGGCCTGGAACTCGCCCTGGACCGCCCTACGGCCATCGCGCCCCAGGCGCTTCCCGTGCGTCTGGTCGAAGCCGCCGACTCCGGCGCACTCCCCGACCGCCGCCCCAAGCTCAGCGAACGCCGTGTCACCTCGGCTCTGAGCGAGGCGCTTCCCCGCCCGAAGGTCTCGCAGTTCGCCGGTGACAAGCAGCTCACGGCCTTCCACTCATTCAAGGGCGGCGTGGGACGCACACTGCACGCGGTGGCCCTGGCCGACCTCCTCGCATCCCAAGGCCAGCACGTCCTTCTCGTCGACGCCGACCTGGAGGCGCCCGGCATCACCTGGATGTATCAGGCGCAAGGGGGCCGCTGCGACATCGCGTACGAGGACCTCCTGGCCCTCCTGCACTCCTCACGGCAGGGGGACCCCACACAGGCGGTGGAAATCGCCGCCGCCTACCTGCCCAACCAGCGGGTCTCCCGCTATCCGGGTACGGGACGGGTGACTGTCCTGCCGGCCAGCAGGCGCCTGCGGCTCGGGCCGCCCCGGATCGGTCCCGCCGATCTGCTGACCGAGGACCGCTCACCGTACTTCCTCAGTGAGTCCCTGGTGGCCCTCGCGAATGCCGCCGAGGCCGACACCGTCGTACTGGACCTGCGTGCCGGAGCTTCGGAACTGGCGGCGCCCATCCTGTTGGACCCCCGAGTGATGCGGGTGTTCGTCACTACGATCAGCAGTCAGTCCCTCCAGGGCACCGAGACCATGATCAGGCAGCTCGGGGCTCAGTCCCCGGCGGTGGTGGGAACGGATCCCACCCCTGCCGCGATTGTGACGCAGTACCGGCTCGACATCCATGACGCCCATGCCGAAGAGGCCCGCAGGGGACTCGCCGCGGCTCTGTCGTCCACGATCGTCCTGCCTGGCGCACCTACCGCCGAGTACTCGCCCGAGGATCTGGCAGTGGACGAGCAGGTCCTGACCGAGCCTGTGCTGAGTCCTTTCCGCGAGGAGCTGCTGGCGCTTCCGCGAAGCTGGGATGCGGTGGTGGAAGTCATCCGACGCTGCGGACTTCCCGGTCTGCTCGCCGAATTCGCCCCAAGCGTCGTACCGGCGACCCCGGCGCGTTCCGGGGAGCGGGCCACTCTGGACGAAAGCCGGCGTGCCTTGGAGAGCACCGCACGCCGGCTTGTCTTCGCCGAGCAGCGCGGTATGGATTCGGGGCTCGGGTTCCTCACCACTGAGCCGGTGCGCCGACTCATCGCGGATCACAGCACCGACCTTCCGGTAGCGGTTGTCGTCGGCGCGAAAGGCGCAGGCAAGACATTCACCTTCGCCAGGATGTGCGCGGCTGGATCCTGGGAGGGGTTCGCCCGGGAGAACGGGCAGAATGCCGAACGGCGCGCCATCGTCGTCCCCGTTCTGGACCCGGCCAACATCGCTGAGCCTCAGGCAGGCGTGGCGTCGACGCAGGAGCTCAGAGACCGTGCGGCCGGAGAGCCGGGGATCACCGCGGACGAGATCCGAGGCCACCTGAACGCCGGCCTCAAGGACGAGCGGTCCGAGGATCCGGAGTTCTGGCGGCTGCGCTGGCTGCAATGTCTGGCGTGGTCGGCAGGCGCCGAACGAGGTGCACCCGCTGAGGAATTTCTCATCGAGCGGACCACGGCCACTTCCGGAGCCTGCCTCTTCGTCATCGACGGCCTGGAAGACTGGCTGGAGTCCTTGGAGGCGGAACCCAGACGCATCGCGCTGCGAACGCTGCTGATCGAGGTTCCGTCCTGGCTCCGGCGGCTCCGCAATCGCTCGCTCGGACTCGTGATCTTCGTGCGACAGGACCTGGTTCGCGCGGCGATCAGGCAGAACCTCGGCCAGTTCCTCGACCGCTACGCACCCTACGAGCTGAGCTGGGACACCGAGGACGCCCTCCGGCTGTCACTGTGGGTGGCGATGAACGCAGAGGCGTTGCCGACCACGGCCCTTCCGATCGCCGACATGGGCTACGACGAGATCGTCCGGGCGCTCCTCCCCCTCTGGGGCGCGAAACTCGGGACCGACAACTCCCGCGAGGCGTGGGCGGAACGATGGGTTCCGGCCGCCCTCGCGGACTTCAACGAACAGATTCAGGCTCGCGACATCGTCCGCTTCCTCTGCGAAGCGGCGGGCGCCTCCGTAGGTGACGCGAAATGGCCGGACAGACTGCTGACCCCGGTGGCCATGCGCCGCGCTCTGAACGCGTGCAGCCGGGCGAAAGTGGAGGAGATCAACCAGGAGAATCCACGTCTGGGAACGCTACTGAGGCGCATGTCGACCTTTTCGGACTCCGTGAAGATGCCCTTCGACCCGGCAGACGTGGAACTGACGGCCGACGATGTCGAAGCCCTGGAGCAGTGGGGTGCACTGGCCAGAGACGCTGACGGTCGTTACCGCATGCCCGAGATCTACCGCCACGCACTCGGCTTCCGCACGCAAGGCAGGGCTCGGGTGGTCCGGAGTCTTTGAAGAAGCCGGAGAGCGCCGCACGAGAGGTTCAGCACGGGTGCGGGCGGGTCAGCATCCGGCGCAAGGCGGCTCTCCAGGGGTGGCGGGCCTCGCCGCCGTCCAGGACGGCCCGGAACTGCTGGTAGGAGCGGGCCGCGCGGACGACGGCCACGTCGTCGCGTCCGGGCGGCGGGGGCATGGGGTCCCCGTGCTGGGACGCGCGGTAGGTGTCCATGAGGTACTGCTCGATCGCTGTCATGACTACACCCTCACCCCGTCGGCCCCGTCGCGCACGACGGTTGACGTTCCGCGTCAACCGTCCCGGGCGGCGGCCGCCCCGGGCGTGACGATCACTCGTCCGGCGGCCCGGCCGGGGCCCGCGCGGCCACCCGTACGGCGGGCGCCGGGCGCCCGGGCCGGACGCCCCCGAAGTGCGGGAACGGACAGAATGGCCCGATGAGCGTCACCATCGACATCGCCGGGCTCCCCGCGGAGCGGATCGTCTTCGCGCCCTCCCCGCTCGCGGAGCTCTGCATGGCCCTGCACGCGCTCTCGCAGCCGGCCCACCACCCGCGGCTCAGCTCCTGGACCACCGCCACCTCAGCCTCGCTCGACCCGTGTCTCGCGGACCGTCTGCTGGAGGCCGACTTCCTGTGGCGCAGCTCCTTCTCCGACATCTTCATGCCCTTCGCCGGGATCCCCGGTGGGTCCGGACTGCCGGCGGCGACGCTGGCCGAGGAGCTCGACGTACTCGACCGGCTGGACGACGAGCGGTTCGTGGGGGCCGCGCTGGAGCACTGCCGGCTGGCGCTCTACAACGAGGGCGGCGGGCCCTCGCCGCTGAAGGACCCGGCGGCCCGGGCCAGGGCGCTGGAGCTGGCCGCCGCCCGCGGGCCGCGCCAGCTGGACTTCTCCGTGCGGCTGCTGGACGACACCGCGGCCGTGCGGGTGTGGCTCAGGCGGCTCCTGGAGGACTGCGACGAGGCGTTCTTCGCGCAGACGTGGGAGCGCCTGGAGCCGGGGCAGAGCGCCGACGCCCGGCACAAGGCCGAGCTGCTGCGCCGCAGGGGCCTGGCGGCCGCGCTGCAGGACGTCTCGACGGCCCTGAGCGTCGACGAGGGCCTCACCACCATCACGGCCGACAAGATGGTCCACGGGACGGCGACCGCGACCGATCCCCGAATAGGCAGCGGCCTCGTCTTCGTACCGACCAACTTCGGCTGGCCGCATCTGCTGGTGCTGCACGCACCGGACTGGCGGCCGGTGGTCCACTATCCGCTCGGCACCCCCGGGCCGGCCTCCGGGCCGGGCTCGGTGGAGCTGCTCCAGCTGCGGATGGGGGCCCTGGCGCACCCGATGCGGATGATGCTGTGCCGGAGTCTGGCCCGGGCCCCGTACACGACGAGCGAGCTGGCGAACGTGCACGGGATCACCGCGCCGGAGGTGTCGCGGCACCTGGCGGTCCTGAAAAGGGCCGGTCTGATGCATACGCGAAGGCAAGGCCGTTATGCCCAGCACCAGTTGGATCTGGGTACGGTCGCCCGTATCGGCGCGGACTTCATCGAGGGCATCCTCCGGTAGCACCAACCAGCAGGTGGTTGGCTGGATTTGACCGGCCCAGAGTCACCGATATACGGAATTCATAAACCGAAATCAGCGAAAACTCTGGCCATGATGGCCACTTGCTGTCTAACGTGCGCTCACTGTTCGCCCACGTAACGCGCACCGCGTCCGCACGTCCGGTCCGTCGCGTTCCGCCGTGCTGTGCCCTGCTCCGCCCGTCGTGCCCGGATCCACCTCGTTCCGCCCGTCGTGCCCAGCTCCGCCCTGTCCAGCTCTGCCCTGCCCTGCTCCGCTCTGCTCTGCTCGCCCAGTCGTGGAAGGACCTTCATGCCCTCACGTCGTATAGCCGCAGCAACCGCCGCCCTGGCAGCCGCGGCCCTCGCCTCACCGCTGCTGCTCGCCGGACCGGCCGGCGCCACCAGCCCGCAGAGCGACGCCGCCCGCGGCGACGCGCTGGCCCGGAAGCTGGTCAAGGACGCGACCGGCAAGGGAGCCTTCAACCACCTCAAGGTCCTGCAGTCGATCGCCGACTACAACAACGGCAACCGGGCGGCCGGTTCCAAGGGCCACGAGCAGTCGGCCAAGTACGTCGAGGCCGTGATGAAGGCGGCCGGCTACACGGTCACCCGCAACGAGTTCGACTTCGTCTACGTCGAGGCACTCGCCGAGAAGCTGACGGTGAACGGTGCGAACGGGCGCGACATCCCGGTGCACCTGATGACGTACACGACGAGCACCCCCGAGGGCGGCGTGACGGCCGAGGTCGCCGTCGCCCCGGTCGACGCGGACGGGACGAACGGCTGTGAGCCGGGCGACTTCGCCGCGGGCGCCTTCACCGGCAAGATCGCCCTCGTCAAGCGCGGCGGCTGCACCTTCGCGGCCAAGCAGGCCAACGCGGCCGCGGCCGGCGCGGTCGGCGCCGTCATCTACAACAACACCGCGGGCGCCCTGAACGGCACCCTGGGCGACCCGACCGTCGGCAAGGTCCCGACCGGCGGCATCACCCAGCAGGACGGTGAGAAGCTGGCCGCCGAGGCCGCCGCCGGTCCCGTCGAGCTCACCCTCGACATCCGCGAGCTGCGCGAGAACCGCAAGACCTTCAACGTCATCGCCGAGACCAAGGGCGGCGACGAGAACAACACCGTCTTCCTCGGCGCACACCTCGACTCGGTCGCGGCCGGCCCGGGCATCAACGACAACGGTTCCGGCTCGGCCGGCATCCTCCAGGTCGCCCAGCGGCTCGCGAGCGAGCAGAAGAAGGTCAAGAACAAGGTCAAGTTCGCCTGGTGGTCGGCGGAGGAGTTCGGCCTGCTCGGCTCCGAGGCGTACGTCGGCGGCCTGACGGACGCGCAGAAGAAGCAGATCAAGCTCTACCTGAACTTCGACATGATCGGCTCGCCGAACGCCGCGTACTTCGTCTACGACGGCGACGACTCGGACGGCGTCGGCGCGGGCCCCGGCCCGGAGGGCTCCGCCCAGCTGGAGAAGGGGATCACCGACTTCCTCGACTCGAAGAACATCCCGCACGCGGGCACGGACTTCTCCGGCCGCTCGGACTACGGCCCGTTCATCGAGGTCGGCATCCCGTCCGGCGGCACCTTCACCGGCGCCGAGGGCATCAAGACGCCCGAGGAGGCCGCGAAGTTCGGCGGTCAGGCCGGTGTCGCCTACGACGTGAACTACCACGGCAAGGGTGACGACATCACCAACATCGACCACAAGGCACTCGACATCAACGTCGACATCATCGCGGACGCGGTCGGCCACTACGCCCACGACCTCGCCCCGCTGTCGAAGCCGGTCGTCTCGACGCCGACCCCCGGCGGCAGCGGCGGTGGCGGCGGCCTCCACACGGGCCACGACGAGGTCACGCAGTAGTCGCACACCGTCGGCCGAGGGGGCCGGGATCCCGTTCACGGGATCCCGGCCCCCTCGCCGCACCTAACGGGTGTCCCGCGACCACCGCGTGGTGACATACGTGATCGCCTGGGCGGTCTCGTCCATCCTCCGGGAGCCGGAGCGGAGGGTCCTGCTCAGTTCCACGTGCAGGAAGCGGGTCCCGTGCCGGGCGGCGAGCCGGCCCTGCTCATTGGTCCGGCCCGACAGCTTGCACGGGGCGGACCACGCACGGCACACCGCGACGTCCTGGCCGGCCAGCCTGTCCGCCAGCCGTTCGGCGTCCGGGACCGCCCGGCTCCCCGCGCCGGTGGAGACGACGGAGTCGCTGCCGGGGACGGAGTCGTCGGCGAAGCCGTGCAGCTGGATGCCGGGCAGGCCTCGCCTGGTGAGTTCGGCGACCACGGCGTGGAAGACCGAGTCGGTGCGGTGCGCCATGTCGGCCGGGCTCCCCTCACCCCCGTCGTCCGCCTCGTCGCCCGCGCCTTCCGCTTCCGCCGCGCCCGACCCGGCCGCCGACCCCGCCGTCCGGTGGGCCCCCGCCATGACCATGACCCCGCCGGGGGCGCCGCGCAGGACCCTGGCCCCGAGCCGCTCGGTCCCCTGGTCGGCGACCGGGTGCGGGACCTGGACCGACCAGCGGGGAGGCGCGCCGAGGTCGACGTAGACGCGGCCCCAGCCGCGGTTGCCGGACCGGCCCGCCGCGTCGGAGACCTCCGCGAGGCGGCGCCCGCCGGCCGTGTCGGTGAAGGTGTCGAGCCTGTAGTCCACCTCGGCCAGCCGGCTGCGCGCCATGTCGACATTCCCGTCAAGAAGGCTGGAAACGCCCTCGACAATGAGGGCCTTCTCGGGCTGCGTGGGCGTGCGGTAACCGCCCGTCACGCCGAACTCCCCGGCGAAGCGGGTGACACGGTCCAGCAGATCTATGTCCTCCGCCACAGGGGGCGCAGAGCGGGTGACGGCCCTTTCGGCGGAATTGCCTGGTTCAAAAGTGACGTAAGCCACCAGGCCCGCGATCACGCCGCACAAGATCGCACCAATCGTTATGCCCTTTGTGAACTCAACAGTCTGCACTGGCTGAAAATAGCCGAGTGAAAATCGCCCCTCCCCGCTCGGCCCCCGCCCTGACCCGCGCGGTGCTCCTCGCCCTCCCGCTGAGCCTCGCGCTCGCGGGGTGCGGCCTCCTCGGCGGCCCGCAGGAGAACCAGGGGCCGTCGGGCGACGCGGCGGGCTCCGGTGCAAAGGGCGCGGGCCGCTCCTTCACCGTGGCCGCCGCGGGCGACATCCTCATCCACCCGCAGCTGACCGACCAGGCCGCCCGGGATGCCAGGGCCGCCGGACACACGGGGTACGACTTCGACCGGATCATGGCGGGGGTCGAACCGGTCATCAGCAAGGCCGACCTCGGCATCTGCCACATGGAGCCGGTCCTGGGCAAGCCGAACGGCCCCTTCCAGACCTACCCCGACTTCCTCGTCCCGCCGCAGATCGCCAAGGCGATCAAGAACGTCGGCTACGACACCTGCTCGACGGCCTCGAACCACACCCTCGACCACGGACCGGACGGCGTGTTCCGCACCCTGGACACGTTGGACGGCGAGGGCCTCAAGCACACCGGATCCGCCCGCAGCCAGGAGGAGCACGACACGCCCCTGATCCTGGACGTCAACGGCGTCAAGGTCGGCCAGATCTCCTTCGCCTTCGGCTTCAACGGGCGCAAGGTCCCCGAGGACAAGCCATGGCTGGCCAACCTCACCAGCTTCAAGGCCATCGCCGCGGCCGAGAAGAAGGCCCGCGCGGCCGGCGCCGAGGTCGTGATCCTCTCCATCCACTGGGGCCGCGAACACCAGCCGAACCCGAGCAACCCGCAACTGGAACTGGCCCGCAAGATCGCCAAGCAGACCGGGATCAACCTGGTCATCGGCCACCACGCCCACGTCGTGCAGCCGATGGAGAAGGTCGACGGCACATGGGTCGCCTACGGGCTCGGCAACCAGCTCGCCCGCCACGACGTGCCCAGCGGTCTGACCGAGGAGGGCGCCATCGGCTGGTTCGAGTTCAGCGAGAAGAACGGCACGTGGGACGTACAGGCCCGCTTCGTGCCCACCTTCACCGACATCCCGCCGGACCCCGAGGGCACCCCGGGATCGGAGCTGCCCGCCCCCGGCGCCCAACCGGTACGCGACCACCGGCTGGTCGATGTCGTGGAGGCCCTCCGGGGCGACAGCGGCCTGCTGCCGGAACAGCGCGCCCGTTACCGCCTGGCCTTCGAACGCACCCAGGGCACCATGCTCAACCGCGGCGCCGGCAAGGACGGGCTGCGCCCCCTGCGGGGGCTGCCCGGGTGACCCCGCCCCGTACACCAGCAGGCGAACGCACGACCTCCCCGCTCTCCGAACCGTCCCAGGAAGGACCACCAGCCGTGGCCGCACCCCGCAGCACGCGGCGGCGCAAGGCCGGCCGCAGGGCCGACATGTCGCTGCTCGGCGGCATCAGGCCGCCGATCACCGTGCTGTCGGTGCTGCTGCTCGCCCTGGCGGGGTTCACCGCGGTGACCCTGGGCAGCGTCCGCGAGGGCCGGCTGCCCGCCGCCGTCCTCACCTCCCAGCAGCACTTCGCGGAGGACGGCGCGGTCGCCCTGCGCGCCTCGCTGGACGAGAGCGTCACCGACCTCGACCGGGCCGCGGCCCTCTTCTCCACCGGGAAGCCCGTGCCCCCGGACGCCGTGCTCGACAAGATCGGCAGCGTCTACCAGAAGTGGCGCGGCACCGCGGTCGTCGAGATCAGCTCGGGCCGGCTGCTGGCCGCCCGCGGCGAGAACCTCCCCCTCACCGCGATCGACCGCACCCGGCTCGCCGGCGAGGGCGGCCTGGCCCCCCGCATGGTCAAACTGTCCAACGGCGAGACCCGGCTGCTCACCCTCTCCCTGCTGTCCTTCAAGGACCAGCCCCAACAGCTGCTGGTCGCCTCCAGCAGCCTGCGCTTCCCCGGTATCAGCCTGGGCAACTTCCGTGCCATCGCCGTCGTCGGCTCCGACGGCACGGTGCTCAGCAACGACGGCATCCCCGAGCCCGAGATGGTCCTCACCGACCTCCAGCGCGCCGACGTCAAACGTGACACCAAGCAGCTGCGCTCCTTCGCCAAGACCGCGGCGAAGCGGACCAAGGCCAACCCCCTGACCACGAAGGAGCCCGGATCCGGCGGCTTCCCCGGTGTCAGCGGCAGCCTGACAGGAGGCGAATGGGGCGGTGAACGCGCCGCCGCGGGCTACGCCCGCCTCGCCGGACCCGAACCCGGCGTCGGGACCAGCGCCACCAGCCTGGAACTGACCGTCGTCGCCATGGTCAACGTCGCGCAGAACCCCGCCCGCACCTCCGACGCCTTCGCCGGACTGGTGCTGGCCGGCGCTCTGCTGCTGGTCGGCGCCCTGGTCGTCGCTCTGCTCGTCGGCACCGTGCAGCGGCCGCTGATCACCCTGTTCCTGGAGAGCCGCCGGCTGACCCGCGGGGACCTGACCCGGCCGGTGTCCGTCCCCCGCGGGAGCGAGGCGGCCCGGATCGCAGCCGCCCTGGAGCGGCTGCGCGGCCAGCTGGCGGACCAGGACGCACCCCCGCCCGCTCCCTCCGGCAGGCGCAAGCGCCGTACGGGCGCCCGCACCCTCCTCGCCCTGTGCGGGATCCTGCTCCTGGCCTGGTGCGTGCCGCTGGGCCTGCTGGTCAACCGGGCCGGCGCGGACGTCGTCGTACCGCAACAACTGGTCAACGACCAGCGGGAGCGCACCGACACCCTCAACGACCGGATCCGGCGCGCCCTCAACGAGGGCCAGGCCGACCTGCAGTCCGTCGCCTCGCTGATGGGCGACGACACGCCCCGGCAGCACATGACCGCCGTCCTGGAACGCACGGCCCGGCAACACCTGCGCTACGACTCCCTCTACGTGCTCGACGCCGGCGGCAAGGTCCTCGCCCAGGCCGGCGGCGCACCGCAGGCCACCGGTGCCAAGGGCCCCCGCAAGGAGCCGATCGCCCTCCACGAAGGCGGCAACGAACCGGTCGTCGTCGCGACCGCCCAGCTCCCGGGCGACAGCGGCTCGGCGGTCGTCGGAGAGTTGCGCATCGACTTCCTCAACTCGCTGCTCAAGCGGCCGGGCCTGGGGGAGATCCGGGTGGTCGACTCCCAGCACCGGGTCATCGCCTCCAACAACGGCTACCGCGCCTTCGAGAAGCTCGGCGACGAGCGGCTCGACGCCCTCGTCGAGGGCTCCGCCCTCAAGGTCGGCATGGCCCCGCGGCCCGGCAGCGTCCTGTACCGCAGCGGCGGCGACCATGTCATCGCGGCAGCCGCACCGTTCGTGGGCGGCGGCGCCGCCAAGCCCCTGGACTGGACCGTGGTCAGCTGGCAGTCCGCCAAGGGCCTGGCCATCCACGAGTACAGCCTGCAGAACCGCACCGTGCTCGCCGGCCTGCTCGGCTTCGCGGTCGGCGCGGCCTGCCTGGGCTGGCTCCAGATCATCGTGGTCGCCCCGCTGCGCGAGCTCGCCCGGCGCGCCGAGGCACTCGCCGACGGCGACCGCCGCACCGTCCTGTACCCGCGCAACCACGACGAGGTGGGCGCCGTGACACGGAGCCTGGAGATCATCCGCCAGCAGCTCCAGCAGCAGCGCAAGCAGGCCGGCGGGCGAGCGTCCGCACCGGCCGGAAGGAACTGATCCCCCGTGCTCTTCCTCTACTGCGTGCTGCTCGCCTGCTGCGCGATCATGCTCGTCGCGGGCATCGTGGAACAGCGGCGGCACTTCGCCAGCCTGCACCGCATACCGAACCGGGTGCTGGTCAACGGCATCCGCGGCAAGAGCTCAATCACCCGGCTGTGCGCGGGGGCGCTGCGCGGCGGCGGTCTGACCACCGTCGCCAAGACCACCGGCACCGCAGCCCGGTTCATCCACCCCGACGCCACCGAGGAGCCGGTCTACCGCAAGTTCGGCATCGCCAACGTCGTGGAGCAGATCGGCATCGTGCGGCGCGCCTCCGCCTACCGTCCGGACGCGCTCGTCATGGAGTGCATGGCGGTCATGCCGGCGCTCCAGGAGATCAACCAGTCCAAGCTGATCCAGTCGACCATCGGCGTCCTGTGCAACGTCCGCGAGGACCACGTCGCCGAGATGGGCCCGACCCTCGACGACATCGCGCGCTCCCTGTCCCGGTCGATGCCGTACGGCGGAATCTGCGTCACCGCCGAGAAGGAGCGCTTCGACGTCCTCCAGGAGGAGGCCGACGCCCGGGGCTGCCGGCTGCTCTACGCAGACCCCGACACCGTCAGCGACGAGGAGCTGCGCGGCTTCAGCTGGTTCACCTTCAAGGAGAACGTCGCCATCGCGCTGCTGGTCGCCGAGCTGCTCGGCGTCGACCGGGAGACCGCCCTGCGCGGGATGTACGAGGCCCCGCCGGACCCGGGTGTGCTCTCGGTCGAGCGGTACCTGGCCCCCGGCGGGAAGCGGCTGCGGTTCGCCAACGTCTTCGCGGCGAACGACCCCGAGTCGACGCTGATGAACATCAACCAGCTGCTGGACCTGGGTGCGGTGGACCGCCCTCTGAGCGTGGTGATCAACTGCCGGCCCGACCGGGTCGAGCGCAACGGCCAGATGGGCGCGATCATCCCCGAACTGCGGCCGGACAAGGTCTTCGTGATCGGCCACCCCGCCAAGAGCGCCATCGACGCGATCCCGGCCGAGTGGCGCGACCGCGCCGTCGACCTCGGCGGCGACCACCGCGACGGCGAGGAGTTCATGCAGGAGCTGCTGGGGCACCTCGGCCCGAGCTCCTCACTCGTCGCCATCGGCAACATCCACGGTCAGGGCGAGGTGCTGCTGGAGCACCTCGCCGAGCTGCCGGCGGACGAGGCGGCCGACTCCGAGGACGGCGGCCCCGCGCCGGAGGCCGACCCTGCGGTCCGGGCCGACCAGCCCTTCCCCCCGCACGCCGACACCGCGTACGGCCAGGACCCGTACGCGCGAAGTCCGTACGAGGCCGACCCGTACGCCCAGGTCCCCCACACGCGCAGCCCCCACGCCCAGGTCCCGAACCCGCAGGGCCCGCACGGCCAGGTCCCGCACACGCGGAACCCCCACACGCAGGGCCCGTACGCCCAGGACCGGCACGGGCAGGAACCACACGCGCAGGACCCGTACACGCAGGACCCGTACGGGCAGGGCCCGGACACGCGGAGCCCGTACGCCCAGGTCCGGCACACGCAGGACCCGCACGCGCAGCCCCCGCGCCCGCGAGGCCCGCACCCGCAGGGCCCCGCCCCCGACGCGTACGGCATCCGCGCCGCCACGCCCGTACCGGCCTGGCCGCAGCAACCGCCGCAGCCGCGGCCGCAGATCCACCCGAGCCCCCCGCAGGGGCAACGGCACACTCCAGGAGAACCCCGTTGATCCCCGCCGTCCTCACCCCCGAGATCGCCGCGATCGGCATAGCCCTGGGTCTGCTGTTCTCACTCGTCTGCTACCTCACCACCAACCTCTCGCCCGGCGGAATGATCACCCCGGGCTGGCTCGCGCTGACCCTCCTGGAGGATCTCCAGCGAGCCGCCCTCGTGGTCGGCGTGACCGTCGCGACGTACGCGCTGACGCTGGTCGTGCAGCGTTTCGTGATCCTCTACGGCAAGCGGCTGTTCGCGGCCGTCGTGCTGCTCGGCGTCCTGCTCCAGGCCACCGTGGTGATCGTGCTCCAGATGGAGTTCCCCCTCCTCTACGCGAACCAGACCCTCGGCTTCATCGTGCCCGGCCTGATCGGCTACCAGCTGGTCCGCCAGCCGAAGGGGGCCACCCTGCTCGCCACCGGGAGCACCACGCTCATGACGTACGTCGTGCTGACCGCCGGCATCCTGCTCGGCGTCATGCCGGCCGCCTAGTGCTGTGACCGCGCCGCCCCTCCCCAACCGCTCCGGAGCCCCCCGCATGACCGCCAAGTCGAAGAGCCGCACACGTTCCGCACTGCACGCGGCGACCCTGATCGCCCTGCTCGCGGGCAGCGGCTACCTCACCTACACGCTCCGCGCGCAGGAGCAGGCCAAGGCGCCCGCCGTCCAGGTCGTCGACGGACACGTCATGGCCGGCTCGGGCCAGGCGGGTGCCCACCAGTGGGAACGGCTCTCCAGCCCCGACCGGTCGGTGGTGCGCGACGGCAGCGGGCAGGTGCTGGCCACCTTCACCGACGGCGCCCGCACGGCCACCCTCACCGGGCCCAGCCGCACCTTCACCGAGCCGGCCAACACCACGGCACGGGTCGTGACCGAGAACTGGGTACGCCTCATGCCGGAGCCGTGGAAGGCGGGCGCGGAGAACGAGTCGTGGTTCAAGGAGTGGTTCAAGAAGTACTTCGGCAGCCAGGAGGACGACATCTTCGCGATGGCCTTCCAGTACGGCGACCAGGCTCCGGTGAAGAAGGACGCGCAGGGCACCTCGTACGCGGGCGACGCCTCCTTCGGGCCGCTCAACCCCAACGGCTCGGCCGGCAACGACCTGCGCCTGGAGCAGTCGGACTTCTACGACTACCTCGGCACTCCGTACACCTTCCGCGACGGCACCAAGAAGCAGCCCCAGACCGCCCGGTACCGGTCGATGGACTGCTCCGGCTTCGTCCGCACCGTCTTCGGCTACCGCGCCCGGTACCCGCTCCTGTCCGGCGACAAGCCCGGCTCCGGCCTGCCGCGCACCGCGAACGGCATGGCCCGCGCCCCCCTCGGCGCCGACGTCCTCCCCCTCAAGGGCGTCGGCGCGCAGGACCGGCCCGTGAACATCGACGTCATCCAGCCGGGCGACCTGCTGTTCTTCAAGCTCGACGCCCGCACCGGGGACCGCCTCGACCACACGGGCATCTACCTGGGCACGGACACCGACGGCCACAAGATCTTCATCTCCAGCCGGGAGGAGGCCAACGGCCCGACCATCGGCGACAAGGGCGGCACCTCGCGCCTCGACGGCAACGGCTACTACGCGACGACCCTGCGCAGCGCGAAGCGGCTGTAGGAGATCTCAGGGCCAGGAGACCTCAGGGGCGCTCTCGCGCTCCGTGTGCGTCAGATCCCGCCGGGCCCGCCCCACGGCCAGGCCCGCACCGCCACCGGCTGCACCAGCCAGCCGAAGGCGCCCAGCCCGGACGGGGAGGTCAGCTCCGCCGCCTCACCGGCCGAGGCCAGGGCCCGTACGTAGGCCGCCGGGTCCGAGGAGGCCAGGGCGAGCGGAGGGCGGGTGCCCGAGACCCCGAGGGCGGTCAGGGCCTCGGCTTGCGTCAGCAGGACCGCTCCCGGCCCGGCGCAGGCGTCGAGCGCCACATGGGCGGTGACGTCGCAGCCGCCGTCCGGGACCGGCGCGACCTCCCGGCCGCCCCGGAATCCCGTCAGGGTGCCGAACGGCGGCCGGGCCCGGCGGGTGTGGGCGTAGTCCACCGCCACCGCCAGGCCCCGCTCCAGGGTCCGGGTGGCCGCCGCCCAGGCCTCGTCGCGCGGGCGGCCGATCTCCGCGCGGCCGCCGCCCGGCCACCACCGTTCCAGCCAGGCCCGGTCCGCGTCCTCCAGCGGGCCGCCGCGGCTCTCCGTGCCGTCCGGCGCGACCAGTACGTAGTGCCCGTCCTCGGCGATGTCGAGGGGGACGTTGTCCAGCCATTCGTTGGCGAAGAGCAGTCCGGTCACCCCCTCGGGCGGCTCCCCGGTCCAGCGGATCCGCGGGTCGAGCCCCTCGGGCCGGGGCGCCCGCTCCACCGCGTACGGGCGCACCCGCGCCGCCGTCTCCGGGTCGAGCGCGGCGAGCACCCCGGACAGCAGTTCGGCCCGCCCGGCGCCCATGTCGACGAGGTCGAGCTCCCGCGGGTGCCCGAGTTCCGCGTCCACCCACCGCAGCAGCCGGGCCACGGCCGCCGCATAGAGGGCGGAGGCGTGCACGGAGGTACGGAAGTGGCCGGCGGGACCGGGGCCCGCGGGACGTACGTAGAAGCCGCCGGGCCCGTACAGCGCGGCTTCCATCGCGCTGCGCCACCGGACCGCCGCGCCGGGTCCACCAGGAGTGCTCATCACCGAAGGCTATGCTCACCCTCCACCTTGGGGAGTATGTCCCCGGTGTCAGGTTCGGACCTCTGGTTGACTCCAGCACCTATCACCGTTCCCTACTCTGGGTTACGTGCAGCGCCTCTACGACTTCCTCCGCAGACACCCGACGGGCGTCGACAGCTTCTGGGCTGTGCTCTTCTTCGGGGTCTCGATGCTGAACGTCACGGGCGAGCCCGACATCAGCCAGCCCCTGAAGATCGTCGCCGTCCCCGTGGTGATCGCGCTGAGCACGGCCCTGGCCCTGCGCCGCAGGTGGACGCAGGCGATGTTCTGGCTCACCCTCGGGGCGGGCCTGCTCCAGCTGGCCGCGGGGATCGTGGCCGGGTTCTACGACATCGCCATGTTCGTGATCCTCTACACGGTCGCCGCGAGCGAGGTCCCGCGCTGGGTCTCACGCACCGCGCTGGGCTGGGGGCTGGTGGCCGCTCCGCTCTACTTCCTGCGGTACGGGGTGGACAAGGGCACCAGCGACGTCGACAACGTCCTCTTCGCCGTCTTCATGATCGTCCCCTTCGTCCTGGCCTGGGTGCTGGGAGACTCCCTGCGCACCCGGCGGGCCTATTACGCCCAGCTGGTCGAGCGCAACCAGCGGCTGGAGAAGGAGCGCGAGGCCCAGTCCAAGGTGGCCGTGGCCGCCGAGCGCGCCCGGATCGCCCGCGAGCTGCACGACGTCGTCGCGCACAACGTCTCGGTGATGGTGGTCCAGGCGGACGGCGCCGCGTACGTCATGGACGTGGCTCCCGAGCAGGCCAAGGAGGCCCTCCAGACCATCTCGGGGACCGGCCGCCAGGCCCTCGCCGAGATGCGCCGGCTGCTCGGCGTCCTGCGCACGGGCGAGCCGCAGGAGTCCGAGGACTACGTGCCGCAGCCCGACGTGGAGCAGATCGAGGTCCTGGTCGAGCAGGTACGGGCGGCCGGGCTGACGGTGGACTTCGAGGTCGAGGGCGCGCCGCGGCCGCTGCCCAGCGGGGTCGAGCTGACGGCGTACCGGATCGTGCAGGAGGCGCTCACCAACACCCGCAAGCACGGCGGCCCCGAAGCGAAGGCCAGCGTCCGGCTGGTCTACTTCGACGACGGGCTCGGCCTGCTGGTCGAGGACGACGGCAGGGGCGCGGCCCACGAGCTGTACGAGGACGGCGGCGCGGACGGCGCCGGGCACGGGCTGATCGGCATGCGCGAGCGGATCGGTATGGTCGGCGGAACCCTGGACGCGGGGCCGCGGCCCGGTGGCGGCTTCCGGATCAGCGCACTGCTGCCCCTGAAGAAGAGATGACGAGGACGAGGTAACTGATGTCCATCCGAGTGATGCTGGTCGACGACCAGGTCCTGCTGCGCACCGGCTTCCGCATGGTGCTCGCCGCCCAGCCTGACATGGAGGTCGTCGCCGAGGCGGGTGACGGGCTGGAGGCTCTGGAGGTGCTGCGGGCCACGAAGGTGGACGTGGTGCTGATGGACGTCCGCATGCCGAGGCTCGACGGTGTCGAGGCGACGCGGCGGATCTGCGAGCCCGAGGAGCACCCGAAGGTAATCATCCTGACCACCTTCGACCTGGACGAGTACGCCTTCTCGGGCCTGAAGGCGGGCGCGAGCGGCTTCATGCTGAAGGACGTGCCGCCGGCCGAACTGCTGGGCGCCATCCGCTCGGTGCACAGCGGGGACGCGGTGGTCGCCCCGTCGACGACGCGGCGCCTGCTGGACCGTTTCGCCCCGATGCTGCCGACGACGACGCAGGAACCGGAGAACAAGGAGATCGAGCGGCTGACGGAGCGCGAGCGCGAGGTCATGCTGCTGGTGGCGCAGGGCCTGTCGAACGGCGAGATCGCGGCGCGGCTGGTCCTGTCGGAGGCGACGGTGAAGACCCACGTGGGCCGCATCCTGACCAAGCTGGGCCTGCGCGACCGCGTCCAGGTCGTGGTCCTGGCCTACGAGACGGGCCTGGTCCGCGCGGGCGGCGGCGCCGGATAGCCCCCGCCGGGCGCGGGCCGAGGGGCCCGGGCCCGGCGGGGGCCGGTTCGGGCAGGGTCAGGCATCGGGGTCCGGCGAGGTCATCCAGCGGTCCGGGCGGGCCGTGGCGCGGGAGGTGTGGGAGCGGGCGGCCTGGTCGTGCAGGAGCTGCGCGGCCTCGGCGGCCGGCCGCAGCCGGGCGGTCACCGTGCCGTTCGCGCCGGTGTCCACGTGGACGTCGGCGACACCGCGGGCGCGGGCCCACGGGCCCTGGGTGAACCGGACGCTCTGCACCTTGGCGTGCGGGACGATCTCCGTACGGCGGCACAGGCGGCCGTGCCGGGCGGCGAACACCTCCGGGGACAGCGCCAGGGCGTAGCCCTTCCACCAGACCGGGACCACCCAGCGCGATCCGGTGTCCGGGGAGCCCGAGTAGGACAGGCCCGCCAGATCCACCCCGGGCAGGACCCGGGCGATCACGGCGTACGCGTCGGCCCGGGAGGCCACCGGCACCAGGACCTCGTTCTTCGATCCGGCCACGGCCAGCTCCACGCGGACCCGGTCGCTGCGCCGCCACAGCAGCGGCTCCACGATCCGGACGGTCTGCACGCGCCCCGGCGGCACCGTCTCGTGCGCCCGGTCCAGCATTCCGTGGTCCAGGCGCAGCCCGTCCGGGGACTCCGCGACCCGCCAGTCGTACTCGGTGAGGAAGCGGCCGACGGTGGCCGCCCACACCGCGCCCAGCATCGGGAGCAGGGTGACGACGGCCGCCCACGGGCTGGAGCTGATCCACCACACGAAGAACGGCGCGACGATCCCGCCGGCCAGGGCCGCCCAGACGCCGAGGCTGAGCATCAGCGACACCGCGAGCTCGCGCGGAGTCACCCGCAGCAGTTCGCGCTGCGGTGCCTCGCCCAGGCGCACCGCCTCCTCGGGGGCGAAGCCCGCGGCACGGGCCAGGAGCTCGGCGCGCAGGGCGACGGCCTCCTTCTCGCCGAGGAAGGACAGCTGGTCCTTCTCCTCGGCACCGATCACGTCGAGCCGCAGGCTGGCGACACCGGTCAGCCGGGCCAGCAGCGGCCGGGTGACGTCCACGGCCTGGAGCCGGTCCAGCCGGATGTGCGCGGTGCGGCGGAAGAGCAGCCCGGTGCGGATGCGCAGCTCGGTGTCGGTCACCGCGTAGTGGGTGAACCACCAGCTCAGGAACCCGTACACGCCGAACACCAGGAGAACTCCGGCCAGTGTGACCAGTCGCAGGAGCGTGGACAGGTCCGCCACCCAGCGCGCCGCGCGGTCGCCCTGCTGGGCGAGGACGCCGACGGTCGCGGCGATCGGCACCCAGGCGCGGCGCAGCGGCGTGAAGGGATGCAGCCGCCGCTCGGCCACCGGCCCGCCGCCTCCCGCCTCCGGGGCACCCGGGCCGCTCGCCCCGTCGCCCACCGCCCCGTCGCCCACCGGACCGGCGGTCACAGGCCCGCCGACCTTGCCTCGCCGAGCGCGGCGAGGCGGTCGCGCAGCCGCTCCGCCTCGGCCGGCACCAGCCCCGGGATCCGGGCGTCGGTCGCGGCCGCCGCCGTGTGCAGCTGCAGGGACGCCAGGCCGAAGCGCCGCTCCACCGGGCCCGAGGTGACCTCGACCAGCTGCATCCTGCCGTACGGGACCACCGTCTGCTCCCGCCACAGCACCCCGCGGCTGATCAGCAGGTCGTCGGCGCGCTCCGCGTACCGCCAGGACCGCCAGTTCCGGCCCAGCAGCACCCAGCCCCAGGCCCCCACGACCAGCCAGAACCCCCCGGCCGCCGCCCATGCCGGGCCCACGAGCAGGCCGAGCAGCACCGCCGTCGCCACCGCGAGCAGACCGCACCAGAACGCCAGCAGCGTCCGCCGCATGGTGAGCAGCCCGCCGGGCAGCCCCACCCACCGCAGGTCGCCCGTCTCACCCTTCGTCCCCGTATCCATCCCCCCAGCGTAGGACTGAGACAATGCCCGCATGACGGAGACCACGGTCGGCATCGGCGGAGCGGCGGAGAGCACCGACATGGTGCTCAACATCGGCCCCCAGCACCCTTCCACGCACGGCGTGCTGCGCCTGCGCCTCGTCCTGGACGGCGAGCGGATCGCCGCCGCCGAACCGGTGGTCGGCTACATGCACCGCGGCGCCGAGAAGCTCTTCGAGGCCCGCGACTACCGGCAGATCGTCATGCTCGCGAACCGGCACGACTGGCTGTCGGCGTTCTCCAACGAGCTCGGCGTGGTCATGGCGGTCGAGCGGATGCTCGGCATGGAGGTCCCCGAGCGGGCCGTGTGGATGCGGACCCTGCTGGCCGAGCTGAACCGGGTGCTGAACCACCTGATGTTCCTCGGCTCGTACCCGCTCGAACTGGGCGGGATCACCCCGATCTTCCACGCGTTCCGCGAGCGCGAGGAGCTCCAGGCCGTCATGGAGGAGATCTCCGGCGGCCGGATGCACTACATGTTCAACCGCGTGGGCGGCCTCAAGGAGGACCTTCCGGCCGGCTGGCTCGGCCGGGCCCGTGCCGCGATCGCCGATGTACGCACCCGGATGGACGTCTACGACAAGCTGGTCCACGGCAACGAGATCTTCCGCGGCCGGACCCGCGGCGTGGGCGTCCTGTCCGCCGAGGCGGTGCACGCGTACGGGGTCTCCGGCCCGATCGCCCGCGCCTCCGGCGTCGACTTCGACCTGCGCCGCGACGAGCCGTACCTGGCCTACGGCGAGCTCCAGGACGTCCTGAAGGTGGTCACCCGCACCGAGGGCGACTGCCTGGCCCGCTTCGAGTGCCTGCTCGACCAGACCCACAACTCCCTCGACCTCGCCGTGGCCTGCCTGGACCGGATGGACGAGCTCCCGCCGGGGCCGGTCAACCAGCGCCTGCCCAAGGTCCTGAAGGCGCCGGAAGGGCACACCTACGCCTGGACCGAGAACCCGCTGGGCATCAACGGCTACTACCTGGTCTCGAAGGGCGAGAAGACCCCGTACCGGCTGAAGCTGCGCAGCGCCTCCTACAACAACATCCAGGCGCTGGCCGTGCTGCTGCCGGGGCAGCTGGTCGCGGACATGGTGTCGATCCTGGGCTCGCTGTTCTTCGTGGTCGGCGACATCGACAAGTAGCCGTCATTCAAAGGGAGCAGAGGCTTCCGCGCCTGGCCGAGGTCCGGCACAGGGCCGGCCGGACGCACAGGACCGGCCGGTACGGAGCCCGGGCGGGACCGATGTCGGTGCGGCAGGGCAGACTTGGCGCATGTCCCACTCCCCCCGCCGGGCCTGCCCCGCCTGCGGCCGCGACTGCGCCGTCACCGCCGGCCGCATCGCCCGCCACGACCCGCCCGCCCCGCGGGACCGAGCGGATCTGGTGTCCTGCCCGGGATCCCGGGCGCGGGTGGTGATCGGCGCCTCCGCGCCGACGCTGGACGGCTTCGTCCTGCCCGAGTTCCCCGGGCAGCTGCCGCTGTTCTGAGGCGCCGGCCGCCCGCGCTCAGGCCGCCTCGGCGGCCAGCAGTCCGATCAGCCGCGAGCTGCTCTCGGCGCCGAAGCCGGCGTCGACCCCGCGTCGGTACAGCTCGGCGTGCGCGGCCAGGATCGTGGTGTCCACGCCGGAGTCGGCCGCGGTGTGCAGGATGTGCTCGACGCTGGCGGCGCACATCGTCAGGCGCTCCTCCTCGCCGCGGTGGTCGTCGGCGTCGACGAGCGCGGCGCTCCCGGTGTAGAAGCCGCGCATGGTGTCGGCGGTGTAGCCGGCGTAGGGCAGGATGTCGGACGCCGTCAGGCCGTTGGCGCGGGCCACGGCGACCGCCTGGTACCAGCCCGTGTAGGCGGTCCAGAAGAGGATCATGTTGAGCTGGTAGTAGAGCTGCGCATAACCGGGGTCGGCGCCGCGGTAGTCGGTGGCGGCGAGCAGGTCGAGCGCCGTGCGGTGCTCGTCGTAGACCGCCCTCGGGCCGCTGATGAAGATCGAGGAGCCCTCCTGGCCGATGCCGGTGGGCGGTACGTTGACCCCGCCGGTGAGGTACGCCGCCCCGCGCTCCTCGGCCCACCGTGCGGCCGCGCGGGCCTTGTCCGGGAGGTCCGAGGAGAGGTTGGCGAGCACGCGGCCGGTGAGGTCGGTGTCGCCGAGGGTGCCGTACATGGCCTCCACGTCGATGAGGCTGAGGACGACCAGCGGGCTCGCGGCGACGGCCCCGGCGATGTCCGCCACGCTGCGCGCGCCGCGGGCGACGAGCTCGGCATCCTTGCCGGCGCTGCGGTTCCACACGGTGACCTCGTAGCCGGCGTCGAGGTAGGCGGCGGCCATGGCCCGGCCCATCGGGCCCAGGCCGACCACGGTGACCTTGGTGTTCTTGTTGTTCTTGGTGCTGTTCACGGACCTCTCCCCCAGGAGTGAATGACTAGAACGAACGCTCTATCCAGCGCTTGATGCGACCGTAGCACGGAACTAGAACGAGCGCTCTATCCAATTCTCCGGGTAGGATCCGGCCATGGCGGCAACAGGGACGACGACAGAGCTGGGAACGCGCGAGCGGCTGGTCCGCACCGCCTCCCGCCTCATGCAGCACGGCGGCTACGAGAACACCCCGGTCAAACAGCTCGTCCGGGAGGCCGGGGCCACGCTGGGCTCGCTGTACCACTTCTTCCCGGGCGGCAAGCAGGAACTGGCGGTGGCCGCGATCCACTTCGGCGACGAGGAGTTCGCCGCGCTGCTGCGCGCGGGCCTCACCGCGCACCCCGACCCGGCGGAGGCCGTGGAGGCGGTCACGGGCCTGCTCGCGGAGGCCCTGGAGGCGTCCGACTGGCTCGACGGCTGCCCGGTGACGGCCACCGCCCTGGAGACGGTCGGCCGCCTCCCCGACCTGCAGGCGGCCTGCGCCCGCGCCTTCGCCAACTGGCAGGAGCTGGTGGCCGCGAAGCTCCTGGCCTCCGGCTACCCGGAGGAAGAGGCGCGGGACCTGGCGATCACCGTGGTGAACACCCTGGAGGGCGCGGAAATGACCTCGCAGGTCACCCGGAGCCGGACCCCGCTGCTGGTGGCGGGCCGGCACCTGGCCCGGCTGGTGGCCTCCTACCGGCCCTGACCGCGGGCCCACCAGAGCCCGGACGGGGCAGGCCGAGACGGGCCGGGGCGCGGGCTACGAGATCGCGGTGCGCAGCCGGACCACGTCGATGGGCTCGGTCTCGTCGTGGGCCGTCAGGTCGATGACCTGGCCCACCGCACGGGTCTCGTCGGTCGGCGGCTTGAACTCCGGCTCGGCCGTCTCCTGCGCGGACTCCGCCTTGTGCACGGCGAGGGCCTCGGCACCCACGACGTCGGCCAGGTCCTCGTTCTGAACCGCCTCGATCGCCGCGCGGGCCTGCGCCGAGTTCTTCGTGCCGAAGAAGTCGAAGCCGCCCTCGACACGGGAGGCCGTACGCCGCTGGGCCGCGTACGGTGCCACGGCCGCCGCCGGACGGCGGGCCGGGACGGAGGCGGCGCCGGCCGCCGCCGACGCGGGCAGCTCCCCCACGGCCCGCGCCGTGGGCAGCGCCCGCTCCTGGGCCTTGCGGGCCAGCGCCGCCATGGCCGCGTGGGCGCGGGCGTAGCCGACGGAGGTGGGCGCGCCCGCCGAGGTGCGCTCCTCCGAGACGGCCGGAAGCTGCTTCGGGCCGGCCGGGGCCGTGGCCGCCGAGGCCTCGATGGCCAGCAGCCGGCGCTTCTCCAGCGCGCTGGCGCGCTCGGTCTCGGCGGTCGCGTAGCGGCGCAACAGTGCCGCGTGCTCGCCCCGCAGGCCCGCCAGTTCGACGCGCTTGGCGCGCAGCTTGGCGTCGAGCCTGGCCCGCAGCGCCCGGGCCTCTTCGAGGTCGGACTCCAGTTCGGCTATGCGCTCGTCGGTGCGCCACTCGTCCTTGACCCGCTCGCGGGCGAGTTCCGCCACCCGGCGGCCCGCGGTGCGGTCCCAGGCCCGCATCACGACGGCCCCGGCGATCCCGGCGGCCGCGGCGACGGCCACGAGGAGCCTCAGCGCGGTGCCGTCGTCGGGGCCGGCCAGCAGCCAGGCGGCGCCGGCGCTGGTGACGGATACACCTGCGACGGCCGTCGGCGTGAGCAGCCGGTGCAGGGGTTCGGGATTGCGGTGGCGTCCACGGGGCATGGCCTGAAATTTACAGGGCGTGGGGGTCGTGCGGGATACCCACCCGGCAATCTGTTCCCGGGCAGTTACCCCGCATTCCCCTTCGACCGGCGGCCGCTACTTCTTCAGAAGGCCCTTCGCCTCCAGGTAGGCCTTCGCGACGTCGGCCGGCTTGGCGCGCTCGGCGTCCACCTTCCGGTTCAGGTCGACCAGGTCGGCGGTCGTGAGCACCCTGGTCAGCTTGTCCAGCGCGGCCGCGACCTCGGGGGCGCCGGCGTCCTTGGCGTTGACCACCGGCAGCACGTTGTCGGCGTTCTGGAGCTTCTTGTCGTCCTCCAGCAGGACCAGGCCGAAGCTGTCGAGGGTGGCGTCCGTGGTCGTGGTGAGCACGAGCTGGTCGACGCCGTCCTTGACGGCCTGCTTGGCCTGCGGGGTGCCGACGCCCTTCGGGTCAATACCGGAAACCTGAATTCCGTATGTCTTCGTCAGTCCGGGGCCGCAGAAGGGACGGACCGCGCATTCGTCGCCTGCCGCGATCTTCACCTGCAGTCCCGACTTACCAAGATCGGAAAGGGACTTGAGGTTGTTCTTCGCGGCGAATTCCTTGGTCACCGCGAATGCGTTCTGGTCGACCGCCGCGCCCGCGGGCAGCACCTTCAGCCCGAGCGGGGCCGCGAGCTTCTCCAGGCCCGCGACCGTCGCCGCGACGTCGCTCGACGCGACGGGCTTCTCCTCGGGTGCCTTCGGCCCGTTGACCTTGGCGTTGAGGAACTCCGCGAGCGTGGCCGCGTACTCCGGGACGACGTCGATCTCGCCCTTCTCCAGCGACGGCTCGTACAGCTCGCGGTTGTTCACCGTCTTGACGGACGTGGTGTAGCCGGCGTCCCTCAGGACCTGCGCGTACAGCTCCGCCAGCACGTTCGACTCGGTGAACCCGGCCGCGCCGATCACCAGGCCGCCCTTGCCGTCCGCCGCCGGGGCCGCGCCGCCGCCCTCCTTGCTCTTCTCCAGGCTGTCACCGCCGCACGCGGCCAGCGACACCGTCAGGGCCAGGACGCCCAGGGACGCGCCGAGGACGCGCGTGGTCTTGGTCATGGACTTGCTCCGTTCGAAGAGAGGGGAAGAGGGATGAGAAGAAGGAGGGGGATAAGGGGGACGGGACGGGGACGGGGATCAGCGGTGGGCGCCGGCCCGGGGCAGCAGCAGCCGGTCCGCCGCCACCAGCACGCCCTCCACCAGCAGCGCCAGCGCCGCCACGAGCAGGGCCCCGGCGACGACCTGCGGGGTGTTGTACGTGTTGAAGCCGGCGGTGATGATCCGGCCGAGACCGCCCTGGCCGACCATGGCCGCGATCGTGGCGGTGGCGACGACCTGCACGGCGCCCGAGCGCAGCCCGGTCATCACCAGGCCGCGCGCGAGCGGGAGTTCCACCCGCCAGAAGAGCTGCCCGCCGGACATGCCCATCCCGCGGGCGGCCTCCACCACCGAGCGGTCCACCTCGCGCATGCCCACGTACGCGTTCGTCAGCAGCGGCGGTACGGCGAACAGCACGAGGGCGGCGACCGTCGGCAGGTAGCCCGCGTTGCGCAGCGGGGAGACCA
This sequence comes from Streptomyces yangpuensis, assembly GCF_001005295.1. Taxonomy (GTDB): domain Bacteria; phylum Actinomycetota; class Actinomycetes; order Streptomycetales; family Streptomycetaceae; genus Streptomyces; species Streptomyces yangpuensis. The sequence continues at coordinate 680,449 of NZ_LBMK01000003.1, read as the reverse complement.
TGAAGAGCGCCAGCACCGCGAAGACCGGAACGGCCCGACCGGCGTTGGAGACGTTGACCGCGAGGGTGCCGCCCCGGCCGAGGTGGCCGAGGTACAGGCCGGCCGGCAGCGCGATCGCGCAGGCGATCGCCAGGGCGAGCCCGCTGACCCAGACGTGCTCGGCGAGCCGGTGCCAGACACCGTTCTCCCCGGCCCAGTTGGCGCCGTCCGCGAGCCAGTCCCAGGCCCCTGCCACCGCACCCATGCCGTCAGGCCCCCTTCGCCGGTACGGACGGCCGGGCCCGGGCGCCGGTACGGGCGCCGGTACGGGTCCACGGCGTGAGCAGCCGCTGCAGGCCGAGCAGCAGCAGGTCCGCGCCGAGCGCGAGCAGGACGCACAGCACCGAGGCGGTGAGCACCTGCGCCTTGAAGGAGCTGCTCACCGCGGGCGCGATGAGGTTGCCCAGGCCGCCCTTGCCGACGATGGAGCCGACCGTGGTCAGCGCGACCGTCGAGACCGTGGCGATCCGGACGCCGGCGAGCAGCGCGGGCAGCGCCAGCGGCAGTTCGACCTGCCACAGCAGCCGCCCTGGGCCGTACCCCATGCCGCGCGCGGCCTCCCGTACCTCCTCGGGGACGGCCTCCAGGCCGGCCAGCGCGTTGCGGACCAGGATGGTCAGCGAATACAGCACCAGACCGGTCACGACCAGCGCCGCCGAGAGCCCGAAGACGGGCAGCAGCAGGGAGAACATGGCCAGCGACGGGACCGTGTAGAGCAGGGTGGTGAAGGTGAGCACGGGCGCCGCCCAGTGCCGGCCGCGGCGGGCCAGCAGGGCCAGCGGCACGGCCACGAGCAGGCCGATCAGGACGGACACGCCGGTGATCCACACGTGCTCGACGGTGGCGTCGGTGAGTTCCCGGGAGCGGGAGGTGACGTAGTCCCAGCAGATCCAGTCGTTCGCCACCAGGCAGTTCTGCCCCGACACCCATCTCACCCCCCGTCACCGAACGTACAGATGCTCGACCGTACGGCCGTGAACGACCCTAACCCCCCTCACTCCCGGTGGCCGGAATCTTTCGCAGGGGGCAACACTCCCTTCACATACGGACCACGCCTGTGAGGAAAGATGGGTGTGTGATCCGATTCGAGCATGTGACCAAGCGCTACCCCGACGGGACGACGGCCGTCGAGGACCTGTCCTTCGAGGTGGCGGAGGGAGAGCTGGTCACGCTGGTCGGACCGTCCGGCTGCGGCAAGACGACCACGATGAAGATGGTCAACCGGCTCATCGACCCGACCTCCGGACGGATCCTGCTGGGCGGCGAGGACATCGCCGCCGCCGACCCGGTCGAACTGCGCCGCCGGATCGGGTACGTCATCCAGCAGGTCGGGCTGTTCCCGCACAGGACCGTGCTGGAGAACACCGCGACCGTGCCGCAGCTGACCGGCACCCCCAGGGCCGCGGCCCGCGCCCGGGCGGCGGAACTCCTCGAACTGGTCGGGCTGGACCCGTCGGTGTACGGGAGCCGGTACCCGGAGCAGCTGTCCGGCGGGCAGCGCCAGCGCGTCGGAGTGGCCCGCGCGCTCGCCGCCGACCCGCCGGTCCTGCTGATGGACGAACCCTTCGGCGCGGTCGACCCGGTGGTGCGCGAGCGGCTCCAGAACGAGTTCCTGGCCCTGCAGAGGACCGTGCGCAAAACGGTCCTGCTGGTCACGCACGACCTGGAGGAGGCCATCCGGCTCGGCGACCGCATCGCCGTCTACGGGACGGGCACCATCGAGCAGTTCGACCGCCCGGCGGCGGTGCTGGGAGCCCCGGCCACCCCGTACGTGGCCTCCTTCGTCGGCGCCGACCGCGGGCTCAGGCGGCTCGCCGTCACCCCGCTCGGGGCCGGCGACCTGGCACCGGCGGAGGGGACCCGCCCGCAGGCGTCGGTGCCCCTCGGGGCGACGCTGCGCGAGGCGCTCGCCGCGCTGCTCCAGGAGGACTCGGGCCGCATCGGCGTCACCGACCCGGCCACCGGCGAGCTGGCCGGCATACTGACCCCGGAGGGCGTCCACCGGGCACTGCGCCGGGCCGAGTTGCAGGAGGCATGAGGCAGGGGCATGAAACGGGGGCATGAGACGGGAGCACGAGAAAGGGGCCCGACCCCGGTCGGACCCCTGTTCCCGCTGTCGCACCGCGCGGCCGGACGTCAGGCCTGGATGCGGCTGCTCATCCACGTCAGCATCGGCGGGATCTCACGGCGCCACGTGTTGAAGTTGTGGCCGCCGCTGTCGAGGATGATGGACGAGACCCGGTCCGGGCCCTGCACCTTCTTGATGAACTTCCTGGTGTCCGCGAGGTTCGGCTCGCCCTTCTCGCTGCTGGTGACGAGGAAGGACGTACCGGCCGGCTTCTTGTTCTCCATGACGTGCAGGATGTCCGCGCGCTTCTTCAGCTTCGCGTCCCCGTGGAACAGGTCACCGGTCGTCGGGTCGTCCGGAGCGTCGTAGTACGCGGACAGACCCGCGGCGGCACCGAAGGTCTGCGGGTAGTGCGCGGCGATCTTCAGGGCGCAGTAACCGCCCGTGGAGTTACCGATGAAGCCCATGTTCTCGGGCTTCTTGCCGACCCGGAAGGTGTCCTGGATGGCCTGCGGGAGGTCCACCCCGAAGAAGGTCTCGGTCTGCGGCCCGTCGGGGATGTCGACGCACTCGGTGTCGCGCGGCGGCGCCACCGTCGGGCGCAGCATGACCAGGATCATCGGCTTCATCTTGCCCGACTTGGACAGGCTGAACGCCTTCATCGGGTAGTCGAGCCCTTTGATCAGGTTCTCGGCGGTGCCCGGGTAGCCGGTCAGGACGATGGACGCCGGGAAGTTCTCGTCCTTGTGCTGCGGCTGGAAGTACTCCGGCGGGAGCCAGACGTAGCCCGGGCTCGTGATCTTCGACTTCTGCCCGGATATGGCGACCTTCAGGATCTGACCGCCCACCTGGGGCTTGGCGCCGCCGGGCACGTCCAGCTTCTGCTTGTCGACGACCTTGATGTCCTTGCTGCTCATCGAGTGGTCGACGACCTTGCCCATCGACGTCTCCTGGCCGAACAGGTCGGCCCAGGAACCGTAGAACAGGAAGGACTTGTTGGCCGCGAGCCCCACAGCCGAGAACAGCGCCAGCTGGGTCGCCAGCAGGAGCCCGATCCGGCCGGTGAACGCACGCCAGGTGCGGCCGGAGAGCTTCGGCCAGAACCAGATGGTGGCCGCGAACAGCAGCACACCGGCGAGGACGGCCAGCGCCAGGACCGTATTACTGGTGAGACCCATGAGCAGTCAGTCGACTTTCTGATGGCAGGACTGGAAATTTCCGGCGGAAGAGTGAACCCGTTCCCCGCCGCTGTCGTCCTAAGGGACGCACCACACACCGGAGGCTGTCGCGGCCTTCGGCCACTTGATCTCTCGCGGAGCAACGGGAAGCGATGTCTAGCAGGATAGATGGCGATAAGTCGGGACAGGTTCCGAGCCGGGTCCGCCGAATCCTCAGAGGCCCACAGCCTGAGTCGGTGCCCGGCCTGGTAGGTACGGCCGTCACGATCGTCGGCCTTCTGGACATCGCGGCGGGTGTCTTCCCCCGCTTCCGGCACAGCCGGATCCACGCGGTCACCGAGGTGCTCCCGGGTTCCCTCGGCCCGTTCGCGGCTGCCATGTCCATCAGCGCGGGCGTCCTGCTCCTGCTGCTCGCGCACGGCCTCAAGCGGCACAAGCGGCGCGCCTGGCGGGCCGCCGTCGTCCTGCTGCCCGCGGGCGCGGCCGCGCAGTTCGTCTACCGCCACTCGGTCATCAGCGTGGTCATCGCGGCGGTGCTCCTCGCGCTGCTCTTGCGCCACCAGGCCGAGTTCAAGGCGCTGCCCGACCCCCGCAGCCGCTGGAAGGCGCTCGCGAACTTCGTCCTCATGAGCGCGGGCTCCATCGGCCTCGGACTGGTCATCGTCAACGTCCACCCGGGCAAGGTCGTCGGCAACCCCAGCCTGTACGAGCAGATCACCCACGTCGTCTACGGCCTGTTCGGGTTCGAGGGCCCCGTCGACTACGCGGGCCGGGTGTCCTGGACCGTCGGCTACTCCCTCGGCGCGCTCGGCATGCTGACCGCGCTGACCACCATCTACCTGGCCTTCCGCCCCGAGCACCCGGCCGCCCGGCTCACCGCAGACGACGAGGCCCAGCTGCGCGGGCTCCTCGCCAGGCACGGCGGCCGCGACTCTCTCGGCCACTTCGCGCTCCGCCGCGACAAGGCCGTCGTCTTCTCCCCCAGCGGCAAGGCCGCCGTCACCTACCGCGTCGTCTCCGGCGTGATGCTCGCCTCCGGCGACCCGATCGGCGACGTCGAGGCGTGGCCCGGCGCGATCGAGCGGTTCATGGAGGAGGCCAAGGCCCACTCCTGGACCCCGGCCGTCATGGGCTGCAGCGAGACCGGTGGCGAGGTCTGGACCCGCGAGACCGGCCTGGACGCCCTGGAGCTGGGTGACGAGGCGATTGTCGATGTCAAAGACTTCTCCCTTTCGGGCCGTGCCATGCGCAATGTCCGCCAGATGGTGAAGCGCATCGAGCGCAACGGCTACACCACCAAGGTCCGCCGGGTCAGCGAGCTGACCGAGGAGGAGCTGGAGCAGGTCCGCGGCGCCGCCGAAGCGTGGCGCGGCACCGACACCGAGCGCGGCTTCTCGATGGCCCTGGGCCGGGTCGGCGACCCGGGTGACGGCGACTGCTTCATCGCCACGGCGCACCGCGTCGAGGAGGGCGACACCAGCCCCTTCGGCGACCTGAAGGCCATCCAGCACTTCGTGCCGTGGGGCAAGGACGGCATGTCGCTGGAGCTGATGCGCCGTGACCGCGGCGCCGACCCCGGCATGAACGAGCTGCTGATCGTGGCCTCCCTGGAGGCCGCCCCCTCCCTGGGCATCGAGCGGGTCTCGCTGAACTTCGCGATGTTCCGCTCCGCGCTGGCCCGCGGCGAGAAGATCGGCGCCGGCCCCGTCCTGCGGATGTGGCGCAGCCTGCTGGTCTTCCTCTCCCGCTGGTTCCAGATCGAGTCGCTGTACAAGTTCAACGCGAAGTTCCGCCCCCGCTGGGAGCCGCGCTTCGTGGTCTTCCGCGCCACCCGCGACCTGCCCCGCATCGGCTTCGCCGCGATGCAGGCCGAGGGCTTCGTGACGCTGGCCCTGCCGCGGCTCTTCGCCAGCCGCCGCCGTCCCAAGCCGGTCCGCACCTGCACGCACAACCTGATGGCGCCCGTCCCGAAGCAGGCCGAGCGCGAGGTCCAGCCCGCGTAGTCCCCGCCGGACCCGCGACACCCCCCGAAGGCCCGGTCAGCGCCCTGACCGGGCCTTCGGCGTGCCCGGCCCGGACCCCGTGGCCCTCATGGACCCTGCGGGGCCAGGGGGCGGAAACGGTGACAGGGGCTGTCATATCCAGGTCAGCCCTACCCTGGACCCATGAACACGAAGCGCGGAGCCACCGGCAGGGGCCGGGTCGCAGGTCTGCCGGAATGGGACCGCTGCGCGGTCATGGGCGTCGTCAACGTGACCCCCGACTCCTTCTCCGACGGCGGCCGCTGGTTCGACACCACCGCCGCCGTCAAGCGCGGCCTCGACCTCGTCGCCCAGGGCGCCGACCTCGTCGACGTCGGCGGCGAGTCCACCCGCCCCGGCGCCTCCCGCGTCGACGAGGAGGAGGAGCTGCGCCGCGTCGTCCCCGTGGTGCGCGGCCTGGCCTCCGAGGGCGTCACCGTCTCCGTCGACACCATGCGCGCGGCCGTCGCCGCCCGGGCCGTCGACGCCGGCGCCGCCCTGGTCAACGACGTCAGCGGCGGCCTCGCCGACCCCGGCATGATCCCGGCCGTGGCGGCGGCCGAGGTGCCCTTCGTGGTGATGCACTGGCGCGGTTTCAGCGCCGGCATGAACAGCCTCGCCGTCTACGACGACGTGATCGCCGAGGTCACCGCCGAGCTCCGGGCGCGGATCGAGGCGGTCGTCACCGGCGGCATCGCCCCCGAGCGGCTCCTCGTCGACCCGGGCCTGGGCTTCGCCAAGAACGCCGAGCACGACCTGGCCCTGCTCGCGCACATGGCCGACCTGCGAGCCCTCGGCTTCCCGCTGCTGGTCGCCGCCTCGCGCAAGCGCTTCCTCGGCCGGGTCCTGGCCGGCGGGAGCGACGCCACCCCGCCGCCCGCCCGCGAACGCGACGCCGCCACGGCCGCCGTCTCCGCGATCGCCGCCCACCAGGGCGCCTGGGCCGTACGGGTCCACGAGGTACGGGCGACCGCCGACGCGGTTCGGGTGGCCCGCGCCGTGGAAGGGGCACTCTGACCCTCATCGAACGACTAGGAGAACAGTGAGCAGAACCGACATCGAAGCGGTCGAAGAGGTCAACACGGCCTTCTACGAGGCAATGGAGCGGGGGGACTTCGACGCTCTGTCGGCGCTCTGGCTGGAGGACGAGATCTCCTGCGTGCACCCCGGCTGGCCGGTCCTCTCGGGCCGCGGCGAGGTACTGCGCTCGTACGCGCTGATCATGTCCCACACCGAGTACATCCAGTTCTTCCTCACCGACACCAAGGTGGCCGTCATAGGCGACACGGCCCTGGTGACGTGCACGGAGAACATCCTCAGCGGCGGCCCCGCCGAGGACGGCGGGGAGCTCGGCCCGCTCGTCGGCCAGCTGGTCGTCGCCACGAATGTGTTCCGACGCACATCCGAGGGCTGGCGCCTCTGGTCCCACCACGGTTCTCCCGTCCTCACGGAGTCCGACGAGGACGACGAGGAGCCCGCCTCCTGACCCCTACGGCGGGGGCCGGACTGTTTCGCAGGTAAATTCGAAGTCGGACGACGCCGACCGCACTCGGCGCGGGCCCATGGCCGCGGGGCAGCCCCGCGGCCGCAAGCACCTACGAAAGCAGGAGTGATTCGCGTGGATCGTGTCGCGCTGCGCGGCCTCAAGGCTCGCGGGCACCACGGCGTCTTCCCCCGGGAACGCGAGGAGGGCCAGACCTTCATCGTCGACCTCGTGCTGCACCTCGACACCCGCCCCGCGGCGGCCGGGGACGACCTGGCGAAGACCGTGCACTACGGGGTGGTCGCCGAGGAAGTCGTCGACGTGGTCCAGGGCGAGCCCGTCGACCTGATCGAGACCCTGGCCGAGCGGATCGCCCAGCAGTGCCTGAAGCACGAAGCGGTGGCGCAGGTGGAGGTCGTCGTCCACAAGCCGGACGCGCCCATCACCGTCCCCTTCGACGACGTGACCATCACGATCACCCGGAGCCGCGCATGAACAACGGACTGAACGCTCAGAGCGACCCCACCGTCCAGCCGGTACCCGCCGCCGTCGTCGAGACGGTCGACGCGGCGGACGTGACCCTGTCCAACCCGAAATGGGCCGTCATCGCGCTCGGCGCGAACCTCGGCAACCGCCTGGAGACCCTCCAGGGCGCCATCGACGCCCTCGGCGACACCCCCGGCCTGCGAGTCAAGGCCGTCTCCCCCGTCTACGAGACCGAGCCGTGGGGCGTCGAGCCCGGCTCGCAGCCCTCGTACCTCAACGCGGTCATCGCGGTGAAGACCACCCTGCCGCCGTCCTCGCTGCTGGAGCGCGGACACGCCATCGAGGAGGCGTTCGACCGCGTCCGCGAGGAGCGCTGGGGCCCGCGCACGATCGACGTCGACATCGTCGCGTACGCCGACCGCGTCTCGGACGATCCGGTCCTCACCCTCCCGCACCCGCGTGCCCACCAGCGCGCCTTCGTCCTGGCCCCCTGGCACGACATCGACCCGGAGGCACGGATCCCGGGCCACGGCCCGGTCGCCGGCCTCCTGGCCGGAATCGGCCTGAGCGGTGTCACGCCGCGCCCCGATCTGGAACTCCGCCTCCCCGAGTAGTCGTTAGTAGCCTGTTCACGGCTACTCGCTGAAAGTGGGGAACGGGCAAGTGAAGCAACTGAGGCCGGGGATCCTGGCGGGCATCTTCGTGGTCGCCGGGGTCCTGTCCTGGGCCGGCGCCCGGCTGTGGAACGCCTACGGCACCCTGCCGGGCGTTCCGCTGGCCGCGCCGATCGTCCTGGGGGTGATCGCCGTGGTGCTGCTGGCCACGGCGCTGTCCCTGAAGGCCCGGCTCAAGGCCCAGCGGGAGCGCCGCCCGGGCGCGAAGGGCGTGGAGCCGCTGATGGCGGCCCGCGCGGTGGTCTTCGGGCAGGCCAGCGCCCTGGTGGCCGCGCTGGTGGCGGGCATGTACGGCGGTGTGGGTGTCTTCCTGCTGACCGACTCCCTGGACGTCCCCGCCCGCCGCGACCAGGCCTGGTACGCCGCCTTCTCGGTCCTCGCGGGCATCGCGGTCATCGCGGCCGCCCTCTTCCTGGAGCGCGTCCTGAAGCTCCCCGAGGACGAGGACCCCACCCCGGAATCCCCGGCCCGCGCCTGACCCGGCCCCGGGGCCGGGCCGGCCGCGCCCCGGGGCCGGGCCGGCGCATCGGGTCAGCGGGCCATGATCAGGCTCATCGCCTCGTTGCGGGTCGCGGGGTCGCGGAGCTGACCGCGGACCGCCGAGGTGATGGTCTTCGCGCCGGGCTTGCGGACCCCGCGCATGGTCATGCACATGTGCTCGCACTCGATGACCACGATGACCCCGCGCGGGTCCAGGATCTCCATCAGGGAGTCCGCGATCTGCGTCGTCAGGCGCTCCTGCACCTGCGGGCGGCGGGCGAACACGTCCACCAGGCGGGCCAGCTTCGACAGGCCGGTGATCTTCCCGTCGGTGGACGGGATGTAGCCGACGTGGGCGACGCCGTGGAAGGGGACAAGGTGATGTTCACATGAACTCATGACTTCGATGTCCTTCACGAGGACCATCTCGTCGTGGCCCAGGTCGAACGTCGTCGTCAGCACCTCTTCGGGCTTCTGGTACAGACCGGCGAATATCTCGCGGTACGCACGCGCCACGCGGGCCGGTGTCTCCAGGAGGCCCTCTCGGTCCGGGTCCTCGCCGACCGCGATCAGGAGTTCACGGATCGCCGCCTCCGCGCGCTTCTCGTCGAACTCGCCGATCCTGCCCTCGTCACCTGTCAGGGTCACTGGGTCGGTCATCTCATCCTCGTTCCTGTCCGCACACGCGGTCGTACAAATGTGCCGCGCCCCCCAGGCTAGAACCTGGGGGGCGCGGCTTCCATTCCGGGTGGGTCGAGCCCGACCGTTACTCCGGGCGGTCCTCCGGAGCCACCTCGATGCCCTTCTCCGTGGAGACCGGCGCGACGGCGGACGTGCCGTTCGCCGCGTTCGTCAGCTGCAGCTCCTTGGGGGAGAGCACCGGCGGACGGGTGGAGGGGGTGCGGCGGGAGGAGCCGGTCCACGCGGGGCGGGCCGGGCGCTTGACGATGGTCGAGAAGATCTCGGCGATCTCCTCCTTGCCGAGCGTCTCCTTCTCCAGCAGTGCGAGGACCAGGTTGTCGAGGACGTCACGGTTCTCGACGAGGATCTCCCAGGCCTCGTTGTGCGCGGTCTCGATGAGCTTCTTGACCTCTTCGTCGACCAGCGCCGCGACCTCTTCCGAGTAGTCCCGCGGGTGCGACATCTCGCGGCCCAGGAACGGCTCGGTGTTGTCGCCGCCGAACTTGATCGCACCGAGACGCTCGGTCATGCCGTACTGCGTGACCATGGCCCGCGCCGTGGCGGTGGCCTTCTCGATGTCGTTCGCCGCGCCCGTGGTCGGGTCGTGGAAGACCAGCTCCTCGGCCGCGCGCCCGCCCAGCATGTACGCCAGCTGGTCGAGCATCTCGTTGCGCGTGGTCGAGTACTTGTCCTCGTCGGGCAGGACCATGGTGTAGCCCAGGGCCCGGCCGCGGGACAGGATCGTGATCTTGTGGACCGGGTCGGAGTTCGGCGAGGCCGCCGCGACCAGGGCGTGACCGCCCTCGTGGTACGCGGTGATCTTCTTCTCGCGGTCCGACATGATCCGGGTCCGCTTCTGCGGGCCCGCCACGACGCGGTCGATCGCCTCGTCCAGCATGTGGTTGTCGATCAGCTTCCTGTCCGAGCGGGCCGTGAGGAGCGCGGCCTCGTTGAGGACGTTGGAGAGATCGGCACCGGTGAAGCCGGGGGTGCGGCGGGCGACGGCCGAGAGGTCGACGTCCGGGGCGACCGGCTTGCCCTTCTGGTGGACCTTGAGGATCTCCAGACGGCCCTGCATGTCGGGACGGTCGACCGCGATCTGCCGGTCGAAGCGGCCCGGGCGCAGCAGCGCCGGGTCGAGGATGTCGGGGCGGTTCGTGGCGGCGATCAGGATGACGCCGCCCTTCACGTCGAAGCCGTCCATCTCGACGAGCAGCTGGTTCAGGGTCTGCTCGCGCTCGTCGTGGCCGCCGCCGAGGCCCGCACCGCGGTGCCGGCCGACGGCGTCGATCTCGTCGACGAAGACGATCGCCGGGGCGTTGGCCTTGGCCTGCTCGAACAGGTCGCGGACACGCGAGGCACCGACACCGACGAACATCTCGACGAAGTCGGAACCGGAGATCGAGTAGAAGGGAACACCGGCCTCGCCCGCGACGGCGCGCGCGAGCAGGGTCTTTCCGGTGCCGGGCGGGCCGTAGAGCAGCACGCCCTTGGGGATCTTGGCGCCGACCGCCTGGAACTTCGCCGGCTCCTGGAGGAACTCCTTGATCTCGTGGAGCTCCTCGACGGCCTCGTCCGAGCCCGCGACGTCGGCGAACGTCGTCTTCGGGGTGTCCTTGGTGATGAGCTTGGCCTTGGACTTCCCGAAGTTCATGACCCGGGAGCCGCCGCCCTGCATCTGGTTCATCAGGAACAGGAAGACCACGACGATGAGGACGAAGGGCAGGAGCGAGAGCAGCACGCTGAGGAACGGGCTGGTCTTGTCCGGGGTGACGGAGTACCCGTCCGGGATCTGACCGGCGTCGTACTTGGTCTGGAGGCTCTGGGCGAGCTGGACGCCCTGATCCCCGATGTAGTTGGCCTGGAACTTGGTGCCGTCGTGCTTGCCGAGCTTCTCGCCTTGCTTGAGCTCAATCTTGATCATCTGGCTGTCGCCGGTGGTCAGCTTGGCTGTCTCCACCTGGCCAGTGTTGATCGCCTTGATGACCTCGCTGGTGTCCACCGACTTGTAGCCGCCGCCGGAGCCGACGACATTCATCAACACGACCACGGCGAGGACGGCCAGCACGATCCACATGACCGGCCCACGGAAGTATCGCTTCACGTCCATCCATACGGGGTGCCGGGCACCCCGTCCCTCCTGCCCGTAGGTAAATGCTGCTGTGTGAGTAAAGACTGTTCTTCGGAATGTACCCCTGAATTGTCACCCGCGGCCCGTGGGACGGCTGACAGACCCGCCTTCCCCTGCTCCAACGGCGGGAATCGCCCCCAGGTTCCCCGGCGGCGCCGTGGATTCCCGGGGGCGGGACGGGGTCAGCCGCCGTAGACGTGCGGGGCGAGCGTGCCGACGAACGGCAGGTTGCGGTACTTCTCCGCGTAGTCGAGGCCGTAGCCCACGACGAACTCGTTGGGGATGTCGAAGCCGACCCACTTCACGTCGATCGCGACCTTCGCGGCCTCGGGCTTGCGCAGCAGCGTGACGACCTCCAGGGAGGCCGGCTGGCGGGAGCCCAGGTTCGACAGCAGCCAGGACAGCGTCAGACCGGAGTCGATGATGTCCTCGACGATCAGGACGTGCTTGTCCTTGATGTCGGTGTCCAGGTCCTTGAGGATCCGCACCACACCGGAGGACTGGGTCCCGGCGCCGTACGAGGACACCGCCATCCAGTCCATGGTGAGCGGGGTGGACAAGGCGCGCGCCAGGTCCGCCATCACCATGACGGCGCCCTTGAGGACGCCGACGATGAGCAGGTCCTTGCCCGCGTACTCCGCGTCGATCTTCGCGGCCAGCTCGGCCAGCTTCGCGTCGATCTCTTCCTTGGTGATGAGCACCGACTGGAGGTCGTTGCCCATGTCCTTCTCGTCCACCCGCATCACTTTCGTTGTCGGCCGGGGCTCCGAGGTGTCCCCCGGAGGACTCAGCCGTGTTTCAGCACCAATCAGCCCTGCCGGATGACAAGTCTGCCACCCTGCCGCTGGGCCTCCACCCGGCCGGGCAGGTTGATGGCGCCCTGGCCGCGCCATCCGGTGATGAGGCGGTCGACTTCCTCGATGTGGCGGGCGAAGAGGGAGCCCGCGGGCGAGCCCGCCGCGACGACGGCCCTGCGCAGCACACGGCGGCGGACGGCCGGGGGCAGGGCGTACAGCTTGGCGCACTCCAGGCGCCCGTCCTCGTCGCGTACGCCGCCCTCCGCCTCGGCGGCCCAGGCGTCCAGGGCGTCGGCGTCGTCGCGGGAGAGCTGGGCGGTGCGGGCAAGGGCCTCCACGACGCCCTTCCCGAGCGCCTTCTCCAGGGCGGGCAGTCCCTCGTGGCGCAGGCGGGAGCGGGGGTAGGCGGGGTCCATGTTGTGCGGGTCGTCCCAGACGGCCAGGGACTGGACCATGCACGCCTTGCGGGCGGTCTGCCGGTCGACCTGGAGGAAGGGGCGGCGGTAGCGGTGGCTGCGGCCGGGGCGGCCGGGGCCACCGGGGCCGCCCGAGACCTCCGGCATGCCGGAGAGCGAGCGGATGCCGGATCCGCGGGCCAGTCCCAGCAGGACGGTTTCCGCTTGATCGTCCCGGGTGTGGCCGAGCAGTACGGCGGCGGCGCCGAGGCGGTCGGCGGCGTCGTCCAGGGCGCCGTAGCGGGCGTCGCGGGCGGCGGCCTCGGGACCTCCGTCGCGGCCGACGCGCACGGCGACGGACTCCACCGGGTCGAGGCCGAGGGCGGTCATGCGGGAGACGACCTCGGCGGCACGCTGGTCGGAGCCGTCCTGCAGTCCGTGGTCGACGGTGATGCCGCCGGCCCGGATGCCGAGTTTGGGGGCCTCGAAGGCGAGCGCCGAGGCGAGTGCCATGGAGTCGGCGCCGCCGGAGCAGGCGACGAGCACGAGTGGCGGGGTGCCCGCGCCGGTGCGACGGTCGGCACGGGGGATCCCTCCGGACGGGGTCCGGGGGAGGTCGGTGAGCTCGGTGAGGACGTCGTGGAGTACGCGGCGGACCGCCAGGCGTATCGCCGCGACCGCAGGATGGGGACCCATGTCCGGTGCCCTTCGATGGAGTTCGGATGCCTCGGAGGCTTCGGGGTGGTGTGCTGGGAGGTGCTTGCCCGGCTGCCCCCGCGGAACGGGAGGATGTCACTCAGAGTGCGTCGATGGTGACAGAACCGAGCCGTTCCCCGAGCATCGCACGCCCTTATACGGCTCACGGTCCCTCGGAAGGGTGATGCTGCTTCCCCCAGTGAGACATGTTTAGGCCTCTCCGTCACGTGTGGCGCGGGTGAACGCGAGGGAAGCCGCGGGGCTGCGCGGGGCGGGCCCGCCGCTCCCCGGCGGGCCCGTGCTCCCGGCGTCACCCCTGCCGGCGCTCTCCGCCCCCCTCGCTCCCCTTGCCGTGGACGCGGGCGACCCAGTCGGCGGGCCGGTCGATCTCCGCCTTGGTGGGCAGTGTGTTCGGGGAGGTCCAGACCCGGTTGAAGCCGTCCATGCCGACCTGGCCGACGATGGCCCGTACGAAGCGCTCGCCGTCGCGGTACTGGCGCAGCTTGGCGTCGAGGCCGAGCAGCTTGCGCAGGGCGGCGTCGAGGCGGCCCGCTCCGCTGGCGCGGCGCTGCTGGAACTTCTCCCGGATCTCGGCGACCGAGGGCACCACCTGGGGGCCGACGCCGTCCATGACGAAGTCGGCGTGTCCCTCCAGCAGGGACATGACGGCCGTGAGGCGGCCGAGGATCTCGCGCTGCTCGGGGGTCTGCACGAGTTCGACGAGCGAGCGGCCCTCGTCGTCGCCGCTCTCGGCGTCGGGGCGGGCCCCGGCGAAGGACTGGGCGGCCTCCCGGATGCGCTCCAGGACCGTCATGGGGTCCACGTCGGTGGCGCCGAGGAACGTCTGGATCTCGCCTTCGAGGTGGGCCCGCAGCCACGGGACGGCCGTGAACTGGGTACGGTGCGTCTCCTCGTGGAGGCAGACCCACAGCCGGAAGTCGTGCGGGGCCACCTCCAGCTCGCGCTCGACGTGCACGATGTTCGGGGCGACCAGCAGCAGCCGGCCGCCCGCCGCGGCGGCCGGCAGGTCGCGGGAGGCGGGTGCGAAGGTCTCGTACTGGCCCAGCACCCGGGAGGCCAGGAAGCTGAGCAGCATGCCCAGCTCGACGCCGGTGACCTTGCCGCCGAAGGCTCCGAGGACCGCTCCGCCGGGGGCGTTCGCCCGGCGGTCCTGCATCTTGCCGAGGAGCGGCATCAGCAGCTCCCGGAATCCGGCGACGTTGGCCTTGACCCAGCCGGCCCGGTCGACGACCAGGACGGGCGTGTCGGGGACGGCGGCCCCCTCGGGGATCATCCGGGTGAACTCGCGCACGTGCCGTTCCGAGGTCCTGGCGTGCCCGCGCAGTTCGGCGACGACGGCCCGCGCCTCGCCCCGGGTGACCTCCGGGCCGGGCCGTACCAGCCGGGTCGCGGTCGCCACCGCGAGGTTCCAGTCGACCATCTCCGCACCACTGATGCTCGTCATGCGTCAACCGTACGTGGGCGAGCCGTCCGGCGGACCCCCTACGGAGCGCCCGCGACGGCCGCGGCCAGCTTGTCGAGGCCCTTCTCGGCGCCCTCGGGGCCGGGGCTGTTCGCGGTCAGGAAGGCGAAGGCGAGGAGCCTGCCGGTGGCGTCGACGACGGTGCCGGACAGGGAGTTCACCCCGGTGAGGGTGCCGGTCTTGGCGCGGACCAGGCCGGCGGCCGGGGAGCTGCCGGCGTTGCGGGCGCGCAGGGTCCCGGTGAACCCGGCGACGGGCAGCCCGGTGAGGACGGGCCGCAGCTCGGGGTGGTCCGGGCCGGCGGCCTTGGCGAGCAGGCCGGTCAGCAGGCCGGCGCTGACCTTGTCCGCGCGGCTGAGGCCGCTGCCGTCGGCGAAGCGGGAGCCGGCCGTGTCGAGGCCGAGGCCGGCGAGCCTGGCGGTGACGGCCTTCTCGGCCCCTTCGAAGCTGGCGGGCTGTCCGGAGGCGAGGGCGGTCTGGCGGGCGAGGGCCTCGGCGATGTCGTTGTCGCTATTGGTCAGCATCCGTTCGACGAGCCCGGCCACAGGGGTGGACTGGGTGACGGCGAGCGGCTGGGCGCCGGCGGCGGCCTTGGCCCGGACGGGTTCCCCGGTGACCTTGACGCCGCGTTCCGCCAGCAGGGTGCGGAAGGCTCGGGCGGCGGCCCCGGCCGGGTCGTCGGCGCGGTCGACCGGTCCGGAGGTGGAATCGTCGGGGCGGCCCTCGTCGGCCGCCAGGGCGGTCACGGGGGCGATGTTGGGGTTGACGCCGATCGGGTGCCGTACGGGGCCGCTGTAGAGGCTGTCGTCGTAGGCGAGGGTCACGGTGTCGGTGCCGGCGGCCTTGAGTGCCTGGGCGGCATCGGCGGCCAGGGCGACGAGGCTGCCGCCGGATCCGGCGGGGCTCTTCTTCTTCGCGGTGAGGGAGGGGTCACCGCCGCCGACCAGGACGACCTGCCCGGGGGTGGCGCCGGGCACGACGGTGGTCCTGATCCGGTGCTCGGGTCCGAGCGCGGCCAGTACGGCCGCCGCGGTGGCGATCTTGACGGTGGAGGCGGGGGTCATCGCCTCGCGCGCCCCGGACTCGTACAGGACCTGCCCGGTGGCGGTGTCCACGACGGAGGCGGTACGGACGGTGCCGAGCGCCGGATCGGCCAGCAGCGGCCGCAGCCTGGCGGCCAGCGCGTCGGCGGGCGCGGCGGCAGCCTGACCCCGCGGGACGCCGGGACCGACGGCGCCCAGCACTCCGGGGGCGCTGGGCGCGGCCTGCGGGAGGGGCCCGGCGGCGGCGCCGCCATCGTGATCTGCGCCACCCGTACGGCCCCAGGAGGCGGCCTTGTCCCGCTCGGCCTTACGCTGGCCGGAGTCCCACGGACCGGCGGCGGTCACCGCTGCCACCGACAGGGCGAGGCCGGCGACGGCCGCACCCGCGGTGAGCTGCCAGGTCTTGACCAATGGCACCTCGGACCAGCCCCTTTCGCGATCACACATATGCGTGAGGGACACTTAACCACTGCGTCTTGCCGCGAGCATGGCACCCCACCCGACAGGGATGGGCCGGACGCGCACGCAGTTGAATCAATGCCGTCTCGAAGCAATGAAGCTGATCATGGAGGAGCAGGACGTGGAGTTCGACGTCACCATCGAGATCCCCAAGGGTTCGCGGAACAAGTACGAGGTGGACCACGAGACCGGCCGGATCCGTCTGGACCGTCGCCTCTTCACCTCGACCAGCTACCCGGCCGACTACGGCTTCGTCGAGAACACCCTCGGCGAGGACGGCGACCCGCTGGACGCGCTGGTCATCCTTGACGAGCCGACCTTCCCGGGCTGCCTGATCAAGTGCCGCGCCATCGGCATGTTCCGCATGACGGACGAGGCGGGCGGCGACGACAAGCTGCTCTGCGTGCCGGCCTCCGACCCGCGTGTCGAGCACCTGCGCGACATCCACCACGTGTCCGAGTTCGACCGCCTGGAGATCCAGCACTTCTTCGAGGTCTACAAGGACCTGGAGCCGGGCAAGTCGGTCGAGGGCGCCAACTGGGTCGGCCGCGCCGAGGCCGAGGCCGAGATCGAGGCCTCCTACAAGCGCCTGGAGGCGCAGGGCGGCCACCACTGAGCTCGCGCTCGGCGGTGACGGGCCGGGGCGGCGCCCCGCGCCCCCTGTGACACGGCGGGCGGCATCCCTCGGGACGCCGCCCGCTTTCGCGTTCCCGGGGCCAGGTTTCGACGGGGAGGAAACGGTTCCGCATACTGATACTCCGGGTGATCACGAACGGGAGGACGCGTGGCGGAGGCCGACGGGGCGGAGGACAGGAAGCCTCAGTCCGACGAAGCGCACAGCGCCTTCACGCCGCCTCCCGGCACCGGGCCGGAGGTGTCCGCCGACGATCAGCCCACCTCGGAGTTCGTCCGCCCGCCGAACACCGGACCGGTCCCGCCGGAGCCCGAGGGCTCGGCCTTCGCCGCGCCGGCCACCTACAGCGCCGCGCAGTCCCCGCCCGCCTACACCCCCGGCCAGGGCTTCCCCGTCGTCCAGCTGACGGAGTCCCCCTGGCAGGACCGCATGCGCACGATGCTGCGCATGCCGGTCGACGTGCGCCCCGTACCGGACCTGGTGCAGCGGCCGAGCGAGACCGGGCCCGCGGTGGGCCGCGTGCTCGACCTGACGCTGCGCATCGGCGAACTGCTGCTGTCGGGCGGCGAGGGCTCCGAGGACGTGGAGGCCGCGATGTTCGCCGTGGCCCGCTCCTACGGGCTGGACCGCTGCGAGCCGACCGTCACCTTCACCATGCTGTCGATCACGCACCAGCCGTCGCTGGTCGACCACCCGGTCTCGGCGAGCCGGACGGTACGCCGCCGGGGCACCGACTACACGCGCCTGGCGGCCGTGTTCCGGCTGGTGGCCGACATCAGTTCGCCGGAGACCGACATCTCGCTGGAGGAGGCCTACCGGCGCCTCGCCGAGATCCGGCGCAACCGGCACCCGTACCCCACATGGGTGCTCACGGCGGCCGCCGGGCTGCTCGCCGGGGCCGCCTCGATCCTGGTCGGCGGCGGGGTGCTGGTCTTCTTCGCGGCCGCACTCGGCGCGGTCCTCGGGGACCGGCTCGCCTGGCTGTGCGCCGGGCGCGGGCTGCCCGAGTTCTACCAGTTCGTGGTCGCCGCGATGCCGCCGGCCGCCTTCGGGGTGGCGCTCAAGCTCGCGGAGATCGAGAACATCAAGGCCTCCGCCGTGATCACCGGCGGGCTGTTCGCGCTGCTGCCTGGGCGGGCCCTGGTCGCGGCCGTGCAGGACGGCCTGACCGGCTTCTACATCACCGCCGCCGCCCGGCTCCTGGAGGTCATGTACCTCTTCATCGGCATCATCATGGGCGTGCTGGTCGTGCTCTACCTCGGGCTGCAGCTGGGCGCCTCGCCCAAGCCCGAGGAGGTCCTCCAGATCACCCAGCGGCCGCTGGTGCAGATCGCGGCGTCGATGGTGCTCGTCTTCACCTTCGCGATCCTCCTCCAGCAGGAACGCTCCACGGTGTGGATCGTGACCCTCAACGGCGGGGTGGCGTGGGTGGTCTTCGGGGCCCTGCACTACGCAGGCGGGATCCCGCCCGTGCCGTCCACGTGCGTCGCTGCCGGGCTGGTGGGCCTCTTCGGGCAGCTCTTCTCCCGCTACCGCTTCGCGTCCGCCCTGCCGTACGTCACGGCCGCCATCGGGCCGCTGCTGCCGGGCTCCGCAACGTACTACGGGCTGCTGCTGATCGCCGAGGACCGGCTGAACGAGGGGCTGGGCTCCCTGGTGAACGCCGCGGCCATCGCCCTGGCCATCGCGATCGGGGTCAACCTGGGCTCGGAGACCTCCCGGCTGTTCATGCGTATCCCCGGGGCGGCGAGCGCCGTCAAGGGCCGCGCCGCGGCCAAGCGGACCCGCGGCTACTGAGGACCGTCACACGCCGACGGGCCGCACCCCCTGCCCCGGCGGGGCGGGCGTGCGGCCCGTGCGGCGTGTCGTCCTGCGCGTGGTGTCAGCGCTTGGCGTGGCGCCCGCGCTGGCCCGGGGACTGCGGGCTGGCGCCGTCGGCGGCGACCGCGTCCGGCGCCTGGCCGGCGTTCGCCTTGTTCTCCTTGCGGGCCTTCAGGACCTCGAAGACGACCGGGAGGACGGAGACGAGGACGATGCCGACGAGGATCGGCTCGACGTTCGTCTTGATGAACTCGATCTGGCCGAGCCAGTAGCCGGCGATGGTGACGCCCGCGCCCCAGCCGATACCGCCGATGATGTTGTAGGTCAGGAAGGTGCGGTACTTCATCGTGCCGGCGCCGGCGACCATCGGGGCGAAGGTACGGATGATCGGCACGAAGCGGGCCAGCACGATGGCCTTGGGGCCGTGCTTGTCCATGAACTCGTGCGCCTTGTCCAGGTTCTCCGCCTTGAAGAGCTTGGAGTTCGGCCGGTTGAAGAGCTTCGGCCCGAAGTACTTCCCGATCATGTAGCCGACCTGGTCGCCGATGATCGCGGCGGCGACGATCAGGGTGCAGACCAGCCACAGGGGCTGCTTGATGTACTGCCCGTCCGCGACCAGCAGGCCCGCGGTGAAGAGCAGGGAGTCGCCGGGCAGGAAGGCGAAGAGACCCGACTCGGCGAAGACGATGACCAGGATGCCGATCAGGCCGAAGTGCGAGATCAGGTAGTCCGGGGACAGCCACTCAGGGCCGAGCGCAAGGGTATACACGGGTTCCGGGCTCTCCTGGATCGGGGGAAGAACAGCGATGGGGGCGGTTTCAATTATCAACGCACACGACCCCCGCCCGGTTCCAGGTACCGGCGGGGGTCGTGTGCGTGACATTCCGCTTACACCCTGCGCACACCGTTCGCGAGGATCGCGTCCCTCAGGTGCGCCGCGAAGCCCGGCTTCATGGCGTCGTAGAACGCCGTGAACCGCTCGTCCGTCACGTACATCTCACCGAGGCACGTGTGCATCTCGTACGGGCAGTCGTAGAACCAGCGGTGGACGTGCAGACGGTGCTCCTCGGCCAGGTCCATCGCCCGCTCGCCGTCGGCGGGTTCGCCCGCCTCCATGGCCGCCACGTACCGGCGGCCCCACTCGGCGGACTCGTCCTGCATCCGCTGCCAGTCCGCCTTGGTGTACGAGGCCGCGCGGCGCTGCGACTCGGCGTACGCCTCGGTGCCGCCCCAGCGCTCCTCGGCCTCCTGGGCGTAACGCTCCGGGTCCTGCTCCCCGAAGACCTCGAACTTCTCCTCGGGCGTGAGGTTGATGCCCATCTTCTTCGCCTCCATGGCGTGCTCAACGGCCTTGGCCATCTGCTGGAGCCGGGCGATCCGGTCGGTCAGCAGGGCATGCTGCCGGCGCAGATGCTCCTGAGGATCCGATTCCGGGTCGTCCAGCAGGACCGCGACCTCGTCGAGGGGGAAGCCGAGCTCCCGGTAGAACAGGATCCGCTGCAGCCGGTCCAGGTCGGCGTCGTCGTACCGCCGGTGTCCCGCGTGGCTGCGGCCGCCCGGGGAGAGCAGCCCGATCTCGTCGTAGTGGTGCAGGGTGCGCACCGTGACCCCGGCGAAACCGGCCACCTGGCCCACTGAGTAGCCCATCCCTTCCCTCCTCTGTTCGGGTACGCCCCCCACTGTGGTTCCTCACGCCGCGTGAGGTGCAAGTCCGGTCCGGCGGCTACTTGCTCAGCCCCCGGTAGCGGCCCACCGCCAGCGGGAAGAAGACCGCCGAGCAGCAGCAGCGGCCAGGTGCCACGGGACAGCCCTCAGCCCATCGCCTTGGTGCCGTCGATGGATTCGCGGATGACGTCCGCGTGACCCGCGTGCCGGGCGAACTCCTCCACCAGGTGCAGCAGCATCCAACGCACCGAGACCTTGGTGTCCTTGGGGAACCACGGCGCCGGCGGCAGCGGGAAGGCCTCGTCCAGGCTCGCGGCGGCGGCGACGTAGGCCTCCGTCTCCTGCCGGACGCCGTCCCAGAAGGCCAGCACGGACGGGATGGACTCGCCCTCGACGAGGCGGAAGCTGTCGCTGTAGCTCGCCTCGTCGCGCAGCCGCTCGTTCGGCCGCTGCTGGGCCAGCCGCAGCCAGTTCAGCTCGACCTCGGCCACATGCTTGAGCAGCCCGGACAGGGAGAGCTCGCTGGCGCTCGGCCGGCTCGCGGCCTGCTCCTCGTCGAGCCCGGCGAGGGATGCACGGATCGCCGCGCGCTGGGACTCTACGAAGGCGAGGAGCGTGCCGCGCTCGTCGCCGGGGACCTCGGTGGAAAGCTGAGCCATGACCGGACCGCCTCTGCGTGGTGTCGCCGGGGGCCTCTCCCCCGACACCTCATACGCTACGGAGGATCTAGGTCAGGGTGTGTCCTAGATCCTCCGGTCAGTTCGGGGAGATCTCCCCGTCCGGCCGGATCGCGGGCAGCGCCGTGGCGGGCGTGGGCAGCAGGGCCTTGGTGAGGTCCTGCTTGCCCGTCGGGTCGAGCCCGTACATCGCCTCGTAGATCTTGCGGACGGCGGGTCCGGAGGCCCCGGAGCCGGTGCCGCCCTGGGAGATCGTCATGACGATCGCGTAGTCCTCGGTGTACGAGGCGAACCACGAGGTGGTCTGCTTGCCCTGGACCTCGGCCGTGCCGGTCTTGGCGTGCATCGGGATCTGCTTCTGCGGCCAGCCGCCGAAGCGCCAGGCGGCGCTGCCGTCGGTGGCCACGCCTTCGAGGGCCGCGTCGATGTTGTCGCGGGTCTTCTTGTCCATCGGGAGCTTCCCCCGCTCCTTGGGGGCGATCTCCTTCACCGACGTCCCGTCGGCGCTGACGACCGCCTTGCCGACGCTCGGCTGGTGGAGGGTGCCGCCGTTGGCGATGGCCGCGTAGACGGACGCCATCTGGACCGGGGTGACGAGGGTGTCGCCCTGCCCGATCGAGTAGTTGATCGCGTCACCCTCGCGCAGCTGGTTGCCCTGGCGGCAGTTCTCGTAGGCGATCTTCTCGGCGAAGCTGCCGTTCTTCTTGCCGTCCCGGCACCAGGCGTCCTTGTTGGCGTCGAAGAAGTCCTGCTTCCACTTGCGGTCGGGGACCCGGCCGGGCACCTCGTTGGGCAGGTCGATGCCGGTGCGCTTGCCCAGACCGAACTCGTGGGCCGTCTTGAGGAACCAGTCGTTGGGGTTCTTCTTCGGCTTGATGCCCCCGTCCTTCTTCCACTCCTGGTCCGCGATCAGGTAGTAGACGGTGTCGCAGGAGACCTCCAGGGCCCGGCCGATGGTGATGTCGCCATAGCCCTGCGACTCGAAGTTCGTGAAGGTCTGACTGCCCACCGAGTACGAGCTGGGGCAGGGGTAGCGGTTGTTGAAGGGGTAGCCGGCGTTGACCGCGGCGGTCGAGGTGACCACCTTGAAGATGGAGCCCGGCGCCGCCTGCCCCTGGATCGCCCGGTTCAGCAGCGGGTAGTTGGACTCCTTGTCGGTGAGGGCGGCGTAGTCCTTCGCGGAGATGCCACCCACCCAGGCGTTGGGGTCGTAGGTCGGGTTCGAGGCCATCGCGACGATCCGGCCCGTCCTGGTCTCCATCACCACGACCGCGCCCGAATCGGCCTCGTAGTTGCGGTTGGTGTTCCTGTCCCTGACCTTGCGCGCTTCGATCATCGCGTTGTTCAGCTCACGCTCGGCCACCGCCTGCACGCGCGAGTCGATCGAGGTCACGATGTTCGAGCCGGGCTGCGCCGGGTCGGTCTGCCCCTGCCCGATGACACGGCCGAGGTTGTCCACCTCGTAGCGGGTGATGCCGGCCTTGCCGCGCAGCTCCTTGTCGTAGGTGCGCTCCAGGCCGGAGCGGCCCACCTGGTCGGAGCGCAGGTAGGGGGAGTCGGTCTTCTTCGCCTTGGCGATCTCCTCGTCGGTGACCGGGGAGAGGTAGCCCAGCACCTGGGAGGTGTTGGCCTGGTCCGGGGCCGCGTAGCGGCGCAGCGCGGTCGCCTCGGCCGTGATGCCGGGGAAGTCCTCGGGGTGCTCACGGATCTGCAGCGCCTGCTCGGTGGTGGCCTCGTCGCTGACCGGGATCGGCTGGTAGGGGGAGCCGTTCCAGCAGGGCTGCTTGGTCTTGGAGTCGCAGAGGCGGACCTTGTCGACGACCTCCTGGGGGTCCATGCCCAGGACCCCGGCGAGCCGGATCAGGACGGACCTGCCCTTGTCCTTCATCGTCAGCAGCTCGGTACGGCTGGCGGAGACGACGAGGTGGGTCGCGTTGTCGGCGAGCGGGACCCCGCGCGAGTCGAGGATCGAGCCGCGCACGGCCGGCTGGACCACCTGCTGGACGTGGTTGTTCTTCGCCTCGTCCGTGTAGTCCTGGCCGTTGCGGATCTGGAGGTACCAGAGCCGTCCGCCCAGCGTGAGCAGCAGGGAGAAGACCACGACCTGGATGACGACGAGCCGGTTCTGGACCCGAGGGGTCCGGCCGGTCTCCGGTATGTTGCTCAACTCGATCTCCCCCGGGCGGCTGCCTACGCCCGGCCGAGTCTAATGACCCGGGGGGTGTCCGGCGGCACCCCCTAGAACCGGCGGCACCCCCTAGAAGGGGAACGCCGTCCGCCCGTGCTGCACGGAGATCCACTTCTGGGTGGTGAACGCCTCGACCGTGGCCTCGCCGTTCAGCCTGCCCAGACCCGAGGCCTTCTCCCCGCCGAAGGCGGCCAGCGGCTCGTCCCCGATCGTCGAATCGTTGACGTGCATCATTCCCGTCTCGATCCGCCGGGCGAAGCGGACGCCCCGCTCCACGTCCCGGGTGTGCACGGCGCCGCTGAGCCCGTACGGGGTGGCGTTGGCCAGCCGTACGGCCTCGTCCTCGCCGTCGAAGACCACCAGCAGCGCGACCGGGCCGAAGATCTCCTGGCCCAGCAGCGGGGAGTCCTCGGGGATCCCGGCGAGCACCGTGGGCTCGACCAGGTTGCCGCGCGTAGACCCCCGTACGAGTGCCTGCGCGCCGGATTCCACTGCCTGGTCCACGAGCGCGGTCAGCGCGTCGGCCTGGAAGGAGTTGATCAGCGGGCCGATGTGGGTGTCGGCCTCGCGCGGGTCGCCCGTCCGCAGACCCCGCACGCGGGCGGTGAACTTCTCGGTGAACTCCTCGGCGACGGACACGTCGACCAGGATCCGGTTGGCGGCCATGCAGACCTGGCCCTGGTAGACGAAGCGGCTGAAGACGGCCGCGTCCACCGCGTAGTCGAGGTCGGCGTCGTCGAGGACGACGAGCGCGCTGTTGCCGCTGAGCTCCAGCACCGTGCGCTTGAAGTGGCGGGCGGCGATCGCGCCGACGTGCCGGCCGACCCGGTCCGACCCGGCGAAGGAGATCACCTTGGGGACGGGGTGCGTCAGGAGCGCGTCGCCTATCTCGGCGATGTCGGTGACCAGCACGTTCAGCAGGCCGGCCGGGAGCCCCGCGTCCTCGAAGATCTTGGCGATCACGCCGCCGCCCACGACCGGGGCGTTCTGGTTCGGCTTGATGACGACCGCGTTCCCCAGCGCCAGGGCCGGGGCGACCGACTTCAGGGTGACAAGGAAGGGGAAGTTGAAGGGGCTGATCACGGTGACGACGCCGACGGGCAGCCGCTGGACCCGGTTCTCCTTGCCCTCGACCGGCGAGGGCAGGATCCGGCCCTCGGGGCGGACGGCCAGCTGGAGCGACTCGCGGATGAACTCCATCGCGAGGTGGACCTCGTACTCGGCCTTGGGACGGGTCCCGCCGAGCTCGTCGATCATCGCCTCGACGATCTCCTTCTCGCGCTCCTCGGTGATCCGCAGGGCGCGCTCCAGGACCGCGCGTCTGATGTAGGGGCTGGTCGCGGCCCACTCCCGCTGGGCGCGCTCGGCACCCCGGTACGCCCGGTCGACCTGCTCGACGGTGGCGACGGTGATGGCTGCGAGCTTCTCCCCGTTGTAGGGGTTGACGTCGATGATGTCCCAGGAACCGTTGCCGGCCAGCCATTCGCCGTCGATGTACTGGTGAGCGAGGTCGCTGAATATGGACATGCCATCCCTTACTGCGAGCGCGCACCCGTGCGCTGCACCGGAGACCGATCGGTCATCATGCACTGATCAGACGTCATACTACGTGCGGATCAAGACAGTTGGAGTAGGCCGCGAAGAAGATCCCTGGTCCGGTCGGGATCGGGGCAGTCGGCCTGCAGGCGTTCCATCGCCCGCTCGTACTGCCCCACTTCCTCGTCCTTGTCCAGGTAGAGGGCACTGGTGAGCTGTTCCAGATAGACGATGTCCTGCAGGTCGGACTCGGGGAAGCGCAGCAGGGTGAAGGCCCCGCTCTCACCCGCGTGCCCGCCGAAGGAGAAGGGCATCACCTGCAGCTGGACGTTGGGCCGCTCGGAGATCTCGATGAGGTGCTCCAGCTGACCGCGCATGACGTTGCGGTCGCCGTACGGGCGGCGCAGCGCGGCCTCGTCGAGGACCGCGTGGAAGACGGGGGCGCTCTCGGAGACGAGCACCTTCTGCCGCTCCAGGCGCAGCGCGACGCGGCGGTCGATCTCGGCGGCGGTGGCGTCGGGCATGCCGCGGCTGACGACGGCGTGGGCGTAGGCCTCGGTCTGCAGCAGGCCGTGGACGAACTGCACCTCGTAGATACGGATGAGCGACGCGGCGCCCTCCAGCCCGATGTACGTCTGGAACCAGCCCGGCAGGACGTCGCCGTAACTGTGCCACCAGCCGGTCGCGTTGGCCTCGCGGACCAGTCCCAGCAGGGACTCGCGCTCGGTGCTGTCCGTGACTCCGTAGAGCGTGAGGAGGTCCTCCACGTCCCGTGCCTTGAAGCTCACCCTTCCCAACTCCAAGCGGCTGATCTTCGATTCGGATGCGCGGATCGAGTAGCCGGCCGCCTCACGGGTGATGCCGCGGGATTCTCGGAGTCGCCTGAGCTGGGAGCCCAGGAGGATGCGGCGCACCACAGAACCGCTTGTCTCTGCGGTCACTAGTACTGCCCTCCCCATCGCATTGGCGTGCGCGTGGTGTGCGCGTGCGTCGCGGGGCCCCCGCACCCCAGAGGCCGCAGTCTGCCACCAAAACGCATCGGGCCGTACTCGTTCCGTAACGGAATCTCGGGTGCGGGGAAAGAAGTCCGTAAGTATGCGTAGGAAGAAATGAGCAAGAACCGTCACGTGAGCGGACAGGTCCGGCGCGTGCACGTGCATCTGCCCTTGCATCCGGCCCGAGCATTCGGAACGATGGTCCCCGCGCACCTGCGTGCTCTTCGCGCCGGCGCGGGACCCACCCCGCAGTTCTCTTTGGACACAAGCCACCGCTTCGTCCGCGAATCCCGGGAGTGCCTCGCATGGGGACGAATGGATCGACCATGCTCGAGCCGTTACGGCAGGGGCTTCCCCCGGTCGACCCCACGGCTGTCTCCGGGTCCGCCTCATGCGCTCTGCCCGCGCGGTTCGACGCGGTGCGGGGCGCCCGTACTTTCACCCGCTCGACACTGTCCCAGTGGGGCCTCGACGAACGCTTCGACGATGTGGCCCTGGTCGTCTCCGAGCTCGTCACCAACGCGCTGCGCCATGCCCTGCCGGAGGAGTCACGCGGTCCGGCCGGCGAGCCGGAGCCGCCGGTACGGCTGCACCTGATGCGGTGGAGCACCCGGCTGGTGTGCGCGGTGCGCGACCCCAGCGAGGACCGGCCCGGCGGGGCCTTCTCGCCGGAGCGGACCGAGGAGAACTTCGACCTGGAGTCCGGGCGGGGGCTGTTCCTCGTGGACTCCTACAGCGACAGCTGGGGCTGGCACCCGCTCGCGGGGCGGCTGACCGGCAAGGTGGTCTGGGCGCTGTTCCTGCTCCACGACTGAGCCGCGCGCGACCGTCAGGACGACCACTGGCCGGGACCGATCACTGCGATCGGTCCCGGCCAGTGCACGTGCATGGCTTGATGAGTGCGCCGTTCCGTCAGCCGATCAGGTGATCGAACTCGCCGTCCTTGACGCCCAGGAGCAGGGCTTCTATCTCGGCCGGCGTGTAGACGAGCGCCGGACCGTCAGGGAAGCGCGAATTGCGCATGGCGACGTCGCCTCCCGGCAGCTTCGCGAACTCCACGCAGGAACCCTGCGAGTTGCTGTGTCTGCTCTTCTGCCACGTCAGCTCAAACAAGGAAGCGAGTTCTGCAGCTGCCATCCCGTTGTACGCGTGGTCCACAGGAAGCCCCCGATAGTGCAGATGTCAACTCCACCGGATCATAGCTGTGTTCACCAGCTGCTGCATGCGCAGATGCACGTGCACGCGGGGTGTTCCCATGATCACAGACAGGTCCGCCGGCCCCGGCGGCACACCTAGGTGTTGGGGAGCGGCCGGCGGCGGCCGGCCATGTGGGCCCGGTCGGCGGCCGCCGTGCCGTCCTCCCAGCCCGCGTGGTCGGTGGCCCCGCGCAGCCGGGTGGTGGTGGTCCGCGGGAACATCTCCTCGGCCCGGGAGGTGACCGCCACGTCGCACGCCACAAGGGCCGGCAGGTTGTCCGGGGCCTCCGTCGCCGCGTGCTCGGCCGTCTCGGCGAGCCGGTGGCCGAGCCGGCTGGCGTAGGCGAGCAGGAAGGACTGCCGGAAGGTCTTCGTCCGCTTGCGTCCTCCGGAACGCTGCGCGGCCTCCGCGCGGGTCATCGCGGCCGTTCCCTGCACGAGGAGCGAGGTGTACAGCAGCTCCACCGCCTCCAGGTCGCTCTCGAAGCCGACCACCGTGGAGAACTCGAAGCCGCTGTTCCACACCGCCCGGCAGCGGTTGGCGGTGGCCACCGCGTCGAGCAGGACCGCCTTCGCCTCCTCGTACGGCGGCTCGACACCGATCCGGCAGGCCGTCGGCAGCTGGGCGGGGCGCTGGCCGCTCGCCGCGAGCAGGGCCTCGTCGACGGTGTGCCGGGCCATCAGCTCCTGGGCCTTGGCGCTCAGCGCCTCGGCCTCGTCCGGGTAGGTGGTCGCCTCGGCCTTGGCGAGCAGGGCCCGGATCCGGCCCAGCATGCGCGGCTCGATGTGGGCGTGCTCGGCGAGGGCGTCGACCGGGTCGCCGGGCAGCGGCCCCACCGGCTCGACGGAGGGCAGCCGGATCAGCAGCCGCAGCACCTCCAGGAAGGCGGTGGCCAGGGTGAACCGGTCGGCCCGCTCCCGCCGCGCGAGGGCGTCGGCGTACTCCTCGTCGCCCTTCCACCACACCTCGGCGGTGGTCCAGCGCTCCGGCAGCCGGGCGTAGCGGCGCGCCTCGGCGGCGATCAGGTCCCCGGTGATCCGCAGGTGCCGCTCGTCGAGGTCCCGGCGGACCAGCCGCAGCACGTCGGCCGGCCGCCAGCCCCGCTCCCAGCCCTGCCGTACGTACGCCTCCCCGCGCGCCAGCAGCTCCCGGCCCACCCCGGACCAGCGTCCCTGATCGGCGGCGAGCAGTGAGGCGCCGGTGTCCAGCCCGGCGTCGTCCTGGGCGTGGAGGGCTGCGGCGAAGGCTCGGTCGACGGTCTCGGCAAGGTCTGTCACACCTCTCAGCTTGGCATGTCCGCCACCCGCGCCCCCGCCCGCCCGGGACGGGCCGCGTTCCTGCCCCGGTGCCGGTGCCGGTGCCGGACGGGAGGCACCGTGGTGTCCCCAGGCCGGGTGACAGGCTGGCCGCGGGCCCGGGGTGGCGCGGGCCGCCGCGCCGGCGCTGTCGGACCCCGGTGGGACACTCGCACCCATGAGCGACCGCACTCCCCGGTGGGCCCTCGCCGAGGACGGCGACGGGTGGTGGCACGCCGCACCCGTGCCCCCGGTATCCGCGCGCCCCGCGGCCGCGGCACCGCTCCGCGTCCGGGACCCCGCCGACGCGATCCGCTCCGCCCCTCCCGGCACCCGCTGGGTCTGGCGTTCCACGGCCGCCGTGTACCCGCGCCTGCTCGCGGCAGGCGTCCGCGTCGAGCGGTGCCACGACATCGAGGACGCCGAGCTGCTGCTCCTCGGCCACGAGGGCCGCTCCGGCGAGCCCCGCTCGGCCGCCGCCGCCTGGGCGCGGCTGAACGACGCCCCCGTACCGCCCGATCCGCCGCAGCGCGCCGCCGACCCCCGCGCCCAGGACTCGCTCTTCGATCCGCAGCCCGCCCCGGTCTCCCTGGACGCCCTGCTCGCCGTCCACGCCGACCAGGCGAGACGGCTCGACGCCACCGACCGTCCCGGCCGGATGCGGCTGCTCGTCGCCGCCGAGTCGGCCGCCTTCCTCGTCGCCGCCGAGATGCACCGCGCCGGCCTGCCCTGGCGGGCCGACGTGCACCGCGCCCTGCTGACCGAGCTGCTCGGCGAGCGGTACGCGGGCGGCGGGGAGCCGAGGCGCCTCGCCGAGCTGGCCGACCGCGTCTCGGCGGCCTTCGGCCGGCGCGTACGCCCCGACCTGCCCGCCGAGGTCGTCCGGGCCTTCGCCAAGGACGGGATCAAGCTGAAGTCCACCCGTCGCTGGGAGATCCAGGAGCTGGACCATCCCGCCGTGGAGCCGTTGATCGAGTACAAGAAGCTGTACCGGATCTACACCGCCCACGGCTGGTCCTGGCTGGGCGACTGGGTCCACGAAGGCCGGTTCCGCCCGGAGTTCGTCCCCGGCGGCACGCTCACCGGCCGCTGGGTCACCAACGGCGGCGGGGCCCTGCAGATCCCCAAGGTGATCCGCCGGGCCGTCGTCGCCGATCCGGGCTGGCGGCTCGTCGTCGCCGACGCCGACCAGATGGAACCGCGCGTGCTCGCCGCGATCTCCCGCGACCCCGCCTTCATGGAGGTGGCCGGCCGGCCCGAGGACCTCTACACCTCCGTCTCCCGCCAGGGCTTCTCCGGCGACCGGGAACAGGCCAAGATCGCCGTTCTCGGCGCCGTGTACGGGCAGACCTCCGGGGACGGCCTGAAGAACCTGGCCGCGCTCCGCCGCCGGTTCCCCCGGGCCGTGGCGTACGTGGACGACGCGGCGAAGGCCGGGGAGGAGGGCCGGCTCGTCCGCACCTGGCTCGGCCGCACCTGCCCGCCGCCCGCCGGCTCCGGCGAGGGGTACGAGGCCGGCGACGGCGGCGTCGACCCGGGCGAGGGGGAACCGGAGGGCGAGGCCGGGACCCGGCAGGACCGGGACGAGAGCTGGACGCCGAGCTACGCCTCCACCAACAGCCGGGCCCGTGGCCGGTTCACCCGCAACTTCGTCGTCCAGGGCAGCGCCGCCGACTGGGCCCTGCTGCTGCTCGCGGCCCTGCGGCAGGCGACCGCCGGGATGCGCGCGGAGCTGGTTTTCTTCCAGCACGACGAGGTGATGGTGCACTGCCCGGCCGAGGAGGCCGAGGCGGTGGTGGAGGCGATCCGCGCCGCCGGCGACCGGGCCGGCCGGATCGCCTTCGGCGACACCCCGGTCCGGTTCCCGTTCACGATCGCGGTCGTGGAGTGCTACGCCGACGCCAAATGATCACGTTGCCTTTTTTAGTTGCGGTCGCGGTTCCAGCCCGGCGCGAGTGCGATCCCCTTCAGCTGCTCCAGTGTGGGAGCGGGCGTCCTGCGGGTCGGGGCGCCGTTCTGGTTGCCGGTGTTGAAGGCGGACACCGTCACCCGCAGGCCGTTCTCGCGCAGCGTGTCCACGGTCCACTGGACCACGCCCTCGCCCTTCCCGGCGGAACCCTGCGTGATCTTGACCTTCGTGCCGTCGGACTCGGTGGTGACGTCGGCGCCGGCGAAGTCCAAGGTGCTCTCGCCCTTGCTGACATTGAGCTGGACCAGGGAGTAGCCCTTGCCGTCGTCGAGCACGGCGTATCCGTACGAGCCCTCCCCGCCCCGGGAGAGGATCGGGATTCCGACCGGGACCAGCAGCGACTCCAGCGCGTCGGCGGCGCTGCGGTCCTTCAGCGGCGTGGCCGATCCGCCGCCCGGCTGCACCGGATCGGGCTCGGCGGGCGGCAGGTCGTTCAGCGCCGGGCGCCAGACCTGCGAGGTGACCAGGGTCTTCAACTGCGCACTGCCCAGCGGCGGGTCGGGCCGCGTGACGGCCGCGTCCTTCTCCGCAGGGGCGTTCCACTCGGAGGCCTCGACGAGGAAGCCCGCCGGGGTGACGAGCACGGCCCGCCAGCACTTGGTGTCCGCCCGGCGGTCGGCGTACTCGTACCCCTTGAAGATCAGCAGCTTCGAGCCGTCCGGCAGTCGCTCGGTCCGGCAGTCGTCGTAGCCCTGGACGGCCTTGTCCCCGCACTGCGTCAGCTGGCCGGCCTGGCTGCCCAGGGGGTCCACGCGGGAGAGGCTGACGCTGATGGCCGCCTTGCCCTTCCCGTCGTCGTACACGCCGGAGACGGCCGCGCCGCCCTCGCTCTCCGTGCCGCGCCCCGCCCTGGCCTCCAGCTTCCCGCCCTCGACCGCCAGAGCCTTCTCCAGATTGGCCATCATCCGCTCCGCGCTGACCGCGCCGCTGCCGGTCCGCCCCTTCCCGGCCCCGGCGTCCGGCGCGCCGCCGGTCCCGCCGGTCCCGCCGGTCGGTGTCGGCTGCGCCGCGACCTGGACCCCGTCCGCGCCGCCCGGGCCGTCGAGGAGGCCCCCGGTGTAGGCGCCCGCGGTCGCGATCAGGGCCAGGGCCAGTGCGGATCCCCCGATCACCGCGGCCCGGCGGCGGGCCACCAGCCGCCGGCCGCGCTCCTCGCCCGCGTCCACCAGGGCGTGCCGGTCGATCGTGAAGTCCTCCCCCGTCCGCCGGAGGGCCGCGCCGAGATCATCTTCAAAGGGCATGAGGAACTACACCTTCCGTTTCAGGGGTGGGGAGGGGCCGTGGGGGGCGCGGGCGGTCCGGCGCCCTCAGAATTCCGCGAAGGCGGAGAGGCTGCCGCCCAGCTGCTCCCGCAGCCGGGCCAGCGCCCGCGAGCAGCGGGTACGGACCGCCGCCGAGCTGACGTTCATCGCGTCGGCGGTCTCCTCGACGCTGCGGTCCTCCCAGTAGCGCAGCACCAGCACCGCCCGGTCCTTGGGAGCCAGCCGCCCCAGCGCCTGCAGCAGGGTCATCCGCAGCGCCGGATCACCGCCGCCGGCCGCCACCGCCGAGGTGTCCGGCAGCTCGCCGACCGGGCGCTCCCCCGCCGACCGGCGACGCCGGTGCGTCAGGTAGGCCCGTACGAGCACCGTCTGTGCGTACGCCGCCGGATTGTCCACGCGGGAGATCCGGCCCCAGTGCAGGTACATCCGGCCCAGGGTCTCCTGCACCAGGTCCTCCGCGAGGTGCGTGTCACCGCTCGCCAGCAGACATGCCGACCGGTACAGGTGCCCCGACCGGCCTGCCGCGAATTCACGGAACCCGTCTCTGCGGCCCTGTCGCATCCACTCCCCCTCGCGTCCGTCTCACTCCCCTGACGCGACGGCGGCCGGGAAATGTTTCACGCCCCGGCGAAAGTCCCTGCGCCGAGGTCGTGGAAGTACACGTGGAACTGCTCACGGACAAAGCCCTCCGCCTCGTACAGCCCCTGCGCGACCGTGTTGTCGTACGCGGTCTCCAGCTGGGCGCCCGACACCCCGGCCTCGCGGGCCCGGCGCAGCACCTCGCGCAGCAGCGCCCGGCCGCTGGTTGCCCTGCTGCTGCGCTGCCTGACCGGTCATGTGCCTCTCCCTGGTGTGTGCGGGGCGCGGGACGGCGGAGGCGGTCCCGAAGGGCCCACGCTACGAAGGGAGTTCCGGCGGTGACCGCTCCTTGGGGATCGCGACGGCGGGCCGCGTCCGCCCGGTCCGCTCCACGGTCAGGCACCCGGTCCGCCCCACGCTCAGGCACCCGGTCCGCTCCCCGGTTCGGATGTGCCGGATCCGCACACATGCTCTATGTTGCAGAGGCAAAACACGGGGCCCGGCATTGGCACACACTCAGGAGCCGTGCCCTGGAGCGGTGACAGGCGCTCGACGAGCCGGGACCGGGGGCGACGGACGACAGATGGCACGGGACTACGACAGCCAGCTTCTGGAGTCGGTGGCGGTACGCCGCCGCAGGATGAGGGACGCCCTGCTCTTCGGCGCCCAGCGGGCGCGGCGCACGGCGGACGAACGGCTCGGGAAGCTGTTCGCGGGCATCGCCATCGCGGCCGTCCTGTGCGCGGGTTGCGTCGGCTGGTCCTTCGTCCAGCACACGCTCGCCAAGCAGAAGGCCGAGCAGCAGAAGCAACAACAGCAGCAGGGCCGGCTGCAGCCGCTCGACCAGCCCGGCGCGTCCCCCCGGCCCTCCGCCCCGGCGAACCCGTCGGCGGCGAAGCCGTCGGCATCCTCCACACCGTCGAAGACGTCACAGCCCTCCGCCTCGCACTCGGCCAAGTCGCCCTAGCCGGTGCATTCGTAGCGGAAGAAGCATCAGTCGTGCAGATCCGGGAGAGTTCACGGTCCGGCAGCAGCGTCATGTCCCCTTGGCCCCGAAAGGTCGCAAACCCGCGATGATAGGTTCCCGCAAGTGGTGAGCACAGCAACGACTTCCCGGGCGCAACTGAGCCGGGTGACCCTGATCGGCGAGCGGCGCCGGGCCGACATGGTCCTGCCGTCCGACACGCCGATCGGTCAACTGCTGCCGGACATACTGCAGCTGCTCGACGACCGGACCGCCTCGCGCCCGCTGACCCGTCAGCTGATCGCGCCGGACGGTTCAGCGCTGCCGCACGACAGCACGCTGGCGACGGCCGGGATAGCCGACGGTGCCGTTCTGCGCCTGGTCAGGAGCCATTCCGCACCGCCCGCTCCGGTGGTCCACGACGTCACCGACCTGGTCTCGGACGACCTCGACCTCCAGGCGTGGCGCTGGCGTCCCGCCGCCCGGCGGGGCAGCGCGGGCGTGGCGACCGTCGCCTTCACGGTGACCGCCGCACTGCTCGCCCGCCGCGAGTTCGCCCTGGAGTCGCTGGCCGCGGCCCTGGCCGTCGTCACACTCGTCCTGATGGCGTCCGGCGCCCTCGTCTCACGGGTCGGCCAGGGCAACCGGGGCCTGGCGACGGCGCTCCTGCTCGCCTCCGGCGGACTCGGCGTCCTCACCGCCTGGACCGCCGCGGACGCCCACGGCTGGCCGGGCACCGCGCGGCTCGCCGCCGTCGCGGGCGCGCTCGTCCTGACGCTGGCCCTGCTCGGCTACTTCTCCCCGCTCGGCCGCGGCGGGCTCTTCGGCGCCGTGGCCACCGCCGTGATCACCGCCCTGTGGGAGGCCGTCGCCGCCGTCCAGGGCGACCCGGCCAGGCTCGGCGCGGTCATGGCCCTCGTCTCCGTGGTGCTGCTCGGCCTGCTGCCGAGGCTGGCCCTGATGGCCTCCGGACTCACCGCCCTCGACGACCGCCGCTCGGGCGGCGCCTCCGTCAGCCGCCACGAGGTGGGCAACGCGCTCGCCGCCACGCACCGCGGGCTCGCCCTCGCCACCATCGTCACCGCCGCCTCGGCGGCGGGCGCCGGCTGGCTGCTGACGCTGGCCGAGAAGCCCTCCGTGTGGACGGTCGCGCTGCCGTCGCTCGTCGCGGTCGTCCTGCTGTCGCGGGCGCGCGCCTTCCCGCTGGTGGCCGAGGTGGTCGCGCTGTTCGCCGCCGCGGCCCTGCTCGTCGTACGCCTGGTGATCCTGTGGACCGGGCACGACGGGGGCGCCGGGCCCCTCGCCGTCCTGGTCCTGGCCGCGCTGCTGCCGCTGCTGGTCCTCGCGGTGCAGCCGCCGGACCACGTGCGGGTCCGGCTGCGGCGCACGGCCGACCTCATCGAATCGGTGGGCATGGTGGGGCTCTTCCCGCTCGCCGTCGGGGTGTTCGGCGTGTACGGGCAGCTGCTCAACAAGTTCTGAGGAAGAGGGGCAGGGGCAGACATGCCGAACGCAGAGAACTGGCAGGGCGACGTCCTGCGCGACCTCAAGGGCGGTGCACAGCCTCCGGCGCCGGCACAGCCCCCGGCCCAGGGGCAGCCCCCGGCCCAGGCACAGCCTCCGGCCCAGGGGCCGGCCGGGCCGCACCAGCGGCCGGCCGCGGGTCCCGCCGCGCAGGCCCCCGCCCCGGGCGCCGGGCCGCAGTCCACCGGAGCGCAGGGCGCAGGCGCGGCGCAGCGTCCGGCGGCCGGCCCCGGTGGGCACGCTCCCGCCCCGGCTCCCGCGTACGGGTACCCGCAGCAGGGACCGGGCACGGCCGCCGCGGCGCCCGCCGGCCCCCAGGGCGGCGTCCCGCCGCAGGCCCGGCCGTACCCGGAGGCCCAGGCCCAGCAGCCCCAGGCCGCGTACGCCGCCGGCCACGGGCAGCGCACCCGTACCACCCCGGACTCCAGGCCCGCGGTGGACCGGCAGCTCTCCGGAACCGGCCGCAAGCCCCGGCACGGCGAGCCGTTCGGCGCCCGCGCCCTGCGCGCCGTACGGAGAACCGTTTCCTCCTCGGCCGCCCGGGAGGTCGCCGAAGCCACCCGCGCCGCCGAACTGCTCCAGCAGCCCGTGACCACCGGCCGCCAGATCGCCGTCACCTCCATCCGCGGCGGCGCCGGCAAGTCCACGGTCGCCGCCCTGCTCGGCACCACCTACGCGCACTACCGCCAGGACCCCGTCCTCTTCGTCGAGGCCGACCCGGCCCTCGGCTCCCTGCCCATCCGGCTCGGCGCCGAGAGCCTGCGCTGGACCACCGGCGACGTCGCGGACATCGTCGAGCCCCAGATGTCGCTGCTCGACATCACCGGCTACCTCGTCCAGCTCCGCGACAACGCCTGGCTGCTGCCCGGCAGCCAGGGCCAGATCGGCGCGATGCTCGACACCCGCGCCTACGAACGGGCCATGGTCGCGCTGCGCCGCTACTTCGGCGTCACCGTCGTCGACTGCGAGACCCTCCCCGCCGAGGTCGCCCGCGTCGCGCTCTCCGCCTCCCAGGCCCGCGTACTGACCACCCCCGCCACCCTGGACGGCGTCAGCAGCACCTTCGCCGTCCTGCAGTGGATGAAGGGCCTGCCGCCGCACATGCTGGCCGGCACCTGCGTCGTCATCACCGAGCAGGCGCCGCACTCCGGGGTCGACCTCGCCGACGCCGTACGCACCCTGGAGGCGGCCGGACCGAGCGTCCACGTCCTGCCGTACGACCGCCACCTCGCCGACGGCGGCCACATCCGCACCGAACTGCTCGCCCACTCGACCCGGCAGACCGCCGCCCGGCTCGCCGCGGACGTCTTCCAGCTCTCCCAGAAGCGCCACTGACGATGAGTACCCGACTGATCCACCGCCCGGCGCGGACCGTCAGGCCGCCGGCGCCCCCCGAGGCGCGCACCATCGAGGCCCCGCCCAACCTCCCCGAGGGGAAGGCGGGCAGCATCGCGATGTCGCTGCTGCCCGTGGCCGGCGTCATGTCGTCCGTCGTGATGATGACAGTCGTCCGCAACAGCCAGTTCGCCGCGCTCGGCGCGCTGATCCTCGTCGTCACCATCGTCGGCTCGGTCGCGCTCGTCTTCTCCCAGCGCGGCAAGGCCCAGCGCACCCGCCGCACCCAGCGCGAGGCCTACCTCGCCTACCTGGAGGACCTGCGCGAGGAGCTCTCCGCCGAGGAACGCGAACGCGGCGAGCACGCCGACGTGCTCAACCCGCCGCCGCACGCCCTGTACGACATCGTCCGCGACCCGGCCCGGCTGTGGGAGCGCCGCCGCACCGACGGGGACTTCCTGCGCGTGCGCGTCGGCACCGGCGAGATGCCGGTCCGCGACCTGCAGATCGGCCAGCAGGGCTCCACCGTCCTCACCCCGCCCGACCAGTTCATGCTGAACGAGGCCTCGGCGCTCACCGCCCGCTTCCGCAACGGCACCGAGCTGCCCCTCACCGTGCCACTGGACCGCATCGGCAACATCAGCGTCATCGGCCCCCGCGAGGACTGCCTGCGCGTCGCCCGCGCCCTGCTGGTCCAGGCTGCCGCCATGCACGCCCCCGACGACGTGGCGATCGCGCTCGCCGTGCCCGGCGACCGGCTCCCCGACTGGGAGTGGGCCAAGTGGATGCCGCACCTCCTGGACACCGAACAGCTCGACGGCCCCGTCGCCGCCCGCCGCATCGCCCCCTCCCCCGGCCAGCTCGCCCGGCAGATCGGCCCGGAGCTGCGCCGCCGCGCCTCCTACGCCGCCGAGGTGCGCCGCGGACTGTCCGGCAAGGACGCCCTGTCCATGACGTCCCGGCTGCTGGTCGTGACCGACGGGCACGGCGAGGACGCCGTCGAACTGCCGCGCCCCGACGAGGCGGTCGGCCTGCGCGAGATGGGCGTCACCGTCCTCCACCTCCTCGAACAGCGCATCCAGGAGCCCGGCCACGTCGGCGTACGGATCACCGTCGACGGCGACCGGGTGCTCATCGAGGACCTGCGCCAGGACGAACCCATCAGCGCCCACGGCACCGTGGACGAGGTCGGCATCCCCTTCGCCGAGGGCCTGGCCCGGATGCTCGCCCCGCTGCGCCTGTCCGCCGAGTCCCTCATCGACGCCCCGCTGTCCGGCCCCGTCGACTTCGCCGACCTGCTCGGCATCGACGACGTCGCCCGCCTGGACCTCGCGAGCCTGTGGGCCCCGCGCGGCGAACGCGCCTTCCTGCGCGTCCCCATCGGCATCAGCGACGCCCGCGAGCCCGTACTGCTGGACCTGAAGGAATCCTCCGAGCTGGGCATGGGCCCGCACGGCCTGTGCGTCGGCGCGACCGGCTCCGGAAAGTCCGAGCTGCTGCGCACCCTCGTCCTCGCCCTGGTGGCCACGCACCCGCCGGAGGACCTCGCCCTGGTCCTCGTCGACTACAAGGGCGGTGCGACCTTCGCACCCTTCGCCGGCCTCCCGCACGTCGCCGGTGTCATCACCAACCTGGAGAACCAGGCCGGTCTCGTCGAGCGCGTCCACGCCTCCCTCGCCGGCGAGGTCAAGCGCCGCCAGCAGGTCCTCAAGGACGCCGGCAACGTCGCCGACATCGGCGACTACGCCGCGCTGCGCGCCGACCGCCGGCCCGATCTGGACCCGCTCCCGCACCTGTTCGTCGTGATCGACGAGTTCGGCGAACTGCTCACCGCCAAACCCGACTTCATCGACCTGTTCCTGTCCATCGGCCGTATCGGCCGGTCCATCGGCGTGCACCTGCTGCTGTCCAGCCAGCGCATCGAGGGCGGCAAGCTCAAGGGCCTGGACACCTACCTCTCGTACCGCCTGGGCCTGCGCACCTTCTCCGCCGACGAGTCCCGCACCGTCCTGGACACCACCGACGCCTTCCACCTCCCGCCGCTGCCCGGCTTCGGCTACCTCAAGGTCGACACCAGCCACTACGAGCGCTTCAAGGCGAGCTACGTCTCCGGCGCCTACCGGGGCCCCGTGCAGCGCGCCGAGGACGAGGACAGCGGACCGCTCGCTCTGGAGTACGGGGCGTTCAACTCTCTGTCCGAGCCGGAGAGGACGGGCGGCCCGGAGCCCTCGGCGCGCCGCCGCGAGACCGGCCCCACCGAGATGGGCGTCATCGTCGAGCAGCTGGAGCACGCCGCGGGCCCGGTGCGCCGCATCTGGCTGCCGCCACTGCCCGGCGCGATCGCCCTGGACTCCGTCGCGGGCCCCCTCGACGTGGGCGTGCGCGGCATGCAGCTCACCGCGCGCCGCGACCGGCTCGTGGTGCCGCTCGGCCTGCTCGACGACCCGACCAGGCAGTGGCAGGGCCAGTGGTACCTCGACCTCACCGTCGCGGGCGGCCATGTCGCCGTCATCGGCGGTCCGCAGTCCGGCAAGACCACCCTGCTGCGGACCCTGGTCCTCTCGCTCGCCCTGACCCACACCCCGCAGGAGGTCGGCGTCTACGGCCTCGACCTGGTCGGCGGCGGCCTGCAGGCCCTGTCCGGGCTGCCGCACGTGGGCGGGATCGCGGGACGCGCCGACCGGGAGCGCGCGGCCCGCACCGTCGAAGAGGTACGCACCATGCTCGCCCTGCGCGAGGACCTCTTCCGCGAGCACGGCATCGACTCCGTCGAGCAGCTGCGCACCCTGCACGCGGCCGGCCGGCTGCCGCAGCTGGCCTCCGCCGAGATCGTCCTGGTCATCGACGGGTTCGGCGCGCTGCGCGACGACTTCGAGGAGCTCGATGACGCCGTCGTCGACATCCTCAAGCGCGGCGGCGGCTACGGCGTCCACGTCGTCGCGGGCATGCTCCGCTGGAACGACGTCCGCATCGCCGTCCAGTCGAACTTCGGCACCCGCGTCGAGCTGCGTCTGAACGACCCGAGCGAGTCCAGCATCGAGCGCAAGCTCGCCGAGACCCTCTCGCCCGACGAGCCGGGCCGTGTCCTCACCGACGGCAAGCTCTTCGCGCAGGTGGCGCTGCCCCGCACGGACGGGCTCACCGACACCTCGGAACTGGGCTCCGTCCTGGAACGCACGGCCCGCACGATCCGCGCCACCTGGAGCGGAGACGCCGCCCAGCCGGTCCGGGTGCTGCCGCACGTGGTGGAGCCGCACCTGCTGCCGGGCCCGGTCGCCGAGCCGAAGCGGGTGCCGATCGGGCTCGACCAGACCGCGCTGGCTCCCGTACTGCTCGACCTGTTCCACCACGACCAGCACCTGCTGGTCATGGGCGACAGCGAGTGCGGCAAGACGAACCTGCTCAAGACGGTCGCCGCCGGTCTCATCGAGCGCTACGGCGAGGACGAACTGGTCTTCGCGATCATGGACCCGCGGCGCAGCCTGCGCGGTGTGGTCCCGGAGGAGTTCAACGGCGGCTACGCCTACAACGCCAAGATGTGCGCCGGGCTGGCCGCGGGCATCGCCGGCGAGCTGGAACGGCGGATGCCCGACGACAGCGCCCCGCTGGAGGACCTGGAACCGGGCAGCTGGGGCGGCGGCCCGCGGATCGTGGTCCTCGTCGACGACTACGACGTGCTGACCACCGCGGGACAGTCACCGCTGGCCCCGTTCGTCCCGTACATCCCGTCGGCGGCGGACATCGGCCTGCACTTCGTGCTGACCCGCCGTGTCGCGGGCGCCTCGCGCGGGATGTACGAGCCGCTGGTGCAGGGCCTGCGCGAATCGGGCGCCTCGGCGATCGTCATGGCGGGCGACCGGGGCGAGGGCCAGCTGTTCCCGGGGGTGTACGCCTCCCTGCAGCCCGCCGGCCGCGGCGTCCTCGTCCGCAGGGGCCAGTCCAACCGCCTCGTCCAGACCGTGTACACCTCGCAGTGAAGGGCCGCAGAACCGTATGACCAAGGACGTCGTAGCTCTGACCCAGCGGATGCCCGCTCCCTGGACGGTGCTGGCGGGACTGCTGTCCGGCGGCCCCGACAAGCTGGTGGACACGGCCGGTGACGGGGCGGTGATCCAGCTCTGCGACG
Organism: Streptomyces yangpuensis; assembly: GCF_001005295.1. GTDB lineage: Bacteria > Actinomycetota > Actinomycetes > Streptomycetales > Streptomycetaceae > Streptomyces > Streptomyces yangpuensis. Next base: position 640,568 of record NZ_LBMK01000003.1, on the reverse strand, counting down.
AGCAGGGGCGGCCGCTGGTCTCGGTCGAGGCGCCCCTGCTGGTGCAGGTCGAGGGGGAGGCGGAGCGGCTGCTCGGCGCCACCCCGCCGCGCGTCCCCTACTGGTGGACCGAGGCCCGCGCCACCACCGGCGTACCCGAGGCCGAGCGCCTCGCGGGCACCTTCGCGGCCCGCCTGGCCTCGCTCGCCGGCGGGAGCGCCTGGCCGCCGGAGGCCGCGCGGTCGGTGGCGGTGGTGGAGAGCGACGGCATCGGCGTGGCGCCGACGCCGGCCGCGGCGCAGCCGGCCGTCGACGTGCTGACCCCCAACGTCGCCGTGGTCATCATGGACCGGCCGGTCGTCGCGATGACGGCCTGGCTCTCCGACGCCTTCCGGGCCGCCGCGGCGGCCGAGCGGGGCCTTCAGATCGTCACCCCGCCCGGGACGGTGCTGTCCCCGGCGGTACTGGCGAACATGCCGGAGTGGCCCTCGCGGTGGGTCGTGCAGGACCAGCGGGCGGGCTACTACGACGGCCTCTCGGGCGCGGTACTGCGCTGGCAGGAGGGCATGTTCGCCACGGTCGTCGCCGAGGACGCCACCGAGGAGGACCCGCGGACGCCGGTCGCCGCCTCGTACCAGGAGGTCGCGGAGACGGCGCAGCGGCAGCTGGCCCTCACCTTCCGCACCATCCACCCCGCGGACGACCGGCTGGTGCTCGGCGGGGCCCTGGAGACGGTGTGGCGCGAACTGACGGACGCCCCGCCGGCGGGCTGGGGCACCGCCGAGCCCGCGAACCTGCCCTGGTCACCGGGCCGGCTGACCGACGTGGCGTTCGCGCGGGCCCCCGAGCCGACGTGGTTCGTGGTGGTGGGCGGCCCGGACCGGCCCGGTCTCGCCACGGTGCGGGTGAGCCGTACGAAGGCGGGCGTCGAGGAGACCGTGACGATGGCCCTGGGCTACGGCGACGGCGAGGAGCCGCCCCTGGACGCGCTGCCCCGGGTCGCGGAGGCCCTCGTCACCCGGCACCGCCTCCAGTCGATGCTCGTACAGCTCCGCAAAGCCCGCCGTGACCTGCTGGTACCGCCGCGCTTCGAAGGGCCGGGGGTGCCGCTGGCCTTCGTCCTGGGCGCGGAGGAGGTCCGCGGCATGCCGGACGACCGGGCCCGGCGCACGCCGCTGGCCGAGGCGCCGGTGCGACTGGGCCCCAAGTCCCGTCCCGGCTACTACTACCCGCTGGCCGGGGATCCGTCGGACCTGGCCGGGTGGGCGGACTTCGAGCGGCTGACGAGGCATCTGAAGGGATCGTGAAGATGGCTGGCGGATTGTCATGAGTCCGCCACAACTACACCGTTGCACGTTGCAGGTGCGATGTATGTTGGTAGAACTGGTCATACTGATGGCCGATTGACGGCCGTTCGAGAGCACGGGGGAGTGTGGGATGAAGTTCGACATGGGGACGCAGGTTCTGACGAACCTGATGTCGGGTTCGCGGACCTCGAATAC
>NZ_LBMK01000003.1:547694-638865 GCF_001005295.1 Streptomyces yangpuensis | reverse complement strand
GCGGTGGAAGAACGCCTCGCAGGAGGTCAAGAACATCATCCAGCTGCTGAACACGACGCTGGAGAAGAACGACGCGACCGCGCGGCAGACGCTCCAGCGCGCGAAGGCCGCGGTCGACAACATCGGCTGAGCAGGATCGTTTCAGCCGGTCGGCGGGACAGCGGGACAGCGGGACAGTAGGGCAGCCGGATTCACGGGGGTGGGTCGTCCATGACGTCATGGGACATCAAGCCGCAGGGTGTGCAGGGCCAGTTGAAGACCGTCGGCGGGAACGCCGGTGAGCTGGAGAAGGCCTTGAACGCCCTGCTCACGGCCATGTCGGAAGCGGCTCAGGCGGCGGGGACGGCGGTGCCGGGCTCGCAGGCGGAGACGAAACTGCAGGGCCCGGTGCCGGTGGGGGCGCCGCCCCTGTCGCAGAAGGCGATGGGGCCGGTCGCGGCTGCCCTCGGCGAGTACCTCACCGCCCGCAAACCCGAGTTCAAGTCGATGGCGGAGCGGATCGAGGCGTGCATCCTCGGCGCGGTCGCGGCGACGAACGAGTACCTGGAGGGCGACCTGGACCAGGCGAAGGCCGCCCAGGACGCGGCGAAGTCCGTCAACCTCGACATCCTGCGTGAGAAGACCGGGGGGAAGAAGTGAGCGGGGACGCGCCGGTCGATCCGGCAGAGGTGCCGGTCTTCACGGGGAACCTGGCGACTCTCGACGCGAAGGTGAAGGAGATCTCGTCGGGCGGGGCGGCCGTCTCGACGAAGGCGTCCGACGTCCACACCAGCTTCGGTGGCCTGCAGGCGTTCTACCAGGCGCCCGAGGCGGACCAGCTCTTCGCGACGACGAAACCGGTCTCCGACCTGGGCCTGAAGCTCAGCTCCGACATGTGCACCATCGCCGGCGCCCTGGGCACGTACTCGCGTGACGCCGCACCCGTCGTCAAGAAACTGGAGAGTCTGAAGGCGGAGGCGGAAGCCTTCCGCACGAAGGTCTCCAAGGAGGACAAGTGGCGTGAGGACGGCGATCTGATCGACGAGAACCTCGAACGCCGCAACAAGATCGCCGAGGTGTGGGCCGAGTTCCAGGAAGTGGAACGCGCTGCCCACGCGAAGATCGTCGCGCTGGTCGGCGGCAAGCCGCTGCGCGTCAACGACGGCTCCAACGCCAAGGACATGTACGGCTACGACGCCGAGGCGATGAAGCAGTCCAAGTCCCTGCCCTGGGGCGACGCGGTCGAGGAGTCCATCCCCGCGTGGCAGGTGTGGGAGCACGCCTGGGAGTTCGGCAAGGGCGTCGTCGTCGACGGCGTGTGGGGCACCCTGAAGGGCCTGGGCGGCCTCGTCGGCCTGCAGGGCTGGGACGTCTTCAAGCAGTCGTGGACGGGCCTGGCCAAGCTGGGCACCGGCCTGGCGATCCTGTCGATCCCCGGTGCCGGCCCGCTGTTCCTGTCCGCGCCGGACGACAAGCTGCCGTCCTGGCTGCGGGACTCCCGTACGGCGATGAAGGAGACGGGCAAGGCGCTGCTGGCGTGGGACCAGTGGGGCTCGAACCCGTCGCGGGCGGCGGGCGCGGTCACCTTCAACGTCGTGACCACGATCTTCACGGGCGGCGCGGGCGGCGCAGCCGCGGGCGCGGGCAAGGCGGGCGCGGTCGCCAAGACCCTCTCCTTCGCGGGCAAGGCCGGCCACGCCATCGACCCGATGACGTACATCTTCAAGGGCGCGGGCGCGGGCTTCTCGAAGATCGGCGACGTGATGGCCGGTCTGAAGGGCATGGGCAAGTTCGAGGTCCCGGACATCAACCTGGACGGGGCGGTCGCCCTCCCCGAAGGAGCGATTCATCTCCCCGACGGGGCGATCAAACTCCCCACGGGCACAGCCGTCCCGGACGGCGCTCACATACTCTCCGACGGCAGCATCAAGCTGCCCGAGGGCACCACGACCTTCCCGCCGGGCACGGTCAAGCTGCCCGGCGACGGTCCCGGGCAGTTCATGGACCCCAAGGGCAACATCTACGAGGCGGACGGCTCGCTCTCCCAGGCCGGCAAGGACGCCCCGAAGGAGCCGGGCGCCAACGTCCCCGGCGTCGAGACACCGAAGGTCGACACCCCGTCCACCGCCAGGGTCCCGGAGCGCGAACTCGCCAGCGTCGGCGGCCGCGGCGGCGACAACGGCATCAACCTCGGCTCCAACATGGACGGCCCGCTCCACACCCTGGACAACGGCCCTCGCGGCGTCGACAACACGCCGGGCGGTCACGCCCCGGACAACATGCCGCGGGGCGACCTCAACAACCCGGGCGGCGGCCGCCCGGACACCCCGAGCACGCCCGCCACGCACGCGGACACCCCGTCCACGGCCGGCACGCACGCGGACGGCCCCGGCACCGGAGCCACCCACGGCGACGGCCCGGGCGGCACGGGCGGCACCCACAACCCGCTGGGCGGCCATGGCCCCGGCTACGACGGCATCCCTGCCCTGGGCGACGACGCGGCCCGAGGCGCGGACGGCGGGACGACCCCGGCAGGCAGTCACGACGGCCAGCCGACCCCCCCTGCGGCCGGACAGCAGCTGACGCCGGAGCAGGTCAAGGCCAAGCAGGACGAGTTCGTACAGAAGGCAAACGACGACAAGACCTGGTTCAGCCAGTACTACCGGGTGGACGGACACCGTCACAGCGTTCAAACCAAGATCGACGGCGTCGAGCTGCCGATCCTGGCGAAGGACAGCGACGGGTCCTGGATCTCCAAAAACAGCCTCCCGTCCGCCGGTTCCGAGACCAAGTTCGGCAAGGATCCGTTCCTCCGCGACGAGACACACCCCCAGATCGACCACCTCGACGACGTCGCACGGGACCGCAAGGTCTCGGTTGACCTCGCCAACGCCGAGCGCGCGCACAAGAACGGACCCACCGCCGATACGCTGGACGAACTGGCCAAGGCACAGGCGCGTTTCGACACGCGCATGACCCCGAGGTGGGGCGAGAACACCTCCAACAACACGTCGTTCTCGGAACGACTGGGCGAGGACGCGGCACGGCTGCATGTGGTCCCGGAGAGGTTCCCCGGGTCGGTGGAGCAGCCACTGCCGAAGACGCCCAACGGCGCCAACATGTTCGACCAGCTGTACCGTCGTCCGGACGGCAAGCTGATGATCATCGAGGCGAAAGCACCGTCTTCCAGCCTGCTCTGGCGCAAGGGAGTCGGCCCGGCCGAGGGCTTCATGGTGAAGCAGGGCACCGAGCCGTACCTGCGCACCATCATCGCCGAAATGGAACTCCGGCCGAACCTGAAGGTGACCGACCCCTCGGGAAAGGTCTGGAAGAACTCGGACCTGGCGGATGAACTCACAAAGGCTCTGGACAGCGGAAACCTGGAGTACGCCATGGTGAAGGCCAAGGATGGCGGCACTCAGTACGCTGGGGCCGTCCTCGAATTCTTCAAGATCTGACAAAGGAGACAGGGTCCGTGATCGTGCCGCGCCAGGACTATCCGAAGGACGAGATGGCGGCGGTGGTTCCCTCCATGGAGGGTTCGCTGTCCTATTCGCTGGAGGAGATCGAGACCTCGCACAACTCCAGGTCGGGCGCGGTCATGAGGTCGCTGAACGTCGCCTTCGTGCGCTGTGTCGGGGATCCGGGCGCCGTCATGCTGGAGACGTGGGAGTCCTGGCTGCTGGCGATGCAGGTGCACTCCGCCGTCTTCGCCGCCGTCGACCCCGACCGGGAGACGGTCACCTGCAAGATCCGGCAGGAAGAGCGCCACCTCGCGACCACCGGGCCGCAGACCTACCTCAACGCGAACACCTGGCTCAACGCCTTCTACCTCGCGATCGTCTGCCGCGAGGCAGCCCGCCTCGACATGCTGTCGCGGATTCCGGTCTCCCTGCTGCGCGACTTCGGCGGCGCCCTGGACGAGTACACCTATGCCTGGGTGGAGACCCTCCAGAGCTTCTGGCTCCGCCGTGACGATGTGGGCACGCACCTGGTGCGCGCCGTGGACCTGAGCGCTCCCGAGCAGGCCCGCGTCATAGACGCGGAGACGATGAGCAAGCTCCGCTACCCGCCGATCATGATGCTGTACCGCTACCTGCGCAACGACGCCGCCGGCTTCAACGAGGCCCTTGCCGATGCCGTCCGCTGGCACAAGGAATACTGGACCGCTGACGAAGACCGCCGGCAGAACATCCTGGGCATCGTCGCCCTCGGCCCTCTGGCGATCGCCTGCCTGGCGAAGGCCAACGGCCTCCCGTTCGAGGTCGAGACCGAGTACCTCCCCGAAGCCCTCCTCGACTTCGCCTGGCGCGGCGAGTTCGACGCGTAGTCCCCATCCGGGGGCACCTCCCTCCCTGACGACCTCGCGGGTCGTGCGCCCGTACTGAGCAGGGGCAGGGCAAGGTCGCGTTCGATTCGTTCAAGCTGCGTGCGGACGGGATCGCGAAGGAGCTGAACGCGTCGCTGGCGGTGATCGGGCAACTGGAGCCGGTGATCGCTGCGTGTGAGGCGCAGGTGGCGGCGGCGATGTCGGAGGCGGCTCAGGCGGCGGGGACGGCGGTGCCGGACTCGCAGGCTGGGATGACTCCGCAGGGTCCGCTGGCTCCGGGTGGGGGGCCGGCGCCTGGTTCGGCTTTTGTGGCGACGCAGAAGGCGATGGGGCCGGTCGCGGCCGCGCTGGGCGAGTATCTCACCGCCCGCAAGCCGGAGTTCAAGTCCATGGCGGAGCGGATACCCCACCTGAGTACGTCACCTGCCCCTGCAGGTCGGCCCGAGTAGCCGCCCGCCCCCACGGCCGCACTGGGTGCGGCGAATTCCCCACGCAGCCGGGGTCGGGCGCTTGAGTAGGGTTGACGGAGATCCATACGGATGAGGAGGGGGCTCGCGGGTGGATGCGACACGTCTCGACGACCCTCGGCGCACCGGACCCCACACCGTGCTGGGACGGCTCGACGACCAGAACGAACACGGCTCCGCCGAGCGGCGGTTCATCGTCCGGAGCCCGGACGGCGACCGTACCCTCCTCGCCCGGCTTCCCCGCCCCGGCGTCGACCCCACCCGCTGGGCCATCGAGGCCGAGGGGGCCCGGCGGCTCTCCGTACCGGGGTTCCTGCCGGTCGGCGAGGTCGGCGGCGGCGGGGCGGAGCTGCCCTGGTGCGCGGGCCCGTACGTTCCCGCCCTCCCGCTCCCCGACGCCCTGCGGGCGCACGGCGGGCCGCTGCCCGACCCGGTCGTACGGGCCCTGGGCGCGGCCCTCGCCCGGACGCTGGCCACCGCGCACGCGCAGGGCGTCCCGCACGCCGGCCTGTCCCCCGCCGCCGTCCTGCTCACCGCCGACGGGCCCCTCCTGAGCGGCTTCGGCGCGGTACGGGCCGCGGCTCCCGACGGCGAGCCGCGCAGCGGCCTGCCGGGCCTCGACTCCGGCTGCCTCGCCCCGGAGCAGGCGGCCGGCGGGCGGCCCCGCCCGCCGGGCGACGTGTACGCCCTGGGGGCGGTGCTCGCCTACGCCGCGACCGGCCACACCGTCCCCGAACGCGCCGAGCTGCCCTCCTTCCTCCGCGAACCCGTCACGGCGTGCCTCTCCCGCGATCCCGAGCGCCGCCCGCAGGCGCACCAGCTCGTCCCGCACCCGGAGCCGGCCGGCCCGATGCCCCTGCCGGCGCCCGTCGTCGTCGCCCTCGCGCACCAGTCGGCGCGGGTCCTCGCGGCCGAGCTCCACTTTCCCGCTCCCTGGACCGGCCACTGATGCTGACCCCGCTGACCCCACTCACCCCGCTGACCCCGCTCCTCCCCCTCACGCACGACGACCCGCACACCCTCGGGGGCCACCGCCTCGTCGCCCGCCTCGGCAGCGGCGGCATGGGCACCGTCTACCTCGCCCGCTCCGCCACCGGCCGGACCGTGGCGCTGAAGACGATGCACGCCCACATCGCCGCCGACCCGGCCGTCCGCACCCGCTTCCGCCTGGAGGTGGACGCGGCCCGCGTCATGGGTCCTGTCCACGGCGCCCGCGTCTTCGACGCCGATCCGCTCGCCGAAACCCCATGGCTGGCCACCGAGTACGTGCTCGGCCCGCCCCTCGACGAGGCCGTCTCCCTCGCCGGACCGCTCCCCGAGCCGGCCGTACGCGCCCTCGGCGCCCTGCTGTGCGCGGCCCTGGCCCAGCTCCACGCCTCGGACGTCGTCCACCGCGACCTCAAGCCCTCCAACGTGATGATCACGGCCGACGGCCCCAAGGTCATCGACTTCGGCATCGCCCGCGCCCTCGGCGACGACCACCTCACCCACACCGGCACCGCCGCGGGCACGCCCGCCTTCATGTCCCCCGAGCAGGCGACCGGACTGGAGCACACCTCCGCGGGCGACGTGTTCGCCCTCGGCGGCGTCCTCACCTACGCCGCCTCCGGCCACGGTCCCTTCGGCAGCGGGCGCCACGCCGACCTCATGTACCGGGTCCGCCACGCCGACCCCGACCTGACCGGAGTCCCCGCCGCCCTCGTCCCCGTCCTGACGCGCTGCCTCGGCAAGGACCCCGCCGGCCGCCCCACCACCTCCGGCCTCGCCGCCCTCCTGCACCCCGGGCAGGACGGGGGCTCCTTCGCCGGGCACCTGCCCCAGCCGCTGCTCATGGAGATAGCCCGCCGCGTCGGCGGTGTCTGGAACGCCCCGCCCCCGCGGCTGCCGGCCCCTCCGGAGCACACCCTCACCCCGCCGCTCCCGAGCAGCACGCCCCCGCCCCCGTCCGGCCTCTCCCGCCGCAGGCTCCTCACCCTCGGCGGCGGGTCCCTCCTCGGGGCGGCCGCCGTCGGAGCCGGCGCCTGGGCCTGGCTCGACCGCGAGGACTCCACCACCGCGAAGCCCCCAGCCCCCTCCAAGGACCCCGCGTGGGACCTCCTCTGGCAGGAGCCCGTCAGCTACGCCGACCCACGGATCCCGCCCGCGCCGCTGCTCCTGAACGGGCTCCTCCTCGTCGGCGAGTACGGCGTCAAAGGCCTGGACCCCGCGACGGGAGCGGCCAAGTGGGCCGACCCCGACGTCTACTTCATGCGTCGCACCACCACCGACGGCACGAAGGTCTACGCCGCCGACTACACCCTCGACGAGGCCGACCCGCTCCGCGTCTCCACGGTCGACACGGCCACCGGCAAGCTCAACGCCCCCTTCAGCGAGCTCAAGGACCTGCGGGCGATCCTCTACGGCACCCAGCTGCTCTGCGCGACGGCCGAAGCCGTCTACCTGGCCGGGGGCCGCGGCACGCACGCCCGCGACGGCTTCGGCAAGGACCAGACGTGGTTCCTGCTGAAGGTCGACACCCGCTCCGGCGGCAGGCTCTGGGAGGTGCCGCTGCCCGCACGCCCGGCCGCCTCCCCGCACCTGCACTTCCTGTCCGCCCGGGCCGTGGGCAAGCACCTGGTCCTCGTCCAGCAGTCCGCGGACGCCGAACCGCGCCTCGTCGTCCACGACGCCCGGACGGGCAGGGCGCTGTGGGACAAGCCGCTCCAAGGCGCGCAGCCGGTCCTGAACCGGGCCCACCTGGCGGTGGACGACCGGCACGTGTACCCGGGGGCCGGTGAACTCGTCGCCCTCGGCCTCGCCGACGGCAAGCCGGTCTGGCGCTTCGAGGGCCTGACCCCGAAGGCCCGGTTCGGTCCCCCGGCCGTCCAGGACGGCGTGGTGTACGCGGTCGAGGAGAACCGCGGCCTCGTCGCCCTCGACGCCGTGAGCGGCGCCCTGCGCTGGGCGGAGAAGAGCCGCGCGGTGGGCCCCGAGGACCTCGCCACCCCGCCCGCCGTCGGGATCTCGTACGTGTACACCTACGCCGGGGCCTCGTCGGGGCTGGTGGCCACCGACATCCGGACCGGCGCCGTCAGCCACCCGTTCAAGGCCGCCCGGGCCCGGTACTTCGCCGACGCGTCGGCCGGGCGGCTCATCGCGATCGGCGGCGAATACGTCGCCGCGTACCCCCTCGCCTGAGCACTTCACAGAAAGCCGCACACGCCATGAAGCCCCTCGAATCCGGAGACCCGATCCGCCTGGGCCCGTACCGCATCCTCGCCGTCCTCGGCGAAGGCGGTATGGGAAAGGTCTACGTCGGCCAGGACGGCGAGGGCCGGGCGGCCGCGGTGAAGGTGCTGCACCCCCACCTGGCGCACGATCCGGACCTCGGCCGGCGCTTCGTCCGCGAGGCCCAGGTGGCCCGGGCCGTCGAGAGCGGATCCGTGGCCCGGGTCCTGGACGCCCGGACGGAGGGCGGACGGCCGTGGATAGCGACCGAGTTCCTGACCGGGCCGACGCTCGCCGACGCCGTACGCGCCCACGGCCCCTTCGACGAGCCGACCGTACGGGCCCTGGCGGCGGCCCTCGCGGGGGCGTTGCGCGACATCCACGCCGCCGGCCTCGTCCACCGGGACCTGAAGCCCGCCAACATCGTGCTCACCGCGGCGGGCCCGCGCGTCATCGACTTCGGCATCGCCCGCCCCGAACACGGTCTCACCCTCACCGCCACCGGCCAGGTCCCGGTCACCCCCGGCTACGGCGCGCCCGAGCAGGTCCTCGGGCAGCGCGTCGGCCCGGCGGCGGACGTCTTCTCCCTCGGCGCGGTCCTGGTGTTCGCGGCGAGCGGGCACCACGCCTACGAGGGTTCGCACATCGCGGCCGTGCAGTACGAGGTCGTCCACGGCGAGCCGCGCCTGGACCGCGTACCGCCCGCACTCCGGCCGCTGATCGGCCCGTGTCTCGCCAAGGACGCGGCGGCGCGGCCCCTCCCGGACCAGATCGCGCGGTCGTCCGCCCCGCCCCGGGGCGCCGACCGCCTCTGGCTGAAGGGAGCGATCGCGCAGGACATCACGACGCGCGAACACGGCCTGGCCCGGCTGACCACCGTGCCGGGCGGGGTCGCACCGCGTTCCGTGTCACGTCGCCGCCTGCTGACGGGTCTCGTCGCCGGCGGGTCCGTACTGGCGGCCGGCGGCGGCACGGCTGCGTGGTGGAGCCGCCAGTCCGGCCCCTTCGACATCCCCGCAGCCGTGAAAACTCCGCAGGGCAAGCTCTTCGACATGAAGAAGGGCGACTACGTCCTGGGGGAGACTCCCGCACCGCTGTGGAGCGTCCCCTCGGCTGTCTCGGACGCCACGCCCGCGCCCCTGCCCGTACGGGACGTCGTCATCGTCGGGGCACCGAAGGGCGGCATCGCCGCGCGCAGCGTCGTCGACGGCACGCTCCGCTGGTCGGCCGGAGAGGTGGCGGCCGCCGGCCGCTACCTGTCCCTCTCCGACCGGCTGGTGGCCGCCGCCGGCCACGACGGCACCCTCATGACCTTCGTCGCCTCGACCGGCGAGCCGAAGTGGACATCGCCCGCCGAGGCCGCTTCCCTCCTCGCCGCGGACGACGAGGCCGTCTACGTGATCACCAAGGACGGTCGGGTGCGCAGCATCGGCCGCTTTGACGCCCGGATCCGCTGGACCGCCGGTATCGACGCGGGCCTCGGCAAGAACGCCGCCTCCCGCGGCCTGGTGGCCCAGGGCCGGCTCGTCGTCACGGCGGCGGACGGGTCCGTCGTCGCCCTCGACACGGCCGACGGCCGCAGGGTGTGGGACCGCCGCAAGCAGTCCGACGACGGCCGGGCCACGGCCGCCGTCTCGGGCCGCAGCCTGTGCGTGACCGGCAAGAACCTCACCGTCCTCGACGTCGTCGACGGCAAGGAGCTCTGGACGGCCGAAAACCCCGAGCCGCCGAACGGAACACCGTTCTTCTGGGGGCCGCCGACCATTCACGGCGATCATCTGTACGCGAGCGCCCTGACCGTTCCCCTGCGCTACGACCTGCGCACCGGCCGCGGAACGGACTGGGTCTTCCAGGGCCTGTTCGAGTGCGACCCGCCCAGCCCGCTCGTCGTGCAGGGCAACGGCCTGTGGTCCGTCACCGTCAACAGGACGGAGGGCGGCATCAACGTCGTCGACCTCTCGGAGGGCAACCGGACGTCGTGGGTCTTCCGCATCATCAAGAACCCCGACCGGTACTGGATCACGGCCGACGCGAACCGGGTGTTCCTCCTGGACGGCACGACGCTCACCGCCCTCCCCGTGTTCTGAGCCGCCGGGACGCTCCGGCCCCCGGGTCAGACCCGGAAGGGCGGCTGCGGCCAGCGGTGCGGCCGGTGGGGGGCCCACCACCAGAGGTCGCCGACGGCGAGCAGGAGGGACTCCGCGGCGAGGTCGGCCCGGACGGCGGGGGCGACACCGTCGGCCGACGGGTCCGCCCGCACCGCCTGCACGGCGGCGAGGTAGTCCGGTTCGTCGATGACGATCCGGTTCAGCACGCCGGGCCGGTGGTCGCGGATCTCCAGGAAGCCCGGCCCCTTCCGGACGAGGCACTTGCCCAGGAAGAAGCCCTCGGCCCAGGCCGACCGGAGCTCGGCCGCGTCGGCCGGCCCCTCGACCCGGGCCGGCGGGTAGAGGTGGCTGAGCGTGTACGCCGACGGGCCGGTCCGGCAGGCCCCCGCGTCGGGCAGCCGCACCCGCCAGNCCGGCGGGTAGAGGTGGCTGAGCGTGTACGCCGACGGGCCGGTCCGGCAGGCCCCCGCGTCGGGCAGCCGCACCCGCCAGTCGACGACGACGCCCCAGGCGGTCAGCTCCCGGACCAGGTCCAGGACCCGTACGGCGCCGGCCGGTTCGGCCGTGGCGGACAGGTCGACGAGGGCGCTGAACTCGGCTCTGCGCAGGCCCGTGCGGTACAGCTCACGGGCGGTGTGCGCTGCGTCCACGGAGGCTTCGGCGACGGTGATGCTGCCGAGGTGCATGCCCGGGAGTGTCCGCGCGTGGTCGCGGTAGTCCCGCCAGAGGTCGATCGCCGGTTTACGGGCGGTGATCACGAGGCGGCCCCGGGGCCCTGGGCGGGGCCGGGTGCCCGGGCGAAGTCCCGGGTCAGGTCGGGGGCCGAGCCGCCCAGGCGGGTCAGCTCCGCGTTGGTGCCCAGGGGCACGACATGGACGTACCGGCCGGCGTCCTCGAAGAGGAGCCCGGCCTCGCCCCACTCCGCGAGCAGTTCGGCGACCCGGGCCGGGGAGACGCTGGCGGTGAACCGGGCGCTGAGCCGGTGGGTCAGCGACTGGACGCTGCGCGGGTCCTCCAGGAGCCGGAACGCGGCCACCTCGACCGGGTCCGTGATGGTCCTCGTCGTCCAGTCGAAGTCTTCCCGCCGGTTGGTCAGCACGATTCTCGATCCGATGTCGTAGCGGGTCAGGCTGCTGTGGAGGTACTGGTCGCGCCACCGCTCGACGGCGGCGCCGAGTTCCTTCGCGACGGTTTCGCCGATGCCGGCGTGCGGGGCGTCGAAGAGGTAGGCCAGGTCGTACAGCTCCGCCTCCGGCAGGTCGTACACCACGCCGTAGTGGGAGGCAGGCCGCAGCTGCGCGAAGCCCAGCTCCGGCCGGTCGAAGTAGGGGCTGAACCTCTCGATCTCGATGCGGGTGACGCCGTCCGGCGGGGTGAGGTGGGCGAGGGCGGGAAACTGCCGGATCACCTCGGTGTAGTCGCGTTCCTTCTCACCGGGGAACCCGTAGAGGTAGTTCCATGTGGCCCACAGGCCCGCGGACTGGGCGTCCCGCAGGTGGCGCACGTTCTGACAGCCGGTGACGCCCTTGTCCATCAGGCGCAGCACCCTGCTGCTGAGGCTCTCGATGCCGGGCTGCACCTGCACCAGACCGGCGTCGGCGAGCGTCTTCAGATGCCGGTGACGGAGGTTGGACTTGATCTCGTAGTGGAAGCGCAGATCGTAGTCGAGGTCGATCAGGGCGGGCAGCACGCTGCGCAGGTATCCCATGTCGAGGATGTTGTCGACGACCATGATGTCGAGCACCTGGTGCTGCCGGGTCTGCTCCACGATCTCGTTCAGGAACGTCTCGGGGGCCTTGCTGCGGAAAGCCATCGACGTTCCGTTGAGCCCGCAGAACGTGCAGTGGTGCTTCTCGCCCCACCAACAGCCGCGGGACCCTTCCAGGACCAGTTTCGGCTCGATCCGGGAACGGGCCGCGGAACTCTGCACCCGGGTGAAGTACGGCTGGTAGTCCGGCTGCTTCAACTCGGCGGGCGGGAGCGGGAACCGGGGCATGTCGTTCGCCCGGTGCGCACCGTCGTCGCCGCGCCAGCACAGCCCGGGGACCGTCCCCGGCTCCACCTCGCCGCGGACCACGCCGAGCAGTGCGGGGAACGCCCGCTCCGCCTCGCCGCGCACCACGTAGTCGACGGCGGGGAAGTTGCGGTACAGGGCCGCCCCCTGCGGTCCGTCGCAGTTGGCGCCGCCGAGCACCGTGGCGGTGCCCGGCGACAGCCTCTTGACCGCCGCGGCCGTGGCCAGGGCGGCCGTGTTCTGCTGGAACGTGGTGGTGAAGCCCACCAGGTCCGGGCCGGTGTCGGCGATCCTCCCGGCCAGTTCCTCGACGAACCGTGCGGACGCCTCGTGCAGGGCCAGGCACACGTCCCGCAGGTGCGGGCCGAGGCCGGGCGCCATCTGCTCCTCGAACTCACGCACCCGCCACTGCGGAACGCCGTGGAGGGCGCTGGAGAACACCCAGTCCCCGTAGCCTTCGAAGTACGCGTGACTGGCGAAGAACTCGTAGTCCTCGACCTGCAGTCCGATCGCTTCCGCCGCCCAGTCGAAGTAGTCCAGGTTGGCGTTCACCGTCTCCACCTCCGCCCCGTGGGAGCGGCCGATGGAATGCAGGATCCCCAGCGCGAGGGACGGCGTGTCCAACGACGCCCACGGCATGTTCACCAGAGTCACACGCATGTGCGGAGCAGCCCCCAGGTCTGTCTCAGTGTCCTTCCACCGCAAGAGGCCTGCGCACACCGATGACGTCCGTGCCTGATCTCTTGCTCTCCGCCATCGCGCGTGGGTCGACGTGGATGGTGGTCTTCTTCACGATGGTTCCCGTCCGTTTCCGTCGTCAGTGGATCGGTTGCAGAACGGGAACTCTAGGCAGAGTCACTACCGGATTCCTTCCGGTGACTCTGTGTGCAACCTGGGCGAGGATCGAGTCGAGGCAGTGGGCCGGCGCGGGAGTGCCGACACATGCGGCCAGCTCGGCGAGTTCCAGGCGCAGCACCCGGCCCGCGGCCGGGTCCTCGGAGTCCAGCGCCTGGCCCAGCAGCTCGACGGCGGAGAGCAGCACGTGGTGGACCGGCTCCGCCCCCAGCAGCCGGATGGACTGGGTCAGCCGCTCGACGGCCCGGTCGATGTGGCCGTCGGCGAATTCCAGGGAGGCCAGCACGTAGAAGAGTTCGCCCATACCGAACTCCAGGTTCATGTCCCGCAGGACGGCGTGCCCCTCCTCGATGAACCGCCGGGCCGAGGGGTCGCGCAGCTCCAGCAGGCTCAGCCCCAGGGTGAGGCCGCTGAACGCCTCGTAGGGGCGGTCCCCCAGCTCGTGGAAGGCCGCGAGGGCCGTCTCCGCCTTCTCCCTCGCCTCCTGGAGCTCCCCGCGGTGGCGCAGTACGACGGCCCAGTGGCGCAGCGCGAGGGCCTCCTCGCGCCGGTTGCCGGCCAGACCGCTGAGCCGGACCGCCTCCTGGAAGGCGTCCGACGACAGCTCCCAGCGTCCCTGCTCGTAACGGATCGTGCCCAGTTCGCGGGCGGCCACCGCCTGTTCGAGCGGGCTCCCGGAGGCCAGCGCCGCCTCGACGGCCCGGCTCACCTCGGTGAGGGCGGGTCCCGTCCGGCCCAGTGCCCGCAGCGCTCCCGCCCGGACCACCAGGCACTCGCTGCGCAGCGCGGTGAAGCCCAGCTCCTCGAAGGCGGCGTCCGCCCGGTCCACGAGCTCCAGGCCGGCCCCGGGGTCCCGGCGGATGCACCGCAGCCGCGCCAGCCGCAGGGACATGACGCCGACACCGGCGGCGTCGCCGTCGGCCTCGGCCGCCGCCAGGGCGAGCCGGTGGCCGGCCTCCCAGTCGTCGTAGTGGTGGCGCATCTCCAGGAAGTCGGTGGTGCTGTCGGCCAGTTCCCAGGCGATCCGGCCGAACCCGTTCGAGCAGGCCATCGCGATCGCGGAGGCCAGGCCCGGGCGCTCGGCCTCGAACCAGAGGTAGGGGTCCTCGACGATGTAGTCGACGTCGGAGCGGTCGAATCCGTCGTAGCGCTTCGTCGCACCCCCCGCGGCCGCCGGCCATTCCCGGACCCGTGCACCGGTGATGCGCTGCGCCGCCGTGGTGGACAGCGTGAGCCACCCGTCCAGCACCCTGGCCAGGGCCTCGCGGCACTGCGCCTGCGAGTACTCGGCCTGGGCCCGCTCCCTGGCGTAGAGGCGGACCAGGTTGTGGTACCGGTAGCGGGTCTGTCCGGCGGCGTCGCATCCGATGACGTCGAGCAGCTGGGTGCTGACGAGTTCCTCGATCAGGTCCTCGGCCTCGTCGATGGTGATGCCCAGCAAGGGGGCCAGTAACCACGACGCGAAGTCCGGTGTGTCGATCAGGCCCAGCAGGCAGAACGCCTCGCGCTCGCGCGGCTCCAGCTCCTCGTAGCCGGTCTCCAGGGTGGCCCGTACCTCCAGGTCGCCGGAGACCAGCACGTCCAGGCGCCGCCGCTCGTCGGCGAGGCGGCGGGCGAACCGGGTGATGCCGCCCCGGGAGTGCTGGGCGAGCCGCGCGGCGGCGATCCGGACGGCCAGGGGCAGATAGCCGCACAGCCGGGCGATCTCCGCCGTGGTGGCCTCGTCGCCGATGACGTGGTCCCGGCCGGCGATCCGTTCGATCAGGGCGCCGGACTCCTCCGCGTTGAACACGTCGAGGTCGACGTGGGTGGCGGACTCCAGGCCGCTGAGCCGCGGCCGGCTCGTGATCAGCACGACGCAGCCGGGTGAGCCCGGGAGCAGCGGTCTCACCTGCGCCTCGCTGACGGCGTCGTCGAGCAGGATGAGCATGCGCGAGGAGGCGGTCCGGCTGCGGAAGAGTTCGCTGCACTCCTCCAGGTCGTCCGGTATGCCCTCCTCCCCGACGCCGAGCGCGCGCAGGAAGCGTCTGAGCGCCACCAGCGGGTCGAGCGGCCGCGTGTCGGCCGTGCGCAGACGTATGTACAGCTGTCCGTCGGGGAACTGGTCGGCCACCCGGCGGGCGGCCTGCACCGCGAGGGTGGACTTGCCGACCCCGCCCTTCCCCGAGAGGGCGACGAGCGCCAGTGACTCCTTGTCGCCCGTCGTCAGCGTCTCGCGGATGCGGCTGACCTGGTCGGCGCGTCCGGTGAAGTCGGCTATGGACGGCGGGAGCTGGGCCGGTACGACGGCGGCGATCGGGGACCAGACGCGCTCGGGCACCTCGTCGGGCTCCTTGCGGGGCAGGTCGAGAGCGGGACCTCCGACCAGGATCGCCTCGTGGAGCCGCTGGAGCTCGCTCCCCGGCTCCAGGCCGAGCTCCTCGGCGATCAGGGTGCGCCCGGCCTGGTAGACGGCGAGGGCGTCGGCCACCCGCCCGCAGCGGTAGAGCGCCAGCATCAGCTGACCGCGCAGCCGCTCCCGCAGCGGCTGTTCCCCGACGAGCGCCTTGAGTTCGCTGACGAGTTCGCCGTGGCGGCCCAGGGACAGCTCCGCCTCGATGCGTTCCATGACGACGCCGATCCGGCGTTCCTCCAGCGCCGGCGACTCGGTCCGGATCAGCTCCTCGGTGCCGTCGGCCAGTGGTTCCCCCCGCCACTGGGCGAGGCCGGCGCAGTACGCCTCCACCGCGTCGAGCTGCCGGTCCTGCGCGAGCGCCGCCCTCGCGTCCGCGACGGCCCGGTCGAAGGCCTGCAGGTCGAACCGGTGCTCGCCGAGCTGGAGGCGGTAGCCGTTGCCCGACCGGACGATCAGCTCCGGCCCCAGCTCTCCGCGCAGCTGGGACACGCACTTCTGGATCTGGGCCACGGCGGTCGGCGGCGGCGCTTCCCCCCACAGGATCGCGACGAGTCGTTCCACCGGGACGACGTGTTCGGCACGCAGCAGCAGCGCGGCCAGTACCGACCTCGTCTTGCGCCCGTTGAGTCTGACTGCGAGTCCGTCGCGCCATGCCGTGATCGGCCCGAGAACACGGAACTCGAATGCCACGCAGCCCCCTCCTGATCCCGTCCGCCGTATACGGATACGGGACTCCCGCCCCCGCCTGATGACCTGCACTTCGGGACGATACCGCACGGTCGGAAGCCCGGCGGAAGGCAATCGGTAGCGGTCGGTGAAAAGCTCATTACATCTCGGACGGCGACGGAAGCTGCAGTTCAAATGACCAGAAATGCGGACACCGATGGCGCAATCTGGCCGTCGGCACCCTGAAACTCGCCGGCGTCACCGACATCGCCGCCGCCCTCCGCAGCAACGCCCGCGACGCCACCCGCCCCCCTCGTCCTCGCGTGATCACGAAACGGACGTCACGCGACTGCGCCGAAGCCCCGAGTACCAGAGGGGAAACGTTCCGGGAACCGCCACTGACAACCTCGCCACATCAAGGTGACGACGCGCTAAGGAAGTCCATGTTCAGTTTGCAGCGTGCCCACGCCAACGGGGACCGGTACCTTCTGCTGCTCGGTGCCGATCTGATGTTGCGTGAGCGAGCCATCGTTGCCGCCCTGCGTGCCTATCCCGGCCCGGTGATCGGCATGACGGAGGATCCCGTTTCCGGTGCGAACCGGTATTTCGACCACGTCCTCCCGGCCAGCAGCTACAAAGCCAAGCCCGCGCTGAAGGCAGTGGAGGAATTCGAGCGGCAGACCGGCCTGAAGCCGGACGCGGTGGTCCCCATCTACGAGATGAACCTGCACGCCTCGGTGGCGATTGCCCACCACTACGGGTTGCCGGCGCTCTCCGACGAAGCGCTCCGGCGCTCGCGGGACAAGCACACGATGAAGGTGGCGTTCGAAGAAGCCGGCGTTGCCTGCGCCCGGCACCGGCTGTTCTCCACCGCTGAGGAGCTGCGGGCAATAGCCGCGGAGCTGGAGTTCCCCCTGGTGCTCAAGCCGAGGGACTTCGCCGGGAGCGTCGGGATCATCAGGGTCGACACGGCGGACGAACTCGACGACGCCTTTGAGCACTGCCGTTCCTCGCTCATGGAGGTCTCCGGGACCTTCGATCTCACTGACGGACGCTTCCAGGTGGAGGAGTTCTTCGTCTCGACGCACGAGGTCTCTGTCGAAGTCATCAACTACGAGGGCAGCCGCGCGGTGCTGGCCGTCACCGACAAGAACAAGAGCGCACCCCCGTACTTCGCCGAGACCGGCCAGCTGGTGCCGAGCCGGGAGACCGGCAACGCCGCACTGCGCGAGCTCGCGCTCAAGGCATGCGAGGCGCTCCACATCGACCGCGGCATCGCCCACGTCGAGATCCTGGTCAACGGGGCCGAGTTGAGCGTGGTCGAGGTCGGGGCCCGTCCTGGCGGCGACGGCATCATGGACCTTATCGACCGGGTGTACGGCTTCAGCCCGTACGACCTGCACATCGCGGCGTACCGCCGGACGATCGAAGAGCTGCCGCCGATCCCCGACACGCCGCAAGGGATCGCGGCGACCGGCTTCCTCAAGGCCGCCGGCGGCACGATCACCGGTGTACACCGGCCGCAGGGGTTCGATCCGGCCGAGCGCGCGCTCTATGTGACGGCGAAGCCCGGCGACCACTCCCGCCCGCCGACCTCCTACCTGGGGCGCGAGGGCGTCATCGAGTGCTTCGAGCCCGGGCGCGGTCCTGGCGACTCCCAGGAATTCCAGGCGCGGGTGGCGGAGCTGGCGGCGGCGCACAGCCGGAACCTCTTCAGCGTCGAACCGTGACAGCGCAAAGCAGAGCGGAACGGCTCATCGGGATTGCGGCGCGCGACCCGCTCCACCTCGCATTCGTCGCCCCTCTCGACCAGGGCATCAAGCAGTCGGAACAGGCTCCTGAGTGGGGCGAAAGGAATTCGTCGTGAGTGCGTCCGTTGTCACCAGTCTCCCGGGGCCCGCTTCGCGGCGGTTGCTGGAGCAGCAGGAGCGGGATGAGTCCTCGGCCCGTACCTATCCGCGGCACACGCCGATCGCGGTCGCCGGCGGACAGGGTTCCTATCTGCACGACGTCGACGGAAACCGGTTTCTCGACTTTCTGTCCGGGGCCGGCGTGCTCGCTCTCGGCCACGGCAATCCCGAGCTGATCGCCGCCGCGCAGGCTCAGCTGAACGTCGCCTCCCACATGCTCGACTTCCCCACCGAAGCGAAGTCGGAGTTCTCCACCCGGCTCCTGGGGATGCTGCCCGAGGCGATGCGGGACCGAATGAAGATTCACTTCTGCGGGCCGACCGGTGCGGACGGAATCGATGCTGCGCTGAAGCTCTGCAAGACCGCGACCGGGCGGGCGGATGTGATCTCGTTCCACGGCGGCTTTCACGGCAGCACGCAGAGCACGCTTGCGATCACCGGGCTGCGTGGCTCAAAGGAGCACCTGCACAATCTGCTGCCCGGTACGACGTTCTTCCCGTACTCGTACTGCTTCAAGTGCCCGCTGGCTCTGAACCCGGACAGCTGCCAGGTCAACTGCGTGCGCTACCTGGAGAATCTGCTGGCTGATCCGAACGGCGGTGTACGCCTCCCGGCCGCTGTGGTGCTCGAGATGGTTCAGGGCGAAGGAGGGGTGGTCCCGGCCCGGCCCGAGTTCGTCACCGAGCTTCGCCGGATCACGCGCGAGCGGAACATCCCGCTGGTGGTCGACGAGGTACAGACCGGCTGCGGGCGGACCGGTACGTGGTACGCCTTCGAGCAGTACGGGATCGAACCCGACGTCATCGTCTCGTCCAAGGCCCTGGGCGGCGGCCACCCGGCTTCGGTCATCATCTACGACGAGCGGCTGGACGGCTGGGCGCCCGGCGCGCACACCGGAACCTTCCGCGGCAACCAGCTCGCCTTCGCCGCGGGTGCCGCCCTCATGCGGATCGTCGAGCGCGATGAGGTGCTGGCGCATGTGCTCGAGACCGGGGAGTTCCTCCGCGCGGGACTGGATGCGCTGCAGCTGGACCACGCCATCGGCCCCATGATCGGCGAGGTCCGGGGGCGCGGGCTGATGCTCGGTGTCGAGCTGAACCCGGTCGGCAGCTGGACTGCGAGCGAAGTCGCCGGCCGGGTCCGGATGGCTGCGCTCCGCCGGGGACTGCTCTTCGAGCTCGCAGGACGGGACGACTGTGTCGCCCGGTTCCTGCCGCCCCTGAACCTCAGCCGCGGGGAGGCTCAGGAAGCCCTGGACATCCTGGGCGCGGCCTTCGCCGAAGTGAGCGCCGAAGCGCTCGGTGCCCACGTCGGCCGCCAAGACGGTAGTCACGAGCAGGAAGGGATCCTCGTATGACGGCAACATCCTCAGTACGTTCGGAAGAGATCAGAGCTTCCTATCAGCGCTTCCCCCGGTGGACGCAACACGGCTGGACGTGGATCACCGGTAAGGCGCTCCCCGGCCAGCAGCCACTGGTGCGTCTGAACCCTGTCACCTACCTGCTCTGCGACTTCGTCGCACTCGCGGCCGGTATCGGCAGTGCCTGGTGGATCGTCGCATGGGGCCCGCTCTGGACGCTCGTGCTGCTGCCCTTGTCCTGGTGCCTCACCGCGTCCGCGGCGAGAGTGTGCTCGACGGTGATCGCGCACCATGCCATCCACACCCGTTTCACCGGTCGGATCAAGCAGGACCGACTGATCCACCAGGTGCTGTCCACGCTCGTATGCACCGACGACGCGGATCAGTACTACGAGGACCACGTCAATCTCCACCATCGCAAGGAAACCTTCGCGACCCTCGCCGACCCCACCATCCAGCACCTGCTCATGCTCGGTTTCCGGCCCGGGATGTCCACCCGGGCGCTGAAGCGCCGGCTGGCCCTGATGATCGTGTCCCCGCGGTTTCACGGCGAGTTCCTGTACACCCGGCTGGCCCAGAACCTCGTCCGCTGTGCGCCGTACCGACGGGTCATGGGGTTCACCTACCTGGCCGGCGTTCTCGGCCTGGTGACCTGGCAAGGGGTGTGGTGGGAGTTCACCGTCGCCGTGCTCGTCCCGATGGTCCCGATCTACCAGGTTGTCGCGCTGCTGGAGTTCCTCAGCGAGCACGCCTGGTTCAAGGCCAAGGACGGCAGCCTGAGCGGCCGGGCCTTCCATGTGTCGCACTCCTGGGGACGGTTCTGCGGTGATCCGCTGCCGCCGAAGGGCCTTGGCCGGTCCGCCGCTTTCCGCGCCTGGCTGCGATGGAGCGCCCGCCTCGTCTGCTACCACATCCCGGCTCGCGTCCTCGTCGTACCCGGCGATCTCGCCCAGCACGACTTCCACCACCGGCGGCCCTCGACCCGGGAGTGGGTACGCGCGGCGTACGCCCGTCAGCACGACATCGACGCCGGACACCCCAAGTGGCCCGCGTACACCGACGTCTGGGGGATGGGCGACGCCATCGGCCGGGTGTTCACGATTCTGAGCCAGGAGAAGCCCACCGAATGGGGGCTCGGCGGCGAGAAGAGGCGCACGTCCGAGGGCACGCAGGCAGCGAACTCGTCGTCGAGGATGGTGAACGATGCCGCGTGACTCCGGGCACCTGCGTGTCGTCAAGTTCGGCGGATCATCCTTCGTGGAGCTGGCGGACTACGCCCGGGTTGCTGCTCATCTGATCGAGATGACCGACGGTGGCAGCACCGGCGTGATCGCCGTGGTGAGCGGGATGTCCGGCTCCACCGGACGTCTGCTTGAGGCGGCATTGGCGGTTGATCCGGACCTGAAGCCGGAGGTGCAGGACCAGGCGCTGGCCACCGCCGAAATGCTGAGCGCCACTCTGCTCCGGGCCGCCCTGCACGCACAGGGGAGTACGGCAATCGATCTCTGGGCGCACCAGCTGGGCATTGTCGGTGATGACACCGCCACCCGATCGAAGATCGTCACGATCGACCCCGCGCCCGTGCTCAAAGCGCTGACCGAGCATCAGGTCGTCGTGCTGGCCGGCGGCCAGGCGGTACGGCCCGATGGCCGCATCACCATGCTCGGCCGCAACAGCTCGGACCTCACCGCGGTCGCCATCGCCGGGGCACTCGGCGTCACCGAGTGTGAGATCTACTCCGATGTGCCCGGTGTGTACACCACCGACCCCTACACCGAACCCGCGGCTCGGCTGATGCCGGAGCTGTCCTACGCGCAGTGCGAAGCGATGTCGGACAGCGGGGCCAAGGTCCTGTTCGGCGGGTCGGTGGCGGCGGCCAGGCGGTACGGCGTTGCCATCGCGTGCCGGTCCCTGGGCGATGGCCGGGGAACCGTCGTGGGTCCGGGGGCGGGCACGACCGCGGTGGTCGGTGACCGGAAGGCCCAGGTCTTCCGGCTCGCAACCGGTGTCGATCCCGGCCAGGTGGCCGCGCTGATGCGGGAGACGGGACTCGTCGCCGTGGCAGTGCCCTCCGCCGAGCCCGTCCTGGCGTTCACAGGTGACCAGCGTGGTGTGGCCGAAGCCCTGGCCGGCGCCGGGGTGATGGCCGAGGCCGTGCACGGAACCGGGTTGATGTCGGTCGTCGAACCGGACGGCACCGCCCGGCGGTGGCTGGTTCCACTGGACGAGGTGGACGCCCATGTCCGGCGCGAACACGCCCGGCTGGATCAGCAGACCGGTTCCACGGATCCGGCGCGTCTCGCACCCAAGGCCCGCTCGGCCAACAGCGGGCTGCTCATCGGGTCCGCCGGAGACCAGCCCGTAAACCTTCCTGAATGAGGAGAACAACAGTGGAACCGCTGCGCATACATTGGGACGTACCGACGGACGGGGGCGGTCAGGCCAAGCCCACGGAAAAGTACAAGCTGGGCGCCCTGGACATGGGCGAAATCACCGACTTCGTCAAGGAGGCCGAGGAGCTCGGCGTCGACAGCCTCCTGTTCGGAATCGGGCACTACCTGCCGGATCCGGTGCCGATCATCGCGGCCCTCACCCAGCAGACGGAGCGGGTCAAGTTCATGCTCGCGTACCGCCCGGGGCTCCTTTCGCCGACTCTCTTCACGCAGATCGTCAATACCCTTTCCTGGATGTCCGACGACCGCCTCTCCCTCAATGTGGTCGCCGGAATCTCGGTGGCCGAGCAGGCCGGCTACGGTGATTTCCTGGACCACGACCAGCGGTACGCCAGAGCAGGTGAGTTCCTCCACATCCTCCGGGAATTCTGGGAGGGCGAGGTCCCGCAGACCTTTGACGGGCAGCACTACACGATCAAGGACGCGGAACTGCATCTCGGCTACAAGGGCGGCAAGCGTCCGGAGATCTACATCAGCGGTGCCTCGGAGGTGGCGCAGCAGACCGCCCTCAGCTACGGCGACTGCTGGATGCGTTACGGCGACACCCCGGAAGGGATGCGGCAGGCAAGCCTGCCGTTGATCGAGGGGGGCTGCCGGGTCGGCACCCGGATGCATGTGCTCGCCCGGGAGACCCGCGAGGAGGCGCTGGCCGAACTCGCCGAGCTGATGGG
Source organism: Streptomyces yangpuensis (assembly GCF_001005295.1). Taxonomy (GTDB): domain Bacteria; phylum Actinomycetota; class Actinomycetes; order Streptomycetales; family Streptomycetaceae; genus Streptomyces; species Streptomyces yangpuensis. The sequence goes on along the minus strand of NZ_LBMK01000003.1, from coordinate 616,450 downwards.
CGATCCCGACGTCGAACACGAGGCGTGGATCCGCGAATTCGTCAAGAACGTTGACTCCGAAGCGGTGAAGTCCTCCTTCCGGCTCGCCGATCAGGCTTCCGGAAAGTGGCTCTCGCCCTACATCTACACCGGCGCCGTCCCCTATCGCGGAGGCCCGGCGCTGTGCCTGGTCGGTAGCTACCAGGAGGTGGCCGACTACCTCTTCCAGTACAAGCTCGCCGGCATCAGCGAGTTCATCTTCTCCGGCTGGCCGACCCGGCCGGAAATGAGGACCTTCTTCACCCACGTGGTGCCCCTCATCCGTGAGCTGGAGCGTGACGCGCAGCCGCAGTCATGACTGCTCGCTCAAGCCCGCTGAACTCAACTCACTGAAAGATGGATCCCCATGCACATCGTGGTTCTCAACCGGTGGCCCAGGTTCTCCGACGAACGGCGCTGGGACAACGAACTTGAGCGATTCGAGGATCTCGACCATGACCGGCACCGGATCAGCTATGTGGTCGACGCGGAAGGGGCTACCGGAGTCCTTGCCGATCGTTCGCACATCGCGGATTTCGTCGTTCTCGAAGATCTGACAGATCTCGCCGCGGTGTGTGCCGCCGTACGGGGAATAGCCGACCGCGTCGGACCTGTCGATCAGCTGGTGGCGTTGTCGGAGTATCTGCTGGAGGTGGCTGCCCAGGTCCGCGAGGAACTGGAGATCCCCGGTCCGCGCCCGGCGGAGGTCAGTACCTATCGGAACAAGCTGACCATGAAGCAGCTCCTCGCCGACTCGGGTGTCCGGGTGCCTCGGTTCGCCCCGTGCGCGGATGTGGAGACAACCACACGGATCGCCCGGGACATCGGCTATCCCCTGATCCTCAAACCAGTCGCCGGGGCGGCCAGCAAGGGCGTACACCGCGTGGCGGACGAAGCGTCGCTCCGGTCGTGGCTGGCGAGCGTCGACAGTGCCGACTACCAGATCGAAGAACTGATCGATGGGACCGTCTACCACGTGGACGGATTCGCCGACCACGAGGCGCGGGTGCCCTTCCAGGTGGTGTCCCGCTACATCAACGACTGCCTTGCGTTCGAGACGTCGGGAGCACCACTCGGTTCGGTGGTTGTGCAGGAATCTGCGCTGAGGGAAAGAATCGAGGAGTTCGCCCGGGTCTGTGTCGCCGCGCTCAACATGAGGTCGATGGCGATTCACCTGGAACTCTTCGTGACCCAGGACGAAGAGATCGTCTTCCTGGAGATCGCCGGGCGGGTCGGCGGTGCCGAGGTGCCGCATCTCATCAACCGGCTCTTCGGCGTCAACTTGAGCTGGGTCTGGCTGCAGGCGATCTGCGGAGAGCCCGTTTCCCTACCGGCCAAGACGTCGGACCCGTCCGGTGGCTGGCTGATCATTCCCAAGCCTGACCAGCTTCCTGCCAAGGTGCTCCATCGGACCTCGATGCAGGCCTCGGTCCCGACGGTCTGGCGCGAACTCGTACCCAGCCCGGGGGATGTACTGGACCCGGACGGCAGTTACGACTCCATCCACAGCGGGCGGTACATCCTCGTCGGGGACGAGGCGCAAGTCGAGGCGGACATTCAGCACATCATTGAAAACTTCCGCATTGAGACCAGTCTGCTTCCGGTGTGAAGGGGGAGAGATGTCGTCGCCAGTAAAGACCGTCACGCCGATTCCGCCGGTGGCGAAGCGCACCAACCGGCAACGCCCCCTCTTCCTGACCGGGGTCCTGCTGGGCGCTGTGGCAGAACAGGTCGTGCTCTTCGCCCTTCCCCTGCTCATCTTCCAGAAGACGAACGATGTCGCCCTCCTGGGCCTCGCCTATGCCATCGAATGGCTTCCGGCGTTGCTGGCATATCCGTTCGCGGGGTTGATGGCCGACCGGGACGGGGGTCCCCGGCTGTTCTCTGTCGTCACCGCCGGCCGGTCGGTCGTTCTCGTCCTCGCCCTGGCCGGCTGCCTGCTGCTGTCGGACTGGCAGACTCCGATCCTGATGTCCTGCGGAGCGCTCCTCGCCCTGCTCCTGGCGCCGGTTCACATGGCGATCGAGAAGGTCGTGCCACAGGTGGCCACGGGCGAAGACCTGCCGAAAACGCAGGGGCTGGTCCAGAGCATGGAGGTTTCGGCGATGGCCGTCGGCCCCGCGCTCGCGCTGCTGGGCGTGATGTTCTTCGACAAGACCATGCTCCTCGGCGTCGCGGCAGCGGTGTTCATGGCCGCTGCCTGCTGCTGGCTGCCGATACCCCGCGGACCGAGGGCCGCAAAGCCCGGCACCGCGAGGGAAACCATGGCCGAGCTCGGCCTGGGCTGGAAACTTCTGGCCAGGAGCCGGCCGTTGGTCCTGCTGGCCGGTCTGAACTTCTCGATCAACCTGGTCTTCGGCACGGCGCTCAGCGCCAATGCGGCGTTGGTGACCGACGTGTTCGACGGCCCGGAATCGGCATTCGCTCTCCTGAATGTCTGTATCGGCCTGGTCGGGTTGGCCAACCTGCTGGCCATCCCGTTCCTGCTGCGCTTCTTCGACGTCAGGGTGATCGGGGTGGCCGGACTCGCCATCCTGTGTGCCTGTCTGGTGGTGCTCGGCTTCGCGCCGTCGCTGCTGATCTACGGTCCGGCCTTTGTCGTGGCGATGGTCGGGGTGACCTACTTCAATGTCTACAACCGCACCCAGCGGATCAGGGTGATCGCGCCGGAACATCTGGGCAAGGTCATGGGGCCGTTCTACATGATCAATCTCCTGGCGGCACCGCTCGGTGGACTGCTGCTGGCCGGCCTCGGCAACAGTCTCGGGCCGCAATCGCTTATCGCGGTTTCCGCGATCGCGCTGAGCGGAGTCTCCGCCGTCCTGCTCCCGCTGACGATGCGCTCCTTCCATCGCGCATTGAACAGTTAGGCAACGTCCAGCCGCCGGCTGCAGCCATCAATGGGAATCTCCGCGGTCGCGCTTGATGGGGTCGGCTCCATTCCATTCGTTGCTGACGATACGTTCGCTCAGTTTCGCACTTTCCACATGAGGGGAAGCCCGTACCATGAGCATTGGGGAAGGCAGAGCCTTTCGCTGCCTGCTGACCACTGTCGAATCCGACTCCCATTTCTGGAACCTCATCTATCTGGAGAAGTTCATTGCCGAGAATGGCGGAGAGGTTCGCAATCTAGGCGGCTGCACGCCCGCGGACCTGGTCGTCAAGGAGGTCAACGACTTTCAGCCGGATCTGCTTGTGGTTTCCAGCATCAACGGTCATGGCTACTACGGCACCAGCGTCGTGCTGACGGAGCTCAAGCGAGCCGGCATCAGCGTTCCTTGTGTCGCGGGCGGCAAACTCACCACTGCACCGTCAGACAATGACCGGGTGCGCCGGGAATTGCTCTCCCAGGGCTGCACCGACGTCTTCCTGGGTGAGAATGCCATCGATCGCTTCCGGGAATTCCTGGCTTTCGGCGTCCGCCACGGGTTCGCTGCCTGGCAGCCCAGCATGCCGGTGGTCGCGCCGTGGGACGCGCGCGTCGCCAGCCTGTCCGTGGCCCAATAGCATGTCCGGCTACATGGATCGGTTCATTGCCGACGCTCGCCGACGCGAAACCCTGGTGGTGCAGCCCCGGATGGGGTTCGGCAACATCGCTACGATGCGCGCGGGCCTGCGCGACGTACATGACCTCGATATCCCGGTCGTCGGAACCATCACCGTCGACAGTTACACCCGCGTCGGCGACCACGTGAGCTCGATCGAGCGGCTGAAGGCGGGGGAAGAACTCAACGGGTACCCCATCGTCTCCCACCCGATGGACAAAACCCGAGAAATGCTCGCCGGACTGTACGGGCCCGGGTTTCCCATTCAGGTCCGGCACGGCACTGCCCTGCCGTTGCGGGTGATCGAGAGCTTGGTGCTCGCCGGCCTGGACACGACGGAAGGCGGGCCGGTCTCCTACTGCTTGCCGTACAGCCGTCTCCCGCTTGAGCATGCGGTATCGGCGTGGGCCGAGAGTTGCCGCTACCTCGTCGGCGAGGTGGAGCACGGGCATATCGAGAGCTTCGGAGGGTGCCTGCTGGGGCAGTTGTGCCCGCCGTCGCTGCTCATCGCCATGACGGTGCTCGAAGGACTGTTCTTCGCACAGCACGGCGTGCGGTCCATGTCGCTGAGCTACGCCCAGGGGACGCACGACGATCAGGACAGAGCAGCTGTGCGCGTGCTGCGGGCACTGGCGCAGGAATATCTTCCTTCGGTCACGTGGCATGTCGTTCTCTACACCTACATGGGGCTGTTTCCGAGTACTCCTGATGGTGCCACGGAGCTGATTCGCAGCAGCGCGCGGCTGGCCCGTGATACGCACTGTGAACGCCTCATCGTGAAAACGGTGTCCGAGGCGTGGCAAATACCGAGCGTGGCAGAAAACCTGGACGCACTGCGGGTGGCCTCCGCTGCCGCCGGCGGGCCGCCGGTAGTTGCGGGCCCGCAGGAGAAGGAATATTTCGATGAAATAATGGAAGAAGCCCGATGCCTGATTGAAGAAGTCCTCAATCTGGACGCAGATGTTGGCGCGGCGCTCACCCGCGCCTTCGCGTTGGGGTTGCTCGACATTCCCTTCTGCCTGCACGCCGATAACCAGAACAGAACAACGTGCGTGCTGGACGATCAGGGCGCTCTCAAGTGGGGCGACATCGGGAATCTACCATTCCGGGGATCGGTGCGGCAGAATGCGGCGGGTCAGCTCCAGTCGAGCGAGCTCTACCGCATGCTGAATCATGTCGCCCATCGCTATGACCACGGTCAGCCAAACAGAGAGAAGGGCGATGATGGAAAGTTCTGACCGCTTCAGGGAACTATTCGGTTCCTTTCCCACCCCGGTTGCAATCGTGACTGCGATGGGTGCGGACGGCACCCCGTTCGGTTTCACCAGCAATGCGGTGTGCGCGGTGTCGGCAGCGACGCCCTCGCTACTGATTTCGGTGGGTGCGGGCTCGCGGACGCTGCCGGCGATCGTCGCCTCACAGGCGTTCGCGGTGAACTTCCTTTCGGCGGAAGGCCAGGCGGCGTCGGAGCTGTTCGCGAGCAAGGCAGCCGACAAGTTCGCACACGTGGACTGGGAGCCCTCCGCCCTCGCGGCAGGGGCACCGCTCCTGACGGATATCGCCCTGAGCTACGCCGAGTGCCGGATCGTCAGCACCACCCGTGCTGACGACCATTGGCTCTTCACCGCCCGGGTGGAAGGCACCGCTGTCTTTCCCCGCGTCCCGCTGCTGTACCGCCGCGGCGAATACAGCGCCTGGTCATCTCACCATGCCGCGTCGCTGCCCGTTTTGGAGGGAGCCCTGTGAAGAAGCTCATGCTGATCGGGGTCGGCCAGATGGGCCGGCCGTACGTCGCCGCTGCAGGTCGTCTGGGGGTGAGCGTCCATGCTGTCGAGGCGGCCTCCCGTGCCGATCAGGTGACGGGTACGGCGAGTGTGGCGCCGGCCCGGGGCGAGCTCGACGAGCACTGGATGGAGGGCGCCTGCCTCGCCCTTCAGAACGGCCCGTTCGACGGCGTCATCGCCTTCAACGAGCCCCAGGTCATCGTCGCGGCCATGATCCAGGATCGGTTCGGTCTCCCTGGGCCGTCCTTGCACGCCGCGACGGCGTCTCGGAACAAGGCGCTGCAAAGAGCACTGTTCACCGCGGCCGGGATCACTCAGCCGGCGTACACCGTGACCGACTCCCTCGCCGAGGAGACGGACTGGGCCGCCGAGCGCTGGCCGGTGATCGTCAAGCCGCTGTCCTCCGCCGGCAGCGACGGTGTGGAGCTGGTGACCGATGCCGAGAGCTTCCGTGCCGTGGCGCAGGCCCGCGCCGGTGAGCGGGTCATCGTCGAGGAGGCAATCGACGGCCCGGAGTACAGCTGGGAGGCACTGGTCCGCGACGGCGAGGTGTGGTTTGCCAACATCACCGCCAAGGAAACCACCGGGCCGCCCCAGTTCGTCGAGGTGGGTCATCGCACTGGCGTACACCTGCCGGAACCGAGTGCCACGCAGGTGGCCGATACCGGTGCCCGGGTGCTGCGCGCTCTGGGGATGCGGACCGGCTTGGTGCACATGGAGTTTCGCCTCTCCGCCGCCGGGCCTGTTCCCATCGAGGTCGCGGTCCGGACTCCGGGCGACTATCTGATGGATCTCCTTGGCGCCACGTACGGCATCGACTGGTACGAGATGGTGGTCCGGATGGCGGTGGGGATGCCGCTGCCCCAACCGCCAGTTGGTCCGTTCCGCCATGCCGCCAGCATCTTCACCATCTCGGAACCGGGTGTAGTGCAGGACATCTGCGGTCTGGACGCAGTGCGAAGTCACCCCTCGGTGCTCCAGGCGGGCGTGGAGGTCGAGCCCGGGGACACGGTCCTGGCGGTGCGGAGTTCAGGTCATCGGACGGGCGAGATCGTGCTGGCCGCTCCGTCTTCCCCCGAGCTCGAGAGTGCCATCTCGTTCGTCCAGCAGACACTGGTCGTCACCACCGTTCCGCCGCATTCCGCGTAGACCAGCACCGTGAGTGACCAGTTCGAACCCAAGACAAGAAAGTAGGGCAGTCATGGCCGCTCAAGGTCTCCGAGTCGGCGTAGTGGGCGCGACCGGGCAAGTCGGAGTAGTGATCCGCAGCATCCTTCGGCAGCGTGATTTCCCGATCGGACAGCTGCGCTTCTTTGCCTCGGCGAAATCGGCAGGTCTACGGCTTCCATGGGGCGACGACAGCATCGTGGTGGAAGACGCCGAAACGGCAGACCCGTCCGGCCTGGACATCGTCATCTTCTCCGCCGGAGGAGCAACAGCACTGCAACTGGCACCCCGGTTCGCGGCGGCCGGAGCCGTCGTCATCGACAACTCCTCGGCGTTTCGGATGGATCCCGATGTGCCCCTGGTGGTCAGTGAGGTCAACCCGGAAGCTGTGTCCGAGGCGCGACGCGGCATCATAGCCAATCCCAACTGCACGACGATGGCCGCGATGCCAGTGATCAAGCCGCTGCATGACGAGGCTGGTCTGGTGCGGCTCACGGTGAGCACCTACCAAGCGGTGTCCGGCGGCGGGGTCGCTGGAGTGGAAGAGCTCAGGTCTCAGGTGAGCGGAGTGATCGACCGAGCAGCCGGCCTGGCGCTCGACGGGGCGGCGGTGGACTTCCCACCGCCGGTGAAATTCGCCAGAACCATCGCCTTCAACGCTGTGCCGATGGCCGGTTCGATTGTGACCGACGGATCCGCCGAGACGGACGAGGAGCAGAAGCTGCGCAACGAGAGCAGGAAGATTCTTGGCCTGCCGTCGCTGCGTGTCGCCGGGACCTGTGTCCGGATCCCGGTCTTTACCGGCCATTCCCTCGCGGTGCATGCGGAGTTTGCCCGTCCTATCTCCGCTGAACGCGCATCCGTATTGCTTGAGCACGCCCCTGGTGTCCAGCTGTCCGACATTCCGACCCCGCTCCAAGCGTGCGGCCAGGACGCCAGTTACGTGGGCAGGATTCGCCAGGATCAGAGCGTCGAGGAGGGGCGTGGCCTCATGCTCTTCATCAGCAACGACAACCTGCGAAAGGGCGCGGCCCTCAACGCTGTCCAGGTCGCCGAGCTGGTAGCGGCGAACCTGCTCAAGGTGTAGTCAGGGCTTCGGCGTAGTTGTGTGCTGCCCGGGAGGGGCAACAGGCACGGTCTTCCAAGATCATGGAGTTCTCGACGCCCCGTGATCCGACGGGAAGACCGTGCCTGCCGACGCGTCATCTCTGATCCCTCCTGCACGTGACCAGCTCCGCGAGTGTCCCCGAGCCACGCTGGATGAGGCCCCGGGGCTGCTGGAGCGACTGGCGGGGGTGCCGGATCCACGCGACCCCCGCGGGGTACGCCACGCCCTGGCCGTCGGCCTCGCACTCACCGCGTGCACGGTCCAGCCGAAGCTACCTCGCTGCCCCGGCATCTCCTGCCGGCCGAGACCCACCGCACTGGTCCTGGCCCAGGTCAGAGGCTATCTGCCCTGGGCCTTCTGAGCCGCCTTCGGGATTCGAACCCGAGGCGTACGCATCACGAGGCCCCACAAGATCATCCCAGCCGGTGCCGGCCGATGCCTCAGAATCCCGTTCCCTCAGGTCGGAGGCGTCCAACCGTGATCACCCTGACGCAGAGTCCGCCCTTGGTGCCGTCCAGTCCGCTCACGTAACGCTCACGCAGGCGGGCCGCACAGATGGAAACAACAGGCTCACCGGACGCCGCTGCTCGCGTGATGAGCCCCGTTCTCCACGTCATCGACATGAACGATGGCGTCCGAGATATCCATGTGGTGCATGAGCGCCCCGGGGGTAACAGGCTGCGTGTCCGCCGCGTCGTTGACCCGCCCCACGTGGGTCGGCCAACGCCGCGTGTCGACGGCCCACGGCCAGGGCGGCCAGCACCCACCCAGCCTGGTGCGTTGCGGTTGCTGCGGTTATTGCGGATACTGCACTTAAGGAAGCCCTACGGGGCGGCCTCCCGGTCACGACACGAAGGGATGGTCACACCATGAGCGCGTCGACCGCTCGAGGCACACCTCCCCCTGAGGCGAATGCCGACTTCGCCGCCCGGGCACTTACGCCCGTGAAGAGGTCCCTCGCCCGTTCCCCTCACGCCGAACGGATCCGGTTCCGGATCGAGGACGCAAATGCCGATCTCGAGCTGCCTCGGGAGGCCGTGGAACTGCTGGCGACAGTACTGAGCCACATGGCCGCAGGCCGCGCCGTCTCCATCGTCCCCGAACATGCGGAGCTGACCACACAGCAAGCCGCTGACATGCTCAACGTCTCCCGGCCATTCCTGATCGGACTCCTGGACGCCGGCGAAATCGACTACCGGAAGGTCGGCACCCACCGCCGGATCAAGGCGCAGTCTCTGCTTGAGTACCAACGCCAGGACGACCAGAAGCGACGGGCGGCAGCAGACGAACTAACGGCCCTGAACCAGGAGATGGGGCTGATCTGACCCCGTGGCGTTCATCGTCGTCTTCGCCGCCTGCGTCCTGTACCCGAGCACGTTGCGCGACCTTCTGATCCGCAGAGCCCAAGCTGGGCTCGTGCAGGCCAAATGGACCGAACGGATCCTCGATGAGGTCTTCACGAATCTTCAGACGAACAGGCCAGAGCTCGATCCTGCGAGGTTGACCCGTACGCGCGAGCTGATGATGCGCGCTGTTCGGGACTGCCTCGTCAAGGATTACGAGCCCCTGGAGTCGGCGCTGGACCTGCCGGACGCCGACGACCGTCACGTGCTCGCTGCCGCCGTCAAGTCACGGGCTCAACTCATCGTCACCAACAACCTCAAGGACTTCCCCGGCGAGACGCTGAGGACATGGAACGTCGAAGCCGTCTCCGCGGACGACTTCGTTCTGGCCCAGATCGACCTCGATCGCCAGAGGGTGTTTGCCGCCGTCCAACAGATCGCCGACTCGTGGCGGAATCCACCCGGGGTCGCGGGCGATGCACTCGACCGCCTGGAGCGAGACGGCCTCCTGGAGTCGGCTGCCGCCCTTCGTGCCGGCCGGTGACTCTAGGCCGGTTCGCCCAATCCGGCGCTCACGCATACTCACGCTCGGGGTTCCAGGCCCCAGCCGCCACACGCCCGCGCATATAAAGGAAAAGCAAAAGACCCAGGTCGCTGAATGCGTGACCTGGGCCTTTTTCTGAGCCGCCTTCGGGATTCGAACCCGAGACCTACGCATTACGAGTGCGTTGCTCTGGCCAACTGAGCTAAGGCGGCACCGCTGGGAGACAAGGATTCCCTCGGAAGGGATCGCTCATCAGCAGCGGCGCCAAGTCTACAGGGTCCCGACGGGTGCCCCGAACCAGGTTCTGCGGGGACGAGTCCCAGGTCACATGTCGGGCGGGCGACGGGTCAGGCGCTCGCGCGGCGGGTCAGCACTTCTTGCCGTCCGTGGGGGGCCTGCCCTCCAGGAGGTAGCGGTTGATCGCGGTGTCGATGCAGTCGCTGCCGCGTCCGTACGCCGTGTGGCCGTCGCCGTCGTAGGTGAGGAGGGTGCCCGATTCGAGCTGGCCGGCCAGTGCCTGCGCCCACTTGTACGGGGTCGCCGGGTCGCGGGTGGTGCCCACCACCACGATCGGCGCGGCGCCCTTCGCGGTCAGCGGCCCCGCCTGGCCCGTGGGCTTCACCGGCCAGTACCCGCAGTTCAGGGCGGCCCAGGCCAGGCCGGCGCCGAAGACCGGGGAGGCCTTCTGGAAGGACGGGAGGGCCGTGTCGACCGCGTCCGGGCCGTTGAAGGCCGCGGGCTGGTCCAGGCAGTTGACGGCGGCGTTCGCGAACATCAGGTTGGCATACGTGCCGTCCGCGCCGCGCTCGTAGTAGCTGTCGGCCAGGCTCAGCAGGCCCGCTCCGTCGCCGTTCATCGCCGAGGCCAGGGCCTCGCGCAGCTGGGGCCAGGCGTTCTCGTCGTAGAGGGCCGCGATCACCCCGGTCGTCGCGAGGGCCTCGCCGAGCGGGCGCTTGTCGTCGCCGCTGGGCACGGGCTGCGCGTCGAGCTTGCGGAAGAAGTCCTTCAGGCGGGCGGCCACCTCCTCCGGGCTGCCCTTGCCCAGCGGGCAGTCGGGCTGCTTCGCGCAGTCCTTCGCGAAGGAGGTGAAGGCCGTCTCGAAGCCCTCGGTCTGGTCCCGGTTGAGATCGAGCGCCGGGCGCGTGGGGTCCATCGCGCCGTCCAGGACCAGCCGGCCGACCCGGTCCGGGAAGAGGTTCGCGTACGTCGCCCCCAGAAGGGTGCCGTACGAGGCGCCGACGTAGTTGAGCTTCCCGTCGCCGAGCACCGCACGGAGCAGGTCCATGTCGCGGGCGGCGTCGACGGTGGAGACATGCGGCAGGACCCGCTTCGAGCGGGTCTCGCAGCCCGCCGCGAACTCCTTGAAGGCCGCCACCAGGCGGGCCCGCTCGGCCGCGTCGTCCGGCGTCTGGTCCACCTGGGTGTACTTGTCCATCTCCGGGCCGGTCAGGCACTCGACGGGGCTGCTGCGTGCCACGCCGCGCGGGTCAAAGGACACCATGTCGTACCGGGCGCGGACCGGAGCGGGGTAGCCGATGCCCGCGTACGCCTGGAGGTAGCCGATGCCGGAGCCGCCGGGGCCGCCCGGGTTGACCACCAGCGAACCGAGCCGCTTGCCGGGGCCGGTCGCCACCCGGCGGGCCACCGCGATGTCCACGTCCTGGCCGGACCCGGGGTTCGCGTAGTCCAGCGGCGCCTTCATGGTGGAGCACTGGAATCCGGGGACACCGCAGTCGCGCCAGGTCAGCTTCTGCTCGTAGTACGGGCGCATCGCGGCGGCGTCGGGGGACGGCGGCACCGATGGCGTGCCGCCGGCCTCCCCTCTCGCGGACGCGGCGGTCGGGAGCGTCTGCGGCCCGCTCGAGGTGCAGCCGGAGAGCAGGAGCCCGGCTGCTGCGATCACGGTCCCGGTGGTACGCAGCACGCGACTGGTGTCCATCCCCGGAGCCTACGTCCTGCCGGCGGGCACGGCCGGGCCCTGCCCGCCGGACGGCCCCGGGCCTTCCGTGGCGCTCACCGGGCGAGGCACGGACCGGCCCCCCTCCGGCCCCGCCGCCCGGTTCCCCCGTACGGGTGAGCCGGTTCGCCCCGCGATGCCCCTGGAGCCGGGCCGGGCCCCGGGCGGGCCGGGCAGGCGGTCAGCCCGCGCGGAGGGACATCGTCATCGCCTCCACCGCGAGGAGCGGGGCCACGTTGCGGTCGAGGGCGTCGCGGCAGGCGATGATCGCCTCGATCCGGCGCAGGGTCCGCTCCGGCCCGGAGGCCTTGGCGACGCGCTCCAGGTCCTGCCGTATGTCCTCGTTGGCGATGGCGACGGCCGTGCCGAGCTGGAGGGCCAGGACGTCGCGGTAGAAGCCGGTCAGGTCGGTGAGGGCGAGGTCGAGGCTGTCGCGCTGGGTGCGGGTCCGGCGCCGCTTCTGCTTGTCCTCCAGCTCCTTCATGACACCCGCCGTACCGCGCGGCATCCGCCCGCCCGTTCCGGCGGCGGCGCCCAGGGCGGCCCGGAGCTCCTCGGTCTCCTTGGTGTCGACCTCCTCGGCCATCTGCTTGGCGTCCTCGCCGGCGGCGTCCACCAGCTCCTGGGCGGCCTTCAGACAGGCTCCGATGTCGTCCACCCGGAGCGGGAGCCTCAGGACCGTCGCCCTGCGCTCCCGGGCTCCCTCGTCCGTGGCCAGCCGGCGGGCGCGGTCGACGTGCCCCTGCGTGGCCCGCGCGGCGGCCAGGGCAGCCGCCGGCTCGACGCCGTCGCGCCGCACCAGCATGTCGGCGACGGCAGCGACCGAGGGGGTGCTGAGGCTGAGGTGGCGGCAGCGGGAGCGGATGGTGGGCAGCACGTCCTCCAGCGAGGGCGAGCACAGCAGCCAGACCGTGCGGGGCGCGGGCTCCTCCACGGCCTTGAGGACCGCGTTGGCGGACTTCTCGTTCAGCCGCTCGGCGTCCTCGACCAGGATGATCTGCCAGCGTCCCGTGGCGGGGGACGTGTAGGACTTGCGGACGGTGTCCCGCATGTCGTCGACGAGGATCTGGCTGCCGACCGCGGCGACGGTGGAGACGTCCGCGTGGGTGCCGACCATCGTGGTGTGGCAGCCGTCGCAGAACCCGCAGCCCGGCTCACCACCGAGGGCGCGGTCCGGGCTGGTGCACTGCAGGGCCGCCGCGAAGGCCCGGGCGGCGGTGACCCGCCCGGATCCCGGCGGTCCCGTGAAGAGCCAGGCGTGGGTCATCTTCGAAGCCGCCGGCGGCGCGGTCCCGTCCGTGGCGGCCGTGACCAGCGCGTCGGCATCGCGGGCGGCGGCGGCCAGCTGCGCCTGGATCCGCTCCTGACCCACCAGGTCGTCCCATACGGGCATCCCGCCCACCACCTCTCACTCTCCGTGCACCCATTGTGTCGGGCGCCACCGACAATTTCGTACCGCGTGGGTCGCCTACCGCCGCCTGCGTCAGCGGCGGCGGCGCTTTCCGCGGTCGCCCGCGTCGCCCTCGTCGTTACCTTCGCCGTCGTACGCGTCGTCGTACGCGTCGTCCCGGCGGCGGCCCAGCAGCTCGTCCGCCAGCGTCGGCAGGTCGTCCAGCGGGGTCTCCTCCGCCCAGTCCGGCCGGGGGCGGCTCGGCCGGCCGTCGTCGTCCAGGACCGGCAGCTCGCGCGTCCGGTCGTTGCTGGAGTCCCGGAAGATGCCCGACGGAACCCGGTCGGCCGGGTCCTCCTCGGGGCGGCGGGCCGACGGCCGCGTGGCGGACCGGGCAGGGCCGCCACTGCCGGAACCGGAGCCGCTACCCGTGCCCGTGCCGGACGGACGCACCGGCGGCAGCACCGCCGTCTCGTCAACGGCGGACGCCGCCGGTGCCCCCGACGCCGGGTCGATCTTCGGCACCGGGACGGTCTGGGTGACGTCGTCCGGGCGGACGACCCGCTTGACCACCGGGGTCTCGATCGTCACCGCGTCGTCCGGGTGCGGATCGTCCTTCATCATGTCGATCCTGCGTGCGGGCGCCGTGTCGGAGCCCTTCGCCGGTGCGGCCGGAGCCGCCGGGGCCTCGGCCGCCGCCTCGGCAGCGGCCCGGGCCTCCGCGGCGGCAGCGGCGGCCGCCGCCTTCGCCGCGGCCTCGGCGGCCTGCGCCTCGACCAGCCGACGCGCCTCCTCGGCCTTCAGCAGGGCCTCCTCGGCCCGCCGCTGCTTCTCCAGCCGCCGCTCCTCGGCCTCGGCACGCAGCCGGGCCTCCTCCTCGGCCTGCTTGCGCAGCCGCTCCGCCTCCGCAGCGCGCGCCTTCGCCTCGGCCTCCACACGCAGCCGCTCGGCCTCGGCCCGCGCCCGGGCCTCCTCCTCGGCCCGCAGCCGCTCCTCCTCCGCCTTGCGGGCGGCCTCGGCCTCGGCCCTGATCCGCGCCTCCTCGGCCTCACGGGCCTTGCGCGCTTCCTCCTCGGCCCGCAGCCGGGCTTCCTCGGCCTTGCGCGCCGCCTCCTCCTCGGCCTTGCGCCGGGCCTCCTCCTCGGCGAGTCGCCGGGCCTCCGCCTGCGCGGCCACCTCGGCCTCGGAGAGCGGCAGCATCCGGTCCAGGCGGTGCCGTACGACGGTGGTCACCGAGTCCGGGTCCTGCCCGGCGTCGACCACCAGGTACCGGCCGGGGTCGGCGGCGGCGAGGGTGAGGAAGCCGGACCGCACCCGCTGGTGGAACTCCGCCGGCTCCGACTCCAGCCGGTCCGGCGCCTCCGTGAACCGCTCCCGCGCCGCCTCCGGCGACACGTCAAGCAGCACGGTCAGGTTCGGTACGAGCCCGTCGGTCGCCCAGCGCGAGATCCGGGCGATCTCCGTCGGGGAGAGGTCACGGCCGGCGCCCTGGTAGGCCACCGAGGAGTCGATGTAGCGGTCGGAGATGACGATCGCGCCGCGCTCCAGGGCCGGGCGCACCACCGTGTCCACGTGTTCCGCGCGGTCCGCCGCGTACAGCAGAGCCTCGGCGCGGTTCGACAGCCCGGCCGAGGAGATGTCGAGCAGGATCGAGCGGAGCCGCTTGCCGACGGGGGTGGCTCCCGGCTCGCGGGTCACGACGACCTCGTGTCCCTTGCCCCGTATCCACTCGGCGAGCGCCTTCACCTGGGTGGACTTGCCGGCTCCGTCGCCGCCTTCCAGCGCGATGAAGAATCCGGTCGTGGAGGGGGCCTGGACGGGCTCCCCGCCGCGCAGCGCGTCACGCAGGTCGCGCCGCAGCGGCACGCCGCTGCGGTCGTCGGCCTTGGTGAGCACGACGACGGCGACCGGCAGCAGCAGCGCGCCGACGAGCATCAGGGTGAAGGCGGCACCGCCGTGCGAGAGGACGGACTCGGCGCCTGCGAGCGGGTGCGGGCCGATCACCGCGGCCAGGACCGGTGCGGCGAGGGCGCCGACGGCCACGGCCACCCTGACGACCGCCTGGAGGTGCTCGGTGACCCGGGCCCGGCGGAACTCCTCGGTCTCCTGGTCCAGCAGGGTGTGGCCGGTGTTGGCCGCGACGCCCGCGGCGGTGCCGGCGAGCAGCGACAGGAAGAGCACGGTCGCCATGTCGGGGACGAGGCCGCTCAGCAGCAGCGCGAGGCCCGCCACCGCTATGGCGAGGGCCAGCAGCCGGCGCCGGGACAGCCCGGGCAGCACCTTGCCTGCCTGGGTGGCGCGGATGCCCGCGGCGGTGCCGCCGACCAGCGCGAGGACGAGCAGCGCGAAGGCGGCCGGGCCCCCGCCCAGGTCGAAGGCGTGCAGGACGGACACGGCGACGGCGCCGGCGACCGCTCCGGCGACCGCGGCGCAGCTCAGGACCAGCAGGGGGATGGCACCCGTACGGCCCTTGTCCGGCCGGTCTCCCGCCTTGGGGGCGCGCAGCCCCTCCAGCGGGGAACGGGGCCGGGGGGTCGCCGTGTCGGGCAGCACCAGCGGGAGCAGCAGCGAGACCGAGGCGGCGAAGAGGCCGGCGGCCACGTACGAGCCGAGGGCGGCCTGGTTCGCGGCGAACCAGGCCACGCCGAGGCCGAGGGCCTTGCCGACGAGGGTGGCGGCGAGCAGCACGGCCGCCGCGACGGGGAGCGCCGCGAAGGCCGTACGCAGGGTCAGGCGCCGCAGGGCGTCCATGTGGTCCGGCAGCGGCCGTACGGTGGCGCCCTCCGGCGGCGGCTCGGGCAGCAGGGCGGGGGCCGCGCTCTCCTTGGCCAGCGTCCACAGCCGCTCGGCGGCGCCGGAGACGAAGACGGTGGCCAGCAGCGCGGTGAGCGCGTGGGCCGGGATCCAGTCGAGCCACAGCGGGGCGACGACGAACAGGGCGATGCGGACGCCGTCGGCTCCGATCATCGTCCAGCGGCGGTCCAGCTTGCCCTTCGCGCCGACGAGCCCGGCCAGCGGGCCGAGCAGGACCGCGCCGAAGAGCAGGGTGGCGAGGATCCGGACGCCGAAGACGACGGCGACGGCGAGGGCCGCACCGCGGTATCCGCCGCCGAAGGCCCCCTCGGAGGCGGCTGCCTGAAGGGCCAGCAGGACCAGCACCAGCAGGGCGAGGGCATCACCGATGCCGCTCACCAGCTGGGCGCTCCACAGGCGGCGCAGCCGGGGAGTGCGCAGCAGTGCGCGCACCGCACGCTCGCGGGAATCCGCGGCTAGGGCTTCGTCGTAGGTGGGGTTCGCCGGAGCGGTCACGACCGCCGGCTGCTCGGCTCGCGTCATCCGCCCAGCCTATCCGCTGCACCTGGCGGCTGCGGAGGCCTGTGGACGAGGCGGGGTGTGACCCCGCACCCACCTTCCAGGGCCGCCCCGGGGCCCGCCCCGCCGGGAGTGCGCGGGGTGCGGGGGCGCTGCCCCGCACCCCGCGCCTCAAACGCCGGCGGGGCCGGATCCGGCGGTCACTCCTCGGACGAGGACGCCGCCGGCTTCTTGGCCGCGGTCTTCTTCGCGGTCGTCGCCTTCGCGGTCGTCGCCTTCTTGGCCGTCGTCTTCTTCGCTGCGGCGGTCTTCTTCGCCGGGGCCTTCTTGGCGGCGGTCTTCTTCGCCGTCTTCTTGGCCGGGCCCTTCGCCCGCTTCTCCGCGAGCAGCTCGTAGCCCCGCTCCGGCGTGATCGTCTCGACGTCGTCGTCCCGCCGCAGCGTCGCGTTCGTCTCGCCGTCCGTCACGTACGGACCGAAGCGGCCGTCCTTGACCACCACCGGCTTCTCGCTGACCGGGTCCGTGCCCAGTTCCTTCAGCGGCGGCTTGGCCGCGGCCCGGCCGCGCTGCTTGGGCTGCGCGTAGATGGCGAGGGCCTCGTCGAGGGTGATCGTGAAGAGCTGGTCCTCGGTCTCCAGCGACCGCGAGTCCGTGCCCTTCTTCAGGTACGGGCCGTAGCGGCCGTTCTGCGCGGTGATCTCCACGCCCTCGGCGTCCGCGCCCACGACGCGGGGCAGCGACATCAGCTTCAGGGCGTCGTCGAGCGTGACCGTGTCCAGGCTCATCGTCTTGAAGAGCGAGGCCGTGCGCGCCTTGACCGCGTTCTTGCCGGTCTTCGGCGTGCCCTCGGGCAGGATCTCCGTCACGTACGGCCCGTAGCGGCCGTCCTTGGCGACGATCTCGTTGCCGCTGACGGGGTCCTTGCCGAGCTGGAACTCGCCGCTCGGCTTCGCGAAGAGCTCCTCCGCGTAGGCGACCGTCAGCTCGTCCGGAGCCATGTCGTCGGGGATGTCGGCGCGCTGGTGGCCCTCGGCGTCCTTCTCGCCCCGCTCCACGTACGGCCCGTAGCGGCCGACGCGCAGCACGATGCCCTCGCCGACCGGGAAGGAGGAGATCTCCCGGGCGTCGATCGCGCCCAGGTCCGTGACCAGCTCCTTCAGGCCGCCGAGGTGGTCGCCGCCCGAGGGCACGACCTCGGTGGCGTCCTCGGAGCCGAAGTAGAACCGCTTCAGCCACGGCACGGACTGGGCCTCGCCCCGCGCGATGCGGTCGAGGTCGTCCTCCATCTTCGCCGTGAAGTCGTAGTCGACGAGCCGCCCGAAGTGCTTCTCCAGCAGGTTCACCACGGCGAAGGACAGGAAGGACGGCACGAGTGCCGTGCCCTTCTTGAAGACGTAGCCGCGGTCGAGGATCGTGCCGATGATCGACGCGTAGGTCGACGGGCGGCCGATCTCGCGCTCTTCCAGCTCCTTGACCAGCGAGGCCTCGGTGTAGCGGGCCGGCGGCTTGGTCGCGTGGCCGTCCGCCGTGATCTCCTCGGCGGCCAGCGCGTCGCCCTCCGCGACCTGCGGCAGGCGCCGCTCGCGGTCGTCGAGCTCGGCGTTCGGGTCGTCCGCGCCCTCGACGTAGGCCTTCATGAAACCGTGGAAGGTGATCGTCTTGCCGGACGCGCTGAACTCGGCGTCGCGGCCGTCCGAGGCGCGGCCGCCGATCTTCACGGTGACGCTGTTGCCGGTCGCGTCCTTCATCTGGGAGGCGACGGTGCGCTTCCAGATGAGCTCGTACAGGCGGAACTGGTCGCCGGTCAGGCCGGTCTCGGCCGGGGTGCGGAAACGATCACCCGAGGGACGGATCGCCTCGTGCGCCTCCTGCGCGTTCTTGACCTTGCCCGCGTAGACGCGCGGCTTCTCCGGCAGGTAGTCGGCCCCGTAGAGCTGCGTGACCTGCGCCCGGGCGGCCGCCACCGCGGTGTCGGACAGCGTGGTGGAGTCCGTACGCATGTAGGTGATGAAGCCGTTCTCGTACAGCTTCTGCGCCACCTGCATCGTCGCCTTCGCGCCGAAGCCCAGCTTGCGCGAGGCCTCCTGCTGCAGCGTCGTCGTACGGAAGGGGGCGTACGGGGACCGGCGGTACGGCTTGGACTCGACTGAGCGGACGGCGAAGGCGGTGTCGGCGAGCGCGGCGGCGAGCGCCCGTGCGTTCGCCTCGTCGAGGTGCAGCACCTCGCTCTTGAGCTGCCCGTTCGCACCGAAGTCGCGGCCCTGCGCGACGCGCTTGCCGTCCACCGTGTTCAGGCGGGCGACCAGCGAGGACGGGTCGGACGGGTCCCCGGCGCGGCCGGTGGAGAAGGTGCCGGTCAGGTCCCAGTACTCGGCGGAGCGGAAGGCGATGCGCTCGCGCTCCCGCTCGACGACGAGGCGGGTGGCCACCGACTGGACGCGGCCGGCCGACAGGCGCGGCATGACCTTCTTCCACAGGACCGGCGAGACCTCGTAGCCGTAGAGGCGGTCGAGGATGCGGCGGGTCTCCTGGGCGTCGACCATGCGCTGGTTCAGCTCGCGCGGGTTGGCGACGGCGTCGCGGATCGCGTCCTTGGTGATCTCGTGGAAGACCATCCGGTGGACGGGGACCTTGGGCTTGAGGACTTCCTGCAGGTGCCACGCGATGGCTTCGCCCTCGCGGTCCTCATCGGTGGCGAGGAAGAGTTCGTCGGACTCGGCCAGCAGCTCCTTGAGCTTGCGGACCTGGGCCTTCTTGTCGGCGTTGACGACGTAGATCGGCTGGAAGTCGTGCTCGACGTCCACACCGAGGCGGCGGACCTCGCCGGTGTACTTGTCGGGAACCTCGGCCGCGCCGTTCGGGAGGTCGCGGATGTGCCCGACGCTCGCCTCGACGACGTATCCCGGGCCGAGGTAGCCCTTGATCGTCTTCGCCTTGGCAGGGGACTCGACGATGACGAGTCGGCGGCCGCCCTTTGCGGTCTCGCTAGTCGGGGACAACTTGGCTCTTCTCTCCGGTCGGCACTCGGTCGCAGTACGGCGACGCTGCGGAGTGTGACGGTACAACCCGCCCCCGTGTCAAACGGCACAAGCCCGCAACGGCCACTCGAACGGTAACCCGACAAGTGCCGTTTCTGCCGCCCGGATGCCGCGCCCGGCCCTTCGCGATCACCGGGCCGAGTGGCCCGGGGGCCGTCTGGCCCCCGCCCGCAGGCCACCCCGCACCCCGCCGCGCCCCCGTCCCGCACCGGCTTCCGGCACGGGTGCCACCGCCCCCGGCAGGCCCCTCGCAGTGGCGCCGGAAAAAACGGAGGCAGTGGTTCGGCCGTGACGGGGCGCGCACCCGAAGCCACCGGCGCACGGCAGCCGGGCGCGCGCTCCCGTCCAGGCCTGCAGAGCGGCCCCGAACAGCGGGAACACGGCCCCGGCCACGATCACCGGGCCGCGCTCCGCGCCGTTCCCCCGCACCCCCGGACCGCTCCCGGACTCCCCCCGGACCCCGCTGTACAGCACCCTGCCGTCCCCGGGGATACGCAGGGCGAACCCCGGGTTACATCACGGTGCCGCCTACTGCCCGGGGCGCGCCACGGGCTCCAGGAAACCCTGCTCGACCAGCAGCCGGATGGCCTGCGGAGTCCGGTCCCGCAGCACGACGGGGTCCTCCTGCATCAGCTGCGCGATGGCGTCCAGGATCCGTCCGGCGCTCAGTGAGCCGTCACACACTCCGGCGAAGCCCGCGCCGACCGTGTCGACCTTCGTGGCGCGCCGCATGCCCCGGTTCTGCCGGAGCACGACGTGCTCCGGGTCCTCGGCGCCGGGCGAGCCGACCTGCTCCTGGACCACTTCCTCCACCAGCGTGAAGTGGGCCTCCAGCAGGGCCGCGTCGTCGTGCTCGCGCAGGTAGTCCTGACGGGCGAAGTGGGCGAGCACGGCCTCGCCGAGCGGCTGCTCCACCGTGTGCGGCCACTCCTCGATCACGATCGAGGGCTCGGCCGCGTCCGACCGGCGCAAGGTGATCCATCCGAAGCCGACGCTCTTGGTCTTCCGGGCCTCGAACTCGTCCAGCCAGTCCTCGTAGCGCCGGGCGTACTCGGCGGGGTCGGTGCGATGGTCGCCCGCGTCGCGCAGCCACAGCTCCGCGTACTGCGTGATGTCCTGCACGTCACGCTGCACGATCCAGGCGTCGCAGCCGCGCGGCACCCAGGAGCGGAGCCGGTCGTGCCAGTCCTCGCCCTCGACGTGCTGCCAGTTGCCGAGGAACTGCGCGTACCCGCCGGGGTTGAGCCGCGCCCCCGCCTCCTGGACCAGGGTCCGGCACAGGTCGTCGCCGCCCATCCCGCCGTCGCGGTACGTCAGCCGGGCGCCGGGGGAGATCACGAACGGCGGGTTCGACACGATCAGGTCGTACGTCGCCTCCCCGACCGGCTCGAAGAGCGAGCCGGTGAGCAGCTCGGCCTCCGGCGCCCCGGAGAGCGCCAGCGTCAAACGGGTGAATCCGAGGGCCCTGGGGTTGACGTCGGTCGCGGTGACCCTCGTCGCGTGCCGGGTGGCGTGCAGCGCCTGGATGCCCGATCCGGTGCCGACGTCGAGGGCGGAGCCGACCGGGGTGCGCACGGTGATCCCGGCCAGGGTGGTGGAGGCGCCGCCGACGCCGAGGACGACGCCCTCCTCCCGGCTGCCGATCCCGCCAGCCCCGCCCACGGCGCAGCCGAGGTCCGAGACGATGAACCAGTCCTCGCCGTCCGGGCCGCCGTACGGGCGCACGTCGACGGTGGCGTGCACCTCGTCGCCCTCGCGCCGCAGCCAGCCGTCGGCCAGGGCGGCCTCGACGGGCATCGCCGCCGCGGCGTGCACGTACGGCACGGGCTGCTGGAGCAGGAACAGCCGGACGAGGGTCGCGAGCGGGCCGTCGCCGCCGTCCCGGGTGGCGCGCAGGGCGGGGACCGTCTCGCTGCGGGCCAGTGCGGCGTAGGCGGGGGCGCCGAGCAGGTCGAGCAGCCCGTCGGCGGTGAAGCCGGCGGCCAGCATCGCGCCGCGGAGCTCGGCGGCGTGGTCGGGGGTGGGGAGGCTGGTGGTACTCACCCGTCCATTGTGTCCGCTGGGGGCGCTCCAGCCGGTCACCGCAGGCCCGGATGTACGAAAGGGCGGCCGCGGCCCCCTCTCGGAGGCCCGGCCGCCCGGGACTTCGTACGGCGCACCGCCGACGCGCGGGGCACCGGGCCCCGCACGGGCCGGGTCGTCCGGGCGCCGGATTGCCTGGGCGCCTGGTCACTTGGGCGCCGGGCTACTTGGGCGATGCCGATGTCGTCGCGACCTGGCAGCCCTTCTGGTTGTTGATGGCCTTGTCCAGGCCGCCCGCGTTGAGCGTGGCGAGCGCGTCCTGACCGCCCTTCGTCGCCGCCTGCAGGCCGCCGGCCACCTCCTTGAGGCCGTCGGCGAACTTCGTCTGGTCCGCGGGGTCGAGGGCGTCCATCTTGGCCTTCAGGTCGGCGTACCCCTTGGAGGTCGCCTCGAAGCCCTTGACGGCCGACTCCTGGGTCGTGGCGCCGTTCTTGACCGGTGGCGTCCCGGCCTGCTGCAGGGCGTTGCCCATGGTCTTGTACGACTCGGACATGGTCGCGAACGCCGCCGAGTCGGTCTGCTTGACCTCGTCGGGCTTGCTGCTCTCGGTCGCCACGCGCTTGATGTCGGCGTTGGCGGTCTCGATCTTCTTGAGTTCGGGCTGCCACTGGTCGCAGACCTTCTTGGCCCAGGCGTTGGCCTTCTCGTCTCCGTCGTCCCCGCCGCAGCCGGACAGGACGAGCATCAGCACCGCACTGCCCGACAGCGCGGCCGCAAGCTTCTTGTTCACCGGATTGGTCCCTTCGAAGGCTCTCGGCCCGGAAGATACACGCCTGCCATCGGGGGACGCACAAAGGCGGACAGACGACGCGTAGGTCCGCGCCGCCTGTCCGCCTTTCGGGCGCACGGCCGGCCCTGCCCGGCCCGGCCCTTCCGCTGCCGGGGTCTCGGTCAGGAGACCGTCGCCGGATCGGCCGACTGGGCCACCCGCTCGGCCGTCCCGTCGCTCTCGTCGCCCCCGGCGATGCCGCGGCGCTTGGAGACGTACACGGCGCCGATGATGACGCCGATCGCGACGACCGCGACGACCGCCCGTACGGTCGGGCTGCTGTCCGGGCCGTAGCTGAACTGCACGACGGCGGGGGCGATCAGCAGCGCCACCAGGTTCATGACCTTGAGCAGCGGGTTGATCGCGGGACCGGCGGTGTCCTTGAACGGGTCGCCGACCGTGTCGCCGATGACGACCGCCTCGTGGGCCTCGCTGCCCTTGCCGCCGTGGTGGCCGTCCTCGACCAGCTTCTTCGCGTTGTCCCACGCACCGCCGGAGTTGGCGAGGAAGACCGCCATCAGCGTGCCCGTGCCGATGGCACCGGCGAGGAACGACCCGAGCGCGCCGACGCCGAGGCAGAAGCCCACGGCGATGGGCGTCAGGACGGCGAGCAGGCCGGGCGTGGCGAGCTCGCGCAGCGCGTCCTTGGTGCAGATGTCGACAACGCGCCCGTACTCGGGCTTCTCGCTGTAGTCCATGATCCCGGGGTGCTCGCGGAACTGGCGGCGCACCTCGTAGACCACCGAGCCCGCGGAGCGCGAGACCGCGTTGATGGCGAGGCCGGAGAACAGGAAGACCACGGCCGCGCCCAGGATCAGCCCGACGAGGTTGTTGGGCTGTGCGATGTCCAGGCTGAGGTTCATCTCCCCGGCCTTGGCCCCGACTTCCTTGACCGCGGTGGCGATCGCGTCGTTGTACGAGCCGAAGAGCGCGGCGGCTGCGAGCACGGCCGTGGCGATGGCGATGCCCTTGGTGATGGCCTTGGTGGTGTTGCCGACGGCGTCCAGGTCGGTCAGGACCTGCGCGCCGGCGCCCTCGACGTCGCCGGACATCTCGGCGATGCCCTGGGCGTTGTCGGAGACGGGCCCGAAGGTGTCCATGGCGACGATGACGCCGACGGTGGTGAGCAGACCGGTGCCGGCCAGGGCCACCGCGAAGAGCGCGAGGAGGATGGACGTGCCGCCGAGCAGGAACGCCCCGTAGACGCCGAGGCCGATGAGCAGCGCCGTGTAGACGGCGGACTCCAGGCCGACGGAGATGCCGGCGAGGACGACGGTGGCGGCGCCGGTCAGGGAGGACTTGCCGATGTCCCGGACGGGACGGCGGTTGGTCTCGGTGAAGTAGCCGGTCAGCTGCTGGATCAGGGCCGCGAGCACGATGCCGATGGCGACGGCGACGACGGCCAGGACGCGCGGGTCACCGGAGTGGTTGGCGATCGCCGTGTTCTCGACGCCGACGAGGTCCGCGTAGCTGGACGGCAGGTAGGCGTAGACGGCGATGCCGACCAGCACCAGGGAGATCACGGCCGAGATGAAGAAGCCGCGGTTGATGGCGGTCATGCCGCTGCGGTCGCTGCGGCGCGGGGAGACGGCGAAGATGCCGATCATCGCGGTGACGACGCCGATGGCGGGGACGATCAGCGGGAAGGCGAGGCCCAGGTCGCCGAAGGCCGCCTTGCCGAGGATGAGCGCGGCCACGAGGGTGACGGCGTAGGACTCGAAGAGGTCGGCCGCCATTCCGGCGCAGTCTCCGACGTTGTCGCCCACGTTGTCGGCGATGGTCGCGGCATTGCGCGGGTCGTCCTCCGGAATGCCCTGCTCGACCTTGCCGACCAGGTCGGCGCCGACGTCGGCGGCCTTGGTGAAGATCCCGCCGCCCACGCGCATGAACATCGCGATCAGGGCGGCGCCGAGCCCGAAGCCCTCCAGGACCTTGGGGGCGTCCGCGGCGTAGACCAGGACGACGCAGGAGGCGCCGAGGAGGCCGAGGCCGACGGTGAACATGCCGACCACACCACCCGTGCGGAAGGCGATCTTCATCGCCTGGTGGGAGACCTCGGTCAGGTCCTTGGCGGGCTCCCCCTCGGCGGGGGTGGCCCGGCGCGCGGCGGCGGCGACGCGGACGTTGGCGCGGACCGCGAGGCGCATGCCGATGTAGCCGGTGGCCGCGGAGAAGAGGGCGCCGACGAGGAAGAAGGCGGAGCGTCCTGCCCGCTGGTTCCAGTCGTCGGCGGGGAGCAGGAAGAGCAGGAAGAAGACCACGACGGCGAAGATGCCGAGGGTGCGCAGCTGGCGGCCGAGGTAGGCGTTGGCGCCTTCCTGGACGGCCGCGGCGATCTTCTTCATGCTGTCGGTTCCCTCGTCGGCGGCGAGGACCTGGCGGACCAGGAACTGCGCGACGACGAGTGCGGCGAGTGCCACGGCCGCAATGACCATCACGATGAGCCGATTGTCATCGGTGAGTACTGCGGATGCCAGATCAGCGGTGCTATCCGGCGCGAGAGGGGTGAAGAGCCCCGTCATTCGTCCTCCTTGACGTGATGAGCTCAAGATGTGGACGGATTGTAGGGAGCGCGCCCCGATCAAAACAGTGCGCAGGAAACGCAATTGGCGTGCTCCTGCTCCTCAGCAATAGATCGCGTCACTCCATTACCCTCGAAAGTAGTAATGGGGCAAAGGCATTGACGGATGTTCATTGATCTAGGGAAATGAAAAAGGCCCTGCTCAGCAGGGCCTTGATAAAGATCGGAAGATAGGAGCGGTGGTGCGCGCGGTGGATCTCAGGGAAGGTCGGAGGCTCCCGAGACGGGCCAGCTCATCCGGATGGTCCCGCCCGATTCCCCACTGGTCACCTCGACGTCGTCGACGAGCCCGCTGATCACCGCGAGTCCCATCTCGTCCTCGGTGTCCCCGTCGGATTCCTGGACGGCGGCGATGCCTGACACGGTCTCGGCCGGGATCCCGTCCGGGCCGGGGACCTCGTCGCCGACCTCGATGGAGAACGTCTTGTCCTCTTCGGTCAGCACCACCCGGACGGGCGCGGTCAGCCCGTTGCTCCGGTGGAGTCCGACGGCACGCGAACAGGCCTCACCGACGGCGAGGCGGACCTCGTCGAGGACGGCTTCCTCCACACCGGCCCGTCGCGCCACGGCGGCCGCGACCAGGCGGGCCGTCCGGACGTGTTCGGGCTGGGCGCTGAAGCGCAGTTCAACGGTGGCCATGCGCGTCCCCCTCGGACTACGGGCGTGCCTTGACAGGGGCCGGACCATCCCTGGCCCGGTACCCCCGCTCTCCTTGCCGGCCCCCAGCTGCCCGGAGGCTTCCGGGGGCCGCCTGGAGCCGTCAGTCGGTGGCGTTGACGGCGTCGTCCACCGAGGTGTGGATCGGGAACACCTTGGTCAGACCGGTGATGCGGAAGATCTTCAGGATGCGCTCCTGGTTGCACACCAGGCGGAGCGAACCCTCGTGCGCACGGACGCGCTTGAGGCCGCCCACGAGCACACCAAGACCGGTGGAGTCGAGGAAGTCCACTCGCTCCATGTCGACGACCAGGTGGTAGCTGCCGTCGTTCACCAACTCGACCAACTGCTCGCGCAGCTTGGGCGCGGTATACACATCAATCTCGCCACCGACCTCCACGACCGTACGGTCGCCGACAGTGCGAGTCGACAGGGACAGGTCCACGGATCCTCCAGCACCTTGCTATCGAGCGGCGCCCCCCAGGGGCCTCCCCACCCGAAGGTAGGTGAGGGATTGGCTGCCGCAATGGCATTCAATCACTTACCGGCAGGCGCGCACGACGCCTTCCGACCATTGTCCCGCACGCCGGTGACACACTCGGTTCCGATGGCCAACACTCATGGTCCCGGACGGCCCACGGCAGACGCGGACTCCCGACCCACCCCCGGCACGGTCCTGGACCGCCTGTCACGGGGGCCTTTCCGCTCTGCGCGCATCACCCATACGGAGCACTTGCCCCCTCGGGAGGGCCGTCATGCAGTCTGGCCCGACCGCATCCGAACGGATGTAGTAGCCGCGATCCGGGCGGCCGGGATCGACCATCCGTGGGAACACCAGGCCGCGGCCGCCGAGCACGCCCTGGACGGCGAGTCCGTGGTCGTGGCCACCGGCACCGCCTCGGGCAAGTCCCTGGCCTACCTCGCCCCTGTGCTCTCGGCGCTCGCGGACGGCGCACGGGCCCCGAACGGGCGGGGTGCGACCACCCTGTACCTGGCCCCCACCAAGGCGCTGGCCGCCGACCAGCGGCGCGCCGTACGGGACCTGGCCGCCCCGCTCGGCAACGCCGTCCGCCCCGCGGTCTACGACGGGGACACCCCCGTCGAGGAGCGCGAATGGGTGCGCCAGTACGCCAACCACGTCCTCACCAACCCCGACATGCTGCACCGCGGGATCCTCCCGGCCCACCCGCGCTGGTCCTCCTTCCTGCGTGCCCTGCGCTACGTGGTGATCGACGAGTGCCACACCTACCGCGGCGTGTTCGGCTCCCACGTGGCGCAGGTCCTGCGCCGGCTGCGGCGGCTGTGCGCCCGCTACGGCTCCCATCCGGTGTTCCTGCTGGCCTCCGCCACCGCCGGCGACCCGGCGGCCGCCGCCTCCCGGCTGACCGGCGTACCCGTGATCGAGATCACCGACGACGCCTCACCGCGCGGCGAGGTGGTCTTCGCCCTCTGGGAGCCCCCGCTCCTCACCGAGCTGCGGGGCGAGAGGGGCGCTCCCGTCCGCCGTACGGCCATCGCGGAGACCGCCGACCTGCTGACCGACCTGGTGGTCCAGGGCGTCCGTACGGTCGCCTTCGTGCGCTCCCGGCGGGGCGCCGAGCTGATCTCCGTGATCACGCAGGAGCGGCTCGCGGAGGTGGACCGCTCCCTGCCCCGGCGGGTCGCGGCCTACCGGGGCGGCTACCTGCCCGAGGAGCGCCGGGCCCTGGAGCGGGCCCTGCACTCCGGCGAGCTGCTGGGGCTGGCCGCCACGACCGCCCTGGAGCTGGGCGTGGACGTCTCCGGCCTGGACGCCGTACTGATCACCGGCTATCCGGGCACGCGGGCCTCCCTGTGGCAGCAGGCGGGCCGGGCCGGGCGCTCCGGCCAGGGCGCCCTGGCCGTGCTGATCGCCCGGGACGATCCGCTCGACACCTATCTGGTCCACCATCCGGAGGCGCTGTTCCGCCAACCGGTGGAGGCCACCGTCCTGGACCCCGACAACCCGTACGTCCTCGCCCCCCACCTGTGCGCGGCGGCGGAGGAGCTCCCGCTGACCGAGTCCGACCTGGACCTCTTCGGCCCGGCCACCGAGGAACTCCTCCCCCAGCTCGAAGCGGCCAAGCTGCTGCGCCGCCGGGCGTCCGGCTGGCACTGGACCCGCCGCGAGCGGGCCTCGGACCTCACCGACATCCGGGGCGGCGGCGGCGGCCGCCCGGTGCAGATCGTCGAGGCCTCCACCGGCCGGCTGCTGGGCACGGTCGACGAGTGGGCGGCCCACACCGCCGTCCACGAGGGCGCCGTACACCTCCACCAGGGCCGCACGTATCTGGTGCGGCACCTGGACCTGGAGGGCTCGGCGGCCCTCGTGGAGGCAGCGGACCCGCCCTTCTCCACCACGGCCCGCGACACCACCTCCATCTCCGTCCTGGAGACCGAGACCGAGATCCCGTGGGGCTCGGCCCGGCTCTGCTTCGGCTCGGTGGAGGTGACCAACCAGGTCGTCTCCTACCTGCGCCGCAAACTGATCACCGGCGAGGTCCTCGGCGAGGCCAAGCTGGACCTGCCGCCCCGCACCCTGCGTACCAGGGCCGTCTGGTGGACGGTGACCGAGGACCAGCTCGACGAGGCCCGGATCGACCCGGAGATCCTCGGCGGCGCCCTGCACGCCGCGGAACACGCCTCCATCGGCATGCTGCCGCTGTTCGCCACCTGCGACCGCTGGGACATCGGCGGCGTGTCCGTGCCGCTGCATCCCGACACCCTCCTCCCCACGGTCTTCGTCTACGACGGCCACCCCGGCGGCGCCGGCTTCGCCGAGCGGGCCTTCCACACGGCCCGCGCCTGGCTGACGGCCACCCGCGACGCCATCGCCGCCTGCGAGTGCGAGGCCGGCTGCCCCTCCTGCATCCAGTCCCCCAAGTGCGGCAACGGCAACGACCCCCTCCACAAGCGCGGCGCCGTCCGCCTGCTCACCCGCCTCCTGTCCGAATCGCCACACCTTCCGCCGTCCACCCCCTGACCAGCCTCTACGCCCCTGGGCCGCGCCCGGGAAGACCCGCGGCCTGGCCCGGCGGGGCCCGTGGCCGGCGGCTCCTGGACGCGCGGGCCGTGCCAGGGCTCCCGTGCGGCCGTGTCCGGAAGGGGTTCCAGCGCGGCCGTGTCCGGAAGGGGTCCAGCGCGGCCGGGCCCGAAACGGGTCGTAGGCGGCCCTGCCCGGCGGGGCCCTCCGTCCGCCGGTTCCCGGGCGGCCGTGCGCGGGGCTGTCCTCAGCCGGGCGGGTCGCGGGGTGGGCCGGCGCGGGCCCGGATCTCCGGCGCGAAGGGGCCCGCCGCGACCCGTGCGGCCACTTCGGCGACCTCGCCGCCGACGTGGCACCCGGCGAGCTCCGCACCCTGTGCCCGGGCCACCCGGAGGGCCGTGGCGCAGGCGGTGTCCGGCCCGTGCGCCCAGGTGGCCGCCGCCGCGAGCGCCGCCAGGTCCGCGGCCGCCGCCGCCCGGTGGCGGGCAACGACCGCCTGCCCGAGCAGCAGCACCCCTGCGAACACCGCACCCAGCACCGTCGCCACCAGCGCCGCCCAGACCGTGGCCGAACCCCGGTCCCGGCTCACGACGGCGGCCCCACGCTGTCCTCGGCGAGGGCCACCGCCTGCGCGCCCAGCCGCAGCGGGATCCCGGCCGGCCCGGGCGCGGGCGCCGCCACCCGGACCCGCCAGAGGTCGCCCACCCTTTCCAGCTCCACCCGCGCCCCCGGCGGCGCGGCCTCGCGGGCGGCCGCCACCGCCACCTCCGCCGGCTCCGACCGGGACGCGGCCCGGGCACCGGCCCGGGCCGCGTCCACACACCGGATCTGTCCGGCCGCCGCCATCAGGGCCCACACCAGCGACGCCGCGAAGAGCACCAGCGCAGGAATCACCAGAGCGGCCTCCGCCGTCACATATCCCCGGTCCCGCATTCCCCGCCCCCGCCCGTGCCTCTTCTCAGAACGGCACATCGAGCGCCTTCCCGATGGTCGACTGAAGCGCCGTGGCGACGACGTCACTCGTCACCACCTTGTAGAGAACGGCCGCGAATGCGCACGCCGCGATCGTGCCCATGGCGTATTCCGAAGTGGACATCCCCTCGTCGCTGCCGCGACCGGCGAGCGCCGTCCGTACACGAAACCAGATGATCCTCATGGCAACCTCCAGTGGATTTCCGTTGTTGATGTGTGGTCAATGCGACTTCAGGGGTTGGAGAGAAGTCCCGAGGCCATACCGATCACCACCGGCGCGACCCCGATCGAAAGAAATGCGGGAAGGAAACACAGCCCCACCGGTGCAGTGACGAGAACCGCCGCCCGCTGGGCCCGGGCCCCGGCCCGGCGGGACCGTTCCTCCCGGAGCCCGGAGGCGAGCCGGGACATCGGCTCCGCCGCGGGCGCCCCGGTCCGGGCGGCCCGCTCCAGGCATTCGGCGAGCGCCCGGGCACCCGGTATCTCCGCCAACCTCCCCCACCCGGAGCCCGGTTCGCCGCCGAGCCGCAGCTCCGCACCCGCGCTCGCGAGCCGCTCGCCCACCGGGCCGCCCAGCGACTCGCCCACCACCTCCGCCGCCTCGACCGGCCCGGCGCCGGCCGCCAGGCAGGCGGCCAGCAGATCGGCGGCGAACGGCAGTTGACGCTCCGCCTCCCGCGGATCCACTCCGGCCGGCGGCCGCTGCCGGGCCGGCAGACGCCGTACCCCGGCCGCCGCCAGACAGCCGACGGCCACACCGGCCACCCCGCCGACGAGCAGCCAGCCCGCCAGCAGCGCCCCGACCGGGAAGACCCACACCGCCGCCGCACCCCGCAGCGCGGAGCCGAGCGCCGGCCCCCTCGCACCGGGCCGCGCCCCCAGCAGCGCCGCGGTCCTGCGCCGAACGTTGCGGGCTCTGACCCGCCCCGCCACCACCGACACCATCCACAGGACGGCCGCCGCGCCCAGAACGATCCCCAGCCTGTGGACGGAGAAGCCGGCCATCACCGCTCCACCGCCCCGACGATCCGACGGCACCACAGCAGCCCCAGCCCCTCCAGCACCCCGCCCGCCAGCAGGCAGCCCCACCCCATCGGGGTGTGCAGCAGGATCCTCAGCGGATCCGCGCCCAGCCCGGTGCCAATCAACAGGCCCACAAGGGGCAGCAGGGCCAGCACCAGCACGGTGGACCGCGCCCCGGCCAGCTGGGCCCGCAGCGACTCCTGCCGGTCCCGCTCGGCCCGCAGGGCCCCCTCCAGCCGGTCCAGCCCGGCGGCCAGCCCGGCCCCGCCGTCCACCGACACCCGCCAGCAGGCTGCCATCCCGGCCAGCCCCTCGGCACCGGGCTCCCGCGCCGCCTGGCGCAGCGCCCCGGGCACGTCCCCGCCGAACGCCGCGGCGGCCAGTACGCCCGCCTCCGCCGCACCCGGCCCGCCGGGGCCCGCCGCCGTCCGCCGCAGCGCCGCCATCAACGCCTGCCCGGGCTGGCCACCGGCCCGCAGCTCACCCACCGCCGCCCCGCACAGGGCCACCACCTCGGCCGCCCGCTCGCTGCGGGCCCGTTCACGCGCCCGCGCCCGCAGCCACCGCCGTACCAGGGGCACCGCGGCCGCTCCGGCCAGCAGCGGCAGCACCGACCCGCCCACGACCGCGATCACCAGCCCGGCACCGAGGCAGGCCCACTCCCTCCACCGCACGGCCCGCACCCGTACGGCGCCGAGCAGCAGCTTCCGGCGCGGCAGCCCGCAGGCGAGCGCCCCGCCTCCCCCGGCCAGCACCGCCCGGGCCCGCCGGGACACCCGGTCGCATCCGGTGATCCCCCAGGCGGCGGCGCCCGCGCACAGCACCCCCGCGAACAGCGGCAGCGCAGGCCCCGCCCCGGCGTTCACCGGGCACCTCGCAGCAGCGGACGCAGACGCTCCCAGCCCTGCTCCCGTACGAAACCGCGGGCGGCCCACCGCAGCGCGGGCACGGTCACCACCAGCCCGGCGGGGTCCCGTTCCAGGACGTGTACCTCGGCCACCCGGCGCCGCCCCGCCCGGTCCCGCACCAGGTGCAGCACGAGGGTCAGCGCGGCGGCCAACTGGCTGTGCAGGGCGCCCCGGTCGAGCCCCGCGGCCGTCCCCAGCGCCTCCAGCCGGGCGGGAACATGGGCGGCCGCGTTGGCGTGCACCGTGCCGCAACCGCCTTCGTGGCCTGTGTTCAGGGCGGCGAGCAGGTCCGCCACCTCGGCGCCACGCACCTCCCCGACCACCAGCCGGTCGGGCCGCATCCGCAGCGCCTGCCGGACCAGGTCCGCCAGCGTGACCAGCCCCGCGCCCTCCTGATTGGCCGGCCGGGTCTCCAGCCGCACCACGTGCGGATGGTCCGGACGCAGCTCGGCGGAGTCCTCGGCCAGGACGATCCGCTCGCCGGGGCCCACCAGCCCCAACAGGGCGCTCAGGAGCGTGGTCTTGCCGGTCCCGGTCCCGCCGGAGACGAGGAACGACAACCGGGCCTCGACCATGTCCCGCAGCAGCTCCTGCCCGCCGGGCGGCAGAGTGCCCGCCGCGACGAGCTCGTCCAGGGTGAACGCCCGCGGCCGCACGACGCGCAGCGAGAGACAGGCCGAGCCCACCGAGACCGGTGGCAGCACGGCATGCAGCCTGGTTCCGTCGGGCATCCGGGCGTCCACCCAGGGCCGGGCGTCGTCGAGACGCCGGCCGGCGACGGCGGCCAGCCGCTGGGCGAGCCTGCGCACGGCCCCCGCGTCGGCGAAGGTCACCCCGGTCAGCTCCAGCCCGCCGCCGCGGTCAACCCACACCCGGTCCGGGGCCGCCACCAGTACGTCGGTCACCTCCGGATCGGCGAGCAGCGGTTCCAGCGGGCCCGCGCCGACCAGTTCGGAACGCAACTCGGCTGCAGCGCCGAGCACTTCCTCGTCGCCCAACAGCCTGCCCTGTGCGCGCAGGGCCGCTGCCACCCGCGCCGGGGTGGGCTCCGCCCCGCTCTCGGCGAGCCGTCGGCGCACCGCGTCCAGCAGCACCGCGCTCATGCCGGCACCCCCTGAGCGGCACCGAGTGCCCGCTGCCAGAAGCCGTCGCAGAAGCGGGCCAGGGAGCCGCGCGCCTGCGCCCCTGGCGGCTCCCCCTCGGCCACCCGGCCCGGGAGACCCACCTCGACGGGCACCTCACCGGCCAGCGGCGCCCCCAGCAGGCCCGCCACGGCCTCCGGATCGAGACCGCCCGGACAGCGTCCCCGTACGACGACGCGGACGTCCCGGGCCACCATCCGCACACCGGCGGCCACCCGGCCCGCCGCGGCCACCGACCGCAGCTCGCCCGGCACCACCATCAGCACCAGGTCGAGCTGGGCCAGCACCTCGGCCACGGCCTCGTCCACCCGGCGTGGGAGGTCGACCACGACGACCCCGCCCCGGCGGCGCGCGGCGGCCACCACCGAGCGGACGGCGGCGGGCGGCACGACCACCCGGTCCCCGCGGTCCCAGCTGAGCACCCGCAGCTCGTGCAGTTCGGGCAGGGACTCCTCCAGCGCTCCGGCCCCCACCCGCCCCCGGGAGGCCGCGAAGTCCGGCCAGCGCAGGCCTTCGGCGCCCTCGCCGCCGAGCAGTACGTCCATACCGCCGCCCAGCGGGTCGCCGTCGATGAGCATGGTCCGCTCCCCCGCACGGGCGGCCCGGACCGCGAGGGCGCAGGCCAGGGTGGAGGCGCCCGCCCCGCCGCTGCCTCCGATCACCCCGACGGCGAGGGCGGGCCGTCCGGCCCCCTCGACGACATCGGCGATCCGGTCCACGAGCCGCCCCTCGGCGTCGGGGAGGCGCAGCACCTCTTCGGCGCCGATCTCCACCGCCCGCTGCCACACGAGGGGGTCGTCGAGGTCCCGTCCGACCAGGAAGACCCCGGTCCTGCGCGGCGCACCCCGCACCCGCCGTGCGGCATCGTCCCCGACCAGCACCAGGGGGGCCGACTCCCAGCCAACTTCCGCCTCATTGAAGCCAGTTGATGAAACCGCCGGGCGGGCCCCGCCTGCGGCCGGTCCGACCTCCGCTTCCACGGCCGCACCGCCGGGCCCCGGCGCCCCGTGGAGCACGTGCGGCTCGGCCCCCGCGGCCGCGCAGAGCCTCAGCAAGTCGTCGAGCAGCAAGGGGTCCTCGGTGATGATCAACGGCCGGCCCCCGGCGGACGCATCTGCGGGCGGGGCCCCGGCGGCGGCCCCAACTCCAGCCGCCCTTCCGGTCATCACGGACTTCGGCGTTTCGCACGACTTCGATCGAGCCACGATCTCCGCCCCCTTCTCACTGCAAATCCCAGCACCGCGGACTTCGCGGCTGGAATCACCGTGCAGCGATCGGGAAAAAGAAGTGGATCTTGCCCAATAACTGTGGACAACCCATCGATTGTGAATAACCCGGTCACCCTCACAGGTGAGTTCCTGAGCGCAGGGGAACAACTACGCAACGTCACGAGTCTGACGTGGTGAGGGCCTGTGCCAGGCGGGCCCCGCAGAAGAGGAGGGCCGAGGAGATGGTCGATCGGAGCCGGAGCCGGGGGACGCGAACCGCGTCCGGACATGCGACGACCCCCGCCGGGGGGGAGAGCGGGGGTCGTCCCCACGGTCCGACTCGGGGGGGGAGGAGCCAGACCGGGTTAGCACGGTCGCGAACGATCCGTGACTTCCATGGTGTACCCGAGAGCCCTCTCAGGCAAACCCACGCGCCACACCTTACGCCGAATGGTGGGCGCATATGCTCGGGGCGTGGAAAATCAGCCCTTGCCGCACTCCTCGCCTCGCACCGCAGCCTTCTTCGATCTGGACAAGACGGTCATTGCGAAGTCGAGCACCTTGACGTTCAGCAAGTCCTTCTACCAAGGCGGCCTGATCAACCGGCGGGCCGTGCTGCGCACCGCCTACATCCAGTTCATCTTCCTGGCCGGCGGCGCCGACCACGATCAGATGGAGCGGATGCGGGAGTACCTGTCCGCCCTCTGCAAGGGGTGGAACGTGCAGCAGGTGCGGGAGATCGTCGCGGAGACCCTGCACGATCTCATCGACCCGATCATCTACGACGAGGCCGCGTCCCTGATCGAGGCCCACCACACGGCGGGCCGTGACGTGGTGATCGTGTCCACCTCCGGAGCGGAGGTCGTCGAGCCGATCGGAGAGATGCTCGGCGCGGACCGGGTCGTCGCCACGCGCATGGTCGTGGGCGAGGACGGCTGCTTCACCGGCGAAATCGACTACTACGCCTACGGACCCACCAAGGCGGAGGCCGTACGGGAGCTGGCCGAGTCCGAGGGCTACGACCTCTCCCGGTGCTACGCCTACAGCGACTCGGCGACCGACATCCCGATGCTGGAGGCGGTCGGGCACCCGCACGCCGTCAACCCGGACCGCGCGCTGCGCCGGGAGGCGACGGCACGCGAGTGGCCGGTCCTGGTCTTCAACCGGCCGGTCCGGCTGAAGCAGCGGCTCCCCGGACTCTCGATGCCCGCACGCCCGGCGCTCATCGCGGCGGCCGCGGTGGGCGCGGCAGCCGCCACCGCCGGGCTGGTCTGGTACGCGAGCCGGCGCCGGGCCCACGCCCTGTCGGCCGCCGC
The DNA here is from genome assembly GCF_001005295.1 of Streptomyces yangpuensis. Classification (GTDB taxonomy): domain Bacteria; phylum Actinomycetota; class Actinomycetes; order Streptomycetales; family Streptomycetaceae; genus Streptomyces; species Streptomyces yangpuensis. Next base: position 581,585 of record NZ_LBMK01000003.1, on the reverse strand, counting down.
CTCCGCCTGATTCCCGATCGCCCCGCCTGCACCGATTCGGGCTGTCCGATTCACACCCGCTCGTCCCGGAAAGTAAAAAGTGGAGCCAGGGGTTTCGCACAGGAGCGAAGCGGAGTACAAATAAAGCAACGGCCCGCGAGACCAAAGAACATCCGAGAGGATCATCTTTAAAACGCAGTAAGGCCCACGGACCGATGCATGAACGCCGAGCACCCACGCGACGTCGACCCGTCGATTACGGGCCAGCCGCACCAGGTGACGGGCAAAGTACCCGACCTGATGGGCATCCTTCGAGGACGCTTGGTAACTGGGCGTGAATGCCAGCGGCGACACCAGAGCAGTACGGTGTCGCCGCAACCCATGTCCGGGCCCCGAACCCGGCGAAGGGCTCAGGCCGCGCCGCGCTGCAGGGCCTCGCAGACCGCCGTCGACTCGCGCACTCCGAGCTCGATCGCCCGGCCGCAGTGGCCGATCCACGCGGCCAGGCCTTCCGGGGTTCCGGAGAGGTAGCCCTCGAAGGCCGTCAGATAGGCCTCGGTGCCCTGTTCCGCGTGACCGACCTCGGCCGGGCAGATCGCCTTGGGATCCAGCCCGCTGTTGATCAGGACGATGCGCTCGGCCGCCCGCGCGACCAGGCCGTTGTACGAGGCGAACGGCCGCAGGGCGAGCAGCTCGCCGTGCACCACCGCCGCCGTGACCAGGGCCGGGGCCGAACCCCCCGCGATGATGATCCGGGACAGGCCGTCCAGCCGGCCGGCGACCTCGTCGGCCCCCGGCAGCGGTGCCTCCACCAGCGGCTCGGTCACCGGCTCGCCCGCGAGGCGCGGACGGCCCACCACGTCCCCCTCGGCCGTCGACCCGACCGCCACCAGGTGCAGGCGCGCCAGGACCCGCAGCGGCGACTGGCGCCAGATGCTCAGCAGCTGCCCGGCCTCCGCGGTGAGCCGCAGCGCGGCGCCCACGGTCAGCGCCTCCGGCTCCGCACCGAAGTCGGTGCGCCGCCGTACCTCCTCCAGCGCCCAGTCCGCGCCGGACAGCGCCGCGCTGCCCCGGGCGCCGCGCAGGGCGGCCTCCGAGGTGATCTCACCGCTGCGGCGGCGCATCACCCGGTGCCCGTAGACCCGGTCCACGGCCTTGCGTACGGAATCCACGGAATCGGCGACACCCGGCAGCCCGGCCAGGGCGGCCAACGGGTCAGAAGCGCTACTCATAAGTAGGGAGCCTACGCACTGCGCGGGCCTGGCACCGACCCCTCCTTGGAGTGGTCTTCTTCACTCACCTTGACAACTCAGCGCTACTCACCCGCTACGCTTGGTGAACATGAAGATCGCTTTCGTGGGAAAGGGCGGCAGCGGCAAGACGACGCTGTCCTCCCTCTTCATCCGCCACCTCGCCGCCAATGAAGCCCCCGTCGTCGCGGTGGACGCCGACATCAACCAGCACCTGGGCGCCGCGCTCGGACTCGCCGAGGACCAGGCCGCCGCACTGCCGGCCCTGGGCGCGCACCTGCCCCTGATCAAGGACTATCTGCGGGGCTCCAACCCGCGCATCGCCTCCGCCGAGGCGATGATCAAGACCACTCCGCCGGGCCGCGGCTCGCGGCTGCTGCGCGTCACCGGGGACAACCCGGTGTACGAGGCCTGCGCGCGCACGGTGCTGCTCGACGGGGAGCCCGTACGCCTCATGGCCACCGGGCCGTTCACCGAGGCCGACCTGGGTGTGGCCTGCTACCACTCCAAGGTCGGAGCGGTCGAGCTGTGCCTGAACCACCTCGTCGACGGACCGGACGAGTACGTGGTCGTCGACATGACGGCGGGCTCCGACTCCTTCGCATCGGGCATGTTCACCCGCTTCGACGTGACCTTCCTCGTCGCCGAACCGACCCGCAAGGGCGTGTCCGTCTACCGCCAGTACAAGGAGTACGCGCGGGACTTCGGGGTGTCGCTCAAGGTCGTCGGCAACAAGGTGCAGGGCCCCGAGGACATCGAGTTCCTCCAGGACGAGGTGGGTGAGGACCTGCTGGTCACCGTCGGGCACTCCGACTGGGTGCGGGCGATGGAGAAGGGCCGCCCGGCATCCTTCGAACTGCTGGAGGCGACCAACCGGTTCGCCCTCCAGTCGCTCCAGGACGCCGCCGACGACTCGTACGCGCACCGCGACTGGGTCCGGTACACCGAGCAGATGGTGAGCTTCCACCTCAAGAACGCGGAGAGCTGGGGCAACGCCAAGACCGGGGCAGACCTGGCGGAGCAGGTCGACCCCGGGTTCGTCCTGCGCGAGGGCCCGGAGGCCCCCGACGCGTTCGACGGCGGCGCGGGCTCCGAGGAGGTCGTCAGCCCTCGTCCCCAGCCCCTTCGGCCGGCTCCGCAGCCGGCTTGACGCCGACAGGGGCGGCCGGCGCCGCCGGCGGCCCCGCGGTCAGGAACTTCGCCCAGCCTTCCTTCGGCGCCTCACCGACATCGAGGGTGCGCATCCACTCCAGGACCTTCGGGTCCTGGGCGTCGAGCCAGTCCACCAGCTCGCGGAACGGCACGCAGCGGACCTCCTTCTGTGTGCACATGCCCTTGATCGACTCCTCGACGGCACGCATGTAGGTGCCGCCGTTCCAGGACTCGAAGTGGTTGCCGATGATCAGCGGCGCGCGGTTGCCCTGGTAGACGCGGTCGAAGGCCTGCCGCAGACCGTCGCGCATCTGGTCGCCCCAGTAGGTGTGCTGCGAGGGGTCGCCCTGCGAGGTCGTCCCGGACTGGTTGACCATGTAGTTGTAGTCCATGCTCAACGTGTCGAAGGCACGGCCCGGCATCGGCACGAGCTGGAGCGGGATGTCCCAGAGGCCGTCCGTCTTCTTGGGCCAGATCTGCTTGCTGATCCCGCTGGAGTCGTAGCGGAAGCCCATGCCCTTCGCCGCCAGCATGAAGTTCTTCTGTCCTTCGAGGCAGGGGGTGCGGGCGCCGATGAGCTCCTTGTCGTAGTCGAAGGGGAGCGCCTCCTCCTGCTTCAGGCCCGCGTTCGTCTTCCAGTTCTTGACGAAGGACTTGGCCTGGTCGATCTCGCTCTTCCACTCCTCCACGGACCAGGTGCCGACGCCGCCGTCGGGCCCGCAGAAGTGGCCGTTGAAGTGGGTGCCGATCTCATTTCCCTCCAGCCAGGCCGCACGGACCTGGGTGGCGGTGTCCTTGATGCCCTGGAGGTCGCCGAAGCCGATGTCGGAGCGGCCGGGCGAGTGCTGCGGCGCGGTGTAGAGGAAACGCTTCTCCTCCGGAAGCATGTACACACCGCTGAGGAAGTACGTCATACGGGCGTTGTACTTCTTGCCGACCTCGCGGAAGTGCGAGAAGAGCTTCTGGCTGTCCTCACCGGCCCCGTCCCACGAGAACACCACGAACTGCGGGGGCTTCTCCCCCGGCTTGAGCTTCTGCGGCTTCTGCACGTTCGGCTGCGGCCCGGTGTACGCCGTCGAACCGTCGCCGATGGGGCGGTTGACGCTGCCGGGGGCGTCCGGGGCCTTGCGCGCGTTCGGGCCTCCGGCGGCCGGGGACTTCGCGGGTTCCGAGGCGGTGCACCCGGCGACGCCCAGGACCAGCGCCGTGGCGACCAGGCCGCCGGCGATCTTCTTCGTGGCGGCGATCATCCGCCCCACCTCTCCCTCGCAGTTCCATCGCAGGACTTCCGCGCCGCAACGTCCCACGCGGTCCACCGCGAGGAAGGTATGACAAGCCGGACAAAATGCTTAATCACCCCTGGGTGCTAATTCATAAGCCATTTGCCCGAATTGTCCACCGCTCATCTTTACTCTCCATTACCATCCGTTTACTGAGTGTTGAGACTCCCGCCGCATCACCCCTCATCCCAGAGGAGACGGGAACCGATGACAGCCACCTTCCCCACACGCACACCCCAAGGGGTCCGCAAAGACCTCCCCGCGGACCTCTCCGCCTCCATCACCGTCTTCCTGATCGCCATGCCGCTCTCCCTCGGCATCGCCCTGGCCACCGGAGCACCGCTCCAGGCGGGCCTGGTCGCGGCCGCGGTGGGCGGGATCGTCGCCGGACGCCTGGGCGGCGCCCCCCTCCAGGTGAGCGGGCCCGCGGCCGGCCTCACCGTGGTCACCGCGGAGTTGATCCAGCGGTACGGATGGCGCACGACGTGCGCCATCACCGTGCTCGCCGGCGTCTGCCAGCTCGGCCTCGCCGCCCTGCGCACCGCCCGGTCCGCGCTCATGGTCAGTCCGGCCATCGTGCACGGCATGCTCGCGGGCATCGGCGTGACCATCGCCCTGGCCCAGCTGCACATCGTGCTCGGCGGCACCCCGCAGAGCTCGGCCGTGGCCAACGTCCTCGGACTGCCGGCCCAGTTGGCCGATCTGCACCCCGTGGCGCTCGGCATCAGCGTGCTGACGCTGATCGTCCTGCTCGGCTGGCCGCGGCTGCCCGGGCGGGTAGGCCGGGGTCTGCGCAAGGTGCCGGCTCCGCTCGCCGCCGTCGGCACGGCCACCGCCTTCGCCGCACTGGCCGGGCTCAGCCTTCCCCGGGTGGACCTGCCGTCCTGGCGCAGCCATGCCCTCCCCGAGATGCCCGAAGGGCCGGTCCTCGGCCTCATCGCCGCCGTACTGACCATCACCCTGGTCGGAAGCGTGGAGTCGCTGCTCTCCGCCGTCGCGACCGACAAGCTGATCGCCTCCGAGCGCGGCACGGACAACCGCCCTCCGCGCGCCGACCTCGACCGGGAGCTGCGCGGGCAGGGCGCGGCGAACATCGTCTCCGGGGCCCTGGGCGGGCTGCCCATCACGGGCGTGGCCGTGCGCAGCGTGGCGAACGTCAAGTCCGGTGCGGCCAGCCGGAAGTCGTCCATGATGCACGGCCTGTGGGTGCTGCTCGCGGCCTTCCTGCTGGTCCCGCTCCTCGACCTGATCCCGCTTGCCACGCTGGCCGCCCTGGTGATGGCGGTGGGCGTACAGATGGTCAGCATCACGCACCTGCGCAGCGTCACCCGGCACCGGGAGGCCCTCGTCTACGGGACGACCATCGTGGCCGTGGTGCTCGGCGGGGTGCTGGAGGGCGTGGCCGTGGGCATCGCGGTGGCCGTCGCCCTCGCCCTGCACCGGCTCGCCCGGACGCGCATCACTCTGGAGCGGCTGGACAGCGGTGTCCACCGGGTGCGTGCCCGCGGGCAGTTGACCTTCCTCGCGGTGCCGCGGCTGAGCCGGGTGCTCAACCAGATCCCGCACGGCACGCACGCCGTGGTCGAGCTCGACGGTTCCTTCATGGACCACGCGGCCTACGAGACGATCCAGGACTGGCAGCAGTCCCACCTGGCGCACGGCGGGGCCCTGGAGGTCACCGGCCGCTCGGGGCAGGCGGCCCGGATCACCGGGGCCGATCCGGCCGCGGCCGGGGAGGCCGGCTCCCCAGACGGAGCGGAGGAGGCCGAGGCCGCAGGCGGGACCCACGGGTCCGGTCGCGGCCACGACGGCCGCCACGCCGAGGGCGGCCACCAGAGCGAGCGGTCCCGGCGCGACCGGCAGCGCGGGGCGCACCAGTGCTGCCGCCCCTGGACCCCCTGGCAGAACCACTGCGACCACCGCGCCACGGCCACCCGTACGGCCACGGCCGCGACCATGGCGGCAGCGGCGGCGGCCACGCACCCGGAGGACGGCGGTGCGCAGGCCCCCTCACCGGCGCCCCGGCGGCGCGGCGCGGGCCAACTGGCGAACGGGATCAGTGCCTTCCAGCGGGACACCGCACCCCATGTACGGGACGAGCTGGCGCGGCTGGCCCGCGAGGGGCAGCGGCCCTCCCAGCTCTTCATCACCTGCGCGGACTCCCGGCTGGTGACCAGCATGATCACGGCGAGCGGTCCCGGAGACCTGTTCACCGTCCGCAACGTCGGGAATCTGGTGCCGCTGCCCGGCGCGGAGTCCACGGACGACTCCGTCGCCGCGGCCATCGAGTACGCGGTGGACGTGCTGAAGGTGGACAGCATCACGGTCTGCGGGCACTCGGGCTGCGGGGCCATGCAGGCCCTCCTCAGCTCCGCGCCCGGAGTCGCGGTCAGCCCGCTGCGCCGCTGGCTGCGGCACGGGCTGCCCAGTCTGGAGCGGATGGCGAGCCGGCACCATGCGTGGGCCCGGATCGCGGGCCGGCTGCCCGCGGACGCCGTGGAGCAGCTGTGCCTGACCAATGTGGTCCAGCAGCTGGAGCACCTGCGGGCCCACGAGTCGGTGGCCCGGCGGCTCGCCGAGGGCACCCTGGAGCTGCACGGGATGTACTTCCACGTGGGTGAGGCCCAGGCGTACCTGCTGTCCGAGGGCGAGGACTTCTTCGACTGCAGGGTCTTCGACACGGTCGGCCAGCACGCCTGAACCGATACCCTCCGGTATCCGTGCCATCGATTGGCCCCTTCCCGCACCCTGCAGCGGGGAGGGGCCGTTCGCACGCCGTTCTCGCGCGGGCCGTCTGCGTGATATAGGTCTAAACCAATTTCAGGCTACCCCTTGTCACCTGGGCCGCTGACTGATGAGCTATGCCCGGGGACACAACGGACACCCTGGGAAAGGGAGATGTCGTGAGCAATGAGAGCCTGGCCAATCTGCTCAAGGAGGAGCGGCGGTTCGCACCGCCTGCCGATCTGGCCGCCGCCGCCAATGTGAAAGAGGCTGCGTATGCACAGGCCGACGCGGACCGGCTGGGCTTCTGGGCCGAGCAGGCCGGGCGGCTGACCTGGGCCACCGAGCCGACCGAGACGCTCGACTGGACGAATCCGCCCTTCGCGAAGTGGTTCGCCGACGGCAAGCTGAACGTCGCGTACAACTGCGTGGACCGTCACGTCGAGGCCGGCAACGGCGACCGCGTCGCCATCAACTTCGAGGGCGAGCCCGGCGACAGCCGCGCGATCACCTACGCCGAGCTCAAGGACGAGGTCTCCAGGGCCGCCAACGCCCTCACCGAGCTGGGCGTCGAGGCCGGCGACCGCGTCGCCGTCTACCTCCCGATGATCCCCGAGGCGGTCGTCGCGATGCTCGCGTGCGCCCGTATCGGCGCCGCGCACTCCGTGGTCTTCGGCGGCTTCTCCGCCGACGCCGTCGCCTCCCGCATCCAGGACGCCGACGCCAAGCTGGTCATCACCGCCGACGGCGGCTACCGCCGCGGCAAGCCCAGCGCCCTGAAGCCCGCCATCGACGAGGCCGTCGCCAAGTGCCCGCAGGTCGAGCACGTACTCGTCGTTCGCCGCACCGGCCAGGACACCGCCTTCACCGAGGGCCGCGACGTCTGGTGGCACGACGTGGTCGCCCGTCAGTCCGCGGAGCACACCCCGCAGGCCTTCGACGCCGAGCACCCGCTCTTCATCCTCTACACCTCGGGGACCACGGGTAAGCCGAAGGGCATCCTGCACACCTCCGGCGGCTACCTCACGCAGGCGGCCTACACCCACCACGCGGTCTTCGACCTGAAGCCGGAGAGCGACGTCTACTGGTGCACGGCCGACATCGGCTGGGTGACCGGGCACTCCTACATCGTCTACGGGCCGCTCGCGAACGGCGCCACGCAGGTCATGTACGAGGGCACGCCGGACACCCCACACCAGGGCCGCTTCTGGGAGGTTGTGCAGAAGTACGGCGTCACGATCCTCTACACGGCGCCCACGGCCATCCGCACGTTCATGAAGTGGGGAGACGACATCCCCGCGAAGTTCGACCTGTCGAGCCTGCGCGTCCTGGGCTCCGTCGGCGAGCCGATCAACCCCGAGGCCTGGGTCTGGTACCGCAAGCACATCGGCGGCGACCGCTGCCCGATCGTGGACACCTGGTGGCAGACCGAGACCGGCGCGATGATGATCTCCCCGCTGCCGGGCGTCACCCACACCAAGCCCGGCTCCGCCCAGCGCGCCCTGCCCGGTATCTCCGCCACCGTCGTGGACGACGAGGCGCGCGAGGTCCCGGACGGCGGAGGCGGCTACCTGGTCCTCACCGAGCCGTGGCCGTCGATGCTGCGCACCATCTGGGGCGACGACCAGCGCTTCATCGACACCTACTGGTCGCGCTTCGAGGGCAAGTACTTCGCGGGCGACGGCGCGAAGAAGGACGACGACGGCGACATCTGGCTGCTGGGCCGGGTGGACGACGTGATGCTGGTCTCCGGACACAACATCTCGACCACCGAGGTCGAGTCGGCGCTCGTCTCGCACCCGTCGGTCGCCGAGGCCGCCGTCGTCGGCGCCGCCGACGAGACCACCGGCCAGGCCATCGTGGCCTTCGTCATCCTGCGCGGCAGCGCGTCCGAGACCGAGAACCTGGTCGCGGACCTGCGCAACCACGTGGGCAGCACGCTCGGCCCGATCGCCAAGCCCAAGCGGATCCTGCCGGTGCAGGAACTGCCGAAGACCCGCTCGGGCAAGATCATGCGCCGTCTGCTGCGCGACGTGGCGGAGAACCGCGCGGTCGGCGACGTCACCACGCTCGCCGACTCCTCGGTCATGGACCTCATCCAGAGCAAGCTCCCGGCTGCGGCCGGCAGCGAGGACTGACCCGGCGACACCTGAGACACCTGCGGCTCCGGAGTCACCGGCGACGGACACGGGAAGGGGCACTCGGCGCGACGCGCCGGGTGCCCCTTTCGCGCATAAAGTGATGATCGCCGGATACGCCCTCGCGTACACCCTGTAAAATCATGAAAGCGTAAAGAAAGACCACAGGGTGCGCCGGGAAGTCTGGTCGGCAACGAGTTCCGCCATGCCGTCCAACAGCCCCCGGAGGTGCCCCCGTGGCCGCGCCCACCCCCACCGACGACAAGAGCCGCAAGCTGCTCGGCCGCCTCTCGCTGCCCGAGAGCCGCTACATCGCCGATGCCCTGCGCGCCGAGACGGTGGGCGGCGTCCTGCTCCTCGTGGCCGCGATCACCGCCCTGCTGTGGGCCAACATCCCCGCCATCTCGGACAGCTACGCGAGCGTACGGTCCTTCCACATCGGCCCCGCCGCCCTCGGCCTGGACCTCTCCCTCCAGCACTGGGCGGCCGACGGGCTCCTCGCCATCTTCTTCTTCGTCGCAGGCATCGAGCTCAAGCGCGAACTCGTCGCGGGAGACCTGCGCGACCCCAGGGCCGCCGCCCTCCCGGTGATCGCCGCCCTCTGCGGCATGGCCGTGCCCGCACTCGTCTACGCACTGGTCAACCTCACCGGCAACGGCTCCATGGACGGCTGGGCGGTTCCGACGGCCACCGACATCGCCTTCGCACTCGCCGTGCTGGCCGTCATCGGCACCTCCCTCCCCTCGGCCCTGCGCGCCTTCCTGCTGACCCTCGCCGTCGTCGACGACCTCTTCGCCATCCTGATCATCGCGGTGTTCTTCACCAACGAGATCGACTTCCTGGCGCTCGGCGGGGCGCTGGCGGGGCTGGCCCTCTTCTGGTTCCTGCTCCGCCGCGGCGTCCGGGGCTGGTACGTCTACGTCCCGCTCGCCCTGGTCGTCTGGGGCCTCATGTACAACAGCGGCGTGCACGCCACCATCGCCGGCGTCGCCATGGGCCTGATGCTCCGCTGCACCCGCAGGGAAGGTGAACGGACCTCCCCCGGCGAGCACATCGAGCACCTGGTCCGGCCCGTCTCGGCCGGTCTCGCCGTACCGCTCTTCGCGCTCCTGTCCGCCGGGGTCTCGCTCTCCGACGAGGCCATCGCGCAGGTCTTCACCCGCCCCGAGACCCTCGGCGTGGTCCTCGGCCTCGTCGTCGGCAAGACCGTGGGCATCTTCGGCGGAACCTGGCTGGCCGCCCGCTTCACCAGGGCCGAGCTGAACGAGGACCTCGCCTGGCCCGACGTGCTCGCTGTCGCCACGCTCGCCGGAATCGGCTTCACCGTCTCCCTCCTCATCGGCGAACTCGCCTTCGCGGGCGACGCGATCCTCACCGACGAGATCAAGGCCGCCGTGCTGATCGGCTCCCTCATCGCCGCCGTGATCGCGTGCGTCCTGCTCAAGCTCCGCAACCGCCGCTACCGGCTGCTCACCGAGGCCGAGGAGCGCGACGAGGACCACGACGGCATCCCGGACATCTACGAGGAGGACAAGCCCGAGTACCACCTGCGGATGGCGAAGATCTACGAGGACCGGGCGGCGGAACACCGCCGCAAGGCGGAGAAGGCGGCCGCCGCCGCGCTCCAAAGCGCAGCCGGGTCCACCACCGAGGCCGACCGTCCGGCATGATCTGAGTGACGACGCAGGGACAGACGCACGACAGCCGCCCGGCGGCGGCCGACGACAGAAGGAGAGAGCGATGAGCGCAGTGGACCAAGGGGCGCAGGGAGCCGAGCGCACACTCGGCCAGCTGGTCGCCTCGGCCACCGCCGAGATGTCCGCCCTGGTTCACGACGAGATCGCCCTGGCCAAGGCGGAACTGCGCGAGGACGCCAAGCGCGTGGGCAGCGGCAGCGTCTCCCTCGTCGCCGCGGGCGTCTTCGCCGTCTTCTCCCTCCCGGTGCTGACCTTCGCCGCGGCGTACGGGATCCACAACCTGGGGCTCGGCCTCGCCTGGTCCTTCCTGATCGTCGGCGGCGCGTTCCTGCTGATCGCGGGCGTGCTCGCACTGATCGCCGTACGGAAGTTCAAGAAGGTCAAGCCGCCGGAGAAGTCCATCGCCTCGGTCAGGCAGACCGCCGCGGTGGTCGGGACCGTCAAGCCGCACCCGCGGCCGGTGAGTGACAAGGCTGTGGGTGTGGCACGCTCGTCCTCATGACAGCGCCCACGCCGGACCCCAGCATTCCGCCCACGGCCGCCACAGCTGTGCGGCTCGGCCTCCCCGGCGGGGAAGCGGTGACGCACCGGGACGTGGCCGCCAACGGTGCCCGGTTCCACGTCGCCGAGCTCGGTGACGGGCCGCTGGTGCTGCTGCTGCACGGCTTCCCGCAGTTCTGGTGGACCTGGCGGCACCAGCTGACCGCGCTCGCCGACGCCGGGTACCGCGCGGTCGCGATGGACCTGCGCGGGGTCGGCGGCAGCGACCGCACCCCGCGCGGCTACGACCCCGCCAACCTGGCGCTCGACATCACCGGGGTCGTACGGTCCCTCGGCGAGCCGGACGCCGCGCTCGTCGGGCACGACCTGGGCGGATACCTCGCCTGGACGGCGGCCGTGATGCGGCCCAAGCTGGTGCGCCGGCTCGTCGTGTCGTCCATGCCCCACCCCCGCCGCTGGCGCTCGGCGATGCTGTCGGACTTCGGCCAGGCCCGGGCGAGTTCACACATCTGGGGCTTCCAGCGGCCCTTCGTGCCCGAGCGGCAGCTCGTCGCCGACGGCGGGGCCCTCGTGGGGGACCTGATCCGCGACTGGTCGGGGCCGCGGCCTCCCGAGGAGGAGGACCTCGCCGTGTACCGGCGGGCCATGTGCATCCCGTCCACCGCGCACTGCTCGATCGAACCGTACCGCTGGATGATGCGGTCGATGGCCCGGCCCGACGGGCTGCAGTTCAACCGGCGGATGAAGCGGCCCGTCCGGGTGCCCACGCTGCACCTGCACGGTTCGCTCGACCCGGTGATGCGCACGCGCAGCGCCGCCGGATCCGGCGAGTACGTCGAAGCCCCGTACCGGTGGCGGCTGTTCGACGGGCTCGGGCACTTCCCGCACGAGGAGGACTCGGTCGCCTTCTCGACCGAGCTGGTGAACTGGCTGAAGGACCCCGAGCCGGACCGCTGACCGGCCGCCGCACCTACGACAGTTCGGCGGTCGGATTGTCCTACGGGCATTCAATTGCCCGGCGCATAGGCCAATTGGCTGCCCCGTACGGGGTTACGGACCTTGGGGCCCGGGCACAGAGCCGAGTATGAGCTGGACGCACGACTACGGTGACACCGCGCACGAACGCCGCTCGGCAGCCACGCCGGGCACGCACGAGAGGGCCGGCCGGCATGGCCACGACCCACGCCTCGGAATTCCCCGCATCCTGCGCCGCCGGGCCCGCTGGGTCTCCGCACGCCTGCGGCATCCGCGGACGTAGGGGCCCGGCGGGGGCGCCGTGTCAGAGGGCGCAGCCCTGGCTCTCGACCCGGCGCTCGGCGGTCCGGCCCTTCTCGATGTCGTCGCGGATCTCGTCCACGGTGAGCGCGTAGCCGGTGTTCGGGTCGTCGAGGGACTTCGCGAACACGACCCCGTAGACCTTGCCTTCGGGCGTCAGCAGCGGGCCGCCGGAGTTGCCCTGGCGGACCGTCGCGAACAGCGAGTAGACGTCCCGTCGGACGGTGCCGCGGTGGTAGATGTCCGGTCCGTTGGCATTGATCCGGCCGCGGACCCGGGCCGCACGGACGTCGTAGGCGCCGTTCTCCGGGAAGCCGGCGACGATCGCGTCGTTGCCACTCGTCGCGTCCTTGTCGGTGAACTCCAGCGGCGGCGCCTTCAGCTTGGGCACGTCCAGGACGGCGATGTCGCGCTCCCAGTCGTAGAGCACGACCTTGCCGTCGTACAGCTTGCCCTCGCCGCCGATCTGCACGGTCGGCTCACCGACCCCGCCGACGACGTGCGCGTTGGTCATGACCTTGCCGGGCGCGAAGACGAAGCCCGTGCCCTCCAGCACCTTGCTGCAACTGGGCGCCGTACCAACGACCTTCACGATCGAGCGCTTGGCCAGGTCCGCGACGGGACTGGTGGCGAGCGCCGGGTCGGGCGCCTTCACCTCGGTGATGGGCTCGTTGGAGAACGGGCTGAACACCTGCGGGAAGCCGTTGCGCGCGAGGGTGGAGCTGAAGTCCGAGAACCAGCTGTTCGCCTGGTCTGGCAGCACCCGCGAAACCCCCAGGAGCACCTTGGAGTTGCGGACCTCCTTGCCCAGGGTGGGCAGCGAGGTACCGGCGAGCGCCGAGCCGATCAGCCAGGCCACCAGCAGCATCGCGACCACGTTGACCAGGGCGCCGCCGGTGGCGTCGAGCACGCGCGCGGGCGTACCGGTGATCTGGCGGCGGAGTTTGCCGCCGAGATGGGTGGTCAGCGCCTGGCCGACCGAGGCGCAGATGATGATCGCGACGACGGCGATGACCACGACCGTGGTGGACACCTGGGTGCCGTTGTCGGTCACCCGGTCCCAGATCAGCGGGAGCAGGGCAACGGCGACCAGGCCACCGCCCAGGAAGCCGATCACCGACAGGATGCCGACGACGAACCCCTGGCGGTAGCCGACGATCGCGAACCACACGGCGGCGAGCAACAACAGGATGTCCAGCACGTTCACGTGGGCCACCGTCTCATGCGTGCCAGTCGAGCGGGACCTGACGTGATCGGTCCCACGGGCGTTCCCAGCCGGCGAAGTGCAGGATCCGGTCGATCACCCCGGCCGTGAAACCCCACACGAGGGCCGACTCGACGGTGAAACCAGGGCCCAGGTGGCCCCGCGGGTGGACCGTCGTGACCCGGTGCCCGGGATCCGTGAGGTCGGCCACGGGAACCGTGAACACCCGGGCCGTCTCGGCCGGGTCCACGACGCCGACCGGACTCGGGGTGTGCCACCAGCCGAGGACCGGGGTCACGACGAACTCGCTGACCGGGATGTAGAGCCGGGGCAGCACCCCGAAGAGCTGAACACCGGAAGGATCGAGGCCGGTCTCCTCCTCGGCCTCGCGCAGTGCCGCCGCCAGCGGGCCGGTGGTCTGCGGATCCCCGTCCTCCGGGTCCAGCGCGCCGCCCGGGAAGGACGGCTGGCCCGCATGCGAGCGCAGCGTGCCGGCGCGCTCCATCAGGAGCAGTTCCGGCCCGCGGGGGCCCTCGCCGAACAGGATGAGGACGGCCGACTGCCGCCCCCGGCCGTCCTCGGGCGGCAGGAACCGGCTCAGCTGCCGCGGTTCCACGGTCCGGGCGGCCTCGACGACGGGATCGAGCCAGTCGGGCAGCCCCGCGGTGGTGACGGCCGGGCCGCCCCCCTCGCGCACTCCCGCAGTGACCCCGGCCTCGTCCCGTGTACCGCGCGTCATAGGCGCTCCTGTCCGCGTTCCTCTGTCAACAGCGTCTCCCACACCGCAAACGCGGTCCGGGTACCGATTCGTTCCTACGGCTCCTGCGCCTCCTGCGCGGCGACCTCGCCGAGCGGGGGCGCCGGCAGGCCCGGGTAGTCCGGCGGCGGGCTCAGCCGCTGGCCCGGCCGGCCGCCCTTCTCGTACTTGAGCAGCTTCTTCGCCTTCTCCGGGTCCGTCTCGCCCTCCCCGTACGCCGGGCAGAGCGGGGCGATCGGGCAGGCCCCGCAGGCGGGCCTGCGGGCGTGGCAGATGCGGCGGCCGTGGAAGACGACCCGGTGCGAGAGCATCGTCCACTCGCTCTTGGGGAAAATCGCGCAGATCTCCGCCTCGACCTTCTCCGGGTCCTCCTGCTCGGTCCACTTCCAGCGGCGCACCAGCCGCCCGAAGTGGGTGTCCACGGTGATCCCGGGGACACCGAACGCATTACCGAGGACCACGTTGGCGGTCTTGCGGCCGACGCCCGGCAGCTTCACCAGGTCCTCCAGCCGGCCCGGCACCTCCCCGCCGTGGTCGTCCCGCAGCGCCTGCGACAGGCCCAGCAGGGACTTGGCCTTCATCCGGAAGAACCCGGTCGGGCGGATGAGCTCCTCCAGCTCCTCGGGGACGGCCGCGGCCATGTCCTCGGGGGTCGGATAGGCCGCGAAGAGGGCCGGGGTCGTCTGGTTCACCCGCAGGTCGGTGGTCTGCGCGGACAGCACCGTCGCGACGAGCAGCTCGAAGGGATTGCGGAAGTCGAGCTCCGGATGGGCGTACGGGTAGGTCTCGGCCAGCTCACGGTTGATCCGACGCGCCCGGCGCACCATGGCCAGGCGGGATTCCGGCTTCGCCGCCTTCGGTTTCTTGGCCGAAACTTTGCCCTGAGGGGCGGTCACGGCCTTCGGGGGCACCATCGAGGGGCCTTGTTCGCCCACAGCTGAATTTTGGGCGTCCGTCACTCCTGCGGACCCCTTGGCCTGTGCTCTCACCGGCTTATTGGACACCCGGCCAGCCTAAGGCCGGGCGCTGACACCCGTCCGGACCTCAGGTAACACCACCCCGATCGGGCTCTCGCCGCACACCACGCCCGTCCGTCCGGCATCCTTGTGATTGATCGCACTGTTTGAGCCGTCCGGCAAAATGGGGAGCACGGTCCCCTGAGCTGGTCGACATAGGAGAGAGACTCGTGGACGACGTTCTGCGGCGCGCCCCGCTCTTCGCGGCGCTCGATGACGAGCAGGCCGCGGAGCTCCGCGCCTCCATGGGCGAGGTGACCCTCGCACGCGGCGACGCCCTGTTCCACGAGGGCGACCCCGGAGACCGGCTGTATGTCGTGACCGAGGGCAAGGTGAAGCTGCACCGCACCTCCCCCGACGGCCGCGAGAACATGCTGGCCGTCCTCGGCCCCGGCGAGCTGATCGGCGAGCTGTCGCTCTTCGACCCGGGCCCGCGCACCGCCACCGCCACCGCGCTGACCGAGGTCAAGCTGCTCGGCCTCGGCCACGGCGACCTCCAGCCCTGGCTCAACGCCCGGCCCGAGGTGGCGACCGCGCTGCTGCGCGCCGTCGCACGGCGCCTGCGCAAGACCAACGACCAGATGTCCGACCTGGTCTTCTCCGACGTTCCCGGCCGCGTGGCCCGGGCGCTCCTCGACCTGTCGCGCCGCTTCGGCGTGCAGTCGGAGGAGGGCATCCACGTGGTGCACGACCTCACCCAGGAAGAGCTCGCACAGCTCGTCGGCGCCTCGCGCGAGACCGTGAACAAGGCCCTGGCCGACTTCGCGGGCCGCGGCTGGCTCCGCCTGGAGGCCCGCGCGGTGATCCTGCTGGACGTGGAGCGCCTCGCGAAGCGCTCCCGCTGACAGCTGACGGCCGCACTCGCCGGTCGTACGCACAAGGGTCCTGTCCGGCCGGGCAGGACCCTTCTGCGTACCCGGCGGAGGTTCCGCCCGGCGGAGCCCTCCGTTCGCAGGGCGGCCTCCCCCTGCCCCCCGCGCCTCGAACGCCCGGGCAGCCGCTCCGTGCACAGTGGAAGCATGGAGCACCGAGGTCTGGACGCGTACGGCTACTTCGAGCGGGAGGGCTCGCTCGGACAGGTGCAGGGCGAGTTCCGGGCGGTCGTGGCCGCCGCGCGCGAGCGGACGGGCGAGGCGTACGGGCGCCGGCTGCACAGCGCATACCTGTACGGGTCCGTGCCGCGCGGGACGGCCCTGTCCGGGCGCTCCGGCCTCGACCTGTTGCTCGTCCTGCACCACGCGCCCTCGCACGACGACCGCGACACCGCCGAGGTCCTCGCGCGCGACATCGACGCCGACTTCGAGCAGATCGACGGCGTCGTTCTCCGGCTGCACGACAAGGACACCGTGCTGAGCGAGGAGGAACGATTCGACCTGGGCTGGTTCCTCGCCTGCCGGTGCACCCCGCTGCTCGGCGCGGACCTGGCCGAGCACCTGCCGCGCTACCGGCCGGACAGCCTGCTCGCCCGTGAGACCAACGGCGACCTCGCCGCGCTGCTGCCCACGTGGCGGACGAGCCTGCGGGAGGCGTCGACCCCGGCGGAGCACCGGCGGCTGAGCCGCCTCTTCGCACGGCACCTGGTGCGCACGGGATTCACCCTGGTCATGCCCCGGTGGGGCGGCTGGACCAGCGATCTGACGGAGTCCGCGGAAATCTTCGGCATCTACTACCCCGAGCGCGCCGCCCAGATGCGGGCCGCGGCCGCGGTGGCTCTGGATCCGGTCGAGGACCCGGCCGTGCCGCGCGGCTACGTCGAGGACCTCGGGCCGTGGCTCGCGGACGAGTACACGGCACGCCACGGCACGAAGACGCGCCGCCGCCCCCAGGGGCCGGGGGCTACTTCGTCCGCTCGGTGACGGCGAGGGCCTCGACGGCCAGCCTGGCCTCCGCCAGGCCCGCGCCGGTGATGCGGCGGTAGGCCTTGATCGCCGAGATCTGCCGGTCGTCCCGGATCAGGGCGCGCACCTCGTCCAGGCCCGCCGGCTCCGGCTCCTCGATGCCCAGGTGGTCCAGCAGCAGCGCCAGGCGGCGCTCCGTCCGGTCGGCCTGCGCCTGGAGGCTCTTCACGCGCAGCGACACCGTCGAGGTGATCCATCCGGCGGTGCCTATGAGCATGACGAGCAGGAACATGGTGTTCATTCGGGTCCTCCGGGGATCAGTCCGTGATCTTGAAGGTACTCGAGCTGCGCCTCGACGGACCACTGAGCCGCCGGCCACAGGGAGCGGTCCACGTCCGCGTACACCTGGGCGACGACCGCCTCGGGGGTGGTGAAGCCGTTCTCGACGGCCGTCTCGACCTGTGCCAGCCGGTGCGCCCGGTGGGCCAGGTAGTACTCGACGGCGCCCTGTGCGTCGTCCAGGACCGGCCCGTGCCCCGGCAGGACGGTGTGCACCCCGTCGTCCACGGTGAGCGAGCGCAGGCGGCGCAGGGAGTCCAGGTAGTCGCCGAGGCGGCCGTCGGGGTGCGCGACCACCGTGGTGCCGCGGCCGAGGATGGTGTCGCCGGTCAGCACCGCCCGGTCGGCGGGCAGGTGGAAGCAGAGCGAGTCGCTGGTGTGGCCCGGCGTCGGCACCACCCGCAGCTCCAGCCCGCCGGTCCGGATCACGTCCCCGGCGGCCAGCCCCTCGTCGCCCAGGCGCAGGGCCGGGTCCAGCGCGCGGACCTTGGTACCGGTGAGCTCGGCGAAGCGGCCCGCGCCCTCCGCGTGGTCGGGGTGGCCGTGGGTGAGCAGGGTGAGCGCGACCCGCTTGCCCGCCCGCTCGGCGGTGGCGACGACCGCCCGCAGGTGGCCCTCGTCCAGCGGGCCGGGGTCGATGACGACGGCGAGGTCCGAGCCGGGCTCGGACACCAGCCAGGTGTTGGTGCCGTCCAGGGTCATCGCGGAGGCGTTGGGGGCCAGTACGTTCACCGCGCGGGCGGTGGCCGGCCCCGAGGTGACGAGCCCGCGGGGCTGTCCGGGCAGTGCGGCAGCGTCGCTCATGCGGGACCTCCGGGGTCTGCGGGGCCTGCGGGGCGCCCGAGGCGGACGCGCTTGGTGAACTCGTCGTGGCCCGGCCAGCTGAGCACCACCTCGCCGCCCTCCAGCGCGGCCTGCGCCAGCACCGGGGCGAGCTCCTGGGCCCCCGCCGCCGCCAGCGCGTCCGCGGCGCTCCCGTACGCCTCCAGGGACCGCAGCGTGGAGATGGTCGGCGGCATCATCAGCAGCTCGCCCTTGTCGTACCCGTCGGCGGCGTCGGCCGGGCGGATCCAGACGGTCCGGTCTGCCTCGGTGGAGGCGTTGCGGGTGCGCTGGCCCTCGGGGAGGGCGGCCACGAAGAACCAGGTGTCGTAGCGGCGCGGCTCGAACTCGGGCGTGATCCAGCGCGCCCACGCACCGAGCAGGTCGGAGCGCAGCCACAGGCCACGACGTTCGAGGAAGTCCGCGAAGGACAGCTCCCGCCTCACGAGGGCCTGCCGGTCCGCCTCCCAGTCCTCGCCGGTGGTGTCGCCGACGACCGTGTCCGCGGTCGGGCCGGCGAGCAGCACGCCCGCCTCCTCGAAGGTCTCCCGTACGGCGCCGCACACGATGGCCTGCGCGGTACGGGCGTCGGTCCCGAGCCGGGCCGCCCAGTCCGCCTGGGAGGGCCCCGCCCAGCCGACGTGGTGCTCCTCGTCGCGGGGGTCGACCCCGCCGCCCGGATAGGCGTACGCGCCGCCCGCGAAGGCCATGGAGGCCCGCCTGCGCAGCATGTGGACGACGGGCCCGTCCGGGGTGTCGCGCAGGAGCATCACGGTGGCGGCGAGCCGCGGTACCACCGGGGTGAGCGAGCCGTCCGCGAGCGCACGGATGCGGTCGGGCCATTCGGGCGGGTACCACTGGCCCCCGGCGGGGGGCTGCTGCTGACCATTCGGCATGGCCGGATGCTACGGCCATCCGGCCCGATGTTCGAGGGTCGTCCTTCCGACGGCCGACGCGCGGCGCCCGGAAAGGCGGCGCCCCGGCCGGGGCGCGGCCCCGCCCTGGCCCTCGCCCGTGCCGAGGGGGGCGCGGGCACCGTGAAACGGCGCCGCGCCCCCGTCCGTACGGCTTCTCGCGGGGTCAGGCTCCGGGAACCAGCTCGACCTGGATCTCGACCTCGACGGGCGCGTCGAGCGGCAGGACCGCCACACCGACGGCGCTGCGGGCGTGGACGCCCTTCTCGCCGAGGACGGCGCCCAGGAGCTCGCTCGCGCCGTTCAGCACGCCCGGCTGCCCGGTGAAGTCGGGGGCCGAGGCGACGAAGCCGACGACCTTCACGACACGCGCGATCCTGTCGAGGTCACCGACGACCGACTTGACGGCGGCCAGGGCGTTCAGCGCGCAGGTGGCGGCCAGTTCCTTGGCCTGCTCCGGCGACACCTCGGCGCCGACCTTGCCGGTGACCGGCATGCTGCCCTTGACCATCGGGAGCTGGCCCGCGGTGTAGACGTAGGCGCCCGACCGCACCGCCGGCTGGTAGGTGGCCAGCGGCGGGACGACCTCGGGCAGGGTCAGGCCGAGCTCGGCCAGCTTCGCGTCGACGACGCCGCTCATGCCTTCTCCCGCTTGAGGTAAGCCACGAGCTGCTCGGGGTTGTTCGGGCCGGGTACGACCTGGACGAGCTCCCAGCCGTCCTCGCCCCAGGTGTCCAGGATCTGCTTGGTGGCGTGAACCAGCAGGGGGACCGTCGCGTATTCGAACTTCTTGGTCATGGGAGCGAGGGTAGTGCCTGTGATGCGGGGCTCCTGCGCGCCCCGGGAGCCGAGTGGTTAGGCTCGGGCGATGTGAGCAGGCTCCAGGTGGTCAGCGGCAAGGGCGGCACCGGCAAGACCACGGTCGCCGCGGCACTCGCGCTTGCCCTCGCGCGCGAGGGCGGACGGACTCTACTGGTGGAGGTCGAGGGCAGACAGGGGCTCGCGCAGCTCTTCGGCGCCGAGGCGCTCCCCTACGAGGAGCGGAAGATCGCGGTGGCGCCCGGCGGGGGCGAGGTCTTCGCGCTCGCCATCGACGCCGAACGGGCGCTGCTGGACTACCTCCAGATGTTCTACAAGCTCGGCTCGGCCGGGCGCGCCCTCAAGAAGCTCGGCGCCATCGACTTCGCGACGACGATCGCCCCCGGACTGCGCGACGTGCTGCTGACCGGCAAGGCGTGCGAGGCGGTACGCCGCAAGGACAAGGCCGGGCAGTACGTCTACGACCACGTGATCATGGACGCGCCACCGACCGGCCGGATCACCCGCTTCCTCAACGTCAACGACGAGGTCGCGGGCCTGGCCCGGTTCGGGCCGATCCACAACCAGGCGCAGGCCGTCATGAAGGTGCTCAAGTCCCCCGAGACGGCGGTGCACCTGGTCACCCTCCTGGAGGAGATGCCCGTCCAGGAGACCGCGGACGGCATCGAGGAACTGCGCGAGGCGGGGCTGCCCGTCGGCCGCGTCGTCGTCAACATGGTCCGCCCGCACCATCTGGACGAGGACACCCTGCGCACCGCGGCCGGCGACCACCGCGCCGGGGTGGCCCGCGCCCTGTCCCGGGCGGGGCTGGGCGGCGCGCGCCGCGGCGGACTGGCCGAGCGGCTGGTCGAGCCGCTGCTCGCGCAGGCCGCCGAGCACGCGGGCCGGGTGGAGCTGGAGCGCGAGCAGCGCGCCGTACTGACGGGGCTGGACCTGCCGACGTACGAACTGCCCCTCCTCGGGGCGGGGATGGACCTGGCCGGGCTCTACGAGCTGGCCAAGGAACTCCGGAAGCAGTCGGTGGCCGAATGAGTGAGGGGGTGGACACGGTGGGCCTGGACTCTCCGCCGCGGCTGGCGGTCGACCGGCTGCTGGACGACCGGCAGACCCGCATCATCGTGTGCTGCGGGGCGGGCGGCGTCGGGAAGACCACCACGGCCGCGGCCCTGGGCGTACGGGCGGCGGCGCGCGGGCGGAAGGCGGTCGTGCTGACGATCGATCCGGCGCGGCGGCTCGCGCAGTCGATGGGGATCGACTCGCTGGACAACACGCCCCGCAGGGTCGCGGACGCCGGTGCGGACGGCGGCGAACTGCACGCCATGATGCTGGACATGAAGCGCACCTTCGACGAGATCGTCGAAACGCACGCGGACGCCGAGCGCGCCCGGGCCATCCTCGCCAACCCCTTCTACCAGTCGCTGTCGGCCGGCTTCGCGGGCACGCAGGAGTACATGGCGATGGAGAAGCTCGGGCAGCTGCGGGCCCGGGACGACTGGGACCTGATCATCGTGGACACCCCGCCGAGCCGGTCCGCGCTGGACTTCCTCGACGCGCCGAAGCGCCTCGGGTCCTTCCTGGACGGGAAGTTCATCCGGGTGCTGATGGCGCCGGCGAAGGTGGGCGGCCGGGCCGGGATGAAGTTCCTGAACGTCGGCATGTCGATGATGACCGGCACCCTCAGCAAGCTGATGGGGGCTTCGCTGCTGAAGGACGTCCAGACCTTCGTGGCGGCGATGGACACGATGTTCGGCGGCTTCCGCACGCGCGCCGACGCGACCTTCCGGCTGCTCCAGGCGCCCGGTACGGCCTTCCTCGTGGTCGCTGCGCCCGAGCCGGACGCGTTGCGCGAGGCGGCGTACTTCGTGGAACGACTGGCCGCGGAGCGCATGCCGCTGGCCGGTCTGGTGCTCAACCGGGTGCACGGCAGCGGGGCCGACCAGCTGTCCGCCGAAAGGGCGTTGGCCGCCGCAGAGAATCTTGAAGAAGGCGGCATTGTCGATCAGGAGTCCGGGAAAGCTGGACTTCGTGACACGGCCGCCGAACCCCCCGGCGCCGATGACGACACCACGGCCGTCGACCGGATCACGGCAGGACTGCTGCGCCTGCACGCCGAACGGATGCAGGTGATCGCGCGTGAGCAGCGCACGCGTGATCGCTTCACCTCGCTTCACCCCGAGGTGGCGGTGGCCGAAGTGGCCGCCCTGCCCGGCGATGTGCACGACCTCGCCGGGCTGCGGGCCATCGGAGAACGACTCGCGGCCGGGGTGCCGGCCGGAGCGTAAGGCGTTCGTACGAAGGTGGCGGCCGTGTGATCTACCCGGCTGCCGCGTACGTCTCGTACGGAACGTCGATCTCCGCGTCTGCATCCATGGTCAGGATGCCCGTGCTGCGCTCGTACTCCGTGCGTGCGGTTTCGAGCAGCCGTCGCCACGAGGTGACGGTGGGACGCCGGCGCAGCAGCGCACGTCGTTCCCGCTCGGTCATTCCGCCCCACACGCCGAACTCGACACGATTGTCGAGCGCGTCGGCCAGGCATTCGGTCCGCACCGGACATCCGGTGCACACCGCCTTGGCCCTGTTCTGTGCCGCTCCTTGAACGAACAGTTCATCCGGATCGGTAGTGCGGCAGGCTGCCTGCGCACTCCAGTCGGTAACCCAGCCCATCCCGGCGCCGTCCTCTCCCGAATCGAGGCTCCCCCACGGCGGTAGCGGCATATTCACCGCTGCCAGTTGAGGACGTTACGGAAGGCGGGCACAGTGCAACACCCCCGACGGGCCCAATCTTGAATGGCCCGAACGGACTATGGGTAAGCGGCAGATCACCCGACGGAGTGATCCGGCGACATGCCCGACCATTCCGACGATTCGGGTGCAATCGGCGGATCAGGTTCACCGGGGCAGCGAGATTCGGACATCAGTCCACCCCATTCGGGAAGGGTGAAAATCAAGCCGAGGGGTTGATGTCGCACCGGACTGCTGTGACAGTTGGGGTCAGCTTAGGCCAAGGCATTCGCGTGTGTCCGGCGAATCAGAACGTAGGCTGCCCTCCATGGGAAAGAAGCGCTCGGGCGGCGGGCTCACCGGGAGCCAGCAGGCCGCCAAGTTCCTCGGGGTGTCCGTTCTCTCCGGAGTCGTGCTGGCGGGCATGGCGATTCCGGCTGCAGGCGCCCTGGGACTGGCCGCCAAGGGCACGGTCGAGGGATTCGACGAGATCCCGGCCAATCTCAAGACCCCGCCGCTGAGCCAGCGGACCACGATCCTGGACGCCGAGGGCGGCTTGATCGCCACCGTCTATTCGCGCGACCGGCAGGTGGTCCCGCTCACCTCGATCTCCCCGTACATGCAGAAGGCCATCGTCGCCATCGAGGACTCGCGTTTCTACGAGCACGGCGCGGTCGACCTCAAGGGCATCCTGCGCGCGGTCAACCGCAACGCGCAGGAGGGCGGCGCGGCCCAGGGTGCGTCGACGCTCACCCAGCAGTACGTGAAGAACGTCTTCGTCGAGGAGGCCGGCGACGACGAGACCAAGGTGCGCGAGGCCCAGGAGAAGAGCCTCGGCCGCAAGATCCGCGAGCTGAAGTACTCGATCCAGGTCGAGGAGGAGCTCGGGAAGAAGAAGATCCTCGAGAACTACCTCAACATCACCTACTTCGGCCAGCAGGCCTACGGGATCGAATCCGCCGCCCAGCGCTACTTCAGCAAGCCGGCCAAGGACCTGACCCTGGAGGAGTCCGCGCTGCTGGCGGGCGTCGTGCAGTCGCCGAGCCGCTACGACCCGGTGAACGACGCCCAGGAGGCGACGAAGCGCCGCAACATCGTCCTCCAGCGGATGGCCGACACCAGGGACGTCTCGCAGGCGGAGGCCGACGCGGCCAAGGCCAAGCCCGTCACGCTGAAGGTCACCAGGCCCAAGAACGGCTGCATCACGGCGGTCAAGGGCGCGGGCTTCTTCTGCGACTACGTGCGCAACTCCTTCCTGACCGACCCGGTCTTCGGCAAGACGCGCGAGGAGCGGGCGAAGCTCTGGAACAAGGGCGGCCTGACCGTACGCACGACCCTGGACCCGCAGTCGCAGGACGCGGCCAACGAGTCGATCAAGGACCACGTCTACCAGGAGGACTCCATCGCGACGGCTGTGACCATGGTCCAGCCGGGCACCGGACGGGTGCTGGCGATGGGCCAGTCCAAGCCGTACGGCTTCGGCAAGAACGAAACGCAGATCAACTACTCCGTGGACAAGCGGATGGGCGGCTCGAACTTCGGCTTCCAGGTCGGTTCGACCTTCAAGCCCTTCATCGCCGCCGCCGCCCTGGAGCGGGGCATGCCGCCGACGAAGGTCTACGGGGCCCCGAACAAGCTCGACTACCCGAGCCCGATCTCCCGCTGTGACGGCTCGCAGTACATCAACACCCAGAAGGAATCCGCGGAGAACGAGACCGAGGACGAGATCGGCCCCTACGCGCTGCGTACGGCGATGGAGAAGTCGATCAACACCTACTTCGTCGAGATGATCGGCGAGATCGGCCTGTGCCCGGTGTCGGAGATGGCTGCCAAGCTCGGCGTGGTGCCGGCGAGCGGCGCGAAGCTGGCCGACGGCCCCGCCATCGCGCTCGGCTCGGAGGAGATGTCCCCGCTGACGATGGCCAACGCGTACGCGGCCTTCGCCAACCGCGGCGTCTACTGCACCCCGGTCGCCATCGAGTCGATCACCGACGCGCACGGCAAGGCGCTCGCGGTGCCCAAGAGCAAGTGCGAGCGGGCGATGTCGCAGAACACCGCCGACACCATCAACACCCTGCTGAGCGGTGTGGTCGACTCCGGCACCGGTGAGCGGGCCGGCCTGACCGACCGCGACAGCGCGGGCAAGACCGGTACGACCGACTCCCGCTACAACGCCTGGTTCGTGGGCTACACCCCGAACGTCTCGGGCGCGGTGTGGGTCGGCTCGGGCGGCGCGAAGAAGATCACGATGGAGAACATCGTGATCGGCGGCAGGTCCTACGCCAAGGTCTTCGGCGGTGGCCTGCCCGGCCCGATCTGGAAGGACGCGATCACGGGCGCGCTGTCCGGCCGCGAGGCCCTGCGCTTCACCACGGTCCACATCGCCGAACCGAACGTCCCCGCCGGCGGCCCCCGCGGCAACAAGCCGTCCACCAGCCCGAACCGGCCCGGCAAGCCCGGCGGCGACGGCAAGCCCGGCGGGCGGCCCGGCGGCCAGACGGGCGGCTCCACCGGCGGCGCCACGGGCGGCGCCACGGGCGGCGGCGGGGAACCGGACATCCCCTTCCCCGGGATCACGATCGACCCGGGCAACGTGATCGGCGGCCCCGGCCCCCAGTAGCGGGGGGTACGCGATGACGACGACAAAGGGGAGGGCCCCGGCCGTTCGGCCGGGGCCCTCCCCTTTGTCGTCGTGCGAATCCGTGGTGCGAGTCCTAGGAGAGCGCCTGCTTCACGGCGGCGGCGACACGCCCGCCCTCCGCCAGCCCGGCGACCTTCGGGGTCACGATCTTCATGACGGCGCCCATGGCCCGCGGCCCCTCGGCACCCGCCGACCGGGCCTCCTCGACGGCCTCCGCCACGATCCCGGCGAGCTCCTCGTCGGAGAGCTGCCTGGGCAGGTAGGTGTCCAGGAACTCGCCCTCGGCGCTCTCGCGCGCGGCCTGCTCGGGACGACCGCCCTGCGCGAAGGCGTCCGCAGCCTCACGGCGCTTCTTCGCCTCCTTGGCGATCACCTTGAGGACTTCCTCGTCGGAGAGCACACGGGCCTCCTTGCCCGCGACCTCCTCCTTGGTGATGGCGGCAAGGGTCAGACGCAACGTGGACGAGTGCAGCTCGTCGCGCGCCTTGATCGCGGTGGTGAGGTCTTCCTGGAGCTTGGCCTTGAGCGTGGTCATGCAGGTGAGTGTGCCAGGTACGGGGAGGGTGGCGCCCACCCGTTTTCCGGTCTGCGACGATGGGTCCATGCGTGCGCGTTACGGAGTACCACTGAAAGCGGCTGCCGGAATCGCTGCGGTGGGGGCCGCGGGTGTGGCTTATGCCGCCGGTTTCGAGGCACGGTCCTTCCGGCTGCGCCGGGTCACGGTGCCGGTACTCCCCCGGGGGATGCGCCCGCTGCGCGTACTCCAGGTCTCCGACATCCACATGGTCCGCGGGCAGCGCAAGAAGCGCGCCTGGCTGCAGTCGCTGGCCGGGCTGCGCCCCGACTTCGTCGTGAACACCGGCGACAACCTCTCCGACACCGAGGGCGTCCCCGAGGTCCTCGACGCCCTGGGCCCGCTGATGTCCTTCCCCGGGGTGTACGTCTTCGGGTCGAACGACTACTACGGGCCGCGGCTGCGCAACCCCGGGCGCTACCTGGTCGAGAAGGTCCAGGGCCGGCACGGGCTGAACGGCAACAAGCCGGTCGTCGGCGCCGTGCACAACCCGTGGGAGGGGATGCGGGACGCCTTCGACGCGGCGGGCTGGCTGAACCTCACCAACACCCGGGCCCGGATGAAGCTGGAGGGGCTGGAGCTGGCCTTCACCGGCCTCGACGACCCGCACATCAAGCGGGACCGCTACGGATGCGTCGCCGGCGGCCCGGAACCGGACGCGGACTTCTCGCTGGCCGTGGTGCACGCCCCGTACCTGCGCGTCCTCGAATCCTTCACCGCCGACCGTTACCCGCTGATCCTCGCGGGTCACACCCACGGCGGACAGCTGTGCATCCCCTTCTACGGCGCCCTGGTCACCAACTGCGACCTGGACACCAAGCGGGTGAAGGGCCTGTCCACGCACGAGGCGGCGGGCCACCGCTCCTACCTGCACGTCTCGGCCGGCTGCGGCACGAACCGCTTCACCCCGGTCCGCTTCGCCTGCCCGCCGGAGGCCACCCTCCTGACCCTCACCCCGAAGCCGTAGGGCCCCCGCACCCGCTCCGCGAAAACCGGATTTCGTCTCCGGCGAGAGGTCCGCTAAAGTAATCGATGTCGCCAGGACAGCAACACTTCAGGGCGACGATCGGGGTGTAGCGCAGCTTGGCAGCGCGCTTCGTTCGGGACGAAGAGGTCGTGGGTTCAAATCCCGCCACCCCGACTTCGTAAGACCAGGTGAGAGCCGGTGCAGAGCAATCTGCACCGGCTCTCTCTGCGTCTGGGTGACTAACTGAGTGACTACGGCTTCCGAGAGTCCTTGAAGATCTCGTCCATGGCCGTCGCTCCGGTCTGGATCACGGGCCGGATCTGCTTCCGGTAGACCGCCTCGGTCACGGCCGTCCCGGAGTGCCCGACGAGCCGGGAGATCTCTTCGAGCGGGACCCCCTTGTCGGACAGCAGCGAGACGAAGCTGTGCCGCAGCTCTCGCGGGGTCCACTCCTTCGCCTCGACCCCCTCGGCCCCGGTGATCGCCTGCCGGAAGGCGCGCCGGACGTTGGTCGAGTCCAGCTCCGTCCCTGTGGCGGAGGAGAAGACGAGCCCCTTCTCCTGCCACTGATCACCGGCGGCGAGCCGGTCCCACCCCTGCTCCTCGAACTGCTGCCAGAGGGCATCCACGCACCTGGCCGGCAGGGCGATGGTCCGGCGCGACTTCTTGGTCTTGGTATCCCCGGTGGAACGGACTGACCGCCACACCGCGATATGCGGCGGTACGGGCGGTGACGCGGTGGGGTCCCCCTTCAGGAAGACGTGATCCCAGGTGAGCGCGCGCATCTCCTCGGTCCGGGCGCCGGTGAGCAGGGCCACCACGATGTACGCGTACGCGGACGTCCCCGCAGCGGCCTTGAGCACCGCCTCGGCCTGGGCCAGCTTCAGCGCTTTCGACGGCCGGCCGGGCTGCCCGGTCGGGATGGAGCAGAGCTCCACGATGTTGCGCTTCACCTTGTCCCGGACCATGGCGCGCTTCACGGAACGGTTCAGGCAGGAGTGGATCGCCTGGAGCGTGCGCGTGCTGAGCGTCTTGGCCTTCTCGGCGAGCCACCGGTCGACATCCTCGCCGCTTAGCTCCCGGAGCTTCCGGGCGCCGAGCGCGGGGATCACGTGGATCCGGCTGAGCGACGTGCAGGTGGCCACGGTCCGCGCGTCGCGGCCGGCCAACCCGTACATGAGCCAGTCATCCACCGCGTTCGCCACGGTGTAGTTGGTCGGCGCGACGGCCAACCCGTCCTCGTGATCGCGGAGCACCTCCTTCAGCTTGTTCTTGGCCTCGGTCTTGGTCTTGCCACTCCCCTTCCGCACGACGCGCTTCCCACGCGCGTCGAAGCCGAGGGTGGCGGTGGCGATCCACCGCTGCCGCTTCTCGTCCCAGTGCAGGCCGCCGTCTCCCCTGCTGCGGCGCTTGGTCACTTGCTCTCTCCTGCCTCGCGCTCCAGGAGCGCGACGTACTCGTTGATGGCGGATCGGGGGATGCGTCGGGCCCTGCCCTCGTTGACGGTGCGGAGGCGGCCGGAGCGGATCAGTTCGTAGATGACGGAGCGGCTCAAGCTCAGGGCGGTCATGGCGGCGGGCACCTTGAGCAGGATGGGTTCCATGGGCGGCGTGGTCGTCGCGCTCACTGCTTCTCCTCCGGGGCATGTGATGCGGTGCGCTGCTGCGGGCGTGGCGGAGCCGGGGCAGGGCGCCGCGTGTGTCCGAGGTCTGGATTTCTGCGTCATCGCGTCGTCTGGGTCATCAGGCGCTCTGACCTGCGGTTTTCGATGACGTCATGGCTGGGCTGTGTGTCACCGGCGTGCGTCACCGTCACCGGGGTGACGCGGGGCCAGTGACGCGGGTGACGCGTGATGACGCAGTCGTTGGCCGTTTGCGTCACCGGTGTAGCCGCATGTCACCGACCGTTTCGCGTGCTGTGGTGACGTGGGTGACGCAGTGTCTCTTCTCTTAGGAAAAGAAGAGGGTGGTGTCTGTAGTGGTGCGGTGCCGCTTCAAGCTCGAAGAGCGAGCCGCTGCGCGGCGCGTCCCTTCCAGCGGCGGCAAGCCGCTGAACGGCAAGAGGAGCACGCCCCCGCCCGGGGCGCCGGGTGCTCTTCTTGCTTGAGCGCGGGTGGTCGTGGCGGCGCACGGTCAGAATGCGGCCTGCTGCTGGCCGGGCGGTGGGGCGGCCGGACGGGCCATTTCGATGTAGCGGGCGGTCTTGGTGCGACCCCAGTCGACGACGACGCCGCGGGCGGCAAGGGTGGGCTGGAGCCGCTTAAGGCGGTCGGAGAGGACTTTGCCGGTGGTGGGCCACCCCTTGGGCAGGGTGCGGAAGTCGTCGCCGGTGTAGAGCTGGGTGAGGGCGTGCAGCAACTCGGTCGAGGTCATCCGCACCTCCTCGCCCGGGTCGAGGCCGGCGGCGTGCTTGAGCACGGTCTGGGCGAGGAGGTCGCCCTCGATCACGTCGTCGTTGAGGTCGTCGAGGCTGGCCCGGTAGGCGCCCAGTGCGCAGAGGCCGGTGGCGGTGTCGAGCTGGGCGCAGAGGTGGGCGAAGTCCGCCATTCGCAGGTCGGTGGGAATCCCGGCCTCGGTCGCCCGGACCTTGACGGCGAGGTCCAGCAGCGAGCCGAGGATGACGGGCAGCACCTGTGCGTACTCTGCCCACAGCTCCGCTTCCGTACGGCGTACGCGGGGCCGCTCCAGGCGGAGAGGGAGGAGGCGTTCGGCGAGGTCGGGGCGGATGACACCGACGTCGATGCCGGTCAGCAGGAGCGGGCGGCGGTAGCGGGAGCGGTAGACGTCGCCGTCGCTGAACAGCGCGCGCTTGATGCTCTCGGCGCCGGTGACGATGCAGCACATCAGGTCGGACAGGTCCGGCGGCAGGTGCGAGAGGTTGTCCAGAGCGGTGACCCATCCGGCCGCGACGGCGGTGATCAGGTTCTCTTCGTCCTTCGGGGCGCGGCGCAGGTCGCCGGTCATGCCTTCGATGATCCGAATGAGCATCCGTCCGCCGGTGGACTTGCCGGCGCCCTGGGGGCCGGTGAGGAACGGGGCGGGGACGGGCACGGACGGCTCCAGGCAGCCGATCAGCCACGCCACGGCGAGGCACTCGCTCTCGGCATTGGCGAAGTTGCACAGGCGCAGCAGTGCGTCGATGCCCTTGCCGTCGGTGTCCTTCTCGGGAAGGGGGAGTTCGCCGGTGAGCTGGGTGCGTCGCCAGCAGACTTCTCGCGGTTCGGGGGTGAGGATGTCCCAGCCGGTGGGGTGGATGCGGACGGACTGGCCGTCCTCGCGCCCCAGGTCGAGCCAGGTCGCGCCGTCGAATCCGGGGGCCACGCGGATGTGGGTGGCCTGTACGTCCTGGCTGAGCGCGAGTGCTTCGATCAAGTCCAGTGCCTCCTTGAGTGCGGAGCCGTTGAAGGAGCCGTGGCCGTCGTTGTAGAGGCCGACCATGAGTTCCTGCCGGTGGCTGCCGGTCGTTCCCTGGGAGCGGATCGGCCGGGCGACGGGGTGCCCGTTGCGCTGGGCATAGACGGTGCCTTCGGTGGTGCGGAAGTACCTGAAGTGCTCCTGCGCGTAGTCCGTGATGATCTGCCGTGCCGGGGTCTTGTCCTCGTCGGTCACCGTCACATCCCCAGGGTGGTGCGGGCGTTGGTCCAGGCGTTCTCGCAGTGCCGCAGGGACTCGCCCCTGATCTGCGCGGCGGTGAACAGGCGCTTGATGTGGGTTTCGGTGAGGCAGCCGCACCTGCCGTGCGCGGACAGGACCGCGAGGAACATCCGGTACACGGTCCGGTGAATGCCCTCGGGTGCCTCCTCGATCCGCTGCTCCGCCATCGCGATGCCGCGTTCCAGGTAGGCGGGCGAGCGGTGCGGGCACTGGCCACCACCAGCAGGCACCGGAACGGTGATGGAGCTTGATGCCGGCCGGGCGGTGGTGGGTTCCTTCACGGCGAGCGCCCGCACGGCGTCCGGGAGCAGGGTCATGGTGCCGGTGCCGGTGCCGAGCCACCGGGCGTAGGACATCAGGGACTTGATGTCGACGCCCGGGCGTACGCCGTTGCGGGAGGTCATGGAACCTCGGTAGATCCAGTGCTCCCCGCGGGTGCTGGGCACGGTCGTGGTTGCCGGGAGGTTGCGCCGGGCCCATGCGATCGCATCGGCGTTGTCGAGGTCGACGACGGTGAGCCCGGCGCCGCCGGGGTGGTAGGCGACGGCCGCGGCCTGCCGCCAGGCCGGGGCCCAGGCGGTCGAGGTGAGGACGTGCGGGTCGGTGGTGGCGGCGGCCCAGGCGTGGCACGGCGCCGGGCACGCGCAGGGGCCGGGGGTCTTCATGTTCGGTCGGCCGCCGCAGGCGTTGTTCCGGCAGGCGCGGCAGTTGCCCATGGGGCCCTTGCCCTCCCGCAGCGGGAGCACGGGCAGCCCCTGTTTGCCGAGCGCGAGCGCGGTGTGGAGGGTGGCGGGTAAGGCCGCAGGGCCGGGGTCTCGCGGGATGTCGGTCGGGTGGTTCATGCTGGTCTCTCCAGTTCTTGAGTGTTCTGGATGAGGGCGGCCCGGTCATTGGCGTGAGGGGCCGCCCTCTTGGTTTGGTCAGAACGGGGGTTCGTCGCTGGCCCACGGGTCGGTGCTGGTCTGTCGGGGGCGGGGCAGGCGCGGGAGCGGGAGGACGGTCCAGCGGCGGGTTTCGTCCCAGCAGTGGCAGGGCTCCCACTCTGTGCCGGCGTATTCGCCGGTGTGGTCGCCGTAGTCGTGGTTGTGGCCGCCCTCCCCGTGGCAGTCCGGGCAGTTGGGCTGGGGGGTGTCGCTGAGGATCAGGGCCGGGCGAGGCCAGGTCGTGTGTTGGATGCGGAATCGCACAGTTCTCCTTCGGTGATAGGTGAGGGAGGCTGGGGCACCCCCTGGCGGGGTGCGTGTGGAGGGGGTTCCGGGGGTCTGGCCTGCGATGCCTCCCTGCCTCCCTGGCAGATCATTTGCGCAGGTCAGTGCCAGGGAGGTGGGTCAGGGAGGCTGTCAGGGAGTTCTCCCTGCCTCCCTGACCGTGCAGGGGTCGGCTCCCTACTGCTCGGCGGCGGAAGCGGAACCTTCGTCGGGGCGGTTGGTGAGGGCGCGGGTGATGCGGTCGCGGCCGATGACCATGCGGCCGTCGGACTTGTACGGCTCGGCGCCGGTGCCGTCGAGGACGCGCTTGAGGTCGATGAACGACCACCGCCCGTACGCTTTGCCGTTCAGCGCGGCGAGCCGCTTCAGCACCTCCTGGGTGAGGACGCGGGTGTCGGTGCCGAGGACGGTGAGGATGTCCGCGAGCGGGTCGCACTCGTCCGGGGCCGCGACGGTGTGTGCGGTGGCGATGCCGGAGCGCAGGGCTTTGGCGCGGTCGGCGATGAGGGCGGCGGTGTCGGTGTCGATGTAGTGGGTCCGCACCGTGATGGATGCCTGCCCGGCGGGGATGGTGATGCCGTCGGAGGCGACGACCACGGTCCCTTTGTCGAGCCCCTGCCGCAGCAGGTGCGGCGCGGCGCCGCCGTCGACGGCCTTGTCCCCGAGGGCCATGCGGGCTTGGGATTCGGTGCCGAGGGCGAGGCTGATGCGGGTGTGGGCGCCTTCCCTCACGAGCTTGGGGAGGTTCTGGTCGGTGGGGTCCTGCGTGCCCTCCCACAGCAGCACATCGACAGCCCGCCCCTGGTTGTGAATCTTCCGCGCGGCCATGAAGTACCGGGACGTGGCCTTGGAGCCGCCGTAGGGGCGCTTGTCGTCGCCGACGGCGGGGCACATGAACGCCACCTGCGCCTCGTCCACGACGAGGACCAGCGGCGGGAAGGTGGTGCCGGGCGGGGCCTGGATGCGGCGTTCCA
Source organism: Streptomyces yangpuensis (assembly GCF_001005295.1). Lineage (GTDB taxonomy): Bacteria > Actinomycetota > Actinomycetes > Streptomycetales > Streptomycetaceae > Streptomyces > Streptomyces yangpuensis. Next base: position 549,142 of record NZ_LBMK01000003.1, on the reverse strand, counting down.
TCTCCGCGACCCCGGCCTCCAGCATCTCGGTCGCGTCGATGACGTGCTCGTCCGTCGGCCCCTGGATCAGGGTGNCATCTCCGCGACCCCGGCCTCCAGCATCTCGGTCGCGTCGATGACGTGCTCGTCCGTCGGCCCCTGGATCAGGGTGGTGGCGAGTCCGTCGAACATGTCCCAGTCCCCGACGCCCTTGAGGTCGGCGATCCGGAACTCCACCGTGCGGTCGAGCGCCAGCCACAGGGCGAGTGCGCGCAGGGCGGCGGTCTTGCCCTGGTTCGAGAGGCCGGTGATCAGCAGCATCCGCTGATACAGGCTGATCAGGGCGCCGTCGCCGCGCAGGTCCTGGCCCCACGGCGCGCGGCCGGACTTGTAGTCGGCCTTGAGGGTGTCGTCGGTGGTGAGGGGGGAGGGGCCGATCGGTTCGTCGAGGGCGCCGGAGTCGGCGATCCACAGCCGGACGGTGCGGGCGGCGGTGGGGAGGGTGATGAACACTTCGTGCTCATGCCGGGCCAGGTTCTCCGCGAGCTTGCGCCGGCGGCCCTGCACTTCGGCGGTGGAGACGCCGGAGGGGAGGGTGACGTCGACCTCGACACCGCATCCGGCGATCCGGATCGGCCCGAGCATCGCCGCGCCGGCGTCGCCCATCTCCTTGATGGCAGTGCGGAGCGGGGCGATGCCGAGGTCGCGCAGGGCGGTGACGACGACCGAAGGCGTGATCGGTGCCCCGGCGGTGTCGCGTTCCTTGGCGGGGAGCGTCCACTGCGGGGCGGTCTGCTGCTTGCGGCCGATGCCCCACAGCGCGAGGAGGGCCAGCCACGGGCCGACCGTGACCGCGGGGCCCCACACTACGGTGCCGACCATGACGATCCAGTGGATCGCAGCGATCACCGTGGCAAGCGGCGCGAGGATCCAGGAGGGGTCTTTCGTGGCTATGGCCAGCACGATCCCCAGCAGCAGCAGGCCACTGGTGGGGAGGCCGACGGCGTATCCGGCGCTCTTCACCGCGTCCTGCGGGGCCTTCAACAGGTCCATGCGGCGGTGGTGGCGGGCGGCGCGGTAGCGGGTGAGGCGGTCCTCCCACTCCTTGGCCTCCTCGAGGTTCCCGCCGGCTTCCGCCGCGCGGATCATCCGCTCGTACCGGGAAGCGGTCCGCCCCTCCCATGTCCGGCGGGCGGTGACGCGGGTGCCGCCGATCACGTACATGCCGTGCCGGGCCACCAGCCGGGCCGCCGCACGGGTCCGCTCGTCCGTAACGATCCGGCGGATCCCGCGGGCGGAGCGCGTCCACACCCGCACCCGTCGGACCGCCTCCGACGCGGGGGCGGGGGCAGTGCCGGTGGGGGTGTCGCCGGGGAGCGTGTGGTTGCCGGTGGTGGGGTCTTTGAAGAGGGGGACGACGTTGTCGGTCATGCTGAGAACTCCTGCTCTCGCTGACAAGGCGGGTGGGT
>NZ_LBMK01000003.1:545717-547565 GCF_001005295.1 Streptomyces yangpuensis | reverse complement strand
CGTCGATGATCCGGTCGACCTTCTTCTGCAGGTCGCCGAGGTGGACGTTCTCCCCGGCGATCCCGCGCTTGGCCATCCGGGCCGCGTACCAGCCGATCTGCGTGATCTCACGAGCGGTGAACTTCGGGTCCTGCGCCATCACAGGTCTCCTTCGATCGGGGTGTCAGCGGCGCTTGCGGCGGGCCTTGCGCACGTTCTTCACGGCCGCCGCAGCGTCCGGGCTGCCGATCGACTTCACGACGGTGTGCACGCACCAGCCGAGGATCAGGGCGAGGAAGGCGAGCATCGCGATGTTCGCGGCGATGGCGGTGAGGGCGCCGACGAGGAGCGGGCCGAAGTACACGCCGGCCGCGACCGCACCGGCACCGACTCCGGATCCGAGGGCGATGCGCTGCACGGTCTTGTCCGGGGCGGCCTGGTGGATGTGCTGGTGCACGACCTGCGGCCCCGCGTACGTGGCGGGCAGGTGGTCGGCGTAGATGTGGGTGCCGTCCGGGAGTTGCACGACGCCGGGCGGCCGGATGGATTCGGGCAAGTGGTTCACGGTCATCTCCCGTCAGAGGGCTTCGGGGTAGGCGCAGGGGACGCACATGCCGAGCGAGACCGGGATGACGTATCCGGCATCAGTGCGGCAGGCGGGGCAGGTACGGCGGGCGGCATTCGCCCGGGCCAGCGCGGCGTGCTTTGCGGGGGTCATCGGCCGGACGGGCTTGGCCCGGTCGACGCGGTAGAGGAACGCGGTCAGCGGAGTGCGCCGCCGTCGCGGACGCTCCAGCTGAGCGACGACGTCCTGGCCACCTGGCCGGAGCCCTGCCGCGCGGAGCTGTCGGCGGGTGGCCAGCCCGTCCGGGGCGAGCCGCCAGGAGTAGACCGGCAGGGTAGCCATCAGCTCACCACCGCAGCCGCGTCACGTTCCCGCTCCGCCTTCAACGTCTCCCGCACGATCCGGGCCTTGGCCGCGGAGGTGTGCAGGGCCTTGCGGATGCCCTCACCGGTCAGCTTCTCGACCGGCCACGACTCCGTCAGGCTCCGGGCCTCCGCCAGAAGCTCCGCCTCCGACCGGACCGGCCGGGCCGACCGCGCGGCCACCGGCACTCGACCGGTCGCCCGACGAGGACGCGCCACCTCCGCCGCAGCCACCGGCACCCGCACCCCGACCGGACCGGCCAACACAGGCTCCAGCTCCGGCACTGGGACTGGCAGGGCGGTGGCCTCTTCCACCACCGGTTCACCCAGCTCAGCCATCGACTGATTTGCATTGGTCTGAGCTGATTTGGGCTCGGTCGGGTCGACCGGCGGGCGGTGGTGGAGGACTTTGGCGACGAGGTCGGAACCGAAGTAGATCGACCCGACCGGAAGCGACGTCGCCAGCAGCACGAGCGCCCAGTTCGTCCAGTCGCCCTCGGCCAGTCGACTCCAGCCGATCGACTCCGCGTGCAGGTCCGGCACAAGGCCGTGGACGTAGTTCAGGACCAGTGACGCGAGCGTGTACGAGGCCAGCACCCGCAGCGCGAACTTCCTCGCGTCCCCGGTCAGGACGAGGGCGGCGACGAGGGCCAGGGCCATCAGCCCGTCGACCACGAAGGGGTAGAGCCACGCGGCCGTGGTGTCCGCGCCGATGGCCCGGGCCACGTCCCGCAGCGCGTTCCATGACACCCGGAACGCCATGCCGACCACGGCCACCAGGGCCAGCACCAGCAGAACCCTCCCGGTGCGGTTCATGCCGCACCGTCTTCCAGCGGCCGAACCTTGGCCGAGCAGAGCAGGAGCACACGGGCCGGGTGCGGGTGGTAGTCCGGCCCGTCGTGCTCCGTCCACTCCCACTCGGCACCCTCGGCCAGGCTGAAT
>NZ_LBMK01000003.1:414412-545674 GCF_001005295.1 Streptomyces yangpuensis | reverse complement strand
TGGGCGGCCAGGTGTAGGTGGGCCACTCGCTGACCAGACCGCTCATGGCCACATACAGCTGCCAGCACGGACCGTCCGTCGCGGTCGGGCCGGTGGTGCCACAGCAGCGCACGGACATCTGCGCGCCGAAGATCTGCTTGTTCATGCCGCGCCACCGGAAGACGGGAGGTGGGCGGCCTTGTTCTCCAGCGCGGTCCGGGCGGCGAGCACCCGCCGGCAGGCCCGGCGGATCCGCTGCACGTCCACCTCGGTCGGCGTGCGGTCCAGCGTCATGATCTCCGCGTCGAGCAGGTCGCGTTCCGCCAGGATCAGCGGCAACTCGACCTCGATCGCCTCAAGCTCCGCATCCGACGGCTCCAGGCCGTCGGACCACGGGGTAACACGCTCCTGAAGTGCAACGATGGACTTCACGGGTCTTGCTCCTTCGAGAGAGGAACGGGACCCAACAGCAGCCTCCGGCGCGGGAACGCCGGGGGCTGCATTGCGTTGGGATGCAGCACAGACAGCACTCACTCAGGCGAGCACAGCAACTCCAGGCGGGGTAGCTTGTCCTAGGACTGTTCGCCGTTGAGGTAGACCATGACACTCCAGTCCTAGGACTGTCAATGTCCTAGGACTGTGGGAAACTGGCCATGTCGAGAGGAGTGCCCGGTGGCACCGAAGTGGCGAGAGCTGGCCGACAAACTGGCCGAGCAGATCAAGAACGGCGACTACACCCCTGGCCAGCTGCTGCCCCAGATTCGCGATCTGGTCGAGGCAGGCGAGGGCTCCAAGGCCACCGTCAACGCCGCCTACAAGGCTCTTGAGGCCGAGGGGCTCGTCACGTCGTCGCGCGGCGTGGGAACGATGGTTCGCGCGCAGACACCGCTGAAGCGCATCGGAATCAGCCGCTACGACAAGGCGAAGTGGCGCGACGGGGACGAGGTGGCGTTCATCGCGGACCGTGTCGCCTCCGGTCGCACCTACCGGCGCGGCGAGCAGACCCAGTCCGTCAGCCTCATCGAAGCACCCGCCCCTGCGGCCGAGGCGCACGGGCTGCCGGCTGGTGCCCAGGTGTACGCGCGCGCTCGTCTCGTGAAGGAGGGCGAGCAGCCGACGCACACCCTCACCAGCTACTACCGGCCCGAGCACGTCGAGGGCACGCGCATCGTTGACCCCACCCCGGGGCCGGCGGGCCGCGGTGGCGGCTTCCGGGTCCTCTACGACGCCGGGTACGAGATCGACCACATGAAGGAACGCATCTTCGCGCGCGTCCCCACGGCCGACGAAATCAAGCTGCTCAAGCTACCGACGGGCGAACCAGTGGTGGAGCTGCACCGCACGACGTACACAGCAGACGGAACGGTCGTCGAGTTCGCCATAGGGGTACACGCCGCGTCGCGCTTCGCCTGGGAGTATGAGTTCAAGGTTCCGGACTCGACCAAGGGTGGCGAACAGCAGTGATCTCTGAGCAGGTGTGGGCGGACGCGGAACTCATCTGGGACTTCCACCAGATGCACCACGAGCCGCGCCCCTGCTCAGTCGCGGTCGGCCTTGGCAGCCACGACCTCGGCGTGGCCGACACGACGGTCGACCTGTACCAGCGCGGCATGGCGCCCCTGATCGTATTCACGGGCGCCACCAGCCCGACGACCCGCGCCCGCATGCCGCGCGGGGAGGCGGTGCACTACCGCGAGCGGGCGTTGGAGCTGGGGGTCCCGCCTGAGGACGTCCTCGTGGAACCCAACGCCCGCAACACCGGGGAGAACATCCGACTCACCCGGGCCCTGCTGGAGGACGCCGGCCGCCCCATCGAATCCGTACTGCTGATCAGCAAACCGTACGAAGAGCGGCGCGCGTACGCCACTGCGCGGAAGCTCTGGCCGGAGGTGGAGATTGTCAGCGCGTCCACTGCGATGACGTTCGCGGAGTACGTCGACTCCATCGGCGACCCGAAGCTGGTCATCGACATGCTTGTAGGCGCCCTCCAGCGACTCCAGCTCTACCCCGTCCAGGGCTTCATGGTGTGCATGCCAGTACCTGCCCATGTACTCGCCGCCTACCAGCGGCTTTGCACCCGGGGTTTCACGAGCAGGCTCGCGCACGTCTCGTAGCCGAGCGACGCCTCGCCACATGGCCGCCTAACTGCCCCATAGGTCGCAAGGGGGGACGACTTCCACCCTCGGCAAACACTCTCCACCGGTCGCATGGAAGCAGTACGTTCAGGCCACGCTGCTCATGACGTCCGAGGCTGCCACGGCTCGGCGCCATGGCGCCGCTCCGTTCCTCGGTAGGGAGTGAAAGTGGCAGAGATTATCGTTCCCGGCTTCGCCGTCATGGGATACAGGAGTTTTGGCGGAGAAATGCAGTTCAGTGGAAAGCTGGGAGCGGTCACCCTCCTCGCTGGCCAGAACAACTCCGGAAAGTCAAACTTCCTTCGTCTCCTAACCTCGATCACTTCTGGAAGTTACGAAGTCCAGGACCTAGATAGGCATCGAGGCGAGGAATCCAATACGCGATACGCCCTGGCGTACGACTGGGAGAAGGACCTGGTTCCGAGCGTCGCACGTGCGAAATGGGAGGCGGGCATAGTACGCCAGATATATTCCATCTTCCACCACAGGTCACTGGTGCGCGACGGGCTCACGTGGATCAAGTACGAAATCGACGGAACGGTCACCCTAGACCAATTCGATGACCTGATCAACGAGCTAGGAAATTCGGCACTGATTCAACTTTGCCGAAGCATGGGGATGTCAACCACAAGCGGATCTGAAATCGGCGCAGGCCGGCAGAACATGCAGTCAATCCTGAGAAATGTGATCCCGCGTCGAAAGCGGCCACGCAGCCCGGCAGTCAAGATTGAAGCATTTCGCCAGATTCAGCCCTTGCGCGAAGGAGACCGACCGGAGGGGACGGTCGAGGGGAGCGGCCTTCTCCCCCGCCTACAGATGCTTCAAAACCCGAAGGCGTCGACCCACGACGAGGACACCAAGAAATTTGAGGCAATCAACAAGTTCGTTAAAACGATCCTGGATGACGAAACCGCTCGACTAGAGGTTCAGCATGACGCACTCACACTAAACGTGCATCACGGCGGACGCATTCTCCCCCTGGAGAACCTAGGGACTGGCGTGCACCAGGTAATCATCCTCGCTGTCGCTGCTACCGTGCACGATCGACAGATTGTCTGCATCGAAGAGCCTGAAGTGCACCTTCACCCGATCTACCAGAGGAAGTTCATTCGATACCTCGCTACGGAAACCAACAATCAGTATCTGATCGCAACGCATTCGGCCCACCTACTTGATCACCAATTGGCGACCGTTCTGCATGTGCGCCACGATGGAACTAAGTCCACGCTGGAACCGGCCGTATCGCCATCCCAATTGTCACAGGTGTGCGCCGACCTTGGATACCGCCCATCGGATCTACTGCAGACCAATGCCGTAATTTGGGTGGAAGGGCCATCAGATCGAATTTACCTAAATCACTGGATAAAGCAGATCGACGGCAGCTTGATCGAAGGCCTCGACTACTCGATTATGTTTTACGGTGGTGGGCTATTGAATCACCTCTCCGCCTCCGACAGCGAGATCACAGAGTTCATTGAACTCCGGCGACTCAATAGGTACCTCAGCATTGTGATCGATAGCGACAAGAGGAGCCCTCGCGCCGAATTGAATGCCACGAAGAAGCGGGTGCAGGGTGAATTCAACAAAGAGGCCACTGACGGATTCTCATGGGTGACTGACGGGTATACGATCGAGAATTACGCTCCGGAAAAACTCCTCAGAGAGGCAGTTGCGGAAGTCCATCCACGAGCTGAGCATGATTGGGATGGCGGGAAGTGGAACAACCCGCTCGTCTTGAAGAACGCGGCAGGAAATGCGCAATCTCCCGACAAGAACAAGATCGCCCGGACAGTGTGCCGCAACTGGACTGAGGCGCCGAGCCCCAGATCGCATTTGGGGAAAATGGTGACCCGGTGCATCGAATTCATCAGAGAAGCAAATAGGACTTCTTCACGACCCGTGAGGTAGCTTCGCGGACGTTTCCATTCTCACCACAGTTCTCAGGGTGGCGCGAGGCGGCAGGACATGAGACTGCTCCTGAGGCGCGAGGAGCACCTGCGCGGGTGTCTAACTGAGTGACAATCGGGACGCACGCCAGTGGACGTAGGAAGACACTGCAGGACTGTCCGTGCTGGTCAACGACACGTCCACGCATGGTCGGCCCGTTCCCGCGCTGCTTCGGGACGAAGAGGTCGTGGGTTCAAATCCCGCCACCCCGACTTCGTAAGACCAGGTCAGGGGCCTGATCCACTCAGTGGATCAGGCCCCTCCTGCGTTTTCCGGGGCGAGGTCCTGCTGGAGCAGCTGCCCGATCGGGAGGGATTCGACGACGCCGCGCACTCCCCTGTGAACGATCTTGCTGCGGCACGGAGATCGCCAGGGCCCGTGTCTCGCTTCGTCTCGTCACCCCTTCTGGAACGAGGGCCCAGGTCGGGGACCTGGGCCCTGGTCGGCGGCCGGACCGATTCGGACGGCGAGATCCGGAGAAGGGGGAGGCGCTGCGCGGCCCCGGGCCGGAGTACGCGTTTCCCGCCCGGACCGGCGAGGAGGGAGGGCCCGACGGGCTTGTTCAGCCTCTCGGGAGCGCACCGGCAGGGAACTCGCGCGCCGAGAACCACTGACCGCAGTCCAGCGTGCCCTCACCCCTGCAGACAGCGAACGTTCCGCTGGGGCTCATGCTGGGGGCCGAGCGCAGGGTGAAGGACGTTACGCCCGGACCGCACTGGGTGGCGGCCCTCACGGCCGGCGCACTGCCGGTGTCGAGCCTGGCCCAGAGGGAGTAGCAGTCGCTGCCGGCGTTCTTCAGATCCCCTCTGATGACGAGTGTCGTCAGCACAGAGAACGGAAGCTCGCGTTCCGTGTGGCGTTTTCCGGTGACCGTCGCACTTCCATATGGCGTGAACCAGCCGCCCTCGGCAGCAGACGCGGGGCCTATGGAGAAGCAAGAGGCAGCCAACGCCATGGCGACGACGAAGGCCTTGGAAGCAGGTGAACGCATTGGGTGTCCTTTCAATGTCTGAAACCGGCGTTGCTTTTCATGCGGGCACGTCCTGATCGGTACAGCACAAGGGCGACCAGATCGATTCGACTGCAACCGACCTGCCGTCACCGATGGCCTGCCGTCACTCGGGATCACCTCTCCGCACGGGGGCGGACCGGGCCAGCTCGCGCCACCAGGCAGCCGGGATCAGCCAGGCAACCTCCCCTGGGCGCGACGGGGCAGATGAACGACAAGGAGCATCAGCCCTGGTCCCCCGAGGGTGCACGCTGGGCACGGCGCCGCACTGCGGGGCCGATGCCGGCCGCGCTGCCGATCCCGATGCCGAGGCCCAAGCCCATGCCGACGTTGTCGAAGACGAAAAGCCCGAGCAGGAGCCCGACGGCGACGCCGAGCGACATGCCCACCGCCAGCCCGATCGCTATGGAACGAGTTCCGGATTTATCATCGTGCGTCATACATCCATTATGTCACGCACCGTCCGAGCTTCCTGATGGAGCGCCATAAAGGTTCACATCAGGACAGGTTGCCGTGACGCCAGAATTCCGAGGAGCGCCTCCTCTCGCGGGAGCATCCCCAGCCGGTTGCACATCATGTGAGCCTGGTGGAATACAAGGTGACCGGCGCTATAAGGAATACGGTCGGCCTCGGCCCGCGCAAGGTATGCGGACAGAACTTCCGTCCAACCCCGTAGCCGGACCTGCACGTCCGGAACGAGTGACATCTCGGCGGCCCTGCTGCGGATCCCCGACGGGTCGGTATCGGCGGAGTCCCGCAGCCGGGCACGGAGCCCTTCGGCGCCTCGTCCACCGTCATGGGTCCACCACGCAAGGTGGCGCTCCCAGAACCACGAGGTGTCCTTGCCGGTGCCGCGGTCCTGCAGGGCGGCTGCCGAGGCGTTCAGAAGCAGTGCCGCGAGGGCCGCACGGTCCGGACGGCGCGATAGCTGTCCGGCCCACAAGGCGAGTTCACTGGAGTGCTGGAAGACCTCTTCGGCCAGTTCGATCCCCCGTGGTCCGCCGTACTTCCCCTCCTCGGGTTCGTAGAGAGCCGTTTCGACGCCGACGTGACTCCCGCCGAACGGGCGCTGTTCGAACGGGACCAGGGCGCCACGACTGAGGACCGGCTCGCGGGCGAGGGCCTCGAGCTCGCGGGTGATCCGCGGGAGTCCGCGGTGGAGCCGGTCCACCGTGTCGCGCTCGCCGTGGATCCGGAGCCTGAGGTGAGGGCCCTTCCAGTCGGTGTACTGGATGAAGAACCAGCGGTCGGCGCCCAGTTCCCGCGCCAGGTCGACCAGGGGCGGCAGGCACCGCAGGACACCGTGGTCCAGGCGGTCGAGTCCACCGGGATAGAGACGCACGTACCACCAGTCGGCCTGCAGGAGAGGACCGTTCATGAGCTCGTCTCCGCGCTGTGGATCTCCGGGTGACCGCCGGACCGGACAGGCCACGAGGGACGCTGCCAGCGCAACAAGGAGACGTGTTCTGCCGCCCGGCGCCTGCCGCCGGCATCCCGCAGCCAGTACTGGGAGCGGTCCGGGCACGTTTCGGCCAGCCGAACGGCCGTTGCGTCCTTCGCCCTGCCGATGAGATTCGCCGCCGCCCAGATCGCGTGCGGGCTCCGGAAGGACAGCCAGAAGGGCTTCCCGCGGGAGGAACCCACCGCAGCGACCGTGAACGGGAACTCGACGGACACGAACACCTCGTCCGGAAGGCCCAGGCCGACACGCCACCGGTGCACCCGTCGGAAATAGGCGGCCGGCTGCTCGCCCTTGACCGGCTGGGGCAGGGCTTGGGGGGCGATCCGCCAGGTACGGCGTCCGACGACGAGGCGGTTGTGGACCCTGCGCGGGATCACTTGCGTGTCGTCGCCGGTGACGGGCGCCGAGCCGTCCACCGGGTTCGGCGTACAGCACAGCCGGGATCCGTTGATCCACGGGTCGGCGAGGCACAGCAGCAGCCTCGCGACGCCGGGTACCAGGTGCTGCGGTACGACGCCGAGGTAGACGGGCGCGAGGGTACGACCGGTGGAGTCCGTGAGCTCTAAGGTGTCCGTGGCCGGGCAGTGGCTCATGCGCGGGGGCGCGTCGGCGTCACCGGCGTCACCGGCGTCACCGGCGTGGGAGGGCTCCCCCGGCCAGCGGAACGCGGGCAGCACGCCATCGGCTGCGCGGTGCATTCCGTTCACGTCACCGGACAGGGTGAGCTGATGCGGTGCGGCGTGCGGAAACAGGTCGGCGATCCAGCCCCGCAGCTGCCCGGTGAGCCCGGCGCGGTCGGCCGCCGGGCTGTCCAGCAGGTGGCGGAAGCGCGCGAGCAGGCCGCCCACTCCCGAGTTGTACTGGTTCACCACGATCCGGTGGTCGCCGCGCCGGACGGCATCGGTGGACGGTGCCTCGACCTGGTACAGCACGGCTGCCGTCGGCGGGGCGCTGGAGGCGGACACGGGCAGCCATGCCCGGTCGGTGGGGCGACCCGACTCGGCATGGTCCTTCTGCAGCGCTCGGTAGAGGGCCCCCTCGAATCCGGGGGACGCCGCGACGGCCCACAGGAACCCGAACAGGTCGGGGCAGTGGCCCCCTGTCCCGTACCGGGCCACGAACTCGTCCCGGAGCCAGTCGTAGACGTGCGAACGGAAGACGTAGGGGCGCAGGAGACGCCCGAGGCCCGTGAGGTCCTCCCGGACCACGTCGGCCGGCAGGTCCACCGGAACGTCGCAGAGCGCGTCCTCGTACACGGAGTAACGGACGGCGGGCTGCGGATCGTCCGCGGCGAGGGAGCCGACGCGCGAGACGAGCCGATTGACCGACCGGGCACGGTCGCTGCCGGACAGCAGGTGGAGCCCCGCTGCCTCCTCCCCCATTTCCTCCAACAGCGCACGGGTGCGCAGCGCAGCCGGGTGGGGAAGGACCTCCAGGCTCCGTGCCAGGGCACGGACGGGGTGCGGTTCCGTCGCCGTCCAAGGGAGCACGAGCCGCAGCAGGCCGGTGTCGAGCAGCCTGAGGAACCCTCCGAACGGGTCACTGCCCCCGAGGCGTTCGAGGGCTTGGGGGATCGGCATGCGGGGCCACGAGGCCAGCGCTGCGATCAGCTCGGCGTAGCGGGAGGCATCGACGAGTGAATCCGTGCGCCATGCGGATTCGCCCGGGCCGGGATGGGCTGAGGTCAGCAGGTACGCGCGGCCCCCCGACCGGCGCAGGGACCTGTTGGGCTCCACCTCGAAAGCAGCGGCGAAGCGCTCATCGCGTGCCAGGGCGTCCAGCCAGGCGCGGACGTGCTGCTGGTCGACATAGCTGTGGCCCGCTCCGTCCGCTTGCCCGCCGTCCAGGGCGAGCGCGGTCAGCCGGGAGAACGGGCTGGTCTTCACGGCAGCCCTGGAAACGTAGCCGAGCACCGAACGGGCCGCCTTGCCGTGCGGTTCGAGCGGCTTGGCCGTCACGTGATCGAGCAGATGAGGGCTTGCCTGCGCGAGTCCCTGGGCGAAGACCGGCTCGGACAGGACGTCCCGCAGGCGGGCGGTCGCCCGCGTGGTCTCCTCCTCGTACAGGGCGTCGGTCCGGGTGCGAAGTGAGGAGAGGTCCCGCATGCCGTCGAGCCAGTCCGTCAGTGCGAGGCCTGCCGGGCCGCCCAGCCTTTCGCGCAACCCGGCCGTGACGTCTTCCGGCAGCTGCGCCGGTCGCCCGTTGTGTATGCAGCGGCGCAGCTGGAGGGCCGCACGACGCAGGTGCGGGGCGTCGTCGAGCGTGGGGACGGCGGTGTGCAGAGCGTCGGTGATGAGGCCGGCCCGCTCGGCGAGGTGCTCCTCGTACGCCGTCTCCCGCCGCAGGGAGTCCGAGGTGCGGGGCAGGACGAGATCCAGCGATTCCACGGGCAACCGATTGACACGGTGCACGGCCCACGCCGACACGACGGGGCTCAGCCCGCCCGGGGTGCTGTCCTCGGGCCGCGCGGGCCGCGCTGCGGTGATCGTCGTGGCGTGCGGTGGCGTCGGGGGCTGGGGCGCCGTCGGGAGGAGAGTCATCCGATGAGCCCTTCGATGAGGTGCCACCACCACGTCAGGACGACGCCGACCATGAACACTCCGTAGAGAGCGCACATGACGCCGAAGGCGCAGTAGCCAGCCCGCTTGAGGTTGCCGCTCACGAGCAGGTGGCTGGGCAGCGGGGCCCTGGTGACCAGGTGGACGAGAAAGGCGAAGGACCGGCCGCGGAGGTTGACGGAGCCCATGGCGGACTCCAGCGCGTGGTAGCCGTCCGAGGGAAGCAGTGGATTCAGGTTCACGATCATGAGCAGAACCTGCAGTTGCAGCAGCGCGCCGGCAATGTCGTGCACGGCTCCGCTGGTGTGGAGCAGCACGAGAGCGGTGGCTCCCGCCCAGATGGCGTCGCTCATGGGTCCGGCGAGCGCGATGAGGGCGCGCGGTGCGCGGCCCCGCACGCGGTAGGCGTCCGTACGGTCGACGTACGCCACGGGCATCACGTAGAGCATGAGGGTGATGCCGGCCTCTCGCACCGGCACCCGCAAGGACTGGCATACCAGGGCGTGCGCCAGCTCGTGGACGGCGATCTGCAGCATCAGCAGGAGCGCCGCGATCCCCGACCAGACCGTGTAGTCCGGCAGGCTCCGGGTCGCGAGGGCATAGCCCGCCGTGGCCAGGCCTGCGACCGTGAGCACGATCCACAGACCCACCACCGCGGGCACGGGCAGTTTCTGCAGCACCTTGGCCACGGGTTCGAGCAGTACGTGGACCGAGCGTGTCAGCGGCTTGCGCGGCATCCTCTGCCGCAACGAGTACTTGAGGACCCGTTCGCGGCGCGTCTCGTCCTGTGGTTCGAGGGTGAGCACCCCCGCCTGGCGGAGCTCCGTCAGGAACCGGACGACGGCGGTCTCGGCGCGGCCCGGGTCGGCGGACGACGGGGCCACTCGGCGCACGATGTCACGGGCGGTGGTCCTGCCGTCGAGGAGCGTGAGGATGGCGGTGCCCGCCGTGGACACTGCCACGTACTTACCGGTGTCGGAATCGAACAGGAGGGGACGGCCGTCGAGGCCGTCCGTGCGTTCGATGGTGTCTCGCACGGCCAGCAGCTCGGTCTCGAGCCACGCGGTGTCCGCGCTGCTCTTCTCTTCGGTCGCCTCTTCGCTGCTTTCGGGCACGGCTTGCTGCTGGTGCTCGGCCGCGGCTGGTGATCGCATGAATGGCTCCTGAGGGGATAATGCTGGGGCCGCTGTCCGGCCGGCACTCTGAGCCAGTGCCGGCCGGACAGCGTCTTCATCCGGGTTTCAGCGGTTCGGTGATCAGCCGGCCGAGGAGGCGGAGCTGGCGGTACCGAAGCACGCCGCCGGGCAGCTGGCGGAGGCAGCGGTGCCGAAGGAGGCAGCGGTGCCGAGCAGTGCGCTGTCGCCGAGCGTCTCGACCGTCATGTCCTCAACGGACAGGTCGATGATCATCGCGTCCTGGAATTCGAGCGTGTTCATCATGATGTTCCTTTCAGGATGGAGGTAGGCCCCGGTCGCCGATGCGGTCGGGAGGGTGATCAGCCGGACGAGGACGCGCTGCCGCCGGTCGAGGCCGTGGAGGCGGGGCAGGTGGCACTGCCGAACGTGCCGATCGAGCCCCAGGTGCCCAGCAGGGCGGCGTTGTCGAGGACCTCGGCGGTCAGCTCGCTGGTGATGTCCTCGGCGAAGAGGTCGAGGTTGGTGGTCTCTCCCACTGGAATGTCCTTTCGTGAAAACGGGGTGGAGGCGGGGTCAGCCCCGGGAGCTGGCCGTGCCGGCCGTGGCGACGGTGGAACCGAGCAGGCAGCCGAAGGTGCCGGCCGTCGAGACCGAGGCGAGCGACGAGTCGTTGGGCAGCTCGTCGACCGTCAGGGCGGTGGTGTCCTCGGCGAACAGGTCGATCACGAGATCAATGTCGTTGGGCATGACGCCCTCCGTTCAGGTGTGGTGGATGACCGGCGGCCGCCGCACTGCGGAAGCCGCCGATGGACCGCACTCCTTGCGGTGTGCGGAGTCTGGTGGGTGTTACTTGGCGGCCGCGGCGTGGCCGCAGGCGAAGGCCAGCAGCTGTGCGCTGCGGTAGCCGTCGACGGGGACCAGGGGTTTGAGGGCCGAGGAGAGGAAACCGGCGAAGATGCTGCCGACCAGACCCCGGTCCAGAGCAGTGAGCCAGGCGGTGTGCGCGGCGGCTCCGGCCCGGGTGAGCAGCAGGCGGTGGCCGTGCTCGCCGTGTCGGTCCAGGGACGCTGCCAGCGGGCCGCACACCATGACGATCGCGGGTGCGTCTGCGAACTCCAGCTGGAGCACGAGTTCCGCGGCGGCGTCGCCGGCAGGGAGGTCGGCAAGCCGGATGAATCCGCTCCCTGCCGGGGAGTACAGGTACAGCCCCACGGGCAGCCCCGCCACGTCCCGCGCCGCCACGAGGAACTCCAGGCCAGCGCCCGAGTCGTGATCGGACCACGTCTCCCGGTCGAATGCCGCGGCACGGTCGACGACGGCGGCGAGCACGTCCGACGCGACGGGCCGCGGGGCGTAGGTGCGGACCGATGCCCGGCGGCGCAGCAGGGCTTCCAGGGGTTGCGTACCTGCGGGTGCGATCTCGGCGGGGACCGGGTGTCGGCCCTCGCCGGCGGCCTGCAAGGTACCGCGCAGCCCGGTGTCCGGCACGCCGGGTCCCACTCCGAGGGCTTCCGCGTCGAGTCGAGAACGCAACTGGAGATTCCGCAACAACTCGTTGTGGTCCAGCAGCGAGGGAAGCGGTGACGTCGTCTGCATGGTTCATGCCTCGTCTGCGGTGAAGGGTCGGATTTCCACGACCCCGGTGATGGGCTCGGCATCCAGGTCGAGGTCGAACGCGGCGGCCAGAGCCAGGTCGTCCCACCGGTCCAGCGGCCGGGCCCGGAGCCCGAAGGACCGGGCCGCGTGCGCCAACTGGGCCATCGCGACACCGGCGTCGAGGTGCACGATGCGCCAGGCGAAGGTCGAGTACTTCGATGCGACCCGAGCCAGCGATCCGGTGAGGACGAGTGTGGCTGCGGCGTCCGCACCGGGCAGCTCGGCCGGGTCCACGGCGTCGGGCAGCCGCGCCAGCCGGTGGGCTGCCGAGTCGTACCCCCAGAAGCCTGCCGGTACCCCCGCGACATCCGTGACCACGGCGTGCAGGTTGGCGGATCCCAGATTGCCGCCCGTGGGCGCCCATCGCGGCACGCTGGGGCGGCCCGGCGCCGATTCCTCCTGCCGTCCCACGGCGAGGAGGAGCAGGGACGCGAGGTGTGTCAGGCCGACCTGGGCGACCGCCGCAGTCCCGGACGGCTCCAACGGAGCCTGCGGGTGGATCCCCGTCCGGGGAAGCGTGAGGGTGCGCGCGCTCGGCCACCGCTTGCTCTCGTGCTGCAGGGCGATGTTGCCGGGCTTGTAGTGCATCTGATGGTCGCGGGGGTTGAGGAGCTTGCGCGGCGGGAACGCGACCGACGTCTCGAAGGCCAGGGCGAGAGGCACGTCCGCCGCCGTGAGGGTGGACCGGGAGTCCGTGCGCTCGGGCACCGGCGCCATGACGTACATGTCCTCTCGCCACGACTCCAGATCGGTGCGGACCATGCCGCGCAGCACGGGGACGGCGCCCACCCTGCTCGCAATGGCCGTCACCTGGCCCGCGATCAGGGCGGTGGCCATGATGCGCGCGGCGTTCTCGCCCGCGGGCTCGTGATGGACCTGCGGAGGGTGTGCCCTGCGCTGCCGGTCGGCCTCGTCGAAGGACACGGTGAACACGGGATCGATGTAGGGACCCAGGTCCACCATCGCGCCGTGGAGATGAGCGGGGAGCATCGGTACCCCGCGGCCGGCGCACCACTGCGCGGCCTCGGTCAGATCCGAACGCCCCTCTTCGTCCACGGCCACGAGAAGGTCGGGCTCATCACTGAGGACGTCGGGCGAACGGACGAGTTCCACCTCGCCGAACCCGTTCTCCAGCAGTGCGTCGCGGAGCCTCGCTCCGGTCCCGCCGTCGGCGACCACAGCCACCCGAGTACTGCTCAGCAGCTTCATCGCCTGGGCCGCGTTGCGGTTGACACGCGTGGAGTCAAGGCTGCGCGA
Organism: Streptomyces yangpuensis; assembly: GCF_001005295.1. Classification (GTDB taxonomy): domain Bacteria; phylum Actinomycetota; class Actinomycetes; order Streptomycetales; family Streptomycetaceae; genus Streptomyces; species Streptomyces yangpuensis. Next base: position 532,535 of record NZ_LBMK01000003.1, on the reverse strand, counting down.
CCAGAACACCGCGGCAGGGTCGTCGACGACTGGATCGTCCGACCCCTCCTCCAGGAGCCCACAGGTGTACAGGAGCGCGACGACCTGTTCGATGTGCTGCACCGGCGCGTTCGCCCGCTCCGCGAGCTGCGTGACGTCCCTCGTTCCGTCGAGGAGCGGCAACACCCGCGTGGTCAGGTCACGGGCCGCCGCTCCACGCAGGACCTGTCGGGTCGGGGCCCCTTCGACGAGGATCCCGTCGGGGAACGGCACAACGACCAGGCCACGGCACAGGGCGGGCCGTTTCGGGGCACTGAACTGGGGGTCTTGCGCGACTGCGCGGCGCATCTCCTCCGCGGAGATCAGCTTGTTGTCGGCCACAGCACTACCTCACTGACGAGCGGAAGTCGACGACGCGGCCGGGGGCCCGTCGGAAGTGGGGACCACGCCCTCGTCGAGGGGGGCCAGCAGGGGTGTCAGATCTCGCGCCAGGTCCGCCCAGGTGGACTCGGCCGGGACCTCCCGGCGCCTGCGGCACCGGGTGCAGCCGTGCAACGCCACGACCCGTCCGCCGGAAAGGTGCTGCTCCAGCAGGTGCCAGTGGCGGACGGTGCCTGCGAAGCCCTCGGCGTCGCCGGTGTCGAACCGCCGCAGCACGTCCAGGGCCATCCCGGCAGCCATGTCCACGTGGTGGGGAAGGAATCCACCGGGCCCGGCCCCGGGCGAGGTCTCGTAGTGTGCGTGCAGGGTCGCGACGTGTGCAGCGTCCCGCTCGTGCTGCGCGCGGCGCTTGCGGAAGCAGCGGTAGCAGGCTCCGGTGCCGGGAACGACCAGGGGGCCGACCCGCAACCGAGGGTGCTCCGCGAGCACGGGGAACCACGGGGTACCCCAGTCGGCCGAGCGGGCGTCGAGCACCTCCGCGAGTCGCGGCACCTCCCGCCAGGAGGCGAGAACGCGCAGGCCGGCATCGGGCCAGCTCGCGGACAGCTCCAGAGAACCGGCCTGGTCGGTCGAGACCTCCAGGTCAGCGCGTTCACGGCACAGCCGGTCCGCAACGGCCTCGCCGAACCCGCCCACTGCGAGCACGTGCACCTTGGTCATTGGCTTCCCATTCATGTACATGGACCTGCTCGTCGGATCGTCAGGCGAAGGGCTGGGGATGCGGATTGATGTCCGCCTCTCCGTGCACGGGGAGGCCCATCCGGGCCGGCGCCTCGTACAGCCGGGGGTGCGCGAGGAACCGGGCGCGATGGGTGAAGGACAGGGGCATGAGCTGCGGGACGATGACTCGCACCACACGGAATCCGACGTCGCGGGCTTCGTCCGTCGTGCACTCCACGGCGATCACGTCGCATCCGGCCCGCTTCAACCGCTCCACGATCAGGGCCAGGTCCTGCCCGCTGTCGCCGGTGGTGAGCACGGGCATGTCGCTGAGGCGCCTACGGGCAGCGCCTTCGAGGAGGAAGTCGAAGTCTTTCCTCCGCTCCGGCCGGCCCATATGGGCGGCCCCGTGGAAGACGTGCATGAAGTCGTCCACGGACGGCGGCATCTCACGCGGCACCTGCATGGCGATACGGGAGGACGCCGACTCGCGAACGATCTTGGCCACGCTGTCGAACGGGTCCAGGCTCGTGTTGCACATGACCATCTGGCCGAGCACTTCATTGTGCGGCGAGAGGTCCACCGAATACACCGTCGGGATCCCCAGGTCGGTCGTCGCGTCGAAGAAGACGGTTTCCACCAGGCTGTTTCGTGACTTCTCCAGGAACGGAGCCAGGTTCTCCGGGACCACGTCGAAGTCGATCCGCGGCAACGCCAGGCGCTGGTACCAGGTCAGTGCGATGGCGTCTCGCTCCACGACCTCGCACACCGCGTTCACCAGGGCCTGCGCCAGGTCGGTGTGCGTGGCGCAGCCCGTGGAGATGGGATTGGCGTACCGCTCCGCCCGGGACTGGGGCGGAATGTGCATCCACACCCCCACGGCGGGCACCCACCGGGACTTCTGCTCGGTGAGGGACCAGCCGCGTACCCAGCGCATCGGTGCCGTGGTGTCGACGTCGACGGTGATGGCCCTGGGGTGGGCCAGTTCCGCCGGAGAGCAGCGGGGCATCGTCGTCAGGTCCAGCGCCTCGTCACCCAGCTCCTCCGCCGTCGCCCAGATCACTCCGTCGGCCTGGACCACGGAGGTGGCGTAGCGCTCCAGTGCCTCGGCGACACTGAGGCGAGCCGCCCGCTCGGGATCGACGGCACCGCCGGCGCCGTCCATTTCCCCGCGAGCGCTGCGGCCCCGGGTGGACTCGGCGATGTTGTCGACGGCCTGCGCGAGATCGCCGAGGGATGCGGAGAAGATCGGGAAACGCGGGTCCCCGGGGTGGTTCGGCAGCCGGTACGTCCGTTCCACCAGGCCGTAGGGGCCCACGAGGGCGTCGAGGTCGGTGAGCCGGCCGAGGCCGGCCTGCAGGGCGGGTGCGTTCATCGGGCTTCTCCCTGGTCCCAGCGGAACAGACGGGCGGCGAGCCCGCCGAAAACGACCGTCGCAGCGATGAGGACCAGCCAGTCGGTGGTCAGGCTGTGCACGGAGGCGGCCGCGTTGAGGTCGTGGTTGAAGGCGTCCACCAGATACGTGGTGGGCAGCATGTCGGAGACCGTCGCAACGAGGGACGGCAGCATGCTCAGCGGCAGGAACAGCCCGCTGAAGAAGAGCAGTACCGGCATCAGGAGGCCCAACAGGCCGTTGACCACCTCTGCGTTGCGCAGGCGGGCCGCCATCAGGTAGCCGAAGGCGAACAGCATGACGGCGCCCAGCAGACCTGTGCCCGTCAGCCTCAGGGTGTCGGCGAAGGACATGAAGTCCATGACGACGGCAACAGTTGCGAGGATGACCAGCTGGACGACGACGAGTGCCAGCCGTACGGGGGCCTGGGCCACGATGAAGGTCAGGCGGCCCAGCGGTGTGGTCCCCAGCAGCCGCAGCGTTCCGCGCGCTCTCATGGCTATCAGGGGAGTTGCCGTGCCGAAGAACGCCGTCGACATAAGTGCCATCAGCAGACCGGTCGGCAGGGCGGCCTTGAGGGGATCGAAAGGCACGCCGCCGTCCGGGGTACGGAAGTCGGTGCGGGAGGAGTCGAAGCCGCTGTCGGCCAGCGCGGACCGCAGACCCTTCAGTGCGCCGAACCTCGACGCATCGACGACCACCCGTGCCTGTCCGCCGGAGACGGCGACGACCGCGTCGTATCCGCCCAGATCACCGGCCGACAGCGGTTGCGTCCCCGTCCAGGTTTCTGCGTGGAACCCGTCGACCTGCATCAGACTGCTGACGACCGCCTGCTGTTCGGCCGAGTCCACCACGGCGATCCGGTAGGAGCCGCCGGCCGAGAGCGTGCCCAGGCCCAGGAACATCGCGAGGAAGAGAAGGGGGAAGAGCACGGTGAAGAAGGCGGTCTTGCCGTCACGGAACAGTTCCCGCGCGTTGGTCTTGACCATCTCCCGCAGTGCGGACGGTGCCGCATTCATTCCTTCTCCTCCTTCCTGATCGGAGCTTCCTCCCGACGGCCCGGGCCGCCGGTGGCGAGACTGCGAAACACGGTGTCGAGCCCGCCCCTGCTGACCTGAAGGTCCGCGGCGGCCAACTGGTCGTCCGCCGCAATGCGGCGCAGCGTGAGGTCACCGTCGGTCGTGCGCAACTGGACGGTCCTGCGTCCGTCCGCTTCCCGGGCGACCTCGACGACGGTCACGCCGGGCAGGGCGTGGAGCGGCCCGAGGTCCGTCCCTGCTGGCGTCGTGAAGGTGACCGTGCTGGTGGACGCCAGCTCAGACACGAGTCGGGCGGGCGTGTCGCACGCCGCGATGCGCCCGTCGACGAGCACCGCCACTCGATCGCACAGCTCCGCGGCCTCGTTCATGTCGTGTGTCGTGAGGAGGACGGTGCCGCCGTCCTCGCGTTGCTTGCGGATGACGTCCCACAGGCGTTCCTTGGCCTGCGGGTCGAGTCCGGCAGCCGGTTCGTCCAGCACGAGGAGGCGTGGCCGGCCAATGACGGTGACCGCCAGGAGCAGGCGGCGGGCCTGCCCTCCGGACAGCGCTTTCACGCGCTGCGACGCCTCACCCGCCAGGCCGACCCGCTCCAGGACTTCGTCGACCGGATCATGGTTTCCGTAGAAGGAGGCCCAGAGGTCGACGGTCTCGCGAACCGACAGCTGCGGAAACAGCGCGGCCTCCTGCGGCTGCACCGCCATGAGTCTCCTCAGTTCGGGCGCGCGGGACCCGGGATCGTGACCCAGGACCTGCACGGAACCCGAGGTCGGGCGGCGCAGGCCCGTCAGACACTCCAGGAGCGTGGTCTTCCCGGCTCCGTTCGGGCCGAGCAGTCCGAAGACTTCTCCTTTGCGGATGTCGAAGCTGACCGCGTTCAGAGCTTTGCGACTGCCATAGTGTTTCGAGAGATCGCCAAGGGACGCGACTATGCTGTCGCAAATTCCGGATTGCATTGAGTTTCCGACTCTTGAAAAGTGTGATATCTGCACAGGGCAACGCACGCCGCGACTCACTGGGCACGCCAATTACAGGCCGGACCCTGATGCGTGGGCACCATCCGCGAGAAAGGAAATGCCCGTGGCCCGGCGGACAGCAGGGCGAGGCAAGGCAGGGCGCAGCAGAGCCTGCAAGAAAGGTGATGTCAGCGCGCAATCGCCCATACCTGCACGTCAATGCAGGGAGGCAAGCCAGAGACCGGCGGAGCGAGCCAAGAGGACCCGCGTTCCGCCTGTTCGAGAATACGCGCGGTCAACGCCTAGCGGGGAGCGCGTTGAATCGAGGCTCGACCCGTCATGAAAATCTGCTCCGCCGCGTCGACAAAGCAGCCTGATCCATGGTGGCAGTACATTCTTAAATCTCCCCCGTACACATTTTTGGTGGGTCTGCGGACCCCACCAGAGGCGCGTTGGTCTTCGCGCCAGAAACGAACCTTTCACACAGCATCGATCTTTGCAAGTGATCTTGGAGTGAAGTGGCGCAAAGTTTGTCATGGCCGGACCGCACCGATGTCCTACGTGCCGTGCATCCCCGAATCCAGGGGGAGATCCGCGCCCGAGCGCACCGGCGGGCGGTCAGGACTGTGGCTCATTTGCATCGATCACCGCGGAAGCGCCGGGCGCGCGCCGACGACGGCGACCGACCGACTGTGCAAGAACAGGTCAAGGGCCTGATCCGCATTGCGGATCAGGCCCTTCCTGCGTTTGCCGGGGCCCGTCAGTAGGGGCGGGGCGACATGATGTGGGGCTCTATGGCCGGGGCCTCGAAGACGCAGCGGGGGATGCCGGGGCCGGGGGTGGCCCGGACGGAGACCTTGGTCGGGGGGTCCGTCGGCAGCTCTACGCGGACGGTCACGGGGTGGTCGTGGTGGGTCGTCGCGTGGCCCGTCTCCTTGCCGTCGACCAGGACCTCGACGACCGCGGTGCGGCCGGTCTGGACCGTGGCACTGACCGAGTGACCCGCGTGGTCGATGTGGAAGTGATGCCGACGTCGCATGAGACCGCCTCCCGCCGCTGCCCCCACATCCAGCGTAGCCAAGACCGCCTAAGAGCTCCCGTGGAGTGCGGACAGTTCCGTGCGGGTCAGGCTGGGGAGGTCGGCGGTGGGGGCCGCCGCCGTCAGGGCGTCGAGGTGGGCGAGGACCGCCGCGACGGTGGGGAACGGGCCCACCGGGCGGAGCAGCCAGAGGCGGCCCCGAGGGCGGGGCGGGAGGCCGAGGGCGGCGAGGGCCTCGTCCGCCTCGCGGTCGAGGCCTCGCAGGTCCGGCTCGGGGAGCGGGGCGCATTCCACGCCGGTGATGTGGCCGTGGCCGTCGAGGGCGGTGTCGACGGCCCAGAGGGTGGAGCGGTCGGGGATCCAGGTGCGGGCCGCCGGGGGCCAGACGTACGGGAGGAAGACCCAGCGCAGGTCCTCGGGGGCCGGCTCCCAGCCGAGCGCCTCCAGCTCCCGCATCTCGGGCAGCCGGTCCGCCTCCAGTTCGCTGCGGCCGGTGCGGCGCTGTGCGAGCGGGTGCGGTGTTCCGTCCTCGTCCCACGACATGCGGGCACGCTATCCGACCGGGTGCCCGATCCTCGTGACCTGGGCCGTGGGCGTCCCCGTCAGCCGTCCAGGGGGTTGGCCGCGATACGGGTGGCCGCGCCGGAGGCGACGTAGGCGGCGGCCGCGCAGGCGGGCTTGCGCCGCGCCTGGTCCTCGACCAGGGCGGTGAAGACGGGGCCGAAGCCGGCCCGCGGGTGCGCGGCGAGGAGGCCGGCGGTGAAGGCCGGGTCGAACTCGGCGAGGCGCAGGCCGGAGACATCGGCGCTCGTGCCCACCTGGAGGAGGTGGCTCTCCGCGTCCTCGGCCGCGCTCACGTCGTCCCGCATGTGCAGGACGATGATCTCCTCGGCGCGGGCCCGCCGGTCCGCCGGCCAGCCCAGGCCCGCCGTCAGGACGCGCGCCACATGGCCGCCGGCCTCCTCGAAGGGCAGGGTGTGGCTGTCGAACGGCGCGGTCAGGCCCAGGTCGTGCAGGAGGGCCGCCACGTAGAAGAGCTCCCGGTCGTACTCCAGGCCGTGGTCGGCCGCGTACCGCGCGCCGAAGGCGTAGGAGCGCACGGAGTGGTTCAGGAGCGCCGTGTCGGCGTACTCCGACGCGATCTCCAGGGCGGTTCGGGCTGAGTTGGTGTCGAGCGTCCACGTCATGGCACGTCAGCGTAGGCGGCGGGCGAAGTCGACGTCCGACGGGGGCTCACCGGGCCAGCTGAGCCGGGTCGGGGCGGGCGGGGTCTCGGCGAGGACGGAGCCGCGCGAGACCACGTACCGGGGGCGGACCTGGCGGCGGAGCGCCTCCTCGGGCGAGGGCGCGGGCAGGAGGACGAAGGAGGCCGGGGCGCCCGCGGTGATGCCGTACTCGTCGGCGTCGAGACCGAGGACACGCGCCGCACGGTCCGTCACCATCGAGAAGGCCACCGGGATGTCGTCGGCGCCGGTGAGCTGGGCGGCGTACAGGCCGACGAGGGCGGTCTGGAGGGGGTTGGCGGTGCCGAGGGCGTTCCACGGGTCCATCACGTCGTCGTGGCCGAAGGCCACGTTGACCCCGGCCGCCAGCATCTCCCGGACCTGGGTGAGGCCGCGCCGCTTGGGGTAGGCGTCGAAGCGGCCCTGGAGGTTGAGGTTGGCGAAGGGGTTGGCGACCAGGTTGATGCCCGAACGGGACAGGAGCCGCTGGAGTTTGAAACTGTAGGCGCCGTTGTAGGAGCCCATGGCCGTGGTGTGGGAGGCGGTGGCGCGTTCACGCAGGCCCGAGCGCAGGGCGAGGGTGGCCAGCACCTCGACGAAGCGGGACTGTTCGTCGTCGATCTCGTCGCAGTGGGCGTCCACGCGCAGCCCGTGTTCCTCGGCCAGCGCGAAGGCGGTCCGCAGCGAGGCGACGCCGTCCTCGCGGGTGTCCTCGAAGTGCGGGATCGCGCCGACGACGTCCGCCCCGCGGGCCACGGCCTCGCGCAGCAGCGCCTCGCCGTCCGGGAAGGAGACGATGCCCTCCTGCGGGAAGGCGACGATCTGCAGGTTCATGACGTCCCGCACCCGGTCGCGCACCTCCAGCAACGCGTCGAGGGCGGTGAGGGACGGGTCGGTGACGTCGCAGTGCGTACGGACGTGCAGCACGCCGTGGGCGGCCTGCCAGCGCAGCACCTCGGTGGCCCGTGCGATCACGTCCTCGCGGGTCAGGGTCCGTTTGCGCTCGCTCCAGCAGGCGATGCCCTCCCACAGGGTGCCGGAGGTGTTGGGGCGCGGCTCGCCGGCGGTCAGAGCCGTGTCGAGGTGGATGTGCGGTTCGACGAAGGGCGCGGTGAGCAGGCCGCCGTGCGCCTCGATGAGGATGCCGGTGGCCGGCGGTTCCTTCTGGTCGTCGTACGGGATCACGCGCGCGATGCGGCCGTCCTCCCCCACCTCGACGTCGGACAGGCCTGATGGCTCGGACAGGCCTGATGTGTGGAGCAGCCGGGCACCCCGGACGATCATCCGCATGGCGCCAGCGTACGGACGAGGGCCCTCAGCCGCGCTTGGCCTGGGCCTTCTGCTGCATACCGCGCGTCTTCGCGGCGTTGGAGTGGGCGTCCTTGAACGCGGCCTTCGCACGGGCCTCGGCGGCGGTGTTCTTCGCCAGCGCGCGTTCGGAGTCCTGGTGCAGGTGGTGGCCGGTGCGGGCCTTCTTGGCCATGATCGTTCCTCCTTGGCGTACGGGTTCCACTGTGCGCCCGTTCGGAGCAGTCGGCATCCCGGAAGCCGCTGCGGCCACAATGGGCGCATGACCAGCGACAGCGAGATCACCCCCAAGATGCCTGACTGGGAGAAGCGGTTCCGTGCGCCGCGCGTCGGGCTGCCCGAGTGGGCCGAGGACGCCCCGGACCGTTCGCTCTTCGTCTCCAACGCGACCGGCACCTTCGAGATCTACGCCTGGGACCGCGCCACCGGCCGGCAGCGGCAGGCCACCGACCGCCCCAACGGCACCACCGACGGCACCCTCTCCCCCGACGGCGAGTGGATCTGGTGGTTCTCCGACACCGACGGCGACGAGTTCGGCACATGGGTGCGCCAGCCCTTCGCGGGCGGCCCCGACGAGCCGGCCACGCCCGGCCTGGAGCCCTCGTACCCCGCGGGCCTGGCCATCGGGCGGGACGGCACCACGGTCGTCGGGCGCTCCACCGACGAGGACGGCTCGACCATCCACGTGGTCCGCCCGGACGGCTCCGAGCCCACGGTGATCTACCGGCACCGGGAGTCCGCGGGCGTCGGCGACCTGTCGTACGACGGGACCCTGCTGGCCGTCGAGCACACCGAGCACGGCGACGCGATGCACTCGGCGCTGCGCGTCCTCACCCTCGACGGGTCCACCGTCGCCGAGCTGGACGACTCCCGTGGCGGGACGGAGGAGCTCGGCCTGGAGGTGCTCGGCTTCGCCCCGGTCGCGGGCGACACCCGGCTCCTCATCGGCCACCAGCGGCGCGGCCGCTGGGAGCCGCTGGTGTGGGACGTGGCCACCGGCGCCGAGCAGGAACTCGCGATCGACCTGCCGGGCGACGTCAGCGCCGAGTGGTATCCGGACGGCTCCGCGCTGCTGGTCGCGCACAGCTTCGAGGCGCGCAGCGAACTGTGGCGCTACGACCTGGCCGCGGGGGAGCTCGTACGCGTCGACACGCCGCGGGGGTCGGTGTCCGGGGCCACCGCGCGGCCCGACGGGACGGTGGAGTACCTGTGGTCCTCGGCCGCCGAGCCCTCGTCGGTGCGGTCCACCGCGGGTGGTGTCGTCCTGGACCCGCCGGGCTTCCGGCCGCCGGGCTCGCTGCCGGTGGAGGACGCCTGGGTGGAGGGGCCGGGCGGTCGCATCCACGCGCTCGTGCAGCGCCCGGCGGGCCACGGCGACGGCCCCTTCCCGACGGTCTTCGAGGTCCACGGCGGGCCCACCTGGCACGACAGCGACGCGTTCGCCGCGGCCCCGGCGGCCTGGCTGGACCACGGCTTCGCGGTGGTCCGGGTCAACTACCGGGGCTCGACGGGCTACGGCCGGGAGTGGACGGACGCCCTCAAGCACCGGGTCGGCCTGATCGAGCTGGAGGACATCGAGGCGGTGCGGGAGTGGGCGGTCTCCACCGGCCTCGCGGACCCGGCGCGCCTGGTCCTGTCGGGCGGTTCCTGGGGCGGGTACCTGACGCTGCTGGGCCTGGGCACCCGGCCCGACGCGTGGGCGGTGGGCCTGGCCGCCGTACCGGTCGCGGACTACGTGACGGCCTACCACGACGAGATGGAGGCGCTGAAGGCCCTGGACCGCACCCTCTTCGGCGGGACGCCGGAGGAGGTCCCGGACCGGTTCGAGGCGTCCTCGCCGCTGACGTACGTCGACGCGGTGAAGGCCCCCGTGCACATCGCGGCGGGCGTCAACGACCCGCGCTGTCCGATCCGGCAGATCGACAACTACGTGGACCGGCTCGCGGCGCGCGGGGCGGTGCACGAGGTGTACCGGTACGACGCGGGGCACGGCTCGCTCGTCGTGGAGGAGCGGATCAAGCAGGTCCGGATGGAGCTGGAGTTCGCGCTGAAGCACCTGCCCGCCCGACCCTGAGCACCGGTGGCCGGTGCACCCCCCGTACCGTGGTGGGGTGCACCGGTTTCTCCTGACCCCGCGCTGGTGGGGGATCAACATCTTCGTCGCGCTCGCGGTCCCCTTCTGCCTGTTCATGGGGTCGTGGCAGCTCGGCCGGTTCGAGGCCCGTGTCGACAGCCACCGGGAAGCGACCGCCGAGCGGCCCGCCGACCAGGTGGCGGCCCCGCTGGACTCGCTGCTCCCGGTCGACACGGAGACCTCCGGACGGCTGGCTTCCGTGTCCGGGGAGTACGCCGAGCAGATGCTGGTGCCCGGACGGCGGCTCGACGGCGCGACCGGTTTCTACGTCCTGACGCTGCTGAGGACCGACTCCGGCAAGGCCGTCCCGGTGGTACGGGGCTGGCTGCCGGGCGCTGCGGACCCCGCGAAGGCGCCGGCCGCGCCGACAGGCCGGGTCGAGGTGACCGGAGCCCTCCAGGCCCCGGAGAACTCGGGCACGAAGGGGGTCCACGCCCAGGGCGGTCTGCCCGCCGGGCAGGTCGGCGTGATCGCGGCGGCCACGCTGGTCAACATCGTCCCGCACCCGCTGTACAACGCCTGGCTGACCGTGCAGACCCCGGCGGACGGCATGCTTCCGGTGCCGGCGCAGGCGCCGGCCAACACCGGGCTCGACCTGAAGGCCTTCCAGAACCTCGGCTACACCGGCGAGTGGTTCGTCTTCGTCGCCTTCGTGCTCTTCATGTGGTTCCGGCTCTACCGCCGCGAGGTGGAGACGCTGCGCGACGCGGAGGCGGGCCTGCTCGACCCCGCCGCGCCGGCGGACCCGGTGGACGCCACCGCCCCGGCCGGCCAGGACCCGCGGGATCAGTCGTCGACCGGGATCGCGCCCGTCCGGTAGACGGTGCCGCCGCAGGCGTCGGGGATCGACGTCCGCGTCGTCGGTGCGCCGCTGGTCTGGGGGGTGTGGGACACCTCGACGACGCTCGGCGCCTGGGGAGTACCGGTCTGCGGCTCCGACGCGGCGCCGCTGCCGAGGCTGCCCGAGGTGCCCGCCGACCCGGTCTGCGGCGGTGTACCGCCACTGGTCGAGCCGGTCGTCGTACAGGGCTCGCCCGGCGGCACCCACGCGAAGCGGACCTCGTAGGACTTGTTCGGCGGGAGCACCACCACCGGCGCCTCCGCCGACGGGTCGGGCAGCAGCCCGCTGCCCGGGCCGCCCGCCGTGTGGCCGACCACGGCGACCCCGGAGCCCGGGGTCAGCGTCGCGACGGGGGCGGAGGCCGCGGTCACGGCGTCCCGGCCGGCGACGGCGCAGCCCTGGGACGAGACGTTGGTGACCCGGAAGCCGCCGGCCACCCGGCCGTCGGTCTCCGGGTTGCGGACGAAGCCGACGACACCGAGCTGCTCGGCGCCGCACCCGGGCACGCCCGGCGCGGCCACCGGCGGCAGCGGGCCCGTGCCGGCCGCCGGACCGGCCGCGGTACCGGCCGGTCCGCCCGAGGCGCCGGTACCCGCCGGGCCAGAGGTCAGCCCCCCGGTCGGGGAGCCGCCCTGCGCGGGGTCCGGCTGTCCGGTGGCGCCGCCCGCGTCCGGGGCGCCGCCGGCGGAGCTCCCCGCCTTCGGGTAGGCGCCGTATCCGTTCTGGTGCGGGTCGGACGCGCCGCCCCCTTTGTTGCCCGACTGCGCCTCGTGGCCGGCGATGGCATGGCGGTCCGTGGCCGTGCCCTCGCCGCCCGCCAGGTGCAGGGCGGCCGGGATCGCGGTCCCCGCCAGCAGCGCGGCCGCGGCCGCGCCGACGACGGCCCGGCGCCTGCGGGCCCGCCGTCGCGCCGGGACGCCGTGCAGGATCCGCTCCAGCGCGTCCTCGGAGGGCTGGAGGCCCTCGACGGCCCCGCGCAGGAGGATGCGCAGTTCGTCCTCGCCGCTCGCGCCGTCCGGCGCTGTGTGGTCGTCCATCATGACTGCGCAGCCTCCATCGCCACCCGCAGCGCGGCAATGCCCCGCGATCCGTACGCCTTGACCGAGCCGAGCGATATCCCGAGCGTCTCGGCGACCTGGGACTCCGTCATGTCCGCGAAGTAACGCAGCACCAGCACTTCGCGCTGGCGGCGCTGGAGCCCCCGCATCGCCTTGATCAGGTCGTCGCGTTCCAGTTGGTCGTACGCGCCCTCTTCGGCGCTCGCCATGTCCGGCATGGGCTTCGACAGCAGCTTGAGGCCGAGGATGCGCCGGCGCAGGGCGGAACGGGAGAGGTTCACGACGGTCTGGCGCAGGTACGCCAGGGTCTTCTCGCGGTCGCGGACCCGGTTGCGGGCGGAGTGCACCCGGATGAACGCCTCCTGGACCACGTCCTCGCACGAGGCGGTGTCGTCGAGGAGCAGCGCGGCGAGGCCGAGGAGTGAGCGGTAGTGCGCCTGGTAGGTCGCCGTGAGGTGGTCGACCGTGGTGCCGGCCACCACCTCCGCCGCCACGTCGGCCGTCGGGCCCGCCGTCACGTCCGCCGCGGCGGACGTCACCGCCGCCGCCGGCTCCGCCGTCTCGTCCTTGCCGTTCCCGTCCGTCCCTGCGTTGTCACGCTGAGCGGGCACGAGGCCGCCCGGGACCGGTACGGCGGCCCGTGCGGGCGCCTCCGGGGTCCCCGGCGGGACGGGAACGATCACGAGGAGACCGCCGCCGGACGTGCGGAGATCCCGGCGCGGCGGGACGATCCCCGCACGTGCCGGTAGGACGGCCACTTCGAGCAGTGCCTCTGCCACGCCTGTAGGACACGCGTCCCCCCGTCAGGGTTGTACGCGCGTGGAAGCCTCACCGGAGAAATCCGTATTGCGCTCATGCGTACCCGCTCTTCCCGATTGCCCCGTCCAGCGAAACGGCAGTCGGGCCATCACCTTGATCAAGGGATCGGCACCGATCCTACAAAGCGAATTACGCAAATTCACCTGCGATCAGTTCCGCGATCTGCGTGGCATTCAGTGCCGCCCCCCTGCGGAGATTGTCGGCGCACACGAAGAACTCCAGCGCGTACGGGTCGTCGAGCGAGGCCCGCACCCGCCCCACCCAGGCCGGATCCGTCCCGGCGGCGTCCACGGGAGTGGGGAACTCCCCCGTCGCGGGGTCGTCCACGAGCACCACACCGGGCGCGGCCTCCAGGATCTCCCGGGCGTGCGCGGCCTTCACCTCGTTCTCGAAGCCGGCCCGCACCGTCAGCGAGTCACCGGTCAGCACCGGCACCCGGACACAGGTCACCGACACCGGGAGCGTCTCCAGCTGGAGGATCCGGCGGGTCTGCGCCCGTACGGCGAGCTCGTGCGAGGACCAGCCGTCCTCGTCCAGCTCACCGCACCAGGGCACGACGTTGAGGGCCAGCGGGGCCGCGAAGGGTCCGGTGTCCTCGCCCACGGCGCGGCGTACGTCGCCGGGCAGCTCGCCCAGGGAGGTCCCGGCCACCAGCGACAGCTGGCGGCGCAGCGCCTCGGAGCCGGCCCGGCCGGCCGCGCTCGCGGCCTGGTACGTGGAAACGGCCAGCTCGGTCAGACCGTACTCGGCGTGCAGCGCGCCCAGGGAGGCGATCATCGCGGCAGTGACGGTGTCCGGCGCGGCGACGATCCCGCGCGGCCGGATCCGCGCCGCGTGGGCGTTGATCTCGGGCACCACGAGCGGCACCTCGGGATCGTCCCGGAAGGCGGCGGACTGATCGACGACGACCGCGCCGCGCGCGGTGACGACGGGGGCCCACCTGCCCGAGACCTCGGCGGGCGTGAGGAAGAGGGCGACGTCGCCCGGGCCGAGTCCGTCGAAGGCGTCCTCGGTGAGGGCGAGCACCTCGCACTCCTGCCCGCGGACGGACAGCATCCGGCCCGCCGAGCGCCCGGAGGCGATCAGGCGTATGTCGCCCCAGACGTCGGCCCGCTCGGACAGCATCCGGAGCAGGACCGAACCGACCGCTCCGGTCGCCCCGACGACGGCGAGTGCCGGAGCCGGGGTCGACCGGGCTGCCGTCATCGTCCGGTGCCCCCGTAGACGACGGCCTCGTCGCTGTCGGAGTCGAGCCCGAAGGCGGTGTGCACGGCGCGGACGGCCTCGTTGACGTCGTCCTGGCGGGTCACGACCGAGATCCGGATCTCCGAGGTGGAGATCAGCTCGATGTTGACGCCCGCGTCGGACAGCGCCTGGAAGAACGAGGCGGTGACGCCCGGGTTCGTCTTCATCCCGGCGCCGACCAGGGAGATCTTGCCGATCTGGTCGTCGTAGCGCAGGGAGTCGAAGCCGATCGCGCTCTTCGCCTTCTCCAGGGCGTCGATGGCCTTGTGGCCCTCGGCCTTGGGGAGGGTGAAGGAGATGTCGGTGAGGCCCGTCGAGGCCGCGGAGACGTTCTGCACGATCATGTCGATGTTGATCTCGGCGTCCGCGATGGCGCGGAAGATCGCCGCGGCCTCGCCCGGCTTGTCCGGGACACCGACGACCGTGATCTTGGCTTCGGAGACGTCGTGAGCGACTCCGGAGATGATGGCGTGCTCCACCTGCGCGTCCCCTTGCGGATTCTCGTTGCTGACCCAGGTGCCCGGCAGTCCCGAGAAGGACGAACGGACGTGGATCGGGATGTTGTATCGGCGTGCGTATTCGACACAGCGGTGCAGCAGCACCTTGGAGCCGGAGGCGGCCAGCTCCAGCATGTCCTCGGAGGAGATCCAGTCGATCTTCCGGGCCTTCTTCACGACGCGGGGATCCGCGGTGAAGACGCCGTCGACGTCGGTGTAGATCTCGCAGACCTCGGCGTCCAGCGCCGCGGCGAGCGCCACGGCGGTGGTGTCCGAGCCGCCCCGGCCCAGGGTGGTGATGTCCTTGGAGTCCGCGGACACGCCCTGGAAGCCGGCGACGATGGCGATGTTGCCCTCGTCCAGCGCGGTGCGGATACGGCCCGGCGTGACATCGATGATGCGCGCTTTGTTGTGGACCGAGTCGGTGATGACGCCTGCCTGGCTACCGGTGAACGACTGGGCCTCGTGGCCCAGGTTTTTGATCGCCATGGCCAGCAGGGCCATGGAGATCCGCTCTCCGGCGGTCAGCAGCATGTCGAATTCACGCCCGGCAGGCATCGGGGAAACCTGCTCGGCGAGATCGATCAGCTCGTCCGTCGTGTCGCCCATCGCAGACACCACGACGACCACTTGGTGGCCGTTCTTCTTGGCGTCCACGATCCGCTTGGCGACGCGCTTGATGCCCTCGGCATCGGCTACGGAGGAGCCTCCGTACTTCTGCACGACAAGGCCCACGTGCGCTCCTCGCTCAGTCCGTCTCATTTGCTGGTGCAGTCTAACGAGCGACCGGGATCCGACCGCCTCGTACCGCATCATGAGACGAAAAGATCAAAATCCGGGTGCCTGTGCCGGAGGATCACCTACGCCGGGCCATCCGGGTCGGTCACCTGCGGCAGGTCATGCGCGGCCGGTCACCTGCGGCCCAGGCGGCCCAGCTCCTGCGCCATGACCTGTCCGGCCTGCTCCGCGAGGTCGTCCTCGGTCAGGTCCTCGTCCGTGTCCAGGCCGTCCAGGGCCGCCAGCGGCTGGTTCAGGCGCACGTGCGAGATCAGGGACTGCAGGGCCCGCAAGGTCGCCGAGGCGGTCGGGCCCCAGTTGGTGAAGTACGAGAACTGCCACCACCACAGGGCCTCCGTGATGCGGCCCGCCTGGTGGTGGATCAGCCCGTGCCGCAGGTCGGCGACCACGTCGGCCAGGTCGTCGGAGATCCGGTGGGCCACCGGGGCCTTGCGCGGCTCGTACGGGTCGAAGACCTCGGAGTAGACGTCGACCGGCTCCAGCATGATCGCGAACCGCTCGCGCAGGTCGTCGACGTCCGGCTCCGGGCCGAGGTCGGGCTCGTAGCGCTCGTCGGGCAGCACGTCCTGGTACGCACCCAGCCGGCCGCCCGCCAGCAGCAGCTGGGACACCTCCAGGAGGAGGAAGGGCACCGCACTGTCCGGGTCCTCGCCCTTGGCGACCTCGGTGACCGCGACGATGAACGACTCGATCTGGTCCGCGATCGAGGCGGCGAAGTCGTCCGGATCCTGGCCGAGAGCGTGCAGCGTTGCGTCAGACATCGAGAAGTCGCCTTCCTTCAAAGGCCCGCCCCAGCGTGACCTCGTCCGCGTACTCGAGATCTCCCCCGACGGGGAGCCCGCTGGCCAGGCGGGTGACCTTCAGGCCCATGGGCTTGATCATGCGGGCGAGGTAGGTGGCGGTCGCCTCGCCCTCCAGGTTCGGGTCGGTGGCGAGGATCAGCTCGGTCACCTCGCCGTCCGCCAGGCGCGCCAGCAGCTCGCGGATGCGCAGGTCGTCGGGGCCGACGCCCTCGATCGGGCTGATCGCGCCGCCGAGGACGTGGTACCTGCCCCGGAACTCGCGGGTCCGCTCGATCGCGACCACGTCCTTCGGCTCCTCGACGACACAGATGACCGTCGCGTCCCGGCGCGGGTCGCGGCAGATGCCGCACCGCTCCTCCTGCGCCACGTTCCCGCACACCGCGCAGAACCGGACCTTGTCCTTGACCTCCAGCAGCGCGTGCGCGAGGCGTCGGACGTCGGTGGGCTCGGCCTGCAGGATGTGGAAGGCGATCCGCTGCGCGCTCTTGGGCCCGACGCCGGGCAGCCTGCCCAGTTCGTCGATCAGGTCCTGGACCACGCCTTCGTACAACGGACTGCCTTCTTTCGGATGGGATGCGTCGAGGGGGAAGGGACGGGGGAGGGTACTGCTAGAACGGCAGCCCGGGGATCCCGCTGCCGCCGCCCAGGCCCTGCGCGAGCGGGCCCAGCTTCTGCTGCTGGAGCGCCTGCGCGTTCTCGCCCGCGGCCTGGACCGCCGCGACCACGAGGTCGGCGAGCGTCTCCGTGTCCTGCGGGTCCACGGCCTTCGGGTCGATCACCAGCGCGCGCAGCTCACCGGAGCCGGTCACGGTCGCCTTGACCAGGCCGCCGCCGGCCTGGCCCTCGACCTCGGTCCGCGCCAGCTCCTCCTGGGCGGCGGCGAGGTCCTGCTGCATCTTCTGGGCCTGCTGGAGCAGCTGCTGCATGTTGGGCTGGCCACCACCGGGAATCACAGGGCACTCACTTCCGTACGTCGGTACCGTCAGGACCCTCGCGCCCCGAGACCTTCGGAACACTTGGTCAATCCGAGCCTACGTGCTCCCCGGGCGCAGCGCCCTACGCCGTGAGGACCAACTCTTTTGAGTGAGGGACGGGGCGTGCGCGTACCTGATGGAGCCCTCCTTGCGAGCGGAAATCCCGGGATTCGTTGTCCATCGCCCGTCATTCGAAGGTAGGAAGAGCATGCGCATCATTGCGCACACGCGCACCACCACACGTCAGCGCAGGCAGAGGGAGTGCCGGGTGAGCCAGCCGGAGATGCAGCCCGAGGGGCCACCCCGGGATCCCCGGGAGGAAGGCGGCGGGCCGAAGGCGGCGGGCGATCTGACCGGCCGGCCCTTCCCCCTCGGCGACTGGGGGGAGCCCGCCGAGCGGCTCGACGAGCTCTACCGGCGGGTCGAGGCGGACGCGCTGCGCACGGCCGAGTGGTACCTGTCCGACCGGGCGTGGAAGCGCCGCGGGGCGCGCGTCCTGCGCGTCGGGGCGGCCCTGGGGGCCGTCACCGGCGCCGCGATGCCGGTGCTGGAACTCACGGGCTCGGCGCCGGGCGGATCGACGTACGGCTACCTGGCGCTGCTGCTGGGCGCGGCGGCGCTGGCCTGCGACCGGTTCTTCGGCCTGACGTCGGGGTGGATGCGGGACGTGGCCACGGCCCAGGCGGTGCAGCGCAGGCTGCAGACCCTCCAGTTCGACTGGGCGTCGGAGAACGTCCGCGAGGTGCTCGGGCCCACCGAGGGCACCGCCAGCGAGGCCGCCGAGCGGTGCCTGACCGTGCTGCGCCGCTTCTCCGAGGACATCACGGAGCTGGTGCGCTCGGAGACGGCGGACTGGATGGTGGAGTTCCGGGCCGGGCCCGCACCGCTGGTGATGCAGTCACTGGGGGCCTCCGGGGCGCGCGGCGCGGATGCGTACATCCCGCCGGCCCGCTTCCCGCTGCCGCCGGGCACCCGCCCGAACATGCCGCGGCAGCGGCCCCCGGAGCAGCCACGCTGAGATGGGGAGGGGCGGGGCGGTGCCGCCCCGCCCGCCGGCTNCCCCCCCCCCCCGCCGGCTCGGTACCGGGCCTACGTTGAGCCGTTTCAGCCTGTTCGGCCTGTTCGGCCTGTTCGGCCTGTTCAGCCTGTTCGGCCTGTTCGGCCTGTTCAGCCTGTTCAGCCTGTTCAGCCTGTTCAGCCTGTTCAGCTGAAGATGATCATTGAGCCCTGGCCGAGACTGCGGGTGGCCGCCGCGTGCAGTCCCAGCCAGACGTGCCGCTCGCGGGCGAAGGGGCTGCCGTCGTACGGGATCGGTCCCGCCGGCTCCTCCAGCGAAGTCGGCCGCCCGGGCGGCGCCGGAGCCGCGGGCGGGTTCCCGGGGTCTATCCCGATGGCAGGCGCGACGAACAGCAGCTCCCGCAGGAGGCCCTGGGCGGACCCCAGCGGACCGCCTCCGGCCAGCAGTTCCTCGTTCGCCAGCGGAGCCGCGAAGTCGACGGGCACGTAGGCGCCCGCGTGGTCGTAGTGCCACACCAGGTGCGACTGCTGCGCGGTGGGCTCGAACATCTCCAGCAGCTGTTCGTAGTCCCCGCCCAGTTCGTCCACCGGGGTCACCGGCAGGCCGCACAGCTGGAGCAGGTAGGCCCGTCTCAGGAAATGCAGGGCGTCGTAGTCGAAACCGGCGACCGGGGCGACGTCCCCGCTCAGACCCGGCATGTACGCGAACACGGGCACGGACGGGAGTCCGGCCTCACCCAGCGCCTTGTCGTACGAGGCGATCTCTTCCGCGAAGGGGTTGTCGGGGCTGTGGCACAGCACGTCGACAAGGGGGACCAGCCACAGGTCACAGGCCAACACGGCCTCCGATCAGTCGTTGTCGCCGATCCGGCCAGCGTAGTGCGCCGAACACCCTCCGCGAAGGGATGCGCAGAACTGGGGGCCGCGGCGGCTCACCCGGGCTCACCGGGACCGACCGGAACGGACCGGGACCGACCCGGAACGGGAAGGGCTGGGCCCGCCGGGAACGACAGGGCTCAGAGCCGGGCGGCCCAGGCCAGCGCGTGCTCGTTGTAGCCCTGCACGATGCGGCGTACCTCGTCGGCGTCCGCCAGCGTCACGGCGTCCACCAGATCGCCGTGCCCGTCCCAGAGGGCCTCCCGCAGCCGCGGCTCGCGCTGGAGGTGGGGAACGGCGAAGACCCAGCACTGCACACGGATCCGGTGCAGGAACTCGGTGATGTAGGTGTTGGCCACCAGCCCGCTCAGTTCCCGCCAGAAGCGCAGGTCGTAGCCGATCAGCACCTCCAGGGAGCCGCTCTGGGCGGCCCTGCGTGCCTCCTCGCCCCGGCGGCGTACCGACACCAGCATCTCGCCGGAGCCGGGGGCGGCGCCCTGCTCGGCGAGCCGGCGGAATATCCCGTCCACGACCAGCGAACGGGCCTCGATCATGCCGCGGAAGTCGTCGACCGTGAGGATCCGCACGCGGAATCCCCGGTGCTGGACCAGTTCCAGCAGCCCCTGGGCCGAGAGGTCCACGAGCGCCTCGCGCACCGGGGTCGCGGAGACCTCGTACTGCTCGGCGATCTGCTTCACGGTGAACTCGGTCCCCGGAGGCAGACGTCCCGCGAGCACCTCGTCACGCAGCGCGTCCGCGATCTGCTGGCGAAGTGTGTTGCGGGTGACAGCCGCGCTGCCTGGCATAGGGGTCCGTCCTGTCGTCGAGCTTCGGACACCATAGGCCAGACAGCGAGGCTGAAACCGAGCGGTTTGTGATCGTTATGTGGAGGTCAGGACCGTTATGCGGACGAGAGCCGCGTTCAGGCCGTGGTGTGGCGGTCGGCGACCGTCAGCGCCTCGTCCAGCAGGGCCAGCCCCTCCTTCGCCTCCGCCTCCGTGATGGTGCACGCGGGGACGACGTGAGTCCGGTTCATATTGACGAAGGGCCACAGGCCGGACGCCTTGCAGGCCGCCGCGAACTCGGCCATCGGGGCGTTGTCCGCGCCGGCCGCGTTGTACGGCACGAGCGGCTCGCGCGTCTCCTTGTCCCGTACGAGTTCCAGGGCCCAGAAGGCGCCGAGGCCGCGGACCTCGCCGACCGAGGGGTGGCGCTCCGCGAGCTCCGCGAGCGCCGGGCCGAGCACGTTCTCGCCGAGGTGGGCGGCGTGCCCGACGACGCCCTCCTCCTCCATCGCGTTGATCGTCGCGACGGCGGCGGCGCAGGCCAGCGGGTGGCCGGAGTACGTCAGTCCGCCCGGGTAGGGGCGGGTCGCGAAGGTCTCGGCGATGGCGGCCGAGATGGCCACGCCGCCGAGCGGCACGTAGCCGCTGTTGACGCCCTTGGCGAAGGTGATCAGGTCGGGGGTGACGCCCCAGTGTTCGGCGGCGAACCACGTACCAGTCCGGCCGAAGCCGGCCATGACCTCGTCGAGGATGAAGACGATGCCGTAGCGGTCGCAGAGCTCGCGGACGCCCGCGAGGTAGCCGGCCGGCGGGACCATGATGCCCGCGGTTCCGGGCACGGTCTCGAGGATGATCGCCGCGATCGACTGCGGGCCCTCGAAGGCGATGGTGTCGGCGAGGTGGGCGAGGGCGCGCTCGCACTCCTCGGCCTCGGTGGTCGCATGGAAGGCGGAACGGTAGAGGTACGGGCCCCAGAAATGCACGACGCCGGCGGCGGCCGTGTCGGACGGCCAGCGGCGCGGGTCGCCGGTCAGGTTGATCGCGGCGGCGGTGGCCCCGTGGTACGAGCGGTAGGTGGAGAGCACCTTGGCGCGGCCCGTGTGCAGACGGGCCATGCGGACGGCGTTCTCGACGGCCTCGGCGCCGCCGTTGGTGAAGAAGATCTTGTCGAGGTCGCCGGGGGTGCGCTCGGCGATGAGGCGTGCGGCCTCGGAGCGCACATCGACGGCGAAGCCCGGCGCGAGGGTGCAGAGCCGGGCGGCCTGCTCCTGGATCGCGGCGACGACCTTGGGGTGCTGGTGGCCGATGTTGGTGTTGACCAGCTGGGAGGAGAAGTCGAGGTAGCGCTTGCCCTCGTAGTCCCAGAAGTAGGAGCCCTCGGCCCCCGCGACGGCGAGCGGGTCGATCAGGGCCTGGGCGGACCAGGAATGGAAGACGTGCTTCCGATCTGCGTCCTTCACGGCGGCAAGGGTGTGCGGGGTGGCATGAGGGGTCATGGCGTCACGCTAGAAGTGCGCAGGTGGGGAGGGATATCGGCGGACTGTATGGGGGTGGCGGGCAGGTCTCGGCAGTCTGTCTGCGCCACCCGATCACCCGAGGAAGCATTGACAGCATCCTGTCGTTATGACAGTCTCTTGTCATAGGCGCTTTTCGTGGAAGGCCGGTAGGGACGGCCCGTGCGACACCCACCGCAGGCAACACAGACACCACGAGCACCGCAAGCGCCACAAGGCACTAAGAGCACCGCAGGCACCTGGCACCACCCGACGCTGGAGGCGAACCACCATGAGCGAGACCGCACACAAGCCCGTCCACCTCGCGGTCTACGACACGTACGCGGACTGGGAGACCGGCCACACCACCGCGCACCTCACCCAACGCGGCCACGCCGTGCAGACGGTCGGCTTCGCGGCCGAAGCCCCGGTCACCACCATGGGCGGCGTCCGGATCCAGCCTGACCTGGCCCTGGCGGAACTGCGACCGGAGGACTCCTCGCTGCTGATCCTCACCGGGGCCGCCCTGTGGGACGCGGGTGACGAGCTGGCGCCCTTCGCGGCGAAGGCGCGGGAGTTCCTGGACGCCGGTGTGCCGGTCGCCGCGATCTGCGGGGCCACCGCGGGCCTCGCCCGCGAAGGCCTGCTGGACGAGCGCACCCACACCAGCGCGATGTCCCTCTATCTGGCCGAACAGCCCGGCTACGAGGGCGCCGAGCACTACGTCGAGGTCGACGCGGTGACCGACGGGAACCTGATCACGGCGGGCCCGACGGAGCCGGTCGCCTTCGCCCGCGAGGTCTTCGCCCGCCTGGACGTCTACAAGCCGGACGTCCTGGACGCCTGGTACGGGCTCTTCCACCACTCGGACGAGAACGCCTACCCGGTCCTGATGGCGGCGTCGGAGGCGGGCGATGCTTGAGCCTTCGCCGTCGCCGATACGTGAGCCGTCGCCGACGCTTGAGCCGTCGCCCACCGGGTCCGCCCGGGCTCGGCAGGACCTGCTGAGCCGCACCGCACTCGGGGTGTTCCGGCTGAACGGCCAATTCCTCTCCCTCTCCGAGGAGCTGGCGCGGCCGGCCGGACTGACCGCCGCGTGGTGGCAGGTGCTGGGAGCGGTGCTGCGGGAGCCCCTGCCCGTCGCGGGGATCGCCCGGAACATGGGGATCACCCGGCAGAGCGTCCAGCGCATCGCGGACCTGCTCGTCGCCAAGGGCCTCGCGGAGTACGCGCCGAACCCCGCCCACCGGCGGGCGAAGCTGCTGCGACCGACGGAGGAGGGCCGCGCGGCCGTGGACCGGATCGGCCCGGGCCACTCGGCCATGGCCGCCCGCCTCGCGGCGGAGCTGGGCGACGCGGCCTTCGCGGAGACGGTGGGTGTCCTGGAGCGCCTCGCCGCGGCACTGGACACCCTGCCCGCGGCGCACGATCCGGCCGATGCGGCTGGTCCGGCAGATCCCTCCGGTTCGGGTGATCCTGCCTGAGCCGCCGATCCGACGCGTCGATCAGGGGTCTGCGGGTCGCCACCCTTTCCGGGCCCGCGTTCCGGTTCGCGCAAGGATTCGGGCCCCCGCGAGGGTGACCGGAGGCAACCGGCGGGCGCCCCCGGCCGTCTTTCCCGGCGGAGCTGTTCGGCCAGCAGGGGGAGGACCACCCGGCCATGGAACAACTGCAGCCGTACGACCCGCACCGCATCGGCCCCTACCGCCTGCTGTCCCGGCTCGGCGCCGGCGGCATGGGCCAGGTCTACCTCGCCCGCTCCGACCGCGGCCGCACCGTCGCGGTCAAGCTGGTCCACCACGAGCTCGCCGCGCACGAGGAGTTCCGCATCCGCTTCCGCCAGGAGGTCGCGGCGGCCCGCCGGGTCGGCGGCGAATGGACCGCCCCGGTCCTCGACGCCGACACCGAGGCCGCGACCCCCTGGTTCGCCACCGGCTACGTCGCCGGACCGAGCCTGCGCCGCGTCGTCGCCCACGACATGGGCCCGCTGCCGGGCCGTTCGTTACCGATCCTGGCCGCGGGCCTCGCGCACGCCCTCCTGGACATCCACCGCGCCGGGATCGTCCACCGCGATCTGAAGCCCTCGAACGTCCTGATCACCCTGGACGGCCCGCGCGTCATCGACTTCGGAATCGCCCGCGCGCCCGCCGGGTACGACGCGGGCCTGACCCGGGCCGGCGAGATCATCGGCTCCCCCGGGTTCATGGCTCCCGAGCAGATCCGCGGCGAGCCGGTGACCGCCGCCTGCGACGTCTTCTGCCTCGGGGCGGTCCTGGCGTACGCAGCCACCGGGCGCCTTCCCTTCGGTGACGCGGAGCAGCTCAGTGACGCGGCGCAGCCCGGCGGCCTGGCGGCGCTCCTGCTGCGCAGCACCGAAACGGAACCCGACCTGGCCGGCGTACCGGGCGAACTGCTGGACCTCGTACGGGACTGTCTGCACCGGGATCCCGGCGTGCGGCCCGGACCCGCCGAGGTACTGGCCCGGGTCGGCGCCGACGACACCGTGGCCGACGGGAGAGCCCTGGAGCCCTGGTTGCCGGCCCCGCTGGTGGCCCGGCTCGGGAGGCACGCCGTACAGCTGCTGGACCGCGAGGACGCCGGGCCGGACCGCGCGGTGCCGACGCCGCCTCCGCTGCCGCCCTCCTACTCCGCGTGCCCGCCGCTGGAACCGGAACCTCCGGCCAGGCCCTGGACAGCGTCCACCGCCCTGCTCCTCGTCGTCGCCGCGGTCGTCGCGGGCCTCTCGGCCGGCACGGTGTACGCGGTGATGAGCGGGGCCGACGATCCGCGACCGCCCGTCACGGCCCCCAGTGCGCCGGCGACGACCGGCGCGGGCTCGATCGCGGGTGCGGGGCCGGAGTCGGGGTCCGGGTCGGCGTCCGGATCGGCGTCCGGGACGGGCTCGACGTCGGGTGTGGGCTCCGCTTCGGCTTCCGCTTCGGCCCTGGGTGCCGCGCCGGCCCCGGTGGCTTCCGTGGCCCCGGTGTCCGGCAGCCTGCCCGAGGCCTACGTCGGCACCTGGCAGGCCGTACGCGGCAGCCAGACCTGGCGGCTCACCCTCACGCGCGGCGGAGTCGGCGAGCCGGTGATGGCGCTGTCCGTCCAGGACCCCGGATTCGACTGTGCCTGGACCGCGTCCTTGCGCAGCGCCCACGACCCCGTGGAGCTGGATGCCTCCACCGTCACCTCCGGCGCCCCGCCGACCTGCGCGGCGGGCGGCCGGAGCCGCCTCCTGCTGCTGCCCGGCGACACCCTGCGCAGAGAGCTCGCGGGCAGCGACAGTCCCCCGCTCGACTACCGCAGGCAGTGACCCGGACCCGTTTGTGTCGAGGGCAATAAGCCTGCAGGCAAAGCTTGTTGCGCACGAAGGCGCTGTCGGACACTGCGGCACATGGAGCCGTTGAGGGTTGTGGCACGACTGTGGGAGCGGATCGAGGCACGTGACTGGGACGGCGTGGCCGGGCTCATCGCCGAGGACGCCGTCATCGAGTGGCCCGTGAGCGGTGAGCGCATCGTCGGGCGCGCCAACTTCATCGCGGTGAACAGGGACGACGGCTACTCGGACGAGAAGCCCGTGAGAGTGCTGCGGATCCTGGCCGACGGGGACGACGTCGTCACCGAGGTCGAGATACCCCAGGACCACGTCGTCTACCGGGCCGTCTCCCTGTGGACGGTGCGCGACGGGGAGATCGTGGGGGCGAGAGAGTACTGGACGAGCCCCGGCCAGGACCCTGCCCCGCGCTGGCGGGCGGG
The DNA here is from genome assembly GCF_001005295.1 of Streptomyces yangpuensis. Lineage (GTDB taxonomy): Bacteria > Actinomycetota > Actinomycetes > Streptomycetales > Streptomycetaceae > Streptomyces > Streptomyces yangpuensis. Next base: position 507,406 of record NZ_LBMK01000003.1, on the reverse strand, counting down.
ATACGTGGAACCCATGGCGGCAGACTGAACCGCGGCGACGGACTGCGGCCGGTCGCCGGGATCGCTGTCGGACCTGCTGACCTGGGGTGTCTGACCGTGGCCGGGCCGCGGTGGACAGGCCGCCGCCGGTCAGGCCGACGGACCGGCTGCCCCGAGCCGGTCGAGTTCCTCGCCGATCGCCGCCCGCAGGGCGTCGTGGCGCGGAGCCAGCGCGTGCCGCTCGCCGCGCCAGCACTGCTCTTCGTCGTACAGCCACACGGGTCGCCGGACGCGGTCGGCCGGCTCCCAGTCGTAGCGGGGCCAGATGTGGGCGTGGAGGTACGGGTCGGTGTTGCCGAGGATCTCGATGTTCACCCGGCGGAAGGCCGGATCGAGCCGCGCACAGGCCCGCTCGACGGCCTCGGCCAGGCGTTCCGTGTCCGAGAGGTACGCGGCCCTGCGGGTCCGGGGCAGGTCCGAGAGCCGGGTCGCGGCCGGGTCGTCGGTCAGCAGGACCGAATAGCCGGGGAGGAACTGCCGGTCCCCGATGACCGCGAAGCCGGCGTCGAGGCGGCGCAGGACGGTCGGGTTCGTCCCGCGGTGTGCGCTGCCGATGCGGTCGTGATGCCAGTCTTCCTCGGTCATCGCCGTGCTCCACGTGGTCTTGTGATGCTGGATGTCGGCTGCTCGTCGGGGCGCGCCGCCGGGTACGCCGTGGCTCTGGAGTATCTGCTGTCATACCTAAGAGCTACGTACGGACACGGCTCCGTGGCGGGACGCCGACGAGGGGTGGGGATTTCTAACTTCGGTAGCGGAGAAGGGCGCTGACGGCTCTTCCGGGACACCGAAGGGACACACCATGGCGACGGGGGCGGCGGTACGGACGGCGGGCACCGCCGGGACCGCGGGCACGGCACGGAAGGCGACGACGGCGGCGGCAGGGTTGGCGGGGGCGGCGGCAGGGTTGGCGGGGGCGGGGGAAGTCGGCGCGGGTGCAGCCGCGTTCGGCTCCCGGCGGGCGGGGGTCCGTGGGGGGCGACTGCGTCGTACGCTGCTGGCCTCGCTGGTCGCGGCCGCCGTGGTCGTCCCGGTATCCGCCGCCGCCTCCGCGCAGGCGCCGGCCCCGGCGCCCGCCGTGTTCGCCGAGGACGCCTCGCCCAAGAGCCGGTATGCCGCTCATCGGGCCAACCTCGCCGAGGCGGTCCGTATGGCCGAGGACGCCGACCGCGTCGGACGGGCCGACCGGCTGCGGGCCATGGCGGCGGCCGGCACGGCGCAGTTCCTCGCCTTCGACGGCCGCGGCAGGGGCCGGGCCGTGGAGGTGTTCGGTGACCTGGGGACCGCCGAGCGGGTCGCCGTCCTGGTGCCCGGCTCCGACACCACCCTCGACACGTACGAGAGGTTCCGGTCCGGGGCGGTCGCCCTCCAGCAGCGCCTCCAGGCGGGGCAGCCGCGCTCCGCCGTGGTCGCCTGGCTCGGGTACGACACCCCGGGCACGGTCAGCACGACCGTGCTCACCGCCGGCCGGGCCGACGACGCCGCGGCCGAACTGGGGCCGTTCCTCGACCGGTTGGCGGGCATGGCGGCGCCCGGCGCCCGGCTCTCGCTGCTCTGCCACTCCTACGGTTCCGTGGTCTGCGCGCGGACCGCGACGGGCCCGGCCGTCAAAGACATGGTCCTGTTTGGCAGCCCCGGCACGGGGGCCGGGTCCGCCCGGGAGCTGCCCACCACGGCCCGGACCTGGGCCGGCCGCGGCGGTGCCGACTGGATAGCCGGCGTGCCGCACGTCCGGCTCGGCGGGCTGGGTTTCGGCACCGACCCCGTCGACCCCGCCTTCGGTGCGCGGGCCTTCGACGCCGGAGCCGGCGGGCACAGCGACTACCTCAAGCCGGGCACCCGGTCCCTCGACGCCCTGGCAGCCATCGTCCTCGGCACTGCTCCCGTCGAAGAGGCCGGCCGTGCGTGAGCTCCGCGCGCGCTGGTCCGCTCTGGCGGCGGATACCGAGGCGGCCACGCCGCCCGGCCGGGACCGGGCCGTGGACGCGCTCCGGGCCCTGGCGATTCTCGGGGTCGTCCTCGGCCACTGGCTGGTCACCTCCCTGACCGCCGCCGACGGCGGCCTGCGCGGCACCAGCCCGCTGCTGCACATGCCCTGGCTGGCCCCGGTGTCCTGGGTGTTCCAGACGCTGGCCGTCTTCTTCCTGGTCGGCGGCCGTGTCGCCGCCCGTGGGTACGCCTCGGCGCGCGGGCGGGGCGTCTCGTACGGGGCCTGGGTCGGGCATCGGCTGGGCCGGCTGTTCCGGCCGGTCGCCGCGGTGCTCGTCCTCTGGACGGTCGTGGCGGGCGGGATGCTCCTCGGCGGGGCGGAGTTCGACACCGTACGGACGCTGGTCCGGCTGGTCCTGTCGCCGCTGTGGTTCCTGCTGGTGTTCGCCGCGCTCACCGCCGCGACTCCGCTCGTGGCCCGGCTCCACCCGCTGTGGCCGGCCGCCGCGGTGGCGGGCGTCGACCTGTGGCGCTTCGGGCCGGGCGGGCCCGAGTGGATCGGCTGGGTCAACGTGGCCGCGGGCTGGCTGGTCCCCTTCACGCTGGGCGCCGCGTGGTCGCGCGGGGCCCTCGCCCGGCGCGGCCGGCTCCTGCTCCTCGTCGCGGCGGCCGCTGCGGCCGCCGGCGCGCTGGTGCTGTGGGGCGGGTATCCGGCGTCCATGGTGGGCGTGCCGGGGTCGGCCGTCTCGAACCTGGACCCGCCGACCCTTGCCGTGGTCGCGTTCGGACTGGCCCAGTGCGGGCTGGCCCTGCTGGCCCGCGACCGACTGGCCCGGCTCATGCGCAGGCCCGCCGCCTGGGCGAGAGTGGCGTGGGTGAACCGCTCCGCCATGACGATCTTCCTGTGGCACCAGACCGCCATGATGGCCGTCACCGCCGTCGGGCTGCTGCTTCCGGCCCGCCTGCCCGGGCTGCACACCGCGCCCGACTCGGTGGGCTGGATAGCGGTCCGGGTGCTGTGGCTGCCGGTGTTCGCGGCCGGGCTGGGGCTCTGCTGGGCGGCGTTCCGCATACACGAACAGGACCGTTCCCGGGCGGGCGCGGTCACCGGCGCCCGCCGTGTCCCGGGGCCTTCCGCCAAGGAGATCACCCATGCCTAGGCTGACCGACGTGAAGGAGCAGCGCCTGTCCCCGGCCGAGCCGAAGCCCGCCGTGCCCACTCAAGGCGTGGGACCGCGCATGGCGTTGGCCCTGGAACTGTTCACCATGCGGCGCGATCCCCTTCCCGGATTGGGACGGCCCAAATGGCTGGCCCGGCTGCCGCACGTGTTCGTCGGGTATGCGGCAGTGTTCTTCGGGTTCCTCACCACCGAGCAGCTCATGGACCACTACCACATCAAGGGCGGACCGCCGCTGGCCGTCGCGCTGCTGACGGCGCTGTCCATCTGGCTGGCGATGTTCCGTCCGATCGCGGCCTGGTGGCTGGGACTGCTCGCCGCGGGCTGGTCCGCCTGGATGATCCACGACAACGTCGGGCGGGGCCAGTCCTGGCCCTGGACGCCGGGCGGGATGTTCGCGTTGGCTCCCGTACTGCTGCTGGTCGCCCTCCGGGTGCCGCCGCGGGTGACCATATGGGCCGTCGGCATCTCCGTCGCCCTCACCGGCGCGGCCGAGCTGACCTTCCATCCGGACGGAAGCCAGATCTCCTCACCGGCGGCCTCCGTCCTCTTCGGCTTCGTCGGGCTCCTCGGGTACGCGCTGCGCGCCCTGCGGCTGGCCCGTGGCGAGCTGGTCGAGCAGGAGACCCTCACCGCGGAGGAACGAGCCCGGCGCACCCTGCTGGAGGAGCGCAGCCGCATCGCCCGCGAGCTGCACGACGTCGTCGCGCACCACATGTCGGTGATCTCCATCCAGGCGCAGGTCGCCCCGCACCTCGTGGAGAACCCGTCGGAGGAGCTCAGGGAGAACCTGGCGGGCATCCGGGAGAACGCGCTGGAGGCCCTCACGGAGCTGCGCCGGGTGCTGGGGGTGCTGCGCTCGGAGCAGCCCGGTGATCCCGCGGCCCCGCAGCATCCGCAGCATCCGCAGCCGACCCTCGCCGAGCTGGACGGCCTCGTGGACAACGTGCGGGGGGTGGGGCTGGACGTCACCACCGAGGTCGCGGGCATCCGCCGCCCGCTGGCCCCCGGCGTGGAGCTCACCGCGTACCGGATCGTGCAGGAGGCGCTGAGCAACTGTCTTCGCCATGCGCCCGGTTCGCGGGTGGAGGTGGGCGTCGCCTACGGACCGCGCGAGCTGCACCTGTGCATCGCCAACAGTGCGCCGACGCGGCCGGCCTCGCCGTCGCAGGGAGCGGGGCACGGGCTGCTGGGGATGCGGGAGCGGGCGGGCATGCTGGGTGGTGAACTGGCCGCGGGCCCACGTCCCGACGGCGGGTACGAGGTCAGCGCCGTGCTTCCGATGGATCCGCAGAACCCGGCCGCCGGTACCGGCCACGAGACGAAGAAGGCCCCATGAGCACCCCGATCAAGGTCATGATCGCCGACGACCAGATGATGGTGCGGCAGGGCTTCACCGTGCTGCTCAACGCCCAGCCCGACATAGAGGTCGTGGGGCAGGCGGTGGACGGGGCGGACGCCGTCGCGAAGGTCGCCGAGCTGGCCCCGGACGTGGTGCTGATGGACATCCGCATGCCGGGCATGGGCGGCATCGAGGCCACGTCCGTGATCACCCGCGTCCCCGGCGCCGCGGTGAAGGTGCTGGTGCTGACCACCTTCGACCTCGACGAGTACGTGTACGAGGCGCTGCGGGCCGGGGCTTCCGGGTTCCTGCTGAAGGACGCTTCCGCCGATCAGCTCGCCGAGGCGGTGCGGGTGGTGGCCGCGGGTGAGGCGCTGCTCTCACCGAACATCACCAAGCGGCTGATCACGGAGTTCTCCCGGCTGGGGGCGCCGCGCGCGCCGTCGCGGGCCCGGATCGACGCGCTGACCGAGCGGGAGACCGAGGTGCTGTCGCTCATCGCGCAGGGCCTGTCGAACGCGGAGATCTCCGAGCACCTGGTCCTGGCCGAGCAGACGGTGAAGACGCATGTGAGCCGGATCCTGGTGAAGCTCGGTCTGCGGGACCGGACGCAGGCGGCGGTGTTCGCGTACGAGACCGGTCTGGTCCGTCCGACGGGCTACTGACAGGCCCGTGTAGTACTTGAGAGGGACCCGGGGAAATCCCCATCGGCGGCGACGCGGACGAAGGCGGTACAGACCTACGGTGGTGCGTATGACCGAGACGACCACCGGGGGGACAGCCCGGACGCCTGAATTCCGACTGGCATCGGAGGTGATCGCGACCCTGCGCCAGGACCTCCTCACCGATGCCTTCGTCTACCGGCCGCTGCCCCTGGCGGGGGGCCCGGGGCGCTTCGCGCGACGGCTCCCCGGGGCGATACGCCAGTACGCGCCGTGGCGGCGGCACGTGGCGGTGGGGCTGCTGGCCTTCATCGCCGTGCTCTTCACGATGGAGGGGCAGTCGAGCTATCTCGGTGATCTGGGGCAGCTCGTCATGGGGCTGACAGCCGCGGTTCCCGTCGTGATGACGCTGGTGCGGCCGATCGGGGCGTGGTGGGCGGCCGTTGCGATGACGGTGGTCCTGGCCACCCTGGGCGGGAGCGGGAGCTGGCCCTGGACACCTGGTGCCTTCTTCTCCTACATCGTGGTCATGGTCCTCGTCACGCTGCGGACCGGCCCCCGGGTGGCGGCCTGGATGTGGGCGCTGACCGTCGCGCTGGGCGCCGCGCTCTCCGTGGTCTTCAACGGCGAGTGGGGGTCGAACGCGCCGGAGATGGCGGTGACCTCGGCCTTCGCCCTGGTGGTCGCCGGCAGTTTCCAGATACGCCGGCACGCGAAGGCGGAGGTGAGCGCGCAGCAGGAGGTCACGGCCGTCGAGCGGGACAAGCGGACGCTGCTGGAGGAGCGGACCACGATCGCGCGGGAGCTGCACGACGTGGTGGCGCACCACATGTCGGTGGTGGCGATCCAGGCGGAGGCCGCTCCGTACCGGGTGAAGAACCCGCCGCCGGAGCTGGAGGCGGCGTTCGCCACCATCCGGGAGAACGCGGTGGCGGCCCTGACGGAGCTGCGGCGGGTGCTGGGTGTGGTGCGTTCCGCGGACTACGAGGCGCCGGAGGCCCCGCAGCCGACGCTGGCCTCGCTGGACGGGCTGATCGCCAATGTGCGCGAGGCCGGGCTGAGCGTGGAGAAGACGGTCACGGGTGCGGTGCGGGAGCTGCCGCAGGGCGTGGAGCTGTCGGCGTTCCGGATCATCCAGGAGGCCCTGAGCAACACCCTGCGGCACGCGCCGGGCGCGGCGGCCGGGGTGGAGGTCTCGTATGTGCTGGGCGGCCTGGGGATACGCGTCGTCAACGAGGCGCCGACCGGGGACGCGCCGCCCTCCGCCGGGGCCGGCCACGGGATCACCGGGATGCGGGAGCGGGTGGCCATGCTGGAGGGGGAGATGACGGCCGCGCGGACGGAGTCGGGCGGGTACGAGGTCGCGGTGTTCATTCCGGTCCCCAACCGTCCCGAGCCGGTGCCCGAGCCCCGGGAGGGGACGGTATGACGATCAGAGTGCTGATCGTCGACGACCAGATGATGGTCCGCGAGGGGTTCTCCGTTCTGCTGAACGCCATGGACGGCATCGAGGTGGTCGGCGAGGCGGTCGACGGCCGGGAGGCCATCGCGCAGGTGGCCGTGCTGCGGCCGGACGTGGTGCTGATGGACATCCGGATGCCGCAGATGAACGGCCTGGAGGCGACACGGGAGATCGTCGCCGCGGACACGGACGCGAAGGTGCTGGTCCTGACGACCTTCGACCTCGACGAGTACGTGTACCAGGCACTGCGGGCGGGCGCGTCCGGGTTCCTGCTGAAGGACGCGTCGGCCCGTCAGCTGGCGGACGGGGTGCGGGTGGTGGCCGCCGGCGAGGCGCTGCTGGCGCCCTCGGTGACCAAGCGGCTGATCGCGGAGTTCTCGAAGATCTCCGAGGCGCGCAAGCTCGCGGATCCGGAGGGGGTGGGCGAGCTGACGGAGCGGGAGACGGAGGTGCTGATCCTGATCGCACAAGGGCTGTCCAACGCCGAGATAGCCGACCGGCTGATCGTCGCGGAGTCCACGATCAAGACCCATGTGAGCCGGATCCTGGTGAAGCTGGGCCTGCGCGACCGGACGCAGGCGGCGGTGTTCGCCTATGAGACCCGCCTGGTGACACCGGCCTGATCCGCCGGACACCCCGGCCACAGCACTAGTCTGCGGGGATGGGCTTTGATCCGTGGGATGCCGCGTTCGTCGCCGATCCGTACCCGGCCTACCGGGAGTTGAGGGAGCGGGGGCGGGCCATCTGGTGGGAGGCCACCGGGCAGTGGCTCGTGCCGCACTACGCCGATGTAAGCGCGCTGCTGCGGGACCGGCGGCTGGGGCGGACCTACCTCCACCGGTTCACGCACGAGGAGTTCGGGCGGCAGGCGCCGCCGCCGGAGCACGAGCCCTTCCACGTGCTCAACGGCAACGGCCTGCTGGACCTGGAGGATCCCGCGCACGCGCGGGTGCGCAGACTGGTGGCGAAGGCTTTCACCCCACGGACGGTGGAGCGGCTGGTGCCGGCCGTGCAACGGATGGCCGGGGAACTGGTGGGGCGGCTGCTCGCGGACGGGGGCGGGGACCTGCTCACGACCGTCGCCGAGCCGCTGCCGGTGGCGGTGATCGCGGAGTTGCTTGGGGTGCCGGAGGGGGACCGGGGGCTGCTGCGGCCCTGGTCGGCGGACATCTGCGGGATGTTCGAGCTCCGGCCGGACGAGGAGACGGCGCGGCGCGCCGTGCGGGCGAGCGTCGAGTTCAGCGCGTACCTGCGGGAGCTGATCGCGGAGCGGCGGGCGCGCCCCGGCGAGGATCTGATCTCCGGGCTGATCGCCGCCCATGACGACGAGGGGCGGCTCAGCGAACAGGAGATGATCTCCACCTGTGTCCTGCTGCTGAACGCCGGGCACGAGGCCACCGTCAACACCACGGTCAACGGGTGGTGGGCGCTGTTCCGCAACCCCGAGCGGCTCGCCGCGCTCCGCGCCGGCCACGATCCCGAAAAGTTGTCCACAGCTGTGGATGAACTCATGCGGTACGACACTCCGCTCCAGATGTTCGAACGCTGGGTGCTCGACGACATCCGGGTCGGCGACACCGACATCCCCCGCGGGGCCGAGGTCGCGCTGCTCTTCGGATCCGCCAACCGGGATCCCGCACGCTTCGAGGACCCCGACACCCTGGACCTGGAACGGGCCGACAATCCCCACCTGACCTTCGGGGCCGGGATCCACTACTGCCTGGGGGCGCCGCTGGCGCGGCGGGAACTGGAGGCCTCGTTCGGGGCGCTGCTGGCGGACGGCGTCCCGCCGATGCGGCTCGTCGAGGAGCCGCGGTGGCAGGACGGGTACGTCATCCGCGGGCTGGAACGCCTGCTCGTGGAGTTCTGAGCGTTCGGGACTCAGGCAGTGATGTCGCGGCGGCGCAGGGCGGCGAGACCGGCCGCCGTCAGGGCCGCCGCCAGGGCGGTCAGGGCCAGCAGCGGGGCCCATGACACGGACTCCGTCCCCGGGAGCCTGGGCAGGTGTGCGAAGGGCGAGAGGTCCAGGGCGGCCTGCGGGAGGTTCAGCGCCGGGCCGAGCCAGCCCAGGGTCAGGGCGCTCCCGGCCACCGCCCATGCGGCCGCCGCGTACGCGGGGACCGCACCGTGGAGCAGCGCCGCCAGGGCCCCGATCACCCACACCGCGGGCAGCTGGGCGAGGGTCGCCGCGACCGTCGCACCCACCTCGCCGCCGTGCCCGATGCCCAGGCCCAGCCCCGCCAGCAGGAGCATCAGCGCCGACCCGCCGTAGGCCACCGCCAGGTGGCCGCCGGCCCAGCGGAGCCGGCCGACCGCGTTCGCGAGCAGCGGTTCGGCCCGCTGTCCCGACTCCTCGGCGCTCAGGCGCAGGACCGCCGATACGGCGTACAGGGCGGCGACCATGCCGAACAGGCCGGCCATCGTGGCGAGGAAGGCGTCGGTGAGCCCGCCCTGCCCGCCCATCCGCTCGATGATCTCGCGCGCCCTGTCGTTGCCGCCGACCAGGTCGGCGGTGCCGTCCGCCATCCCGCCGAAGACCGCACCGGCCGTCAGGAAGCCGGCACTCCAGCCCGCCAGGGTGCCGCGCTGCAGCCGCCAGGCCAGCGCGCCCGCCGTGCCCAGCCGCCCCTCGGCCGGCCCCGGACGGGACGGAAGAAAGCTCATCCCCAGGTCACGGCGCCCGGCCAGCAGGTACCCGGCGCCCACCTGCGCGGTGACGGCGGCGGCGAGCAGCAGGAGCACCCACCAGCGCTCGTCGGCGAAGGCCCGTACGTTCTCCACCCAGCCGAGCGGGGAGACCCAGGTCAGGGCGGACCTGCCGCCGGCCGTACCGGCGTCGCCGGCGGCCTTCAGGACGAAGGCCACGCCGAGCAGCGCGGCCGTGAGCCCCTTGGCGGTCCGGGCGCTCTCGGTCAGCTGGGCGGCGACGGCGGCCGCGCCGGCGAAGAGCATGCCGGTACCGGCGAGGGCCAGCGCGAGCGCGGCCGCGCCCGGCGCCCCCTGCCCGGCGAGTCCGCCGACGACGAGCAGGCCGAGGCAGGTGTTGGCCACGAGGGCGGCGAGCAGGGCTGCGGTGAGCGGGGCACGGCGGCCCACCATCGCGGCGGAGAGCAGCTCCTGACGTCCCGTCTCCTCCTCCTCGCGGGTGTGCCGGACCACGATAATCAGGCTCATGACAGCCGCGAGGACCGCACCGAAGACTCCGGCGCGCCAGGCGGTGAGGCCTCCGAGGGAGTCGCTGAAGACCGGGCCGTACAGCGCGCGCACGGAGCTGTTGGCGTTCATCGAGGCGGCGGCCAGGGCGCGTTCGGCGGCGGTGGCGTACACGCTGCCGAGCGCGCCGGGCATGCTCACCACCACGAGCGCCGTGACCAGGATCCAGACCGGCATCATCACCCGGTCGCGGCGCAGGGCCAGCCGGAGCAGCGCGCCGGTGCCCGCGAGGCCGGTCGGTGGTCGCTTCATCGCACGCTCGCCTCGCTGTCGCTGTCGCTGTTGTCGGTGGCGTCGGCGTCGGCCTCGTCGGTGTAGTGGCGCAGGAAGAGTTCTTCGAGGGTGGGCGGGGTCGCGATCAGCGAGCGCACCCCCGACGCGGCGAGGGACCGCAGGACGGCGTCCAGCTTGTCGGTGTCGGCCTGGAGCCGGACCTTCAGCCCCCGCACCTCCACGTCGTGCACGCCCGGCAGGTGGGCCATGCCGTTCGGCGGACCGGCGAGCTCGGCGCTGATCGACGTACGGGTGAGGTGGCGGAGTTCGGCGAGGGTGCCGGTCTCCACGGTGCGGCCCCGGCGGATGATGCTGACGCGGTCGCAGAGCGACTCGACCTCGCTGAGGATGTGCGAGCTGAGCAGGACGGTGCGCCCGGCTGCGCGGGCCTCGGCGACGCAGCTCTGGAAGACGCCCTCCATCAGCGGGTCGAGGCCGGAGGTGGGTTCGTCGAGGATGAGCAGTTCGGCGTCGGAGGCGAAGGCGGCGACGAGGGCGACCTTCTGCCGGTTGCCCTTGGAATACGTACGCCCCTTCTTGGCGGGGTCCAGCTCGAACCGCTCGATGAGCTCGGCGCGCCGCGCCCGGTCGAAGCCGCCGCGCAGCCGTCCGTACAGGTCGATGACCTCGCCGCCGGAGAGGTTGCGCCACAGGGTGACGTCTCCGGGGACGTACGCGACGCGGCGGTGGAGTGGGACGGCGTCGGCCCACGGGTCGCCGCCGAGGAGTTCGGCGACACCGGAGTCGGCGCGCAGCAGGCCGAGCAGGATCCGGATGGCCGTGGACTTGCCGGCGCCGTTGGGGCCGAGGAAGCCGTGGACCTCGCCGGCGGTGACCGAGAGGTCGAGTCCGTCCAGCGCGCGGGTGCGGCCGAAGGCCTTGTGGAGGCCGACGACGCTGATTGCCTTCGTCATGGCTCCGAACCTACGGCGGTTTCACAAATTTGTGAAGCTTGAGAATCTCGCGAATCGCGTAAAGTCAGGAGGGTGGTGAACGACATGCTGAAGACGGATGGGGACGGGCCCGCGGACGCGGCCTCCCGGCGCGACGAGGGAGCGGTCTCCCGGTTCGTGGAGCGGTTCGCCGCGCAGCTGACCGACGCCGGAATGCAGCGGATGGCCGCACGCGTCTTCGCACAGCTGCTGGCCAGCGACGGGGGCGCGATGACCTCGGCGGAGCTGGGCGAGGCGCTCCGGATCAGCCCGGCGGCGGTCTCGGGGGCGGTGTCCTACCTGACGCAGGTCCACATGGTCAGCCGCGAACGCGAGCCTGGCTCGCGGCGGGACCGTTACGTCCTGCACAACGAGCTCTGGTACGAGACCTTCACCCGGCGCGACCAGGTCCTGACCCAGTGGGGGAAGACCCTGCGCGAGGGCGCGGCCGGCCTCGGCGCGCACTCGCCGGCCGGGGCGCGGGTCGCGGAGACGGCCGCGTTCTTCGAGTTCATGCAGGGCGAGATGCTGGGCCTGATGGACCGCTGGCGTGCCCACCGGGCGACGCTTGACCTCGGCTAGTGCCGTGCCCCGGTGAACCTTTCCGGTCACAGCACTAGAGCAGCCGCCTCTGCGAGTGGCCTCGACGGGGCCGGGCGAGGCCGAGCCGGCGGGCGTCCGGGATCCACAGCACCCCGCCCCGTGCCGGATCCCCCGCCAGCCGCACCGCCCGCACCGCCGGGGCGGGCTCCCTACGGGGCCACGGCCGCGGCGGCAACGCCCGCCGGCCCAGCACCCCCAGGGTCAGCGTGTGCCGCCCCTCCCCCAGCACCACCACCGGCGGCCGCCACCGCGGACGGACCACTGCGGCCTCGTACGCGACCCAGCGCACCGCCGGGTCCCGCAGTACGCGGCGGACCCGCCGGACCGCGCGCAGCTCACGCACCCCGAGCACCACCGGGCCCAGCAGTACCACCAGCATCACCGGGCGCGTGAGCACCGCCGCGACCACCGCGGGCCAGCAGAACACCGGCAGCAGGCACAGCAGCAGCGCGTCCCGCCGCCAGTCGCCCAGCGCCTCCCGCACCGCCTCAGCCCCGGCGGGCCCGTACCCCTCACCGGCCCCGATCGCGGCACCGGCCACGGCCCCGTGACCGTCACCGTCACCGGCCCCGGTCACGGCCGCGGCCTGCGTCAGCGGGGCAGGGTCAGCGTCCATGCCCCGGGGCGCAGCGTCCACGTACGGCGGCGGACCGGGCCGGTCATCGCGCCGTCGGCGCGGTAGCGGAAGTCCGCCCCCGACACCGTCACCGTCTTCGCCCGGGCCGTCACCGTCGAGCCGCCGAAACCGCCGCCCGTCCGCACCGACACCTCCGCCGGTTCCCCGTCGCCCCGCGTGCGCACCGAGACGTCCGCCACGGGCTGGTCCACATCGGCCAGCACGGCCCCGTCGGCCTCCACCCGCAGCCGGTGGTGCCCGCCGCCCGCCCCGCCCGCCGCCGCCACCGGGCGGACCAGCGTGCGCACCAGCGAGCGGTACGCGCTCCACACCGACGGCCCGGCCGGCCGCGGGACCCCCCGCTCCGGCCCCCGCAGCGGCGGGATCCGCAGCTCGCCCAGCACCACCCCGTCGCTGTCGTCGACCAGCAGGTCGCACACCCGCACCGACCCGTCGAGCACCGCCCGGGCCGCCGCCACGGCGGACTCGGGCACGCCCAGGGACCTCGCCAGCGCCAGGGACCCCACCGGCCCCACCGGAACCAGCGCCAGAGCGCTTTCAGCCAGCCCCCGCTCCCGGTGCAGCAGCGCCACGGTGCGCACCAGCGCCCGGTCGTCGCCCACGATCACCGGCTGCCGATGACCCCGGCGGGCGAGCGCCCGCGCAAACTCCTCCTGCGAATCCGGGAGGCAGATCTTCGCCGCCGCGCCCGCTGACAACACATCTTTCGCGATCCGCACGGACTCGCCGTCAAGACGGCGGGCGACCGGGTCGACGAGCACCAGCAGACCGCCTACCGGCGCGCCCGCTTCGCTCATGGTGGGCTCTGGAGCCGACACCTCGGTCCTTCCTCGGGTAGCATCTTTGTGCAAGAGGCCCTTGCGCTATTGCGCCAGGGCCTTCGTCTATTCCGGGGCAACCCGTCCAACGGCTCAGCCCGCGTACATCGTCGTACGCCCCCTGACCTTGGACATGCCCCATCCGGAAGAGGTGTACGCCTGTGCCCGCTCTTGTGCTGCTCGGAGCTCAGTGGGGTGACGAGGGCAAGGGAAAGGCCACCGACCTGCTCGGTGGATCCGTTGACTATGTAGTGCGCTACCAGGGCGGCAACAACGCCGGCCACACGGTCGTCGTCGGCGACCAGAAGTACGCGCTGCACCTTCTCCCTTCCGGCATCCTCTCCCCCGGATGCACCCCGGTCATCGGTAACGGCGTCGTGGTCGACCCGGCCGTCCTGCTCTCCGAGCTGCGCGGTCTCAACGAGCGCGGCATCGACACCTCCAAGCTGCTCATCAGCGGCAACGCGCACCTGATCACGCCGTACAACGTCACCCTCGACAAGGTCGGCGAGCGCTTCCTCGGCAAGCGCAAGATCGGCACCACCGGTCGCGGCATCGGCCCGACCTACGCGGACAAGATCAACCGCGTCGGCATCCGGGTCCAGGACCTCTACGACGAGTCGATCCTCACGCAGAAGGTCGAAGCGGCGCTGGAGGGCAAGAACCAGCTCCTCGCGAAGCTCTACAACCGCCGCGCGATCGAGGCCGGCCAGATCGTCGAGGAGATGCTCCAGTACGCGGAGCAGATCAAGCCGTACGTCGCCGACACCACCCTGATCCTCAACAACGCGCTGGACGAGGACAAGGTCGTGCTCTTCGAGGGCGGCCAGGGCACCCTGCTCGACGTCGACCACGGCACCTACCCCTTCGTCACCTCGTCGAACCCGACCGCCGGCGGCGCCTGCACCGGCACGGGCGTCGGCCCGACGAAGATCAGCCGTGTCATCGGCATCCTCAAGGCCTACACCACCCGCGTCGGCGCGGGCCCGTTCCCGACCGAGCTGTTCGACCAGGACGGCGAGGACCTGCGCCGCATCGGCGGCGAGCGCGGCGTGACCACCGGCCGTGACCGTCGCTGCGGCTGGTTCGACGCGCCGATCGCACGTTACGCCACCCGGGTGAACGGTCTCACGGACTTCTTCCTCACCAAGCTGGACGTGCTGACCGGCTGGGAGCAGATCCCGGTCTGCGTCGCGTACGAGATCGACGGCAAGCGCGTCGAGGAGCTCCCCTACTCGCAGACCGACTTCCATCACGCGAAGCCGATCTACGAATACCTCCCCGGCTGGTCCGAGGACATCACCAAGGCCAAGACCTTCGCGGACCTGCCGGCGAACGCCCAGGCCTACGTCAAGGCCCTGGAGGAGATGTCGGGCGCCCCGATCTCCGCAATCGGCGTCGGCCCCGGCCGCACCGAGACGATCGAGATCAACTCCTTCCTGTAAGCAGGCGGGTCATGACCGCAGGGGCGGGACGCACACGGCGTCCCGCCCCTGCGGCGTATCGGTCTCCCGGCCCTCGGTCCCCCGTCCCGCTCGGACCGTCAGTCCGTCTTGTAGACGGCGAGCAGGTCGACGAGCAGGTCGGTGTCCTCCCAGCCCTGGTTCCAGAAGTCGATCATGCCGCCCTTGCCCCCGGGCGTCTGCGCGACGTTGGCGACAGTCGCGCCCTTCGTCCAGTTCAGGGCCGAGGAGACGGGCCGCGGCGGCGTCACCGCGGTGCCGTTCACGTAGTCGGACCAGAAGTTCGGGTCCGGGGTCACGGACAGGAAGCCGTTCCCGCGGGTGTTGGTGACCGTGGTGTTGAGCACCCAGCCGTCGACGTCGGGCTTCGTCGTGTCGCCCTCGAACTGCATCGGGTAGTGCGTACGGGCCTTCAGCGGGCCGGCCTTCCGGCCGCCCCAGCTGTCCTTGCGGGTGTCCAGGAGCCGGTACGGGATCCCGTAGGCCACCAGGGCGGACCGGCTCTCGGGGGTGTAGTAGCCGACGACGTCGACCACCACGTCGGCCGGGTCCCAGCCGCCGTTGCGCACGTTGATCCTCCCGTCGGGCCCGATCGGCACCACCGCCGAGTTGGCGACGGTCTGCCCGGCGGCGAAGTTCACGTTCGAGGTCGTCGGAGCCTCCTTCCCGCTCGGATAGGCGGTCAGGTGACCGGCCGACCGCGGATTGGTCGCGGTCAGGTTGACCGCCACCGCGGTGGCCGTCTTCGGCACACCGCCCCGCCCGGCGATCTCGACGCCGAAGCTGCCCTGACCGGGGACCTGCCCCTTGGCCGTACCGAGGCCCTCGCGGGTGTCCACGACCCGGGTCGGGGCCAGCGCGCCCCAGCCGTTGGCGGCCGCCGGCGCGAAGTAGCCGGTGACGTCCGCGATCAGGTCGACCGGCTCCCAGCCCGCATTGAACAGGTGGACGTACCCGTCCTCGCCGATCGCGTCGATCACCAGGTTCGGGACGGTCTGGCCGGAGGCGAAGTTCACGTTCGACGTCACGGCGGCCTCGGCGCCGGCCTTCGTGGACTGCACCGAGATGTGGCCCGCGCCCGTGGTGTTGGTGACGGTGACGTTGAGGGCGACCCCGGTGGCCCCGGCGGGGACCTTCGCCGCGCCCGCGACCTTCAGGGCCACCGAGCTGCGCGGGCCGACCTTGGCCTTCGCGGCGCCGACGCCCGTACGGGTGTCGAGCAGCCGGGTCGGCTCGTGTGCGGTGAATTCGGCGCCAATGGTCGTGAACCTGAGCTGGTTCACCGCCTCGGTGCCGTTGACGGTGTCCTTGGCCGTGACCTTGACATCGTAGGTGCCGAGCACGGTGTACTTGTGCGTGAGGTCCCGCGCGTCGGAGCCGCCGCCGGCGGGCAGGGAGTAGGTGTCCGTCGTACCGTCGCCCCAGGCGACGACGATGTCGAGGGCCGGGGCGTCGTAGTCGATGACGTGGGACCGCAGGTCGATCGAGCGCGCGCCGTCGGTATGGGCGGTCAGGTAGATCGAAGTGGGCGAATCCTGCACCGCCTGCGCGCCCTGCGCCCCCTGCTCAGCACCCGGAGTGGCCTTGACCCGCGCGTTCCCCCCGGTCTGCGCGCCGGACCGCGAGGTGACGACCGTCCGGTCGGCGGGGCTGCTGAACGTCCGGCCCCCGGATTTCTGCGCCGCGTCCGGCCCGGCGGCCCCGGACACGGGTGCGGGTACAGGCGTGGACGCGGCCACCCCCTGTCCAGCGGGCCCCGCCGGCGCGCCGGGCGCCGCCTGGGCGATCCCGGGTATGAGCCCTGCACCTGCCGCCAGCAGGGCAGCGGAAACCACGAGTCGGCGATTGCGCACCGATCCCCCCATTTACTTCTTCAACGGTCGAACACGGTCCCCCTTGAACACGAGTGCGAGCCCGGTCCGGTTGCAAGATCGCCCGTCGAAGCCGTCTCGGGGGGCGCGGTCGGGGTGGGCGGAAATATGATGGGCGGGTCCTTTCCACGGCGGAAGCAGGGACGGATGCACCATCGTCGGAGCCATCCATGAGCCGGCGCCGTCCCCCGCGGGTGGCCAGCGCCGACCTGCTGAGCATGCTCGGCAAGCTGACCGCGCAGGCGCGGCAGGGCGTGGAGCTCCAGCAGGCCCGCGTGGAACTGGCCGAGGCCCTGCAGCGCGAGATGCTGCCCACCGCGCTGCCGTGTCTGCCGGGGCTGCGCACGGCGGCCCGGTACTCGCCCGCCCGGCACGGCCTGGACATCGGCGGCGACTGGTACGACGGCTTCCGGCTGCCGGAGGGCGCCCTCGCCTTCTGCATCGGCGACGTCCAGGGGCACGACGTCGACGCCGCCGCCTTCATGGGGCAGGTCAGGATCTGCCTGCGCGCCGTGGCCGCCGTGGTCGTCGACCCCGGCGAGGTGCTGAGCCGGGCCAATGAGGTGCTGCTCTCGATGAACCGCGACCTCTTCGCGACCTGCAGCCTGCTCCGCTTCGACCCGGACACCTGGGAGCTGGAGAGCGCCCGGGCCGGTCACGTCCCGGCCGTCTGGGCCACCGTCGACGGCCGGTACGGCATAGCCGAGGACCACGGAGGGCTGCCGCTGAACCTGGTACCCGGATCGCCGTACACCGTGACCCGGCGACGGCTGACGCAGGCGGGATCGATCGTCCTGCTCACCGACGGCGTGGTCGAGGGCCCGCGGTTCCCGCTCGAAGTGGGGCTGGAGCGCGTGGTCAGGGTCGTCCGGGAGGCGGCCGGCACCGACCCGGCCGAGCTCGCCGCCGAGGTGATGAAGGTGGCCGATTCGACGGGACACGCCGACGACGCCGCGGTGCTCGTCCTCAGCCACGACGCGGCGGCACCCGCCCCGGCACCGGATGACACCGACCTCACCTAGTGCTGTGACCGGCAGGGTTCACCGGGTCGGCAAACCTTTCCGGCCACAGCACTAGCGCGTGTCACGCCCCGCCCCGTGCGTGGGCTGTTGTCTGATGATGCGGTGCGCACCGAGGGATGGCGACGTCCGGCCGAACTGCTCCTGCTGATCCTCGCTGTCGCCGTCGCCTACTACATCGGCGGGCGGATCGGCCTGCGCCAGAGCGTGACCGTCGACGGCGCCGAGGTCACCCCGCTGTGGCTGCCCACCGGCATCGCGCTGGCCGCTCTGTTCTGGCTGGGCCTGCGGGTCTGGCCGGGGATCTCCCTCGGCACCTACTTCGCCATCGAACGCATCAGCACATTCGACTTCAGCGACCTCGGCATCCTCGCCGGGAACACCCTCGCGCCGGTGTGCGCGTACCTGATGCTGCGCCGGGTGGACTTCCGCCCACAGATGGACCGGCTGCGGGACGCGCTGGCGCTCGTCTTCCTGGGCGGTCTGCTGCCGATGCTGCTCAGCGCGACCGCCGGGACCTGGACCCTCGTCCTCCACGGCGATCTGCCCCGGAGCGAATTCTGGCCGGTGTGGGCGGCCTGGTGGGTCGGCGACGCCATGGGGGTGCTCGTGGTGACCCCGCTGCTGCTGGTCCTGCGCCGGGCCCGGCTGCCCCGGGACGACTACCGGCTGGCCGAGGTGTCGGCCCTGGCGGTCACATCCGTGATCGTCACCCTCGTGGCCACCCGGAGCCACCTGTCCGTGCTCTTCCTCGTCTTCCCGCTGCTGATCTGGGCGGCCGTACGCTTCCAGTTCGCCGGGAGCGCGCCGTGCACCCTGTTGATCTCGGTCCTGGCGATCTCGGCGGCGCACGATCACGCCGGACCGTTCACCGAGTACAGCCTGCTGGAGCTGATGGTCAACCTGCAGGCCCTCAACGGAGCGGCCGCGCTCACGGGGCTGCTGCTGTCCGCGCTGGTCACCGAGCAGAACAACGTACGGCTGCGGATCGAGCAGGTCTGCGAGGACCTGGCCGAACTGGTGGAGCACCTGGCCCCGGGCGGCAGACCGCCCGAACGCTGAACGCCCCGGGGAGGCCGAGGCCGTCCCCCGGGGCGCCCGGCGGTGGATCAGTTGCTCTCGTAGTAGCCGAAGATGTCGACGACGAGATCGGTCTTGTCCCAGCCCTGGTTCCAGAAGTCGACGATGCCGTTCTTCCCGGAGCCTGCCTGGACCAGGTTCGGGACGGTCTTGCCGGCCGTCCAGTTCAGGGTCGAGGCGGTGGGGCGCTCCGGGAAGACCTGGCGGCCCTGGCGGTACTGCTCGCGCGTGTTCGGGTCCGGGGCGACCGACAGGAAGCCCGCGCCGGCGGTGTTGGTGACCGTGGTGTTGAGTACGTAGCCGGCGATGCCGGGTTCGTCCACGGACAGCGCCTGCCAGATGTAGCCGCGGCCCAGCATCGGACCGTGAGTCCAGCGCGGGTCGCGGGTGTCGAGCAGCCGGACCGACTTGATCGGCATGTAGGCGGCCTTGCTGTCGGTGCTGTAGTAGCCGACGACGTCGACGATCACGTCCGTACCGGCCCAGGCGCCGTTGCGCACGTTGATGGTGCCGTCGGGGCCGACCGGCACGATCACCGCGTTCGCGACCGTCTGGCCCGCGGTGAAGTTCAGGTTGGAGGTGATCGGGACGTTCCCGCCGCCGGGGAAGACGGACAGGTGCCCGGCCTCCCTCGGGTTGGTCACCGTCACGTTCAGCGCCACGGCCGTGATGCCCTCCGGCACTCCGCGCAGGCCGCTGATCCTCGTACCGAAGGTCTTCTGCCCGGCCACCTGGCCCCGGGTGGCGCCGAGGCCCTCACGGGTGTCGACGAACCGGACCGGCGTCATCGGCGTGTAGCCGGCGGCGTCGGTGCGCGTGAAGTAGCCGGTCACGTCCGCGATCAGGTCGACGGACTCCGAGCCGCGGTTGGCGAGCTCGACGTAGCCGTTCTTGCCGACGGGCACGATGACCAGGTTCGGGACGGACTGGCGCGCCTCGAAGTTCACGTTCGAGGTCGTCGGCCGCTCGGTGTCCTCCGCGAAGGCCGTGATGTGGCCGCCGCTGGTGGTGTTCGTGACGGTCACGTTGAGGGCGACGGCGGTGACCCCCTCCGGAATCGCCCCGTTGCCGCCGACCTTCACGCGGGTCGAGCCGTACGCCGGGACCTTGCCCCGGACCGCGCCGGTCCCGTCGCGGGTGTCCAGCAGACGGGTCGGGGTGTGCGCGACGAAGTCCGAACCGGCGGTCATGACCTGGAAGTCGTTGACGACCTCGGCCTGGTTGGCCGGGTCGGTCACGGTGACCCGGACGGTGTACTGACCGAGCTGCGCGTAGGTGTGACTGCTCTTCAGCACGGTCGAGCCGTACGCGTCCATGCCGTCGGGGGTGCTGCCGTCGCCCCAGTCGACGGTGACCTTCAGGGTGGAGTCGGCACTGATGACGGTGGTTTCCAGGTCGAACGCGTGCGCGGTGGTGGCCGCGGCGTTCAGGACGAGGGCCAGGTCCGGGTTGCCGGCCGCCTGCTGGGCGGAGACCCCGCCCTTGGAGCCGGGCAGGGCCTTGCGGACGGAACGTTCCGCCGGGCTCTTGAAGGTGCTCAGGTTCGGCGCCGCGGCCTTGGCCAGGTCCACGGCGGGCGCGCCCACCCCTTGCGCGACCGGCTCCTGCGCGACCGGCTCCGCGGCGTGGGCGATGCCCGGCGCGAGACCGATGGTGGCCGCTATGACGGCGACGGAAATTACGAGACGGCGACTGCGCACCGATCCCCCCATTTTTGAACGTGCTCAGGTCTGGGCTTCAGGGTACACAGATCTTCACCCGCGAGATCGCGAAAACATGTGCGAGCAAGGGGAGTTGGCTCGTTTCTGTCCCGAACCGATCCCTATGTCCAGGAAGAACGGGCGAGGACCGGCGGATCAGTCGGTCTCGTAGATGCCGTAGCAGTCGACGATCAGGTCGGCGTCCTTCCAGCCCTGGTTCCAGAAGCGGACGATGCCGTGCTCGCCGCTGCCTGCCTGCCTGCACCAGGAGTCCGCTACCAGGCCAGCTGGGAGATCTCCTCCGCGACCACCGCACAGGCGTCCGCCGCCGGATCGATCAGCGGGAAGTGCCCGACCCCGTCGAGGAGGGTCAGCCCCACCATCTCCCCCGCCTTGGCCGCCGCCGCCACGTACGCCTCGGCCACCTGCTGCGGGACCACGATGTCGTCCCGGCCGTGGACCACCGTCGTGGCGATGCCGGTCGGCAGCAGCGACGCCGGGTCGGCCGACGGCAGCCGCTCGTCCCAGTGATCCGCGCCACCCAGCAGTTGCGCGCTCGCCCCGCCGCACACGCCCAGCTCCTCCGCCACCGCGAAGTCCGCGATCGGCGCCAGCGCCACCACCCCGCGCAGCATCGGCGGGTCCGGCAGCCGCCACGGGGAGCCGTACGGGAGCACGTGCCGGGCCGCGGCCCACAGCGCGAGGTGGCCGCCCGCCGAGTGGCCGGTGACGACCACGCGCCGGACGTCCGCCTGCGGCAGGGCAGTCCCGACGAGGCCCGGCAGGGCGTCCATCGCCGCGGCGACGTCGTCGAAGGTCTCCGGCCAGCGCCCGGCGACCGGCCCCTCGGCGTCCTGGTGCGGCAGGGAACTCCCGCGCCGGTACTCGACGTTGGCGACGGCGAAACCTCGCCGGGCCAGGAAGTCCGCGAAGGGCGTGATGTGCTGCCTGTCGTAGGGGGCCCGCCACGCGCCGCCGTGCAGGACCACCACCAGCGGCACGGGGCCCCCGGTCTCGCCGCGCGGGGCGTAGAAGTCGACGACGTGGTCCGGGTGTTCGCCGTACGCGGCCGTCACGTCCGGCGCGACCGCCGGATGGGCGAAGGCCGAGGCGGCCTCGGCGGCGTCCCGTTCCACGGCGGCGGGGTCCGTCATCGGCTCAACCTCTCGGTAACGCGTGGGACAGCGGGGACAGATGTTCCGGTGTTCCGGCAGAGCGGGACCGTATCAGTCTGGAACAGCAGGTTCCGTGCGGGGCCCGGAATATGACCGGGCGGACGGAGCCGTAGCCCCGCCCGCCCAGCGATGTGACGTTTCGCTACCCCGTCACCCGAAAATGTGACCCAGGGTGCGCGCTGCGCGCTCCGCGTCGGCGAAACCGACGTAGAGCGGGGTGAAGCCGAAGCGCAGGACGTCGGGTGCGCGGAAGTCCCCGATGACACCCCGGGCGATGAGCTCACCCATGACCTCGCGGGCGTTCTCACACCGCAGCGAGACCTGGCTGCCACGGTGCTCGTGCTCGGCCGGGGTGACCGACTCCACCAGGCCCTGCGGGACGTACGCCGCCACACATTGAAGGAAGAAATCGGTCAGGGCGAGGGACTTGGCGCGCACCGCCTCGACGGCGACGCCGTCCCAGGCGTCGAGCGCCGACTCCAGCGCGAGCATGGACAGGATGTCCGGGGTGCCTACGCGGCCGCGGGTCGCACCCCGCGCCGCCTCGTAGTCCGGTGTCATCGCGAAGGGATCCGCGTGACCGTTCCAGCCGGGGAGGGGGGAGTCGAAGGCGTCCTGGTGACGGGCGGCGATGTACAGGTACGCGGGGGCGCCGGGGCCCCCGTTGAGGTACTTGTACGTGCAGCCCACCGCCAGGTCGACGTCGTGCTCGTCGAGCCCGACGGGCAGGGCGCCCGCGGAGTGGCAGAGATCCCAGACGACGACCGCGCCGGCGGCGCGGGCCGCCGCCGTGAGGGCCGGCAGGTCGTGGAGCCGGCCGCTGCGGTAGTCGACGTGGTTGAGGAGCACCACGGCGGTGTCCGCGTCCATCGCCTCCGCCGCCCGCGAGGGGTCGACCGGGACGACGGTCAGGCCCGCCAGCCGCGCCGCCGACCGGGCGATGTAGCCGTCGGTGGGGAAGGTGGCGGAGTCGACCAGCAGCTTCGTCCGGCCGGGAGCCGCGAGGCGGGCGCCGCCGACCAGGGCCTTGAAGAGGTTGACGCTGGTGGAGTCGCCGACGACGACCTGGCCGGGGGCAGCGCCGACCAGCGGGGCGATCTTGTCGCCTATCCGCTCGGGCGCGGTCCACCAGCCGCTCTCCTCCCAGGAGCGGATGAGGAGCTCGCCCCACTGCCGGGCGACGACGTCGGCGGTGGTCGCGGCCACGCCCGCCGGGAGCGCACCGAGCGAGTTGCCGTCCAGGTAGACGACGCCGTCGGGGAGCGTGAAGCGCTCGCGCAGCTTCGCGAGCTCGTCGGCGGCGTCCAGGGCCGCCGCGCGGTCGCGCAGGTCGGTCCCGGGGTCCGTGAAGGTCTCAGACATGGCTGCGCGCCGTCCAGAGCTCCGGGAAGACGTTCTTCGTCGCGCGCTTCTCCAGCCATGTCACACCGGCCGAACCGCCCGTGCCGGTCTTCGCGCCCATCGCGCGGCGGGTGGCCACCAGGTGGTCGTTGCGCCAGCGCCAGACGAGTTCGGCGACGTCGGTGAGGACCTCGCCGAGCCGGTGGAGGTCCAGGTGCTCGTCGGGGGCGGCGTACAGGCCGGTCCAGACGGCCTCGACCTCGGCCGAGGCCTCGTAGCGCTGCGAGAGGTCGCGGTCCAGGACGGACTCCGGGACCGGCAGGCCGCGGCGGGCCAGCAGGCGCAGCACCTCGTCGTAGAGGCTCGGCTCCTGGAGAGCCTTCTCCAGCTCCGCGTGGACGCGCGGTGCGCCGCGGTGCGGCACCAGCATGGAGGCGGACTTCTCACCGAGCAGGAACTCCATCCGGCGGTACATCGCCGACTGGAAACCGGAACCCTCACCGAGGGCGCCGCGGTAGGCGTTGAACTGCGCCGGGGTGAGCTGGGCGAGCGGGCGCCAGGAGGCGTTGAGGGCCTCCAGCTCACGAAGGGAACGTTTCAGCGCGTCCATCGCGACCGGGATGCGGTCCTCGCGCAGCGCGTTCGCGGCGGTTTCCCACTCGTGGACGATGACCGTGAACCACAGCTCCATGACCTGGGTCGTGACCAGGAAGACCATCTCGCCGGGGTCGTCCGAGCGGAGGTGCTGGAGGTGGGTGAGGACGTCCGCCTGGACGTAGTCCTCGTACGGGGTCGTGCCGTCGAAGTCGAGGTTCGGGGTGTCCCCGCCGACTCCGGAGGCATCAAGGGTGTTCGACATCGCTGTCTCCTCGACACGTGCTTCCGGGTAGCGGTCCGCTCCTTCCGTGAGGTGAGTGGAGCCCCGGTCCCCTGCCCGCATCATAGGACCCCGTCGCGCCGGCGCTCCAGCAGGGAGTGACGCAGACCACATGACATGTCCGCGCGTCACTCCCCGCTGTACGGCCTCAGGTGCTCAGCGTGTCCGCGGCCGTCGGGGAGGAGTCGCGCAGGAAGGTCGTGCAGCGCTCGTACTCCTCCTTCTCGCCGATGGCCTCGGCCGCGCGGGCCAGGGCGTGCAGGGCGCGCAGGAAACCGCGGTTCGGCTCGTGCTCCCACGGGACCGGGCCGTGGCCCTTCCACCCGGCGCGGCGCAGCGCGTCGAGACCGCGGTGGTAGCCCGTACGGGCGTAGGCGTACGACTCCACCGTGCTGCCGGCGGCGAAGGCCTCGTCGGCGAGGACCGCCCAGGCGAGGGAGGAGGTGGGGTGCGCGGCGGCCACCTCGACGGCCGGGGTGCCGGCGGCGATGGCCTCGCGGCCGGGCTCGTCCGGGAGGTGGGTGGGGGCGGGGCCCCCGAGAAGGTTCTGGTGAATGGACATGCCCCCAGTCTGCCGGGTGCGGTGATCCGCAAAACCCGCCGTCTCCCCCTGGCCGCCCCGGCCGGGTCGGCCCCGGCCGGGGCGGCCCCGGTCCGGGGGATACCCCGGACCGGTCGGCACCCTGTCGCGGTCCGGGTCGGCCGCGGTCGGGCCGGCTCCCGGCCCGGCCGGCCCCGGCACCGCCGGACGCGGTGATCCCGCCGCCGGTACCGACGCCCGCGCCGCCCTGGTGTCACTGGTCGACCAGCCGGGCACCGGCCCGGCGGCGGGAACGGGCGGCCGGCGTCCAGCGGCTTCGGTGAATGCCGGAGGGCCCGGCCTCCGTCGTGGGACGGGGGCCGGGCCCTCCTGTGCGTCTGCTGCCGCGACCGCGGCGGCCGACTACTTGATACGGGTGCCGGCGGAGCGCAGGTTCGCGCACGCCTCGACGACACGCGCGGCCATGCCGGCCTCGGCGGCCTTGCCCCAGGTGCGCGGGTCGTACTTCGACTTGGTGCCGACCTCGCCGTCCACCTTCAGGACACCCGCGTAGTTGGTGAACATGTGGTCCACGACCGGGCGGGTGAAGGCGTACTGGGTGTCGGTGTCCAGGTTCATCTTCACGACGCCGTTCTCCAGCGCAGTGGCGATCTCCTCGGCCGTGGAGCCCGAACCGCCGTGGAAGACGAAGTCGAACGGCGAGGCCTTGCCGAACTTCTCCGCCACGCCGGCCTGGAGGTCCTTGAGGAGCTCGGGGCGCAGGACGACGTTGCCCGGCTTGTAGACGCCGTGGACGTTGCCGAAGGAGGCGGCCAGCAGGTAGCGGCCCTTCTCGCCCAGGCCCAGCGCCTCGGCGGTACGGATCGCGTCCTCGACCGTGGTGTAGAGCTCGTCGTTGATCTCGTGGCTGACGCCGTCCTCCTCGCCGCCGGTCGGGGTGATCTCGACCTCAAGGATGATCTTCGCCGCGACGGCCTTGGCGAGCAGCTCCTGGCCGATGGCCAGGTTGTCGGCCAGGGTCTCGGCGGAGCCGTCCCACATGTGCGACTGGAAGAGCGGGTTCAGACCGCGGGCGACGCGCTCGGCGGAGATGTCCAGGAGCGGACGTACGTAGCCGTCCAGCTTGTCCTTGGGGCAGTGGTCCGTGTGCAGGGCGACGGTGATGTCGTACTTGGCGGCGACGATGTGCGCGAACTCCGCCAGGGCGACCGCGCCGGTGACCATGTCCTTGTTGTGCTGGCCACCCAGGAACTCCGCACCACCGGTGGAGATCTGGATGATGCCGTCGCTCTCGGCCTCCGCGAAGCCCCGCAGCGCGGCGTGCAGGGTCTGGGACGAGGTCACGTTGATGGCCGGGTAGGCGAACTTGCCTGCCTTCGCCCGGTCGAGCATCTCGTTGTAGACCTCGGGGGTTGCGATGGGCATCTGTCCGCTCCTTGGATGTGCGGGGAGTGTGCTTATTACGGGCCCTGACCTGGGGGCGACGTCATCGTCGCGCTTATCTTTCCAGACTCCGCGCAAGGGTCCAGCCCGCCGGTCTCACGTGGTGGGCGAACGGCCCGGGATGTTTCACGTGAAACATCCCGGGCCGCAGGGAAAGGCCAGGTCAGGGCCACCTCACCGGCGACCGAGGACCTATGTCACCAGATGTCGCAGTGGCCGGTCAGGACAGGCCGAGGTCCTCGAGGCGGTAGCCGGTGAGGTACTGCAGGCCCGCCTCGGCAATCGCGTCGGCCGCACCACGGTCGACGATCGTGGCGACGGCGACGACCTCGCCGCCGGCCTCGCGGACGGCCTCCACGGCGGTCAGCGGGGAACCGCCGGTGGTCGAGGTGTCCTCTACCACCAGGCAGCGCTTGCCCTTCACGTCGGTGCCCTCGATGCGGCGCTGCATGCCGTGCGCCTTCTGCGCCTTGCGGACGACGAAGGCGTCCAGGCGCTGACCGCGCGCGGCGGAGGCGTGCAGCATCGAGGTGGCGACCGGGTCGGCGCCGAGGGTCAGGCCGCCGACGCAGTCGAAGTCGAGCTCGGCGGTGAGGTCGAGCATGACCTGGCCGACCAGCGGGGCCGCCTCGCCGTCGAGGGTGATCCGGCGGAGGTCGATGTAGTAGTCGGCCTCCCGGCCGGAGGACAGGATCACCTTGCCGTGCACGACGGCCTTGTCCTTGATCTGCTGCAGAAGCGCATCGCGTGTGCCTGACGGCGGTACTTCGTTGACGTCACTCATGCCGACGAGCTTAGTTGCGGGCTAGGCGAGCCGCCGCCAGGTCCAGGTCGTGGAGACCTCCAGCGGGTCGACGGGGGTGACCAGGCGCGGAGCGGTGTTGATCCCGTTCGGCGGGCCCGACTGCGGCTCGACGCAGACGGCCTCGTCCTCCTGGTCGTAGACGACCACCCATTCGGACCTGCTGGTGATGCGCAGTTCCAGGGCGCCGGGCCAGGTGAGGGTGACGTCGACCCCGTCGGGCATGCCGAAGCAGTCGTCCCAGGGGCCGGGCTTCGGGTCGATGCGGTGGCCGGTGGGGAGGTGGTCGGCGCCGCGCTCCTCCTGCCAGGCGGGGTCGAAGGAGATCTCCACGTCCTGGCCGCCGAGGTTGCGCAGGAACCAGGGGTGCCAGCCTGCCTGGGCCGGGAAGGAGTCCCCGTACGTCTCGACGCCCATGGTGAGGGTCAGCGAGTCCTCGGTGAGCGTGACGACCTGCGTGACCCGGCCGGGGGTCGGCCACGGGTCGACAAGGTCGTAGGTGAAGGCGGCCTCGGTGGCGGTGGCGCCGGCCGGCCGCCACCGCGCGTCACGGCCGAAGCCGTGGAGGGCGTGCGGCGGGTGGTCGAGGGGCATCTGGTGCACGGTCGCACCGTTGTGGAAGCGGCCGTCCTTCATCCGGCCGCACCACGGCACCATCGGGAACGATCCGTACCGCGGCCCCTGGCGCAGCAGCTCGGTCCCGTCGATGCGCAGACTGCCGATCCGGCAGCCGTTCTCCTGGTCGACAGTCACCTCGGTGCCGCCGGCACTCAGTTGCGTACTCATGCGGTCGACACTAGGGGGTGTCTTGTCGATCGAGGGGGCCGAGGGCGCAGGTCAGCGGCGGCGGCGCAGGGCCCGGCCGATGACGACGGCCGAGGCGATCGCGAGCGCCGCGGCCGGGGCGATCCAGCGCATGCTGTCGCCGGTGGCGGTCGCGGTCGGCGCGGGTACCGGGGCGTACCGGCCGCGCGGGGGCGCGTGGTCCACCTCCTCGGCGCTGCGGCCGATCATGGTGCGGCGGGCGTGGGCGGCCTCGGCCGGAGGCCGTGCGGCTCCGGCCGCGTCGAGGTCCTCGAAACCGCCGGCCAGGAACGGGTCCAGGGAGGGGTCCAGGGACGGGTCCAGGGACGGGGGCGGTACCTCGGTCTCGAAGACCGTGGCACTGACCTCGGTGACGTCGTCGTCCGGCCCCGCCGGGCCGCCGGCGTCCTCGGCCTGGGACTCCTCGTTCTCCGCCGCGTCCTCGGCCTCGGCGACGGGGTCGCCGATCGCGGACCCGGCGGCCAGCCGGCCCGCGGCCCGGTCGAGCAGCCTGCGCAGGGCGGTGGCCGCGGCCTCGGGGGCGAAGGCGGCGGCTCGCCCGTCGGCGGTGGCGTGGGCGGTGACGTCCAGCCGGGTCCCGTCCGGGGCCGGGGTCAGACGCAGGTCGAGCGAGAACTTCACGGTGCCGCTGCCGCGTACCTCCGTGCCCTCACCCTCAATGGTGAAGTGGCCGGGGTCCTGCTCGATGACGGCCGCGGAACCCCGGTAGGTCACCGTGCTCCCGCCGGCCCGCACCTTGAGCCGCCCGGAGAGCGGGCCGACGCCCGTGTCCGCGTCCTGCTGGAGTCCCGGCACGCACCGGGCCACCCGTGCGGGGTCGCGCAGCACGGCGCGGAGGTCGTCTGCCGGTACCGGGACGAACACCTGATGCTCCATGCGGTCGAGCCTACGGCCTGGACCGCACCGGGTCACGAATACCGCGGATGCGGCAGCGTCGACGGCGGAAGTCCGTTCATCCGGAAGCGTTCGGCGTCGCGCGCCGCGTCCTGGAGGGAGCCGGTCGTCAGTGAGCGCAGCGCGGGCGTCGCATGGTCCACGCGCAGCCGGGGTTCCTGGTCGCGGGCGGCGAGGACGAAGCCCCAGTCCCGGGGCGGCTCGCCGGTCCCCCCGAGGGGGGTGCGGTCGGGTCCGGCGGCGAAGCCCGTGAGGCGGCCGCCCGCGCTGTAGGGGGCGGTGCGCAGCCCGGCCGCGCGCAGCGTGGAGTCGACGGTCCAGTACGTACGGGGGCGCGTGGCCAGCGGTCCGGCGTGCACGGCCATCCGGCCGCCGGGGGCCAGGGCCCGCGCGGCCAGCCCGTAGAACTCCTGCGAGTACAGCTTCGTGCTGGGGGTGATGCCGGGGTCGGGGAGGTCGGAGACGATCACGTCGAAGCGGTCGTTCGCGGCGGGCCCGCGCAGCCAGCGGAAGGCGTCCTGGTGGACGACGGCCAGGCGCGGATCGGCGTACACGCCGGCGTTGAGCGCGGAGAGCATGGGATCGGTGCGGGCGAGGCGGGCCACGCCGGGGTCGACCTCGACGACGGTGACGGAGGCGACGTCCCGGTAGCGGAGCACCTCGCGGGCGGCGAGCCCGTCACCGCCGCCGAGGACCAGGACCCGGGCGTGCGGGCCGGTCATCGCGGGGTGGACCAGGGCCTCGTGGTAGCGGTGCTCGTCGTAGCCGCTGACCCGCAGGCGGCCGTCGAGGTACAGGTCGAGGGAGCGCGGGGAGCCGGTCGCGGGGCCGGTGAGCACCAGTTCCTGCACCCCGGTCTGGACGGCGACGCGCACCTCGGAACCGTAGACGGCGCGCCGGGCGACCCGTTCGAAGTCGTCGGCGAGGACGGTCGCGGAGGCCAGCACGACGAGGACGGCGAGGTTCACGGCGACGAGCAGCCAGCGACAGCGCCTGCTCAGGTCGTGGCGGAAGAGCCACAGGACCAGCCCGCCGCCGACGACGGCGTTGACGGTGCCGGTGACCATGGCGCCGGTGAGCTGGCCGAGCATCGGCAGCAGCAGGAAGGGGAAGGCGAGGCCGCCGACGAGGGCGCCCACGTAGTCGGCGGCGAACAGGTCGGCGACCGCGCCGCCCGCGTCCTGTCTGCGGATGCGCTGGATGAGGACCATCAGCAGCGGGATCTCCGCCCCGATGAGCATGCCGATGGCGAAGGAGAACGCGACGAGCGCGGGACGGGACTCGCCCAGCCAGGCGAAACTCGCGTACAGCGCCATGGCGGAGAGGCCTCCGAGGAGGGCGAGCCCGGCCTCGATGACGGCGAAGCCGAGGGCGGGCCGGTGCCGCAGGCGTTTGGCGAGCAGGGAGCCGACGCCCATGGCGAAGACCATGACGGACAGCACGATCGACGCCTGGGTGACGGAGTCGCCGATGAGGTAGGTGCCCAGGGCGAGGAGCTCCAGCTCGTACACGAGCCCGCAGGCGGCGCAGACGAACACGGTGGCCAGGACGAGGAGTCGGCCGGTCCGGGGCCGTACGGGCAGGGCGGCCGGGACGGCCGCGGCGCCTCCCGGCTCCGGAGCCGGGAGGACCCGGCGCGGGACGGAACGGTCGATCATGAAGCGAACCGTACGTCACCGCACACTCGCATCCGGTCACCCACATGGGTGCAAGTGGCGCACTGATTCGGCCAGTTGGCGTAACCACATCGCGCAACCCGCACCACGGAACACCGATCGGCCACGTACACCCGTCGCCCTGTCCCTCGCATGGCCTAAAGCAGTGCGGGCGATTCCAGAGGCGGCGTCGCGGCGCCCATCGGGAGCCCGACCCGGGTCCGGGTGGCCACCAACTGCCCTTCCTGCGGGTACGCGTGCCAGGTGCGCCACCGCACCTGGCCCTCGTACCGCTGGGCGAGCATGGCGGTGAAGGCGTGCGGGCTTCCCGGGAACGTCCCCGCCAGTCCGTTCGGGTGATCTGCGACCAGTGCGAGCAGCTCCTGCGCCCGTCCCGCGAAGGATCCCCGGGACAGGGTCTCGACCCGCGCCGCGAACTCGTACTCCCAGTCGCCCACCCGCTTCGCGACGCCCAGGGGCAGCGGCGTACTGCTGCCGGGCATGCAGGCGACCGTCTCCGAACAGAGCACGTCCCGCTCCTCCAGCAGAACCTGATGGGAGGCCCCGAGCAGGCGCAACTCGACCTTGGCACCCGAAAGTTCGAGGTTCAGTACGGCCAGGGCGGGCAGCCGGTCCCGACCCAGGGCCCAGGCGAGATCGGCGGCACGCGTGTCGGTGTATGAGGTCTGGAGGGTCGTGAGCATGAGTCGGCTCCGCAAACGCGCGAGGGAGATGGGCCGGGGCCCGCCAGCGGTAGCAAGCACGGGTGGGGGGAAACCGGCACGGGTCCACAGGAAGTCCCGGAAGGTCCGAGGACTGGTCTACTCAACCGAGGGAATCATGAAAGGCACGGCACTCACAGCGTTTTTACCCAAGTTGAAGGGGTTTACATCCCCCCGGGGGCTCGGCAGTTCACGTGTTCAACACGTTGCGTCCCGCGCGTCGGTATGCATGGACGACGCACGGGGCGCCCGACGGGAAACGGACCGTCGGACGCCGCGTCAGGACGGCGCCGGCCGCCCTGTGCCACGCACCGCGTCAGCTGCCACCGCCGCACCCCCCACCCCCGCAGGAGGACGAGCTGCAGGAGGAGGACGACGACCCGCAGCCCCCCGAGCCGCTGTCCCCCGCCCACCAGCTGCGCCTGCTGCTGCGCCTGCTGCGGCGCGGCCGGCTCGCACGCGAAGCGTGCACGGACCGGGGCCGGACCAGCCGGCTCCAGAGGAAGGCGATCCCCAGACACAGCACGAGCACTACCAAGACGAACTCCATGTCCGCCCCTCTCTCACGCCCCGGTCCTCCCGGGGAGCGGGATCCCCGCGTCCCGCGTGAAGGGGGAATGCCCCCGGCCCGCACGGCCCAAAGCACACTTGAGCAAGTCCAGAGGTTGCCCGCAGGATGGCGCCCATGAGCGCACCCGTGAGCAGCGACCGCCCCTTCCTGAACCGTCGGCTGGCGGCCTTCACAACCACGATCTTCGCCGAGATGTCGGCACTGGCCGCCCGCACCGGGTCGATCAACCTCGGCCAGGGCTTCCCCGACACCGACGGCCCGGCGCAGATCGCCGAGGCCGCCTCCCGCGCGGTCCTCACGGGCCTCGGCAACCAGTACCCTCCCGGGCCCGGCGTCCCGGAGCTGCGCACCGCGATCGCCGCGCACCAGCAGCGCTTCTACGGCCTCGGCCACGACCCCGACACCGAGGTCCTCGTCACCGCGGGCGCCACGGAGGCCATCGCCGCCTCCCTCCTCGCGCTCCTGGAGCCGGGTGACGAGGTCATCGCCCTGGAGCCGTACTACGACTCCTACGCGGCGTGCATCGCGATGGCCGGCGCCACCCGCGTCCCCGTCACCCTGCGCCCCCACGACGGCGGCTTCGTCCTCGACCTGGACGAGCTGCGCGCCGCCGTCACCCCGCGCACCCGGCTGCTCCTGCTGAACACCCCGCACAACCCGACGGGCACCGTCCTGACCGCGGACGAGCTCACGGCGATCGCCGCGCTGGCCGTCGAGCGCGATCTGCTGGTCGTCACGGACGAGGTGTACGAGCACCTGGTCTTCGAGGGCTCCCACCTCCCCCTGGCGGGCTTCCCCGGCATGCGCGAGCGGACGGTCACCATCGGCAGCGCGGGCAAGACGTTCTCGTTCACCGGATGGAAGGTCGGCTGGGTCACCGCCCAGCCGGCGCTCGTCTCCGCGGTCCGCTCGGCGAAGCAGTTCCTCACCTACGTCTCCTCGGGCCCCTTCCAGTACGCCGTCGCGGAGGCCCTGCAGCTGCCGGACGCCTACTACGACGCCTTCCGCGCCGACCTCGCCGCCAAGCGCGACATCCTCGCCGACGGCCTCGCGTCGGCCGGCTTCCAGGTCTTCCGCCCGCAGGGCACCTACTTCATCACCACCGACATCACCCCCCTCGGCGAGAAGGACGGCCTCGCCTTCTGCCGCGCCCTGCCCGAGCGCTGCGGGGTCGTCGCCATCCCCAACTCCGTCTTCTACGACGACAAGTCCGCCGGCGCCACGCAGGTCCGCTGGGCGTTCTGCAAGAGGACGGTTGTATTGGAAGAGGCGGTTGAGCGCCTCGGTCGGCTGGCTCGCTGAGCACGACCCAGATGGACGTGGGCGGCCGGGGCGGGGGCCGGCGGGGCCGCGGGCCGGGGGTGCCCGATGTCACGCGGGCTTCCGGGCCATTCGCCCACGGTGGGACGCGGGGACGCTTAAGGTGCCCGAGGCTCCTCCTGGTCCGGATGGGCGTCCTCACGCACGCGCGCAGGAAGTCGGGGTAGATGACGGCGACGGGCAGTACGTCTGTTTTCGTGCGGCCGCGGGACGTCAGGGCCGCCGGTGTGCCCACGGCCGCGCTCGCGCTCGGCCTGTTCGCCGCCGTCCGCGTGGGCGGGGCCGCCGTGCTGGCCCTCGCCGCATGGTGGGCCGGGCGCAGCCCCGTACGGGTGCTGGGGCACTCCTGGGACTCCGTCTGGTACCTCGCCATCGCCCGGCACGGCTACGGCCGCACCCAGATCTGGCCGGTCACCGGGCTGGTGCAGAGCGACCACGCCTTCTTCCCGCTCTACCCGGCGCTGGTGCGCCTGGCCGGCGGCGGCGAGTGGGGCGGGCTGCTGGTCTCGTGGACCGCGGCCGCGGTGGCCGCGGTCGGTGTGTACCGGGTCGGGGAGCTGGTGGCCGGGCGGCGCGTCGCGCTGCTGCTGGTCGCGCTGTGGGCGGCGGTGCCGCACGCGGTGGTGCTCACCCTCGCCTACACCGAGCCGCTGCTGGTCGCGCTCGCCGCCTGGTCGCTCTACGCGCTGCTGCGCGAGCGCTGGCTGCTCGCCGCGTCGCTGGCGCTGGTCGCGGGGCTGACCCGGCCGACCGGGATCGCCGTGGCGGCGGCCGTGTCCGTCACGGCCCTGCACGCGCTGCTCGTCCGCAGATCCCGCGAACCGGGTGGATCCCGCAGATCCCGCGCGCCCGAGGTGTGGGCGGCCGGGCTGCTGGCCCCGGCGGGCTGGCTGGCGTACGTGGTGGCCGTCGGCGTGCACAGGGGGGACCCGGCCGGGTACTTCACCGTGCAGCGGCAGTGGGGATCCCGCTTCGACGGGGGCGGGTACGCGCTGTCCATGACCTGGCGGGTGCTGAGCGGCGAGCCCGTGGCGCTCGCCACCGCCGTCACCGCGGTGCTGCTCGGCACCGCCCTCCTGCTGGCGGTCCTGCTGCTGGCCGGCCGGCCGCCGCTGCCGCTCCTCGTCTACACCGCGGTGCTGCTGGTGATCGCCGTGGGCGGGGCGGGGTACTTCGAGTCGAAGCCGCGCTTCCTGGTGCCGGCGTTCCCGCTGCTGCTGCCGCTGGCCACCGTCATGGCACGAGCCCGGCCGCGCTCCGCGGTCGTGGTGACCGCGGGGCTGGCCGGGCTCGGGTACGGCTACGGGGTCTACCTCCTGGTGTTCGCCAAGATGCCCCTGTGAGACCGGGACCGCGGGATCAGTTGTCCCCGCCGTCCTCGTCCTCGCCGTCGGCGGAGTCGATGTCCTTCTCCAGTCCGAGCTGCTCCGTGAGCCACTTGTCGAACTCGATGGACGCGCGGACCCAGCTGACCGTGGAGGACACGAAGTGCTCCAGGTTGACGCCGGTGCCGATCAGCATCTGCGCCTCGCCGATCAGGCGGACGGAGCCGTCGTCGTGCGTGTGGCTGTAGACCTTCGGCCACAGGGTGCGACGGTTCCAGTCGTCGATCGACTCGAGGAGCTGCGGCTTCTCGTCGATCTTGTGCGGACGGTCGTAGAAGGTCCGCACCGAGAAGACCTGCTGCTCCGCTTCGCCGCGGAACATGAAGTACGTACGGAACTCCTCCCACGGCGCCGCGAGGTCACCCTCGTCGTCGACGACGTACTTGAGCTCCATCTGCTCCAGCAGCTGCTTGACCAGATCCTGGTCGGGGACGACGGGGCCCGCCGGTCCTGTGGCCTGCGGATCGGGCTGCTGCCCTCCGAAGTTCGGAATCGAGGCCGGGTCGATGCTCACCGTGTACTTCCCTTCGTGCGGATACTTGCATCCTCCCCCATCCCGCCCACCCCATGTCCAGCCCGACGGTCACGGATCCGCTGCGGGCGGAC
Source organism: Streptomyces yangpuensis (assembly GCF_001005295.1). Taxonomy (GTDB): domain Bacteria; phylum Actinomycetota; class Actinomycetes; order Streptomycetales; family Streptomycetaceae; genus Streptomyces; species Streptomyces yangpuensis. The sequence goes on along the minus strand of NZ_LBMK01000003.1, from coordinate 473,031 downwards.
AGGAGTGCACCCCGCGCACGTTCCTGTACGCGGGGTGCACGGCGGGTGCACGGCGGTCGGAGCGGTCAGAGTGCCTTGCCGACCAGCAGGTCCTCGCCGGCCACTTCGACCCGTACGGTGTCGCCGTCGCGCACCTCGCCGGAGAGGATCTCCTTCGCCAGGCGGTCGCCGATCGCCGTCTGGATCAGGCGGCGCAGCGGCCGGGCGCCGTACGCCGGGTCGTTGCCCTTGTCCGCCACCCAGGCCAGGGCCTCGGGGGTGACGTCCAGGGTGAGCCGCCGGTCGGCCAGGCGCGCCGCGAGGCGGCGGATCTGGAGTTCGGCGATGTGCGCCAGCTCGTCCCGGCTCAGCGCGGAGAAGACCACCAGGTCGTCCAGGCGGTTGAGGAACTCCGGCTTGAAGCTCGCCCGGACCACGTCCAGGACCTGCTGCTTCTTCCGGTCGGCGGGGGTGGCCGGGTCCATCAGGAACTGGCTGCCCAGGTTCGAGGTCAGGATCAGGATGGTGTTGCGGAAGTCGACGGTGCGGCCCTGGCCGTCCGTGAGCCGGCCGTCGTCCAGGACCTGGAGCAGGATGTCGAAGACCTCCGGGTGGGCCTTCTCCACCTCGTCGAGGAGCACCACGCTGTACGGGCGGCGGCGGACGGCCTCGGTGAGCTGGCCGCCCTCCTCGTAGCCGACGTAGCCGGGCGGGGCGCCGACGAGCCGGGCCACGCTGTGCTTCTCGGAGTACTCCGACATGTCGATGCGGACCATGGCCCGCTCGTCGTCGAAGAGGAAGTCGGCGAGCGCCTTGGCCAGCTCCGTCTTGCCCACACCCGTCGGCCCGAGGAAGAGGAAGGAGCCGGTCGGCCGGTCCGGGTCGGCGATGCCGGCACGGGTGCGGCGCACGGCGTCGGAGACGGCGGTCACGGCCTCCGTCTGGCCGATCAGGCGGCGGCCCAGCTCGTCCTCCATGCGGAGCAGCTTCTGGGTCTCGCCCTCCAGCAGGCGGCCCGCGGGGATGCCGGTCCAGGCGCCCACCACGTCGGCGATGTCGTCCGGGCCGACCTCGTCCTTGACCATCGTGTTCTTCGAGGCGCCGGCCTTGGAGGCCTCGGCCTCCTCCTCGGTGGCCTCGGCCAGCTCGCGCTCCAGGGCCGGGATCTCCCCGTAGAGCAGCTTGGAGGCGGCGTCGAAGTCGCCGTCGCGCTGGGCCCGCTCGGCCTGGCCGCGCAGGTCGTCCAGGCGTTCCTTGAGCTCGCCGACCCGGTTGAGGGACTGCTTCTCCTTCTCCCAGCGGGCGGTCAGGCCGCGCAGCTCCTCCTCCCGGTCGGCGAGGTCCTTGCGGATCTTGTCGAGGCGCTCGCGCGAGGCCGGGTCGGACTCGTTGTTCAGCGCCAGCTCCTCCATCCGCAGACGGTCCACCGAGCGCTGGAGCTCGTCGATCTCGACGGGCGAGGAGTCGATCTCCATGCGCAGCCGGGACGCGGCCTCGTCGACGAGGTCGATGGCCTTGTCGGGCAGGAAGCGGGAGGTGATGTACCGGTCGGAGAGGGTCGCGGCGGCGACCAGCGCGCTGTCGTTGATGACCACCTTGTGGTGGGCCTCGTAGCGGCCCTTGAGCCCGCGCAGGATCGCGATGGTGTCCTCGACGGACGGCTCGGCGACCAGCACCTGCTGGAAGCGCCGCTCCAGCGCCGGGTCCTTCTCGATGCGCTCGCGGTACTCGTCGAGGGTGGTCGCGCCGACCATGCGGAGCTCGCCGCGGGCCAGCATGGGCTTGAGCATGTTGCCGGCGTCCATGGCGGAGTCGCCGCCGGCGCCCGCGCCGACGACCGTGTGCAGCTCGTCGATGAAGGTGATGATCTGGCCCTCGCTGGACTTGATCTCCGCGAGGACGGTCTTGAGCCGCTCCTCGAACTCACCGCGGTACTTGGCGCCGGCGACCATGGCGCCGAGGTCGAGGGAGACGAGCCGCTTGTTCTTCAGGGACTCGGGTACGTCGCCCTTGACGATGCGCTGGGCCAGGCCCTCGACGACGGCCGTCTTGCCGACGCCGGGCTCGCCGATGAGCACCGGGTTGTTCTTGGTGCGGCGCGAGAGCACCTGGACGACACGCCGGATCTCGTGGTCGCGGCCGATGACCGGGTCGAGCTTGCCGTCTCGGGCGGCGGCCGTGAAGTCGGTGCCGAACTTCTCCAGGGCCTTGTACTGGCCCTCGGGGTCGGGGGTGGTCACCCGCCGTGCTCCTCGTGCGTTCTGGAAGGCTTCGAGCAGCTTCTTGGCCGTCGCGCCCTGGGCGGAAAGGACCTCACCGGCCGCGCCGCCCTCGGCGGCGACGGCGATGAGCAGGTGTTCGGTGGAGAGGTACTCGTCGCCGAGCTTGCCGGCCTCGCTGTCGGCCTCGGCCAGTACGGCGAGCAGCTCGCGGGTGGGCTGCGGGGGCGCCACCGTGGAACCGGTGACGCTGGGCAGTGCGGCGAGGAGGCGTTCGGCGCCGCTGCGCACGGCGGCCTGGTCGGCGTCCGTCGCGATCAGCAGGTCGATCACGTTCTCGTTGTCCTCGCCGGCGAGCAGGGCCAGCAGCAGGTGCGCGGGGGTCAGATCCGCGTGGCCTTCCTTGACGGCCCTGCTGGTGGCCGCGTTCAGCGCGTCCCGGCTCTTGTTGGTCAGCTCGGCGTCCACTGCGTTCGTCTCCTCTCCGAGGGATGCACAACTGGGTCTGACAGAGTCAGCGTATGCAAAGTTGAGTCTATTCCACTCAAGGCAGTTGAGGGGACGCCTTGCCCGTACCCTTCGGGCCATGTCCCATGACGTACTCAACCCGACGCCCGAGTACCTCGCCTTCTGGCGGGAGCGGCACGTCTGCACGCTGACCACCCCGCGCCCCGACGGGACCCCGCACGTGGTGCCGGTGGGCGTGACGTACGACCCGGAGGCCGGCCTGGCCCGGGTGATCAGCAACAAGCACAGCAAGAAGGTCCGCAACGTCCTGGCGGCGCAGGCCGCGCAGGACGGCGGGGCGCGGGTGGCGGTCTGCCAGATGGAGGGGCGCCGCTGGGCCACGCTGGAGGGCCGTGCGGTGATCCGTACGGACGAGGCGTCGGTCGCCGACGCGGTGGCGCGCTACGCGCAGCGGTACGGGCGGACGCCGTCGCCCAATCCCGACCGCGTGGTCGTGGAGATCACCCTGGACCGGGCGATGGGGCGCGCGTGAGCCGCCGGCCCCCGCCGGTCCCCGGCTCTCGTTGATCCTTCATCTTGTCCGGATCACGCACTGGACGCAGGCATCACAACGGCGCCATCGTGGTCAGGTCCACGATGGCGCCGTTGTGTGGGGGTAGCGCCTGAGCGATCTGGAACGACGGGGGAATCGCGTCAGGCACTGCGGGGGGTGGCGGTGGTGATGTCGGGCTCGAAGAGCTGGTGGTCCCGCTGGTCGAGATTGACGAAGACCATTCCGTAGCGCACCTCGCAGCGGACGGGCTGCGGCGCGCCGCGCGGGCGGCGCAGGCACCGGTAGGCACGTACGTCCTCGTCCTCCTCGCGCACGATGACGATCGGCTGGCCGAACAGGGTGACCATCAACGAGTCGCCGGGGTGGGGGATGGCGGTGGCGAGGTCGATGAACTGCCAGCCCGAGCGGTACGCCGACGCCATCTCGCGGCGGAAGCCGCGGTCGTCGGGGGTCATGCGGACACCGTCGCAGGAGCCTCGGTCCAGCCCGTGTCGTCCTTACCGCCCAGCTCTGCGGCGGTCCAGCCGGTGTCCGCGTACTTGCCCACGGGCGCCGTGGTCCAGCCGGTGTCGAACTCCGTGCTCGTCAGGCTCGTACCCTGACCGTCCCTAGCGCTCCCCGCGTCACTTTCGACGGCGCTGACTGCCCCAAAAACCGCAACGGCGGAGAAACCTATGGCAAGCACCGAGCGAAGCATTCTCTTGTACATGGTCGGCTTCGTCCTCACTTGATGGAATCCTCTCCCCCGCGTGTCAGACGATGGCTCATTCAGGCACGTCAATGCCACAGGGACGATGCATCATGTTCTTGCATGTTCAGGACCCTGGGGGGTGGAGATTTGACGCAAAAACCGACAATGGCGACACATCCCCACCCCGTCACGTCCATGTGCGCCGAGGGGACCCGGCTCTACGCGGCTGCCCTGAGCACCGGCCGGATCGCCCGGGGAGAGATCCAGAACGCCCCCTGCCTGCTGGAACTCGCCCTTCTGCAGCCCGACCCGGATGACGCGAACCAACTCCGCCCGGTTCCCCCGTCCGTGGCTTTGGCTCAACGGCTCCATCCGATTGAACGCGAGATCCAGGACCGCCGACGCAGCGCTGTAGATCTCACCGACACTTTCGAGCCTTTCCTGGCCATCAGCGCACAGAGTCCGGCCGACACCCATGCCATCACGGTGCTGGAGGGTTTCGAAAGGATCAACGCCGCGCTGAACCTCGCGACGGCCGAATGTCACACCGAGGTGCTGACGGTCCAGCCGGGCGGAGCGCGGCCCTCCGAGGCTCTCACACAGGCCCTGGAGCGCGACCAGCCACTGATCGACCGCGGGGTCAGCATACGGACCCTCTACCAGCACACCGCACGGCACAGCCAGGGCACCCTCGCCTACGTGGACCGCATCTCCGCCGGCAAGGTCGAGATCCGCACCCTCGAAGAGCTGATAGAGCGCCTCATCATCTTCGACCGCACGGTCGCCTTCATCCCGGTCAGCGACGACCGCCGGGTGGCGCTGGAACTGCGCCACCCCGGCCTCGTCGACTACCTCATCAAGGTGTTCGAGCAGCTGTGGCACCGGGCCGTGCCGCTGACGGAGGAGGTGACGTACCGCAGCACTCCCGGCGGCGTCACCGGCGTGCAGCGCACCATCGCCCAGCTCCTCATCGAGGGGCACGTGGACGAGGCCATCGCCCGGCGCCTGGGGATGAACGTACGCACCTGCCGCGCCCACATCGCCAAGCTCGCCACCACCCTCGGCAGCGGCAGCCGGGCCCAGCTCGGCTACCTCATCGCCCAGTCCGGGATCCTGGGCCGCCCCTCCGCCGCGCAGGAGTGCGAGGACCGCGCCGCCGGCCGGGAGCCGGGGCACGGCCCGGAAGGCCTTTAGGGGGTGTCTTGGCGGTCATGCCGGGCTCGCGGGCCCTGCTGCAGCCTGACCGGCAGGACGCCCACGGACAAAGCCCTCCGGCCCCGCCCTGGGAGGGGCGGGGCCGGAGGGTGTGTATCCGGGGCAGGGACGACCCTGCCGGTCAGTCCATCGGGCGCTTGGGGCTCGGCCGCCAGACGACCAGGGCGCTGCCCGGCTGCGGCGGCTGGTACGGGACCAGGTCGCGGCGGTAGGAGGCGTGCACCTGGGCCTCGCGGGCCCGCAGGGTGGCCGCCGCGCCGTCCACCGCGGCGGAGAGCTCGGCGACGCGCTGCTGGAGCGCGGCCACCTGGTTCTCCAGTTCGATGATCCGCTTGATGCCGGCCAGGTTGATGCCCTCGTCCTGGGACAGCGTCTGCACCGTGCGGAGCAGTTCGATGTCCCGGGCCGAATAGCGCCGGCCGCGGCCGGCCGTGCGGTCCGGGGAGACCAGGCCGAGGCGGTCGTACTGGCGGAGGGTCTGCGGGTGCAGGCCCGAGAGCTGGGCGGCCACCGAGATCACGTAGACCGGGGTCTCGTCGGTGAGTGGGTAGGCACCGCTCCCCAGACGGGATGACTGTCGTCGGCGGCCGTCCATGTCATGCTCCCTTCGCGGACTCGAACAGCGCGGAGCGCGGGTCCTGCGACTCCGTCGCCTCGCGGTACATCTCCAATGCCTCGCGTGCCTTGTCGGACAGCTCGGTCGGAACCGCCACTTCCACGGTAACCAGCAGGTCCCCGCGGGTGCCGTCCTTGCGGACCGCACCCTTGCCGCGGGCCCGCATCGTACGCCCGTTCGGGGTGCCCGGGGGAAGTTTCAGCGTCACGGACGGTCCGTTCAAGGTCGGGACCTTGATGTCGGCGCCCAGTGCAGCCTCCGCGAACGTCACCGGGACGGTCACCGTCAGGTTGTCGTCCTTGCGGCCGAACACCGGGTGCGTCCCGACATGCACCACCACGTAGAGGTCACCGGCGGGACCGCCGCGCTCGCCCGGGGCGCCCTTGCCGCGCAGCCGGATCCGCTGGCCGTCAAAGACGCCCGCAGGGATGCGGACCTGCATGGTGCGGGAGCTGCGGGCCCGGCCGCTGCCCTTGCAGACCTCGCAGGGGTTCTCCGCGATCAGGCCGCGGCCCTTGCAGTCCGCGCAGGGGTCGGTCAGCGAGAAGCCGCCGCCGCTGCCGCGCGAGACCTGGCCGGTGCCGACGCAGGTCGGGCACACCCTGGGCGTGCCGTTCTTGTCGCCGGTGCCCGAGCAGGCCTTGCAGGGCGCCTGCGAGGACATCCGGAGCGGGACCGTGGCCCCGTCCACCGCCTCCGTGAAGGAGAGGGTGACCTCCGACTCGATGTCCTGGCCGCGGCGCGGCTGGGTGCGGGTGCCCGCACCCGGGCCGGCGCCGCGGTTGAAGAGGCCGCCGAAGACGTCGCCCAGGCCGCCGCCGAAGCCGCCGGCCTGACCGCCCTGCTGGGTGCCCCCGAAGAGGTCGCCCAGGTCGAAGTTGAACGATCCGCCTCCGCCGCCCGGCCCGGGGCGGAAGCCGCCGTTGCCGAACAGGGCGCGCGCCTCGTCGTACTCCTTGCGCTTCTTGGCGTCCCCGAGGATGTCGTTCGCCTCGGAGATCTCCTTGAAGCGCTCCTCGGCGGCGGCGTCGCCCTTGTTGGCGTCCGGGTGGAACTCGCGCGCGAGCTTGCGGTACGCCTTCTTGATCTCGGCCTCGGTGGCGTCCTTCGGGACACCGAGGACCTTGTAGTAGTCCTTCTCGACGAAGTCCTTCGTGCTCATCCCCGGTGTCCCTCCTCCCGTGCCGCTACGTGTCCTGCGTCAGCCCTTGTCGGCTGCATCCGCGTCCTCGCCGGACGGCTTGTCGCCCTCCGCGGACTCGGACTTGGGGGCCGCGCCCGGCTGGGGCTCGGCCACCGCGACCCGTGCGGGACGGATCGTACGCTCGCCGATCCGGTACCCGGGCTGCAGGATCGCCACGCAGGTCGTCTCGGTGACGTCCGGCGCGTACGAGTGCATCAGGGCCTCGTGGACCGTCGGGTCGAAGGGCTCGCCCTCCTTGCCGAACTGCTGAAGGCCCATCTTGGCGGCGACCGTCTCCAGCGATTCGGCCACCGACTTGAAGCCGCCGACCAGCTCGCCGTGCTCCCGCGCCCGGCCGATGTCGTCGAGCGTCGGCAGGAGCTCCGTCAGGAGGGACGCGACCGCGATCTCCTTGACGGTGATCCGGTCCCGCTCCACCCGGCGGCGGTAGTTCTGGTACTCCGCCTGGAGCCGCTGGAGGTCCGCGGTGCGCTCTCCGAGCGCGGTACGGGCCTGGTCCAGCTGCGCCAGCAGGGCCACATCCTGTGCGCTGTCCCCGGCCGGGGCCGCCCCCTCCGCCGTGTCGGCGGAGTCGGCGGCCTTCGGCTCGGCGTCGTCCTGAGCGGCGTCGGCGGGGACTTCGGGCTTCTCGTCGAAGCCCGGGGTCTCCTCCGACATCAGGCAGCGCCACCCTTCGGCTTCTCGTCGTCGACGATCTCGGCGTCGACGACGTCGTCGTCGGCCTTGGCCTGGCCCGCGTCACCGGCGCCGCCGGCGGCGCCCTGGGCGGCCTGCGCGTCGGCGTAGATCGCCTGGCCGAGCTTCTGGCTCACCGCGGCGAGCTTCTCGGTCGCGGTGCGGATCTCGCCGGTGTCCTCGCCCTTGAGCTTCTCCTTCAGCTCGGCGACGGCCGACTCGACCTCGGTCTTGACCTCGGCCGGGACCTTGTCCTCGTTGTCCTTGACGAACTTCTCCGTCTGGTAGACGAGCTGCTCGCCCTGGTTGCGGGACTCGGCGGCCTCCTTGCGGCGCAGGTCCTCGTCCGCGTACTGCTCCGCCTCCTGGCGCATGCGGTCGACCTCGTCCTTGCCGAGCGAAGAGCCGCCGGTGACGGTCATCTTCTGCTCCTTGCCCGTGCCGAGGTCCTTCGCGGTCACGTGCATGATGCCGTTCGCGTCGATGTCGAAGGAGACCTCGATCTGCGGGACGCCACGCGGGGCCGGCGGCAGGCCGGTCAGCTCGAACATGCCGAGCTTCTTGTTGTAGGCCGCGATCTCGCGCTCGCCCTGGTAGACCTGGATCTGCACGGACGGCTGGTTGTCCTCGGCCGTCGTGAAGATCTCGGACCGCTTGGTCGGGATCGTGGTGTTGCGCTCGATGAGCTTGGTCATGATGCCGCCCTTGGTCTCGATACCGAGGGACAGCGGGGTCACGTCGAGGAGCAGGACGTCCTTGACCTCACCCTTGAGGACACCGGCCTGGAGGGTGGCGCCGATGGCGACGACCTCGTCCGGGTTGACGCCCTTGTTGGCGTCCTGACCGCCGGTCAGCTCCTTGACGAGCTCGGCGACGGCCGGCATGCGGGTGGAGCCGCCGACCAGGACCACGTGGTCGATCTCGGACAGCTGGATGCCGGCGTCCTTGATGACGTTGTGGAACGGGGTCTTGCAGCGGTCGAGCAGGTCGGCGGTCAGCTGCTGGAACTGGGCGCGCGTGAGCTTCTCGTCAAGGTGCAGCGGGCCCTCGGCGGACGCCGTGATGTACGGCAGGTTGATCGAGGTCTCCGTGGAGGAGGACAGCTCGATCTTCGCCTTCTCGGCGGCCTCGCGCAGACGCTGGAGCGCCATCTTGTCCTTGGACAGGTCGACGCCGTGGCCGTTGGCGAACTGCTTCACCAGGTAGTCGACGACGCGCTGGTCCCAGTCGTCACCACCGAGGTGGTTGTCACCGTTGGTGGCCTTGACCTCGACGACACCGTCGCCGATCTCCAGGAGCGACACGTCGAAGGTGCCGCCACCGAGGTCGAAGACGAGGATGGTCTGGTCGTCCTTGTCGAGACCGTAGGCCAGGGCGGCGGCCGTCGGCTCGTTGACGATGCGCAGGACGTTCAGGCCCGCGATCTCGCCGGCCTCCTTCGTCGCCTGACGCTCGGAGTCGTTGAAGTAGGCCGGGACGGTGATGACCGCGTCCGTGACCTTCTCACCCAGGTAGGCCTCGGCGTCGCGCTTCAGCTTCTGCAGGATGAAGGCGCTCATCTGCTGCGGGTTGAAGTCCTTGCCATCCAGGTTGATCTTCCAGTCAGTGCCCATGTGGCGCTTGACGGAGCGGATGGTCCGGTCCACGTTCGTGACCGCCTGGCGCTTGGCCACCTCGCCGACGAGGACCTCGCCGTTCTTGGCGAAGGCGACGACGGACGGCGTGGTCCTGGCGCCCTCGGCGTTGGTGATGACGGTGGGCTCGCCGCCTTCCAGAACGCTGACGACGGAGTTAGTGGTGCCCAGGTCGATGCCGACCGCACGTGCCATTTCAATTCCTCCAGCTGACTTGAGTGGAACGGACTCAACCATGCCGCATCGCCGCGCTTGCGTCAACAGAACTGAGTCGAGTCGACTCAACCTTTAGCTGCCCCTTACGCGCAACCTTGGGTTTTACCGGCGGCGGGACGGCCGGACGAGGGACCCGCGCCGCGCGGCACGCCGGGGTCCGGGCGCCCGTGCGGCAGCGTGCTGGCATGCCGCTCACACTCACCGCCCCCCGGCTCCGGGTACGGGTACCCGCGGCCCCGCCGGCGAAGCGGGTGCTCGACCTCGTCGGGGCGATGGCCCTGATCGCCGCACTCGCCCTCCCGCTCGCGGCCGTCACCGCACTGCTGTGCGCGGTCCGGGGCGGCCGCCCCTGCGTACGGGAGCCCGCGGCCGGCCTCGCCGGGCGGCCCTTCCGGACCTGGCGCTTCGACACGGCCGGGGCGGGGCGGACGGGCGCACTCCTGGAGCGCTGCGCCGTCGACGGGCTCCCCCAGCTGCTCAATGTGGTCCGCGGGGAGATGTCGCTGGTCGGCCCGCGCCCCGAGGCCCGTACGGACCGCCCCGACCGGCTCCTCGTACGTCCCGGAATGACCGGGTTGTGGCAGGTGAGCGCGCGCTCCGACCTCCCCTGGGAGGAGATGGCTCTGCTCGACCGGCATTATGTGGAGAACCACTGGCTCGGGATGGACCTCGCGATCCTTGCTCAGACCCCGCGGGCGGCCTACCGACAAAGGCTCGCCTGAGCGACACAGATCACCGCACGCTCAGCTACATTGCGGCGTCGGGAATGGGTAACCTCAAGCCTTGACTTCATAAGTTACCGCTTAGTAAGTGCCGCCCGAGGAGCCCTCCCATGCAACTCGCCGCGATCATCGTGTCGCTGGTCCTGACCGTGGTCGGCGTCGCGCTGCTCGCACGAGCCGTGGCGCAGATCTACCGCTTCGTGAAGATCGGCCAGCCCGTGCCGGCCGGCAGCCGCACGGACGACCCGAAGGCCCGAACGTTCACCCTCGTCCGGGAGTTCCTCGGCCACAGCCGCATGAACCGCTGGGGCATCGTCGGCTTCGCGCACTGGTTCGTCGCGATCGGCTTCCTGACGCTCCCGCCGACCCTGGCGCAGGCCTACGGCCAGCTCTTCCAGGCCGACTGGACGCTGCCGGTCCTCGGCGGCTTCCTGCCGTTCGAGCTGTACATCGAGTTCATCGGCCTGATGACGGTGCTCGGCATCCTGGTCCTGATCGCGATCCGCCTGCTCAGCCTGCCCTCGCGGGCCGGCCGCAAGTCGCGCTTCGCGGGCTCGAAGGCCTGGCAGGCGTACTTCGTCGAGTACATCATCCTCACCATCGGCCTCGCGATCCTGTGCCTGCGCGGCCTTGAGGGCGCGATCCACCACGTGGACAGCTGGGAGCCGGCGTACTTCATCTCGTACCCGCTGGTGATGGCCTTCGACGGGCTCTCGGCGAGCGCCCTGCAGAACGCCATCTACTTCACCGCGATGATCAAGATCGGCACCTCGCTGATCTGGATGATCGTGGTCTCCCTGAACACCAACATGGGTGTCGCCTGGCACCGCTTCCTCGGCTTCCCGAACATCTGGTTCAAGCGCAACGCCGACGGCGCGAGCGCGCTGGGCGCGCTCCAGCCGATGACCAGCGGCGGCAAGGAGATCGACTTCGAGGACCCGGGCGAGGACGACGTCTTCGGCGTCTCGCAGGTCGAGCAGTTCTCCTGGAAGGGCATCCTCGACTTCTCCACGTGCACCGAGTGCGGCCGCTGCCAGTCGCAGTGCCCCGCCTGGAACACCGGCAAGCCGCTGTCCCCGAAGCTCCTCATCATGTCGCTGCGCGACCACGCGCACGCCAAGGCCCCGTACCTGCTGGCCGGCGGCGGCAAGACGATGGAGGGCGAGGAGAAGGCGTCCGAGGAGCAGCTCGCCGGTGTGCCGGCGGCCGCGCTGGCCGAGGCCGAGCGCCCGCTGATCGGCACGGTCGAAGAGAACGGCGTCATCGACCCGGACGTGCTGTGGTCCTGCACGACCTGCGGTGCGTGCGTGGAGCAGTGCCCGGTCGACATCGAGCACATCGACCACATCGTCGACATGCGCCGCTACCAGGTGATGATCGAGAGCGCCTTCCCGTCCGAGGCGGGCACGATGCTCAAGAACCTGGAGAAGAAGGGCAACCCCTGGGGCCTGGCGAAGAAGCAGCGCGTCGAGTGGACGAAGGAGGTCGACTTCGAGGTCCCGATCATCGGCAAGGACGCGGAGGACCTCTCGGAGTTCGACTACCTCTACTGGGTCGGCTGCGCCGGCGCCCTGGAGGACCGGGCCAAGAAGACCACGAAGGCCTTCGCGGAGCTCCTGAACATCGCGGGCGTCAAGTTCGCGATCATGGGCGGCGACGAGAAGTGCACCGGTGACTCGCCGCGCCGCCTGGGCAACGAGCCGCTGTTCCAGCAGCTGGGCCAGGAGAACGTGGCCATGCTGAACATGGCGTTCGGCGAGGACGACGACGACCCGTCGACGAAGAAGCCGAAGTCGGCGAAGCGGATCGTCTCGACCTGCCCGCACTGCTTCAACACCATCGCGAACGAGTACCCGCAGCTGGGCGGCGAGTACGAGGTCATCCACCACACGCAGCTGCTCCAGCACCTGATCGACGAGGGCCGGCTGACGCCGGTGACGCCGGTCGACGGGCTGATCACGTACCACGACCCGTGCTACCTGGGCCGCCACAACAAGGTCTACACGCCGCCGCGCGAGATCATGTCGGCCGTGCCGGGCCTGCGCCAGCAGGAGATGCACCGCCACAAGGAGCGGGGCTTCTGCTGTGGCGCCGGTGGCGCGCGGATGTGGATGGAGGAGCGGATCGGCAAGCGCATCAACAACGAGCGCGTCGACGAGGCCCTGTCCCTGAACCCCGACATCGTCTCCACCGCCTGCCCGTTCTGCCTGGTCATGCTGACCGACTCGGTCAACGGCAAGAAGAACGAGGGCCAGGCCAAGGAGTCCGTGCAGGTCGTGGACGTGGCCCAGCTGCTGCTGGAGTCGGTCAAGGCCCCGGGCCCGACGGAGGAGGAACTGGCCGCCCTGGCGGCCGAGGCCGAGGCGGAGGCCGCTGCGGCAGCCGCCGCGGCGGAGGCGGAAGCCGCGGCCAAGGCGAAGGCGGCCGAAGAGGCGAAGGCCAAGGCGGAGGCGGAAGCCAAGGCCAAGGCGGAGGCTGAGGCGAAGGCCAAGGCGGAGGCCGAGGCGGAAGCCAAGGCCAAGGCGGAAGCTGAGGAGGCCGAGGCGAAGGCAGAGGCTGAGGCCGCCCCGGAGGCCGAGGCTGAGGCCGAGCCCGTGACGGAGGCGGAAGCCCAGCCGGAGACCGAGCCCAAGGCCGACGCCGACGCCGACGCCGAGCCGGAGGCAGCGGCGGACGCCGGGGCCAAGACGGACGCGGCGGACCAGGCGAAGGCCGAGGACGCCAAGTAGGCAGGCCCCTGCACGACGCACCTGAACGGCCGGTCCCACCCGGGGGCCGGCCGTTCCGGCGTTTCCGGCCGGCCCCGGTCAGCCCCGGGCCGGCACGACGGCGAAGCCGAGCCCCGCCGCACCGGCCGAGGCCGCGCCGCCACCGCTCGCGACGACCCGGGCGTGACTCTTCGCCGGCTTCGGTGCCTCGACCGTGTACTTCTCGATCAGCCGGCCGTCGACGTCGTACACCCAGCTGTTCCCGCCGCCCTTGCCGTCGATGACGACGAACCTCACGCGCTTGCCGTCGCGGACGAGCTCGTACGTCCAGCCGTCGTTCTGCGTGCTCGGACGCTTCAGGTCGATGGCGCCGAGGACGTGTCCGTTCGGCATGGAGATCACCGCGTACTTGCCGCGCGGGCCGTCCACCAGCTTGGCGATCCGCCCGTCCGGCACCCCGACCCGCACCGAGCTCTCCACCCCGACGCGCCCATCGGCCTGCGGCACCGGCTCGGGCTTCCGCTGCGGCGCCCCGTCCATCCACGACGTCACGGTGCCGTTCGGCTGGAGCACGAGGTGCAGGCCGTTGTTCTACGAACAGCAGCAGAACGCAACGCAAGCACGTAAACCGGACACACGGCAGGGGCAGTCCGGAGGTGGGGACAACCCCCCGGGGATCCCCTAGGGGATGTCACAGGTCAGCCGCAAAGGGTGCTTGTTACCCCCGCCCGGCCACCGGGGCGCTCCGGACCAGGTACGTTCGATCACGTGGCTGGATTCAGGATCGGACGCGGCCGGGACGACAACCGCGGTCAACAACCCCCGCAGCAGCAGCAGTCGTACGGTCAGCAGCAACCGCCGCCGTACGGCGGGCCGCCGTACCCTCCCNCCGCAGCAGCAGCAGTCGTACGGTCAGCAGCAACCGCCGCCGTACGGCGGGCCGCCGTACCCTCCCGTCGGCGGCCCCCCACCGCAGCAGCAGTGGCCGCAGCCGAACGCCGGGGGCCACGGCGAGCCGGAGTACTTCGACCCGTACGGGCAGCAGCACCCGCCCGCGCAGCAGCCCCCGTACGGCCACGGAGGCGGCGGGCACTACTCGAACGACAACCCGGGGCACACGCAGGTCTTCGCCGTCGGCGAGGACCCGTACAGCCAGGGGGGCACGTACCAGGCGGGCGCCGTCGCCGCGGCGCCGTCCGGTCCGCGGCTGCCGTGGAAGGATCTGCTCCGCGGGATCGTGACGCGGCCCGGCCAGACCTTCCTCCAGATGCGCGACTACCCCGTCTGGGGTCCGGCGCTGACCGTGACCTTCCTCTACGGCCTCCTCGCGGTCTTCGGCCTCGACGAAGCCCGCGACGACGCGATCAACGCGACCCTGTCGAAGGCCGTCCCGATCGTGCTGTCCGCCGGTGTGGCCTTCGTCGTCTGCGGTCTGCTCCTGGGCGCGGTCACGCACACCCTGGCCCGTCAGATGGGCGGTGACGGCAGCTGGCAGCCCACCGTGGGCCTGTCGATGCTGGTCATGTCCATCACGGACGCCCCGCGTCTGCTCTTCGCCGTGTTCCTCGGCGGCGACAACATGATCGTGCAGGTACTGGGCTGGGCCACCTGGGTCGCCGCGGGCGCGCTCTTCACCTCGCTGATCAGCAGGTCGCACGACCTGCCGTGGCCGAAGGCGCTGGGCGCCTCCGCGATCCAGCTGATCGCCCTGCTGTCGATCATCAAGCTCGGCACCATCTAGCGCGGCCTCGCCAGCGCAGGCACGCGCATACGAGAGGGGCCCCCGGCCACGGCCGGGGGCCCCTCTCGCGCATCTGGTCACGGACGGTCAGGCGTCGAGGACCTGGCCCTCGCGCTTGACGACCGGCGGCTCGACCGACCAGGGGAAGTTGATCCACTCGTCGGTCTTCTTCCACACGTACTCGCACTTCACGAGGGAGTGGGACTTCTCGTAGATGACCGCGGAACGCACCTCGGCGACGTGGCCCAGGCAGAAGTCGTGCACCAGCTTCAGCGTCTTGCCGGTGTCGGCGACGTCGTCGGCGATGAGGACCTTCTTGTCGGTGAAGTCGATCGCCTCGGGCACGGGCGCCAGCATGACCGGCATCTCCAGCGTGGTGCCGACGCCGGTGTAGAACTCCACGTTCACCAGGTGGATGTTCTTGCAGTCCAGGGCGTAGGCCAGACCGCCGGCGACGAACACGCCGCCGCGGGCGATGCTCAGGATGATGTCGGGCTCGTAGCCGTCGTCGGCGATGGTCTGCGCCAGCTCGCGGACGGCGGCGCCGAAGCCCTCGTAGGTCAGGTTCTCGCGTACTGCGTCGCTCATGCCTCGTGCCTCACCTGGGTGCGGTGGAAGTTCTGGAAGGAGCGCGAGGCGGTCGGCCCGCGCTGCCCCTGGTACCTGGAGCCGTACCGTTCGCTGCCGTACGGGAACTCCGCGGGCGAGCTGAGCCGGAACATGCACAGCTGCCCGATCTTCATGCCCGGCCAGAGCTTGATCGGCAGCGTGGCCAGGTTGGACAGCTCAAGGGTCACGTGACCCGAGAACCCGGGGTCGATGAACCCGGCGGTCGAGTGCGTCACGAGGCCGAGGCGGCCCAGGCTGGACTTCCCCTCCAGCCGGGAGGCGATGTCGTCGGGCAGCGTGATGACCTCGTAGGTCGACGCCAGGACGAACTCACCGGGGTGCAGGATGAACGCCTCGTCCCCCTCCGGCTCGACCATCCGGGTCAGGTCCGGCTGCTCGACCGCGGGATCGATGTGGGCGTAGCGGTGATTCTCGAACACCCGGAAGTACCGGTCGAGACGCACATCGATGCTGGAGGGCTGCACCATCGCCTCGTCGAACGGGTCGATGCGAACCCGTCCGCTGTCGATCTCGGCCCGGATGTCTTTGTCAGAGAGAAGCACGTCCCGAGGATACGCAGAGCGCGCGGGCCTCCCCCAATCGAGAGGGAACCGCCCGCGCGCCCGGCCGTACGTCTGAGAGTGTCTAGCGCTTGACCGCACCACCGACGGGCACCGCCTGGCGCAGGCGCGCGCACCGCGGACACCGCAGCAGCCGCCCGGGCCCGATCCGGCCCGCACCGAGGTGCTGCAGCGGGAAGGAGGCGGTACTGAAAACGTGCCCTTCGGCACAACGGACGACGGTGTGCTCCATCGAGTCCCTTTCCCCAACGAGCCGTACTGAGACGAATCGCCACATTAGGGGATGATCGGCACCCGCTCCAGCCGCCGCTCCGCCACCCCACGGTACGCCCCAACTCCCGCCCCCACACGCCTCGGTGCACACGACAGACAACAACGACCCCGCGGCGAACGCACCGGGGGTCGATCATGGGGTAGAGTGTGCAACGGTAGGGCTCCAGGCAACTGGCCCGCTACGCGGATGTAGTTTAATGGTAGAACATGAGCTTCCCAAGCTTATAGCGCGGGTTCGATTCCCGTCATCCGCTCTTGAACGAAGGCCCAGGTCAGAGACCTGGGCCTTCGTTGTATGTCACGGTCAGCGCGCCAGCTCGGCCAGGGCCCGGACACCTTCGAGCACCTCGGCCGCGGTGGGGGCACTGGAGGGGTCGCTGAGGCACTGGAGCATCACACCCGACACGAGCGCCAACTGCACGGCGCCGAGGGTGCGGACGGAGGCGTCAGACACCTCCTCCTCGCGGACGCCGTCCAGGATGGCCGCCATGCCACGCCGCCCCTGAGCGATGCCCCCGGCCAGAGCGGCGCGCAGCTCCTGCCGCCGCTGGGCCTGCATGAACAGTTCCACCGAGGCGAGCCAGAGGTCGGGGTGCGCGCCGAAGTCCTCGATCAAACTCTCCCAGATGCGCTCGAAGTGCGCCCTGGAGGAGCCTTCGACGTCGGGGACCAGCGCCCGGCCCATCGCGTCGCCCCACTCGTTGAGGATCTCGAACAGGGCCTGGTTGAGCAGTGCCTCGCGTGAGCCGTAGTGGTAGCCGACGGCGGCCGTGCTCACTCCGGCAGTGGTGGCGATGTCACGCACAGAGGTGCGGTCGTATCCCTTTTCCCGCAGGCAGGCTTTGGCGCCGATGAGCAGGTCTTCGCGGTTTCCCATACTCACGAGCCTAGCGCTCGCGTGACACGAACGCCTCATGCAATCGAGTCACACAAACGTATCGCACGATCGTGCAAGCCTGCGTAACGTTCGGGCCATGAGGCACGCCAGGTACATCTTCAAGGGGTTCGTCGCTACCGCCCTCACGCTAGGCATGGGGCTGGGCATGGGCGTTGGGCCGGCCACCCCCGCGCGAGCAGCAGCCGGCAGCACCGTCGGCACGGTCGTCGGCACCACCGGCGGCGCCGTGCGTGGCACCGCCGGCACCGGCGGCCTGCGCAGCTTCCAGGGCATCCCATATGCCGCCCCGCCGGTGGGCGACCTGCGCTGGGCCTCGCCGCAGCCCGCCGCCGCCTGGACCGGGGTGCGTGAGGCGACTGCGCCGGGATCCCCCTGCGCGCAGCCGAAGGGACTGCCCATCGGAGTCCCCAGCGAGGCCGAGGACTGCCTGTACTTGAACGTCACCGCCCCCGCACAGCAGGCCGGCAAGCGGCCGGTGATCGTGTGGATCCACGGCGGCAGACTGATGTTCGGCAGCGGCGACCTTTACGGCCCCGAGCGGCTGGCCGCCGAGGGCGCCGTCGTCGTGTCGGTCAACTATCGGCTCGGTGCCATGGGCTTCCTGTCCGATCCTGCGCTCAAAACCTCCGGCGGCCTCGGCCTGGAGGACCAACAGGCCGCACTACGCTGGGTCCGCGCCAACGCGGGCGCCTTCGGGGGCGATCCCCGCAACGTGACGATCATGGGTGAGTCCGGCGGCGGCTACAGCGTCTGCGGCCACCTCGCCTCACCGAAGTCGGCCGGGCTGTTCCACCGCGCCGTCATACAGAGCGCGCCCTGCGCCACGGGGGGCTCCCGCACCCGGGAGGAAGCCGAGGCCGAGGCCAGGGCCACGCTCACCAAGCTCAAGGAGCTGAAGCCCAAGGAGGGCAAGGACTGCGATGATGCGGAATCCTGCCTGCGCGGCACGGACGCGGCCACGCTCATGAAGGCGTACGGGACCTGGAACGAGCCCCGCCCGATCGCCGGTACGGACCTCATGCCACTGGCCCCGGCCGAGGCGCTGCGCACGGGCAAGTTCAACCGCGTCCCGGTCCTCATCGGGGTCAACCACGACGAGGAGCGCGGCCGGATCCTCGGCCAGGAGCTGACGGGCGATCCCATGCCGCCCGAGGCGTACGAGCCCGAAATCCGCAAGGAGTTCGGCGCCCAGGCCGACGCGGTACTGGCCCGCTACCCGCTGAGCCGCTTCAGCTCCGCCGGCGAGGCCCTGGCAACGGTCCAGACCGACCGCACCTGGTCGATTCCGACGCTGGACACCGCCCGGCTGCTGTCACAGTGGGCTCCGACACGGATGTTCGAGTTCAGCGAGCGAGAGACGCCCTCATGGGCCGGCGACCCGAAGCTCAGCTTCGAGCTCCGCGCCTCGCACATGTCGGAGTTGCCCTACCTCTTCGACCTCAAGCTGCCCCTGTTCGAGAAGCTGACTGAGAAGCAGGAATGCCTCGGCAAGCGAATGACGGACACTTGGGTGGACTTCGCCGAGTCCGGGAAGACGGACTGGCCGAGCTTCCGCAGCGGCGGCTACGTGCAGTCGCTGGCCACGGGGCCGTGGAAGCGCACGGAGTTCACCAAGGACCACAACCATGAGTTCTGGGAGAACCTCCGCTGACGCCAAGCGTCGTCCCGCCGACCGAGGTGCCTGGGACGCCGGGCAGCGCACGACTCGTGCCACTACGTGCCAGTCAGGGCGGTAAACAGCGGTCAAGACGGGGGTTCCGCGGGCCCCGGATCTAGGCTCCGTAGCGGACGTTTTCGCTAGTCACCAAGGGTTCAGGCACCCGAGTCCCGGGTGATTCCCAAGCCTATAGCGCGGGTTCAATTCCCGTCATCCGCTCCACGACAAAGCCCCAGGTCACAGGCCTGGGGCTTGTTTGTTGTCTAGACCTACCGAGGCCCGCCTGCCATTCGCGTGCCAGAAGTGCCGTATCGGAGCGTCAGATGGGCGCCGAATCATCACTCGCGACCACCGAGCGCCGAGCCATCTCGGCACCGTCACCCTCGCAGCCGCCATCAGCTGGCTCCGAACGTGATCCAAAAAGCAGCGTCCGGCAGGCAATCCGGGAGAGGCACGAGCCGTCGGCGGTACGGAACGGCGTAGCGATACTTGGGTGCTGATCGCCTGCGTAACGTAGGCGCATTGAGGGCTGCCGTACCGGGCGCCCTCGGGGAACGGGGCACTTCATGGGACTGGCCGAGGAGATATCCGCCGTGCGCGGTGGATCAGGGCGTTCAGGCCGTTTGCTGGGCGAATTTCGCCGCACGGCACTGCTGGTGCCGCTCTCGGAGGGTGATGGCGGCGGTCTGATGACGGGCTGGCAGGGCGGTGTCCGCTGGATCTACGCGTTCACGGATGAGGCGGCCCTGGCCCGTTTCGCGGAAGCGCGCGGTGCCGGTGCCCGTGAGTGGGAGTACCTCTCGATCCTGGGTGCCCGTCTCGTCGACGCGGTGATCCCCACGGTTGAAGGTCCGACGGGTGTGGCCGTAGATGTGGCGGACAAGGACGGTTCAATGCTGTTCCCGCCGGTCGTGGGCATCGTTCCCGACGCGTGCGCGGTGGATGCCGAGCCAGACCGTGCGGAAGCCGTCTGATGGCGGGCGATGCGGACCTTGAGGTCTCGGCGGCTGCGGTCAAGAACATCCAGGACGGTCTACGCAAGGCCATCGCCGAGCTGCGTGAGTCCGGAGATGCGGCCGGTGCCTCCATGGGTTCGGGGTTCAGCGATCTGTCGATGACGGGGATGGAGGCCGGACACCCGGGTCTGGCCACCGTCTTCGAGGACTTCTGCGAGCGCTGGGAGTGGGGCGTGCGCAGTCTCGTGCAGAACGCCAGCGCTCTCGCCGGGAACCTGGGGATCGCGGCGGGGACGGTGTGGGAGGAAGAGCAGTACCTGCAGGGCGCGTACAAGGTCGTCGCCAACGCCGCGTACGGCAATCCGCACGCGAGCGAGGACGAGATCGAGCAGAAGAGCTGGGACGACATCTGGCGGGCGGACGTCTACAAGNCGCGTACGGCAATCCGCACGCGAGCGAGGACGAGATCGAGCAGAAGAGCTGGGACGACATCTGGCGGGCGGACGTCTACAAGCCCGACTACAGCGACGAGTCCTTCGACAAGAGCGACGCGGACATCAAGCAGACCTGGTCGGAGACGGGCGACAAGCTGACCTCCAACGGGTACATCGGCTCGATCAAGGATCTGCTGGACCAGGCTGGCGGGGGCCGTAACTGATGGGCTGGAGGGACTTCGTACCGGACTCGTGGGAGGACGGGGCCGAGGATCTGGCCGAGGACCTCGGCGATGTGATCGAGTCGGGCGGCGACAAGCTCGCCCACGTGGCAGAGGAGGTCGGTCTCGACAAGGCGGGCGACTGGGTCCGCGACAAGAGCCGCTCGGCCGCCAACCAGCTCGGCGCGGATGTCAAGGAGCTGGAGCTCGGACAGACCGAGGACCCGAACAAGCTGGTCTACGGCAGCGTGCCGAAGATCCGCGCCCAGGTCTCGCACCTGAACGATTTCAAGTCCTCCTTCACCATGGTCGGCAACGGTCTGAAGGGGCTGGAGGGCGACGGTCTCAAGGGCGCGTCGGCGGACGCGTTCCGGGAGGCGATGGCCAAGGAGCCGCCGCGCTGGTTCGAGGCGGCGGAGGCCTTCGGCAAGGCCTCCGACGCGATGGGCCGCTTCGCGGAGACCGTCGAGTGGGCGCAGGGCCAGGCCAAGGAAGCCCTGGCGGACTACAACCACGCCAAGAAGGTCTCGCAGGACGCCCGCACCGCCTACAACAAGTCGATCACCGACTACAAGGCAGCGGTCGAGGCGAAGAAGGACACACTGCCCCCGCGGCCGG
This sequence comes from Streptomyces yangpuensis, assembly GCF_001005295.1. Classification (GTDB taxonomy): domain Bacteria; phylum Actinomycetota; class Actinomycetes; order Streptomycetales; family Streptomycetaceae; genus Streptomyces; species Streptomyces yangpuensis. The sequence continues at coordinate 452,143 of NZ_LBMK01000003.1, read as the reverse complement.
CCGACGACTTCACCGACCCCGCCGATCCGCTGTTCAAGGCGGCTGAGGACAAGCTCAACACCGCGCGCAAGCAGCGCAACGAGGTCGCGGAAACGGCCACCACGGCGGTCTCTGCGGCCCGCGACGCGGCGCCGCCCAAGCCCTCGTACGCCGAACAGTTCAATGACGGCATGGACTACCTGGAGATCGCGGAGACCCACCTGGCCGGGGGCGTCCTCAAGGGAACGGCGGGCCTGGTCAACTTCGTCCGTGCGGTCACCCCGATCGACCCGTACAACCTGACCCACCCCGCCGAGTACCGGACCAACCTCAACTCGACGGTCGCCGGCCTGCTCGTGGCGGTCAACGACCCCATAGGCACGGGCAAGCAGATGCTCGACGACTTCATGAGGGACCCCACCGAAGGCGTCGGCAAGTTCCTCCCGGAACTCGCCGGTACCAAGGGCATGGGCGCCGGAAGGAGGGCGGCGACGGCCGCCAAGGCCGCCGACGACGTCCCAGGCCCCGGCCGCCGAGGTCTGGACGAAAACGGCCCGAACCAGTCCAACACCCCGGACTGCGACAAGAAGTGCGACGGCACCGACCCCGTCGACCTGGCCACCGGCCGGATGTTTCTCCCTCAGACAGACATCGTGCTGCCCGGTACCCTTCCGATGGCCTTCACCCGGCGGGCGGAGGCGGGTTACAAGAGCGGGCGCTGGTTCGGCCCCACCTGGGCGTCCACAATCGACCAGCACCTGGAGATCGACGCCGAGGGCGTGGTCCTGGTAAGCGAGGACGGCCTGGTGTTGGCCTATCCGCATCCGGCCCCCGGAGAACCGGTGCTGCCATCGTCCGGCCCGCGCATGCCTCTGGCCCGCACGCCGGACGGCGACTGGACGCTGACCGATCCGGTGAGCGGCCACGTACGGCGCTTCAGCCCACCCGCCCAAGGTACCGAGGACGGCATCGCGCCGATCGCCCAGCTGGAGGACCGCAACGGCAACGTCATCCTCTTCGAGTACGCGGCCGACGGCACACCTCTGGGCATTTCCCACAGCGCCGGATACCACCTGCGCTTCGATGTCGAGGGGGGCCGCGTCATCGCCCTTCACCTCAGCGGTGGCCCGCGCATCCTCGCCTACGGCTACACCGACGGGAACCTGACCGAGGTCGTCAACTCCTCAGGCCTGCCGCTGTGCTTCACCTACGACGAGCGCGGCCGCATCACCTCCTGGACCGACACCAACGCCCGCCGGTACGACTACGCGTACGACAACCAGGACCGCTGCATCCGTGAGGGGGGCACCGAGGGCCACATGGCCCTGACCCTCTCCTACGACACAGTCGACACGGAGACGGGTTTGCGGGTCACCACCGCGACCACCGGCGCTGGCCACACCCGCCGCTATCTGGTCGACGACCGCCACCGGGTCAAGGCCCGTGTCGACGAACTCGGCGGGGTGACCCGCTTCGTCCACGACCGGAACGGCCGGCTCGTCACGTTCACCGATCCCATCGGCCGCGCCACGTACTTCGGGCGCGACGACGCGGGGAGACTGGTCACAGTTGTCCGCCCGGACGGCAAGGAGCTGAGCACCGACTACGACGAGCACGGCCGCCCGGTCCGGCAGCGGCGCGGCGACCGCACGGGATGGCGCCAGACCTACGATGAACGGGGCAACCGAACCTCGCTCACCAATCCGGTCGGAGCCACCACCCACTTCGCATTCGACGACCGCGGGCACCTGACCGAGGTCACGGACTGCCTCGGCGGTATCACGAGGATCCGCTGCGACCGGGCCGGGCTACCGGTGGAGATCACCGATCCACTCGGCGCCGTCACCCGCTACGAACGGGACGGATTCGGGCGGGCCGTGCGGATCACCGACGCGCTTGGCCACGCGACCCGGCTGGAGTGGACGACCGAGGGCAGGCTGGCCCGCCGGGTCGAGCCGGACGGCGCCGAGCAGGCGTGGACGTACGACGGAGAGGGAAACTGCGTCCACTACAGGGACCCGCTCGGCGGTTTCACGACCTACGAGTATTCCCATTTCGACATGCTGACTGCCCAGACCGGTCCGGACGGCGCGCGGCACGTGTTCGGCTACGACACCGAGCTGCGGTTGCTGTCGGTCACCGACCCCCGTGGCCTGGAGTGGACGTACGAGCACGACGCGGCCGGCCGGACCGTCGCCGAGACGGACTTCGACGGCAGGACCATCCGCTACGTGCACGATGCGGCGGGCCGGGTCCTCTCGCGAGAGAACGCGGCCGGACAACTCATCCGGTACGAGTACGACGCGTTGGACAATCGCACACTCAAAGACTCCGGGGGCGTGGTCACCCGGTACGAGTACGACTACTCCGACCGGCTGGCGGCCATCTCCGCCCCTGGCGCAGAACTCGGCTACGTCCGGGACGCGGCGGGCCGCATCCGCGTGGAGACGGTCAACGGCCGCGATCTCACCCGCAGCTACGACACGCTCAGCCGGGTGGTCTCCCGTACGACCCCGTCGGGAGCGATCAGTACGTGGGCGTACGACGCAGCGGGCCGGGAAGCAGAGCTGACCCTCGATGGCCGCCGCATCACCTTCGAACGGGACGCCACGGGCCGCGAGACCGGCCGCAGCCTAGGCTCCGCGGCCGTTCTGGACCTGGCCCGCGACGAGCTCGGCCGGGTCCGGGAGCAGCACGTGCAGGGTGCCGAGGGCCACACGCTGCAGCGACGCGGGTACGCCTACCGGGCCGACGGTTATGTGCTCGCCATCGAAGACCGGCTCGCCGGGGACCGCCTCTTCTCCCTGGACGCGGGCGGCCGCGTCACCTCCGTGAGTGCCGCAGGCTGGACCGAGCGCTACACCTACGACCAGGCGGGAAACCAGACGGAGGCCTCGTGGCCCGCCTCGGGTCCGGGTGGTCCGGCCGCCACGGGAGCACGTGTTTATGAGGGCGCCCGGCTGATACGCGCGGGCAGCATCCGCTACGAGTACGACGCGGCCGGCCGGATCGTCCTGCGGCAACGGGTCCGTCTCTCCCGCAAGCCTGACACCTGGCGCTACGAGTGGGACGCCGAGGACCGGCTGATGGCCCTCACCACCCCGGACGGAACGCGCTGGACATATGCATACGACCCGCTGGGCCGCCGGATCGCCAAGCGGCGGCTGGCGGACGACGGCCTGACGGTCGTGGAGGAGGTGACCTTCACCTGGGACGGGAACACCCTCTGCGAGCAGACGACCGTCACCGCCGGAACACCGTACGCAGTCACGCTGACCTGGGAGCACGAGGGCTTCGAGCCGCTCGCACAGGCCGAACGGCTCGTCGGGGCGGACCAGCAGCTGATCGAGAGCCGCTTCTTCTCGATCGTCACCGACCTGGTGGGCACTCCGCAGGAGCTGATCGGTGAAGACGGCGGGATCGCCTGGCGGGCCCGTTCCACGGTGTGGGGCACGACCGAGTGGAACAAGAACGCCGACGCGTACACCCCGCTGCGCTTCCCCGGCCAGTACTTCGATCCCTAATCAGGGCTGCACTACAACCGCTTCCGCCACTACGACCCAGAGACGGCCCGGTACCTCTCGGTCGACCCGCTCGGCCTCGGCCCTGCGCCCAATCCGGCCACCTACGTCCCCAACCCGCTGACCTGGTCGGACCCGCTGGGGCTGGCACCCGACTGTCCGCCGAAGGTGGGGAGGGACCTGGCCACGGCGAAGGCGGACGCGCTCCGCGACGCCGGTGTGCCGGAGGGCCTGGAGCCCACCAACAGCTATCCGTACACGAAAGCGACCAAGCCGGAGTACCAGGGCGGCGGTCAGTTGATGGGCCCGAACGGCCCGATCTACTACCTCGAGGAGTGGTACGAGCTGCCCAACGGCGACATGGTGGTCTTCCAGGACCACTGGTTCGGCCATCAGAAGCCGGGCGAGCCTGGCTACCAGCCGCCGCACGTCCACGTCCGGCCGTGGCACAACACCCGGAATGGACAGATCGACGGTGCAGAGGAGCATTACTACTATGACCTGGACTGATCTCGTCCCCAACCGGAATGTCTTCGCGCCGTACTACGACGAGGTTCCCGAGCTGTCGGGGGTACGGCTGCGGTCGGTGCACCTCGATGCCTGGGGCTCGGAGGTAACGCTGCGCATGGACCTTCCGAGGTTCCCGGACCGCTGGGACCGGGGACCGGGCGACACCCTGCAGTGCCACCTCGCGTTCTCGCACGTGCAGGACTTCGAGATGACGGGCTGGCGGCCGCCGGTGACCGCTGACGTCACGCTCACGCCCATGCCCCAGTACCGTCTGGACGTACGGGTGACGGCGCCGGGTCTCGCTCTGTCGTACACGTCCAACTCGGACGTACTGGCAGGGCGGCTGAGCGTCTTCACCCTGGGCCCGGGCGGCGAGGACGCCGGCCCGCACCAATTCACGACCATCCTGGAACGCAAGCTCTTCCCAACCGTCCCCGAGACACATGTGAACACCTTCTATGAGCACCTCTGAGATGGACCTTCCTCTCTGGCCCGAGCTGGCGGCGCTCTACGAGACCCCGCCGGACCTCTCCTCCTGCCCGCTGAACTACGTCCACGTGGACGAGCGGGACGCCGCAGTCACTTTCGGCTTCGAGACCCCGCAGCTACCGGACCACCCCAGGCCGGAGTGGGCGGAGAAGCGGTACAACACCCTCCGCTTCTTCGTCGTGTTCGCCAACGTGGACGAGCTGCGCATCACAGGCATCGCGGCGGAGCATCCGGACCGCCGCGACCGCACGGTACGTGTCATCGTGAGTGACACCGGGCGGCAGCAGGTATCGGTGACGAGCGACAACCGCTCCATCGCCTTCTCGGCCGCCGCCTCCGCCGTCGTCCACAGCCGCGTGTACCTCCAGGGCTCGCTCTGACCGGCATCCTGGACACCACCATGGCTTCGAGCGAACACGCAGCCCTGGACAGTGCCCTGCGCGGGCACCAGGAGCGGTTGGCCGGGGCCATTCGCGGAACGGGACACCAGATGTCGTCGCGGGCGACGGCACACCCCCCGCGTGTGCCCAGCTCACAAGGTCACCAGCCTTGCGTGCCCCAGCCATGCCCTTCGGGGCGGTGAACAGCGGTCAGAACCGGTGCCCAGGGGCAGTCGCACCAAGAGTCGGACAGACAGGAACCCGCAGGTCAGACGCCATGCAGGGCGCTCATGCGCCATAGATTCCCAAGTTTATAGCGCGGGTTCGATTCCCGTCATCCGCTCCACGACAAAGCCCCAGGTCACAGACCTGGGGCTTGTTTGTTGTCTAGACCTATCCGAGCTCGCGTGCCATGCGCGCGCCCCAACTCGCAGGAATATCCTGCCCACAGCGCCTTCGCGTGCCACCGGCACCCCTACTCCGCGAGCCACTCAAGGTGCCGCTCGACCTCGACGGAGAGGATGGCCGGCAGGTCGCCCACTCACCCACACACCAGCCGCTGGACTTGGTGTCGCCCTCGACGCAAGGTCTTTCCTTTCGGACGAGGCGACCGGGTCAGGAGTCCCGCACCACTTGCGCACCACTTGACCCCTGCGAGGCCCGTTCGGCAGCCTTCTGCCGCGCGGCGCGCACCATCCCGTCCAGCCCGCCGGCCACCTCCTTCTGCCGCTCGTGATCAGAGTGTTGGCAGATCAACGCGATTTTCTCCGACGACTGGCCGGCGCGGCCGACTACAGGGCTTGAGTTGGGCCGGGCGCCGTACCCCCGCCGTCACGGATGACATGAGCGAGCGAACGCACCACCGGGAATGGGCGGGCCGGGAGCAAGCTGCTGCCGCGATGTGGCGGCGGTCGGTGTGGTCGCTCCGCGTCGGTACCGGTCTCGTCGTGACCGATGAGCATGTCGTTCAGTCGTCTTCCGGTAGCCCGTCGGACTTGGTCCATGCTCGACCCCAAACCAGGGAGGAAGCCGCCCAGGACTGCGCAGCCGATCGCGCGGACATGTTCAGACGTAATGGGCTTAAGCATCCGCCTGTGCTTGATTTCATAGTGGGGATCTTGACCGCCCCCATCCGAGAGTTTGTAGCGCTCTTCCTCATTGCTCTCGGGGTATTCATTCTGTGCATCCCTCAGCTGCTGTGGCTGGGGATCAGGGCTCTGTGGAGTGGTCTCCTCACGGTGCTCGCGCCCGCTCGGCGTGCCCACTGGCCGAGTCGGCGCAGGGAGAAGCAAACGTGGAAGCACCAGCTGCGCGAGGGTAGCCCAGCATGAGCACACTGCGACAGCAGTAGACGAAGAGAGTCTCCGGCTCCTCCGCGTGCGTCAGGAATCTGAGCAGCAACTGGCCACGCTACTGCGACGACATGAACAGGTGCGCCGCCAGCGCGCCAGACAAAGACTGAAGGGCGGCCAGCTGGCATCAGCTTCTGACACCAACAGTCGCGAGTGGCAGCGGTCCGACACGGTGGGAGTACAGCAGCGCAGTACCGCAACCACAGCGATCATCCCAGTCCGGCAGCACCCTTCCAAGCCCTCGTAGCAGCCGGTATGACCGTTGCTGACCAATCCGGCTAGAGCTACGGATCAGAAGGTCGGCCGTGCCAGACGCGTGCCAGGCAGGCGGCGAACAGCGGTCAACGTCGGGTGCCAGGGCGAGCCCTGTCATTGTCTAGTCCCTGCCACCGAGGGGGGTTCCGCCGCGCAGACGGCCCGGGGTGGTGCCGAGACGCTGGCGGAGCAGGGTGGTGAGGGTGGAGGCGTTCTCGTAGCCGACCCGGCGGGCGACGGTGTCCGTGGGGAGGTCCGTGGTGCGCAGCAGGTGGGCGGCCTGTTCGAGGCGTATGGTCTGGGCGAATCGCAGGGGTGACACCCCCAGCACCTTGTCCACGGCCCGTTGCAGGGTGCGTTCGCTCGCTCCGACGGCACGGGCGGCGTCGGCCATGCGCAGGGGCTGGTCGATGTGCTGCCGCACCCAGCGTTCGAAGGCGCTGACGGTGGGATCGGTGCGGGCGAGGTGGCTGGGGATCGCGTAACCGGCCTGGGTGGGGCGGTCGTCGACCACCAGGTAGCGGGCGGTGAGTTCCGCAAGGACAGGGCTTGCCTGACGTACCAGGGCGAGTGCAAGGTCGAGGTGGGCCATGGCGGCGCCGGCGGTGGTCACGCCCTCGGCGTGGGCCAGCATGTTGCTCTCGTCCAGGGCCACTTCGGGGTAGGCCTGCCGGAAGGCCGGCGCCAGCCACCAGCTGGTGGTGGCGCGCAGCCCGTCCAGGATTCCGGCCTCGGCGAGAAGGAACGTGCTGGTGCAGGCCGCGGCCAGGGGGATGCCGTCCGCCCGGGCCTGCCGCAGGGCCTCTCGCTCCGGCCCGCGTTCCGCGGACGCCACCCAGTCCAGCAGCAGCTCGGGCTGCTTGGGGCCGGCGCCGGGAACCACGAGGAGGTCCGGCCGCGGGGCGTCCCGGGCGGCGACCGCCTCGATCACGTGCCCGGAAGCAGTACGCACGGCACCGGCTGTGCCGACCCGGGTCAGCTCCCAGCGCGGAGGCGGATGAGGGAGTTCCCCCCGTAGCTCGTTGGCCATCTGGATCACGTCGAGGACCGTGGCCAGACCTGAGTCGAAGAGACCGTCCATGACCAGCACCGATATCCGCATGGCGGAAACGGTAAAGCATCCGGCGGATCCGCCACTGAGGGCGGGAAGGGGCCCGCTCCTACCGTGGTCGTACCGCACAGCGCGGTACGGCACCGCAGAAGGAGAACCCCCATGACCAGCGCCTTTGTCCCCGAGACCACCCGCGTCGGCCTGCTCGCCCGGATCGAGGCCAAGCCGGAGCATGCCGCCGACGTCGAGGGACTCCTCACCGGCGCACTCACCCTGGCCGAGGCGGAGACCGGCACCACGGTCTGGTTCGCGCTGAAGCTCGGCCCGACCACGTTCGGCATCTTCGACGCCTTCGGCAACGACGCGGACCGCACCGCCCACCTCCAGGGCAAGATCGCGGCCGCGCTCATGGAGAGCGCCCCCACGCTGCTCGCCGCGGCTCCCGAGATCCTCCCCATCGACGTCCTGGCCGCCAAGTTCTGAGCGGTCACGGCGAAGTCGGTTGCTGATCCTCTCCGCTGCCCGAGTCCGTGAGCGGCACGGATGGTGCGGGATCGGCAGCGCAGCTCACCGCATCCGCTCAGCCCACCCGGCCCGCCGTCACCGCCGAAGGACCCACAGCCGGATTCCTCGAGCACCGAGACTACGAGGACACGGAGACCCGTATCACGGCCATCGATAACGCGACCAGTTCCTTTGCGTTCCGCTGATCCGCCGGGGCCGGCACGGCCGGCACTCCCGGCACACCGAGCGCCCTGGGCCGGACTCCCCCTTGTTCGGCCTGGGGCGCCACGGCGGGCGGCAGATGTGCTTGGCGCGAGGCCATTCCGCGGGTTCGATTCCCGTCCTTCGCTCAGCTGCGAAGGCCCAGGTCAGCGACCTGGGCCTTCGTCATTGTCTAGACCTTTCTCGGCGTCGCGCACCACCTGCGCACCATCTGCGCCCGCATCACCTAGTGAGAGGTGATGCGTCAGGAGGTCCGCGAAGCGCGGCAGGCCGACTTTCGCGAGTCGGGCGACGGCATCAGCGATCGTGACGGGCGGATTGCGCTTCCCTCCGGCGAGCCTGACCACCGTCTCCGCCACCTCGTGCGGCAACTCGCCGTACAGCCCGCACAGATACGAATCCGGGTCGATCACCCGCACTCCGCGCTCAGCCAAGTCACCGGCAGGGAAGTCGGCGAGGTTCCACGTGATCAGCGCGTCCGCCCGTACGGCCACCGCTGCCGCCGCATGGTGCCGATCGTCGGGGCCATCGCCCGGCATTTCATCCACGAGGTGCTCATAGGCCGCCGCCGGGATCTCACAGTCGGCGAAGAAGCGTCGAACGGCCCGGGTAACTGCAGCAGCCGACTCCGCCGAGCGCCCTCCCTCCCGGACGATGACCCGCTCCCACTCCGCGAGCAGTCGTTCGGACCACACGATTTCGTGGACGGAGTCCTCCGTGAGGGCCAGCATCACGTCCATCACCGAAAACGGAAACAAGACGTTGGTGTCCACAAAGACCCGCGCCGCCACGCTCCTCCTCTTCCTCCTTCACAACTGCCGGTGGCACCCTCGTCAGTACGGCAGGTCGGAGCCCTCCAAGGCGTCAGCGATCTGACGCCGCCCCTCCCTGCGGCGCTCACGCTGCTGCTGGAACGCCAGCACGTCCGCAAGGCGGACCACACGGTGGCTGCTGCCCGGCAGGTTCATGGAGGGGATGTCGCCGGCGTCCAGCAAACGGGTGACAAACGGCCGAGACAGACCCAGAAGCTCTGCCGCCTCAGCAGGCGACAACTGCACCTCGGACGCCAGGACCGTCACCGCATGCCCGCGCGCCAGCTCACCGGCCGAGGCCAGAAGGACGCTGACCAGCTCCCTCGGCAGTGTCAGTTCGCCGCCGTCCGGGGTGCGCACCAAGAGCTCAACCGAGTCCGGTGTCATCCGAGCGGCAGCAGCGAGCGCGCCCTGGTGCGAGGGGTTCGGTTCGACCTTCCCAGCACGGGCAAGAACGCTGGAACGAGCCATGGCCGCCTCCAATCACTGCCGGCGAGAATGCATCTGAAATAACTGTAACCAGGTGCTCCGACAGAGGCAACCGTTGGGCAGACGCGCCTCGCCATGCCCGCACAGGAGGATCCGCCCCGCCCCCCGGCCTTGCGACCGCCGGTCCGGCGAGGCCTCGGAGCGGGTGGCAAACGGCGCCGCGCTCGACGGAGAGGTGGACCTTGCTGGTCAGCCCGCCCCGGGAGCGGCCCAGTTCGGCGGCCCGCAGTCGGGCCCTGCGGCGCCGGCGCACGGCGCGGCGCTGTTCCCGCTCGGGGTCATCCCTGTCCTCGGGCCCCTCGCCTACGGGGTCGTTTTGCCCCTTTGCCGCAGCCCCTTTTCCTCCGCCACGGCCTTCTCCAGGTCTTCGAGGAGCTCAGGGTCGACCACCATTCCTGCTGCATGGTGATGCGCGCGGGCGACGGTGGAGTCCACACTGACCAGGCTGAGGTCGACGTCGTCGCGGGCCGCCGCCTCGGCGATCATCGCGTCCATGAGGGTCTGGAAGACCTCGTCACGCGCCCACACCCGAAACCGGTCGTAGATCGTCGACCAGGAGCCGTAGCTCTCCGGCACATCCCGCCAGGGGCTGCCGGTCCGGAACCTCCACATCACCGCGTTGAATTAGCTGCGCAGGTCAGGGATCGGCCCGAACGCCCCCAGTGGCAGGTGCGGCTCGATCAACTCCCACTCGGCATCAGTCAGATCACCACGAGTCATGCGACCGGTCTACCGCAGCCAGCACCCTCCTGAAGCGGGAATGACCGATCCCGTGATCTCAACTCAGAACAGGCCCTAGTAGGTGACAGGTGCCGGCGATTGCTTGAGGCCGAGGGGGCGGTCGGCGAATGCGTTTTCCGAGTCGACCTCGTAGCAGTCGTTGACGCTCGAATCCCCGAGAGTGCTGTCGACGAAGCGCTGGACATCCCCGACGGACTTCGTCTCCCAGAGGCACGTCACGACGGATCCATCGACGTGCGGGTAGAACTGCAGCACCCGGGTGCCATCGGGCGCGCCGGTGCCCTCCATCAGGGCCTGGCCGCGGGAAAACGCGGTCTCCGGGTTCACGATCTTGTGCTGGGCCACGACGTACATGGCGTCCTCCTCGTTCGGTGCCGTGTCGTTCGGACGATTCGACGCTAGGCGCGCAGAGGAGAAGGCCGCATCGCGCACATTCACCAATGCGTCGTGGACCGCGATGGTCATTCCTGACCAGGCAGCTCAGGCGAGGCCGTGCTCCAGCGCGAAGGTGCTCGCTGCCGTCCGCGAGGAGACACCCAGTTTGCCGAAGATGTTCTGCAGGTGCCGGGCGACGGTGTGCTCACTGATCAGCAGGGCGGCGGCGATCTGCCGGTTACTCGCGCCGCCGACCACCTGGCGGAGCACCTCCAGCTCGCGTTCCGAAAGACCGTAGGTTTCCATGCCCGGCCCGCCAGGAGCGAGGGAATCGACGCGAGCGAGGTCGGGCCCGGCCTCAAGCTCCGCGAACACCTCGCGAGCTGCATGGAGCTCCAGGGCAGCCGTGTCCTCGTCACCGAGCGAGCGGCAGGCGAGGGCGACGAGGACACGCGCCCGGGCGGCTTCGTATGGCACTTCGAGATCCTGCCACCCGTGCCAGGACCGCCGCCCAGCGGTGAGACCGGCGGTGGCGCCGCCCTTGGCCAACGCCACGGAGCCGAGACTGTACGCCGCCGTCGCGCGAAGCACGTCGCTGTCCTGGTGCTCCGCGATGGCCGAAAGCTGACCGGCAGCCGTAGCCGCGTCGTCGACGTCGCCCGCGGCAAGCATGATCTCGACGTACGCGGCAAGGAGGGCCGCTCGCTCCAGCTCCCGGGTGCGCTCGGCCACGGCACGACGGATCGTCGCCGCCGCTGCCTCGTCGTTGCCCTGCGCCAGCCGCAGCAGCGCGAACCCGGGCTGAGGCTCGAAGCCACAGCGATTGGCTTCCGTGTAGGCGTTCTCTGCCTCGGCCGGACGGCCCCGCAGTCGGTGGATCTCGCCTTGCCGGTAGAACGCCTGTCCGCAGGCGATCTGGTTCAGCACACCCTGGGTGAAGCGTTCGGATGCTCGGCGGGCCTCATCGAGTGCGGCGGGCCAGGCGCCGCCGTACTGCAGCACTTCGGCCCGATGCACCAGGCACAGACCCTTGTGCGCGACCATCTGCGGCTGACGGTCGCACCACCGGGTCAAAGCGTCCGTCCACTCACGCTCGTGACCCAGGGCGTACAGATCGCGGCAGAAGACGATGGTGTTGCAGTAGACGATGCCGCTGACGATCGGCGAAAGTGCACCGGACTCGACGATCACGAGCGTCTCGTCCACCAGGCGCAGGCCCTCGTGCACGCGGCCCAGGTTCACAAGGGCCCGGCCCTGCTCGTCGCGTGCCAGCCACACCAGGTCCGCGTCGCCGAACCGCTCGCCGATCTCCGCGGCCTCGGCTGCCGTCGCGTGGCCCGACTGCCAGTCGCCACCGCCCATCTGGCTCAGCCACAAGGGGATGAGCAGGTACCCGCGTTCGACGCAGTCCAGCCCCTCGGCCTTCAGGAGGCGCTCACCGACGGAGAACCAGCCGCTCGCCCGGACGTGGTGGCCCCGGAACAGCATGCTGTGGCCGATCCAGAACGCACAGCGGACGGCGTGGGGTACATCGCCGGCATCCAGCCACATCGCATGTGAGCGCTCCAGCCCGGCCACGTACTCCTCGTCGCGCCCGAGCATGTAGGCGGACCTGGCCAGGAGCTCCAAGTCGTCAGGGCCCAGGGCTGCGGCTCCGTCGGCGGCACTCAGGCTCTCGAAGGCCTCGGACCAGGCCTCGCCGGCGTAGCACGCGCGACCCCGGGCGAGATCGGTGTTGGCGTCCATGGAGGGATTATCGACTCGCCGCGCACGACAACGACTAAGGCGCTCCAGCGCCTCCTTGATCACGCGAGTGGCAGGGCCTCCACCCCGTCACCCTGACGAGGGTCGTGCCACAACGTGCCAGTAGAGGCGGTGAACAGCGGTCAACAGCGGCTTCGCCGAAGTCGGCCCACACGAGGTCATCGATAGCCGTTCTCGCAGGTCAGACACAGTGCACATGTCCAAGTGCAGGGTGATTCCCAAGCTTATAGCGCGGGTTCGATTCCCGTCATCCGCTCAGATGCGAAGGCCCAGGTCAGAGACCCGGGCCTTCGTCGTTGTCTAGACCTCTCGGGGCCGCGTGTCATTCACGTGCCATACGCGACCTCATGCGGCGCCTCCGCGAAGGGCCCGAGTCACAGCGGCACGGACAAGGAGTGAAGGGACTGTAGATCTCTCAGCGGTGGGCGAAGCTGCGCTGCGTAGGGCTCGTTGAGAGGGGTATGGAGGCGAGCGCCCGCAAGAGGGGGCTCACCGGGTGCCAGGACAGCGGGAACTCGTCCACCGTGCGGTGATCAACGTCCTCCGACCTGAGGGGAGGGTGGGATGTCTGACCCGTTGGCCTTGCACCCGCTGACCTACGTGCGAGAGGGCAAGAGCTGGGGCAAGGCCGAGTCAAGCCCGGCGCATGCGCGAACGCGGTGCGGAGATGGGCCTGCCACTGGCCACCAACCGGACGACGGTCTGGAAGTGGGAGCAGGAACAGGTACCCGACGCGGACGCGCAACGGGTGCTCGCCGACCTGCTAGGTCCTAGACGTCCCCGAGGACCACGTACGCTCGGTGCCCTGGCCGCGGTGGCTGCCGGCGTGGGAGTCGACGGCCCTGGCGGCTCCGTGGACTCCGGCCGGCACTGTGAAGGTTTTCGCTGATCTGGCCAGGAGCGGTCACATGGATCGTCGGGGATCCTGTCCATCACTGGCGTCGCGCTGACGGGATTCGCCGCCAACTGGGCGGCCACCCAGGTAGGTCAGGGCGGGCAGTGCGGCGGGGATGTCGTCGGTGGTCACGAAGGGGGAGGGCTCGGCGGGATCCCGTGCGCGCACGACCTTCCTCCTCTAGCTGTCGCCGGCGGTGCCGCGGTTTCGGCGGTCGGTCTGCTGGTAGATGTCCGGAAGGCCATCGGCGTCTTCATCGAGAGTCTCGGCCTCCCACAGGCGGCGGTAGATCCCGTTGCGGCGCTTGACCAGCAGCGCGGCCACGGCTGCGGCGATCAGCGAGCCGATCAGGACGGCGGCCTTGATGTGCTCGGCATCGGCCGGGTCGGGGAAGGCGAGCTCGCCGATCAGCAGGGCCACGGTGAAGCCGATCCCGGCCAGCACCGCCACGGCGAGCACGTCCGCCCACGCCAGGTCCGGGTTGAGGCGGGCCCGTGTGAACCGGGCCGCCAGGTAGGTGCCGGCGAAGATTCCCACGGTCTTGCCCACGACCAGGCCGAGGACCACGCCCAGCGGCTCCGGGCGTGTGAACACCTCGCCCAGTGAAGCGGCCGAGATGGCCACCCCGGCGGCGAACAGGGCGAACAGCGGCACGGCCACACCGGCCGAGACCGGCCGCGTGAGGTGCTCGGTCCGCTCCCCGGGCGATGCCTTCTCGCCCTGGTCGCGGGTGGTGCGCAGGATCAGGCCCATCGCCACGCCGGCCACGGTGGCGTGCACCCCGCCGTTGTACATCAGCGCCCAGATCGCCAGTCCGAGGGGCACGTACCACCACCAGCCGCGGACCCGGTAGCGCTGGAGCAGGTAGAAGAGGACCAGCCCGCCCACCGCACCGCCGAGCGCGGCCGGGTTGAGGTCGGCGGTGAAGAAGACGGCGATGACCAGGATCGCGCCCAGGTCGTCGACCACGGCCAGGGTCAGCAGGAAGGCCCTCAGGGCGGAGGGCAGGTGGGTGGAGAGCACCGCGAGGACTGCGAGCGCGAAGGCGATGTCCGTGGCCATCGGCACCGCCCAGCCCTGCGCTCTTCCCCCGCCGAGCCCGGTGGTGGCCAGGTAGATGGCGGCAGGGACGGCCATGCCGCACAGTGCGGCGACCACCGGCAGGGCCGCGGTGGCCGGGGTGCGCAGCTCGCCCACCACCAGCTCGCGTTTCAGCTCGATCCCGGCGACGAGGAAGAAGATGGCCAGCAGACCGTCGGCGGTCCAGTGCTCCACCGAGAGGTCCAGGCCGAGCGCGGGTACGCCGAAGTGGGCGTCGCGTATCTGCTCGTACGTTCCGCTGATGGGGGTGTTCGCCCACGCGAGCGCCACCACGGCCGCCGCCAGCAGCACCAGCCCGCCGACCGTCTCGGTGCGCAGGGCCCGCGCCACCCGTACACGCTCCGGCCACGGCAGCAGAGCGAGGAAGACGGAACGCTCACGCGGGGCAGCAGGCATACGGGTCCTCCGGGGCATCGGTAAATGGCACACGCGCCCTTGTTCGCTGACCAGGCTTCCCGGTACACCCCGCATCTCTTGACGTGTTCTTTACACACTATCGGTCCCTACCTGCCAGGGCGGGACGAGCACCCTCGGGGATGCTGTTCAGCCTCGGCGGCGGGCGGCAGGGTCGCGCTCGGCGATGTGCCGGGCCACCGCGTCGGCGCCTGGACGCGCGTACCGCTCCACGGAACGGACGGAAGCGTGCCGGGAGCGCGCCGGCAGCATGGCGGTGGAGGGGCCCGTCCTCGGCGTCGTGGGCCGGGGGCGCTGTGGCGGAGCCGGTGCAGGGTCGATACGGGCTCGGCAGGGTCCCACATCACCGGAGCAGGCGGTGGCGGGCGGAGCGGTGGGTGCGCAGGGCCGTGTAGAGGAGGTCTGCCACGAGTACCGCGATGCCGATGAAGAGCAGGAAGAGGAGTCCGCCGGCGACGCCGCCGATGAGGCCCCGGATGATCGCGACGATGATCAAGGCGAGGATGAGTGTCATGGGGGCCGCCTCCCCGGCGGTCGGGGGCTCAGCGTCGGGCGAGTTGCCGTTCGCCGTTCGCACCGGGTTCGTAAGCGAGGCCGTAGTGGCGGAAGACGGCTTCCTCGTCCTCGAAGGGCAGGACATCGTCCGTGCCGATGGAGGGGCTCTGTTTCACCATTTTCCTGCGTGGGCGGCCCGCACGTACCCCGGCCCCACCATCGCCCCTTTCAGGGGGACGAACACCAGGCGGTGCCGGGTGGGCAGGCCGACGCGGACCGTCGCCATGGCCGGTTCGTCGGTGCTGGTGTCGACGTAGACGGATTCCAGTTCGCCGATCTTGTGGCCGTCGGGGTCCATCACGACCTGGTTGCGCCACTCGCGGATGTCCGCCGTCTGGCTCATGTCTCTCCTCCCTGTTCGGTCGCCGGTGGGGGAAGCGGGGCGACGAGGAGCTCGGTGGCCTGCGTGATGTTGTCGGCGTGGACCGCGCGGGCCATGGCCGTGCGGGCGGCATCGGGCTCCGTGTCCGGCGGAACCACCATCAGTGCGAAGTGGTCCTTGTCGCCGCGGGTGATCAGGACGGTGTCGTCACCGACGGGGAAGGAGTCGAGGTGGACGACCCGGTCGTCGATGATCAGCCGGGTCGGAATCTCGTCCCAGGCGGTGGCGTCCAGGCCGACCCGGGTGATGGGTCCGAGGTGTTCGGCGAGCACGGACACCAGCGCGGGGAGCTCCTGCTCCACGTCGCGGGTGCGCGGCCACCATGCTCCGTCGAGGACGCCC
This sequence comes from Streptomyces yangpuensis, assembly GCF_001005295.1. Taxonomy (GTDB): domain Bacteria; phylum Actinomycetota; class Actinomycetes; order Streptomycetales; family Streptomycetaceae; genus Streptomyces; species Streptomyces yangpuensis. The sequence goes on along the minus strand of NZ_LBMK01000003.1, from coordinate 436,010 downwards.
TGCCGGGAGTGCGTCGTCTCCAGCCGGAGCAGCGCCGTACCGGGCCGTACCGCCTGGTGGATCTCGTCCGGCAGGAGCAACGGGGGCGGGATGTCGGAGTCGGCCATGGTGGATCCCCTCGTCTACGAGTGAGGTGCCGCGGCCCGTCACGGCCGCGGCCGAGGGGCGACAGGTCGCCCCTCGGGGCGACTGTGCCGTCATTTCACCGTAACCCCGGCTCCCGCGTGTCCGCCCGTCGCCGCACACTCGTCCGTACGGACCGGAAGCACCTCCCCGCATCAGACCGAGAACGGACTCATCAGACGTACCCTGGAAGTACCGGAAGTACTTCGAGCACCAGCTTCCACGCAGGTGTCATTTCCGGGGAACACGAAATCCGGGCTGCCGACGGGCAGCCCGGGGGCAGGTTCGCCATGACCACCACCCTCGACAGGACAGCGAACCGCGCCCTCTCCCCAGGACTTCGGGCCCGCTTGTCGCTCACTCCGAAGACCACCCTTGCCGGTCGGCTCGACGGCGCCTGGTGGCCCCGATCACGCGACCTGGCAGCCGAGCTGCCGGCGCTGGCCGACGCCCTCGAAGGACGCTGGGGACGCATTACCCGTGTGCTGGTGAACCCCGGCCACTGGCCCGTCGTCCCGCACAAGGTCGCCGTCACCGGCCATGTCCTGCACGTGGGCTGGTTCACCGAGCAGGACCCGGACAAGGTCATCCTGCTGTCCTACACGACCGGCCGCTGTGACCTGCTCGTGATTCCGCCCGAGACCGAACCCGCCTCCGCGGCCCGGTTGATGACCGCCGCCGCACTCCCCGGCAGCATCCTCACGGCGGGCTCGCTGATGTCCGGCGAGGCCGCGACCAGCCGCCGTATGCGGGAGGCACGGAGCAGCGAAGACACCTGGGAAAGCGAGGGTGGGGCCGGCCCGCCGCCCCAGCCGTACCCAACGGCGCACCCAGCGGCGCACCCCGTCGTCGGCGCGCGGATGATCCCCCTGCCGGGGTACATGCGGGTGACGACATGGAGACCGTGATCACGCTCGTGGCAGCCGCACTCCTGATCGCGCTCGGCACAGGCCTGATCCACCGGCTCAACGCCCAGCACGACGCACGCATAGTGGCCCACCACTTCGGCGACCCCTACCCCTCCGTCAGCCGTCCCCCCGGCCACAGCCACCCCGGGCCGCCCGAGCGAATCGCCGATCGCCGGCCTACGGGCACCTGGCCCTGACCTCAGACCACTCCTCCGTCCGGAGGCCGTGGGCGGGGCACCCGACCTCAGGGACGACGCACCCGCCGGCCTCTTGACTTTGCCCCGAACGGAGCACGCCGTCTTGCACCCCACCGAGAACGAGCCCCTGCCGCAGGGGGGACACGCCGAGATCCGTATCATCGCCGCCGCCCCCGAGGCCGCCCGCGCGGTTGCCGAAGTGATCCGCCGGTGCTTCGGCGGCGCGGAGCAGCGCAGCTACCCCGGGCCGGGCGGCGGCACACGGCTCCACCTCACCGTCGACACCGAGACCGCCGCCGGCCCCGCCCGCACCTGGCTCGCCACCAGCAGACAGCCCACCGGCACCGGCACCCACACCGAGGAACCCTGACCGGCCACGAACGACCACCGCACGATGACAGGACCACGCGGCCATGGCGACACTCCACGAGCGGCAGCGGTACCGCCGACAGATCCTCCATGCCCTCTACACGGCCGCCGAAGGCAACCGCCTGCTCGGCGTCACCGGAGCCGTGCTCAACCACGACCTGCGCATCCCGGAACAGGACCTCGCCGCCGCCTGCTCCTACCTCGCGGGCGAGGGACTGGTCACCGTCGACTGGGAGCCGGGAAACACACCTGGGATGGTCTCGCTCACCCACCAGGGCATCCGCCTCATGGAAGCGGAGGAGGAGCAGGAGGAAGAGGGCGACTGAACCGGGTTCGCCTCCGGATCCGGCGGGCTCGAAAGGGACCCGAGGAGCACGAGAGCGGGCAGGAGCAGTTCGGCGAGGACCAGCTCATCAACTGGGTGAACCAGCTGGAGAAGAGGGACCGAGGCGTGCGCGCGGTGGCACGGGACCTCGCCCACACGCTCAGGCGAGCACGCGGCGAAGCCACGTCGGACGACGCCACTCTCGTCCTGGTCGAGTGGCGCGGCTGATCTGCCGCCGTGCCACAACGTGCCAGTAGGGGCGGTCAGCAGCGGACAACAAGGGAGCCGAGGAGGCGGCGAAGAAGCGGCGCCAGGCCAACGTTTCCGCAGGAAAGCCACTTTCGGCCCAAGTGCCGGGTGATTCCCATGCTTGTAGCGCGGGTTCGATTCCCGTCATCCGATGCGAACCGTCGCCGTGCGTGTGAGCGTGATCCCACGGGGACAGATCGCCGGTGACCGCCGGCCGTACGCGTCACGAAGGGGAAATGCGGGAGCTGTTCGCCGGGGCCGCGAAGAACCCCGGCAACCGCAGGGCGATCATCGACAACACCACCGGCGGGCTGCGCGACGACGCCTGGCTGGACATGATGGTGACCCGCTCGGTGGGGCGTTCCTCGGCAACGGCCTTCCGCGCGTGCCTGGACTCCTGGGCGCGCGTCGACTTCCACGAGCGGGTGAAGGACAGCCCGGCGCCGGTCCTCGTCCTCGCCGGTGCGAACGACCCCGCGCTGGGGCCGGGGGCCATGCAGGCCAGCTGGATGCAGTGGTACCCGAACGCCCAGCTGGAGGTGCTTCCGGACACGGGGCACTACGCACCGGAGGGTCCCCGGAAGCCGTCGCCGCAGCCGTCGAGCGGTACCTCGGCCGCTGAGGGGTCAGGCATCCGGGTCGGCGGCGGCAGCGTCTGCCGGTCCGGGTGTGGTGGCGATGAGGATCTGAGAGGCCTGGGCGATGTTGTCGGCGCGGACGGCACGGGCCATCGCTTCGCGGGCGGCGTCGGCGGTGGTGTCCGGGGGAACCACCAACAGGGCGAAGTGGTCGTTGTGGCCGCGCGTGACGAGGACGGTGTCGTCGCCGACCGGGTCGGAGTCGAGGTGAACGACCTGGTCGTCGATGACCAGACGGGTGGGGACTCCGTTCCAGGCGGAGGCGTCCACGCCCACGCGGCTGATCGGCCCGAGATGCCCGGCCAACGCGCTGATCAGCGCAGGCAGCTCGGTTTCGATGTCACGGGTGCGCGGCCACCACGCGCCGTCCAGGAGCCCCTCGCGCGACTGCGTGGTCTCCAGCCGCAGCAGGGCGGTTCCCGGCTGGATCGCCTGGTGGATCGCACTCGGCAGGAGCAGTGGGGGCGTGTGGGGGGTGTCGGAGTCAGCCATGTGGGTCCGCCCGTCTACGGGGTGCGACCGTACTGCACCGCAGGTCGGCACCGTGCCGGTGCCGGTCGGGCGGCGTGCGCGGGCCGCACTTTCACGGTACTCCGCCGCCCGCTCCACCGCCCGCCGGAAAATGCCTGGTCACGGCGGCCACAGGCGCCCGTTCACGGCAACCGTGTGCGGTACGAGGAACCAGCGGGTGGGGTTCACGGTGACGTGGGTGACGCGCCCCCAGGGGTCCTCCAGAGCGGCGGCGAGCGGTGGGAGCTCGGCTTCGAGGTCGCGGGAGTGGGGCCACCAGGCCCCGTCCAGCTGGCCGGCGAGCGTGGTCTCACGCTGCACGTGGGCTGGTTCACCGAACAGGACCCCGACAAGCTGATCCTGATCTCCTACACCGTCACCTCGACGGCGACACCCGCCTCCACCTCACCGTGGACACGGCAAGCCCCACCGCCCCCGCCCGCTCCTGGCCGGCCTCCAGGAGGACCCCGCCGGCACCGGAGCACACTCCGACGAGATCTGAGAAGCCCCGACCGCCCCCGGAACCCACCTCACGCCCCGCCCCGCACGCGAAAGGACGCGGTCATGGCCACGCTCACCCATGAAGGGATCCGGCACCTGGAGGCCCAAGAGGAAGCGACGTCCTAGATGCGGGCGAACTCCTCTGTCTGGTGGGCGAACTCCTGGGCCATGGCGGCGCTGACCGTGGGCCTGGTTTCGCCGATCGTGCGCAGGTAGTCCTCGGTGGTGGGGTGGGCCCGGGTCCCGGTGTCGAAGGTGTGCTCGAACTGGATCTGGGAGACGGTGCGCGCCACATGGGCGATGTCGGCGGGGGTGAACCCCTCGCTGGCGGTCGCCAGCTCCGTGCTGTCGGCCTGCGCGCCCGCTCTGGTCAGGTAGCTCTCCCACAGCGCGGTCCTCGCGCGGTCGTCAGGCGGGCCGATCGGCAGGACGTAGTCGAACCGGCCGTGCCGCAGGAACGCGGAGTCGAGGGTGGTCACGTCGTTCGTGGCGCAGACGAGCAGCCGTCCGTCCTGGCCCCGGAACCGGACGATCGCCTTGAGCAGTTCGTTGACAACACCGACCGCGGTCGCGTCCGCGCCGCTCCGGGTCCCCGCGATCTCCTCGACCTCGTCGATGAAGACCAGGACGTGGTCGAGCGCGGCGATCTCGTCGAAGCGCCGGTTCAGGCCGCTGGCCAGTCCGTACTCGGCGGCCAGGCGGGCGGGGAACAGTTCGAGGAAAGGCCATTGCAGGCGGCTGGCGATGGCGTGCGCGAACGTGCTCTTCCCCGTCCCGGGCGGCCCGAAGAGCATCACGGCCCGCGGCAGCTCCACTCCGTGCCGGGCGGCCATTTCGGGATGGGCCAGTGGCAGGACCAGGCGCCGCTCGATGAGCTCCTTCTCCCTCTGCATGCCCGCGACCTTCTGCCACAGTCCCCCGGGTGGCAGCTCCGCTCCCAGCGACGCGAGCATGCTGACCGCCTGCGGGGTCACCCGCCCGCGCTTCTCGAAGAAGACCAGACCCGGACGGGCGTCGAAGCCGCAGTTGTGCAGGGCGGTGGCGCCGGTCTCACCGTCGGGCAGGACGGCGTGCACGGTCCGGACGCCACCGGCGAACAGCCGGTGCTCCAGGGCCGTGATCAGGTCGCTGCCCAGCCCCTGGTGCCGCCAGGCGGGCGCCATGCAGATGCGCAGGATCCACGACCGGTCACCGTCCACCCTGCTCACTGCGGCGCCGACCACCACGTCGTCCGCGGTGGCCACCACCGCCGGGTGGAGGGCCTGGAGGGCCGCCACGGCGTCCGAGAGCGGAAAGAGCGCCGGCTCTTCCGTCGTGCCGCTCTCCGCGTCGACCCGGAGCACCGCTTCGAGATCGTCCGGGGTGTAGTCCCTGACACGCCAACCCGTCATGCTCAGCTCCGCGTGTTCGGCCGTACCCCCATCATCAGCCGATGCGAGCCGGGGCGCGCACGGAGGCCGCGTGGCGTGCCCGGTCGCCGGGGAGCATCCTGGAAGCCACGCCGCCCGTGCAGCCCGGACGCCGGCCCGCCGCCCGGTTGGAGGCAACAGGATGACCGTCAGAGGCCGCGCGGACCCGGCTCGCTCGGAGAGCTTCGGGGAGGAACTGCTCGGGCTGCTCCTGGACGGGGCGCACGAGCTTCCCCCGCACATGGTCGGCCCGCTCGTCGCCGAGACGGTGGCCCGGATGGGGGGCCGCGAACCGCAGATCCTGCTCCAGGACTACGGACAGCAACAGCTGGTCCCCCTGCACGATGACGGCGTGGCCGCCGGTGATGCGCAGCCCATCGACCGGTCCGAAGCCGGCCGGTGCTTCCTGGAGTCACGCCCCGTCGAAGTCCCGAGACCCGACGGCGTACGGGTCCACCTGCCCCTGCTGGACGGCGGCGACCAGGTGGGGGTCCTCACGGTCACCCTGGACGCGATCGACGACGACGCCCGCCGCCTCCTGCGCAGGATCGCGGGCCTGGCAGCCGACCTGCTGCAGACCAAGAACGGCTACACCGACCTCTTCTTCCGCACCCGCCGCGCGGAACCGATGAGCGTCGCCGCGGAGATCCAGTGGTCCCTGCTGCCCCCGCTGTCGATGGTGATGCCGCACGTCGCGGTCGCCGGAGTCCTGGAACCCGCCTACGACGTGGCCGGCGACAGCTTCGACTACGCCCTGAACGGAGACACCCTCCACCTCGCCATGATCGACGCCATGGGGCACGGCCTGGACGCGGCCACCATGGCCACCGTCGCCATCGGCGCATACCGGCACGCCCGCCGGATCAGCATCGAGCTGTCCGAGATCTACCTCTTCATGGACCGGGCCGTCGCCGAGCAGTTCGACCCGGACCACTTCGTGACCGCCCAGATGATGCGCCTGGACACGGACACGGGGCGCCTCCAGTGGGTCAACGCGGGACATCCCGCGCCGATGCTGATCCGCGCGCACCGCGTCGTACGCCGTCTGGACAGCCCCACGACCCTCCCCGTCGGCTTCGGAGGGGACCAGCCGCAGGTCAGCACGGTGGCGCTGGAGCCGGGCGACCGCGTCCTCTGCTTCACCGACGGCCTGATCGAAGAACACAAAAGCGGGCAGGAACAGTTCGGCGAGGAGCGGCTGATCGACTGGGTGAACCAGCTGGAACAGGCCGACCACGGGATCCGCACGGTGGCCCGGGACCTGTCCCACACCCTCAAGAGGGCACGCGGCGAAACCACCTCGGACGACGCGACGCTCGTCCTGCTCGAGTGGCGCGGATGACGGAAGGCCGTGCCACAAGGTCCTGGGATCGCCGAGCTCGGCCGGGTCGATGCCGAGGCCGGTGACCTCTCCGGCGCGGGCCTCAGGCGCGCGGAGCCGGGCGGCGGACTCCAGGTGCCGCGCAACGGCCACCTCGACTGCCCATGCCTCCGTGAAGGTTCGGAGGGGAACGGCGGACACCTCGGCGCGCGCGGCCGGTGCTGGCCGCGCGATCGCGATCGAAGTCGGCGAGCAGCTGCGGGGCGACTTGGGCGAGGACGGCGCGGATGGCCTCGGTTGCCGTCTCTCGCAACCCCGCTGCCACGGCTCAGGCGTCCCCCTGTCCTTCGCATCCTTGTTCCACGCCGAGCACGTGCCCCATGCGTGCCGAGCTGCACGGGGCGTCGACCGCCGATCCGGGCCCCTCGTGAGGGCGTGCCCCAGCCGTGCCCTACGGGACGGGGAACAGCGGTCAGAACCGGTACTCCGAGGCGGTCCGGGTGGAGGCCACCGGGGCAGGAAACAGCGGGTCAGAAGCCATATGAGCGCCCTGCGTGCCGTAGATTCCCAAGCTTAGAGCGCGGGTTCGATTCCCGTCATCCGCTCCAAGCAAAGCCCCAGGTCACAGGCCTGGGGCTTGTTGGTTGTCCAGACCTTGGTGAGCGTCGCACCCACTGGTCGGCACCCCTGACAGGCGACACCACCCGGGGCCGGCACTCTTCGGGCCGGCCCCGGTGGCATGCTCGCGCAGGGGGCGACTACACCGCGGCCCCGTCTCCGAGAGCTCCGGCCTCCAAGGCCCCTCGCAGCACGTGGGCGATCTCCTCGGGCTTGAGCTTGAGGTCGATGCCGTCGAGGCCCTCGACGGTCAGCGGGACCTCCTCCAGCGCGTACTCGCCTCGGCCTTGGGCGCTGAACTCAGGGCCGGTGCGGTCCTCGAAGGACCAGGTCGCGATGCGGGCGAGGTAGAAGAGCTGGCGTTCGTCGTCGGACTCCATGGTGTGGAGGAGGCGGACGATGTCGGCCTTCCCGGCGATCTCCTCGTGGATCTCCCGGTGGAGGGCGGCCTCGCGGGATGCGTCGCTCGGCTCGACGCCGCCGCCCGGGAGCACCCAGTACTCGGGGACGCCGGGCTTGGTGCGCCGGATGACCAGCATCGTGTCGTCGGCGGTGACAAGGACGGCGCGGACTCGTTCGATCACTTCGCTCTGCCTCCTGGCGCTGGTCGCTGAGCCGGGTACACCCCGTTCAGCGATGGAGAGAACACGGCTCGCCTCGACGACCGACGTCATCGGTTCAGAGCCGCGTCAAGGTGCTCTTGTACCGGCTCGAACAGACCGTACGGGACGTACTGCGGGATCTGGGTGGATCCGCTCGCCCAGCAGCTGCACCGACTTGATGCTCAGGCCCGTTTCTTCCTGGGTCTCGCGCACGGCTGCATCCTCCTGGCTTTCGCCGGGCTCGGCCTCGTCGGCCGGGAACTGCCAGAGGTGAACGGCGGTCGGCACGGTGCCGCAGAGCCAGCGACCAGCTTCGCCTCAGAGAACGTTTTCGCAGGTCAGGGGCCAGGCATGAGATCAAGTGCCGGGTGCTTGCCAAGCTTGTAGCGCGGGTTCGGTTCCCGTCATCCGCTCCAGAGCAAAGCCCCAGGTCAGCGACCTGGGGCTGGTGCGTTGTCCTGACCTGTCAGGGCTCGCATGCCATGAGCCGGAGGTTCGCCGGTCAGGCGTGCTCGTCCGGCGGCTGCTGGGCGGGCTGGACCGACCAGGTTGCCGGCTCGTCGTCGCCCGAGTCCTCGTCGTGCTCCGCTTCGGCGGCTGTCGCATGAATCCTGCCCGCCGCGTGGTGGACCGGCGCGTACACGGCGTAGAGCTGCAGGGTCTCGTCACCGATGTTGGTGACGTTGTGCCACGTGCCGGCCGGTACGAAGACGGCCCAGCCGTCCTCGACCTCCCGGTCGAAGTCGAGTCGATCCTTCGTACGGCCCATCTGGACGCGGCCCCGGCCCGCGTCGAGCCGTAGGAACTGGTCGGTCTCCGGGTGCGCCTCCAAGCCGATGTCCTCACCCACCGGGATCGACATGAGGGTCAGCTGAAGGTACTTCCCGGACCAGGCGACCGCGCGGTAGTTCGTGTTCTCGAGCGTCGCCTTCTCCAGGTCGAAGCTCTGAGGTTCCGGCCCGATGTCCTTGATGGTCATCCGTCTCTCCCGGTCGACGAAGGCGGTGGCGGTACGCGGTGGCGGTCCTGCGCCCGCCCGCGCCAACATTCTCAGAGCCCCGGGCCCTTCCGGCCACCAGTACACGAGCCGCTACCGCACACGAGTGACGCCGGCACGCGGATGGACGCCGCATCCCGTCGCCGCGGGGCACCTCTGGGCGACACCTCCTGTGGCTGGTCGCACAGTTGTGGGTCTGGCGCGGCCGTGGCCGGTTCTGCGATGCTTCCGTCCGTCAAGCGACGGCGGAACGAGGAAGCCGGTGAGATTCCGGCACGGTACCGCCACTGTGTAGGGGGAGTAACTCCGCCATGGCCACCGCCCCATCCTGGGGTGGGAAGGCCGGAGAAGCGTTGATCCCGAGTCAGGAGACTCACGCCGTCGCACCTCGATGTACGGGGCGGATTTCCCCAGGAGAGGCGGTGGCACTCGTGTGCCTGCGTACGTATGGCGGCAGCTCTGCGCTGCCCGTGGCCCGTCGGGGCCGACCTGCCCGGCTTGACGCACGGGCCCGTTCCCTCGGGTTCTGACGACCTCCTTCCTCAGCGGGTCCCTTCCCGTACGCCGCATCACGCGCCCCGGAGTGCCGGTGCGCGCTGTCCACGCATGCCACCAGGAGTCACCTTGTCCGTACGATCCGTCACGCCCGGGCGGCGTCAGGCCGCCGCGGCGGCATTCCTCGCTGTCGCTCTCACCCTCACCGCGTGCGGCAGCGACGCCGGCCCACCCGCAGACGCCAGGGACCGGGCCGCCGGGGAGGACTGCATCAAGGACTTCGACCCGGCCAAGGACTATTTCCCGGTCAAGTCGACGGTGAGGCACGCCAAGAACTTCACGCTCCGGTACGAGAAGAGCTACCAGGTCCTCACCGTCAACGAGCCTTTCCCCAAGGGCAAGCCCGAGTCGTACGTGCTGGTCAAGTGCGGTGCGCCGAAGCCGAAGCTGGACGGGGAGCTGGCGTCCGCGCACACCGTCACCGTGCCCGTGAAGAGCCTGTACTCCGCCTCCACCACCCACCTCCCGCTGCTCACCGAGACCGGCACGCTGGACGTCCTGACGGGGGTGGCGAGCACCGCGAACATCTCCTCCGCGCAGGTGATCGAGCGGGTGAAGGCAGGGAAGGTCACCGAGTACGCGAAGGACCGGACCCTCAACGCCGAGACGGTGATCGGTGCCAGGCCGGACGTGCTGATGACCCAGGGCACCGACGACCCGCAGTACCCGAAGCTGCGCCAGGCGGGCATCGCCGTGATCGCCAACGCCGAGTGGCTGGAGGCCAGTCCGCTCGGCCGCGCCGAATGGGTCAAGGCGATGGCAGCGCTCACCGGTGCGGAACAGCGCGCCGGCGAGGTGTTCGACACCGTCGAGGGCGACTACCGGAAGGTCGCCGAGAAGGGCGCGCAGGCGGTGAAGGAGGGGAAGCCTGTCGAGGTGCTGCCCGGCACCATGTACCAGGGCACCTGGTACATGCCGGCGGGCGGCAGCTACGCCGCCCAGCTGATCAAGGACGCCGGCGGCACGTACCCCTGGGCCGGGGAGGCGGGCACCGGCAATGTGCAGCTGAACTTCGAGGCCGTGTACGCCAAGGGCGGCCAGGCCCCGGTCTGGATCGCCGACCAGAAGTGGAAGTCCGCCGCCGACGCGGTGAAGGCCGACAACCGGTACGGGGAGTTGAAGGCCCTCTCCGGCGGTGCGGTCTGGACGAACACCAAGGCGCTCGGCCCCGGCGGCGGCAACGACTACTTCGAGCGCGGTGTGCTGCGCCCGGACCTGGTCCTCGCCGACCTCTTCGCGCTGATGCACCCGGACCAGGCGAAGGACCACACCTTCACCTTCTACCAGCAGGTACCCAAGGCGTGACGACGCACATGACAACCGCGCCGGCCGCCGCCCCGGATGCCTCCGATGCCCCGCAGGCGGGACGGGCGGGACGGGCGGGACGGCGGCGCCTGGCCGTCGTCCTCGTCCTCGCGGCCGGCACCGCGGCGCTGTTCGTCCTCACCATCGCGACCGGCTCCCACCGGGTGCCGGTCGCGGAGGTGGTGCGGATCCTGTTCGGTGGCACCGCCGACGACCCCCGGTGGACGGTGATCGTCGAGCAGGTCCGGCTGCCCCGCGCGCTGACCGCCACCGCCGTCGGCGCCGCCCTGGCAGTGGCGGGCGTGCAGATGCAGACCCTGTTCCGCAACGCGCTGGCCGATCCGTTCTCCCTCGGGGTGAGTTCGGGCGCCAGCATGGGCGTCGCCGCCGTGGTCGTCGGCACGGGCGGAGTCGCCGGAAGCTTCACCGGAAACCTGGCCGGCCTGGGGCGCCTGGGCGTCGTCCTCGCCGCCTCGCTCGGCGCCGCCGCCGTACTGGCCCTCGTCCTGCTCCTCTCGCGGTGGGTGCAGTCGGCCGTCACCCTCCTCGTCATCGGCGTCATGATCGGCTCGGCGGCCACCGCGGTGGTCGGAGTGATGCTCGTCTACGCCCGGCCCGAGCGCGCCCAGCAGTTCGTCATGTGGGGCCTGGGCAGCTTCAGCGCCACGACCTGGCCCGACCTCCACGTCATGCTGCCCGTCATCGGCGCGGGCCTGCTGACCGCGCTGCTGTCGGCCAAACGCCTCAACGCCCTGCTGCTCGGCGAGGACTACGCCCGCACCATGGGGCTGAACGTCCGCCGAAGCCGGGATCTGGCGCTGCTCGGCACCTCGCTGCTCGCCGGCGCCGCGACCGCGTTCTGCGGACCCGTCGCCTTCCTGGGCCTGGCTGTCCCGCACCTGACCCGGGTGGCGCTGGGGACCTCGGACCACCGGGCGCTCATCCCCGCGTCGATGCTCGCGGGAGCGTTTCTCGCGCTGGCATGCGCGCTGCTGAGCCAGCCGCCCGGCACGGACTCCGTCCTGCCTCTCAACGCCATCACCTCACTGTTCGGCGCCCCCGTCGTCATCGCGTTCCTGATCCGCAGCCGTCGCGGCGTACAAGGAGTGGCCTCGTGACCGACACCATGACCGAACCCGTCAAGGACACGACCGGCGGACCGGACCACCCCGGTGGCCTGGCCACCCAGGGGCTCGCCGTCGGCTACCGCACCCGGTCACCGCGCCGACGGGGAGCCGGCCGGGCCGTGCTGTCCGGGCTCGGCCTGGAGGCACGGGCCGGTGAACTGACCGTACTGCTCGGGCCCAACGGCGCGGGCAAGTCCACGCTGCTACGGACCCTGTGCGGGCTCCTGCCGCCGCTCGACGGCCGGATACGCATCGGCGGGGCCGACCTTGCAGACCAGCCGCCGGCCGCTCTCGCCCGACGGCTGGCCGTCGTACTGACCGACCGCGTCGACCCCGGGCTGCTGTCCGTACGGGAACTGGCCGGGCTCGGCCGCCACCCCCACACCGGGTTCACCGGCCGCCTCACGGCCGCGGACCACGCGGCCGTCGAGTGGTCGCTGAAGGCGGTGGGCGCGGAACATCTGGCGGACCGGCCGGCCGCCGAACTCTCCGACGGCGAACGCCAACGCGTCCTGACCGCACGCGCCCTCGCCCAGGAGCCCGAGGTGGTGCTCCTCGACGAGCCGACCGCCTTCCTCGACGTGCCTTCGCGCGTGGCCCTCACCGTGCTGCTGCGCGACCTCGCCCGGGACAAGGGCCTCACCGTCGTGGTCAGCACCCACGACCTGGAGCTGGCCCTGCGCGTGGCCGACGCCGTCTGGCTCGTCGACCGCGGCTCCCGCGTCCACGCGGGAGCGCCCGAGGACCTGATCCGCAGCGGTGCCGTCGCTGCCGCCTTCGACGCCGACCACCTCGCCTTCGACCCGGTCTCCGGGAGCTTCGGACTGCGCCGCACCGCGCGGGCTTCCGTAGCGGTGGACGCGGCACCCGATGTGCTGCCGCTCCTCGAACGGGCCCTGGCCCGGGAAGGACTGGCCGTCACGGACCCGGGCGCCCAAGACGTGCCCACACGGGTGACCTGCGACGAAAACGACTGCCTCACCCTCACCGGACCGGACGGGCAGGTCGTCCACACCCGCAGCTTCCACGAGCTGACACGAACGGTACGGACATGGTGAGCGCCGTCATCGCCCCCGCCGCCCTGGCGCGGGTCTCCGGCATCGGACCGTACTTCGCGGTGGCCACCGGGGCCCGCCCTGTGGGCGGCGGTTTCCGGCGGCTGGCGGAGCTGTACGGCGACTCGGACGCGCTGGCTGCGTGCCTACGGGTCGTCGCCGAGCGGCTGGGCACCGACCAGCCGCGGGTGGCCGCGTCCACCCTGCACCTGGGCACCGCCTCCCGGCTCTGGTCGATCGCCCTGGCCTGCGCCGCACTCACCGGCCGCGTACCCGACCTGGGTCCCGACCGGCTGTGGTGGCGCCTGCCCGCCTCCGGCCCCCTCGACCTGTGGCTGCCCGACCCGCGGGAGGTGGACCAGGAGCCGCTCCCGGCCCTGCACCACACCGTCGCCGTCCAGAACCTGGCCCCCTGGGCCGAGGCCGTACGGCGAGTGTCCGGCGTCTCCCCGCACACCCTGCGCGGCAACGCCGCATCCGCGCTGATCGGAGCCCACCGCGCCCTGCTCTCCAGGGAGCCGCACGCCCCGTACCCCGTAGTGCCCCTCGTCCGGGGGCTGCTGGACCGCCCGCCGCTGGCGGGCGCCGGCACCTGCCGCACCACCACCCCCGACGGGCCGCTCGCCTTCCGGCGCCGCAGCTGCTGCCTGTACTACCGCGTACCGGGCGCGGGCACCTGCGGCGACTGCGTCCTCAACCCCAAGGAGAAGACCCCATGACCACCACCGAGCCGACCGTCATCGAGACCCCCGGCGGCGGCACCCAGCACGTCTGGCCCCTGCCGGTCGACGAGGCCACCCTCCTCGACCTCGTCACCACCGTCTTCACCGACCACTGGCAGCACATCCACTTCGGGCCCCTCATCGAAGGCGCCGCCTGGGAGGTCGGCGCCCCCTGCGCCCCCACAGCCATCACCATGAACGACGGCTACGCCACCATCGACTTCGGCGCCTGGCACTTCCACCTGTGCATCGGCGAGCACACCGCCTCCGGCCCCGAACTCGGCCGCATCCGCCGCTGCTCCCGCGCCGAGCTCTACCGCAGCGTCGGCTCCGACGGCGCCCCCGTCAGCTGGGGAGCCCGCCTGTTCAACGGCCGCGACGAGCAGATGATGACCGTCCTGCTGCCCAATCCGTTCCTCACCGACCGCCAGGACATCCTCGACACCCCCGACTTCACCCGCCTCGCCGCCTGGGACGCCCTCCGCGACCGCTTCCTGGGCCTCTCACCCGACCCCCTCGACCGCACCGGCAAGGGCTTCCGGCACAGCGGATGAAGCAGCGGCAGCCATGGGAGGAGCTGAACATGCTGCTCTCCACGTCGATGCCACCCTGTGTGTGCCGCCGCCCTGCCCCGCAGACTGCTGACGGCGAGGGGACGGGCCAGGACGACGAGCGCGGCGCACAGGGGCTTGGTATCCGATCGCCCCGCCGAACATACGGAGCGTGACCGGCGGGCCCGCGGGTCCGGTTGTCGTCAGGGGAGCGGCAGCACACCGACGGGGAATTCGCGCGCCGAGAACCTCGGCCCGGCTCGGCGGAAAACCCGTGCTGGTGCGCTGCCACCGGCTCGCCGACAGTCTCCGGCATGGTCCGGCGTGGCCTGCCGGGTCCGGCGCGTTCCGCCGGCGCGCGGCCGCGTCAGCGTGTCGGCGTGGGGGTGGGCTGTGGCGCCACGAGGATGTGGCGGACGTTGCCCGGGAGCTGCCGCGAGTACCGTGGGAGGGGCATCCGGGCCGCACCGGCGGATGGGGATGACAGGCGTGTCGACATCGAGTCACGAAACATTCGGCGCACCCTGCTGGGTGAGTCTCATGGCCCGCGACGTCGGTGCCGCCCAGGCCTTCTACAGCGCGGTCCTCGGCTGGCGCTTCGGCGGCGACCGGCTCGGCGGGGGCTTCGCCGTGGGCTTCAGCGACGGGATCCCGGTGGCGGGCCTCGGTGCCGTGCCCGACGGTGTCACCGTCCCCGTCGCCTGGACCCCGTACTTCGCCGTCGACGACGCCGACGCCACCGCCTCACGCATCCTGGAGCGCAGCGGGACCGTCGCCGTCGGCCCCCTCGCCTTCGGTACCGGACGGGCGGCGCTCGCCTCCGACCTCGACGGCGCGGTCTTCGGGATCTGGCAGGGCGACGCCATCCCCGACTGGGGTATGGGCGGCGAGGCCGCGCCGGCCTGGCTCGAACTGCGTACCAGGAACGCCTTCGACGCCGCCATCTTCTACGGCGAGGTCCTGGAATGGGCCTGTGCCCAGGCCGGGTGCTGCGAGGTCGCCTATGTGGAAGAGGACAACCGCATCCTGCTCCGTCATGGGGGCCGTACGGTGGCCCGCCTGCACGGCGGTACGCTCGCGCAGGCCCCCGACCCGGGACTGCGGCCGCGCTGGCAGGTCCACTTCCGGGTGCCCGACCTGGAGACCGCGGTGAAGGCCGCGACCGGGCTGGGCGGCAGCACCGTGTCCGTGGCGGACTCCGGGCCCGGCCCCCACGAAATCACCCTGCGGGACCCCGAAGGCGCGCTCTTCGGCATCGTCGGGCCGGACGACTCCGTGCCCTACTGATCCGCGTCCCCTCCACGTGGGTGCGGCCGTCCCCCGTCCCCGCCCTCTGTCTTTCAGCAGAGACACGGATCAGCCGCAGGGTCCATGCCGACGCGGAATCCGGCATCGATACTGGTCGGCGTGGTCCCCACCAGCCCTTCTCCCCGCCCCGCCCGCGTCCGCCCGGTCGCGGAGCCGGCCGTCATCGGCCTCGTCGGCCTCGTCGGCCTGGGCGTGTACGGGGCCGTCGGCCACCTCGGGTTCCTGCCGTACCCGCTCCCGCAGCTCGTCGTCCTCACCGCGGGCACCGGGCTGTTCGCGCTGCGCCGCCGGTGGCCGCGGGCCGTGCTCCTGACGCTCGCCGCGCTGACCGGACTCGTACCGGCCGTCGGTCCCGTCACGGCGGCCGCCGCCTACTCCGTGGCCCGCCGGACGGCCGAGCCGCGCCGGCGGGCCCGGCTGCTCGCCGCCGCCGGGGGCCTCCTCGTGGTCTGCGCGACGGTGGCCGGCCCGCGGCTGGGCCCCGGGTCGGCGGCGTACGGGCTGGCCCTCGGCCTCGTGCTCGCGCCGGCCGCCGTGATCGTCCCCGGTCTGGTCGGCACGGCGCAGGGGCAGCAGGGCCGGCTGCTGCGGGCGCTGCGCGAGCGCGGTGACGCGGCGGAGCGGGCCCGCCGGCTGGCCGACAGCGAGGCCCGCACCCACGAGCGGTCCCGCATCGCCGCCGAGATGCACGATCTGGTGGGCCACCGGCTCAGCCTGGTGTCGCTGCACGCCGGCGGGCTGGAACTGGCCCTGGAACGGGCTGCCCCGGAACTGCGCGAGGAAGCCGTCCTGGTGCGGCGCACCACCCGCGACGCCATGCGCGAGCTGCGCCAGGCGCTCGGTGTGCTCGGGCCGCTCGCCCGCGACACCGGGCCCGACGCGCTGACCGACGCGACCGGCACCCGGGCCGACATCGAGGCCCTGGTCGCGCAGTCCCGCGACGGGGGCATCGCGGTACGCCTCGACTGGACGGGCCCGGACCTCGACGCCCGCCCCGCGCCGGTCCGCCGGGCGGTGCACCGCGTCGTACGGGAGGCCCTGACCAATGTGCACCGGTACGCGGCGGACGCGCACGTCACCGTGACGGTCGTGCACGCCGGCGCACAGGTACGGGTCACCGTGCGCAACGGGGCGCGGCCCGGGCCGCCGACGCCGGTGGAGGAGCTGGGCACCGGACGCGGCCTGACCGGACTGCGCGAGCGGGTGGAACTGCTCGGCGGGACGTTCGAGGCGGCGGCCGCGCCGGCGTCCGGCGGGTTCCGGGTGGACGCTGCCGTGCCGACCGAGCCCACCGAGCGGGCCGAGCCGGCCGAGTCGGCCGAGCCGGCCGGCGACCTCACCCCCGGCCGCTCCCCCCGCGGCGGCGGCCCGGCCGGCCCCGACCCCTACGAAACGGCCCCGGCCGGCCCCGACCCGTACGGAACGGCCCCCGGCGGCGTGGGCCCCGACGGGCGGCGGACCGCCGAGGTGCTGACGCTCGGCTTCGGGCTGGCGGCACTGTCCGCGCTCATGGTCGTCGGGACCGCCTTCGTGTACGCCGCCCAGCCGTCCGGCCGCTCCGGCCCGGCCCCGCTGCCGCGCGTCGGCATGACGTACGGGGAGGTGGCGGGGCTCGGCGTGCAGGACAACGGCGCGGTGCGGGCCGCGGCCACCGGCCACGAACCGCCGCGCCCGGCCGGTACGGCCGGCTGCGTCTACCCGTTCAACGGCGCCACCGAGCGGCGCCCCGGCGGCCTGCTCATCGCCCGCTACTGCTTCGACGCCGCCCAGCGGCTGATCGCCATCGACCGGTTCGACGTCCCGTCGGTCCGCGACGCCACACCCTGGGAGATCCCGTGACCGCGCCCGACCGTCCCCTCCGCGTCCTGCTCGCCGACGACGAGACGATGATCCGGCACGGTGTCCGCCTGATCCTCCGGCACGCGGGCGACATCGACGTCGTCGCCGAGGCCGCCGACGGACGGCAGGCCGTCGAGCTCGCGGCCGCCCACCGGCCCGACGTGGCACTGGTCGACATCCGGATGCCGGTGTGCGACGGCCTGGCCGCGATCGCACCGCTGCTCGCCCTCGATCCGGCGCCGCGTGTGGTGATGCTGACGACGTTCGGCGACGAGGACAACGTCCTGAGGGCGCTGCGGGAGGGCGCCGCGGGCTTCCTCCTGAAGGACGAGGGACCGCAGGAGCTGATCGGCGCGGTGCGGGCGGCGGCCGCCGGCGACTCCGTCCTCTCCCCGGGCGTGACCGGTTCGGTGATCGCCCGGATGCTGCGCGGCGACCGGGACGGCTCCGGACCGGGGCCCGGGGACGAGCGGATCGCGCGGCTCACCGTACGGGAGCGGGAGGTCCTCGCGATGCTCGGGGAGGGGCTGGCGAACCAGGAGATCGCCGACCGGCTCGGCATCGGGATCGGCACGGTGAAGACACACGTGGGCGCGATCCTGGAGAAGACCGGCTCGGCCGGCCGGGTGCAGGCGGCCCTCCTCGCCCACCGCACGGGCCTGGCCTCCTGACGGCCGCCCGGCCCAGGACGTCCGCCTGACCCCGGACCTCCGCCTCCGCCTCCGCCCTCCGCCTCGGCCCTCCACCCTCCACCCTCTGCCCGAAGACGGAGGCGGCGCCTCCGCGGCTGTGCCCGAAGACAGAGGGGACGGGCCCGGCCCCCTCCCTCCGACAGAGCTCGACTCCAGCCTCCAGCAGGATGTTTACGCAGGTCAGGGCCGTGAGCATGGATGCGTCCCCGGTCCGCCCGCCCTTTGGGGCGCGGACCGAAGCAGCTCGCACCCGAGGCGGAGTCCCCTATGTCGCAGCCCTCTCCCTGCCCCGAACCGGCCGCCCGCGCCACCGCCCTGACCAAGGTGTACGGAAAGGGGGAGACCCGGGTGACCGCCCTCGACGCGGTGACGGTCGACTTCGCCCGCGGCAGGTTCACGGCCGTCATGGGCCCTTCCGGCTCCGGCAAATCCACGCTGATGCACTGCCTGGCCGGGCTGGACACGGTCAGTTCCGGCTCCGCCCGCATCGGCGGCACCGAGCTGTCGTCGCTGACCGAGAGGCAGCTGACCGCCCTGCGCCGGAACAAGGTGGGTTTCGTGTTCCAGGCCTTCAACCTGATGCCCACCCTGACCGCGCTGGAGAACATCACGCTTCCGCTGCGGCTCGCCGGACGCCGGCCCGACGCCGCCTGGCTGGACGCCGTCGTCGCCACCGTCGGGCTGGCCGGCCGGCTGGGCCACCGCCCGGCCGAGCTCTCCGGCGGACAGCAGCAGCGGGTCGCCGTGGCGCGGGCGCTGATCTCCCGGCCCGAGATCGTCTTCGCCGACGAGCCGACCGGGAACCTCGACTCCCGCTCCGGCGCCGAGATCCTCGGCTTCCTGAGCGACTGCGTACGGGAGTTGGGGCAGTCGGTGGTGATGGTCACCCATGACCCGGCGGCCGCCTCGTACGCGGACCGGGTCCTGTTCCTCGCCGACGGCCATGTCGTCGACGAACTGCACGAGCCGTCCTCCGCGGCCGTGCTCGACCGGATGCCCGCGTTCGAGAGCGGGAGCCGCGGCGCGGGCCGCCACACCCGCTGACCCCTCCGTACCCGCCCGTACTCACCCACCGCACACCGCACACCGCGCATCCCGCACCCCTGCACCCCTGCACCCCGCACCCCGAAAGCTCCCCATGCTGCGAACAGCCCTGCGCAACGTCCTCGCGCACAAGGCCCGTCTGGCCATGACCGTCCTGGCGGTCTGTCTCGGTGTCGCGTTCGTCTCCGGCACCCTCGTCTTCGCCGACTCCTCCGCCGCCGCCCACCGCGCCGCCGCGTCGAAGAGCTTCGCCGGCATCGCGGTCTCCGTGACCCCGAGGCACTCCCCGGACGCGCCACCCGGCGAGGACCCCGCGGGCGTCCTGGACGACGCGCTCGTACGCAAGCTGGCCGCCGTACCGGGTGTCGCCTCCGTACGGCCCGCCGCCGACGGCTCGGCCACGCTGTCCGCCGCGGACGGCACCCCGCTGCGGGCGGGCCGGGCCCGGGCGAACCTCGGCGCCGCCCACGTACCGGACGGGAACGGCGAGGACGGGCGGTATCCGCTGGCCGAGGGCCGCGCTCCGCGCAGCGGCGAGGAGATCGCCGTCGACAGCGGCACCGCCGCCGCCGGCCGCCTCCGCCTCGGCGACCCGGTCAGGCTGGCCACCGACGGGCCGGTCATGACCAAGCGGCTCGTGGGCATCGTCGCCACCGAGGACACCCGGGTGACCGCGGGCGGCACCCTGGCCCTGTTCGACCGGGCCACCGCCCAGCAGCTGTTCGCCGCCCCGGGCCGGTACACCGGGATCGACCTGACCGCCGCGCCCGGCACCGGCCAGGCGGAACTCTCCGCCCGGGTCGCCGCCGTGCTCCCCGCCGGCCGGGCCGAGGCCACCACCGGCGCCGCCCAGGCCGCACAACAGGCCCTGTACGTCGACACCGTGACGCGGGGCCACACCAAACTGCCGCTGGTCTTCGCCGGGGTCTCGCTGTTCATCGGCTCCTTCCTCATCGTCAACACCTTCACGATGCTCGTGACCCGGCGCACCCGCGAGATCGCCCTGCTACGGGCGATCGGCGCCTCCCGCCGCCAGGTGGCCGGCTCCGTGCTCGCCGAGGCGGCGCTCCTCGGTCTCGTCGCCTCCGCCGCCGGCTTCCTGCTCGGGCTCGGCGTCGCCGCCGTGCTGCCCGGGCTGCTCGGCACCGCGCAGGACGCCCTGCCCGAGGGGCCGTTGGTGATCGGCCCGCGGCCCGTCGTGGCGGCGCTCGGCGTCGGCGTGGGCGTCACGGTGCTCGCCGCGTGGCTGCCGTCCCGCAGGGCGGCGAAGGTCGCGCCGGTCGAGGCGATGCGCTCGGTCCAGCAGCCGCCCTCCGCCGCGCGCTCGCGGATCCGTGCCGCCGCGGGGCTGAGCCTGCTCCTCCTCGGCGCGGGGCTGCTGGTGTCGCTGAGCGGGGCGAAGGACGCCTCGGCGCAGAACCTCCAGGACGCGATGCTCGCCTGCGGCGTCCTCGTCGTCGCCCTGATCGTGCTCGCGCCGCTGCTGGCCGCACCGGTGATCCGGCTGGCGGGACGGCTGACCGGCCGCTTCGGGGCCGTCGGCCACCTCGCCCGGGAGAACGCGCTGCGCGACCCGCGGCGCACCGCGGCCACCGCCTCCGCCCTGATGATCAGTACGGCGCTGGTCGCCGGGCTCGCCGTCGTCGGGAACTCCACCGCGCAGGCCCTGGACCGCCAGGCCGCCGCGGGACTCGGCGCCGACTACGTGATCGGCACCCGCACCCCCACCACGGGCATCGACCCGGCCGCCGTCGAGCGGGTCGCCGCCACCACCGGGGTGCGGACCGCGGCGGCCATCGCGGACGTGTCGCTGTTCACCGGCGGCGGGGTCCGGCAGATCGCCGGCGTGGACCCGGCCGCCGTGGACGCGGTCATGAGGCTCGACTTCACCGACGGTTCCGCGAAGGAGCTGGGGCCGGGCCGGATCGCCGTCTCCTCGGCCCTCGCCCGCGAGCAGGGCGTCGGCGCCGGTGACCGCCTCGACGCGCACATCGGACGCGGCCGGGACCCGCGCCCGTACACGGTCGTCGGCGTGTACCGCGACAACCCCGTCGCCGGCGACGCGCTCGGCGACCTCGGCGAGGTGCGCAGCGCCGGCTTCCTGCCCGGCTCCGCCCAGCGGATCCTCGTACGCACCGAGGACGGCGGTGC
Organism: Streptomyces yangpuensis; assembly: GCF_001005295.1. Classification (GTDB taxonomy): domain Bacteria; phylum Actinomycetota; class Actinomycetes; order Streptomycetales; family Streptomycetaceae; genus Streptomyces; species Streptomyces yangpuensis. The sequence goes on along the minus strand of NZ_LBMK01000003.1, from coordinate 414,894 downwards.
CTCCGACGCCATGCGCAAGCGGCTGCGCGCCGCCGTGGGCGACAACCCGCTGCTGAAGGTCCAGGACCGGGCGGCCCTCGTCCACGAGGCCGCGGGCAGCGTCGGCGAGTTGCTGACCCTGATGTACGGACTGCTCGCGACCGGCGTGGTGATCAGCGCGCTCGGCATCGTGAACACCCTGGCCATGTCGGTCTCGGAACGGACCCGGGAGATCGGCGTGCTGCGCGCCATCGGGATGGACCGGGCCGGAGTCCGGCGGATGATCCGGCTGGAGGCGGTGATCGTCGCCGCCTTCGGCACCCTGCTGGGGCTGGCGGGCGGGGTGTTCAGCGCCTGGGCGGTCGGCTCGCTGGCGAACGGCGCGATGGCGCAGTACGCGCTCGTGCTCCCGTGGGGGACCCTGCTGCTGGTGTGCCTGCTGTCGCTGGTGACCGGCGCGGCCGCGGCGGTCGTCCCCGCCCGCCGGGCGGCGGCGCTGAGCC